>NZ_PDJL01000004.1 GCF_002563795.1 Vibrio sp. ES.051
TTTGGCTGTCGAGCTTTTAAAGTCGATATTGTTGAGGTTTTACAACCGTCATTCCGCAGCCAATTTCAGAATTAAAATAATGTGATCCAGTGATCGTTTACAACTGTTAGTGCGACAGACATCTTGACCGCGATCCCCAGTTTTGATCTATTACTGTTATTTAATGGTCACTTATTATGTCTGCTGCTCAACCTGTCATTAAACGCCTAGACCACTTAGGGTTAATCGCTGCTTTCTGTCATGAAGTCGATTTACCAGGCATTATTGATCACATCATTCCCAAGTACTCGGATCACAACGTCTCACACGGCGATGCAGTCTTAGCAATGATTCTTAATGGTCTTGGCTTTCACAGTAGAACGCTGCATATGTTCTCTGACTTCTTCGAGACGAAGCCTGTTGCCAAGTTGCTCGCTAAAGACATTGAACGCACCATTTAACTGACGATGTACTCGGACGTACGTTAGATGCTTTATATGAAGCTGATGTGTCCGCACTTTATCAAGCGATTGCAGAGCATGTCGTTGATAAGCTTGGGCTTAAAGCAGACTCTGTCCACCTTGGATATCACCGAGTTTTCATGTCGATGGTGAATACGCCCAAGACGAAGATCTTAATGCCATCAAACTGATAAAAGGCTACAGCCGAGACCACCGTCCAGAGCTAAATCAAGTGGTCCTTGAGTTGATTTGTGAAAACCAAGCAGGCCTACCTGTTTACATGCAAGCGCTCAGTGGCAACACCAATGATGCTAAGGCATTTTCAGAGGTCACTAAACGGCATATTCATTGCCTAAAGGCAGCTCAAAACAGTCGCTACTTCATCGCTGATGCCGCTCTATACACCGAGGAAAGCATTCGTTCACTGGATGAGCAACAACAGAAGTTTATTACGCGTGTTCCAATGACCATTAAGTCAGCCAAAGAAGCCTTCATGAACCTTGAGCCAGAGCAGTTGAACCGTATCGGCAATGGCTACTCGGGTTGCTGGGTTGATGCTGACTATGGCTCGGTATCTCAGAAGTGGCTGTTGGTTCATAGTGAACAAGCAACCAAGCGAGAAGAAGCAACGCTCTATAAGAACTTAGACAAAAATATCACCAAAGAGCTGAAAGCACTGGGACAACTAATGAAAAAGAAGTTTGCTTGCGCAGTGGATGCCGAGCAAGCAATGAGCGACTTCGCTAGCCAGTGTTATTTGCTTGGCTTTGCGCAACCAACCATCGTTAAAGAGCCAATCTATTCAGGTCGCGATCGGCCGAAGAAAAGACGCAGAGCCAACGGGATACCACTATTTGATAGATGCTACGCCTTATACCGATCTAGAAAAAGTGAAAATGGCCAAGCTTAAAGTAGGTATGTTTATTCTCGCCACCAACGATACTGACTACGCCGATCTAACAATGGCTGCGCTACTTGAGCATTACAAGTCTCAGCAAAAGGTAGAGCGCGGATTTCGCTTCTTGAAGAGCCCTGAGTTCCTAACATCATCAATTTTCCTGAAGAAACCTCAGCGAACCGAGGCATTGCTGATGATCATGACGCTTAGCCTACTCGTTTACGCAAGCTTAGAGCACAAAATCCGAGAGAGTCTCACTAAGACCGAGGAATTCTTTCCTAGCATGGTAAAGAACAAGACGACAACCAAACCGACGGCACATTGGGTATTCTTAAAATTCGAAGGTATCGACACACTCGAATTTGGCGGTCAAAGCTTCATCACGGGTGTTCAGGAGCATCAGACTCGGCTGCTTAAGCTTCTTGGCGTACTGTATGAAGCGGTTTATTCCTAAATTGGCTGCGGAATCTCGGTTACAAAGCGAATCTCACTTAATAAAAACCTTAATTCGATGGTGATTGTAATTTAGGTTTGTATCAGTCAGTGAACTACTACTGTGATGGAGGTATTTGAGACTCCTGTGTCTTTAGGGCGATTTTAACTATGTATTTAGGTCAGTGCCCAGCTTACTGGGTAGGGCGTGGTAGAGGGGGGCATCTTTGTTATCGCTATCTCAAGCGAGTCCGTTATTTTGCAAAGTGGGCGCTGAGGGATCCTGTAGATAAAGAAAAAGCCGTTACTTTAAAAGGTAACGGCTTGTTCCAAATACTTCTGAAATTCGGTCTTAGTTCATGCCGTATTTCTTAAGTTTTTTGCGAAGAGTACCGCGGTTGATACCCATCATTGTTGCTGCGCGAGTTTGGTTGCCGCGAGTGTATTGCATGATGGTATCTAGTAATGGCTGTTCAACTTCAGCTAGAACTAATTCGTATAGTTCAGTTACTTCCTGGCCATTAAGTTGAGCAAGGTAGTTTTTAAGAGACGCCTTAACAGAGTCACGTAAAGGTTTTTGAGTAATCTGGTCTTGTGACGTTACTGTAGTTACTGTTAATGCTTCTGAAGTCAGATTTTGTTCGAACATATTCGGTCTAGCTCTTCTCTTAATTATGATGCAACGTTATCAAAATAACCTTCTAGCGCCTCAATTTGCAGCGGAGCTGCATCGAGTGCATTGAAGGTACGGCGAAACTCACTGGCCTGCTCATGTTCCTTTAGGTACCACCCTACGTGCTTGCGCGCGATACGCGGCCCTAAGTACTCTCCATAAAATGCATGCAGAGCATTCACATGACCAAGCATAATGGCTTTCACTTCCCGTTTTGGAAGTTCATCCATTGCGGTGCCGTTTTCCAAATAGTGATGGATTTCCTGGAAAATCCAAGGACGACCCTGGGCGGGACGTCCAATCATTAAAGCGTCCACACCGGTATACTCCAGTACAAACTTGGCTTTCTCCGGACTATCGATATCACCGTTCGCGATAACCGGAATGGATATAGCCTCTTTTACCGCTTTAATGCTGTCATATTCGGCCTCACCTTTGTACATACAGACTTTTGTTCTGCCATGCAGAGCGAAAGCTTGTATGCCGCAGTCTTCGGCTAATTTAGCGATTTGGACGCAGTTTTTGTTTTCTGTGTCCCAGCCAGTTCGAGTCTTCAACGTTACAGGAACGTTTACTGCATTCACGACCGCTTTCAAAATCTCTTCGATAATGTCTGGGTATTGAAGCAGAGCAGAGCCCGCCAGCTTCTTGTTCACTTTCTTTGCCGGGCAGCCCATGTTGATATCGATGATTTGCGCACCGTTTTCAACACTGAATTGAGCCGCGTCCGCCATAAGCTGTGGATCGGAACCGGCAATCTGTACAGAGCGAATGCCCGATTCGCCCTCGTGTACCATGCGCTGTTTCGACTTCGACGTTTTCCATAGTTTTGGGTTGGCAGACATCATTTCACTGACGGCCATTCCCGCACCATACCGAAGACACAACTCGCGGAACGGTCTATCCGTTACACCAGCCATAGGGGCTACGATTAGATTGTTCTTAAGTTGATAGTTTCCGATTTTCAAAACGTCATCACAGTTCTGTACTAGCAAGGGCGCGCATTTTACGCATTTTTTCACTGCGTGAAAAGACTAATATTTGAGCATTTACAAATTGTTTTGTAAATTGTATGAATTTCAAGCGATTAACTTTAAAAACCTTATTTAGCCTTGCTTACGACCAGAGATGCGACACCACTCACTTTGCTCAATAATAGGGTCAAGATGAAGTTCGTCACGGTAATAATTCGCAACATCTTTGGCTTGAGTATCTAATACGCCGGACATGGCTAGGTCGCCATTTGGCTTAACTAGACCTTTGATGACAGGGGCCAATTCGCGTAGGGGGCCTGCCAAAATATTGGCGACTACCACGTCAGCAATCAGGCCTTGTGGTTGATTTTGCGGTAGGTAAACTTCTAGCTTGTCTGCAACGCCGTTACGTTCAGCGTTGTCGCGAGAAGCTTGTAGTGCCTGAGGATCGATGTCGATCCCGACTACTTTTTCTGCCCCAAGCTTGATCGCAGCGATCGCTAGGATGCCTGAGCCACAGCCAAAGTCGATAACGGTTTTACCAGAGAGATCCAGCGTTTCTAGCCATTCAAGGCAGAGTGCCGTGGTTGGGTGAGTACCAGTACCAAATGCCAAGCCAGGGTCAAGCATTACGTTAACCGCGTCGGGTTCAGGAATGTCACGCCAGCTTGGGCAAATCCATAAACGCTCACCAAACTTCATGGGGTGGAAGTTTTCCATCCACTCACGTTCCCAGTCTTTGTCTTCGAGTTGTTCAACTTTGTAAGCAAAATTGTCGGCAAGCATGTTACTTGCTTTGATTTGGTCGATGATGAAGTTGGTGTCCGCTTCTGCGTCATACAGTGCCAGAATATCAGTATCGCCCCATAAGCGAGTTTCGCCAGGTAGAGGTTCGAATACAGGTGTATCCTGCGCGTCTAGGAACGTCACAGACAGCGCACCAGTCTCTTCCATTAGCATGTCGCCGATTTGTTCAGCGTTTTCATTGGTCGCGTTGAGTTTGATTTGAATCCAAGGCATTGATTTTTTTATCTCAAAGTGAATGAAGTAGGGCAGAGTTTACCAGAACTCCATGAATTGTTTCAGTATAGACAGTGTACAAAACAAAAATGCCCACCAATGTGGGCATTTTTATGAGGTTAACACCGCTTATTGTAGGCCGAGCTTCTTCTCTAGGTAATGAATGTTTGCGCCACCATGCTGGAAGCTCTCATCATTCATAATCGCGAACTGAAGCGGTATGTTCGTTTTGATACCTTCGATGATCATCTCACCAAGGGCATTCTTCATACGCGCAATCGCAACATCACGGTTTTCACCGTAAGTGATCAACTTACCAATCATTGAATCGTAATGAGGTGGTACTGTGTAGCCAGAGTAAATGTGCGATTCCCAGCGAACGCCCATGCCGCCAGGGGCGTGGAAACGTTCGATCTTTCCTGGAGAAGGCAGGAAGCGCTCTGGGTCTTCAGCGTTAATACGACACTCAATCGCGTGGCCACGGATCTTAATGGCATCTTGAGTAAATGACAGCGGCTGACCTGCAGCAACGCGCAGTTGCTCTTTGATAAGATCGATGCCCGTTACCATTTCTGTCACTGGGTGCTCTACCTGAATACGAGTGTTCATTTCGATGAAATAGAACTCTCCATTTTCGTATAGGAATTCGAACGTACCTGCACCGCGGTAACCAATCTCGACGCACGCACGAGTACAACGTTCACCGATGTACTTACGCATCTCTTCAGTGATGCCTGGTGCTGGCGCTTCTTCCACAACTTTCTGGTGACGACGCTGCATCGAACAGTCACGTTCACCAAGATGGATAGCACCACCTTGACCGTCAGCGATCACTTGCACCTCAACGTGACGAGGGTTTTCTAGGAATTTCTCCATATAAACCACATCGTTATTGAAGGCTGATTTTGCTTCCGCTCGGGTCATGGCGATAGCTTGGATCAGTTCTTTCTCTGAACGGACCACACGCATACCACGGCCACCACCGCCGCCAGATGCTTTGATGATGACTGGGTAACCAATGCGTTTAGCAAACGCTTTGTTTTTATCTTCATCGTCGTCTAGAGGGCCATCAGAGCCAGGAACACAAGGCACGCCCGCCTTTTTCATGGCATTGATCGCGGACACTTTGTCGCCCATCATGCGGATCGTTTCCGCTTTAGGGCCAACAAAAATGAAGCCACTGCGCTCAACTTGTTCTGCGAAGTCTGCATTCTCAGACAGGAAACCGTAACCAGGGTGAATCGCAACGGCGCCGGTGACTTCTGCCGCAGAAATAATACGTGGGATATTTAGGTAGCTGTCGATACCACGAGCAGGACCGATACATACGGTCTCATCGGCAAGTAGGACATGCTTAAGGTCACGGTCAGCGGTTGAGTGAACAGCGACAGTCTTAATACCTAACTCTTTACAGGCGCGAAGAATACGAAGTGCAATTTCACCTCGGTTCGCGATGACTATTTTATCTAGCATAAGGCAAGCCTCGCTTATTCGATTACAACAAGAGGTTGATCGAATTCAACTGGTTGGCCGTCTTCAGCAAGGATTGCTGTTACAACGCCAGATTTGTCCGCTTCAATTTGGTTCATCATTTTCATTGCTTCAACGATACATAGAGTATCACCAGCACTGACTTTCTGACCCACCTCGATGAATGACTTCGACTCAGGGCTTGGAGAGCGGTAGAAAGTACCAACCATTGGAGACAGAACTTGGTGACCTGTAGGCGCCGCTGGTGCTTCTGCTGCCACAGGCGCTTCGGCTACTGGAGCTGCAACAGGTGCAGGTGCCGCTACTGGAGCTGGAGCGTAGTGAATGGGTGCTGGAGCTGGTGCTGTGCCGTGACGACTGATGCGTACGGATTCTTCACCTTCAGAAATCTCTAGCTCAGCAATGCCAGACTCTTCAACTAATTCAATTAGCTTCTTGATTTTACGAATATCCATCTTTTCTTTCTCTTTTATCTTGTGATTAAGACAACCCCTAGAGGTTGCAGAGTGTTAGGGTTACTTCGTCTGTAGCTTGGTAATCGCTGCAGACAGAGCGAATTCATAACCTTGTGCGCCTAAACCGCAAATTACGCCTTCTGCTTTATCAGACAGATAAGAGTGATGGCGAAATGGTTCACGTGCGTGAACGTTTGATAGGTGCACTTCAATAAATGGGATGGCCACGCCAAGTAATGCATCTCGCAGCGCCACACTGGTATGAGTGAAAGCGGCTGGGTTGATGATGATAAAGTCAACCTTACCGTATGCAGCATGAATGGCTTCAATCAGTTCGTACTCACGATTGGATTGCAGGTGTTCAAGCTCTACCCCAGCGTTGTGAGCTTGCTCCGTAAGAGCCCCCACCACTTGCACTAAGGTATTGTTTCCATAGTGCGTCGGTTCGCGCAGGCCTAATAGGTTAATATTTGGTCCGTTTAGGACAAGAATCCGTAACTTGGCAGACATTATGTGGCTATCTTCCCTTATCGTGAGTGAAGCGTGTATATTCCCAAATATACGATAATTCAGCACGATTTTTTTGTTAAAATCGAACAGTTTTTTAAAAATCGACCAAGATTATAGCTAATTCACAGCAATTAGCAGCAATTTACTGGTCTAATCACCTAGTGGCCTTCCTCGTTTCTGTAACCAAGTTAACAAAAACCATATAACAACCCAGTATTTTTTATGGCAATTTGAACGCATAAGCAAAAAAAACCGCCATAAGTGATGGCGGTTTTTAATGTTTTTAAAACAGTCGGTTGAAATTAGAACAGTTCTGCTTTTTCTGCAATGAGTTTATCCACTACACCTGGGTCTGCGAGGGTTGAGGTATCACCCAAGTTGCTGGTGTCGCCTGTCGCAATCTTACGTAGGATGCGACGCATGATTTTACCAGAGCGAGTCTTCGGTAAGGAATCCGTCCAGTGCAGCACGTCAGGTGTGGCAATTGGGCCAATTTCTTTACGCACCCAATCTTTGACTTCTTTGTGCAGCTCTGCGGATGGGAATTCGCCATCGTTGAGTGTGATGTAAGCGTAGATCGCTTGGCCTTTAATATCGTGAGGAATACCGACAATCGCGGCTTCTGCAATCTTATGGTGTGCGACCAAAGCCGACTCGATCTCTGCGGTCCCCATTCGGTGGCCAGAAACATTCAACACGTCATCGACACGACCAGTGATCCAGTAGTAGCCATCTTCGTCACGACGCGCACCATCACTGGTGAAGTACATACCCTTGAAGGTTGAGAAATAAGTTTGTTCGAAGCGCTCGTGGTCGCCATAAATCGTACGCATTTGGCCGGGCCAAGAATCGAGAATCACCAAGTTACCTTCTGCGACGGTTTCTTCAATGATGTTACCCATGTTGTCGACAAGCGCCGGTTGTACACCGAAGAATGGACGGGTTGCAGAACCTGGTTTTAGGTCCGTGGCGCCAGGTAGTGGGGCTATCAAAATGCCGCCTGTCTCCGTTTGCCACCAAGTATCGACGATCGGAGAGTTCTCATTACCAATCGTTTTGTAGTACCACTCCCATGCTTCTGGGTTAATAGGTTCACCTACTGAACCCATGATCCGCAGGCTAGTTCGAGACGTTCCTGCAACCGCTTCATTACCTTTTGCCATTAGCGCACGAATTGCCGTTGGTGCGGTATACAGAATGTTAACTTGATGCTTATCAACCACTTCACTCATGCGATTAGTATTTGGGTAGTTTGGCACCCCTTCGAACAAGATGGTTTTTGCCCCATTCGCGAGTGGTCCGTAAATCAGATAGGTATGGCCAGTGATCCAACCTACATCGGCGGTACACCAGAAGGTTTCACCTGGCTGATAGTCGAACACATATTTAAAAGTCATCGTGGCGTAGACGAGGTAACCACCAGTCGTGTGCAGTACGCCTTTCGGCTTACCAGTTGAACCGGAAGTATAAAGAATGAACAGTGGGTCTTCGGCTTTCATCTCTTCTGGTGGACAAACGTCAGAGACTTTGGCGGTTGCCTCATGCCACCAAACGTCGCGATGATCATGCCATTCAACATCGCCACCAGTGCGTTTAAATACGATAACCTTGTCGATGGTTTTTACGTTTGGGTTGGTTAGGGCTTCATCTACGTTCTTTTTTAGTGGCACAGCGCGTCCACCACGTACGCCTTCATCAGCCGTGATCACCACTTTAGCATCGGAGTCGATGATACGGCCAGATAGTGCTTCTGGTGAGAAACCGCCAAAAACAACCGTGTGAACCGCACCAATACGAGTACAAGCGAGCATGGCGACAGCCGCTTCGGGTACCATTGGCATATACAAACACACCACGTCGCCTTTGCGCACACCTTGCTCTTTCAATGCGTTGGAGAACTTACATACTTCTTTGTGAAGCTGGTTAAACGTGAGTGTTTTGTCGTCGGTTGGATCATCGCCTTCCCAGATAATTGCCACGTCATCACCGTGTTCTGCTAAGTGACGGTCAATGCAGTTGGCAGAGACGTTCAGTGTGCCATCTTCAAACCAACGAATGTCGACATGGCCAGTGTCGAAAGAGGTGCTTTTTACTTTGGTGAAAGGTTTGATCCAATCAACAATTTTGCCGTGTTCGTTCCAGAAGCCCTCTGGATCGGTGACCGACTGCTGATACATGGCTAAGTAAGTGTCATTATCCGCATGGGTATGAGTTTTAATATTTTCTTTTACCGGATAAACGTGGGCTTCGCTCATGGCTTCTCTCCTTGTGCCTTTATTTTTCGGCCTTACACCAATCTAGATAGATTTTGAGTATGCATTTTTGTAGGGCTGTTTTGGGTTCTTAAGACGTGCCGTGACCAACACGGCGCTGTTGTGCCTATAACTGTCAGTCACCGCGCGTATTTCTACAATTAGACTTTAGGATGAGAGTGAGCAGAGTGCAGGGAAATAGCGGAAACAGAGGTGATTCTGGGAGCCAGGTCAACTGGTTTAAGGATACGGCGCGGTGAGGTTCGGTAAATCACCTTTGGTTAAGCGGACAAAGACTAATGCGGCTGAAATCGCATCTTGCAATGCATCGTGCTTATCTTGGATCGGTAGCTCAAGATGTTTACAAATGGCATCCAGACTTAAGTCGAAGTACGCATTGGGCAAATGTCGCTCCAGCTTGTCATGATAAATCTGGCTGACTTCAATGAGTGGGTTTGGCAGTGGAAATCCGAGTTGCCTTAGACACGCCAGATCTAAGATCTTTTTATCGTAACGAATGTGATAGCCGACAAGAGGGCGGTGGCCGATAAAGTCGAGCAGCTTAAGCAGCGCTTGTTTTTCGCTGATCCCATCGACGAGGTCTTGATGGCGAATTTTATGAATTTTTACCGATCCTGAATCGAGCGATTGCGGCGCACGTAATCGCACTTCAAACGGCTGACTGGTGATGATGCGGTTATCGATGATCTTCGTTGCCGCAATGGTCACCAACTCGGCGCGATTGGGATCAAGGCTGGTGGTTTCACAGTCAAGAGAGACGAATTCAGTTTTGCACGGGGTACAAAACAATGACTGATAAGGCGAGCCTTTCAGTTTGTAGTGCCAATATTTGCGTTGTAACCAGTTCATCGCTGACGCCTTATGTCTGACTTATTCAAAACACTCTTAATCACGAATTTGATAATGAAAACCTAAGAATTGCTTAAATTTCTTCACCACATGCAAGCTATGGCGCAGTAAATCACGTTCGGTTCTATCGAGTGGTTTGATATCGATATTATTCAGCGCTTCTTGTTTTTTAAGCTGCTGACTGAGACGGATTTTGAAGAACAGTTTCAGGGCTTCATTAAGGTTATCCGCAGTTTCTGACTCTAAGATGCGTTTTTTCCTTAGTGCTTCGATGCGCTCAAAGGTGTTCTTTTCTTCAATGGCGTATTCCAAAGAGAGGGTGCGAATTCCATGTACAATCGGGAAAATACCGCCCCGCTTAATATCGAGTCCACCTTTGGCACTTTTTACGTTACCAAACAGGGTAAGGGGCACTGAAAATTGTAATGCTGGACGAGTAAAATCAGACAAGATTAACATGCGGCCTTTCATGGAGTCTCGAAGGTGCGTGGCGATTGGGGTGAGCAGTTCACGATTCCCCGCCACCGCATGCGCGTCGCTAAAAATCGCCAAATCCATGATCTGTTCTGGCTCGGCTTTACTAATCCAAGCATCTAAGGTGTTGAGCCATGCTTGTTGGGTGTTGACCCATTTAGGGTTGTTGACCATCACGTTGCCCGGACAGAGTGGATAGCCGAGTTGCTGTAAAGTGTGTGTGAAAGATTGCATCACTGGCTCGCATTGTGGCCATTCCACCCCATCTTGAAGTATGAGGGCATTGTCTTGGTCGGTTTTGAGGATTTGTTCTCCACGCCCTTCAGAGCCGAGCACGATTAAGCAGCAATGGTCATGCATAGCAGGAGGAACCACCAACTCGAACGCTTTCTCAATAATTTGTTCATTCACCGCAGAAATCAGTTCCATGATAAAGCGGGTTCGAATGCCATTTTTCAATAAGCTTTCGACTAATTGACGTTGTCGGTTAGCCGCCAGCGCGAGCTCTTCGACGCTGCTGGCTCTGGCAATACTGAGCGTTAACACGTGAGAGTGGGTCGAGAACGCACTGAGTATTTGAGTCATATCCAGCATGCCGACGGCTTGGTTGCCATCACACACCATCAGTCGCTTCATTCGATTGCGAGTCATGGTGATCATGGCATTAAACAAAAAGTCGCCTTCCTCTACGTGGTAAACCGGAAACGTGGCGATGTCACCCACAGGCGTGTCTAGCGCACAGCCATCTAACATGACGGAGTGAAGCATATTGGTTCGAGTCACAATGGCGTAAGGATGGGCCGACGGTGATTGCTCAACGCGCGGGTCGTCTAGATTGAGTTCGACCAGTGCGGCATCAATCCCTTTCTTTTTAAGGGTTTGTGTCACCTCGTTTATCGGCGTTTCTGGAGTAAGGAGCATTGGTGGGTGGTAAATGCTGCTATCAACTTTGGTCAGAATAAACTCCGCCAAGTTCTGTTGTTGGTGCGCGGCTTCGATGAGTTCTTGTCGTTTTGATAAGTTGTTATCGAAATAGGCCGCGAATTGACCATTCTGGTTGTAAAGTTCGAGGAAGGTTTCTTTGGGTAACAAGTAAGAAAGTGTGTCTTCAAGCGCAATATATTGATGGCGGATGTTGTCTTCAAACAGCGAGCGTACATCGAACATATCGTCATTGGCGTAATGCGCGAACACTTCTTGTTGATCTTCTGAACGTTCTTCAACCGCACCTTTTATGAGAATATGCAGGTGTGAATTGGTTTGCCCACAAGACAAAATGACATCTCGAGCTCGATAGTAGGCCACATCAAGGGACGAGCGAAGTCGCGCTTGCTGCGCCTCGGTCAAACGGTCGAACGGTGGAGACTGCATGTTAAATTTGTCAGGCATGAGAGCACCAGTAGTGTAAGGAACACATTCTAAGTCTGACAAATTTCCTCTCGGAAGCCAGACGACTTTGGTCTAATCAGGCTGATTTCGCTGCAAGAGACTGAATGTCGCAATATTGGTCTCCCATCGAGGAAATGATAAGTTGTCTATTCTTCCCTTTTTCTAATACGCATAGCGATCCATAATTCATGATTCGAACGTTGATGTTCCCATTTTAGGATATTAGAAATGTTGAAACCTTCTCCGTATGGCTGGATTTCCCAGTACTTTCTCGGATTCTTTTTTGCGTATGGCGTGTACCTGCCATTCTGGTCGTTATGGTTTAAAGAACAGGGGGTCTCCTCGACAGACATCGGCCTGTTGGTCGGGTTAGGTCTGGCGACGCGTTGTGTGGCCAATATCGTTATCACCCCGCGAGTTCATAAAGTTGAGCACCTTATGCCGGCTTTACGTTGGTTGAGCTTTGCTGCCCTCCTTTTTGTTGGATTTCACTTTTTTACAGGGGGCAGTTTTTGGTTGATGGCGTTAGCCACGGTGTTGTTTAACCTTTGCTGTGGACCGATTGTGCCGTTATCTGATGCAATGGCAAACTACTATGCGCGTTTGAAAATGCTCGACTATGGGCGCACACGGCTATGGGGGTCGATAGCCTTTATCGCAGGATCGACCGTCGTGGGTTATCTGGTGGCCGAGTTTGGCTCTGATATGATTCTGTACACCGCGATGGTGGGGGTTTTCGTTTCGTTACTGTTTGTGATGCGGGCGACCAACCCCATGCCCGTCACCCTTGGTGGGAAAAGTGCTGAACGTCCCAAATTGACTGCACTTTTGACCGATAAACCCGTTGTTAAGTTCTTAGTGTTAGTGTCATTGATTCAGGGCAGTCATGCTGCGTATTACGGTTTTAGTGCCATTCACTGGAAAGCGGCAGGTCACTCAGAAGATGTGATTGGGTATTTGTGGAGCTTAGGTGTGGCGGCCGAGGTGGCGATATTTGCGTTGAGTAAGCGCTTGTTCGTCGGTTGGACATTGCGCGCCCTATTCCTTGTTGCGGCTTTTGGCGTGATGATGCGTTGGGGCATCACCGCATCGACCACATCAATTGTTGCGCTTGTGGTTGTTCAGTTATTGCATGGTGTGACGTTTGCGACGGCGCACATCGCTGCCATCCAATACATCCAATACTCGGAAGAAAATAAAATGGTGGCGCTGCAAGCGTTGTATAACGCGATTCCACTAGGGGCCTTTATCGCGTTAATGACAGTGCTCAGCGGCTGGGGTTATGAGCATTGGGGAGCGCTTGTGTTCTGGGGCATGGCCGCGATGGGATTGTTGGCGTTGTTCATCAAGCTGGACCCGCAAGAGCCTCATGTGGTTGATGTCTCTGACAAGTCTCTTGAAACACAGAATTAGACTTCTGTGACAAAGGTTAAAAACTAAGCTTTGTCACCATTGTGAAAGCAGTGTTAAATAAAACCTCTCCCGGTGGAGAGGTTTTTTATTTCTGTAAGAAAGGATATCGAATGCAAGGATGGCTGGTGGTTCCCGTTTCTTTGGCGTATTTGGGGGCCTTATTTATCATCGCGTGGTACGGCGACATTCAGAAAAAATGGTTAGCGCGTTGGCGGCCGTGGATTTATAGCCTTTCCATTGCGGTCTACTGTACCTCGTGGACTTTCTACGGCACGGTCGGGCAGGCCAGCAATAACCCTTGGTCCTTCTTGCCCATCTATATTGCGCCAATCTTGGTCTTCACCATTGGTTGGCGCGTTCTGGCTCGGCTTATCTTGATTGCTAAACGAGAGCACATCACCTCCATTGCTGACTTTATCGGTGCGCGTTACGGCAAATCCCAAGGGTTGGCTGTGATCGTCACCCTTATTGCCGTTGTCGGTATCCTGCCTTACATCGCGTTGCAGCTGCGTGGTATTACGATGGGATTAGAAATCATAGCCCCTGAGCTAGCCAGCGATTTTGGATATCAAAACGACAGTGTGTCTTGGTTTGTGGTTGTCGCGCTGGCGATTTTTACCATGTTGTTCGGGACTCGCCATATTGATAATACTGAACATCACCGAGGAATGATGATGGCGATTGCGTTTGAATCGATCATCAAGCTGTTGGCATTTCTGGTGGTCGGGATTTTCATTGTGTGGTTAGCGATGAATACCGATAACTTCAGCTTAATGAACGTGGCGGCGCAGACCTATCAATCTCCTAACGTGCCGACCTTACTGATTCATACCGTACTGACCATGTTGGCGATTGTCTGTTTGCCACGCCAGTTCCACACCATGGTTGTCGAAAACGAACGTGCGCAAGATTTGCATACCGCGCGCTGGTTGTTTCCTATTTATCTGATCCTGATGGGCATTTTCGTTTTACCCATCGCGTGGGTAGGGCAAGGTCTGTTAAGCGGCACGGCGCCAGATACTTATGTGATCAGTGTGCCGATGGCGGTGGGTGCCAGTGAAATCGCCTTGCTGGCGTTTTTAGGCGGCACATCGGCCGCGAGTGGGATGGTGATCGTATCCACGATTGCACTCGCGATCATGGTGTCGAATGACTTGGTCATGCCACTTTTGCTGCGTCGTATGCGCCTAACTCAGCGCAACCATCATCACTTTTCTGAATTGTTGTTGCGTATCCGCCGCGCGCTGATTTTGATCTTGTTGATTGGCGCGTGGGGCTTTTATCAAGCGTTAGATACGATTCATTCACTCTCGGCGATAGGGTTTCTCTCGTTTGCTGCTATTACCCAGTTCGCGCCAGCGTTGATTGGTGGCATGTATTGGCGTCGGGGTAATAAGAAAGGGGTATACGTTGGGCTCGCGGTTGGCTTCACGATTTGGTTAGTCACGTTAATGAGCCAAACCGACATGCTTGCGGGGGATGCCAGCAATAACCTTTTGATTTGGTTAATCACGCCACCAGATGTATTCACGCGCTTTGACGTGGCGATTTCAGATTGGGGGATGATCCTCAGTGTCGTCGCCAATGCTGTGTGTTTTTTGGTGGTGTCGATGGCAACCAAGCCAAGCCTAAGTGAGCGCTTACAATCGGCTTCCTTTGTTGGAACCCCGCTCCCTGAAAGCGAAAACATGAGCCTTTATCAGAGTCGAGTGACGGTGGCAGAATTAGAAATGCTGGCATCGCGCTTTGTGGGGCGAACGCGAGTGAAGGCAGCGTTTCAAGCTTACTGGAGTCAGCAGAGAGAAGAGTTGATGCCTAATCAGCAAGCGCCATCTTCCTTGATTCGGCATACCGAGCGTGTGCTCGCCGGGGTATTTGGGGCCTCTTCTGCTAAGTTAGTACTCACTTCCGCATTGCAAGGAAGAAACATGCAGTTGGAAGAGGTCGCGACCATCGTCGATGAAGCCTCTGAACTGTACGATTTTAGCCGTGGATTGCTCCAAGGTGCGATCGAGCATATTGGTCAAGGTATTGCGGTCGTCGATAAACAATTACGCTTGGTAGCGTGGAACCAACGCTACTTAGAGTTATTTGAATTTCCGCCTGGTTTGATCCAAGTTGGGCGACCGATAGCGGACGTGATTCGGCATAATGCGGAGCAAGGTTTGTGTGGTCCTGGTGACCCTGATGATCACGTGCGTCGCCGGGTCCATTACTTAGAGCAAGGCTCGCGACATACCTCTTCGAGAGTGCGTCCCGATGGACGAGTGATTGAAGTGCAGGGCAACCCAATGCCGGGTGGGGGCTTTGTCATGAGCTTTACCGATATCACCGTGTTTCGTAATGCAGAACAAGCGTTGAAAGACGCTAACGAGACACTGGAAGAAAGAGTACGACTGCGGACGCGGGAGCTGGAGCAACTTAATAAACAGCTAGTGGCAGCAACTCAGCGCTCAGATTTGGAGTCCAAATCTAAATCACGTTTCTTGGCTGCGGTGAGTCATGACTTGATGCAGCCGCTGAATGCAGCGCGACTGTTTGCTTCTTCTCTTTCTGAAGTCGCGAAAGACAATGAAACGAAACGGTTATCGGCACATATTGAAAGTGCACTCGGCGCTGCTGAAGATTTGATTGGTGATCTGCTGGATATTTCTCGTCTCGAATCTGGCAAGCTTGAAGTGAATCAACATGGCTTTGCGGTTAATGATGTGTTGTCGAATTTGAATGCTGAATTCAGTGCTCTGGCCAAACAACAGGGAATCGCGTTCTCGATGATCCCCTCTTCTTTAATGGTCAAATCTGATCCGAAACTGTTGCGCCGGGTGGTGCAAAACTTTCTGACCAATGCGTTTCGTTATAACCCCAATGGCAAGGTCGCCTTGGGGGTTCGCCGCGTGAAAGGGCGCGTGCGCATTGATGTGTGGGATAACGGTGTGGGCATTGAAGAGGAAAAGCAGCAAGAGATTTTTGAAGAATTTAACCGCGGTACGCAGGTGCGTTCCGATCAAGGCTTGGGGCTTGGTCTGGCGATTTCTAAAGGCATTGCCCAAGTGCTTGGGCATGAAATTTCGATGCGTTCTTGGTTTGGCAAAGGCAGCGTATTTTCCATCACGTTGGATAAGGCGGATTATGTTCAGCCGCATCCTGTTCAGGCCGCAGCAAGCCCTCAATCTGAATTATGTCATCTGAGAATTTTATGCGTCGATAACGAGCCGGATATTCTGGTTGGCATGGAGAACCTGCTTTCTCGCTGGGGATGCGATACGCGCGTGGCGCTCGATTTGGTGGAAAGTTTACAAGCGTTAGAGGATGACTGGGTTCCGGATGTCATTTTTTCTGATTATCGACTCGATGATGGTCGAACCGGTCTGGAAGTGCTACAACAATGTCGCTTGCGGTTGGGTGACCGTTTTGAAGGGGTGATCATCAGTGCCGATCGTACCGATAAAATGCTCGATGGGATCAAAGCAGATGGGTTCAGCTTTATTGCCAAGCCTGTGAAACCACTCAAGTTACGCTCGATACTCAATCGAGTTGCGTAGGTTTGGATAGTTCAACGATTGAACCGACAGAGACCTCCTGATGGCGGTCTCTGCGTCTTCCGCTTAGTTAGCGACGCCGCCTTGGGTCAGCTTAGCAGGATTTAACAAGCGTTCTAGTGTCGCTCGATCTAAATCGGTCTCTTCTTCTGCGACATCAATGATCGCACGGCCTTGTTGGTACGCTTTCTTCGCCACCTCTGCCGCTTTGAGATAGCCGATCACGGGATTCAGTGCGGTCACCAGAATCGGATTCTTAGCCAAGGCAATGTTTAAGTTATCTTGGCGAACGTCGAACGTGGCGATGGCTTTGTCTGCCAATGCAATTGCGCTATTAGAAAGTAACTCGACACTCTCTAATACGTTATGAGCAATCACGGGCAGCATCACGTTGAGCTGGAAATTTCCCGCTTGGCCTGCCACGGTAATGGTGGTGTCATTGCCGATTACCTGTGCCGAGGCCATCGCTGCCGCCTCTGGGATCACGGGGTTTACTTTACCCGGCATGATGGAAGAGCCTGGCTGCAAGCTTTGCAGTTCGATTTCACCCAAGCCAGCCAGTGGGCCGGAGTTCATCCAGCGGAGATCGTTGGCGATCTTCATGATCGCGACGGCTGCGGTTTTGAGTTGTCCAGATAGTGCCACGATCGCGTCCTGGCTGCTGAGGTTGAAAAAGAAGTTATTACTGGCTGTGAATTGAATCCGAGTCGATTGAGTCAAATTACTCGCGAATAAATCGGCAAAGCGTGGATCCGCGTTGATTCCGGTGCCGACTGCCGTGCCACCTTGTGCGAGCGCTTTCACGGCTGGGAGCGTATGCTCAATCGCCTGTTTCGCGTGTTCAATTTGGAATTGCCAACCGCCGAGTTCTTGAGCAAAGGTAATTGGCATCGCGTCCATTAGGTGCGTACGACCTGTCTTGACGATGCCTTGCAATGCTTGCCGCTTGGACTCTAACGTTTGGCTGAGATGAGAGAGTGCCGGGAATAGCTGCTTTTCGATGGCTAATACCGCGCTGACTTGGATGGCGGTTGGTACTACATCGTTACTGCTTTGCCCCATGTTGACGTGGTCATTCGGATTCACGGTGCCGCCCAAGTGCTGCGAAGCCAACGTCGCAATCACTTCGTTAGCGTTCATATTTGAACTGGTCCCTGACCCCGTTTGGAACACATCAATTGGGAATTGGTCGATGTGTTGACCTTCAATGATGGCCTGAGCGGCTTCATCAATGGCTTTCGCAATATCGCCGTCGAGTCGCTCTAATTGTGCATTTGTTCGTGCTGCCGTCTGTTTAATGTGGGCTAAGGCTTGGATGAAGCCGGTTGGCATAACATGTCGACTGAAGGAGAAATTGTCGACTGCTCGCTGGGTTTGGGCTTGATATAGCGCCTCTGATGGAACATTCACGTCGCCCATGCTGTCGGTTTCTATACGGAATTCGCGGCTCATGGTCGGGTCCTTTGGTTAATCGAGTTGGATTTAAATCAGACGTTATGATTGTGGCAATGCGAGAAACGTTACGTCGCTTTGTTCACATTGTGAGTTATCATGGTTGAGGCAAAATAATGACCTATCAATCAAGTCGAGACAGACACGGTCAACATGTTGAGTCTTAAATGGGCTCAAAAAAGGCGTCAAGGTGGCCTGTCGGGGTTATAAACCTCTTGGTTGTAATCATGATGATCAATGTATATAGGTTAGTACTTTATTTGAGCAGTGAGTTGATGGGGATAAAAAAACGATGCCAAGGCGCCGGCAGCAACAGTTGAGCTTGGTCTCTATACGTTAAAGCTCAACTGTTTGACTTCGCGTTCAGTGATCGCTTAAGTGCTATTCAGTAAATAAGGTTTCGTATTTCACAAATGCCGTTTGAGTTTCACCGTAGTAAAGGGTGCCTTCAGATTGAATAACAACCCTCAACCAGCTTTCTTCAGAGGCCGGTTTTGGCAAAGTGATGTACCAGTTTTTCCCGGCTTGGTCGGCTGGCTGCATCGCGATGGGTTGTGAGGTTTGCTCAGGATCGTCAACGAGCGAGACTTTTACCCCTTCCAGCGGATAAGCGGCATTGAGAGATAATTCGAGACTGTCTGATGTTAACCGCTCTGAGCGAAATTTAACTTTAAAATCGCCATTTTTCATATCACACAAGCCACTGGTGTAGCGACAGTTTGACTGACCTGCCAGCTTGTAGCTTTCGCCTTCCTTTGCAGCATGCGGCTTCTCACTGAGCGCCATATCCGCGCCAAAGTAGGCGATCAAAGAAAGAACCGGCGCTATCAACAGGGCGAGAATAAAGTGCTTGTTTTTGAACATCTTGGCTTCCTTGCAACAACAGACTATGAATACGGTAACTGAAAAATAAGAATAAAAAAGCCCCAGACGGGGCTTTTGTGGTTTTGGTTATGTTTTAGTGGTCCACAGCGTTGCCAGCACCAACTGGTACGCGAACGTGCTCGACTAAGTCTTTTACTTCTTGTGGGGTTTCTTTGGTCACTTTAGACACACCGTACGCCACCGCGAAGTTAAATATTGCTCCGATGACACCAAATGCGTTTGGCTCAATACCTAAGAACCAGTTTGTGCCCCAGCTTTCCAAGAACTTCCAGTCAGCCACGAACAGGATGCCTTTGTGTTGGAATACATAAAACAGCGTGATACTGATACCGGTGATCATCCCCGCCACTGCACCTTCTTTATTAATGGTCTTACTGAAGATCCCCATCATCAAGGCAGGGAAGATGGACGATGCGGCGAGCCCGAAGGCCAACGCTACCGTACCGGCGGCAAACCCCGGTGGATTTAATCCGAGATAGCCTGAGGCTGCAATCGCGACCGCCATCGAGATCCGGCTGGCGAGTAGCTCTTTCTTCTCGGAAATATTGGGATTTATCACCCCTTTAATCAAGTCGTGCGAGATGGCCGAAGAAATTGCCAATAGCAAGCCAGCGGCGGTAGAGAGTGCCGCGGCGAGACCACCAGCTGCCACCAGCGCGATAACCCAATTGGGTAGCTTCGCGATTTCTGGATTTGCCAGTACCATGATGTCGCGGTCAACTCTTAGCTCATTCGTTTCTGGGTTTGAGGTGTACTGAATGTTACCGTCACCGTTCTTATCATCAAAGCCAAGCAAGCCCGTGGTTTCCCAGTTCTTGAACCACGCGGGACGCTCGTCATACGCAAGATGCTGACCCGGTGCAGGGTTCACCGTATCCATTAGGTTTAGGCGTGCCATTGCCGATACCGCAGGTGCGGTGGTGTACAAAATCGCGATGAAGAATAATGCCCAACCAGCGGAGGTTCGCGCATCACGCACTTTTGGCACCGTAAAGAAACGGATGATAACGTGTGGCAGACCTGCTGTACCTATCATCAGAGACATAGTGTAAGCGAACATGTTCAGCGTATCGCCACGAACTTGCGTGGTGTACTCACTAAAGCCGAGTTCGGTCACCACTTGATCGAGCCTATCGAGCAGGTAGACATCGGTGCCTGAAATCGTGCTTCCGAGTCCAATCTGTGGCAATGGGTTGCCCGTTAATTGCAGAGAGATAAAGATTGCTGGGATAGTGTAAGCTAAAATGAGTACGCAATATTGAGCAATCTGCGTATAAGTGATGCCTTTCATGCCGCCAAGTACTGCATACATGAAGACGATACACATACCAATAAGTAGACCAGTAGAGTAATCCACCTCTAGAAAACGGCCAAACGCAACCCCTACGCCTTTCATCTGACCGATAACGTAGGTCACCGATGCAATGATAAGACATACTACCGCCACGATACGCGCAGTATTAGAGTAGAAACGTTCACCGACAAACTCTGGCACGGTAAACTTACCGAATTTACGTAGGTAAGGCGCCAGCAGCAGAGCAAGCAGAACGTAACCACCGGTCCAACCCATTAGGAATACGGAACCCCCGTAACCCATGAAGGCAATTAAACCTGCCATCGAGATAAACGAGGCCGCTGACATCCAATCGGCTGCGGTTGCCATCCCGTTAGCGATAGGGTTGACGCCGCCACCGGCAACGTAAAACTCTTTTGTTGACCCAGCGCGCGCCCAGATCGCGATACCGATGTACAGGACGAACGTTGCCCCAACAACGAGGTAGGTAATTGTTTTCAAATCCATCTGAGTGACTCCTTACTCATCTACGCCGAATTCACGGTCAATTTTGCGCATTCTCCATGCGTAGTAACAAATAATGCCGAGGAACGCATAGATGGAACCTTGCTGAGCAAACCAGAAGCCCAGTTTGTATCCACCTAATTGAAATTGATTCAGTACGTCGACAAATAAAATGCCGCAGCCGAAAGACACGAGGAACCAGATGACCATTAGGCCGATCATGAGTTTCACGTTTTTGTCCCAATAGGCTTTGGCTTTTTCTTTGCTTTCAAATGCCATTGCCGTCTCCTTACGATTGGTATTGTTGTTAAAAGAATGTTTCATCATGTACCTTAGCAAGGTGTTGGCAATAACTCTTTTCAACTTTAGTCGGGGCGATAAAAACAAAAAATCGCAGTGATATGGGCATTTAGACAGGAATGTGGATAGATTTTTAATGTTAACGATGTGTTAAATTAGCCTAAGGTCTAATATGGACCGCGTTAAAAGTTTCAATAAGTTGCAGTCATGCCCCTTTTCGTCATGGATTGTAGAGCGTCTGTCCAAAGATTTTCTTGGCAATGACGTTGAACGAGGAAGTGGAGTGCCCACAATGGATTTATTTACATAAAGTTTTCGAGCCGTAGAACCGTTTTCATGCACAATAAAGTAATATTGCTAGGTTATCCTCGCAGGACCTTACATGTTGAGGTGGTTTATTGTTTTCATTAAGGGAGGGTGAGAATGGATGCAGACAGCATTAACAGTTTTTTTCTTATAGGGGCGTTGTTAATCGCAGTTAGCGTTCTTTTAAGCCCGGTTTCCTCTAAGTTGGGCATTCCGATTCTTTTGGTGTTTTTAGCGGTAGGGATGCTGGCGGGGGAAGACGGCTTAGGTGGGATCTTATTTGATAATTTTTCTATTGCGTATTTGGTCAGCAACCTCGCGTTAGCCATCATTCTCCTTGATGGCGGCATGCGAACACGGGTTGCCAGCTTTCGGGTGGCGTTATGGCCTTCGGTGTTACTGGCTACGTTTGGTGTTGCGATCACTACAATTTTAACTGGGTTGATGGCGACTTGGTTGTTTGATCTGGATTTACTGCAAGGGATACTGGTTGGCGCGATTGTTGGCTCGACTGATGCCGCCGCGGTCTTTTCTCTACTAAAAGGTCGTAGCCTCAACGAACGTGTTGGCGCAACGCTAGAAATTGAGTCTGGCACCAACGATCCAATGGCAGTCTTTCTGACCATTACCCTGATTGCTATTTTGTCCAACCAAGGCTCGGAGTTGAGCGCGGTTTTTGTCGCTCTGAGTTTTGTGAAACAGTTTGGTATCGGTGCTTTGCTCGGTTTTGCTGGTGGTTGGGTATTGTGGCAAGTTATTAATCGCAATCAATTACCGGGAGGCTTGTACTCGATTCTTACGGTCAGTGGGGGCCTATTGATTTTCGCTTTGTCCAACACGTTGGGCGGCAGTGGAATTTTATCCATTTACTTAGTTGGCCTGTTGTTGGGGAATCGTCCAACACGCAGCCGCCATTCGATTCTTCATGTGCTGGATGGCATGACATGGTTAGCTCAAATCGGCATGTTCCTCGTGCTTGGCTTGTTGGTCACGCCTTCCAACTTGCTCTCTATTGCGTTGCCAGGTTTGGCGCTGGCCTTCGGGATGATTTTATTTGCCCGTCCAATCTCGGTTTGGATCGGTTTACTGCCATTCAAGAGTTTCACGCCACGTGAGAAATGGTTTATCTCTTGGGTGGGGTTACGCGGTGCGGTGCCGATCATTTTGGCCGTGTTCCCTATGATGGCTGGGCTACCGGATGCGCAGTTGTACTTCAATTTAGCTTTCTTCGTCGTCATGGTGTCTTTGGTTGTTCAAGGGGGAACCCTGACCAAAGCGATGTCGCTTGCGAAGGTGGAACTGCCGCCAAAGCCAGAACCCATCTCTCGTACGGGAGTGGACATCTATCCAACAAGTGAGTGGGAGCTGTTTATCTACAAGCTAAAAGTGGATAAATGGTGCATCGGGGAACCGCTGCGCAGTCTATCGATGCCAGAAGGGACTCGCATTGTCGCGGTTTTTCGTAGCCAAGAGTTATTGCACCCGTCAGGCAGTACCCGATTGGCAGAAGGCGACACCTTGTGTGTCTTTGCACAAGAGAAGGACTTGGATGCGCTCAGTTTGCTGTTCAGTGAAGCGCCAGAAAAAGCCTCACACACCCGGTTCTTTGGTGACTTCTTTTTGGATAGCGACGTAATGCTGGCCGATGTCGCGATGATGTATGGTTTGAATCTGGGCGATGATCTGCAGGACAAAAACTTAAGTAATTTAGTTGAGGAGCAACTGGGTACAACCTCGGTTTTAGGTGACCAGTTTGAATGGCAAGGATTGCAATGGATTATTGCCGATGTTGTCGACCGACAAGTGACGAAGGTCGGTGTACGTTTGCCTAAAGAAGAGGAACTCACCGATGAGCAGTCACTCTAGCTGCTCATCTCCGTTAGCATGATAACCGCCTGAGTGCGATTTTTAACCCCAAGTTTCCGGAAAATCGCCGTCATGTGCGCTTTTATGGTGGCTTCTGACACATTCAACTCATAAGCGATTTGTTTATTGAGCAAGCCATCTGACAGCATGCCCAGCACTTTATATTGCTGCGGTGTGAGCGCGGCAATCTTTTCTGCCAAGTCATTGCACGCCGCGTTATTGGTGATCAGCCCTTCCGGGAAGTAAGGGTCACCGTTGAGTACTTGGTTAAGCGCATTAACCAGTTCACGCATGTCACTCGACTTAGGAATAAAGCCAAAGGCACCATGGCTTTTTACTTGCGTCACAATCGCAGGCTCTTCACTGGCGGAGACGACGACAATAGGTAAATCAGGATATTCAGCGCGTAAGTGAATCAAACCGGACATCCCATTGGCGCCCGGCATTTTGAGATCCAATAGCACCAAATCGGGCTCTTCTTCTTTTTCTAACAAAGCTAATAGAGCATTTAGCGAGTCGGCTTCAAGCAAATTTGCCCCACTGATTGCCATGTGGATCGATTGAAACAAGGCATTGCGGAAGAGGGGGTGATCATCTGCGATGATGATGGTGTAGGTCGAATCCATGACGTTAAACACTTTTGACTGTTTCGTTAAATTTATTATTGTCCAGCTTAGAGAAAGTGGACAATATTTATTCGCTAAAAGTCTGAACCAAATCGACTTTTATTAGTAAAAATGCATATAAGCTCAATTTTATCATTCAAATCTGTGCAACAAAAAACGCCAATGACTTTCACTGGCGTTTGAATTGATGGTACTCAGAATTGGTTAATGTGCTCTAAAAAAGGCTCGGCTTGGATAAAGCCGGTTAAACGAGCGTTTGAAACATGTTCTCCTTGACTGTTCCAGAACTCAATGGTTGGTAAGCCAAGCACGTTCATGTGTTGGAGTAATTCGATATCCTGTACTTGGTTTTTGGTCACATCGGCTTGGAGTAACACAAAGTCTTTGAGCTTGGCGGCGACACTCGGGTTGTGGAAGGTGTACTTCTCAAACTCTTTACAAGCCACACACCAATCGGCGTAGAAATCGAGCATCACAGGCTTGCCTGCCGCTTTGGCGAGAGCGAGTTGTTCTTCCAGTGCCGCCACATTCGTAATACGAGTAAAGCTCACTGTCGCTTGTTGAGTGTGTGTTGTTCCGTTGCCAAACCAGTCGTTCATGATCGGTTGTGCTGAAGCAAGCAAACCTAACACTGCAATGATGCCGATGGTGCTCTGCTTCCAACCGCCAAACGGTAAGCTATTTTTTACGTGATATAACCAGCCAAACGCGGCAATCCCTAGGGCAGACCACAACATCGTCGACCACAATTCTGGCAAGATGCGTTCAAGTAAAAAGAGTGGCGCCGCAAGAAGAATGAAGCCAAAGAGCGTCTTCACGCGAGCCATCCAAGCGCCTGCTTTTGGGAGTAGCTTGTTGCCAAATACAGCAATGAGGATCAGAGGAATCCCCATTCCCATTGCGAGGGCGTACAACGCGATACCACCAGTGAGTAGATCGCCACTTTGTGCCACGTAAAGTAGGGCGCCTGACAGCGGTGCGGTGGTGCACGGAGAGCAAACGAGGCCTGAAATCGCGCCCATCGCAAAGACGCTTGCGCTGCTGCCGCCTTGTTGTTTATTACTTACGTTATTCAGCCAAGTTTGCACACTGCTCGGTAGTTGCAGTGAGTAAAGCCCAAACATCGACATTGCAAGAGTGAGGAACAATACGCTCAAACCGATCAAGACGTATGGGTGCTGCATGGCCGCTTGAAACTGCATGCCTGCTGATGCCACAACGAGGCCGAGTAAGGTATAAGTCAACGCCATGCCTTGCACGTATACGAATGATAAACCCAGAGCACGGCGTTGGTTGAGCTTTCCGCTACCCAGTACAATACTGGTCAAAATCGGGTACATCGGTAGTACACATGGAGTGAATGCTAAGCCAGCGCCGAGAGCTAAAAATAGCAGGGGAGTCCACCAGTTATCCGCTAGGTTCGCTGCCAAGTGGTCTTGTTCTGTCACCGGCGTGGTGTTGCTGGTCGTTGCAGGGGCGATAGATGGAACGGGCTCAACCTTCGGCGTGTTTAGCGCGCGGTCTGCTGATGCGTCTGATCCCGATGATGTGAATGCACTAATCGGTATCACACGAGTTTCCGGTGGGTAGCAAAAGCCAGCCTTAGCGCAGCCTTGGTACTGAACCACCACGCGAGCACCTTCTTGCCACTCTTTTAGCGGCACATTTACGAATAAAGGGGTGGTATAGATGTGTACATCACCAAAGAATTCATCTTTATGCGGCGTACCGTTTTCCATTTGCAGTTCGCCGAGAGTGATATTTTCTCCCGCGACAGACAAACGCTCTTGATACAGGTAGTACCCGTCACGCACCTGCCAGTCGAGCATCAATTGGTCATCTTGTTGGTAGAAGTTAAACGGAAACGCTTGATCGACCGGAACAAAACTGTCGCTGCTGCTAGCAAAGCTGTTGTTTTGCGGATTGTTAAGCTGGTCTTTGCCAAATAACGCAAGAGACGGTGCGGAGAAGGTAATAAGCCCTAAGAGTAAAACGGAGAATAATGCACGCATAAAAAGGTTCAATTCATCTTAGATAATTGCCGTTAGTGTAACTCAATCAGACCTGTAGGCGGGCCAATAAGTTTCATCAAAGTGAAGATTTGTTGAGCGCAATTCAAGACTGTTGGCAATAAAAAAAGGGAGCCGAAGCTCCCCGAGTAAGACTCTTTGTGACTAGATCAACAGCCCACCGAATGCGAAGCCAAGCGCGACGGCAGATGCGATGGTAACCACGCCGGGTACAAAGAATGGGTGGTTGAAGACATACTTACCGATACGAGTTGAACCAGTATCATCCATCTCAACCGCCGCCAGTAGCGTTGGGTAAGTTGGAAGTACGAAGAGCGCACTAACGGCTGCGAAAGACGCAACGGCGGTTAGCGGCGCCACACCAATGGCTAATGCGGCTGGCATTAGCGCCACCGTGGTCGCACCTTGCGAGTAAAGCAGCATCGACGCGAAGAACAGAACCAGTGCCAGCATCCATGGGTAGTCAGCCAATAGCGCGCCAGCCACTTCTTTGATGCCGTCAACGTGCGCGTTAACGAACGTAGAACCTAGCCATGCCACACCCAGCACACACACACACGCCGTCATACCTGAGCGGAATGTCGCGGCTGCGGGCACTTTCGCCGCATCAAGCTTACAGCTCAATACGATCGCAGCGGCGGCTGCAAGCATGACGCTCATGATGGCTTCGTTACGACCCAGTGCCGGATTCTCGATGAGACCCACAGAGCCAGAAATGGCCGCGGCATAGCACACTACGAATGCGATCGCACCTAGGAAGATAAACGTTGCTTTCTTCGCTGTTGGCAAAATTTCACGCTTAGACTCAGTATTAAGCTTGATGAGACCTTTTGCTAAACGGTCTTGGTATTCGGCGTCGTCTTTCAGCTCGCTACCCATAAAGTTGGCTACGAATGCGCCGATCATACAAGCGATGAACGTGGTTGGGATACAAACCGCTAGCAGCGTAAGGTAATCCACCCCCACCGGTGCCAGCATTGCGGCAAATGCGACAACGGCCGCTGAGATTGGCGATGCTGTAATAGCGATTTGCGATGCGACTACGGCAATAGACAGAGGACGAGACGGGCGAACACCTTGGCCTTTCGCTACTTCTGCGATAACAGGCAGTGTCGAAAACGCGGTGTGGCCAGTACCCGCCAGCAGGGTCATTAGAAAGGTGACGATAGGTGCGTAAAAGGTGATGCGCTCAGGATGCTTGCGCAAAAAGTTTTCTGCCACTTGTACCATCCAATCTAAACCACCCGCTACCTGCATAGCAGCGATAGCAGTGATAACCGACATGATGATTAAGATGACGTCAACGGGAATGTAGGCTTGGCTTGTTGGTACGCCCAAGATCAAAGACAACGCAATGACCCCGGCGCCACCAGCAAAACCAATGCCGATGCCGCCGATTCTTGCCCCCAAATAAATGAAGAGCAGGACCACGAATAGTTCGAACATGACCATATTGATACCTCTTTAGTTTTTTATTGATTCTGATTTTTTGAACACTCAGGAAAGGAATAAATGCTCAGAGAATCAGAGCCTTATTGTATTACGGTAAAAAAGCCTAGAAAATGCACTTAACCGTATGGAATTCTAAAAAGGGGCCTAGTTGGCCCCCTTCAATAAGTGATTACTCGTAGCGTTTTGCTTTATAAGTTGGATGCATGAAGTTTTCTACTGACAAGATTTCATCAAGCTCTTCTGCGGTTAGTAGGCCGCGCTCAAGGACGACTTCACGAACACTCTTACCTGTTTCTGCACAGATTTTGCCCACAATGTCACCTTCGTGGTGGCCAATGTATGGGTTTAAGTAAGTGACGATGCCGATAGAGTTGTAAACGTAGTTCTCGCACGTTTCTTTGTTTACCGTGATACCGTCGATACATTTATCACGTAGGTTCACACAGGCATTGTGTAACAAAGAGACAGACTCAAACATGCTTTGAGCAATCACCGGCTCCATGACGTTCAGTTGTAGCTGACCGCCCTCGGCTGCGAAAGAGACCGTGTTGTCATTACCGAGCACTTTGAAGCAAACTTGGTTGACTACTTCAGGGATTACTGGGTTGACTTTTGCCGGCATGATTGAAGAACCTGCTTGCATTTCAGGTAGGTTTAATTCGTTGAGGCCTGCACGAGGGCCAGAAGACAGCAAACGAAGATCATTACAAACTTTAGAGAGCTTAACCGCAAGGCGTTTTAGCGCGCCATGCGCCATGACGTAGGCACCACAGTCAGATGTTGCTTCGATAAGGTCTTCTGCCGCAACAACTTCTAGGCCTGTCACTTCCGCGAGGTGTTTTACGGCGAGTGCTTGGTAGCCTGTTGGTGTATTTAAACCGGTGCCGATCGCGGTTGCGCCTAGGTTGACCTCTAGGAGCAGTTTCGAGGTGTAATCAAGCGCTCGAATCTCTTCGTTTAGCGTGACTGCCCAAGCGTGAAACTCCTGACCGACAGTCATAGGAACCGCGTCCTGAAGCTGAGTACGACCCATCTTCAAAACGTCTTTGAACTCCACTGCTTTAAGCTCAAAGGCACCTTTTAGGTACTCAATCGCTTCCATGAGTTTGTGGATGCTGTTGTAAACGGCGATACGGAAACCGGTTGGATACGCACAGTTAGTCGATTGGCTCTTGTTAACGTGGTCATTCGGGTTGATGAACTCGTATTGGCCTTTTGCTTTGCCCATGAGTTCAAGCGCAAGGTTCGCGATCACCTCATTGGTGTTCATGTTAACAGAAGTGCCCGCACCACCTTGGAATACGTCTGATGGGAATTGATCCATACACTTGCCTGTTTCTAAGATCAAATCACACGCTTCTAGAATGTAGTTCGCTACGTCTTTTGGAATGGCGCCAAGTTCTTTGTTGGCCAACGCTGCGGCTTTTTTGGTCATGACCATGCCGCGTACAAATTCGGGTACGTCAGAGATGGTCATATTAGAGATGTTGAAGTTTTCGATCGCACGTAGCGTATGAATACCGTAGTACGCATCTGCCGGGACATGACGTTGACCTAATAGATCTTCTTCAATACGAGTGGCTGAGTTTGCTGTTTGTGGAGCATCAGATAGGGTAGCCATAGCAGGATCCTTAGATAATAATTCTGATAATAACGTTGTTTATTAGCCATTTCTGCAATCTAGAATCCATTCATCAGAATTTTTGGCTGGAAAATCCGTCCTGACTTATGCTTCACATGATACTGTACCTAGCGCATAAAAATAGTAACTAGATCACCTTTTTTGCTTTTCATGAGTCAATAGTTTGCAAACTATGAACGGGTTATTAATAACCCTTTGTGGGCATGCATTTTTACTCGACAAATCTGAATTTTAAGAGTTCGAAATTGGGGAGCTAAGCAAAGAAAAACCGTATGCACATATAGTTATGGTATTAAACATAACGTGTTTGCGTGCTAATTTTGTTGGTATAAGGGTCTTCGATAGAAAAGGCAGAGTATGAACACGCTTTTTTACAACGATTCGTTTGAGGTTAGCTGGCTTTTGCCATTACACTGAATTGAACAAAGGAGGGCGTGTGTTTCCTATCTTATTATTGGCGTTTATTTTCGTCCCGATCATTGAAATCGGCTTATTTATTCAGGTGGGCGGCTTTTTAGGTTTATGGCCGACCATCGCCTTAGTCTTAATCACTGCATTTGTGGGGGCGTCATTGGTGCGCAGTCAGGGCATTCAAACATTGATGTCGGTGCAAGGCCGTCTTGAGCAAGGTGAGATCCCTGCGCAGCAAATTTTTGAAGGCGTGATGTTAGCGGTTTCTGGTGTGTTGCTACTGACTCCAGGCTTTATGACTGATGCACTTGGTATGTTAGTGTTGGTGCCAGCTCCTCGAGCGGCCATTGCGAAATACTTGATGAGCAAGATAGTGGTTAAAACGGTTCAAGGTGGAGGGTTCCACGGTGGGTTTTCTAGCCAAGGCCCATTTGAACAAGATCCGTTTCGCCGAGATCCATTTGATTCTAAACCGGATGATGGCAAGACCTTCGAAGGGGAATATGAGCGTAAAGACGACAATGATCGTAATAAGCTCAACTGATTCACTCAGCAAGTAGAGAAAAGCAAAAGGGCGCAGTAGCGCCCTTTTTTGTGTCTGGAAGGCTCGTCGCTGGACTTATAACGCGCCGTCAAACCCCATTTGACGCCACGCTTCGAATGCGATGATCGCCACTGCATTTGATAAGTTGAGGCTGCGTGCATCCGGCATCATTGGAATACGGATACGTTGATCCATTGGCAAGCTATCGATCACTGCCACAGGTAGGCCGCGTGTCTCTGGGCCAAACATCAATACATCCCCTTCTCGGTATTGTCGATCGACGTGATGGCCAGTGGTTTTGGTCGTGCACGCAAATAAGCGGTAGTTACCTTGCTTCTCTTTCTCTAAATACTCTAGGAAGGCTTGATAATTCTTATGGCGTGTGACGCGGGCTAAGTCGTGGTAATCCAAACCGGCACGACGGACTTTCTTCTCTTCAAGATCGAAACCCAGAGGCTCAATCAGGTGGAGATTGGCGCCACAGTTAGCACATAGGCGAATGATGTTGCCGGTGTTCGGCGCGATTTCTGGTTCGTATAAAGCGATATCAAACATGGTCTGGAAATAGAATTAGTCAAAAGAGAGAGGGAGTATATACCCAAGCGGTTGTTTGGGTATAGGAAAGGGCGCTGGCTGGCGAGCCAATACCCTTCCAATGACGGATACCCTATACGTGTGTGTCTACTTTTTAAATTGCCGTTCGCTCATTACTCTTAACGCCTTGCGTTCGAGTTCGGGCGCGTTAGGCACCACGTGAGGTATGCGGCTTCGAGTGTTGCGAACTCAGGTCATGTATTAAGCGGTAACGTAATGCTCATTCGTAAACCACCTAACGGACTGCGACTGGCGACGATAGTCCCGCTGTGCTGGCGAATAGCACTTTCGGTAATCGTTAGGCCAAGCCCTGTACCTCCTGAGTGGCGGTCGCGAGCGGTGGATACACGATAAAACGGGCGAAAAATTGCTTCCAATTCTTGTTCTGGTACCCCATCGCCATTGTCGTCGACGATGATGTGGAGAGTGTCGTTGTCTGCGTGGATATCGATTTGCACGTGATCTTTACCATAGTAAATCGCGTTACGAACGATGTTCTCAACGGCGCTCATGAGTAATTTAGGGTTGCCTGAGATGCTACGTTTAGGCAGATCTGAGTAGTGCAGCTGCTTGCCCATTTGTTCGGCTTCAAACTGCGCGTCTTTAATGATCTCCTCCCATAAACTTTCGAGTGGTTGAGTTTCTCGTGTCATATGACTGTTCGCTTGCATGCGAGACAGTTCTAACAGTTCACTGATCATCTGCTCAAGGCGTTGTGCTTCGGTATCTATACGCGTCAGTTCTGGGCTTTCCCCTTGTTTACGAGTGGCTAAGGCACTGGCCATGCGTAAACGCGTTAAAGGTGAGCGCAGCTCGTGAGAAATATCCGAAAGCAAGCGTTGTTGGCCGGAAATCATTTGGTTAACGGCCTCGACCATTTGGTTGAAGCTGCTGCCTGCTTGGCGAAATTCGGCAGTGCCTTTCTCTAGGTTAGGATCAATGACAAATTCCCCTTTTGCCACACGGTGAGCGGCTTCTTCAAGGCGGCGTGCAGGTTGGCTTAACGCCCACGCAAGCCACAATAGCAGCGGTGTACTGGCCAGCATGACGGCCAACAGGAGCTGTAATGGGTGATCGAACAGGCGTAATAACAGCGGTGGGGTCTCATTCCATTTAAACCCAACGTACATCAATATTTCTGACTCAGCTAGAGTGATGGGAATGGGGCCTGCAATCATGTATCGACCGTAGAGTTTTTGTTTGGGGTGGTTGTAATCTTCGATGCTGGTGACAAAGTTTTGCATCGCACGCAACTGAAAATTGCTGCGTTTATCCGTTGTGAGTACGTTGCCATTGTAGTCTGAGAAAAACACTCTTGGACGAGCGTCATGTTTGCCATGACGATTGCCCTCGATGCGGAATAAAATCCGGCCTAAATCGGTTTGTTGCCGGTATTTTGTTTGAATCGCGTCACGCGTTTCTACCATGCGTTGATAATGCTCTTCTGGAATGTCTCGGGCTTTACGTGGGTCCAAATGTGGCAGTGACAACACCGCTATCAGCACCAATAACATCGTGAACCAAAAGATGGCAAAGATGCGTCCATATAAGCTATTAATACTAGGCAGTTTGATGCGAGATAGGCGCATTAATCCTCCTCTAGCAGCATATAGCCTCGACCACGCAGGGTTTTGATGCGTGGTTTGCCATTGCTCTGATCTGGTAATTTTTTACGTAAGTTCGATACGTGCATATCGATCGCCCGGTCAAAGGCTGCGTGTCTTTTACCCAGTACATCCAAGCTCAACGTTTCTTTGGTGAGGATGTGCCCTGGGTGTTGAACAAAGTGCGTCAGCAGTGCAAATTCGGTTGCAGTGAGATCGAGTAATTGTTGGTCGCAATACGCTTCTTGTTTTCCAGGGTAAAGGCGAAGCTCTTGGTATTCGATGAAGTCACTGCTTTTGGTGTGCTTGGGTGTACTGTGAGTACGTCGTAAAATGGCACGAATACGCGCTAATAGCTCGCGGTCACTAAAAGGTTTTGGTAAGTAATCATCTGCCCCCAGTTCTAAACCGATCACGCGGTCAATTTCTTCGCCTTTAGCGGTCAGCATTAATACCGGGATGTCCCAGTTTTCACGTAAGCGTTTGAGTGTTTCCATGCCATTGAGTTTAGGCATCATGACATCCAATAAAATCAAATCAATCTCGCGATTGACGGCGGCTAAGCCCGCTTCACCATCATTCGCTTCGCTGACTTCAAACCCTTCAAAACTCAGTACTTCTTTTAATAAGCTGGTTAGCTCAATATCATCATCAATCAAAAGAATGTTTGCCATGGGGGCACCCGCCGTAAGTTACCAATGATGTCATATTACATTGGAATGAGGGGTTGCGGAGAGAATAAAAATCACTCTTTACGATTCTTTACGCTCTCTATACGTCGTTTTACTTAGGAGGTCGTATTCTATAATCAAGCGCTGTGAGAACAGCTCAGAAAAATCACTCACCGGGGTAAGGAATAGAATTATGAAATCTGTAAAAAAACTTGTGTTAGCTGCTGTGGTTCTACCTCTCACGTTAGGTACTACAAGCGCATTAGCTTACGGTGGTAAAGACCATCATAGAGGCGCACGCGATGAGTGCGGTATGGGAATGGACCGTGGCATCATGCGTGAACTGAACTTGACGGATGCTCAAAAAGGTCAGTTTGAGTCTTTCCGTGATGCAAACCGCGCTGAGATGAAAGGTAAATACGCTGAAAATCGTCAAGCGTATAAGGCAGAACGTCAAGCGCACCACGCAAAAATGCAATCCCTCATGATGGCAGATGATTTTGATCAAGCGCAGGCAACGGCGTTAGCCAAAGAAATGGTGGAACGCCAAACTGAGCGCCGCGTAAAGATGCTGGAAAGAAAACATCAGATGTTAAGTGTATTGACGCCAGAGCAAAAAACCGAATTTATGAAACTGCAAAACGAACGCATGCAAGAGTGTGGTGACAGAATGCAGCAGCGCATGGGTAAGCATCGTAATAATTAAGCCATTATCGAATCATATTAAGGAGGCAGCCATGGGTTGCCTCTTTTTGATCTGGTTATTTCATACGCATTCAATATACTCAACGTATGGTTTGAGTTAACTATTTGATTATGAAACAGCAATATGCACGATTAGTTACGACGGCGGCTTGGACGGCAACCATTGTGGCGACGCTTCTTCTCATTGTAAAAGTCATCACGTGGTGGGTGACAGGATCGGTCAGTCTGTTGGCGTCACTGATCGACTCGATGTTGGATATCGCCGCTTCGGTGGTCAACCTCATCGTCGTCCGCTTTGCCTTACAGCCAGCAGATAGAGAACATACTTTTGGTCATGGTAAAGCTGAATCGTTGGCGGCCTTGGCTCAGGCGATGTTTATCTCCGGTTCTGCGGTCTTTTTGATCCTCAATGGGATCGATCGTTTTTTCCGTCCGCACGCATTACATGCGCCGGAGCTAGGTGTCTATGTATCGCTGTTTGCCATTGTGGTCACACTTGGCTTAGTGATGTTCCAAAAACATGTGGTACGCGTGACCGGCAGCCAAGCCATTGCGGCGGATTCACTCCACTATCAAACCGATTTATATATGAATGCGGCGATTATGGTTGCACTTGGCTTGAGTTACTTTGGGGTGACGCAGGCCGATGCGGTGTTTGCCATTGGTATTGGCATCTATATTCTGTACAGCGCTTTCAAAATGGTGAGCGAGGCTATCCAAACCTTACTGGATAGAAAGTTGCCGGATGAGGAGTTACAGCAAATTCGAGCCGAGTGCTTCAAAGTGACAGGAGTTCTTGGGGTGCATCAGCTGCGTACTCGTATGTCAGGCCCGACGCGATTTATTCAGTTGCACTTAGAACTTGACGATAACTTACGTTTAATTGAAGCGCACCACATCGCAGATAAAGTAGAGGCAAGTCTACTGACTTTGTTTCCTGAAGCGGATGTGTTGATCCACCAAGATCCATTGTCGGTGGTTTTTGGCTCGGAGAAAGAGCAAAAAGCTCAAGATTGGTAGTGTGCGAGAAATCAATCGGTGTCTGACGACAAACAGGCGCTTATTGACTATCTTTCCAACTATACTTGCTAAGAATCGTGATCCTGATGTGAATCAACAAAGTTTTATAGAGAAACTGTAATACTCTTACATAAGTAGAAAAGTTACATAAAAAAGTGCGTTTTCATTGGTAATCCGGTAGAGGAAATGTAACATAACGCACAGTTCTGGATTATGCAGGTTGCTTGGTAACGAGGGGCCTAAAAGAAAATTAAATAATTGATTGCCAAAGATCGAGGGTGAGCATGATTAAGAAGATCGGTGTTTTAACAAGTGGCGGTGACGCTCCTGGTATGAACGCTGCAATACGCGGCGTGGTACGTACAGCACTATCCGAGGGATTGGAAGTATGTGGCGTGTACGACGGCTACCTAGGCCTATATGAAGGCCGCATCGAAAAGCTAGATCGTTCTAGTGTTTCAGATGTGATCAACAAAGGTGGTACGTTCTTAGGTTCTGCACGTTTCCCTGAATTTAGAGAAGTGGAAGTACGTGAAAAAGCGATTGAAAACCTCAAAAAACATGGTATCGACGCACTTGTTGTTATTGGTGGTGACGGTTCGTACATGGGGGCAAAAAAGCTAACTGAAATGGGTTATCCATGTATTGGTCTGCCAGGCACCATCGATAACGATATCGCGGGTACTGACTATACCGTTGGCTATTTAAGTGCGCTAAATACAGTTATTGATGCTATCGACCGCCTACGTGATACCTCTTCATCTCACCAACGCATTTCAATTGTAGAAATTATGGGTCGCCACTGTGGTGATCTCACTCTGATGTCTGCAATCGCTGGCGGCTGTGAGTACATCATCACCCCAGAAACGGGTCTTGATAAAGAGAAGCTGATCAGCAACGTCAAAGATGGCATCACAAAAGGTAAAAAGCACGCCATTATCGCGCTTACTGAGCTGATGATGGACGCCAACGAGCTCGCACGTGATATCGAAGCAGCAACCGGTCGTGAAACACGCGCAACCGTACTTGGTCATATCCAGCGTGGTGGTCGTCCAACGGCCTTCGACCGCGTTTTGGCGTCTCGTATGGGTAACTACGCGGTTCACCTATTGATCGAAGGTCATGGCGGTCGTTGTGTCGGTATCGTAAAAGAGCAGCTTGTTCACCACGATATCATCGATGCGATCGAAAACATGAAGCGTCCAGTACGTAGTGATCTATACAAAGTTGCGGAAGAGCTATTCTAAGTAAGGTTGAACTCGACAATCAAAAATACAAAAACCGCGGCTCTCCGCGGTTTTTTTGTATTCTAGTGCTAATAGGTTGGCTCGTAATATAATGATCTTTAAGAAGTCAGGTTTTGCTTCATAAGTATCCGTCTTCGTTCGCGTAGCGCAAACAGGTAACCCAACACTCCGCCGATCGTATTACCGACGGCGATGCCAATGAATAAGCCTTCAATATTATAAATCTGACTGCCGATCCAAGCGGAAGGCAAAGTAAAGGCGAACAGACGCATGAAGCTCCATTGGAACGCACGCAACGGCTTGTGCATTGAATTGAGTCCGCTGATCAACATCATCACGATGCCTTGAAAACCGTAACTAAATGGCACGACGAGCAAGTAATGCCACAGCAGGTTTTTTACGGTCTCTTCTTGTGAAAACAGCGCCGCCAGAGGAATGCTCAAAGGCACCATGGCTAAGAAAATGAAACCTTGGAATACGACGGAAAAGCGCATGCTGAGAAAGAGCCCTGAGAAAGCCCGCTGAGGATTCTTTGCCCCTAAGTTTTGCGCCATGAAGGGGGTTAATGCTGAAGTTAATGACATCAAAACCAGAATCAGTATGGACTCAATTCGCTGTGCCGCGCCATAGGCCGCGACCGCAGCGGTTCCGTGATGTGATAATAACATCATCAAAACGGCCCCCGATAACGGGTTCATCGCAGTGGACAGAGCCGCGGGCGTTCCGATCTTTAATGTTTGTTGCCAGTCTTGCTTTAAATATCCCCATTGCGGCTGAGCGAGTAGCTTTTCGCGTTTAACCAACACGTAGAAGGACCCCAACAAGGCACCTAACCAGCTAAATGCACTGGCAATCGCGGCCCCTTGGATACCAAGCTCTGGGAATGGACCTAAGCCGAAAATCAACAATGGGTCTAGCATGCCATTGATCAGGCCTGCCAGCATCATGATCTTAGCCGGTGTTTTGGTATCACCAGAGGCGCGTATTGCACTGTTGCCAGCCATTGGGATCACCAACAGAGGGATGGTCAAGTACCACACTTGCATGTATTGTTCGATAAGTGGGATTAGGTCTTCAGTAGCGCCCAGAAAGTGAAACAGTGGCCTGATCGTCGCGAAGCCAACCGAAGATGCTATCGCCACCAGTAATACGGCTAACAGCAGGCCGTGAGTCGTAAACCGAGCGGCTTGTGGCGCATGGCCTTGCCCGAGTAGACGACCAATGTTGGTCGAGAGCCCCATCCCAATGCCCATCGTGATACAGTTAACGGCGAAAGTGACCGGAAAAGTATAGCTGATCGCCGCCAGAGCATGGGTGCCAAGGAGCGATATAAAGAATGTATCGACCAAGTTAAACATCAAAATAGCGACCATGCCCAAGGTCATTGGGACGGTCATTTTCCGCAGTGTTTCAGGAATAGGAGCGGTCAACAAACCATGCTTATCGGTCGCTTGAGTTTCCGGCTTGTTATTTTCCTGCATGTTGGACGTCTATCTGGTGAGCAAACTGCAAGGATACAAGAAACCAAGAAAGTGAGCGAGTGCGCATTTCTCGCGCAAACCGTTGCGATCTTTTAACTAAGTCACAAAAAAATCATACCCGCCCCTTGGGATCGTTGCTTCGACCCCTTATATAGTGATCACGTGCCCTAAGGCGGGCAATTATCAAATAAACATGGAAATTTTCAGGAGAGACGACCGATGAACATTCGTCCATTACATGACCGAGTTATCGTTGAACGTAAAGAAGTTGAATCCAAGTCTGCTGGTGGCATCGTTCTGACTGGTTCTGCTGCAGAAAAATCAACTCGCGGTGTTGTTCTAGCTGTGGGTAAAGGCCGCATCCTAGAAAACGGCACAGTGCTACCGTTAGACGTTAAAGTTGGTGATACCGTTATCTTCGCCGAAGGTTACGGCACAAAGACTGAAAAAATCGACGATAAAGAAGTGCTTGTCATGTCTGAAAACGACATCATGGCAATCGTTGAGTAATAGCAAGCATTAGGTAATTTTTTGCTCAGATTCAATAACGAGATTAAACACAAAGAATTTTAGAAAGGAAATCAAAGATGGCTGCTAAAGACGTTAAATTTGGTAATGACGCACGAGTTAAAATGCTAGAGGGTGTGAACGTTCTGGCTGATGCGGTAAAAGTAACCCTCGGACCTAAAGGCCGTAATGTTGTTCTAGATAAATCTTTTGGCGCACCAAGCATCACGAAAGATGGTGTATCTGTCGCGCGTGAAATTGAGCTAGAAGACAAGTTCCAGAACATGGGCGCACAAATGGTTAAAGAAGTTGCGTCTAAAGCAAATGACGCAGCGGGTGATGGTACAACAACGGCAACAGTACTCGCCCAATCTATCGTCAACGAAGGTCTAAAAGCGGTTGCTGCAGGCATGAACCCGATGGATCTTAAGCGCGGTATCGATAAAGCGGTGACCGCAGCGGTAGAGCAACTGAAAGAGCTGTCTGTTGAATGTAACGACACAAAAGCCATTGCACAGGTTGGTACAATCTCTGCGAACACGGATGTCAGCGTTGGTAACATCATTGCGGAGGCAATGGAGCGTGTAGGTCGCGACGGTGTTATCACTGTTGAAGAAGGTCAGGCCTTACAAGACGAATTAGACGTTGTCGAAGGTATGCAGTTCGACCGTGGTTACCTGTCTCCGTACTTCATCAATAACCAAGAAGCTGGCAGTGTCGAGCTAGACAACCCATTCATCCTTCTCGTTGATAAGAAGATCTCAAACATCCGTGAACTTCTACCAACTCTAGAAGCCGTAGCCAAAGCATCGCGTCCACTGCTCATCATTGCAGAAGACGTAGAAGGCGAAGCGTTAGCAACACTGGTTGTGAACAACATGCGTGGCATCGTGAAAGTGGCTGCAGTGAAAGCGCCTGGTTTTGGTGATCGTCGTAAAGCCATGCTACAAGACATCGCTGTTCTAACAGGTGGTACGGTCATTTCTGAAGAAATCGGTCTAGAACTTGAAAAAGTCGCGCTAGAAGACCTAGGTCAAGCGAAGCGTGTTTCTATTACGAAAGAGAACACCACTATCATCGACGGCATCGGTGAAGAAGAGATGATCTCTGGTCGTGTCGCGCAGATTCGTCAACAAATCGAAGAGGCGACTTCAGACTACGACAAAGAGAAGCTACAAGAGCGCGTTGCTAAACTCGCAGGTGGCGTTGCTGTCATCAAAGTTGGTGCCGCAACTGAAGTTGAAATGAAAGAGAAGAAAGATCGCGTAGAAGATGCACTTTCTGCAACTCGAGCGGCAGTTGAAGAAGGCGTGGTTGCTGGTGGTGGCGTTGCGCTAATCCGTGCGGCTTCTAAGATTGTTGATCTTCAAGGTGACAACGAAGAGCAAAACGTTGGTATCCGTGTAGCACTCCGTGCAATGGAAGCACCAATTCGTCAAATTGTGAAGAACGCAGGTGAGGAAGACTCAGTTGTAGCGAATAACGTCAAAGCGGGTGAAGGTAGCTACGGTTACAACGCCGCGACAGGCGAATATGGCGACATGTTAGAAATGGGTATCCTAGATCCAACAAAAGTAACGCGTTCTGCTCTGCAATTCGCAGCATCAGTCGCGGGTCTGATGATCACGACTGAAGCCATGGTGACGGACCTACCTCAAAAAGATGCACCAGCGATGCCAGATATGGGTGGCATGGGTGGTATGGGTGGCATGATGTAGCCATTTATCTCTTCGCTTTGAGGCTTGCCTTATAGTGTAAAGATAACCGATTAAACCATATGAAAGTCGAGGCTGTTAGCCTCGACTTTTTTTATGCGTGAGAGATGTTGAATTTGGTTTGTTAAAGCGTTTTAGAGTGTGAGCGGTAAGTTTACGAAATGTCAGCGTAAATACAGGACAATAGTCGCAGAATTTTTTTCTTTTTTACTCAGACGGTTAAATCTGACCGACCGCTAACAATTTTAGAGTGTAGATAGCGCAAAATCTGAACATTACACTATGTTGTAAATTGTTGCTTACTATCATGGAGATGAAGATGAAAAAGCTTATTACGTCATTGGCTGTTGCAGCCGCTATTGCATCACCAGTTTCCTTTGCTGACAGCACACCTGTGATGTTTTCTACTATCGATAATACCAACGTACCCTCTAATTCAGAGGTCGGCGGCGTTCGTTTAGCGGTGCTACATGGTCAGGTAAATGAAGTCAAAGGTATCGATTTTTCACTGCTTGGTATGTCTGAAACGGATCGCACGACGGGTGTTAACTTCGGTCTGTTTTTTGGTGCAGCAAAAGTAAACCAAGAAATGAAAGGTGCGTCTTTAGGCTTAGTTAACTGGAACCAAGGTCAGACGACGGGTGTTAACTTGGGTGCTGTCAACATTACGAACAATGTAAAAGGCTTGAACTGGAGCGCGGTGAACTATTCTGAAGGCTACACCATGGCGGATGTTGGTTTAGCAAGCATCTCTAAAAAGTCTAATTTCCAGTTTGGTTTCTTCAATATGACAGACCAAATTGACGGCGTACAAATTGGTCTTTTAAACTGTGCCGACAATGGCTTCTTCAAGTGTTTCCCAATCATCAACTTCGCTAAATAATCTCAGCGAAATTCAGCAATATCCTTAGGTACACAAAGCCCCCGATTAAAATCGGGGGCTTTTTACTGGGCGGTAAGTCGATACTATTTACGTGTGACTATTTGATTAAGCGAGACGATGTTTTGCGTTGCTGAATTTTTTGATGGACACCGCGGCGTAATGCTTTGATACGGTTCTCTGCTTTATCTACGCCAAGCAGTACGGTTAAAACAAGCAGTGTGATGATGAAAGATTGGATTAAGTAACCTAGGCCAATCATCAGACCTAATCCTGCTAGGACCCAAATGACTGCCGCCGATGTCACGCCGTGGATTTTGCCATCGAGTGTCATCATTACGCCAGCGCCCAAGAAACCGACGCCGGTAATAATCTGACCAAGCACACGTGCTTGATCGAGCGTATTTGGCGATAACGATACTGCCATTGACATAAACAGGTAAGTACCTGAAATAATAAGAATGGCCGTACGGATCCCCACAGCTTTACCACGAGTTTGGCGTTCGATACCGATCATTAGCCCATTAATGGCACAGCATAGTAGGGCAGGCCAGCTGAATGGGCCAAGATCGAAAATTTGTTCGAATGTAGTATGCATCTTGACCTCCAAAAGTGCAGAGTATGCATAGACTTACCGTGCAAAGCGAACAAAAAAGATCGGTCGTAACGACAAATTTAATGAAGCGTCAGGACCTATTCTAAATGCAAATCCAACGGCGTTTTACTTGGCCTGCCACCAATTTCTCGTGTCAGTTTTGGTACCAGATAACCCGATACACGTGTGATGAGTCCGCGCATAATGGCTTTTGCTTCTTGGTCCGAAATAAAGTAGTGCGCCGCGCCTTGCACCTTATCAAGAACGTGGAGGTAATAAGGCAAGATACCCGCGTCAAATAAGGCTTCACTTAACGCCACTTGAGCTTCTACCGAATCATTCACACCTTTCAGTAGAACGCCTTGGTTTAGAAGCGTAACGCCCGCTCTTTTGAGCTTGAACATCTGTTCAGCAAATTCGTCATTGATTTCGTTGGCATGGTTGATGTGAGTCACAAGGATGATTTGTAACTTTGATGCTTGCAGCAGTTGGCATAGTTCATCAGTGACGCGAGCGGGAATCACCACAGGTAAACGGCTATGAATACGCAGACGTTTGATGTGAGGTATTTGAGCGATGTGCTCTAACAGCCAATGAATCTCATCGTCTTTTGCCATTAATGGATCACCACCTGAGAAGATGACTTCGTTCAACTCTGGTTGCTGCGCCATGTACTCTAAGCACTTTGTCCATGCCTGCTTGCCGCTTTTATTTTCTTGATATGGGAAGTGACGCCGAAAACAATAACGACAATTGACGGCACAGCCACCTTTGACAATCATGAGCGCACGGTTACGATACTTGTGCAGCAAACCGGGAACGTTGTTGTCCTGCTCATCGAGCGGATCGTTGGAATAGCCTGAATGAACCTCGAATTCGTCACTTAACGGTAAGACCTGACGTAAAAGAGGGTCTTTAGGATTGCCTTTTTCCATCCTATCGACAAAACTTTGCGGTACGCGCTGTGCAAACAGCTTGCGCGCGGCAAACCCGTCTTGCCACGGTGAAGGATCAATTTCCAATATTTCGAGCAATGTTGCGGGATCAGAGATCCCATTCGCCAATTGTTTGAGCCAGTTTTGCTCAACAGAATCGACTTTTCGGGTTATTATGTGCGGCATTGAATTTAGCTCTAAGAATGTAAGAGGAAAAAATGGCTACAGTTAGCACCAATGAATTTAAAGGCGGTCTTAAGTTAATGTTTGATAATGAGCCTTGTGTCATTCTGGAAAACGAATACGTTAAACCAGGTAAAGGCCAAGCGTTCAACCGTGTTAAAATTCGTAAACTTCTTTCTGGTAAAGTGCTAGAGAAAACATTTAAATCTGGTGACACTTGTGAAGTGGCAGACGTAATGGATATCGATCTAGATTATCTATATTCAGACGGCGAATTCTACCACTTTATGAACAACGAAACCTTTGAACAGATCGCAGCTGATGCGAAAGCGGTAGGTGAAAACGCCAAGTGGCTGGTAGAAAACAACACTTGTATGATAACACTTTGGAACGGTAACCCAATTACGGTGACACCGCCAAATTTTGTCGAGTTAGAAGTGGTTGAGACTGACCCTGGCCTAAAAGGTGACACACAAGGTACGGGTGGTAAACCAGCGACACTATCAACTGGCGCAGTTGTTCGTGTTCCTCTGTTCATCTCAATCGGTGAAGTGATTCGAGTTGATACTCGTACTGCCGAATACGTAGGTCGTGTTAAGTAATTCACCTCAAATTTATTAAAAGAAAAGGTCGCGTTAGCGACCTTTTTTATTGCCTGAGGATAGGGTGACTCAGTGAGATAATCTGTTTCACATTGGTGATGTAGACGGCATAAGCAGAATGATAAATAGCTTAGAGAGTAAATAGATCATAGGTGACTAAAAGCTTAAAAAGCCCAAAAGTTCTTCGCTGACCTAAAGCAATAAAAAAGCTGGCATATAGCCAGCTTTTCTTTTTCGTCAGTATCTTAAATCATGAAAATAAAAATAATCGCCAGTGCAGTAATCAGGCCTGAAAACGCGTAGCATGCGATTTTACCCACCACGCCAGTGTGGAATTTAAGGTCATGCATGCCGTGGTGAAAACGGTGCATGGCGTGCCACATTGGCAGGGCTAACGTACCGATGATGAACAATGCGCCGATGATGCTGGTTGCGAATTCAGAGACACGCTCATAGCTTAGAGCTTCGGCATCAATCACCCCTAATGGTGCTAAGATGCCCAACACCAGTACCGTGATTGGGGTGATCATCGCAAACCACGTACCGCCAGCGCCGAACAGTCCCCACCAGATGGGTTCATCAGAACGCTTTGGTGTTTTATTTACACTATAATTTGGTTTCATTGCGAACGCTCCTTACACCACGATGAGAACAATCAGTGAGATGAACGCCACCGCGGCCCACTGAGTTAATACGATGATCTTCTTATCCACCAGTTTGCCTTTTAAACGAATAGGCATTACTTGAGGCATCATGCTGAAGAAGGTTTGTGCGTGAAATAGACTCCCTAATAATGCAACGATGTTGATCGCCACAACGATAGGGTTGGCCATAAACGCTAACCAACCTTGCCAGGCTTCAGGACCTTTGACTAAGCAGCCTAAGCCAAAGGTTAGGAACAACGTGAATAAGATCAGCGGAAGCACCGTGGCTTCACGTAGCATATAGAAGCGGTAGAAAGGATGGTTCTTCCACCAAGTGCGTTTTACTTCACGAACGTAAGGTTTACGGTTGCTCATCCTATGCCTCCACTTTCTTTGGCGAACCATCAGGTTTCAACATCGCAATAACGAAGTCCATGGAAGACTCCACTTTGCCTTGGTTTACTGCGGCTGCTGGATCTACGCTCTTCGGACAAACTTCAGAGCAGTAACCAACAAAAGTACAACCCCAAGCGCCATTTTCACCGTTAATCAGCGTCATACGTTCGTCTTTACCGTTATCACGGCTGTCTAGGTTGTAACGGTGCGCCAGTGTGAGTGCCGCAGGGCCAATGAACTCAGGGTTCAAACCAAACTGAGGACAGGCTGCGTAGCACAGACCACAGTTGATGCAGGCGGCAAATTGTTTGTACTTCGCCATTTGTTCTGGCGTTTGTAAGTTGGTGCCGTCTTCCGGTTTGCGGTCGTTACCAATGATGTAGGGTTTGATGGCTTCAAGGCGCTCAATGAATGGCGTCATATCCACGATCAAGTCTTTCTCGATTGGGAAGTTTGCTAATGGCTCGATAGTCACGCCATTGGGGTAATCACGGAGGAAGCTCTTACACGCAAGTTTAGGGACGTTGTTTACCATGATGCCGCAAGAACCACAGATCGCCATACGACAAGACCAGCGGTAAGACAGATCTTTATCGAGGTGATCTTTGATGTAGCCTAGCGCATCGAGTACTGACATGGTTTCATCAAATGGTACTTCGAACGTTTGCGTATATGGTTCTGCGTCTTTTTCTGGGTCGTAACGCAGAATGTCTACTTTTTGAATGCGATTTGCTGACATTATACTTGCTCCTCTGCGTTCTTCTCTTCCGCCGCTGCAGCCTTATCTGCCGCCTCACCGTATAGACGAGCTTTTGGTTGTGACTTAGTGATGGTCACGTTGCTGTAGTCGATGCTTGGTGAAGAATCAGGTTGGTAGAAAGCAAGCGAGTGTTTTAGGTAGTTGATGTCGTCACGTTCGGTAAAGCCTTCGTCTAGGCGTTGGTGCGCACCACGAGATTCCTTACGCAGAATCGCAGAGTGAACCATTGCTTCTGCGACTTCTAGGCCGTAGCCGACTTCGATCGCGTAAAGAAGGTCGGTGTTGAACACTTTACCTTTGTCTTTAATACTGATGCGCTTGTAACGCTCTTTTAGCTCGGTGATCTTGTCGATGGTTTCTTGCATCAAATCTTCTTGTCGATAGATACCACAACCCGCTTCCATGGTATGACCCATTTCGGTACGGATATTTGCCCAGTTCTCGTCACCTTCTTGGTTCATCAGTGTGGCGATGCGTTCTTCAACGGCTTTAACTTGAGCATCAATTGCCGACTCGTTCCAACCTTTGAATTCTGCCGCGCGTTTCACCGCGTTTTCACCGGCGACACGGCCAAAGACCACGAACTCAGCTAAAGAGTTAGAGCCGAGACGGTTAGCACCGTGCAGGCCAACCGAGGCACATTCACCGACGGCGAACAGACCTTTAATGCGAGTTTCACAGCCGCCGTTGGTTTCAATACCACCCATGGTGTAATGAACGGTTGGACGGATTGGGATTGGCTCTTTCGCAGGGTCAACGTTCACGTAAGCTTTCGCGAGTTCACAGATGAACGGTAAGCGCTCTTGCAGATACTCTTCGCCTAGGTGGCGAAGGTCTAGATGTACCACATCACCGAGCGGGTGCTTGATGGTGTTGCCTTTTTGTTGCTCGTGCCAGAAAGCTTGAGAAACTTTGTCACGAGGACCCAGTTCCATGTATTTGTTTTTCGGTTGACCGACTGGTGTCTCAGGGCCCATACCGTAATCTTGTAAGTAGCGGTAACCGTCTTTGTTGACAATAATACCGCCTTCACCACGACAACCTTCGGTCATTAGAATGCCTGTACCTGGAAGACCCGTTGGGTGGTACTGAACGAATTCCATATCACGCAGAGGAACACCATGACGGTAAGCCATTGCCATCCCATCACCCGTGACGATACCGCCGTTGGTGTTACAGTGGTAAACACGACCCGCGCCACCTGTTGCAAGTACAACTGATTTCGCTTTAATGGTCACAAGTTCGCCTTCAGACATGTGAATCGCAATCAGGCCTTGTACTTCGCCTTCATCAACAATCAGATCCAACACAAAATACTCATCAAAGCGGTTGATGTTGCTGTACTTCATGGATGTCTGGAATAAGGTGTGAAGCATGTGGAAGCCAGTTTTATCCGCAGCGAACCAAGTTCGTTCAACCTTCATACCACCAAAGCGGCGTACGTTGACTTCACCGTTCTCTTTACGACTCCATGGGCAACCCCATTGCTCCATTTGGACCATTTCGCGAGTCGCGTTCTCTACAAAGTATTCAACTACGTCCTGTTCACATAGCCAATCGCCACCGCCAACGGTATCGTTGAAGTGGTTGTCTAAGCTATCTTCATCCTTGATAACTGCTGCTGAGCCCCCTTCTGCTGCGACCGTATGGGAACGCATAGGATAGACTTTAGAAATCAACGCGACTTCTAAGTCAGGGTTTGCTTCAGCCGCTGCAATAGCAGTACGAAGACCAGCGCCGCCTGCGCCGATGACTGCGATATCTGTGGTGATAATTTGCACAGTTATCCTCCAGTGTGTGATTGCGGAAAACCGCTTGTTATTGTCATTACGAGGTGCTCAATAAAGCGAACTCCCCAAAAGTATTAGGGCCAGTGTAGAGGAGCGACATAGCAAAAAAATTGATGTATTTGGGTTTTTGCTCCGGTAATGCACTTAAGAGCATAGAATTTATAGGTTATGTGATTGCTATCACGGCACGAGGTTCTTGACGGTTAAGCGTTTATTGCAACGAATGTTAAGCGTGTGTTGCTGATATTAATTGCATTGATATCCCCATTGTGATTGAGAGATTTTTGTACTGCAGCACGAGTAATGCTTGTTTCAAAAGTAAGCGAAGCGAGTCAACAGAGAGGAGGTTCTTTGCTCCTCAGTAGGAAAAAGCATGTAGAATAAGGTTTTCTTTACTAAATTAGAGTTTGAGAGACTTGTTATGCAACCTAACTGGCGACCAACGGCTTCCATTGAACAACTGCGTCAACGTGCGAGGTTAATCGAGGCTATTCGCCAATTCTTTGCCGAACGACAGGTGATGGAAGTTGACACACCTGCGATGAGTCACGCGACCGTCACCGATATTCATCTGCATACTTTTCAAACCGAGTTTGTTGGCCCAGGTTATGCCGATGGCAGTAAACTGTTTTTCATGACCAGCCCAGAGTTCCATATGAAGCGCTTATTGGCAGCGGGCTGTGGCTGCATTTATCAGATCAACAAAGCGTTTCGTAATGAAGAAAACGGTCGCTATCATAATCCAGAATTCACCATGCTGGAGTGGTACCGTGTTGATTTTGATCACCATAAGCTCATGGATGAAATGGATGATCTGCTGCAACTGGTGTTGAAATGCGCCGCCGCCGAGCGACTGACTTACCAACAAGCGTTTATGGATGTATTGGGAGTGTGCCCACTTGACGGCACCATGACAGAGCTCAAAACGGCAGCGGGGAAACTTGGATTGAGTGACATCGCAGAGCAAGAAGAAGACCGCGATACCTTACTGCAATTGCTGTTTAGCGTAGGAGTGGAAAAAAAAATTGGTCAGGATGCGCCGGCTTTTGTGTACGACTTTCCAGCATCGCAGGCCGCGCTGGCGAAAATCAATCTTCACGATCACCGTGTAGCGGATCGCTTTGAGGTGTACTTTAAAGGCATTGAGCTGGCGAACGGTTTTCATGAACTGGACAACCCGAACGAACAATTGGCGCGCTTTGAACAAGACAACGCGAAGCGAGTGGGGATGGGGTTAAAACCGCAGCCGATCGATTATCACCTGATTGCTGCATTAAAGGCAGGGTTGCCAAATTGTGCCGGAGTGGCGCTAGGGATCGATCGCCTGATCATGCTCGCTCTTGGCTGTGACCATATTGATCAAGTGACCGCTTTTCCATTTCCAATCGCATAAGAACACACGGTGAACTTGGCGGCGGCATGTTTGTATTCTTCGCTCTGCTTAGTCATCGCAGTTTAGCGCTTTTAGGTTGTTTTTTGAGTATGGCGTGGGCGATCGGCATTTTGCGGGTGAGTGTCGCCATTCAATGGTGGCAAGGGCATACCTCGGAAAGCAAGCCTGTGAGTTAGACCTTGTCGCTCACTTAATAGGTAGGCTAACTGGTCTGTTATGTTACCGTATTTGGAGCCTCTATCGACCTAGGTTGGTGAAGTCGCTATACTCGATTCGTTAATGAAGAGGGAATACGATAACAATGAAAACGCGCGATAAAATCGTCTACGCGGCACTGGAGTTGTTTAACCAACATGGTGAACGTAACATCACCACCAACCACATTGCCGAGCACATCGAAATCAGCCCGGGTAATCTCTATTACCACTTCCGTAATAAGCAAGAAATCGTGCGTGAGATCTTTGCGCTGTATTCAGCAGAACTGTTAGAAAGATTTGCCCCTATCCAAGGCTCGCAAGAAAGCCTGACGATGCTGAAGAGCTACCTAGACTCCATCTTCACATTGATGTGGAAATACCGTTTTTTCTACGCCAATCTGCCAGAAATTTTGTCACGTGATGAGCAACTGCATGAGCAGTACATTGATGTGCAAGAAAAGCTACAAGCGAACCTTATTGCGATCATGCAGGAATTTGTGTCGCTGAAACTGCTTGATGTTGATCAACAACAATTAAAGTCACTGGTGTGCACGCTGCATTTGATTGCTTGTAGCTGGTTGGCGTATCAATCAGCGATGGCATCGAAAACTCGTATTACCGAGCAGATGGTCAAGCAAGGGATGTTGCAGATGCTTAACGTCGTGAAGCCTGTCGCGACTGAGCAAGGTTTAGAGCAGCTGCTATTGTTAGAAGATGCGGTCAGCAATCTGCATAGTTAAACTTCAAATTGTCGCGATATTTCGAGAGTTGTGTTCATCTTCGGCCATAACTTAAGTTGACTTATCGCACTTGCCAGCATGTATCCCGTCCCCAGTTTTTTGTTGGGGTTCGATTCAGGATAAAGGAACTATCGCTTCATGAATTACGACATTTTTAATGGTGATGCCGATGGCATCATCGCTTTGCTGCAATTGCGTTTGATCGAGCCTATCGACGCCCAGTTAATCACAGGTGTCAAACGTGATAGTAAGCTGGTGGAAAAAGTGGCTGCGCAAGCGGGAGATGAGCTGACAGTGTTAGATATCTCGATGGAAAAGAACATGGCAGGTTTAGAGCAAGCATTGGCTCAAGGCGCGCACGTGTTTTACGTCGATCATCATAAAGCGGGCAATATTCCTCAGTATGGCAACTTGGATGCGCACATCGATCTCGATGCCAATATGTGTACGGCGTTGATTGTCGATCAATGGCTAAATGGACGTTTTCACGCGTGGGCGATTACGGCGGCTTATGGTGATAACCTGATAGCTAAGGCCGATGAGTTGGCAGATCAAGCGGGTTTGTCATCGGAGCAGAAAGCGCAACTTAAAGAGCTAGGCACGCTGATCAACTACAACGGCTACGGCTCGAAAGTCGAGGATTTACATTTTCACCCTGCGGATTTGTATCAAGCTTTACTCCAATACCCGTCGCCATTTGATGTAATTGCTGATACAGGGTCGCCTTACTATCAACTGCGAGCGGCTTATCAACAAGATATGGATGCAGTGCAAGCAGTACGAGCGACGTATGAAAGCGATAAGTTGAAGCTGTTTGAACTGCCGAATTGTGCAGCCTCACGCCGAATCAGCGGAGTGTATGGTAACTGGTTGGCCAACCAGACCCCAGAGATCGCCCACGCCGTATTAACGCAAAATGCCGATAGCACGTACACGGTATCTCTGCGCGCGCCGTTACACAACAAACAAGGTGCTATGGCGGTGTGTGGTCAGTTCCCGACGGGAGGCGGTCGAGAGGCGGCGGCCGGTATCAACGCATTAAACAAAGGCGATGTGAACGCGTTTATTGATGCAGTAGAAACGCACTACTCGTCACGCAGCCACGACAATTGAACATAAAAAAGGAGCCGAGCGGCTCCTGTTTTATTTAGTATTTATAGACGCTTCAACCAGGACTTAGGGTTCTGCGCTTTACTATTACGACGAATTTCGAAGTAGAGTGATGCGCGGTCTTGACCACCAGTGTCACCTGCTAAGGCGATCACTTCACCTTCGGTGACTCTGTCGCCTTCTTTTTTGGTCAAAGCTTGATTGTAGCCGTAAAGTGTCATATCACCTTGGCCGTGATCGAGCAGTACCACCAAACCGTAACCTCGCAGATACTCCGCAAACACCACTGTGCCCGGATAGACGGCTTTGACTTGTTGACCATAATTAGCAGAAAGCACCATGCCTTTCCAGTTCACTTGTCCGGTTTGGCGAGTGCCGAAATTATGCAGGACTCTACCGTTCACTGGCCATGGCAGCTTGCCACGTTGTTTACCCAAGCCATCCATGGGGACGGCATTGCGTTTCGCCGCTTTGGCTATTTCTGCTTTTAAGCGGGTTTCGTTGCGTTGCAGTTCTGCTAGGTAACGCTGGTCGTTTGTGATGCGGCTTTGAATTTTATTCAGTGTTTGTTTACGTTTCGATTGGGTGCTTGCCAACGCCGTACGTTTGCGTGACTGCTGCTTGAGTAAGCTTTCTATCTGCTCTTTTTCTAGCTCAAGCTGGTTTTTGTTGTGCGCCAGATCTTGAGTGGTTGTAGTGATCGCATCAATCACTTTTGCGCGTGCTTTGGCTAAGTGTTGGAAGTATTGGCTAATACGGTCTTCCTCCACACCTTGATTCAATAGGTGTCCATTGGCTTTGGCACGATCTGTGACATAGTATGTTTGCAGCAGTTGCTTGAGCTCTTCTTCCTGTGCTTGGCGTTGAGTCTCTTGTCGCGCAATTTTTTCTTCGAGTCGGCTGATGTTTTGATCGGCTTGGGCGAGCTCCGCTTTGGTCTGCCTTATTTCTCGTTCCAGCTTAGCAATACCGAGCTCTTGGTCTTTCAAGGACTTTTGCAGATCGTTAAGTTGTTTTTCTTGAGAAGTGAGCGCTTGGCGTTGGCGGCTTATCTCACTGGATACGCCTTTGAGCTCTTGCTGACTAGCGGCAGAAGAGAGCAGGGGATAAGTGGCAGATAAAGCACAAGTTAATAAAATAGCCGAGCGTAGCACTGGATGATTTTTTGTTCGCACTTGAGAGACCTACCACATTATTGTCAAAGCATAAGGTCAATCGACCCTAGGTGATGATTAAATACCATCTCCATGGATAAAGCTTTGTGTGCCATTAAAGCCTTGGTCCATATCGAGAGAAGGTTTGTCCGTTTTTGGACGACCGACGATTTTTGCAGGTACGCCTGCCACAGTAGTGTGCGGTGGCACGGCTTGCAATACCACAGAGCAAGAGCCTATTTTCGCTCCTTCGCCTACGGTGATATTACCCAAGATCTTGGCTCCCGCACCGATCATCACGCCTTCACGGATTTTCGGGTGACGATCGCCAGATTCTTTACCCGTACCACCTAAAGTCACATCTTGTAGAATCGATACGTCATTGTATACAACGGCAGTCTCACCGATAACGATGCCCGTTGCGTGGTCTAACATGATGCCACTACCGATACGAGCAGCAGGATGAATATCGACCTGACATGCGACCGAAATTTGGTTTTGCAGATAGGTCGCCAGCGCATGGCGGCCTTGCTTCCACAACGAGTTTGCGACGCGATAGCCTTGAAGCGCATGATAGCCTTTTAAGTACAACAATGGCATTGAGTACATAGACACCGCTGGGTCACGATTAACGGTTGCACAAATGTCACACGCCGCAAAATCGGTAATGGTCGGGTCGGCAGCAAATGCTTCTTCTACCACTTCTCGCACTGCCATCGCGGGCATTGATGCCGTATTTAACTTGTTGGCCAAAATGTAACTCAGCGCCGCACATAAACTGTCATGCTTGATGATGGTGGCATGATAAAAGCTGGCCAACATGGGCTCTTGCTCTGACATTTCACGGGCTTCTGAGACAATTTTGTTCCAGACTTTTTGTTTTTCGCAGTGTTTCATTCTCAATGTCCTGAGTGGTTCTTCCGTGACCCGACAACTTCTCTTCTTTCAGGTGAGGTGCGAAGGGGTTACTTCCCTTCGGCTTTTTTGTCACGAGCCAGTAAATCTTGCGCTGCCAAGCGTGCGTCCTTCCCTTGATACAATACTTGATATATTTGATCAACAATTGGCATCTCAACCCCCATGCGTTGAGACAGCATCCACACTTCTTTGGTGTTGCGATAACCTTCAACCACTTGACCAATTTCTTCTTGAGCGATGTCGACATCTTTACCTTGGCCTAGCGCTAAACCAAAGCGGCGGTTACGAGATTGGTTGTCGGTACACGTCAAAACAAGGTCGCCCAAACCAGCCATGCCCATAAAGGTTTCTGGTTTTGCACCGAGTGCGGCACCGAGACGGCTCATTTCTGCCAAGCCACGGGTGATTAACGCGGTACGCGCGTTGGCGCCAAAACCGATGCCGTCAGACATTCCGGCACCAATGGCAATCACGTTTTTCACTGCGCCACCAAGCTGCATGCCGATGAAATCACTATTGGCGTAAACACGGAAGGTTTTGCTGCAGTGAATCTTCTCTTGTAGGTCGACAACAAATTTAGCATCAGGAGACGCAACCGAAATTGCGGTTGGCATACCCATCGCTAATTCTTTCGCGAAAGTCGGGCCGGACAATACTGCCAGAGAGTAGTTTTCGCCGATGATATCGAATGCCACGTCTTTTAAAAGGCGACCTGTTTCTGGTTCAAGTCCTTTGGTTGCCCAACAGATACGAGAGTCTTCACGTAAGAAAGGCTTACAGCTGTTAAGTACGATGCCAAAAACATGGCTTGGGACCACCACTAACAAATCCCGACTGGCTTGAACGGCTTTTTCTAAGTCCGATTCAATAATCAAGCTTTTAGGGAAATCAACGTCGGGTAAAAACGCGTGGTTTGCTCGATCGGCTTCAAGACGAGCCATGTGCTCTGGCTCGTGGCCCCAAAGAACAACGTTTGCGCCGTTACGAGCGAGAGAGATCGCTAATGATGTGCCGTACGAGCCAGCTCCAATCACCGTCATAGCGATGTCTTTACCGTAAGCATTGTGAGTGTTTGCTTGTGTCATGCTACCGCCTAATAGTCTTTCTACTAGTATAATCTAGTTCTTCATCGTCAAATTTTACGCGCTATGACGATGAGGAACCAGAAATAAAAAATGCACATTGCATCAGATTGTGGACGCTATGTGCATTTTATTCGGATGTGTGGCGGGAATGCTTACTGCGCTACGCCACTAACAAAACGTGAATTACGCTTCAACTTCGTCTTGTTGAGCTTGCTGTTGCAAGTAGTTCATGAATAGCGCATCGAAGTTAACGGGCGCTAGGTTCAGTTGAGGGAACGTACCTTTAACCACTAAGCTTGAGATAGTTTCACGAGCGTATGGGAATAGGATGTTCGGGCAGAATGCACCGAGGCAATGCGCGAGTTGACCCGCTTCCATTTGCTCAGCAGTGAAGATGCCACCTTGTTGAACTTCACATAGAAACGCAGTTTCTTCTTCGTTCTTAACCGTAACGGTGAGACGCAGAATGACCTCGTAAACACCTTCACCAAGCTCGCGGCTTTGCGTGTCTAGGTCTAGTTTAACGTCTGGGTTCCATTCTTTTTGGAAGATTACTGGAGAGTTAGGCGCTTCAAAAGAAACGTCTTTTAGAAAGATACGTTGAATTGCGAAGTTTTGTTGTGCTTCTTGTGGTGCTGCTTCAGCCATTTTTTAATCCTTAATAAACATTGGTTGAGTCTAGAACCGTCTAAACTCAGAAAACTGGTTTGTCCTGAGACTAACTGAGCAAACCTACCTTGACTAGATGAAGCATGTATTACGTGCAAAGCGTCACAACTTAATGCTTCAAGTGCTTTCTATTTGCTCAGTTTATTACCCATGAGGCTTGGCAAAGTTACGGTGAATACGAGCCTTACTTTTTACCACGAACTAGAGGCAGATTGGCTTCATTCCAAGCCGTCAAGCCATTTTTCAGTAGGCTGACTTTTTCAAATCCTGCCTGGGCCAGTAGGTTGGCGCTTTCTTGAGCATTTTGGCCCGTCTTGCATACCACAATGATTGGGTCTGATTTGTGGTTTTCAAGGCTACCGAAGTTACCCGCTTTAATCTCGGACGGTAAAATGTGAAGTGAGTCGGTGATGTGACCTTTTTTGAACTCGTCTTTCGTACGGATATCTACGACTACGCCGTTTTCGCGGTTCATTAGGTGAGTCAGTTGGTTTACGTTGATTTCTTTGTATGCCGCTGTCGCTGACTTCATGAGGTTCATGATAAATGCGACAAGAAGACCTACCCAAACCAAAGATAGGATCATGTTCTGTTGGAAAAATTCAATGTACTCTTGCATGTCTTGAGCTCTTACGCTGTTGGCGGAAAAATAAAGCAGGAGTATAGCGAGGTTAAGCGTTTTAGGCGAGAGGGTTAAAATTTTCTAACGAATAATTGAGATCTCTATAAATTCCCTACATCGTTGCTATCTTTTGGCTGTCGCCACGATTGTTGATTGTTTTTGTCTATTGAGTTCATCGGTGTAAGTGACTTCTTTTTTGCTGAAGTAAAGGCAACAATGGGCCTTATGTACTCACTATTAACGTTTGACGCTCCTAGTCACGTGTGCATTTTGTCTGTGATAACGGAGCAAATAGAGAGCAAGGAAATCAAACGTAGCCATGAGTGTACAAAGCGTATTGAGAATGACTATGCTTGTGGGACATGTTTGTCGGCGCTGACTTGTTGCCCGCTAACTTGTAAGATAACAACAATAAATCGCGAACATTATTTGATCTTAACCTACAGTTTTGGTTACAAAGTGTAGTAAAATTACGCTAGTTTTGTTTCAAGGTTAGAAGGGCAGCGAAGCTCTACGCCAAAAGTTACTTAAATTTGATGAGGTCATCACTATGTCAGCTAAGAAGCCACTGGCTCTAGTTATCCTTGACGGTTACGGTTACCGTGAAGACACAGCAAGTAACGCAATTGCGAATGCGAAAACACCAGTATTGGATGCACTGATTGCGAACAACCCACATACACTAATTTCTGCTTCAGGTTTAGATGTTGGCCTGCCTGACGGTCAAATGGGTAACTCTGAAGTTGGTCACACTAACATTGGCGCAGGTCGCGTTGTATACCAAGATTTAACTCGTATTACGAAGTCTATCGCTGACGGTGAGTTTGCAGAAACCCCAGCGCTAGTTGAAGCGGTTGATGCCGCAGTGAAAGCAGAGAAAGCCGTTCACATTATGGGGCTTATGTCTCCTGGTGGCGTACATTCTCATGAAGATCATATTTACGCCGCCGTTGAGATGGCAGCAGCACGTGGCGCTGAAAAGATCTATCTACACTGCTTCTTAGACGGCCGTGATACGCCGCCGCGCAGCGCAGAAGCTTCTCTACAACGCTTCCAAGATCTGTTTGCGAAATTAGGCAAAGGGCGCGTTGCTTCATTGGTGGGACGTTACTACGCAATGGACCGTGACAATAACTGGGACCGCGTTCAAGTTGCTTACGATCTGCTTACTCAAGCGAAAGCCGAGTTCACCGCTGAAACGGCAGTGGCGGGTCTAGAAGCCGCTTACGCTCGTGAAGAAAACGACGAATTTGTGAAAGCCACCGTCATCAAGGCGGAAGGCGAAGAAGATGCAGCCATGCAAGATGGCGATGCGGTTATTTTCATGAACTACCGTGCTGACCGTGCACGTCAAATCACGCGTGCATTCGTGCCTGACTTTGACGGTTTTGAGCGTGCAGCATTCCCTGCCATTAACTTCGTGATGCTGACACAATACGCGGCTGATATCCCTCTCGCCGTTGCCTTTCCTCCAGCGTCACTAGAAAACACATACGGTGAGTGGTTATCTAAACAAGGTAAAACTCAGCTTCGTATCTCTGAGACAGAGAAATACGCACACGTGACTTTCTTCTTTAATGGTGGTGTTGAGAGCGAGTTTGAAGGTGAAGAGCGTCAGCTTGTCGCGTCACCAAAAGTCGCGACGTACGACCTACAACCAGAGATGAGCTCTTCTGAGCTTACCGAAAAGCTGGTTGCGGCTATCAAGTCTGGTAAGTTTGACACTATCATCTGTAACTACCCGAACGCCGATATGGTTGGTCACACTGGCGTTTATGAAGCGGCGGAGAAAGCCATTGAAGCGCTAGACGAAAGTGTGGGCAAAGTCGTTGAAGCTATCAAAGCCGTAGGAGGACAGTTACTGATCACGGCCGATCACGGTAACGCAGAAATGATGGTGGATCCAGAAACGGGCGGCACGCATACCGCGCACACTAGCCTACCAGTACCGCTCATTTACGTTGGCGACAAAGCGGTTGAGTTCAAAGAAGGTGGTAAACTGTCTGATCTAGCACCAACCATGCTCTATCTCGCAGGCCTAGAAACTCCGCCTGAAATGTCTGGCGATGTGCTCGTTAAATAATTAACGGACATTCAGAAAGACACAAGCCCGAGTAAAGCTCGGGCTTTTTTGTTGTTTAGAGAAAAGGGCGTACACGGCTTATGCTTAAGGGGATCGTAAGGGCGATGTGATGTTACTGGACTAAAATTCCTGCGCCGACTACGGCCAGTGCCGCCCCCAACCAAGCGAATCGATTGGGTCTGCGTTTGGTATAAACCCAGAGGAGTGGCAATAACATGATAGGAGTGGTGGAAGATAGCAGCGCAACCATGCCGACATTTCCTTGCTGCAAAGCGTATAAAATTAAGGTCATACCAACGGCCATAGCAAGAAAGCCATTCAGTGCGGTAATACCGAAAACGCGCCATGTAATACGTTGAGTAGAACGGGCAACTTTGACTCCAACGATTAGCAGCATGCCGTGAGCAATAAAGGCGCTGATCATACGAATCGCTGAAGCGGCGATAGGGTCGACGCTAGTTTGCATCACAGGTTTAGCGATGATGCCTCCTAATGCTTGGCACATTGCGGCCGTTAGTCCCAGTCCTACGCCTACCCAGAGGTTGCCCTTAACCTCCTCAAGGACATTATAGGTTTGTCCTCGCCGGCCAAAAAAAATGGCCATCACAACACCACTAAACACAAGCGCTGCGCCAGTCAATTCGAGTGCGGTCATGCTCTCACTAAATAGGAAGTAACCTAAGAGAGCGGAGAACACCGCATGGCACGAGAACAGTAAGCCTGCTTGTCTTGGTCCCATCCGATTCAAGCAAGCAAACAGGGCGGTATCGCCAATGAAGATACCAATCAAACCAGAAGCCATCATTGGAGTAACGTGTTCTATCGAAACAGTCAGCCAGCCACCTGTTACCCAAGCCATGATGGATAGGATCGCAGCCGTGCAGCCCATACGCCAGCGACTATAAGAAAAGGCGCCCAGATGTTGCGCAGGAATGACGGAAATTAGACTAGAAACCGCCCACAGAAAAGCGGCGCCCAGAGCAAGCCATTCATAACCCATGATTAATGACGTCCTTGTAGAGTCGAGAAGCCTTAATATGCACGAAATTTTATCGATGTAAAAGCCGCTCAGTGATGGCAATGGTGGGCATATAAGCTCCGTGATAACCCACCTTGTCACGGAGCTTTGCGATTAGAAGAAAATTAGAATTGCACCATAAACAATGAATAGACCCATTAAGCCGAGAATAAGGCCGACTTTTGCCATATCTTTACTTTCGATGAGGCCAGTCGAATAAGCCAGTGAATTAGGGGGAGTCGAAACGGGGAGGATCATGCCAAGTGAAGCGGAGAAAGCCACCACAATCAGCAAGCCTTGCAGGCCTCCTATCGCGACTAAGCTTGGCATTGACGCTCCAATCGCTGCGGCAATAGGCATCAATAAGTTGGCGGTGGCCGTGTTCGACATAAAATTTGCCATGAGCCAGCAGACAACAGAGAGCGTCAACACTACCGAAAATGGCGAGAGTGCTTCGTAGTTAATCGCGTGGGCTAACGCTTCTGCTAACCCCGTTTTGTCTAAGGCTATACCAATCGCAATACCACCTGCGACTAACCACAGAACATCCCAGTTGATCTGCTTGAGTTCTTCTTTACCCATGATGCCCGTTAGGGTGAAAACAGCGAGTGGAATAATGGCCACTACATAAGTGTTCATCCCATGAGCTTGAGTCGTCATCCACAGCAATATGGTGAGGGCAAAAGTGATATAAACCACCATCGCGCGCCAGCTCTTTTTGAACGTGCCGTCCAACTTGAGTTGCATTTCAGCTTCGCTTGACGGAAATAATTTTTGGAGCAAGAACCAAGCAATGGTCAATTGTATCAATACAAATGGCAGACCCATTGTCATCCAAGAAAGAAAGTTGATCGCGTTTTCTCCGGTTAAATACTGCAGCGCAATCGCGTTGGGAGGGGTACCAATTGGAGTTGCAATGCCGCCAGTATTGGCCGCGATAGGAATGCACAGAACTAACGCTTTAATGCCTAAATCGCCTTTGGGTGCCGAAGCGACAATAGGGCCAAGCAGCGCCAGCATCATTACCGTTGTTGCAGTGTTCGACATAAACATCGAGAAAACGGCGGTAATCAACATTAAACCGAGCATAATGAACTTAGGTTGGGTACCAAATGGTTTAAGCAGTACTCGGGCGAGGTTGTTATCCAACTCATATTTAGAGGCCGCAATCGCCAACGCAAAGCCGCCCATGAAAAGAATGATGATCGGCGAAGAAAAGGCAGAGAAAATGTCGGTGTAAGGAATCAACTCACCCAGATCATGTCCCGGAGGTGGTTTACGAAAGAGATGTAAGCCTCTGTCGGAAATCATGATCAGTTCAAGCGCGATGATAAGAATGGAAGTGGCAAAAACAGGAACAGGCTCAAGAACCCACAGTAACGCAGCGAGAAGAAAAATGGCTAAAAGGCGGTGCTGTATGAGCGTGAGATCCTCGATGGGTATGGCATCAATCGGCATCATTAAGACACCAAGTGGAATAAAAAAGCACACCAGCAGTTTTGCTAGGGTACTTACATGCATCGTTGGCATTGGCAATCCCTCTACGTATTCATTTCTAATCGCAGGGTAATTGATTGTGCTTTTAGGGTCTTAGAGGCAAGTACGAGTTTGAGAAAGTGAGTGTGAATATCGGTCGGAATTTTGCTTTTCATCAATAAAAAAGAGCCCTAATTTTAGGACTCTTACCAATTGATTCAGTGTTACTTTTTGTGGGCGTAAGAAGTGCCCATAACCGTCAGCTTGCCATTCATCATACTCTCATCGAAAGAGATGGCATCTTTAGCGAACAAATTGATAACGGTAGAGCCAAGTTTGAATCGGCCCATTTCTTGGCCTTTCTTCAGGGTAACTGCTTTATCGCCTTGGGCTGGGTAATCCCATTTGTAGACCGAATTTCCGCGTGGTGGTGTGATCGTACCTGCCCACACTTGCTCGATACTACCTACAATAGTCGCACCTACAAGTACTTGTGCCATTGGACCAAAATCTGTATCGAAAATACATACCACGCGCTCGTTACGTGCGAATAGGTTTGGCACGTTTTCAGCGGTTAATGGATTCACAGAAAAAAGGTCACCAGGAACATAAATCATCTGACGTAACGTACCGTCACATGGCATATGAACACGATGGTAGTCGCGCGGTGACAAATACAGCGTAGCGAATGAGCCGTCTTGAAATTCGTTGGCTAAATTAGTATCGCCACCAAGTAATTCCTGTGCCGAGAAATAGTGACCTTTTGCTTGAATCAGTTGACCATTTTCAATCGGTCCAAATTGGCTAACGCAAGCATCGGCAGGATGGGTGATGACCTCATCGCCTTCAGTGACTGGACGTGCGCCTTCTTTTAGTTCACGCACAAAAAAATCATTGAACGTTTTGAAATGCTTAGGATCTGAGTGTTTTGCCTCATCCATGTTCACATTGTATTGTTTGATAAACCAACGAATAACCGCTGTTGTTAGACTGCCTGCCTTGGCTGAAGCCAGTTTGCCCATTAGGCGAGTGAGGCCATGTTGTGGGATCCAGTACTGCAGTCCAACTTTAAACTTGTCCATCTTTATATTTCCGATATTTCTGTTAGATACGCGCTTTAGGGCGCGTGATGTTACTGAAATTTAATTTGCTTGTCAGTATTAGTTGAAGAATTCTTACACAGTTACAAGCGTAACTCAGTTATAGATCTGCTTTCTTGTTGCGTGAGTACTGACGATTCGCTTTGTTCTCGCCCATGCTCTCTAAAATGCGATGGTAGTTGTCAAAGCGAGTTTTACTGATATCACCTTTCTCTACCGCCTCGCGTAAGATGCAGCCTGGATCGTCATTATGTTTACAATCTCGGAATTTGCAGCCACCTAAGTAAGGTCTAAACTCAACGAATGCTTTAGTGACTTCTTCGGCTTCTAAGTGCCACAGTCCGAATTCACGCACTCCTGGTGAATCGATGAGCTCACCACCTGTAGGAATATGATATAGACGCGCAGCGGTCGTAGTATGCTGGCCTAAGCCTGAGTTTTCAGACACTTCACCTTCTTCAATCTCTTGTTCCAGCTCTGGCATCAAGGCATTGACGAGACTCGATTTACCCACACCAGATTGGCCCACAAAGATGTTAATGCGATCACTCAATAGCGCTTCTAACTCAACAATACCTTCACCAGACTTTTTACTTACCAATAAGACTTTATAGCCAATACGTTCGTACGCTTTTAGCCACTCTTCATACTTGGCACGGTCTTCAGCTGTCAGCAGATCGACTTTGTTTAACACCAATACTGGCGAGATGTTCAAGGTCTCGGAGGCCACTAAGTAACGGTCAATAATATTAAGCGAAAGTTCTGGCAAAACCGAAGAGACGATGATCATTTGGTCAATGTTTGCTGCTACGGGTTTGAGGCCATCATAATAATCAGGTCGAGTCAGGACTGATGTTCGAGGTTCAACGGCTTCGACAACACCAGAGATACCCGCCATGGACTCCAACCCTTCGCGCCATAACACACGATCACCAGAGACCAAAGATTCGATACCACGACGAAGATTACAGCGTTGAATCTCACCGGTTTCAAGATCTTCGATGTCCGCGTGTTGACCAAAACGAGTGATCACGAGGCCTTGTTTGCTCGCGCCGAGCATGTTTTCATCCCATTGAATGGAGTCATCTTGTTTTTTTAAGCGCTTTTGTTGGTTGTTGCGTACGCGTCGCACCTGACCTTTGGTTAACTTTTTCTTTTTTGCCACAATTCTGTACTTTATGTGAATTTACTCAAAAGAGTGAGCCTTAGTTTAGGCTCCGTGTGAGAGTATCGTGTTTCGAGTATTTTCAGGTATAGTACCTCTTTTATCGATAAACAAATAGGCGGCGTAACCATGTCCTTTAATGATCAAAACCTAATTTGGGTTGATTTAGAAATGACAGGGCTCGATCCTGAAACGCATAAAATCATCGAAATTGCTTCTATTGTCACGGACAGTGAGCTGAATATTTTAGCTGAAGGTCCAGTATTGGCGGTTCATCAGCCAGAGGCAGAGCTGGCCAAAATGGATGACTGGTGTACCAATACGCATACGGCAAGTGGTTTGGTGGAGCGCGTTCGCAACAGTAAAACCTCAGAGCAAGACGCCGTAAAACAAACGATTCAGTTTTTAGAAGAGTGGGTGCCGAAGGGAGCTTCTCCAATTTGTGGCAATAGTATTGGCCAAGATCGCCGTTTCTTGTACAAGCACATGCCAGAATTAGAAGAGTATTTCCACTATCGATATATTGATGTGAGCACTCTGAAAGAATTGGCTCGTCGCTGGCAGCCAGAGATCTTAGATGGCTTCACGAAAAAAGGCACTCACTTGGCTTTGGATGATATTCGGGAGTCAATAGCGGAACTTAAGTACTATCGAGAGACCATTTTTAAGATTTAACTGTTAAGGTTGCGATCCAAAGTGTAGGTATTTGTGTTGCTTTTGGTTGCTTTTTCATCGTTCAGTAAAAAAATAAAGTTTTTTTGAAGGAAGGACTTGCATCACAAAAAAATGCTCTTATAATTCGCAGCCCTAAACAGCGGAAACGTTGTTGATGCGACACTAGCTCAGTTGGTAGAGCGCAACCTTGCCAAGGTTGAGGTCACGAGTTCGAACCTCGTGTGTCGCTCCAGTTTCTTTCTTTACAGAAAGTCAGGTCTTCATCGTACCCAACGGTGACACAATACGGACGCGGGGTGGAGCAGTTTGGTAGCTCGTCGGGCTCATAACCCGAAGGTCGTTGGTTCAAATCCAGCCCCCGCAACCACATTTCATTAATAGCGATTGCTGTTAATATGCGACACTAGCTCAGTTGGTAGAGCGCAACCTTGCCAAGGTTGAGGTCACGAGTTCGAACCTCGTGTGTCGCTCCACTTTCTTTCGTTAGAAAGTAATAGCCTTCATCGTGCTTAACGGTGATACAATACGGACGCGGGGTGGAGCAGTTTGGTAGCTCGTCGGGCTCATAACCCGAAGGTCGTTGGTTCAAATCCAGCCCCCGCAACCACATTTCATTAATAGCGATTGCTGTTAATATGCGACACTAGCTCAGTTGGTAGAGCGCAACCTTGCCAAGGTTGAGGTCACGAGTTCGAACCTCGTGTGTCGCTCCACTTTCTTTCGTTAGAAAGTAATAGCCTTCATCGTGCTTAACGGTGATACAATACGGACGCGGGGTGGAGCAGTTTGGTAGCTCGTCGGGCTCATAACCCGAAGGTCGTTGGTTCAAATCCAGCCCCCGCAACCACATTTCATTAATAGCGATTGCTGTTAATATGCGACACTAGCTCAGTTGGTAGAGCGCAACCTTGCCAAGGTTGAGGTCACGAGTTCGAACCTCGTGTGTCGCTCCACTTTCTTTCGTTAGAAAGTAATAGCCCTCATCGTGCTTAACGATGATACAATACGGACGCGGGGTGGAGCAGTTTGGTAGCTCGTCGGGCTCATAACCCGAAGGTCGTTGGTTCAAATCCAGCCCCCGCAACCACATTTCATTAATAGCGATTGCTGTTAATATGCGACACTAGCTCAGTTGGTAGAGCGCAACCTTGCCAAGGTTGAGGTCACGAGTTCGAACCTCGTGTGTCGCTCCAGTTTCTTTCTTTACAGAAAGTCAGGTCTTCATCGTACCCAACGGTGACACAATACGGACGCGGGGTGGAGCAGTTTGGTAGCTCGTCGGGCTCATAACCCGAAGGTCGTTGGTTCAAATCCAGCCCCCGCAACCAATTCAAGACGATAATTTACGTGGTTACAGTTTCTCTAATCTTCATTTCGTCTCCGGATGCGTGACCTGATTTATATGGGCATCTCGCAACCAAATCACATCGCTCTTTTCATAATGCTGAGAAGCATCAATCCCTAAAAATAAGTTTCAATCCGCATTATATGGTGTCGGACGATTTTGTTCGTGTTTAAAACATGATATGAATCGGTTGGCGTATAAGCATAGTGATGTTTGGCGTGTTTTATCTACTTTAATTAACAGAGTTATCCACATACGGCGTTCTGTGGATAAGTTGGTTGATAAAGTGTTTTTAGCGTAACTTTTTTTGGGGGGAGAGAAAGATCTTTTCGTTATTAAATAACGGCGATGATGAAGAAATAATGCTTAACCCATTGTTAAATAAAAAGAAAATAAGCTTTTCGTCGGATCGGATGTATTGCGATAGGATCATTACCTTATGTTTTTTTGATCCTAGTCATTTATTCAAGATGTGTTTAACTTTTCCCGACAAGTTCTTTTCTATTGATTCTCAAAATTTTTTCCACATTTAAAAATTGAGAACAAGGTCATGAATTGATCATGCAAAATTCATTTCAATCTCTTGCATATAGGCTACGCATTATGCGTCTCTTGGTAAGCCCTTCTCGATAATTCTGATTAAGCGCTTTTTCTTTGTCTCTATAGATATTTTGTCTTCAATAGGGAGCTGATTCAGTTGCTGGGCAAGCGCCCATTCGATGTGTTCATCAAGTAATTTACTTTCACCTTGCCGAGTTTCCAGAGCATCAATGACTCGTTGACTGTATTCGGCATTGCCAAGTGCGACAGCAATATTACGTAGCCACTGTAAATGTCCTATTCGACGAATAGCAGAGCCTTCCATTGCTTTTAGAAAGGTCACTTCATCCCAGTAAAACATAGCAACTAGGTCAGGATTGCTGACACTTTCACGGCGATGAAAATCACGTTGCTCGGTTATATCGGCGTAGCGATTCCAAGGACACACCAGCTGGCAATCATCACAACCATAGATTCGGTTACCGATAGGTTTGCGAAATTCTTCTGGGATAACCCCATTAAACTCAATCGTCAGATAAGAAATGCAGCGTCTTGCATCGACGACTTTGTCTTCAACGATCGCTTGAGTTGGGCATGATGTAATACACGCTGTGCATTTCCCACACTGGTCGGTACTGGGTTCGTCCACTGGTAGCGGCAGATCAATCAGAAGTTCACCTAAGAAGAACCACGAGCCACATTCTTTATCTAAAATGAGAGAGTGCTTACCTGTCCAGCCTAGCCCGGCTTTTTGGGCAAGAGGACGTTCTAATATCGGGGCGGAATCAACAAAAGGGCGGTAACCATATTGACCAACCTCTTGTTCGATTAATTTCCCCAACTTGCTGAGCTGTTTGCGTACCAGTTTATGATAATCGCGTCCTAGCGCATAACGGCTAATGTAAGCGTGATTTTTATTCGCGAGATTGGATGCAAACTGTGCTTCTGGTGGGAGATAGTCCATCCGCACGCTAATGACGCGCATCGTTCCTGCTAACAGCTCCGAAGGTCGGGCGCGCATCATTCCATGACGAGCCATCCAGTCCATCGAACCGTGATAACCGGCGTCGAGCCATTTCTGGAGTGCGGCTTCATGCTCACTAAGGTCAACATCGCAGATTCCGACTTTTTGAAAGCCAAGCTCTTTTCCCCAAATTTTGATTTGTTGTGCGAGTTGTTCGTTGTTCATGTTAACCACCAAAATAAATGGGGGCGGATCTTAACGGATCTCTAGCTTTGGTGCTACCTAGTTATGTTCGTTTTTGGGCTTGCCACAGCACTTCACTTTTCTTCTTGAGCTCGTGTCGGTGGCATCGCTTTGAATCCTGCATTTTGAAGTTATTTAAGTATATTATACATCTAGACTGATATTGCGGAGGTTAAGATACAATTGTGATACAACTTTTTTCGCACATATGACATTTGAAAGCTTGTCTCTCAAAACCAACACGGTTTACTATCCCTGTTCTTTTGATTTTTATATAGTCAGCGATCATTAGTTAGAGAAGCATCAATGAGCACGAAACAATTTAATTTAAAAGATGAACACGATACGGTAGCTCTGGGTGCCGCATTGGCTCACCTTTGTTCTCAACAAACCACGATCTATCTGCATGGTGATTTGGGGGCGGGTAAAACGACCTTCAGCCGTGGTTTTGTCCGTGCTCTTGGGCATCAAGGTAATGTAAAAAGTCCGACTTATACCTTAGTCGAACCGTATCAATTGGATAAGTGGCAAGTTTATCATTTCGATCTTTATCGTCTTGCTGATCCTGAAGAGCTTGAGTTTATGGGTATTCGAGATTACTTCACTGACGATGCCATTTGTTTAGTTGAATGGCCTGAAAAAGGGCATGGTTTGCTGCCTCAGCCGGATCTTGATGTGAACCTTCGCTATCAAGGTGAGCAGCGTGTTGCCGAACTAACCGCGAACAATAATTATGGCATGCAGTTACTTAGTCGATTGGAGCAATGTTGAGTTTTTTAAATTTTAGAGTGGTGGCGACGTTTGTCGCCACTTTTCTCCTTATCATCCCCAACTTAGCATTTGCTAACGTCGTTAAGAGCTTTCGAGTTTGGCCTTCACCAGATGAAACCCGTGTTGTCATCGATTTAGGCTCGGAAGCGGACTATTCCTATTTCTCATTATCTGGACCGGATCGCCTTGTGGTGGATCTGAAAAACACCACGATGCAAGCGAAGTTGCCAGTCACGGTTTCTGATAGCCCTGTCCTGAAGCTCGTACGTAAAAGCACTCCGCCAGAAAAGGGGACGTATCGTTTGGTCTTTGAGCTCAAAAGAAGTGCTCAAGCAGAGTTATTTACATTAAGTCCGACACCTGGAGGGCAATATGGCCATCGTTTGGTGCTTGATCTATCACACGGTAAGAAAAAGTCGACATCGGCCTCCAAGGCGAGTAAAGCATCTGCAAACAGTAAAAACATGAGTACAGTGCAACGTGCTCAAGAAGTGTTGATTGTGATCGATCCCGGTCATGGTGGTGAAGATCCCGGTTCAATTGGTCCGTCTCGTCGTAAGTATGAGAAGGACGCGGTATTAAGTATCTCTCGTAAAATAGCGGCTCAGCTTGATGCAACGCCGGGAATCAAAACCCGAATGACTCGTACTGGGGACTATTTTGTTAACTTGAATCGTCGCGTCGCGATTGCTCGGGAAAATGACGCACATTTGCTAATCTCCGTTCACGCAGATGCGTTTACGTCTCCTAAGCCACGTGGAGGTTCCGTTTTCGTTTTGAACACTCGCCGTGCAAACACCGAGATTGCTCGCTGGGTTGAAAATCATGAGAAGCAATCGGAATTGTTAGGTGGTTCGGGTAATGCCTTTGCCACTAAGACCAAAGATCGTAACGTGAACCAAACCTTATTGGATCTGCAGTTTAGCCATTCAAAGAAAGAAGGCTATAACCTCGCGACCGAGATTTTGGGTGAAATGGGACGCGTTGCGCACTTGCACAATACGAAGCCAATCAATACCAGTCTCGCGGTCTTGCGTTCTCCGCAAATTCCATCTGTACTGGTGGAAACAGGGTTTATCTCCAACCCTACGGAAGAGCGATTGCTCTTCCAACGAGCCCATCAGGATAAGTTGGCCCAAGCGATCACCAAGGCAGTAGTGCAATATTTGAAAAAGAACCCACCAGAAGGCACGGTATTTTCGCCTTCAGCGAAACCGCTGGTGCACGTAGTTAAACGCGGAGAATCTTTGTCGGTGATTGCGCATCAATATGGAACTAGCTCAAAGGCGCTGATGTCGGCAAACAAATTGAAGTCGACAGGGTTGGCAATAGGTCAGAAACTCAGAATTCCTTCGACTGGCTCGATTAAGGTGCCAAGTAAACCGATTACGGTTGAGACAGAAACCATTACTCATACGGTTAAGCCTGGGGAGTACTTAGGTAAAATTGCGAGCCATTATAAAGTGAAAGTATCTGACATCCGGCGTGAGAACCACTTGAAGTCTGATACCTTATGGGTGGGACAGAAGCTCAAAATTACCGTTGCAGTCAAAGACAAGCCGATTCGTAAGCACAAAGTGTCTCGAGGTGAATATCTTGGTAAGATAGCTGCTAAATACGGAGTCAGCGTCTCAAGCATTCGTAAAGCCAATAACTTACGCTCAGACCAACTTTCTGTAGGGCAGTTCTTGATCATTCCAAATAAGTAAGTGAGCTTTTAAGTCATTATGACGATTAAAATTTTGCCAGCGAGGTTAGCAAACCAAATAGCCGCAGGGGAAGTGGTCGAGAGACCTGCCTCAGTGATCAAAGAGCTGGTTGAAAATAGCCTTGATTCAGGTGCAACTCGAATCGATATCGATATCGAGAAAGGGGGGGCTAAGCTTATTCGGGTTCGCGATAACGGCAAAGGTATCACGAAAGATGAGCTTGGCTTAGCACTTAGTCGTCATGCAACGTCGAAGATACACACCTTAGATGATCTCGAAGCGATCATGAGCTTAGGGTTTCGTGGGGAAGCGTTAGCGAGTATTAGCTCCGTATCGCGTTTGACTCTCACGTCGCGACCAGCGACGCAAGAGGAGGCTTGGAGTGCTTACTCTGAAGGGCGAGATATGCAGGTCAAACTTCAGCCGGCCGCGCACCCAATTGGCACCACTGTCGAAGTGTTGGATTTATTTTTTAATACGCCTGCTCGTCGTAAGTTCCTTCGTACCGAGAAAACTGAATTTGCTCATATTGATGAATTACTCAAGCGTATCGCTTTAAGTCGTTTTGATGCCACCATCAATGTGCGACATAACGGTAAAATCATTCGTCAATACCGTGCGGCGAAAAATCAGCCGCAAACCGAGAAGCGTATTGCGGCGGTATGTGGCAATGCCTTTGTCCGCCATATGTTGAGGGTTGAGCTGGAACACCAAGGCTTAAAACTACATGGGTGGATAACAACGCCAGATGGCGCAAGGCAGCAAAGCGATTTGCAGTACTGTTATGTCAATGGCCGTATGATGCGTGACAAGCTGATCAATCACGCGATTCGTCAGAGTTACGAAACCAGCTTAAAACCGGATCAATTTGCCGCATACGTTCTCTTTATCGAGCTTGATCCGCATCAGGTGGATGTCAATGTTCATCCTGCTAAGCATGAGGTGCGTTTCCATCAAGCTCGCTTAGTGCATGATTTTATTTATCAAGCACTCACAGATGCCTTGGCGCAAAGCGCAGTGATAGAAAAGCCACACGTTAACGAATCAGCGTTCCATCACGCTGAACCTGCGCAAGATATTAACTCGCCTTCAGAAGTGCCTGTAGCTGAGGCGACGCCTGTACCGGAACGTGTCTATCAAGCGATAGACAACACGCCTGCTTATCCAGGACGCCGCGATTACGAATCGAAATCCGCCTCGCATACATCGGCCGACTCCTCGGTAAGAGAGCCGCGCGTTGCCGAATCATTCAAACGTAATGACTGGGTGGAATCCAAGCCAGCGCCAACACAAAACCAAGCACGTCATATTGAGTCTGCTCCAAACAAGCAAGAAGTTCGCGCCTATCATGAGTTGTTGAAAACACCGGAATCACATCCTCAAACGACTGCTGAAAAAACCGAAGTTGCTTACAGTGGTGAAGCTCAACAACCTCCAGTAAACGCATTGGGTAAAGCGTTGGCAATGGTCGAAGAGCAGTACGTATTGATGAGTAGCGACAGCGGTGCGACCTTAGTCTCGTTATCACGAGCGGAGTTTTATCGTATAAAAGGGCAACTAACGCCAAGTGAGGGGCCATTGAAGGCGCAGCCATTACTGGTGCCATTATCGATTAAGTTGGATGTCGAGTTGGTGAAGCTGGCTCAAGATTACCAGCAAGATTTGGCTTTGTTAGGAGTTCAACTGAAGGCTAGAAATGAGCAAGCCTTAATGATCATGGGGGTTCCAGCCCCTTTACGCCAACAAAACTTACAAAATTTGATACCAGATCTGTTATCTTACGTGCAATCTTGTGTGAAGGAAGAGATAGCCACGGCTCAGGTGCTATCCGAGTTGATCGATTGGCTGGCATTGCAGGTCACAAAGGTGAAGAGCCACTATACTTTTTCCGAAGCGATTCAAATTATTGCGGAACTTGAACAGCTAAGGCATGGTCAATTGCCATTAGAAGATACGAAATTTGTATCTATTGTTGATTTCTCTGCCACGATAGCCAAATTAAAACCATGACAGATAAACTCCCTTTGGCTCTTTTTTTGATGGGGCCGACTGCATCAGGCAAAACAGAGCTTGCGATTCGTCTTCGCCAAAAGTTTCCTGTTGAGATCATCAGTGTCGATTCTGCTTTGATATATAAGGGAATGGACATCGGCACGGCGAAGCCAGACGAAAAAGAGTTAAGTTTAGCACCTCATCGCTTGATTGATATCTTAGACCCAAGCGAATCTTACTCAGTAGCGGACTTTCGCCGAGATGCATTACAGGCGATGGATGATATTGTTGCAGAAGGAAAAATCCCACTTCTTGTCGGTGGGACGATGCTGTATTACAAGGCGTTACTTGAAGGCTTATCCCCACTTCCGGCTGCAAACCCTGATATTCGCCAGCAAATTGAACAAGAAGCATTGACTAAAGGTTGGTCAGTGTTGCACGATGAACTCAAAGAGGTTGATCCTGTGTCAGCTGCGAGAATTCACCCCAATGATCCGCAGCGTTTGTCTAGGGCATTGGAAGTTTTTCGTATTTCAGGTAAAACTTTGACTGAGTTGACTCAAACCAAAGGTGACAGCCTACCGTATCGTGTCAAACAGTTTGCAATAGCCCCCAAGGATAGGGCAGAACTTCATCGCCGAATTGAGTTGCGCTTCGAGAAGATGATGGAAGCGGGTTTTGAAGATGAAATAAAAGCATTGTATGCACGTGAAGATCTTCACCCTGATCTTCCTTCAATACGATGCGTCGGTTATCGGCAGATGTGGGAGTATTTAGACGGGGAGTGTACACGTGACGAAGCAGTGTTTCGTGGGGTATGCGCGACTCGTCAATTGGCCAAGCGTCAAATCACCTGGTTACGCAGCTGGGATGACTTAACTTGGTTGGATAGCGAGAGCATTGAACAGGCATTGGAAACGATGTCAGAAGCAATAGCATCTGTTTGACATAGCTGTGTATAATGTGATCGTTTTTGCGTGAATGCACTCTCCAAGGATCTGTTGTTGGCAGTTTTTATACTATGCTGCTAATTACTTAGAGTGCATTTTTGATTCGTTTAGCTCAGATGCAAAAGCAGTATTTTTTGCATTGCACCACTAGCTAAATAATTACAACTACAAATTAATAAGGAAAATAAAAATGGCTAAGGGGCAATCTTTACAAGACCCATTTCTAAACGCTCTACGTCGTGAGCGTATCCCAGTGTCTATCTACCTTGTGAACGGGATAAAGCTACAAGGTCAGATCGAGTCATTCGATCAGTTCGTGATCCTGCTGAAGAACACAGTTAATCAAATGGTGTACAAGCACGCGATCTCAACAGTTGTGCCGGCTCGTCCTGTGAGCCACCACAGCGGTGAACGTAGCCAAGGTGAACGTCCACAAGAGAAAACAGAAGATTAATTTTTCATCGAGTATTTTTAAAATAAGGAGTTGATTGCTTGTTTGACCGTTATGAATCCGGTGAGCGAGCCGTACTTGTTCATATCAACTTCACGCAAGAAGGTGAGTGGGAAGATCTGGCTGAGCTCGAAATGCTGGTTTCTTCTGCTGGGGTAGAGGCGCTACAAGTTGTGACTGGTAGTCGTCAATCCCCACACCCGAAATACTATGTCGGAGAGGGTAAGGCCCAAGAAATTGCTACTGCGGTGCAATCGACGGGTGCCGAAATTGTGATTTTTAATCACGCCCTCTCTCCTGCCCAAGAACGCAACCTCGAAGCACTGTGCCAATGTCGAGTTCTCGACCGCACTGGTCTTATTCTCGATATCTTTGCTCAACGAGCTCGAACACACGAAGGTAAGCTACAGGTAGAGCTGGCTCAACTTCGTCACATATCTAGTCGTTTGATTCGTGGTTGGACACACCTTGAAAGGCAGAAAGGTGGTATTGGTTTACGTGGGCCGGGTGAAACCCAGCTGGAAACCGACCGTCGCCTATTGCGTGACAGAATCAAAGCCATCCTGCGCCGCTTAGATAAAGTATCCAAGCAGCGTGAACAAGGACGCCGTGCCCGAAATCGAGCTGAAATCCCAACGGTTTCTCTCGTGGGTTACACCAACGCGGGTAAGTCGACACTCTTCAACCGTATAACAGAAGCTGGCGTGTATGCCGCGGATCAACTATTTGCTACTTTGGACCCGACTTTACGTAAGATCGAATTAGCGGATGTTGGCCCTGCCATACTGGCAGACACGGTTGGTTTTATTCGACATTTGCCTCACGATTTGGTTGCTGCCTTCAAAGCAACCTTGCAGGAAACGCAAGAAGCTGACATTTTGTTACATGTTGTTGATGCCAGTGACGAGCGTTTTCGTGAGAATATTCAAGCTGTTCATGAAGTGCTGGAAGAGATCGACGCACACGAAGTGCCGACGCTAGTCGTCATGAACAAAATCGACAATCTAGATTCGCAGAAACCGCGTATAGAGCGAGATGAGGAAGGCGTGCCTCGTGCAGTTTGGGTTTCAGCAATGGAAGGAGTAGGCATTGATCTGCTATTTGAGGCACTGACCGAACGTTTAGCGTCCCAAATGGTTGAGTATCAGTTGCGAATTCCTCCACAGTCTCAAGGACGATTACGTAGTACCTTCTTTCAAATGAAGTGTATCCAACGTGAAGAATATGACCCGGATGGTAACTTGCTGATCGATATTCGAATGCAGCAAGTAGATTGGTCTAGACTTGAAAAAAGAGAAGGGGCAGTTTTGACTGGCTTTATAGTCACTTAAAGGACTGCTACAGTATAACGTCATATCAAATGATGGAGCTTTCTAATGGCGTGGAATGAGCCTGGAAATAATAACGGCAACAATGGCCGCGATAAAGACCCTTGGGGTAATGATAATCGTGGTGGCCAGCGTCCTGGTGGCCGAGATCAAGGACCGCCAGACTTAGATGAAGTGTTCAATAAACTGAGTCAAAAGCTGGGCGGCAAGTTTGGTAAAAAAGGTGGCGGTGGTTCTCCAATCGGCGGCGGTGGTGGTAGTGCAATTGGCTTCGGTGTGATTGCTCTGATTGCTGTTGCAGTTTGGGTCTTTGCTGGTTTTTACACTATCGGTGAAGCAGAGCGTGGTGTTGTACTGCGTTTAGGTAAATACGATCGTCTCGTTGACCCTGGCCTTAACTGGCGTCCTCGTTTTATTGATGAATATGAAGCGGTAAATGTGCAAGCGATTCGTTCGCTACGTGCATCTGGTCTGATGCTGACTAAAGATGAAAACGTAGTAACGGTTGGGATGGATGTTCAGTACCGTGTTACGGACCCATACAAATACTTGTACCGTGTAACTAATGCTGACGACAGTTTACGTCAGGCGACGGATTCTGCACTTCGTGCAGTAATCGGTGACTCATTGATGGATAGCATCCTAACCAGTGGTCGTCAGCAAATTCGTCAAACTACACAAGAAACACTGAACCAAATCATTGATAGTTATGATATGGGGCTGGTGCTTGTTGACGTGAACTTCCAGTCTGCACGTCCACCAGAGCAAGTGAAAGATGCGTTTGATGATGCTATTGCAGCGCGTGAGGATGAAGAGCGTTTCATCCGTGAAGCAGAAGCATATAAAAACGAGATTTTGCCGAAAGCAACAGGTCGTGCTGAGCGTTTGAAGAAAGAAGCGCAAGGTTATAACGAACGTGTAACTAACGAAGCACTTGGTCAGGTAGCGCAGTTTGAAAAACTACTACCAGAATACCTAGCCGCGCCTGGTGTAACGCGTGACCGTCTGTACATTGACTCGATGGAAGAAGTCTACTCAAGCACCTCGAAAGTGCTGATTGACTCTAAATCAAGCGGTAATCTACTGTACCTTCCAATTGATAAGTTGGCAGGTCAAGCAGGTCAAACCGACACCAAACGTAAATCGAAGTCGTCTTCAGCTTACGATCACATCCAACTAGAGTCTGAGCGCCCACAACCACAAGATACTTCGGACACGCAGCCTCGTTCAACTGGTTCACGTCAAGGGAGATACTAAGAATGCGTAAGTTAATGATCCCTGTATTGGTAATCGCACTGGCATTGTTATTGATGTCTCTGTTTGTGATTCCTGAAGGTGAGCGCGGTATTGTGGTTCGATTTGGTCGTGTTCTTAAAGACAACAACGATATCACTCGAATTTATGATCCTGGTTTGCATTTCAAGATGCCTTTGTTTGACCGTGTGAAACAACTGGATGCGCGTATTCAAACAATGGATGGTCGTGCAGACCGTTTTGTAACGTCAGAGAAAAAAGACGTAATCATTGATACCTATGTAAAATGGCGTATCGACGATTTTGGTCGTTACTATCTAGCAACCGGTGGTGGTAACTCGCTAACGGCAGAAGCACTTCTTGAGCGTAAAGTAACGGACGTGCTTCGTTCTGAAATCGGTGCTCGTGAAATCAAGCAAATTGTTTCTGGTCCACGTAACGATGCTGTACTCCCAGAAGATGCAAGCGCCGATGTCGTGGCAACTGAAGCGGCACGTCAAGCGCTGGAGATTGATGGTGAGCGTGACCTAATCATGTCTGAAGTGTTGAAAGACACTCGCCAAAGTGCGATGAAAGACTTGGGTGTTCGCGTTGTTGATTTCCGGATGAAGAAAATCAACCTTCCTGATGAAATCAGTGAGTCAATTTATCGTCGTATGCGCGCGGAGCGTGAGTCAGTAGCGCGTAAGCACCGTTCTCAAGGTCGTGAGAAGGCGGAAGTGATTCGTGCGCAGGCTGAGCTGGAAGTTGCAACGATTTTGGCGGAAGCCGATAAAACAGCTCGTGTGACACGAGGTGGGGCAGATGCAGAAGCAGCGAAGATTTACGCAGAAGCTTACAATAAGGACCCTGAGTTCTTTAGCTTCCTACGTTCGTTGAGAGCGTATGAGAAATCCTTCAGTTCGAAGAGTGACATTCTTGTATTGGACCCGAACAGTGAGTTCTTCCAGTACATGAACCAGTCGAAAGGTGGGGCCGCGAAGTGATCGCCGTGTCTAATTAAACAAAAGGCTCCTTGATGGAGCCTTTTTTATTTGTCAATAACATCTTATTGGCAAGCTCATTAGCTCATCATGACGGCGATCACTGCTCCTGCAACCACAAGGCAGCCACCGATGCGACGCAATTGATTATTGGGTTGTTCGCTTAACTGAGCCACCATGTTTCGCCATCCGTTGGGCGCGATGAGAGGGCCAATCCCTTCAACTATCAGTACTAGCCCAATAGCTAGCCATATGGACTCAGACATACAGGTTCCTAGTTGAATAAAGAAAATGAAATACTAGCAATGATACACTGACTTCAAAATATATAAGGTAGCAAGATTACATTCTGCTCACATCTCTGTGAACAAAAATGACTGCAAGAAGCGTAATTCGGTGCTAGAATCCATTTTTAACTAGCAATCAGACTTGGAAAGATGGGAAATAACGTAGTCGTTCTAGGCACCCAATGGGGTGACGAAGGTAAAGGTAAAATCGTAGACCTTTTAACTGAAGATGCAAAATACGTGGTACGCTACCAAGGCGGTCACAACGCAGGTCACACTCTCGTAATTGACGGTGAAAAAACCGTTCTTCACTTAATTCCATCAGGTATCCTTCGCGATAACGTAAAATGTGTTATCGGTAACGGTGTCGTACTGTCGCCTGAAGCTCTACTTAAAGAAATGAAACCTCTTGAAGAGCGCGGTATTCCTGTACGCGAGCGTCTTTTCATTTCTGAAGCATGTCCGCTAATTCTGCCTTATCACGTTGCAATGGACCAAGCTCGCGAAATCGCTCGCGGTAAAAAGGCCATCGGTACAACAGGCCGTGGTATTGGTCCAGCATACGAAGATAAAGTTGCTCGTCGTGGTCTACGCGTTGGCGATCTATTCGATATGGATGCCTTCGCAGAGAAGCTAAAAGAAGTCATGGAGTTCCATAACTTCCAATTGGTTAATTTCTATAAAGTTGATCCAGTAAGCTACGAAGAGGTGCTTGAGCAAGCCAAAGGCTACGCTGAGTTATTGACTTCAATGGTTATCGATGTAACTGACGAATTAGACGCAGCACGTAAGCGTGGCGACAAGATCATGTTCGAAGGTGCGCAAGGTACACTGCTGGATATTGACCACGGTACTTACCCGTACGTAACGTCTTCTAACACGACTGCTGGTGGTGTTGCCCCAGGTTCTGGTTTCGGCCCTCGTTACCTTGGCTACATCCTCGGCATCGCAAAAGCATACTGTACACGAGTAGGCTCTGGCCCTTTCCCAACTGAGCTATATGATGGTCTCGATAAGCAAGATCCAATTGGTAAGCATCTAGGCGACGTTGGCCATGAGTTTGGTGCTACCACAGGTCGCCTACGTCGTACTGGTTGGTTTGATGCGGTTGCGATGCGTCGCGCTATCCAAATTAACTCTATCACGGGCTTCTGTCTAACCAAATTAGACGTACTCGATGGCCTAGAAGAGCTAAAAATCTGTACTGGTTACAAGATGGAAGACGGCTCTGTACTGCAAGTTTCTCCAATGGCTGCTGAAGCATTCGATAAAGCAACGCCAATTTACGAAACCATGCCAGGTTGGTCTGAGAACACATTCGGCGCTAAGACATTAGAAGAGCTACCACAAGCGGCTCTAAACTATATCAAGCGCATTGAAGAGCTGACAGGCGTACCAGTAGATATTGTTTCAACAGGCCCTGACCGTAACGAAACTATTATTAAGGTTCACCCATTCGAATCGTAATTGATACTCGTTAGAGATTGTAAAGCCGACTTTGATAGTCGGCTTTTTTTGTGTGTGAGTAGGTGAAAAAATATACGTAACACGGCAAATTGTTGCCGTTAAGCTTAAACAAGAGGCAAGAATTGTCTAAAGCTTCGCTGACCTTTGCCGATAAGGTTATCGAGCAGAGGAGATCCTTCGTCGATCTTTGGTTTCTGAGATACCTTAAAGAGTACGTTTATGAAGTTACGAACAGTGGCTGCTTCACTGTTAATGACGTTGGTTGCCACGACTGCGAACGCCAATGTTGCTGATGTAGGTGCGCCAGTCCCTATCTACACTGAAGCAGAGCTGATAAAGCTTATTGAGCAAAATAAGCATTTACAACGTGTGCGCGCAGATAACTGCCAGTTGGTTGAGGATATCGTTGCTCGTGCGACTCGAATTAGCCTACCCGCTTATGAGTTTCTGTACGGAGATATGTTGGCGTGGGGTGTGTGTATTGAGCAAGACGTAGAGCTCGGGCTTTACTATATGGAAAACGCCGCACACCAAGGTTTGCCAGCGGCGCTGGAGCAGATAGGTCGATATTACTCACGTGGTACCTTAGTGCAGCAAGACAAAGAACGTGCAATTCCATATTTACGAGAGGCAGCCTCGATGGGAAATTTGAATGCGCGTATTCATCTTGCAGAGTTACTCCTGCGTGATTACGGCAGTCCGCTTGATTATGAAGATGCTTATCGTTGGTTATATAATTCGGTTACAGCAGATAAAAGACAACACAAACGTATTCGTGTGTTAAGAAATGGTCTTGAGCAGCGTATGCCTCAGAATATTATTGCGCGAGCGAAACGACGCGACACCTTCTGGTAGAACTCCTCGGTAAAACATGGTCACTTCATACAACCAAGCCCACATCATGTGGGCTTGGTTGTTTTACTGATAAACCAGCGTACGCTATATCACTTTGTGTGGACCGAAGCATTCGTAATGGAATTGCGCTTGCGGTACGTTTAGATCAAGTAACTGCTTCGCTACGTGCTGCATAAACCCAACAGGTCCGCAGAAATAAACCTGCACATTGTTTTGCTTAAGTGCTGCTTCAATTTCATGCAAATTCACAAAGCCAGTGAAGTGGAAATCTTCACCCAGTTTATCTTCTGCCGTTGGTTGGTTGTACCAAACAAATGCGTTCATGTTTTCTTTTGAATCGATTAATTGGGTTACGTGTTGCTTAAACGCATGTTGTTGCCCATTTTCTGTTGCGTGTATCCAAGTGACGGGAGCTTGATGATCGGTAAGGCTTTCCAGCATAGCAAGCGTTGGCGTTAGTCCAACACCCCCAGAAATCAGAACCACTGGCGTTTGCGGTTCAACATCCATAAAGAAGTCACCGGCAGGAGGAGCGAGTTTAACGTTATCGCCAATTTGCAATGCATCGTGCAGGTAGTTGGATACTTTGCCACCTTGCTCTCGCTTAACAGAGATACGGTAAGTATTGTCTTGTGGAGCGGAGGACAGACTGTACTGGCGAATTTCTTGGTTTTCTAATTGGTCGCTATTGATGTAGATACCTAAATATTGCCCCGGTTTAAACGTCGTCACTTTTTTCCCGTCGATAGGCTTAAACACAAAACTGCAAATGTGCTCGCTCTCGGCTTGCTTGCCAACCAATTCAAATTCACGTAGACCACGCCAGCCGCCTTCTACGGCTTCATTAACCTGATAAATCTGTTCTTCGCGCTGAATAAATACATTTGCCAACACGCCGTATGCTTCTGCCCACGCATCCAATACGTCTTGACCTGGGTTAAGCAACTCATCAATAGTGGCAAGCAGATGCTGACCCACGATTTGATATTGACCTTCGGTGATCAAAAAGCTGGTGTGTTTATGGGCTATTTTTTCTACCGCGCCAAGCAGGGCCGGTAAGTTTTCAATGTTCGCAGCATACGCGCAGATCGCGTTGAACAATGCCTCTCGTTGATCACCATTGCGCTGGTTACTCATATTGAAAATATCTTTTAACTCGGGGTTGTGAGCAAACATACGATCATAAAAGTGAGCGGTCAGTTTTGGCCCCGTTTCTACGATAAGTGGTGCGGTCGCTTTGACTATTTCAATGGTTTGATTGCTGAGCATAAGGAGTTCCTGTTTAAACTTGTATTTATAATGTATGTTTAAAGTTGTATCTCAAATGTATCTTTCGATCAAGAAAAGATTTACACTTTATTGATAACCTCAGTTCGCCGTTTTACTCACGGTGGTGAGTTATCGGGTCGTACTTTGGGAGAGAATATGCAGTTAACTAGCTTCACTGATTACGCGTTAAGAACCTTGATTTTCTTGGCTTCATTACCAAAAGATGAGTTAACCAATATTACGGAAGTGACGGATTTATTTGGTGTTTCTCGTAACCATATGGTTAAAGTTATCAACCGTTTAGGGCAGTTAGGGTACGTCCACACGGTGCGTGGTAAGAACGGCGGTATTCGGCTTATGAAGCCCGCATCGGAGATAACGGTAGGAGGTGTGGTGCGTGATTTGGAACCGTTAGAGCTCGTTAACTGTGGGATAGATTTTTGCCATATTACGCCAGCATGTCGACTCAAAGACAAGCTAGCCAAAGCGAAACGCGCTTTTCTCGCGGAGCTAGATGACAGTACAATAGAATCCCTACTTAGTGATAATTCGGAACTTTTGATCCTACTGGCTCGTCCTTAGTTGATTAGGGGACTTAGAGTCGAGCGCGATCATTCTTTTTTCAAAGCAATTCTGTAGCTTATCGAGAGACTCAGATATACTAACTCTATACCTTCCTTGCTAGATAGGCGTGCCTATGTCAGACAATATCCCAAACGATCCTTTTGCGGATCGTGAATCTAAAAATTACGAAAATCCAATTCCAAGCCGAGAGTTTATCATCGAGTTTCTGGAGCAAGCGGGCGTTCCGATGAATCGCAACGACTTGTTTGAGGCACTAAAGCTTGAGGGCGAAGAGCAATACGAAGGGTTGCGTCGCCGGCTGCGTGCGATGGAACGAGATGGCCAACTGGTGTTTACCCGCCGTCAGTGCTACGCATTGCCTGAAAAACTTGAAATGGTAAAAGGTTACGTGATTGGTCATAAAGATGGCCACGGTTGGGTGCGTCCAGAAGGCAGCGTCGGCAAGGATAATGACATTCTGTTACCGCATCATCAGATGAAAAACATCATTCACGGTGACTTTGTTCTTGCTCAACCGACAGACAACAGCAAACGTGGGCGTCGCGAGGGGCGATTGGTACGAGTACTGGAAGAACGCAACACTCAGATTGTGGGTCGTTTCTTTTTAGAATACGGCTACTCATATGTTGTGCCTGATGACTCGCGTATTAGCCAAGATATTCTGATCCCAAATGAGCACAAAGCAGGTGCACGCATGGGTAATGTGGTCGTGATTGAAATTACTGATCGGGGCTCTCGTTCACGCGGCATGATGGGTAAAGTGGTTGAAGTTCTGGGTGAAAATATGGCGCCAGGGATGGAAACGCAAATTGCGATTCGTACCCACCAAATTCCTCACGAGTGGCCAGAAGCCGTCGATAAACAAATCGCAAACTTGGGCGAAGAAGTGCCAGAGGAAGCCAAAGAGGGTCGTGTGGATCTACGTGAATTGCCACTGGTGACGATTGATGGGGAAGACGCACGAGATTTTGATGATGCCGTTTACTGTGAGAAGAACAAAGATGGCGGTTGGCGGCTTTGGGTCGCGATTGCTGACGTCAGTTACTACGTGCGCCCAGACTCTGCGCTAGATAAAGAAGCAATTAATCGTGGTAACTCGGTATATTTCCCATCGCAAGTGGTGCCAATGTTACCGGAAGTGCTTTCCAACGGTTTATGTTCACTTAACCCACAAGTGGATCGCTTGTGTATGGTGTGTGAGATGACGATTTCTGACACAGGGAAACTATCTGGCTACAAGCATTATGAAGCAGTGATGAACTCGCACGCTCGTCTGACGTACAACAAAGTCAGTGGCATTCTTGAAGGTAACGAAGAGCTTCGTCAACGCTATCAGCCAGTTGTTTCGCACTTGGAAGAGCTACACAACATGTACAAAGTGCTGAAAGAGGCACGTGATCAGCGCGGCGCGATTGAATTTGAAACGGTTGAAACTAAGTTTATTTTCAATGCCGAGCGTAAAATTGAAAGTATTGAGCCAGTCATTCGCAATGATGCGCACAAGATCATCGAAGAGTGTATGATCATGGCGAACATTGCCTCTGCATCGCTGGTCGAGAAAGCCAAAGAGCCGGCGTTATATCGTATTCATGAATCTCCAGGCGAATTGCGCTTACAAGGTTTCCGTGACTTTTTGAGCGAGCTTGGTTTGGATCTCAAAGGTGGATTAGAACCCTCGCCAACGGATTATGCGGATCTCGCGCGTCAAATCTCTGGACGTCAAGACCAAGAGCTGATCCAAACCATGCTATTACGTTCGATGAAGCAAGCGATGTACAGTGCTGATAACGTGGGTCACTTTGGTTTGGCACTCAAGCGTTACGCGCACTTTACGTCGCCAATCCGTCGCTACCCTGACTTATTACTTCATCGCGCGATTAAATACCTCATCGCGAAACAAGAAGGGCGAAATCAAGATCGCTGGACACCAACGGGTGGCTATCATTACTCGTTTGATGACATGAACTTTTACGGTGAACAATGCTCGATGACCGAACGCCGCGCCGATGATGCGACTCGTGATGTGGCCGATTGGTTGAAATGTGAATACATGCAAGATCACGTTGGTGACGAACTCGACGGGGTAATTGCGAACGTCACCAGTTTTGGTTTTTTCGTGCGTTTGACCGATCTCCACATTGATGGTTTGGTGCATATTTCGGCACTCGCGAATGACTACTATCAGTTTGATCCTATTGGGCAACGACTTATCGGTGAAAGCTTCGGTAATATCTATCGTCTGGGTGATGCAGTAAAAGTTAAAGTACTGGCCGTTAACCTCGATGATAAGAAAATTGACTTTGAATTGACTGAAACAAGTCGTAAGCTACGCGGCGAAGGGAAGACGGCGAAGAAGCGAGCAGCGGACGCAAAGCGCAAAGCCAAAGAGAAAAAACGCACAGCGACGCGTTCTTCATCGAAAGAAGCAGGGGCTACGCGTGCCATCCCAGCGATTGAGCCAACCAAACGTCCGGAAGAAACGGGAGCGGCAGGTAAACGTGACGACGCTGAAGGCAAAAAAAAGCCTAAGGTGAAAAAAACGAACAAGAAAAAGCCACACAGTAAGCCGAAGAAAACCAAGCGCCCTAAAAAAGAAGTGCAGTAGGCTGAAGCGCCAGCTCAGTTCAAACTCGGCTGGCGTAGGCGATATGACCAGAACAACAGGTTAAATAATGAGTAACGAATTTATCTACGGCATTCACGCAGTGAAGGCGGTATTGGAGCGCGAACCAGAGCGTTTTATCGAAGCATTTGTCCTTAAGGGCCGTCAAGACGATCGCCTGATGCCAATCCTGAATGATCTTCAGGTGTGTGGCGTTTCTATTCAGCAAATGACGCGCAAAACATTGGACGACAAAGCACGTGGTGCCAATCACCAAGGTATTATTGCTCGCGTAAAACCAGCAAAACAGCTGAACGAAAATGACATTGATGACATCCTAGCACAGCATGAATCGCCATTACTGTTGGTTCTTGATGGGGTCACTGATCCACATAACCTCGGAGCTTGTTTGCGTAATGCCGATGCAGCCGGTGTGGCCGCGATCATCGTCCCGAAAGATCGCTCGGCACCAATGAATGCGACCGTCAGCAAAGTGGCATGTGGTGCAGCCGAAGTCGTACCATTGGTCCGTGTTACTAACCTTGCGCGCACGATGCGAACGTTACAAGAAAAAGGGATTTGGTTTGCTGGCACGGCAGGTGAAGCGACACACGATATTTATCAAGCCAAACTCACGGGGCCACTGGCGATCGTTATGGGTGCAGAAGGTGACGGCATGCGTCGTCTGACTCGTGAAACCTGTGATGATCTGATCAAGATCCCAATGGTCGGCAGCGTATCAAGCTTGAACGTATCCGTTGCATCTGGTATCTGTTTGTTTGAATCGGTTCGCCAGCGTTTGGCAACCAAATAAGGCGAGCAAAGCCAGACGTCGCTGAGTTTGACACTGAGTGGCATCAAAGATTAAGCCCATAGGGTGGGAAACCATCCTTTGTTATTTTTGCTAGGGAATTTTCGATGCAACAAGAGATTAAACTGATTGCTTTTGACTTGGATGGCACGCTACTAGACAGCGTGCCAGATTTGACAGTAGCAGCAGACCAAACTGTGCAAGCTCTTGGTTACCCTTCGGTATCTGAAGAGCAAGTGCGCGACTATGTTGGGAATGGTGCAGATGTACTGATTGGCCGAGCACTAAGCCAAAGCATGACCGTCAACGATGACTTGAATGACGAACTACGAGCCAAGGCTCGTACATTGTTTGATGAATACTACAAGCAAAGCGGCCATAAGCTAAGCCACCTTTACCCAACGGTAAAAGAGACGTTAGAAGAGTTGCATCAAGCGGGTTTTATCATGGCGATTGTCACGAATAAACCATCGAAGTTTGTTCCAGAAATTTTAGAGCAACATGACATCGCAAAATATTTTGTCGATGTGCTGGGTGGTGATGCATTTCCTGAGAAAAAACCAAATCCAGTCGCGTTAAACTGGTTAATGCAAAAACATCAGGTAAAACCCACTGAAATGCTGATGGTTGGGGATTCAAAAAACGACATTCTGGCAGCGAAAAACGCTGGCTGCGCTTCATTTGGTTTAACTTACGGTTACAACCATGGTGAGCCAATTGCAGTCTCGAGTCCAGATGTTGTGGCGAACCGATTAGCGGAATTATTGGAAGTCGTCGCCGTTTCTGTATAACGACAACAAAAGATCTTCCAAAATACTTGTTAATGAGTACACTGAGTGAACCGTGCGCTAACGATCGCACGGTTTTTTCATTTTAATTAGGTTAAGAAGTCAAAGGAATCATTCTAATGAGCAAGCCCATTGTATTGAGTGGTGTTCAACCGTCAGGTGAACTAAGTATCGGTAACTACTTGGGTGCTCTACGTCAATGGCATCAGATGCAAGACGATTATGATTGCCACTACTGTGTGGTAGACCTTCATGCGATTACGGTTCGTCAGGATCCTCAAGCTCTGCATGAAGCGACACTAGACGCACTGGCGATCTGTTTAGCTGTTGGTGTTGACCCGAAGAAGAGCACGCTATTTGTTCAGTCACACGTACCAGAGCATGCTCAACTAGGTTGGCTTCTTAACTGTTACACCCAAATGGGTGAATTGAGCCGTATGACCCAGTTCAAAGACAAATCGGCGCGTTACGCGAACGACGTCAATGTGGGTCTGTTTGATTACCCTGTACTCATGGCGGCAGATATATTGTCATACGGCGCGCACCAAGTACCTGTCGGTAGCGACCAGAAACAACACCTTGAGCTTGCTCGGGATATAGCAACGCGCTTCAATAATATCTACGCGCCAGAAAGCCCGATCTTCACTGTGCCAGAGCCGTACATTCCTACGGTAAATGCACGCGTTATGAGCCTTCAAGATGCGGTGAAGAAAATGTCGAAGTCAGATGACAACCGTAAGAATGTGATCACATTGCTTGAAGAGCCAAAGTCAATCATCAAGAAGATCAATAAGGCACAAACCGATACCGAAACCCCACCGAGCATCCATCATGACATCGAGAACAAAGCGGGTATTGCCAACCTAATGGGTCTTTACTCTGCGGCGACAGGTATGAGCTTTGAAGACATCGAAGCGAAGTACAAAGGCGTTGAAATGTATGGTCCGTTTAAGAAAGATGTAGGCGAAGCGATTGTTGCTATGCTGGAGCCAATTCAAGCAGAATATCACCGTATCCGTGCTGATCGCGCTTACATGGATGCCGTAATGAAGCAAGGTGCGGAAAAGGCCTCAGCTCGTGCCGCTGAAACGCTGAAAAAAGCATACAAAGCAGTCGGTTTTGTGGCTCGGCCATAACAGCACCTCTCCTAAAGAATAACGACATTGTCATTCCTAACCCTCGCCTTGGCGAGGGTTTTTTTATGCGTATACCAAGCATCTTTCATTCAGATTCTCATAGCATATCCCTCACTCTAAAACAGAGTTTTAACTCTAAAAATAATGCTGTTATGTCCTTGTTAATTTTACCAATAACAATATGTGTTGGATGTATCGGTGTATTCATAATAACCAGTAAATGTTTGTGAAAGGAATCGCACTCAGAATGCACGCACCTTTATTAATTTCATTAAAAAGAGATATTTATCTCGATAAAGCCAAGTTTAGATAAATCGTGATCTTGCTTTATAAGTTAGAGCGAACTGCGACCGATTCACCACTTCCAATTGTAGATGAGCCGTGACCAAAGCAAGGTTTAACCGTTAGATCACATTTTCAAGTAGATAAAGGACATAACAATGCTGAAAAGAAATGCAGTGGCGATAGCGATCTCTTCGCTATTTGTAGCGTCTGCGGTGAATGCTGCGACCATATATAAAGAAGAAAATGGAGACTTCCTCAAGCTGTATGGCGAAGTGGGTGTCGGTGGGCATATTGGTGCAAATTATAATTATGGTGAGTTTTACACTGATCAGAGTTTTATTGATGATTCGTTTGCCACCATGGGTGTAAAAGGCAAGAAAGACAAAATTCACTATCGCTTAGAGCTTGATTACGAAAGAGAAAATTGGAAATACGGCACCGGAGATATGGTGCTGGCCATTGATAAGGTGTTTCTTGGTTACGATATTTTACCTAACCATTATCTCGAGGTGGGCCTCGCGGATACTGCGTTTGATGATTATGACAAATGGGGGGACTTCACCTTCGACACCACAGTCGAAACTGGTGAAGCCGGTGACCAAGATACGACCATCAAGTATGAAGGTTATTATTTTGATGTGATTAAAGTGGGCGCGTCCTACACCTATGGTGGCGAGTCATCATCTGGTTCAGAGCTCGGTGATATCGTCAATGGCTACCTTGGTTACTTTGGGGATAGCTTCTCCGCTGTGGCCGGTTTTGAGGGCCGCGGCGGTTCAGACGGTCTCTCGAAATATGGTGAACAGCGCCTTTTCGGTTTCGGTATGCGTTACGCGCTAAATGATGCGATTCACTTGGGTGTTAATGCCTTCTATGAAGAGGAGGACATCGCACTGGATGATACCACCACTGACAACACCGACCCTGAAAACGTGATCAAAGTGTATAACGATTACCAAAAGCAAGAAAACAAAGGCGCACTGGTTTCTGCAAAGTACATCTTCACCAAGCAGTGGGAGTTCACGGCCTCTTACAATTACGAAGAGTATGAGAAGTGGGATCGCAGTAGTGAAGTATGGGATGAAAACGAGGAAAACAACTGGGGTAACTCCCGTACTTGGGGCACATTGGGCGTGAATTATAAGCCTACCCGCTCAAGCGTCATCACGCTTGAAATGAATGCCGGCGAGGCGGCGCAAGATGCCTACGCTTACGCTCGAGTTTACTTCTAAATGGACTTAAAGGATTACACCATGAACAAAAAAATCACCTTGCTTGCCGGTGCAATTAGTAGTGTACTGAGTGGCGCGGCACTGGCGAATATTAATGACATCATCATCTCTGAATATGTAGAAGGGTCTGCACAGAACAAAGCTGTAGAGATCTCGAACATCGGCCCCGTAGCACATACATTTGATGGCACTTTGTCGCTTTACTACTCGTCGTATAAGAATTCAATTAAAGGTAAAGATGGCAACAACGTTTTACAAGGTAAGACCTTACAATCGGGTAAAAGTATGGTTGTTATCAATGGTGACGCTGGTATTGATATGCGAGCGTCCATTGAGCGTTTAAGCGGTAAAGATGCGATTGTCGTTGCTGGTACTTATGATGAAGTTGGGCACTCAGCAATGAACTTTAATGGCGATGACGCCGTATGGCTAGGCACAACCTCAGATGAAGCGGGTATCAAAGATATTTTTGGTACTTACGGTCACAGTGGCGATAAACTTTGGGCTGACCAAAGCATGCGTCGCATAGCCGGTTCCAAACCGTCAACGACGTACACCGAGTCACAATGGGAGGCGTTTGCTCAAGATGCCTTCGGTGGTTTAGGCGATCCAATCGCTGTCAACGATGACCCACTTCCCCCCCCACCACAACCAACGCCGTGTACAAGTGCTCGTGCAGAGCCAACACCACCATTAGATAAATACGTCGGTGAGGTGCAAGGTGAGGGGTTCTCTTCTCCTTTGCTCCCCGATGGTCAATACACCTCCACTGAAGATTTCTTAGTGACTGGTACCGTAAGTGCGGTGACCAGTGGTATTAGTAAAGGTTTTTATATTACGGATGTGAATGCTGATGGTAATTCACGCACGTCTGATGGGGTATTTATTAAGACAAACGCGCCCGTGTCGGATAACTTAATTGGTCAACAATTGTGTGTGCGTGCCAAAGTCAAAGAAGACTACGGTATGACCACGCTACTGCCAAGCAACGACGAGTGGGAAGTGATGAATGATATCGCCGTACCTGTGACACCAGTCGAGCTTGTGCGCAGCGCTGAGGACGACCCTGCACACTTCCGCACCACGTTAGAGCGTCACGAAGGCATGTTAGTTAATCTGGTTCAGGACATGAACGGCGTTGAAACGGGCGAACAGAATATGCGTGTTACCCGCACGTTTGGTTTTGACTACAGCAGTTACCGCAATAATATGGTGTTGGCTTACAAGCGACCGAATCCGCAACCTAATCAGAATTTTGTAGCAGGCAGTGAAGAATCCAAAGCGCAATCGGCACAAAACCGTGATTACCGCCTGTTTGTTGAATCGGATGCCAAAGCCAAAGACGGTCAGATCCCTTATTACCCAGACTTTGCGCGTGATCCGCACAACAATTATATCCGAATCAATGATTCGGTGGTTGGTTTGCAAGGTGTACTGCACTACTCATACAACGAGTTCCGCTTGATAGCCACCAACACAGTGAGCAAATCATCGTTTATTGCTAATACGCCACGACGTGACTCTCCTGATCTGCGTACTTATAACGATAACTATCACTACAGCGACTCGTTTAGCATTAAAGTGGCATCACAAAACGTGCTTAACTACTTTAATTCACCATTTGGTGGTTCACAGAATCATAATGGTAACAACCGTGGTGCAGAGAGTGATCTCGAGTTTGAGCGTCAACAAGCTAAAATCGTGGAAGCGATTTATAACATGGATGCCGATATTGTGGGTCTGATGGAAGTCGAAAATAACGGCTTTGGTGACTTTGGCGCCATCAATGAGTTGTTACGTGCAGTCAACGAGAAATACTGGGATGAAGACTACGGTGATCGTGATCGCCAAAACTCGATGCATAACCGCTACGTGTTTGTTGGCTTTGATAAGAATGGCGATACAGTGTTAGATGAGTACGACACAGTAGGCGGTGATGCCATTACCACCGGTTTGATTTATCGTCCTTCGAAAGTAAGTTTAGTCGGTGGAAAAGTGATCCCTATGCCACGTCAGGACGCGCCAATCATTGTCGATGAAAATGGGCAACCAGTTACCGATAACAAAGGGGAATTAGCGGAAAGTGGTAAGAACTATCAACGTGACACTATTGCAGCAACGTTTGCGGTCAACAATACTGGTAAGCGTCTTACGGTGGCGGTCAACCACCTGAAATCGAAAGGCTCAACTTGTTGGGATGACTACCTTGGCGCAGATGGTGAACTACGCACCTACGCCAAAGATGAAGACTTCCAAGGTTCGTGTGAAGCGTTCCGCGTAACGGCTGCGAAGCAGTTAGGTACAGAGATGGCGAAATTTATCGGTGATAAAGTGATTTTGGGTGATATGAACTCATACGCTAAAGAAGATGCGATGCTGGTATTGACCGACAACCCAACGGGTAAATCGATTAAAGCCGCTGCTTACACTTACATTGGTAAAAAACCCGTTAATGAAAGTGCGACGAATCCGTCCGTATCCCAGACCTTTGGTTATGTGAATGCGATTGATGCCACGCTGGATGCAGGTGAAACCGCCTGGAGTTACTCTTATAACGATGAGGTCGGTTCGCTCGATCATTTGCTCGTTTCTAAAGCGCTCGCTAAACGCGTGATTGATGTGACCGATTGGCATATTAATGCGCCGGAAATGGGATTGTTCGATTACACAAGTAGTTATAAAGGGGCTAGCAACAACGATCCAGAGCAAAACCCATTCTACAAGCAGAATGCTTTCCGCTCTTCGGATCACGATCCTGTGATTGCTTCTCTGGGCTACAAATATGGGGAAGTGGGAGAAAGTATGGTCAGAATCACGACTAAGAGCGATCGCGCTGACATCATGTATCCGGTGCCTGCGGCAGCGCAAAAGGGCGATATTGCCACCTTAAGCTTGTCACCGCAGCCACCGAAAGCAGTGGCTTTGCCTCAGGTGACGTTGAGCAAAGGTGGCGCGCAAGCGGTTAACTTTGATGCTGCGGCGTTACCACGTGGTGAATACACAGTGACCATGACGCTGACGCGACCTGTTGCGGCCACTTTTGCAGCCGATACTGCTGCACAAGATGAAGTGATCGATACCAAAGTCATGACGGTCAACTTCACCAAGCGTGACTCGAATACACCAAAACCGGTGTATCCAGAGTATGACGGTTCAGGTGGTTCACTGGGCCTTGGCACGCTGCTAGCGGCACTTGGCTTTGGCTTCCTACGCCGTCGTCGTGATTAAGCACTGACGTTCATAATCAAACGGTCTTAAACCAAAGGTCAGCGCAAGCTGGCCTTTTTATTCTCTGTAACCTTAACTTAAATAGCATCAAAACTTGCCTTTCTACCTTGCTGCTGCAAAATATCGCCTTTAATTGTCAGTCAGATAGACAGTTAGATTTGGGTATTACGAAAACGGAATGGAGCAGCCAACGAGCTATGTTATTAATCATCGATAACTACGACTCTTTTACTTACAACCTCTATCAATACTTTTGCGAGCTTGGCGTAGACGTACAGGTCGTGCGTAATGATGAGATCGATATTGAAGGGATTGAAGCGCTTAACCCAACCCACTTAGTGATCTCACCTGGACCGTGTACGCCAAACGAGGCGGGTATCTCCCTCAAAGCGATAAAGCACTTCGCTGATAAGCTACCGATATTGGGCGTTTGCCTTGGGCATCAGGCGATTGCACAAGTGTTCGGTGGGGAGGTGGTGCGCGCTCGACAAGTGATGCATGGTAAAACATCACCTATCCGCCATACCAGTCGCAGCGTGTTTAAAAATCTCAATGATCCGCTTACCGTTACTCGTTACCATTCGCTAGTGGTGAAAAATGGCACTTTGCCAGAGATGTTTGAGTTGACGGCATGGACAGAACTGCCCGATGGTAGCATGGATGAAATCATGGGCTATCAGCATAAAACTCTGCCGATTGATGCGGTGCAATTCCATCCTGAGTCGATCAAAACCGAACAAGGTCATGAACTGTTAGCCAACTTCCTTGCACGTAAAGCAATCTGATCACGATCACTTTTATTAACAAACTGTTCATTCTTTGATGATGTGTTTGGACTGCAAAACTATGCGGTTCATTATTGTTGTTTTCACTGTTCGTGTGTTTTTCCTCCTTATACTCATTGCGCTATATGATTATGATAAAAAATCACTTCTCTATTTCTCTTTCTTAGTGCATAAATAATCATGGGTAGTGATTAATGCAAGTGGCTTTCGCGAACAAAAAGAATAAATCACTATTGAAATGGTTAATGAAATGTAAATACAATGCCGCAATGGCTTATATGCAAAACATTATTTTCTGGCAAAGAGCCGGTTAAATTCGCTTATCTGCTACGCATGCGGTATTAGAAGGAATGTGCAATGACAACGGAAATTAAAGTAGAGCGCGGTTTATTCGATGAGGTGATGGTGCCTTGCTATAACCCGATGGAAATGATCCCTGTTAAAGGTGAAGGTTCACGCGTCTGGGATCAGCAAGGTAATGAATATATCGACTTTGCTGGTGGTATTGCAGTGAACTGTCTTGGTCATTGTCACCCAGTGATGGTGAAGGCACTGATTGAGCAAGGTAACAAGTTGTGGCATCTAAGTAACGTCATGACCAATGAGCCTGCGCTGCGACTAGCGAAAAAACTCACCGAAATCAGCTTTGCGGAACGCGTGTTCTTTGCCAACTCTGGCGCGGAAGCGAATGAGGCGGCACTGAAACTAGCACGTCGTTACGCAGTTGACGTTCATGGCCAAGAAAAATCTGAAATCATTGCATTTAAACAAGGCTTCCACGGTCGTACCTTTTTTACCGTCACTGTCGGTGGTCAAGAAGCTTACTCGGATGGTTTTGGTCCTAAACCGGGTGATGTCACACACCTGCCTTATAACGACATCGAAGCACTACAAGCGCACATGTCGGATCGCACTTGTGCGGTGATGATGGAGCCTCTACAAGGTGAGGGGGGAATTGTGCCTCCAACCCCAGAGTTCGCTCAAACAGTTCGTGAACTGTGTGACAAACACAACGCACTGTTGATCTTCGATGAAGTGCAAACGGGGAACGGGCGCACGGGTCACTTCTATGCGTATCAAGGTCTGGGAATCACGCCTGATATTTTAAGTACGGCCAAATCACTCGGTGGTGGTTTCCCTATCGGTGCAATGCTGACCACGGCAAAACTGGCTGATCATATGAAAGTGGGCACGCACGGCTCGACGTACGGCGGTAATCCATTGGCTTGTGCAGTTGCAGAGGCGGTGGTGAATGAAGTCACTAAGCCAGAAGTATTGGCAGGTGTTCTAGAACGCGAAGCGATGTTCCGTGAAGGTCTAGAGAAGATCAATGCGCAGTATCACATCTTTTCTGAAATACGCGGTAAAGGCCTATTGCTTGGGGCTGCGCTGAATGAACAATGGCAAGGCCGTGCGCGTGATGTGCTCGTTGCTGCCGGTCAACAAGGCCTGATGGTATTGGTCGCAGGGGCCGATGTCATACGTTTCACCCCATCACTCGTAATCACAAAACAAGAAATTGAAGAAGGCTTGGCGAAACTGGATAAAGCGATCGCGACATTAGTGTCATCGTAATTACCCTTTAAACGTCAACGCATCCCCCCGTCAAGGATCTCTGATGGGGGAATTGTTCCTACAATATAGTTAGGATCTTCTTGCATCTGGAGGGAGTATTGATGCTAGTAGTTCGCCCTATCGTGATGTCGGATTATGACTCGCTGCATAACTGTGCGGTAGAGTCTGGTCACGGGTTTACATCTTTACCGGTTAACGAAGAATTGTTAACCAATCGAATCAAACACTCAGAGTACAGCTTTGGTAAACCAGATGTGGCAGAACCGGGGGATGAAGGCTACCTGATGGTCGGCTTTGATTTTGACTCAGGGGAAGTTGCGGGGACCACCGGAATCGAAGCATCGATCGGCTGGGATGTGCCTTTTTATTCTTATCACATCAGCAAAGTAGTGCACTCGTCGCCAAAACTTGGCGTCAAGAATGTCGTAAAACTGCTTACCTTCGGCAATAACTACACTGGCAATAGTGAAATTTGCACCTTGTTCTTGCGTGAGAAATTCCGCCAAGGTCTTAACGGACGACTGATGTCAAAGTGCCGTTTCTTAATGATGGCTGAGCACCCAGAGCGTTTCTCCGAAACCATTTTTGCCGAAATGCGTGGCGTTTCAGACGACGAAGGTAATTCGCCGTTCTGGCAATGGCTGCAAGAGCACTTCTTCTCGATCGATTTCACGCTTGCCGATTATCTAACCGGTATTGGTAAAAAAGGCTTTATCGCCGACTTAATGCCAAAATTGCCTATCTACATCAATCTATTGAGCCCTGAAGCACAAGCGGTGATTGGCAAGGTACACGATAACACGCGTCCTGCGTTGACGTTGTTAGAGCGCGAAGGCTTTACCAACCGTGGATATGTCGACATTTTTGACGCTGGCCCAACCGTAGAATGTGATTTGCGAAATGTGGAGTCGGTTCGTCATTCGTTCCGCGCGCAAGTGAAGATTACGCCGCATAACAGCACGCAAGATTTTTTGATGTGTAACTCATCGTTCGAAAACTTCCGTGCGGTAGTCACCAAAGCGGCGTATGACGCTGAAACGCAAAACGTGATGATCGCGCCAGAAGTCGCAGCGGCGCTTTTGGTTGAGGAAGGGGATATTGTACGCCTTCTTCCGCAGTAACAGACGACAGAATGTAAGGATAGAAACAATGACACATTGGATTGCAGGTGAATGGGTACAAGGTCAGGGTGAAAAATTTACCTCTTTGTCGCCGTACAACCAAGCAGTGATTTGGCAAGGAAAAAGCGCCACGGCTGAGCAAGTGAACCAAGCCGTGGCGGCGGCTCGCGAAGCCTTCATGGATTGGAAGAAACGTTCATTTGCAGAGCGTGAGGCGATCGTGTTGGCTTTTGCGGAAAAAGTAAAAGCCAACAGCGAAAAAATCGCCGAAGTGATTGCTAAAGAAACCGGTAAGCCGGTTTGGGAAACACGCACTGAAGCGGCAGCAATGGCGGGTAAAATCGCGATTTCAATTCGTGCCTACCATGATCGCACTGGGGAATCGACGCGTGAAGCGGCTGGCAACCAAATTGTGTTGCGTCATCGTCCATTGGGTGTGATGGCGGTATTTGGTCCATACAACTTCCCAGGTCACTTACCCAATGGACACATTGTCCCTGCGCTTTTAGCTGGTAACACCGTGGTGTTCAAGCCATCCGAGCAAACCCCTTGGACTGGCGAGTTAGCCATGAAACTGTGGGAAGAAGCCGGTTTACCAAAAGGTGTGATTAACCTAGTCCAAGGTGCAAAAGAAACGGGTATCGCCCTTGCTGATACAAAAGGCATTGATGGCGTACTGTTTACGGGCAGCGCGAACACGGGGCATGTTTTGCACCGTCAATTTTCAGGTCAACCAGATAAGATGTTAGCGCTAGAAATGGGTGGCAATAACCCGATGGTGATCTCTGAACTGTACGGTAATTTGGAAGCGACGGTGTACACCATTATCCAGTCAGCGTTTATCAGTGCAGGGCAGCGTTGTACGTGTGCTCGTCGTTTATACGTGCCATTGGGTGAGAAAGGCGATGCGCTTATCGCTAAGTTGGTCGAAGCGACGCAGAATATTCGCGTAGACCAACCCTTCGCAGAGCCAGCACCATTTATGGGGCCGCAAATCTCTGTCGCCGCAGCGAAGTTCATTCTGGATGCCCAAGCCAACCTTCAATCTCTAGGAGGCGAGAGCCTAATCGAAGCGAAAGCGGGTGAAGCTGCCTTTGTGTCTCCGGGCATTATTGATGTGACCAATATCGCAGCGCTGCCAGATGAAGAGTATTTTGGTCCCTTACTCCAAGTGGTGCGTTATGAAGGGCTAGAGAAAGCCGTAGCACTGGCAAACGACACGCGCTTTGGTTTGTCGGCAGGTTTAGTGTCAACAGACGACCAAGAGTGGCAATACTTCGTCGACCACATTCGCGCAGGCATTGTGAACCGTAACCGTCAGCTCACTGGGGCAAGTGGTGACGCGCCATTTGGTGGCCCGGGGGCATCAGGTAACCTACGTCCAAGCGCTTACTACGCCGCGGATTACTGCGCGTACCCGATGGCATCAATGGAAGGGCAAGAGACTATCTTGCCTGCTACATTAAGCCCAGGTGTGGCGCTATAAGTTTTAATAACAGAGTCGCAATTATGTATGGCGGCTCACTTTACCGACGCATCATTGAGGTATGAATGGTGTTGATTGATTGACATTTCTCGTCACCGGTTGATGGCGATTGTTCATTATTCTGGACGGCTTTTTAGCGGTGAGCGGGCAGTCAACGCCCTCTTACTTTTTAACTCTACATCTCGTAACAAGGAGTCGTTATGACGCCCAATGTGCTATTTGAATCGCTGTGGCAAGACTACATTCAACGTCTTTGTCCTTCAGCTGCGCAAGTACATCAGATTCTTCAAGAAGAGCAGCCGCTGATAAATGATCATATTGCTTTACGTACCTTCAACATTGCGCCGCTAGGGATCGAAACATTGGCAAAGCCGTTTGTAGCGCTTGGCTATAAGGCATGCGGTGACTACGTTTTTGAAAGTAAAAAATTAGTCGCAAAGCATTACGAGCATCCAGAACCTAAGCAACCCAAAGTGTTTATTAGTGAACTGAAAGTAGAAGAATGTTCAGCTGAGCTGCAAGAGATAGTGAAAAAGCTGGTGGCACAAGTCGATGCAGACAAGCTGAACGATAGCGCATTTTTACATGGTGGACGCTTGTGGGATTTAAGCTTTGCTGATTATCAAGCGTTAGCAAAAGAGAGCGAATATGCCTCTTGGCTAGCAGCGCATGGTTACGGCGCGAACCATTTCACTGTCAGCGTGAACCAATTGAACCAATATGATGAAGTCAAGCAAGTGAACGATTATCTGCGTCAAGCAGGCTTTGTGATTAATGAAAACGGTGGGGAAGTGAAGGGGACACCGGATGTCTTACTTGAGCAATCGTCGACGATGGCGGATAAGGTAGTGGTTCGCTTTCGTGAAGGGACGCACCGTATTCCGGGTGGTTTTTATGAATTTGCTAAGCGTTATCCAATGAAAAGCGGTGAGTTGTATTCGGGCTTTGTTGCCGCTTCGGCAGACAAGATCTTCGAAAGTACGAATGGTTAATTACGGTGCTCTTCCTTTTGCAAACCGCGGTTTCAACGTAAATAAAAAGCCACCAATGTGACCATTGGTGGCTTTTATAATTTTGTCCGTGTCACTCTAATTAGAGATTAACGAGTCCCGTAAACCACGATAGTTTTACCGTGCGCAGAGATCAAGTTCTGCTCTTCTAGCATTTTCAAAATACGACCGACCGTCTCACGAGAACAGCCAACAATTTGACCGATTTCTTGGCGAGTGATCTTAATTTGCATGCCGTCTGGGTGAGTCATCGCGTCTGGTTGTTTTGCAAGGTTCAGAAGCGTCTGAGCGATACGACCAGTTACGTCTAGGAACGCTAGGTCACCCACTTTTTGGCTAGTCACTTGAAGACGACGAGCCATCTGCGCAGAAAGACGCATTAGGATGTCTGGGTTTACTTGGATAAGCTGACGGAATTTCTTAAAAGAAATTTCAGCAACTTCACAAGGAGATTTAGCACGAACCCAAGCTGTGCGCTCTTGGTCTTCCTCGAATAGACCAAGTTCACCAATAAAGTCTCCTTGGTTTAGGTAGGAAAGAATCATTTCCTTACCTTCTTCGTCTTTGATAAGAACCGCAACAGAACCTTTAACGATGTAGTACAACGTTTCTGCTTTTTCGCCCGCGTGAATCAGCGTGCTTTTTGATGGGTACTTATGAATATGACAGTGTGAAAGAAACCACTCTAATGTTGGGTCGGTTTGAGGTTTACCTAGAACCATAATATCTCACTTCCTCTGCAGGGTACGCTTGCGCTATCCATATTTTAGCTAAGCCTGAATTAGGTTTACTAGAATAAGAGCACTTTTTATATGCTGCAAGCTATCTTGTGTTTCGGTAAGAAATAGTATCCTTTTTCGAAAACGATTTCTTGATTTTAATCGTGTCATGATTGAGATTTTGTAAGCAAAAGTGTGCACATGATCACGGTGTGAAAAGTAAAGTCTAGCCTGCTACGTTTTTAACCAATTTTTCCTGTTTCTATTAGCTGTTGGAGAATCGGTCTTACGATGAGCTCCATAGCAAAGCTCATTTTACCGCCTGGAACCACGATAGTGTTATGGCGTGACATAAATGAGCCATCAATCATAGCCAGCAGATACGGAAAGTCGACTTTCTTAATCCCGCGTAAGCGAATCACGACAAAACTTTCATCTAAACTTGGAATGCCTTTGGCGTTAAGTGGGTTAGAGGTATCGACCGTTGGCACTCGCTGAAAGTTGATATGGGTACGTGAAAACTGTGGCGTAATGTAGTTGAGATAATCGTCCATCGAACGCACGATGGAGTCCGTGACCGCTTCTCGTGAGTGACCGCGCTCTCGAGTATCGCGGACAAATTTTTGGATCCATTCCAAGTTCACGATCGGCACCATGCCAATCAAAAAATCAACGTGTTGCGATACGTTTACCTCACCATCCACCACGCCACCATGCAGGCCTTCGTAAAACAGCACATCGCTGTTTTCCGGCAGATCTTGCCAGGGGGTAAATGTCCCCGGCATCTGGTTATACGGGACGGCTTCATCAAATGTGTGTAGGTAGCGACGTACGCTTCCTGTGCCCGCATTGCCGTATTTACGAAAGAACGCTTCCAAACCTGGAAAGTCATTGGCTTGAGGGCCAAAATAGCTGATGTGTCGACCTTGCTCGCGCGCTTTGCGGATCTCGATATCCATTTCGGGGCGAGTAAAGCGGTGGAAGCTGTCACCTTCAACCCATGCTGGTTTGACGTTCATCATATTGAACATCTTACGGAAGGCTTCAGATGTAGTGGTCGTGCCGGCACCGGACGAACCAGTAACCGCTATGATTGGGTGTTTTGCTGACATGACAAACCTTGTCGAAAATTACTTACCTGTAAAGTGCAGTAGGGCGTTACTGCACGGTCGATAACCCACTATAACACGTCACAACGGCTTGTCATTGAGTGGGGGACGGTAAAATGTGAAGGGGCTATGATTTTGCTTTGAGCTGAATATCTACAGTTTCATGCAGTTCAGAGAAGACAATGACGGCTTCACCTTGTGCCAGTTGATGTTTTACTTGTTCGAGTTTGTCTTGTAAAGAAACCTCGACGGTCCCGTAGTCCGTCCCTTCGCGCAGAACGAACTCACGAATAATATTTTCCAATGTCTCAGGCGCGATGTCTTGCCAAGGAATGATCATCAATACCTCATACTTGTTATGATTTAGTTCTATTCTATACCGCGCTCTGTTGTGTCGCAGTAGAAACGTTCTTTTTTATAGTGTTGGGACATAAAGCCTGTAGCAATACTTTCGTAGTATGCCGGCAGTGCTTCTTCTAGCCAAAATTTAGGTTTTAAAACGGAGCCAGACAGAAAGCCGACGTGGCCACCATGGTCAAATAAGCGATAATCGATATTGTCAGGCAGAATAAATTTAGGGATAACCTCATCCGTCATGAACGGGTCGTCTTTGGCGTGAATGATTAAGGTTGGCAGCGTGATCTGTTGTAACTTGCTCAAGCCTGAACATTGGTCGTAATAATCTTGTGCGTCTTTAAAACCGTGCAATGGTGCCGTGATCAAATCATCGAATTCATACAATCGTGTGACACGTTTTATTGAGTTGTAGGACAAAGCCAATTCACCATGCAGCAAAGCGTGTTTTTGCAACGCATTGCGCTTGAGCGAGGATAATAAATAACGACGATAGACCTTCGAAAAACCTTGTTCGATGCGATTAGCACATGCCGCCAAATCCAGCGGTGCAGAGACGATTGTGGCGGCTGTGACAATCGGGTCGTCCCGATATTGAGCAAGGTAATTCACTAACATGTTCCCGCCGAGGGAAATACCAACCGCGACTTTGGGGTTATCAGGAAAGCGTTGCTCAAGATGCTCTAAGAAGTAGCGGGCGTCAGTCACTTCACCGGAATGATAGGCGCGAGCTTTCTTGTTTGGCTTGCCGCTACAACCACGGAAATGCATCATCACCGACAGCCAACCAGATTGAGCAAACGCATTCATTAGACCATTGGCGTAAGGGCTATAGAAGCAGCCTTCTAGTCCATGAAACAACACAAAAATCGGCTGTTTTTGCGCAGGTTCTTGGCTTGGGTCCTCGCTCCATGCGAGATCGAGAAAGTCGCCATCGGCTGTATCGAGGGTTTGCCAAATCGGCGTAAACAACGCTTTTTTGCGAATAAAACGCGGTAAAAGCGTTTGAAGGTGCGGGTTTTTGATCCCGGCGGCGGCGAAAAATTGTGTCATACCTAACTGCTCTTATGCGGTCCTTCGGTGTCAGTTGAAGAACTTATTAATATAATCCTTTATAAAGATTATAGGTATTCTACAGATTTATGGGCGTTTTGGTGGGTGAATGTTTGGCACCGGCATAGCAAAGGCTGGCTGCAAATGCTCACCACCAAGTTGACGACAGTATCTCAGCGTGAGTGGATCGCCATCATTTTTGAGTAGTGCAAGTGAGTTAATGCAGTCCACCAAATCCGCTTGTTGCTGCTTTTCTAGTTGCAGTTCAAACTGCAAGGTTTCACGATATAAAGCGTCATTGACTTGCGACTTAAGATGGCGGCGTAAGTCGCGAAAAGAGTGCAGTAAAGTTTCGCTTCGACCCAGACAGCTTTGTACTAGAGGCCAGTCTTTTTCTTGGAAAATCAGTTGCTGCTCATCGAGCCATCTGAGTAGCAGGAGTAGATTCACGTTGCCGTGATAATTGTTCTGTAATGATAAACACGCTTCTTTCACTTCTCGCACCCCATAAAATTGCAGACTGAACTGCCAAAGGTGTTCTAGGGTGAGTGTGTATTCAGCGTGTTGATTACTCATTGATTAAACTCTAGCTCCATCTGCTCTAACTCTTCTTGAGCAGACATCCATTCCATTTCAATTTCTTCGAGCTCTGCCTTACTAGAAGCTTGAAGAGCCAGCACTTGGTTAAGTTTAGCTTTATTTTCGGCTTCATACAGTGAGTTATCCGCCAATTGTTGTTCAGCTTCGGCCAGTGCAGCACCTAACTTATCCATTTTCTTTTCTAATTGTGTCAGCCTTTTGCGAATTGGCGCGGTCTGTGTACGAAATTCTGCATCGCGACGTTTTTGCTCTTTTTTCGCTGCCGCGCTGTTGGCGCTATCTTTGGCGGGCTGTGCGGCTTGTGCTTCTTTGCGCTCCGCTTTTTGTTGCTCAGTCAGCCACTTATAGTAGTCGGCCAAATCCCCATCAAATGGGGCGACTTGACGATCATGCACCAAGTATAAATCATCAGCGGTTGCACGCAGCAGGTAACGATCGTGCGATACAATGACCATTGCCCCTTCGAAGGTTTGCAGTGCTAAGGTCAGTGCCTGACGCATGTCCAAATCCAAGTGGTTGGTCGGTTCATCGAGCAGTAATAGGTTTGGTTTTTGCCAAACAATCAACGCTAATACCAAACGGGCTTTTTCACCACCAGAGAACGGCGCCACTTTTTCTAGGGCTTTTTCTCCCTGAAAGCCAAAGCTACCCAAGTAGTCCCGCAGTTGTTGTTCAGTTTGATCAGAAGCGATCTGCATCATGTGTTGCAATGGGGTTTCTTCTGGGTGCAGCGTCTCTAGCTGATGCTGAGCAAAGTAACCAATCTTCACACCTTGAGAGTAGGTGAGATCCCCGCCCTGGGCTCTGAGTTCGCCAGAAAGCAGTTTGATCAGGGTCGATTTACCCGCGCCATTACGACCAAGCAAGCCAATACGGCTGCCTGGCACCAAGTTCAAGCGGATCTTCTCTAAGATCAGGTTGTCATCGTAACCTGCCGATACTTCATCCATCATCATGATTGGATTGGGTAATGCCGCTGGGGTACGGAACTGGAAGCTAAATGGATTATCAAATTGTGCCGGTAATGCTTTTTCCATACGCTCCAACGCTTTAATACGACTTTGCGCTTGACGAGCTTTTGATGCTTTGTAGCGGAAACGATCGATGTAACTTTGCATGTGCGACATTTGTTTCTGTTGCTTCTCATACATCGCTTGTTGCAGCATCATTTTTTGCGCGCGCTGGTTTTCAAAAGATGAGTAGTTGCCCGTATATTCGTTCAACTGTTGGTTTTCGATATGGATGATGCGTCCCACGATGGGATCAAGGAAGTCGCGGTCGTGCGAGATCAGGAGTAGGGTTCCCGGGTAGTTTTGCAGCCAGCGTTCTAGCCACATTACCGCATCTAAATCCAAGTGGTTGGTTGGTTCGTCGAGTAGCAATAAGTCAGAACGACATAATAGTGCTTGAGCTAAGTTAAGGCGCATACGCCAACCACCGGAGAACTGAGTCAAGCTCCAGCTCATTTGCTCTTGGCTGAAGCCCAAACCATCTAACAATTCTGCTGCGCGAGCGCGAATGCTGTAGCCACCGATGGTTTCAATCTTGCCGTGAATCTCGGCGACCAGTGTACCGTTGTCTTGTGTTTCCGCATCGGCGAGCTGCTTTTCAAGACCGCGATATTCGCGGTCACCATCAATGACGTATTCCAATGCGCTGCGCTCTAGGGCTGGCGTTTCTTGCGCGACCCATGCCAGTTCCCAATGTTGTGGTTGGCTAAATGAACCTGCATCAATCGACAGTTCGTCTTTTAGCAACGCAAAAAGGGTCGATTTACCACAGCCGTTTTTGCCCACAAGGCCGACTTTGTCGCCGGGATGGATGGTGGCAGAAGCTTGATCTAAAAGGGGTTTACCGCCACGCAGTAACTGGATGTCAGAGAAGGTAATCATAAAGTTTTCATTCACTTTGCGCAGTGCGCGTTGCTTGGTTACATAGCGAAGTGGTTTCAATCGTTTTGAAAAGCCACTTGGGTATATATCTAGCGGTGAATAGTAGGGGTATTGGCCGGAAAAGTCGATTGATTCGCTTTAATTGCATTATGCTGTACAAAAAAGTATAACAATTTGATAACGGATAAAAATAACCACAAGGACGACCATTTGGCTGTTGTACCGTCTATTCTCCCAAGAGTTCTGGTCATTTATGCTCATCCAGAGCCGCATAACTCGATTGCCAATCAAGTGATGATTAAAAAAGCTCAGTCGCTTGATCATGTCACCGTGCATGATCTTTACGGTGCTTATCCCGATTTCTTTATTGATGTGAACCACGAACATGCACTGTTGTTAACGCATGATGTGATTGTGTTCCATCACCCGCTTTATATGTATTCATGCCCAGCCCTGTTAAAAGAGTGGTTGGACCGAGTGCTGGGCAAAGGTTTTGCTTTTGGCGGAGGTTCGGCACTAGAGGGAAAATACTGGCGCAGTGTGATTACAACGGGAGGGAAAGAAGAGGCCTTTAGCGCGAAGGGGTACAACAAATACCCGTTAGAGCAAATTCTGCAACCGTTTGAGCTGACCGCAGCCTTGTGTCAAATGTACTGGATAGAACCGTTGGTGCTGTACTGGTCGAGAAATATATCTGATATAGAGCGTTATGAGCATGCTGAGCAATACCGTCAATGGCTAAATAATCCTTTTAAAGACTGGGAAGCAACAGACCAAGGAGGTCAGTATGGCGATAACCAGTGAATTTCTCCAAAGCAGTGTCGTCTTTCTCGCGGCAGCCGTAATTGCGGTGCCTATTGCCCAGCGACTTGGGCTGGGCTCGGTGTTGGGCTACCTACTGGCTGGCGTTTTGATTGGACCTTGGGGCTTAGGATTAATCAGCGACGTCGATGCAATTTTGCACTTTGCTGAGCTCGGGGTTGTGTTATTGCTGTTTTTAATAGGTTTAGAGTTAAACCCAAAAAAACTCTGGCAGATGCGAGGCCCCATTTTAGGCTTAGGAGGAGCGCAGGTCGTGGTCACGACTGCGGTGATTGGCAGTGTTGTAAGCTTGTTTGGGGGGAGTACGCAGGTGAGCTTAGTGATCGGCATGGGGCTGGCGCTGTCGTCGACCGCGATTGCGCTCAAAGTAATTGAAGAGCAAGGTTTGAACGGCACCGAAACGGGTCAGTCGGGGTTTGCCGTGTTGCTTTTCCAAGACGTCGCCGTGATCCCCATGCTAGCGATGTTACCGCTGCTTGCAGGCGGACAAAGTGGGGGGGATTGGTTTGATGTCTTTACGGTATTAGGCAGTGTGGTGGCACTGTTGATCGGTGGCCACTTCTTATTGCGCCCACTATTTCGTTTTGTTGTGATGAGCGGCGTTCGTGAGCTCTTTACCGTCGCAGCACTGTTGGTCGTGCTTGGGATTTCAGTCGTGATGCAAAAGCTTGGGCTTTCAATGGCTCTAGGGACTTTCTTAGCCGGCGTTCTACTGGCTGAGAGTGAATATCGACATGAATTGGAAATTGCCATCGAGCCGTTTAAGGGTTTGTTGTTGGGGTTGTTCTTCATCGCGGTTGGCATGGCGGTAAATCTGGGTTTGTTGGCATTACACCCTTTAGAAATCTTGGGCGCTGTAGTGGCTTTGGTGGTGGTTAAAGGATTGGTTCTCTATGCGCTGGCGCGAGCTGCCCGCGTTCAGGAAAAAGCGCGTAGCCGTATGGCTGCGATTTTAAGCCAAGGTGGTGAATTTGCGTTTGTCATTTTCACCGCCGCCAGTCAAGAAGGCATTCTTGCTAAAGAGCAGGTCGCGTTTCTGTTGGTGGTGGTGAGCTTGTCGATGGTGACTACGCCGCTATTGCTCATGGGGCAAAAGAAGTGGTTCGCTCGTACGCTGAATCAGGAGGAAGAGAACACCACTCGGCATGTTGTTGATCGCAGCCCACGGGTGATCATCGCTGGTTTCGGCCGCTTTGGTCAGATCGTTGGCCGCTTGATGTACGCCAACAAAATCAAGGTGACGATCTTGGAAAGCGATGCCAGCCAAATTCATTTATTGCGCAAATATGGCTACAAGGTGTTTTATGGCGATGCCACTCAAATTGACTTGTTGCGTGCTGCGGGCGCAGATAAAGCCGAAGCCTTGGTGATTTGTACTGACTCACCTGATGAAGTCATGGCGATCGTTGATATTTGCCGCTCGTATTTCCCGAATCTTAAACTGCTCGCCCGTGCGAGAAGTCGGGTGGAAGCGTATCAATTGATGAGTCATGGTGTGGAGAACTACTCGCGTGAGACGTTCTTAAGCGCATTAGACCTTGGTCGCCAAGCGCTTGTCGAGCTTGGTATGCACCCCTATCAAGCTAAGCGGGCAGAAGCACATTTTCGTAAGCTTGATAATGCTATGCTTAAAGATTTATTGCCTCAACACAATGAAGATCAGAAGTTAGCCCAAAGAGCAAAAGAGGCTCGTAAAGAGCTAGAAGAAATTTTTGGTCGTGAGATGGAGAGCGACCAACAGTCACCTAATCATTGGAAGTAAAACTTGAGCCCAGACTCAAGCTAAGGAAATAGCGTGAAAATCAAGAAACGTTTTATTGCCGGCGCGAGCTGCCCAAAGTGCAGTCAGCAAGATACATTACGCTGGTGGATCGAGAACAGCATTGAGTTAGTCGAATGTGTGGAGTGTGAATTTACAGAGCAACGTAAGCCACAATCTGTAGAGAAAAATAAACACTCAAAACAGGAAATGATCGGAATTTTTAAGCCGGAATAATTGAACTTCGATAATTCATCCCCATAATACACCCTGTTGTCTTAGTACTTAACCCCACTCAGGTTAAGTCAATTAATCTCCCTGGAGTTAGTATGAAAATTGAAAAGAACGTTGTTGCAAGCCTTGCATACAAAGTAATGTTGGAAGACGGTGTTGTTGTCGATCAATCAACAGCTGATGCGCCTTTAGATTATCTTCACGGTAACAACAACTTAATCACGGGTCTTGAAAAAGAACTTGAAGGTAAAGTGGCGGGCGACAAGTTCTCAGTAACGGTAGCTCCTGAAGAAGCTTATGGTGAACACAGTGACGCTCTAGTACAGCGCGTTCCTGCAGACGTATTCCAAGGCGTTGACGAAATCGAAGTTGGTATGCGTTTCTTAGCCGATACTGACCAAGGTCCGATCCCTGTAGAAGTGACTGAAGTCGACGGCAGCGAAGTGGTTGTTGACGGTAACCATATGCTAGCTGGCCAAACTTTGACGTTCGAAGTTGAAGTGATGTCAACGCGTGAAGCAACAGCAGAAGAGATCGAGCACGGTCATATCCATCAAGGTGAAGAGTCTTGTGGGCACGACCATGATCACAAGCATGATGACGAAGGCTGCTGTGGCGGCGGTAGCTGTGGTTCTCACTAATTCGTTCGCAGTGATTGGCTAGATAACATTATCTAGTTATTGAATTGAAAAGCGCAAGTTGGTTATCAACTTGCGCTTTTTGTTTATCTGAGGTGTGATTAGGGGAAGAGACAGTCATTGGGCCAAGTTTTATGAATAAACCTTTCTCTATCGCCATTCATGGTGGCGCTGGAACGATCTTGCGTGAGCAGGTGAGTGAGTCATTACAGCACTCAATTTTGACCGACTTAGAGTCAGCAGTACGTGCTGGTCACCAAATCCTCAAACAAGGGGGTGAAGCGCTTGATGCCGTTGTCGCGGCGGTAAAAGTGTTGGAAGATTCGCCTAACTTTAATGCGGGTAAAGGCTCTGTGCTGACACATAACGAGATGGTAGAAATGGACGCCTCTGTGATGGATGGTAGAAACCAAGCCGCAGGTGCGGTCGCTGGCGTTCGTCATATCAAGAATCCAATTGAACTTGCTCGTGACGTGATGCGAAACAGCAATCACGTATTGTTGGTGGGTGAGGGCGCAGAGAAGTTTGCTTTTGAACAAGGGCATGAGTATACCGAGCAGGATTACTTTTTTACTGACCGACGTTATGAGCAACTGCTTTCGATGCGAGATAAAGGACGGTTTGCACTATCGGAATCTCACTATCCAGATAACCAGAAACATGGCACCGTCGGAGCGGTAGCGCTGGATCAACAAGGTAACTTAGCCGCTGCAACCAGCACAGGTGGCGTAACGAATAAGAAATATGGGCGAGTGGGCGATTCTGCATTGATAGGTTGCGGCACAGTGGCCGAAAATGGCGTCGTCGCGGTTTCGACCACGGGGGGCGGTGAGTTTTTTATCCGTAAACGTGTCGCAGAAGACGTCGCCGCGCGCATGCGTTACTTGAAAGAAGACGTCCGCACCGCTTGTGAGCATGTCATTCAAGGGGAGCTAAAAGAAATGGGCGGCGAAGGTGGTTTAATCGCAATTGACGCGCAAGGTGAACTGCACTTTGCGATGAATAGTTCAGGCATGTATCGAGCGGGTATCAACGCTCAAGGCGAGTTGAGCGTACAAATTTTCGCAGATGAGTAGCTCAGCCCTTTCGACGGATTAAATACAATAAACCCAGAATGCATTCTGGGTTTTAGTTATGTTTCGTACATCGATTAGTAATGTGGTGGTGGCGGCTCTGTTGTTGGATCGGCCATGTCCGACGAATCCATATTTTTCACTTTACCCACCATGTACTTCATCTGATCCTGCATCTTGGCAATCAACAGTTGCTGTTGAGAGAGTGCTTCGTTCAGATCTTCAATCGTTTGTTCTTGGAACGCGGCTTGACACTCTAAGTCATTGATGCGCGCTTCCAATTGCTGAATAAGTTTTTCTGTCATGACCCGTTCTCTAACTGCCAAGCTTGGGCAATGCCTGCTGAAGTAGCAGTAATTACACGTTGTTTTGAATCAAAGGCTGCATCATACACGACGGCGCGAGGAGGGCGAGTATCTTTTTTAGGCTCAACGTCAAATCTGTTGAGCCGTTCTCCTGTGTGGGTATCCCACACTGACACTCGGCCGGATGGCGCTCCAGTAACAAGCTGAGAGCCGTCGTCCGAAAACCGCGCGGTTGAGAAAATCAATTGACGCGACCAACTATTTAGTTGAGTGACGGCTTCTCCGCTTTCCAAGTTCCACACTACCGCTTGATTACCCCCATCAGACGTCATAGCAAGTTGACCATCACGCTGAAGGGCAACGCGAACCACTCTTTGTTCATGTTCAAAGGTTCGCAATATTTGCCCGGACTCGGTATCCCAAAGGTATGCCTTGTAGTCATTGCCACCCGTGAGGGCAAAACGACCATTGGGCGATATCGCAACGGAGTTGACTTTTTCACGGTGCGCAAGGAACTCCAAGCGTCGCCCGCTGACTAAGTTGACGTAAATGGCTTTACCGTTTGATAGCCCGAGCAGTACTTGTTCACCACTACTGGTGATAGCAACGTCGCGGATTAAAGCATCGGAAATGGACCAAAGACCTTTGGCTTGTGTCCAGCCTAGATCCCATACCGCGAAGTTCATTTGACTCGCGGTTACCGCATAGCGGCCATTGTCTGAAATACGGACATGGGACACCACATTGGCGTCGGCATCTAACTCACCCAGTTTGGCTAATTGCTTATTGTGCTCAAGATCCCACAACACCAAGTGGTGTTGTTGAGAGTAGAGCAGGGCGAATCGTCCATCTCGACTGAGTGCAAAGCTGGTCGCGCCTTGTGGCTCAATAGGCCAGCGTTGCACTTCACGCTCGGTAAAAAAGCAACCATTTAACGTGGTGATGACAACTAAATATAGGAATAAATGAGAGATTCTTTGTATCACGTCTAATAATCCGGTTTGTGTCTTGAGACATATAGCTAGTATATTGGTATAACGATTGTCTTCACTAGTCTCATAGAAGATTTGTGCACAACAACCAATGGCGAAGCCATTATTGGGAGAATTTAATGAAATCAGTTTTAAAAGTGTCGCTACTTGCTGCAACAGTCATGCTAGCGGTAGGTTGTCAGAAAGAAGAAACAGAAGCCGCACCTCAAGCAGAGCAAGTTCAAGCAGAAACCGGCAAAGCGGTTCACTTTAAAACCGACGACGATAAAGCGGCATACGCAATCGGCGTTTCATTCGCGAACTACTTAAGCACGAGCATCGAAAAACCGAGCGAAATTGGTATCGATCTCAATAAAGATCTTGTTCTTAAAGGCATTGAAGATGTATTCCAAGGCAATGCAGAGCTAAACGAAGAAGAAACACGAGCGGCACTAGAATCGCTAGATAAGCGTGTTGCAGAGAAGATGCAAGCTCAAGTGGCGGAGAAAGCAGCAGAAGCGAAGCAAGCAGGCGATGATTTCCGCGCTGAATTCGAGAAGCAAGACGGTGTCGTGAAGACTGATTCAGGTCTCCTTTACCACGTCATTACGCCGGCTGAAGGTGAGAAACCAAAAGACACTGATACGGTGCAAGTGCATTACCAAGGTACGCTCATCGACGGAACTCAGTTCGACAGTTCTTACGATCGTGGAGAGCCAGCAACGTTCCCACTAAATCGTGTAATCCCGGGCTGGACCGAAGGTGTTCAGTTAATGCCAGTCGGCTCTAAGTTCAAATTTGTTATTCCACCCGAGCTAGCATACGGTGATCAAGACACGCCAAGTATCCCAGCTAACTCAACACTGGTATTTGAAGTTGAACTGCTAAAAGTAGACAACGACAAAGCTGAACAGTAAGAAATAGCGTTAAGTCATTGAAAAAGGTCCGTTTAACGGGCCTTTTTTGTTTTAGGTCACTAGTTGGTGAGTTTGCTAGGTTGCGTTTCAAATTTTCTGATAAACTTACATAAATTTGTTGATTTTTCGCACGAAGGCTTATGACAACTACAGAAACAATAAACGCGGAGATGTTGCTCGAAATGGAATCCGTTAACGTGATGCCGTTTACTGAGCACGACAACATCATTTTAAGATCGTATGAGGCGGTCGTAGATGGTATTGCGAGCCTGATAGGTCCGTTTTGTGAGATCGTTCTCCACTCCCTAGAAGACTTAAACACTTCTGCAATCAAGATAGCTAACGGGGAAAATACCGGTCGTCAGGTTGGTTCTCCAATCACTGATTTAGCGCTAAAAATGCTCAAAGACATAGAAGGCTCTGAGCGTAATTTCTCTCGCTCGTACTTTACGCGTGCGAAAGGTGGCGTATTTATGAAATCGATCACCGTTGCTATTCGTAATGGTGAAAACCGAGTGATTGGCTTATTGTGTATCAACGTCAACCTTGATGCATCCTTCTCCCAAGTGCTTCAATCTTTCATGCCGACACAAGAAGCCAAAGAAGCCGCTTCGTCAGTGAACTTTGCAAGTGATGTAGAAGAGCTGGTGGACCAAACCGTTGAGCGCACGATTGAAGAAATCAATGCTGACAAATCTGTGTCGAACAACACGAAGAACCGTCAAATTGTTATGGAACTGTACGATAAAGGTATCTTTGATATTAAAGACGCGATTAACCGTGTTGCCGATCGTCTGAATATCTCTAAGCATACCGTTTACTTATATATCCGTCAGCGAAAAACCGAGGATGACGAAAAGTGAGTGGGCTAACTTACACGTTAGTGGTGAATGGCCCAGTATATGGCAGTCAAGCTGCGCGAAGTGCCTACCAGTTCGCGCAAGCATTGATTGAGCAAGGCCACACACTGGTCAGCGTGTTCTTTTATCAAGACGGTGTGACTAATGGTACCGCTTTGAGTGTGCCAGCTAATGATGAATTTGATCTCAATAAAGCGTGGCAAACACTCGCCAAAGCAAATCAAGTGCGGTTAGAGACTTGCGTGGCGGCCGCGTTGCGTCGTGGCATTGTGAGTGAAGAAGAAGCGAACCAACATGGTTTAGTGCAAAACAACCTTGCTGAAGGTTTTGAACAAGCCGGTTTGGGAAGTTTAGCCGAAGCGATGCTCACCCAAGACAGAGTGGTGCAGTTTTGAGTCAGTTAACTTATTTATTTCGTAGTGCACCTCATGGGCGAACGTCTGGACGCGAAGGTGTCGATGCATTACTTGCTGCGTCAGCGTACAGTGAAGACATCAGTGTTATTTTCTTCGGTGATGGGGTGTACCAACTCTTGTTAGGTCAAGATCCCAGTATGATATTAAGTAAAGATTATGCACCAATGCTAAAGTTATTTGACCTTTATGACATCGAGCAAGTCTTTGTTTGTACCGACTCGCTTGTCGAACGAGGTTTAGCTCAAGCCGATCTTGTGATTGATGCGCAACCACTTAGCATTCAGCAAATCAAAGAGAAATTACAACAAGCTGGCAAGCTACTGTTATTTTGAGGAAGCCATGTTACACATTATTAAAACCGTTTCAGGCTTAGAAGATGCTATACTGGTATGCAGCGTTCATGACGATATCTTACTGATCGAAGACGCCGTATACGCAGCCAATTCGCAACATCGAGCATTTAGTCAATTGAAAAGTTCGAGTGTATTTGCTTTAGAGAGCGATATACACGCTCGAGGTATGGCCAATCGTATCAGCCCTTCCATCTCAGTAGTGAACTACCTAGGTTTTGTTGAATTGACAGCAAAGCAAGATAAATCCTCAACTTGGGATTGAAAGATAATTCCTGTCGACAAAGCTTTACGGATGAATTGTCCTAATTGAACAAAAAAGATTCGTATATTCCTTGACACACCTCTCACTGCTGCATAGAATTTTGCGTCCCTAACTGCAATGGCAGTTGGGGATAGATTTTTCACAAAGCTTACTTTCAAGTAAATTCAGGAGCTAGTTAATGGCAACTATTAACCAGTTGGTACGTAAGCCTCGTGCAAAGCAAGTTGTTAAAAGCAACGTGCCTGCACTAGAAGCGTGCCCACAAAAACGTGGTGTATGTACTCGTGTTTACACTACTACACCTAAAAAACCTAACTCAGCACTTCGTAAAGTTTGTCGTGTTCGTTTAACAAACGGTTTCGAAGTAACTTCGTACATCGGCGGTGAAGGTCACAACCTTCAAGAGCACTCAGTTGTTCTAATCCGTGGTGGTCGTGTTAAAGACCTTCCAGGTGTGCGTTACCACACTGTTCGCGGTGCACTTGACTGTGCAGGCGTAAATGACCGTAAACAAGGTCGTTCTAAGTACGGTGTGAAGCGTCCTAAGTCTTAATGGATTCCGTTAAGTAAGGCCAAACACTAAATTATTTTTAATTTTTTGAAAAAACTGAAAAGTTTTGGATAAAACCTGAAGAAGACAACGGAGAAAATCCATGCCACGTCGTCGCGTCATTGGTCAGCGTAAGATCCTTCCAGATCCAAAATTCAAATCTGAATTGCTGGCAAAATTCGTTAACATCCTAATGGTTGACGGTAAAAAATCTACTGCAGAGAAAATTGTTTATACTGCGCTAGATACTATGGCTGAAAAGTCTGGTAAAGACCACTTAGCTGTATTTGAAGAAGCTCTTGAAAACGTACGCCCTGCGGTAGAGGTTAAATCTCGCCGTGTTGGTGGTTCGACTTACCAAGTTCCTGTAGAAGTACGTCCGGTTCGCCGTAACGCACTTGCTATGCGTTGGTTGGTTGAAGCTGCGCGCAAGCGTGGTGAAAAATCTATGGCTCAACGCCTAGCTGCTGAAATGCTAGATGCGTCTGAGAATAAAGGTACTGCTGTTAAGAAACGTGAAGACGTTCACCGTATGGCAGATGCGAACAAAGCATTCGCTCATTACCGCTGGTAATACCTTCTGTGCTGCGAGGTTCTCTCGCAGCACTTTTCTATACTCTAAGGTACACCTTAGTAAGAGGATACAATTGTGGCTCGTAAAACTCCTATTGAGCGCTACCGTAACATCGGTATCTGTGCTCACGTAGATGCAGGAAAAACAACCACAACTGAGCGTATTCTGTTCTACACTGGCCTTTCTCACAAAATCGGCGAAGTTCACGATGGTGCAGCAACCATGGACTGGATGGAGCAGGAGCAGGAACGTGGTATTACTATCACATCCGCTGCGACTACTACATTCTGGCGTGGTATGGAAGCACAGTTCCCTGAGCATCGCGTAAACATCATTGATACCCCTGGACACGTTGACTTTACTATCGAAGTAGAGCGTTCTCTTCGTGTACTTGACGGTGCTGTGGTTGTGTTCTGTGGCTCATCTGGTGTTGAACCTCAGTCTGAAACTGTATGGCGTCAAGCAGACAAATACCACGTTCCACGTTTGGTATTTGTAAACAAGATGGACCGTGCGGGCGCAGACTTCCTACGCGTTGTGGACCAAATTAAAAATCGTCTTGGTGCGAACCCTGTTCCAATCCAACTGAACGTTGGTGCAGAAGATGAGTTCAGAGGTGTCATCGACCTTATCAAGATGAAAATGCTCAACTGGAATGAAGCCGATCAAGGCACTTCGTTTACTTACGAAGACATCCCAGCTGACATGATCGAGCTTGCTGAAGAGTGGCGCAGCCATATGGTTGAATCCGCTGCTGAAGCTAGCGAAGAGCTGATGGACAAGTACCTTGAAGAAGGTGAGCTAACTGAAGCTGAGATCAAGCAAGCTCTACGTACTCGTACACTAAACAACGAAATCGTACTGGCTACTTGTGGTAGTGCGTTTAAGAATAAAGGTGTTCAAGCGGTACTAGACGCTGTGATTGAATTCTTGCCATCGCCAATCGAAGTGCCTGCCATTAAAGGTGTCGATGATAGAGAGAATGAAGTTGAACGTCATGCGGACGACAATGAACCTTTCTCTGCGCTAGCGTTTAAGATCGCGACAGACCCATTTGTGGGGACGCTGACTTTCATGCGTGTTTACTCAGGTGTTGTAAACTCAGGTGATGCTGTCTACAACTCGGTAAAAGGCAAGAAAGAGCGTTTTGGTCGTATCGTTCAGATGCATGCGAATAAGCGTGAAGAAGTAAAAGAAGTTTGCGCTGGTGATATCGCTGCTGCTATCGGTCTGAAAGACGTGACAACAGGCGACACACTGTGCGATCAGAACCACAAAGTGATTCTAGAGCGCATGGAGTTTCCTGAGCCGGTTATTCAGATCGCTGTAGAGCCTCGTTCTAAGGCTGACCAAGAAAAAATGGCTATCGCGCTAGGTAAGCTGGCTGCGGAAGATCCATCATTTCGCGTGGAAACGGACGACGAATCAGGTCAAACTCTGATCTCTGGTATGGGTGAACTTCACCTAGACATTATCGTTGATCGTATGAAGCGTGAATTCAGCGTTGATTGTAACGTTGGTAAACCTCAGGTGGCTTACCGTGAAACCATTCGTGGTAAAGCGGAAGTGGAAGGTAAATTTGTTCGTCAATCAGGTGGTCGTGGTCAATACGGTCATGTGTGGATCAAACTTGAGCCTTCAGAACCTGGCGAAGGTTTCGTATTCGTAGACGAAATCGTGGGTGGTGCTGTTCCTAAGGAATTCATCAGTTCGGTAGCGAAAGGTATCGAAGAGCAAATGAATAGTGGTGTGCTAGCGGGTTATCCTGTGCTAGATATTAAAGCTACACTATTTGATGGTTCTTACCACGATGTAGACTCAAGCGAGATAGCGTTTAAGATCGCTGGCTCGATGGCATTTAAGAAAGGTGCGCTAGAAGCACAACCTGTGATTCTAGAGCCGATGATGAATGTCGAAGTAACCACTCCGGAAGATTGGATGGGTGATGTTGTTGGTGACCTAAACCGTCGTCGTGGTATCATCGAAGGAATGGACGAAGGTGTGGCTGGTCTTAAGATCATCCGTGCTCAAGTACCGCTATCTCAGATGTTTGGTTACGCAACTGACCTACGTTCTGCAACTCAAGGGCGAGCGTCGTACTCAATGGAATTCCATGAGTACGCTGAAGTGCCTAAGAACTTTGCGGAAGCACTCATTGCTGAGCGTGGTTACTAATTGACGATTGAACTACAAAAAGTTTACGACTTTTTGTGAGATCAGGCAGTCCAAATATTGCGCTAACCGACGTTGGCGCATAAAATAACAATTTCTGGCGCGTCGTCGATCAATAATGATCACGGCGAATCATAACTAGGAAGGAACACGATCGTGTCTAAAGAAAAATTTGAACGTACGAAACCGCACGTTAACGTTGGTACTATCGGCCACGTTGACCACGGTAAAACAACTCTAACTGCTGCAATCTGTACTACTCTAGCTAAAGTGTACGGCGGTGTTGCAAAAGACTTTGCTTCTATCGATAACGCTCCAGAAGAGCGTGAGCGCGGTATCACTATCGCAACGTCTCACGTTGAGTACGACACTCCAACTCGTCACTACGCACACGTTGACTGTCCAGGACACGCTGACTACGTTAAAAACATGATCACCGGTGCTGCACAGATGGACGGTGGTATCCTAGTTGTTGCTGCGACAGATGGCCCAATGCCACAAACTCGTGAGCACATCCTACTAGGCCGTCAGGTTGGTATCCCATACATCATCGTATTCATGAACAAATGTGACATGGTTGATGATGAAGAGCTACTAGAGCTAGTAGAAATGGAAGTTCGTGAACTTCTATCTGAGTACGATTTCCCAGGTGATGACCTACCAGTTATCCAAGGTTCTGCACTAGGCGCACTAAACGGCGAAGAGCAGTGGGAAGCGAAAATCGTTGAACTAGCTGAAGCACTAGACTCTTACATCCCAGAGCCAGAGCGTGCAGTAGATCAGCCATTCCTAATGCCTATCGAAGACGTATTCTCAATTCAAGGTCGTGGTACAGTAGTAACGGGTCGTATTGAGCGTGGTATCCTAAGAGTTGGTGACGAAGTTGCTATCGTAGGTATCAAGGAAACAACGACTACAACATGTACTGGTGTAGAGATGTTCCGTAAGCTTCTAGACGAAGGCCGTGCTGGTGAAAACGTTGGTGCACTTCTACGTGGTACTAAGCGTGACGACGTAGAGCGTGGTCAAGTACTGGCTAAGCCTGGTTCAATCACCCCACACACTAAGTTCGAATCAGAAGTATACGTACTGTCTAAAGATGAAGGTGGTCGTCACACTCCATTCTTCAAAGGCTACCGTCCACAGTTCTACTTCCGTACAACTGACGTAACTGGTGACATCCAGCTACCAGAAGGCGTAGAAATGGTAATGCCTGGTGACAACGTACAAATGACTGTTGAGCTAATCGCACCAATCGCAATGGACGAAGGTCTACGTTTCGCGATCCGTGAAGGTGGCCGTACAGTAGGTGCTGGTGTTGTTGCTAAGATCTTTGACTAATTCTTAACGAATTAAACAAAATCTTGCACTGTTCTTCTTTTTTGAAGAAAGCGCATCAGAGAAGGGAAGCTTAGGCTTCCCTTTTTAATATCTAAAATTTCATTCAGTTATAAGAATTATTACAAAAATTTTTATATTTATTGTAAATAAAACAAAATCTTAATTTCTATTCCATATCTATTTTCCTGTCTCTATTTCTAACGGTTTGATCTTTTACCGTTATTTGCAAATCAATATAACGAACTGTTCTTAAAATTAACAAAATGCGACTGGTAATAATAACTATTCTTGTTTATATTGACTGTCATCAGTTCATTTTACAGGTTTAATTATGTACGTTTGTCTTTGCCATGGGGTCTCTGACAAGAAAATCAAGAAGTTGGCGATAGATGAGGGCGTAACGGATATTCGAGGAATTAAGCAGTGTACGGCACTGGGTAGCCAGTGTGGTAAATGCATCAGACAAGCTAAAGACATTTTAGCGGAAACTGAAACTCGTTATACGGGACTTAAATTACAGCAAGCAAGCTAATGATAATGACTGTGGCTATACAACAGTGATAATTAGCTGAGCCTTTTGACACCTTCTCATTTACTTCTACATTTAAATGAAGCCAAAAGGAGGTTTTGTCATGAAAGGCGATCCAATCATCATTCAGCATCTCAACAAAGTGCTCGGGAACGAGCTAGTCGCTATCAATCAGTACTTTCTTCATGCTCGTATGTATAAAGACTGGGGGTTGAAACACTTAGCCGATAAGGAATATCACGAATCGATAGATGAAATGAAGCACGCAGATCATCTGATTGAACGGATTTTGTTTCTAGAAGGCTTACCAAATTTGCAAGATCTCGGTAAGTTAATGGTCGGTGAAGACGCCAAAGAAATGATTGAGTGTGACCTGAAACTTGAGATGGCCGCGATCCCAGATTTGAAAGATGCGATTGCCTATGCTGAAGACATTCGAGACTATGTCTCTCGTGATCTATTCCAAGATATTCTCGAAGACGAAGAAGAACATGTGGATTGGTTAGAGACTCAACTTGGCTTGATTGAAATGTCAGGCATTGAAAATTACTTACAAGCCCAGTACGTAGATGAAGAGTAATCTGTGTTGTACAACTTTCTAGTGTGAGAAAGAGCGCCTGACTAGAAAATCAGGTGCTTAATGTAATTACTTGGTCTAATCTCTTTTATTATCGAATCTTTAAGGATATTGCCCGTGATCTTGCCTATGAAGATTAAGCTCTATTCGATAGAATTTATGCCCCCTTACCTAAAAATAACAAAGAGAAACGTCCATGTCTGAAGACAATCGCCAAGCAGTCACTCCAGAAGAAGAACACCGCCAAAAAGCCCTTGATTACCATGCTTATCCAATCCCAGGAAAAATTGCTGTCGAACTGACAAAACCGGCTGAAACAGCAGGCGATCTTGCGCTTGCTTACAGTCCTGGTGTTGCTGAACCAGTGCGTGAAATTGCGCAAAATCCTGACAATGCGTACAAATACACTGGCAAAGGCAATATGGTTGCGGTTATTTCTAACGGCACCGCTATCCTTGGTTTAGGTAACCTTGGCCCACTGGCATCTAAGCCCGTGATGGAAGGTAAAGCGCTATTATTTAAGCGATTTGCTGGCCTTGATTCGATTGATATTGAAGTGAAGCACCGTACCATTGACGAATTCGTGGATACCGTTGCAAACATTGCAGACACATTTGGTGGTATCAATCTTGAGGACATTAAGGCTCCAGACTGTTTTGAAATTGAAAAGCGCCTGATTGAGCGTTGTGATGTACCAGTATTCCATGATGACCAACACGGTACTGCAATTGTAACCGCGGCAGGTATGCTGAATGCTATTGAGCTTCAAGGCAAGAAGCTAGAAGACGCTACGATCGTTTGTCTTGGCGCTGGGGCTGCGGCCGTTGCATGTATGGAACTGCTGATCAAATGTGGTGCAATGCGTGAAAAGATTTATATGCTAGATCGTAAAGGCGTGATTCATACTCGTCGTGATGACATAAACGAATACAAGCAGTTGTTCGCGAATAACACTGATAAGCGTACGTTGGAAGATGTCATTGAAGGGGCTGATCTTTTCCTTGGGGTATCCGGTCCGAACCTACTTTCACCTGAAGCATTGAAATTAATGGCTGACAAGCCGATTGTATTTGCATGTTCTAACCCTGAGCCTGAAATTAAGCCTGAGCTTGCGCATGACGTTCGTGATGATTTAATTATGGGAACTGGACGTAGTGATTATCCGAACCAAGTAAATAACGTGCTGTGTTTCCCATTCATATTCCGTGGTGCTCTTGATGTTCGAGCAAGCGAAATTAATGATGAAATGAAACTGGCCGCTATTGAAGCGATTCGTCATCTGGCGAAAGAACCGGTACCAGAAACAGTACTTAAAGCGGCAGGGGTTGAAAAGCTTGAGTTTGGCTCAGACTACATCATTCCTAAGCCTATGGACTCTCGCTTGCTCCCACGAGTAGCAAAAGCGGTAGCTCAAGCAGCGGTAGAATCTGGCGTTGCTCGTATTGATATGCCAGAAAATTACATGGCGGAATAACCTTCGCGGGTTAATACATAAAAAATGGGACGCGTAGCGTCCCATTTTTCTATACTCAGAGAAAGAGTTCTCTTAAAGACAACATCAATCCACTTACGATTACTCTTCGGTAAACGACTCAAACTCGATACCCATCTCCGTCATCAGCGCTTTTACTTCAGCCGGAATATCATCAGGGCGATCTTTACGAAGATCCTCATCTGTTGGAAGTGGCTGGCCAGTGTACGCGTGTAAAAATGCTTCGCATAGTAATTCGCTATTGGTTGCATGGCGTAAGTTGTTGATTTGACGGCGAGTACGCTCATCAGTTAGTACTTTTAAAACTTTTAACGGGATAGAGACGGTAATTTTTTTTACTTGTTCACTTTTTTTACCGTGCTCGGCATATGGGCTAATGTATTCGCCATTCCAGTCAGCCATTGCGCACCTTCATCTATGTAATCGGTTAAAATAATCTAGGTGCTGATTTTAGCTGCATTTACCGCCATAAGCAAAGACATATGGACGTCTAGAAGTGTTGACGTCTTATTTTTTGACGAGTAAAGTGAATAGAACAGTAGAGGAAGCGTGTGAATCATTTGGAATCCACGAGTCAGATATAGCGCATTCCTGTTTAGAAGTCATCACCCGTGAAAGGATACACCCATGAGCACTCGCAAACCTGCGACCATTGCAGTCCGCACTGGTATTGAATCAGACAGCCAATATCACGCTGTCGTTCCACCTATTTATCTTTCCACTAATTACGGTTTTCCCGCTTTTGGTGAGGTCCCTAAATATGATTACACCCGATCTGGTAACCCTAATCGTGGGTTATTAGAAAGTGCGCTATCTGAATTAGAGTCTGGCCAAGGTGCGGTCGTGACGAACTGTGGTACCTCTGCGTTAAATTTATGGGTTTCTGCCTTTCTTGGGCCCGATGATCTGCTCATTGCTCCGCATGATTGCTACGGTGGGTCTTATCGTCTATTCAATACCCGAGCAAAAAAAGGTGATTTTAAAGTGCAGTTTATTGACCAATCCGATAAACAGGCACTGGATGCCGCGTTGCAGCTCAAACCAAAGCTGATCCTATTAGAAACGCCATCAAATCCGCTTGTTCGCGTGGTCGATATTGCTGAAGTATGTGAAAAAGCCAAGCAAGTTGGCGCACTTGTCGCTGTCGACAACACTTTCTTGACTCCGATATATCAAAAACCGTTGGAGCTGGGGGCAGACTTCGTGATTCACTCAACCACAAAATACATCAATGGTCATTCGGATGTGATTGGTGGCGTGATCATTACCAAAACAGAAGCACATGCGGAAGAGCTTGCATGGTGGGGCAATTGCATTGGTGCAACGGGAACGCCTTTTGATAGTTATATGACGCTGCGAGGCATTCGTACGCTTGGTGCTCGTATGCGAGTGCATGAAGAGAGCTCACAACAGGTACTTACTTATCTGCAGTCGCAGAGATTGGTCAAAGCCATTTATCACCCAAGTCTCCCAGATCACGCGGGTCATGCTATCGCTAAAAAGCAGCAGTCTGGTTTTGGTTCTATGCTGAGCTTTGAATTTTCAGGATCGTTTGAACAATTGAAAGTCTTTGTGAAAGAGCTGCAATTATTTTCACTTGCAGAATCATTAGGTGGAGTCGAAAGTTTAATTTGCCATCCTGCCTCGATGACTCATCGGGCCATGGGAGAGAAAGCTCTGGCCGAAGCGGGGATTTCACACCAGTTGTTGCGCCTATCTGTTGGCTTAGAAGATGTGCAAGACTTGATCGACGATTTAGAACAGGCCTTCACTAAAGCTGCCCAGCAATAGGAGACAATAATCATGACTGTACAGCGTCAGCTACATAAATTTGGTGGCAGCAGCTTAGCCAACCCTCAATGTTACTTACGTGTCGTGGATATTCTTAAAGAGCATTCGATAGAAAATGATCTCGTGGTGGTGTCTGCTGCTGGGCAAACCACCAATCGGCTGATTGAGTTTCTCGAAGGCTTGGACAGAGATGGTCGACTTGCTCATGAGGCACTTCAAAGTTTAAGGGAATTCCAAACAGGACTGATAGCCGCCTTGTTAGAAGGTGAAGCAAAAGAGCAGTTACTGGCTTCTTTACAAGATGAATTCAGTACTTTGTCTGAGTTAGTCGCGCCTTTGACTGAAGCACAAAAAGCAGCGGTATTAGGACATGGAGAGGTATGGTCCGCGCGTCTTTTAGCCGTACTATTGTCGCAGCATTCGTTGCCAGCCGTTGTGCAAGACGCGAGAACGTTTTTGCGTGCCGAAGCGGCGACTCAGCCAGAAGTCGATCGTGTTCGTTCATCCCCCTTGATCAAGCAAGCGTTAGCACAACACAATCATAAACGCGTCGTGATCACGGGTTTTATGGCGCAGAATGACGCTGGAGAAACCGTTCTGCTGGGTCGTAATGGATCAGACTATTCTGCGACGGTTATTGGTGCGCTTGCTGATGTCAGCACTGTGACTATTTGGAGTGACGTTGCTGGCGTGTACAGCGCAGACCCTCGACTGGTTGCTGATGCTTGCTTATTGCCTTGGCTAAGATTGGATGAGGCCAGCGAGCTTGCTCGTCTAGCCGCCCCTGTATTACACAGCCGTACGCTTCAACCTGTAGCGCAAAGCACGATGGATCTTAATCTAAAATGTAGTTATCAATCAGAGGCTGGCTCCACGCGTATTGAGCGCGTATTAGCCTCTGGGCGTGGTGCCAAAATCATTACGTCGCTTGATGACGTTTTATTGATACAGCTGTCTTTCTTTCATGGTCACGATTTTGAAAAAACGCAAAGCGATGTACGGCAAGTATTGCAGCGTGCTCAATTAGAGCCATTGGCTTTTGAAGTTCAGGCCGATCAGCATACCTTGCGCTTGGCGTACACTTCTGAAATTGCCGGGGGGGTGCTGAAGTACCTTCAAGAGCTTGCCGTGGAAGCGGAAATTAAACTGAAAGAAGGCTACTCATTGTTAGCTGCCGTAGGCGCAGGTGTGACGAAAAATGCTAACCACTGTTTTGGTTTTTATCAGAAGCTAAAACACGCGCCAATAGAATTTATCTCTGAGTCTGAATCGGGTTTGAGTTTAGTCGCGGTATTGCGCCGCACTGATACTGAGGCTCTGGTTCAAACCATTCACAGTCAACTATTTCAAGCGCATAAGCGTGTAGCTGTTGCCTTGTGTGGTAAAGGCAATATTGGTTCGAGCTGGCTGAACTTATTTGCGAGTCAAAAAAATGAGCTGACTAAACGTCACGGTATGAGTTTTGATTTGGTTGCAGTTGTCGATAGCCAAATGTATTGGTTTGATGAGCAGGGGATTGACGCAAGGAATGTCTCTGCACGATTTAAAGATGAGAGTATCGCCAATGATGGTTCCTGGTTGACTCGCCTTGGCGCGCTACAAAACTACGATGAAGCCGTTGTGCTGGATGTGACCGCAAGTCAAGAGTTGGCTCTACGTTACGTTGAAATTGCGCAGCAAGGCGTTCATTTAATATCGGCTAACAAGGTGGCCGGCTCAGCTGATAGCCATTATTACCATCAGGTTCAAGATGCATTCGCTAAGATAGGACGCTACTGGCTTTACAATGCTACCGTTGGCGCTGGGTTACCAATTAATCATACCGTTCGTGACCTGCGTGAAAGCGGAGATGAAATCGTGGCGCTATCGGGGATTTTTTCTGGAACCTTATCGTGGCTATTTCAACAGTTTGACGGCTCTGTGCCGTTTCATGAGCTGGTGGATCTTGCCTGGCAGCAGGGACTAACTGAGCCGGATCCCCGTTCTGATTTAGATGGTTCCGATGTGATGCGCAAGCTCGTGATTTTAGCACGAGAATCAGGCCTGACGATTGAGCCAGACAGTGTGAAAGTGGAATCTTTGGTACCAGAAGCGTTACGACCGCTTAGCTTAGATGAGTTCTTTGATAGTGGCGTCTTATTGAGTGAAATACTCCAAGAACGTCTGGTCAAGGCTCAGAAAAATGATCAGGTTTTGCGTTATGTGGCACGCTTAGAAAAGAATGGTAAAGCAACGGTGGGAGTGGAAGCACTTCCTCGCGAGCACGCTCTCGCGAACTTACTGCCTTGCGATAACATTTTCGCTATCGAGAGTAAGTGGTACAAAGACAACCCTCTGGTTATTCGTGGCCCAGGGGCTGGACGAGCAGTGACGGCGGGGGCCATTCAGTCAGACCTTAATCGATTGGCTGGCTTACTCTAAACTTCTGTGAAATTCTCATTTGAAAACCTCGGTTCGATTCCGGGGTTTTTTATTATCTAAAAGAGATTCGATTAAAACGGACTCTCAAATACTTCAAGGTGGCCATAAAACAGCCATGGTTAATGGTTATCACATCATGAAGCTATTGGGAATCGATGGAGAAAGAATGATTCAGTATCCACTTGAACTATCCTCATTATTAACGTGAGAAAAATTCATATTCACAAGGTTGACATTAAATCGTATTCAAGACACTCTGTAGACATATGGACGTCTAAACGTCGATTTAAGGAATTGTTTTCGTGGCGGAGCGCCACAGGGAGAGAGAATAAGATGGGATACACGCACGCAGGCCATATCGATGCCTTGAATCAAAATATCGCTGAGTTATCAGATAACATCAATGTATCCTTTGAGTTTTTTCCACCAAGCAGTGCCAAGATGGAAGAGACGCTATGGAACTCAGTGCTTCGTCTCCAAACACTTCAACCTAAATTTGTTTCTGTTACGTACGGGGCGAACTCCGGTGAGCGTGATAGAACACATTCCATCATTAAAGAAATCAAAGCAACCACAGGCCTTGTGGCGGCCCCACACTTAACATGTATTGATGCAACACGTGACGAGCTGATTGATATTGCCGATGATTACTGGAATAACGGCATTGAAAATATCGTCGCATTGCGTGGTGATATTCCTCTTGGCGGCGGTGCGCCTGAGATGTATGCCTCAGACCTCGTGGCATTGTTGAAGTCGCGGCATGATTTTGATATTTCAGTTGCGGCTTTTCCTGAAGTGCACCCTGAAGCCAAAAGTGCTCAGTCTGATTTATTGAATCTAAAACGTAAGGTTGATGCGGGTGCTAACCGTGCCATTACTCAATTCTTTTTCGACGTAGAATCTTATCTTCGCTTCCGCGATCGCTGTGTGGCCGCTGGTATTGATGTGGAGATTGTGCCCGGCATTCTGCCAGTTTCCAACTTTAAACAAGCCTCTCGTTTTGCGGCTCAGAATAACGTCAAAGTGCCAGGTTGGATGAGTAAACAATTTGAAGGTTTAGATGATGACCCAGTGACTCGACAACTGGTTGGTGCCAGCCAGGCGATTGATATGGTGCGTGTGTTAAGTCGTGAAGGCGTGAAAGACTTCCACTTTTATACGCTAAACCGCGCTGAGATGACTTACGCATTGTGTCACACGTTAGGTGTACGCCCGTAAGTCGCGGTTAGTGCGTCATCTAAAGCGAGAAATAAAAAGGCTTGCCGATTGGCAAGCCTTTTTATTTAACTGTTAGTGACAGGAATTAACCGATCACTTCAAGTTCTGTCAGCACTTCTTCCGCCCAAGTAATCCACGCTTCACGTAGCAATAAGTTACGACGCAGCGTTAGACGCTCTAGACGTGCCTGTTTATCAAGTGTTGAAGGTGTTGCGTAGTAAGCGGCTTCAATCTCTTTGTAGTGAGAAACCAGCTTACGTGATTCTTCAACGAGTTCGGCAAGCTGATCACGGAAAGGCGCGGCAGGTTGCACGGCACAAGCGATCAGCTTAGCTGAAAATTCGTCACGGACGGTTGGATGTGCTGTGGGTTGGTCAAACCATTCTCCCAGAGCGCTACGGCCAGCATCTGTAATGGAGTAAACCTTGCGGTCTGGTTTGCCTTCTTGGGGTTCTAGTACGCAAGTAACCAGCGCGTTCTCGGCCATTTTATTAAGCTCACGGTATACTTGTTGGTGGCTTGCTTTCCAGAAGTAACCGATGCTAGCAGAGAACTCTTTAGTGATATCATAACCGGTTGCATCGCGAGTGCTAAGAACAGTTAAGATTACGTGTGGTAATGACATGTCTTCAATCCAAATGGTCAATAAACTTGTAAACAAGCTACTTATACTTTCAGTTGCGCTCTTAATGGCACTTGATTTTTTAATCTAATAAGTAGCACCAACAATGTTGGTCCTGTCACCTTAAAGCCGTTTATCACCTAGAGAGATGGGGAGTCCCATCAAGGCTGGAGCTGGTATGATTGGATTTATGCGCTCTCAGCAGGCAGGTAGTATATAAATAATAAGCATGAAGTGGAATAGTAGGACAAAATTACCCTTAAAAACTAATATAATAATCAATAATGTGGATTTGTGGTGTTTTATACTTATTTGTTGGTATTTTATGGTTCCTTTGTAGAATATAAGATTGACTAGTTATGGATCAATATCTATAGATATAAAAAAAGCTGAGCGACTGCTCAGCTTTTTATGACAGATGAAGTGATCAACCAGTGTTACGCATACCGGCAGCGATACCGGCAATCGTCACCATTAAGGCTTCTTCAAGGTTGGCGGAAGCCTCTTCTGTTTGACGCGTACGATAGAGCAGTTCGGCTTGTAGCATGTTCAATGGCTCAACGTAAATATTGCGCAGGCGAATGGATTCGAGTCCCCAAGGGTCATGTTGCATCAGGTTGTCGTTGTTCTCTACGTTCAACACCGCTTTAATGTCTTCTTGTAGTTGATCTCGTAGTTTTTCACCCAGAGGTCTTAGTGATTCATCCACCAAGCGTTCATCATAATAGCGAGCGATATCGATATTGCACTTCGAGTACACCATTTCTAGCATGCCAAGGCGAGTCGAGAAGAACGGCCATTCGCGACACATTTCTTCGAGCAGCGCTTGGTGGCCTTGATCGATCGAGTATTGAATCGCTTCCCCCGCTCCTAGCCATGCAGGAAGTACCAAGCGGTTTTGGCTCCACGAGAAGATCCACGGGATTGCACGTAAGCTTTCTACCCCGCCCTTAGGATTACGCTTTGCAGGACGAGATCCAAGTGGCAACTTACCGAGCTCGAGCTCTGGTGTCGCTTGACGGAAGTAAGGCACAAAATCTGGCTCACCACGAACCACGTTGCGGTAAGACTCGCAGCTCACTTCTGATAGCACTTCCATTAAATCGCGCCATTCTTGTTTTGGCTCGGGTGGTGGCAATAGGTTGGCTTCCAGAATCGCGCTCGCGTAAAGGTTAAAGCTGTTTACGGCGACGTCTGGGAGGCCCAGTTTAAAGCGGATCATCTCGCCTTGCTCTGTGACACGCAAGCCGCCTTTCAAGCTTTTTGGTGGTTGAGACAGAAGCGCAGCATGCGCTGGCGCGCCACCACGACCTACCGTACCGCCACGACCGTGGAATAAAGTCAGTTCTACGCCTTCTTCTTCCGCCACTTTAACTAACGATTCCATCGCATGGTACTGAGCCCAACCAGCTGACATGACACCCGCATCTTTCGCTGAGTCAGAGTAACCAATCATGACCATTTGGTGGTTTTGGATAAAGCCACGGTATAGGTCGATACTCATTAGCTGTTTGATGACCGATTCCGCATTGTTCAAGTCGTCTAGCGTCTCGAATAACGGGCAAACATCCATACGATATGGGCAACCTGCTTCTTGCAGAAGTAGGTGGACCGCTAGCACATCTGATGCAGTGCGTGCCATAGAAATAACGTAGGCACCGAACGCTTCACGCGGTTGTGCTGCAATAATCTTGCAGGTGTCCAAGACCTCTTTGACTGGTTCAGACGGTTCCCAATCACGAGGCAGAAGCGGACGTTTAGACGCGAGCTCATTGGTTAGAAAAGCAATCTTATCTTGCTCGCTCCATTGCTCGTAATCACCAATGCCTAAGTAGCGGGTCAGTTCAGACAATACGTCTGAATGACGCGTGCTCTCTTGGCGGATATCAAGGCGAACAAGATGAATACCAAACGCCTTTACGCGGCGTAATGTATCCAGTAGTGAGCCGTTGGCAATCACGCCCATGCCACATTCATTTAGTGACTGGTAACAGGCATACAGAGGCTCCCAAAGTTGTTCGACTTTTTGCAGTGGTGCTTTGATGGCCAGTTTTTGACCATGGATCTTAGCATCGAGAATATCTTTGGTTTCATTCAATAGGGCACGAAGCTGTTTTAAGATAGCGCGGTATGGTTCGTGTTGATCTTCGCCAGCAAGTTCACGAACTTGATCGTTTGAAACCGTCATTGACAGTTCACTGATCAACTCGTTGATGTCATTGAGATAAAGATCCGCGGCTTTCCAACGAGACAGAAGCAATACTTCACGCGTCACGCTATGAGTGACGAACGGGTTGCCGTCACGATCACCCCCCATCCAAGAAGAGAAATGCACTGGGCGAGCATCAATTGGTAAACCTTCACCCAAGTATGGTTTCAAGCGATCGTGCATTTCACGCAAGAAGTCTGGTACCGCTTCCCATAGTGAGTTTTCAACGACCGCAAACCCCCATTTTGCTTCATCCAGCGGAGTAGGTCGTTGTTGTCGAATTACGTCTGAATGCCAACTTTGCGCGATCAGTTGCTCTAGACGGCGCTCGGTTTTCTTGCGTTCTTTAGAAGAAAGATCACTCAGTTCCAACTTTGATAAGCACTCGTTTATCTTGACCAGTTTGTTGATCATCGTGCGACGCGTGATTTCCGTTGGGTGAGCCGTCAATACCAATTCAATATTCAGATCACGAACGGCTTGCGCAGTGTCCAGCTTGCTCACATCGTTTTGTACCAGTTTCGAAAACAGCGAGTTAATCGCGTCTGGTTCACAAATGTGTTCTTCACAATGGCGTGAAATCGTGTGGTATTGCTCAGCAATATTGGTGAGATTTAGAAATTGGTTAAACGCACGGGTAACGGGCGTTAGCTGCTCATCAGGTAAATGTTTGATTTCTTCGATCAAGCTGTCCCTGTCTGCTTGATTTCCTGCTTGAGCTGATTTGGATAATTTACGAATGGTTTCCACTTTCTCGAAGATTTCTTCGCCATGGGCATCGCGAATGGTGTTACCCAATAAGTGGCCTAACATGCGCACATTACTTTTGAGTGCGGCGTATTTCTCGTTCATTGTCGTCCTGCCTCGTAAAAAAACTACATCCATTGTCCTTGTTAAGACTCCAATCTAGCGAAAAGCACCAGTTATAGTCAAATAAAGCAGACTAAGTTTGCAATTATTCCGCTGTCTCCTGATTTAGAGCAAATTTACGGCAAAGGTAGAACTAGAAGTGAAAATTAATTACAAAATAACAAGTTAAACAAGTGTTAAGGCTAACGCTAAATAGTGAAGATAAAAAGATGCAGCTCAATCGAGCTGCACAGAGTTTTAGGTTGAATCACGCATTAACAACAATACTTGACCATCGCCTTTGAAAGCACATCAATCGTCGGGTCGATAAAGTCAAATGAGAGAAACTCATTCGGTTGGTGGGCTTGGTCAATTGAACCCGGGCCGAGAACTAAGGTTGGACAGAGCTGTTGTAAGAAGGGCGCCTCGGTACAGTAATTCACGGTTTCTGAACTGGTTTGGCAGATCTCTTCAACACCACCGATAAATGGGTGGTCATGTTGGCATTCGTAACCCGGAATTGGTTCATGTAACGGCACAACTTCGATACGCCCTCGCCATTTGGCTTCGACTTCTTTTAATGCGCCGCGCAACATGTTTTCTAGTCCATCAAGGCTAATTCCAGGTAGTGGACGCACGTCGTAATGCAGTTCACAGCAACCACAAATACGGTTAGCGCTGTCACCACCATGAATATGGCCAAGGTTTAAGGTAGGGCTTGGAATGGCAAAACCCGGATGGTGGTATTCTTTCACCAATTTATCGCGCAGTTGCATCATGGCAAACATCACTTCATGCATGATCTCAATCGCGTTCACGCCAAGTGCAGGATCGGATGAATGGCCTGACTTACCGGTGACCCGAATTGCATTTGCTACATGCCCTTTATGACCTCGAATTGGTACAAGGCTGGTAGGCTCACCAATAATGCAGTAATCCGGTTTAAAGGGGGCGTTTACGGTGAAATGTCGTGCGCCCAACATGGTGGTTTCTTCGTCACAAGTGGCTAATACATATAGCGGCTTGGTCTGCTTGCTCCAGTCGACTTTTTTGACGGCTTCATAAATAAAGGCAAAAAAGCCTTTCATGTCTGCCGTGCCTAAACCGTAAAAGCGGTTGTCTTTTTCCGTCAGTTTATGCGGATCAAAATTCCACTGTCCTTGATCGAATGGCACGGTATCACTATGGCCAGCAAGTAAAAGGCCGCCTTCACCCTCTCCCATACGTGCGATCATATTGTGCTTGCCTGGCTCGACTTCGACCACTTCAACGCTAAAACCCAGATCTTTAAACCAAGATGCGAGTTTTTCGATGACTTTTGCATTGCCCTGATCCCAGCTCGGATCCGTGGAGCTGATAGAAGAGGTGCTGATGAGTCCTTCATAGACCTCTAGAAAAGTTGGTAATTGCATGGATTGTTCAAATCTCCTGTTGACAGACAGACCACAAAAATGTAAAACACATATTAAATCATATTTAATGAATAAAAAATCAAAATAAAGCGAAAATTAAATATGGATAGTCATTTGAGCCTTTAAGTATATGGATGTCACACAATGCTAAAAACCACGATTATTGGAGCCAGCGGTTACACCGGCGCAGAGTTAGCGTTAATGGTTAATAAACACCCACAACTCACGCTATCAGGTTTATACGTTTCCGCCAACAGTGTTGATGCCGGAAAGAATATTGCGCAGCTGCACGGCAAGTTAGCGGGCATCATTGATATGCCAGTCTCGCCACTGACGGATCCACTGCAAATCGCTCAAGAATCGGATGTGGTGTTTTTAGCAACGGCTCACGAGGTTAGCCACGATCTCGCCCCAACTTTCTTGGAGGCAGGCTGTCAGGTATTCGATTTATCGGGGGCATTCCGCGTTCAAAGTGAAGGTTTTTACCACACCTTTTATGGCTTCGAGCATCAACATAATAACTGGTTAGATAAAGCTGCATACGGCTTAGCAGAGTGGAACCAAGAATCAATTAAAACGGCTCCCTTAGTTGCTGTAGCAGGTTGCTACCCGACTGCTTCGCAGTTAGCCATCAAACCTCTACTCGAAAATGCATTAGTGGATACCCATCAATGGCCCGTGATTAATGCGACCAGCGGCGCGTCAGGAGCTGGGCGTAAAGCCTCTATGGTGAACAGTTTCTGTGAAGTGAGCTTGCAACCTTATGGTGTATTTACTCATCGTCACCAACCAGAAATTGCTCAGCACCTAGGTTGCGATGTAATTTTTACTCCGCACCTAGGCAACTTTAAACGCGGCATTCTTGCCACGATCACCATGAAGTTAGCATCAGGCGTTACAGAGCAACAAGTCGCTCAAGCATTTGAACAAGCTTATCTAGGAAAGCCTGCCGTGCGTTTAAAAGGCGATGGAATTCCACGTATTCAGGATGTCGAAAATACCCCTTTCTGCGATATCGGCTGGAAGGTACAAGGCGAACACATCATTGTGATTTCAGTCATCGACAATCTACTCAAAGGTGCATCAAGTCAAGCGATGCAATGTCTCAATATTCATTATGGTTACCCAGAACTGACAGCGTTGCTGTAGTCGTTGAAAGAGGGAAATGCGATGACGCAAACCAATCAAGCTCCTTTAGTCATTAAGCTAGGCGGTGCAGCTCTATCTTGCACTCAAACCTTAAGCCAACTGTTTGGTGCCATTGCGGCTTACCAAAAATCGGCACAGCGACAAATCGCCATCGTTCATGGCGGTGGCTACCTAGTTGATGAGTTGATGGCAAAGCTTCAGCTTGAAACCGTAAAGAAAAACGGTCTTCGCATGACGCCTTATGAGCAAATTCCGGTGATTGCAGGCGCGCTTGCAGGTACCGCAAACAAGTTACTGCAAGGCCAAGCCATCGCAGATGGACTCAATGCTGTGGGTCTTAGTCTTGCGGATGGTGGTTTGTGTCTTGTTGAAGAACTTGACCCAGAACTCGGCGCGGTAGGTAAAGCATCACCGGGTGATTCAACGCTATTACAAGCGGTACTAAATACAGGCGCACTGCCAATTATCAGCTCTATTGGTTTAACCACTGATGGCCAGATGATGAATGTGAATGCAGACCAAGCCGCAGTCGCGGTGGCAGGTGCTCTCGATGCTGAATTGGTGCTGTTGTCAGATGTGAGTGGCGTACTCGATGGCAAAGGGCATTTGATCAAAACGCTATCTGAGCAAGAAGCCGATACATTGATCAAAGGGCAGGTGATCACAGACGGCATGATCGTCAAAGTTAAAGCTGCTTTGGAGGCGGCCAATGATCTTGGTCGTCCTATCGAAGTCGCGACCTGGCGTTACCCAGAAAAATTAGTACAGCTATTCGCTGGTGAAAGTATTGGCACGCAATTTTTGCCTCAATAAGCATCAGCAAAAGAATTCAATATTAGGAAGTCGTAGTTGGCACTGACCGCCGAGCGCAGCGCCAGTTAAGTTTGGAGAAGAAAGATGAGCAAAGTGAACGTAAATAAAGTGGTAGTCGCATACTCAGGCGGTCTAGATACCTCAGTAATTATCCCGTGGCTAAAAGAGAACTACGATTGTGAAGTCGTTGCTTTCGTTGCCGATGTTGGTCAAGGCGCAGAAGAGCTAGAAGGTATTGAAGCGAAAGCAAAAGCTTCAGGTGCTTCTGAGTGTTACATCGCTGACTTGAAAGAAGAAATGGTCGCAGACTACATTTACCCAACGCTAAAAACCGGCGCGTACTACGAAGGTAAGTACCTGCTGGGTACATCAATGGCGCGTCCAATTATTGCTAAAGCACAGGTTGAAGTCGCACGTAAAGTGGGCGCGGACGCATTGTGTCACGGCTGTACAGGTAAAGGTAATGACCAAGTTCGTTTCGAAGGCGCATTCGCAGCACTAGCACCAGATCTACAAGTGATTGCACCTTGGCGTGAATGGGACCTAGTGAGCCGTGAAGAATGTTTGGATTACCTAGCTGAGCGTAACATTCCTTGTTCAGCGTCTCTTACTAAGATCTACTCACGTGATGCAAACGCATGGCACATTTCTACTGAAGGTGGCGTCCTAGAAGATACGTGGAACGCACCAAACGAAGATTGCTGGGTATGGACTGTAGACCCAGAGCAAGCACCAAACGAAGCGGAATATGTCACGCTGAAAGTAGAAAAAGGTGAGGTGGTCGAAGTTGATGGCGAAGCGATGACACCATACAATGCGTTGGTTTATCTAAACGAAAAAGGTGCGAAGCACGGTGTTGGTCGTATCGATGTCGTTGAAAACCGTCTAGTCGGAATGAAATCTCGTGGCTGCTACGAAACACCGGGAGGCACCATCATGATGGAAGCGCTGCGTGCCGTTGAACAGCTCGTGCTAGACAAATCATCATTCGAATTCCGTGAAGAGCTGGGTCTAAAAGCGTCTCACCTTGTGTACGATGGCCGTTGGTTTACGCCACTATGTAAGTCGATCCTTGCCGCTTCAGAAGAGTTAGCGCAAGACGTGAATGGCGAAGTGGTTGTGAAACTCTATAAAGGTCAAGCGACAGTGACGCAAAAACGTTCTGACAACAGCTTGTATTCAGAAGAGTTCGCGACTTTTGGTGAAGATGAGGTTTACGACCAAAGCCATGCGGGTGGTTTCATCCGTCTTTACTCGCTATCAAGCCGTATTCGTGCATTGAACAGCCAGAAGAAATAATCTCTTCACATCTCGGATTGAGTAAAGACCTGCTATTGGATAGCAGGTCTTTTTTGTTGGCTTATGTCTATGAGCACAAAGATGCAAATGCACTTCATTTGAATATATATGTAAAAATATTGAATTTATACTTTATTTTTTGTCGAAATTGCCGTAACGTTGACCCATAAGAAAAAGTGAGCAAATGACCATCAAATTGGTTACTACTCATTCGAGAACGTTAGAGTAAGTAATAGTCATCAGGAGAAACGCAATGGCATTATGGGGCGGAAGATTTACCCAAGCGGCAGACACTAGATTTAAAGAGTTTAACGATTCGTTGCGTTTTGACTACCGATTGGCTGAGCAAGACATCGTAGGTTCAATCGCATGGTCTAAAGCTCTGCTTTCTGTAGATGTTCTATCGGCAGAAGAACAGCAAAAGCTGGAACTTGCTTTAAACGAGCTGAAGTTAGAAGTGATGGAAGATCCTCATCAAATTCTTCGCTCAGATGCAGAAGATATCCACTCGTGGGTTGAACAGCAGCTGATTAGTAAAGTGGGAGATTTAGGTAAAAAACTCCACACTGGGCGTTCTCGTAATGACCAAGTAGCGACAGACCTAAAACTTTGGTGTCGTCAGCAAGGCCAGCAACTGTTGATTGCTTTAGATCGTCTGCAATCGCAAATGGTTCATGTTGCTAAGCAGCACCAAGGCACTGTATTGCCTGGCTATACTCATCTTCAGCGCGCTCAACCTGTCACCTTTGCTCACTGGTGTTTGGCTTATGTTGAAATGTTCGAGCGTGACTACTCTCGTCTGAATGGTGCCTTACAGCGCCTCGACACTTGTCCACTTGGCTCGGGTGCTTTAGCTGGCACGGCTTATCCGATTGATCGTGAACAGTTAGCTCATAACCTTGGTTTCCACCGCGCTACGCGTAATTCACTCGATTCGGTTTCGGATCGTGATCATGTGATGGAACTGATGTCGGTGGCCTCGATTTCTATGTTGCACCTTTCTCGTCTTGCAGAAGATATGATCTTCTACAACTCAGGGGAGTCTAACTTTATTGAGTTAGCGGATACGGTGACGTCTGGTTCGTCATTGATGCCACAGAAGAAAAATCCGGATGCACTTGAGTTGATCCGTGGTAAGACAGGGCGTGTCTATGGCGCATTATCGAGCATGATGATGACAGTGAAAGCCCTACCATTGGCGTACAACAAAGACATGCAAGAAGATAAAGAAGGGTTGTTTGATGCGTTAGACACATGGAATGATTGCATGGAAATGGCAGCGCTGTGTTTTGATGGCATTAAAGTGAATGGTGAGCGTACGCTTGAAGCTGCGAAGCAAGGGTATGCGAACGCGACTGAGTTAGCTGATTACTTAGTGGCGAAAGGCATCCCATTCCGTGAGGCGCACCATATTGTGGGCGTAGCGGTGGTAGGGGCAATTGATAAAGGCTGTGCGCTGGAAGAATTGTCTCTGCAAGAGCTAAAAGCCTTCTCTGAGGTGATTGAAGATGATGTGTATGACATTCTGACAATAGAGTCTTGTTTGGAAAAACGTTGTGCGCTGGGTGGCGTTTCGCCTCACCAAGTCGCTTATGCGGTAGAGCAAGCGGATAAACGTCTGAGCCAGCGTGACAGCTCGGCAGTGAAAGTGCGTCCTGCACGTTTGACGGACATTGAAACACTAGAGGGCATGGTGGCTTATTGGGCGAACCTCGGTGAGAATCTACCCCGCTCTCGTAATGAGCTCGTGAGAGATATTGGCTCCTTCGCGGTGGCTGAGCATCATGGTGAAGTGACAGGTTGCGCTTCTCTATATGTGTATGACTCAGGGTTGGCTGAAATACGCTCTCTTGGTATCGAAGCGGGCTGGCAAGGCCAAGGGCAGGGCAGTGCAATCGTAAATCACTTGGTTGAGAAAGCACGTCAAATGGCGATCAAGAAGGTCTTTGTCCTCACTCGAACGCCAGAGTTCTTTATGAAGCAGAGCTTTTTACCAACATCGAAGTCGCTGTTGCCAGAAAAAGTCTTGAAAGATTGCGATCAGTGTCCACGTCAGCACGCGTGTGATGAAGTGGCGCTAGAGATCAATTTAATGGAGCAAGTGATCCAAAAATCGCATGTGGCATAGTGTTGAAATAGAAAAATGATGTTATTAACATTCAAAGGCATAGTGATTTTTCGATAAGCGTACATAAGTATTCGCTAAAAAATCGAAAAAATTTGGAACCTTTGAGAGGAAGCTCGGTCTATTAAAGTACCACTGCTTTTTCTTAGAAGAATCTAAGAGAGCCCCAGAACTGATATTGGTTTTGGGGCTTTTTTCTATCTGCCACTTTACTCTTTTTTATCCGTCTCTTTTCGTCCTCGCCGACGTTGCCACGGCAAGATGACAAAACGCATCCATAAGTGCAAAAACAATAAAATATTGAAAGCGAAACCAGCAAAGATCAAAGCGATCGACTCGATGCTTTGTGGATCATCTTTGAACGCAAACCACCACACAATCCAGCACAGTACCGAAAGCACCGTTAACTGATCCAAGCATCGTTGGCAACGCCCAAGCTTTTTCCAAAACCAATGTTCCTCGCAACGGCGACAAGTCATAGTGTTTTCCAAGGCATCAGTGTTGCTTCAGATTATATACCCAACACAAAGAGAGAAAGCGTTTTTTGTCGCGGCTTAGAGCGCAGGAACACAACCAAAAATGGAAAGTTAGCTTTGTAGAGCTTATGTGGCACGTGATTGATGTATGGTGCGCTGTCAGTCTTTAATAGGAAAAATAATCATGTCGACAGAATTGAAATTTGCACTGAGTATCGCTGGTGGTTTTTTTACGATCGGTGTAGTCGCGATCATCATGGTAAGTCGTTACGCAATGATGGCAGTGTAGTACTTATGTAATCGCCTCAAAGTAGTCAACAGAAAGCCTCGTTAATCACGAGGCTTTCTGTTTTGTTTGGTATGTAAAGACTGGCTCGATTGAGCATGAAAGCGTTAGCAACCAGGCCCACAGTCAAGGCAATGTTTCACCATTTCTGGCCCTAAGTGTAGTTTTGCATTCAAATCACGTAGAGCGGTGCGGACACCCTCTTCGATCACTGGATGATAGAAGGGCATATCTAGCATCTCAGAAACCGTCATTCTATTTTGGTGTGCCCAAGCCAAAAGATGCGCGAGGTGTTCTGCGTTCGGCCCCATCATCTCTGCACCTAAAAAGCGTCCAGTTCCTTGCTCGCCATAGACATGTAACATCCCTTTGTTTCGTAGCATGACACGCGAACGTCCTTGATTCTCAAAAGAGACTTCACCAGTAACAAAACAACCACAGCTTCCTAAGCGAGTTTCCAGTTGTTTGAAAGTTTCACCGACCATAGCTATTTGCGGATCGGAGAATACAGCTGAAATTGGCGAACGACGCAGACCTGCACGAATATCCGGGAAGCGACCTGCATTATCACCAGCAATGCGACCTTGATCAGCGGCCTCGTGCAGCAATGGAACTTGGTTACTTGCATCACCCGCAATAAAAATACTCTCTACGGAGGTTTGCAATGTGTAGTGATCTGCGGTTGGTACACCGCGTTCATCGAGGGCAATATTGGTGTTCTCGATCGCTAGCTTATCTACGTTAGGACGTCGTCCAGTGGCTGCTAAAACGTAATCAACAATAAAGGTTTCTAATTCACCGTCGTGGTTAATAAATTGGATCTCAACGTTGTCTGCGCCTGCTGCATTCGATGATGGTATGCGCTTCATGCTTTCTACTTTTACATCGGCATCAAGATAGAACTCTTCTTTAAAAGTTTTATCTGCGTAAGCCATCACCTCTGGATCTGTCAGTGGACCAACTTGACCACCAAGACCAAAGAGCTTCACTTTCACCCCTAGGCGGTGCAATGCTTGACCGAGTTCAAGTCCGATCACTCCGGGGCCAAATACCGCAACGGACTCAGGCAAATCATCCCAATCAAAGACATCATCATTAATTACGAGACGGTCACCCAACTCATTCCAAGCTGCTGGATAGGCAGGACGAGAGCCCGTCGCGATCACAATCCGTTTTGCGGTGACCTGAGTATGGTCATCTATGATAAGTGTATGATCATCGGCAAACTTCGCGTAACCTGATAACTTGTCTTCTGCGGGAATATCATCGACGCTTTCAAGCACAAAGCCAACAAAACGATCACGTTCGCGTTTTACACGATCCATGACTTCTTGTCCGTTAATGCGTATTTCACCTTGCGGATGGATCCCAAATCCAGGCGCTTTTTCGATTTGGTGGGCACTTTCTGCGGCCGCAATCAACAGCTTAGAGGGCATGCAACCGACGCGAGCACAGGTTGTTCCGTAAGGACCGCCTTCAATCATTACTATGCTGTTAGTATGAGCTTTTGCTGCTCGATAAGCGCCAAGACCAGCAGTACCACCACCAATAATCGCTACGTCGACATTAACTTGTTTCATCGTGAACTCTCGCTTTTTGTTTTTAAGCCAAGCTAGCTACATTGAGCTTGGAGAGTGAATTGGGTCGTTGAATCTGTATAAGGAGTCACCTTATCGGTAGACGACTACTTATCTAGACTAGTAGAAGAAGTGAGTTAGGGCTGGCCTCCGAGCCAAAGGCACCGGAGACCGAGGGTGTAGGCTATGGACAGCTTAGCCTAGATACGCTTCTAGCTCTTCGCTACCGCCGATGTGCTTGCCACCGATAAAGACTTGTGGAACAGTCGTGCGACCAGATATAGCTCGTAGACTAACTGTCGTTGCGTCTTTACCCAGAATCACTTCTTCATATTGAAGACCGTGGTCAATCAGGTTTTGTTTCGCTTTCATACAGAAAGGGCAGCCTGGCTTAGTGAATACCGTGATGGACTCTTGCGTTTTGTAGTCTGGCGCAATGTAGTTCAGCATGGTGTCTGCGTCTGACACTTTGAATGGGTCGCCTGGTTCGTTTGGCTCAATGAACATTTTTTCCACTACGCCATCTTTTACTAGCATGCTGTAACGCCATGAACGTTTGCCAAAGCCGATGTCGTTTTTATCCACTAACATACCCATGCCATCGGTGAATTCACCATTACCGTCAGGAATGAAGGTAATGTTTTCTGCTTCTTGGTCTTGTTTCCATGCATTCATCACGAACGTATCATTGACTGAGACACAAATAATCTCATCCACTCCGTGCTCTTTAAATACAGGGAACAATTCGTTGTAACGAGGTAGATGGCTTGATGAACAGGTTGGAGTAAATGCACCCGGTAAGCTAAATACGATAACGGTCTTACCTTTAAATAGCTCATCAGTCGTTACATTCATCCAAGAGTCACCTTGACGAACTGGAAAAGTAACTTGAGGGACTTGTTGACCTTCTTTAGATACAAACATAATGATTTCCTTTAACTATTTTAAATTATGCGTATAGAGCTTAGCGTTTTTCTTTGCTCTGTTTCGTTCTGTTGAGCCCATTATTGTAAAAATCCTTTGATAGCTCTAATCGTTTGGTGTTATGGTTTTGATAGGTATTAGCTATTGTTAAAAGAAGCGAATTGTGAGTTATGAATATTCGAGATTTTGAGTACTTAGTTGCACTTGCGGAACATAAGCACTTTCGCAAAGCGGCAGAAGCATGTTTTGTTAGCCAACCAACATTGAGTGGACAAATTCGTAAGCTAGAGGATGAACTCGGTACCACGCTTTTAGAGCGAAGCAGCCGTCGCGTTTTGTTTACCGATTCAGGGTTGCAGTTGGTGGAGCAAGCTAAGCGTATCTTAAGTGAAGTGAAAACTTTTAAAGATATGGCGAGTGGTCAGAGCGGAGCAATGACTGGGCCGATGCATATCGGTTTCATCCCGACGGTAGGTCCGTATCTACTACCCAAAATTCTGCCGCAGATAAAAGAAGCATTTCCTGAACTGGAGCTGTTCCTGCACGAAGCTCAAACACATCAGTTGGTGCGTCAATTAGAAGAAGGTAAATTGGACTGCTTGGTCTTGGCTTCGGTTGATGAAACGGCACCTTTTAAAGAAATCGAAGTGTATAACGAGCCGTTAAGTGTGGCGGTGCCATGTGATCATGAGTGGGCCTCTCTCGACCATATTGATATGTTGGAGCTGAATGGTAAAACCGTTTTAGCGCTGGGAGATGGACATTGTTTACGTGATCAAGCTCTGGGATTCTGTTTTGCTGCTGGGGCAAAAGACGATGAGCGTTTTAAGGCGACCAGTCTCGAAACATTGCGTAATATGGTCGCGGCTGGTGCCGGAATTACGTTATTGCCTCAGTTATCTGTCCCGCATGAGAGGCAAAAAGATGGTGTTTGTTATATTCCTGCGACTAACCCAACACCATCTCGTAACATCGTACTCGTATATCGGCCTGGTTCGCCGTTGCGTGCTCGGTTTGAAGCATTAGCAACGAAGATTAAAGAGATTTTGGCTTCTTATCCATCACAGACAGCAGCATAAGACAAAAAAGGGAAGCGCCACATTGCTCTCCCTTTTTCTCTTTTATCAACCTTGCTTGAGATTTAGAACAGTTCTTCAGTGCCACCAGAACCCGTTGAGTAGATACTCTCTTCCAGTCGGTCACTCACATATTCCGTTGGCTCTGTGCCTTTCACGAAGTATTCGAACATCGATGTACCATCCACTTTACGAGTTAGCATACCGCTGCTTCGATCAATTCGAACACGTATGATGTTATCTGGAATATTTTTTCCTTGTTCAGGTATGTCATCCAGTGCGACACGCATAAAGTCAATCCAAGCGGGTTCAGCGGTTTTCGCACCCGATTCAGCACCAGAAATTTGACCCTTACCTAAGTTTGGGTTGACGGTTGTGCGGCCAAGAGCGCGTGAGTGATCATCAAAGCCTACCCAAGAAATGGCTACCACACCCGGGCCGTAACCGTTGTACCAAGCATCTTTTGAGTCATTGGTGGTGCCGGTTTTACCGCCAATATCACGACGTCCCAGTTTTTGTGCTCGCCAACCGGTGCCGTTCCAACCGGTGCCTTCACGCCAGTCACCTCCCCCCCAGATATTGCTGTTCATCATCTCACGCAGTAAGAATGCATTTTGTTCCGAGATAACTTGCGGGGCGTATTGAGGTGTATCGTTTTCCAAGGCGTTATCCGTCACAAGACTATCGATCATGACATCCTGCTCACCAAACTCATCAACAAAACGATCTTCTGGTTGTTCGTTGATTTGTGGGCAATTTTTATCGCAAACACTTTTTGGGTTCGCTTTAAACAGTAACTTACCAAAGGCATCTTCAATGCGTTTAATGTAGAACGGCTCCACATAATAACCGCCATTGGCAAATACCGAGTAGCCTTGTGCCACTTTCATTGGTGTTAGGCTGCCAGCGCCAAGAGCGATGGTCTCTGAGCGTGGTACTTGGTTGATATCAAAACCGAAACGGGTGAGATATTGACGTGTTTCATCAAGGCCAACTTCGCGTAGCGTACGTACTGCCATGACGTTTTTCGATTGAGCTAAACCTAGGCGGAGACGAGTAGGGCCGCCATAGGTTGGTGGTGAGTTTTTAGGTCGCCATGCAGAACCGGAGCCAGAATCCCATTTGTTAATCGGAGCATCGTTGATAAGTGTGGCTAGTGTGAGGCCTTTATCAATGGCTGCTGAATAAATGAAAGGCTTGATACTAGAACCGACCTGACGAACCGACATGGTTGCACGGTTAAACTTACTGTGAACAAAGTTAAAACCACCCACTAACGATAATATCGCACCATTTTCTGGGTTCATTGCGACGAATGCTGTGTTGGCTGTTGGCACTTGGCTCAGTTTCCAACGATCGAGGGTATTGCCGTCTTCATCGGTATCGTTGAGTTGACGAACCCAGATTTGTTGGCCTGAAGCTAAAATTTCCTGCGCAGAGGTTGGTATTGAGCCTTGGCGGTTTTCCGTCAGGTACTTACGTGCCCAATTCATCCCTGTCCAAGCAATGGTTTGCTCTTCATTATTCTTCACCCAAACTTTTGCCGTCTTGCCTTCAACCTTGGTCACAACAGCAGGATAAAGATCGCCATAGGTGGGTTGTCGCTTCAAATGATTCTCAATTTCCTCGAAGTTCCAAGCAGGCCCCTCTTCTTTCCACAATACTTTTTCTGCTCCGCGATAGCCATGACGCTCATCGTATGCCAAGAGATTATTTACCACGGCAGTATTGGCGGCATCTTGCAGTTTTGCATCAACCGTCATGTAGATACTCAACCCAGACGTGTAGGCTTTTTCCTCACCGTACTCTTTTACGGCCCATGAACGAGCCAGTTCCGCCACGTAAGGGGCTGATAATTCGATTTCGGCACGGTGATAACTCGCGACAATAGGTTCGTTGCGCGTTTCTTCATATTGCTTTTGGGTGATGTACTTCTCATCAAGCATACGCATTAGAACCACATTACGACGTTTTGTCGCGCGTTCGAGAGAGTAAATCGGGTTCATAGTAGAAGGCGCTTTTGGCATACCTGCAAGCGTTGCAAGCTCGCTTAGTGTGAGCTCACCAAGGCTTTTGCCAAAGTAAACTTGAGCGGCTGCACCAAAGCCATATGAGCGGTAACCAAGGAAGATTTTATTCACATAAAGTTCCATGATTTCTTGCTTACTTAAAAGCTGCTCGATGTGGAGAGCAATGAAAATTTCTTTAATCTTACGCATGATCTTCTTCTCGTTAGATAAGAAGAAGTTACGCGCTAGCTGCTGCGTGATCGTACTCGCCCCTTGTTTGGCAGAACCTGAAAGTGCCACAACAACGGCAGCACGAGTGATACCGATTGGGTCGATACCAGGGTGCTCGTAGAAACGGCTATCTTCGGTAGCGATCAGCGCGTGGATTAAGTCTTGAGGAATTTCATCATAAGTCACAGGAATACGACGCTTTTCACCAAACTGTGCGATCAGCTTCCCGTCCTGACTAAACACTTGCATAGGTGTTTGTAATTCAACGTCTTTTAGAGTTGCAACATCGGGCAATTCAGGCTTCACATACTGATAGAAGCCAAAAATTGTGGTGACTCCAAGAATTATGCAAATCAATGTTAAAAATAGTAAACGCTTTATGAACTTCACCGGAGAATCCCTGATTGGTTGAGGCTGTGTAACGGCAAATCCTTGTACTCTTATATCAAAAATTTAGCACATAGATATTAACCCTCATTTGGGAACTAATAACAACCTTTGCACGAAGAAATTTCGGAGCGAGAGTAGAGATGGATAAGCTAATCGTTACCGGCATCGATATAGGCCGTAACAGCCTCAAAGCCGTAGTACTTAAACCCACAGGCAACAATTATGCGCTGTTGGGTTACAAAGAAATATTACTTAAGGAAGGTATTGTCGCTGAAAATAACACCATAAATCATCAAGAAATTGTCAAGACCCTCAAACAGGTGAAAAAAGAGTTACCTTTTGGGGCGACAAGAGTCGCAATTTCCGTTCCTGACAATGCAGTGATCAGCAAAAAGCTGCAAATAGAGCCAAATCTTGCTGAAAATGAAATCGAGTTTGCTGTGGTACAAGCTTTTTCTCATCAATCTCCTTTTCCTGTCGAAGAGCTGAGCTTGGACTTTGTGCGTTTGGATTCTGAAGGTGGCTTACGTGGCACAGACAGTTATCAAGTGTTTGCAACCAAGAAAAACGTAGTGGAAAGCCGAGTCGATGCATTGCAGAAATCAGGGTTAAAGCCAGTTTTGGTTGATGTTCACTCACACAGTCTTGGTCATATTTGTAAGCTGACAGCGGAGCGTTTTCCGGATAAGAGCCAGTACGGCTTATTAGACATTGGCAGCTTAGCGAGTTCTTTTACCATGTTTACCGAGCAAGGTGAGCTGTTTCATAAAGAGTTTGCTTGTGGGACTCATATTGCCATTGGTCCTTCTCAAGACGATTTGCTCTCGGATGACGCACAGGCGAAAACGGAGCAGTTTAATCGTCAAGTCGTGGATCGAGTGAAGCGTCAGATACAACTTTATACTTCAATCAATGGTTCGCAAAACATCAAGGGAATCTGGTTATCGGGAGAAGGGGCTTCGACGCCTATGTTGGCGGAAGAGTTATCTCAGCAACTGGCGTTAGATTGTGAATTGCTCAATCCATTAGGGCTGTTTGAGATGAAGGTCTCCAAACGCAAGCGCCGAGCAGCAGATTGGCAACACTTTTCTACAGCGGCAGGGCTCGCAATCCGCGGGATTCACTGGCTAGGAGGCGATCGTGCTCTATCGAATTAACTTACTTCCATGGCGGGAAAACCAAAGAGAAGAGCACCGACGCCGTTTCATGGGATTGATCGTCTTAGGCCTATTTGTCGCCGTTGGCATTCAATGGGGCATCGGGAAGTACTTTGCATACCAACAGAACCAGCAGCAAGAACGGCTCGATTATCTTACTCACTATATTACCGAGCTCGATCAGCGTATTGAAGCGATGAAAATCGCAGAACAAGAACACGGCAAAATATTAGAGCGACTAAAAGTCGTTGAAGGGCTACAAGGTGGTCGGAATAAAACCACCGAGTTAATGAACTTGATGCCTTCAGCGATTCCACAAGGTGTGTATGTAGATAAGATCAAAATGAACGATCTAGAAATTGAGATCTCTGGGATTTCTGATAGCACCTCTCGCCTTGCCACCATGCTCGATAACATGGAGCGTTCCGCTAAGCTGATTGATGTCGAAATGCACTCTATTGTTCATGGTAAAGCGCGTTTTGGTAAAGAGTTCCAGACGTTCAAAGTATCTTTCATGTTCAAAGGAGCAGAAAAGAAAGAGGAGGCTCAACATGGTTGATTGGCAAGATCTCGAGATGGATGAGATTGCTGAGTGGCCGTTATTACCTCAGTTGTTGATCATCACGTTGTTGATCCTTCTTATCCAAGGTTTTGGTTATTGGTTTTACCTCAAACCAGAAGAGGAGCAGCTGAACGGTTTGATCCAGCAAGAGCAAACACTCAAAGTAACGTTGAGGATCAAAGCGAACAAAGTTGCGGCGTTGCCTCAATTGCAGTCTCAATTAGATGAATTGACGACGCGTTACGAATTACTCTTGCGACAACTGCCAGCGCAAAAAGAGTTAGCGACGATGCTGGCTTCCGTTAACGAACTGGGTATCGATAATAAATTAACCTTTACTCGTATTGATTGGGGCGAGAAACAATCGGAGCATTTCCTTTACCGGCTTCCGCTAAATATTGAATTGACGGGCGGTTTTCATGATATCGGGCGGTTCTCTCAGGCCATAGCAACGCTACCACGTATTATCACTTTTAAAGATGTGACTTGGCAGCGAGTCAGTCAAGAAAGCGAAACGCTGCACTTCCGTGTACGAGCGAATACCTATCAGTTTAAGCCAGAGGAAAAGAAAGATGATAAGTAGATCTTTGCTGGTGGTACTGGTGGGCGCGCTATTGATGGGTTGTCAGGCGAATGATGAGTCACTAACCGATTTTATTCGAGGGATAGAAGCACAAGCTCGACGAGATGTGGAAAAGCTCAAGCCGGCGGATAAATACATTGCAGTCGCGTACGCTCCCAAAGTCCAACGTGCGCCATTTGAGTTACCAAAGGAAGCAACAATTGCCACTCAACCCGTGGTAAGAAAAGATTGCTGGCAGCCACCATCCAGACGACGCAGCGGTAAATTAGAAAAATTCCCTTTAAGTCAATTACGTTTGAAAGGCGTCATGGGAATGGGCAATACGGTTTCTGGGCTGGTTCAAGCTCCGAATGGCACGGTGTATAAAGTCAAGCCGGGCCAATATCTCGGACGCAACAATGGCAAGGTTACCCATGTTAGCCATTCCTATTTATTGATTAATGAAACGCTGCCCGATGGCTTAGGTTGTTGGCAAAAACGTAAAGTTAAGTTGGCTTTGAGATAGCCCCATTTATTTTTGATATTGAGTAATGAAAATGAGACAAGGATTAACACGTACACCAAGGATACTAACCGGGCTATTCTCCTTATGGTTATTTTTACTTCTAGCCCCTGTCGCTATAGCAGAAGATATACCGTCTAATGCTTTAAAGAGTATCGACTTTCGCACCAATAAAGACAAAGATGCGGTTATCGTAGTCGAGCTCGCTTCACCTACGGCAATCGTCGATATAAAGCGTGTACAAGAGGGGTTGAGTATCGACTTACTTAATACTTCAGTGAAAGACGAGCAACTTTACCTCCTTGACGTGGAGGATTTCTCTACCGTCGTTGAAAGTGTGGAAGTATTTCGTGAGACTTCCACAACACGCTTAGTTGCTTATATCGATGATGATTATACTCATAATTATCGCCTAACTGGCCGTTTTCTGGAAATCAAAGTCGCCAAGCTTAAGCCAGATGAAAAAGCGCCAGATCAAAGTATCTTAGAAAAGGAAGGTAAGTTGATTTCGATTAACTTCCAAGACATTCCTGTGCGTAACGTCTTGCAGTTGATCGCCGATTATAATCAATTTAACTTGGTGGTATCTGATTCGGTTGAAGGCAACCTAACGCTTCGCCTTGATGGGGTACCATGGCAGCAAGTGCTCGATATCATATTGCAAGTAAAAGGTTTGGATAAGCGTGTTGATAACAACGTGATTCTGGTGGCGCCTACTGATGAACTTGATTTGCGTGAAAAGCAACAATTAGAAAAGCAAAAACTGGAAGAGGAAATGGGCGAGCTTTCGTCTGAAATTATCAAAGTAAACTTCGCTAAAGCCTCAGATATTGCAGAGATGATCAATGGAGAAGCGAACATCAGTATGTTGTCAGAGCGAGGCAGTATGACGATAGATGAGCGCACTAACTCGTTATTGATTCGTGAACTACCAGAAAACATTAGAGTGATCCGTGAAATTATTGAGTCATTAGACATTCCGGTAAAACAGGTTCAAATTGAAGCTCGCATTGTGACTATCAATGAAGGCAACATGGACGAGCTAGGTATTCGCTGGGGCTTTACATCCATTAATGGTGATAATACCGTTGGTGGCTCTATTGAAAACAACCTCGCAACAATTGGGCTCTATGACGGTGGTGGGGAAGGAGAAGATGGCGGCAGCGGCGTCGGTATTGATGACTTCCTAAACGTAAACTTAGCCGCGACCAGCCCGAATGCGAGCAGTATTGCTTTCCAAGTGGCAAAGCTAGGTTCCGATACTCTGTTAGATTTAGAGCTTTCGGCTCTTCAACAAGAGTCTAAAGCAGAGATTATTTCGAGCCCGCGTCTGATCACCACCAATAAAAAACCAGCGTATATTGAGCAAGGTACAGAGATCCCTTATCTGGAATCATCTTCCAGTGGCGCGACCTCGGTGGCGTTCAAAAAAGCAGTATTAAGTTTGAAGGTTACACCACAAATCACCCCTGATAATCGGCTAGTGTTGGACTTAAGCGTCACGCAAGATAGGCTTGGACAAGTGGTTAAAACTGGTACTGGTGAAGCCGTTGCGATTGATACACAGCGTATCGGGACACAAGTTTTAGTCAATAACGGTGAAACGGTGGTGCTTGGCGGTATTTTCCAACACAGCATCACTAACTCTGTCGATAAAGTGCCGTTATTGGGCGATCTACCGTTATTAGGCGCTCTTTTTCGCCGAAGTTACGAGAATGTAGGCAAAAGTGAGTTGCTGATTTTCGTCACTCCTAAGGTGGTTATTCAGTAGTACTGCCTCGGGAAAAAGTGATTAAATCAAAAATAAAGTTGCAATAGTGGCACCATGCTTGGATAATTTCGGGTCTTATCACGAATTATCTGTGAGGAACTGGTGTCACAAGCCTTGTAGAACAGCGGCTTTGCTGTGTTTTTCTTGTGGCGATCTTATTGAATCAATGTTGTAAATTACTGCTAAACATGGCTGAGAAACGTAATATTTTCCTTGTTGGGCCAATGGGCGCCGGCAAAAGTACAATTGGTAGACATCTAGCACAGCAACTGCATATGGAGTTTGTTGACTCCGATACAGTGATCGAAGAACGCACTGGTGCAGACATATCTTGGGTTTTTGATGTAGAAGGTGAAGAAGGCTTCCGCAAGCGTGAAGAAGCGGTACTTGAAGACCTAACACAAGAGCAAGGCATCGTGCTTGCGACTGGCGGCGGCTCAGTAATGAGTAAAGAAAACCGCAATCGTCTTTCGGCACGTGGTGTTGTTGTTTACTTAGAAACGACGATTGAAAAGCAACTTGCGCGAACTAACCGTGACAAGAAGCGTCCTCTACTTCAAACGGACAATCCACGAGAAGTATTGGAGCAATTAGCTCTCGAACGTAACCCGCTATACGAAGAAGTAGCGGATTACACTGTCCGCACTGATGATCAGAGTGCAAAAGTGGTAGCCAATCAGATCGTAAAAATGCTAGAAGAGAGATAAGTTGTATCTTTTTTAAATTGGAGCAAACCGATGGAACGGATTACGGTCAATCTAGCTGAGCGTAGCTACCCAATCTCTATTGGCGCCGGGTTGTTTGAGGACCCGGCGTACCTCTCTCAAGTTCTCTCAAATAAAAATGCAAAACAAAAAGTCGTTGTGATCAGTAATGTCACAGTGGCCCCTTTGTATGCAGACAAACTTCTTAAGCAACTCGAGTCTCTCGGTTGTAGCGTATCATTGTTAGAGTTGCCTGATGGCGAGCAATATAAAAACTTGGATGTATTTAACCAAGTGATGAAATTCTTGCTAGAGGGAAATTATGCTCGAGATGTGGTGATTATTGCATTAGGCGGCGGGGTCATTGGCGATTTAGTCGGTTTTGCTTCGGCATGTTACCAGCGCGGTGTCGATTTTATTCAGCTCCCCACAACCTTATTATCACAAGTTGACTCTTCGGTTGGTGGTAAAACGGCTGTCAATCATCCGCTGGGGAAAAACATGATAGGGGCATTCTATCAACCTAAAGCGGTCATTATTGATACCAATTGCTTGACGACTTTGCCTGAACGCGAGTTTGCCGCTGGTATCGCGGAAGTGATCAAATACGGTATTATCTATGATGCTGCTTTCTTTGACTGGTTGGAAGAAAACTTGGATCGCTTGTATGCGTTAGACGAAGCGGCGCTTATACATGCAATTGCTCGTTGTTGTGCGATCAAAGCTGAAGTGGTTGCTCAGGACGAGAAAGAGTCGGGCATTCGCGCGTTGTTAAACTTGGGACATACCTTTGGGCATGCGATTGAAGCCGGGCTTGGCTACGGTAATTGGTTGCATGGTGAAGCCGTGTCAGCTGGTACCGTGATGGCCGCCAAAGTATCACATTTGCGTGGTCTCATCTCGGAAGAGCAGTTTGAGCGGATCGTCGCGATTTTACGCCGCGCTAACTTGCCAGTATATACACCGGACAGCATGAACTTTGATGATTTTATCAAGCATATGATGCGAGACAAGAAAGTGCTCTCTGGTCAATTAAGGTTGGTTTTACCAACAGGTATTGGCAGTGCTAGGGTGGTGGCTGACACGACACACGACGTGCTCAAACAAGCCATTGACTTCGGTCGCGATATTTAACCTTGAAATGGCGCCCTAGGCGCCATTCTTGATGTGCATTAAGGTTACTGGATGAGTTTTGCTCACGCTCTGGAATTAGATTCTCAAACCGAGTTACTCGAACGACTGGGATTACTGACAAACTTTGGTTCTAACTTGATCGCGATTAATGGTCATGATGGCTATGGGAAGTCTTGGTTAGCACAGCGATACCTCGAAGTGGGTGCAAGTAATAAGAACCAGTGCTTGTTACTTTGTCATGCAAATCAAGATGATGTGCAGCGTCGTATCCTTATTTTGAGCCAGTTAGTTTCAAACGCGTTGTTTAATCAACAAGAGCCTTTGCTTGATAGCCTTGCACGGCTATTGGGGGGAGAGCCGTGCGATATTGTGATTGTGGTTGATGATGCTCATTTGTTGAGTGAAACGTTGGTGTCTGAACTATGGATGCTAGTTTTGGAGGCGCACCAAAAGCCAAGCTGGACTATTAACGTATTACTGTTTACGCAATCTGGATGTTTGGAAGGGTTATTGTCACGCCTCAGTTATGGGCAAGAAATCAAGCCTGTCGAGCTCGATATAGATGTGCTATCTGAAGTTGAAACTCGTCGTTTCTTCGAATCCTTGGTTGCACGATACGTAGATGATGATTCCGAGAAGCGGGTTCGAGAAGCATTTAAAAAAGTCGATCCAGTTCCAGGAGAGATCATAGCGTTAGGAGGGATAAAAATGGAAAAAAGGATTATTATCCGCTCGATTGTCGGATCTCCGCTGAATATTGCGCTGGTGGTGTTAGCGTTATTATTACTTGCGGCTGGCGGCTATTGGTGGATGTTCAATCAACCAAGCCCTAATGATAAAGCCCAGCTCATTACAGGCAGCTTAGAGCAAACCGCAATCCCAACCCTCGCAGAGTCGGAAAACAGTACCGTAGAATCGACATTACAGTCTGTGGACGATGGTCTAGGGAGTCGTGTTGATGATTCTGATGCCATTGATGACTCAGGTTCTTTGCCGCCAGCGGTGACTGATGAAGTTGCCAGTGTTGGTAGTGATGATCAACAGCAGAGAGTAGTGATTGAATCGAATGTGGTCGATGCGTTGCTCGAAGGAAATGCGAAGTCTGCTGATACACAAGCGATTGATGACGTTGTCGGCACAAAAGAAGAATCACAGGTTTCAAGTGAACCAAGCTCTCCATTCATCCAAGTGGTGAAGCCAAATGACGGTGCGGCTCACAGCTCGGCACAACCTGAAGCGGAGGCGAGCAAGCCTGTGGTTAAGTTTTCGTTTGCTCGTGAAGAGTTGAAAAAACTGTCTCCACGCGCGTATACCTTGCAGCTTGCCGCAATGACATCAATGGAAGAAGTACAAGCCTTTCTCGACCAGCATCAACTGAATAATCAGGTGCGTATTTATCCAACGGTTCGGAGTGGCATTGAGTGGTATATCATCACTTACCAAGATTATCCGACCATACAGTTGGCTCGCGACGCGGTTAACAAGTTGCCCGGTTCGGTTAAGTCGGTGAGTCCGTGGGCAAAATCGCTCAGACAAGTTCATCGCGAAATCGATCGGGTGAAATAAACCTGAGCTTCGCTGAAAAATATGTTACATTCCGCAGCCTTAATTTTGGGTCGATAGATAGAGCAGTAGATGAAAAAGCAACGGGCCTTTCTAAAGTGGGCAGGAGGAAAATACGGACTGGTTGAAGACATCCAACGTCATTTACCACCGGCTCGAAAGCTAGTTGAACCTTTTGTTGGTGCAGGCTCCATATTCTTGAATACTGATTATGACCATTATCTATTAGCGGATATCAACCCTGACCTGATTAACCTCTACAACTTGCTCAAAGAACGCCCTGAAGTGTACATTTCAGAAGCGAAGCGATGGTTTATTGCTGAAAATAACCGTAAAGAAGCTTATTTACATGTTCGTGCTGAGTTTAATAAAACTGACGATGTGATGTATCGTTCTTTGGCGTTTTTGTATATGAACCGTTTTGGTTTTAATGGCCTGTGTCGTTACAACAAAAAAGGCGGCTTCAATGTACCATTTGGTTCATACAAAAAACCTTACTTCCCAGAAGCAGAACTAGAGTTTTTTGCTGAAAAAGCCAAGAAAGCGACTTTCGTGTGTGAAGGCTATACAGAAACATTTCGTCGAGCACGGAAGGGCTGTGTGGTGTATTGCGATCCTCCTTATGCACCCTTGTCGAATACTGCAAATTTCACCTCTTATGCGGTCAATGGTTTTACGTTGGATGACCAAGCAGCATTGGCTGATATTGCGGAAAGAACGGCAACAGAGCGCGGCATTCCGGTATTGATCTCAAACCACGATACGACCTTAACGCGCCGTTTGTATCATGGAGCAGATTTGAGCGTGGTCAAGGTAAAGCGTACCATTAGCCGCAACGGCAATGGACGCAATAAAGTTGATGAATTGCTGGCTCTTTTCAAAGCGCCGGACTTAGACTGCTCGACTTTATAATTCTCACACTATTTCATCTAAATAGTGGATCTCCCCACTGGCTTCGGTAGAATTGCGCAATTACGTTTGCTGTTTGCTCGTTACTACTGAGGTCAGGTATGAAAGATTTTCTTATTGCTCCATCCATTTTATCGGCTGATTTTGCTCGCCTAGGTGAAGACGTTGAAAAAGTACTCGCGGCAGGGGCGGATGTGGTGCATTTCGATGTTATGGATAATCATTATGTACCAAACCTGACTTTTGGTGCTCCAGTGTGTAAAGCGTTACGCGACTATGGTATTACTGCCCCAATCGACGTGCATTTAATGGTCAAACCTGTAGATCGTATTATTCCTGATTTTGCCAAAGCTGGTGCATCGATGATCACATTTCATGTTGAAGCGTCTGACCACGTTGATCGCACCTTGCAGTTGATCAAAGAGCACGGTTGTAAAGCAGGTGTGGTACTCAATCCTGCCACACCACTTACACTGCTTGAGTTCATCATGGACAAAGTGGACATGATCTTACTTATGTCGGTAAACCCAGGTTTTGGTGGTCAATCTTTCATTCCTCATACGCTCGATAAACTTCGTGCGGTACGTAAAATGATTGATGAGTCTGGTCGCGATATTCGTTTAGAAATCGATGGCGGCGTGAAGTTAGATAACATCCGTCAAATTGCTGAAGCGGGTGCAGACATGTTTGTTGCTGGCTCCGCAATCTTTAGTCAGCCAGACTACAAAGCGGTCATCGATAAAATGCGTGAAGAGCTCGCACACGTAAAATAAGCGCTTTAACGTTCTGATTTAAAAGGCTGTCATCCCCATGATAGCCTTTGTGGATTCTAACCTCGACGAAATAAAATATCCGCCGCGCTAAGCAAATAATCACTTGCCTATTTTGCCTCCTTTCTGTACTATTCGTGCTCCTTAAAACTCAGTCAATTATCTTTAGTTCCTTGCTTCCTCTGGACGACTGAGCCAATTGTGGAAGCTGAATAACCCGTAAGGAGCAACCCATGCGTCATTACGAAATTGTATTCATGGTGCACCCAGATCAAAGCGAGCAAGTTGCTGGCATGATCGAGCGTTACACTGGTTCTATCACTGAAGCTGGCGGTACTATCCACCGTCTAGAAGACTGGGGTCGTCGTCAACTGGCTTACCCAATCAACAAGCTTCACAAAGCTCACTATGTTCTAATGAACGTTGAAGCTGACCAAGCTGTTATCGATGAACTAGAAACTGCTTTCCGTTTCAACGATGCAGTTCTACGTAACATGATCATGCGTACTAAAGCAGCGATCACTGAGCAATCTATCATGCTTAAGCAAAAAGAAGAGCGTGCTCCACGTCGTGAAGAGCGCTTTGAAGCTAAGTCAGAAGCTAAGCCTGAAGCTAAGCCTGAAGCTAAGTCAGAAGCTGCTGAGTAAGTTTTGTTATGACCAATCGAATGGAGCTGAGCGGCGCAATTGCTAAACCGCCCATTCGTAGTAAAAGCCCTGGTGGAATTGAACACTGTCGATTTTGGTTAGAGCATCGCTCTACTGTTATCGAAGCTGATTTACCTCGACAAGTTTATTGTCGAATGCCGGTAGTTGTCAGTGGGCTTGGGTCACCAGCACTAACTCAGAATTTAGTACAAGGTAGTAACATTAAGGTAAGTGGCTTTGTGACTTATCAAACCGGCCGAAATGGTGTTGGGAAATTAGTGTTACATGCCGACAATATTACTCAAATTTAAGATCAGGAGATAGCCCATGGCTCGTTTCTTCCGTCGTCGTAAATTCTGCCGTTTCACTGCAGAAGGCGTACAAGAGATTGATTACAAAGACGTAGCAACTCTTAAAAACTACATCACAGAAGCTGGTAAAATCGTACCTAGCCGTATCACTGGTACAAGCGCTAAATACCAGCGTCAACTAGCACGTGCTATCAAGCGTTCACGCTACCTAGCTCTACTACCGTACACTGACAAGCATCAGTAATCGGTTCATTTTATTAAGAAAGAGGATTAAGCAATGCAAGTTATTCTACTTGATAAAATTGGTAACCTAGGTGGCCTTGGCGATACTGCAAACGTTAAATCTGGCTACGCTCGTAACTTCCTTATCCCACAGGGTAAAGCTGTTATGGCAACCAAAGCTAATATTGAAGTGTTTGAAGCTCGTCGTGCTGAACTAGAAGCTAAAGTTGCTGAGCAATTATCTGCTGCAGAAGCTCGTGCAGAAAAAGTTAACGCTCTAGAAGCAGTGGTAATTGCTTCTAAAGCTGGTGACGAAGGTAAACTATTCGGTTCTATCGGTACTCGTGATATCGCAGATGCAATCACTGCAGCTGGCGTTGAAGTTGTTAAGAGCGAAGTTCGCCTTCCTGAAGGTGCTCTACGTACAACTGGTGAGTTCGAGATCAGCGTTCAACTTCACTCTGAAGTTTTCGCAACTGTGAAACTACAAGTTGTTGCTGCTGAGTAAGTTCAGTATCAAGACGAAATAGTAAAAAGCACCTTTTCGGAGGTGCTTTTTTTATGCCTGAAATGAGAGCGAAGCGAGAGCCGTAAATTAAAAAGCGAAAAGTAGGTTTACTGAAAAGACACTGTCTGCTTTGTTTAAGCCTTCCGGTACTTTATCGTGGTATTGACGTGAGTGTGCCAGTTTTAAAGCGATGGCTTCCGTAATATTATTCGTTGCGCTGAGCTCACTGTCCGTACGCGTGTTACTTTCCCCAGTAACCAGTGTAATATCTGCAGCCAAACTTAAATTGTCGAGTGCATGCCAAGTGGTATTGATATTACTTCGAAAAATCCCTTCTCGAACAATATTTGGAAACACAATATCGTCGTCATCAATCTCATCTCGGTTTGGTTCTTGATAACGAAAACCAGGGCCAACCTCGACTTCTAAAATGAAGTTTTCAGTGTAAGAGAATTGGTAACCTAAACCGCCCGATAAGGTGTAATCTTTAAAGTAGGCACTGTAGCGAGAGTCCACCCCTTTAAAGCTGGCGTACAGGTAGGTTTTAGGTCCTAATTTATAGTCGCTTTGCACTTCATAAGTCGATGTGCGCTTGTCTTCTTCACCATCTTTATAAAGATTGTAATACTTCCACTCACCATTAGAACGATGCCGACCCGAGGTATATTCCGCACTCAAACGAGCATTCAGGGAACGAGAGTCCGTGTTACCTGTGTGAGCTTGATAACCGAACTCGACTTCTGTTTTAAGTGGTTCTGATACATCAATACTTTGCTCTGGCTGTACTGATTCATCAGCGTACGATGCGCCTGCGCAAAGTAGACTAAAGCTAAGTAACCAGTATCGGAACACATCAACCTCGAAGGCAATTAAAAAAGAGGAGCATGATAGTGGTACAGATATTTTGTTGGGTCAATGGCAGGTTAAATTTTATTAGAACGAGGCAGAATTCCCGGCCTATTACTTTCTGCTATACACATGTTGATTTCTTAACAAGTAATTGTCGCTTCGGGGAAGCATCTCAGTTAGGTTAAGGTTATAATCGTGGGTCATTAGTAGTTATCGAGTAAAGTCATGGCGGGAAATAGAAATCGAAAACCTTCAGACAGTCAGGTCGACGCAATCAAAGTGCCACCTCACTCACTAGAAGCCGAGCAATCAGTCATTGGTGGTCTTCTACTGGACAATGAACGTTGGGACACCGTCGCCGAACGTGTTGTTAGCAGTGATTTCTATAGCCGTCCACATCGTCTGATTTTCGAAGGTGTTAAAGCCATTCTTGAAGCGGGTAAGCCTCTCGATCTTATCACGCTGTCAGAGTATCTCGAGCGCCACGAGCATTTAGAAGATGTGGGGGGATTTGCTTACTTAGCTGACTTGGCTAAAAACACGCCAAGTGCCGCGAACATCAATGCGTATGCTGACATCGTTGCAGAGCGTGCGATTGTGCGTGGCCTGATTGGGGTAGCAAACGAGATTGCTGATGCGGGTTATGATCCACAAGGGAGAAGCTCGGAAGATCTTATTGATATGGCGGAGAGTAAAGTTTTCGCTATTGCCGAATCGCGTACCAGTGAAAATGAAGGCCCACAGAACGTTGATAACATCCTCGAGAAAACGCTAGAGCGTATCGAGCTGTTATATAAATCGCCACAAGATGGAGTAACCGGGGTCGACTCTGGTTTCACTGATCTCAACAAGAAAACCGCAGGTCTACAAGGTTCTGACTTGGTGATCGTCGCAGCACGCCCATCAATGGGTAAGACAACCTTTGCGATGAACTTGTGTGAGAATGCGGCGATGCAACAAGATAAACCCGTTTTAATTTTTTCTCTAGAGATGCCAGCAGAACAGTTGATGATGCGTATGTTGGCTTCTCTTTCTCGCGTTGACCAGACCAAAATCCGAACTGGTCAATTAGATGACGAAGATTGGGCACGCATTTCTTCTACCATGGGTCTCCTGATGCAGAAGAAAAATATGTACATTGATGACAGTTCCGGCTTAACTCCAACCGAAGTTCGCTCGCGAGCTCGTCGTGTCGCGCGTGAGCATGGCGGCCTGTCTATGATCATGGTCGACTACCTTCAGCTAATGCGTGTGCCGGCTCTTTCGGATAACCGTACGTTAGAAATCGCCGAGATTTCACGCTCGTTGAAAGCGCTGGCAAAAGAATTGAATGTCCCGGTTGTGGCATTGTCGCAGCTTAACCGTTCCCTAGAGCAACGGTCGGATAAACGTCCGGTAAACTCGGACTTGCGTGAATCAGGTTCTATTGAGCAGGATGCCGACTTGATCATGTTCATCTACCGTGACGAGGTTTACCACCCAGATAGCTCATACAAAGGTACGGCAGAGATCATCATCGGTAAGCAACGTAACGGTCCAATCGGCTCTGTGCGTCTCACCTTCCAAGGACAACATTCGCGCTTTGATAATTACGCGGGTCCTGCATTTGATATTGATGATGAGTAATCGCATGAGCTATATGAAAGCCGCCAAAGCATGCATTAACTTGTCTGCGCTGCAGCACAATTTGCAGCGTGTTAAGGCTCAAGCGCCACACAGTAAAGTGATGGCTGTCGTGAAAGCCAATGGTTATGGCCACGGGTTACGCCATGTTGCCAAACATGCCAATCATGCTGATGCATTTGGTATCGCGCGCATTGAAGAAGCGTTGCAACTCAGAGCCTGTGGTGTAGTGAAACCGATCTTATTGCTAGAAGGTTTTTACTCGTCGGGTGATTTGCCCGTTTTGGTGACGAACAACATTCAAACTGTGGTGCACTGTGAAGAACAGTTGGTGGCGCTGGAACAAACGGAGCTAGAAACCCCGGTTGTCGTATGGCTGAAAATTGACAGTGGCATGCATCGTTTAGGCGTTCGTCCTGAGCAATACGCTGAATTTGTTGCGCGATTAAAAGAGTGCCCGAATGTAGCTAAGCCGCTACGTTACATGAGCCACTTTGGCTGTGCGGATGAGCTTGATAGCCCTATTACCCCACAGCAGATTGAGCTGTTTAAGTCGTTGACTTTAGGTTGTCAGGGGGAGCGTTCACTTGCTGCGTCTGCGGGTTTGCTGGCGTGGCCTCAAAGTCAATTGGACTGGGTTCGTCCTGGGATCATCATGTATGGTGTTTCGCCATTCGATGACAACACTGCACAAGATCTTGGCTATCAACCAGTGATGACGCTGAAATCACATCTCATTGCAGTACGTGAAGTGAAACAGGGAGAAAGCGTTGGCTATGGTGGTATGTGGGTCAGTGAGCGAGACACAAAAGTGGGCGTGATTGCTGTGGGTTATGGTGACGGTTACCCAAGATGCGCGCCAAATGGTACGCCAGTTTGGGTTAACGGACGTAAAGTTCCTATTGCTGGGCGAGTTTCTATGGATATGTTAACGGTCGACTTAGGCCCTGATGCGACCGATAAAGTCAGTGATGAAGCGATTCTTTGGGGGAAAGAACTTCCCGTCGAGGAGGTTGCTGGGCACATCGGCACCATCGCTTACGAATTGGTCACTAAGTTGACTTCTCGTGTTGAGATGGAGTACTCACAATAAACAATAAAGGCTAGCCTTCAGGTTAGCCTTTATTATATTTATTCGCCCTGAATGGTTGCGATGATACGGCGGCTTCCGCCAAAATCACGATGTTCGCCCAAGTAAATACCCTGCCATGTTCCTAACCCTAATCGACCGTTTTGAATCGGTAGCGTCACACTGCTGCCCATAAGTGATGCTTTAATATGCGCAGGCATATCGTCATCCCCCTCATAGGTGTGTTGATAATAGGGGGCACCTTCTGGAACATATTGATTAAAATGGGACTCCATATCCATGCGAACCGTCGGGTCGGCATTCTCATTTAACGTCAAGCTGGCGGACGTATGCTGAATAAATAGGTGTAATAAACCTACTGAAAGTTCGTTTAGTTGTGGTAATTGTTGTTCAATTTCATCAGTAATTAAGTGAAACCCACGAGGTTTTGCTTTTAATTGCAGTGTTTTTTGTGTCCACATACGTGTTCCTTTGGAAATTTCTAAATTGGCGACTATCCTGTTCCAATTAGAGCCTGTCATAAGTAAATGATAGGATTCTTCTCATCATGAAATGAATGGCTCAAATTCAGGACGGGGAACGTGACCTAACTCAATGTGAGTGTAAAAGCACTCGGTCATAATTAGCGCCTGAAAAAAAATTACAAGACTTGTTTTGTGGCAAATCGCCCAAACATTTTATTATATGCTATTTGCTAAATCGGGGATTCCACAGTTTCGCTAGACTGTAAGGAATGGAACCTACTGTAACATTGGGATAAAGACCATGTTGAACAATATCAATCCAACGCAAACACAAGCTTGGAAAGCGTTAACAGCGCATTTCGAATCTGCACAAGATATGGATCTTAAAGAATTATTTGCTCAAGATGCGGCGCGTTTTGACAAATACTCTGCACGTTTCGGCTCAGACATCCTAGTCGATTACTCAAAGAACCTCATCAATGAGGAAACGCTGAAGCATCTGTTCGCCCTTGCTAAAGAGACTGAGCTGAAGTCTGCAATTGAAGCGATGTTTAGTGGTGAGGCTATTAACCAAACAGAAGGCCGCGCCGTTCTTCATACTGCACTGCGTAACCGTGCTAACACGCCAGTCATGGTTGATGGCGAAGACGTAATGCCAGCGGTCAACGCGGTGCTAGAAAAAATGAAATCATTCACTGAGCGCGTAATCGGTGGTGAATGGAAAGGTTACACAGGCAAGGCAATTACCGATATCGTGAACATCGGTATCGGTGGTTCTGACCTTGGCCCTTATATGGTGACGGAAGCTCTAGCGCCATACAAAAATCATCTAAACCTTCACTTCGTGTCTAACGTGGATGGTACTCACATCGTTGAAACGTTGAAGAAAGTAAATCCAGAAACGACACTATTCCTAGTGGCATCTAAAACCTTTACGACTCAAGAAACCATGACAAACGCACACAGCGCTCGTGATTGGTTCCTTGCAGAGGCAGGCGATCAAGCGCACGTGGCGAAGCATTTCGCGGCGCTTTCAACGAACGCGACAGCCGTGTCTGAGTTCGGTATCGATACTGACAACATGTTCGAGTTTTGGGACTGGGTTGGCGGTCGTTACTCACTATGGTCGGCAATTGGTCTTTCCATTGCATTAGCCGTTGGTTTTGACAACTTCGTTGAGCTGCTTGAAGGTGCTCACGAGATGGACAAGCACTTCGTATCAACAGACCTAGAAAGCAACATCCCTGTGATCCTTGCACTTATCGGTATTTGGTATAACAACTTCCACGGTGCGGAATCAGAAGCTATCTTACCTTACGATCAGTACATGCACCGTTTCGCGGCGTACTTCCAGCAAGGTAACATGGAATCAAACGGTAAATACGTTGACCGTGAAGGCAATGCTGTGACTTACCAAACGGGCCCTATCATCTGGGGTGAACCAGGTACTAACGGTCAGCACGCGTTCTACCAGCTAATTCACCAAGGTACTAAGCTGATCCCATGTGACTTCATTGCACCTGCAATCAGTCACAACCCAGCTAGCGATCACCACCAAAAACTGATGTCCAACTTCTTTGCACAAACTGAAGCATTAGCGTTTGGTAAGAGCGAAGAAACAGTGAAAGAAGAGTTGGTGAAAGCAGGTAAGAACGCTGAAGAAGTGGCAGCGATTGCGCCATTCAAAGTGTTTGAAGGTAACCGTCCAACAAACTCTATCCTCGTGAAGCAAATCACGCCTCGTACGTTAGGCAACTTGATCGCAATGTACGAACACAAAATCTTCGTACAAGGTGTTATCTGGAACATCTTCAGCTTTGACCAATGGGGCGTGGAGCTAGGTAAACAACTGGCTAACCAAATCCTACCTGAGCTTGCCGATGAGTCTCAAATCAGCTCGCATGACAGCTCAACAAACGGTCTAATCAACGCATTTAAAGCTTATAAAGCGTAATATTCGGTTATAAAAGAAAAGGTCAGCAAATGCTGACCTTTTTATTGCCTGAGGCAAAAACAAAATAGGCTGGCCAGTGCCAACCTATTTTTTCTCTTTTATTCGAAGCAAATTTCGATAAAGGCATTTCCCCACTGTGAAGAGAAAGGCATGATGATGATTGAGCCTTCACACTTGTGGCGAATCGTATGGCCTCGGCCAGAAACCACTACCGGTGTTGCCATATCAAAATCAAAACCACTTTCAGCCAGAATGCGTTTCGCACCACCAGTCACCATATTGGTGATCTCGCCCACCATATCGGTGACTTCTTCGTTAAGTCCGGTAGGACGTTCACCAAGCATGTTCTGCATGATTTCCAGTGCTAACGCTTCATCAAAGGTAATTGACATTGAACCACGAGTTTGTGGGCCGACCATGCCAATTAGACCAGAAACGTCACCTCGTGCGATCTCATCCTTTTTGATTCGCGGTTTTTGTGGCTTCAGTTCAAGAGAAGCCATGGTTTTTAGTACGTTCATTAAAGAAGCTAAAAACGGGTTTACAAATTCAGCGCGCATAACGTTCTTCTATACTTTTTCTTTTGTCTCGGAGGAACAGGCCTGGCATTCACCATGAGTTTCAATCACTTGGTTGGTCAGTTTGAATCCATGCTTCTCGGCGTTTTCAGTTAATAAGGATATCAGCGTCTCATCTTCAAGTTCAACGACATCACCACATTTATCGCAAATTAGCAGTTGGAAAAAGTGCTGTTGAGTATTGAAAGAGCAACAAGTAATAAAGCTATTTGTTGATTCTACTCGATGGATAAAACCTTGCTCGAGGAGAAAATCTAACGCTCGATAAACCGTTGGGGGCTTGGCCTGAGGTTCACTCTCTTTCAGTTGTTCCAATAACTCATACGCACTTGAGGCACGACGATTAGAACAAATAAGTTCAAAAACGCGTCGACGTTGCGGAGTCAATCGTACTCCACGCTCTGCGCAGATACTTCCAATTTGTTCAATGATTGTTGGGTTCAAACCTTTCACCATAACTATCGGGCGTGCTCTATGATAAATCATTTCTATACGAAGTTCGTTTAGAAACTCTGCATTTTACCTGCTATCAGAACGAAAATCATGGATTAAAGCAAGTCGATGTCGGGGTGAAGTCGGAATAATTGTTACAGAGTGAGCGAACTTGTGATATTCGCATCTTTCCTTAATTGCTAACATGTTGCCAAAAGATCCTAGAGACTTTATTGACGACTTTTGAGTGAGAGTGACGAGATCTTCAAATCGTCGTCGGGTCAGCAAAGCAAATCATTCTTGCTGAAGCTAGCACCTTGAGGTGACTTGGGTATACAATACCCGACTTATTTTTTGAGCGTACTGCTGCGCTCGACCTTGGCAACATAAAAACGGGTGTTTAAATCATGACTCATTCTTGCAGGCTATCTGTAGCGCCAATGCTCGATTGGAAGTGATTAGAGAGGTCGATTCAGCTAAAACAAGGCGTTACGTCTATTGCTGAAATCGTGAGGGATGGATGAGGGACAGTTACCATAAACACAAGCAGTAAATCACTCTCGCTCCTATCTTACGTCCCCTATGTTAAATTGCATCCAGAACTGATCCACTTCACCCCCTGATTTGCACCGAAAACTGATCCACATCATCTAACCTAAATCCTGCTGAGTCTTAGCAGGAGAATATGGAGTGATTGACGTGTCATTATTAAGTGTTATTCGTCGTTGGCATTTCCGCGAAGGAATGTCGCAAAGAGAAATAGCCAGACGTACTGGACTATCCCGAAATACCGTTAAACGTTATTTGAAAGATCAAACTATCGAACCTGTTTATCCAAAGCGGCATTCATTGAGTAAACTAGACGAGTTTAAAGAATTACTGACTTCTTGGCTAAAACGAGAAATGAAGCGACCGAGAAAGCAGCGCAAAACGGTCAAAAACCTTTTTCAAGACCTCGTTCCGCTAGGCTATAGCGGCTCGTATGACAGAGTCGCTTCATTTGCACGTAAATGGCGCGAAGAACAAAAACTCGATGCGTCTAAACGAACGTATATGCCGCTAGAGTTTGCCCCTGGTGAAGCCTTTCAGTTTGATTGGGGCGAAAATTGGGCCTATATCAATGGCCATAAAACCAAGCTACAGGTCGCTCACTTCAAACTCAGTCATAGCCGCGCATTCCTCCTTCGAGCCTATTATTCTCAAAGTCATGAAATGTTATTTGATGCCCATAACCATGCCTTTCGCGTGTTCCAAGGCGTTCCAGAACGGGGGATCTACGATAATATGAAAACTGCGGTTGATGCGGTCAAAAATGGCAAAGATCGAGTAGTGAATCGTCGCTTTTTAACAATGGTTAGTCACTACTTGTTTGAAGCCGACTTCTGCAACCCAGCCGCAGGTTGGGAAAAGGGGCAGATCGAGAAGAACGTGCGGGATGTGCGTTCTATCATCTGGCAGCGCGCTCCTAAGGTGAAAACCTTAGAAGAGCTTAATCAATGGCTTGAAGCCCAATGTTTACGGGACTGGCAGTCACGTAGACACCCTCAATATCGTGATATGACCATAGAGCAAACGTGGCTAAGTGAGCGCTCCCAATTAATGAAAGTCACAGCGCCGTTTGATGGTTTTATCGAGCAAAGCAAGCGAGTCTCCTCTACCTGTTTGGTGAACTTCGACAGAAATAAATACTCCGTGCCTGCAAGTTACGCAAACCGACGAGTGAGTCTGCACGCCTACCCCGATAGTATTGTTTTGGTGGCAGAAGGTCAGCCCATAGCAGAGCACCAAAGAGTCTTTAATCCTAAACATGAGCCGCCACACATTGTTTATAACTGGCGACATTACCTGTTGGTTGCGCAACGTAAACCAGGCTCTCTGCGTAATGGCGCACCGTTTCACTTGCTCCCTGAGAGCTTTAAGCACCTGCAATCAATATTATTACAGCGTCTTGGCGGCGATAAGGAAATGGTCGAAATCTTGTCATTGGTTATTCATCACGATGAAAAGCTGGTAGAGCAAGCCATTAATATGGCACTGGAAGCAGGCACACCATCAAAACAACACGTCATAAACTGTTTAAGCCGCTTACTCAATCCTTCTCCAGTTGTACCCGTCCCCGTCTCTCAAGGGTTGCGACTGGTTACCGAGCCAACCAGTGATACGTCGCGATATGACGAATTAAGAGGAAAACGTCATGCACAATGAAGCGTTATTAAGCACATTAAAGGCACTCAAGCTTCACGGCATGGTTAGCAGTATTGTTGAACTTGCCTCTCAAAACTCTCCTGCTTATCAACAAGCTCAACCCATCCTTGAAACCTTGTTAAAAGCAGAGATAGCAGACCGTGAAGTGCGCAGTATCGCTTACCAAATGAAAGCGGCAAAGTTCCCAGTCTATCGAGACCTATACGGTTTTGACTTTAGCGAGAGTACAGTCGATGAGTATCTAATACGAGGTCTGCATCGCTGTGAGTTTATCAAAGACAGCCAAAACATCGTGCTTGTTGGTGGTCCAGGCACAGGGAAAACGCACTTAGCGACGGCGTTGGGCGTACAAGCCATACAACACCATCAAATGCGGGTCAGGTTCCTATCGACCATAGAACTCGTCAATACGCTAGAGCAGGAGAAGCAAGCGGGTCATGTGGGCCGCCTCGCTAATCGATTAGTGAGCTGCGACTTAGTCATACTAGATGAACTTGGGTATGTCCCTTTTAGCCAAGCGGGTGGGACATTGCTGTTCCATTTACTCAGTAAACTCTACGAGCGTACGAGTATCGTCATTACCACCAATCTCAACTTCACGGAATGGTCGAAAGTGTTTGGTGATGCAAAGATGACAACGGCATTGCTGGATAGGCTGACTCATCATTGTCACATCATTGAAACGGGTAACGACAGCTATGTTTTAAGGAATCAAAAAAGAAGTCGAAGGAGAAAACCAAATAGAAACTAACGTAAAAATGTAGTCTAGAATAGACTTACTTAGGTGGATCACTTTTCAGTGCAAATGGTGGATCAGATTTAAGTGCAAATTAACACTGTGATCTTAGATATCTCAACGATGTTTAGCCCTCTTTCAAAAAGCTGGCATGCTCCTTCAGCCCTTAGGTCGTGGTAGTGCAGGTCTTCAATGCCTTGGGATTTACACATACGTTGCCATGCAGCTCCAATTGAAGTTGGGTGGTATGGGAATATTCGCTCTTCGAGTTTGGGCTGACGCTCAATAATCTTCAGCGCTTCGGGAAAAAGTGGGATAGTGCAATGATTTCCCGCTTTTTTGCGTGGGTCTTTGCGATCTCTGATGGTGATTGTGTTGTCGCCTAACGAAAGATCCTCCCAAGTTACACGTGTGATTTCACCTAGACGCATGCATGTAAGTATCGATATGTGGAAGATATCTACTAGTGGTATGTGGGATGCACGATGGTTTTGTCTTTTGAGTAACCCTTCTTCTGCAAGAGCTAGTTCTTCTTTGCTAGGTCTGCGGTCACGTTTATTGCTTCGACCAATGAGCCTATATTTAACGAGAGTTGGAATAGCCTCATTGTGGGCATGAATATTCGCCTTGTATCCAAAGATAGGGCCAGCAACATTGATGACGCTTCGTAGGTAAGTGATATCTTGATATACAGTTTGGGGCAAAGGTGCACTAGGTTCATTAAGTCTTTCTCTGCAATGTCTTACCAGATGTGTTGCTGTCAACTGATCTGCTTGTACCAAAGCGATATCGTAGCTACGAAGTCTGCGTAATACGGCTTCTTTTGAGCGACCAAGATCTTTTGAGGTTATCTGATCGTTAAGATACAAGGTAATTAGATCTCCAATGAGGATACTCTGTTTAGGCATGTCTATAGATGGTATGCCATTGTCCTCTAGTCCTTTTACGACATCGTCAGCCCACACTTGTGCGAGAGATTTTTTGTCGAATGTTTTAGATTTCTCGAATACTCGCTTGTTATGCCGTGAAGCTCTTACTCTGGCTTTATATTTGACCCCTGATTTACGTGCGACCTTTTCGATGTTGATTGTAGCCATGTTTACCTCTAGCGTTGGATAGATTGCTTTAGAGGTGATTTACTTTTGCTCAGCAGCATTGAAGCTATGTCCGTAGATAGCTATAATCCGCCGCCTTTAATGGTATTTTTAGGGGACAGTGCATGTCCCCTATTTTGTCCCCTATCTGTCCCTCGGTGCTAAAATAAGCTCAAATGAGACAGATAATGTTGCAATGCCCCTTTGTGGTATTTGCCTTAAGATGCTGATACTAAAGGAGTATTGTAAAATGTACCCATCATCTAGACTCTCTGTCGCTCCCATGCTCGATTGGACCGATCGTCATTGTCGCTATTTCCATCGCTTAATGACCAAAGAAACCCTGCTGTACACCGAAATGGTGACCACTGGGGCGATCATTCATGGAAAAGGAGACTTCCTCGCTTATAACGAACAAGAACATCCGTTAGCTCTTCAATTAGGCGGTTCAAACCCAGCAGATTTAGCCACCTGTGCCAAGTTAGCTCAAGAACGTGGTTATAATGAGATCAACCTCAACGTAGGCTGTCCATCTGATCGCGTGCAAAATGGTCGTTTTGGTGCCTGTCTAATGGCAGAACCCCAGCTCGTCGCCGACTGTGTCGCCGCGATGAAAGCTGTGGTTGATGTACCCGTCACCGTAAAAACGCGTATTGGTATTGATGATCTAGATTCTTACGAATTCTTAACCGACTTTGTCTCTATTGTGTCTGAGAAAGGCGGTTGTGAGCAGTTTACTATTCACGCACGTAAAGCTTGGTTAAACGGTCTCAGTCCGAAAGAAAATCGCGAGATTCCACCATTGGATTACCCTCGAGCTTACCAGTTGAAAAAAGACTTTCCGCACTTAACCATCGCAGTTAATGGTGGTGTGAAATCGCTAGAAGAAGCGAAAGTGCATTTACAGTATCTTGATGGTGTGATGATCGGCCGTGAAGCGTACCAAAGCCCATACACGCTCGCGTCGGTAGACCAAGAGTTGTTTGGCTCTAATGCGCCAGTAAAAAAACGCAGTGAGATTGTTGAAGAAATGTATCCATACATTGAAGCACAACTAGCCAAAGGCGCGTATCTTGGTCATATCACTCGGCATATGCTGGGTTTATTCCAAAGCATGCCGGGTGCGCGTCAATGGCGTCGTTACATCAGTGAAAATGCGCACAAGCCGGGAGCTGGTCTTGAAGTTCTGCAAGAGGCACTGGCGAAGATCCCCAAAGAATTGAACGTGTAAAAATTGCCATTGATTGGTGAAATTAACCATCTAAACAATGAAAAGCCAGAGTGTAGAAACACTGCTGGCTTTATTTTTATATATAAATCAGGGTATTAATCGATTTTGATTAATTGGTATGGAAACTGCTGTAATGACTAAAAACAAATGGAGACGTGATCATGTTAGAGCTAATCTTTATTTTAGTATTTGCGGCGACGTTATTAGTAACGGGTATCACGATGATGACGGTATTCGCAGCTACGGGCATTGCGTTAGTTGTGATGTTTGTATTGGGTATGGTGGGTGTGGTCCTTAAACTATTACCGTGGTTAATTGTTATTGCTTTGGGTGTTTGGTTTTTCAAAAACTACGTAATCCAGCCGCGTTATAAGTAAAGGCTGCGGAGATTTAGTTGATAGGGAGGCGTGAGAATATGGTATATTTTCTCTCACGCCTTTAACGTTAAATGTCAGCTACCTCGGAGTAAATAATCACATGATAAACAAAGCGGCCTTTGCTTTAACGGCTGTGTCGTTGGCAGCATCTTTCCCTGCTTTCGCAGAGTACTCTGTGTCCACAAAGGTTGGCGCAGAGGTATGGGGGGCGGATACAAAGGTTAATGAAGTAAGACGAGACCGTCATACCACAGGGATTTTTTATGCGGCAATCGAGCATGACGTAAAGTATGTACCTAATGCACGCCTACGTTACTCGAGTGTAGATGCTGATTATATGGGCTTTGATAAGCTCGATTTAACGTTGTATTACCAAGTATTAGAGCATGAATTATTGCATTTTGATGCGGGGATTACGTTCAGTAATTTAAGCGACACTAAATACATCGATGCCGGCTCGCCAAAACGTGTAGAAGAATTTGATGAACTAGTTTGGGCTTGGCATGGTTATGCGGAAATTCAGGTTCCAAACACTCACTTTGATGTGATTGGTGAGATGAACTTTGGCGATAACAAAGGGATCAAAAGCACAGATTTAATGGCAGGAATTCAATATCACGTGTCTTTCAAAGATTCTCAGTTGGCTTTCCGCAGTGGTTACCGCGTAATTGACTTAGAATCGGAGTTATTCCTGTCTAATTTAGGGAAAGAGTTTATCTTTGCCAATGGCTTTTTTGTGAGCACCGAGTACGTTTTCTAAAGTTGTACATTTTTATTTTTTAAAACGTCGCCTTATAAGCGGCGTTTTTTTATATCACTTCATTATATTCATTCGAAATATTCTCCCTATTTGGCTCAGTTAGACCATGCTTACTTTGGAACAATGTGAAAAAATTAAAGCAGGGATAGCGATGACAATAAATGAATTAAGACATCTATTTCGTGAAAACCAGCTTGTAGAAGCGATTATAGAGCCTGCGATTCAAGAGGGTGGTTGGGTCGTAGAGTTTCGGCATGCGCGAGGCGGTTTCGTGTTTTTAACGGACAGTCATGGTGAAGAATGTTTTTATGAAGATTTGGATACCGCGTCAAAATCGGCAATGGCAGTAGGCTTTCAGCAAGTTCGCATTGAAGATAGATAAGCAAAAGTAAGTCGCTCTTACTTCCAAAAAGTTATAAAGCATTCACTTCTATTCTTTCTTGTTATTAAGGAGAGTCGGTACTCTATTGTCACGCAATGAATAGGGATGTCGTGATAATGTCTTTTCAAAAGAATGAGTATTCTCACAAGAATGTGTCTGAAGATAATAATGGGCGAGGAGGAACCCCTCCAATCGCAAGCCCTCTGAATGACCAACAAATTAGCTCACTCCAACAAACTGTTTCTGAGTTGTCTGCACAGCAACTCGCTTGGGTCAGTGGGTATTTTTGGGGATTAGCTCAAAACCAACCAAACACAGCGGTAACACCCATTGCGCAAGCAACGGCAGCCGCGTCAGTAAAACCAGCAGGTAAGCTAAGTATTATTTTTGCTTCCCAAACGGGCAATGCTAAAGGCGTTGCTGAAGCTCTGGAACAGCAAGCAAAAGCAGAAGGAATTGCTGTCGAACTTTTTGATGCAAGTGATTACAAAGGTAAAAACTTAACCAAAGAAACGCATGTCATTATTGTGGCATCGACGAACGGCGAAGGCGAGGCACCAGATAACGCCATAGAGCTACATGAGTTTTTGCAGTCTAAGAAAGCTCCTAAGCTGTCAAACCTTCAATATGGCGTTATTGCTTTGGGCGACTCGAGCTACGAATTCTTCTGTCAAACCGGTAAAGACTTCGACGCTTACTTATCAAAGTTAGGCGCGACCCCATTTATCGAGCGTCTTGATTGTGATGTGGATTATGAAGCATCGGCAACTGAATGGCGTAAGAATGCGTTAGGTAAGGTAAAAGATACGCTTTCTTCTGGCACTGAAGCGGATGTGGTTCAACTCCCAGTGGGTCAGGCGGCGACTGCGCACTCTCCTTACAATAAACAAAAACCGTACACCGCGACGTTACTAGCCAGTCAAAAAATTACGGGTCGTGACTCTGGAAAAGATGTTCGTCATATAGAAGTCGACTTAGAAGGATCGGGGTTAACATATCAGCCCGGTGATGCGCTGGGAGTGTGGTTTGAAAATAGCTCAGAACTCGCAAATGCCATTCTTGGTAAGGTCGGTTTGTCTGGGGTTGAGACCGTTGACGTCGATGGCGAAAGCTTGTCAATCCATAGTGCTCTCGTGAGTAAATATGAAATCACAACATCTAACCCACAGCTCATTACAAAGTTTGCCGAGTTATCCGGTAGCAAGAAGCTACAAAAGCTGGTTGAAGATAAAGATAAACTTCGCGAGTACTCTGCCAATACCCAAATTGTTGATGTATTGGCAGAGAAGAAAACCAAGTTAACTGCGGATGAGTTGATTGGTTTGCTTCGTCGTCTTACTCCTCGTCTTTACTCCATTGCATCAAGCCAAGAAGAGGTCGATGAAGAAGTACACCTAACGGTTGCTTTGGTTGAATATGAACAACACGACGAAAAACGATATGGTGGTGCGTCGGGCTTCTTAGCACAGCGTCTCGAAGAGGGAGATGAAGTTAAGGTATTTGTTGAGCATAACAACAACTTCAAACTGCCGGAAGATGATAGCACCCCAATTATCATGGTGGGGCCGGGCACTGGGATCGCACCATTCCGTAGCTTTATTCAAGAGCGTGAAAACCGCGATGCTGAAGGCAAAAACTGGTTGTTCTTTGGTGATCGTACTTTCACTCAAGACTTCTTATACCAAGTTGAATGGCAAAAGTACCTCAAGTCAGGAGTACTAAGCCGATTGGATGTTGCATTTAGTCGTGACCAAGTAGAAAAAGTTTACGTACAGCACCGCATCTTAGAAAACGCAGCTCAAGTGTGGCAGTGGATCCAAGAAGGCGCTTATATCTATGTCTGCGGTGATGCCACTCATATGGCAAAAGATGTGCACGACACACTGGTTATCGTTGCTGAACAAGAAGGCAAGATGCCGCGTGACGATGCAGAACAATTTATTAATGACCTACGTAAAGCGAAACGTTATCAGAGGGATGTGTACTAATGACTTTTTCTACTGAACATAACAAGCAGATTGTATTAGGCGAAGAGCTAGGGCCGCTATCTGATAACGAGCGCCTGAAGCGAGAAAGTAATTTACTACGTGGCACCATTGAGCAAGATTTACAGGACTGTATTACTGGTGGCTTTACTGCTGACAACTTCCAGTTAATTCGTTTCCACGGTATGTATCAGCAAGACGATCGTGATATCCGTAATGAACGCACAAAGCAAAAGCTAGAGCCATTGCATAACGTGATGCTTCGTGCTCGCATGCCTGGAGGCATCATCACGCCAACGCAATGGTTAGCGATCGACAAGTTCGCAACGGAGCACTCTTTATATGGAAGTATTCGTCTGACAACTCGCCAAACGTTCCAGTTTCATGGGGTATTGAAACCGAATATTAAGTTGATGCATCAAACGCTCAACAGTATTGGCATTGATTCGATTGCTACCGCGGGTGATGTAAACCGAAACGTGTTGTGTACCACTAACCCGGTCGAATCAGAACTTCATCAAGAAGCTTACGAGTGGGCGAAGAAGATCAGTGAACACCTGCTTCCAAAAACACGTGCTTACGCTGAGATTTGGCTGGACGGTGAGAAAGTAGAAAGCACTGAAGAAGATGAACCTATTCTGGGTAAAAACTATTTACCGCGTAAGTTTAAAACCACAGTGGTGATCCCACCGCAAAATGACGTAGACGTGCATGCCAATGATCTTAACTTCGTAGCAATTGCGGATAACGGCAAGTTGGTAGGCTTTAACGTCCTTGTTGGTGGCGGCCTAGCGATGACACATGGTGATACCTCCACTTATCCGCGCCGAGCTGATGACTTAGGTTTCATCCCATTAGAGAAAACGCTTGATGTTGCAGCGGCGGTGGTTACCACTCAGCGTGATTGGGGCAATCGCTCAAACCGTAAGAATGCTAAAACCAAATACACACTTGATCGTGTAGGTACGGATGTCTTTAAAGCCGAAGTCGAAAAGCGAGCAGGCATTCAGTTTGCAGCAAGCCGCCCGTACGAGTTTACGGAACGTGGTGACCGTATTGGTTGGGTAGAAGGAATTGATGGTAAACATCACTTAGCACTTTTCATCGAAAATGGTCGCCTGCTGGACTTCCCAGGTAAACCACTTAAAACGGGGGTTGCTGAAATTGCCAAAATCCATAAAGGCGATTTCCGTATGACTGCCAACCAAAACTTAATTGTGGCGGGTGTACCTAAAAGCGAAAAAGCGAAGATCGAAAAGATCGCTCGTGAACATGGCTTGATGGATGACAACATCAGTGAGCAGCGCAAAAACTCAATGGCGTGTGTTGCCTTTCCAACTTGTCCGCTAGCGATGGCAGAGGCAGAGCGTTTCCTTCCTCAGTTTGTTACTGATGTGGAGGGGATTTTGGAAAAGCACAACCTACCAGAAAATGACAACATCATTTTGCGTGTAACTGGGTGTCCAAACGGTTGTGGTCGCGCCATGTTGGCTGAAATTGGTTTAGTTGGTAAAGCGCCAGGTCGTTACAACCTACATTTAGGTGGTAACCGTGCCGGTACTCGAGTACCAAAAATGTATAAAGAGAACATCACGGATAAGCAAATCTTAGAAGAGATTGATCTGCTGGTGGCTCGATGGTCGAAAGAGCGTGAAGAAGGCGAAGCCTTCGGCGATTTCACAATTCGTGCTGGTATTATCCAAGAAGTGCTCGTATCAAAGAGGGACTTTCATGCTTGATTCTGTAGCATCCAGGCTTGAGCTTACAGAGTTATTGACATTAACAAAGACGGAGCAAATCCTCCGTCTTGCTCAAATTAATGTCGAGCTCGAAAAGCTTTCGGCACAAGAGAGAGTAAAGTGGGCTTTAGAGAATCTAGAGAGCGAGTTTGCGGTTTCTTCTAGTTTTGGTATTCAAGCCGCGGTTATGCTTCATTTAGTTACTCAAGTCAAAGCGGATATCCCCGTCATTCTAACCGATACCGGATACCTGTTTGCTGAAACCTATCAATTCATTGATGAGCTGACAAATGCTCTCAACCTAAACTTAAAAGTTTATCGAGCGAAAGAAAGTGCGAATTGGCAAGAGGCTCGATATGGAAAGTTATGGGAGCAGGGTGTAGAGGGAATTGAAAAATACAACAAGCTCAATAAAGTGGAGCCGATGCGTCGAGCACTAAAAGAGCTTAATGTTGGAGTGTGGTTTTCTGGATTACGTCGTGAGCAAAGTAAATCACGAGCAGGTTTACCGATACTATCAATTCAGAACGGTGTGTTTAAGTTTTTGCCAGTAATTGACTGGACTAATAAAGACGTCCATTACTACTTAGAACAACACGGCCTTAAATACCACCCATTGTGGGATGAAGGTTACCTTTCAGTTGGTGATACACATACCACTCGTAAATGGGAGCCGGGAATGTCAGAGGAAGAAACTCGATTCTTTGGTTTAAAACGAGAGTGTGGTTTACATGAAGATGATGGTTCAGAACAAGATGGGTCCGGCATATAGCCATAATGACCTTTAAATCGAGTTTAGAGTAAATAAAGAAAGCTGCAATAAAGCAGATTTCTTTATTTATAGCACTTGAAAAACACGCTTTATAGAATAACTCTGTGGATAAGTTGTGCGAGTTCTTGGGGTAAAGTTGAATAAATAAAGCTTTGGTCGAAAACGCATCGCTTAACCATTATTTTTGCAATTTTTGAAAAATAACGCTTGCCAATGTGAGCGCGATCTCTATAATGCCTCCTCGTCGACAGGGCAAGGGCTCGCAAGGGTTTAAGCAAGGTTGGCAAGGTCAGAAAGAAAAACGAAATAATTTTGAAAAAGTGTTTGACACTAAAGATTATATCGCTAGAATGGCCGCCTCTTCCGAAGTGATGTTAATTACAAAGAAGAGTTGCTCTTTAACAATGTAGACCTATCAATCTGTGTGGGCACTCGTTGATGATAATCAAATTAGAAACTTCTCTTGAATAAAGAGGGGCTTCAAATACGGTTTCAATGAACTGAGTGACCAATCGAGATTAACTTGTTTAATCTTGGCACAGTCAATTCATTATCGTTCTGTTGGAACGGTAATAGCTTTAAAATTACGTTTGTAGTTTTGAAGTCAGTATTCGTTGAGCCGACAAAATCTTAAATTGAAGAGTTTGATCATGGCTCAGATTGAACGCTGGCGGCAGGCCTAACACATGCAAGTCGAGCGGAAACGACAACATTGAGCCTTCGGGTGATTTGTTGGGCGTCGAGCGGCGGACGGGTGAGTAATGCCTAGGAAATTGCCCTGATGTGGGGGATAACCATTGGAAACGATGGCTAATACCGCATAATGCCTACGGGCCAAAGAGGGGGACCTTCGGGCCTCTCGCGTCGGGATATGCCTAGGTGGGATTAGCTAGTTGGTGAGGTAAGAGCTCACCAAGGCGACAATCCCTAGCTGGTCTGAGAGGATGATCAGCCACACTGGAACTGAGACACGGTCCAGACTCCTACGGGAGGCAGCAGTGGGGAATATTGCACAATGGGCGCAAGCCTGATGCAGCCATGCCGCGTGTATGAAGAAGGCCTTCGGGTTGTAAAGTACTTTCAGTCGTGAGGAAGGGGATATCGTTAATAGCGGTATTCTTTGACGTTAGCGACAGAAGAAGCACCGGCTAACTCCGTGCCAGCAGCCGCGGTAATACGGAGGGTGCGAGCGTTAATCGGAATTACTGGGCGTAAAGCGCATGCAGGTGGTTTGTTAAGTCAGATGTGAAAGCCCGGGGCTCAACCTCGGAATAGCATTTGAAACTGGCAGACTAGAGTACTGTAGAGGGGGGTAGAATTTCAGGTGTAGCGGTGACATGCGTAGAGATCTGAAGGAATACCAGTGGCGAAGGCGGCCCCCTGGACAGATACTGACACTCAGATGCGAAAGCGTGGGGAGCAAACAGGATTAGATACCCTGGTAGTCCACGCCGTAAACGATGTCTACTTGGAGGTTGTGGCCTTGAGCCGTGGCTTTCGGAGCTAACGCGTTAAGTAGACCGCCTGGGGAGTACGGTCGCAAGATTAAAACTCAAATGAATTGACGGGGGCCCGCACAAGCGGTGGAGCATGTGGTTTAATTCGATGCAACGCGAAGAACCTTACCTACTCTTGACATCCAGAGAAGCCGGAAGAGATTCTGGTGTGCCTTCGGGAGCTCTGAGACAGGTGCTGCATGGCTGTCGTCAGCTCGTGTTGTGAAATGTTGGGTTAAGTCCCGCAACGAGCGCAACCCTTATCCTTGTTTGCCAGCGAGTAATGTCGGGAACTCCAGGGAGACTGCCGGTGATAAACCGGAGGAAGGTGGGGACGACGTCAAGTCATCATGGCCCTTACGAGTAGGGCTACACACGTGCTACAATGGCGCATACAGAGGGCGGCGAGCCAGCGATGGTGAGCGAATCCCAAAAAGTGCGTCGTAGTCCGGATTGGAGTCTGCAACTCGACTCCATGAAGTCGGAATCGCTAGTAATCGTGGATCAGAATGCCACGGTGAATACGTTCCCGGGCCTTGTACACACCGCCCGTCACACCATGGGAGTGGGCTGCAAAAGAAGTAGGTAGTTTAACCTTCGGGGGGACGCTTACCACTTTGTGGTTCATGACTGGGGTGAAGTCGTAACAAGGTAGCGCTAGGGGAACCTGGCGCTGGATCACCTCCTTATACGAAAGATTATTGCGATGAGTGTTCACACAGATTGATGGTTTAGAAGCGAAAGCTTCGAGCTATAATTGCTCTTTAACAATTTGGAAAGCTGACTGATAACAACAACGTTGTTATCAAATAAAGTTCTCAATGTTTATCGTAAAGATAAACACCAAAACAACACATTCAAGTGTTCTTGGGAATATCACTATTGCAGTGATTATTCGAAATTGAGTCCGGCAAAATCGAAATGTCTCTCGCTCATTCAAATAATGAGAGACAACTTTGGTGATTTGAACATCAACTCGAAACTCCTTCGGGTTGTATGGTTAAGTGACTAAGCGTACACGGTGGATGCCTTGGCAGTCAGAGGCGATGAAGGACGTATTAACTTGCGATAAGCCCAGATTAGGCAGTAAAAGCCACTTGAGTCTGGGATTTCCGAATGGGGAAACCCACTTACATAAGTAAGTATCGCTGCGTGAATACATAGCGTAGCGAGGCGAACCGGGGGAACTGAAACATCTAAGTACCCCGAGGAAAAGAAATCAACCGAGATTCCGAAAGTAGCGGCGAGCGAAATTGGACTAGCCCTTAAGCTTTATAGGCGTCAGGTGAACAAGCTGGAAAGCTTGGCGATACAGGGTGATAGCCCCGTAACTGACGACGCATATGCAGTGAAATCGAGTAGGGCGGGACACGTGATATCCTGTCTGAATATGGGGGGACCATCCTCCAAGGCTAAATACTACTGACTGACCGATAGTGAACCAGTACCGTGAGGGAAAGGCGAAAAGAACCCCTGTGAGGGGAGTGAAATAGAACCTGAAACCGTGTACGTACAAGCAGTAGGAGCACCTTCGTGGTGTGACTGCGTACCTTTTGTATAATGGGTCAGCGACTTATATTCAGTGGCAAGGTTAACCATCTAGGGGAGCCGTAGCGAAAGCGAGTGTTAACTGCGCGACTTAGTCTCTGGATATAGACCCGAAACCAGGTGATCTAGCCATGGGCAGGTTGAAGATTGAGTAACATCAATTGGAGGACCGAACCGACTAATGTTGAAAAATTAGCGGATGACTTGTGGCTAGGGGTGAAAGGCCAATCAAACCTGGAGATAGCTGGTTCTCCCCGAAAGCTATTTAGGTAGCGCCTCGGACGAATACTACTGGGGGTAGAGCACTGTTAAGGCTAGGGGGTCATCCCGACTTACCAACCCTTTGCAAACTCCGAATACCAGTAAGTACTATCCGGGAGACACACGGCGGGTGCTAACGTCCGTCGTGGAGAGGGAAACAACCCAGACCGCCAGCTAAGGTCCCAAATTACTACTAAGTGGGAAACGATGTGGGAAGGCTCAGACAGCCAGGATGTTGGCTTAGAAGCAGCCATCATTTAAAGAAAGCGTAATAGCTCACTGGTCGAGTCGGCCTGCGCGGAAGATGTAACGGGGCTAAGTAGTAAACCGAAGCTGCGGCAATACTCTTTGAGTATTGGGTAGGGGAGCGTTCTGTAAGCGGTTGAAGGTGTGTCGTAAGGCACGCTGGACGTATCAGAAGTGCGAATGCTGACATGAGTAACGATAATGGGGGTGAAAAACCTCCACGCCGGAAGACCAAGGGTTCCTGTCCAACGTTAATCGGGGCAGGGTGAGTCGACCCCTAAGGCGAGGCCGAAAGGCGTAGTCGATGGGAAACGGGTTAATATTCCCGTACTCAATCAAATTGCGATGGGGGGACGGAGAAGGCTAGGTGGGCCTGGCGACGGTTGTCCAGGTTCAAGTGCGTAGGCTGAAGAGTTAGGTAAATCCGGCTCTTTTTAAGGCTGAGACACGACGTCGAGCATCTACGGATGTGAAGTCATTGATGCCATGCTTCCAGGAAAAGCCTCTAAGCTTCAGATTTGATGGAATCGTACCCCAAACCGACACAGGTGGTCGGGTAGAGAATACCAAGGCGCTTGAGAGAACTCGGGTGAAGGAACTAGGCAAAATGGTACCGTAACTTCGGGAGAAGGTACGCTCTTGGCGGTGAAGTCCCTTGCGGATGGAGCTACTAGGAGTCGCAGATACCAGGTGGCTGCAACTGTTTATTAAAAACACAGCACTGTGCAAAATCGTAAGATGACGTATACGGTGTGACGCCTGCCCGGTGCCGGAAGGTTAATTGATGGGGTTAGACTTCGGTCGACGCTCTTGATCGAAGCCCCGGTAAACGGCGGCCGTAACTATAACGGTCCTAAGGTAGCGAAATTCCTTGTCGGGTAAGTTCCGACCTGCACGAATGGCGTAATGATGGCCACGCTGTCTCCACCCGAGACTCAGTGAAATTGAAATCGCTGTGAAGATGCAGTGTACCCGCGGCTAGACGGAAAGACCCCGTGAACCTTTACTACAGCTTGGCACTGAACATTGACCCTACATGTGTAGGATAGGTGGGAGACTTTGAAGCCGGTACGCCAGTATCGGTGGAGTCAACCTTGAAATACCACCCTTGTAGTGTTGATGTTCTAACTTAGCCCCCTCATCGGGGGTGAGGACAGTGCCTGGTGGGTAGTTTGACTGGGGCGGTCTCCTCCCAAAGCGTAACGGAGGAGCACGAAGGTGGGCTAAACACGGTTGGACATCGTGTGGTTAGTGCAATGGCATAAGCCCGCTTGACTGCGAGAATGACAATTCGAGCAGGTGCGAAAGCAGGTCATAGTGATCCGGTGGTTCTGAATGGAAGGGCCATCGCTCAACGGATAAAAGGTACTCCGGGGATAACAGGCTGATACCGCCCAAGAGTTCATATCGACGGCGGTGTTTGGCACCTCGATGTCGGCTCATCACATCCTGGGGCTGAAGTCGGTCCCAAGGGTATGGCTGTTCGCCATTTAAAGTGGTACGCGAGCTGGGTTTAGAACGTCGTGAGACAGTTCGGTCCCTATCTGCCGTGGGCGTTGGAGAATTGAAAGGGGCTGCTCCTAGTACGAGAGGACCGGAGTGGACGAACCTCTGGTGTTCGGGTTGTGTCGCCAGACGCATTGCCCGGTAGCTAAGTTCGGGATCGATAACCGCTGAAAGCATCTAAGCGGGAAGCGAGCCTTGAGATGAGTTCTCCCTGATACTTTAAGTATCCTAAAGGGTTGTCGTAGACTACGACGTTGATAGGCAGGGTGTGTAAGTGCTGCGAGGCATTGAGCTAACCTGTACTAATTGCCCGTGAGGCTTAACCATACAACACCCAAGGGGTTTTGATGGACTCAATACAAGAAAACTTGATTGTGTTAAGAACTGAAACAGCTTTCCAGATTATTAATTACTGCGTTGGCGGTAGTTAAAAAGAATTTGCTTGGCGACCATAGCGTTTTGGACCCACCTGACTTCCATGCCGAACTCAGAAGTGAAACGAAATAGCGCCGATGGTAGTGTGGGGTTTCCCCATGTGAGAGTAGGACATCGCCAGGCTTTAAATTATGAACACTTGTTATAAATAACGAGTATTCCACTGCGGAGTGGTAGTTCAGTTGGTTAGAATACCGGCCTGTCACGCCGGGGGTCGCGGGTTCGAGTCCCGTCCACTCCGCCATTTATTCAAAAGCCTCGCTAGTAATAGCGAGGCTTTTTTCATTTTAATATTTATTTAAAGGCTCCAGGCACTGAGTGCTTGATGTCTGACAGTATATACTCCGAGCTGATCTACCACGTATTAGAAAAAGACTTAATGTTGATCAGTTTAGAGACTTAAATGCCCCTTAGATTGCCATGATAATCCCCACGAACTTAGTTAGTGGGGATTTTTCTATGTTGGCTAAGAGTTAGTTCTAGCTAATGAAACTATGGAGGATGGTAAAACTACGAGTCTGTCGTTAATGCCATTCGACTTAAGCTTTCCATGACACATTAAAAACAAGTAGTAGAGATGGCAGCTACCCGCTCACAAGCGGTCCGGCTGGATTGCAGCGAAAGAACCCTAATCCACCAACACTCCTGCAAAGTGAAGTGACATTGCGAAGTCGTTTTGCAGCAGGAGTTAGTCAAGAACTTAGGGGCTGCTTATAATTTAGTTCGCTTAGCAATCATTCATATTGCCGAAGACGCCAATGTCAGTCCAATTCGAGCCGCGATCAACTTGATAGATATTCCGTTACGTTCGTTAGCACTTATTCCGACGATTAGTATTACTGGAGATAAAAAAGCAGCCACGAGCTGCTTCTTAGGTCATATTACTTTTATTTATTTTCTTAAGAGTCTATTTGCTTTTTCTGTTCAGGAACGAAGGCTCCTTGTTGCTTTTCTCTTTTCTCTTTTCTTCTCTTCAGCTTTGGCTTTTTCAATCATTGGTGTGATGGTTGAACCTTGGATCAAAATAGAGAAAACAACGACGGAGTAAGTCATTACAAGAATGATTTCTTTTACATCAATTAATTTATCTTGAATTACCCAAATGCCTGATGGAATTGAAAGCGCCATAGCAAGAGCAAGACCACCGCGTAAGCCTCCCCACGTTAAAATTCTCACTGACCAAGGGTTATACTTTCGATAGCGTTTAAAGCCAATATAAGAGATAAACACACTGAAATAACGAGCCGCTAGAACAAGAGGAATTGAAATTGCCATCATGATCCAGTCTTCTTCATGAAATTCAAATAACAGCATCGACATACCGATTAATAAGAACAGAACACCATTTAGAAATTCATCCACTAATTCCCAGAAGTGGTCAAGGTGATCTTCACTTTCTTTTGAGAAACCAATAAAGCGCGTCCAGTTACCGATCATTATGCCCGATACCACCATCGCTAATGGGCCAGAAACATGGATGTATTCTGCGAGCGCATAGCCAGCAGTTGGAATGCCAATGGTTAATAATAACTCCATGGAGTGGTCATCGGTCGCACTGATCAAGTAGTGAAATAGTAAGCCGAGGAGTAGGCCGTATACGATGCCCCCGATGGCTTCTTGGATAAATAATAATGTGACACTTCCGACGGTTGGTGCTTCCGTGCCAAATGCGATTGTGAACAAGGTTACAAAAATGACCAAACCAAACCCGTCGTTGAAGAGAGATTCGCCTTCTATTTGGGTTGAGATACGTTTTGGAGCATCAAGCTTTTTAACAATGGCCAAAACCGCAATTGGATCGGTTGGTGAAATTAGTGCACCGAACAACAAGCAGTAAACTAAATCAAACTGAATCCCAAGCAAGTGACAAGCGCCATAAAGGACAAAACCAATGAAGAAGGTCGAAAATAGCGTGGCACCAAGAGCTAAAGTCGTTATCTCCCACTTTTGATCTTTAAGGTTAGGGAGCTTGATGCCCAGTCCGCCTGCAAACAGTAAGAAACCAAGAATGCCATTAAGTAAGAAGTCTTCAAAGTTGATTTTCGTGACTGTTTCTGTTGCCACTTCGGTGAGGTGGAACCAATTATTTTGACCTGCCGTCAAGATGAGAAGCGAAAGTACCATGGAGCCTGCGGTAATCGCGATGGTGGTTTGCATTTTTCCTATCTTGCTGTTTATAAAGGCAATTAACATCGCAGCGGCAGATAGAAAACATAAGGTATGGTAGACCGACATAGAGCTCTCTATTTGTAACATTTTGTGAATGGGATTTTCGGTTGATGCTGGTTAAATAGCAAACATTTTTTCGCGATTATTTTGCAACTTAAGAAGGAGATAAAATAATCATTAATTCCCATTTAGACGTCTAGACTCCTGAAGTTTGTGTGATAGGATGGAATTATAACTTAAGGAATGAGGCTGTACTGTGGGATGTAATGTAAGACAACAGATTGAAGCTCAATTGAAACAACGTATTCTTCTGATTGATGGTGGTATGGGAACCATGATTCAGGGATACAAACTTGAAGAGCAAGACTATCGGGGAGAACGCTTTGCTGACTGGCATTGCGATTTAAAAGGTAACAACGATTTGTTGGTACTTAGTCAGCCTCAACTGATCAAGGAAATACACGCGGCTTATCTTGAAGCAGGCGCCGATATTCTCGAAACCAACACATTCAACGCCACGACGATTGCGATGGCCGATTATGAAATGGAAAGCTTCAGTGAAGAAATTAACCTCGCTGCCGCTAAACTCGCCCGTGAAGTTGCAGATGAATGGACGTTAAAGACCCCTGATAAGCCGCGTTATGTTGCCGGAGTGCTTGGACCGACTAATCGTACTTGTTCAATCTCACCTGATGTTAACGACCCCAGTTACCGAAATGTCTCTTTTGACCAATTAGTTGAAGCGTATTCGGAATCCACGCGTGCGCTGATAACAGGTGGGGCGGACCTGATCCTGATCGAAACGATCTTTGACACATTGAATGCTAAGGCGTGTGCTTTTGCGGTCGATACGGTATTCGAAGAACTTGGTATCACTCTGCCTGTCATGATTTCAGGTACGATTACCGATGCGTCGGGTCGCACGCTATCAGGACAAACGACCGAAGCTTTTTATAACTCTCTACGTCATGTAAGGCCGCTATCTTTTGGTCTTAACTGTGCTCTTGGTCCCGATGAGCTTCGCCCTTATATTGAGGAGCTCTCTCGTATTTCTGAGTCATTCATTTCCGCGCATCCTAATGCTGGGCTACCTAATGCGTTCGGTGAGTACGATCTTTCCCCAGAAGAGATGGCAACTCATGTTAAAGAGTGGGCACAAAGTGGCTTTTTGAATTTAATCGGTGGTTGTTGTGGGACGACCCCAGAACATATTCGTCAAATGACAGAAGCGGTTGAAGGCGTAGTGCCTCGTCATTTTCCTGATTTACCAGTTGCTTGTCGCTTGTCTGGGCTTGAACCACTGACGATAAAAAAAGAGTCGTTATTTATAAATGTAGGTGAGCGTACTAACGTAACTGGCTCTGCTCGTTTCAAACGCCTGATTCGAGAAGAACGCTATGATGAGGCTCTAGATGTTGCACGTCAGCAAGTTGAAAATGGTGCGCAAATCATCGACATTAACATGGATGAAGGCATGTTGGACGCTCAGGCCTGTATGGTTCGGTTCTTGAACCTTTGTGCGTCTGAGCCAGAAATTTCGAAAGTGCCAATCATGGTCGATTCTTCTAAGTGGGAAGTGATCGAAGCTGGCTTAAAGTGTATCCAAGGTAAAGGGATTGTAAACTCGATCTCGCTAAAAGAAGGCAAAGAAAAGTTTGTCGAGCAAGCGAAGTTGATTCGTCGTTACGGTGCGGCGGTCATCGTCATGGCCTTTGATGAAGTCGGTCAGGCGGATACCCGTGAGCGTAAAGTCGAAATTTGTACTAACGCTTACCGAGTTTTGGTCGATGAGGTTGGTTTCCCACCTGAAGATATCATTTTTGATCCAAATATCTTTGCTGTTGCGACGGGGATTGATGAACACAACAACTACGCGGTTGATTTTATCGAAGCTATCGGGGAGATCAAACGTGACCTACCACATGCGATGATTTCAGGTGGTGTCTCTAATGTTTCTTTCTCTTTTCGTGGCAATAATTACGTGCGTGAAGCGATTCACGCCGTGTTCCTTTACCACTGTTTTAAAAACGGTATGGACATGGGCATCGTAAATGCTGGCCAGTTAGAAATTTACGATAACGTCCCTGAAACATTGCGTGAAGCGGTAGAAGATGTGGTTTTGAACCGTCGTGATGACTCAACAGAAAGGCTATTAGATATTGCTACCGTGTACGCAGGCAAGGGGGTTGGCAAGGAAGAAGATGCCTCAGTATTAGAGTGGCGAACATGGCCTGTTGAAAAGCGTTTGGAGCATGCCTTAGTAAAAGGGATTACCGAGTTTATTATCGAGGACACGGAAGAAGCTCGCGTGAATGCCACTAAACCTTTGAAGGTGATTGAAGGCCCGTTAATGGATGGTATGAACGTGGTCGGGGACTTATTTGGGGAAGGTAAGATGTTTCTGCCTCAGGTAGTGAAGTCAGCCCGAGTGATGAAACAGGCGGTTGGGCATTTAGAGCCCTACATTGATGCTGAAAAACAGGTTGGCCAAACTAATGGTAAGATCCTACTCGCCACAGTCAAAGGGGATGTGCACGATATTGGAAAAAATATCGTTGGCGTAGTGCTTCAATGTAATAACTATGAAATTATCGATCTTGGCGTTATGGTGCCATGCGACAAAATCTTAAAAGTGGCACAAGAAGAGAATGTCGACATCATCGGTCTATCAGGCTTGATCACCCCCTCCTTAGATGAAATGGTCCATGTCGCGAAAGAAATGCAACGTCTTGATTTTAAACTACCACTGTTGATTGGCGGAGCAACCACATCAAAAGCGCACACGGCGGTTAAGATTGAGCAAAACTACCAACATCCTGTGGTGTACGTAAATAATGCCTCTCGAGCTGTGGGGGTATGTTCATCTTTATTATCAGACGAACGTCGACCGGTGTTTGTTGAAAAGTTAGATGCTGATTATGAACGTGTGCGAGATCAGCATAAGCGTAAGAAGCCGAGAACTAAACCCGTGACGCTTGAAGAGGCGCGGGCAAATAAAGTGGCTATCAATTGGGAAGTTTACACACCGCCTGCGCCGGTTAAACCGGGAATTCATATCTTTGATGACGTTGATATCGCGGCGTTACGTCCATACATCGATTGGACCCCTTTCTTTATGACTTGGTCATTAGTTGGCAAGTACCCAACCATTTTCAAGCATGAAGAAGTCGGTGAAGAGGCACAGCGTCTGTTCGATGATGCCAATGAGTTGCTTGACCGTGTTGAGCGGGAAGGTTTACTTAAAGCTCGCGGCATGTGTGGTTTATTTCCAGCGGCGAGCGTAGGCGATGATATTGAAGTGTACACCGATGAATCACGTAACGAAGTGGCGAAAGTGCTGCGTAATCTACGTCAACAAACTGAAAAACCAAAAGGATTCAATTACTGTCTTTCGGACTACATCGCGCCAAAAGAGTCGGGTAAGCCAGATTGGATTGGAGCGTTTGCGGTAACCGGTGGCATAGGTGAACGTGAACTGGCTGACCAATATAAAGCCCAAGGTGATGATTACAACGCCATCATGATTCAAGCGGTAGCGGATCGTCTTGCCGAAGCGTTTGCTGAATATTTGCATGAGCGCGTACGCAAAGAAATTTGGGGTTATGCAGCGGATGAAAACTTATCTAACGATGGTCTTATCCGTGAAAAATATCAAGGTATTCGCCCTGCACCTGGTTATCCTGCATGCCCTGAGCATACTGAAAAAGGTCCATTATGGGAGCTACTTAATGTAGAAGAGAATATTGGTATGTCATTGACTTCAAGCTATGCGATGTACCCCGGAGCATCGGTATCGGGTTGGTACTTCTCGCACCCCGACTCTCGCTATTTCGCGATCGCACAGATTCAAGACGATCAGTTAGAAAGTTATGCCGATCGTAAAAGGTGGGATCGGATCGAAGCTGAAAAGTGGCTAGGTCCAAACATCAACGCTTAATCTGTTTCTGTGAAAACAAAGAGGGCTGCACAATCGCAGCCCTTTTTCCTATTTGATATAAAGTATTATGACTCAAACAGTTCAGTATGCAGTTTTTGGATGACTTGTTTCGACACTGACTCATGAACAAGGAAGCACAAGTTATGAGGGCTGGCACCGTAACAAATCATACGTAGGTTAAAGTCTGCTAGCGTACCGAAGACTTGTTTCGCATAACCTTTGCTCTCGCTCATGTTATTACCAATCAGAGCAACGAGGCATAAATCGTGTTCGACTTCTACTTTACACAGCGCTTCCAGTTCTTCACGTACGGCTTGTGGTAGTTGAGGGGCCCCGCCTGACGTATCCGTTTGATCCAAAGTTAACGAGACACTGATTTCTGATGTTGTGATCAAATCGACTGAGATTTTGTGTTTGGCTAAGATCTCAAAGACTTTTGCCAAGAAGCCATACGCGTGGAACATGTTGGCACTGCGGAGTGTCACCATCGTTTGGTTGCAGCGTAGGGCCAGCGCGCGGAAAAGTGGTGAGCTTTCGACTTGATGACGAATCCAAGTGCCGCCTTTCTCTGGTGTCTTCGATGAACCAACAAACACAGGAATGTCATGGCGAAGTGCAGGAATAAGTGTTGAAGGGTGGAGGATCTTTGCACCAAAATTGGCCATTTCTGATGCTTCGCTAAAGCTGATCTCGGGGATGGGTGAGGCCTTTGGCGCAATACGGGGATCAGTGGTGTAGATGCCTGGCACATCGGTCCAAATTTCTAAACCCGCCGCTTTGACACTCTCTGCGATTAATGCGGCACTGTAGTCGCTGCCGCCTCGTCCCAATGTGGTTGTATTGCCTTGTCCGTCAGACCCGATAAAGCCTTGAGTGATGACGACAGACTTGTGACACAGTGGAACCAATTTTTCTTGTGCGAGCTCTGAAATCATTTCAATGTTTGGTTCTGCGCGGCCAAAGCTGTCATCTGTTCTTAAAACGTCACGGATATCGAAGCGAACGGCTTGAATGTCACGTTCACGCATCAATTGAGCGAGAATATGGGTCGACATCAGTTCACCACATGCGACCAATTGGTCGGTCAGCTTGGCGCTGGTTTGAATGGATGCGGCTTCGGCCAGACTGGTTACGGTATCGAGAATGGCATATACCTCAGTGGAGGCTTCAGAGCCATCTTTGAGCTGAGCTAAAACGGAATCATGTATATTGGTCAGCTTTTGAAGTACCTCGGAGCGGTGTGTTTGGTCTTGCACGCCACTTGCCAACGCAACCAGTAAATTGGTTACACCTGAGCAAGCACTGCTCACCACTAAGCGAGTATTTGGGTTATTTTCAATAATGCTGGCGCAACGACTCATTGCCTCAAAGTTGGCCACACTAGTCCCACCGAATTTAGCTACGTTAAATGCACTCACTGCGTTCTCCCACGACTTCCTAAAAAATAATATGTACATCCAATGTTTAGTGAGGAAAGGAACAGAGCAAAAAGAGAGGTATTTAGAATGTCATTTGAAAAACTCACCCTCAGAAGCTCTTCATCAGGCGGCGCTGATGACAGTTGATGGGACTCAACCCAGTCAACCGACAAGTCAAATCCTGCAACTTTGACTTACCTCGGCACTACTCCCCCTGAATAATTGGGCTTGGAATTGCGGTTCCACCAATCATCTACCTGGGTAGTGCTCCTCTTCTACATAAAGCTCAAACATTGAACGGTTTTGCCGAAGTAATGTCAATCAATATTTCAACCATGATGATGTTTTTTATTAACGAATTTGTGACAGTGGTTTGACCTCTATACTTACGGCTAATTGCTGAGTGAAGGAAAATCGATTAGGGTAAAAGCTTGATGCCTGAGCCACCTTGTTGAATAGAACTTTTATCATGCTCAGGATAAATGATAGCAATCAAGGAGCTGACATGCCGATCCAGAGCTTTATTCCCCCTCATCGTATTCTCATGGGACCTGGTCCTTCTGATATTTATCCTCAAGTGCTTCAAGCATTGAGTCGTCCAACGGTTGGCCATTTAGACCCTCTTTTCATCGCGATGATGGATGAGTTGAAACAGCTATTGAAATACGCTTTCCAGACGGAAAATGAATTCACTATTGCGGTCTCGGCGCCAGGCAGTGCGGGGATGGAAACCTGTTTTGTTAACTTAATTGAAAAAGGTGACAAAGTCATTGTGTGCCGCAATGGTGTGTTTGGTGAGCGCATGCGTGAAAACGTGGTTCGTGCAGGGGGAGAAGTTGTTGTCGTTGATGATGAATGGGGTACGCCAGTTTCTGTTGATAAAGTGGAGCAAGCACTACAGCAGCATCCTGAGACAAAAATCCTCGCTTTTGTACATGCAGAAACCTCAACCGGCGCAGTGAGTGATGCTCAAACTCTAGGGAAACTAGCGAAGCAGTACAACACATTATCGATTGTTGATGCGGTCACGTCATTGGGCGGTGTGCCGCTAAAAGTCGATGAGTGGCAACTGGATGCGGTGTATTCGGGAAGTCAAAAATGTTTGTCATGTGTACCTGGTTTATCGCCAGTGACGCTTTCTCCTGCCGCAATCGAAAAGATTCAGTCAAGAACCTCACCAGTACAGAGTTGGTTCTTAGACCAAAGTTTAGTGCTAGGTTACTGGAGTGGCGAAGGCAAACGTAGCTACCACCATACTGCACCAGTCAATAGTTTGTATGCGCTGCACGAAGCTTTACTGATTTTAAAGAACGAAGGTTTGGAGAGTGCCTGGGCTCGCCACCAATTAATGCATGAAAAATTGAAGGATGGCTTACAAAAGCTTGGCTTTGAATTTGTAGTGGAAGAGGCTCATCGCTTACCTCAGTTGAATGCGATTTATGTGCCAGAAGGGGTCGATGAAGCAAAAGTTCGTACGCATTTGTTAGAGACGTACAACTTGGAGATTGGCGCGGGATTAGGAGCATTGGCTGGAAAAGCGTGGCGGATCGGTTTGATGGGCTATGCTGCTCGACCTGAAAATGTCGCACTGTGCTTAAAAGCCTTAGAAGAATCGCTCACCGAGTAGTGTTAATCAAAATATAAATAAAAAAAGCGAAGGTTCTCCTTCGCTTTTTTTATATGACTTAATTCGCCATGACCGATTCAGGCCGAGATATGTTCGGTGTCGCCGATTGCGCATGTGAAGGTGGTTGGTAATTGACTTGGCTAAAGTCTACGTTCGGAAATAGGAATTGCGCTTCAGTCCGTACTTGCTCAGCTTTGCTACTGTCGTTTAGACCTTGATAGGCGAGAATCAAATTATTATAGAAAGCAGGACGTGGTTTATCTTTAATGATCGTGAGTGACCAGTCGATGTATGGCTGAATCAATGTTGGGTCTTGCTGGTATAAGCCGATGTTCAAGAACGTGCTGTAGACATCCCAGTCGAATCTATCTTTCCAAACAACCGGATTGCTGACTTGATTGAGAATATCTGGATTGGTCGGTCGTGTGGTTTCGAACTTCGTCAGTATATAGTTGGTATGTAGAGCGCTCACCATGTAGAACGTAAATACGGTGGGAAGTATTAAACTCAAGACTCGTAGCAAGCTTTTTGTGATGTGACTGAATCCCACTTGTCGATAACGAGAGACGCGCTGATCTACCCAGTAAATAAGCAGAATGAAGATCAACCAATGCACTAAAGAATGATAGAAAGGGTATTCCAGCTGCGAGTGCAAGACCATCGGAATAAACAGTGCAAGTAGGGCAAGACGAGTCCCTCGCTTGGCTTGATAGATGCGATACAGTACGAGCATCATGGCTAAGAAAATGCCTAATATTGGCAATAATCCACCTTCAACGCCCCAGTAAAGTAGTTCGTTATGAGGATGATCCATTGCAGGTAAACCCGCGGGATAATGCTCGTTTAGTGCATGTTGGCGAGCAGTATACAGCATATACTCCGACTCAAATCGGCCATAGCCATAGCCGGTGAAAGGCTTTTCAATCACCATATCTAAAGTTTGAGGGAAAGTGTAAGCACGAGGTGACTCCATGTTCACTTTCTCTGTCGCTAAGCCGCCGCCGTCAGGAAAGGCAATGTGCATCACAACAACCGATAGTGCTAGCCCTGTCGCGAGAGACGAAACCCAGCGGACAAAGCGTCCTTTTGTCGCGAAGCGGTACATATACGGAATGAGCAATAATACGGCGATAATCGATGCTAACCAGCCAGTACGTGAAGCCAATGCCACAATCAATGGCAAAGTTAACACGGGCACTGCATAGAGCAGGTAAACATCACTCAATTTTCGGTCGTACTTATAGGGCTGGCGCGCAAGCAAGTAACTCGCAATCACCAATCCAGTTGCGAGAAAGCTAGCCATTACATTAGGCTGCTGGAAAATACCATAGGGACGGTTAACCATTGTATTGTAACCAAATGGATTACCCGGCTTGAGGTAGAGGTATTGCGTCAAACCGAAAATGGCTTCGATGACAACGGCCAAGACGATGAACCACAACAAGCGCTGACGGTGCTTATTACTGAAATGGAACTGTTGCAACACAATAAAAAACAGCAAACCACTCCAAAGGCCAATGAGTTTATTGGCCGCCAAACTACTATTCGCATTCGGATAAAAGACGGGCACAGTCATGATCATGACGCTAATACACAGCCCAATGGTCAGTTTGGAGTAACGTAAAACTCGGTTGCTGGCGAGTTGATAACATCCAATACCTAGCGCAAAACTAAAAGCAATCCAAGTTGTCGCATTGAATGAAAGAGCCAAGCCTGAACCGCCAGGATTAGGCATAAAAAAGTGCATTGCCAACAAAAACAGTGTTGCCAAAGCAAAGAGAAACTTGCGATTGAGAGGAATTTGTACTTTTTCAGGAGAAAGCTTCGTTCCACTTACATGTATAGTAGCCATAGTTATTGCGTTGTTTTGAATGAAAAAAGACCAGCACTTGCTGGTCTTCGTACTTTACCTGTTTTTTCTACTTCAACATAGGTTTAAGGAAGTGAGCTGTGTGTGAGCCCTCGATTTGCGACACATCTTCCGGTGTTCCTTGAGCAATTATCTCTCCACCACCCTGACCGCCTTCTGGCCCTAAATCGATAAGCCAGTCAGCAGTCTTGATAACATCTAAGTTGTGCTCAATCACGACCACTGTATTCCCGTGATCACGCAAACGATGTAGGACCGTGAGTAACTGTTGGATGTCATGGAAGTGAAGGCCAGTTGTTGGCTCATCTAAAATATAGAGCGTTTTTCCTGTATCGCGTTTCGATAACTCTCGTGCTAGTTTGACACGTTGTGCCTCACCACCAGATAGCGTGGTTGCTGCTTGGCCAAGACGTATGTATGACAGGCCAACGTCCATTAAAGTCTGCAATTTACGCGCAATAGCTGGAACTGGCTCGAAGAAAGTTCGCGCGTCTTCGACGGTCATCTCCAGGACTTCATCAATGGTTTTGCCTTTGTAGCGTACTTCCAAGGTTTCGCGGTTATAACGCTTTCCTTTACATCCATCACACGGAACGTAGACATCCGGTAAGAAGTGCATTTCTACTTTAATGACACCGTCCCCCTGACACGCCTCACAACGGCCACCACGCACATTAAAACTAAAGCGTCCAGGTTTGTAGCCCCGTGAGCGTGATTCTTGTGTACCGGCAAACAGTTCACGGATGGGGGTAAAGATGCCTGTGTAGGTGGCTGGGTTCGAACGAGGTGTGCGACCAATAGGGCTTTGATCGATATCGATCACCTTATCAAAATGCTCAAGCCCTTTAATGGATGTGTACGGTGAAGGCTGGGCGGTAGTCGCGCCGTTTAATTGGGTGTGAGCTATTTTGAAAAAGGTATCATTAATCAACGTTGATTTACCTGAGCCAGATACGCCAGTAATACAGCTAAATAACCCGACAGGAATCGACAGATCCACATTCTTAAGGTTGTTACCGGTGGCCCCTAGCAGTTTGACTGTTTTTTTCGGATCTCGGGGGGTGCGCTCTTTGGGGATCGCAATTTTTTTAACCCCACTTAAGTACTGACCAGTGACAGAGTTCGGGTTGGCGATAACTTCTTCGAATGTCCCTTCTGCGACAACGTAGCCACCATGAACCCCCGCACCAGGGCCGATATCAATCACGTGATCGGCACTGCGAATGGCATCCTCATCGTGCTCGACGACAAGTACAGTATTACCAAGATCGCGTAGGTGAGTCAGCGTTTTTAGCAGACGCTCATTGTCACGCTGGTGGAGACCAATTGATGGCTCATCCAACACGTACATCACACCTACGAGGCCTGCGCCGATTTGACTTGCCAGACGGATACGTTGTGCTTCACCACCTGATAAGGTTTCCGCACTGCGAGATAAGTTCAGATAGTTCAAACCAACGTTGACGAGAAATTGCAGACGATCGTTGATCTCTTTCATTATTTTTTCAGCGATTTGAGCGCGTTGTCCTTCGAGTTTTAAAGAACGAAAGAACTCAAGTGTATCCGCAATGCTAAGCTCGACAATCTCTGGAAGGGTGGTATCGGCAATAAAAACGTTACGTGCTTCCAAGCGTAAACGGGTTCCGCCACAGCTAGAACAAGATTTGGTTGAGATATACTTGGCTAACTCTTCACGTACGGAATTAGATTCGGTATCACGATAACGACGCTCTAGGGTATTCAGAATGCCTTCGAATGGATGCCGTTTGACGCGAATATCACCACGGTCATTGATGTATTTAAACTCAATTTCGGTACGCCCCGATCCTTTTAAAATCACATCTTGGGTTTTCTTGGGCAGCGAATTGAATGGGGCATGTAGATCCAACCCATAATGATCCGCCAATGATGTCAGCATTTGGAAGTAGTAATAGTTCTTTTGATCCCAGCCGCGAATAGCGCCTTGTGCCAAGCTCAGCGAATCATCTTGAATCACTCGGCTCGGGTCAAAATACTGCTGTACACCTAAACCATCACAAGTGGCACAAGCGCCGGCAGGGTTGTTGAACGAGAAAAGTCGCGGCTCCAATTCTTGCATGCTGTAACCACACTGAGGACAAGCGAAATTAGCCGAGAAAATAATTTTTTCGCCGTCTCCCTCCATGGGCGCAACCACGGCGATCCCCCCTGAAAGCTCAAGTGTTGTTTCAAAAGACTCGGCTAAACGCTGATGTAAATCTGGACGTACTTTAAAGCGATCCACGACCACTTCAATGGTGTGTTTTTTGTGTAATTCTAGAGTTGGCGGATCGGAAAGATCACACGTTTCACCATCAATGCGAGCGCGGATAAAACCTTGAGCAGCAAGATTTTCAAGTGTTTTGACATGTTCCCCTTTACGCTCTTTGACGATGGGGGCTAGTAACATCATTTTGCTGCCTTCAGGCATCTCAAGCACCTTGTCTACCATTTGACTAATGGTTTGAGCGGCAAGAGGGGCATGATGGGTCGGGCATCGAGGCTCACCGACACGGGCATAAAGCAGGCGTAAGTAATCGTAGACTTCGGTAATGGTACCCACGGTTGAACGAGGGTTATGAGACGTCGACTTCTGTTCGATAGAAATTGCAGGTGATAAGCCTTCGATAGAATCGACATCGGGCTTTTCCATCAGAGACAAAAACTGGCGAGCGTAAGCCGATAGAGACTCCACATAACGTCTTTGCCCTTCAGCATACAAGGTGTCGAAAGCGAGAGAGGACTTACCGGAACCGCTTAATCCAGTAATAACAATCAGTTTGTCGCGAGGAATTGTAAGATTAATGTCTTTGAGGTTATGGGTTCGGGCACCGCGAACTTCTATTTTATCCATCGTTTTTGCTCTATGTATAACCAAGTGGGACAAGTATTACATAGTGTGAGAAATGTGCAAAGAAAAACACTGGACAAAAAAACAGTGAAATAAAAGCTCGGCATGGTGCCGAGCTTTGTGAATCGTTATCGCGAAATAGGACGAAGAATTTATACCGCTTTTTGCGTTGCGTGCTTACCGAGCTCAGATGTTTTCTCATCTTTTAGGTACAGATTTTCAAAGCAGTAGTTTGTTGCTTCGATATAGCCTTCGACACTACCGCAGTCAAAGCGTTGACCTTTGAATTTATAAGCCAATACGCAACCTGCTTTTGCTTGTTTGAGTAGCGCGTCGGTGATTTGAATCTCACCACCTTTACCTGGCTCTGTATTTTCGATTAACTCGAAGATATCTGGAGTCAGAATGTAACGGCCGATAATGGCTAAGTTGCTTGGCGCGGTGCCTTTTTCTGGTTTCTCTACCATGTCATCTACGCGGTAGATATCGTCTTTGATCATTTCACCTGAAATCACACCGTATCTATGTGTTTCTTCTTCTGGGACTTCTTGAACCGCAACGATTGAACAGCGGAATTGCTTAAACAATGCAACCATTTGAGCCAGAACGCCTTCCTTTTCGTTGACACAAAGGTCATCAGCAAGGACTACGGCAAAGGGTTCGTCGCCGACCAACTCACGCCCAGTCAGGATAGCGTGACCTAAGCCTTTCATTTCACGCTGACGAATATAAGTGAAGTGTGCGGATTCAATGATGTCACGAATGTCTACCAACAACTCTTCTTTGTTGGTGCCGCTAATCTGATGTTCCAGCTCGTAGTTCTTATCAAAGTGGTCCATGATCGAGTGCTTGCCACGACCTGTAACAATACACATGCCGTTCATACCAGCTTGGATTGCTTCTTCAACACCGTACTCAATTAACGGCTTGTTCACTACTGGCATCATCTCTTTTGGCATTGATTTAGTGGCCGGTAGAAAGCGTGTGCCATAGCCTGCAGCAGGGAACAGACATTTTTTAATCATTGGGGGAATATCCTGTCTCGTTATTATCAAGAATCTGCGGGCAACTTTACCACGAGAGGCACCAATGAATCATGAATAAAGTAGGCAAAAGTGTGAGGCTGAGTGCGGAAACAAGTATAAACGACTCGCCAAATTAGCGACCAGAGTCGCCGGCATAGCGTTAAGACATCAAATTTTGATCTGCCCAAGCAATGGCTTGTACGCGATTCTTAACCGACAGTTTTTTGAATATCTGATACAAGTGAGATTTGATCGTAAACTCACTGACAAACAACTCTTCCGCCATTCGGCTATTCGAAGCGCCGGCTTGTAAGCAACGTAACACTTGTAATTCTCTAATGGTAAGGTCCACCGTCGCAGGCGCAGTATGCGTGTTAATGACATTACGATAATAATGTAAAAGCTGGCTAGTCACATTGCGTGGTAACCAGTTTTGACCGTTAACAATCCCTTTTAAACCTTCACCAACTTGCTCTAGAGAGTCCTCAGTATAGAAGAGTCCTTTGAGTTGTCCAAACGCCAGTAACTCGTCAGTGGTTAGACGCTTTGGGACATTAAAAATAACCGTTTCAAAATTTTTCCACACCAGCGGCAGGTTTTTTATCGATTGAACGAGGGATTTATGTTCACTGAAGTCAATAAGAAGGATTTTGTTGCGGTGCAGTGGTTTGGCTTCCATTAATGCGTCTGCCGAGATCACCGGAATACTCATGTCAATGTACTTCTCGAATATCGCGACTTTTTTGTCCGCGTTATCTTCCATACTGATCAGAAATAGCTTTCTTGCGTAAGCCGACTTTCTCACGTGTTTCAGTCTCCCAATAGTCAATAAAAACCATAAATTGGCATTAAAGGCGGGTTATAACCATAGTTTTGATGAATAAATGCGTTCCAATTCAAAGCTTCAGGAAGCGATGCCTGTAAAGCGAGTCAAAAATGCTACATGTGAAAGTTGAATAGCGATTGGGGTTCTAGAGGTGAACTCAATCGAACCCGTGGTATTAGACTTTAATCAAAACATTAAAGCGTGCTATTCTAATGCGCTAAAATTTTATATATCCAGAGTCAAACGGAGCACATCATGGCCAGCCGTGGAATTAACAAAGTTATTTTGGTGGGGAATCTAGGTACCGACCCTGAAATTCGTTACATGCCGAATGGCGGCGCAGTAGCAAATATAACTATTGCGACCTCTGATTCATGGCGTGATAAAGCGACTGGTGAACAGCGCGAAAAAACGGAATGGCACCGTGTCGCGTTGTTCGGCAAACTTGCTGAAGTCGCAGGTGAATACTTGCGTAAAGGCTCTCAAGTTTACATTGAAGGCCAACTGCAAACTCGTAAATGGCAAGATCAAAATGGACAAGACCGTTACTCAACCGAAGTTGTTGTGCAAGGCTTTAACGGTGTGATGCAAATGCTAGGCGGCCGTGGTCAAGGTGGCGGCGCACCTATGGGTGGCCAACAACAGCAACAAGGTGGGTGGGGGCAGCCTCAGCAACCAGCTCAGCAGCAATACAATGCTCCTCCGCAGCAACAGCAACAGCAACCACAGCAGGCTCCGCAGAAACCGCAGCAGCAATACAATGAGCCGCCAATGGATTTTGACGACGATATTCCGTTTTAGACAAAGACGAAAATGGATGTTTGAACCTAAACTAAAGGCCGCGAGAACGTGGCCTTTTTTATTCCTACCGCTTAGTGAATGTTTCAAACCTCTATGACTGAGGGCGATACCCTCGTGCCAATCAAATAAGGTGAGCTTTAACCACTTAGGGTAATCAGTATTTTACTACGATTGGGATAACAATAACGCTTATCAATGAATGCAATGTTGTTTATGTTTCAGCCTCTCACAATCAGACTAATCTGATTGTTTGGTGAGTTCTTATCAAGTATAAACATATCAATAAGGTATATGATGAATAAAAAGGAATTTGGTATTCATGAGGTATACCCCAACTCTTAAGTTAAGCACACGGCTGGTGGCCTTTGTCACCATGATCGTCATATGCGCCATGTTTATCTTGTTTGTCGGTGGCGCCCTTTCTTTTAAGCGACTTGGGCAGGAATATCTTACCCATTATCTAGAAGGGATTGTGGAGGTGGTCGACAAGGAGATGGAAGATCCTGACGCCGCTTATTCTATGCAGCGTTGGATGCCGAAAATGTTGCAGGCATCTAATATCGTTGAAATGACATTATCGACGAATAATGCCGTCGTTTATCGCTTCAAAGACACCTCCCACCGGATAGATGTATCGGCCTTGTTTGAGACAGAGTACCAACTCACTCACAACCCAGACTATGTTATTCATTTCAAAGCGGTTCCCCCCTATTTGGGCTATAGCTACTCAATGCAGGCGCTTTGGTCGATAACGCTCGCTGTCATCCTGATTATTTTCTGTCTGATGCGCGGTGTAACTTGGTTGAAAGAACAGTTATTAGGATCTGAAATGCTCGAAGAGCGTGGCAGGATGATCCTCGCTGGTCGCGTAGAGCAGTATGCGAAAGGAGATCAAAGAGAGTGGCCTTACACGGCGAGTGAAGCGCTCGATTTGTTGATTGAAGAACTGCAAGATGCGCGTCAAGAGCGCAGTCGGTTTGATACCTTCATCCGTACTCAAACTTTCCTTGATAAACTCACCGGGACCGCCAATCGAGTATTATTTGATAGTAAATTGGAATCTGCGTTGTTAGAGAATGGGGCGCGTGGTGCTGTGCTATTGGTGCGCATTCAGGATTGGAAGTCAGTTGAAGAAGAGCTAGATAAGCAGGTCACAGATGAGTTTATTGTTGAAGTTGGAAGCTTACTTTCCAATTTGGTTCAGCGATATCCAGATGTTGTATTCTCACGTTACTATGATGCTGACTTTGCGTTCTTTTTACCCCATCAAAGTGCTAAAGATGTAGCTAATTTAGCATCGCAGTGTATTCGCCAGTTAGAAAAATTAACACCACCTGAACCACTTGATCCTAACAACTGGTGTCATATTGGTATCACCACGTACAAAGAGGGTGAGCGACATAGTCAAATCATCGATGAAGCAGAAACCGCATTACGTAGTGCACAGTTGCAAAATAACAATAACTGGAGCCGCTTCAAAAAATGGAACCACGATGAAGAAGATCGAGGAAGTGTGAGGTGGCGAACGTTATTTGACACAGCGCTGACACCTAGAAATGTGATACTCTACGCACAATCTGTCTACTCAATAAGTGATAAGACGTATAAGAAACCATTATATGAAGAGTTAACATGTCGGATCCGCGATCCTGAAAACGGCATTGTGAAAGCATCTCGGTTTATTTCTGCGATAAGACTGGTGGGTTACGAAGCCCAAATGGATAGGGCGGTTATTCATAAATTCTTAAGGGATTTTAAGGCTAATTTCGATCACTCTAAATCTTATGCACTTAATTTAAATGTGACCCCTTTTTCTAATCGAGAATACTTCAAGTGGTTTCGTTATGAGCTCTTACAATTGTCACGTGAACAAAGAAAGTCTCTCAGTTTTGAGTTTGTAGAAGCACAATTTGTAAGACATTTAGATTTTATGCGACCACTCGCTAAAATGCTGGCTGGTTTAGGCTGTCATTTAATGGTCGGGCAAGCTGGACGTACTATCGTCAGCACCCACTACCTAAAAGAAGTCGATATTCGTTACCTCAAGCTTCATCGCAGCTTAGTAGCAAAAATCGACCAACGACATGAGAACCAGCTCTTTGTTCGCAGTATGCTAGGTGCGGCGGCAAACAGTAAAACTAAAATCATTGCAGTGGGGATTGAGAATCAGCAAGAGCTAAACACACTACTTGAGTTAGGTGTTTACGGTGGACAAGGGCGCTATTTGTCTGCGGAGCAGCAATATCTTCCTCGTTCTCAAGCGATGCCGCGTTCTCAATCAGAATCCCAAGTTAAATTGGGAAGACGAAATCGCTGGCGGAAAAAATAAAGATAAAGATCATGGATTTTAAAGCAGTATTCGACAAGCTCATGCAATCATCTGGTGGTGGTCGCTCTTGTTTTTTGGTTATTCAGCCAGATGCAGTTTATTTATTATCATCAGTCAAAAGTGGACGCCCATCTCAATTCGAAATTTCTGAGTCAAACTGGGAGCGGGCGGTTGAACAGGCATTAAGTGTAGCGGCCAGTGCGTACGACTCGCTGACGGTCGTGCTTTCACATAATTACTATCAGATGTATCAAATCGACAAACCAGCGATGCCTCGTCAGGAGTGGCCTGCCGCGTTGCCGTTTTTGTTGAAAGAACTGATTTCTGAACGCGCCATTGATGTTATTGCTGATGCGGTAGAGTTGCCCTACTCGACGAAAGTACAAACCTATGTCTTATCAAGAAAAATGCTGGATAAGATAGTTCTGCTTGCCAGTCGCGCTCAGCTGCCACTGGATGCGATCATCCCTGAAGATGATGTATGGGGTGAGACGGCGGGTGAGCTGGGTAATTTCTTACTATTGCAGCGCAGCGCGCGTGGCCATTTCCGTATTAGTGCTTTTGTCGAAAATACCATAGCATTTCATCGTTCTATACGTAGCGTGACGCCGCCGTTAACTGGCGTGCCATCGAGTGAAATGCAGATGGATAGCTTATCCTTAGAGCTGCAACGTTCGATTGATTACCTTTCTTCACAGCTTCGTCATGTTCAATTACACCAATTGAAAGTGTGTTGTGACGAAGAAGATGAAAACGAGTTGGTTCAGTCACTTAATTATCGTTTAAGTACAAAAGTTTCCCTGTTATTACCGGCTGAGCATGAGTTATCGGGGCATGTTTTGGCAGATACCGCTGCTGCTTCGGCGACACGGCGAGTCAATCTGTATCCTGACTACTTAAAGCCACAAAAAAACCTTCTGACGTTAAAAAATATCGCGATATCTTGGGGAGTGGCGGCAGTCGCTATTTTGTTCTCTTACGGTTATGTCACTTGGCAAAGTAGCGGCCTCGAGGACGAAATCACCATTGCAAAAAGCAAAGGCGATATTCTGCAATCAGAGCTTGAACGCTACCAAGTTAAGCTGCGTAAGCATCAGCCTGATACGAATAAGTTAGCTGCCAAAGCACGTTTAGAGCGTGAAGTGAAAGCCAAACGTGATTCACTACAAGCCGTGGGGAAATACGATGACACACAGCGCGCAGGCTACTCTGGCGTGATGCAATCCTTAGCTAAGCTGGGCAGTAAAGAGATCTCTTTATCCGAAATTCGAATTAATCGCCATACGTTAGATTTAAAAGGCTTGGCGAAAACACCAAGCTCAGTGCCGAATTGGGTAGGTCAATTTAAGCATGAAATCAGCTTAGTTGGCCGAACGTTTGATAATGTCAAAATTAGCCGAAACGATAAGGATGTTGTGACGTTTGAACTCAAAACGCGCGAGGATAAAGAGAAATGAATGAATTCTGGCTCTCATTAGAAGAGCGCTTTGGAGAGATGAGCGCGCGTGAAAAAGTGCTGGTTGCGCTATGTGGCCTAGTGGTGGTGGTCATGTTGCTGTTCACCCTCGTATTGGAGCCAAAGCTCAACGACATCATCAATCATGAAAAACAGTTGAGCAACTTAAAACAAGCTAACCAAAAGATCGAGATTGATACTTTACGTATTCAGGCGAAGCTGAGCAAAGATCCAAATGCTGAGATAGATCGAACTATCTCTAACCTTTTAGCTGAAAGTCAGCACCTTTCTATGCAGTTATCGGAGATCATCGAGCATTTAATCACACCTTCCCAAATGGCGGATCTGTTGGAAAGTGTGTTGGAGCAGCAAAAGGGGATTCATCTCTTATCGATGCAAACTCTGCCTTCTGAACCCATTACTAAAGATAAAGAGGCGTCGCAATACTCGGGTTACTACTTACACCCAGTGCGAATGGAGCTGATAGGGGATTACTTTTCTATCGTTAATTACCTCAGCAAATTAGAAAGTCTACCCGCCAATTATTACTGGCGCAGTTTTAGTTACAAAGTGGAAGAGTACCCGAAAGCGAAGCTGGTATTAGAAGTGTACACATTAGGGACTCGAGAGGAGTTTATCGGTGGTTAAAAAACTCATTATCTCAATGATTGTCATGGCTGCTGCGGGCGACACTTGGGCAAATCAAGACCCCACGGCGCCACTAGGTTGGCAAAAGCCAATCACTGAAGCGTCAGCGAAACCAACAGTAAAACAGTATCGACTCCCCACACTCAACAGCATTGTATGTAAGCCGACGACTGAGTGTGTCGCGATTATGGATAACAAGCTGGTCGAAAAGGGCGAGCGACTCAAAGGTTATCGTATCGCAAGCATCAATAGTAAATTTGTAACTTTAAAGCGTGGTAATCGTCAGTGGGACCTCGAGCTTTTTAGTTTAAACGTAAAAAAATAATAACCTGAGCCTGATAAGATATGCGCAAATTAGTTGTAGGAATAGCGATTGCTTCTTTAATGGGATGTTCAATGGGTCACCGTGATCCCATTGAAGTAAAGCAAGCACTTAATGAATCTATCAATCAAGCGAACAGCCGTGCGCTAAAAGAAATCCCTTCTTCTGTCGAAGCCGATCTGATGCCAAACTTAGACTTGAATACTTCTTCAGATCAAGGCACATCAAAGCGTTTTCGCATTCAAGCGAATGAGGTGGAAGCCAGAAGCTTTTTCGCTTCGCTAGTGAAGGGCACAGAGTACAGCGTCGCGATTCACCCCGCGGTGCAAGGTAACATCACCGTGAGCTTGTCGGACGTAACCTTGGATGAGGTTCTTAATGTGGTGCAGAATATGTACGGCTACGATGTGATGACATCCGGTAAAGTTATCCAAGTGTATCCAGCCGGTATGCGCACTGTGACGATTCCTGTTGACTATTTGCAATTCAAGCGTTCGGGTCGCTCTCTGACAAGTATTGTGACAGGTTCAGTCACGTCGGCTGGTACCTCTAATTCAGGCGGCAGCTCCGGTGATTCAGACTTTTCCAGCTCTAACAGTAATGATAATGGTAGCTCGACAACCTCAACCGGCGGTACTCGCATAGAAACCGTCACAGAAAGTGATTTTTGGCCAATGTTGCAACAGGCGGTTGCGAGCTTAATTGGCTCGGGGAAAGGGCAAAGTGTCGTTGTAACGCCACAAGCGGGTGTGATAACGCTGCGTGCTTTCCCTGATGATATTCGAGAAGTGCGTGAATTCTTGGGGGTGTCGCAAGAGCGTATGCAACGTCAGGTGATTCTGGAGGCAAAAATTCTAGAAGTCACGTTGAGTGATGGTTATCAACAAGGCATCAATTGGTCCAATTTATCCGCCTCGATTAGTGACTCGGGCAGTATCATCGTCAATCGTCCCGCCTCCGCGCTGCCTCCGCTGGATGCGATAGGTACGCTGTTAGGCGGGCAAACGAACGTCACCATTTCTGACGGCAATTTCGATGCCGTATTAAGTTTTATGTCAACGCAAGGTGACTTAAATGTGCTGTCTAGTCCTCGTATTACGGCGGCAAATAATCAGAAGTCCGTGATCAAAGTAGGTACCGATGAGTATTTCGTGACCGAATTGTCGAGCAATTCGGGGAATGGTGAAAACTCCAACGCCGTACCAGAAGTGGAGTTAACGCCGTTCTTCTCAGGGATTTCTCTTGACGTTACACCGCAAATCGATAACCAAGGCAGCGTGTTTTTGCATGTGCACCCCGCTGTTATTGAGGTGTCAGAAGAACTGAAGCAACTGAACCTAGGTGGTGACTTCCAAAATGTTCAACTGCCATTAGCGAAAAGCTCAATCCGAGAGTCTGACTCTGTGATTCGTGCACAAGATGGTGACGTTGTCGTGATTGGTGGTTTGATGAAACAACAAAACCGCGAGCTCGTTTCTAAAGTGCCATTTCTTGGTGATATACCTGCACTTGGCCATTTATTCCGTAACGTGAATAACGTGACAGAAAAAACGGAACTGGTCATTTTGCTGAAGCCGACGGTGGTAGGTGTCAACTCTTGGCAGAAAGAGTTGGAGCGCTCTCGGGAGCTGCTGCAAGAGTGGTTCCCAGATGCGCAATAAGTGCTGGGTGATGTCTTGTTTCTCTATGAGTTCGTGATTCGAGTATGTACTTATCACATTTTGGATTCCAAGTTCTGCCTTTCTCGTTAACCCCAAACACAAATATGTTCTTGGGGTTAGCCCCTCACTATGAGGCGATCCAAACCATTTTGGCCGCAGTGCAAATGGGGGAAGGGGTGATCAAGGTGACGGGGGAAGTCGGTACCGGAAAAACCATGGTGTGCCGTAAGTTGATAGAGCAGATAGAGTCACAAGTCGAGCTAGTGTACTTACCCAATCCAGTCCTGAATGGCGAGCAACTGCAGTTTGCGGTCGCTCGGGAGTTGGGGATCGAGAACAACGACCCTCTGCGTGTTGTTTCTCTCATTCAAGACCATCTCATTAATGTGCACTCTTTGGGTAAGAAAATCGTGCTGATCGTCGATGAGGCGCAAGCCCTTTCGCCACAAGCTCTGGAAACATTACGCTTGTTCGGTAACTTAGAAACCCAACAAGACAAGCTCATTCAGCTGGTGCTATTTGGTCAACCCGAGTTGGATGAAAGGTTGGCAAGCCACGAGTTAAGGCAGTTTCGTCAACGTATTACGTTTAGTTGTCAGTTACGCCCACTTTCTGTCGATGAAGGCGTGGCTTACATTGATAACCGTTTAGAGAAAGCGGGCAGCGGAACGCATGTTTTTTCCATTGAACAGAAAAAAACGATTTGGCGTTCATCCATGGGAATTCCGCGCTTAATAAACCAAATTAGCCACAAGTCGTTGCTTGCTGCATTTAATGATCGTTGCACACTATTAAAAAATCATCACGTTTACGCAGCTATGCACGATACGTTTGATGCCCGTAAACCTAAGTTTAAAACACCCGTATTTTGGGGATGGAGTCAACCTTGAGTGCCATCAATAAAGCATTATCACAACTCGTTGAAAAAACATCGCCGTCAGAGCTTACTCGGGCGGACATTCCCAGCGTTTCGCGCAGCAAACCATGGCTTTGGCTCGTCGCAGGCTTTTCGTTGAGTCTTGCCGTTGGTGGTTGGGCGGTATCTCGCGGGCCTGTTCCGTCTGATGGCAGCTCACATTTTCAAGCGAGTGATGTTCAGTTTTCTCAGGCGGATTCAGATGAACGGTCTCACTCACCGACCAGCAAAGTCACGCCCGAAACCAATGGTATGGTTTATCGCAAGCCGATTAAAACGCAATCTGTTACCAAACCAGCCACGGCCGAAGCTGATGTGTTCACACCAAGAGCAGAGGTGAATACGGTATCGGATGAACCAATATTGGTCGAGCAAACCGCCAACGCATCCAGTGACGGCGGATCACGTCAAGTGGTGGCCGAGACGGTGGAAGGCAGCTCAATGCGTATTGAGCAAGTGGAGTTAACGCATCGTCAGCTTTCACTAAAAGCGGTGAGTCGAGCAGAAAAAGCGCTCGATGCCAACGATATGCAAACGGCACTCTCCGCCTACGAAGAAGCATTACGTTATGATCCCATGAATGCAGGATCTCGCCAAAAGTTAGCCGCATTATATTTTGGTAAAGGTAATACGCGCAAAGCGTACGAAATCATGCAAGAGGGCATCAACCTTGACACGAACAACCAAGTGCTTCGTCTGGCGCTGTCTAAGCTACTGGTCAAAGCGAAGCAACCTAACGCAGCGCTGAGTCCTCTTGTGCACTTGCCACCAATGCCGACTCGAGACTACTTGGCAATGCGCGCGGCGTTAGCACAAAAACAAAAGCAGAATGAGATCGCTTTAGAGAGCTATCAACTGCTGACTAAACATGAGCCAGAAAATGCGCGATGGTGGTTAGGGCTAGCCATTCAACAAGAGCGAGCACTCACTTTTACTGCCGCGATACACTCTTACCATCAAGCATCAAATAAAGTCGGGATCTCAAATCAATCGCAAGCGTTTATCCGTGACCGTTTGACTATTTTGAAACAACTGGAGAAGGCGCAATGAAAATTCAGTTGAGAAAACGATTAGGCGATCTTCTGGTTGAAGAAGGTATCGTTTCTGAACAACAAATTCAGCAAGCATTAGTAGCCCAACGCAATACCGGACAAAAACTGGGTGCAGCGTTGATTGATCTCGGTTTTATTACTGAAAAGCAAATGCTGGACTTTCTCTCTCAGCAGCTTGCCTTACCCTTGATTGATCTTGACCGTGCGCCAGTGGATGCCGATGCCGTACAAATTTTGCCAGAAGTTCATGCGCGTCGTTTACGTGCGATCGTGGTAGGTCGTAACGGGGACGCTTTGCGTGTTGCTATGAGTGACCCGGCCGATTTGTTTATCCAAGAATCACTGATGAATTTACTGGGTCAGTACAACCTTGAGTTTATCATTACGTCTGAACGTCAATTGATCAAAAGTTTTGATCGTTACTACCGTCGTACCAAAGATATCGCCTCATTTGCTGAACAGTTGCATGAAGAGCACAAAGATGAACAAGGCTTTGATTACGGTATTGATGAAAGCGACAGTGAAGAAGTCACGGTTGTAAAACTGATTAACTCCATGTTTGAAGATGCGGTACAAGTGGGCGCATCGGATATTCACATTGAGCCGGATGATCAAATATTACGTTTACGCCAGCGGATTGATGGTGTGTTGCATGAAACCATCTTACATGAAGTAAACATCGCTTCTGCCTTGGTTCTACGATTGAAGTTGATGGCAGAGTTAGATATTTCTGAAAAACGTTTACCGCAAGATGGCCGCTTTAATATAAAAGTGCGTGGTCAATCGGTTGATATCCGTATGTCGACGTTGCCTACGCAATACGGTGAGTCGGTGGTGATGCGTTTGCTTAACCAGTCGACAGGCTTGCGTCCGTTAGAGGAGTCGGGGTTACCACCAGAACTGTTGGCACGTTTACGCCGCCAGTTATCTCGTCCACATGGAATGATCTTAGTTACCGGTCCAACGGGCTCAGGTAAAACCACCACGCTTTATGGCGCGCTAAGTGAGCTAAACCAACCCGGTAAAAAGATCATTACAGTTGAAGACCCTGTGGAATACCGTTTACCACGTATCACGCAAGTTCAGGTCAATCGCAAGATAGAGCTTACCTTCTCGCGTGTTCTTCGTACCTTCTTACGTCAAGATCCAGACATCATCCTCGTTGGGGAGATGCGTGATCAAGAGACGGTAGAAATCGGCCTGCGAGCGGCTCTCACCGGTCACCTAGTATTGAGTACCTTGCACACCAACGATGCGGTCGACAGTGCGCTACGTATGGTTGATATGGGCGCACCTGGCTACCTGGTTGCGAGTGCGGTAAGAGCTGTGGTGGCACAGCGCCTTGTGCGCCGAGTGTGCCCTGATTGTAAAACACAAGACCACTTGGATGAATCGCGTCAACAGTGGTTAGCTGGGCGTTTCCCCAACCAAGTTGGCGTGACTTTTTATCAAGGTACGGGGTGTCAAAACTGTAACCTGACCGGCTACCGCGGGCGAATTGGTGTATTCGAAATGCTGGAGTTGGAAAGCGAGATGATGGATAAGCTGCGCGCCAATGATACTGTCGGTTTTGCACAAGCAGCGCGTCGTTCAGAGAGCTATAAGCCGCTGCTTGCCTCTGCCATGGAGCTAGCATTGCAAGGCTCTGTGAGTTTAGATGAAGTCATGACCCTCGGTGAGGGTGATGCGGCTGGTAAGATTGATCCCATTTTTATGTAGGTAAATAAATGCCAACTTTTCGTTATCAAGGCCGCACGCTAGACGGCTCATCAACACACGGAAAAATCGATGCAGTGAACTCAGAAGCTGCGGCGGAAGCCTTGATGAATAAAGGGGTCATCCCGCTGAATGTGCGTTTACAGAAAGAGTCAGTGAAAAGCCAAGTCAGCTTGTCTAAGCTATTTGTTCCTGCGATTCCATTAGAAGTGGTCATCCTTTTCTCTCGTCAATTGTTCAGTTTGACCAAGGCTGGTGTGCCACTATTGCGCTCCATGCGTGGTTTATTGCAAAACTGCGAAAATAAACAGTTAAAAGAAGCTTTAGAAGACGTGGTGTCTGAGTTGAGTAATGGTCGTAGCCTGTCATCGGCAATGCAGCAGCACAGCAAAGTATTCAGTCCGTTATTTGTCTCAATGATCAACGTTGGTGAGAACACGGGTCGACTTGATCAGGCTTTGCTGCAACTGGCGAATTATTACGAACAGGAATTAGAAACCCGTAAACGAATTAAAGCGGCGATGCGGTACCCAACATTTGTGATCATCTTTATCACCATCGCGATGTTTATTTTGAATATCCTCGTTATCCCAGAGTTTGCCTCTATGTTCACTCGCTTTGGGGTTGATTTACCCATTCCAACGCGCATTTTGATCGCGACCTCTAATTTCATGGTTAATTATTGGGTGTTGCTCGTTATTGTGATGATTGGCGCTTCTGCGGTTTTCAAAGCGTGGGTTGTCACCGCTGACGGACGAGAAAAATTCGATAAATTCCGCCTGAGATTACCGATTGTGGGTGATATCGTTAATCGAGCGCAGCTCTCACGTTTTGCACGAACGTTTTCTTTGATGTTGAAGTCTGGAGTACCACTTAACCAGTCGCTATCTCTGGCCGGGGAAGCCTTGGGGAATCGCTTTTTAGAAAACCGAATCCTTGAGATGAAATCGGCTATCGAAGCGGGCAGTACCATCTCGGTGACCGCCATCAACAGTAAAATTTTTACGCCACTGGTGATTCAGATGATAGCGGTGGGGGAAGAGACGGGTCGTATTGATGAGCTGCTGCTCGAAGTGTCAGATTTTTACGATCGAGAAGTCGATTATGATCTAAAAACACTCACAGCAAGAATAGAGCCACTACTTTTGGTGATTGTGGCAGGCATGGTGATGGTGCTGGCATTGGGGATCTTCCTGCCAATGTGGGGGATGCTGGACATCATCAAAGGTGGCTAATACGTGGTTGAAAATCAAACCCGAGCAATGCTCATTTTGTTTGGGATCATCGCGGTTATTATTGTCGTAGGCTTAGCCGCTAAATTACGCCCTGTGACCGAACAGGCACAAGTGACCGGGGCGCAACTGGCTAAAGTTTCGATGCAAGACAGCGTACAACGTTATCGTCAAGCATGGTTAGTACAAGGTGAGCCCGAGCATATGCGAATGGATGGCTTTGAACTCACCATGACCGAGGGGGGATTAGTGTCTCCCTTTATTCAACAAGGCGTATTAGATTGCGTCTATTGGTTAGCGGTCCATTACCCACAACGTAAGATTATGGCGAGTGAATTACTAGACGTTAATGGGGTAATCGAAACGAACCATTATGTATGCCATTATGCTTACGAAAATGGCCAGTCGATTGTCATTGTCTCAACAGCTAATCAATTGAAAATAGATGTCGAAATGTCGGCGGAGTGATTTTTTTGACACTCAATCACTATAAATGGTAATCAAACTCGGTATAATGCAATCATTACCATAGGTGAGAGCTTGTAATAGACAGTAAATCATAACCTGCTTGGCTCATTACAGCGTTAACTGAATAATGGCGAATCGTCATTCTGTTCATGCGGTCGATACAGTATTCACTTCACGGTTAGTTTTAGTGAACGTTGCTGACTCAAACCGTTTTGACAACATCCAAAATGGTCGCGTGACCTAAACGAAACCTTGCAGTCACACTGCATGCTTACATATAGAGAGAGTAAATAATGAAAAGACAAGGTGGTTTTACCCTTATCGAACTCGTCGTGGTTATTGTAATCCTAGGTATTCTAGCGGTCACGGCAGCACCACGTTTCTTAAACCTACAATCGGATGCTCGTGCGTCTTCTCTTGACGGTCTGAAAGGTGCGATGCAAGGGGCTTCTGGTATTGTATTTGGTAAGGCTGCGATCCAAGGCCTAGAGCGCTCAAATAGTGCGACTATTGTAAGCTCAGCAGAAGGTAATATTGAAACAATATTTGGTTACCCTACAGCTACAGAAGAAGGTATTGATGCTGCTCTTCAAGATACTGGCGATTGGCAAGTATCAGGTGGTGCTAGCACTGAAGGTGCTATCATTCAATACACTTTTGCTGATGGTAACGCTAACTGGAATTGTGCCGTAACGTATCAAGCTGCAACTTCAGGTGCGGCTCCAGTGATTACATCTGCAGATGCTGACGATTGTTAATCACTTTCAAAGGCCAGCTAGTCTGGCCTTTATCTCTTTGTAGTGATTAATCTCGGAATAGTTCATATGCGTCAATCATCAGGCCTTAGCTCAATAGAATTTGTGGTTGTGCTAACCGTTTTAGGTGTGATCGGTTATGTGATATTACCAAGATTTATCAGCTTTGAACCAGAAACGTACGAAGCGAAGTGGGAACAAACCAAGCAAACCGTAGAGCACGTTTCTGAATCTTTGAGTAACAAACAAACTTACGATCGAATTGAAGACGAGCTTGAGCGCTCAAAAAGCAAAGCCACTAAATGATCATTATCTGCTTGCCCGTTCACAGTTCGAGTCTAAAAGTGATAAACCACTCATTACTCTCATAATTGCATCGTATACTTATCTCGCTTTTTCCAAGCCTAAGGTAGGGTTATGAAAATTCGCAGCTCTGCATTAGGGTTTACTTTAATGGAGTTGATCCTAGTGATGGTTCTCCTCTCTATCCTTTCACTTTTTGCTGCCAGCCGTTTTATGGGTTCCGGCAGTTTCTCTGCGTATGCATTACAAGAACGCGTGATTTCTGTGATTCGCCAAGTACAGGTGAATCGTATGCAATCGAATGTTGCAACTCCTGACGATAATTTTCGTTTAAAGGTCTCTGATTCATGCATCGGCTCTGTTGCGGCCTGTGCACTGACGGGCACCGCACAAGGTACTCGTAGTGACGTGGTTATCGATAAGTCCGCAAAGTTTTCTTTTATCAGCGGTGCCGGAAGTACAATTAATTTTAACCTTCTCGGCAATCCTGTAAGTGGTGCTGTAAACATCTTAATTGAAGATAAACAGGGTCAAAGCCGCTGCCAAGTTGAAATTAATACCCAAGGTTATGTTTCTAAAGGTACATGCTCATGAAGAAATTTAGTGGCATGACTTTGATCGAAATGATCATCGCGATAGTTCTAATGGGCATTGCGATGGTGGCATTTACCTCTTTTCTTGTCCCCCAAATTCGAGATTCAGCCATACCTCATTACCAGACTCGTGCCGCTGCACTAAGCCAAGGCTTTATGTCGCAAGTATTGGCGCGAGGTTTTGATCAAAACAGTGACTTTGATGGTGGTCTAGTACGCTGTGGTGAGGGGAAGCCAGCGAGTCCACAAGCAACATGTACAGATAGTGACAATTTAGGAGCAGAAGAAAGCGACATCTCCAGCTTCAATGATGTGGACGATTATATTGGTTGTTGGTATACGCAAAATACAAAAGCCAGCTGCAACGCCGCCCCTAAGTACCAGTTGAGTAACGTTCTTGGAACGTCGATGGAAAACGATTACAACAATTTCAGAGTGGAAGTCGGTGTCCAGTATGTGACCGAAAGTGGCCTAGCCTCAAACGATATTGAAGCTTACAAACGTATCACGATGACCATTTATGCCGGACAAACACAACCTTTAACACTGTCAGCGATAAAGGGGAACTACTGATGAAAGCGCGTGGTTTCACCTTAGTGGAAATGGTCATCACGATTGTGATTGGCAGTTTTATCATGTTAGGAATTGCCGGCTATTTACAGTTGGGAGCAAAGGGTTATACAGACACCATCGATAGACAACGGCTACAAACTCAAGCGCAGTTTGTGATTGAGAAAATGTCCCGTGAAATTCGCCATGCGGTGCCGAATAGTTTTTTTATCGATGAGAATGAGAAAAACTGTTTAATGTTCATGCCTATAGAACATTCTGGTTTTTATGCAATTTCTGGTAATGATATACAGTTTGTGGTTGGTTTTTTTGGTGACAATGCTCCCGAGCTTGATAGTGGCTTGAAAATGGTGATTAACCCAACACGACTCAGTGATCTAAACTCATCCACTCATAATGTTGATGTTGGAGCGCTTTCTCCAGATTCGGATAACGCATATAAGATTGTTGATGGCGCTAGTTTAGTAACCAGTCGCTCCGTTTCTAATCGACACTATCTCTATGATCCATCTAAGTCAGTGAAATATTGCTTTGTAGGCACACAGATACAACGCAACAGCGAGACAATTGCCGACAACCTTGTTTATGCTGGTAATCAATCTCAGAGCTATTTCAAATATGACGATACATCGCTTCATCGAGGCGGGCTTGTGCATCTTAGGTTCGTGTTTGAACAGTCCGGTGAAAGTAGTGTGTACCAACAAGATGTGCAGGTGCTGAATGTTCCATAATCAACAAAAAGGCAATGTGTTAATTGTGACGCTCTTTGTCATTATCGTAATGGGGTATTTGGCGGCATCACTAATGAAAGTGACGTGGTCTAACCAAAGTGGTTTAACGCGTGAGTTTTTGGGTACAAAAGCATGGTTTACGGCTCAGTCCAGTAATGACTGGGTGTTAACGCAGTTTTTTCCTTTAGGTAAGTCCGTTGCTGTTGCAACTCGTTGCGATGATATCGAGGCAGAAAGCGTTAAGCCTGATAGTCGCTTGTTCGATAAAGCATGCAAAATTAAAGCTACTGAATGTCAGAAGGCTGGCAAACTACCTGGAGAGATTACTGGTGAAGAAGTTGAACTCTATGTGGTTAAAAGTGTGGCTGTTTGTGGTTCTGGGCAGTCTCAAGTTCAGCGTCAGCAAGAGATTTGGATTAAGGATTAAAATAATGAGAAAAATACTATTTGCCTTAGCTTTGTTGTCTTTAAGTAATTTGTCTTATGCGGATGAATGGGAGGATACAGAGACCTGCCCTATCAAAATGGACGCCCCATTTTTTGTTGCAGCTAATTACTATGACGATGATGATTTAAGTGACTTGCGTGGCCGGTTTTTTCGAGGTAATGACATTGAAGATGAAGTGATTTATCTCAAAAAACAAGGACGAGGCAGTGTTTCCTTATACCCATTGTGGTCCGCCGATGATGATGTTGTCGGAATATTTAACGAACCTTCGCTTCAGGATGGCGTCGCCTATTCTATTCGCTTGGAGTACAGTAATGTAAGAAAGCATGGGAACAGTTATACAGGTGATTTAAACTATTACTTACGCTCTTCTGATGGCTCATTGATACGTCATGAAACTGTATTTGATAATGTTTTCTCTAAGATGTCGAACAGTGCAGATGTTTTGATTGAGAAAGATGAAGAGCTAAATACTCTACGATGCGGTGAACTTGAGTGGCCAACGCCAACACCTGAACCAGAAATACAAGTTCCTGATCAAGTTTGTGAAGCCTTCCCTGAGCCTATTCAAGGCTGGAAAAATGAAGTCAGCCAGTTAATTGTTACTAACTCAACTGTAGGTACTTTGGGGTGGTCTCCAGAGTATGTTGCTGATAGACAGAATATCTACGAGTACTCTAATTCTAATGGTCAATCTTGGGACACGCTACGAGTAGGCTTCGATGAGGGGGAGGGGGCATGGCAGCTATATGAAAACTCACGCTCAACTATCTGTGATGATCGGATGGGATGTTATCCTGGTGATGCCCAGCCTGATGGAAATGACGGCTTAATTGAAAAGCGTAAAGCCCAAACTCCGGCTCCAGTTAACGCTTCGTTTGACTCATCTCAAGACCTAATTATTCGTACACAAGATACGGATTCAAACTATTACGGTAAGGTTTGTGCTTCTACTTCGACTCTATGTGAGTACAGCAACCTGAACGACAAAGTCGTTATTCGACTGAAAAGCGATTTGAACTCTCTCAATATTAACGGATATGGTTCAGAAAAAAGTGTTGAGCTTCAAATTGATGGTACTAGGGAAATTAAAAGCTTTGCCTATGATGCTGGTAATAACCTCTCCCTGTATTTTAGTGATGACGCCAAGCTGACGGTGAAGACATTTAGAAATACTGGCTCTGATCCTAAATTGATTTTCGGTAGTGACGTAATCTTCAATGTTGTGGGAACGAATCAGCCTGTTGGTCCTGTGACATCTGCAGACTTTAAATTAGAAGATGCCCACTTTGATTATCGTACTTTTAAAGATGATCTTGTTTTGCCAGTTATTTATGGTCCAGAAGCCAGCGTACATTTCAAAACCGACTCTGGTCAGGTGTTTAAAGGGTTTATTCTGGCTAAAAGCATTATGCTTGATATGAGCGAGCATATTTATGGGGCAATTACGAGTCTCAGACTTGATATGCGTGGTTCAACAAAGATTGAAAAACCAAAATACCCAGAGTCATGCTGGATTCCACCAGAGCCTCAACAGTGTACTTATCTACCCAAAGAGACGTTTGACAATGGTAGTGTACTAACCAACTGGTCTGTCATGGGGTTTGGTGACAGCGTTGATCCTGCAATTCACGACAATAGATTCCGTCTGAATGCAAATAGACAACGCCAAGCTACTGCATCTGCTTACAACTACATTTTCCCTTCGAACCAGAACTACCTTGAAATCGAGTTTGATCATTATGCATACGGTAGTAATCGTGGCGGAGGTGATGGTATTGCCCTAGTAATCTCTGATGCGAACTTACCACCCAAAACCGGTGCTTTTGGAGGCCCTCTTGGTTACGGGATGAAGCTAAAGAAAAACCATAGTAGCGAGGTCAGCAGCGATGTTGAAGGGTTTGCTGGTGGCTGGTTGGGTATAGGCATTGATGAGTACGGAAATTTCTATCGAGAAGGTGGAGAAACTATCCCAAATCGAAACGGTAGACGAGATAGTGTAGGTATTCGTGGGTCGGGTGCTCAAGATAACCAAGGAAAATGGCTAAAAGGATACGCATATGTTGATGGTACGCAGTTTTCGAGTTCCATCGACAACCATAACGATTTACATCGCTATAAGATCACTCTGAATTCAAGAGATGGTCAGCATATGATGTTGAAAGTTGAAAGAAGTGTTAATGGTGGGGAATGGAATACCGTTATTTCAGATTTTGATGTGCGTACAGAAGGGCACTTTAGCCAAGCTCCAACAAACTTCCGTTTGTCAGTAACGGCGTCAACAGGTGCCGCAACAAACTTTCATGAAGTTGATAACTTCCAAGTCTGTGCGGACAAGTACTCGCGATTAACAGAAGGTATCCATCATTTTGAGTTTGATTACTCTGGCTCGGGCAGTACGTGTCAGGCTTCTGATGTGACACTTAGAGCTTGTATGAATGAAAGTTGTTCTGAGCAATATCCTAGAGGTGCATACGATGATGGCAGCTTAACGCCTCTCTCTGTCACTTTACTTCCATCTGCTGGCAATAATGTTGCCAACTGGGTTGGTGGTACAAATGTACAGTTTGAGAATGAAACTCAGCTTGAACTGCAAGGTTCAAGAGCTGGCGATGTTACTTTAGGTATCGACCAAAGTTCCGTACCACAGTTTGGCTTTGAAGGGGCGCGATGTCGCATTAATGGCGGAGCACTATCCGCCGACAATTGCAATGTCACCTTCGCTCAAAATGTGCTTGCGGTGAATGTTAATGATGTCGTTGCTAGTCGCGAAACTACGGGTGAGGATTACCTATCGTTTTGCTCAACTCGCACAGAAGAAAATGGTGAATCTCGTGGTGTTAACATGTCCGTTGATTATGAAGTGGCACCAGTTGATAGTTCTCAACCGGTTGTGATTTCTTACAAGCAAAAAGTGAAAGATCAGGCTGTGGAATGGAGTTCAGATGTTGAATTAACCAGAGCTAATAAATACCTGCCTAATGTTTATTTTGATAGTGAAGGCAAAGCATTCTTTAAGTTGAAATATGCTGAAGCTGGAAAGGTGAAACTTAAAGCCAGCGTTGAAGGGGTTGATGACTCAGAAGGGTTCGATAGTTTTGTAAGTTTTCCTTCAAAACTGAAAGTGGCTGCAAAGAGTGGTAATAAAAGTGGAGAGTGTACCAACAGTGAAGATGGCTGCTCTGCTGGGTTTGTTGCAGCAGGTGAAGCTTTTGAGTTAACCATCTCTGCATTGCAGGATGACGACACGGTTGCTGAGAACTACCAAGAGAAAACTATTACTGTTAGCAATAAAGTGAAGTATCCGTCCAATGGGGCGCTAGCCAAACTTCTGAATGAAAAGTTACCAGAATCAAGTCAATGGTCTAGTGGTAGTGTGACGTTTATTCAATCTATTTCAGAAGTTGGCGCTTTTGAGATCATTGCTGAGGCGCCAGTCGCTAAAGATGAAAATGGCGATGATATTGGGACATCTCTGTACCTTGGCAGTAAGGCTTTTAAAATTGCAGATGGCCAGTCAACAATTGGTCGCTTCTATCCTGATTATTTTAAAGTGACAGGAACCGAGTGGACTTATCCCGATAATCAGCATGACTCTGTTTACATGGGCCAAGGTTTTGCGTCAGTTAAGTTTGAAGTCACCGCATATAACGCTAGTGGGTATGCTACACAGAACTACGGTGGTTTTGCCGATTCTTTGAAAGCTGATCTACATTTAGCTGGTGGTTATTCTGATCGGTTAAGTATTTCGGGTTCAGATCTAACGAGTGAGAACTGGTCTGGTGCCATATGGAGTAAAACTTGGGTGAACTCTGTTAATTGGAGCAAAGCGGTTAATCCGGATGGCCCATTTAACTCTAAAGTCTCAACAGATAGTTCTACAGAGTCATCAATTGCATTGTCGCTGAACAAAACAGCTAGTACGAAAACAGCACATATTGACCCTACTCTCTTTTTAACCGAAGGCGACGATGAGAGTAAATCACGAACTGTAGATCAGCGGTTACTGTCGCAGCCTGACGTTCGATACGGACGAATGGTTTTAGATGATGTAGGTGGAAGGCAAGGAGAAACGCTCAGTGTGCCTTTAAGAGTTGAGTATTGGAACAATAATCGATTTACTGTTAGTGAGCATGATAACCGAGCTATTGTATCTCCGTTTGAAGCGGGAAGTGATGAGTTAATTTGGAGTAGTCCGGATGGAACAACGGCATGTGATATTGTTTTGAAAGTTTTTGATGCTTCAGATAATGAAATTTCAAACGCTCAAGTTGAGCAAGGCATACTTCCAAACACTGCGAGAGAGCGTTTGATTGCGAAACAGGGGTGTAATAACGACGTTAGACAGCAATCTAAAGTGTGGTTAGACCTAACTCCTAGTGGTAACAATCTCCCTTGGCTCAAATACGACTGGGACAATGATGGTTCTGAAGAAAACCCATCATCAGTGGTCACCTTCGGTATCCACCGTGGTAATGACCGCGTGATTTATCGCGGTGAGCCAGGATTAACCGCGCCATAACTCCATTCGTTTTGACCTTAAGTTAGGAAACTGCAAGAAATTGAGGCTTTCTACCCATGTTTGGGTATCAATACCTTGCTGTGGCAGCGAGGCATTGGTACATTTAGGACAATTTTTGTCTTCTATATTTTTGCAGGATGAGCGAAGAGTATGTTTAAGAAACTTCGTGGTATGTTTTCTAACGATTTATCGATCGATTTGGGCACTGCCAACACTCTAATTTACGTAAAAGGGCAAGGAATTGTCCTTGATGAACCTTCTGTAGTTGCTATTCGTCAAGATCGTGTAGGTTCTGCAAAAAGCGTTGCCGCTGTTGGTCACGCCGCAAAACAGATGCTTGGTCGTACACCGGGTAACATTTCCGCTATTCGTCCGATGAAAGATGGCGTGATCGCTGATTTTTATGTTACTGAAAAAATGCTACAGCACTTTATTAAGCAAGTGCACGACAACAGCATTTTAAAACCAAGCCCGCGTGTGTTGGTATGTGTGCCTTGTGGCTCTACACAAGTTGAACGTCGCGCGATTCGTGAATCAGCACTAGGGGCGGGCGCCCGTGAAGTTTACTTAATCGACGAGCCAATGGCGGCGGCAATTGGCGCAGGCCTGCGCGTATCAGAGCCAACAGGTTCAATGGTGGTTGATATCGGTGGTGGTACCACTGAAGTGGCGGTTATCTCGCTAAATGGTGTGGTTTACTCGTCGTCTGTGCGTATCGGTGGTGACCGTTTTGATGAAGCCGTTATCAACTATGTTCGTCGTAACTATGGCAGTTTGATCGGTGAGGCAACAGCAGAGAAGATCAAGCATGAAATTGGCTCCGCGTACCCTGGTGATGAAGTGCGAGAAATCGAAGTTCGTGGTCGTAACCTAGCAGAAGGTGTGCCACGTAGCTTTAGCCTGAATTCAAATGAAATCCTAGAAGCCCTACAAGAGCCGCTATCAGGTATCGTATCAGCCGTGATGGTTGCACTAGAGCAGTGTCCACCAGAGCTTGCTTCAGACATTTCTGAAAACGGCATGGTTCTAACCGGTGGTGGTGCACTACTGAAAGATCTTGATCGCCTACTAATGGAAGAAACGGGTATTCCAGTGGTTATCGCTGAAGACCCACTAACGTGTGTCGCACATGGTGGTGGTAAAGCACTAGAAATGATCGACATGCACGGTGGCGATCTCTTCTCTGAAGAATAAAGGTTTAGGTGAAGCTCAAGCTGGCTTCACCTTCATTTCTGCTCTCTCTGTAATTCAAACATGCTCCATACCTGAAAGTCTTCTCTTTAGTGTTTTCAGGTTGCCAAGTAAGGCTCAGTAATCATGGAAGCAATCAGGTCAAAAACAAGATGAAACCGATCTTTGGCAGGGGCCCATCTCTGCAATTACGTCTGTTTTTTGCTGTCATCGTATCGGCGAGTTTAATGCTGGCTGATAGTCGTCTAGATACGTTTTCCAGCGTCCGATACTTATTGAACAGTATGGTTGCGCCAATTCAGTATGCAGCAGATTTACCACGAAGTATGTTCGACGGCGTATTCGAGCGTTTTAATACTCGTCAGACATTAGTTGAAGGTAATCGCAACTTAAAGCGGGAAGTACTACGTCTAAAAAGCGAACTTATCTTGCTCGAACAATATAAAGAAGAAAACCAACGCTTACGTAAACTGCTGGGCTCATCCTTTGTCCGTGATGAAAAGAAAGTCGTCACCGAAGTGATGGCGGTCGATACGTCACCTTATCGTCATCAGGTCGTGATTGATAAAGGTCAGATTGATGGGGTTTATGTAGGGCAACCCGTGATCAACGAAAAAGGCATTGTTGGTCAGGTCACTTTTGTTGCTGCACATAATGCGCGCGTATTACTACTGATAGATGCCAAAAACGCGATTCCAGTGCAGGTGATCCGTAACGATATTCGAGTGATCGCATCAGGTAATGGTCAAATGGATGAAATCCATTTGGAGCATATTCCAACCAGTACTGATATTCAGGTTGGTGATCTACTGGTGACATCAGGCCTCGGCGGTATTTATCCAGAAGGCTACCCGGTGGCGACGGTTACCGATGTAGGACACGATACACGCCAAGAATTTGCACCAATCAAGGCCGAGCCTGTGGTTGAGTTTGATCGTTTACGTTACCTATTGTTGCTCTGGCCTAACGAAGATCGCCAACACCAAGTGCTGCGATCTAACGCGGATGAGCGGTTAGGGCAAGGACAAGAGGTAAAAGATGGCCAATAATGTATTACGTAGCAGAATGGTGATTGGCACCAGTTTCTTTGTTGCGCTGGTCTTACAAACGATCCCATGGCCAGGCTCCCTCGATTTACTGCGTCCATCATGGTTGTTTTTGGTCACGTGTTATTGGGTGCTGGCACTGCCGCATCGAGTTAACGTGGGTACTGCTTTGGTGCTGGGGTTACTATGGGATATTTTGCTGGGTTCGACGCTAGGGATTCGCGGGATGATGATGTCGATTACCGTCTATCTAGTCGCACTGAATTTCTTGCTGGTGCGTAACATGGCATTGTGGCAACAATCGATATTAATTGCCGTTTTGACAGTGTTACTGAAAGTTTTGATATTCTGTGGGGAATATTTGAACCAAGACGTAGTATTTAATCCATTATCTCTGTGGACAGCGGCAATAAACTGTATACTTTGGCCATGGATGTTTTTATTAATGCGACGTATTCGTCGTGCATGGCACGTAAGGTAAAGCAGTGAAAAAAGGCTTATCTCTCGTTCTCGCTTCGGGTTCTCCGAGAAGAAAAGAGCTGCTTGCTCAACTAGGTTACGATTTTGATATTGTATTACCTGACATCGAGGAAACCAAACAGGATCATGAGCAAGCACAAGACTATGTGCTGCGTCTTTCTTTGGAAAAAGCTCAAGCTGGCTTAGGTTTGGCTAAACCTGATTCCATTGTTTTGGGCTCTGATACAGTCGTGGTATGCGATGACCAAGTGCTAGAAAAACCAAAAAGTTTTGAAGATTCAAAGCGTATGCTTACTGATTTATCTGGTCGTCGCCACCAAGTGATGACCGCGGTGAGCATCGTATCGTCGGAACATCAACACTCAATGGTCGTCATCACTGACGTATGGTTCAAGCAACTGACCCACGAAGAAATCAAACAATATTGGCAGTCAGGAGAGCCATGCGATAAAGCTGGAAGTTATGGTATTCAGGGACTCGGAGGGCGATTTGTCACCCGAATCGAAGGCAGTTATCACGCTGTAGTAGGCTTACCTTTGTTCGAAACCGATCAGCTAATTCAAAAATTTTTATAATTGTTTTGAGGTGTGCACATGAGTGCAGAATTGCTGCTTAACGTGACCCCGAGTGAAACTCGTGTGGCCATGATTGAAGGTGGAGTACTACAAGAAATTCATATTGAACGCGAATCGCGTCGCGGTATTGTTGGTAATATCTATAAAGGCAAAGTAAGCCGAGTATTACCCGGCATGCAAGCGGCTTTTGTCGATATTGGCTTAGATAAAGCCGCGTTTTTACATGCGTCTGATATCGTTCCTCATACCGAATGTGTGGCAGAAAACGAAAAACAGCAGTTTCAAGTTCGTGATATTTCTGAGTTGGTTCGCCAAGGCCAAGATATTGTTGTGCAAGTGGTGAAAGATCCCCTTGGTACCAAAGGCGCGCGTTTAACCACTGATATTACATTGCCCTCACGCTACCTCGTTTTTATGCCCGGCGCCAGCCACGTTGGCGTATCACAGCGCATTGAAAGTGAGAAAGAACGAGAGCGCTTAAAGAAGGTGGTCAGCAATTATTGTGATGAACATGGTGGCTTTATCATCCGCACTGCTGCAGAAGGCGCCGATGAAAAAGAACTTTCTCAAGATGCGGCGTTTCTCAAACGTTTGTGGTTAAAAGTCATGGAGCGTCGCTCGAAATACAAAACGCGTTCAACACTGTATGGTGAGCTGGGTTTGGCTCAGCGTATTCTGCGCGATTTTGTTGGCACAGAGCTTGATAAAATCATGGTTGACTCTCGCCTCGAATACGAAAACCTGAAAGAGTTCACCTCTGAATTCGTCCCTGAGTTAACAGACAAGCTTGAGCTTTACGAAGGCGACAAGCCAATCTTTGACATGTACGACACAGAGAACGAAATTCAACGCTCGTTAGAGCGTAAAGTCGAGCTCAAATCAGGTGGTTATCTGATCATCGACCAAACCGAAGCCATGACCACTATCGACATTAACACTGGTGCATTCGTTGGCCGTCGTAATCTCGAAGAGACCATTTTCAATACTAATATAGAGGCGACTCAGGCCATCGCTCGTCAGTTACGTCTGCGTAATCTGGGCGGCATCATCATTATCGACTTTATCGATATGGCGTCCGAAGAGCATCGCCAGCGCGTGCTTACCTCATTAGAAACCGCACTGGCTAAAGACCGCGTAAAAACCAATATTAACGGTTTCACTCAGCTAGGCTTAGTGGAAATGACCCGCAAGCGCACGCGAGAAAGTATTGAACATGTTCTTTGTTCTGGTTGTCCTACTTGTGAGGGCCGTGGTAGCGTGAAAACGGTCGAAACAGTGTGCTTTGAGATTTTGCGTGAGATCACCCGTGTGAATCGTGCTTACGATGCTGACAACTTTGTCGTCTACGCCTCGCCGTTCGTCGCTGAAGCCTTGTTGGGTGATGAGTCTCATGCGTTGGCTGAGCTCGAAGTATTTATTGGTAAGCAAGTTCGAATTCAGGTTGAGCCCCTGTACATTCAGGAACAGTTTGACGTCGTAATGATGTAATTGGAAAATTTGTGAATTCTGGTGTTAACCATTTTGGGCGTTTTTGTGCGTGGAGCGTAGTCACTGTATTGGTTTTATTAGCCATATCAGTGACAACCCTGCGTATCACATTGCCACAACTCAACCACTTCCAAGGTGAGATCAAAACTTGGGTAAAGAAAAGCACAGGTTTCGATTTTGCTATCGACAATGTCGCCGGTGCTTGGCGAAACAACCACCCCTCTATTGCGTTACTTGGCTTAGAAGCCAATCTGCCGAATAATCAAGAAGCGCGTTTTGCCGTCGAAGAAATTCACATTGAATTCGATCTGATTCAATCTCTGGTTCAATTTAAGCCTGTTGTTGCCGATCTCACTATCCATAATTTAGCCTTGGATATCCACACGGTAGACCTTCTTCCGAGCTCGAGTCGCCAAGATAAAGAGCCTAAAGTGGATAAAAGCGAAGTTAAGTTGATTGACCAACTCGACTCGTTGCTTTTACGTCAATTTGAAGATTTTATCGTGACGGACTCACGTATTTGGTACCAGTCAGTGTCTGGTGAGACGCGTCGTTTGGACATCGAGCGACTCCGCTGGAGTAACCAAGGTCAGCGCCACTTAGCCGAAGGGACGGTGAGCATTGCGGATGCCAAAATTAACTCGCTGTTAGTAAGTGCTAACTTTAAAGATCATGGCTCATTACGAGATGTGTCTGGTGAGTTTTACGTGAGTGCTCAAGATGTGTCTGTTACGCCTTGGCTTACTGCTTACATGCAAGAAGAATCCGGCGCTGAGTCAGGTAAAGTCAGCTTAAATACTTGGCTGACACTCAAACACAGCCAGCCTAATGATGCTTATGTCGAGTTATTACCATCTGAGCTGGTGTGGAGTGAAAATGGTCAGCATGATCTATTTATTGAATCTGGTATTTTTAATCTTCGACCAGACAAGCAAGGCTGGAAAGTAAATGGTCACTCACTTCAGATCCGAACCGATGATACGCCATGGCCGGAACTGGACGCCGCGTTTGACTGGCAACCGGATGGTTGGACGCTTAACCTTTCGCAGCTAGATATTGAAGCACTCATCCCGCTGATAAAGCTTGCTCCCGAATCGGAGTTAACCAGTGATGTCATCAACAAACTGGCACCGAAAGGCCGAGTTGAAGATGTTCGCTTGTCCATGAACGGCGGTTTAGACACTTTGCGCTACTCCGCCGAACTGGATGAACTTGCGATGACCCAATGGGAACTGTTACCCGGGTTTCATCACGTACAAGGCAGCGTTTCTGGTGATTTAAATCAGGCAAAGGCGAAAGTAACCGTTATTGATGATGTATTTCCGTACGGTGATGTATTTCAAGCTCCGCTGAATATCAAACAAGGTGAAGTCGATATTATCTGGCAGCAAGATGAGAGCGGCTGGCGTTTATGGTCTGATAAAGTGACAGCAGCGACGCCTGATCTTCAAGTGCTGGGGGCCTTTCGACTTGATTTTCCGAAAGAACAAAGCCCATTTTTATCGTTTTATGCCGAAGCGGATCTCTACAACGCGGGTGAAACATGGCGTTATCTGCCGACTCTGGCGCTCGGACAAGACTTAACGGATTACCTCTCGACCGCGATTCAAGGCGGTAAAGTGAACACGGCTAAGCTGCTGTGGTATGGCGAGTTAGGGGATTTTCCGTACAAAGATCACAACGGGATGTTCCAAGCGTGGGTCGGATTAAAAGACGCAAAGTTTAGCTTTGATACCGCATGGCCAACCATAACGGATCTGCAGCTGGACTTGCTGTTTGAAAATGATGCCATGTATTTGGATTCTAAGTCCGCCACTTTAAATGGTGTCCATGCCAAGCGTATTACCGGACGAATTCCTGAGTTGGCGGAAGGTGGACACATTGAGATTGAAGCCAAAGCGAGCGCTCCGGGCAACGAAGTGCGTGACTACATGATGGCGACGCCATTGGTGGACTCGGTCGGGGCAGCATTGACGGCGCTTCAAGTGAGTGGTCCGGTTGACTCTGAATTTCAACTTAATATCCCGTTTGACTTTGAAAAGGAGTCTCGCGCATGGGGGTATGCCGATTTAACAGCAAACCGTGTCGATATTGAAGCGCCGCCAATGACGCTTGAGAAAGCCACAGGCCGTATCCACTTCGATAATGATGTGGTCACCACATCAGGTTTGTCGGCAGAGTTGCTTACCCAGCCTATTTCCCTTGATTTTCGTGGTGAGAGCGCGGAACCGGGATACAATGTGACGATTAATACATTAGGCGATTGGGACGTCGAGCCTCTTAAACCCTATATCGGTGAGCGTTGGTTAAACCTTGTTTCTGGGCATGCGCCGTGGCAAATGGATATTGATTTGCAACTCAACGATGTGGGGTTCACCTATCAGCTCGATGTCTTGGCGCAGTTAAACCGTTTGGCTAGCCAATATCCTTATCCGTTAGCCAAACAAGTTGGCGAGTTCGGGCAAGCAAAACTGCAGGCATCCGGCAACCAAGAAAGCATTTCTGCACGACTACAAATACCAAATGCTAAGTACCAAACCGAGATAGATATCTCCGGAGAGGTGCCTGTTCTGACCGCCACTAATTTAATGATCGGCACTGGGGGCTTTAAGATCAGCCCAATTGTCGGACATGATGCCTCAGTGCGCGTCGATGAGCTTAACTTAGACCAATGGTTGGCGTTTGCTCAGCGGCCAACCAATAAAGCGTCGTCTGTGCTCGAGAATATGCAGACGCCAACGCTTCCATTACCAACACGGATTGATATAGAAACGCCAAACTTACAGTTTGGCGGGATTGAATTTCATGATGTGGATTTTTCGGCCAGTAAGAAGAATTTGAATTGGCAGTTGGATGTCAACAGTCAAGAAGTCAAAGGCAAAGCGAACTATCTTAAAGCGTATGACTTATCCGTCTCCTTAGAGCATTTACATCTGTATATTCCCGGGTTTGAAGAGATGACGAAGCAACGCAGTTCTATCTTTGCTAGCGAAGATCAAAGTGCGCCGTTGATCACGAGTTTTGATCGTAAGTTTCACGCTGAGGTTCCAAACTTAGCTTTGAGTATCGACGACTTTTGGTTGCAAGGTTACAAAGTGGGGAAGGTGAATATTGATTTGCAGCGCCATGAAGATCGTTTGGAATGGAGAAACGTCACCTTTAGCAGCGGTAAAAACCGCATTGATATGAGCGGTTGGTGGGCGTTGACCAAAGATCGTAGCCACTCCAATCTGAAGGTGAAGATGAAAGGCGATAACAACACCGATCTTATGGAACGTTTTGGTATTACTTCGGGTATCCAGCAAGCCCCATTTGAGATCAACGCCAATATGGAGTGGGATGGCGCGCCATGGTCAATGAAAATCCCAACCTTGCAAGGAGACGTGTCGACGGAGTTCGGGAAAGGTGTGATCAGTGAAGTCAGTGGTGCGGCGCGTTTGCTAGGCTTATTTAGTCTTGATTCTATTATTCGTAAGATGCAGCTCGATTTTACTGACGTGTTCGATAAAGGTATGGCCTTCAACTCGATCACGGGCACGGGCAAGATTCAAGATGGGGTTTTCATTACCAATGATATTATGATGGATGCTTTGGCGGGTGAAATGCAGATCCGTGGTATCGCCAATATGACTAACCGAATGGTCGATGCGGAAGTCAAGTTTACCCCAGACGTTACATCGGGCTTACCGATGTTAACGGCCTTTGCGGTCGCCCCTCAAACCGCGCTGTACGTATTGGCGATCTCAACGGTGATTTCTCCGGTGGTGGAAGTCTTTACTCAAGTCAACTATGAAGTAAAAGGGCCATTAGATTCCCCAACAGTGAAAGAAATTTCGCGAAGTAAAGGCGAATACAAGCTGCCAGAAAAGCTGCGTGAACAGGCCAAATAACTTACCGATTAAAATGGAATAAGGAAGGAAACGCATGGAACGTGTTGGTATTATTCAAATGACATCGGGTCCAGATATCACCGCGAATCTGGACGTCATTGAAAAACAGTGTGCTTTGGCTGCCAAGCAAGGTGCCAAACTTGTTCTTACCCCTGAAAATACAGTGCTGTTTGCCAATCGCGAAGCGTACCATCAACATGCAGAGCCACTTGGTAGTGGCGTGATTCAACAACGACTCTCTGAAATCGCAAGAAAGAACCAGTTAACGCTGATTGTTGGAAGCATGCCCATTCAAACTGCAAAAGGTGTTACAACCACAACGCTTGTATTGCCGCCACATGGTAAATGTATCGCTCATTATGACAAACTGCACATGTTTGACGTTGATGTGGCTGATGGACATGGCAGCTATCGCGAGTCGGATACATTTATGGCGGGTAATCAAATCGTAGTCGCAGAAACGGATATCGGCAGCGTAGGATTGAGCATTTGTTACGACGTACGTTTTCCCGAGCTTTATAAAGTATTACGCCAAGAAGGTGCGGATATCATTGTGGTGCCCGCCGCGTTTACCGCCGTGACCGGTAAGGCGCATTGGGAAGTTTTGTTACGTGCGCGAGCGATTGAAACTCAATGTTGGATACTCGCGAGTGGTCAAACTGGAACGCATCCTTGTGGACGAAACACATGGGGACACTCCATGGTCGTTGACCCTTGGGGACGTATCCATAAACAGCTTCAGGATGAAGTAGGCTTATTAGTGACAGAGATAGATTTGTCACAAAGCCAACAAGTAAGGCAGAATATGCCGCTGACTCAACACAGTCGCTTTCAAAATGAATTGAGACGGAAATAAAAGAGCTAACTATGAGCACAAACCAAATAGAACAGGCACTCCTTGCCCCCAATGGTCTGACAGAGCAAGATATTGCTGACACACTTGCCAGCATTGCCACACGCCAGATCGATTATGCGGACATTTACTTTCAGTCCAGCTGGCACGAGTCTCTGGTTCTAGAAGACAGCATCATCAAAGATGGTTCTTTTAACATTGACTGTGGTGTGGGTGTTCGAGCGGTGAGTGGTGAAAAAACTGGCTTTGCTTATTCCGACCAAATTCAGCCAGAAGGTTTAAAACAGAGTGCGATGGCAGCGCGCGGTATTGCTCAACAAGGGCAGAATGGCAAAGTTCAAGCGTTTAAGCGAACAGACAACCAAGCGTATTACGCCGCTGTGAATCCATTAGCTGAATGGGAAAAGCAGCAAAAAACAGAACTGCTCAAGTCACTTGATGCCTATATCCGTACCAAAGAGCCGTTGGTCAAAGAAGTTTCGATCAGTATCAGCGGCGTGCACGAGCAAATGCTGGTAGCGGCAACTGACGGCACTTATGCCGGTGACGTTCGTCCTTTGGTGCGTTTGTCTATTAGTGTATTGGCGCAAAAAGGCGAACGACGTGAGCGGGGTAGTGCTGGTGGCGGCGGTCGTTTTGGCTATGACTTCTTCCTTTCTGAAACCGATGGCGTGAAAGAGGCATTTCATTATGCCGATGAAGCGATTCGCATGGCGTTAGTGAACTTAGCCGCAGAAGCCGCGCCAGCAGGCATGATGCCAGTGGTGTTGGGTTCAGGTTGGCCGGGCGTGTTGCTGCACGAAGCGGTCGGTCATGGTTTGGAAGGTGACTTTAATCGCAAAGAATCTTCAGTCTTTGCTGGTAAAATCGGTCAACAAGTGACATCACCACTGTGTACTATCGTCGATGACGGTACATTGAAAGATCTGCGTGGTTCGCTCAACGTCGACGACGAAGGCGTCAATGGCCAATACAACACCCTCATCGAAAATGGCGTGCTAAAAGGCTACATGCAAGACAAGCTCAACGCGCGTCTCATGGGCGTGAACCCAACCGGTAATGGTCGTCGTGAATCTTACGCACATTTGCCGATGCCGCGCATGACCAACACCTACATGCTTCCAGGTGAACATACGCCAGAAGAAATCATTTCAACGGTAGAGAAAGGGTTGTATGCGCCAAACTTTGGTGGCGGTCAGGTGGACATTACGTCGGGTAAGTTTGTGTTCTCGGCATCTGAAGCGTACTTGATTGAAAACGGCAAAATTACGCGCCCTGTTAAAGGGGCCACGTTGATTGGATCTGGTATTGAAGCCATGCAACAAGTGTCGATGGTTGGTAATGACTTAAGTATCGACAAGGGCGTTGGCGTATGTGGTAAAGCAGGGCAAAGCATTCCGGTGGGCGTTGGTCAGCCAACATTAAAGCTGGATTCACTAACAGTGGGTGGTACTGAGTAACTCAATCGAATCGTTATAAAAAGAGCGCTCGTTGGAGCGCTCTTTTGTTTTGTGAGTCGGTGTTGATTACAGGTTTTCTTCAGCAAATTCCGCCAAGCGGCTACGAACCACGCCGTTAAGGTGAATATTCGCGCTGCCTTCAAAGTTCTTGAAGCGTTCGACCATGTAGGTCAACCCTGATGTCACTGGGGTGAGGTAATGGGAGTCAATCTGCGCCAAGTTACCTGAGCAGACGATTTTCGTTCCTTCGCCGCAGCGGGTGATGATGGTTTTGATTTGTGATGCGGTGAGGTTTTGACACTCATCAAGCAGCACAAACGCATTTTGAATCGAACGGCCACGCATAAAGTTGATCGATTTAAATTGAATGTTGGCTTTATCGCAGATGTACTTCAATGAGCCTTCAGTGCAGTGATCGTGTTTATGTAGCGCTTCCAAAGTATCGGTCACGGCGGTTAACCACGGCATCATTTTCTCCTTGAAGAAGAATGTTGGTATCAAGTACAAACAGTTTCCGATCGGTATCGCCCATAGCGTCTCCTTGCCGTCATACGACTCTGCATGCGAGTGGTTAGGTCGTTTCCAAATAGGTGTGAAGCGGCCTAATTCTGGTTGCTTGCAATAGAGGCTGTCGGGCTGATGTCGGCTAGTGTGCAACCGAGTAGCAAGACAACTTACTGCAAACCCGTGTTGATCCTAATCGTGTACTAACGCGCTTAAATTATATGCAATGGTTTTAAACGCCCCTCATTAGAAGTATACGTAATATTTACGTTCTACAACTTAATCATTGGCATGAGTATTTTACAATTTGATTGCATTTATAGTTTGGGAAAAAAAGTTTCCGCTTGATGCGGTTTCGGCGTGACCTAAATCACAGCTTCAAGTAAGATTAGCGACCTTTTTCTGCGTATAGGCTACGTCCGATTTATCATGTTGAGCTGGCTTAAAAATACTCAGTTCATACTGGAATGACGAACGCTATCGGCATAGCAGAAGCCAGAATCAGATCTAAACTATTATCCATGCCTACGGGCATGAGTAGACCAACAAGAAACACGAATCAAGAACTAATAACGAGGTAGTCAATTCATGACATTTGCTTTGGGGCAGCGCTGGATTAGCGATACGGAAAGCGATTTAGGTTTAGGTACCGTAGTAGCAATGGACGCTCGTACTGTGACATTGATGTTTGCAGCGTCAGAGGAAAACCGAGTTTACGCACGTAACGATGCACCTGTTACCCGAGTTACGTTTAACGTTGGTGATGTCATCGACTGCCAAGAAGGTTGGTCTCTAAAAGTGGAAGAAGTACTGGAAGATGAAGGTCTATACACCTATTTCGGTACTCGTGAAGACACGCAAGAAACCGCAGTGGTTCTGCGTGAGATTTTTCTGAGCAACCAAATTCGTTTTAATAAACCTCAAGATAAGTTGTACGCCGGTCAAATCGACCGTATGGACAACTTTGTTCTGCGTTACCGTGCGCTAACCAACCAGTTTGAGCAGCATAAGAGCCCAATGCGCGGCCTATGTGGCATGCGTGCAGGCTTAATTCCTCACCAGCTTTACATTGCGCACGAAGTTGGCCGTCGTCATGCGCCACGCGTATTGCTCGCGGATGAAGTCGGTTTGGGTAAAACCATCGAAGCGGGCATGATCATCCACCAGCAAGTGCTGTCGGGCCGTGCAGAACGTATTTTGATTGTGGTACCAGAAACACTGCAACACCAGTGGTTGGTTGAAATGATGCGTCGTTTCAACCTGCATTTCTCTATCTTTGACGAAGAGCGTTGTATCGAAGCATTCGCGGATGCAGAAAACCCATTTGATACCCAGCAATACGTGCTGTGTTCTTTGGACTTCCTACGCAAGAGCCGCAAGCGTTTTGAACAGGCATTAGAGGGCGAGTGGGATCTATTGGTGGTCGATGAAGCGCACCATCTAGAATGGAGCCAAGACAAGCCAAGCCGCGAATACCAAGTGGTAGAAGGTTTGGCTGAACGCACTCCGGGCGTCTTACTATTAACTGCCACCCCTGAGCAATTAGGTCGTGAAAGTCACTTCGCACGTTTACGCCTGTTAGATCCAGATCGTTTCTATGACTATGAAACGTTTGTGGCAGAAGAAGCGCAATACGCCCCAGTGGCGGACGCGATTACGTCTCTATTTTCCGGCGAAAAACTGCCGAATGAAGCAAAAAATAAAATTACCGAGCTGTTGTCAGAGCAAGATGTTGAACCACTATTTCGGATTATCGAAAGTGAAAGCGACGAAGAAGCCAAAGCGTCTGCACGCCAAGAATTAATTGATAACTTGATGGACCGTCACGGTACCGGTCGTGTTTTATTCCGTAACACACGTGCTGCTATCAAAGGCTTTCCGGCGCGTAATGTGCATCTGATGCCAATGGACATTCCACCGCAATACACCACCTCAATGCGCGTAGCAGGGATGATCGGCGGTAAAATGAGCTCGGAAGCGCGTGCAATGAAGAACCTTTACCCAGAAGAGATTTTCCAAGAGTTTGAAGGCGATGATGCCAGCTGGTGGCAGTTTGATTCGCGCGTCAACTGGTTGCTTGAAAAAGTCAAAGAGAAGCGCAGCGAGAAAATTCTGGTGATTGCCTCTCGTGCGAGTACCGCACTACAACTGGAGCAAGCACTGCGTGAGCGTGAAGGCATTCGTGCTACTGTGTTCCATGAAGGTATGTCGATTCTTGAACGTGACAAAGCAGCCGCTTACTTTGCGCAAGAAGAAGGCGGCGCACAGGTCTTGATTTGTAGTGAGATCGGTTCTGAAGGCCGTAACTTCCAGTTTGCCAACCAATTGGTGATGTTCGACTTACCGTTCAATCCAGACTTGCTTGAGCAGCGTATTGGTCGCTTGGATCGAATCGGTCAGAGGCGCGACATCGATATTCATATTCCGTATTTGAAAGGCACGTCTCAGGCGATCCTAGCTCGCTGGTTTGATGAAGGTCTGAACGCATTTGCGGAAACGTGCCCAACAGGTCGAGCGGTATACGATAAGTACTCAGACGACTTAATTGAGATCCTTGCTTCTGGCGACACCAGCACTTTGGATGAGATCATCGAAGCGTCAGCCAAAATGAACAAAGAGCTGAAATCTCAATTGGAACATGGTCGCGATCGTCTGTTAGAAATGCATTCAAATGGCGGCGAAAAAGCGCAGAAAATCGTGGAAAAAATTGAATCAACCGACGGTGACACTAATCTGGTTACCTTCGCACTTTCTCTGTTCGACACCATTGGTTTGAACCAAGACGACAAAGGTGAAAACGCGCTGGTTGTGACGCCATCTGAGCACATGATGGTACCAAGCTACCCAGGTTTGCCATACGAAGGGGCGACAATTACGTTTGATCGTGAAACGGCGTTGTCACGTGAAGACATGCACTTTATCAGTTGGGAACACCCGATGATCCAAGGTGGTATTGATCTTCTGATGAGTGAAGGCGTGGGCGTTTCTGCGGTATCGCTACTGAAAAACAAAGCCTTACCAGTGGGGACGATTCTGCTTGAGCTGATTTATGCGGTTGATGCGCAAGCACCAAAGCGCAGTGGTATTGCGCGCTTCTTACCGAAAACGCCAATCCGTTTGATGATGGACTCGCGTGGTAATGATTTGTCTGCTCAAGTGGAATTTGAAAGCTTTAACCGCCAGCTCAGCCCTGTAAACCGTCACTTAGGTAACAAGCTAGTGACCTCGGTACAAAAAGACGTCCACCGTTTAATTGAAGCGGGCGATGCGTTTGTTGAGCAGAAGGTAGAAGAAGTACGGAAGCAAGCGCATCGAGATATGCAACAAAGCTTGAACGCGGATCTTGAACGCTTGCAAGCGTTGAAAGCCGTGAATCCCAACATTCGTGATGAAGAAATTGAAGTGATTGAAGAGCAGATCAAAGAGCTCACGGGTTACATTAACCAAGCTCAAGTTCAGCTGGATTCACTGCGTCTGATTGTTGTCAGCCACAACTAGAAACACCAACATTTAAACCAATAAAAAGGCCTTCAATTTGAAGGCCTTTTTATTTTTTAATTGTGGGTAGCCGCTTACATCAGCCATTTCCACCAAATAAATAGTGCCAAGAAGCCAAACAGATAAATTAGGCCGACAATCGACAACCACTTCAACTTACGACCGACAGCTAACGGCTCGGGTAAATCCGTTTTACTCACGAGGGTGTAGTTCAATAGCGCAAAGAATGGCGTGGTCATAAACGCCAATATCATCGCAAAGTTCAGCATAGGCAATAATGCAGAAGCCCAGAAAATCACAATACCTAATGCAAGTAAGGCGACCACGAGCATGATGGCTGATGTCGCTTTCGGATCCGTATCGGGTTGCGATCGCAGCAGGCGTTGAGAATCTGAAATGACGCGAGAGTAACCGTCAATCACCGTAATCGTGCTGCCAAAAATACAGAAGAATGCAATTACTGCGATCAAGTAACGAGACCATTCGCCAATCGTCGACGCATACAAGCCAACCAATTGATGGGAGAAGCCAACGCCTGAGCTTTCAAGCGCAACGCCAGAGCCATAAAGCATCAAAGAGCCTAACGATACAAAGATAATCGCAAGAAAAGCCGTGCCAATATAACCGACATTAAAGTCAAATAGAGCAGAGCGGTAAGTGACTTCTTGCTGGCTTGATTGGCGTTTTAGCCATGCCGAGGTTAAACAGGAGATCTCTATCGGTGCCGGCATCCAGCCCATGGTCACCACAATAAAGCCAATTGCAGCAATAGACCAAGGTGACGGTGGCTCGAAGTTGGCTACTTGCTCAACGGGATTACCAAAGGCGATTGCAACGGAAAGTAATGTCGCGATGGTTAAAACAGACATGATAACTTTAGATAACGTATCGAGCGCCTTGTAATGACCCGCAAATAAGATAATCAGACACGTGACTATCACGATGATGCTTAATGACGCCATTGATAGCGAGAACGGTATGAAATACCCCAGCAAGCTGGCGCTGAACATCAACAATGCAGAGGTATTGATCACCGCAGACACCATGCTTAAAAATAGAAACAGCCAAAGATAAGGACGACCTAATTTCGCGTACCCCTCTACCAAGGTGAGTCCAGTTCCCATGGTGTATTGCACGCCTGCTCGAAAGAAGGGGTATTTAAAAAAGTTGACCAGAAGAATCAGTGCAGCAAGCTGCCAGCCATAAATCGCCCCCGCTTTCGTCGATGCGACGAGGTGAGATCCACCGACCGCCGCTGACGCCATTAAGATACCAGGCCCAAGCGAACGAAAGAATAAGGAGAGTTTGGATGTGGGTTTATCGATAACAGCGGAGTCCATTGCTTATTGTCCTTTTTATTTGATGTATTTCTTATGCTGGAATCATGTCGCAGCTTTATTTCTGAACTGGGAAGCTCATCGTGTGCCGCGCGACGGTGATGTCATTTAAATGATGTTTTTGTTGAGTTATTTATTTTTTCGGTCTGTTGCTGGCATAGGGTGTGGTATGCATCTACCACTCTATTAAGTGATGAGTAGTGTTGTCAATCTGATTTTACAATGTGTGGATTTGTTTTTTTTGGCTTGCAATTGACTTTGGTTAGTTTGCTGTATTTGGGGGGTCTTGTTTGTCGTCGAACCAATGACTGCGCTCGGAATCCTGCCTCTTGATGTCATTTGGGTATATAATCGCGGCGTTTTTTATTTTGTAGAGAGCTTTCCCATGGCCATGCTTGAATATACCCCTCCAACAGATCCTTGGCTTAACATCGTTTTTGAGGATGAGCATATTCTGGCAGTCAATAAACCATCAGGCTTATTGTCGGTGCCTGGGCGTCTTGCAGAGCATTACGATAGTATGTGGAGTCGCCTAAAGGCGTTGTATCCGGCCATTCAAGTTGTGCATCGTTTGGATATGTCGACGTCGGGTTTGATGCTGTTTGCGAAAAATAAACCCGCAGAGAGTGCCCTGAAAAAGCAGTTTCAATATCGCCTCACCCATAAAGTGTATTACGCACGCGTTTGGGGGTATCTCGAGCCGCAAGAGGGAGAGATTGACCTGCCACTGATTGGTGACTGGCCAAACCGTCCGCGACAAAAAGTCTGTTTTGATGATGGCAAGCCTTCCAAGACGCTGTTTCAGGTTGTCAAACGTGAAGTACATACCGACGGTACCCAAACTACGATTGTACGCTTGCTGCCGATTACTGGTCGTTCGCATCAGTTACGTGTGCATTTAATGGCGATTGGCCATGCCATTGTTGGTGATGAGTTTTATGCCAATGAAACCGCTTTCCAGTTTTCGGACCGTTTAGAGCTGCACGCTGCTGAATTAAGCTTTTATCATCCGATCACTGCGCAATTGGACAGTATTTTTGTGCCTTGTGACTTTTATCCTGAAGCGAAAACGACGGTCTTTAACTATTTTATGCCAGAGCGTACATTACCTGATTATAAAACCCTGCCACGTCCATAACGTATTTTTCTCGGGCAGTGAACAAAGTGAACAAGGAGGTGTTATGTCTTTGCCAAACGTGGTCTTTTTAGACCGAGCTACCATCCCAGCGCACATTAAGGTACCTCGACCGAGTTTTGAGCATCATTGGTGTGAGTACGACTTGACGGCTCCGGAACAGGTGATAGAACGATTGACGGATGCCGATATCGTCATCAGTAATAAAGTCTTGCTTGACCAACATGTGCTGGAACAACTGCCCAAGTTGCGCATGATTGCCATTGCTGCGACGGGCTTTAATAACGTCGATGTGGATTACTGTGCAAAGTATGATATTGCCGTTGCTAACGTGCGTGGCTATGCTACTCGCTCGGTACCAGAACATGTGATTGCAATGCTGTTTGCTTTGCGCCGAAATTTATTTGGCTACCATCAAGACATTGCAGAGGGAGAGTGGCAGCGCAACAAACAGTTTTGTTTCTTTACCCATCCTATTGGTGATATTGCGGGCAGCACATTAGGGGTGATAGGCAGTGGTGCATTAGGACAAGCAACCGCGCAACTGGCGAAAGCGCTGGGTATGAAGGTTCTCTTTGCAGAGCGTAAAGGGGCCAGTGAATGCCGAGAGGGGTATATACCATTTGAAATGGTACTCCATCAGGCCGATGCGTTTACTCTACATTGTCCGTTGAACGAATATACACACCACCTCATTGCCGAAGCGGAATTAAAGCACATGAAGTCGAGCGCAATCCTGATTAATACTGGGCGAGGAGGGCTCGTTGATGAGCTTGCTTTGGTGAATGCCCTTAAAGCGGGTGAGATCTCTGGTGCTGGCTTTGATGTGTTTACTCAAGAGCCGGCCGATGAAAGCAATCCTCTTATCGCCAATATGCAGCAGTTACCCAACTTGCTGTTAACGCCGCATGTGGCCTGGGGAAGTGACTCTTCGATTCAGCGCTTAGCGGATATTTTAATTGAGAATATCAATGCGTTTGAGCGCGGGGAAAGTCTCAATCGCTTAGCTTGAGGCCGGATAGATATTAAAAAAGCAGACGTAATCGTCTGCTTTTTGCGTTAAGTCACCGTGACTTAATTTTCTTCTTCGTTCAGTTCTTTAAGGAGCTGGAAGATTTCACGGTAGGCTTTTGCTGGTTTGCCTGCCTTTTTCTCTTTCGTCGCTTGGCGAGCAAGTTGACGTAGACGTTGGCGATCTGCCGCTGGGTAGAGGTCCACTACATCATCAATCGCTTTATCGCCTTCTTCAACTACACGATCACGCAGTGCTTCAAGCTTGTGGAAGACCGCCGTTAATTGAGAGTGCTTGTTACGAATTTTATCCAGTGCCGCTTGGATTGGCTCTGGGTCTTCATAGCGCATTAACTTACCGATACGTTGCAGTTGACGACGACGCGCTTCGTTTTTAAAGCGCTGTGCATCAGCAATTGCTTCTCGCAAGTCTTCGCTCATTGGAAACTTTTCTAGAACAGCGGGTTTGAGGCCGACAAGCTCTTCGCCAAGTTTCTGTAGCTCTTCCATGTCTCGCTTCATCTCGGATTTACTTACCCAGATGATCTCTTCTTCTGGTTCCCATGGCGCTTTTTGATTCTTACGTGCCATTTCAGTTGCCTGTGTTTTGATTAATATTATGACTATTTTAACAAGAATCTTGGGGAGAAAGCGAAATTCTTGTTATTCTATTGTGCATCAAAGACAAGATGTGAAAGACAATGGATATTAAACAGCAGGTTGCTGAGCAACGTACCGAGCTAGAGCAAGCCGTAGCAAGAGCATTAGAGCTCGCATCGGCGAAATCTGACGCCGCCGAAGTCGCAATTACCAAAAGCACTGGGTTAAGTGTCTCTACCCGCATGGGCGAGGTAGAAAATGTCGAGTTCAACAGCGATGGTGCGCTTGGCATTACCGTTTTCCGTGGTCAACGTAAAGGCAGTGCTTCCACGTCCGATTTGAGTGAAGCCGCAATTGAACAAACCGTTATTGCGGCACTGGATATTGCGCATTACACCTCCGAAGATCCCTTTGCAGGACCAGCGGCAAAAGAATACATGGTGACAGAGGTTCCCGATCTAGACCTGTTCCATCCCGACACGCCAGATCCTGATTACGCAGCAAAAGTGGCCATTGCCGCGGAAAAAGAAGCGTTAAGTTATGACGGTGCGATTAAGCAAAGTGATGGCGCAAGTTACGACAGCCACTATGGCGTCAAAGTGTATGGTAATAGCCATGGATTACTGGCGAGTTATGCGTCTAGTCGCCATAGTACCAGTTGTTGTGTGATTGGTGTGGGGAAAAACGGTGAAATGGAGCGTGACTACAGCTATAGCGTTGCGCGTCACCGGGATGATCTTTGGGCTCCAGAAATGGTAGGCCGTAAAGCGGCAGAAAACACCATCAATCGTTTGGACGCACAGCGACTAAAAACAGGTCAGTACCCAATTATGTTTGCGGCCGATGTAGCGACAGGTTTGATTGGTCATTTGGTTATGGCGATCAGCGGTGGAAACCTATACCGTAAATCCTCTTTCTTACTTGATCACCTTGGTAAGCAAGTGCTTCCTGAATGGTTCAATATCTCGGAGCGTCCACATGTATTACGTGGTTTGGCTTCCAGCCCATTCGATAGTGAAGGCGTATATACCCAAGATCGTGAGATCATTACGGATGGTGTGCTTGCGACTTATCTATTAACCAGTTATGCGGCGCGTAAGATGAAAATGGCACCAACGGGTCATGCGGGTGGTATCCATAACTGGTACGTGAAGTCGACTGGGCAGAATTTCGAACAAATGCTGAAAGAGCTAGGTACAGGCTTGCTGGTTACGGAAGTAATGGGACAAGGTGTGAATGTCGTGACGGGGGATTACTCTCGCGGTGCGGCTGGTTTTTGGGTCGAGAATGGTATAATTCAATTCCCTGTCTCGGAAATTACCATCGCAGGTAACTTGAAAGAGATGTTTACTAAGATTGTGGCCGTAGGTAGTGATGTAGAAACGCGCTCGCCTATTCAAACCGGTTCTATCTTACTTGATACGATGAAAGTGGCGGGCGAATAGTACTCACCGCTCTCAGAAACAAAAAAAGCCTGATGTGTTCATCAGGCTTTTTAGTTTTGACTGTTAGGTAATCAGTATTGTGGCGAGCCCCAAGAATACAGATAAACCAATTACATCCGTTACGGTCGTTAACGCCATACCACCAGCTAAAGCTGGGTCGATGTTCATTTTCTTTAAGAGGATTGGAATCGTTACTCCGGCAACCCCTGCGACCAATAAGTTAGTCAGCATCGCGGCGGAAATGATTCCGCCTAGCATCCAGTTACCTTTCCAAGCGACAACAATACCGCCAATAATCAGCGCCCACATGATACCGTTGAGTAAACCGATCGAGGCTTCTTTCATTAACAGTTCTCGTTTGTTCGAGTCACCGATATGACCAAGTGCTAGTCCACGAATGACCAGAGCAACGGTCTGGTTACCTGCAACGCCGCCCATGGAGGGAACGATGGTCATCAATACGGCAATGGCCGCCATCTGGTCTAGCGTGGCTTCAAACATGTTGGAAACAGAAGCGGCAGCAAGCGCCGCAAGTACATTAGCACCAAGCCAGATACTGCGTTTGCGTGCGGATTTTACGACAGGTGCGAAGGTATCTTCATCGTCATCCATACCGGCCATACTCATCATCGAGTGTTCGGCATCTTCACGGATGACATCCACCACGTCATCAATGGTGATACGGCCAACCAGATGAAGGTTTTCATCGACAACCGGAGCAGACACCCAGTTACGACGCTCGAACAGGCTCGCGACATCTGAAGCACTGGTGTCGACAGTGATCGCTTCGTCAGCGTCTTCCATGATGTCGATAATTTTGACATCAGGCTGGGTGGTGATCAGCAGAGTAATTGGTAGTTCACCAATTAGTTTGTTCTCTTCATCAATAACGTATAGCGCATCTGTTGCTTCTGGCAGTTCGCCTTTCATGCGCAGATAGCGTAAAACCACATCTACATCCACGTCCCCACGAATCGTGATAACGTCGGTGTTCATCAGTCCACCAGCGGTGTCTTCTGAGTACGATAGAGCGGTTTCGACACGCAGGCGCTCTGCTGAGTCCATTTGTGATAGCACTTCGCGGGATAACTTGTTTGGCAAGCTACGTAAGACGTAAGCTACGTCGTCGGTATCCATCCCTTCCGTGGCTTCAGCGAGCGCTGCTGGAGCCATTTTGGAGACTAGGCTGTCTTTGACGTCTTCATTTAGCTCGTCAAGGATTTCACCGTAGTCTTCTGGGTCGGTGAGTTGCCAAAGAACTTCACGGCTTTTACGCGGGGATGCTTCTAAAAGATGAGCTATATCCTCAGGCTCCATGTCTTGTAACTGACGTCGGACATGGACGAAGCGGCCATTTTCAAGCGCTTCTGTGACTTCTTGGAGGGCTTGGTGAGCTTGGTCGAATTCAATTTGCTCTGCCATTCGTTCCTCCTAATTCCTGATGTTTACAATGCGCTGAATAATAACTTAATTCTAGGCGCCTTTTAATAACAACTTATAATACTTGGCAAATTTATTTACTGGGCAAAGAGGTTGGAAGGCGATTTATCCCCAAATTTGATTAAAATTATGGCAGTGCGGGAGTGATTTAGCTCGTAGGCGTAGTCACGAGCGGTGGTAAATTTTGCACCTTGCGATTGTTTGGGCTGAGAGAATAAAAACGAGTACATTACTCGCCTTCATCAAACTTATCTTCTATTAGGTCACAAACGGCTTCAAGGGCCTCTTCGGCTTGACCGCCAGCTGCATGAATTGTTACGTATTGACCTTGAGCAGATTCGAGCATCAGTAACCCCATTACGCTGTCCGCTGTCGCTGTTTTATCTTCTTCGTTATCAATGGTAATAATCGCTTCAAAGCTTTGAGCGAGCTCTACCAGTTTAACGGCTGCACGTGCATGCAAACCGAGACGATTTTGGATTAATACTTTGCGCCTTAACTCCACCATTACTCCTTGGGGATCTTTTCTAACGAGGTATGGCGAATTTGCACTTGGTGTCCTTTATTGGCGAAGTACTCACCGATTTGCTGGGTTAGGTATACCGAGCGATGCTTCCCGCCAGTACAGCCTATTGCAACGGTAAGATAACTGCGATTGTTCTTCTCGAGCAGTGGAAGCCAATTTTCAATAAAATTCTCTATTTGATACTTAAGTTCTAATACTGACTGGTGCTGCTCTAAGAAGGCACCTATTGGGGCATCTAAGCCAGTAAGCGGACGCAAAGCAGGTTCCCAGTGTGGATTCGGTAAGAATCGCACATCAAACACGTAGTCGGCATCGGAAGGAAGCCCATACTTAAAGCCGAAAGACTCAAAGACCATCACGAGTCCTTTGCGATCACGTCCCTCAACGCGCATACGTATGGTTTCACTTAGCTCATGCAAAGATTGCCCACTACTATTAAGTACTAGGTCAGCATGAGCTTTAAGCGGCGTTAAAATTTCCTTTTCAAGCTCAATGGCTTGGTCAAGAGAAAGGGATTGACCGCCTAACGATAAGGGGTGGATTCGGCGTGTTTCGCTATAACGTTTGAGTAGTGTTTCATTATTCGCATCTAAGAAAAGCACCGTCATATCCAGCTCTGTTTTGAGCTTTTCCAGTGTTCCCGTGAGTTCTTTTAGCTTTTTCGGAATGTTACGGATATCAATGCTCACCGCAACATTTTGTTTGCTATCAGCAATAGAGTGAACAAAGGCATCAAGTAAGTTTACTGGTAAGTTGTCGACACAGTAGTAACCTAAATCTTCCAGTACCCGCAATGCAATACTCTTTCCGGCACCGGAGTGCCCGCTAACAACGATTAAGCGCATAGTGATAGTCCTGCTTATTGGTGAGTCATGATGTCGTAGAGTTCTTCATCACTCTGAGCATTGCGCAGTAGCTTCAATACTTGCTTATCGCTCAGACGTTCTGCCATAGAGGATAGAGTCTTGAGGTGTTCTTTGCACTGTTCTTCTGGTACTAAGAGCGCAAAAAGCAGGTCGACAGGTCGATTATCAATCGCATCAAATTCAATCGCTTCATCACATTGCAGCAGGACAGCAATCGCCTTATCGCTCGATTGCATTCTAGCGTGCGGGATAGCAATACCGTTCCCAATACCAGTGCTGCCCATCTTCTCTCGGTTGAGCATGGACTCGAATAGTTTGGTAGAATCTTGGCCCGTCTGATCAGCCACGATGCGGCTGATCATTTCAAGGGCGCGTTTTTTACTCGTACATTGGACGGCACTTTTGGTGCAGTCCAATGACAGTATTTCGCTCAATTGCATGATTAATGACTGTTCATTTTTTCTTTGTGCTTATTAAGTTGACGAACCAATTTATCTACCAGCGAATCAATCGCCGCATACATATTTTCGTCATCGGCTGACGCATGGATTTCGCCTTGATTGATGTGGAGCGTCGCTTCCGCGATTTGGGTGGTTTTTTCAACTTTTAGTACAACATGTACTTGATTGATATGCTCGAAGAACCTTTCGAGCTTCTGAAACTTAGATTGAACATAGTCTTGCATTGAATCGGTAAGATCGACGTGATGGCCTTGAATATTGATTTGCATAGACTTTCCTTTTCAGTTGGTGCCTTATAACAGGCGTTTACGCTGACTTGAAGGGGCAATACCCAAGGATTCGCGATATTTTGCTATCGTACGTCTTGCTACCTGAATCCCTTGGTCAGCCAGAAGAGCAGCAATCTTGCTGTCACTCAATGGTTTTGCTGTGTTCTCTGTCGCGACCAGTTTCTTAATGAGTGCGCGAATTGCTGTTGACGAACATTCTCCGCCGTTGTCAGTACTCACATGGCTAGAGAAGAAGTACTTCAATTCAAAAATACCACGAGGTGTGTGCATAAATTTTTGTGTTGTTACACGAGAAATCGTCGATTCATGCATATCCACCGCCAAGGCGACATCGTTTAGTACCATAGGCTTCATGGCTTCTTCACCATACTCGAAGAAATCTTGTTGATGTTCAACAATGCACCTTGCAACTTTGAGTAGTGTCTCGTTTCGACTCTCTAAGCTCTTAATTAGCCATTTTGCCTCTTGCAAATTGCTACGAATATACTGGCTGTCGGCACTGTTGCCTTTACCTAACTGAGCATATTGTTGGTTTACTTTTAGTTTTGGGATGCTATCAGGATTGATGGAAACGATCCATTTTCCCTGATCTTTGAATACCGAAACGTCTGGGACGACATATTCAGTATCATCTGGAGTAATACGGCTGCCCGGACGTGGATCCAGTTGCTGGATCAGTTTGAGGACCTCACGTAAATCGCCTTCTTTTAGCTTGGTCTCTTTAATCACCAACTTGTAGTCACGATTGCCGAGGTGATCGATGTGATCAGCAAGAATCATTTTAGCTTCCGAAAGCCAAGGCGTATCCTCAGGGAACGTGGCAAGTTGTAGCAGTAAACATTCTTGTAAGTTGCGTGAGGCAACGCCAAGCGGGTCGAATTGCTGAATTCGTTTACGAACCGCTTCTACTTCGTCTAGTTCGATGTCTTCGCTGTCGAAGCTCTCGTGGATATCTTCAGGGGTAAGCGTTAAGTAACCGTAGTCGTCGATGGCATCAATAATAGCAAGAGCGATAGTACGGTCAGTTTCACTGAACGGCGTTAAGCCTAACTGCCACATCAGGTAATCTTGTAGTGATTCTGTGGTTTCGCCTTGATAGACCGGCATGTCGTCATCCAGCGCTATACCAGTACTGCCACTGTTGGCGCTATATACGTCATCCCAGGTGGTGTCGATTTCAAGTTCTGAGCTTATTTCTGATTTTTCAATCACGTCCGAGCTATCAGGGACGTCGATTTCTGTTGGCTCGTTGGCACTGTTGTTATCAGACGCTTCGGCGGCTGATTTATCTTCACCGTTAGCTAGAGGCTCGTCTTGGCCTTCTTCAACTTCCAATAGTGGGTTTGAATCCAATGCTTCTTGGATTTCTTGTTGAAGATCGAGTGTCGACAGTTGCAGCAAGCGAATTGCTTGTTGCAGCTGTGGCGTCATGGCTAATTGTTGACCTAGCTTGAGTTGTAATGAAGGTTTCATTCAGTGTTACTTACCTTGTAATGCTCAGAATCTTACTGTTCCTAATATAATCATAGACGGAATTGTTCACCGAGATAAACTTGTTTCACCTGTTCATTATTGAGAACGTCTTCTGGAGTTCCCGATGCAATGAGGTTCCCCTGACTCACGATATAGGCTTTTTCACATACGTCCAGTGTTTCACGTACGTTATGGTCAGTGATTAACACGCCAAGGCCACGATCACGTAGGTGTTCTATGATCTTTTTGATGTCGTTGACCGAAATAGGGTCAACACCGGCGAAAGGTTCATCCAATAAAATGAATTGTGGGTTTGCTGCTAAGGCGCGAGCGATTTCAACCCTACGTCGTTCACCACCCGATAGTGCCATACCAGCACTGGTTCTGATGTGCTGGATGTGGAATTCTTCCAACAAATCTTCCAGTTTGTCTTGGCGTTCTTCGCGCGTGATTTCTTGACGAGTTTCGAGAACCGCCATGATGTTATCTTCCACAGAGAGCTTACGGAAAATCGATGCTTCTTGTGGAAGGTAGCCAATTCCGAGACGTGAGCGACTGTGCATTGGCAGAATACTGATGTCTTTATCATCAATGGTGATGGTGCCTTCATCTCGCGGCACTAACCCTACAATCATATAAAACGAGGTGGTTTTACCTGCACCGTTTGGACCCAATAGCCCCACAATTTGGCCAGACTCAACTTCTAAGCTCACATCCGTGACGACCTTGCGTTTTTTGTAGCTTTTCGCCAAGTTTTTTGCACTCAGTACCGCCATGTTATTTCTCTATCTGATTGGGTTGCAAAATGGTTGTCACGCGTTCTTCTTTAGAGCTATCTGCGACTAGCTTTTGTTTACCAATTTGGTAACGAATCGAAGAGCCTTTGATGGTGTTGTTGTCTTGTGCCAGTTGCGCTTGACCTTTCATGGTCAGTTCGTCTTTAGCAAGGCGGTAATCCAGTTCCACAGCCTGACCACTTAATGTTTTACCGTCGTCCATCAGTTGTGAGAACTTGGCGGGTTGACCAAAGGCTTGAATCTGTTTAATTGCTTCGGTTTTAGGATCGCGGGTAACCACGATCCTGTCTGCATCGATATTGATGCTACCTTGCTTAAGGGAGACATCGCCTTTAAAAATAACCTGATTACTCTTCATGTCCACCTGCTGGGTGTCAGAGTTGATGTAAACCGGCTGTTGAGTATCCGACTTAAGGGCCAGCGCTTGAGGCGCTGCCAGTACCAGTGCCAGTAGGCTAAGGTGTAACGGTTTCATATCGACCTTGAACTTCATTTGTCAGAGTCGCAGTATGCTGTTTCAAGTTTCCTTGCATTGCGCCTCCAGTAGTTTCAAATTGTGGCCCAACCAACATGACCTGTTGATTGGCTTTAAAATCACGATTGGTTAGATTAATGATCAGCTTGTCTGTCGTCATAGTATCAAAGCTCGCACCAGGCAACAGGTTTTGCATTAAGACCTGGTCATATAACGTTAAAATCTGGTCTTCATCTAACACAGCGCTTGCGGCTGTCACCTTCCACTCAATAACGCTACCTTCACGGTAAATCATTAAGGTCGGGTTGTTAAAAATTGTGTCTCCACTCTTAGCATAATGATCTAAGTTAGTGGAACGGATGATGTAGCTACGAACACCATCTTCACCGTAGGTGATGTTTTCCAGTCCAGTGCCACTGAACATGGGCAGCTCAGAATCTGGGGCTACTTGAATTGTATCGTTGCTTTTTGGTGTGAGCAGATAATAACCACACCATGCAACGACAAAGGTCAAGAGCAAATATATAAGGCGAGTAAAACTCATATAATGAAGGCCTATTGTTTAGCTCAGTACTTCCCTGACTATTGCCTTTATTTGTGTAATAAATTTTAAATCATTATGCTGATATTACATCACGCCAGCTTTTAGTAAATCGTGCATATTCAGTGCACCGACAATTTTATCGTTCTTACATAAAATTAGCGCGTTGATGTTTTTGTTTTGCATTAAGTTTAAACCTTCAACCGCGAGCATGTCTGGGTTGGCGGTGGTTGGGTTTTTTGTCATGACTTCACCAATCGCGGTGGTATGGATATCGATGCGTTTATCCAATGTTCGACGTAAATCGCCATCAGTGAATATACCAAGCATAACACCGTGTTCATCGACAATAGCCGTCATACCCAAGCCTTTTTCTGAAATTTCTAGCAGAGCATCGCGGATCAGTGCGTCTGGAGAGACTTTAGGCAGTGCGCTACCAAAGTGCATAATATCAGACAGCTTAAGTAGCAATTTTCTCCCCAGTGCACCTCCCGGATGGGAAAGTGCAAAGTCTTCTGCTGAGAAACCACGAGCTTGAAGTAACGCGACGGCCAGTGCGTCTCCCATCACCAACGTTGCGGTGGTGCTGCTGGTTGGAGCCAAGCCTAACGGGCAGGCCTCTTGAGGGACGGTAATTTGCAAATGAAAATCCGATAGTTTCGCCATATTGGACTCTGGTTTACCGGTCATGCTGATTATTTTGATGTTGAGACGTTTCAACACGGGGAATAGAGACAAAATCTCATTCGATTCACCTGAGTTAGAAATCGCCAGCACGATGTCACCAGCGCTGATCATGCCCAAGTCGCCATGTGCTGCTTCACCGGGGTGAACGAAAAACGCAGAGGTCCCGGTACTCGCAAGGGTTGCAGCAATCTTATTGCCAATATGGCCTGATTTGCCCATACCCATGACGACAACTTTGCCGTGGTTGGAAAGGATCTGTGCGCAAGCTTTCTCAAATTGTTCATCAAAGTAAGTGTCCAGCTTTTGCAGAGCGGCGACTTCGATATCAAGAACTTGTTTCGCAGCAGCGCGAAAATCAAATTGAGTGGACATATCAGTTCTCTACTAATTTATTGTGATTATTAAGCGGCCATGTTGGCGAATAAGTACACTTGGTAACCCAAGAAGCACACAAACAAGATGGCCCCTTCAATACGGTTAATGCAACGTGATTTACCTAAACACATTGCCACAAGCAATAATGAAACACCTAACATGACCCAGAAGTCACGCCCCATCGCGTACTCACTTAGTACTGAAGGATTGATGACGCCAGGAATGCCCATTACTGCCAGAATATTGAAAACGTTCGAGCCGATAATGTTACCTACCGCCATATCGTCTTCGCCTTTTAGGACGCCAGCGAGGGAGGCGGCCAGTTCTGGGAGGCTGGTACCGATAGCAATAATGGTCAACCCGATCACGAGATCGCTCATGCCAAAGAATTTAGCAATGATGACCGCGTTATCAACCAAAATGTTGGCTGCCAAAGGAAGCAGTATCAATCCAATAACCACCCACATGATGGCTTTTGGGTTACTCACGCCTTGAGGAATTTCAGACGCTTGATTATCTAGAAAGGCATCGCCAGCCTTTTGTTCTTTACGGCTGATCTGCAACATAGCAAATAAAAAGGCCCCAAAAAGAACAAACAATAAGACACCTTCATAAAAGCCGAGGTGACTATTCCAAAGTAGAGCGCCAGCAAGCAAAGTGACAGCTATCATCAAAGGTAATTCTCGGCGAATCACTGCCGAGTTGATCGACAAAGGCTTTATCAGTGCAGTGATGCCTAAGATTAAGGCGATGTTCGCAATGTTAGAGCCGAGTACATTACCAACCGCGGTATCGGTTTTTCCGTCCCAAGCGGCGGTGGCAGACACCATCATTTCAGGCGCAGAAGAGCCCATGGCAAGGATTGTCATGCCGATAACAAGAGGTGAAATACCGACGTTGCGGGCTATCGCTGCAGAACCAAAAACAAGTTTATCTGCACTCCAAACGAGTAAAACAAGACCGACAATAAGCAACGCTACGGCTTCGAGCATGAGAATTCCTAAGTATTAAATAAGTGAAATGAATAACCGCTAATTTTGACCTTTTGCAGCCGAAAATGAAAGGTAAACAACAAATAAATTAAAGCTTAGTAACGAAAATGTAGGTAAATATCGCTGATTTAAATCGACGATACCAGTCTAGAATTTAAACACTTTATGTTGATTGGATCATAATTAACGAAGAATTGCTTGAATCAGGTTCGCTTTATTTAATTGAACGGTGCTTTAAATTCAGAGCCAATGTGCTTATGATTGCAGCCTGATAAGTGTATCGAAGTTACTTTATTCAACGTGAAGTTAATAAACACACTTGGTGTGAGTTGGCTTGGCGACTCTGTGAGTCCTAACGCTCCGACACGACAGTAAAAGAGATGATATGTCGAACAACGATTTAGTCACCGTGAACAACCTCACTTTTTCACGGGGAGAGCGCAAGATCTTTGATGGTATTGAACTGCATGTCCCTGAAGGCAAAGTGACGGCGATCATGGGACCATCGGGGATTGGTAAAACCACATTATTGAGGTTGATTGGTGGTCAGTTGTATCCTGACCAAGGCGAGATTTGGTTCGATGGCGATAATATCCCCTCACTCTCTCGTAAAAAACTTTATCATGCACGTAAGAAAATGAGCATGTTGTTCCAATCTGGGGCGCTGTTCACGGATTTGAATGTGTTTGATAACGTCGCATTCCCTTTAAGGGAGCATACCAACCTTCCGGAAGATGTGATTCGGAGCATGGTGCTATTAAAACTCGAAGCGGTGGGTTTGCGTGGTGCCGCTCAACTGATGCCTAGTGAGTTATCGGGGGGGATGGCGCGGCGCGCAGCCCTAGCGCGAGCGATTGCATTAGATCCGGATCTGATCATGTACGATGAACCATTTGCTGGGCAAGACCCTATAACCATGGGGGTACTGGTCGAGCTCATCAGTAATTTGAATCAGGCGCTCGACTTAACTTCTATTGTGGTTTCTCATGATGTGACTGAAGTCATGAGCATTGCTGACTGGGTTTACCTGATGGCGGATGGCAAAATCATCGCCTTTGGTACACCGCAAGAGCTTAACCAGAACCCAGATCCTCGCGTGCAACAGTTTTTACAAGGCGACGCAGATGGTCCTGTGCCATTTCGTTTTCCTGCCCAAAGTATCGAAGAGGATTTATTTGATGGTCGATAACGTGATTCAATTTGTCGCCTCAGTAGGACGGCGCACATTGTCCATCAGTGAAGCTTTTGGTCGTGCAACGTTAATGTTGGTGGGCGCGCTATTCACTAAGCCTCAACCTGTCAAAAGCTTTCCGCTACTCATTAAGCAGCTATATTCTGTTGGTGTGCAATCTTTGGCGATCATCGTCGTATCGGGCTTATTTATCGGTATGGTTTTGAGCTTGCAAGGTTACGTTGTACTGGTGGACTATGGCGCTGAAGGGAGTCTTGGTCAAATGGTGGCGCTCTCTTTATTGCGTGAACTTGGGCCAGTCGTGACTGCGCTTCTTTTCGCAGGTCGAGCGGGATCCGCATTGACTGCTGAAATAGGATTGATGAAAGCGACAGAGCAGCTTTCCAGTCTTGAAATGATGGCGGTGGATCCTTTGAAAAGAGTGATCGCACCACGCTTTTGGGCCGGAGTGATCTCGATGCCACTGCTTGCCATGATTTTCATGGCGGTCGGCATTTGGGGCGCTCAGCTGGTTGGTGTGGACTGGAAAGGCGTTGACCACGGTAGCTTTTGGTCAGCGATGCAGTCCTCTGTTGAGCTAGGGCAAGATATTGGTAACAGTATGATCAAATGCTTTGCGTTTGCGATTACGGTTACTTGGGTCGCTCTATTTAACGGTTATGATGCTATTCCGACCTCGGAAGGTATTAGCCGAGCCACTACGCGCACAGTTGTGCATTCTTCTTTAGCAGTACTGGGATTAGACTTTGTACTGACCGCATTGATGTTTGGGAATTAATCATGCAACAAACACGTAAAACTGAATTATGGGTTGGCAGCTTTGTATTAGCAGGAATTTGCGCGATTCTTGTGATGATTTTTCAAGTTGCTGACGTTAAAAGCCTTGGCTCTGGCGATACTTACACACTCAAAGCCGAGTTCGATAATATAGGTAGTTTAAAAGTGCGTTCACCAGTGAAAGTGGGCGGAGTTGTCATTGGGCGAGTCAGTAATATCAGCCTTAACCCTGATAACTTGGTGCCGGTTGTTAGCCTGTCGATCAACAGCCGTTACAATCAGTTCCCAGAAACGTCTAGTGTACAAATTTTGACGTCGGGCTTGATTGGTGAACAATACATTGGTTTAGTGCCAGGTTTCGTCTTTGATGATGAAGTCATGCTGGTCGATGGCGATACCATTGAAGACACCAAATCTGCGTTAGTACTCGAAGATTTAATTGGTCAGGTGCTTTACAGCGTAGGTGGTTCAGACGAGTCAGGTAAGGAATAACTATGTTAGTAAGATTACTACTTTGTGTTTGTGCTGCTTTGACCACATTGGGTACAAGTGCAGTGGAAGTGGACCAAACTCAGCCGTATCAAATGATGAAGCAAGTGGCTGAGATGACGTTCGAACGATTGAAAACGGAACAGCCAAAAATCAAACAAAACCCCGAACTACTCAAGGACATTGTTGAAGAAGAGTTAATGCCTTACGTCAACTACCGTTACGCCGGATTAAAACTGCTTGGTCCTAACTTAAAAGGGGCTAAGCGAGAAGATGTGTTAGAGTTTATTGATGCATTTCGGGTTTACTTGATCGCGTCATACGCACAAGTATTGACGCAATACAGCGATCAACAAATTACCTTTGAGCCAGAGACTCAAATCAGCGACTCTAAGCGGATCACGAGCATCAAGGTTGAGATCATTGATGCGCCACGTCCAAATATCAAACTTGAGTTTAAACTGCGGAAAGATAACAAATCCGGTGATTGGGAAGCATTCGACATGATTGCGGAAGGCATTAGTCTGCTATCAAGTAAACAGTCAGAGTGGAATAGCAAAATTCGTCAAGACGGTATTTTAGCCGTAGCGAAAGATTTGAAAAAATTAGCGGCGGAGCCTATTCGCTTTGAGGCGAAAAATTAATGGATCAGTCTCCCGCTCAGTGGCATCTAAACCAAAATATTCTTAAGCTGACAGGGGCGCTAGATAGAGATACAGTGCCTTCACTGTGGGCGTATGCACAGCAATGGCAACCGTCTCAAACTGAGCTGGAATGCTCGCTTGAGCAGATAAAGCGCGTTGACTCTGCAGGAATGGTGATGTTAATCCACTTATTAGAGCATGCAAAAAAGCAAAACTGTCATATAATGCTCAGTTTCGTGCCGACGCAACTGCGCACTTTGTTTCAACTTAGCAACGTTGAATCTTTAGTGGCCAAACACATACAGAATGATCAGGGGTAAATTGTGGATAGCGCAAAAGTACAACAGTTATTGGAAGAAGCACTAAACCTTCAAGAAGTGCATGTAAAAGGTGAAGGTAGCCATTATGAAGTGGTTGCTGTTGATGCTTGTTTCGATGGAATGAGCCGCGTTAAGAAGCAGCAGTTAATTTATGGTCCTCTTGTAGAATACATCCAGCGTAACGACATTCACGCATTATCGATCAAAGCGTTCACACCAGAAGAGTGGGCTCGTGATAAGAAACTGATGTCACTTTAAGGTCTATTGATGGAAAAGTTTCGAGTTATTGGGTCAGACAAGCCACTCTTGGGTGACGTGACCATTTCCGGTGCAAAAAACGCAGCACTGCCGATTTTATTTGCGTCTATTTTAGCTGAAGAGCCAGTAGAAGTGGCGAACGTGCCACATCTTCGCGATATCGACACAACGATGGAACTGCTAAAGCGTCTAGGCGCCAAAGTCAGCCGCAACGGTTCCGTTCACGTTGATCCAAGCAGCATAACTGAATACTGTGCACCTTATGATTTAGTAAAAACCATGCGAGCATCGATCTGGGCATTGGGCCCACTAGTGGCACGCTTTGGTCAAGGGCAAGTCTCTTTACCTGGCGGTTGTGCTATTGGTGCTCGTCCGGTTGATTTGCACATTTCTGGTCTAGAACAACTAGGTGCCACCATTACGCTAGAAGATGGTTACGTAAAAGCCGAAGTCGATGGTCGCCTGAAAGGTGCGCACATTGTGATGGATAAAGTGAGCGTAGGCGCGACCATTACCATCATGTGTGCAGCAGCATTAGCAGAAGGCACCACAACACTAGACAACGCGGCGCGTGAGCCTGAAATTGTAGACACAGCTGACTTTTTAAATAAGTTAGGTGCAAAGATTTCGGGAGCAGGCACGGATACGATTACGGTCGAGGGGGTTGAACGCCTTGGTGGTGGTAAGCACAGCGTTGTAGCGGATCGCATCGAAACTGGTACATTCCTCGTCGCTGCAGCCGTCTCTGGTGGTAAAGTGTTATGCCGTAATACTAACGGGCACTTACTCGAGGCGGTATTAGCGAAGCTTGAAGAAGCGGGCGCATTGGTTGAAACGGGCAAAGATTGGATCTCTGTTGATATGACCGACCGAGAGCTGAAAGCGGTGAGCGTACGCACTGCGCCGCACCCAGGCTTTCCTACGGATATGCAAGCACAATTCACACTACTGAACATGATGGCCAAAGGTGGGGGTGTTATCACAGAAACTATCTTTGAGAATCGTTTCATGCACGTACCCGAATTGATGCGAATGGGGGCGAAAGCGGAGATCGAAGGTAACACGGTTATCTGTGGTGATGTTGACTCGCTTAGTGGCGCACAGGTGATGGCAACCGACCTACGAGCTTCGGCAAGTTTGGTGATTGCGGGCTGTATCGCGCAAGGTGAGACCATCGTTGACCGCATTTATCACATTGATCGTGGTTACGACAAGATTGAAAATAAACTGGCTGCACTTGGCGCAAATATTGAGCGAGTGAGCGAGGCAAGTTAAACTGCACCGCAGATAACTTGGATATCGAGAGAGCCGAAACTCAGGTTTCGGCTTTTTTATATCACTCTCATGACTATCATTACCCGTTATGGAAAGAGAGAAACTAATAGCTGTATCTGGCAAAAAGCCGGTTCCTGGAGAACAAAAATGATTGCACTGTTACGTGTATTTGCTGTCGCGATTTTTGCGATTGTGATGTTTATTGGTGGTTGTAGTTACTGCCTACTAAGCCCTCGAAACCCTAAGCACGTATTCACCTTTGGTCGATTGTTCGGCAAGATGTCTCGCGTATTTGGGATCAAGCTGGAGCTGAGAATTCCTGAAAATGCGTACTCTCGCGGTCAGCATGTTTATATCGCCAATCACCAAAACAACTGGGATCTTTTTACGGTATCTTCAGCGGTCACGCCAAAAGTCGTAACGGTTGGCAAAAAGAGTCTCGCATGGATGCCATTGTTTGGTCAGATCTACTGGTTAACGGGAAATATTTTGATTGACCGTGCGAACCGTTCCAAAGCAAAAGGCACCATAGATCAAGTGGTGAATAGCATGAAAGAGAGCGATGTGTCGGTTTGGATGTTCCCAGAAGGTACGCGCTCACGTGGGCGAGGCTTATTGCCCTTTAAAACGGGAGCATTTCATGCCGCTATCGGTGCTAAAGTACCGATTATTCCTATCGTTTGCAGCTCTACCAATAAAATTAAACTAAACCGCTGGAACAACGGTCATGTAATTGTTGAGATGCTGCCACCAATTAGTACCGAGAACTATGGCAAAGAAGGCATTCGTGAGCTTGCAAATATCTGTCATGCGCAAATGAAAGAGAAATTAGCAGCGCTGGACGAAGAAGTGAAGCAGCGCAACGCCGCGTAAACGTATCAATAACGCATAGCAAAATGGGTAGCCTAGGCTACCCATTTTTGTTTCTCATCAATCCAATATCGGCAATTATTTGCGAACGGCGATGGCTTCAATTTCGATGCCTACATCTTTCGGTAGACGAGCCACTTCAACGCAAGAGCGTGCAGGGTAGTTGGCAACTTGGTGCTCGTCAAAGAACTTGCCGTATACTTCGTTTACGGTACCAAAATCGTTTAAGTCCTTCACGAAAACCGTTAGTTTTACGATATCAGTTACGTTTAGACCAGAAGACTCAACCACGGCTTTGACGTTTTCTAGAGATTGACGTGCTTGCTCTGCGATGTTTTCTGACACTTCACCAGTCGCTGGGTTGACAGGAATTTGGCCAGAAGTCAGAACCATATTACCTAGGTCTACGCCTTGAACGTAAGGGCCGATTGCTGCTGGTGCAGACTCAGTGTGAAGTACTTTCGTCATTTGATTTTTCCATCCGGTTGTAGGGGAATAAAGAGTGTAACCAAGCATCTTGAGGCTACTTGAGTGTAAGCAGTTTGCCTTTAAAGTAGGGGGAGGTAAAGAGCAAAATACCCCGATTTAACAGGGTATTTTAAACGCATTACAGCCTAGTGCGTGGGGGCTATCTTTCGGTTACGATCTCGCGAGAGAAGACTTTTTCGCAGTATTTACATTTTAAGCGGATTTCTTGTTTCTTTTCAAATACGCTAAAACTGCTCTCTACTGGCTCATTGTGAGAAATACAGTTTGAGTTAGGGCATTCGAATATATCGTTAATTTTCTCGGGGAGCTCTAGCGCAAGTTTCCTCACCACTTCGTAGTTCTCGATTTGATTGACCGTCGCATGTGGAGCGTAGAGCGCGAGTTTGCTCGCTTGATCTTCATTGATAAACACGTTCTCGACTTTCAGTAGATCTTTTTGCCCTAGTGCTGATGACGGTAAGTTTAGGCCAATCGTGACACGCTGCGAGGAGTTGTGCATATCGAACAGTCTTAATACTTTGATGCCGATTTGCGCGGGAATATGGTCGATGACCGTGCCATTTTTGATTGCTTCTACCTGTAATTGAGTTTCTTTAGTCATGTCTTTTTCTCCTCGATTACAGTGTTTCGTTTAGAACTAGTGCTAACAAGGCTTGGCGAGCATACACACCGTTTTGAGCCTGTTGAAAGAAGTAAGCGTGCGGGGTTTTATCTACATCGGTGGTGATTTCATCGATGCGAGGAAGAGGGTGAAGCACTTTTAGGTTTTTACGCGCACCTTCAAGTAAAGCGGCGGTCAGAATATAAGCCGACTTGATGTGAGCGTATTCCGACTCGTCAAAACGCTCTTTTTGAACACGAGTCATATAAAGGATGTCAAGTTCTGGAATCACGGCTTCCATATCGGTATGTAGGCTGTATTGAATACCGGCCTCGTCCAGTTCTTCACAGATGTAATCTGGCATTGCCAGTACTTCAGGCGCAATAAAGAAAAAACGGATGTTATTGAATTTCGCTAAAGCTTGGGTCAATGAATGAACCGTACGGCCGTATTTTAGATCGCCGACGAATGCGACGTTTAGATCATCCAAGCGACCTTGGGTTTCCGCAATGGTGTAGAGATCAAGTAAGGTTTGAGTTGGATGCTGGTTTGCACCGTCACCTGCATTAATCACAGGTACACCGTTTGAGAATTCAGACGCTAAACGAGCCGCGCCTTCTTGTGGGTGGCGCATCACAAAAGCATCCACGTAAGAAGAAATAACTTGTACTGAGTCAGCCAGTGTCTCGCCCTTTTTCGCCAGAGAAGTATTACTACCATTATCAAAACCGATAACATCACCACCAACACGTTGGATCGCGGTTTCGAAAGACAAACGAGTACGAGTCGATGGTTCAAAGAAACAGCTTGCGACAACTTTGTTTTTAATCAGTTCTGGTCGCGGTGTTTTTTTAAGGCTACCTGCTGTGTCTACGATAAGTTCCAGCTCTTCACGTGAAAGCTCTGGAATAGAGATGATGTGCTTTTGGTAAAGCGAATTCGCCATGATCTTCTTCCCTATAATTGTGATGACTCTTTCCAAAAACTCCTAGCAAGAGGTTTGGACATAAAAAAACCTCCCCAAATGGGGAGGTTTTAAAATTCGATAGAATTAACGAAAATAACATGGCATAAGCGCAGTCGCTTAGCGAAAGAAAATCGCGATTTTACGTCGACAATCAGTTTGGTCATTTCGTAATCCTCAGACAAATTGCCGAGCATTATACGCTTAAGTTTCGTGAGCGCAAGCGATTACATCATGCTTTTAGCCACCTCTTTTGCACGCAGGTTAATTGCCTAGGGTGGCGACCATCACGGCTTTGATAGTATGCATGCGGTTTTCGGCTTCATCAAAGACGATGGAGTAGTCAGACTCAAATACCGCTTCTGTAACTTCAAGGCCTTTCATTGCGTATTTCTCTGCCACTTCTTTGCCGACGGCAGTTTCATCGTTATGGAAAGCGGGTAAGCAGTGCATAAACTTCACGTGGGGATTGCCCGTTTGTTTAATAACGTCCATATTAATTTGATATGGAGTCATTAGAGCTACACGCTCATCCCAGGTTTCTGCTGACTCACCCATGGAGACCCACACGTCGGTATACAGGAAATCACAACCTTTGACGCCTTCTTCAACGCTTTCAGTTACGGTTATCTTCGCGCCAGTCTGTTGAGCTATTGCTTGGCAAGTCGTAACTAATCCCTCTTCTGGCCAGAACGCCTTTGGTGCGACAAGGCGAATGTCCATCCCCATTTTGGCTGCGCCAACCATGAGTGAATTACCCATGTTGTTTCGAGCGTCGCCTAGGTAAGCGAAGGTCATTTCATGCAGCTGTTTACCACGGCCATGCTCTTGCATGGTTAGGAAGTCGGCAAGGATTTGGGTTGGATGAAACTCATCGGTTAACCCGTTCCAGACTGGAATACCCGCGTAAGTGCCAAGCTCTTCCACGATGGACTGACCGAAACCACGGTATTCGATGCCGTCATACATGCGACCAAGCACGCGAGCGGTATCTTTCATGGATTCTTTGTGCCCAATCTGCGAACCAGAAGGGCCAATATAAGACACTTGTGCTCCTTGATCAAAGGCAGCCACTTCAAACGCACATCGGGTGCGAGTAGACGACTTCTCAAAGATGAGTGCAATGTTTTTGCCTTGAAGTTTCTGCTGCTCTGTTCCGGTATATTTTGCTTTTTTTAGCTCTGCGGACAATTCGAGCAAGAATTGGATCTCTTTGGTTGAGAAGTCCAATAGCTTCAAAAAGTTGCGGTTACGTAAATTGAAAGCCATAGCTCGTCCCTTTGTACGTGTGATTGAATGATCACATTAAAACATATAAATGCTTTTAATGTGAATATTTATTTTAATCGTTGTTCGCTTGATGCTGCTTGGGGACCAATAGAAAAGGTTGATGTTTGCACATCAACCTTAGCTTAACTCACCAGAAAGGGAGAGAAAGTTAGATATCATCTCGCTCTATTGGACAGCTCATACAGCGAGCGCCTCCTCGACCTCGGCCTAGTTCATTACCCGGTACGGTGAGTACTTGAATGCCTGCTTTATCGTACTTCTCATTGGTGTAAACATTGCGTTCGTAACCAATAACCACGCCCGGTTTTACTGTGAGAACGTTGTTGGCATCATTCCATTGCTCACGCTCTGCCTCATAGGTGTCACCACCGGTGGTGATAATTGTTAGTTGATCTAAACCAAGGGCGGTTTCTATTGCATGCAGATAATTATGGGATGCTTCTACATGCATTTCACCCTTGTTTTTTGGTGTGAGACGCCATGTGTCGAGATCTTTGCGCATGATTTCTGGGTATACTGAGAAAGTGTCGATATCCATATGTGTCATCACCGTATCTAAGTGCATGCATGAACGATGTTTCGGCAAATCAATAGCGATCACTTCGGTGGCTTGACCGGCTTTAAAAAGGCTTGCTGCTAGATTTTCAACGCCTTGTGCAGTTGTGCGTTCTGACATGCCGATGAGCACGGCACCTTTACCGATAACCAGAACATCACCACCTTCGACGTTCGCGTTATCGTAATGCAGGTCATCATCGCCAAAATACTTAATAAAGTCTTGGCCAGCGAAAATCGGGTGCCAACGGTAAATCGCCCGCAAGTGATTGGTTTCACGCTGACGTGCTGGCATCATCATCGGGTTGAGTGATACGCCGCCGTATACCCAGCACGAGGTGTCGCGGGTGAAAAGGTGATTAGGCAGTGGCTCGATCACAAAGTCCAACGGGCGTTTCATCTTAGGCAGCATTGAAGAGGATTGAATAGGGAGCTCGGAGTAGGCCAAACCGCCGAGAAAGATGGTTGCGAGGTGCTCGTCATCCATTTCAGAGAAATACTGACGTAAGTCGCGCGCAAATGTCGGGCCATAACGAAAATCAGAAATTTGAGTGTTCAATAACCACTGCTTTGCCTCTGGAACGGCAAGAGTTTCGACCAGTAAGTCGTGGAGTAAAAGCACTTCGACACCCTGATCGTGCAGAGTGCGAGCAAACGCGTCATGCTCTTCTCCTGCAGCCTCTACCGCCAGTACGTCATCAAACAGTAATTCATGACAGTTTGATGGGGTTAAATGGGTGAGGGCTCGCTCTGGGCGATTGAGTAGAACTCGTCGAAGTTGGCCGACTTCTGATCCGACGTACAGCTTGCTCATTTTGTATCCTTACAAATATTCCAACCATCATTTATGACAAGCTTATCGAAAAGGTGCAAGTTACTTAAGTTTTCTTATATTCTTTAATTTAGTTTATTTTTGGATTTAAGTTTTAAATTATTTATTTTTTAAGGCCTTGTTTGGCATTAAGTATTTTGATGTCTATTTTGGAAAAGATGCGTTTTTATGCTTTTTACTTTGATAAAAGGCGTTCCCATGCTTAATGAATTAAATGTGCATATGTATTCGTTTTTGTGTATATATTAGGCTGGCTTTATTCGTCATCACTAAATTAAGAGTGTGTAACTGTATTCAAGAATGGTTCATAAACACGCATAGAAAGATAAGGTAGCGATAAAATGCGCTGATTAGAATGTTCTGAATATTAAAAAAAAACACTTTTTGTTAATTGTTTGTTTTTTTGGATGAGGAGGGGAATATTTACCTTTGAATAACGGATAAGAATCGTCGTGGGGTAGTGTTTGTTTGTGGCTTTTCATCGCGATCCATGCCATATTTCATCGGATCTGAATACCAAGTAACTAATCTGGAGCCAAAACATGTCTCACGAAGATGAATATCTATCAGTAGAAGAATTAATTGAGATTCAAAAGGAAGAGACTCGCGATATCATTGCAGCATTGCTAGAAGATGGCAGCGACCCAGATTCACTTTATGAAATCGAGCACCATCTGTTCGCAGAAGACTTTGACACGCTAGAGAAAGCGGTCGTGGAAGCGTTCAAGATGGGCTTTGAAGTACTTGAAGCAGAAGAAACAGAAGATGAAGACGGTAAGAAGCTGCTTTGTTGTGATGCGACAATGGAATCAACATTGGATGCAGAAGCTATTGACGCTCAAGTTGAAAAGCTCATTCACTTAGCTGAAAAATACGACATCATCTACGATGGTTGGGGAACTTATTACGAAGGCGAAGATGCACTTTACCCTGACGCAGATGAAGACGTTGAATAATTGATTGTTATTTCTTACTAAAAAGCCAGCGTTCAACGCTGGTTTTTTTGTTTCTTGAAACAACGTCGTTACATAATTCACATTGAGTTTATAGAGGATTTCTCCCTATAATGCGGGAAAATTGATCTAGCTCAAGGTGCATATGCAACTTTCACTCGCCGGTTTATGGCAAGTTTCTCCACTGACGGACCTCTCTATTCCACAGGATGATATCTCTTTCCCTGCTCCTTTGAGTCAGGCATTACCTGAATATTTAACGGAGGAGGCGATTCGTCAGCAAGAATGGCATTTGATGCATGACATTGATGTGGATGAGTCCATGATGGCATTTCCTGCGGTTGAAATGGTGTTAGGTGGTATCGACTATCATGTTGAAGTCCGTTTGAATGGCGTTGCAGTGTTTGATTGTGATGGTGATCAGAACGTATATAAAAAAGAGATCCGCCCATATCTACAACTAGGCCGTAACCGTTTTGAAATTTTATTTCTTGAAGAAGAAGAAGCCTTGTTGTTCGAAGAAGATCAACCCGAGCTTTGTTTGTTAGCTGGCCAAGGTTACCAGAAAAGCGATGAACGGTTGGGAATATGGCAAGAGCCTTGCCTGCAGTTTATTCGCAATGTGCGTTTAGAGCGTGTTGCTACCGAGCAGATTTGGCATCATGGTGGTGGTTGCGAGTTTAAAGTGGATCTCTATTATCAAACCCTCGTACCGGGGCTGGTGTCTGCGTCAGTAAAATTTAATGGAATGACTTATAGTATTCCGATTGATGTTCGTACCGATCATGTCAGTGCACTGTTTCAGCTCGAGGCTCCCAAATACGCCGATGTAAACAATCCTGATCCTAACGATCTGTATTCGTTGTCTGTCGAGTTGGACGGTCAACGCCAAGACTTTTCGGTCGCGCTAAGCCAACAGCTGTGCGCGACTCATGTGGTGATCTAATGGTTGCTTCTGTTACAGTGCTTTTAGCATGACCACTTCACATGCATCATGCCCTGTTTGTCCAAGCGGGGCGTCCAAGTGAGCGAAGCCAAGATTTTCATATAATCTGACGGCCTCTTTCAAACATTCGGTCGTTTCTAAGTAGCACTGCTGGTAACCGAGTTGTTTCGCCAATTGCAAACTTAACGCGACAATGCGTTTGGCTAAGCCGTGTCCACGAGTTTGCGGCAAGAAGTACATTTTTTGTAGTTCACACACATTCGGTTCACCTGCTAGTGGGGCAAAACCACCACCACCGACGATCTCACCTTGCTGTTCAATGACCCAGTAAGCGGCCTTTTTTTGCGCGTAAACGGAGCACATGTCATCGAGAGTGGGATCTGCCACACCATAGCCTTTGTCGGCGGTGAGTCCATACTCAGCCGAAACTTGGCGAATCACATTAGCAATGCCAGAGTTATCTTGAGGTGTGAGTGGACGAAGTAGAAAATCCGCAATTTGTTCCATGCCGTACCTAATAAATTGAGCTCTTAGGCTCAATATATTGCGTTTAAGTGTGTCGATGCAAACAAAACTGCGGTGCTGGAGTTTTTGCTGATGATTTACGCATCCATACTTTCTCGTGGAAGTAGTAAGCCACCGTATTCAAACTCGGCTCTAGCATCGCCATTACGCCGCCGACAAATGCATCACCTGTTAGTAAGTAAACCACGGTAAAAGCGACGCTGAAGTGCACGGTCGCAAAGCTTGCGGTTTTTAATTTGGTCATCCACTGACGAGCTTTAAGTGCTGGGACTTTTGCCCATGCCTTTTCATGAAAGTAGAAGGCTACGGTGTTCACTGAAGGCTCAATCATAGCAATTAAACTACCAATTAAAATGTCGCCTGTGAGTACGTAAGCGACACTAAATGCGATAGTAAAATGCAGTGCTGCGAAAGTTAGTGTCTTTTTCATGATAATTACTCAATCGTGTTTGTTTCGATTAGTTTATTATCGATAATAATTCTCATTAATACTAATGGATGATGAGTATTGTTGCGATAGGGGAAAGCTATTGATGATGGTTTTTGGTGAAAGATATACAAAAAAGGTTGACCATGATGGCCAACCTTTGGATTCAAAGTGAGAAGTGTTAGTTCTTCTCTTTCACTGAGGTTTAAAGTGCAGCGATCGTTGTCTTCTGCTCTTCTAGCTTAGCTAGTGTCTCTTTGTAGCCTTCAAGCTTCTCACGCTCTTTAGCAACAACCGCTTCAGGTGCTTTCGCTACAAAGCCTTCGTTGCCCAGTTTGCCTTCGATACGCTTGATTTCGCCGTGCGTCTTCTTGATTTCGCCATCTAGACGAGCAAGCTCTGCATCTTTGTCGATCAAACCCGCCATTGGGATCATCAGCTCAGACTTGCCAACCAGTGCCGTTGCACACGCTGGGGTTTCTTCGCCAGCTTCAAGCACGCGTACTGTTTCTAGCTTCGCTAGAGACATCAATACTTGTTTGCTTGCTTCTAGACGAGAGGCGTCTTTCTCATTCGCTGCTTTCAGCATAACGTCTAGAGGCTTGCCTGGGTTGATGTCGTACTCAGCACGTAGGTTGCGGATGCTAGTGATGAACGCTTTCACCCACTCGATGTCGTCTAGCGCTTCTTGGTGGAAGTTCGCTTCGTCAAACTGAGGCAGAGTTTGTAGCATGATTGTCTCGCCCTCAACACCGTCAACTAGTGGCTTGATGCTTTGCCAGATAGTTTCTGTGATGTAAGGAATCACTGGGTGAGCCAGACGTAGCGTCTTCTCAAGTACCGTGATTAGGGTACGGCGAGTACCACGTTGTTGCGCTTCAGTACCTTTCCATAGAACGGGTTTAGTTAGCTCTAGGTACCAGTCACAGAATTGGTTCCAGATGAATTCGTAAAGTGTGTTTGCAGCCATATCTAGACGGAAGTTGTCGATATGGTTGTTGAACGCTTTCGCTGCGAGTTCAAACTGAGACTCGATCCACTTGTCTGCTAGTGAGTACTCGATCTCACCTTCACTAAAACCACAATCTTGCTCTTCTGTGTTCATCATTACGTAACGGCTTGCGTTCCATAGTTTGTTACAGAAGTTACGGTAACCTTCAAGACGCTTCATATCCCAGTTGATATCGCGACCTGTTGATGCCATTGCTGCAAGGGTGAAACGCAGTGCGTCTGTACCGTATGCTTCGATACCGTTTTCAAACGTCTTACGCGTGTTCTTCTCGATCTTCTTCGCTAGCTGAGGCTGCATCATGTTGCCACAACGCTTCTCTACTAGAGACTCTAGGTCGATACCATCGATCATGTCGATTGGGTCAAGCACGTTACCTTTCGACTTCGACATCTTGTCGCCGTTTTCGTCACGGATTAGACCAGTAACGTAAACGGTCTTAAATGGTACTTGTGGTTTGCCGTTTTCGTCTTTCACGAAGTGCATGGTCATCATGATCATGCGCGCAACCCAGAAGAAGATGATGTCGAAACCAGTAACCAGTACGTCTGAAGGGTGGAAGACTTTCAGATCGTCAGTTTGCTCTGGCCAACCTTGAGTACCGAACGTCCATAACGCAGAAGAGAACCAGGTATCCAGTACGTCTTCGTCTTGGTGCAGTTCAATCACTGATTCTAGGTTGTTGTTGTTACGAACCTCTTCTTCAGTGCGACCTACGTAAACATTGCCTTGATTGTCATACCAAGCTGGGATGCGGTGCCCCCACCATAGCTGACGAGAGATACACCAGTCCTGAACGTCACGCATCCAAGAGAAGTACATGTTTTCGTATTGCTTAGGCACGAATTGGATGTCGCCGCTTTCCACTGCTTCAACTGCGGTTTTCGCTAGAGGCGCAGTACGTACGTACCACTGGTCAGTCAGCATGGGTTCGATAGCCACACCACCACGGTCGCCGTAAGGCACTTGTAGATCGTGATCTTTTACTTCTTCAAGCAGACCTAGCTCGTCGAATTCAGCAACGATCGCTTTACGTGCTGCGAAACGCTCCATGCCGTGGTATTTAGATGGAAGCTCTGTTGAGTAAACATCGCTTGCTTCGCCGTTGGTATTGAACACTTCTGCTGCGTCGCGGATGTTCGCGTCGAAAGTCAGAATGTTGATCATTGGTAGCTGGTGGCGCTTACCGACTTCGTAGTCGTTGAAGTCGTGCGCAGGTGTGATTTTCACACAGCCAGTCCCTTTTTCCATATCGGCGTGCTCATCGCCCACGATTGGGATGCGACGATCAACAATAGGAAGGAGGATTTCTTTACCGATAAGATCTTTGTAACGTGGATCTTCTGGGTTAACCGCAACACCCGTATCGCCGAGCATGGTTTCTGGACGAGTCGTTGCAACAACGATGTAGCCTTTACCATCAGCCGTCGTTGCGCCGTCTGCTAGCGGGTAGCGGAAGTGCCACATGTGGCCTTTAGTGTCTTTGTTTTCTACTTCTAGATCTGAAATCGCCGTGTGCAGCTTTGGATCCCAGTTAACCAGACGCTTACCGCGGTAGATTAGGTCGTCTTCGTATAGACGTACGAAGACTTCTTGAACGGCGTTAGAGAGACCATCGTCCATGGTAAAGCGTTCACGATCCCAGTCTACCGATGCGCCAAGACGACGTAGCTGCTTAGTGATGGTGCCGCCAGACTCGCCTTTCCATTCCCAGATTTTGTCGATGAAAGCATCACGACCGTAATCGTGCTTAGTTTTGCCTTCGTCTGCCGCGATTTTGCGTTCTACAACCATCTGAGTGGCGATACCAGCGTGGTCAGTACCTACTTGCCAAAGAGTATTTTTACCCTTCATACGTTCACAACGGATAAGCGTATCCATGATCGTATCTTGGAACGCGTGGCCCATGTGTAGGCTACCAGTGACGTTCGGTGGCGGGATCATGATGCTGTATGATTCTTTAGTAGTGTCACCGTGTGGCTTAAAGTAGCCTTTCTCTTCCCAAGTCTGATACAGAGCTTGTTCGATTGAAGTTGGGTTGTATGTCTTTTCCATAGCGCTCTTTTAATGGATACGTTGATGGTTGAATCTTAGTCAATCTTTATAAGTGAGGGATCTTAATAAGATCGCCTTAACTATAAGGATTGACCATTAAGGAGAATGAATTTCGATCGTTTGCAGCTGATAACCAGCTTGACGGTAAATTTTATATCTTTCTCTTGCGAGTTGTTTAGCTTTTTCTTCGCAGGGCACGAAGTCTACCACCTCTGTAAACTTGTTCGCAAAGGTTGTCTCATTTTCCGCCAAATTAATTACCAATTGACGATTCCAAGTTGGCTTTACACCGTTATGGCCGATTTCTATGTTAGTGGCGTATTTCGGTCCTTCGCCTACGAGGTTATGTGCCATGAACTTATCTGCATCAATTTGCCAGAAGGCTTCCGCCAGTTGCTCTGCATGGGTTTTGTCGTGACAGTTCAGATAGACTTTAGCGCCTTGACGGGCAAAGTGCTGAGCTAAAAACACGATGTACTTTTCAAAGCCTGCGGTTTGGGCTTGCGGACTGTCTTCTTTGATGATGTAGAAGGTCGCTGTTTGCATCATTTTCTCATTTGCCTCGGTCTCGTCCTAAGACCATTTTACCCCTCATTCTTGCTCAAGAATATCGGGACAATAAAAAAGGGCCTTGCGGCCCTTTTAGATGTTGTTCAGAAATTATTCTTCTGTCTCTTGCCCACTACGGTTTAAAAGGAATTGGACAAGCATTGAGACAGGACGGCCCGTTGAGCCTTTCGCTGCGCCTGACTTCCACGCCGTTCCGGCGATATCGATGTGAGCCCAGTTGTATTTTTTAGCAAACTTAGACAGGAAGCAACCCGCAGTGATAGTACCAGCAGGACGGCCACCAATGTTTGCCATATCCGCAAATGGGCTCTTCAACTGCTCGTGGTACTCGTCTGCCATTGGTAGACGCCATGCACGGTCACTTGCTTGCTCAGAAGCGTTTACTAGTTCGTGAGACAGAGGGTTGTGGTTAGAGATCACGCCACTAATGTGGTGGCCTAGCGCAATCACACAGGCACCAGTTAGCGTTGCAACGTCTACCACGCAGTCTGGTTCGAAACGCTCAACGTAAGTCAGTGCGTCACACAGAACCAAACGGCCTTCTGCATCCGTGTTTAGGACTTCTACTGTTTGACCTGACATTGTCGTTAGGATATCACCCGGACGGTAAGCATTGCTGCCAGGCATGTTTTCACAACCTGCGAGAATACCAACCACGTTGATCGGCAAGTTTAGCTTCGCCAGTGCTTTCATTGCACCGAATACAGACGCTGCACCACACATGTCGTACTTCATCTCATCCATACCTTCACCCGGTTTTAGAGAGATACCGCCAGAATCGAACGTTAGACCTTTACCCACTAGCACGATAGGTTTTGCCCCTGAGTCAGGGTTGCCTTTGTATTCGATGATAGACATCATTGATTCGTTCTTTGAACCACGACCTACCGCGAGGTAAGACGTCATGCCCAGTTTTTCCATCTCTTGCTCACCAATGATCTTGGTGGTTACGGTTTCGTAATCGTCGGCAAGACGACGAGCTTGAGAGGCTAGGTATGCTGGGTTGGCGACGTTGGGTGGCATGTTGCCAAGGTCTTTAGATGCGTTCACACCAGAAGAAATCGCGAGACCGTGGGTGATGGCTTTCTCACCCAAGTTGAGTTCACGACGCGTCGGCACATTGAAAACAAGTTTGCGCAGTGGGCGGCGAGTCTCCGGCTTAATGCTCTTAAATTGATTAAATGTGTATAGACCATCTTTGGTCGCTTCTACTGCCTGACGCACTTTCCAGTAAGTATCACGGCCCTTAACGTGAAGCTCTGTCAAGAAACATACCGCTTCCATCGAGCCTGTCTCGTTAAGTGTGCTGATCGTCTTTTGAATGATTTCCTTGTACTGGCGTTCGCCAAGCTCACGTTCTTTGCCGCAGCCGACAAGTAAAACACGCTCTGACAAAACACCTGGCACTTGATGCAGTAGCAGCATCTGACCCGGTTTACCCTCTAGATCACCACGGCGAAGTAGTGAACTGATGTAGCCGTCACTGATTTTATCAAGTTGCTCGGCTACTGGAGAAAGGCGACGTGGTTCAAACACACCAACAACGATACATGCGCTACGTTGTTTCTCTGGACTGCCACTTTTTACACTGAACTCCATGCGTACTCCTACATCCTGAAGACAAATTGCTCTAAATGTTAGATAATGATCGCTTACTTGTTGAAGTTTAGCTCCAAGCTTACATGCAGAGCTGATTAAGCGACTAACATCTAGTTTATAATTTTTTTAAAAATAAATGGTTCAACGGGAAACTATAGTGATTCGACTAAAAAAACAAGTTTTGTATAGGTAATTTCAGCGTGATTATTGTTAGATATTTGATCCGCGAAACACTCAAGAGCCAATTTGCGATATTTTTCGTACTTTTTTTGGTGTTTGTAAGCCAGAAATTCATCAGTGTTCTTGCTGATGCTTCTGACGGGGATATTCCTGCTGGATTGATTTTCTCGATTGTTGGTTTGAATATGCCGGCAATGGGATTATTGATGCTACCTTTGAGTCTGTATATCGGCATATTGATCACGTTTGGTCGCCTGTATGCAGAGAGTGAAATCGTTGTAATGAACGCGACAGGGATTGGTAACAAGTTCTTGGTACAAGCTGCCTTGTATTTAGCGCTGATTACCTCTGTTGTGGCGGCATTTAATGCATTATGGCTATCGCCTTGGTCACAAGATCGTGTTGAGCATCTTTACGAACAAGTGGCGGCTGAAAACAGCGTTGACTTGTTGAAAAAAGGTCAATTCCAAGGTACGCCTGATGGCTCATCGGTTGTGTTCATTGATGACATTAAAGACAATACGTTAAGTAATGTGTTCGTTGCTCAAATGCGTCCACGTGACTCGGTGCTTCCGAGCGTGATGTTCTCATCTTCTGGTGAAGTAAAAGAGTTGTCTGACGGACGCCAGATCATCACGATGAAAGAGGGGACGCGCTATGAAGGCGTGCCAACTCGCGTTGAATATATGATCACTCAATTTGATGAGTATAAAGGCGTGATTGGTCAGCGTGAGGTTAAGCAGAAAGGCCGTGACTGGGAAGCGTATCCTACCGCCGATTTGATTGGTCACCCAGGCCCAGAAGCACAAGCAGAATTGCAATGGCGGATCTCGCTGTTTGTGTGCATTCCCCTCTTGACTATGTTGGTGATTCCATTGTCAGCGGTGAACCCGCGTCAAGGACGATTTGCCAAAATTGGCCCTGCGATTCTGATCTATTTGGCATATTTCTTAGCCATTAGTGCGACGAAATCCGCGTTGGAAGATGGTGATCTCCCCGCGGAAATTGGTATGTGGCCTATCAATGCCATATTACTGGTGGTCGCTATCATGGCGAATATGATGGACAGTGTTTTTGCACGACGATTAAAAGACAAATTCCGTAAGAAGAGGCTAGCGTAAGCTGTGTTCAAAATCTTAGATCTTTACATCGGTAGAACCATCATTTCTACCACCGCATTGGTTTTGGCGACATTTGTTGGCTTGTCGGGCATCATCAAATATGTTGAGCAGCTGCGCAAAGTTGGGCGGGGCGTTTACGACCTGACTCACGCATTATATTTTGTGTTGTTGAGTGTCCCACGTGATATCGAAATGTTCTTTCCAATGGCAGCCTTACTGGGCGCCCTGATTGGTTTAGGCATGTTGGCATCAAGCTCAGAGCTGGTGGTCATGCAGGCGGCAGGCTTCTCGAAACTAGATATTGGCCTATCCGTACTAAAAACGGCAGTACCGCTGATGCTGATCGTGATGACGCTCGGTCAGTGGGGGGCACCAGAAGCACAAAAAATGGCTCGTGATTTACGTTCTTTTGCGATCTCTGGTGGGAGCATTGTGTCAGTGCGATCAGGCGTTTGGGCGAGGGATGCGAACGATTTTATCTTCATCGGTAAAGTCGAAGATGACAAGCTGTACGCCCTAAACATGTGGCGTTTCGATGACGATAAAAATCTACAAAAAGTGATTTTTTCGGAAGAGGTAGACTACCAGCAAGGCAACAACTGGCTGATGCGCAATGTACAAGTCACGAATATGCAAAATGAAAACGTGATTTCCAAACAAGACCTCGAACAAATGGAATGGCATACGTCACTGGCACCGGACAAACTTGCCGTAGTCACGGTGAAGCCAGAAGAGCTCTCGCTCAGTGGACTGTATGATTACGTAACGTACCTCAAGGAATCTGAGCAAGATGCTTCACGCTATGAGCTGGCATTTTGGCGTAAGCTTACTCAGCCACTTTCTATTGCTGTGATGATGTTGATGGCACTATCGTTTGTGTTTGGTCCGCTACGGAGTGTCACCATGGGGGCGAGGGTATTGTCGGGCGTGGTTGCAGGGTTTACTTTTTATATATCCAGTGAGTTCTTTGGCCCGTTAAGTTTGGTGTATGGAATATCCCCTGTATTTGGAGCTTTGGCGCCGAGTCTCGTATTCTTAGCCATCGCGGTAGCACTGCTGAGAAGAAAGCTATAAACCAAACAAGGAAGGCGCAATGCCTTCCTTTTGGTATTCATGGGCGGCTATTGCGCTTTAGTTAATACCACCACTTTTGTTTTAGCCCAAATATCATGGAAGCCGCGCTTCTGTGGATCAATGGGCACAGTGAGGTTCGCCAAGCCAAAGCCAGAAGTTGCAATACGGATTAAGGCCTGTGTGACCGTAATTGGTGCGTCATCTTTTGCATTACGAACTTGAAGCTTCCAAGCGCGCATACCGAGGGTCTGTCCTGCGCGTGTCCAGAAAAACACAAAGAAGAAAATCCACACAGCCGCGAGGTAAAGCGTAAATAGAGGGCTCAATACGGGGTGCTTTCCTAGCATATCTGCGGCATCCACATATTGGCCATAACTCAATAACCCAGCCGCATTCAGTGCAAATACAACAGCCATGACAATGCCAGCAGCCATCATTTCAATCGCGATAATAATCAATGTGTCATAGACCAAAGCTGCAAGTCGACGAAAGAGACCCGCAGTTTGAAGAGTTGTAGATGTTGTCATGATTCCATCACTTACCTTAAAAATTGTGCGTCAGAATATAGACTACCTCACTATGTGGGAAGAGACCTAACGCACAGAGTGCTTATTTCTGTTGAAATCCGGATGATAATTTGCCGCAGATGCGCATCTAAATGCGCTTTATACTTAAAGAATTACGATAGTAGAGTGTGAGCTCATAAGTGTTACGCTACTCAACATCAAAGCTTGTATGCGTTAATGAAGGTGAAGAAAAAGAGAGGTAAAAATGATCGTAATTACAGGCGCAAGCCGCGGCTTAGGAGCTGAACTTGCAAAACGTTATGATACTGAAGGTAAGCCAACGTATATTACAGGGAGAGATACAGATAAACTTTCTGCGCTTGCCAATGCACTGCCTAATAATATGGGGTATCAATCCTGTGACCTTGCATCGCATAAAGAGGTGGAACTCTTATTTGATGGTGTAACACATCCCCCTAAAATGGTGATTCATAGCGCCGGAAGTGGCTATTTTGGGCTGTTGGAAGAGCAGGAGCCTGAAGAGATTCAAAAGCTGCTTGATAATAACCTGAATTCTGCGATTTATGTATTGAGAGAGTTAGTAAAGCGCTATAAAGATCACCCAGTTAATGTCGTTATGATCATGTCGACTGCCGCTCAACAACCAAAAGCGCAAGAGTCTACTTATTGTGCAGTGAAGTGGGCGATTAAAGGCTTGGTTGAGTCGGTTCGTTTGGAGCTGAAGGGGAAACCGATGAAAATTATCGCAGTTTATCCGGGTGGAATGGCGACAGAGTTCTGGAAAACCAGCGGTAAGACTTTGGATACCTCCGGTTTTATGCAAGCCAAAGATGCCGCAGAGATGATCCACAATGCCTTGTCGAGTATTGGCAATGGTTATATTTCTGATATTACAGTAAATAGGTTGTAAGCTTGGCTAGGAAGCGAAATTCTGGTTCTGTACTTTTGGAGTAATGATGCGATGCTCTCGACTAATGCTACTGGTCACGTTTTATGGCTAAATTATCAGCAAACGATAGTTATTTAAGACTTTTCTGCTTGCGCAGGTAAAATGCTTCCGTATAATGCCAATCATCGAAGGGCAAAGCCCCAAGATGCCGGTGTGGTGAAATTGGTATACACGACGGATTCAAAATCCGTTGCCTTCGGGCGTGGCGGTTCAAGTCCGCCCACCGGTACCATACATAGAAAGGTCGCTTTTATAGCGGCCTTTCGTCGTTTTAGGTGTTTGAAAATGTTCGATTTTTCAAGTGCTTATCTCAAAACTTCTTTCCTGCTATTGCCTCTTTTTTCGCTCCAATAGGCTCTCTTTATCCGCCTTAAAATTTCTCCCATGGTTCATATATGGTTCATCGCATGACGATTCTGTGCGCAAGGGAATCCTAGTAAATCCAACAAATGCAAAAAGCAGCCGTCGCACAAGCCAGTATTACGAATGGCTTCGAGCGAGAAGAACCATGGTACGACCATGGTGACTTTACGGTGCTATGCGGTTTTGGTTTTGCCCTTATGGAACAACTGATCGTTTCGATGGATAGTCGAAAAGCCAGTTTGAGTTAGGCGGTTTTGCGGTGTGTGTGGTAAGTGCGTTGGGGATATGATAAATGGTTGTCACTTGCGGGGTTAATGACAAAGTGATCTGGCTTGGAAATGCCCCTTTATGAGTTACAACCCAAAGTTCAAACAATGATGTTCAGGTAACTTTGATATACAAAAAGTAATGAACAGCAAAAGATAAGAGTTGACTCTATTTGTTCACACTATTCGGTTAGCATGAGCTTTGCTTTAAGAAACGTAAGTTTGATGTCATCAGTTTTGGTGAACTTGAACTTACCGTCAGTAGAAGCGTTAAACCTTTCAAAATAGTATTCGAGTAGCGGATCGGATCTGCCACCGTGAACCCAAGTGTAGAACTTACCAAGTTCATAACGTAACTCTTTATCAAGGTCAGATCTTATTCTCAGTTCACTATCGTTTGCTAGGTCAACGATGTTCATTTCTTGAAGATTCGTCTTAATCTCTTCAATCAAAGGTAGGAGGGATTCTTTATACTTATCAGCCAATAGCACAAGGTCAGCGTCAGTTACTTCCGCTTCAAAAATCATAATCAGGTCGTCAATCTCACTGTTATAGTAATCGTTATCTAATCGTTTTTCTGACTCAGTACGAAGAACATAGAGTTGTTCTAAAGGATCTGATTTAGTCTCAATCTTTTCTTTTGAAAGTTTGTTTTGATACTCAACAAACAGCGTTTCAATCCTATCAGCAATAACATCAAGATACTCATATCGAATTCTGAGGAATTCCAACAGCTCATTAATATTGAGGTTTAACGTTAAGTCTTCTTTACCCACATCTCGACTGTACAAGTGAACACTCAAATCGCCTGTTTTGAAATGACTTGGAAATGGCCAACTTGCGAAACGCTTTGAATTTTCTTGATTCAGGTTTACGGGGTGAGCACCGAAACACGCCCTGATAGTTTTAAAGTAATTATTATCATCTTCATTAGCGAAGAGGCGATCTTTGAAGCATTTCTTTTCACCATAAAACGGATCTTTCTTACCAGTCATAAACACTCGATGTAGTTGTTTTATTGACTCGAAAATGAGGTCTATTGAAGAGATCAGAGAGTAGACCTGCATACATCTACTATCTATGTTCTTGTCAAACTCAGGCGCATTTTCTAAGTGCCGAACAGAGACAGAGATCCAATCCATAGCAGAGCAAACGAGGTTAAAAAGATTCTTACCACCTTTATCTTTGTATATTTGATATACAAAGCTAGAGTTTGAGTTAACTAAGTCTCGAAAATCACTGATTTTATCGTCACTAACAACGTTTCTCATCCTCTAATCGCCTTCTAACTAATTGAAAATATTATGAAGAATGGCAAAGATGATAGTGATAATTCTTCAATTCTTCAACTTCTGCATTGATTTGAAGTGTAGTGATACGCTGAGTTTAGTCACTTAGTTAGATTTGAGCGATGACGACCTCTCGCCTGTTGTTTTGCCAGAAATTATCCGAAGACAAATAGAAGAACTGAACCTCGACGTAGCTTTTGTCCTAGGACGTGCTGAAGCTGATCTCGGCAAATTTGGAACTGGGCAAACACGCCTTTGCCCCAAAACTTCTCATATTCTGTAAAGGGAACGCCTGAGTGTTAAATTGCATCCAGAACTGATCCACTTCACCCCCTGATTTGCACCGAAAACTGATCCACATCATCTAACCTAAATCCTGCTGAGTCTTAGCAGGAGAATATGGAGTGATTGACGTGTCATTATTAAGTGTTATTCGTCGTTGGCATTTCCGCGAAGGAATGTCGCAAAGAGAAATAGCCAGACGTACTGGACTATCCCGAAATACCGTTAAACGTTATTTGAAAGATCAAACTATCGAACCTGTTTATCCAAAGCGGCATTTATTGAGTAAACTAGACGAGTTTAAAGAATTACTGACTTCTTGGCTAAAACGAGAAATGAAGCGACCGAGAAAGCAGCGCAAAACGGTCAAAAACCTTTTTCAAGACCTCGTTCCGCTAGGCTATAGCGGCTCGTATGACAGAGTCGCTTCATTTGCACGTAAATGGCGCGAAGAACAAAAACTCGATGCGTCTAAACGAACGTATATGCCGCTAGAGTTTGCCCCTGGTGAAGCCTTTCAGTTTGATTGGGGCGAAAATTGGGCCTATATCAATGGCCATAAAACCAAGCTACAGGTCGCTCACTTCAAACTCAGTCATAGCCGCGCATTCCTCCTTCGAGCCTATTATTCTCAAAGTCATGAAATGTTATTTGATGCCCATAACCATGCCTTTCGCGTGTTCCAAGGCGTTCCAGAACGGGGGATCTACGATAATATGAAAACTGCGGTTGATGCGGTCAAAAATGGCAAAGATCGAGTAGTGAATCGTCGCTTTTTAACAATGGTTAGTCACTACTTGTTTGAAGCCGACTTCTGCAACCCAGCCGCAGGTTGGGAAAAGGGGCAGATCGAGAAGAACGTGCGGGATGTGCGTTCTATCATCTGGCAGCGCGCTCCTAAGGTGAAAACCTTAGAAGAGCTTAATCAATGGCTTGAAGCCCAATGTTTACGGGACTGGCAGTCACGTAGACACCCTCAATATCGTGATATGACCATAGAGCAAACGTGGCTAAGTGAGCGCTCCCAATTAATGAAAGTCACAGCGCCGTTTGATGGTTTTATCGAGCAAAGCAAGCGAGTCTCCTCTACCTGTTTGGTGAACTTCGACAGAAATAAATACTCCGTGCCTGCAAGTTACGCAAACCGACGAGTGAGTCTGCACGCCTACCCCGATAGTATTGTTTTGGTGGCAGAAGGTCAGCCCATAGCAGAGCACCAAAGAGTCTTTAATCCTAAACATGAGCCGCCACACATTGTTTATAACTGGCGACATTACCTGTTGGTTGCGCAACGTAAACCAGGCTCTCTGCGTAATGGCGCACCGTTTCACTTGCTCCCTGAGAGCTTTAAGCACCTGCAATCAATATTATTACAGCGTCTTGGCGGCGATAAGGAAATGGTCGAAATCTTGTCATTGGTTATTCATCACGATGAAAAGCTGGTAGAGCAAGCCATTAATATGGCACTGGAAGCAGGCACACCATCAAAACAACACGTCATAAACTGTTTAAGCCGCTTACTCAATCCTTCTCCAGTTGTACCCGTCCCCGTCTCTCAAGGGTTGCGACTGGTTACCGAGCCAACCAGTGATACGTCGCGATATGACGAATTAAGAGGAAAACGTCATGCACAATGAAGCGTTATTAAGCACATTAAAGGCACTCAAGCTTCACGGCATGGTTAGCAGTATTGTTGAACTTGCCTCTCAAAACTCTCCTGCTTATCAACAAGCTCAACCCATCCTTGAAACCTTGTTAAAAGCAGAGATAGCAGACCGTGAAGTGCGCAGTATCGCTTACCAAATGAAAGCGGCAAAGTTCCCAGTCTATCGAGACCTATACGGTTTTGACTTTAGCGAGAGTACAGTCGATGAGTATCTAATACGAGGTCTGCATCGCTGTGAGTTTATCAAAGACAGCCAAAACATCGTGCTTGTTGGTGGTCCAGGCACAGGGAAAACGCACTTAGCGACGGCGTTGGGCGTACAAGCCATACAACACCATCAAATGCGGGTCAGGTTCCTATCGACCATAGAACTCGTCAATACGCTAGAGCAGGAGAAGCAAGCGGGTCATGTGGGCCGCCTCGCTAATCGATTAGTGAGCTGCGACTTAGTCATACTAGATGAACTTGGGTATGTCCCTTTTAGCCAAGCGGGTGGGACATTGCTGTTCCATTTACTCAGTAAACTCTACGAGCGTACGAGTATCGTCATTACCACCAATCTCAACTTCACAGAATGGTCGAAAGTGTTTGGTGATGCAAAGATGACAACGGCATTGCTGGATAGGCTGACTCATCATTGTCACATCATTGAAACGGGTAACGACAGCTATCGTTTTAAGGAATCAAAAAAGAAGTCGAAGGAGAAAACCAAATAGAAACTAACGTAAAAATGTAGTCTAGAATAGACTTACTTAGGTGGATCACTTTTCAGTGCAAATGGTGGATCAGATTTAAGTGCAAATTAACATCCAAACTTTAAATTCAAAGCTAAGAACCCCGGTGATACAGAACCTACGCCGCCGGGTGTGATAAGCATTGGCGGTTTGAAAGAGCCAAGCACAAAGCGTACTAAGCAAATCGTTGAAACAGACTTGGATGATATAAAAGCATCAATTCTTCAAGATGATAACATCGTCAAAGCATCTGCCGCTGGTCATGATCCTGAGGTTATCAATACGGTACTGATTCCGAAATTAATTGAGAAGAAGTATCCCGATTTGACCAATGAAGAAGTAGAGGAAATACGTCAGCGAGTCGTTGTTGATTCAGCTATTTCTACCTCTGACATCAAAGAAGAAGGTGGCAAAAAATTCGTAAGAATGGCAGATAAGTTCATCAATATCGAAGAATTACACATTGACCTTATCGATCAGGTTAACCCGTTCCAGAAAGCATTTGAGATACTATCTAAATCAGTTAACACTGACACTCTAAAGCTCATTCAAGAGTCAATTGAATCAACACGAATGCAAATGACCAAAGAAGAAGCTATTGCGCTTTGGCCTAAAGTTCAAGAGTTTGTAAAAGCCAACGGTGGTCGCCACCCAGATATTAACTCTAGGAACGGGCGAGAGCGTGAACTAGCGCAGTGTATTATATACCTTCGCCGACTTGCTCAAGAACAATCTGCAGCACAAGGAGCTTCGTAGATGGAAGATTGGCTAAAAGACATCATCTCTAGTGATAATATGGGTATTTTAAAGACAAAGCCCAAGTCATCTGCTCCTACAGCAGATGACCACCTATTGACTAAGTTTAAGCAAATCAATGACTTTTTTGATAAGCATGGCAGAGAGCCAAAAGCTAATCGAGGTAATCCAATTGAGCTTATGCGTAGTAAGAGCCTTGAGTCCATCCGCTCCAATGAACAGCACTGTCGAGCACTAGAAGCTCATGATATTCATAACTTACTACCACGCTTTGAAGAACCTAAAATAGAGTCGCTCGACGACGTTCTTGCGGATGACATTCTCGGCATTTTAGAGCAGCCCGAAGACAGTATTTTCAATCTCAAACACGTTAAGAAAACGCTAGATATGCCTAGCCGTGTAGCGAAACGTAAGAAATGTGAAGATTTTGAAAGATATGAACCCCTATTTCATCAGTGTCACCGTGATCTTAAAGCAGGAGAAAAGGAAGCGGTTCAATTTACTGGTGAGCAACAAATCCAGCAAGGCATGTTCTTCATCCTTCATGGTGTGACTTGTTACGTATCTGACATGGAGGAGAGGAAGAAGACCAACGGTAAGGTCAATGCACGTTTGCACCTGATCTTTGAGAATGGTACTGAATCTGACATGCTTCTTCGCTCGCTAGCGACAGAACTGTACAAAGATGAGACTGGTCGCCGCATCCTAGACAAGTCAGATAAAGCCCTAGATGAGTTGTTGAATATCACCCGAGATGACCAAAAATCAGGTTATATCTATATCTTGAAATCTCTAAGCTCAGAACCAGAAATTAGGGACGTAAATAACCTCTTCAAGATTGGCTATTCAACGACTCCAGTAAAGCAACGTATAGCTAACGCTGAGAACGAGCCAACATATCTTATGGCTCCAGTTCAACTTGTATCGGGGTTTGAATGTTACAACATGAAAGCAAATAAGTTTGAAGGGTTGCTACATACCTTCTTTGGCAATTCGTGTCTAGATGTGAAAGTGGCTGATCATAAAGGAATTGCTCATACTCCAAGAGAATGGTTTATTGCTCCATTACCTTGTATCAAACAAGCTATCCAAATGCTGATTACAGGAGATATTGTCAATTATCGCTTTGATACTGTTACTCAGAGCATTGTTGAGCGATGAATTAACAAGAGAGGGTCGGGGGGCTTTTTTGTAGGTTTAGTACTTTGAGCTTCTTCTGTGCTCAATATATGCTAAAAAGATCTAATGAAATCCTATTTCATGGTCCTTGATATCCAAAGAAATCCTCTTAAATGCAATTAATTACAAGAGCTTAAGAGGAATTCAAAATCCGTTGCCTTCGGGCGTGGCGGTTCAAGTCCGCCCACCGGTACCATACATAGAAAGGTCGCTTTTATAGCGGCCTTTCGTCGTTTTAGGCTTTTGAAAATATTCGACTTTTCAGGTGCTTACCTCAAAGTTGCTTTCCTGCTATCGCCTTTTTTCTTCCCAAAATTGCCTCCCTTTATCCGCCTTCAAATTTCTCCTATGGTTCATATATGCTTCATCGCATGACGATTCTGTGCGCAACGGAATCCTAGTAAAGCCAACAACCTCCGGTTTTAGCAAATTTGTAGAGCAGTATGCCAAGAGGACAGGCTCAGCAGCTTATCGTGAGATAGCGGTTAGTGATGGTAATGAATGTTTCTACGTGTGATAAAGCGAGTTAGAGAGGGAAGCATCCATTTTTATTTGTTGATGGGCTAATTGAATCAGCGCTTGGGTGGCTGCTGTTTGATAAACCCCTTTTCGCTGTAGCAATACCACCGTTCGTTGAAGAAATGAGGGCGCTATGGGGATCGCTTTTAACTCTTGATAATTCTCCGCGATACTAGCGGGGAGCAGAGTTGAAAGTTGTGTATGCCGTACTATCTCGATCACGGCACTTAGCGAGTTAGCTTCCATCTGTACCTGAGGATGTAATTGGTGTTCGCGGAAATATTGGTCTAAATGCACACGAGTAGCAAAGTCACGATTGAGAAGTACCAGCGACTGATCATTGAGAGACTTTAAGTTAATGGTGTTTTTTTTGGCCAGCGGATTATCCAGAGCGGCCACTAATGCCAGAGTTTCGACAAGTAATGGCTGAGAATCGATACCAGAAGATTGTACCGTTTCAAATGCAATCCCCACATCTTCAAGTAACTTTTCTTCCATTTTCTCCTGAGAAACTTCATCCACACTCAGGGTTATATGAGGGTACCGTTTGTGAAATGCTTTTATCAAAGGTCCGATGAAGTAAGTTGAGAAAGTGGGCGTTATCGCTATACGTAGGTTACCTCGACTTAGATCGGCGACGTCGTGAATTGCCCTGAGCCCCTCCTCTAAATCCTGCAATGAACGACGAGCATAACGTGCGTACACTTCGCCGGCATCCGTCAATCTGATCTTTCGACCTGAGCGATCAAACAGTACGACCCCTAAATTTTCTTCCAATTGCTTGATTTGTTGCGATAACGCTGGTTGTGAGACGTACATCGAGGCTGAGGCCTGTGTAAAGCTGCCGTGCTCTGCAACTGCAAGGAAGTATTTAATATGTCTTAAGATCATATTCTTTCCATAAGTTTTGGTTATGGCTTTGATAATAAACTGGTCTTTTACCTTATTACAATAAGGTAATAAGATTTTCTTCAACACAACGACAGAGGTAGTTGTTTTTGAAAAATATTATTGAAGGCTTTATTAAATTCCAGAATGAAGCGTACCCCCAGCGTACAAAGTTATTTAAAAATCTGGCTATGAAGCAAAATCCGAGCACATTGTTTATTTCATGCTCTGACAGCCGGTTTGTGCCTGAGCTAGTGACTCAGAGTGAGCCTGGTGGATTGTTTGTTATCCGCAACGCCGGGAACATTGTGCCGTCATACGGACGAGAGCCCGGTGGTGTTTCTGCATCAATAGAGTACGCAGTAGCCGCTTTGCAGGTCTCGGATATAGTGATATGTGGTCATTCAGATTGTGGCGCTATGAAAGCCATTGCAACCTGTCAATGTATGGAGCACATGCCAGCGGTGAATGACTGGCTGCGAAATGCTGATTCAGCTCGTATTGTTCATAAAGCAACGAAATACAACAACGAGCGTGCTAGCACGGAAGCAATGATCCGAGAAAACGTGCTCGCTCAGATTGAAAATATCAAAACCCATCCTGCGGTTCGCTTGGCTTTAAAAGAGAGGCGCTTAGCTCTGCACGGTTGGGTTTACGATATTGAGTCTGGAGAAATAGAGACTTTCAATGGTAGCACTGACACGTTTATCCCCTTGCGAGACAACACTGAAGTTTGTGCATTTCCAACCTAGTTTTTTGTATCGATGTCATTTAATAACCAACATGAGGAAAACAACAATGATCCAGTCACAAGTTGAAAATACAGCTCGTCGTGAGTTGACTGAAACCATTATTGAAGCGAAAGCGAAGAAAGGCCTATCTTTTGAGCAGATCGCCGAAGGCACAGGTCTAAGCGATGTCTTTGTTACTGCTGCTTTGCTCGGGCAGCAACCATTACCAAAAGATTGTGCTGAAAAGGTTGGTGCTAAGCTTGGGCTCGATGAGAAAGCGATAGCGTTACTACAAATGATCCCTTTGCGAGGCTGTGTTGAAAATAATCTGCCGTCAGACCCTACTATCTATCGCTTTTACGAGATGTTGCAGGTGTACGGTACAACACTCAAAGCATTGGTACATGAACAGTTTGGCGACGGGATCATCAGTGCAATAAACTTCAAAATGGATATTAAAAAAGTGGAAGACCCAGATGGTGGGGCGCGAGCAGTTGTCACGCTAGATGGTAAGTTTTTGCCTTACAAACCTTTTTAATTAGTATTACATCCAGAGGTCGGCTTCTTATGCCGACCTTTCTTTTTATCAGCGACGTTTGATGGTGTTATGCACTAGTTTTGATGGTGTTCTTTATGATTTCTTCTGTTAGCGGCTTTCGCTGTAGTTTAATGTTAAGCATTTGAGTTTAAAGGTGAAGTATTACACTGTATTTGAGTTGTTGTCTTTTTTATAAATGGGATATATGGAAAGATGATTTGTAATCATTACCCGAATTATTACGTCGATAGCTTTGTACTGAAAAACAAAGTCTCGTCCGGCGCTATTTTTAAATGACAAGATAAGGATCATCTAAATGATAGGGAGATTAACTCAGTTATTCCCAGTGTGGGCTGTTGTATTCGCGTTAACCGCTTACTTTTTACCAAGCTTCTTTGTGGAGTTAAAACCTCACATAGTTCCGCTCCTTACGGTCATTATGCTTGCCATGGGGATCAGCTTATCACCAAGTGACTTCCTTAATGTCCTCAAGCATAAAAAAGCAGTGGGTGTTGGGGTATTCTTACAGTTTTTAATTATGCCTCTTGCAGCTTTATTCATTAGCTTCATTTTAGGGTTTAGCACGGAACTTACAGTAGGAATGGTTCTTGTTGGCAGTGTGGCTGGTGGGACATCATCTAATGTCATGGTATTTCTTGCCAAAGGTAACGTTGCACTGTCCATTTCGATGACGGCGATATCTACCTTGCTAGGAGTACTACTAACCCCATTACTTGTAGAGGGGCTTGTTGGTCAAAGTGTGGATGTTCCTGTCTCTGGCATGTTGATGAGTTTAGTTAAGATTGTATTAATTCCTGTCTCGATTGGTGTCATCATCAATACATTTATTCCTAAAGCCGTAGCTAAAGTTCATGCAATTTTGCCGTTAGTGTCAATGGTTGCCATTGTGCTAATTATCGCTATTGTCGTGGCGTTAAACGCTGATAACCTAAATACCGTAGGGCCTTTAGTTGCGCTGGCGGTGATATTACATAATGGTCTCGGGCTGACCGCTGGCTATTACTGTTGCCGTATACTTGGTTTTAATGAGTCGACTTGTCGGACAATTGCATTTGAAGTGGGGTTACAAAACTCAGGTTTGGCAACGGCACTTGCGATGAAGTTCTTTTCTCCTGCCTCGGCTATTGCTGGCACAATATTCTCGGTTTGGCACAATATATCAGGCTCACTTATCGCCGGGTACTGGTCTAACCAAAAAGCTCGTAAACCTGAAGTCGTCACTAATAACTCAATAAGTTGAAGTCGAGTTCAGCGCCATGATAATACAGCCGTCTGCAATGTTTAGGTTATAGACCATTTTCAGATAACCATTGGCAGCAACCTCCCGAGCGAAGCGTTGTTAGGTCATGAGCCGCAAAAGCGATGGCAAGAAAAGAAGCTGACACGAATAGAACCAAGTGCGTATCGCCGAAACGTGATGGCAGTGTGAAAAAGAGTTTGATCGCTTTATAGAAAAACGCCCAACACTTATATAAAGGAAGAAAAACTTAATATCATGATTAAGTTCACGGAAGTGTTTCCACTGGGAACAGTGGCGCAGTTGTCCATAATATGGCTGGCTTGGTGATTTCAGTGAACGCTTCCCTGTGATGATATCCATACGTGTTGGTTTATGACCCTGCGGTGCTAAGACACAGGCGCTAATTATTGACCTTGCATTAAAGGAGATAAAAATAGTCAATGCGATTTATCCGTCGAGGCGATCTGAGAAAATTAAAGAGTACCTAAATTCTCGGTCACGCATTTCATATTACTTCGATAGCTATAAGTTGTTATCCACAGTATTTTGTGAATAAGTTGTAGAGAACCTGAGCATTCACTCTGGGTAATTTTAAAGGTGCGTGGAAAGTGCTCAGTCAGCATGTTTTTTTAGAAAAAATGCATTTTAGTCTTGCTAAAGAAATACTTCTCCCTATAATGCGCATCCACCGACACGGCAGATGCGATAAGGCTTCAACAGGGTCGGAAAGGTCGAAACCTTCTACGAAAAAATTAGTTGAAAAAGTGTTTGACACTTTCAGTTATATCGCTAGAATTCACCTCCGCTTTGAGAGAAACGCTTCTCGAAAAGCAAGCTCTTTAACAATATAGACCTATCAATCTGTGTGGGCACTCGTTGATGATAATCAAATTAGAAGCTTAGGCTTCAAATACGGTTTCAATGAACTGAGTGACCAATCGAGATTAACTTGTTTAATCTTGGCACAGTCAATTCATTATCGTTCTGTTGGAACGATAATAGCTTTAAAATTACGTTTGTAGTTTTGAAGTCAGTATTCGTTGAGCCGACAAAATCTTAAATTGAAGAGTTTGATCATGGCTCAGATTGAACGCTGGCGGCAGGCCTAACACATGCAAGTCGAGCGGAAACGACAACATTGAGCCTTCGGGTGATTTGTTGGGCGTCGAGCGGCGGACGGGTGAGTAATGCCTAGGAAATTGCCCTGATGTGGGGGATAACCATTGGAAACGATGGCTAATACCGCATAATGCCTACGGGCCAAAGAGGGGGACCTTCGGGCCTCTCGCGTCGGGATATGCCTAGGTGGGATTAGCTAGTTGGTGAGGTAAGAGCTCACCAAGGCGACGATCCCTAGCTGGTCTGAGAGGATGATCAGCCACACTGGAACTGAGACACGGTCCAGACTCCTACGGGAGGCAGCAGTGGGGAATATTGCACAATGGGCGCAAGCCTGATGCAGCCATGCCGCGTGTATGAAGAAGGCCTTCGGGTTGTAAAGTACTTTCAGTCGTGAGGAAGGGGATATCGTAAATAGCGGTATTCTTTGACGTTAGCGACAGAAGAAGCACCGGCTAACTCCGTGCCAGCAGCCGCGGTAATACGGAGGGTGCGAGCGTTAATCGGAATTACTGGGCGTAAAGCGCATGCAGGTGGTTTGTTAAGTCAGATGTGAAAGCCCGGGGCTCAACCTCGGAATAGCATTTGAAACTGGCAGACTAGAGTACTGTAGAGGGGGGTAGAATTTCAGGTGTAGCGGTGAAATGCGTAGAGATCTGAAGGAATACCAGTGGCGAAGGCGGCCCCCTGGACAGATACTGACACTCAGATGCGAAAGCGTGGGGAGCAAACAGGATTAGATACCCTGGTAGTCCACGCCGTAAACGATGTCTACTTGGAGGTTGTGGCCTTGAGCCGTGGCTTTCGGAGCTAACGCGTTAAGTAGACCGCCTGGGGAGTACGGTCGCAAGATTAAAACTCAAATGAATTGACGGGGGCCCGCACAAGCGGTGGAGCATGTGGTTTAATTCGATGCAACGCGAAGAACCTTACCTACTCTTGACATCCAGAGAAGCCGGAAGAGATTCTGGTGTGCCTTCGGGAGCTCTGAGACAGGTGCTGCATGGCTGTCGTCAGCTCGTGTTGTGAAATGTTGGGTTAAGTCCCGCAACGAGCGCAACCCTTATCCTTGTTTGCCAGCGAGTAATGTCGGGAACTCCAGGGAGACTGCCGGTGATAAACCGGAGGAAGGTGGGGACGACGTCAAGTCATCATGGCCCTTACGAGTAGGGCTACACACGTGCTACAATGGCGCATACAGAGGGCGGCGAGCCAGCGATGGTGAGCGAATCCCAAAAAGTGCGTCGTAGTCCGGATTGGAGTCTGCAACTCGACTCCATGAAGTCGGAATCGCTAGTAATCGTGGATCAGAATGCCACGGTGAATACGTTCCCGGGCCTTGTACACACCGCCCGTCACACCATGGGAGTGGGCTGCAAAAGAAGTAGGTAGTTTAACCTTCGGGGGGACGCTTACCACTTTGTGGTTCATGACTGGGGTGAAGTCGTAACAAGGTAGCGCTAGGGGAACCTGGCGCTGGATCACCTCCTTATACGAAAGATTATTGCGATGAGTGTTCACACAGATTGATGGTTTAGAAGCGAAAGCTTCGAGCTATAATTGCTCTTTAACAATTTGGAAAGCTGACTGATAACAACAACGTTGTTATCAAATAAAGTTCTCAATGTTTATCGTAAAGATAAACACCAAAACAACACATTCAAGTGTTCTTGGGAATATCACTATTGCAGTGATTATTCGAAATTGAGTCCGGCAAAATCGAAATGTCTCTCGCTCATTCAAATAATGAGAGACAACTTTGGTGATTTGAACATCAACTCGAAACTCCTTCGGGTTGTATGGTTAAGTGACTAAGCGTACACGGTGGATGCCTTGGCAGTCAGAGGCGATGAAGGACGTATTAACTTGCGATAAGCCCAGATTAGGCAGTAAAAGCCACTTGAGTCTGGGATTTCCGAATGGGGAAACCCACTTACATAAGTAAGTATCGCTGCGTGAATACATAGCGTAGCGAGGCGAACCGGGGGAACTGAAACATCTAAGTACCCCGAGGAAAAGAAATCAACCGAGATTCCGAAAGTAGCGGCGAGCGAAATTGGACTAGCCCTTAAGCTTTATAGGCGTCAGGTGAACAAGCTGGAAAGCTTGGCGATACAGGGTGATAGCCCCGTAACTGACGACGCATATGCAGTGAAATCGAGTAGGGCGGGACACGTGATATCCTGTCTGAATATGGGGGGACCATCCTCCAAGGCTAAATACTACTGACTGACCGATAGTGAACCAGTACCGTGAGGGAAAGGCGAAAAGAACCCCTGTGAGGGGAGTGAAATAGAACCTGAAACCGTGTACGTACAAGCAGTAGGAGCACCTTCGTGGTGTGACTGCGTACCTTTTGTATAATGGGTCAGCGACTTATATTCAGTGGCAAGGTTAACCATCTAGGGGAGCCGTAGCGAAAGCGAGTGTTAACTGCGCGACTTAGTCTCTGGATATAGACCCGAAACCAGGTGATCTAGCCATGGGCAGGTTGAAGATTGAGTAACATCAATTGGAGGACCGAACCGACTAATGTTGAAAAATTAGCGGATGACTTGTGGCTAGGGGTGAAAGGCCAATCAAACCTGGAGATAGCTGGTTCTCCCCGAAAGCTATTTAGGTAGCGCCTCGGACGAATACTACTGGGGGTAGAGCACTGTTAAGGCTAGGGGGTCATCCCGACTTACCAACCCTTTGCAAACTCCGAATACCAGTAAGTACTATCCGGGAGACACACGGCGGGTGCTAACGTCCGTCGTGGAGAGGGAAACAACCCAGACCGCCAGCTAAGGTCCCAAATTACTACTAAGTGGGAAACGATGTGGGAAGGCTCAGACAGCCAGGATGTTGGCTTAGAAGCAGCCATCATTTAAAGAAAGCGTAATAGCTCACTGGTCGAGTCGGCCTGCGCGGAAGATGTAACGGGGCTAAGTAGTAAACCGAAGCTGCGGCAATACTCTTTGAGTATTGGGTAGGGGAGCGTTCTGTAAGCGGTTGAAGGTGTGTCGTAAGGCACGCTGGACGTATCAGAAGTGCGAATGCTGACATGAGTAACGATAATGGGGGTGAAAAACCTCCACGCCGGAAGACCAAGGGTTCCTGTCCAACGTTAATCGGGGCAGGGTGAGTCGACCCCTAAGGCGAGGCCGAAAGGCGTAGTCGATGGGAAACGGGTTAATATTCCCGTACTCAATCAAATTGCGATGGGGGGACGGAGAAGGCTAGGTGGGCCTGGCGACGGTTGTCCAGGTTCAAGTGCGTAGGCTGAAGAGTTAGGTAAATCCGGCTCTTTTTAAGGCTGAGACACGACGTCGAGCATCTACGGATGTGAAGTCATTGATGCCATGCTTCCAGGAAAAGCCTCTAAGCTTCAGATTTGATGGAATCGTACCCCAAACCGACACAGGTGGTCGGGTAGAGAATACCAAGGCGCTTGAGAGAACTCGGGTGAAGGAACTAGGCAAAATGGTACCGTAACTTCGGGAGAAGGTACGCTCTTGGCGGTGAAGTCCCTTGCGGATGGAGCTACTAGGAGTCGCAGATACCAGGTGGCTGCAACTGTTTATTAAAAACACAGCACTGTGCAAAATCGTAAGATGACGTATACGGTGTGACGCCTGCCCGGTGCCGGAAGGTTAATTGATGGGGTTAGACTTCGGTCGACGCTCTTGATCGAAGCCCCGGTAAACGGCGGCCGTAACTATAACGGTCCTAAGGTAGCGAAATTCCTTGTCGGGTAAGTTCCGACCTGCACGAATGGCGTAATGATGGCCACGCTGTCTCCACCCGAGACTCAGTGAAATTGAAATCGCTGTGAAGATGCAGTGTACCCGCGGCTAGACGGAAAGACCCCGTGAACCTTTACTACAGCTTGGCACTGAACATTGACCCTACATGTGTAGGATAGGTGGGAGCCTTTGAAGCACGTACGCCAGTATGTGTGGAGGCAACCTTGAAATACCACCCTTGTAGTGTTGATGTTCTAACTTAGCCCCCTCATCGGGGGTGAGGACAGTGCCTGGTGGGTAGTTTGACTGGGGCGGTCTCCTCCCAAAGCGTAACGGAGGAGCACGAAGGTGGGCTAAACACGGTTGGACATCGTGTGGTTAGTGCAATGGCATAAGCCCGCTTGACTGCGAGAATGACAATTCGAGCAGGTGCGAAAGCAGGTCATAGTGATCCGGTGGTTCTGAATGGAAGGGCCATCGCTCAACGGATAAAAGGTACTCCGGGGATAACAGGCTGATACCGCCCAAGAGTTCATATCGACGGCGGTGTTTGGCACCTCGATGTCGGCTCATCACATCCTGGGGCTGAAGTCGGTCCCAAGGGTATGGCTGTTCGCCATTTAAAGTGGTACGCGAGCTGGGTTTAGAACGTCGTGAGACAGTTCGGTCCCTATCTGCCGTGGGCGTTGGAGAATTGAAAGGGGCTGCTCCTAGTACGAGAGGACCGGAGTGGACGAACCTCTGGTGTTCGGGTTGTGTCGCCAGACGCATTGCCCGGTAGCTAAGTTCGGGATCGATAACCGCTGAAAGCATCTAAGCGGGAAGCGAGCCTTGAGATGAGTTCTCCCTGATACTTTAAGTATCCTAAAGGGTTGTCGTAGACTACGACGTTGATAGGCAGGGTGTGTAAGTGCTGCGAGGCATTGAGCTAACCTGTACTAATTGCCCGTGAGGCTTAACCATACAACACCCAAGGGGTTTTGATGGACTCAATACAAGAAAACTTGATTGTGTTAAGAACTGAAACAGCTTTCCAGATTATTAATTACTGCGTTGGCGGTAGTTAAAAAGAATTTGCTTGGCGACCATAGCGTTTTGGACCCACCTGACTTCCATGCCGAACTCAGAAGTGAAACGAAATAGCGCCGATGGTAGTGTGGGGTTTCCCCATGTGAGAGTAGGACATCGCCAGGCTTTAAATTTAGTTTTTACCTTTATAGGTGAAAACAACAGGTAAAAGAGCCCGTTTAAAAACGGGCTCTTTTAGTCCGAACAGATATTTTGATGCTGATATAGCTCAGGCGGTAGAGCGCATCCTTGGTAAGGATGAGGTCCCCAGTTCGATTCTGGGTATCAGCACCACTTACAATCTTTTTATGCTCTTTCATAAGAGCTTAAAGCAAAAGATAAAATTTAATTTGGCGACCATAGCATTTTGGACCCACCTGACTTCCATGCCGAACTCAGAAGTGAAACGAAATAGCGCCGATGGTAGTGTGGGGCTTCCCCATGTGAGAGTAGGACATCGCCAGATACTTATTAGAAAGCCTAGTCAATCGACTAGGCTTTTGTCGTTTATACGGTTCTACTTTTCTTTTTAGGGAATGAGTCCGCGCTAACCTAAGTGTCATACCATGTCCTCCAGACCTCAGTAAAAAAAGCTGAGGTCTTTTCGTATATGCTGAATGACTGGTATCGTTGTTCAAAGAGTCTCTCTGGAATGTCAGCCCAGCAACTACTCCACTTTTTAACTTAAGTCCCTCGGTTTTAGTCCAAATAATTTTCTCTTTCATACACGGTAAGAGGTGATTTTTACAGCTTGATTATTATTAAAACCCAAGACTTTATGCCAATCCTAATGAATTAACTGACCATTCTAGCTTGTTACAACACTCGATAGCCTCGTTATAATTTTGATTTATAACAACGACTTATCGATAAGTTTGCATTGTGAACAGTGTTCGCCCTGTTTTATTTTTTCTGACTTACTTACTGTGATTGGTTTTACTACACTGTCAATGTGACTTGATACAATAGGAGATACTAAAAAGTTTTTACTTTGCTGATCTTGATTGTAGAGATTAACCTAACGGGAGTTCTCGTAGGAGTGAGTTTGATGATACAACAAATAAAAAATGAAACCTTAACATCTGTGTTTAAGCAATGGTCTTCGGAAGAGGGAATTGTGGTCATCAACCCTGCAACTGAACAAGAGTTAATTCGATTAAAGCCCAGCACGCTTGAGGAGTTGAACGGCCTAATTAGCATGTGTGTCAGTGAGCAAGTCGTTTGGGCCAAGCTGAGTGCGAAAGAACGTTCTTGTCGTTTGAAAAGATGGTATCAGCTACTGATTGAAAATGCAGAGGATATTGCGACTATTATTACCCTAGAGCAGGGCAAAACCTTAACCGAGAGTCGAGGTGAGGTAATGTACGGGGCTTCTTTTGTTGAGTGGTTCTCTGAAGAAGCTAAAAGAGCCTATGGAGAGGTTATTCCAGCCCCCTCAATAGATAGGCGGCTATCTACGCTTAAGCAGCCTGTGGGGGTTTGTGCGGCGATTACGCCGTGGAACTTTCCTATCGCTATGATTACGAGAAAAGCGGCACCGGCATTGGCGGCTGGTTGTGGCATGTTGATCAAACCTTCAGCACTTACCCCTTTAACTGCCATTGCCGTTGTTGAGTTGGCTTATCAGGCGGGGGTTCCTAAATCACTTCTTCCTCTCGTTTTATCAGAACAGGCAGCGGAGTTTGGGCAAATATTAAGTACAGATCCTAGAATTAAAAAGATATCCTTTACGGGGTCGACACGTGTTGGAAAAATTTTGATGAAGCAGGCGAGTGACACCGTTAAAGCTGTTTCTATGGAGCTGGGTGGTAACGCGCCTTTTATTGTGTTTGATGACGCTGACTTGGAGGCTGCAGCGGAAGGTCTTATTGCTTCTAAATTTCGTAACTCAGGACAAACATGTGTTTGTACGAATCGACTTTATGTCCATGAAAGTGTGAAAGACCTATTTGTTGAAAAAATCCTAGCGAAATTGCCTGACTTGATCGTTGGTGATGGATTAAAGCCTAACTCTACACTTGGACCTATTATTACTATGGCATCTAAGCACCGTCTAGAAGCCGTGATCGACGAGTCGGTACAAGAAGGCGCTAAGGTCGTTAACCACCCACAAAAGCGTTCAGGCCGCTTTATGGAGCCTGTAATTCTGGATAATGTCGAGCAGAGAATGGCAATTGTGCAACAAGAGTTATTCGGGCCTGTATTGCCGATCATCACCTTCGAAGATGATCAACAAGTTCTCACAATGGCAAATGAAACAGAATATGGTTTGGCTTGTTATTTCTACACGAATAACTTGAAGCGCATTATTAGCTTCAGCGAAGGGCTGGAATATGGGATGGTTGGAATTAACGAAGGGATTATTTCGACTGAAGTCGCGCCGTTCGGTGGTGTTAAAGAGTCTGGTGTTGGACGGGAAGGTGGCAAGCAAGGACTTGATGAATATTTAGAGACTAAGTACGTCTGTCTAGGTGGCTTAAGGTAATCTCGACTCCCTCCCGACTAAGATTGATTACAAAAGCTAGTTTTTTCTTAGGTATGAATGAAAGATGGAGTTTCTTTCAGATAAAAAAAAAGCCGCATCAAGTAATGCGGCTTTTTTAATATGGCTCCTCCTACTGGGCTCGAACCAGTGACCTGCGGATTAACAGTCCGTCGCTCTACCAACTGAGCTAAGGAGGAACAAATTTTTAATAAGTGGTGCCGACTACCGGAATCGAACTGGTGACCTACTGATTACAAGTCAGTTGCTCTACCTACTGAGCTAAGTCGGCACATTTTCGTTAATAAGCAATCGACTTACTAACTGAAAATGGCTCCTCCTACTGGGCTCGAACCAGTGACCTGCGGATTAACAGTCCGTCGCTCTACCAACTGAGCTAAGGAGGAATTGTCTAGTAAAGGAATAAATGGTGCCGACTACCGGAGTCGAACTGGTGACCTACTGATTACAAGTCAGTTGCTCTACCTACTGAGCTAAGTCGGCACACTAATGTTCTTTATACATTGTTCGTGCGAAGCACCAACAATTTAAATAGTGGTGCCCGGAGGCGGAATCGAACCACCGACACGAGGATTTTCAATCCTCTGCTCTACCGACTGAGCTATCCGGGCAACGAGGTGTATTAAACGGTTTTTTGCTTATTAGGTCAACCATAAAATTAAAATTAGATATCGTTTGATGAAAATGTACTCGGAGTGGGCTGTTTTTATGCATTTTTGACACAAAGACACCGCCCAGCAAGCTTTCTTTGATGAAAAATGACGAGTTGAAAAGGGAAATATGAGTTTAAAATAAAAAAAGCATGCTTGAAAACGTGCATTATATTGAGAATTGACTTTAAACTAATGCTTTATTGAGAGCTTATTAACCCAGTCTCTCCGTTTGGTTACTAAAAGGTTTAGCACTTTTTTCAGTTAGCGAGAGGGAATATACAGAGTAGGATAGAAATGAAAAAGCCGCATCTATTGATGCGGCTTTTAAAGTTGGCTCCTCCTACTGGACTCGAACCAGTGACCTGCGGATTAACAGTCCGTCGCTCTACCAACTGAGCTAAGGAGGAATTATTCTGTTTGTGTCTTACCAATTATTTAAAATTAAGCAAATGCACCAAATAATGGTGCCTCGAGGCGGAATCGAACCACCGACACGAGGATTTTCAATCCTCTGCTCTACCGACTGAGCTATCGAGGCAAAAGAATGGTGCCGACTACCGGAGTCGAACTGGTGACCTACTGATTACAAGTCAGTTGCTCTACCTACTGAGCTAAGTCGGCACGCTTTATTCTTTCTCTAGAAGAGGTAAACTCTGCTAATTTGAATCCCATAAACATGAAATTCTAAAGTTGGCTCCTCCTACTGGGCTCGAACCAGTGACCTGCGGATTAACAGTCCGTCGCTCTACCAACTGAGCTAAGGAGGAACTATTCTGTTTGTGTCTTGCTAATTAAGCAAGTGCACCAAATATGGTGCCTCGAGGCGGAATCGAACCACCGACACGAGGATTTTCAATCCTCTGCTCTACCGACTGAGCTATCGAGGCAAAAGAATGGTGCCGACTACCGGAATCGAACTGGTGACCTACTGATTACAAGTCAGTTGCTCTACCTACTGAGCTAAGTCGGCACACTATATTCTTTATGCTTTTGTCTGTGTTGTAAGGTTTTATTAAAACACCAACAAATCAATTTGTGGTGCCCGGAGGCGGAATCGAACCACCGACACGAGGATTTTCAATCCTCTGCTCTACCGACTGAGCTATCCGGGCAACGGAGCGCTATTAAACGGATTTTACCGCTTTGCGTCAACCACTTTTTTTAAATAATTTCAAAAAAGTGGCTGTTCGAACGCTTTTTATTCAACTCTCACTATAAAGTTTGCGCTGAGCTAAATTCCTTTTTGAAATTTGTCACTTTTTCGAGGTAGCGACGCGCTTCACTATTCGGATGTTTTTTGGTTAATGCCCAATAAACTTGGTTAGGTTGCAACGAATTTAAGTCTTGCATCGCGCGTTTGCGATCTCTGCGATGGAAGGTATTTAGTACGCCACCAGTGCCACCATTGTAAGCAGAAATCATACTATACTCGAGCGAGGTTGGATGACGAACATCTCTCAAATAACGATTTTTTAAAATATAGAAATACGCAGTACCAGTATCAATATTATTCTCAGGGTTAAATAGATACTCTGGACTTGGTTGACCTGAACGCTTCTTAACGAGCTTGAAGACATCGCGACCCGCAGTTTTAGGTACGATTTGCATTAAACCGTAAGCATTGGCCCAGCTCACCGCGTATGGGTTAAAACTGCTCTCAGTTTTGATGATGGCGTAAATCAAGTCTTCAGCAATGTCATATTTCTTAGAGGCTCGGCGTACGATATCAGCATATTGATAGCTACGTTGCGAGAAGTGGTCTTCTACCATAGGAATTTCGACATAGTGCGCTTTTTTAAAGTCGACGTCTTTGGTTTGAATTTTATTTGCGATGAGATAATCGGCGAATCGACGTGCACGCCAAGACCACTGAATTGGTTTGTTGTCTTGATCGACAACTTGGTTATATAAAAAAGGTTGGCCCTCTAATGTTATCCCTTTAGATGAAAAGAGATCCACGTGGGCGGGGTCGTCAGGCGTTAATAAAGTGGTGATGATTGCATCTTTGAGGTGTTTTTGAGGCTCGGTTGGAGAGACGGTCTCGATGGTGATCACGCCTTTGCGAAAGTCGACCTCTGCACGACTTAGGTAGTTATCGATGTATTTGACGTAATTGCTTTTGCCTGCGTACTTTACTTCTTTTTTACCCCAGCGTTTTTTGATATTGCCAGAGAAGCTACTGATCAACGCATCCAACGCTGCGGTATCTTTTGCAAATTGTCCTGGGAGTTCCGCTAAGTGGTTGGCGAAACGGTTCGTCGGCTCATAATCGATGTGATAGATTTTTTCGACGAACTCACGACTACAGCCTGCCATTAAAAGTGCGGCAGCAATAAAGACAATTTTTTTCATAAGTATCAGGTATCAGGCTAATTGAGGCTAATAGAAAAATGACACCACAAGCGGGTTATGGTGTCATTGCTTTAACTCAAGCTATTTATTCGCTTGGTGGTGTGTAACCTTCGATATGAACGTCTTTTCCTTCAAATAAGAAGTTCACCATTTCTGTTTCGATCAGTTTTCGGTGTTCAGGATCCATCATGTTGAGTTTCTTTTCATTGATCAACATGGTTTGTTTGTGTTGCCACTGAGCCCACGCCTCTTTCGAAATATTGTCGAAAATGCGTTTACCTAGTTCACCAGGGTAAAGTTGAAAGTCTAGCCCTTCGGCTTCTTTCTTTAGTCGAGCACAAAACACAGTGCGGCTCATAATGACTCCTTGTATTCAATTAACGAAGTTCGTAAGGCAGCGCTTCCAGCAATTGCTTGACTGGCGCTGCTAAACCGATTTCTTCAGGTTTAGATAAGTTATACCAAAGACCTTTATTACCTTCCATTATCATGCTGGGCTGGTTTGATAAATCAATCAAAATCGGCGTGATATCGAGGTGATAATGGCTAAATGTATGACGAAATGTAATCAGTGTTTGTTGTTTTTTGATGTCGCTGGTTTGGATGTCTCTTTGTTCCAATAGCAGCTCAATATCACTTTCGACATCCGCATGTTCGGTTTGTGGGAAGCAAAATAACCCACCCCAAATGCCAGTTTGTGGTCTTTGTTCTAGCCACACTTCGTGACCATGTTCATTACGGTGATGAAGCATCACGAAACGCGTTTGCTTCACAGGCTTGTCTTTCTTCGGCTTTTTACCCGGGTAGTCGAGCACATTGTCTTGTTTTTTGGCCACGCATAGGTCAGCAACGGGACACAGGCTACATTTGGGTTTGCTGCGAGTGCAGACCATCGCCCCCATATCCATCATTGCTTGGTTATACTTATCAACGTCCGCTTGGGGGGTGTGCGTTTCCGCTATTTTCCATAGCTGATTTTCAACCTTTTTCTGCCCTGGCCATCCTTCAACGGCAAAGCAGCGAGAAAGGGTGCGCTTTACATTGCCATCGAGAATCGCATGTGGCTGTTTATGCACAGACGATAAAATGGCAGCAGCGGTAGAGCGCCCGATCCCTGGTAAGTCGTTCATCTGCTCTATATCAAGAGGAAACTCACCATTGTATTTTAAGGCGACCTGTTTCGCGGCTTTATGAAGGTTACGAGCACGGGCGTAATAACCTAAGCCAGTCCAAAGGTGCAGAACTTCATCTTGTTCTGCACAGGCAAGATCGACCACGGTTGGAAAACGCTCCAAGAAACGCTGATAATATGGAATAACCGTAGTGACTTGAGTTTGCTGAAGCATGATTTCAGACAGCCAGACACTGTAAGCGGTCTTGTTTTGTTGCCATGGAAGCTCTTTTCTCCCATATGCGTCATACCATTTTAAAATGGCATTGGCGAAAGGTGTCACGACTTGCTCTGTATTCTATTATTGGTTAGGTGCAAAATTGCACCACATAATGGGCAAGAAGTACAACGGATAAAGTGTGGGGATATAAAGGAATGTGTTGTCGCTGTTGCGCTGGCATCGCCCCAGAGTTCAACAAATACTTGCACCTAAGTAAATTCTTTGGATAATCCCCGCTTTGATTAATCAATGTGCAGGCAAAGTCAATGAGTGAAGTAACCACTAACGAATACAACGAAGACGGCAAGCTGATCCGTAAAATCCGCAGTTTCGTTCGTCGCGAAGGCCGCCTAACTAAAGGTCAAGAGAGCGCGATGAATGAGTGCTGGCCGACCATGGGTATCGATTACAAAGCGGAATTTCTTAATTGGAACGAGGTGTTTGGGAATGACAACCCTGTCGTACTTGAAATTGGCTTTGGTATGGGGGCTTCCTTGGTTGAAATGGCAAAGAACGCACCAGAGAAGAACTTTATCGGTATTGAAGTTCATAGCCCAGGTGTTGGTGCATGTCTTTCGGACGCACGTGAAGCTGGTGTGACGAATCTACGCGTCATGTGTCATGATGCCGTGGAGGTGTTTGAACACATGGTACCCAATAACAGTCTAGCAACCGTACAGCTATTTTTTCCTGACCCATGGCATAAGAAACGTCACCATAAGCGTCGTATCGTTCAGTTAGATTTTGCTGAAATGGTCCGTGAAAAGTTGATACTGAATGAAGGTGTTTTCCACATGGCGACCGACTGGGAAAACTACGCAGAGCACATGATTGAAGTCATGAACCAAGCGCCTGGTTTTGAAAACATTGCGAAAGATGGTGATTTCGTTCCTCGTCCTGACGAGCGTCCATTAACCAAATTTGAAGCTCGTGGTCACCGTCTTGGGCATGGTGTGTGGGATATCAAATATAAGCGTATTGCGTAAGTAGAGAAGCTCATAGGATGTACCATGACATGTGATATTAGCCAATCTGGGAGATAACCGAATTGACTTTGATAACGCAATGATTATCGTCTGCTCGGAGTGAAAAGCGACTTTTGCTTAACAGGGCGTGAGTGTGATGGTGTCTGGTTGGTCTTATGGCGTGTAACTCGGTAGCAAAAAATAGCTAACTCAATCGTAGTTCGTTAGAGCTTTTACAAGAAGCACTGCCTGCATGGAAAGTGGTTTGAAGAAGTAAAGCTCAATTGTGTGTCTTTCAACGCGTTCAGACTGAGATAGAAGACGTTGCCGTAAGGTTTGAAGCGCAAGGGCGTTGTTTTCCTACGTTTCAGACATCGTTTATCTTCACTGGGTTGTTCAATCTATCAAGCGCAATATTATTATGCTAGTGACACCATCATTGACTGCAATCTAATCAATCCTATGGAAAGCCAACGAGATGTTGGCTTTTTTTACCTCTGAGTTTAAAGCGCTCGCTTGTAAAAAGAAGGCAGAGAATGAAACCTACAGCGGAAATTTTGGTCGATATTTTGGCGGAAGTACGCCCTTTAATCGGCCAAGGCAAAGTGGCCGATTACATTCCGGCTCTGGCAAAAGTACCCAATAACAAGTTAGGTATTGCGGTATACACCAATGAAGGCGAGGTGATTAAGGCGGGGGATGCCGATGAATCTTTCTCTATTCAGTCTATTTCAAAAGCATTAAGTCTAACGCTTGCGATGTGCTTGTATAAGCAGGAAGAAATTTGGGCGCGTGTGGGTAAAGAGCCATCAGGGCAGGCGTTTAACTCGTTAATTCAGTTGGAAATGGAGCAGGGGATTCCTCGCAACCCGTTCATTAATGCGGGGGCGATAGTGGTGGCGGATCTATTACAAAGTCGTCTTTCTGCGCCTCGTCAGCGTTTGCTGGAGTTTGTACGCCAACTCTCCGGTGACACACACATAGTGTATGACAAGGTGGTTGCTGCGTCAGAAATGATGCATGGTGACCGTAATGCTGCGATTGCTTACCTAATGCGATCATTTGGTAACTTTGAGAATGACGTCATTCCTGTACTGCAAAACTACTTCCACGCTTGTGCGCTGAAAATGAGTTGTGTCGACTTGGCCAAAACGTTCAGTTACTTGGCGAACAAAGGCACCTCGGTACAAACCAGCAAACCTGTGGTTTCTGCGACTCAGGCAAAGCAACTTAATGCACTATTGGCAACCTGTGGTCTGTATGATGGGGCCGGAGAGTTTGCTTATCGCGTTGGTATGCCTGGTAAGTCTGGTGTGGGGGGCGGTATTATCACCGTGGTTCCAGGTGAGATGACGATTGCTGTATGGTCGCCAGAGTTAGACGCTTCGGGTAATTCGCTGGCTGGAACGAAAGCGTTAGAGCTGCTTTCGGAACGTATCGGACGCTCGATTTTTTAGAGGGCGAGTTTGATTGTCGCCGAAAGAATGCCTCTCTTGCTTGAGAGGCATTCTTTTATGCATTTGTTGGTGGTGTTATTCGTCTTCTTCGACCATAAAGGCTTCGAGTAAATCATTGAGGAAGAGTTTACCTTTCTCAGTAATTTGCCAATGCGTGTCGGTTTCACTTAAATAGTCCATTTCTAACGCCCAATCAATGTTTCCTTGAATGGTGCTCAAAGGCAAGCCCGTGGTATTGACGTAATCTTGTTTTGGGCATGCTTCCATTAAGCGGAAGCGGTTCATAAAGAACTCGAACGGACGGTCTTCATCTGCCACCACGTGCTCCGTATGTAAATACGGCTTTACCATGTTTTGATACGCCGCTAAATACCCCCTAGGATGCTTCACTTTCGTTGTGCGGATGATGCGTCCGTCAACAAAACTAAGCTTGCCGTGCGAGCCACAACCGATCCCCAGGTAATCCCCAAAACGCCAGTAATTAAGGTTATGCTGACATTGATACCCCGGTTTGCTGTAGCCAGAAATCTCATATTGCACATAACCAGCCGCCGTCAGTTTTTGGTGCCCAAGCTCAAATATATCCCACAAATCATCGTCGTCTGGTAGCGTCGGTGGTTTGTAGTAGAACATGGTATTTGGCTCTATCGTCAGTTGGTACCACGAAAGGTGCGGCGGTGCTAACTCAATCGCTTTGTCCAAATCAACCAGAGCTTGTTCAGTACTTTGATCGGGTAGGCCATGCATTAAATCTAGGTTGAAACTGTTCAAACCAATTTGATGAGCCAACTTAGCGGCATTAACGGCTTCGTCTTGGCCATGGATTCGCCCTAGGCGCTCCAGTTTCTGCTGCTCAAAACTTTGCACGCCGATAGAAATTCTCGTGACGCCCGCTTTACGATAACCGACAAAACGCTCTGCTTCGATCGTGCCTGGATTGGCTTCCATGGTAATTTCGATTTCAGGCTTAAACGGAATACGTGCTTCGATGCCTTTTAGCAGACGCTCGATACCTTGGGCTGAAATTAAACTCGGCGTACCACCACCAATAAAAATCGAGTGCAGCGGACGCGGAGTATCACTTAAACAGTACTTTGCAATATCACTGTCTAAATCTTCAAGCAGAGCACTAATGTATTCTGCTTCCGGAATGTCTGTTTTTAGCGCGTGTGAATTAAAGTCACAGTAGGGGCACTTTTGTACACACCACGGGATATGTACATACAAGCTCAGTGCTGGGGGCGTTAACATGTTTAGACTCGTTTTATATTACTGAGCGGCTTGCTCAGATAGTTGTGCGAAGAGCGACTTAAGTGCTTTACCACGGTGTGATAGCTGCTTTTTGCGCGCGGGTTCCAGTTCTGCTGATGCACAGTTTTCTTCTGGTACAAAGAAAATTGGGTCGTAACCAAAGCCATTATCACCCTGTGCTTCAGGCAAAATCCGACCTTCCCATTTACCATGGCAGACGATAGGCGTTGGGTCATCGGCATGACGCATCAATACCAGCACGCAATGAAAACGCGCCGTTCGCTCAAGCTCTGGTACCCCTTCCATCACCTTTAATAGCTTTTCTAGATTCTCGTGATCTGATGCATCCTCACCCGCGTAACGGGCCGAATAAATACCCGGCGCGCCTTTTAGGAAGTCGACTTCCAGACCAGAATCATCCGCGATGGCTGGCAAACCGGTTTCTTGCGCGGCGTGACGTGCTTTGATGATGGCGTTTTCAATAAACGTAGTACCGGTTTCTGCTGCTTCAGATACGTTGAATGCACTTTGCGCTAATACTTCAAAACCGAAGTCAGACAGTAAGCCTGCCATTTCACGTACTTTGCCTTGGTTGCCTGTTGCTAGCACAATTTTTTTCATGGGGGATCTCTTTCCATTGTGATAGAGGGGAACAGACCGTTCTCCTCTGGATTTTTACTTATTGGTTTTTGGTCTGCTGGTATCCGAAAGCATTTAGAACATCACAACCCAATCACTCTTCAACATAAAATTTCTGAGTGAATGTAAGTTTACCAGAGCCTTTGTCTCCCGATTTTACATCAATATCGAAGGTGAACGTTTCTTCATGAGTAATGGGCAGCTCTGCGAGGTAGTAAATCGCGTCGCCTTCTTTCACTTCACGGAAGGTAAGCTTTTGTGTTTGGCCTATTAAGTTTTTCGCTTGACCGCCGATCTTCGCCTCTAATGCTGGTTTGCCCAGTGAGGCTCTGTCTAATACGCTAATGTTTACCACCGCGACGTAGTGGTTACGTTTAATGTCATAGCTGCGCGCCACTTTAGGCGTTAAAAATGTTGAATTGAACGCGACGTAGTGAACTTCGATGTCTTTCATATTTTTAAACTGGTCGGCGAAGCTTGGTAGTGACAGCAAACTGATCAGTAATGCGGTAATCCATTTGTTCATTGTTACTTCCTCAAAGCGATAGTTTTATCTCAACTGTGATTGGTCTAAATCATTGACCGTTTTTTCGGTGGGAAAGTTCAACGGTTACGATTGTTAGTATTAAGTGTGGTACAAAATTGTAAATAAAAAGCCATCATAAGATGGCTTTAATGTCAGTCGGTATCTGGGAGGGGGATTCTATCCGAATTTGCTTGTGCCGTCCCAGTTCCCCCTTTTCGATGTGAACCGAGCTTTTAGCCATCTTGAATTGTTTTGCTAAGAACTTGGTTAAGTGCGCGTTGGCTTTGCCATCGGTCGGGGGCGCGGTAATGGCGATTTTGAGCTCTTCACCGTGCAAGCCGACGATTTGATCACGGCTTGCTTTTGGTTGAATATAGAGCTTTAGGACAATGTCCTCGCCATCTTGCCACGCTGCGGTTGACATTACAGTTGATACCAAATCGGACCAATAAGGTCACCCATCAAGAAGTTAGCGAACTGCAGGCCAATAAATAGAACCAGAACACTAAGGTCAAGACCACCAAGCGCAGGAATGACACGGCGAATCGGTGCACACATTGGCTCTGTTAATTGATGGAAGACATACTCAATCGGGCTACGGCCTTGGCTAACCCAGCTTAAAATAGCGCGAATCAGTAGTACCCAGAATAAGAGGCCACCAGCTGCTTTGACGAGTGACAATAACCCTAAGAGTAAGAACTCAGCACTGAAAGAAACAGAACCACTTGAGGCGATAAGGATAAGCGCGACAAACTTCAGTACGCAGAGCAAGTAAGCAAATAAGACCGTCGCTAGATCGATGTTCCCCACGGAAGGGATGAAACGACGCAGCGGGCCAACTACAGGTTGTGTCGCTTTGACAATGAATTGCGAAAACGGGTTGTAAAAATCTGCACGTGCAGCTTGCAACCAAATACGCAAAATGACGACCATGATATACAGGTCAAATAGGGTTGAGATGAGAAAACTCATTGAATTCATAAGGTACCCTTACAAGTAGTGGATGATGTTTAAATGGGGTTCATCCAAGTAATTAAAATTGTTTTTCCATTTCTTCCGCTCGAGTTACTGCGGCTTGCATGGCTTTCGCGACAGTATCGGAAAGTTGATGTTGGTTGAACGTACGCAGTGCTTCTGCCGTTGTTCCACCTTTCGACGTCACATTCTCACGCAGTGTAGAAAGCTCGGTCTCTGGGTTGTTTACGACCATACTTGCTGCGCCTAACGCCGCTTGCTGCACCAATAGACGAGCGGTGTCCTTGTCAAATCCTTGTGCAATCGCTTCAGTTTGCATCGCTTCCATAAACAAGAAGAAGTATGCCGGAGCACTACCTGCTGCTGCAATCACATTATTGATACCAGACTCGTGTTCGACCCAGCAAACTTTACCAACCGCTTGCATGAGTTCTGCTGCAAACGCTTTATCTTGCTCGGTCACATGCTGTGGCGCAAATAAGCCACTCATGCCTAGCCCAAGTTGTGATGGTGTGTTTGGCATCACGCGAACCAAGTTTAACGTAGTTGCTAACATGTCATCGAGACGTGAACTGTTGATGCCCGCGGCGATAGAAATCACCAGTTTGTTAGTAAAATCGATGGATTGTAACGGTTTACACACCTCTGCCATCATTTGTGGTTTCACCGACAATACCACTACATCCGCCTCGGTCGCAGCGTGGATATTATCGCTGGTGGTACGGATGCCAAAATCTTGTTCAAGCGGCAAACGACGAGCCTCTGAAGGCGCGGTAGCGGTAATGTTTTTCGCTGGGTATCCGTTAGCAACCAAGCCAGAAACAATGGCTCTCACCATGTTACCAGCACCGATGAAGGCGATTTTTTTATGTTCCATTTGTCTGATTTCCATCATGATATATTACAATTCATTGTGCGCTCAGGTGTATAATGGCGCCGCTTTATCCTTACTGCTCCTATTTAGGCGGTAAGATGATCGAGTGATTTGCTCTTGGGTATTTATGACGAGTCATTTTTTGCTGTAGTCACGTGCGCCAAAAATAGCAGTGCCGATGCGAACCATCGTACTGCCTGCATCGATGGCAGCCGTCATGTCACCACTCATTCCCATTGATAATGTATCGATTTCTGGGAATTGTGCTTCGAGTGTGTGTTTCAAGGTTGCCAACTTACGAAACTCCTGACGTTGTGAGTCGTAGTCCGACAGGTTGGCAGGGATCGACATCAACCCTCTTAACGTGAGGTTGGGCAGGCGAGAAATCAACTCCGCCAACTCGAATACTTCTGCTTCGGTGATACCTGACTTCGATGCTTCACCGCTGGTATTGACTTGAATCAGTACTTGCAGTGGGTTTAGCTTGCTCGGGCGTTGGTCATTCAAACGTTGAGCGATTTTAGGTCGATCAATGGTGTGAACCCAATCGAAATGTTCAGCAACAAGTCGTGATTTATTGGATTGAATTGGGCCAATGAAGTGCCATTCGATGTGATTATCTGGATAATGCTCGGCAAAGTGCTGAACTTTACTGACGCCTTCTTGGACGTAGTTTTCCCCAAAAGCGGTTTGACCAGCTTGGTAGGCTTCGAGAATTGCCTCGACCGGTTTAGTTTTGCTGACCGCTAGAAGTTGCACTGATTCTGGAGAACGACCACATTTTTGTTCGTCGTGACGGATTTGAGAGGTGATCTGTTCAATATTTTGTTGAATACTACTCATCGCTGTACTTTAGACTTAAGGATTTTAAATGGATATCACTGAGTTACTGGATTTTAGTGTAAAACATAATGCCTCGGATCTACATCTTTCTGCAGGTGTACCACCAATGGTTCGTGTTGATGGTGATGTGAGAAAACTGGGCATTCCCGCGTTTACACACCAAGAAGTGCATCGTCTGGTTTTTGAAATCATGAACGATGCCCAGCGCAGTGAGTTCGAAGAAAAACTCGAAGTCGACTTCTCTTTTGAGTTGCCTAATGTTGGCCGTTTTCGTGTCAACGCGTTTAACCAATCTCGTGGTTGCGCTGCGGTATTTCGTACCATCCCAAGCCGCATTCCCACACTTGATGAGCTTGAAGCGCCAGAAATTTTTCGCAAAATTGCCAGCGCAGAAAAAGGCTTAGTCCTTGTTACAGGCCCAACAGGTTCAGGTAAATCGACCACTTTGGCTGCTATTGTTGACTACATTAACCGCAATCACAATAAACATATTCTCACAATTGAAGATCCAATCGAATTTGTGCATGGCAATAACAAGTGTTTGATCAACCAACGTGAAGTACACCGTGACACGTATAGCTTCCAAAACGCGCTGCGAAGTGCACTACGTGAAGACCCAGACGTAATTTTGGTCGGTGAGCTACGTGATAAAGAAACCATCAGTTTGGCGTTAACTGCAGCAGAAACAGGGCATCTGGTATTTGGTACGTTGCATACCAGTTCAGCGGCGAAAACCATCGACCGTATCATCGACGTCTTCCCTGGAAGCGACAAAGATATGGTGCGTTCGATGCTTTCTGAATCTTTGCGTTCGGTTATCGCCCAGAAGCTACTCAAACGTAATGGCGGTGGCCGTATCGCCTGTCATGAAATCATGATGGCAACACCGGCAATTCGTAACTTGATTCGTGAAGATAAGGTCGCGCAGATGTATTCCATCATCCAAACTGGTGCGGCGCACGGCATGCAAACCATGGAACAAAACGCGCGTCAGTTGATGGCGCAAGGTATGGTGGAGCGCGAAGAAGTCGACAACAAAATCGGGTTAGACGTGCAGCAATTCTCGTAATATGTATGGTGAGCATCAAAGATGGATCTAAATAAATTTCTGGAAGGCATGTTGGCGTTGAAAGCGTCGGATCTTTATATCACGGTTGGGGCACCAATCTTATTCCGCGTGGATGGTGAGTTGTGTCCGCAAGGTGACAAGCTCACCGAAAATGATGTGGCGAAATTACTCGATAGCGCAATGGAGCCCGAGCGACGTCAAGAGTTTCGTAAAAGTCACGAGTCTAACTTTGCCATCGTGAGAGATTGTGGCCGTTTCCGAGTGAGTGCTTTTTTCCAGCGCGAATTGCCGGGCGCGGTCATTCGTCGTATTGAAACGAATATTCCGACTTTTGAACAATTAAAGTTACCACTGGTTCTGCAAGATCTCGCAATCGCAAAGCGAGGATTAGTGCTGGTGGTGGGGGCGACTGGTTCTGGTAAATCGACCACGATGGCGGCGATGACGGGTTATCGGAATAGCAACAAGACGGGGCACATTTTGACGGTCGAAGACCCAATCGAATTCGTGCATGAGCATAAGCGCTGTATCGTGACTCAGCGAGAAGTCGGGCTAGATACGCAAAGCTATGAAGTCGCGCTTAAAAACTCGCTGCGTCAGGCACCAGACATGATTTTAATTGGTGAGATCCGCAGTCGTGAGACGATGGAATACGCCATGACGTTTGCCGAAACTGGCCACTTATGTATGGCAACGCTGCACGCGAACAACGCGAACCAAGCGTTAGAGCGTATCCTTCATTTGGTACCGAAAGATCAAAAAGAGCAATTATTGTTTGATCTTTCCATGAACTTAAAAGGTGTGGTTGGCCAGCAATTGATCCGAGATAAGAATGGAAAAGGTCGTCATGGAGTCTTTGAGATCCTGTTAAACAGTCCGCGAGTTTCTGATTTGATCCGCCGAGGAGAGTTGCATGAGCTGAAATCAACCATGGTGCGTTCAAACGAATTTGGTATGTTGACGTTTGATCAGTCGCTCTACAAGTTAGTAATGCAAGGTAAGATCAGTGAAGATGATGCGTTGCACAGTGCGGATTCTGCCAATGATCTGCGTTTGATGCTAAAAACCCAGCGCGGTGAGTCGTTTTCAACGGGCAGTCTGGCTAACGTTAAGATTGATATGGAGTAGAGATACTATTTGCCGCTTATAACGGGATTAAAGCGTAGGATTGGTATTTTTGCTGGGTAGTGAAAAGGTTGGTCAATGCCAACCTTTTTATTTTTATTCGGTTTGGTGTGATTTATTCACGCCAAAGGTTTTCAAACCAACTTTCAAGAATAACCACGGCAGATTGACAGTCAATATTACCTTTCGATAACGCTTTGTACCCACCCATCCCAAACAAGTCTGCACGAGCTTCGGTTGTTGATAAACGCTCATCATGAAGTTCTACCGCTAAACCATAGCGGCCTTGTAAGCGCTTCGCGAACTTTCTTGCACGAGGCGTAATCGTTTCAAGATCTTTACCATTCAGATCCGTTGGTAAGCCGACCACCAGTAAGTCGGGCTGCCACTCTTTAATTTGTTTCTCGATGTCGTCCCAGTTAGGAATACCATCGTTAGCCTTAAAGGCTTTCAGTGGAGACGCGGTGCCAGTAATTTCTTGGCCAATTGCGCTGCCAATGCTTTTGGTTCCGAAATCAAAAGCCATAATTGTGCGTGACATAAGGTGTCTCTATTTTAGGTAACTGTACGAATGTTGGTTAAGCGTGCCCAGAATCAGCCGAAAGGTGACTAGAGTCGATACCCAGCTTTTCGACCGCTTTTTTCCAACGCTCATTGATAGGAGTATCGAAGATAATTTCTGGTGTCGCTTCAATGGTGAGCCAAGAGTTTTCGACTAACTCACTCTCTAATTGACCAGCGCTCCAGCCAGAATAACCAAGCGCGACTAAGTAGTCACTCGGTTCCGCTTCGGTTCCTAAAACAGAGAGAATATCGCGTGAAGTGGTCACAGCGAGCTCATCCGTCATTTGGATACTGGAGTCGTAGTCATCTTTTGGCTTGTGGAGAATGAAGCCGCGGTCTTCCGAGATAGGGCCACCATTATAGACAGGCCTATCAAGGCTTGTTTCAAATAGACGCGGATGAACGAGCTGCATTTCCACCTGCTGGAGCATTTTACCAACCGTGATATCGACGGGCGCATTGATCATCAGTCCCATAGCGCCTTCTTCGTTGTGTTCACAAACGTAGATCACGCTGTTGTGGAAGTACGGATCTTTCATTCCAGGCATGGCAACTAAAAAATGATTTGTGAGGTTCATACTCATACTGCCCCTTAACACTCGTACATGCACTTAAGCAAAAGGGACAATTCACCTTATCGTTTAAATGCATTAGGTTGCTTATTTTTAAGTTCTACGCTCTTTATTAACTGTAATGCAGTTTGAATTATTCACCTTTCACTCGGCGCTCAATCGCGTCCATGAGCTTCCCGGTGATTGAGATATCAAAGGCCGATTCAATCTCACGAATACAGGTTGGGCTGGTCACGTTGATTTCAGTGAGTTTGTCACCAATGACGTCAAGACCAACAAAGATGAGGCCTTTTTCTTTTAGTATGGGTGCTACGGTTTGGGCAATTTTGATATCAGTTTCGCTCAAAGGTCGAGCTTCACCTGTGCCACCTGCCGCAAGATTACCACGTGTTTCACCTTTCGCAGGAATACGCGCTAAACAGTAAGGCATTGGCTCACCATCGACCACAAGGATACGTTTGTCACCGTTGCTGATGTCCGGTACGAACGTTTGCGCCATGGCGTAGTTTTGGCCGTGGTTTGTTAGTGTCTCGATGATCACCGATACGTTTGGATCATTCTCTTTGACGCGGAAGATAGAAGCGCCGCCCATACCATCAAGTGGTTTTAGGATCACATCACCGTGCTTTTCACGGAACTCTTTCATCTTTTCCGCTTTACGTGTCACGATCGTCGTTGGCGTAAGCTCAGGGAACCAAGCGGTGAACAGCTTTTCGTTACAGTCACGCAGACTTTGCGGTTTATTGACGATCAACGTGCCTTGCGTTTCTGCACGTTCAAGAATGTACGTTGCGTAGATGTACTCGGTATCGAACGGAGGGTCTTTACGCATGAGAACAACATCGAGCTCGGACAATTGGATTGTTTGCTCTGACTTGAATTGGTACCAGCCCTGTGGATCTTCTTTTAGTTCAACCACTTTGGTATCCGCTATCGCGACACCTTGATCGAGGTGTAGATCGTTCATTTCCATGTAGTGGATTTCGTAGCCGCGTCGTTGCGCTTCAAGCATCATGGCAAAGCTAGAATCTTTCTTGATGTTAATGGACGAGATTGGGTCCATTACAATACCGAGTTTGATCATTATTTTCTCCGTTTAACCCAGATCGCCGAAACGAACTTGTAAGGCTGTAATTGCTGTCAGAGCCGCGGTTTCGGTACGCAGAACGCGAGGGCCGAGTAGCGTCTCTTCAAATTGGTGTTCGCGAGTCATGTCGATCTCTTCTGACGATAAGCCGCCTTCTGGGCCGATCAACAGGCGCACTTTTTCGACGGGCGTTGGCAAGGTGTTGATCGAGTATTTTGCACGAGGATGCAAATTGAGCTTTAGCCCATCGTGCTCTTCTTGGCACCATTGTTCCAAGTTCATAATAGGACGAATGTCAGGAACGATGTTACGACCACATTGCTCGCAGGCACTGATGGCGATTTTCTGCCATTGGGCCAGTTTTTTTTCAAAACGTTTTTGATCGAGTTTTACACCGCAGCGTTCTGAAATCAGAGGGGTGATGGTATTTACCCCGAGTTCAACCGACTTTTGGATGGTGAATTCCATCTTATCGCCACGCGAAATCACTTGGCCAAGGTGCAGATCCAATGGGGATTCAATACAGTGCTCTATACGTTCAGTCACGTTAACTAACACATTCTTTTTACTGATTTCACTGATCATCGCTGAAAACTCTGCGCCGCTACCGTCAAAGAGTAGAATTTCTTGGCCTTCTTTCATCCGTAAAACGCGGCCGATATGGGATGCTGCGTCTTCGCTTAAAGCCAGTGAGCCAAGTTGGTGAATCGTTTCTGGATGATAAATTCGAGGGATACGCATGGGATTTCCAGCAAGAGAATAAACTTAAATTCTAACATGGATGCTTTCTATCGAAAAAACAAGGGGCAAGAAGCGTTTCAATATCAGTTATTGAAACGCTTCAAGCTAGTGGGGACTACAGTGCGCGACAGGCTTCTTGAACAAATGGGTTGTGATTGCCTTGTACTTTCGCGATGCGCTTATCACGCTCACATTCCCATTTACCGGCAGGGTATGTTTTGTTCCAAGCATTCATTAGCTGAGTTTGTTGTTTAGACAACGTAAAACCGTATTCTTTGCTCATATAAAGATAGGTACGAGCGATCGAGCCACGAGCGCGATCTGGTGGCATTACTTTGCGTTGTTTGAAGTTCACTTGCATCTCACAGCGGCCATAACTCACGCCATTCACCCCATTCCATTGACTGAAGTTGTAGTTTGAGCGGTCACCGTTTACTTCACCAATAGTAGGCGTCAGGTTATGTAGATCTGCCTCCATTAAGCGGAAGGTTTTGTCTTTTTTCTTGCAGTTTCTGCGCCCGCCCTCCTGCCAGCATTGACGCTGGTGGCCGAATTGCCACGCAGGCACCACGTGCTCCCACTCGATTCGCGCTGCGCGTTTTTCTTGTTTACGGACTTGGTAACCGCAAGAGTCGAGGTCAGGGGCACCTTTTCTTCCTTGCCATTGGATGTTGCAACCGCAGTAGAAGCTGGTTGGATGATCTTGATAAATTTTTACCGCCTCACGTTTGGCGGCGTAGAAGGAACTCGGGGGCGCAGCCATGGCCGAGCAAGAAAGCGCAAAGAGTAACAAAGAGAATAGATATTTCATGATTAAAGTCTTTAAAAAGTATGGCTTTATTTATTCTATCACTCAGATACTGGCTTTAATAATGAGTATGTTAACAATACGATGATGCGCCATCAGAAATGGCATCGAGATAGCAGTTTGGAGGGATAGTTACGAGAGTTGTACGCCAGTAAAGTTAAGAGATTGGCGGCATTTTTGGCAGGAGTAGGTTGCTTGCTTACGCTGCACTTTGTTGTGGCGGCGAATGGATAATGGGTAAGCCGCGCAGTCGCAGCGGTATTCGAAGGTTTTACCTTGAACCGAGGTAACTTCAAAGCGGTGAGTGGTCTTGGCAGGAACGTTAAATACGGCTTCCATCACACCTTGCCATTCTTTGCCATGTGGTCTAACTCGGCCATAAACCTGATAAGTAATTAGGTGGGCAACTTCATGCGGGATAACTTCATCCAAGAACGCTTGCGTATTTTCTCGAAATAAAACGGGATTTAGGCGAATTTCGTTCCGTTGCAGGTACGCTTTTCCGGCGGCTTTACCACGAACATTGAATGTGAGTGTTGGAAGCGGAAATGAACGCTGGAAAGCCTGTTCTGCCTTAGCAATGCAGTGTGCCATCACTTGTTTTGCTTTGTAGCTTAGTTCAAAAACCACACGTCCTCCACTTTATCTATAGTGATATAAAAAAGCCCCCGCGAGAGCGAGGGCCGAATCATAGCATCTGTTTTTTAAGGCGTGTGTTTTTTCTTAATGATCGCACGGTAAGCGTGCCAAGTACCGTAGCCTAAAATAGGCATCGTAAACAGCATGCCAATTCCGTACGTGGCAAAGCCGATTAAAATACCGCCACAAATGACCGCCGCCCACACTATCATCGCAGGGATATTGGATTTTACCGCGTTAAAGCTGGTGAATACGGCTGTCATCACATCCACGCGACGTTCCATCATGAGCGGAATCGAAAACGCTGAGATGCTGAAAACGACGCAAGCTAATATGAAACCGACCAATGAACCTATGACTAAAAATGGCAGAAACTCAGTGAGTGGCGCGCCTTGAACGGACGGGTAAAGCGCATGTAGGAGCGCGGCGATACGCATCCAGAAAATCATACATACTGCCAGCAGCACAGCGAATGCCCACTGAGAGGAAGAGTTACGCCCTATGGCTTTCATCGAATGAAACAAGCTGGCTTTATGCCCACGCTCTCTTTCCCAACTGGCATCATATAAACCGAGCGCTAAAAACGGGCCAATTAACATGTAGACGATTAAACTCGGCATGACGACAAGGTGGGTGCCTTGCCATTGCACCAGCAAAACAATACCGATAGCGGCGGCCATAAAGCAGATGCCATAAAATGCACTGATGAGAGGCAGTCGGACAAAATCATGCAAACCTAACGCAAGCCAATGGAAAGGTGCGGAAAGGCTAACCGTATTACACGGGATTGTCTTAGCGTATTCGTTGTCTGGCACTTCCTTTCGCTTGCTACGGAAGTCAGGTTGATTAGCAGTTCGAGGCATAACTCCTCCTTGATTTATTCTCACATTATCCGCTTATACCAACTGACAGCGGTTTTTTTGTTCAGTCAAACTTGAAGCGACTTTTTCAAGCTTACATCTGAGCATTGGCTTAGTTTGGTATCGGCCATAAAGATGCCTGACTCGTGTCTTTCTTAAGTGTTGCTGCCACAGTCGCCAGCACCCGACGTCTCTATTTAAATTGGAATTAACAATATTTTAACTATTGGTGGAGATGGGATAATTTACAAATAATTGCTGAAAATTTATTCGGTATAAAAGTGAGTGAGAAATACGACTACTTCATGAGGCAGGGCGGTATGAGTCGAAATGGCTGGATAAAAGTTGCTGAAAATAAAAAGCCCCCGCCAGAGGCGAGGGCTTGATTGATTTTAGCTTGGCTCGATTACTTGATACCAGCGAAATCGCGTAGAAGAGCGGCTTTATCGGTTGCTTCCCACGGGAACTCTTCACGGCCGAAGTGACCGTACGCTGCTGTCTTCTTGTAGATTGGTTGCAGAAGGTTAAGCATTTCTTGCAAACCGTATGGACGCAGGTCGAAGAACTGACGAACCGCTTCAATGATGATGTCGTGTGATACTTTCTCAGTACCGAACGTTTCCACCATGATAGAGGTTGGATCAGCAACACCGATGGCGTAAGACAGCTGAATTTCACAACGGTCAGCCATGCCAGCGGCGACGATGTTTTTCGCTACATAACGTGCTGCATATGCAGCAGAGCGGTCAACTTTTGATGGATCTTTACCAGAGAAGGCACCACCACCGTGACGAGCTGCGCCGCCGTAGGTATCTACGATGATCTTACGACCAGTTAGACCACAGTCACCCATTGGGCCACCAATGACGAATCGACCTGTAGGGTTGATAAAGAAGTTAGTTTCTTTATTAATCCATTCTGAAGGTAGCACTGGCTTAATGATCTCTTCCATTACTGCTTCACGCAGGTCTGAAGTTGAGATTGAATCACAGTGTTGAGTCGAAAGAACGACCGCGTCGATACCAACGATATTGCCTTGGTCATATTGGAACGTAACCTGAGATTTTGCATCTGGACGTAGCCAAGGAAGGGTGCCATTTTTACGAACTTCAGCTTGTTTTTGAACAAGGCGGTGAGAGTAAGTAATTGGCGCTGGCATGAGCACTTCGGTTTCGTTACAAGCGTAACCAAACATGATGCCTTGGTCGCCTGCACCTTGTTCTTTAGGGTCTGCTTTATCAACACCTTGGTTGATATCTGGCGACTGTTTACCGATGGTGTTTAATACCGCACAAGAGTTTGCATCAAACCCCATGTCTGAGTGTACGTAGCCAATTTCACTGACCGTTTCACGAGTTAGTTCTTCGATGTCTACCCATGCAGAAGTCGTGATTTCACCGCCCACCATGACCATGCCGGTTTTAACGTAAGTCTCACATGCAACACGAGCTTTCGGGTCTTGCTTTAGAATTGCGTCAAGAACCGCATCAGAAATCTGGTCTGCAATTTTATCTGGATGACCTTCTGATACTGACTCAGAAGTAAACAGGTGCTTAGCCATGTTAGCTCCACTATATCTGGTTTAAAACTGGGGAATGATAAACTCTCCAGCGCAAATTAATACTGTTTTTTGTAGGTGTATCTACATCTAGACGTCTATTCTAAATTTGATTGCTCGAATTACAAGTTCTTTTTTGGTTTTTGTTATAACCAAACGTTTGCGTCATTTATTGATAATTTTAAGAACTTCGATGGGTTTGCAGTGAAAGGTGCAATATTTGTGAGGTTTTAGGGTGGAAAACGTTTGCACACCCTACCTGGCTTTGAGAGAATTATGTTCTATTTTTCGTTTCGCTTAATGTACTCAGGAGCAGACATGTCGTCTCGTAAACATCTTGCCAATGCAATTCGTGCTCTAAGCATGGATGGTGTTCAACAAGCTAACTCAGGCCATCCTGGCGCACCAATGGGTATGGCTGATATCGCTGAAGTTCTTTGGCGCTCTCACCTAAACCACAACCCATCAAACCCAGAGTGGGCAGATCGCGACCGTTTCGTACTGTCTAACGGTCATGGCTCAATGCTGATTTATTCTCTACTGCACTTAAGCGGTTACGAGTTGTCTATTGACGATCTGAAAAACTTCCGTCAATTGCACTCTAAAACGCCAGGTCACCCAGAGTACGGCTACGCACCAGGTATTGAGACAACAACAGGTCCTCTAGGTCAAGGCGTTACAAACGCAGTCGGTATGGCGATTGCTGAAAAAGCGCTTGCAGCACAGTTCAACAAAGAAGGTCACGACATCGTTGACCACTTCACTTACGTGTTCTTGGGTGACGGTTGTCTGATGGAAGGCATCTCGCACGAAGCATGCTCTCTTGCTGGTACACTGGGTCTAGGCAAACTGATTGCGTTTTGGGATGACAACGGCATTTCTATCGACGGTCACGTGGAAGGCTGGTTCTCTGACGACACACCTAAGCGTTTTGAAGCGTACGGCTGGCACGTTATTCCTGGCGTAGATGGCCATGACTGTGAAGCCATCAACGCAGCGATTGAAGCGGCGAAAGCGGACCCTCGTCCGACGCTTATCTGTACTAAAACAATTATCGGTTTCGGTTCTCCTAACAAATCTGGTTCACACGACTGTCACGGTGCACCATTAGGTCACGATGAGATTCAAGCGGCTCGCGAATACCTAGGTTGGGAGTACGGTCCATTTGAAATCCCTGCAGATGTTTACGCGGAGTGGGATGCAAAAGAAGCAGGTGCAGCGAAAGAAGCGGCTTGGAATGAAAAGTTCGCAGCATACGCAGCAGCTTACCCTGCAGAAGCAGCAGAGCTTAAACGTCGTCTAAACGGCGAACTTCCAGCGGAATGGGAAGAAAAAGCCAACCAAATCATTGCTGATCTTCAAGCAAACCCAGCGAACATTGCATCACGTAAAGCATCGCAAAATGCACTAGAAGCGTTTGGTCAAATGCTTCCTGAATTCATGGGCGGCTCTGCTGACCTAGCGCCGTCTAACCTGACAATTTGGTCTGGTTCTAAGTCTCTAGAAGCGGATGATTTTTCGGGTAACTACATCCACTACGGTGTACGTGAATTCGGTATGACCGCGGTCATTAATGGTATTGCGCTACACGGTGGTTTCGTTCCTTACGGCGCGACATTCCTAATGTTCATGGAGTACGCACGTAACGCCATGCGTATGGCTGCGTTGATGAAGATTCAGAACATCCAAGTTTACACGCATGACTCTATCGGTCTTGGCGAAGATGGCCCAACTCACCAACCCGTTGAGCAAATGGCATCGCTACGTCTAACGCCAAACATGAGCACATGGCGTCCATGTGACCAAGTTGAATCAGCAGTCGCTTGGAAACTAGCGATTGAACGTAAAAATGCACCAACTGCACTTATCTTCTCGCGTCAGAACCTAGCGCAACAAGAGCGTACAGCAGAACAAGTAGCGAACATCGCGAAAGGTGCTTACATCCTAAAAGATTGTGAAGGCAAGCCAGAGCTTATCCTTATCGCAACAGGCTCTGAAGTTGAACTAGCAGTAGAAGCAGCAGCACAGCTCACTGCTGAAGGTAAGAAAACACGCGTGGTTTCAATGCCATCAACAGATGCATTCGACAAGCAAGACGCTGCTTACCGTGAAGCCGTACTGCCATCAGACGTAACAGCTCGTATCGCTATCGAAGCGGGCATCGCAGACTTCTGGTACAAGTACGTTGGTTTCGACGGCCGCATCATCGGCATGACGACATTCGGTGAATCTGCACCTGCTGGTCAGCTATTCGAGATGTTTGGCTTCACGACTGAAAACGTAGTGAACACAGCAAAAGAATTGCTAGCGTAACTGCTAGATTGTCTCAACAGTCGAACGTAAAGGGCGACTGTTAGATGCTAAAGTTAGAAAGGCCATCATTGCGATGGCCTTTTTTAATCCTGCTTGACTGTGATTCAGCAGGTGCGTTTCTCTGCCTGTTCAGGTAGTATTTGTGACACGAAATTTTTGGTAGGGCGAAGGATAGATGCTAAAGGTTGCGATCAATGGATTTGGGCGTATAGGTCGTAATGTTCTGCGAGCCGTGTATGAAAGTGGAAAGCAACAGCAGATAAAAGTTGTGGCGGTTAACGAGTTAGCGCAACCAGAAGCGATGGCGCACCTACTGCAATATGACACCAGTCATGGTCGCTTTGGCAAGAAAATCTCCCACGACCAAGAACACTTGCATGTTCATCATGACCGCGGCGAATATGACGCCATCCGTATTCTTCATCTTGCCGAGATAGAACTGCTTCCATGGCGCGATTTGGACGTTGATATCGTCTTAGATTGTACAGGTGTATATGGTTCTAAAGCAGACGGTTTGGCGCATATCGATGCCGGAGCGAAGAAAGTCCTCTTTTCACACCCTGGAGGCAATGATGTCGATAACACCATCATCTATGGTGTCAATCATGAAACCCTCAAAGATGAGCACCGTATAGTTTCTAATGGCTCTTGTACGACTAACTGTATTGTACCTATCATCAAAGTTCTGGATGACGCTTTCGGCATTGAATCTGGTACCATTACGACAATCCATTCATCCATGAATGACCAGCAAGTCATTGATGCGTACCACAACGATTTACGTCGAACTCGCGCCGCAAGCCAATCTATTATTCCTGTTGATACTAAGTTGCATAAAGGGATTGAAAGAATATTCCCGAAATTTTCCAACAAATTTGAAGCAATTTCCGTTCGAGTACCGACAGTTAATGTCACTGCAATGGATTTAAGCGTCACAATTAGTACAAATGTGAAAGTTAATGACGTAAATCAAACCATTGTTAATGCATCTCAGTGTACATTACGTAATATAGTTGACTATACTGAATCGCCACTCGTTTCCATTGACTTTAACCACGACCCCCATAGTGCAATTGTGGATGGAACTCAGACTAGAGTGAGTAATGGCCAATTAGTAAAAATGCTGGTTTGGTGCGATAACGAATGGGGCTTTGCTAACCGGATGCTGGATACCGCTTTAGCAATGCAAGCTTCTTCGCAAACGGAATGTTAAGGATGAAGAAGTGATGGGGATTTTTATTTTAAGTCTTGAAATAAATCTGTCGTATCTCCATATCAATAACCAGTTTGAAGAATTAACAGGCTTGGCAGGGTTGCCGAGTTTTCAAAAACTTTAATTATTAAATATTTGAGAGGACACATCATGTCTGTAATCAAGATGACTGACCTGGATCTTGCAGGTAAACGTGTATTTATCCGTGCTGACCTAAACGTGCCAGTAAAAGACGGTAAAGTAACTTCCGATGCACGTATCATCGCATCTCTTCCTACCATTAAGCATTGCCTAGAAGCTGGTGCCAAAGTGATGGTTACCTCTCACCTAGGTCGCCCAACTGAAGGTGAATACGCTGAAGAGTTCTCTCTACAACCAGTGGTTAACTACCTAAATGACGCACTAGATTGTGACGTTAAGCTAGCAAAAGACTACCTAGATGGCCTAGAGCTAAACGCTGGTGAACTTGTTGTTCTAGAAAACGTTCGCTTCAACAAAGGCGAGAAGAAAAACGACGAAGAACTATCTAAGAAATACGCTGCACTATGTGATGTATTCGTTATGGACGCATTCGGTACGGCTCACCGTGCTCAAGCATCTACTCATGGTGTTGGTATGCACGCACCTATCGCTTGTGCTGGCCCTCTACTGGCGAATGAATTAGAAGCACTAGGGAAAGCAATGGATAAGCCAGCTCGTCCAATGGTTGCTATCGTAGGTGGTTCAAAAGTTTCTACTAAGCTAACGGTTCTTGAGTCGTTATCTAAAATTGCTGACCAACTTGTTGTTGGTGGTGGTATTGCGAACACATTCATCGCTGCTGCTGGCCACAACGTAGGTAAGTCTTTATACGAAGCGGATCTGGTAGAGACAGCTAAAAAGCTAATGGATGAGTGTGCTATTCCTGTAGCCACTGACGTTGCCTGTGCAAAAGCATTTGATGAGAACGCAGAAGCTGAAATCAAGCACGTTTCTGAAGTACAAGATGACGATATGATCTTCGACCTTGGCCCAAATTCGACAGCTGAGTTAGCTGAAATCCTGAAAAACGCGAAGACTATTTTATGGAACGGCCCAGTTGGCGTATTCGAGTTTAAGAACTTCGAAGCTGGCACTAAAGGTATCTCAGAAGCTATCGCAGCTTCTGAAGGCTTCTCTGTCGCTGGTGGTGGTGACACGCTGGCGGCTATCGACAAGTTCGGTATCAAAGCTGATGTATCTTACATCTCAACTGGCGGTGGTGCTTTCCTTGAGTTTGTAGAAGGCAAAGCGCTTCCTGCAGTAGAAATGTTAGAAGCACGCGGTAAATAATTAAAGCAAAGCGGGGGAGTGGTTCTCCCGCTTTCTCGTTTGCTGCAACGTGTGAGGAACTCTGATAGAATAGCCTTAGTTGTGAGCAAACGTTTGCAAGATTTTCAACTTAACAAGTTTTGTTTAAAAACGACAGATAAATAGGATTACATCCATGTCTAAGATCTTCGACTTCGTAAAACCAGGTGTTATCTCTGGCGATGACGTTCAGAAAGTATTTGAAGTTGCAAAAGAAAACAGCTTTGCACTTCCAGCAGTAAACTGTATTGGTACTGACTCCGTAAATGCAGTACTTGAAGCAGCTGCAAATGTTAAAGCGCCAGTTATCGTTCAGTTCTCTAACGGTGGTGCGGCTTTCTTTGCTGGCAAAGGCCTAAAACTTGAAGGTCAAGAAGCGCAGGTTCTTGGTGCGGTTGCCGGTGCTAAATATGTTCATGCTGTAGCTGAAGCTTACGGTGTACCAGTAATCCTACACACTGACCACGCTGCTAAGAAACTGCTTCCTTGGATCGATGGTCTACTAGACGCCGGTGAAGAGTACTTTGCACAAACTGGTAAACCTCTATTCTCTTCTCACATGATCGACCTTTCCGAAGAATCTCTAGAAGAGAACATCGAAATTTCTGCTAAGTACCTAGAGCGCATGGCTAAAATGAACATGACTCTAGAGATTGAACTTGGTTGTACTGGTGGTGAAGAAGATGGTGTTGATAACACTGATATGGATGCATCTGATCTATACACTTCTCCTGAAGACGTTGCTTACGCATATGAAAAACTAATCGCAATCAGCCCGCGTTTCACTATCGCAGCATCTTTCGGTAACGTACACGGTGTTTACAAGCCAGGTAACGTAGTACTAACACCAACGATTCTACGTGATTCTCAAGTGCACGTTTCTGAGAAATTTGGCCTGCCAGCGAACTCTCTAAACTTCGTATTCCACGGTGGTTCTGGTTCTTCTTTAGAAGAAATCCGTGAATCTATCGGTTACGGTGTTATCAAAATGAACATCGATACTGATACACAGTGGGCAACTTGGGACGGCATCCGTAAATTTGAAGCTGAAAACCACGATTACCTACAAGGTCAAATCGGTAACCCAAATGGTGTAGACGCACCAAACAAGAAGTACTACGATCCACGTGCATGGTTACGTGCTGGTCAAACTTCAATGGTTGCTCGTTTAGAGCAAGCCTTTGCTGACCTTAACGCCGTTGACGTACTATAATCGATACTGATTAAGTTATTTGAAACCCGCTCACTGAAGCGGGTTTTTTTATGTCTATGATTTATATTTTCCTCATAGTAGTGAAGATAAGTATGCATTAAAGTGTACGTGTTAATGATTTATACCATCCCTAATGTTTTTACGTTCACATTTATCAATCTCAACAATAGAAGTGGCGAAATGAGAGCGTATTGCGTAACCTGTAACAAGCTGTTGTCAGAAAATTCTGTTAACGCTTTGTTTTTGAATATCATTTGTGAAGTGATGATTTTGAAAGCTTCAGCGTTGAGATACCGTGGAAAGTCTGACACTCAGTAGAGCAATAGGGACATTGTTGTGGATAAAAGTCTATAAAACACATGGCTTATATTTCTCGATAATCTCAGGAAACTTGGCTCAGTGATGTTGGTTTAATCGATAGGCGTGGTTTTAGCTGCTCTGAACTTTGCATCTTGAAGTCATCGGGAATAATTTAACGGCAATTGGGTATATATTTTTATTTTTGAGGATAAGAATTATGGCAGGTGAATCGATGGGTATCGATACCACTTTAACTAACGGGCTAACTCAAGCTGAGACTTGGCTTAACAACAATTCAGATCTACTTGTTCAGTACGGTGTGAATATTATTTCTGCGCTGCTCATTCTATTTATCGGTAATATTATCGTGAAAGCAGTGGCGGGCAGTGTTACCAAAGTATTAGAAAAGAAAAGCATGGATAAGGCAGTCGTTGAATTTATTCACGGTCTTGTTCGTTATTTACTATTTGTGATTGTACTTATTGCAGCTCTTGGCCGCCTAGGGGTTCAAACTGCTTCTGTGGTTGCTGTTATTGGTGCGGCTGGTCTTGCGGTTGGTCTTGCTCTGCAAGGTTCATTATCGAACTTTGCTGCTGGCGTCCTGATTGTGGCTTTTCGTCCCTTCAAGTCGGGTGACTACGTTGAAGTCGGCGGCGTAGCGGGTAGTGTCGAAGCGATTCAAATCTTCCAAACCGTTCTAAAAACACCAGACAACAAGATGGTTATAATACCTAACTCGTCCGTCATTGGTGGTGCGATTACAAACTATTCTCGTCATGCAACACGACGTGTAGATTTAGTGATTGGTGTGTCGTACAAAGCCGATCTTAAGCTAACCAAAAAAGTTCTTCGAGAAACATTAGAAAAAGATCCACGTATCTTGAAAGATCCTGATATGACGATAGGTGTTCTAACACTAGCTGATTCTTCAGTAAATTTCGTAGTGCGCCCTTGGGTTAAAACGGCGGATTACTGGGGAGTGTACTTTGATGCAATGCAAGGTATTAAAGAAGCATTGGATGAGAACGGCATCGAAATTCCATTCCCACAAATGGATGTACATCTGAACAAAACCGAAGCTTAATCAGGTTAATAGAGAATAGAAAACGAGGTAGCTGTACCTCGTTTTTTGTATAGAAATTACATCAGAGTTACAGAGTCAAAGTTGTGTTAGGAGTGACCCTAAGTGCTTGGATAATCGCCTCAAAGTTCTATGATAAAATCATATGCCACTCAGCATGGGTAATATTGGTAGTGCTAGAGGGGGGATTACTCTATTTTTGTATGGATGGATTTACCAAATGAAACTGTATTCAATTTTGTTGGCCTCTGCACTCAGCTTTACCAGTGCTTCAGTCTTGGCCAATGTGTCTGAGTTTGCTCATGTGACGACAACAGGTTATGGCGAGGTTATCGCGACGCCTGATATGGCTACTTTCTCTGTAAAGGTTGTGGATACGACTATGACCGCTGAACAGGCGAAGCAATCTGTTGATAAAACCGTTGAAGTGTTTCTGACATATTTATCAGATGTAGGGTTATCGAAAGATAACGTTACCAGCTCTAATTTGTACCTTGCGCCTCAATATCACTACCCTAAATCAGGCAAAGCTGAATTGGTTGGCTATCGTGCATCACGAAGCATCAATGTGACCGTAACGGAGTTAGCGGATTTGAATCAATACCTAGATATGGCTCTCGAGTCGGGGATTAATCAGGTTGATAATATTCAGTTGAAGGTAAGTAATCAATCTGAGTATCAAAAGAAAGCACGCATGGCGGCAATTAATGACGCGAAAGAAAAAGCGGCGTCATTAGCTTCAGGGTTTGAGAGAAAGCTCGATGGAGTATGGCAAATCAACTACACACAGATGCAGGTAAAGCCAGTTTTAATGCGCTCAATGGCCATGGATAGCGAGCAAGGTGCGAATAGTTACCAAGACTCAACTATGGTGATTCGTGACCGAGTGGATGTGATTTATAAATTGAAATAAGGTCTTAATTCAAAAGAAAAGGCAGGGAATTCCCTGCCTTTGTCATTTCTGCTTCACAAATTAGTGAAGGATACGAGCACGGATAGTGCCTTCAATACTTTTCAGTTTCGCTAGCGCTTCTTCTGAGCGCTCTGTTTCAACATCGATCACCACGTAGCCGATTTCAGCGGCCGTTTGAAGGTACTGCGCGGCAATGTTAATGCCGTCTTCTGCGAAGATGGTGTTGATCTGAGTAAGAATACCAGGACGGTTTTTATGGATGTGAAGCAAGCGAGAGCATTCACCACCGTGCTCTGGCAGTGACACCTCTGGGAAGTTTACGCTTGAAAGGGTTGAGCCGTTGTCAGAGTACTTCGCCAGTTTTCCTGCAACTTCAATCCCAATGTTTTCTTGTGCTTCTTGCGTAGAGCCACCCACGTGTGGGGTTAAAATAACGTTATCAAACTTCTGCAGTGGTGATTCGAATGGGTCTGCGTTGGTCTTTGGCTCGGTAGGAAATACATCAATCGCAGCGCCCGCAATATGACCTGCTTCTAAGCTATGACAAAGCGCTGGAATATCCACGACAGTGCCGCGTGCTGCATTAATAAAGATTGAACCTGGCTTCATGCGAGCAAACTCTTCTTCACTCATCATGTTTTTCGTTTCTGGCGTTTCAGGGACGTGCAGGGAAACAACATCACATTTGTTCAGTAGCTCACTCATGGTATGCACTTGCGTCGCGTTACCAAGTGACAGCTTGTTCTCGATGTCGTAGTAGTAAACGCGCATACCTAAGTTTTCGGCAATAATACCTAACTGCGTACCAATGTGGCCGTAGCCGATAATACCAAGGCGCTTACCACGCGCTTCGTAAGAGTTGTTGGCGCTCTTTTTCCAGATCCCACGGTGTGCTAATGCATTCTTCTCTGGAATACCGCGAAGTAGTAGAAGGATCTGACCAAGTACCAGTTCAGCAACGCTTCGTGTGTTTGAAAATGGTGCGTTAAACACCGGAATACCACGGTTTGCCGCCGCATCTAGATTTACTTGGTTGGTGCCGATACAAAAACAGCCAATCGCAACCAGTTTGTTTGCCGCATTGATCACCTCTTCGGAAAGGTTCGTGCGGGAGCGAATGCCGATGAAGTGTACGTCTTTTACCGCTTCAATCAATTCTTCTTCCGGAAGGGAACCTTTATGGTATTCAATGTTGGTATAACCAGCTGCTTGAAGAACTTCAACTGAAGAAGGGTGGAGTCCCTCTAATAAGAGGATCTTAATCTTTTCTTTTTCCAGTGAAACTTTGGCCATTTTTCTCGTCCTTAAAATGGAAAGGTGGGCTAATGTGGCGCACATTGGTCAAAACCATTAAAAAGGGGATAATTCATCGTTTTGTAGGAGGACAAACGTTTCCTTGTGCGTCTTCTGTTCAATAAAGTAACAAAAAAAAATTGTTTTGGGTAAGAAAATTACGGAATAAGAGATAATTTCTTAGAGAAAGGAATTAAAAACGGTGCCTTGCAGCACCGAATGTAATGAAATAACAGAAAAGTGAATCAGGTAGGTCGATTCTCGGTCGTTATTTATTCTTCAATTTTTGCACCTTCTGGTGTACCAGTGATCACCACATCAGCGCCGCGGTGAGCAAATAGGCCAACCGTGACTACGCCAGCGATGCCGTTGATCTTGTCTTCCATTTGCTTCGGGTTGGTAATCTGCATATTGTGCACATCTAAAATGATGTTGCCGTTGTCAGTAACAACGCCTTCACGGTAAGCCGGATCACCACCAAGCTTGACCAGCTCGCGCGCAACGTAGGAGCGTGCCATTGGAATTACTTCTACTGGCAATGGGAACTGACCCAATACATCAACAGCTTTGGTACCGTCAATAATACATATGAATTTGTCAGAGATTGCTGCGACAATTTTTTCACGAGTCAGCGCTGCGCCACCACCTTTGATCATTTCTCGTGCTGAGTTGATTTCGTCCGCGCCATCAACATATACATCCAGCTTTATTACGTCGTTACACTCGTATACTTCAATCCCTAGCTCTTTGAGACGCTCAGTTGAAGCCACAGAGCTAGACACTGCACCTTTAATATCGTCTTTGATAGTGCCGAGTGCATCGATGAAGTGATTCACGGTAGAACCAGTACCAACACCGACAATGCTGTCTTTCTCAACATATTTAAGTGCTGCCCAACCAGCTGCCTTTTTCATTTCATCTTGAGTCATGCCAATCTCCTGAATAGATGTTCGTTAACGTTTGCGGCGTGATTATAGCGGGTAACTATTGGTTTTCCCATTGCCAGATTCGGCTTGGAGTCACGATCTTAGGCAGTGGGATGTCCCAGCTTTCAATCGGTAAGCGCTCAACATGTTGGCAGTCATGTGCAATTCCAATCGGTTTTGCACCTTTACCAGTGTTAAACCAGCGAGAAAGGGTGCGGTCGTAATAGCCGCCACCCATACCTAAGCGGTGTCCGATGCTGTCGAATCCGACCAAAGGTGTGCAGATTAAATCAAGTTGACGAACGGGTTTGAGATGGCGGATATCCAGCTGGGGTTCTAAGAGACCGTATTTGTTGTAGACCAGTTGGTCATCATCTACGTATTGAAGAAACAGCAACTGACCTTTTGAAAACGGATGGATGACAGGGAGATAAACCGATTTTTCCTGTTGCCATAACCACTCAATGAGCGGCTTGGTATCGAGTTCACCATCGGCAGAAAGATAAATGGCAATATGCTGTGCATGCTGGATTTCAGGAAGTTGGGAGAATTGGGTGAAAAGGTCAAGCCCCGCTTGAAACTGCGTATCACTACACAATGCGTTGCGTTTTTCACGAATCAGTTTGCGGAAGTCTTGACGAGAGAGTGTTGACATAAAGAGAATACCCCAGGGTGCCGTTGAGGATTGTGGCCCTTGAACCAGCTGGTTCAAGGCGGATCAGCAAAGACAACCGCAGGCTTCTCGGTGCATGCCGAGCTTGCTCAATAGTTATCAAATACTAACCCTTAGGTATTGCTTATCGGCTCAGGGACTTAAATCCTGCTGACGCACACCCCAGGGTAAATTTTGTATTTACTGCTGTCCTTGCGTAACTTTGCTTAGTGCATCTTCTAAAGATGCAGTGAGCTTTTCCATTCGCTCAGTTACTTCTTGCTGTTGACCTTTCGATTCGTATGATTTGTTGTTCAACTCATAACAAATATTCAATGCAGCAAACGTTAACAGCTGGACTTCATTGGTTACCTTAGTACGTTCGCTCAACTCTTTCAATCGGCGATCAAGATCTTTTGCTGATGCAACAAGAGAATCTTCTTGCCCAGTAGGGCAATTCACTCGTGTAACTTTGCCTAGTATTTCAACGTCGATCGCTTGATTGCTCATGATGAATAAACTCTATATTCGCGCTATCTAAGGTGTTGCTTCGTACAACTACCGAGGGGGAAACTATAGGAAAACCGCTATTAAGATTCAAGCATTTCCCATCACAGAAAGAAAAATGATGAAGTGATCACACAGGAATTGGACAATTTGAACAAATGCTGTCCAAAATTGAATTTGATAGCCGTTTCAGACGACAAGTCTTGATGGTAGGATATATCGATACATTATTACGCAAAAATGAGCCAAGTTATGAGTGAGATCACCCTTCCTGAATATCAATCGATTGCTGCCGAACTACGATCTGCAAGTTTGGCGGTAACGCCTGCTGAGTTGCATGGTTTACTTGTCGGGATGCTAAGTGGTGGACTGGCGATCAATGATCAAACCTGGCAACCTATTTTATTTGACTATACCAATGATGGCATGGGCTGGCCTTCTACATCGCTTGCCTTTGCTCAGAGCGTGTTTAAAGTAACGGTCAATGAACTGACTGGTTCATCGATGGAGCTGTCTTTACTATTACCAGATGAGCCGGGCGAAGAAGGTTTGTTTACATTGGCTGATAGTGTGTCTGATTTTGTCAATCATTTTATCTCTGGTTTGGGTTTAGCTGGTGTGGCGCTCAACAAAGCATCGGATGATGTGAAAGAAGCATTGTCAGACCTAGAGGAAATTTCAAAATTAGGCATCGATGAAAATGATGACCTTGGTGAACAAGCACAATTGCTAGAGCAAGTGCTCGAGCATATCAAAGCTTGTGTATTAACGGTTCATGCTGAGTTTGGTGTTCGTCCTGAAAGTAGCGAAAGCAAACCTATTATTCACTAATCATTGATGGTTCAGAGGTTAGCATGAAGCAATATGATGTAGTCATTGCTGGTGGCGCTATGGCAGGGGCAACGTTGGCATTGGCGATTGACCATTTGTCTCAGGGAAAGCTCCGCATTGCCGTCGTTGAGCCTTTTAAAGCTCAGTCAGATATGCACCCTGGTTTTGACTCTCGTTCAATCGCATTGTCTTTCGGTACCGTCAATCTGTTGCGTCAACTACAGCTCTGGACCTCAATAGAGCCGTTTGTCACACCCATTGAGCATATCCACGTTTCTGACCGTTCTCATGCTGGGATGGCGGAGATTACCAAGCAAGAGGTTGGGGTTGAAGCGCTAGGATATGTTGTAGAATTAGCCGATGTTGGGCGCGTATATCAAGAAATATTAGACGGCAGCGAATCAATCAAACTGTTTTGTCCTGACTCTGTTACTGATATCGAGCGCGAGCAAGACTGTACCCATATTACGTTGAAAAGCGGTGGGCAGCTTGAAGCAAAACTGCTGGTGGCAGCCGATGGTGCTGTTTCAACCTGCTGTCAGAAAATTGGTTTAGAACTCTCTGAGCAAGATTTTGAACAAGTGGCAGTGATTGCCAATATTGTGGCTCAAGAACCTCATCAAGGTCGTGCTTTTGAACGCTTTACTGAAAATGGTCCTGTGGCTTTATTACCAATGAGTAATAACCGAATGTCCTTAGTTTGGTGTCTGCACCCTGATGAGGCACAAGCGGTACTCGAGTTATCTGACCAAGCATTTCTCCAACGTTTACAACAAGATTTTGGGTGGCGTTTGGGCGCGATGAAAAAAGTGGGACGCCGTGCGAGTTACCCATTGCTTCTTCGCCACCGAAAGCAAAATATTTCTCATCGTTTTGCGATTGTTGGGAACGCGGCGCAAACGCTGCACCCGATAGCTGGGCAAGGTTTTAACCTTGGTATTCGCGACGTTGTCTCGCTAGCAGAAGAAATTGTGCAGCAAAGTGATGACGTTGGTCTTTATCAAGGCTTGATGCGCTTTAGTCAGCGTAGAGAGGCAGATCGAAGCGAAACGATTTGGCTAACCAGTGCCTTAGTGCATATTTTTTCAAATGATTTACCTGCGATGCGAATTGGGCGAAATACGGCCTTAGCAGCGATGGATAACCTTTCTATTTTTAAGCAGCCGCTACTACGCCATACGCTTGGTTTGGTAAAACGATGAACGGCCGCACTGAATTAGGTAATAAAAAGCAATGATGCAAAGTGTAGATATCGCCATCATCGGCGGAGGGATGGTTGGGTTGGCACTTGCTGCCGCATTCAAGGACAGTGATCTGCGTATCGCCGTAATTGAAGGCAAGGTGCCAGATGAGTCGTTGAAAGAGTTACCTGATGTGCGTGTGTCTGCGTTGAGCCGTTCTAGCGAGACGATCTTACGTAAGCTTGGCGTTTGGCAGGGCATAGAGCAACGCCGCGCTTCGCCTTACTACGGTATGGAAGTGTGGGAGCAAGATAGCTTCGCTAGTATTGAGTTTGATGCACAAAGCATGGCACAACCTGATTTAGGACATATTGTTGAGAATCGAGTGATTCAACTCGCGCTACTCGAACAAGTCCAAAAACTCGATAATGTCACTATGTTTATGCCAGCACGTTGCGCGACATTAGCGGTGGGTGAACAAGAAAGTTGGCTGACGCTCGACAATGGTCAAGCCATGACAGCTAAGTTAGTGGTCGGAGCCGATGGAGCAAACTCGTGGCTTCGTCATCAAATGGATATTCCGTTAACGCATTGGGATTATGGGCATCATGCTCTGGTCGCGAATGTTACAACTACGGCGCCACACAACAGCATTGCACGACAGATTTTTACGCCTCAAGGGCCATTGGCATTTTTGCCAATGTCGCAACCGGATATGTGCTCTATTGTTTGGTCCACTGATCCAAATCGTGCAGAGCAGCTATTGGCAATGAGTGAACATGATTTCAACAAAGCATTGACGAGTGAATTTGATGCACGACTTGGTCTATGTGAAGTGGCGAGTGAGCGCGCCGCGTTTCCTCTAAAAATGCGTTATGCGCGAGATTTTGTTGTGGAGCGAGTCGCATTGGTTGGTGATGCGGCCCATACCATTCATCCGCTAGCGGGTCAGGGGGTGAATTTAGGTTTATTAGATGCGGCCAGCCTCGCTCAAGAGGTGCTAGCATTATGGAAGCAAGGCCAAGATATTGGCAGCAAACGCAACCTAAGAGGTTATGAGCGTTGGCGCAAAGCGGAAGCAGCAAAGATGATTGCTGCAATGCAAGGATTCCGAGACCTATTCTCTGGCGAGAACCCAGCTAAGAAGCTGGTTCGTGGCATTGGCTTGAGTTTAGCGGGTCAACTGCCGGGAGCAAAAGATGAGATCATGAAGCGCGCGCTTGGTTTAAAAGGGCATCTACCAGAACTTGCGCGTCAGTGAGCTTAAAGGCGAGCTTCAGAAACACAAAAGGCTGGTTAATCCAGCCTTTCTTTTATCGTCGGTGTGTTGCTAAGCATATGCGCATCGGAGTTTCATTATTTCTTGGTTGATCTCTTTCACCGCTCGGAAATGGCGTTGCTCTGCTTTCTCTGGCAGTATCAGCTTACCGTTATCAAACTCGAATCTACCGACCCCGTAAATATAAATTCTTCCTTTAAAAAGACGGCTTATATGTTTAGCTATCATACTTGGTGTATAGCGCTTAAACAGTCTCATATTTACTTTCCTTTTCTCTAACCTAGCTTAGGTATTTTACGTTTTTGACGTAAAAATTATTGTGACAGCAATAGTATTAAATGCAGGTGTAAGGGGTTGCTTTAGAGATTTGTGTTGTCTTAGACAGTTTGACAGTGTCGTCTCTTAAATAGCGTGAGGATTACCCCAAAAGTCACCTATAAAGGAATTTAAATAACGTTGCACTCCTTTTTGATATGAAACATTAAACAATAGTTTTGTTACAGAGTTAAGAATAGAACGAAAATGAGGTTTGCTAATGGTGACTGTTAGCGTTGGGGACTCCTTTAATCTCTGTTCTATATAATCTCAACTTGTCCTAACTTTAGAGAAAAGTGAGAAGAAAAAGTTCCGCGTAAAAAAAAAGCCCGCTTCAGCGGGCAAATAGTCACAGATGCATTACACAAAAGTGAACAACTGACTCTATGACGGCTGCTATTCAGCCAGCGGATTCACTTTATATTGGCCAAGTGCTTGTTTAAAACTCAACCAACGAGATCAGCATATAAGGTTTTTATTCTTGTGACTATTTATGTTTAAAAAATGATTAAAAATACCCAAGATCCATTGCCGTTGATATGAGAAGGATCACGCAGTGATGGAAACACTGCGTAGCATTACATTATTTTTAGACGATTAACGACAGATCTCAGCGACGGTCGGCTGACACAATTGGATAAGATCTTGGATAGAAAGCGCCAGTCCAGCCATTCGATCGCCACTGCTGATCGTAACGTTCTGTTCTTCTAGTAAGCTAGGATCGAACACGATCGGCATGTGGCGTTTAAGCAATAACGGGGTGACAGTGCCAACTTTGTAACCCGTGATGGCCTCAACGTCGGCTTGATCAACGCAAGTCATCCGGCGACATTGCAGTAACGAGCGCACTTTTTTGGGATCGACGCTACGATCACCAGGCGCACAGGCGAGTGCATATTGATTACCCATGTCTCGTAGCAAGATCGCTTTCACCATTTGAGAAGGGCGAATGTCGCGTTGTTGCGCGGCATCTTCAATAGTTGTTGCAGGCCTTTGATGCGATAACAGACGAAACGGAATGTGTTGGTCCGTAAGAAATTGCATCAAAGGAGTATTGATTGTATTACTCATCATCAAGGCTGTAAGGCAGTGATTCGATTGTCCACTCACACTCTGGTTGAGCAACCAAACGAAGACGAGTGTCTTCATCGAGATTATTGGGCAGTACGATCAGACCAATCGCGTGATTGTCACTGAATTGGTAGTGGTTTAGTAAAGTTCCCACTGAACGCCAGTTTTCACCAACGCTGCGTTCGAGTTCAATTGGCTCATCCATGAACGGAGCTGAAGTTGTACCTTTTACGATGTACATCGCGCGTTTATTTGTACCGCGATATTTTGCGCGTGCTACCGTTTCTTGTCCTGTGTAGCAGCCCTTTGTGAAGCTAATGCCTCCTAAAGCTTGCATGTTGAGCGCTTGTGGAATATGAGTGTTCTGTGCAGACGCAGACACAAATGGTAGCCCGGCCTCAATGTCGAAACGATTCCAAAGCTCATTTGTCGTCAGGACAGCGTCTGTATTTTCAACGACTGGTTGCGCAGCTGGCGCACTTAATATCAGTAACCAGCGGTTTTGTGAGACTTGTACCGCGGTGCCGCCTTCAACAGGGCGAACGCTGCCAGTCGTATTGCTCATGGTCGAGATAAGCTCGTCGGCTTTGACGCCAGCTACACCTAAGATAACGTCATCAGAAGCTGCGATCGTCACTTTAGAAAAAATGGCGTATTTTTTTATTTCGCTAAGTTCTACATCAATCGCCGATTTTGGCTGGACCATGCTGTAACCATCGTGATGATGGAAAAGTCGGAACACACTCCATACCTTACCTTTTGCATCACAGTGCGCACCGAGTGTGGACTGGTCTTTTTCAAGACTGGCGACATCGCAGGTAACCTGACCTTGTAAGTAGGAATTTTTATCATCACCAGTGATGGTGATCATACCTAAATTATCCAGTAGTGAGATGGACAGCTCTGGAACTGCATCTTGAGTTGAGAGAGGTAATGCTGAAAAACGAGTTTGCCATTCCATAATTACAATGCCTTTTGAAGATATTTTTCCGCTATGTTATACCCAAATAACCTTGAGATACTAGGGGGGCGATTTACGAATCAACATTTGTCGGCTTTCACCACCGTATTGTGACCCGCACACTAGTGACGTAGCACATCCCTTGTTACACTCCGCTTTAACAATAAGACATCTATGAAGGAATAGTGAATGTACACTCCGGAAGAAAAGGCGCGTATTAAATGGGCGTGTCGTCGAGGCATGCTTGAGCTTGACGTAGTAATTATGCCGTTTTTTGAAGAGTGCTTTGATGCTCTGAGTGAGCAAGAACAGCGTGACTTTGTTTCTTTGCTTGAATGCGATGATCCTGATCTGTTTACTTGGGTGATGGGACATGGTCGTAGCGAAAACTTAGGTCATGCGGCTATGGTTGATAAAATTGTCGCCCACAATCTCAGTAAAGTTCGTTAATTTTACCGCTTACCCCTCTTTTACTGCCCGAGTCATTAATTTGCTTCTTCTGTTTATAATGACTGGGGCCGTTACCTTCTCTAGCATCCCGCTCGTATTATCGACTTATTTGTTATTACTGATTGTTAAGGCACTATTGAACCAAGGCTTTGTTAAACCTACAAGCCAGGGGGATTGGTATGTGCATTGTGATGGCTCGGTTAGGTTTGACGCCCTTGAGTATAGTGAATGCTCGGCGGCTCTTGAGTCTGAAAAGGATCAGTTACTACGAATCGATACATCGACATTGCCATTCAAGATAACATTTCGATTGCAGTCTGGCCGTAGCGTCACGATTTGGCGTGACTGCTGTGCAGACCAACACTATCGCCAGCTATATTTGGTCTTACGCCAGTGGGAAATGAAACAGGGAGCCAATGCTCCCTGTTGATGTAATAGTTTACTTTGTAGAATTAAAGCTGTTTAGCTGGAACCAAGATGGTTGGCCCGCTGTTTTCCAGTTGATTTGGATAATCGAGTGTATAGTGCAAACCACGACTCTCTTTGCGCTGCATCGCACAGCGAACCATCAGTTCTGCCACTTGTAAGAGGTTACGCAGCTCTAGCAGGTTGTTCGATACGCGGAAGTTGCTGTAGTACTCATGCGTTTCTTGTTGCAGCAGCTGGATGCGACGTAATGCTCGCTCCAACCGTTTATCGGTGCGCACAATACCCATGTAGTCCCACATGAATAAGCGTAGCTCGTGCCAGTTATGCTGAATAATCACTTCTTCATCACTATTGCTGACTTGGCTTTCATCCCAGCAAGGTACGCGTGGAGGGAGGTCAACATTGGTATGGTGTTTCAGAATATCTTCCGCCGCAGACCAAGCATAAACCACACATTCGAGCAGTGAGTTAGAAGCCATACGGTTTGCACCATGTAAACCGGTGTAGCTAACTTCACCAATGGCATACAGGTTTTTTAGGTCAGTACTGCCATTTCTGTCTACCATTACACCGCCACAGGTATAGTGCGCGGCTGGAACGATTGGAATCGGTTCTTTGGTCATATCAATGCCCAAGTCCATCAAGCGAGAGTAAATGGTTGGGAAGTGCTTGGTGATAAAGTCCGCAGGCTTGTGGCTGATATCGAGGTACATACAGTCAGCACCTAAACGCTTCATTTCATAGTCGATGGCGCGAGCCACAACGTCACGGGGGGCCAGTTCTTTGCGCGCGTCGAAATCGGGCATAAAGCGAGAACCATCAGGGCGACGTAAGTAAGCGCCTTCGCCACGTAAGGCTTCGGTCAGGAGGAAGTTACGCGCTTCAGGGTGATATAAACACGTAGGATGGAATTGGTTGAATTCCATATTCGCCACGCGACAGCCAGCACGCCATGCGATTGCAATGCCGTCACCCGAAGAGACGTCGGGGTTGGAGGTATATTGATAAACCTTAGATGACCCACCGGTTGCAAGAACCACGAATTTAGCGCGTACAGCTTCTACGTGTTCCTCATTACGGTTCCAAATGTAGGCACCTATCACTTTATTTTTATCACCACCAATTTTATCTCCGGTGATAAGGTCTAGTGCGTTATGACGCTCAAGAACATGAATGTTTGGATGGTTATGAGCGTTGTCTTGCAAAGAGGTTTGCATTGCCATTCCAGTGGCGTCTGCCGCATGAAGAATACGTCGACGACTGTGCCCACCTTCACGAGTTAAGTGATAGCGCGGCTCTTCGTCAGAGTCATCCTCTTCACGGTCAAATGGCACACCACCATCAATGAGCCATTGCACACACTCTTTCGAATGCTCGGCAATGAACCTCACGGTATCTTCATCACAGATACCATCCCCCGCGATTTGTGTATCTTCAACGTGTGAATCAATGGTATCGGATTCATCAAATACTGCAGCGATACCGCCTTGAGCGTAATACGTGGCTCCTTCGCTGCGTGGTCCTTTGCTGAGAACCATTACCTTACAATGGTTAGCAACACGCAAAGCCAACGACAGGCCTGCAGCGCCACTTCCTACGATTAACACATCACATTCATGTTCACGATTTGTGTTCATATAACTTTTATAATCCCAAGCTAAGGTAACCAGATCACCTTGTGTATTATTTGCACACCATGTGCATTCCATTAACGCGATATCCATCGCTACGTGCTATCAGTTGGGAGACGTATTTGCATCAACATTATTTTGGAGGCTCCAGCCACTCTTATTGTTATACATGAGGACATGCATATGCATCCCGAGAGTTGTTTGCAACGCGATGTTTAGGTAGCCCTTAGTCATGCAAGTGAAAAGTAATCGTTTCTGTACCCCTATGACTGCAAGGTACAAGTCAAGTCACTCTTTCTGATTAGGTTATTTGAACAAATCTCGTTGCTTTTCCATGCTCGACCCAGCACAATCTGGGACAGAGATTGTACATTATACCCATTTCCTTCCAAGATGCTCGCTTGTCAAGCTTAGACCTGAAGTCAGATAATCTTGGTCATTTGGTTATAGACATCACACTGTGAAATAACAATGACAAAAAACGAGAGAACCCACGGAACTTTCTTATTCACGGCGGAGTCACAAAGAGTGCTCAAGTAAGCAGTGGTGTCAATACTACGTTATTGCATAATTAGTACCCATGTCTGAGAAGATTAGGGGCATAACAAATAGGAGTATCCGCTCGAATGAACGAGCAGCTGACCGACCAAGTATTGATTGAGCGAGTTCAGAATGGCGATAAGCAAGCATTTAACCTGCTGGTAACGAAGTACCAGAACAAGGTATGTAATCTTATTTCCAGATACGTTAGTAATCCTGGCGATGTACCAGATGTAGCACAAGAAGCGTTTATCAAAGCTTACCGAGCTATTCCTACTTTTCGTGGGGAAAGTGCGTTTTATACGTGGCTGTATCGCATCGCAGTGAATACTGCGAAAAATCATATCGTAGCTCAGGGGAGAAGACCTCCAGCGACTGATATTGATGCTGAAGAAGCTGAATTTTATGAAACAGGTGGTGCACTTAAAGAAATATCGAACCCTGAGAACTTAACGTTGTCCAAAGAATTGCAACGGGTAGTGTTCAGTGCAATCGAAGCCTTACCTGAAGATTTAAAAACTGCAATGACATTACGAGAGTTTGATGGCTTGAGTTATGAAGAAATTGCTGAAGTAATGGATTGCCCAGTAGGAACGGTACGATCGCGTATCTTCCGTGCTCGTGAAGCGGTAGAAAAGAAAATTAAACCTCTTTTGTAGCGCTAGTACCAGTAATAACTATGGTGAAAACAATGGCTGACAAAGAAAAACTTTCAGCTCTCATGGATGGAGAATTGGTCGATAAGGCTTTAATTCAAGAGTTAGAGCAAGACCAAGAGAGCCGTAATGCTTGGCAGAATTATCACCTAATTGGTGATGTGATGCGAGGCGAAGCGCCAGCAAAACCTGATTGGAATATTGCTGAAAGCGTGGCGTTAGCGTTAGAAGATGAACCTGCACACTGTGCGCTTGATTCGCACCGTGCAAACGTAACCTCAATCGTAAACACGCTAGAAGAGTCTCAACCAGAACCGAAAAAAGCAAAGCGTCAGTTGCCAGATTGGTTGTCACAGTTTGGACAAGTCGCGGTTGCTGCATGTGTATCACTCGTCGTTATTTTAGGTGTACAGCAGTATGGTGGTAGCGATTCGATGTCGCCTCAAACCGACCAATTGCCAGTGTTGCAGACCGTTCCGTTTGCTGGCAGCGCAGAGCCGGTAAGTTTAACTCGTGAGTCTGTAGAGCGTTCTGTAGGGGAAGCAAATATGCAAGAGCAACGTAAACGTGTTCATGCTATGCTGAGAGACTACGAATTGCAATTAAGAATTAACAGCGATGCATCTCAACAAGATGCAAGTCTGAGTCCGGATATTGAATGAAAAAATTTCTGATCAGCGCTTGCGCTCTGTTCAGTATGATGCCTTTTCAAGCCTTTGCTGATGATAAGCCAGCGGAGGCTTTATTGCATCAAATGAGCGAGGCGAGTAAGAATTTAAGTTACGAACTCTCTTATATCCTTATCAAAAAGAATAGCATTGAGCCGTTGCTGTATCGTCATGCGATGCATGGTGACGATCAATATGCTCATCTTGTTTATTTAAGTGGCCCTGTGCGCGAAGTGATTCGTCGCGGCACAGAAGTGAGCTATATTGAAACAGGGTTAGAACCATTTACTATCGAGTCAGGTAAAATGGTCGCTCCGACCATACCAATGCTCAATGCCAATATCGACGAGCTAAACCTGTATTATGATTACGTAAAAGTCGGTCGAGCTCGTGAAGTTGGTGTGGCAACACAAGTGTTGCGTATCGTGCCGAAAGATGGCTTACGTTATTCCTACATATTATGGATTGATGAGAAAAGTAAGCTACCATTACGTGCTGATCTTGTTGACCGTGATGGTGAAATGTTGGAGCAATACCGCGCCATTTCCTACACTGTAAATCCCAAAATTGCACAGCTGATGAGTGGTTTACAAGATGTTCAATTGCCGGCTGTACTCACCATGCCAAAAGGCGATATTGGGACCAGTAACTGGCAAGTGGGTTGGATCCCTGAAGGGTTTGAGCCAAATGAACTTAACCGTTACCGCATGGCAGTCACCAATCAAATGGTTGAGAGTCAACTGTATTCCGATGGCTTGTTCAGTTTCTCTGTTTATGTAGCAAACAAAGACGAGCACTCATTAAAAGGTCAATTGGTGCGTCAAGGAAGAAGAACACTGCACAGTTTTGTCAGCGGTCAATACGAGATTTCCGTGGTAGGCGATATTCCACCGACCACTGCGCAGCGTATTGCTCAGTCAGTCACATTTAATGTAACAAAGAGTAAACGACAATGATGACCGCGTTGGCTACCGTGACAGACGTTCATCGTCATGGTAAACAATACGAAATTGATTTAAGCTGCGAACAGCAAACCAGCTGTAGCAGCTGTTCTTCACAGAAAAACTGTGGAACTGGTTTGGTTACTAAAGCCATTGGCAATAAAAGCCTGTCTTGGCAATTACGTACTGAAAAATCGGTGAAAATTGGTCAAGTGGTAGAAATTGGCTTTCCTGAAGCAAGCCTGATTAAGTCAGCAATGGCGGTTTATTTATTGCCACTGTTGGGGTTAATTGTTGGAGCCATGTTTGGTCACTTTCTATTTGAGCCACTGACTACTGGTGGTGAAGGTATCATCATCGTAACCTCGATATTATTCGCCGTTGGTGGAATGTGGATCGCAAAACGCGTTTCTGCTCCACTAGAAGACGAATCAAAGCGCCAAGTCACACTCGTTCGGGTGCTTGGGGAGCCAATCCAGTAAGCGCTTTGCCCTCGTATCTCAAGGTTATTTGGGGATGTTCCTTAAATGACGTGCGCCCGTTAACGAAATTCGGTAGAATCTGCCAACTTGATTGAAATGCCGTCAGATGATGGCATTTCTTACTGTTCCCATTTGTAAAGAGTTAGTCACCCTAAATCTATGAAGCACATTCGTAACTTTTCGATTATCGCCCACATCGACCATGGTAAGTCGACCCTATCAGACCGTCTAATCCAAGTTTGTGGCGGATTAACCGAACGTGAAATGGCCGCACAGGTTCTGGATTCAATGGATCTTGAACGTGAGCGTGGTATCACCATCAAATCTCAGAGTGTGACGCTAAACTACACCGCTAAAGATGGTGAAACGTATCAGCTGAACTTCATCGATACTCCGGGACACGTTGACTTTGCGTATGAAGTATCACGTTCTCTCGCTGCTTGTGAAGGCGCATTACTAGTAGTGGATGCAGGTCAAGGTGTAGAAGCACAGACACTGGCTAACTGTTACACCGCGATCGAAATGGATTTGGAAGTTATTCCAATCCTGAACAAAATCGACTTGCCTGCCGCAGACCCTGATCGCGTAGCAGAAGAAATTGAAGAAATCGTTGGTATCGATGCGATGGACGCCACCCGATGTTCTGCAAAAACCGGTTTGGGTGTCGACGACGTGTTAGAAAATATCGTATCAGCGATTCCAGCGCCAGAAGGTGATCCTGATGCGCCGTTACAAGCGTTGATCATTGACTCATGGTTCGATAACTATCTTGGTGTTGTCTCTTTGGTTCGGATTAAAAATGGCCAGTTGAAGAAGAACGACAAGATCAAGGTCATGAGCACTGGCCAAGTTTGGGGGGTCGACCGTTTAGGTATTTTTACACCAAAACGGGTGGACACCGAAATTCTTCGTACTGGCGAAGTAGGTTGGGTGGTTTGTGGTATTAAAGACATCCTTGGCGCACCAGTAGGTGATACCCTGACTCTGGCTAAAAATGGGTGCGAGACTCCTTTACCTGGCTTTAAGAAAGTAAAACCACAGGTATACGCCGGTCTATTCCCTGTATCATCTGATGACTATGAAAACTTCCGTGATGCGTTAGGTAAGCTAAGCCTGAACGATGCATCATTGTTCTACGAGCCAGAAAACTCTGCCGCGCTCGGTTTTGGTTTTCGTTGTGGTTTCCTTGGTATGTTGCACATGGAAATCATCCAAGAGCGTTTAGAGCGTGAATACGACCTCGACCTAATTACAACGGCGCCAACGGTAGTATACGAAGTTAAAAAGACTGACGGTGAAATGCTGTACGTTGATAGCCCAGCAAAATTACCTGCAATCAATGACATCGAAGAGATCCGTGAACCTATCGCACGTTGTAATATTCTTGTGCCATCAGACTACCTAGGTAACGTAATTACACTGTGTGTTGAGAAGCGCGGTTCTCAGGTTGATATGGTTTACCACGGTAACCAAGTTGCAGTCACTTATGATATTCCAATGGCAGAAGTTGTACTCGATTTCTTCGACCGTCTAAAGTCTACTTCGCGTGGTTATGCATCTCTGGATTACAACTTCCAGCGCTTTGATATGTCGGATATGGTACGTGTCGACGTATTGCTAAATGGTGACAAAGTCGATGCACTTGCCATGATCACTCATAAAGATCAGGCGCAGACTCGTGGTCGACAGCTGGTGGAGAAGATGAAAGAATTTATTCCTCGTCAGATGTTTGATATCGCAATTCAGGCTGCTATTGGTAACCACATCATTGCGCGTTCTACTGTGAAACAGCTACGTAAAAACGTAATCGCGAAATGTTATGGTGGTGACGTAAGCCGTAAGAAAAAACTTCTGAAGAAACAGAAAGAAGGTAAGAAGCGCATGAAACAAATCGGTAACGTTGAGTTACCGCAAGAAGCGTTCCTAGCCATCCTTCACGTAGGAAAAGACTAGAGTTGAACTTTGTCTCACACTTGTTGGTCTTAAGACGTTAGATATTAAAATAAGTGAAAGGGTTTAGGCTCTTTCACTTTCGTATTTTTAGATAAGGGAATTTAATGGCGAATACATTCTCACTGATTCTAGTTATCGTAACCTTGGTAACCGGGGTTGTTTGGCTGTTGGAAAAACTGTTGTTTGCCAAGAAGCGTCAAGCAAAACTGGCTGAGATCCAAGCACAGACGACAAACGGCTTAGATGCGGTGACGTTACAACAAGTAGAGCGCCAGCCTTGGTGGGTTGAAAATAGCGTGTCTATTTTTCCGGTAATTGCCTTTGTTTTGGTATTACGCTCCTTTATCTACGAACCTTTTCAAATTCCGTCAGGCTCAATGATGCCAACCTTATTAGTTGGTGATTTCATTTTGGTTGAGAAATACGCATACGGTTTAAAAGATCCAGTATGGCGCACGCAATTGGTCGAAACTGGTAAGCCAGAACGTGGCGATATCGTGGTATTTAAATACCCGCCACAACCAAGTATTGACTATATCAAGCGGGTCGTTGGTCTACCTGGTGATATCGTACGTTACTCAAGTGATAAGCAGGTGTGTATTCAAAGCAAGGGTGAGTCTACTTGTAAGCCAGTGAAATTGAGTAATGTTGAAGAGAGTCAGTTTATTTCAAACGGGATCCCAATGATCCAACTGGATGAAAAGTTGGGTAACGTTGAACATAATATTTTGGTCAACCCTCTTATTCGCAACCGGGTGGAACAATACTTTCCACGTCGCGGTACTACAGAATGGGTTGTACCACAAGGTCAGTACTTTGTGATGGGTGATAACCGTGATAACAGTGCTGATAGCCGATATTGGGGCTTTGTTCCTGAAGCAAATCTAGTCGGCAAAGCTGTGGCCATTTGGATCAGCTTCGAGTTTGAGCGTGGCGCAGATAGCGTTTTACCTTCATGGATCCCAACTGGTGTGCGTTTTAACCGCATCGGTGGCATTCACTAACCATTTATATCTATATCGAGAGAGTATGAATTCTCCAATTGATAAACTAGAGCGACAGCTCGGCTACCCATTTAGAGATGCCGAGCTTATCAATTTGGCGCTGACTCACCGCAGCGCCAATAGTAAGCATAATGAACGTCTTGAGTTTCTGGGCGATTCAATTTTAAGTTTTGTCATCGCTGATGAACTATACCATCGTTTTCCAAAAGTGAACGAAGGCGATATGAGCCGTATGCGTGCTACTTTGGTTCGCGGACATACATTGGCGGAACTGGGTCGTGAATTCGATCTAGGAGATTATTTAAAATTAGGTCCAGGTGAATTGAAGAGTGGCGGTTTCCGCCGAGACTCTATTCTAGCCGATGCGGTAGAAGCCATTATTGGTGCGATTTACCTTGATAGTGATCTTGAAAAAGTACGTGATATTGTACTGAGTTGGTACAATTCGCGTCTTGAAGCCATTCAACCTGGCGTATCACAAAAAGACCCCAAAACTCGCCTACAAGAGTTCCTGCAAGGCACAAGAAAACCGTTGCCTGTTTACACAGTGACTAATATTAAAGGTGAAGCGCACAACCAAGAGTTCACGGTTGAGTGTGAAATTGCAGGTGTGGATAAACCTGTAATCGGTAAAGGCACTAGTCGTCGCAAGGCAGAGCAGGCGGCGGCAGAAACAGCACTTGAGCAATTAACTAATGGCTGATAACGAATTCGATATTGATACATTTTTTGCATCACACGGTGAGCAAAGCACTCCAGAGAACCAACATTGTGGCTTCATCGCCATTGTTGGTCGTCCTAACGTGGGTAAATCAACGCTTCTGAACAAAATCTTAGGTCAGAAAATCTCGATTACTTCACGTAAGCCACAAACGACACGTCACCGCATCATGGGTGTGGACACGGATGGTGATTACCAAGCGATCTACGTGGATACGCCGGGTCTTCATATTGAAGAAAAACGAGCGATCAACCGGTTGATGAATCGTGCGGCGAACTCCTCGTTGAGCGATGTCAACTTAGTGCTCTTCTTGGTAGATGGGACGCACTGGACCAACGACGATGAGATGGTCTTGACCAAACTTCAAAAGTCGAATTTCCCAGTGGTACTTTGCGTGAATAAGGTTGATAACGTAAAAGATCGTAATGACGTGATGCTACACATGATGGAGCTGTCAAAGAGGATGGACTTCGTTGATGTGGTGCCAATCTCGGCAACACAAGGTAAGAACATCGATGTTCTGCGTAAACATGTACGCGCTCACTTGCCGAAAGCCACGCACCATTTTCCTGAAGAGTATGTGACGGATCGTTCACAGCGTTTTATGGCATCGGAAATTGTTCGTGAAAAGCTAATGCGTTTCACCGGTGAGGAGTTGCCATATTCCGTGACCGTTGAAATTGAGCGTTTTGACTATAACCCGGAAACGGACGGTTTCCATATCAATGCCTTGATTCTTGTTGAACGTAATGGTCAGAAGAAAATGGTGATTGGTAAAGGTGGTGAGAAGATTAAAACCATTGGTCGCGAAGCCCGCTTAGACATGGAAGAGCTGTTTGGGCGGAAGGTTTATCTAGAAACGTGGGTCAAAGTGAAATCTGGTTGGGCTGATGACGAACGTGCACTGCGCTCACTGGGTTACATCGACGATCTATAAACTTGCGGCGAAGAGACTTCGTTTCAATATCGATAAAAAATTAATATCGATTAAAATAAGGAGCCGCTTGGCTCCTTATTTTTTATTTAACACTTTTTAGGCACATTGACTTAGATGAGCAATTTATCTGCAGAAGGGTTACAGCGTTGTTTTGTATTGCATCGGCGTTCTTATAGCGAATCGAGTTTAATTCTTGATGTATTCAGTGAGGAATATGGACGTATTACGTTGATGGCTAAAGGCGCACGCAGTAAGCGTTCAAATTTAAAAGGCGCATTGCAGCCCTTTACGCCTTTGCTGCTCAAATGGTCAGGTAAAGGTTCGATGAAAACCTTACGACAAGCAGAGCCCATTAGCCTGGGGTTACCACTCATAGGAATAAACCTTTACTCTGCGATGTACGTTAATGAGTTGATCGGTCGTGTTTTAATGGCTGAGGTACCAATGCCTGCGATGTTTCATGATTATTTGCATGTATTGACGGAATTGGCCCACAACGAGAATCCAGAGCCTGCTCTGCGTCGGTTTGAATTAGCCTTATTGTCTTCGATGGGGTATGGCGTCGATTTTTTGCATTGTGCAGGGACCGGAGAACCTGTCGATCCAGCAATGACTTATCGCTACCGGGAACAAAAAGGGTTCATTGCCTCTGTGAGGCGCGATAACCTGACATTTGCAGGCAATGAACTGATTGCTATCAGTGAGCGTCGGTTTGTCACTAAAGAGCAGCTAAAAGCCGCAAAACGCTTTACACGTATAGCCTTAAAGCCGTATCTTGGCGGTAAACCTTTAAAAAGTCGTGAATTGTTCATTCAGACCCCCAGAGCACGGAGTAACGGAAAATGAGCTCAATTTATTTAGGCGTCAATATCGATCATATTGCCACTCTACGTAATGCACGTGGTACAAAATACCCAGACCCTGTCCATGCTGCAGACATTGCCGAGCGAGCAGGTGCGGACGGTATCACGATTCACTTGCGAGAAGACCGTCGTCATATTTTGGATCGTGATGTACGTATTCTGCGTGAAACCATTCAAACGCGCATGAATTTAGAGATGGCCGTCACGGATGAAATGGTTGAAATTGCACTACAGATTAAGCCTGAGTTCGTTTGTTTAGTACCGGAGAAACGTGAAGAATTGACCACAGAAGGCGGACTCGATGTCGTTGGTCAACTAGAAAAAATCAAAGCCGCAACCCAACAGCTAACAGACGCGGGCATCAAAGTGTCGTTGTTTATTGATGCTGACCGTCAGCAGATTGAAGCGGCGAAAAGATGTGGCGCGCCATTTATTGAACTTCACACAGGCCAATACGCGGATGCAAGCACCGAAGATGAACAGCAAGCAGAGTTAAAGAAAATCTCAGCTGGTGCAAGCTATGCCCATGACCTTGGAATTATTGTGAATGCTGGGCATGGCCTGACTTACCACAACGTGGCGCCAATCGCTGCGCTGCCAGAGATTTACGAGTTGAACATTGGTCATTCAATTATTGGTCGTGCTGTGTTTGATGGCTTGGAAAAGGCCGTTGCTGACATGAAAGCGCTAATGATCGCGGTGCGTTAATAACTGGGCGAATGTAATGGCGATTATAGGCTTAGGTACCGACATTGCGGAAATTGAGCGTATCGAAAAGGCACTGAATCGCAGTGGTGAATCATTTGCTTTACGTATTCTGTCAGAAGGGGAGCTCAACAAATTTGCCCAACAAAAGCAAAAAGGACGCTATCTAGCCAAGCGTTTTGCGGTGAAAGAGGCAGCCTCCAAAGCATTAGGGACGGGGATAGCTAAAGGTATTACGTTCCACGATTTTACAATCTCTAATGATGACTTTGGTAAACCTGTACTCTCGTTGTCTGGAGTCGCAAAGCAGATGGCGGATTCGCTGGGGGTAAATCATATTCATCTATCCATTTCCGATGAACGCCACTATGCAGTAGCAACCGTGATTTTAGAATCCTAGTGATAATACACTCAAATCAAATACGAAAAAGCCAGAGCAAATGCACTGGCTTTTTTTGTATCGAAATCGAATTATTGCTCGAGGTATAACTTTGCAGTGGTCGTGACTTTAATCATTTCATCTTGTAGTTCGAACATTTCCGGCTCGACCTCTTCAATACTGACTCCTGAGCGTAGGGCCTGTTCAAGAGTCGCGCAGAGTGACTTGAGCCTTGGCACGCCGCAATAGGAGCTGCTGCCATGTAGTTTATGAATGACATGGATCAGGTCGTCACGAGAGATGTCTTCTTGTTCTAGTGTTTGATCGACGATTTCCTCTACCTCGGGAATAAAATCGATCAACATTTTTAACATGTCTTTGGCTAAGTCTTCTTTATTGGCACTTTGCTTTAAAGCGGCTGGCCAATCGATGATCATATCCTGTTGAACCTGAGAAGACTGGTTTTCTTGCTCATCGACATAAGACGGAGCTACTTTATCCACGCTTTCTGTACAAGCATTTGGGTTCCAGTGAACCAAAACCTGTTGCAGCACATGTTCTTCAATTGGTTTGGTGAGATAGTCATCCATTCCAGCAGAGAGGAGGCGACCTCTTTCTCCTGCCATGGCGTGGGCGGTTACCGCGATAACTGGCGTATCTTTATTCAGTTCCAGTAGCTTAATGTGCTTACAAGCGGTCACACCATCCATCTGGGGCATTTGAATATCCATGAAGATTAAATCGTACTTCTTCTCTGTGGCGAGATTAACGGCTTGCTGGCCATTGCTGCATGCCGTTACGGTGTCTACTCGTTCACGAAGCAGGGCCGAGATAAGCTTCAAGTTTGCTGGGTTATCATCGACCGCTAACACAGAAAGAGGTAAACGCTCACTTTCTGTGGGGCTGATTGGAGCAAGCAATTTTGGAGGTGATTCGACATGCTCACTGATTAAGCTTTGAAGTAACTTACGTCGAGACAATGGTTTGGTCAGACACTGAACCTGATGAGCGGTCATGATTTGATCGGCGAGTGCTAGCTCAGTGCTCGGTATGCCCATAATGATACTTGGAGCCATACGCTTAGCTTGCTCTATCCAAGGGGTCACAACTTGTTCATCATAAGTTTGGTTGGCCGCTAAATTCAGCAAGATGTAATCGTATTGCTCATCATTTTCAGGTAGCGAAGAGCGGTAGGTGACTAAAATACCTTCTTGACTGAGAATTTTTTGAGTGACTGTCGCTGCTTGCATATTCGGTTCAATCAGTAGCAGCTGTTTACCCATGAGTAAGTCGGCTTCAATCAGATCACTCATCGGCATTTCTGTTGAGTTGAGTCGCAGGGTAAACCAGAAAGTTGAACCTTGGTGCAGACGGCTGGTTAGGCTGATCTCCCCCCCCATTTGGCTGACTAATTTTTGGGTAATTACCAGGCCTAAGCCTGTGCCGCCATAGCGACGAGAAATGCTGGCATCCGCTTGGCTAAATGCTTGGAATAACTGTGCTTGCTGACGTTCTGAAATGCCGATGCCGGTATCGCGAACCATAAATTGTAGCTCAACGGAATCACCAGACTGAGAACGCATTTCAACACTCATATCAATGTTGCCTCGCTCAGTAAATTTAATCGAGTTACCGATTAAATTCGTCAGCACCTGTTGGATACGTAGTGGATCGCCCACAAGACCCGGCGGGATCTTTGGATCCACTTTTAGGGTGATTTCCAGCCCTTTCTCATGAGCACTGGTGGCTTGCAGGTTGATGACTTCTTCCAAACTTTCACGGAAATCAAACGGAATGTTTTCTAGAGCGAGTTTACCGGCCTCCAATTTCGAGAAATCGAGAATGTCATTGATGATGTTAAGCAGGTTATTCGCCGACTTCTCAATCGTCTGAAGATAATCAGTTTGGCTATTCGAGAGCTGAGTTTTGAGCATTTGGCGGGTAAAACCAATCACGCCGTTGAGCGGAGTGCGCAGCTCGTGAGACATGTTCGCCAAGAACTCGGATTTCACACGGGCGGCTTCTTGGGCTCGCTTCTTGGCAATGTCCAGCTCCACGTTCTGGATTTCAAGTTGTTCAAGTGTTTCACGCAAGTCCGAAGTCGCTTGGTCTATACTGTGCTGCATCTCTACGTGGTACTCCGATAGCGAAACAGCCATCGCGTTAATGCCGTTTTTCAATTGGTCTAATTCACCATGCATCTTGCCTTCGATACGCACGTCCAAGTGACCACGACGAATGCGGTCAACCACATTCTTCATATGGGTGATCGGCTGGGTTACATCGTGCATTAAACGTGAAGCAAACACACTCGCAAGGCCAAGACCGAGTATCAGAACTAAAAATGCCGAGAAGATCTCTTGGTATTGTTGCAGTCTCAAGGACGAGAGATCTAACTCAACTGCGATATAACCAATCGCTTTTGTGCCTTGACTCTTACTTGATAGCTCAGATAAATAGTGGCCTTCGGATAAGATAGGTACGCGTAATATCAGTGAGTTGTCATAGATTTCCGAATTGCCCAATTGTGGGATCGGTTTCCCTTTAGGAAACATTAAGGTTTCAAAATTAGGATGGAAATTAGAAGTAACAAAGAGTTCATGATATTCGTCAAACACTGCAATACTGCGTACCAGTTTGGAGTTTTTACGATGTGCGTAGCTGATCAAGCGACGCACGGTTTCACGGCTTTCTGAAAGCAGATGAGTTTCACTGGCAATCGCAAGCGGTTCAATGATGCTATTACCTGTGGTGATAACTTGTTTCTCAAGGTCTTGGTAGCGGTTAAACGAGAAAAAACCGCTCAGTAATAAGCCAATGATGAGAGTGGGAGCGAGAGTCAGCGTAATTACACGTGCTCGTAAGCCATATCTGGTCATGTTATCTAATTACATCGGAGTCGGGATATGGGAAAATAACGCATTATTTCTCAAGTGCACGATAAAGCCTTGAGCAAAGAAGTGACGTCACCGAATAAACGGTAAGCATAATCAAGTCACTCGAATCACACAACGGCTGCAATCAAGAATAGTGAAGCCGTAGGGCAATTAGACATAAATCAGGCACAGAGCATGGCACGTATCTTCCAACCTAAAAAGAAAACCCAACTCAATACTCGTCATCAAGCGGTACAAGTGGAACGTTTAGATCACCACGGGTCAGGTATTGCTTATCTGAAGAATAAGCCGCTATTTATTGATGGCGCCTTGCCGGGTGAAGAAGTCGTCACGCAATTAGTGGAAGAAAAAAGTAAATTTGCTCGTGGTCAACTGATCAAAATCCTTAAGCCTAGTGACGTACGCGTCGAACCTTTCTGTCCGCATTATCATAAGTGTGGGGGATGTGACTTGCAGCACCTAGATTATGATCAACAATTGACGCACAAACAACAAACGTTGCGTCAGCTAATGCGAAAATTCGCTGGCCGTGAGATTGAATTAGATACGCCGATATTAGGTGACTCGTATGCTTATCGTCGACGTGCACGAGTGAGTTTATTTGTCGACAAGAAAACACGACAGTTGCACTTTGGCTTTCGTCAAAAGCAAAGTAAACAAATCGCGCAAGTGACCGATTGTCCGGTATTGGCGCCTGAGTTAAATGTGCTATTGCCTGAGCTTTACTTGGTGCTGAAAGCATTCAACAAACCAGAGCAACTTGGTCATATAGAGTTAGTGCTTGGTGATAATGGTCCCTGTATCACGCTACGCCATTTGGGCAAACTAACGAAAGATGAAACTGGTGCCTTAATCGAGTTAGCCGAACGTCATCACGCGTCGCTGTACTTGATGCCAGCAACAGATCAACTCGACCTCGTTGAAGGTGAGGCGCCTTTTTATCAAGAAACGGGGGTAAAGATCCCGTTTTCACCGAATAACTTCATTCAAGTTAATCAAGCGGTGAACCAACAAATGGTCAAACAAGCGGTTGAGTGGTTAGACCCGAAACAAAACGATCGGGTGTTAGATTTATTTTGCGGGTTAGGTAACTTCAGTTTACCAATGGCAAAATTAGTTAAGCATGTTGTCGGTGTTGAAGGGGTAGCAGAGATGGTCGAAAAAGCCGTAAACAATGCATCCTTGAACCACATCAATAACGCGCAGTTTTATCACGCTAACCTTGAGCAAGGTTTTGAAGGTCAAACGTGGGCGATGGAGCAGTTTGATAAAGTTCTGTTAGACCCAGCACGTGCGGGTGCGAGTGGGATCATCGATCAAGTTTCGGAGCTTGGCGCGCGGCGTGTAGTTTATGTTTCTTGTAATCCTGCTACCCTTGCTAGGGACAGCCAGAGCCTGATAGCGCAAGGCTACAAATTAACCAAACTAGGCATGTTGGACATGTTCCCTCATACCAGCCATCTAGAATCGATGGCACTGTTTGAAAAGTCCTAATTCCTAGGACGTTGGCCCCTTATTTGTGGTGGGTGGTCATAAAGCCAGTGTTTAAAACGCAGGCAAAGAACTAACCTGGACGGTGTTAGTCAAACCACACGAATATAATAATTAGGATGATGAGATGGTTGCGGTAAGAAGCGCGCATTTAAACCAAAATGAACAGTTTGAACTCGAACGTTGGGTGGCTAGCCTAGGGCAAGAGAAGAACACAGCTTCACGCTTAATCGAAGTGTATCGAGATTGCCAAACGATGTTGGCTGATCACGATCAAGCGGAGTTGTTGTTGTGGCGTGGGCGAGAAATGATCGAAATACTGGTCACCTTGTCCATGGATAAAGCGACTTTAGTGGCTGCGCAGCTGTTTCCTTTGGTTTCAAGTCGTGCTTTTAACAGAGAAATTCTGGAAGAAAAATACAGCAAAGAAACCATGAAATTAATCGATGGCGTTGAAGAAATGGCTGCGATTGGCCAGCTTAACGTCAACATGGAAGGCAGCGCAGCATCGTCTCAAGTCGACAACGTGCGTCGCATGTTGCTTGCGATGGTTGATGACTTCCGCTGCGTGGTTATCAAGCTAGCGGAACGAATTTGCAACCTGATTGAAGTTAAAAAGGCACCGGACGAGGTTCGACGTGCTGCCGCAAAAGAGTGTGCCAACATTTACGCGCCTCTGGCCAACCGTCTTGGTATTGGTCAGCTGAAGTGGGAAATTGAAGATTACGCTTTCCGTTATCAGCAACCAGAGACCTACAAAAAAATTGCCAAACAGCTGTCAGAGCGTCGTATTGTTCGTGAACAGTACATCAAAGACTTTATTGAAGATCTGACTCACGAGATGGAAACCTCAGGCATCAATGCAGAAGTCAGCGGCCGTCCTAAACACATCTACAGCATTTGGCGCAAAATGCAGAAGAAAAGCTTGGCGTTCGACGAGCTGTTTGATGTACGAGCGGTCCGTATCATCGCTGATAAACTGCAAGACTGTTACGCCGCGTTAGGGGTGGTTCATACCAAATACAAGCATTTACCGAGTGAGTTCGACGATTATGTCGCCAACCCCAAGCCAAACGGGTACCAATCGATCCACACCGTCATTCTAGGGCCTGAAGGTAAAACCATTGAGATCCAGATTCGTACTAAGCAAATGCATGAAGAGTCCGAGCTCGGTGTAGCCGCGCACTGGAAATATAAAGAGGGGGCAAGCAGCCGTAGTGGTTACGATGAAAAAATCACCTGGCTGCGTAAACTGCTTGATTGGCAAGAAGAAATGTCCGACTCCGGCGAAATGCTGGATGAGCTACGCAGTCAAGTGTTTGATGACCGCGTTTACGCGTTTACGCCGCGCGGTGACGTGGTTGACTTACCAATGGGCGCAACGCCACTCGATTTTGCGTACCATATTCACTCCGAAGTGGGGCATCGTTGTATTGGCGCCAAAGTGGGTGGGCGAATTGTCCCGTTCACTCATAAGCTTCACATGGGCGATCAAGTTGAGATCATAACCTCAAAAGAACCCAACCCTTCACGTGACTGGTTAAATCCATCCTTGGGCTTCGTTCATTCAGGGCGTGCACGCGCGAAAATTAATGCTTGGTTCCGCAAGCAAAGCCGTGAAAAAAACCTTGAGGCTGGCCGTGAGATTCTTGAGCAAGAACTGGCGAAAATTGGCGCAAAGCTAAAAGATGCTGAGCATTACGCACTTAAGCGTTTTAACATTAAAACACCCGATGAGCTCTATGTCGGAGTGGGAAGTGGTGATTTACGCATCAACCAGATCATTAACCATATCAATGCTTTGGTTAATAAACCGACCGCAGAAGAAGAAGACCAACAAGCGCTAGAGAAACTGCAAGAAGCCGGACACAGAGCGCCAGCACAAAGCCGCCCGAAGAAAGATGCCGTCGTCGTTGAAGGGGTCGATAACCTGATGACCCACCTCGCGCGCTGTTGTCAGCCCATCCCAGGTGACAACATCTGTGGTTACATCACCCAAGGTCGCGGTATCTCCGTTCACCGCAGTGATTGTGAGCAGTTAGAAGAACTTCGTCACCACGCGCCAGAGCGTATTATCGATACCGTCTGGGGGAGTGGCTTCGTCGGTTCATACATCCTCACCGTACGGGTCGAAGCGATGGAGCGTAGCGGTCTACTGAAAGACATCACCACACTATTTGCCAACGAAAAAATAAAAGTCACCAGTATGAAAAATCGTGTCGATTATCGTCGTCAGCTTGCCGTCATGGATTTTGACCTAGAGATGACCAATATTGAGGTGCTGTCTCGGGTATCGAAGCGTGTTGAGCAGATCAAGGATGTGGTGACTGTGAAACGCCTCGGCTAAAACTCTCGTCATAGTTATCGTTGTAGCGTTGTTGACTGCACGCACTCGCTCCATCACATGGTAAACCATGCTCAGGAGTCTCGTTTGTTTGTCGCCTAGCTACAGCTTCAACTATTTAGAGAGTTACGCATACATCGCATTAGGCTTTCTAACTGCTCTGGTTTCACTTGTTTCCGGAATGCTTGCTCAAGCAGGAGAGCTATGCTCAGGAGTCGCGAAAACTTGTTGCCTGTCAAAGTAACAATTCCTTAGTGAAAGCTGCTGAGAAAATATAATGTAGAAGGTGAGTGGTTTTGACTACTCACCTTTTTCTTTAGATAGAAAGGTTTAAAGGAACAGAAAATGAGTCATCCAATTGAACAATTAGAACAAATTATGGCGAAGTTGCGTGACCCAGAAAGCGGTTGCCCTTGGGACTTAAACCAAACCTTTGACACCATCGTTCCGCACACCATCGAAGAAACTTACGAAGTGGTGGATGCGATCCAAAACCGAGACTGGGCAAACCTCAAAGAAGAGCTTGGCGACTTATTGTTTCAGGTGATTTTTTACAGCCAGATGGCGAAAGAGCAGGAACTGTTTGAACTCACTGATGTGGTTGAAACCGTGAACGAAAAGTTGACTCGTCGCCATCCGCATGTTTTTTCAGGTGTTGAGTTTGAATCGGACGAGGAAATTAACGCCAACTGGGAAGCCGAAAAAGCAAAAGAAAAAGCGCAGGTAGGCAAAGCGGAAGAAAGTATCCTAGACTCAATACCAAACTCTTTGCCGGCACTTTCTCGTGCTACAAAAATACAGAAAAAATGTGCGAAAGTGGGCTTTGATTGGGATTCTCTTGGGCCTGTGGTGGCAAAGGTTCAAGAGGAAATAGAAGAAGTCATGGAAGAAGCGCTTCAAGTTCAACCTGATGAAGAAAAGGTTGAGTTAGAGTTGGGCGATTTATTATTTGCGACAGTAAATTTAGCCCGCCACCTTGATAAAGATCCAGAAGTCGCATTGGGGAAAGCAAACCTAAAATTTGTTAGGCGTTTCAAGCAGGTTGAAGCCAAGGTTGCACAGTCTAATAGAACGCTTCCAGATTGTTCGTTATCTGAACTTGACCATTTTTGGGACGAAGTAAAGCAGGAAGAGTAGGGGAGAAATAAAACACCTAGGGGCGGTTATTATTAGACAAGTTTGACTAGAACACTTAAGCGCACTTTGGTTTCTCTTTGTTCACTTTGATTTGAAGCAAAAAATAAAAAATCACAGTGTGATAGATTTCACGTTGTGGCGGTAAGGAGCTTCTGGTATATTTATCTCCCGTCCAGAAGCACTCCATTTCCCTCATTCAACCAATTTCAGGTTAAACATGACGACAAATTACATTTTTGTTACTGGCGGGGTTGTATCCTCTCTAGGTAAAGGTATTGCGGCAGCATCTCTTGCAGCTATTCTTGAAGCTCGTGGTCTTAAAGTGACGATGATGAAGCTTGACCCTTACATCAACGTTGATCCAGGCACAATGAGCCCGACTCAGCACGGTGAAGTGTTTGTAACGGAAGATGGTGCAGAGACAGACCTTGACCTTGGTCACTATGAACGTTTCATTCGCACCAAAATGACCAAGCGTAACAACTTCACAGCAGGTCGTGTTTATGCCGATGTTCTTCGTAAAGAACGTCGCGGTGACTACCTAGGTGCAACGATTCAGGTTATTCCTCATATTACTAACGCGATCAAAGACCGTGTCATTGCTGGCTCTGAAGGCCATGATGTGGCCATCGTCGAAGTCGGTGGCACCGTTGGTGATATCGAATCACTGCCGTTCATGGAAGCGATTCGCCAGCTAGCCGTAGAGCTTGGCCGTGAGCGTGCCATGTTCATGCACCTAACTCTCGTTCCTTACCTAGCCGCTGCGGGCGAAGTGAAAACAAAACCGACGCAACACTCGGTAAAAGAATTGCTATCTATTGGTATTCAACCAGATATCCTAGTTTGCCGAAGCGATCGTGTTATCCCTGCCAACGAACGTAAAAAAATCGCACTATTCTGTAACGTTTCAGAAAAAGCGGTTATCTCAATGAAGGACGTGGATTCAATCTACAAGATCCCGCAATTAATTAAGTCTCAGGGGCTTGATGATCTCGTTTGCACACGCTTTGGTATTACGGCACCAGAAGCCAACCTTGCTGAATGGGAACAGGTCATCTACGAAGAAGCGAACCCAATAGGTGAAGTCACCATTGGGATGGTGGGTAAGTACACTGAGTTACCAGATGCATATAAGTCTGTAAATGAAGCGCTTAAACACGCTGGCTTGAAAAACCGTCTGAGCGTCACAATTAAGTATGTAGATTCACAAGATATTGAAACAAAAGGCGTTGAGCTTCTAGATGGCTTAGACGCAATTCTAGTTCCAGGTGGCTTTGGCGATCGCGGTATCGAAGGTAAAATCCGTGCAGCACAATACGCACGTGAAAACAAAGTGCCTTATCTAGGAATTTGTTTGGGTATGCAAGTAGCCCTGATTGAATACGCGCGCAACGTCGCGGGTATGGAAGGTGCACATTCAACCGAATTTAACAAAGAAACCAAGTACCCTGTGGTAGGTTTGATCACAGAGTGGGTAGACGAGACGGGTAGCGTAGAAGAGCGCACTGAAAAGTCCGACCTTGGAGGGACGATGCGTCTTGGGTCACAGCTGTGTCACCTAGAAAAGGGCACGAAAGCTCGTGAACTATATGGTAGTGCGACGATCCACGAACGTCACCGTCATCGTTACGAAGTGAACAACGTTCTTCGTCCGAAAATCGAGAAAGCAGGTCTGAAAGTGTCTGGCCTGTCTGCGGACAAGAAATTAGTGGAAATGATTGAGAACCCAGACCACCCATGGTTTGTAGCGGCTCAGTTCCATCCCGAATTCACATCGACGCCTCGTGATGGTCACCCATTGTTTGCCGGTTTCGTTAAAGCTGCGGGCCAAAACGCACGCGGCGAATTCGAGAAGTAAAAGGATACGGGTGGCGGCGAAGGTTGTGCTGCTGCCCTTTAAAATTGACATTTATATTTGAAACGAGAGGAAACATTAATGTCTAAGATCGTTAAAGTTCTAGGTCGTGAAATCATCGACTCACGTGGTAACCCTACTGTAGAAGCTGAAGTACACCTAGAAGGCGGTTTCGTAGGTATGGCGGCAGCACCATCTGGCGCATCTACAGGTTCTCGCGAAGCTCTTGAGCTGCGTGACGGTGACAAAACACGTTTCCTAGGTAAAGGTGTTCTTAAAGCTGTTGAAGCTGTAAATGGCCCAATCGCTGAAGCTCTAGTTGGTAAAGACGCGAAAGACCAAGCTGCCATCGACGCAGTAATGATTGAACTCGACGGTACTGAAAACAAATCTAAATTCGGTGCTAACGCTATCCTAGCGGTTTCTCTAGCAAACGCTAAAGCGGCTGCGGCTGCGAAAGGCATGCCTCTATACGAGCACGTTGCTGAACTTAACGGCACTCCAGGCCAGTTCTCTATGCCTCTACCAATGATGAATATCATCAACGGTGGTGAGCACGCAGACAACAACGTTGACATCCAAGAGTTCATGATCCAACCAGTTGGTGCTAAGACGCTTAAAGAAGGTCTACGTATCGGTGCTGAAGTATTCCACAACCTAGCTAAAGTTCTTAAAGCAAAAGGCCTAAGCACGGCAGTTGGTGATGAAGGTGGTTTCGCTCCTAACCTTGAGTCTAACGCTGCGGCCCTAGCTGCAATCCAAGAAGCAGTAGAAGCGGCTGGTTACGTATTAGGTAAAGACGTAACGCTAGCGATGGACTGTGCGGCATCTGAGTTCTACGACAAAGAAGCTGGCAACTACAACATGAAAGGCGAAGGTAAAGTCTTCACTTCTGAAGAGTTCAACTTCTACCTACAAGATCTTGCGAACCAATACCCGATCGTATCTATCGAAGATGGTCTTGATGAGTCAGATTGGGATGGTTTCAAACACCAAACTGAACTTCTAGGCGATAAGCTTCAACTAGTTGGTGACGACCTATTCGTTACAAACACTAAGATCCTTGCTGAAGGTATTGAAAAAGGCGTAGCTAACTCTATCCTTATCAAGTTCAACCAAATCGGTTCTCTAACTGAGACTCTAGCAGCAATCAAGATGGCTAAAGATGCAGGTTACACAGCAGTAATCTCACACCGCAGTGGCGAAACTGAAGATGCAACGATCGCTGATCTAGCGGTAGGTACTGCAGCAGGCCAAATCAAAACGGGTTCTATGAGCCGTTCTGACCGTGTTGCTAAGTACAACCAACTTATCCGTATCGAGGAAGCTCTAGGTGAGCGCGCTCCTTTCAACGGTCTTAAAGAAGTAAAAGGTCAAGCTTAATTCTTAACTGAATTAACTGCTTAGATTTATAGCTTGATAAAACGCCTCGCATTCGCGGGGCGTTTTTGTTTATGGGAGACCTATAGCTTGGTGCCTTTCTTTATTTTCATGCTTATTTCCTGTGAGGAGTGCGTGAGTCTCCCCTTCTCCCCTAGAGGCAATCACGCATTTATGCTATATATGTCACCTTATCTAACTCCTTCCGGTACAGAATGTTAGCAGCGATATGCGAATTTTTGTTATAGCCCTTACGCTACTGTTTGGCTTGCTTCAATACACTCTATGGTTTGGTAAGAACGGAGTGTCTGACTACTACACAGTAAAAGATGAAATTGAAGTTCAGCAGCAAGTGAACAGCAAGCTACAAGCGCGCAATAAAGAAATGTTCGCTGAGATTGATGACTTAAGACAAGGTCTTGATGCAATTGAAGAACGTGCGCGTCACGAACTTGGGCTAATTAAAGATGGCGAGACTTTTTACCGCATTATAGGTGAGGAAAACCATTAAAATGTTGGATATGAACTCATCTCATGTCGTGATTGTGCCTGCCGCAGGTGTCGGCAGCCGTATGAAGGCCGATCGTCCTAAGCAATACTTGTTAATTGATGGAAAAGCGGTGTTGGAACATACCGTAGAAAAATTACTCGCACATCCTAGAATTGCAAAAATTGTGGTGTCAATTACCGAAGGTGACCCCTATTTTCCAGAGTTAGCGATTGCAAGTCACCCTGACGTGATCCGAGTTTCTGGCGGTAAAGAAAGAGCCGATTCCGTGCTTTCGGGGCTAAACTATGTAAGCACATGCCTTAAGAGCAAGTGGGTGCTGGTTCACGATGCTGCAAGGCCTTGCATCGCTTTAACTGATATTGATCGTTTGATGGAGGTCTGCCTAATACATCCTGTAGGTGGTATTCTCGCTTCGCCAGTAAGAGATACGATGAAGCGTGCGAACTCGTCGCAAGATATCGACCACACGGTAGAACGAGAAGCGTTGTGGCATGCACTGACGCCACAAATGTTCAAAACGCAGCAACTAACTCAAGCATTGACTGAGGCGTTAGAGCAGGGGATTGCCATCACCGATGAAGCATCGGCTTTAGAGTGGTTAGGAGAAACTCCAGCCTTAGTTCAGGGGCATGCGAACAATATAAAAATCACTCAAGCAGAAGATCTTGCGCTAGCCGAGTTTTATCTAAGCCGTGAGCGCGGCGAAAAAACAAAGGATAAAAAATGATTCGAATTGGTCACGGTTTTGACGTACATAAATTTGGTGGTGAAGGCCCGGTTATAATCGGTGGTGTTGCTATCCCTTACGAACAAGGTTTGGTTGCGCATTCGGATGGCGACGTTGCATTGCATGCGCTAACTGATGCACTTTTAGGAGCTATTGCAGCTGGGGATATTGGTCGTCACTTTCCCGATACTGATGATAAATGGAAAGGCGCGAATAGCCGTGAATTATTAAAAGACGTTTATCGTCGAGTTAAAGCGCAAGGTTACCGCCTTGGTAATGCGGATGTCACCATCATGGCGCAAGCACCTAAGATGGCGCCCCACATTAATGCCATGTGCGCGGCGATTGCGCAAGATCTAGAAACCGATATCGGCAACATCAACGTCAAAGCAACGACAACAGAGCGTCTTGGTTTTACTGGACGCAAAGAAGGTATTGCAACAGAAGCGGTGGTGCTTCTCTTTAAGCAATAATCAAATAACTTGCTCCTTAATGCTGTGTAACAGTGGAAAAACATCATGTCAGATATTTTATCTTCACTGGCTTATCTTACTGGTAAGCCAGTTGCTTCTGCCAAAATTAAAGCGCAGCCTAAACACTTTCAGGTTCGCGAAGATTTAGGTTTTGCCTTTAGCGGGGAAGGCGAGCACTTAATGGTGCGCATTCGTAAAACTGGAGAGAACACCAGCTTTGTAGCTAATGAGCTTGCTAAAGCTTGCGGAGTGAAATCCAAAGACGTCAGTTGGGCTGGTCTCAAAGACCGTCACGCAGTCACTGAGCAATGGCTGAGCGTGCATTTACCGAAAGGTGAAACGCCAGATTTCTCTGCATTTTTAGCGAAATATCCGAGTATTGAAATCTTAACAACCACTCGCCACCACAAAAAGCTGCGCCCTGGTGACTTAATAGGAAATGAGTTCGTTATCACTTTGTCTGAAGTGACCGATATCGAAGATGTTGAGCAACGTCTTGAGAAAGTGAAACAATTCGGTGTACCAAACTACTTTGGTAGCCAGCGGTTTGGTAACGATGGTAACAATCTTGAGGAAGCGCGTCGCTGGGGAAGAGAAAACGTCAGAACTCGTAACCAGAATAAACGTAGCATGTATTTGTCTGCGGCTCGCTCATGGATTTTTAACCGTATCGTTTCGGCACGTTTAGAGTTGCACGTATTTGACAAGTTTTTGGATGGTGATATCGCGCAAACGTCGACAGGCACGTTGCCTATTGATGCGAGTAATTTATCTGAGATGCAGTCAAAACTCGAACAGGGTGAAGTAGCCATTACAGCAGCACTAGCGGGTGATAATGCGTTACCAACCCAATCGGAAGCGTTGGCATTAGAGCAGCCATTTTTAGATGAAGAGCCAGATCTAATGTTACTGATTCGTGGTAACCGTATGCGTCATGAGCGCCGTGACATATCGCTCAAACCAAAAGACTTAGCTTGGACGGTTGAGGACAACAACATCACGCTGACTTTCTCACTGGATGCAGGGTCTTTTGCGACATCGATTGTTCGTGAGTTAGTTAATGAGGTTAAAGTAGAAAGAGAATACTAATGGACAAGGATTCACGAAACAGAAGACCCTTAAGAGTTCTGATTAGCAACGATGATGGCGTCCATGCTCAAGGGATTCATGCTCTGGCTGATGAGCTCAGAGACATTGCAGAAGTGACTATTGTAGCACCAGACCGAAATCGTTCAGGTGCTTCAAACTCGTTGACACTAGAGCAACCATTACGCGTGACAGAAATTGCCCCAAATACTTACTCAGTGCAAGGTACACCCACAGATTGTGTGCACTTTGCGCTGAACGAGCTGATGAAAGACGATCTACCAGATCTTGTTTTATCGGGCATTAACCACGGTGCAAACCTAGGTGATGACGTGCTGTATTCCGGCACTGTCGCTGCAGCAATGGAAGGCCACTTTCTTGGGGTTCAGTCTGTTGCCTTTTCGCTGGTTGGAAAGCGCCATTTTGAATCGGCCGCCAATATCGCGCGCAGGCTCGTTCAACAACATTTAGCGATGCCGATCCCAACGAATCGGTTGTTGAATGTGAACGTACCAGATTTACCAATAGAAAAGTTAGGTGAGATTGAAGTTACTCGTCTAGGTGCGCGCCATCACGCTGAAAATATGATCAAACAGAAAGATCCGCGAGGGCATAATATTTATTGGTTAGGGCCTCCCGGAAAAGAGCAGGATGCGGGGGAAGGTACCGACTTTTATGCGATTGAACATGGTCGAGTTTCCATTACTCCCCTGCAAGTCGATCTTACTGCTCATGAATCGCTGCGTTCAATAGATAGTTGGTTGAAGGAAGAGAAGTAATGAGTAATCCACATGCTGACAGGTTGATAGCGTTTCTTGTCTCCAGTGGCATCAAAAATCAAAGAGTTCTGGATGCTATTCACTGTTTACCAAGAGAAAGTTTTGTCTCCCAAGCGATGGTGCACCAAGCTTACGATAACAATGCGTTGCCGATAGGTCAGGGACAAACTATTTCTCAACCTTATATCGTAGCTCGCATGACGGAGTTATTAGCGTTAGAACCGGCAAGTAATGTATTGGAAATCGGGACGGGCTCTGGTTATCAAACGGCAGTTCTAGCACAAATTGTTGAACACGTTTACTCCGTGGAACGAATCAAGTTATTGCAATGGGAAGCGAAGCGTCGCTTAAAGCTGCTGGATATCTATAATGTTTCAACTAAACATGGCGATGGTTGGCTTGGCTGGGAGGCTAAGGGACCGTTTGACGCAATCATTGTCACAGCGGCGGCTGAAGTCATTCCTCAAGCGCTGTTAGCACAGTTAAAAGATGGCGGTAAAATGGTGATTCCTGTTGGTAATGCTGAACAACAGTTACTAAAAATTGAACGCAAAGGCGACGAGTATCAATCCACAGTGGTGGAAATGGTTCGGTTTGTCCCTCTAGTTGCGGGGAATTTAGCTTAAGGATTATGGATAGGTGATTCAGTTACTACGTCGTATTGGTATTAGCTTTGTGCTCGCAGCGGGACTGATTGGTTGCGCAGCGCATACACCTGCACCTGTCTCAAGTTTGAAAAAAGACTATACTAACCTAGATAGAGGGAGTTATAGAGGGAGTTACTACCAAGTAAAAAGAGGCGATACGCTTTACTTTATAGCCTATGTCACAGATAAAGATGTAAACGATCTTGCTCGTTACAATGGATTGACTCAGCCTTATACTATCTATCCAGGTCAGAGGTTAAAACTTTGGGCTCCGAAATATGTGGCCCCAAAATATGGACATAAAGTGAAACCTGTTGTAGTTCCTATCGTTACAACACCGCCCCCCCCAGTTGCTAAAATATCAACAGCTTCAAAGCCACAAATTTCAAGTAAAAACTCTAGTCAAAAACCGACAAAACCTAAGCCTAAAGTCGTACAAAAACAGCCCCCAAAGAAGGTTGAACAATCGAAAGTAAAGGAGTATGTTGGGTCAAAAGACAACCAAAAAGTGAAACAAAAATCGCCAATTACCACGACAAAAAGTAATAAAGTATCGAAGTGGTTATGGCCTACCAAAGGGAGAGTAATAAAGAATTTCTCAGCGGGAGAACAAGGAAATAAAGGCATCGACATCGCAGGACAGCGTGGTCAGCCTATCGTTTCAACCGCGGCCGGCACAGTTGTTTATTCAGGTAATGCGCTACGAGGTTATGGTAACTTAATTATAGTCAAGCATAACGACAATTATTTAAGCGCATACGCACACAACAACAAGCTGCTGGTATCAGAAGGACAAAGAGTAAAAAGCGGACAGAAAATTGCGACCATGGGCAGTTCCGGCGCAAAAGCAGTCAAGCTACACTTTGAAATTCGCTACCAAGGTAAATCAGTGAATCCAAAACGCTATTTGCCTTAAGACTTTGAAAAACAACTTGCGAAACCATTTAGCGACATATTGAGTTGTCATGTCTTGCTAACTCGCCAGGGGGAGGCGTTATGAGTATCAGCAACACAGTAACCAAAGTTAAAGAGTTTGAATTTGGCAATGCGTCAGTGAAGACAGTTGGCAAAAAACTCACCAAATCACCATCCACCGAAGGCAAAAAAGCTGCTGCTCGTGATGAACTTGACGCCAGTAGTAAAAGCTTAGACGCAACTCAATTGTATCTAGGCGAAATTGGCTTCTCACCTCTACTTACTGCTGAAGAGGAAGTACTTTACGCTCGCCGAGCACTTCGTGGCGATGAAGCAGCCCGTAAACGCATGATAGAAAGTAATTTGCGTTTGGTCGTGAAGATATCTCGTCGATACAGCAACCGCGGTTTGGCATTACTCGATCTTATTGAAGAAGGTAATCTTGGCTTGATTCGTGCCGTCGAGAAATTCGATCCTGAACGTGGATTCCGTTTCTCCACATATGCTACTTGGTGGATCCGCCAAACCATTGAACGCGCATTGATGAACCAAACTCGCACTATTCGGTTACCTATCCATGTGGTGAAAGAGCTGAATATTTATTTGCGAACTGCACGTGAGCTTTCACAAAAGCTCGATCATGAACCAACAGCGGAAGAGATTGCTGCTCAATTGGATATTCCAGTTGAAGACGTGAGTAAAATGCTGCGTTTAAACGAACGTATTAGTTCTGTCGATACACCGATAGGTGGCGATGGTGAAAAAGCTTTACTCGATATCATTCCGGATGCGAATAATTCTGACCCTGAGGTATCAACTCAAGATGCCGACATCAAATCATCACTGATTCACTGGCTCGAAGAATTGAACCCAAAACAAAAAGAAGTATTAGCACGACGTTTTGGTCTTCTTGGCTATGAACCTTCTACGCTAGAAGAGGTAGGTCGTGAAATTGGTCTAACACGAGAACGTGTCCGTCAGATCCAAGTCGAGTCGAGGGGCTGCGTCGTCTGCGCGAAGTTTTGATCAAGCAAGGTTTGAATATGGAGAACTTGTTTAGCGTGGAAGATGACTAAAACTGAGTTTATCTATGATACAAAAGGCTATGGTTACCCATAGCCTTTTTGCGTTTTATTAGCGGTTCGATTTTTTAAACAGAAATGAATCGAGAACGAGTGATACGTTAGTATTACAGCATCTTTTTCAAGTCATATAGTGCTTCAAGAGCTTCGCGCGGTGTGAGGTTATCTGGTTCGATGTCTGACAACGCTTGTTCAATATCACTCGGCTCAGGAATTAGGCATAACTGATTGGCCACATCCACAGCACTCGATTGAGGAGCGTCACCGCTTTGGCCTAACTGTTCAAGCTGGGATAGCTTGTTGCGCGCATTTTTAATAACAGTTTTAGGAACACCAGCCAGACCAGCAACCGCCAAGCCGTATGATTTGCTTGCCGCACCTTCTTGAACCGCGTGCATGAAGGCGATGCTATCACCATGTTCTACCGCGTCTAAGTGAACGTTCGCTAAGTTTGGTAATTGGTTTGGTAATTCTGTCAACTCAAAGTAGTGGGTAGCAAATAGCGTCATCGCTCCAATTTGCGTTGCGAGCCATTCCGCACTTGCCCATGCCAAAGAAAGGCCATCGTATGTACTAGTACCGCGTCCGATTTCATCCATCAGTACTAAACTATTCTTGGTGGCATTGTGAAGAATATTAGCCGTTTCCGTCATCTCGACCATAAAGGTTGAGCGGCCAGAAGCAAGATCATCGGACGCGCCAATACGAGTAAATATGCGGTCCAGAGAGCCGATTAGTGCCGATTCGGCAGGCACATAAGAGCCGATATTTGCCATCAGCGCAATCAAGGCAGTTTGACGCATGTAAGTTGATTTACCCCCCATGTTTGGCCCAGTGATGATCAACATTTTTCGGCTTGGAGTTAACTCGATGGGGTTCGCTATGAATGGGTCGGTTGTGACTTGTTCTACCACAGGGTGACGACCTGATTGAATATGGATGCCAGCCTCTTTTACCAATGTAGGGCGACAGTAATCCAGTGAGTCGGCACGTTCGGCTAAGTTTTGTAGAACATCTAACTGAGATAGGGCTGATGCTAAATTTTGTAGCTTTTCAAGGTGTGGCATTAATAGATCAAAGAGCTCTTCCCACAGTTGTTTTTCTAAAGCAAGTGCTTTGGACTTTGAGTTAAGCACTTTATCTTCATGCTCTTTGAGTTCTGGAATGATGTAACGTTCAGCGTTTTTCAGGGTTTGACGACGTACATAGTGTGGGGGCACTAAATGGCTTTGACCTCGACTCACTTGGATGAAGAAACCATGTACGTTGTTGTAACCGACTTTTAACGTATCGATGCCGTGACGTTCGCGTTCATCGCGTTCTAGCTGTTCAAGATACTCAGTCGCACCATCCGCCAGTTTTCGCCATTCGTCCAATTCCGAGTTGTAACCTTCGGCAATTACCCCGCCGTCGCGTATAACGACTGGTGGATTGTCTTTAATTGCGCGTTCGAGCAAATCACACACTTCATCGGTTGGTGCTGCGTATTGCGCCAACTTGGCTAGGTATGGATGTGCCAAAGAAGATGTCACTGTTTCAAGTTCTGGCAACTGTTGTATCGCATTGCGGAGTCGTGCCATATCACGAGGCCGAGCAGAACGTAATGCGAGGCGTGCCAAAATACGTTCGATGTCACCAATTTGTTTTAATGGTGGTTGAAGATCGGCAAATAAACCTTGGTCTTTAATTTCGCCAATGGCATCGAGACGATTGTTTAATGTATCGATGCAGCGCATCGGCTGATGCAACCAGCGTTTGAGCATACGGCTGCCCATCGGCGTGGCACAATGGTCCAGTACGGCGGCAAGCGTATTATCTGTGCCGCCAGACAGGTTTTGGGTAATTTCGAGATTACGACGGGTAGCCGCATCGAGAATTACGGACTGATCTTGGTGATCAAAGGTTAAAGATCGAATATGAGGCAACGCCGTACGTTGCGTGTCTTTTACGTATTGGATCAAGCAACCTGCGGCACATAACCCAAGAGACGCGTGTTCTACGCCAAAGCCAACAAGATCACGCGTACCGAATTGTTGATTCAGCTGCTGCTTCGCAGTATCAAGCTCAAACTCCCATACTGGGCGGCGACGGTTACCATTACGGCTTGACATTAAGTGTACTGGTTCAAAGTCTTCAGGAAACAATAACTCACGAGGAGCAGTACGTTGTAGCTCTGCGGTCATCGACTCTTCTGTTTCTGGTTCAACCAATTGGAAACGACCTGACGTAATATCTAATGTTGCGTATCCAAACTTGCCGTTATGGTGATAAATGGCTGCGATCAAGTTATCAACGCGTTCAGAAAGTAGCGCTTCATCGGTCACCGTACCAGGTGTTACGATACGCACAACCTTGCGTTCTACTGGGCCTTTACTGGTTGCCGGATCGCCAATTTGTTCGCAGATTGCGACAGACTCACCAAGCTGAACAAGTTTAGCTAAATAACCTTCGACAGCATGAAATGGCACCCCTGCCATCGGGATAGGCTCTCCGGCTGATGAACCTCGCTTTGTTAATGAGATCTCAAGCAGTTGAGATGCACGTTTGGCATCATCATAGAAGAGTTCATAGAAGTCGCCCATGCGGTAAAACAGCAAAATATCAGGATTCTCAGCTTTCAGCTTGAGATATTGCTGCATCATCGGAGTATGTTTTTGTTCAGATTTCACAGGTAAGTTCTTTTGTTTAGTTCCGTAGCGACTTAGGATACGTGAATCCCTATCAACTAAAAAGAGACAAAGGGTATTTTGAGTATGGAAAAAACAACAAAATTGAGTGCAGATTTAGGAGCTTTGCTTGCGCAGAGAGGCCATGTCGTGACCACTGCGGAATCTTGTACTGGTGGCGGCGTAGCGGCGGCCATAACTGACATTGCTGGGAGCTCAGCGTGGCTAGACCGTGCATTTGTGACCTATAGTAATGAAGCTAAAATAGAAATGCTTGGTGTGCAAGCGAGTACACTGGCAACGCATGGAGCGGTGAGCGAACCGCTCGTGGTCGAAATGGTGCGAGGTGCATTAGAAAACTCCAATGCAACGCTAGGAGTATCGATCAGTGGGGTTGCAGGACCAGGTGGTGGCAGTGAAGAAAAGCCCGTTGGAACCGTATGTTTTGCTTTTGCCGATCATAAAAATTGGCTGCTGGTCGAAACCATGCACTTTACCGGTGATCGTGCCGAAGTACGCGGAAAGGCGGTAACGCATGCACTGAGCCAATTATATCGACATTTAATTTAGAACTTTGGAACTCTGCCCGCCCACACAAAATAAGGGCTAGCGAATGTTGTTTATGCGAGCAGGCTAAATTTTTTTCACACAGGTATAGACACTGTATGAATCAACAGTATAATAAGTTTCATTGCTGAGCAGATGATCTGCTTAAGAAAAATGAATTACTATTCGTCGCCCAAAGAAGATGAATAAATCGGAGAAAGTAATGGACGAGAACAAACAGAAAGCGCTCGCCGCTGCGCTAGGTCAAATTGAAAAGCAATTCGGTAAAGGTTCGATCATGCGCCTTGGTGATAACCGTGCAATGGACGTAGAAACTATTTCAACGGGTTCTCTTTCTCTCGATATCGCTTTGGGTGCTGGTGGTCTACCAATGGGTCGAATCGTAGAAGTTTACGGTCCAGAATCTTCAGGTAAAACAACACTGACTCTTGAGCTGATTGCAGCAGCGCAGCGTGAAGGTAAGACTTGTGCCTTCATCGATGCAGAGCACGCGCTGGATCCTGTATACGCGAAGAAACTTGGTGTAAACATTGATGCGCTTTTGGTTTCTCAGCCAGATACGGGTGAACAAGCGTTAGAAATCTGTGATGCACTTGCACGTTCTGGTGCGATTGACGTGATGGTTATCGACTCCGTTGCTGCACTAACACCTAAAGCAGAAATTGAAGGCGAAATGGGCGATAGCCACATGGGTCTTCAAGCTCGTATGCTTTCTCAAGCAATGCGTAAACTCACCGGTAACCTAAAGCAGTCTAATTGTATGTGTATCTTCATCAACCAAATCCGTATGAAGATTGGTGTGATGTTTGGTAACCCAGAAACGACCACGGGTGGTAATGCACTGAAGTTTTACGCCTCGGTTCGTTTAGATATTCGTCGTACTGGTGCAATTAAAGATGGCGATGAGGTTGTGGGTAACGAAACACGTATTAAAGTGGTTAAGAACAAAATTGCAGCACCGTTTAAAGAAGCACATACACAAATTATGTACGGTCAAGGCTTTAACCGTGAAGGTGAGTTGGTTGATTTAGGCGTGAAGCATAAGCTGGTTGAAAAAGCGGGTGCATGGTACAGCCATAACGGTGATAAGATTGGTCAGGGTAAGGCAAATGCGTGTAACTACCTGCGCGAGCACTCTGAAGTAGCTAAGACTCTCGATACCAAACTACGTGAAATGTTGTTAGCTCCAGCACTTGATGAAGATCCAGATGTAAGTGAAAAACCGGAGCAAGCAGAAGAATTTTAATCTGCTAATATCAGAAATAATAAAAAGCCCTGCCATGCGGGGCTTTGTTGTATCTGCCCCTACCAGAAGCGAAGTCCTAGCAAGGATTAATATTTAAAGCAAAAACACTTTTAGGATCACCATGTACCAAAAGCGTCAGGCGCCAACGTTATCGAGTAAAGAAGCTGCGATTCAATTACTGAGTCGTCGAGATCATGGTCAGTATGAACTTTGTCAAAAGTTAGCGATGAAAGGTTACGAAGAATCAGATATCGAGATCGCAATTAATTTTTGCGTAGATCACAACTACCTCGATGATTTGCGTTATGCCAAAAGCCAAATTCGCCAACATGTCTACAAAGGGCACGGTGAGCGTCGAATTCGACAGGAACTCAATCAGAAGCGAGTAGCAGACTTCGTGATTGAACAAGCGATGGCCGAAGAGCCCCAAGACTGGTTTGAACTTGCCAAGCAGGCAGCGGAGAAGAAATTCAAAGGTATCAAAGCTAAAGACCAGAAAGAGCATGCCAAACAGGTACGCTTTCTACAGTATCGAGGTTACAGTTTCGACCAAATTAGTTACGCGTTGAGCTCTGACAACCAAGATTAGTTGTGAATAGTGAGCACTGATTTTTATTTTGCTTCAAATTTTTCTCCTACTCCCTCTTTTCCTCAAGAAAACTAGTCTCAGCTGATTGCATGATCTACAATACGGCAAAATTCTAACTCGACTATTTTCAGGAAGAGCTGCATGTACATGAGCACTGATGAGGTTCGTAACGCGTTCCTCAAGTTCTTTGAAAGCAAAGGACACCAAATCGTAGAAAGTTCATCGTTAGTTCCACATAACGACCCAACCCTGCTATTCACAAATGCAGGTATGAACCAATTTAAAGATTGCTTCTTAGGCTTAGAAAAACGCGCCTATACTCGAGCAACTACGGCTCAACGTTGTGTACGTGCTGGCGGTAAACATAACGACCTGGAAAACGTGGGTTTCACGGCTCGTCATCACACATTTTTTGAAATGCTAGGCAACTTCAGTTTTGGCGATTACTTTAAAGAAGATGCCATTTCATTTGCTTGGGAATTCCTAACAGAAGTGCTCAAACTGCCTGGAGAGCGTCTATTGGTCACGGTGTACGAAACAGACGACGAAGCGTTCGATATTTGGAATAAGAAAGTAGGCATTCCTGCAGATCGTATTGTTCGTATCGGCGATAAGCAAGGTGGTAAGCCTTATGAGTCAGATAACTTTTGGCAAATGGGCGACACCGGTCCTTGTGGACCATGTACAGAAATTTTCTACGATCACGGTGAGCATATTTGGGGTGGGCGTCCTGGTACACCAGAAGAAGATGGTGACCGTTTCATCGAGATCTGGAACAACGTATTCATGCAATTCAACCGTCATGCAGACGGCACAATGGAGCCGCTACCAAAGCCATCAGTAGATACTGGCATGGGTATCGAACGTATCTCTGCAATCATGCAAGGTGTCCACTCAAACTACGAAATCGACGTATTCCAAACGCTGATTAAAGCGGCTGCTGAAGTGATTGGTTACGAAGATTTGTCTAATCAATCGCTGCGCGTCATTGCTGACCACATCCGTTCGTGTTCATTTCTGATTATTGATGGCGTGATGCCTTCAAACGAAGGTCGTGGTTACGTACTACGTCGCATCATCCGTCGTGCTGTTCGTCACGGTAACAAGTTAGGTGCACAAGGTGCGTTTTTCTACAAATTGGTAGGCGCACTGGCAGAGGTCATGGGCACCGCTGGCGAAGAACTGAAACGCCAGCAAGCCGTCGTTGAAAAAGTACTACGTATCGAAGAAGAAAACTTCGGCCGTACTCTGGAGCGTGGCATGGCGATTCTAAACGAAGCACTAGATAACCTAGATGGCAAAGTGTTAGACGGTGAAACCGTATTTAAACTTTATGACACTTACGGTTTCCCTGCCGATCTGACCAACGACGTTGCACGCGAGCGAGAATTCGTTATCGATGAAGAGGGATTTGAGAAAGCGATGGAAGCACAGCGGCAGCGAGCACGTGAAGCTGGTCAGTTCGGTACAGACTACAACGCAACCATTAAAGTGGACGCAGAAACAGAATTTTGTGGTTACTTAAGCACAAAAGGCTCAAGTTCAATAGAAGCCATATTCGTGGAAGGCAACGAAGTTGACTCTCTATCGGCGGGTGATAAGGCGATCATCGTTTTAGGCGAAACACCATTCTACGCTGAAGCTGGTGGTCAGTGTGGTGATACGGGGGAAATCCGTACAGAGTCCGGTGTATTCCTTGTTGAAGATACACAAAAGTTAGGTAACGCAATTACTCACTATGGTGTTATGACTGAAGGTGTTCTGATGAAAGGTGACGAAGTGGCGACGATGGTTGACGAAGAACGTCGTGCTGCCACCGCTCTAAATCACTCAGCCACGCACTTGTTACACGCAGCACTTCGCCAAGTGCTAGGTGAACATGTAACGCAAAAAGGCTCTCTCGTTAAGCCTGAAAGCCTACGTTTCGACTTTTCACACCTAGAAGCAGTAACGGCAACAGAGTTGAAAGAAGTTGAGCGTTTAGTTAACGCACAAATTCGTCGTAACCATGTTATCGAAACGAATTTAATGGACGTTGAGTCCGCGAAGAAGAAAGGTGCGATGGCACTGTTCGGTGAGAAGTACGATGACGAAGTTCGCGTGCTGTCAATGGGGGACTTCTCGACTGAACTGTGTGGCGGTATTCACGCATCAAACACAGGTGACATTGGTTTATTCAAAATCACTTCGGAAAGCGGTATCGCGGCAGGAATTCGTCGTATTGAAGCGGTTACAGGCGAGGCAGCGTTAGACGTAATTGAAGCAAAAAATGCGCAGTACGAAGAAAAACTGACTGAATCTGCTCAAAAAATAAAGGCGTTAGAGAAAGAAATTCAAAAGCTAAAGGACAAGATGGCAGCGGCTGAAAGTGCTAACATCATGAGCAAAGCTGTAGAAGTTAACGGTACAAAAGTGCTGGTAGCGGCTCTCGAGGGCGCAGACAGTAAAAACCTACGGACGATGGTTGATGATATTAAAAACCAAATGGGTTCTGGTATTGTGCTTCTAGCAAATGTAACGGGCGATAAAATCGGTCTGATTGCTGGCGTAACAAAAGATCTCACAGGCAAAGTAAAAGCGGGTGAGTTGGTTAAAATGATTGCTGAGCAAGTTGGTGGTAAAGGCGGTGGTCGTCCTGATATGGCGCAAGCTGGTGGTACTGATGTAGCCGCATTACCGAAGGCTATCAAAACTGTTCAGCCTTGGCTAGAAGAACGCTTATAAGCACTTAACTAATAAATTTACGCTCAATCAAATTTTTTGATTGAGCGTAAATTTTTTTGGTAATCAAATGGTTTAATTGACTAAGAGTTAACCGAGTTAGTTGAGCTATTTGGTTCTATTGTAATGGCTGCTGATATAATTCCTGAAAGTAAGTGTTTGAATTTTAAGCGGTTAAAAAGAGACTTTGGTCTTGGGAAGGTGAAGGCTGGTGAAAAAGCCCCTTATCGTGCAAAAGTTTGGCGGAACCTCCGTGGGTTCTATTGAAAGAATCCACCAAGTTGCTGAACACATCATTAAGGCGAGAAATGATGGCAATCAAGTTGTTGTTGTTGTGTCTGCAATGTCAGGCGAAACAAACAAATTAATGGAGCTCGCTAAACAGATCGATAGCGTACCTACAGCTCGAGAACTTGATGTTTTGCTCTCTGCTGGTGAGCAAGTGTCGATGGCACTATTAGCAATGACTCTAAACAAAATGGGTCATGCAGCACGCTCACTTAACGGAGCACAAGCGAGAATTGTGACGGACAATCAACACAATGACGCCACGATTAAACACATTGATACCTCAAAAATAATAGCATTGCTTGAGCAAGAACAAATCGTTATTGTTGCGGGTTTTCAAGGTGTGACTGAGAATGGGGATATCACCACATTAGGTCGGGGGGGATCAGATACTAGTGCCGTTGCACTTGCAGGCGCATTACGTGCTGATGAATGCCAAATCTTTACCGACGTTGATGGTATTTATACTTGTGACCCGCGTGTAGTAAAAAATGCTCAAAAACTGGCAATTATTGACTTTCTTTCAATGGAAGCAATGGCAAGACGAGGAGCTAAGGTATTGCATTTACCTTCTGTGCAGTTTGCATGGAGGAATAACGTACCACTACGCGTGCTTTCGACATTTGATGTGAATGAAGGCAGTTTGGTAAAGGGAGAGTCGGGCAGTCAAGCTGTCTCTGGTATAGCTATTCAACGTGACCTTGCTATTATTGAAGTCGATAAAGAACATTTATCTAGTGCTACAAAACAATGTCAGATGCTGGGTATTAATATTTGGTATGTGATCGAGGAAACAGAACGAGCAGGTATCATGATAAAACAAGATGCATGCGACAAGTTCGATCTGGTGTTCAGCGATAAAATCCGTAATAGTGAAGCAGTAAGTCTTCTAACCGCGGTAGGGCTTGAGGCCAATGGAATGGTAGAGCACGCACGCGATTTGTTGGCAAAGCGAGATATTGAGATCAATTTCAGCGCAACGGACGCACTCACTATGATGCTAGTTTTACCACCTGAATGTGTGAATACAGCAGCAAATATTCTACATGATGCTTACATTACGTCTAGTGAAGCATTAAACATTCAACAAAAACATGTCTTTTTAGGCTAATTTTCTATGACAAGGGAGTTTACGAAAATATAACTTTTGTTGGATAATAGCTTTGTAGCAAGAAAATTTAGAGATTACTCAAGGAGCAAAGAATGCTAATTTTGACTCGCCGCGTAGGCGAAACACTGATGATTGGTGATGAAGTAACTGTAACTGTACTAGGTGTGAAAGGTAACCAAGTACGTATTGGCGTTAACGCTCCGAAAGAAGTTTCAGTTCACCGTGAAGAAATTTATATGCGCATTCAAGCTGAAAAAGGCAATGGTAACACTGCTTCAGATTCAGATAACTACTAAGTCGCTCCTGTTTACAGAGCTTAGTTTGAATGAAAAAGGCTAGCCGATGGGCTGGCCTTTTTAGTTTCTGAACTCTCCGCAAGAGTTAGATAGGAGTGGGGTTTTGAACGTTGCCTTTGTTCGTTCAGTCTTACAGTTTTTGACTTACCATCACTTGATGCTCTGATTATAGCTGCGCTTATAAGCCAAATAATGCTCGTTAAAGTAAATACTTTAAGCGCCTTGATAATAATTGTTTTTATTCGGAGAAGACTCTCTTTTTTTCATCATAATAGAGTGGTAAAGTTCGTTAAATCGTCACTTTGATTAAATCCGCAACGGTTAAGTTGTTTGGGTGGTTTTTTTTCAAAGAAAGTGTTTGACATATTTTCGGTAAAACGTAATATGTGCCTCCGCAAGACGGTGAGGTGGCCGAGAGGCTGAAGGCGCTCCCCTGCTAAGGGAGTATACGGTTTGTAGCCGTATCGAGGGTTCGAATCCCTCCCTCACCGCCATTTCTTGCGAGACTTCTAAAGTGTACAGTGCGTCCTTAGCTCAGCTGGATAGAGTACCTGGCTACGAACCAGGCGGTCGGAGGTTCGAATCCTCCAGGACGCGCCATTCTTTAGATAGAACAAATAAAACGGTGAGGTGGCCGAGAGGCTGAAGGCGCTCCCCTGCTAAGGGAGTATACGGTTTGTAGCCGTATCGAGGGTTCGAATCCCTCCCTCACCGCCATTTATTGACGTAGCCGTCAATTTTTTTGTTCTTAAAGAAAGACAGTGTGAGATACTTCACAAAAACTGCGCGTCCTTAGCTCAGCTGGATAGAGTACCTGGCTACGAACCAGGCGGTCGGAGGTTCGAATCCTCCAGGACGCGCCACTTATTAAAGGGTAATTCCCTGATGTTAATATTAGATTGATATCGAAAATTGCGCGTCCTTAGCTCAGCTGGATAGAGTACCTGGCTACGAACCAGGCGGTCGGAGGTTCGAATCCTCCAGGACGCGCCACTTATTAAAGGGTAATGCCCTGATGTTGATGTTAAATCGATATCGAAAATTGTGCGTCCTTAGCTCAGCTGGATAGAGTACCTGGCTACGAACCAGGCGGTCGGAGGTTCGAATCCTCCAGGACGCGCCACTTATTAAAGGGTAATGCCCTGATGTTAATGTTAGATTGATATCGAAAACTGCGCGTCCTTAGCTCAGCTGGATAGAGTACCTGGCTACGAACCAGGCGGTCGGAGGTTCGAATCCTCCAGGACGCGCCACTTATTAAAGGGTAATGCCCTGATGTTAATGTTAGATTGATATCGAAAACTGCGCGTCCTTAGCTCAGCTGGATAGAGTACCTGGCTACGAACCAGGCGGTCGGAGGTTCGAATCCTCCAGGACGCGCCACTTATTAAAGGGTAATTCCCTGATGTTAATATTAGATTGATATCGAAAATTGCGCGTCCTTAGCTCAGCTGGATAGAGTACCTGGCTACGAACCAGGCGGTCGGAGGTTCGAATCCTCCAGGACGCGCCACTTATTAAAGGGTAATGCCCTGATGTTGATGTTAAATCGATATCGAAAATTGTGCGTCCTTAGCTCAGCTGGATAGAGTACCTGGCTACGAACCAGGCGGTCGGAGGTTCGAATCCTCCAGGACGCGCCACGTATTATAAAAGCCTCGCTAATGCGAGGCTTTTTAGTATCTGAAACCACGATATAGCTCTGACCGACTAGATATTGTATTTCCTCTTTTTCAAAAAATGTCTATGTGCGTATCTACGCAATGGACTCTTTCTATCAAACACTGGACGATCCCCAATTCGGCTAGCTTCCTTCTACTTCACTTTAAATAACATCATATAAACACCTTATTTTGTTTTAAAAATGTGCGTTGTTATATCTGTCTGTTTTTGTTTTTTAACAGGTTTTTATGCGCTGGTTTTTAAATCTCTATCGCCGTTTTTATTTATGCTCTCTTTTACTTTATTCATCAGCAGAACGGCGGAATTAACGTGATTGTTTTCTCATGAACTGTGATCTGAGTAGTGAATAAATAATCATTTATCAGGATTATTACAAACCTTTCTTAAACAAAATTGACAAAGTTTAACCAATCGAGATAATCCATGGGTCGGGATTTGACGCTATTAAAGTCCTGCACGTTGTCAGGATGACAAAGAAAGGAAGCAACATGACTAATATAGGAAGCCTGCTAGTAGATGCGGCCACCCTGATGCTAACAGGGATGGTGGTCGTATTTATTTTCCTCACCATTCTTGTTTATCTCGTTCGGCTAATGTCGAAACTGGTACCAGAAGAAGTACCAGATCCAGTCGCAGCACAAAAAACAAATACCAATATTCAATCAACCTCTTCAGCTGTTAGTCCACAAGTAGTGGCGGCGATCTCGGCTGCGATTCATAAGCATCGCACCTTAGTCGCGAAGTAGCCGAAAAAAGGATTAAAAAGGAGTTTAAGAGCATGTCTAAACCACTAGCTATTACGGATGTGGTCCTTCGTGACGCCCATCAATCATTATTTGCTACGCGTATGCGTATTGAGGATATGCTGCCTATCGCAGCTGAGTTGGATAAGATTGGTTACTGGTCTTTAGAGACTTGGGGGGGAGCAACGTTCGATTCTTGTATTCGATTCCTAGGGGAAGACCCATGGGAACGCCTGCGAGAACTCAAAAAAGCGATGCCAAATACCCCGATGCAAATGTTACTACGTGGTCAAAATCTTTTAGGATACCGCCATTATGCCGACGACGTAGTAGAGAAGTTTGTTGAACGCGCGCATGCTAACGGTATGGACGTATTCCGTATCTTTGATGCGATGAATGATGTCCGAAACTTCCAAACCGCCGTTAAAGCTGCCGTTGATGTTGGCGCTCATGCGCAGGGCACGCTGTCTTATACAACGAGTCCAGTGCACAATACCGATACTTGGGTCGACTTGGCAAAACGCCTTGAAGACCTAGGCTGTCACTCGTTATGCATCAAAGATATGTCAGGCCTACTTAAACCATATGAAGCAGAAGAGCTCATTACGCGTATTAAAGCTTCTTGTGATGTCCCATTAGCGCTGCACTGTCATGCAACGACAGGTCTTTCAACCGCAACCGCTGTGAAGGCGGTTGAAGCGGGTATCGACGTGCTGGATACGGCCATTTCTTCAATGAGTTGTACTTATGGACACACACCAACTGAAACAGTGGTAGCAATGCTGCAAGGCACGGCGCGAGATACCAACCTGAAACTTGATCAACTAGAGCCAATAGCGACTTATTTCCGTGAGGTACGTAAAAAGTATGCGAAATGGGAAGGGCAACTTAAAGGCGTTGACTCTCGCATTCTGATTGCACAAGTGCCGGGGGGCATGTTAACCAACATGGAAGGTCAGCTTAAAGAGCAAGGTGCGGCGGATCGCATTGATGAAGTTTTGCAAGAAATCCCACGCGTGCGTGAAGACCTAGGCTTTATTCCTCTGGTAACTCCAACTTCACAGATTGTGGGCACTCAAGCAGTAATCAATGTCCTGACAGGGGAGCGCTACAAGAGCATTACGAAAGAAACGGCAGGTGTGCTGAGAGGGGAATACGGCGCGGCACCAGCGCCATTGAATACTGATCTGCAAGCTAAAATTCTCGACGGTAAAGATCCTATCACGTGTCGTCCAGCCGATTTGCTAGAGCCTGAAATGGAAGCGCTGACGGTCGATCTGATGGAAAAAGCGAAATCGGAAGGGATTAAATTGGCGAGTGAGCGCGTAGATGATGTATTAACCTATGCGCTTTTCCCTCAAGTTGGCCTCAAGTTCCTTAAGAATCGTGACAACCCAGACGCCTTTGAGCCTGCTCCTGGTGTTGAAGAGGCGAAACCTGCATCAACACCTGTGGCTCAAGTAACCGCAGGAGGCGTAGAAACTTACAGCGTACGTGTTGATGGTCAAGTTTATGAAGTTGAAGTTGGTCCTCAAGGTGAACTAACCTCTGTCGCTCCTTCTGCTACGCCGGAAAAATCGGTTGCACCTAGCGCATCTTCCAATGCTTTAGCAGAAGCGGTGCCTGCTCCTCTTGCGGGTAACATCTTCAAAGTGAATGTTCAGCCTGGCGCTGAAGTGGCTGAAGGTGATGTGCTGCTGATCCTTGAAGCGATGAAGATGGAAACAGAAGTTCGCGCGGCACGTGGTGGTGTTGTGCAGGAATTGAATGTCAAAGAAGGTGATGCTGTGACAGTAGGTGCGCCTCTTCTGAGTCTAGGATAAGGGAGTACCATGGACGGATTGATGACCTTATGGTCAGAAACAGGGATCGCTAACTTTGAGTTTGGCCAAATCTGCATGATGCTGGTTGGCTGTACGCTGTTGTTTTTGGCGATCCGAAAGGGCTTCGAGCCATTACTTCTGCTGCCTATCGGTTTTGGTGCCATCTTGGCCAACATTCCAAACGCAGGTTTTACCGAGCCGGGGGGATTGTTGTACTACGTCTACTATATTGGGATCGAGTCGGGTGTGTTCCCGTTATTGATTTTCATGGGCGTGGGAGCGATGACAGATTTTGGTGCTTTGATCGCGAACCCGAAAACCTTGTGGTTAGGGGCTGCCGCTCAATTTGGTATCTTCGCCACACTATTTGGTGCGATTTTGCTCAATTATGTACCGGGTATGGAGTTCTCGATGGCGGATGCTTCATCGATTGCAATCATTGGTGGTGCAGATGGTCCTACGGCAATTTTCTTGGCCAGTAAGCTCTCACCAGATCTGCTGGGTGCGATTGCTGTAGCCGCGTACAGCTACATGGCGTTAGTGCCAATCATTCAGCCGCCAATCATGAAGGCTTTAACCACTAAGGAAGAACGTGAGATTCAAATGGCGCAGCTGCGTCACGTGGGTAAATGGGAAAAAGTATTGTTCCCGATGGCAGTATTACTCATGACGATTCTTTTCCTACCTTCAGCAACGCCTCTTGTCGGTATGTTCTGTTTGGGCAACTTAATGCGTGAAGCGGGGGTGGTCGATCGTCTATCGAAAACCGCACAAAATGAGCTGATCAACATCGTGACGATCTTCTTGGGCTTAGGGGTTGGCTCGAAGCTGCAAGCGGATCAATTCCTGAACCTCGAAACCTTAGGTATCCTAGGGCTGGGCGCGGTGGCATTCAGTATTGGTACTGGGACGGGCGTATTGATGGCTAAGCTGCTTAACAAGGTGTCTAAAGAAGACATCAACCCACTGATTGGTGCGGCAGGCGTATCTGCGGTTCCGATGGCTGCACGTGTGGTGAATAAAGTAGGTTTGCAAGCCAATCCGCAAAACTTCTTGTTGATGCACGCCATGGGGCCAAATGTTGCGGGTGTACTTGGTTCAGCGGTCGCTGCTGGTATTTTACTTGCTCTCGTAGGTTAGCCAGTAGAGCGATAGTGAGTCATCAATGAAAATGGAATCATCAACCAATTTACAAGCCCACAATTAACGTCGCTTAACGAAATGGTTTATAGTCAAAGGGATGCTTTCGCATCCCTTTTTGTTTTCTCTCAGGGAATGGTTTATGGAACACAAACAGATCGTTATCACCGAATTTGGTGACGCAAATGTACTTGCGATTCAACATACCCCAACACCATCACCCAAATCAGGTGAAGTTTTAGTGAAAGTTGCTTTCTCAGGTGTTAATCCTATTGATGTTAAAACTCGGGCAGGGCTAGGCTGGGCGGCAGAGCAGAACAAAGGTCATTTACCTTGGGTTCCTGGCTATGATATCTCAGGGCAAGTGGTTGCGTGTGGTTACGACGCCTCACGTTTTTCTGTCGGTGATGAAGTGGCGGGCTTTATCGGTTTTCCACTACGTGGTGGCGGTTACGGTCAGTATATCTGTGTTCCAGAATCTGAGTTAAGTCATGTCCCTAGCACAGTTACTTTAGAGGCAGCTGCAGTACTACCTCTGGCTGGACAAACTGCCGCTCAAGCATTAAGTATCGCTAATGTGACAGAAAATGACCGTGTTCTTATTCTTGCTGGCGCTGGAGGCGTAGGACACTTAGCGATACAAATTGCGGTAGCGGCTAAAGCCGAAGTCTTCACGACCTGTAGTGAGCGAAATTTAGACTATCTCGCCACGCTTGGCGCACACGCAGTGAACTATCAATTTGCCCCAGTGTCAGAACGTGTTGAAGGCGTAGATGTTCTGATTGATTTAGTGGGGGGAGACGCAGCGCTAGATGCACTTAAGTGCCTAAAAGACAATGCGAGAGTCATTACTGTGCCAACCATCACCGCTGAGGAGATCTGTGAAAAAGCCAAACTACTGGGCTTTGAGGCGAGCGGCATGTTAGTGGAGCCAGATCCAGCCCTGCTGGATACCTTGATATACATGGTCAGCGTCGGTTTGTTAAAAACTGAAGTTCAGCGAGTCTATCCAATGCATGAAGTAAGCGCCGCTCACGAACAAGTTGAATCGGGGAGGACCAGAGGTAAGGTGCTACTTGATATGACATGCTAGAGGCATTTAATACGGGGTTTGAAGATTTAGCGCTTTGGTTTTCTGATTCGGCATTATGGGTGCTATTCATAACTGGTTTTCTCAGTGCGACCTTACTGCCTGGTGGCTCAGAAGCAGGCCTGATTGCCACACTCTCTTTGAATCAATACGCTATTTCGTCCATCATTATTGTGGCCACGGTAGGTAATACACTTGGCGGTCTAACGAATTATTGGCTTGGGTTATGGATTCCCAACAAAACTCAAGATGAAAAACACGCACATACCGCCTTGAAGTGGTTATCTAAATATGGCTACTGGGGATTGTTCTTTAGCTGGCTTCCTATTATAGGAGACCCGCTGTGTTTAGCGGCTGGGTGGTTACGAATGAAGTTTCTACCGTGTGTGATTTTAATATTTTTTGGAAAGGCCGTTAGGTACAGTCTACTTGCGGCCATCTATCTCGGATTATTTTAAGGAAAGTACATGAAGATGTTTTGGGCTGGCGCGTGTTCGCTGTTGGTGATCACAGGTTGTGCATCCAATACCCCTGTATCATCATTGCCTGAAGGGGTAACATTCGTCGAGTCGTCGAAAGCGGAAGAAGGCAAAGTTAAAATCCCATACCAGAAATACAAGCTTGATAATGGCTTAACCGTTATTTTAGCGCCAGAAGACTCTGATCCATTAGTACATGTCGATATAACATACCATGTTGGTTCGGCTCGTGAAGAGATCGGGAAATCAGGATTCGCGCACTTCTTTGAACATATGATGTTCCAAGGGTCAGAGAACGTTGTTGATCAAGAGCATTTCAAAATCATCACGGAAGCGGGGGGAACTTTAAACGGCACCACTAACCGTGACCGCACTAACTACTTTGAAACCGTACCGGCTAACCAACTAGAAAAAATGTTGTGGTTAGAGTCAGATCGTATGGGCTTTTTGCTTGATGCTGTATCACAACGTAAGTTTGAAATTCAGCGCTCAACAGTCAAAAACGAGCGTGCCCAACGTTACGACAATCGTCCGTATGGACTGATTTGGGAGCGCATGTCAGAAGCACTGTATCCAGAGGGGCATCCGTATTCGTGGCAAACCATTGGTTATGTTGAAGATCTTGACCGTGTTGATGTGAATGATCTCAAAGCGTTTTTCTTGCGTTGGTATGGACCAAACAATGCAACCTTAACGATCGGTGGTGAGCTGGACGTTGAACAAACGTTAGAGTGGGTGAACAAATACTTTGGTTCGATCCCGCGTGGTCCAGAGGTGGAAAATGCGCCGAAACAGCCTGCAAAACTGCAAGAAGACAAATACATCACGCTCGAAGATCGTATTCAACAACCGATGGTCATGATCGCTTGGCCAACAACCTACAATGGCGAAGCAAGCCAAGCGTCTCTCGATACGCTATCGGAAGTGCTGGGTGGCGGTACAAACAGCGTGCTCTACCAAGACTTAGTCAAGACTCAAAAAGCGGTTGATGCTGGTTCATTTCATGATTGTGCTGAGCTTGCGTGTAACTTTTACGTGTACGCAATGGGGGATTCTGGAGACAAAGGCGACCTTTCAAAATTGTATGACGAGCTTTTACAGTCACTCAACCAGTTTGCTAAGCAAGGCGTAACGGATGACCGCCTAGAACAGCTGAAAGGCAAAGCGGAAGCGAATGCTATCTTTGCTCTAGAAAGCGTGAAAGGCAAAGTGACGCAGTTGGCGTCCAATGAGACATTCTTTGGCGATCCTGATCGTCTTGAACAACAGCTTGAGCAGATCCGCGCGGTTACGCCTGCATCGGTAGAAAAAGCGTATACGGATTTTATCCAAGGTAAGAACAAAGTGACGCTAAGCGTAGTACCAAAAGGAAAAACAGACTTGGCGGTCAAACCAGCCACCTTTGCGACGCCAGAACGAACGCTGCCAGAATACAAAAAGATCACCGATGACCAGCTAGCTTATCGCCGTGCGACGGACAATTTCGATCGTTCGGTACAGCCGCCAGTTGGTGAGCCAGTCAAGGCAACCATGCCCGACTTATATGAGATTCATTTCGATAATGGGTCCGAATTATTGGGCGCGATAAGTGATGAAACCCCAACGGTGATGCTGCAATTTAGTTTGCCTGCGGGAACGCGTTTTGTTGAAAAGGGTAAAGAAGGTTTGGCACAGCTGACAGCGGCGATGTTACAAGAAGGGACCACCAAACGCAGTGTCGAAGATATTCAAGCTGAGTTAGATACACTGGGTAGTGTGATCTCTGTAGATGCGACTGGCTATACGACCAACATCAGTGTGTCTTCTCTCAAAAAGAATCTCGATCCGACATTGAAGATCGTTGAGGAGATGTTGTTATCACCAGCTTTCAAACAACAAGACTTTGAGCGCGTAAAAATGCAGGCATTAGAAGGTTTGGTTTACGAACATCAAAATCCAAGCTGGATGGCGTCACAAGCAAGCCGCCAAGTACTTTATGGTGACTCTGTCTTTGCTCGCCCCAAAGACGGCACACAGGCGAGCGTGAGTGCTTTAACACTGGACGATGTCCGTGAATTTTACGCGCAGCATTACACCCCACAAAGTGCTCAGATCGTCGTGGTTGGTGATACCAACAAACAAGACATGGAACAGAAGCTCACGTTCTGGAAAAATTGGCAAGACGAAGCCGCCCCGTTGTATGCGCCGCAAAGTATCGCTGCGTTGGGTGAGCAGAAAATCCACCTTGTTGATAAACCTGGCGCTCCTCAAAGTGTGGTTATGATGGTGCGTCAGGGTGTGCCTTACGATGCTACGGGGGAGTTCTATCTGGGGCAGCTTGCTAACTTCAACTTAGCGGGTAACTTCAACAGCCGTATTAACCAAAATCTACGTGAAGACAAGGGCTACACTTACGGTGCATACGGTTATTTCTCAGGAAATCCAGAAACTGGTTCGGTTGTGTTTACAGCCCAAGTACGTGCTGACTCGACCGTTGCCTCTATCATCGAAATGAAAAATGAGTTAAACGAATACGCTTTATCAGGCATGACTGATGCGGAGCTGAAATTTATGCGCCAAGCCGTCGGTCAAAAAGATGCCCTGAAGTATGAGACGCCAACACAAAAAGCGCAACTTATCAGTGATATTCTGAAGTTCAACCTCGATCAGGATTATTTGCAGCAGAGAAACGCTATCGTAGAAAAAGTCGATAAGCAGAGCCTGAATGCACTCGCTCAGAAATGGTTTGATCCAAACGACTATCAAATTATTGTTGTTGGTGATGCTAAATCACTACGTCCTCAATTAGAAAAGTTGGGGAAAGACGTAGAAGAGCTTGAAATCATTCGATAGAGTACACATGTATACCAAATCACTTCGAGATGCTGAATCCGGTATTTTGAGGTTATTTGAACATAATAGCGGAGAGAGTGCTCTCCGCTATTCATCTAGATAAGCGACTTTTAATGGGGCATTTATCTAGGTGAAAAGACTATCAATAACTTAGCTTTCACTTGCATCGTATAGCAAGTGTCCTGCTCCCAATATAAGCGAACCTCATTTTGACTGATTTTGCTGCGCGACTAAAAAAAGTTGCATCAAACCCCGAAGTATTTAAGCAGTTTGGACGCGGTGTTGAGCGAGAAACTTTGCGCTATTGTCAGGATGGACATCTAGCGACAACACCTCATCCAAAGGGGTTAGGTTCAGCGTTCACCAACCAATGGATTACGACGGATTTTTCTGAATCATTGTTAGAATTCATTACTCCAGTGTCACATGAAATTCCAGAATTGATGGCACAACTGAAAGATATCCATCACTTCACGCAAACAAAAATGGGTGAAGAAAAGATGTGGCCGCTTTCTATGCCATGTTATGTCGGCTCGGAAGAGGACATTCAGTTAGCTCAGTATGGCTCTTCGAATGCAGCAAAAATGAAAACCCTGTACCGAGAAGGTCTAAAGCGCCGCTATGGCAGCCTGATGCAAATCATCTCAGGTGTGCATTTTAACTTCTCGTTCCCTGAAACATTTTGGGATGCGCTTTACGGCGAGCAGGATGAACAAGCCCGCCAAGATACGAAGTCTGATGCCTACTTTGCGTTGATCCGTAACTACTACCGTTTTGGCTGGATGATTCCATATTTCTTCGGCGCATCGCCAGCGTTATGCGGCTCTTTTATTCAAGGTCGTGAAACCGATCTGCCATTCGAGAAAATTGGTGGCACTTTGTATTTGCCGAAATCGACGTCTTTGCGTTTGAGCGATCTAGGCTACACGAGTAGTGCGCAAAGCATGCTGAAAATTGGCTTCAATAATATCGACCAGTATCTTGAAGGTTTAAGTGATGCTATTCGTCATCCATCCGAAGAGTTTGCGAAAATAGGCGTAAAAGTGGACGGGGAGTACCGTCAGCTTAATTCCAATATTTTACAAATTGAGAACGAGTTATACGCGCCCATTCGTCCAAAACGCGTATCGAAAAGCGGTGAAAAGCCCTCGGATGCTCTCAGACGTGCTGGTGTCGAATACATCGAAGTGCGTTCACTTGATGTCAACCCATTCAGCGTCGTTGGCTTAAATGAAGAGCAAGTGCGTTTCCTTGACCTTTTCCTTACTTGGGCAGCCTTGTCAGACTCTGACCCGATGGATAACTGTGAGTTAGAGTGTTGGCGTGATAACTGGAATAAAGTGATTGTTTCTGGTCGAGAAAAAGGCTTGATGCTTCAAATTGGCTGCCAAGGTGAGCGCTTATCTTTGCAAAGTTGGGGGCATCGAGTGTTTGGCGAGTTGCGTCAAATCGCGGTAGAAATGGATGCCGCTGCTGGTGGCACTGATTACCAAGATGTTTGCAATAAACTAGAAACATGGATTGATAACCCTGAGCTGACGATTTCGGGTCAATTATTAGATCTAACGAAAGAACTGGGCGGCCTCGGTAAGGTAGGGTGTGCACTTGGCATGAAATACCGTGAGGAAAACCTGGCTCATGCTTACCAGTATTATTCACAAGATATGATGGAAACAGAAGTCGCTTTATCAGTAGAAAAACAGAAGCAAGCTGAACAAAACGATACGTTGTCTTTTGACGACTTCCTGGAAGATTACTTCGCTTATCTGAAGCAATAATGTATGGGTAAAAACGGGGTGGGGTTGAACATTAAGAGGTTGGTTGTATCGGTGCTAGGAACTCTTTTGCTTACCGGGTGTGCGACGGCGCCGCCAAAGCAACAAGATAACCTATGTGAGATATTTCGAGAGAAATCGGATTGGTATGATGACGCCAAAGATATGGAAGAAAAGTGGGGGACTCCCATTCATGTTGCCATGGCGATTATCAAACAAGAGAGCAGCTTTCGACATGATGCCAAACCACCCAAAGATTACCTACTTGGGTTCATTCCTTGGGGGCGTGTAAGCAGTGCTTATGGTTATGCACAAGCCCAAGACCCAGCTTGGGGAGATTTCCAAGATGCAACAGGGCAAGGCGGTTCGCGTACTAACTTTGATGACTCTATGATGTTTGTCGGTTGGTATACCCATGAAACGCGCCGCCAGCTTGGCATTTCATTGTGGGACCCATATAACCAGTATCTTGCCTATCATGAAGGTAGAGGAGGATATAAGCGTGGTACTTATAAACGAAAGCCAAGCTTAATTAACGTCGCTCGGCGTGTTGAACAAACTGCAAAAACTTATGGCTGGCAGCTGAAACAATGTCGTCAGGAATTGGAAGACAACAGCAGCTGGTTCTTTTAACCCTAGGTCCGTCAGACTGGCTCTAGGGATGAACGACATAAATCCAATACCGACAGGGATTGGAATTACAATCAGGAGAGATGTAATGCCTTTACTCGATAGTTTTACCGTGGACCACACTCGCATGAATGCACCAGCAGTACGAGTGGCGAAAACCATGCAGACCCCAAAAGGGGATACGATTACTGTTTTCGACTTACGCTTTACTGCGCCAAACAAAGACATTCTTTCTGAAAAAGGTATTCACACCCTAGAGCACCTTTATGCTGGCTTTATGCGCAATCATCTTAACAGCGATTCTGTGGAGATCATCGATATTTCGCCGATGGGTTGCCGCACGGGCTTTTACATGAGTCTGATTGGCACGCCATCAGAGCAGCAAGTAGCGGATGCTTGGATTGCAGCCATGAAAGACGTGCTTAAAGTCGAGAGCCAGAGCAAGATCCCAGAACTGAACGAGTACCAATGTGGTACCGCGGCGATGCATTCACTAGAGGAAGCGCAGCAAATAGCGAAGAACATTCTTGATGCTGGCGTATCTGTTAATAAAAACGATGCTCTGGCACTGCCAGAATCGATGTTAAAAGAGCTGAGCATCAATTAAGAATATTGAGTCTTATTAAGCGCTAAATAAAAAAGAGCCTGATGATGTCAGGCTCTTTTTTATTTTACTGGTTTTTCTTCTTAGGGTAGACCCTAACTAACTTGATGCGGTTCTCGTTGATTTTAACGATTTCCATGGGGTGCTCTGCGACTCGAACACTTAGGTGGCTTTCCGGAATATCTTCAAGGTGTTCCAAAATAAGACCATTCAACGTTCTCGGACCATCGGTGGGTAAGTCCCACTTCAAGCCTTTGTTGATATCGCGGATATTGGTGCTGCCTTCAATAAGGAAACTGCCATCGCCTTGTGGGCTGATTTCATCTGACAGGCTAGGCGAAATCGATGTCGTAAATTCGCCAATGATTTCTTCAAGAATGTCTTCCAATGTTACCAAACCAATAATATCACCATACTCATCGACGATAAGGCCAATACGTTGTTTGTTGCGTTGGAACTTCAACATTTGGACGTTCAGCGGTGTCCCTTCCGGGATGTAATACACTTCATCTGCGGCGCGCAGTAGCGTTTCTTTATTGAACTCGTTTTTTTCTAGCATTAAGCGGTACGCTTCACGTAAACGCAGCATGCCAACCACTTCATCAATTTGGTCACGGTAAAAAACGATGCGTCCGTGTGGCGAGTGAGTTAATTGACGAACTATAGATTTCCAGTCGTCATTAATGTCTATTCCTGTGATCTCATTACGCGGCACCATAATGTCGTTCACAGTGACGTGCTCAAGATCCAAAATAGAAACCAACATATCTTGGTGACGGCGAGGGATGAGACCGCCAGCCTCGTTTACAACCGTGCGAAGCTCATCAGAGCTGAGGTGATCTTCTACAGAATGATCGGCCTTCACACCAAGTAAACGGATAAAACCGTTGGTAATAAAGTTAATCAACATCACCAAGGGTGAAAGTAACTTCATTAAAATCGTCAAAAGAATGCTACTCGCATACGAAACGCGTTCAGGATACAGTGCAGCAATGGTTTTTGGTGTCACTTCGGCAAAAACCAGCACAATCATGGTAAGCGCACCTGTAGCGAGGGCAACGCCAAGATCGCCATATAAACGCATACCAATAATGGTCGCGATAGCGGATGCGAGAATATTAACGAGGTTGTTGCCGATAAGAATAAGACCAATCAAGCGGTCTGGGCGGTTGAGTAGTTTTTCGACGCGCTTAGCACCTTTGTGCCCATTTTTGGCCAAGTGTTTTAAGCGATAACGATTCAGAGACATCATCCCTGTTTCTGAACCGGAAAAGTAACCTGATATGACGATAAGACACGCGAGTAGCGCAAATAAGATACCCGTAGATATGTCGTCCAAAACGTTGCTGTTCCTTGTATGTATTAGGTTATTTAACGGTAGAGTAAGTCCGTTAAGTCAGGGGTTAACGCGTACTGTATTTTATCTAGCCGCAAATATAAAGGACAGGGCCCTAAGGCGCCTAATTTAAGATGATTTCTTTTACGAAGCGGCTGCCAAAATAAGCCAAGGTTAACAATGTCGCGCCAGCGACAGCGAACCAAGTCACTTTTCGGCCACGCCAACCTTTTTGGTAATGCCCCCATAACAGTATTGAATACACCACCCACGCGATAAAAGAAAGAATACCTTTATGCGCCTTACCTTGGGCAAACATGTCTTGTACGAACACAAACCCGGTAATGAGTGTTGCCGTCAGTAGTACGTTACCAATCAAAATGATTTTGAAGAGTTGGCGCTCGACCATCAATAGTGGTGGTAAATTTGGGTTAATCGCCATCGATTTCTTTGCTTTGAGCTTGTGATCTAACCAAGCAAGCTGCAGCGCATAGAGGGCACCGATAGTCAATGTGGCATAAGAGAACAGCGCAAAAGAAATATGAATAAGTAGCTTAGGATCGTTTTCTAAGTGTTTAATAAAAGTGCTGGATAAGAACGTGGCGGCAGATAAATTGATGGCAGCAAAGCTATAAACCACTGGCAATAGAAACCACAGTCGATTTTTCAACATGGCGATGCTCATCACTAAAGAAATGATAAAACTGATCAGTGAAGCTACATTGAGAATACTGAGGTTTTGACCGGCACCACCAAATATGAGATCACTCAAGGTCCACGCATGAAAAACAAGCGCACAGGCCGCACTGGCAAACACCGTTTTTGCTTTGATTCCTGACTGCTGTGAGAGTCCGGGTATGATGGTCGCTATCGCCAGAATGTAAAGCATGGCGGCCGCGATGGCAATTAAGCTATCCATGAATCCTAAAGGTTATTGTGCACAATAGAACAAATTATACCTTGCATTACTCTTTGGGGCTACGTTATATCCGATATCAATCGTGAGAGATGAGATATTGAAATTAATAAGTTAACTTCCCATATAGGAATAGAGAAGCTGGACGGGTATGACTGTGACGTTGGCTAAGGTATACTCATACTAATTAATCGCCATTTTAGCGAAGAGACAAAGATGTTTGAGAATTTAACGGATCGATTATCCAAAACGCTGAAAAATATCAGTGGCAAAGGTCGTCTGACAGAAGACAACATTAAAGAGACCCTACGTGAAGTGCGAATGGCCTTACTTGAGGCTGACGTTGCATTGCCTGCCGTTCGTGAATTTATTAACCGCGTTAAAGAAAAGGCGGTTGGCGTAGAAGTGTCAAAATCTCTGACCCCAGGTCAGGAATTCATTAAGATCGTTCAATCTGAACTTGAAGCGGTCATGGGCGAGTCTAATGAAGCGCTCAATCTGGCCGCTCAACCGCCAGCTGTGATTTTGATGGCGGGCTTACAAGGTGCAGGTAAAACCACATCGGTGGGTAAACTATCGAAGCTCCTTAAAGAACGTGACAAGAAGAAAGTTTTAGTTGTATCGGCTGACGTTTACCGTCCTGCTGCAATCAAGCAGCTAGAAACCCTAGCGTCGGATATCGGTGTCGACTTCTTCCCATCTTCACCAGATCAAAAGCCAATTGATATTGCTAATGCGGCAGTTGACCATGCGAAGAAAAAATTCTACGACGTACTGATCGTCGATACCGCGGGTCGTTTGGCGATTGATGAAGAGATGATGGGTGAAATTAAAGAACTTCACTCCGCAATCACTCCAGTAGAAACGTTGTTCGTTGTTGATGCCATGACAGGGCAAGATGCCGCTAACACGGCAAAAGCTTTTGGTGATGCGCTGCCTCTAACTGGTGTGGTTCTCACCAAGGTAGATGGTGATGCTCGCGGTGGTGCGGCGCTTTCTGTTCGCCATATTACGGGTAAACCAATCAAGTTTCTGGGGGTCGGTGAAAAAACTGACGCGCTAGAACCTTTCCATCCTGATCGCGTGGCTTCGCGTATTCTAGGTATGGGTGACGTACTGTCACTAATTGAAGACCTACAACGCAACGTTGACCACGATAAAGCAGAAAAACTGGCGAAGAAGTTTAAAGAGAAGAAAGGCTTCGATCTTGAGGACTTCCGTGAACAACTTGGCCAGATGCAAAATATGGGCGGCATGATGGGTATGATGGACAAGCTTCCAGGGATGTCCCAGCTCCCAGATAATGTGAAAGACAAAGTTGATGATAAGATGTTCAAGCAAATGGAAGCCATTATTAGCTCCATGACAATGAAAGAGCGACAGCGTCCAGAAATCATCAAAGGTTCGCGTAAAAAGCGTATTGCTGCTGGCTCTGGTGTTCAGGTACAAGACGTAAACCGCATGTTAAAACAGTTCACTCAAATGCAAAAAATGATGAAAAAGATGCAAAAAGGTGGCATGAAAGGCATGATGCGCAACATGCAAGGCATGATGGGTGGCGGCGGTGGCTTTAACCCATTTGGTCGATAACTAATCGAACACGCTTAGTTTCAGGGTGTTAGGCACGTCACAAACTTTAAAATTTATTTCTGTTGGTGAAAAAGTAACTAAACCCCTTGCATTGCTCCGGGAGAAGAGTAAAATTCCGGAGCTTTAATTTGGCACGAGACCCCAAACTGTTTAATTACTTGAATGGTTATTGGGGTTAATTTTATTTTTGAGAAAGCAAAGAGGACGACATGGTAACCATTCGTTTGGCACGTCACGGCGCTAAAAAGCGTCCATTTTATCAAATCGTAGTAGCGGACAGCCGCAACGCTGCAACTGGCCGTTTCATCGAAAAAGTTGGTTTCTTCAACCCAACTGCTACAGGTCAAGAAGAAGGTCTGCGTCTAGACCTAGACCGTGTTAACCACTGGGTTGGTGAAGGCGCGTCTTTATCTGACCGCGTTGCTAAGCTAGTTAAAGACGCTCAAAAAGCGGCTTAATCTTTACTGTTATAAGTAGAAGCTAGTTTATGTCGATGAAAGGTAAAGAAACAATGAGCAACGAAAAGATTGTTGTAGGCAAGTTAGGTGCTACTTACGGCATTCGTGGTTGGCTTAAGGTTTTTTCCTACACAGACAATGCTGAAAGCATTTTCGATTACAACCCTTGGTATATTAACCAAAAGGGCAAGTGGGTAGAGCACAAAGTAGAAAGTTGGAAGCGCCATAACAAAGGGATGGTAGCTAAGCTGGAAGGTCTGGATGTTCGCGAAGATGCGCACTTACTGACAAACTTTGAAATTGCGATTGACCCTGCAGTACTCCCTGAACTGTCAGAAGATGAGTTCTACTGGCGTGAATTATTTGGGATGCAAGTCGTAACCACACAAGGTTACGATCTAGGTGTCGTTACTGACATACTAGAAACTGGCTCAAATGATGTTCTGGTTGTTAAAGCAAATCTTAAAGATGCTTTCGGGCAGAAGGAACGATTAATTCCGTTCCTTGAAGAGCAAGTGATTATTAGTATTGATCGCGAAGCTCAACGGATCGAAGTTGACTGGGATCCTGGATTCTGATCTCCAAAAACTACAGAGCGAGATAAACATGTGGGTTGGCGTTATTAGCCTTTTTCCTGAAATGTTCCGTTCTGTTACTGATTTTGGAGTAACAGGTCAAGCGGTTAAAAAAGGTCTTTTGTCGATTGAGACATGGAATCCTAGAGATTTTACTCACGATAAGCATCGCACTGTTGATGACCGACCTTACGGTGGTGGCCCTGGCATGTTAATGATGGTTCAGCCTTTGCGCGATGCTATTGAGACTGCTAAACAAGCCTCACCCGGTAAGACGAAAGTCATTTACCTTTCTCCTCAAGGTCGCAAGCTCGACCAAAAAGGAGTTGAAGAATTGGCAACGAATGAGAATTTACTTCTGATTTGTGGCCGGTACGAAGGGGTAGATGAGCGCATTATTCAATCTGAAGTCGATGAAGAATGGTCGATTGGGGATTTTGTGATGACGGGTGGTGAGATACCAGCCATGACGTTGATTGATTCTGTCTCACGGTTTATTCCGGGAGTGTTAGGAGATTTCGCGTCAGCAGAAGAAGACTCTTTTGCAAATGGCCTGCTAGATTGCCCCCACTATACGCGTCCTGAAGTGTTGGATGACAAAGAAGTACCAGCGGTACTGATGTCAGGCAACCATAAGGACATTCGTCAATGGCGACTAAAACAGTCGCTAGGCCGTACTTGGCTAAGAAGACCAGAGCTCCTGGAAAACCTAGCTCTGACTGACGAACAGGAACTATTACTTGCTGAGTTCATTAAAGAGCGTAACGCAAAGTAACCTAATTTATTTAGTATCAGTTTATTCTAGGAATTTAAAAATGAGTAACATCATCAAAGCTCTTGAGCAAGAGCAAATGAAACAAGACCTACCTAAATTTGCACCAGGTGACACTGTTGTTGTTCAAGTTAAGGTAAAAGAAGGTGAACGTGAGCGTCTACAGGCTTTCGAAGGCGTTGTAATCGGCATCCGTAACCGTGGTCTTCACTCAGCTTTCACTGTACGTAAGATCTCTAACGGTGAAGGTGTTGAGCGTACGTTCCAAACGCACTCTCCAGTTGTTGATAGCATTGAAGTTAAACGCCGTGGTGCAGTACGTCGTGCCAAGTTGTACTACCTACGTGAGCGTTCTGGTAAGTCTGCTCGTATCAAAGAGAAACTTGCTAAGAAGTAATGCTATAATTAGCGTTCTCATATTAAACGGAGTCCTTCGGGCTCCGTTTTTTTATGTTTTTAATTTGCTCTTTCCATTCGTGTAGTGTTATCGGTGCTTTACGCGTTTTTGTTTTGACCGAGTTAAAAATAGCGTCACTCAAGCATCAAAAGAAACAAGAATGGAAAAAGGGGTTGATGCAAAACATCAACCCCTTTTAGACATGCTTTATTTTAAATTTATCAGTATTGATCTTCCGACCAGCCATCACTGTCCGACATATCGGGTGCGCCTGGAATTGTATTCTCTTCGTCTGCCCATTCACCAAAATCAATCATTTGGCACATCTTGCTGCAGAAAGGGCGATGAGGGCTTTGTTCTCCCCATTCTACGTCAGCACCACACTGTGGGCATTGAACAATGATAATTTTAGACATAGTTTGTCGTCCCATTATTATTTGGTGTAAAGGGTATATAGTTATAAACCTGTGGGTAAATCGTCACTGAGAATGATAGTTTAGCTACAAACAGCGAGCTCAAATTCGATATCTTTCGTGCAAGCTTGGCCTGCCTCAAATGAAATAAATTTGATAGCAAAACGGTTTTTATGGCCTGAGATCATAGGATAAACACCGTACTTCATAGGAATATGAAGCCTTAGAATATTCGCACCATCGGCGTCACTTTGGAAGAAACCAGCACGGGCGATTTGAGACTTGAAATGCCCCGTTTCTCGAGTGAGCTTTAACCATAAGGCGAGTGCATCAGAGAGTGGTTTTAAACTTGCTTGCCATTGCTGAGCATCGTGTTTTTTACGTTCAATCGGTAAATGCAACCAGTAATGCAAGGCGGGTAAATCAAAACAGCATGAGCCGCCAGGCAAATTAAAACGTTGGCGGATAGAACTTAAGAAACGATCTTCTTTCAGTGCTTGGCCAAAACGCTCGGCGCTCATGAGCTGACTATGAACGACGTCAATTTCCTGAAGTAGTGCATTCAAAGCGTCTTGATCCACCCCATCAACATTCAACCAATGTCGATATGACAGTCGTTGTTTCTCAAGATCTTTCGCTAATTCACTTTTTAACTGAATCTGTTCAAAGATCTCTACCATATCGAAAAGAGCACGGAAAAAAAGCTGATAGTGGTGAGTTTCAGCAAAACCAGAGGCTAAGTGAGCCTGACGCAGCAGAGACTCTACTCTTAGATAGATGCGAGTTTTCTCATTTAACGGATGTTCAAATTTGTGCGTGGTCATCGACATAAGCCTTGGTGAGTTTCATTCCTATTTTCGCAGATCTTTCTTACACATGGCTAGGTACTTTTCATGCAAATTTGTGATTTGAAGCAAAAGATCTGGGTCGTTTGGGTTATTCTTAACCACATCGTCGGCAATAGCGAGCCTTTGTTCTTGCGATGCCTGGGACGCAAGGATGGCACGAACCTGATCTTCACTCACGTTGTCACGTTTTATGGTGCGAGATATCTGTGTACTTGGCTCTACATCAACCACAAGAACTCGGTCACATAAGTTATCCAGCCTGTTTTCGACGAGTAACGGTACAACTAACAGCGCGTAGTCTGATGTGACTTGTTGCAAATCTTCAATCATCTTTTCACGAATGATGGGGTGCAGTAGTGCGTTAAGCCATGCTTTTTCATTTGGGTTCGAGAAGATTTTTTCTCGTAGTTTGGTGCGATCCAGTGATTGGTCTTCACGAATGATATCGTGACCAAAGTGCTCAATAATTGCGTTTAAGCCTGGTGTGCCCGGCTCAACCACTTCTCTTGCGACTATATCGGCATCGACGATGTCGATTTTAAATTGCTGCTTGAACAGGTTCGCCACGGTGGTTTTACCGCTAGCGATACCACCTGTTAAACCAATTACCAAAGCCATTTACACTCCTAGAATTGAAGTAAAGTACCAATGTAAAATGTGATCGCCCCAGATTAAGCTTATCCACCCTGCGATGGCTAAGTAAGGGCCGAAGGGAAATGCTTTTTCAATGCCTTGCTTTTGCAAGCGAAGTTGAACCAAGCCAAATACGATGCCAACCACAGAAGAAAGTAGAATGATCATCGGCAGTGACTGCCAACCCAGCCAAGCTCCCAGTGCCGCCAGCAGTTTAAAGTCACCATATCCCATCCCTTCTTTACCCGTAAGCAGCTTAAATCCCCAATAAACAGACCAGAGACATAAGTAGCCGGCAATGGCTCCTATAATAGAGTCTTGCAGAGTAACAGGACTGATTTCGACTAATGCTAAGACAATGCCAGCCCAAGTTAATGGTAATGTTAATTGGTCCGGTAGCAGCATGGTATCAAGATCGATAAAAGTTGCCGCGATCAATACAAAGGTAAAAAAGATCAATGCGATGGTGAAGTCGCTGAGTCCAAAGTGATACGCAACAAATCCGGCACCAGCGGCGGTCAGCAATTCTATAAGTGAGTATCTAGGGCTAATAGGAGCATGACAATTATGACACTTTCCTTTCAAAAGTAGCCAACTGAGAACTGGGATGTTATCTCGAATACGAATTGGCGTGGCGCACTTCTGACAAGAGGAGCGTGGGATGCTCAAGGTTAGCACTTCTTTAGGCGGTGCTATTTTGTATTCAGGAAATGACTCGGCACATTCGCGTCGCCATTCTAATTCCATGATTTTAGGTAGTCGATAAATGACGACATTGAGAAAACTACCCACGATCAAACCGAAAATGGTGGCAAGCACAACGAATAGCCAAGGGTAGTATTGGAATACTTCCATATTTGTCTCTTGAGTGAAAAAAATCAAATCAGCAATATGCTGTTTTTAAGGGATTAACGGTTCATTCTAGCCCAATACACTCATTAAGTTAAAGATTGGCAAGTACATTGCTGTCACTAATCCGCCCACGACGACACCAAGAAAAACGATAATAAGTGGCTCTAGAATTTTACTTAAGTTATCGACGGTGTTGTCGACTTCAAACTCGTAGATCGTTGCAACTTTATTGAGCATATCGTCTAGTCGACCAGATTCTTCACCGATCATGACCATTTGTAATACCAGTTCAGGGAAGACATTACAGTTACGCATAGCGACATACATTGGCATTCCTGCGGCGGTATCACGATAAACTTCTTCAATCGCCAGTTGGTAATGCATATTACCTGACGTTTTGGACGTGGTTTTTAAGCTAGTAAGAATCGGAATACCAGCGGTGAAGCTGGTGGCGAGTGTTCGGCTAAATTTAGCAATAGCCGCTTTTGAGAGTACCGGACCAAGCACGGGAAATTTTAACACTGAGCGGTTCAGCATCAAGCGGAAAGAGTCGGAACGCTTGGCCAGTATTCGAGCCGAAAGAAACAAACTTACCGCCCCAAACCCAATAAAGGGGCTCCAGTTTTGTGTCCAAGCTGAAAGGTCTAACACTTGTCTGGTAAACCAAGGTAACTCTGCACCAAAACCGACAAACATTTTTTCAAATTCTGGGATCACTTTGGTCAACATTAGATAGGAAACCCCAAGTGCAACCAAAATAACCATCGCAGGATAAATCAATGCTTTGATCACTTTTGCTCGCAGTTGTTCATCCTTTTCGCGATAAGTAGCAAGACGCTCGAAGACTTCCGCTAAGTTACCGGATTGTTCACCTGTGGCAATTAAATCAGTATAAAGTGGGTCGAAATGTGAGCTTGCGGTACGCATCGCTTTGGAGATCGGAGTACCTGCCTCTACAGCACGCGTAACATTCATTAATATTGACTTCATCTCCGCTTTTTTGTGGTTGTCAGACACCAGTTTTAAGGCTTGAACTAATGGTACGCCCGTCACCAGCATTGTGGAGATTTGGCGAGTAAAAATCGTGATGTCTTTACCTTTGACTCGGTGACTCAGTTTGGTCAAAAAAGAGATGCTGCTTTTTTTAAGTTTTTTGATCTTGATATGCTGTGCATCTAAGCGTTCTCGAACTTCTATTTCGGTCATCGCTAAGGTTTGTCCAGAGGTCTTTTTTCCTGCGCTATTAATGCCTTTCCAGCGGAAGTTTTTGAGTTGTGGCGTTGTGGTCTTCATAGGGATTGACTGCTGATTAGAGGATTAAATTAAAAATAAAGCACACGCTGTAGCTCGTTAAAGCACGTGATTCCTTGTTTCAGTTTTTCTATGCCAGACATTTGCAGTGTGTGCATGCCGTTGGCGATGGCGAGCTTTTCGAGTTCATGAACAGAGGCGCCTTTGATGAGCGCTCCGGATAGTGATTCATCAAAGCGCATGACTTCGTAAATACCTGTACGGCCAGAATAGCCATGGGTGCATTCGTTGCAGCCACTAGGGTTGGCTTTAAAAAGGTTATCAGTCGATTGAATACCCAGGTGTTGCAGCTGAACGGTAAGCTCTTGAGGTTGTTTACACTGAGAACAAAGTTTACGCGCTAGACGTTGGGCAATAATCAAGCTGAGAGAAGAAGAAAGGTTAAAACTTTCGATGCCCATATTGGATAAGCGGATAACGGTTTCAGCCGCCGAGTTGGTATGCAAGGTAGAAAGGACCAAGTGACCGGTTTGTGCGGCTTTTATTGCGATTTCAGCGGTATCGAGGTCACGAATTTCACCGACCATGACCACATCAGGGTCTTGGCGTAGAAAAGATCGCAAAGCCTCCGCGAAACCAAAGCCGATCTTAGACTGAACTTGAACTTGATTGATACCAGACAGATTTATTTCTACCGGATCTTCAGCTGTAGAGATATTGATTTCAGGCTTGTTGAGGATGTTCAGCCCAGTGTACAAGGAGACGGTTTTGCCGCTCCCGGTTGGTCCCGTCATGAGGATCATGCCTTGTGGACGGCGCAGTGCATCAAGATACAACTGCTTTTGCTGCTCGCTATAACCCAGTTTGTCGATATCCAATGATGCCGAGCTGCTGTCGAGCAGACGTAATACGATCTTTTCACCAAACAGAGTGGGCAACGTTGATACACGCATATCAATGGCGGTGTCTTGATTTAGCTTTAATTTGATGCGTCCATCTTGCGGTAAACGTCGCTCGGCAATATCCAGCTTGGATAAAATTTTAACTCGAGCCGATAAACGCCGGCTCAAATGGCTTGGAGGCTGTTGCGTTTCGATCAAAATACCATCGCAGCGCAGACGAACGCGGAACATTTTTTCATATGGCTCAAAGTGAATGTCAGACGCGCCTTTACGCACCGCATCGAGCAAAATTTGGTTGATGTAGCGGCTCACCGGCGATTCGTCTTGGCTTAAGTCCTCGATGTTTTCAATTTCATCGGCGCCGACATCGACCAAGTTGGCCAGCTCTTCTTGGTTGATCTCCTTTAATCCCGACTTGTCTTGGCTGAGCGAGCGCCCATACAAGCGTCGAATCGCGGCGCTGAGTTCACGACAATCGGCCAATACCAGTTCGATTTGTAAACCGGTAGCAAAGCGGAAGTCATCTTCGGCTTGCTGGTTGGTCGGATCGGCAATGGCTAGTAATAGGGTGGAAGCGCTGCGCTGCAGCGGCAGCGCATGGTGGCTGGTGATTAATTCACGTAGACCGAGCTGTTGACACAGCGATGAGTATTGGTGCTGAGCGAGCTCAGCTCGGGTTAGGCCAAAGGTCTCACTCAAGTGCTCAACAAGTTCGCTTGAGGTGAAAAAACCAGAAACGAGCAACGCCTCCGGCATCGAAATGCCGGAGGCGTTCACTTGCTCAAGTAACGATTCTTCTTGGGTAAAGGTTAGTAACCCTTTTTGACGAAGAACCGTTGAGAGGTTGGTGTGCATTACTAATAAGTATCTAGGCAACTATTTGGTCTTGAGTCAGTAGGTATGTTCTTAGTTGCGCATGTCCAGCCAGTGCTATTGTTTTTTGTATACTTTATTGATGCAGTAGAGCTTTTTAAGCTACCTTGGTCGAACGCAAAGGTTGCAGTGCCACCGCTCGTTGCTGTTGCCAAAGTAAGTACACCAAGCGAGTTCATATCTTGAGTTCCACCAACTAGGTTGGCGTTAGTAGGAAAATTGCCACCATTTTCTTGCTGGTACATGTCGATGTTTGTTAGTAAACCACGAACAGTAGCAGCAGCAGTTGCTACTTCTGTTTTTTGAACGTAATTTTGGTACGCAGGAATAGCTACTGCCGAAAGTACCCCAATAATCGCCACTACGATCATCAATTCAATCAGGGTAAAACCCTGCTGTTTTTTTTGTTTCACGTTTTTCATATCTGTAACCCTTTCTTCTTCATGAATAATGCGAGTGCATTAAGGAGAGATTATGAAGAGTGAACAGGGATGAAAATGGGGACGAGGCGGGCACTCGAGTGAGATACAACTCTTTAGCGTTAAGTTGCACCAAGTGGGCAGGGTTTTGCGAGTGATGTATTTATATCGAGGATAAAAACAAAGGGCCAAGTGGCCCTTTATTAATGATTGGTTGCTGATAAGTTACTGAATTATATATTTTAAATTTACATTATATTGTGTTGATTATTTGAAGCGCATCGAAAGATCCATCGCTTTTAGGTGCTTGGTCAATGCACCGACCGAGATGTAATCTACGCCTGTTTCGGCGTATTCGGCGATAGTCTCTAAGGTGATGTTGCCTGAGTTTTCCAGTGCTGCACGACCGGCGTTAATTTTGACGGCTTCACGCATCATCTCTTTGGTAAAGTTATCGAGCATGATGATGTCTGCGCCTGCATCGATGGCTTGTTTTAGCTCATCTAAACTTTCCGTTTCCACTTCTACTGGTTTGCCTGGGTTGAGTTCTTTCGCTTTTTGGATGGCAGGTGTGATACCACCGCAAGCAATGATGTGGTTTTCTTTAATCAGGTAGGCGTCGAACACACCGATACGGTGGTTAAAACCGCCACCGCAAGCGACGGCATATTTTAGTGCGCTGCGCAGGCCCGGAATGGTTTTACGTGTATCGAGCAAGCGACACTCAGTGTGGGCGATTTTTGCCGCGTACTCTGCAGTGGTGGTTGCACAGCCCGACAGTGTTTGGATGAAGTTCATCGCGTTACGCTCACCAGTTAACAAGTCACGAGCAGGGCCGGTTAGAGTGCAAAGTGCTTGGTTTGGCTCGACTTTATCACCGTCTTTAACGTGCCACTCGATGCTGACGTTCCCCCCGAGTTGCTTAAAGACTTCATCTGCCCAAGCTTGACCACAAAATACCCCGTATTCACGCGTGATGATCGCCGCAGTATTGATTGCGTTAGCTGGGATCAAAGATGCGGTGATGTCTTTATCGGCGTCGACACTGCCACCTAGATCTTCTTTTAAGGTATCAGCGACAGAGCGAGTGATCTCTAAAGGGAGTTGTTGTTTAAGGTATTCTAGGCGTTGTTGACTATTGTGTGTGTTCTTCATCGCAAATCTTGTCTTGAAAGGGAGATGGCAACGAATGATACTCTCCGGTGTCAATAATTTCAGCAGTTAATTTAGGGTCTGTTGACCTTTCAAGCTGATTTTTGCAGCAGTTTGTGGGGGCTTTATACAAGGCAGAGGCTTTGAAATGTAGTTGCTCTACCTGATAAAGCCGTAGAAAGCAGCCACAAACGCTGCCCGAAGGGTTCGGCTAACAGCGTTTTACTCTTTGTTGAGAGGATTTTGCTTAGAATGCTAGGCTACAAACCTCTCGCCGCGATTAAATCGCTTTTATCTCGAACAAAATTTAACCGTGAAAGGTTAACAGACCCTACAACTAGAGAGGTTGATATGCGCCCAATTATCGAGAATGGCTGGCTGACACAGGCAAAGCATGTTCCGTCACCATTTTTTGATGCCCGCTCTGATATAAACGACATCTCTCTGCTGGTTGTACACAACATCAGTTTGCCACCAGGCCATTTTGGTGGGAGTTATATAGAAGACTTTTTTACCGGCAACCTAGATCCTAATGCCCACCCATTTTTTGACGTAATTCACAAAATGGGCGTTTCAGCGCACTGCCTGATTAAGAGAAATGGCGAAGTCGTTCAATTTGTTTCTTTTCTTGATAGAGCGTGGCATGCAGGCCAATCCAGTTTTGCAGGGAGAGCGTGTTGTAATGATTATTCCATTGGTATCGAGCTCGAAGGAACAGAATTTACGGCCTATACAGAACTGCAATATCAAGCACTTGCAGAATTGACTCTCACCATAATGCAGCACTACCCACAAGTGACTCAACCAAGAATCACAGGGCATCAATACATCGCACCTTTGAGAAAGAGCGATCCTGGTCTAAGCTTTGATTGGGTGAAATATAGACAGCTAATACAAGGTTAGTTTGTAGCGAAAGTGTAAACTCAAAAAAGCGAAATAAATAAGGCATACGATCTAGTATGCCTTTTTTTGATACCAGAAATATTAATGATTGTTAAAAGTTAACGACATTTTTCATGCGTTCGCATGGCTTTTGATGAATAAATAGGCTGATAATTTTGTCATTTTCTGTATTTCTTTGCCAAAATCGCTAGCACGTCGACTTCCCATTTGTATGCTTTATGTAATTGGTCATACCAATTCTATTGCTGTTTTAATGGTCGATTGTTAATGGAGTGTTGGAGTCAGGCTCGTTCTATGATTTGGGTCAAATTTTGGCTGGACAGTGACGTTTTTATTATGTTAATTTCTGCACCAACTTAAAATTGGTATTACCAATTACCTGTAAGAGTAGAAGAACAATAATTTATGGCTTATCAAAGGATTCGTCAGCCAAAGCTCTCTGATGTTATAGAACAAGAGTTAGAAAGGCTGATTGTGGAAGGAACATTGTCTCCGGGGCAACAATTGCCCCCCGAGCGCGAACTGGCAAGACAGTTCGATGTGTCTCGTCCTTCAATCCGGGAAGCTATTCAACGCTTGGAAGCGAAACGTCTGTTAACTCGTCGTCAAGGCGGCGGGACATACGTAAGTGAAAATATCTGGAAAAGCTTTTCAGATCCCTTGCTAAATTTATTGTCTAGCCATTCTGAAACCCAGCTTGATGTGCTTGAGTCTCGTCATGCAATGGAAGGGATTTCAGCTTACTTTGCAGCTTTACGGGGTACCGAAGAAGATTTTGCACGTATTCAAGGTTGTCTTGAGCGGATCAGTAAACAGCAAGCAAACAACGATATTGAAGCAGAGTCAGCAGAAGTGATGCAGTTTTTGATTGCTTTAACAGAAGCCGCTCACAACGTCGTTCTGCTGCATATTATTCGTAGCTTAGCCCCCTTGCTTGAGCAAAATATACTACAAAATTTCAAATTACTACGTCGCCGCCCTGAAGCGGTTGAGAAAGTGAGTAAACACCGAGCCAATATCGTGGATGCGATTGTTTCTGGTCAGCCTGAAAAGGCGCGAGAAATGTCCCACTCGCACTTGGCTTATATCGAAGAAACATTGTTGGATTTGACTCGAGAAGAGTCTCGACGAGAGCGTTCTCTACGTCGAATTCAGCAGGGTAACGACTCGTAGAGCGTTACTTAAATAAGTAGATCCAACCAACAGAAGGATAGATCGCCATGTCTGATATGAAGCATGACGTAGATGCACTGGAAACTCAAGAATGGCTACAAGCGCTTGAGTCAGTTGTACGTGAAGAAGGTCTAGAGCGTGCTCAATTCTTATTAGAGCAAGTTCTAGACAAAGCACGTCTAGACGGTGTTGATATGCCAACAGGTATCACAACTAACTACATCAATACGATTCCTGCAGACCAAGAGCCAGCTTACCCTGGTGACACAACACTTGAGCGCCGTATTCGTTCCATTATCCGTTGGAACGCCATCATGATCGTCCTACGCGCTTCTAAGAAAGACCTAGAGTTGGGCGGCCACATGGCGTCTTTCCAGTCTTCTGCTGCATTCTACGAAACATGTTTCAACCACTTCTTCCGTGCACCAAACGAGAAGGATGGTGGTGACCTAGTTTATTACCAAGGTCACATTTCACCGGGTGTTTACTCGCGTGCATTCGTTGAAGGTCGTCTAACTGAAGAGCAGCTAGACAACTTCCGTCAAGAAGTGGACGGCAAAGGTATTCCTTCATACCCGCACCCTAAACTGATGCCTGAATTCTGGCAGTTCCCAACGGTATCGATGGGCCTAGGTCCTATCGCCTCTATCTACCAAGCTCGTTTCCTTAAATACCTAGACGGCCGTGGTATGAAAGACACGTCTGAACAGCGTGTATACGCGTTTCTAGGCGATGGCGAGATGGATGAGCCAGAATCACGTGGCGCAATCTCTTTCGCTGCGCGTGAGAAGCTAGACAACCTATGTTTCCTCATCAACTGTAACCTTCAGCGTCTAGACGGCCCTGTAATGGGTAACGGTAAGATCATTCAAGAACTTGAAGGTCTATTCAAAGGTGCTGGCTGGAACGTAGTGAAGGTAATCTGGGGTAATAACTGGGATGCACTACTTGCCAAAGATACGTCTGGTAAGCTTCTGCAGCTGATGAACGAAACCATCGATGGCGACTACCAAACCTTCAAATCAAAAGATGGCGCGTACGTACGTGAGCACTTCTTTGGTAAATACCCAGAGACAGCGGCACTTGTTGCAGACATGACTGACGATGAAATCTTCGCACTTAAGCGTGGTGGTCACGAGTCATCTAAGCTTTACGCGGCATACAAAAATGCAGCAGAAACTAAAGGCCGTCCAACCGTCATCTTAGCGAAGACGGTTAAAGGTTACGGCATGGGTGAAGCGGCTGAAGGTAAAAACATCGCGCACCAAGTTAAGAAAATGGATATGACTCACGTATTACACCTACGTGATCGCCTAGGCCTACAAGAGCTTCTGACTGACGAAGCAGTGCAAGAGCTGCCGTACCTGAAACTTGAAGAAGGTTCAAAAGAGTACGAATACCTACACGCTCGTCGTAAAGCGCTACACGGTTACACGCCGCAGCGTCTACCAAAATTCACTCAAGAATTCATCGTTCCTGAGCTAGAAGAATTCAAGCCGCTACTAGAAGAACAGAAGCGTGATATCTCTTCTACTATGGCATTCGTACGTGCACTAAACGTTCTACTTAAGAACAAGAACATTGGTAAGAACATCGTTCCTATCATTGCTGATGAAGCACGTACATTCGGTATGGAAGGCCTGTTCCGCCAAATCGGTATTTACAACCCACATGGCCAGACTTACACACCGGAAGACCGTGGCGTGGTTTCTTACTACAAAGAAGCGACTTCAGGTCAGGTTCTACAAGAAGGTATCAACGAACTAGGCGCTATGTCTTCATGGGTTGCGGCGGCAACGTCATACTCGACCAACGATCTACCAATGATTCCGTTCTACATCTACTACTCAATGTTCGGCTTCCAACGCGTTGGCGACATGGCGTGGATGGCTGGTGACCAACAAGCACGTGGTTTCCTACTAGGTGCAACCGCTGGTCGTACAACGTTGAACGGTGAAGGTCTACAGCACGAAGACGGCCACTCGCACATTTTGGCGGGTACAGTTCCTAACTGTATTTCTTACGACCCAACATTCGCGTACGAAGTTGCAGTCATCATGCAAGACGGTATCCGTCGCATGTACGGTCCAGAACAAGAAAACGTGTTCTACTATCTAACACTAATGAACGAAAACTACGCAATGCCAGCAATGCCAGAAGGCGCTGAAGAAGGCATTCGTAAAGGTATCTACAAGCTAGAAACCTACGTTGGTGACAAGGCTAAAGTTCAGCTAATGAGCTCTGGTACTATCATGAATGAAGTACGCAAAGCAGCTCAAATCCTAAGCGAAGAGTACGGTGTTGCTTCTGATGTTTACTCAGTAACGTCATTCAACGAATTGACTCGTGATGGTCAGAATGCTGAGCGTTTCAACATGCTTCACCCAGAAGCAGAAGCGAAAGTACCTTACATCCAAACAGTAATGGGCAGTGAGCCAGCTATCGCAGCAACTGACTACATGAAGAACTACGCAGAGCAGGTTCGTGGATTCATTCCTGCTGAGTCTTTCAAAGTTCTTGGTACGGATGGCTTCGGTCGTTCAGACAGCCGTGAAAACCTACGTCGTCACTTCGAAGTGAACGCAGGTTACGTCGTAGTAGCAGCGCTAACTGAACTAGCGAAACGTGGCGAAGTTGAGAAATCTGTAGTTGCAGAAGCAATTAAGAAATTCGACATCGACACAGAGAAAACAAACCCGCTATACGCTTAATTAAGAAGGTAGATAAGAAATGGCAATCGAAATTAATGTACCAGACATCGGTGCGGATGAGGTTGAAGTTACTGAGATTCTTGTAAGCGTTGGCGACAAGGTTGAAGAAGAGCAGTCTCTGATCACAGTTGAAGGCGATAAAGCTTCTATGGAAGTGCCTGCTTCTCAAGCGGGTATCGTTAAAGAAATCAAAGTTGCAGAAGGCGACACGGTTTCTACTGGTTCTCTAATCATGATTTTCGAAGCCGAGGGTGCAGCTGACGCTGCACCTGCTCCTGCGGCAGAAGCAGCTCCAGCAGCGGCTCCAGCTCCAGCAGCAGCGGCAGAACTAAAAGAAGTTCACGTACCAGACATCGGTGGTGATGAAGTCGAAGTGACTGAAATCATGGTTGCCGTTGGCGACAGCATCGAAGAAGAGCAATCTCTTCTAACGGTTGAAGGCGACAAAGCTTCTATGGAAGTGCCAGCGCCATTCGCAGGTACGCTGAAAGAGATCAAAGTTGCAGCAGGCGATAAAGTCTCGACTGGCTCTCTAATCATGATTTTCTCTACAGAATCTGGCGAAACTGCAGGTTCAGGTGTTCCAGCAGCAGCAGAAGCACCAGCAGCGGCTCCAGCAGCGTCTGCAGCGAAAGAAGTGAACGTTCCAGATATCGGTGGCGACGAAGTCGAAGTGACTGAGATCATGGTTGCCGTTGGCGACACAGTGGAAGAAGAGCAATCTCTGATCACTGTTGAAGGTGACAAAGCTTCTATGGAAGTTCCTGCACCATTCGCTGGCACAGTTAAAGAAATCAAGATTGCAGCTGGCGACAAAGTGTCTACTGGCTCACTAATCATGGTATTCGAGGTTGCAGGCGCAGCTCCAGCTCCGACAGCGGCTCCAGCTCAAGCGGCAGCACCTGCAGCTCCGGCTCCTAAAGCAGAAGCGCCAGCTGCACCAGCAACAACTGGTGATTTCAAAGAGAACGACGAGTACGCGCATGCGTCTCCAGTTGTTCGTCGTCTAGCGCGTGAATTTGGCGTTAACCTGTCTAAGGTTAAAGGGTCTGGTCGTAAGAGCCGTATCCTGAAGGAAGACGTTCAATCTTACGTGAAAGATGCACTTAAGCGTCTTGAGTCTGGCGCAGGTGCAGCAGCATCTGGCAAAGGTGACGGCGCTGCTCTTGGTCTTTTACCATGGCCAAAAGTGGACTTCAGCAAGTTCGGTGAAACAGAAGTTCAGAAGCTGTCTAAGATCAAGAAGATCTCTGGTGCTAACCTACATCGTAACTGGGTGATGATCCCACACGTTACACAGTGGGATAACGCAGACATCACGGCGCTAGAAGCATTCCGTAAAGAGCAGAACGCGATCGAAGCGAAGAAAGACACAGGCATGAAGATCACGCCACTTGTGTTTATTATGAAAGCTGTGGCTAAAGCACTAGAAGCGTTCCCAGCGTTCAACTCGTCTCTATCTGAAGATGGTGAAAGCATCATTCTTAAGAAGTACGTCAACGTGGGCATCGCAGTCGATACACCAAACGGTCTGGTTGTTCCTGTCTTTAAAGATGTGAACAAAAAAGGCATTTACGAGCTATCTGAAGAGCTAATGGTGGTTTCTAAGAAAGCACGTTCTGGCAAGCTAACATCGTCTGACATGCAAGGTGGCTGTTTCACCATCTCTAGCCTTGGCGGTATCGGCGGTACGGCGTTTACACCAATCGTAAACGCGCCAGAAGTTGGTATCCTAGGTGTGTCTAAGTCTGAGATGAAGCCGGTATGGAACGGTAAAGAGTTCGAACCGCGTCTACAACTTCCACTGTCTTTATCATACGACCACCGTGTGATCGATGGTGCTGAAGGTGCGCGATTCATCACTTACCTAAACTCATGTCTATCTGACATTCGTCGTCTAGTTCTTTAATAGAAACTAGATGAATGAGAGGCGGCAATTTAGCCGCCTCTGCTAATCATAATTACCGATAATTTGATGTTCACCCTTGCTTAGCTCTGGGTTTTTACAATCGAATTGTTGTCTAGCTCACAGGCTAAATTGATTTACTTTTCACACCATTAACATCTCTGTAAACTGTTAGTGGTCTGAAAATAACTGTTTAAAACCAGTCTCTCTTAAACATAAAAATCGATACCCACTCAGCCTGTTAGGGATAATGACTACAAGAGGTCAAAATGAGCAAAGAAATTAAAGCCCAAGTTGTTGTACTTGGTTCTGGTCCTGCTGGTTACTCCGCTGCATTCCGTTGTGCGGATTTAGGTCTTGAAACTGTATTAGTTGAACGTTACAGCACGCTTGGCGGTGTATGTTTGAACGTGGGTTGTATCCCATCTAAAGCACTGCTTCACGTTTCTAAAGTAATAGAAGAAGCGAAAGCGATGGCTGACCACGGCGTTGTATTCGGTGAGCCTCAAACAGACATCAGCAAGATCCGTATCTGGAAAGATAAGGTTGTTAACCAACTGACTGGCGGCCTAAGCGGCATGGCTAAGATGCGTAATGTTACGGTTGTTAACGGTTACGGTAAGTTCACTGGCCCTAACTCTATCCTTGTAGAAGGCGAAGGTGAGTCGACAGTTGTTAACTTCGACAACGCAATCGTTGCGGCGGGTTCTCGTCCAATCAAACTGCCATTTATTCCGCATGAAGACCCACGTATTTGGGACTCAACTGACGCTCTTGAACTGAAAGAAGTGCCAGAAAAACTGCTTATCATGGGTGGTGGTATCATCGGCCTAGAAATGGGGACGGTTTACCATTCTCTAGGTTCTAACGTTGAAGTTGTTGAAATGTTTGATCAGGTAATCCCTGCGGCAGACAAAGATATCGTGAAAGTCTTCACTAAGCGTATCAAAGACAAGTTCAAGCTCATGCTAGAAACGAAAGTAACCGCAGTTGAAGCCAAAGAAGACGGTATCTACGTTTCAATGGAAGGCAAAAAAGCCCCTGCTGAAGCAGAGCGTTACGATGCGGTTCTTGTCGCTATCGGCCGTGTACCAAACGGCAAACAACTCGATGGTGAACAAGCGGGTCTAGAAATCGACGAGCGCGGCTTCATCAACGTTGATAAGCAAATGCGCACTAATGTACCTCACATCTTCGCGATCGGTGACATCGTTGGTCAACCAATGCTTGCGCACAAAGGTGTGCATGAAGGTCACGTGGCAGCTGAAGTTATTGCAGGTAAGAAACACTACTTCGACCCTAAAGTTATTCCTTCAATCGCGTACACTGAGCCAGAAGTCGCTTGGGTTGGTAAGACTGAGAAAGAAGCGAAAGAAGAAGGCATCAAATACGAAGTGGCAACATTCCCATGGGCCGCTTCCGGTCGTGCAATCGCATCTGACTGCGAAGATGGTATGACTAAGCTTATCTTCGACAAAGAGACACACCGCGTAATTGGTGGTGCTGTCGTTGGTACGAACGGTGGCGAACTGCTGGGTGAAATCGGTCTCGCGATCGAAATGGGTTGTGATGCAGAAGATATCGCGCTAACTATCCATGCCCACCCAACGCTACACGAGTCTGTCGGTCTAGCTGCTGAAGTATTTGAAGGTTCTATCACTGATCTTCCAAACAAAAAAGCAGTGAAGAAGAAGTAAGCTTTTTCTGATTGAATAACATAAACCGCTGCATTGCAGCGGTTTTTTTATGCTTGCTCAATAGCCATACAAAAGCGCAGTAAGTGACAGATAAAGACAAGCCCACCATGTAAGTGGGCTTGTCTTTATCTCAAGTTAGGCTCTAGTGTTCATGGTTGTAAATACAAAGCATATCTAAGTATGAGTTAACCAGTTGCTGAAGCTCTGCTTCACCTTTAGATCGGTTCGCTTGAACAAACAGCGAGTAACAAATGCCGTGGAACAGGTTTGCCAAATGTTCTGGGTCATGCTGTTCACGGACTTCACCACGCTCAATCGCTTTCATGAACATGTTTTGTACCAGCAGTTGATTGGTCCTATTGGTTGAAACAAACAGCGGCCATACCTCATCACGAGTTGAAGCACTCCATTCGAACCACACTTTCAACCAGTGGCAATCTTGGCTTATCAATTCGATCATAGCGTTGGCGATATTCGCAATATTGTCACGAGCGTGTATGTCTAAGTCAATGTTATCCGAAAGGAAGTTCGAAAATTGACGTACTACATGGTTGAGTACTTCATCAACGAGATCTTCCCGAGTCGGGAAGTAGTTAAACACGGTAGCAACAGAAACTTGAGCGATTTCTGCGATATCAGCGTGACCACCACGGCCAATGCCACGGCGAGCAAATACTTCGAGTGCGATTTCCATCAATTGTTGCTTACGCTTGATAGGGGAAAGCCTAGTTCTCGGTCTCTTTGCAATTGAGTCCATATCCATTTTTCCTTGCCATTTGAGTTGATGTTGGGGGTTATCCCCTAATTGATTATTTTAATAATTGCTTAAAGCATTGATGAGTGTAATGGTGCATATGAGCAAGGTCAATATCTAGAGGGGGATTTATATACAGGGGTATCAATATAATTGATAACTTGAGTTGTTAATTTTATAAAACTAAGCCTTTCTTCCAAGAGTTTTTGGCGATGGGATGCGACTTTCAACCCAATCAGCGGGGTGATACACTACACGCCGTAAGATTAGGTGATCGTTTGCGTGCGACTTACCTCAACCCACAAATTAGATTGAGCACAGTATGAAACATACAATAGAAGTCATGATTTCTGAGCAAGAAGTTCAGGAGCGAATTCGTGAATTAGGCAAACAAATTACAGAGCGTTATCAAGGTAGTGAAGATCTTGTTTTGGTAGGTCTATTGCGTGGTTCCTTTGTATTTATGGCCGATTTAGCACGTGCTATCGAACTGACTCACCAAGTTGATTTTATGACGGCGTCTAGCTATGGCAACACGATGACAAGCTCGCGTGATGTGCGCATCTTGAAAGATTTAGATGATGATATCAAAGGCAAAGACGTTCTGCTCGTTGAGGACATTATTGATACTGGTAACACGTTGAATAAAATCCGTGAAATCTTATCTTTGCGAGAGCCGAAATCTATTGCAATCTGTACGCTGTTGGACAAACCGTCTCGTCGTGAAGTGAATGTTCCTGTCGACTGGATCGGTTTCGAAATTCCAGATGAATTTGTTGTTGGTGTGGGTATCGATTACGCTCAGAAATACCGTCACCTACCGTACATCGGTAAAGTTATCCCTCAAGAGTAATCAAGGGTCGTGAAAAAAATTATCAAATATAAAAAACGCCCAAAAGCCTGGGCGTTTTTTTATTGAGTTTGGTTGCTTAACGACACAGCAGTTCGTTGTCCGGATTTAAAATCATCGAAAGGGCTTTCTGGTAAGAAGCTTCAACGGTTGCTTGCGAGTTTGAACGAATGCCCAAGTATTCCAAACGTCCATCTTCAATACCATAGACCACGCCATGTACTTCTACATCTTGGCCGCGCTGCCAAGCGTTTTGCATGATGGTCGAGTTGCCTAGGTTATACACTTGTTCTGCAACATTAAGTTCGCCTAATTTATCCGCACGATCGTGTTCTGGCATCTGCTCTAGATAAGAGCGGTGCTTGAAATAGATATCCCTAATATGGAGCAACCAGTTGTTAATAAGGCCTAATTGAGGATTATCTATGGCCGCATTGACACCACCACAACCATAGTGGCCACACACAATAATGTGTTTGACTTTAAGAACGTCGACCGCATATTGAACTACCGAGAGGCAATTTAGGTCGGTGTGGATGACTTGGTTTGCAACATTACGGTGAACGAATAGTTCACCGGAGTATAGCCCGGTTAATCGTTCTGCAGGTACGCGACTATCAGAACAGCCAATCCAAAGAAAATCGGGTTTTTGACCCTCTGCGAGTTTAGCGAAATATTCAGGTCGACCAGATTTGATCTCTTCTGACCATTTTGAATTGTTTTCAAATAACTGTTTAATTTCCGGCATCTTGCAAACTACTTCCTTTAAAATATAAAAGCACTGACGGCCATGTGAATATAGCAAGCGATCAGAGTTGTAACTATACACAATGTTACAATTTCGATCTCGTTAATTCTTTATCAGACTGGACTCATCTGACTTGTTCCAGCGAATAAATCCGTACAATTGAGCCGAGTTATTTTTTGACAAAATATAGCCGTAACGTATTTATGGTTTTATTTTTGATATGTCTCGTTAGAGTAATACTATTTTCTTTTTTTATTTACAGCAGGGAACTAAGCAGTGTTCGGTAGTCGTTTTGAAGATATCAATTTCAAAGGAGATGTATTTGGCGGGGTAACCACGGCGATAATCTCTCTTCCTTTGGCGTTAGCGTTCGGTGTTGCCTCTGGTGCAGGGGCAGAAGCCGGCCTTTGGGGCGCCATCATGGTGGGCTTATTTGCCTCGTTGTTCGGTGGCTCGAATACGCTGATATCAGAGCCAACCGGACCGATGACGGTAATCATGACCGCAGTTTTGACCAGTATGATGACCAAGTATCCGGAAACGGGGATGGCCATGACGTTTACCGTGGTGATGATGGCGGGGGCGTTTCAGATCTTACTGGGGACTTTAAAACTTGGTAAATACGTGACACTGATGCCTTATAGCGTGATTTCTGGCTTTATGTCGGGAATAGGCGTTATCCTGATTATTCTGCAGTTATCGCCATTGATGGGACATGCCGCTCCTGCTGGTGGTGTGCTCGGAACGCTCTCTTCCTTACCAGAGACCATTTCTCACCTCAAGTTCAGTGAATTGTTTTTGGGCTTGCTGACTTTAGGCATCCTTTTTTTCTTCCCGAAGCAATATCGGAAATATGTCCCAGCGCAGCTGGTGGCTTTAGTTACCGTGACTGTGTTGTCGATGATTTTTTTTGATACTGAAGCTATCCGCCGCATCGGTGAAATTCCTGCAGGGTTGCCTTCTCTTATCGCGCCACACATTAACCCTGAGATGTTCGTCGAAATGGTTATTGATGCGTTAGTCTTAGGTACGCTAGGTTGTATCGACACATTGTTAACTGCCGTGATTGGGGATTCGTTGACGCGTAAAGAACATGACTCAGATAAGGAACTTCGAGGTCAGGGGTTAGCGAACATGATCTCTGGTTTGTTTGGTGCTCTGCCTGGCGCAGGTGCAACCATGGGCACTGTCACCAATATTCAAGTTGGTGCGCGTTCGCCCTTATCTGGTGTGATCCGTGCGCTTATGCTGGCATTGGTGGTGCTTGTTGCTGGTGGGTTAACTGAGCCCATCCCAATGGCGGTACTGGCAGGGATTGCGGTGTATGTTGGCTTTAATATTCTGGATTGGAGCTTTATTCAACGTGCCCATAAAGTGAGCTTTTCGGGGATGGCGGTGATGTACGGCGTGATGCTGTTAACGGTGTTTGTGGATCTGATCGTGGCGGTTGGGTTAGGAGTGTTCATTTCTAATATTATTATCATTGAACGCTTGAGCCGAGAACAGGCTCGTCAAGTGAAAGCGATCAGTGATGCGGATGAAGACGATGTGCCGTTGACAGACAGTGAGCGGGAGTTATTGGAGCGCGCTAACGGTAAAGTACTGTTCTTCTATCTGTCTGGACCCATGATCTTCAGCGTATCCAAAGCGATTTCGCGTCAGCACTCCAGTATTTCTGACTACGATGTGATGATCCTCGATCTTACCGATGTGCCAATGATTGATGTCACCGTGGGTTTGGCACTGGAAAATGCGATTAAAGATGCTTTGGATGCGCATTGTGCCGTATATCTATTATGTCCAAACCAGCAAACGCGAGAGCAATTAGAGAAATTTCACGTTATTGACCTTGTGCCTGATGCCAATTTGTATCAGTTCCGTTATGAAGCTTTAAATGCCGCGGTCGCGCATGTAGAGGCCGATCAATATCAGCGCATTACGGCGTAGTTATTGGGTTAATTGACAACGCAGCGGGGGGGGAGCTTCCTGCTGCGAATATGAGAAGGTCATTTTCATAACCCTGAAGTGGGTAGGGGTGATACTTCCATTATTATGGAAGGGTTTAATTGTAATCATCGTTATTCAACGATAAACTGATGTATCTTCAGTACAATACCCATGACGTTTCTAGTATTAAATCGCAGATAAATGTTTCATCGGTATTAGTCATCACAAACCAATGGCAACTACTACGCTATGTACGCATTAGAAATTGAACAGCTACGCAAGACGTATGCAGGCGGCTTTGAGGCGTTAAAAGGTATTACTCTTCAAGTTAAAAAAGGGGATTTCTACGCGCTTCTGGGTCCAAATGGTGCAGGAAAATCAACCACTATCGGCATCATCTCTTCTTTGGTGAATAAAACGTCCGGAACGACAAAAGTTTTCGGTTACGACATTGATACTGATCTGGAACTGGCAAAACAGAACTTAGGTCTGGTACCACAAGAGTTCAACTTCAACCAATTCGAAACCGTTGAGCAAATCGTGATACAGCAAGCCGGTTACTATGGCGTGTCTAAAGTGTTAGCGAAAGCGCGCGCAGAGAAATATTTGAAGAAGTTAGAGTTGTGGGAAAAGCGTAAAGAACGCGCCCGTAACTTGTCTGGCGGTATGAAGCGCCGCTTGATGATCGCTCGAGCATTGATGCATGAACCGCAACTGTTGATCCTTGATGAACCAACCGCCGGGGTCGATATTGAATTGCGCCGCTCTATGTGGGACTTCTTAAAAGAGATCAATCAAGAGTTGGGTATTACCATTATTTTGACCACGCACTATCTAGAAGAAGCGGAGATGTTGTGTCGCAATATTGGCATTATTCATCGTGGTGAGCTGATCGAAAATACCACGATGAAGGCACTGTTAGGCAAGTTAAGTGTGGAAACTTTTATTTTGGATATTGAATCCGATAGCGAAGTTCCAGTGCTTGACGGCGTGAGTCAACAGCATATCGTTAACGGCTCATTAGAGATTGAACTGGATAAAAGCCAAGGTTTGAATGCCGTGTTCAGCCAGTTAACCGAGCATGGCATTAAAGTACTGTCAATGCGTAACAAAGCCAACCGACTTGAAGAGTTATTTGTCAGCATTGTCAGAGGGGGGAGCAAGTAAATGTACGGATTATATTGGACGGCATTTCGCAGTTTGCTGAGTAAAGAGATCACACGTTTTACGCGAATTTGGGTACAAACCTTAGTGCCACCTGCGATTACTATGACGTTGTACTTCATCATTTTCGGAAACTTGATCGGTTCACGTATCGGTGAAATGAGCGGCTTTAGTTATATGGAATATATCGTCCCTGGTTTGATCATGATGTCAGTGATCACCAACTCCTATTCCAATGTCGCCTCATCGTTTTTTAGCGCGAAACTGCAGAAAAACATCGAAGAGTTATTGGTCGCTCCGGTGCCTAATTACGTGATCATTTGGGGCTACGTGATGGGTGGAGTGACAAGAGGCTTACTGGTCGGCGCGATTGTCACTTGTGTTTCTTTACTGTTTGTTGACCTGCAAGTGGAGCACTGGGGCATTATTGTCGCAACGGTATTCATGACGTCGGTCGTGTTTGCGCTTGGCGGGTTGATCAATGCGGTATACGCGAAAACATTTGATGATATCTCTATTATTCCAACGTTTATTTTGACGCCGCTGACCTATTTAGGCGGGGTATTTTATTCGATTAGTCTGTTGCCTGAGTTTTGGCAAGGAGTGTCTAAAATTAACCCGATCGTTTATATGGTGAATGCGTTCCGCTACGGTTTCTTAGGGGTGTCTGATGTTGGAATCGTCACTTCATTTAGTGTCTTGGCGATATTCGTCATCGCGTTATACGCGGTTGCGCATTACTTAGTTACGAAGGGGATTGGCTTACGCTCGTAAGTTAAACATCGTCATGAAATACAAAAAAGGTCGACAGTGAGTCGACCTTTTTTATGTTCGTGAAGTTCAAAGCAATGCTTACTCGGCATCTTCTGAGTTGGCATCGTTATATACCACTTCATCCTTTACTTCTTTCGCTTCGACAACCATATCGACCGTTTGGTTATCGATAAGACGCGCTTTACCCAAGAATGCAGACATCAAGATCACCGCTTGTGTTGTGTCGGCAGTGATGGATTGTAACGTACGAGCATCTCGGATGAATATTTCATCAGGGTGTAAGCCAGCGGCGCGAAGTTGGTCGCTTGCATCTTCAATAATCGAGGCATAGTCGTCACGGCCGCCACGAATAGTGCTGCTAATCCAACGCATAGTGCGAGCCAATACGGGCGCACGCTGACGTTCATCCAGCGTTAGCAGACTATTACGTGAACTCATTGCCAGTCCATCCATTTCACGCACGGTTGGAACGCCGATGATTTCAATATCCATTGCGAGATCAATGACCATCTTGCGGATAACAGCAAGTTGTTGAAAGTCTTTTTCACCGAAACAGGCCACATCCGGTTGTACGATGTTAAATAGCTTATTCACGATGGTAGTCACACCACGGAAGTGTCCTGGGCGAGAAGCGCCTTCTAAAATGCTCGAAAGGCCGGGAACATCAACCGAAGTCTGTTTATCAAGCCCGTCGGGATAGATAACTTCTGGTGTCGGCGTGAATACCACATCCACCCCTTCCGCCGTGAGCTTGCTTAAATCTTCTTCAAGTGTACGTGGGTAGTTAGTTAAATCGTCTGCACGGTCAAACTGCATCGGGTTAACAAAGATGCTTACAACAACGATATCAGCGTATTCGCGTGCTTGACGAACTAATGTTAAGTGACCTTCATGAAGGTTGCCCATGGTTGGGACAAACGCGACTTTACGCCCTTCACGTTTATAGGTTTTGATTTGTTCACGAATTGCTGAGATTTCCGCAAAAGTTTGCATGCATTTATCCTCTAGGCAATGGTATGAGCGTCGTCTGGGAATACACCGTTTGCAACATCTTCTTTATATTTTGCAACGGCTTTGCGCATATCACCGGTTTCCGCAAGAAAGTTTTTGGAGAATTTAGGCATGTAGTTAGCCGAAATGCCAAACATGTCATGCATCACAAGAATTTGACCGTCAGTAACATTGCCTGCTCCAATACCGATAACTGGCACGTCGAGCACTTGGGTAATGCGTTGTGCCAATTCTGCAGGGACACATTCTAATAGTACAATTTGAGCCCCGGCTTCTTGCAGTGCGAGGGCGTCTTTGACCATGCGATCCGCATTTTCTTGATCGCGGCCTTGAACTTTATAACCACCGAAAATGTTAACGGACTGAGGGGTTAAGCCAAGGTGAGCACAAACAGGAACGGCACGTTGAGTCAACATTTTCACGGTATCAACTAACCAGTCTCCACCTTCAATTTTTACCATATTGGCACCAGCACGCATCAGTGTCGCCGCATTTTCGCAAGCTTGTTCTGGCGTGGCATAGCTCATGAATGGCATGTCTGCCATCAGTAAACAATTTGGACTACCAGCGCGTACGCAGCGAGTGTGGTAAGCGATATCTTCTACCGTGACGGGAAGCGTATCGTTGTGGCCTTGCAAAACCATGCCTAATGAATCGCCGACAAGAAGGACTGGCATTTCTTGGCTTTCAAAAAGTTGGGCAAAGCTCGCATCGTAAGCGGTCGAAGTAGCAAATTTACGACCTTCTTGTTTCCACTTGATGAGGTCGTTGATGGTGATTTTTTTCATGGTTTTATCCTTACTAGGAGTTGGCTATGACAGCCAAATACTGAGGCCGTTTCTATCTACTTGTTTGAGTAGAGAAGAGACCTCGGTCCCATCAGGGAGTTGTAAACTTGGTGCAATTTCCGCAAGAGGGTAGAGTACGAATTCACGCTCTTTCATTCCATAATGAGGAACAGTAAGCCTTGCGGAATGAATCACCTCATTACCATAAAGCACAATGTCGAGGTCCAACGTTCTGGGTCCCCAACGTTCGTCTTTACGGACACGCCCCTGTTCTTGCTCAATAGCTTGAGTGCAATCGAGTAACTCAATCGGCGTCAAACTGGTGTTAATCGCCACAACCGCATTGATGTAATCTGGTTGATCCTGTGGTCCCATCGGTGCGCTGCTGTAAAGCGAAGAAGCTTGAATAAATTCTGATTTAGGCAGTGCTTTTAGTGATTCAATAGCATGTTTCGCTTGGCTGACAGGATCAGCCAAGTTACTGCCTACCGCAATATACGCTGTGATCACGATTTAGGCTTACTTTTTTTCTTGCGGTAGTTTTTACGACGGCGTTGCCCTGATTTAGGGGCTTGACTGTCTAAATCGGCTGTCATCGCTTGACGCATTTCTCGGCCGGCATTTTGGAAAGTTTCCCACCACTTAGCAAGCTGCTGAGTTTCATCGCCTTCAATTTCACCGCGCATTTCAAGAAAATCATAGCCTGCTCTGAATTTATTCAGCTCCATAAGACGAGATGCACGCTTGCCACTGCGTCGAGGAAGACGTAATTGTAGTTGCCAAATCTCGCGAATGGTCGCGGTATGACGTCGTGGAATGGCAATCGTACGGACTTGCTCGTCGAGAATAATGTTGCTCGCTTCCATAACGGCGTCGTAATGGTCTAGATTCAGCTCTTCCATGAGTTTGTCGGCTTTGGCGCACAGTGGATACCACAACATCGCTGCAAACATGAAGGCAGGATTGATGCGTTTGCCATCTTCGATGCGCATGTCGGTGGAGTCCAGCACCAGATCCAACATTTGCTCAGTGCGTGATGAGTAATCTTCGGTGAAGTGTTCGGCAATCGTCGGGAAAAGCTGTTGGAATAGGTTGTATTCGCGCAGCAGGTGGTAGGTTTCTAAACCATGGCCTGATTGCAACAGTTTTAACGACTCTTCAAAGAGACGAGCGGAGGGGATCTCACGCAGCAACGGAGCCATGTCTTCAATGGGCGCGGCAGTATCTTCTTCAATATCGAAGTCGAGTTTCACAGCGAAACGAATGGCACGCAGCATGCGCACGGGATCTTCACGGTAACGGGTCTCTGGCTCGCCAATCAAACGAATGAGGCGGTCTTCGAGATCTTCGATACCACGAGCGTAGTCGTGAATAGAATAGTCCGCGATGTTGTAGTACATCGAGTTGATCGTGAAGTCACGGCGCTCAGCATCTTCATCAACCGTGCCGTACACGTTGTCGCGCAGCAGCATACCTTCTTTCGATTGCTGAGAAGTGCTCTTGTTCTTTTGTTCTTGGTGGTGACCACGGAAAGTCGCAACTTCAATGATGTCCCGGCCAAACATAATATGGGCCAAGCGAAAGCGGCGACCAATCAAACGGCAGTTTCTAAATAGCTGTTTGATTTGTTCCGGTGTTGCGTTAGTCGCAATGTCAAAGTCTTTTGGTTTCTGTCCAAGCAACAAGTCTCGAACCCCGCCACCCACAAGAAAAGCGTCGAAACCAGCACCATTTAGGCGGTACAGTACCTTCAGTGCATTATCACTGATCTGTTTACGCGAAATGTTGTGCTCTTCACGAGTTATTACATTGAGAGCGAGCTCTGGAATAGTGGCAGGTTCGCTTGGAGTATAGTCGTTTGTATTCATGTGCATCTGGCAATAACTGGGTTTAATCCAATCTTGCTTTGGTTGAGTATCTGTGCCCTAAGGCTGATTTTGCGGCTAATGATAGCCTACACAGTGCCATTTGAGAATCACAGTGTGATCTCGTTCTCTGCTGGAAGCTGTTCCAAGCGCCAGTTTTTGCAGCCCCAACGAAGAATTTCTTCGATGTTGGCGGCTTTTATATCTTCAGGGATATCAAACCCTAAAAATGTCATAGCGCGCAACAGAGTTGGCCTCGGGTTGTCTATATCAATGGCCGTCGCGTGATTTTGTTTCGACAGTTTATTGCCGTTATTGTCCATCGCCAATGGTAAATGCAAGTAGCGAACCTCTGGCTGTCCAAGGATTTGGTATAAGCTGATTTGGCGTCCAGTGGGTTCAATTAAATCTGCCCCTCGAACGACTTCGGTAATACCTTGGTTGATGTCGTCTAATACTACCGCAAGATTATACGCAAATAACCCATCTCGACGTTTAATAATGAAATCTTCATTAGCTAATTGCTCAGGAATCGTAATCGTTCCACGCTTTTGGTCGAAAAAGTGTTCAATGGGCTTGGTCATTTTTAGGCGAATTGCGCCGTCTTTCAAGTTTTTATCTCGACAAATACCAGAATAAAAGCCGCCATGCTCTCTTATTTGCTTGCGAGTACATTGACAATAGTAGGCATTCCTATTTGTTAACCAAGCATCAACTTGTGCTTGGTAGAAGTCATGACGTTGACTCTGATAAACCACTTCGTCGTCCCAATGCAGTTGGTACGCTTGGAGAGCATCAAGGATGATTTGCGCCGCCCCTGGCATTTCTCTCGGTGGATCGAGATCTTCAATGCGGACCAACCATTTGCCATGATTTGCTTTCGCTTGGAAGTAACTACCAAGAGCGGCAACTAAGGAACCAAAATGTAGTGGCCCAGAAGGAGATGGGGCGAATCGGCCAACATAGCGTGTCATGCGTGTGCCTCTAAAAAATAGGCTTACCTAATCAAAAATAAATTATATCAATCTAAATAAGTACTTGCTTATGCAAATGAGATAGCTCGAACGTAGATGGTATCCACGATAAAGTGTTCAGTGAGATGTTGCCAAAACAAAAAGGGAGCCAGAGCTCCCTTCAATAATCAAAAAATGCTTGGTTGATTAACCTTGCATCTGCTTCTCTTTGATTTCTGCAAGTGTTTTACAGTCAATACAAAGATCAGCGGTTGGACGTGCTTCAAGACGGCGAACGCCAATCTCTACACCACAAGATTCACAGAAGCCGAAATCGTCTTCTTTGATTTTGTCCAAAGTCTTTTCAATCTTCTTGATCAAACGGCGTTCACGGTCACGGTTACGCAGTTCTACGCTGAACTCTTCCTCTTGAGAGGCGCGGTCAACTGGATCTGGGAAGTTTGCTGCTTCGTCTTGCATGTGGTGAACAGTACGATTCACTTCAGCTCTTAGTTGGTCACGCCAAGCAGATAAGATTTTCGTAAAGTGTTCAACCTGCTCTGGTGACATGTATTCTTCACCAGGTTTTTCCTGATATGGCTCCACGCCTGCAATGGCTAGGATGCCTATCGTTTTTTTCTTTGATTCTGGCATACAGCATCTCCTACTTACACCTAGTCAACTGCTCCGCAGTCAATTTAAGGCGGGTATCTATAGCAAAAAGAGGCGGTGCAAGCAAATACTGAATCGCAAAGTTATCGTCAATGTGAAGACAACATCATTTTTTCTCTTAATTGATAAAATCAATAGTGGAAATCAGCTGCATTCCAGTATTGCTCAGTTCAGCTTTGTAGCAGAGAACTTCCACTCCAGCGTCTTGTGCTTGTTTGAGTAATAGTGAATATTTCGCGTCTATATGGCGTGCCGCGGATACTTTTTCAATACCTGAATGTAAAACAGTGAATAAAAGTATGGCTCTACTTCCATTTTGTGCCATTTCTGTGAGCTCTCTCAGATGCTTTTGTCCTCGAGTCGTGACTGCATCAGGGAAGTATCCTTGTCCAGTTGATCCTGCCTCATCAAGAAGTGTGACACTTTTCACTTCTATATAGCACTTCGGTTTGTCGCTTGCGCAGAGCAAGATATCAATTCGGCTATTTTCATTTCCGTATTTCACTTCAGTTTGAAGTGTGTCATAACCACAAAGCTCTGAAATGACCTTGTTTTCGATAGCTTCAACCGCCAATTGATTCGCTCGAGCAGTATTAATACAAATCCTGTGCCCCTCTGGCGTTTCACTGAGCTCCCAGCTATTTGGGTATTTACGTTTTGGGTTATCGGAAGTGGAATACCAAACTTTGTTGCCCGGCGTGGCACAACCTGTCATTGCGCCTGTGTTCGCGCAATGGATCGTGCGGATTTCACCAGTGTCGAGTTTGATGTCGGCAAGGAATCGTTTATAGCGTTTGAGTAGAGTAGCGGACTCTAAAGCGGGTTCGAAATGCATGTGTTTATTTATTTAGACGAGAATTTTTTATGTACAATGTTGCCAACATTACACCACAAGGTATTTCCTTTGTCACAATTGCCGATTGAAGCCGTGATGCCTCAGCTGTTGACGGCGGTTAAACATCAACATCAAGTGATCTTAAAAGCGGCACCTGGTGCGGGTAAGTCGACTTATTTTCCGTTGCAATTACTTCTAACCCAGTCCGTCACTGGAAAAATTATCATGCTTGAACCAAGGCGATTAGCCGCGCGTAATATTGCCCGTTACCTTGCCAAGCAGTTAGGAGAAAAGGTTGGTCAGCGCGTTGGTTATCGTGTTCGCGGCGAGACAAAGGTAGGCTCAGCAACGCAGCTGGAGATTGTCACGGAAGGGGTCATGACACGCATGATTCAAGATGATCCTGAGCTGGATGGGGTTGATTTACTGATCTTTGACGAGTTCCACGAACGCAGCATTCATGCCGATACGGCTTTAGCTTTTAGTTTAGAGGTGCAAGAAGCGTTGCGTGACGATCTCAAGTTGGTGGTAATGTCGGCAACGTTAGATCAAGGTGCCTTACAATCGTTATTACCGGAAGCAAGTTACATTGAATCAAAGGGGCGCAGTTTTGCGGTAGAAACGCGTTATATGCCTTTAGGGATAAATGACCATCTACCGGCGAGGATGGCGAAAACGATTCAAAACCTGATGAATGAAGAGTCAGGCTCTTTATTGGCTTTTCTGCCCGGAGTGGCAGCGATTAACCAAGTCGAAGAACGGCTATCGCTGTTGGCGGATGATATTGAGGTGTGTCCACTTTATGGTCAACTGAATTTCGCTGATCAGCAAAAAGCGATTGCGCCTGCAGATCAGGGAAAGCGAAAGGTGGTATTGGCGACGAACATCGCCGAAACTTCATTAACGATCGAAGGGATCCGTCTTGTTGTTGATTCCGGATTAGAACGTATCGCGCGTTTTGATTTGAAAAATGGATTGACGCGCTTAGAGCAAGTTCGCATTGCGCAATCTTCTGCGATTCAGCGCGCAGGACGAGCCGGACGGACAGAAGAGGGAGTCTGTGTACGGCTTTATTCTGAAAGCCAGTTTAAGCAGCAGCCTCAAGTCTCTCAGCCAGAAATGCTTCATTCCGATTTGGCCAGTTTAGTTATGGAACTCGCCTTTTGGGGCGCTCACGATATCCGCGAACTAAAATGGCTTGATATGCCTTCTTGTGCTGCTTTAAAGCAAGCGAAACAATTATTGACATCACTCGGTCTGTTGACGATTCAAGGTCAATTGACCTCCGAGGGTAAACAAGCGCAGCAACTTGGTGTGGAACCCAGAGCCGCGGCGATGTTAATCCAATCGCAACCCTACAGTGACAAGATGTTAAATACGGCTCTGGCCGCGGTCGCCCTTATTGAAGAGCCTGAACGTAACGTGACGAATATTGCTCATAGCCTGCATCGTTGGCTTGTTGGTGCTCATCCCAAAAAGTCGCAGCTGTTCAAGCGTGCTCAATCTCTTGCGTACAAATTGGATACGGAATTTGACCTGAAAGGCGTGGATGAAAAAGCATTACCGCTGGTGTTAAGTTTGGCATTTCCCGATCGCATCGCACAACAACGAGCGAATCAATTCGGTCGATTTACGTTGGCGAATGGTCACGGTGCGGAATGTCGTCCGGAAGAAATGTTGGGCAACTGTGAGTATTTGGTGGCGGTTGATTTAATGCGTTCACACTCTAATTCGAGCCAAATACATTTGGCGTGTGAATTGAACGTCAATATGTTGCGAGCAACTTTTGACTCGCTATTTTCATCTGAAGAAGTGGTGGATTGGGACGAAAAAAGAGGGCGTTTAGTGGCCGAACGCCAAACAAAGCTCGGTCAGTTAGTGATTGAGCGAGAGGGATTGCCGAGCCCGAGTCAAGAAAAAATGACACAAGCTTTACTTACTTATGTTCGTCGTCAGGGCTTGCAAAGTCTAAACTGGACACCCGCATCAGAACGTCTTTTAGAACGAATTCGCTGTGCAGTGGAATGGCTCCCTGAACAACCATGGCCGAGCTTTGAAAACTCTGAGTTGCTCGATTCCTTGGAGGAGTGGTTGGAGCCGTATATGGTTTCGGTCTCATCGGTAAAAGAGTTACATAACATTAATATAGTTGAAGCGCTAAATGCTCGTTTAGGATGGCCGCTCAACCAGAACCTCGATCAATGGTTGCCCGAGCATTACCAATTATCGACGGGAACGAAGAAGCGTATCCGTTATCAGTATGGACATGACCCGGTGCTGTCGGTGCGCATGCAAGAGGTGTTTGGTGAAAGTTCATCACCTACAGTGGCACTTGGACGAAAGCGCTTAATCTTGGAGTTACTTTCTCCTGCACAGCGCCCACTTCAGATGACGTCGGATCTCGCCGCCTTTTGGCGGGGGAGCTACAAAGAAGTGCAAAAAGAGATGAAAGGACGTTATCCGAAGCACGTATGGCCTGATGATCCTGCCAATCATACAGCAACCACGAAAACAAAAAGACAATTGAATAATGACTAACAGTAAAAAGCCTAGCGCGAAAAAAGCGCCAGCGAAGAAGAGTACAACCAAGAAAGGGCCGACAAAACGAACTCGACGTACGCCGAGTAAGAAGCCCACCAACGAGAAACGCTCTTGGCTCAAAATTTTGTGGTCATTGAGCTGGAAAGCCGGTGTTGCGCTTGCTGCTGTATTACTGTTTGTCGGTATCTATTTACACAGTGTGGTGAAAGAGCGCTTCGACGGCCAACTGTTTGAGTTGCCAACGGTAGTATACGCCCGTATTTTGAACCTAAGCCCTGGTGATAACATTACCATTCAAGAGCTCCGCAATGAGCTTGATGTATTAAATTACCGCAAGGTGAGCCAACCTCGTTATCCAGGTGAATATTCTTCTTCTACAACTCGTATTGAGTTGATTCGTCGTCCGTTTGAGTTTACGGACGGACCTGAGCCTGATCGCCATGTGATGCTGCATTTTTCAGACTCAGGGCTGCACCGGATTCAGTCTCTAGAGTCTCGTGGTGAGCTCGGTTATTTGCGTCTCGAACCGAAAATGTTGGGAATGTTAGAGAAAGGCCAAGATGAACAGCGCTTATTCCTTCGCCGAGATCAGTTCCCAGAAATTCTAGTCGATGCACTGCTTGCGACTGAAGATCGAGATTTCTATCAACATGATGGCGTTTCTCCATTGGCCATCGCACGGGCATTGGTGGCGAATATTAAGGCGGGTCGCACGGTTCAAGGTGGCAGCACCTTAACTCAGCAGTTGGCAAAAAACCTGTTTTTAACCCGTGATAAAACCTTATGGCGCAAAATACGAGAGGCTTATATTGCGTTAATTTTGGATTATCGCTATAGCAAAGATCGTATCCTAGAGGCGTACTTGAATGAGGTGTACTTAGGCCAAAACGGCGGTGAAGCGATTCATGGGTTTGGGTTGGCATCACGCTACTACTTTGGGCAACCGATCCAAGAGCTGCGTATTGACCAACTGGCGATGTTGGTCGGTATGGTCAAAGGGCCGTCTTACTACAACCCAATTCGTTACCCTGACCGCACCAAAGAGCGTCGTGATCTGGTGTTACGTTTGTTGATGCAGCAAAACATACTGACATCTCAACAATATGAACAAGCGGCCAGCCACCCGCTTGATACTCAAAGCAAGCCGCGCATTGCCAGCCGTCAGCCAGCTTACTTCGAACAGTTGAGCATTGAGTTGAAAGAGAAAGTTGGTCAGCAATTCAAGGCAGAAACGGGACTACGTGTGTTTACGTCTCTCGATCCTGTGTCACAAAGCAAGATGGAAGAGGCGGTGGCGAAACAGATCCCACAGCTCGCAAAACGAGGTGGTAAAGAATTGGAAGCGGCGGCGGTAGCGGTTGATCGTCACAGTGGTGAGATCCGCGCGATGGTCGGCGGTAAACGAGTCGGCTACGAAGGGTTCAACCGTGCACTCAATGCCAGTCGCCCAATCGGCTCTTTGGTGAAACCAGCCATTTATCTGACTGCTTTAGAGCAACCGGATAAATACCACTTAGGGACGACCTTACACGACACGCCATTAAGCTTAAAAAGTAATGAAGGTACGGTTTGGACACCGCGTAATTATGATCGTAAATACCGTGGTGATGTGCCACTGTACCTTGCATTAGCGAAGTCGCTAAACGTACCGACGGTGCGCTTGGGGATGGAGTTAGGTATCCCTGAAGTGTCTGAAACGTTGGCGCGTTTGGGGGTCGATAAAGATGAAATACGTCCTGTTCCTTCTATGTTTTTGGGCGCTTTTTCATTAACGCCTTTTGAAGTCGCCCAGATGTATCAAACGCTGACGAACTCAGGTAAGCGGGCGAAATTAACCGCACTTCGATCGGTGATAGATATGCAAGGAAATGTGCTGTATCAATCCTTGCCTCGTTCATCAAGAGCTGTGGATGAGCAGGCAGCTTGGTTAACCACCTACGCGATGAAGCAGGGAGTGGCGCAGGGCACAGGCCGATTCTTACAACACCAATTTGCTTGGGCGGCGCTGGCTGGGAAAACCGGTACCAGTAACGATAACCGAGACAGTTGGTTTGTTGGCATCGATGGCCGTGAAGTGACCACTATTTGGCTTGGTCGTGATGATAATAAACCCGTCAACCTCACCGGTTCGAGCGGTGCATTACGAGTGTATGCGGAATATTTAAAGCAACGCATTCCTGAGCGCTTAGTGCTCCCGTGGCCAAGAGAAATCACGACTTTGGGCTTTAAACCGATGTTCGGTGGTAGCTTGCAAATGAATTGTCGTAGTGATTATAAGCTGCCAATTTGGGATAAAACGGGGCAGATCAAACAGCAGTGTGAGAAAAAATCGAATTGGTTGAATAGTTTATTTGATTGGTAGTGTCGCCAAATTGTTAACATTAACTTGTCTCACTGGTCAATTATTAGTACATATTAGGGGCGGCTAGTAGTGCAATATTACTAACATCATTAGAGTTCATATGTTTAGGTATTCAGTAAAGGAAGAAGTGAATGTTCAAAAAGTCGTTATCAAGCTCATTAACTCGCTATTTCGCGCTCTGGATGAGTTTCTTTTTGAGCATGAATCCTTCCTGTGTTCTGGCGACAAGTCATGATTCTGGGTCGCGTCCTAAAGTGGCGGTCGTTCTTGCTGGTGGTGGAGCAAAAGGGGCCGCGCACATCGGGGTTTTAAAAGCACTGGAAGAGATGCAGATTCCAGTGGACATCGTCACAGGTACAAGCATGGGCGCTTACGTTGGTGGGTTGTACGCCACAGGCATGAGTGCTGATGAGATTGAAAGTTTTATCTACACCGTTGACTGGAACAGTGGCTATCGAGATCGTGTCGATCGTAGTCAGCGTCGTGTTCGTGACAAAGAATATGAAGACCGTTATCAAATCACCACCGACCTAGGCGTAAGGTTTAGCGAAATTCGTGCGCCTACGGGCGTGGTGCAAGGTCAAAATATGCTACGTGTGTTACGAGAAACCACGGGTAACTTAGGCCGTTTTGATTCATTTGATGAACTAGCTATTCCTTATCGCTCTGTTGCTACCGATATTCTCGCTTTAGAAGAAGTGGTTCTCGGTAACGGCTATTTAGTGGATGCCATGATGGCGAGCATGTCGGTTCCTGGCGCTCTTCCTCCTTATAAACTCAACGGTCATATGCTTGTTGATGGTGGTGTGGTCAATAACATGCCCGTAGATGTGGCTCGTGCGATGGGGGCGGATGTGGTTATCGCAGTTGATATCAGCACTGACTACAAAACCGAAGACGAATTTACCGGCCTGTTTACCGTCGCCGATCAGCTTTCCAACTACCTTGTACGTCGTAGTACTCAGCAGCAGGTAGAAGCACTTGAGCCGCAAGATGTTTACATTCGACCTAATGTCGGCAGCATGGAAACCGTGGAGTTTGATAAAATGCCTTGGGCTTTTCAGTCCGGTTACGATATTACCAAGCAGCTTAAGTCGAAACTGAATGGGTTGAGTTTATCGAGCGCTGAATATCAAAAGTACATCGACCATAAACAAGCGGTGCGTAAAACGCTTGTGTATGGCGATAACCGCGTGGTTGATGACATCATGATTGTCAACAATACCCACTACAGTGATCTACTGCTTACTAACCGTCTTCAATTGGAAACCGGGCGCCGTATTCCGACTGCAGAAATTGAAAAAGCGGTGGAAAATCTCTATGCGCTTGATCGATTTGAATTGATTACCTACCACTTTGAGGAGGTCGATGGTGCAACGTTGCTGGTGTTTAAAGTCAATGAAAAGTCTTGGGGGCCAAACTATCTCAACTTTCGATTTTTTCTTGAAGATGACTTTGATAACGACAGCCAATACGGCATCGGCTTGTCTACCAACTTTACGAACTTGAACTCTCATGGCGCTGAGCTTACGCTGAATGTAGAAATGGGGACGGATAAATTAATTGGGGCCGAACTCTATTCCCCGGTGCTGTCTAGCCAAGAGCTTTTTGTTTCCGGTCGAGTCGCTTATAGCAACGAAGGTCGAAACCTGCCACTCAACGATCTTCAAAATACAGATTTGAATTCAGTCAATGACTTCTTTCCCGTCTCTTACAGTGACTTTACTGTCGAGCTTGCGGTGGGGCTTCAGCCGACATTATGGCAGGATCTTCGATTGGGAGGGCGTTACTCAACGGGCGACATTGAACTCTCGACATTAGCTTCAGCGGGGACGTTGGATTTTGATCGACGCGGTCTTTTTGCCAGTTATCGATTAGATACACTTGATGACTTTGCTTTCCCAACTCGTGGTCTATTGGTTGATTTGGAGTACCTTGTCTCTCATGACAAAAGCCCAACGGGTGATAGTGTGATAGATGCGAGAGGAAACGAAGAAGATACCGTGTATGAGATCTCGGCGCGATTTAAAGGCGCGGTGAGTCATCAGCGTCATACTTTAGTCGGACAGGCAGAGTACAGTTTTGTGGAAAGTAAAAACTCATCACTTCCCTTAGACCCAAGAGAGTTGGGCGGCTTTCTGAACTTATCTGGTATTCCGAGAAACAGTTTGATTGGGCAAAACCTATTTTATAGCAGTTTAGTCTATCGCTATAAATGGTTCGACAATGATTTTGGGTTATTTGAAGCACCTGTGTATTTAGGTGCGTCACTCGAACATGGTGGTGTGTGGTCGGATAATGACCTAAAGGTAAATGAAGCGCCGTTGTACAATGCGGGAGCCGTTTTCTTTGGGGTCGATTCACCAATCGGGCCCATTATGTTGGCGTATGGGCGTACTGAGCAGAATATGGATGCCGTGTATTTGATCGTCGGTACCTCGTTTAATTAACCGGGCAGAAGAAAGCAAAAACCTTGGTATTTTGGGGCAAAATAAGCAGGACTTTAGTCGTAAGTTGCTATGTTGGTCAAAATGATAATATTTTAATTTAAGGTTAAATTTGCTATTCTCTTGCCCACAGTTTGGCCTCTACGGCGCTGTTTCTCAATCATAATTGAATGAAAACAAGGGCAATGGGGAGCCAAGTTTCCAAGGATGTTCACTCCTTTACTTTAACAATAGTAATAATAAAGGAGGAACCGCAATGAGAGGAAAAAGTCGTGCTTGAAGCCTACCGTAAACACGTCGAAGAGCGTGCTGCCGAAGGAGTTGTTCCTAAACCGCTAGACGCAGAGCAAGTTGCTGGACTTGTAGAACTTCTGAAAAATCCCCCGCAAGGTGAAGAAGAGTTCATTCTTGACCTGCTTGAAAACCGAATCCCACCAGGTGTAGATGAAGCGGCTTACGTAAAAGCAGGCTTTCTAACTGCAGTAGCAAAAGATGAAGTCACTTCACCACTTGTGAGCCGTGCAAAGGCTGCTGAGCTACTGGGTACCATGCAAGGTGGTTATAATATCGCACCGTTAGTTGAATTACTTGATGATGAAGCACTGGCCGAAATTGCAGTGAAAGCTCTGTCTCATACGCTACTGATGTTTGATGCTTTTTACGACGTAGAAGAGAAAGCGAAAGCAGGTAATGCGCACGCACAGAAAGTGCTTCAATCATGGGCAGATGCAGAGTGGTTCCTATCCAAACCCAAGCTTGAAGAAAAAGTGACGTTAACCGTATTTAAAGTAACAGGTGAAACGAACACGGATGACCTTTCACCTGCGCCAGATGCTTGGTCTCGCCCAGATATTCCAGTCCACGCTCTAGCGATGCTGAAAAATGAACGTGAAGGTATCAACCCTGATCAACCGGGCAATATTGGTCCGATCAAGCAAATTGAAACGCTAAAAGAAAAAGGTCATCAACTGGTTTATGTTGGCGACGTTGTCGGTACTGGTTCTTCACGTAAATCTGCAACCAACTCCGTGCTTTGGTTTATGGGGGATGATATCCCGAATGTACCAAATAAGCGTGCTGGCGGTTACGTACTTGGCGGTAAGATCGCCCCAATCTTCTTTAACACAATGGAAGATGCCGGTGCCCTGCCGATTGAAGTGGACGTGACTAAGCTCAATATGGGGGATGTTATCGACGTATACCCATACCAAGGCAAAGTGTGTGACCATGAGTCAGGTGAAGTACTGGCTGAGTTTTCGCTAAAAACCGAAGTGCTGCTGGATGAAGTTCGTGCTGGAGGCCGTATTCCACTTATTATCGGTCGCGGTTTGACTGACAAAGCACGCCAATCGCTAGGTCTTGAGCCTTTTGATGTATTTCGTAAGCCTGGTGAAATTGCAGACTCTGGCAAAGGTTATACTCTGGCACAGAAAATGGTTGGTAAAGCTTGTGGCGTTGATGGTATTCGTCCAGGCACCTACTGTGAGCCTAAAATGACCACGGTTGGCTCTCAGGATACAACGGGTCCAATGACGCGCGATGAACTGAAAGATTTGGCGTGTCTTGGTTTCTCAGCTGACCTTGTCATGCAGTCGTTCTGTCACACATCGGCGTACCCAAAACCGGTTGATGTTAACACGCATCATACGCTTCCTGACTTTATTATGAACCGTGGCGGGGTATCACTTCGCCCTGGTGACGGTATCATTCACTCATGGCTAAACCGCATGTTACTGCCTGATACGGTAGGGACGGGCGGTGACTCGCATACTCGCTTCCCACTCGGTATTTCATTCCCTGCGGGGTCGGGTTTGGTCGCTTTTGCCGCCGCTACGGGGGTGATGCCTCTAGACATGCCTGAATCAATTTTGGTTCGCTTTAAAGGTAAGATGCAAGAGGGGATTACGCTACGAGACCTTGTGCATGCCATCCCTTACTATGCGATTCAACAAGGTCTGCTGACGGTAGAAAAAGCAGGTAAGATCAACGAGTTCTCTGGCCGTATCCTTGAGATTGAAGGCTTGGAAACCTTGACGGTTGAGCAAGCGTTTGAGCTCTCTGATGCTTCCGCCGAGCGTTCTGCGGCAGGTTGTACGGTTAAATTGTCTCAAGAGTCGATCGAAGAGTACCTAAACTCAAACATTGTCATGCTGAAGTGGATGATCTCGGAAGGCTACGGTAACCGCCGTACTATTGAGCGTCGTATCACCGCAATGGAAGAGTGGTTGGCGAAACCTGAGCTAATGGTGGCAGATAAAGACGCTGAATACGCACACGTTATTGAGATCGATATGGCTGAAATCAACGAGCCAGTACTGTGTGCACCAAATGACCCAGATGACGCCCGTTTGTTGTCTGAAGTGCAAGGTACTGCGATTGATGAAGTCTTCATTGGTTCTTGTATGACTAACATTGGCCACTTCAGAGCGGCAGGTAAGCTGCTAGATAAGTTCAACGGACAGCTTGCAACTCGTCTGTGGGTAGCGCCGCCAACGAAGATGGATAAAGATCAGCTGATAGAAGAAGGCTATTACGGCATCTTTGGCCGAGCAGGGGTGCGTATTGAAACGCCTGGATGTTCGTTATGTATGGGTAACCAAGCACGCGTTGCTGATAAGTCAACGGTGATGTCGACGTCTACACGTAACTTCCCGAACCGTCTAGGTACTGGTGCGAATGTTTACCTATCGTCTGCGGAACTAGCAGCCGTAGGGGCAATTCTTGGTAAGATTCCAACCAAACAAGAATACCTAGAATACGCGAAACAAATCGATGCTACGGCCACCGATACTTACCGCTACTTGAACTTCCATAAAATGGATCAATACACCAAGAAAGCGGATGAAGTGATCTTCCAAGAGCCTGCATAAGTTTAAATGCACAAGTAAAAAGCACCTCCAACGAGGTGCTTTTTTTATGGGCGCAATTCGCTATACTCCGCACCAAATTGATACGAAAAGGCAATCTCGATGGAATTTGAATTCATCCGTAATACGTTGATGGGCGAGTACTACGTAAAATGCAGCATGGGGCATGAGATTGTTGGGCGCTGGCTACAAGAAGAAATTGGCAAAGATCCGGTGAAAATTGCGCTGGTTGAAAAGCTAATTGAGCAGTCATTGTCATCGCCTTCTCAAGAGCATAGTTTAACTGGAACAGAAATTAGCTTGATGATTCAGGGCGATGAAGTCCTGGTGCAAGAAAATGCATTGGCCTATAACCATGATGTCGAGATGGAAAGTGAATTCGATTTCTACAATGCAGAAAGTACAGCAAGCTGTGGAATAGAGGACTTCATGATTCTTATCGAGCGATGGAAAGACTTTTTGAATATTTAGTGCACAGTTTTGGGTAACTTTCCTGCTGTTGCTTTAAATTTGTGAAAAGGGCGCACCGACATGGTGCGCCCTTTTTGTTTGTAGATATGTAAATTGACGTTAGTTTTTATTATTCAATAACTTAAAAACTTGGCACGTTGCTTGGATTAAGTAGAAGTGTTTCAGGATGAAAGCTTCGGAGAGAATTAAATGAAAATAATCAATGCCATTATTAAGCCGTTTAAGTTAGACGATGTTCGTGAAGCATTGGCTGATGTAGGTATCGAAGGAATGACGGTATCAGAAGTCAAAGGTTTTGGTCGTCAAAAAGGACACACAGAGTTATATCGCGGAGCGGAGTACCAAGTTGATTTCCTACCAAAAGTAAAAATAGAAATCGCAACTCACGCCGATAACGTCGAGCGGGTGGTAGAAGCCATCACAAAAGCGGCGCAAACAGGAAAAATTGGTGACGGTAAAATTTTTGTATACGACTTAAACCAAGCGGTGCGTATCCGAACGGGTGAAATGGACGCAGAAGCACTGTAAGTATTCAAGGGATTTGGAGAAACTATTATGGAATTAACAACAACTGTAACCGAGCTACGTTACGCACTCGACACCTTTTTCTTTCTGATTTCCGGGGCGTTAGTGATGTGGATGGCCGCCGGTTTTGCCATGCTTGAAGCGGGGCTGGTGCGCTCAAAAAACACAACAGAAATTCTTACGAAGAACATCTGTTTGTACGCCATCGCATGTACGATGTTTTTACTCGTTGGTTACAACATCATGTATGTCGATAATGGTGAAGGAGGTTGGTTACCTTCATTTGGTGCGTTGATTGGGACACAGGGAGAAGGCGCGGATCACTCACTTGAATCGGACTTCTTCTTCCAAGTGGTATTCGTCGCAACCGCAATGTCAGTGGTTTCAGGCGCTGTTGCTGAACGTATGAAACTTTGGTCGTTTTTGGTCTTCTCGGTCATTTTGACTGCGTTTATTTATCCAATGGAAGGTTATTGGACATGGGGCGGCGGTTTTTTAGCAGAAGCAGGGTTTAGTGATTTTGCTGGCTCAGGTATTGTGCATATGGCAGGCGCTTCAGCTGCGTTAGCGGGGGTGCTACTGCTTGGCGCGCGTAAAGGCAAGTACGGCAAAAATGGGGAAATCTACCCGATTCCTGGCTCTAACATGCCGTTAGCAACGCTGGGTACGTTCATTCTTTGGTTTGGTTGGTTCGGCTTCAATGGGGGCTCTCAATTGATGGTTTCGGACTTTGAAAACGCGACAGCGGTGGGGCAAATTTTCCTAAATACCAACGCAGCGGCGGCGGCAGGTTCGATTGCAGCGTTATTCGTATGTAAGACGATGTGGGGCAAGGCGGACTTAACGATGGTTCTGAACGGTGCGTTAGCGGGGTTGGTTGCAATTACAGCGGATCCGCTATCACCATCACCGCTGTATGCAGTTGCCATTGGTGCGGTATCTGGTGCAGTGGTTGTATTTAGTATCATCGGTCTAGATAAACTTAAAATTGATGATCCAGTGGGGGCGATTTCAGTGCACGGTGTCTGTGGTTTCTTTGGTCTAATGGTGGTGCCACTAAGTAATGGTGATGCTACGTTTGGTGCGCAGTTGCTTGGTGCGGTCGTTATCTTTGCTTGGGTATTCGGTGCGAGCTTAGCGGTTTGGGCGATTTTGAAAGCGACGGTTGGTATCCGCGTAACCGAAGACGAAGAGATGGAGGGAATGGATATGCACGACTGTGGTGTGGATGCTTACCCAGAATTTGTCACGGTAAAATAATAAATAAATAGTGACAAAGTCCTAAAAAACCTGCTTCGATGAGCGGGTTTTTTTATTATTTATTGTTGTCTTCTTATTGAACATGCATATAATAACACAACTGATAAACATTATCATTAGCATGAAATGGGATTGAACAATGAAAAAACTGCTAACTCTTTCAGCATTAGCTTGCGCAACCTTGTCACCAGCAGCAATGGCTGCTGAAGAAGTGAACGTCTACTCTTACCGACAACCTTTCTTAGTTGAACCAATGTTCAATGAGTTCACTAAAGAAACTGGCATTAAAGTAAACGTAAAATTTGCTAAAAAAGGCTTAGCAGAAAAGCTGGCTCAAGAAGGTGAGTACAGCCCTGCTGACATTATTCTGACGACGGATGTCAGCCGTCTAGCTGAACTAACGAATAAAGGTTTGGTTCAGGAAGTAGATAGCAAAATCATTGAAGAAAACGTCCCAGCTCAATATCAAGATAAAGGCAACGAGTGGTTTGCTCTGACCCTGCGTTCTCGTAGCGTGTACTCTTCACGTGACCGTGTAGGCAAACTGGGTGCAGACTTCAACTATGCTGACCTAGCGAAACCTGAATTCAAAGGAAAAATCTGTACTCGCAGCGGTAAACACCCGTACAACGTTTCTCTAGTTTCTGCCATGATCGCTCATAATGGTGAAGCGGAAACAAAAGAGTGGCTAGAAGGTGTTAAAGCCAATCTAGCTCGTAAGCCACAAGGTAACGATCGCGCGCAAGTGAAAGCGATTAAAGAAGGCTTATGTGATGTTTCTCTAGGTAACAGTTACTATCTCGGTAAAATGGTTAATGACAAAGAGCAAAAAGCGTGGGCTGACGCGGTTTACATTAACTTCCCTAACCAAGAGACAACAGGTACTCACGTGAATATTTCTGGTATGGCGATGGCGAAGTACTCGCCAAACAAAGAAAATGCTGTACAGCTAATGGAATTCCTAACAGGCAATAAAGCGCAGCAAATGTATGCCGAAGTGAACTACGAGTACCCGGTGAAAGAAGGCGTTAAGCGTTCTGAGCTTGTCGAGTCTTGGGGAGATTTCAAAGCGGATACGATTTCTCTCGATGAGATCGCTGCGCATCATGAAGTGGCAATTAAGCTACTAGACGAAGTCAAATTTGACCTTTAATTCCTTATGGGGGTATAACTGTACTCCCATTTAATTAAAGGGTATGAGATGTATTTGCAACTGCATTTGTATTTCATATAGCCTTGCAGTAATTAGGCAATGAAAGATAAACACTCTTTATGGAAAACCAGTAGCGGGGTAATCACCCTATTACTGGTTTTGCCGATCTTAGCGATTTTCTACACCGCTATTGGTGAAACGGATGACTTGTTTGCACACTTGATGGCAACGGTCATGCCGACCTATATATTTAACACGGTTGCGCTGACTCTCGGCGTGATGGTGCTTTCTTTAATTCTTGGTATCCCAAGCGCTTGGGTGATGGCGATGTGCAAGATCCCGACCGAAAAGTGGTTACAATGGGCTCTGGTATTGCCACTCGCGATGCCGGGTTACATTATCGGATACATTTTTACCGACTGGTTTGATTTTGCTGGGCCTATCCAGATCTTTTTACGTGATATCACGGGGTGGGGGCCAGGAGAATATTGGTTCCCAGATATTCGTACGCTGCCAGGCGCGACGTTCGTTCTGTCGTTGGTGTTATACCCTTACGTATATTTGCTGTGCCGTGCTGCGTTTATGGAACAAAATGTCTCTTTGTTGCAAAGTGCGCGTTTGCTTAAGTGCTCGCCATGGGAGAGCTTTTGGCGAATTTCGATGCCGCTAGTTCGTCCTTCTATTGCGGTGGGGTTGTCACTGGTTGCAATGGAAACGATCGGTGATTTCGGCACGGTAAGTTACTTTGCCCTGAACACGTTAACGACAGCGGTTTACGATACGTGGCTTGGTTATTCGAATCTCAATGCGGCGGCAAAAATTTCTGCGATGATGCTAGTGATTGTGGTGCTTTTATTGAGTGCAGAGCGTTACAGTCGTCGCAAACAGAAACTTTTTCAAAGCCAGTTTAATAGCCATGCAGATTTTCGTTATGAGCTGACGGGGTGGAAAAAGTGGGTGGCTCTGATTTGGTGTTGGGGGTTGGTTGCCGTTGCGTTTATTTTGCCGTTACTGCAGCTGATCGATTACGCCATTACTTATTTTTCCCAGAGTTGGACGCCTGAGTTTCGTGCATACGCTTGGAACAGTTTAGTGGTGTCTGTCATTGCGGCTATTATTGGTGTTGCTGTGGCGCTTATTGTTAATTTTACTCATCGAGTCAATGGAAAACGAGGAAGCTTGGCGTTTATGCGTCTTTCGTCTATGGGTTATGCTGTGCCTGGTACCGTGCTTGCGATTGGTGTGATGGTTGCAGTATTGTTTATGGATCATCGAGTCAACGACTTTGCTAAAGCAATGGAGTGGGGACGACCTGGGCTGATTTTCTCTGGTTCGATGTTTGCTCTTATTTTCGCCATGGTGGTTCGTTTTTCAGCGGTCGCGATCGGTAGTATCGAAAGTAATTTAAACAAGATATCACCGTCTTTGGATATGGCGTCGCGCACGATGGGGTGTACGCCGAATGTGATGCTGTGGCGAGTCCACTTTCCATTGGTAAAACGAGGGGCCCTGATAGCGGCATTATTGGTGTTTATTGAGTCGATGAAAGAACTCAATGCCGCGTTGTTATTGCGTCCATTTAACTTTGAAACCCTGGCAACTTATGTATATAACTTTGCCTCGGATGAGCATTTAGAATTAGCCGCGTTGCCTGCGGTATTGTTGGTTCTTGTTGGGTTGATCCCGCTTGTTGTTGTTAACCGTTCACTGGAGCAAAATCACTGATGAGCTGCGCACTATCGATTAAAAACCTGACTTGCCAATATGACGATCAAACCGTGTTAGAGTCATTGTCGCTTGATGTAGAGCAAGGTCAAATTGTATGTCTATTAGGCGCTAGTGGTTGCGGGAAAACAACGTTGTTGAAAGCGGTTGCAGGTTTGTTGCCGTTAACTTCAGGACAAATGAGCTTAAATTGTCTTACGATCGATGATAGTGAAAATTGGTTGCCGCCAGAAGAGCGTAATATCGGCATGATATTTCAAGATTACGCGTTATTTCCTCACCTCACCGTCAACCAAAATATCGCTTTTGGTTTAAAGCATTATTCGACAAAAGATAAACAGGCTAAAGTTCAAGAAATGCTCGAATTAGTGCATTTACAAGGCTTTGGTGAGCGTTATCCGCATCAATTATCTGGTGGACAACAACAACGTGTCGCGATTGCTCGCTCGTTAGCCTATAGCCCCGATTTACTATTGCTTGATGAACCGTTTTCTAATATCGATACACAAGTGCGCCATGAGTTGATTGCTGAGATCCGTAAGATTTTTAAAGCGCAAGGGGTAACGGCCATTTTTGTTACACACAGCCGTGAAGAAGCGTTTGCTTTTGCTGATAAAATGGCAGTGATGAATAACGGTGCTATAGAGCAGTATGGGACAGCGTCAGAGCTGTACTATCAGCCATCGAGTAAGTTTGTGGCCGACTTTTTAGGCGGCGGTAGTTACCTTGAGGCAACGCGTATATCAGATTGTAAATATGAGACTCATCTTGGTGTTGTTGAGGCTACGGCACAGCAAGAGATTCCTGTTCAATCAGCGTGCTCTTTGTTATTGAGACCACAGCATGTGCAAATTCAATCAGATGAAGAGAGTTCGGTCATTGTGCTTGAGCAGCATTTTATGGGCGATCATTGTCGTTATGTCATTGACGCGAATGGTGATCGCTTATTAGCAACGGCATCGCAGGCATTGAATATTGGTGAGTCTGTCGCTGTAAAAATTGAAACCCAAGGCGTTCTGGCGTTCGCATAATCTGCTCACACGGTATTTTCAGGTTAAAATAAAAAAGCCCGGCAGTCATGCCGGGCAAGTGTTCCTCTCCCTTAGCGACAACGTTGGAAACCAAGTTGCAGCCAATGTGCACGAAGCGGGCACAAGGGCAGTTACAGAGACAAGAAGTCCTTAAACTGTTGAAGAACACGTTCTGCAGTGTCCTTATCTTGCATTTCTGCAAAAATACGTAGTAAAGGTTCAGTGCCTGAAAAACGAGCGATGATCCAGCCGCCATTCTTAAAGTACACTTTTGCGCCGTCGTCGTAGCTAACTTTATCAATCTCAAATTCGAATTCAGGCAAGTGCTTGTCGACATAAATCTTATTAAACAGCCTTTCCTTTTGCATCGGTTTGAATTTGCAATCGCCCTCTGCCATGTAGGCATAACCATATCTATCGTAGATTTCATCGAGCAACTCAGACAGTTTTTTACCCGAAACAGAAATCATCTCGACCAATAGACTTGAAGCGAAGACGCCATCTTTACCTTTGATATGACCACGGATAGTTAAGCCGCCAGAGCTTTCTCCACCGATCAGTGAATCATCGGCTTCCATTTGAGAGCTAATGTGTTTAAAGCCTACAGGAACTTCAAAGCATTTCTCGCCGTGATCTTCGGCCACTTTATCAAGCAGGTGAGTGGTGGCGATGTTACGAACGACAGAGCCTTTCCAGCCTTTGTATTCTAATAAGTAGTAGTACAGAAGAAGCAGGACTTCATTGGGATGAATAAAGTTACCTTTTTCATCAATGATCCCTAAGCGGTCTGCATCACCATCGGTACCAATACCGATATCGTAGCCTTGCTCCTTAACGAGGTGCATGAGGCGATAAAGTGTTGCGGCGCTTGGTGATGGCATCAAGCCGCCAAAGTCGGGGTTTTTACCATCATTAATCACGTCAACATCACAACGGCCATTGATCAATACCGTTTGGAGTGCGTTTTTCGCTACACCAAACATTGGGTCTACTAGGACGCGTAGATTGGCTTTTTTTATCGCCTCAATATCAATAAAGTTAATGATCGAGTCCACGAACTCGTTCATTGGGTTGATGATTTGGATCAGTTTGTCTTCAACTGCTTGGTCAAAGTCGACGCTCTTTACATCTTGTAGCGTCAGTATGGCAATTTGCGATTCAATTTTTTGTGTGATGATTTCATCGGCATCGCGGCCTCCCTCAATAAAGACTTTGATCCCGTTATAATCGGCTGGGTTATGTGATGCCGTGATGCAAGCAGAGTAAGCACAGCCCATTTCTTTTGCTTTGAACATCACGATAGGTGTAGGAACAAACTTATCAATAAAGCTGACAACAATGCCGTTTGCAGCCAGAACTTCAGCAAACCAACTTCCTGCTTTGTCTGAAAGGAAGCGACGGTCATAGCCAATCACGAAGCCGAGGTCGGCTACTGACTCTGTATTAATAATGTTAGCGACTGCTTGAGCAACTAAACGTACATTATCTTTGGTGAATTCTTCACCAATAAATGCACGCCAGCCGCCGGTACCAAATTTGATCATAATTCGAACCTCAATAAGGGCGATATGTCATCACACCTTACTTTTACTAGCGAACTGATGCACTTATTAGGTCAGCAATAAGTGCATCGAATAAATCACAGGGGAGCTCTCCCCCAAAGACGATTAACCTAAAGTCACGATAACTTCGTTTACCGATCCTTCTGTTTGAATCGGTACAGAAGAACCATGGATGGTTTCACCGTTAACCGTGATTGACTTCACCCCTTTACTGACGGACTCAGGGTTAACCACTTTGATGTTGTAAGTGGCACCTAACCATTGGCGAGTCACTTCAAACCCTGACCAGTTGGTTGGGATGCATGGATCGATAGTTAGACCATCGAAGCCCGTACGCACACCTAAAATGAAGTTAGTTACCGCGAAGTATGCCCAGCCAGATGTGCCCGTTAGCCATGGGTGGTTTGCGCGACCATGATCTTGGTGGTCACGACCCATAACGAATTGAACGTAGGAATACGGTTCTGCAATACGTTTCTCGATGATGTCGTTTTGGCGGTATGGGTTGAGCGCGTCATAGAACTTCATTGCGCGATCACCACGACCGAGCTTCGCTTCTGCGACCCATGCCCATGGGTTTGGGTGTGAGAAGATCGCGCCGTTCTCTTTCACGCCTTGGTAGACGCGAGTTACAAAGCCAATGTCATCGTTTGGGGTGGCAAATGAGGGCGAGTTTAGGTGCAGGCCATATTCAGAAAACAGATTTTTGTCGACTGCATCCATTGCTTTTTCACCACGTTCCTGAGAAACCGCACCGGATAGAACCGCGAGAGTGTTTGACTCAAGATGTACTCGGCCTTCTTTCTGCTGCGCCGTGCCGATCTTGTCACCATTCTTCGTTAGGCCACGGATGTACCAACCGCCTTCATCATCCCAAAGGTGTGTTTCACACGCCTCACGAACGTTCGCAGCCATTTCGGTGTATTTCTCAACATCGGCTTCTTTACCTAAATATTTCGCTAGGTCAATGAACTCTTGTAGTGCCCAGAAATGCAAAAATGACACCATCGAAGACTCACCACCACCGAGGTTCAGGCAGTCGTTCCAGTCCGCGCGCAGCCCTTTACAGATACCCGTTTGACCGACGTATTCCGCAGAGAAATCTAGCGCTGCTTTCATATGGTCATATACGCTCGCCTCGCCGCCATCGGCGTAAGGAATGACTTCGTCGAAGAAGTTGTGTTCGCCTGTTTCCATCACGTACTTACAGATGGTTGGAACTAGCCATAGGTGGTCATCAGAGCACGTATCTTCGATGCCGTGGATTTTATCTTCGTCAGACGGAGTCGGAACCACAGTTGGTGACTTAGATGGTTTAACATCAGCCTTTTCTGGGTCGAACCAATCAGGGTCGAAGAGGTGTAAACCGTAACCCGCTTTCACCTGACCACGTAAAAGATCCACGATACGTTTGCGTGTCATTGTAGGGTTGGCATGTGGGACTGAAATCGCATCTTGCGCAGTATCACGATAACCAAGGCCCGTACGACCGCCGACTTCAATGAAAGACGCAAAGCGAGACCAAACCACACAGGTTTCCGCTTGGTATAGAGTCCATGTGTTGATCATGGTGTCTAGACCTTCGTTTGGTGATGTCACTTGGAACTTAGCACAGCGCTCATCCCAGTGTGCTTTGATCCCCGCGAATGCGTTATCCACTTCTGCAAGATCTTGGTATTTAGCACGCAGGCGCTCGCCATTGTTTTTACCGATCCCTAGGATGTAAGCGAAGCGAACTTCTTCACCGGGCTGAATAGTGAATTGCTTATGCAGCGAACCACAGTGGTTGTAACAGGTTTGTGCGGTGTTAAAGCACTTACCTTGTTCTACAGCGAGTGGGTTTGCTTCGTCACGATATAGTCCTAAGAAACTATCACGTTGACCGTCGTATGAATCAGGGTCGAACGTTGAAGCTAAGTAGTAGAAGCCTTCAATGTCGTTAGTGTTGTAGTACAAATCGTACTCGATTACGCCTTCATTGTATGACGTTCCCGCAGAGTACAAAGACATCTGGTGGTTTTGATTGTCTGATTGAATGTGGCTGAAGGAAAACTCAACAAATGAGAATGCACTGATGGTACGTGGTTTGTCTGAGGTGTTTTTAATGACCACATCCCAAATTTCCGCGTCTTCACCCTTTGGTACGAATAACGTTTTGGTTGCCGTGATACCGCGGTATTCACATTTGAATGTTGAGTACGACAAACCATGACGAACTTCATAGTTAGCTTCATCTAGGCTTTTCGCGACTGGTTGCCATGAGATAGACCAGTAATCGCCCGTCTCATCATCACGTAAATACACGTAATGCCCTGGGCGATCAAAGGTCGCGTTGGGACGGAATTTAGTAACACGGTTGTATTCTGGAGAGTTGTAGAACGAGTAGCCACCTGCGTTATGCGAGATCACGGTACAAAATTTCTCCGTACCTAGGTAGTTAGTCCAAGGAGCAGGTACATCTGGACGAGTAATGACGTATTCACGATTCTCGTTATCGAAATAGCCGTATTTCATTATGTGTTTCCTTTTTACAAAGCTGCTTGGGCAGCCAAAATTTATAAATTCTTGAAAGCGCGTTATATCTGTATCTACTTTGTGTTATTTCCACGGTTTACGGTAATTCACTCCCTGCAAATCCAGCAGTGGAAGGTGTCCTTTCAAACGTGATAAATAGTCCGTCCAATCACGCTGTTGTTTGTCTGTCCAGCAGGCCTCTGCCATGGCGGTTAAGCGTGGAAAGATCATGTAGTCCATGCGAGATTGGTCGGTGATCATTTCGCACCACAGCGCGGCCTGAATACCCCAAATGCGTTTTCGGATAGGATCGTCGGCTAATACTTCAGCGAGTGGTTCGTAGTTGTAAGCTTTTTCTAGCGGTAACGGGTTAGCCCAATCCACACCAGGTTCTTCAGGCGCGTAGTCTTGCGTCATGTCTAAGTAGGTGGTTTGTGCTGGTTGCAGCACCACATCGAAGCCTTGGCGCGCGCAGTTCAAAGCCGCTTCTTCGCTTAGCCATGAATAGATCACGGTATCCTTGCTCACTTTGTCGCCATTTTGAGCTTCTTCCCAGCCGAGCATACGTTTACCTAACTTGCGTAATTTGTTTTCTGCGTGACGCAAGAAGTGTCCCTGTAGCTCTTTGTAGTCGCTGTAACCTTGTTGCTCCATTAGGGCTTGGCAAGCTGGGCTTTTCGACCAAACCCCGTTGGGTACTTCGTCTGCGCCAATATGGACATAAGGAGCAGGGAAGAGGGGCGCTATTTCTTCCAATACTTTGTCGATAAACTCATAACTACCCGCTAGAGCGGGGTTAATCACGTTGTCGTTGTAGTGCTGGATACTGCGATATTCTGTCGTGTCTTCGGCTTCTACCAATAAATGAGGCAGAGATTTGATGGCTGCGCGGCAATGACCCGGAATATCAATCTCGGGTATTACCGTAATCCCGCGCTGAGTGGCAAAAGCGACAACCTCTTTGACCTCTTCTTGAGTGTAAAACCCACCATAACGTTCAGATAGATGGGTATATTGAGGTTGTATCGTTTCATCTGGGCCACGCCACGCACCAATGTCGGTAAGTTGAGGCAATGATTTGATTTCAATACGCCAACCTTCATCATCGGTTAAGTGCCAGTGGAAAGTGTTAAATTTGTAGTGAGCCAACTGGTTGATGAGGCGCTTCACTTGCTCAACTGAGTGAAAATGACGCGCGCAGTCTAGCATCATGCCGCGGTAACGAAAGCGAGGTCTGTCTTTAATTGAACAGCAAACGACTTCCATTGAGTTGGGTTGTTCACCACGCTTAACCAGTTGTAGCAAGGTCGCACAAGCATGAATAAAGCCAGATGATGATCCCGCTTCAATCTTGATCGACTCTGAAACTTTTAGTTTGTATGCCCCTTCGTCTAAGGTTGGGTTACCCTTGAAAAAGATTTGATTATTGTTGGTAGAAGTCGGTTTAAACTGATGAATACGTTGTAATTCATCCAATAACCATTCTTTGGCTGAGTTCGCTAACTCGGAGTAAACAACAACCCCTGTTTTATCGCTAAAACGGAAGCTGTGGTCACTGGTTTCGATATGATTTGGTTTGGGGAGTAGCGGTTGTGCATGAGCGAGGCTAGCCGGTATTTCACTACGCTCACGGTATGGTGAGGCTAAGACAATCGGTGTGACATCAACTTGCGCTCGTTTCGGGTTACCGTTGGCGATAAAGTCGACCAATGCTTCATTAAAACCATCTGAGTAGTAACGGAATGGGTAAGATCCGATGCTAAACTCACAGTAAAAATGATGGTTTTCAGCCAAAACCATACCTTCTGGCTTTAGCGTACACAAGCTACCGGCCTGAGACAGTTGGCCGTTCGATACACTGTCTGGAAGAATGTAACGGTCGAAAGCAAAAGTCAGGCTCCAGTCATGAAGGTCCTGATCGCTTAAGTTGTGAAACGTCAGTCCAAAACGGCAGCTGTGCTTTTGTTCTGATAAGACGACAAGATCAACACGATATTCCATAATCACTCCTACTTAATAGCTACCGAGTAAAGGTTATGCTCAGGTTTTCCTGCGAACATAATAGCTCCTTCAATCGCGTCAAACTGTGGTTCTACAATCCATTGCTGAACGGGAGGCGATAGCCAGCGTACGATGCGCTCTGCAATGCTGCCCATTAAACAAATACGCGTGGCTCCACGCTTATTTAATGCCACAAGAAACATTTCTATATCTGCTGCAGTTTGCTTTAACATTGCAATCGCTAATACATCGCCTTGTTCTGCGTTTTGGAAAATCGCAGGGGAAAACTGACCATAATCACGAGGTAGTGCTTGTTTGGACCATGCCACCACGTTGTCGATGTCGTTTTCAAAGTGCGTCATTACCTGCTCTGTTAATGGTGTTTTTTCGCGAATGCCATCTTCCGCCAATAAGACTTGCTGAATGAGGCGCAGACCCATGATCGCACCGCCACCTTGGTCTGAGATTGGAAACTCTCGACCGCCGACAACGTGCTGTTTCAATCCTTTTAAGTAAATACCGCAAGAACCGGTTCCGGCTATCATAATTGCACCATCTTGACCATTGTGTGCGCCAATACATGCACCGTATGCATCAGTATTTAATGTCATGCTGGCAAAACGATGAGGAAGTGACATGAATGCTTGCCAAGATGCTTTGTGTTCTGCTCCAGCAAGCGCAAGCCCAACATGCATTGAGGCAAAGTCTTGTTCAGTTAATCCGCCTTGTTTGGCTGCTGAAGCAATACAATCACGAATAGAAGTCATGGCCACTTCTGCGCCGAGCATGATATTGGCGCTACCGCTTTTGGCTTCACCAATAAAATGGCCTTGCGCGTCTTTGATACGAGCACGACAAGAAGTCCCCCCACCATCAATACCGACAAAATACATCCCCATGATTACTGCTCCTTGAATTCTTCAGAGGTCGCTAAAGTTGACACGTGCTGAGCCTGACTCATGACGGCCAGTAAGTACCAAGCACCATGCGGGATCCATTGCTCCCCCCAGCGCCAGTTCTGTAGCATGTCATCTTTTTGTGCTGGTGGATTAAAGGCGATGTCTTCTTCATCTTCGAATCCACCAGTAATACCATTACACACCCCACCTTTGGCGTTGTAGAAACCGTATTGAGGAAGGTAGTCGGAATTGTTGCGGCCATGGCCATCGAGCATGCACATATCATAAGGGTTTAAACCGACAATCCAGTTGATAGCGTTTTGAGCCAGTTGAGACAGCTGTTGTTTTAACGAATCAGACGTTAGATATGGCTGAGCAATGTAAGCCATGGTTGCCAATGAACCTAGACGTGCGTTTTCCCCTTGCCACCAGTAACCGGACTCGTTGTTATGTGCGACAAAGAAGGCATCACGTTTTGCTTCATTTACCCCTTTGACATACTGACGAGGATAACCAAATGGGTTTGTGACTTTATTGGTGATCGCCACTTCGAATGAACACGCTTGAGTGACGACTTGTGTTACTGATTCGACGAAGGAAGAATCATCTTCAATGGCGAGGTATTCACATAAGGCGATCACTGGTAATCCTGCTTCTGCTGCATGGAAGTAAGGTCGACTCCCATCATTGTTCGCTGACCAAAAATGTTGAATGTGTTTATCGCTAGTTTGACGAACCGTTAGACGAGTTGCCCATAAACGACTCTCTTCTAAGTAGCGAGTTTCCTTGGTGGTTTTAAACAGTTCTACACTGGCAAGTAGTGCACAGTATTCATCAATGATATTTTCTTCGCCGTCATTTAAATATTGCGTATTATGTTCTTTTAAATGCCAATAGCCGTTCTCTGCAGCATTGCGGTAGCTTTGTTGATCATATTCACCTTTCACATCAAGTCGTGATGCAGCCGCAAGTGCTGCGATAGCGACGCCGCCACCTTGCCTAAAGCCGGCTTGATAATCATCGAACTTGTGGCCGAGTTGAGTTTCGTAGGCGCAAATTTCACGTTGAGTGGTATCTTTACTCCATTTATCAAAAACGGTCATATAAAAGAAACCTTGCTCGTTTTGCATGCGAACTAGGAAGTCAGCGCCGAAAAGGGCTTCTTCGATAAGACGTGTTCGCGTAAATGCAGCGATTTCTTCACTATTTTCGAGTAAAGAAAGGCCCTTCAACATATTCCAAACCACCATGGGGATTTGTTGAGGATTTAAGTAATTGGCATAGGATAAATGGCTGAGATATTTGCTGACATCTCCAGATGCGTCATACCAACCGCCATGGGCATCCACGGTTTGGTTAGAGTTTAATAATGGCGCTTGACGGTCTTGTTGATCAAAAATGCCGCCACAACGTTGAGATTTAAAATAGTGGATCACGTCTGACAAGGTGCGATCCAGTAGAATATGTTGACGGATCTCAAAATGAGAGGAGCAGACGTGGTCAAAACGAAGGTAGTAACTGCCTGGAGTGGTAAAAGACGAAAAATCGATCAGATAGAAATAGCCTTGATGCCAGTTTGCCACCCTACCTTGCTCCTCGACTGCTAGTGTCGCAACAACTTGTTGGCTATCAGCACAGACCAATAAAGCCGTAGTAGAAGTTAAATGTGGCTGGTTAGTCTGGATAATTGCTGTCTTAGGGCCCAGACGTTCATAACCAATGTGGTTAGTCAGTAGCAGCATTCAATGTCTCCGGGAAGCTATAAAATAGGGGGTCAGGCTAAACCTGACCCTAGTTATGATTAATCTTCAAACAAGTAACAGCGAACAAAGTGGTTCTCTGATAGTTGAGTAATGCCCGGTAAGTGCTCTCGACACTTGTCTGTTGCGTGCACGCAGCGGCCAGCAAAAGGACAACCGACGGAATCAGGCGTCCAGAGAGGAATTTCTCCTTTATTGCCTTTCAGTTTCTCGTGGATCGATTTGGATGGATCGGGCACCGCTGAAACGAGCAATTGAGTGTATGGATGTTGCGGAGCGTGGATGATTTCTTCTGTATCACCCCATTCCACCATATGCCCTACATACATAACCGCGAGATCTTCGGCGATGTAACGTGCTGTCGCGATATCGTGAGTGATGTAAAGTAGAGACATCTGTTTCTCAAACTTCATCTCTTCCATCAGGTTGAGGACACCAGCACGAATGGAAACATCAAGCATTGAAGTTGGCTCATCCGCTAAAACAACTTCTGCGCCGACTGCGATGTTACGTGCTAAGTTCACACGTTGACGTTGACCACCGGAAAGCTGGTGAGGGAATTTTTGAGCGGTTTCTTTTGGTGGAATAAGGCCCACTTGCTCCAGCAGGTCGTATACACGCTCTTCCAATTCTTTCTTGCTGCCCTGGGCTACCTTTTTGTGGATAAGCAGTGGGCGTGCAATGTGGTGAAAGATATTGTGCGTTGGGTTTAGTGAACCGAACGGATCTTGCCATACCATTTGTACGCCTTCGCGGTACGTAATTAAATCCTGCCGGGAGGTGATAGCTTGGATATCACGCCCTTTATACTCGATCACGCCGTCGGTAGGTGCATACATTTTGGCAATCATTTTTGCAGTCGTAGACTTTCCTGAGCCCGACTCACCGACTACCGCTAAACCGCGGCTTTTGTGCATCTTGAATGATACGTCGTTGATCGCGCGCATTTTGGACTGCTTGATCGAATTGCTATTTAAAGGAAAGTCTTTAACGACATTTTTACCCTCAATCAGCAGTTCGCCGAGTTGTTTGCTCATAATTCTCTCCAATGTAATTTTGTTCTTACTAGGGTTACTTTTTGTCGTTAAACCTTAGTTTGAGCAATAGTTTCGCCGTACAAATGGCAATTTGAAAAACGACCAGGTTCAATTTGACGCAGCTGAGTTGGTATTTTGGTACAAGCTTCGTGAACACGGTCACAGCGAGCTTGGAAGCGGCAACCTTGAGGGATTTCTAATAAGTTCAAAGGGTTGCCTGGGATACCAGTTAACTTGGTTTTTGGACCTGTTAATGGAGGAAAAGAGCTACCCAAACCTTTGGTATAAGGGTGGTAAGGACTTTCCAAAATTTGTTTCGAAGGTGCGACCTCAATCAGTTCACCCGAGTACATGATGCCGATACGATCTGAGAACTCGACCATAAGTGATAAGTCATGAGTAATGAAAAGGATCGAGAAACCGAACTCTTCTTTCAGTGCATAAATTTTTTGTAGAATTTCGCGTTGCACTACCACATCTAATGCGGTAGTTGGCTCATCCATGATGATCATTTTTGGATTCAATGCTAGAGCGATAGCAATCACCAAACGTTGACGCATACCACCAGAAAACTGGTGAGGGTAGTCGTTCAAGCGGCTAGGATGAATGTCAACAATTTCCAACAACCCTTCTGCACGCCTTTTGGCTTGATCGCGAGTCATATTGGTGTGGCGCATGATGACGTCGCAAAACTGTTCTTCTATATTAAGAACTGGATTCAGTGCGTTCATGGCACTTTGAAATACCATCGACATTTCACTCCAGCGGAATGATTGCATACGAGCGTCACTGTAATTGATTATGTCTTCGCCATTGAAGATAACCTCACCACCAGTAATAAATGCTGGCGGCTTGTGAAGACGCATGAGCGAGAACGCAACGGTTGACTTACCGCAGCCTGACTCACCAGCCAAACCAAAGACCTCTCCAGGCGCAATGTCAAAGCTAACGTTATTACAGGCGCGGACGTCACCCGCATCTGTGATGTAATCTACGCATAGGTTACGGATAGAAATTAGTGGTGCAGTCATGATTATTTATCTCCGCTCCATAGTGCATTTTGCGGTGCCATGTCAGGCGTACGCTCTTTCTTATCTTTTTGTGCCAGCTTCTTCCAGCGCTTCATCCCTTTGTGAGAGCGAAGTTGAGGGTTGGCAATCTCGTCAACTGCAAAGTTCAGAAGAGCAAGACCTGTCACCAATAGCGTTAAGGCAATACAAGGTGCTAATACTTCCCACCATGCGCCAATAAGCATGGCCGATGAGGTTTGTACGTTGTAAAGCATGATGCCCCAACTGATGGTGTTGGCATCGCCTAATCCCAAGAATGAGATAACGGCTTCAGTATTGATTGCCAACATGACAGAGCCGATGAAACTTGCTCCGACGATTGGAATTAAGTTCGGCAAAATCTCGACAAAGATAATGCGGAATGAAGATTCGCCTAGTACCTCTGCGGCCTTTACGAACTCTTTCTCGCGCAGTGCCATGGTTTGAGAGCGGACAACCCGTGCGCCCCATGCCCAAGAGGTACCTGCGATGATTAATGCAATGGTGAGCGGACCTGCTTCCCCAATAAACGCAGCCAGAACGAACAGTAAGGGGTATTGTGGAATCACCAGCATAATGTTCATTGCGGCACTTAAGATGTCATCGACACGACCACCGAAGTAACCTGCAGAGATACCGATAACCGTTGCAAGAAAACAAACGATGATACCTGCGCCAAAGCCAACACCGAGCGATACGCGAGCGCCATAAGCAACTTGTGACCAGATATCGCGGCCCATACGACTAGTGCCTAATATGTGGTCTGCTTTTTTAGACATAAGAAGACTACGACGATCATCCGCAAGATTATTCGCTACCCACCCATCTGGGTTGTTTTGTGCTTGATTTACAACAAAACTAGGGTATTCATGTGGATTACCCGTTCGTTTGTCGGGAGCATGTTTGGTGATTAAAGGAGCTGCAATAGCAACGAAAATAAAGATGGTAACAATGGCTAGGCCGATTCGAGCGAACGCGTTACCTAAAATAAGTTTGAATAGTTCTTTCATGATTATTTGCCTCCCGTACGTAGGCGAGGGTCTAGAATCATGTACAGCATGTCTGCCATCAAGTTGAAGCACAGCATGAACATTGTCATGATAATTAACTGACCTTGTAGTACTTGGTAGTCACGAGCGTGGATAGCGTTCAACAGAACCGTACCTAATCCTGGGTAGTTGAAAATCATTTCAATGATTAACTGACCACCGATGGCCATACCTAAAGACATAGATAGTGCGGTGACGCTTGGTAGCAATGCGTTACGTGCGGCGTAGTTGAAGACTACTCGGTTTTCACTTAGCCCTTTCCCCTTTGCCATCGTGATATAGTCTTCTGCGAGAAGGTTGATCATATTGTTACGCATATTGACTAGGAAGCCACCGATTTGAACAATGGTTGCACAGAAAAGAGGCAACACCGCGTGGTAGCCTACGTTCCTAATGAACTCCCAGTTTGTCCAATCTGGAATTGTGCCCGGGGTGTAAGCGTAACCTGATGGGAACCATTTCAAGCCGATTGAAAAAGTAAAAAGTGCTAGCATAGCAATAACCATTTGCGGAACCGCTTGAATGATTAACGTGCCAGGCGTCACGAAAGCATCATATTTGCTGCCACGTTTCCATGCGGCAAAAATGCCCAGTACTGACGCGATTGAGAAAGAAAGCACAACCGCAGTACCGGCTAGGAATAGTGACCAGCCAAACGCACTGCCCAATAGAGTATTAACTGAAAGCGGGTAGAACTGGATAGAAGTACCTAACTCCCAGCTGAGGATGTTTTTTATGTACGACAAGTACTGGATGTAAATTGGTCCATCAACGAAACCTAGCAGTTCTTTCATTGCTGCGATTCGCTCTGGCGTCACCTGTACGGACGCATTAGCAAACATCATGGTAACTGGGTCACCAGGCATTGCTCGCGGAATAATAAAGTTTAACGTCGCTGCAACTAAGAGCGCGACAAGATAGAACGACAAACGTCTTAAAAAATAACCCATAACTCACACCTTACTCACCCAGATTTTCCCTGTTACTGGTTTCAGGTCGCTCCTAGCGAAATTTAGAGCGAAAAATCCCCTGACGACGAGCGCCATGTATTGGTTTCGTTACAAGGGATTTTGTAGGCGGCACAAGGGATATGTGCCGCTTGAAATGAACTTCTACTTATTTAACTGGCTCTAGGTCTAGTACGTGAAGTAGACGCTCTGGAATGCCAGCCCAAATGTTTGGACGGCCCTTAGGATTTTCTTCGTTCCACCAACCAGTGAATCGAGTTGTGTTGTATTGGTACATGTAAGCGCCAGACAACACAGGAATAGTTACCTGATCCTGAGCAATGATCTTCTGGATGCCGTGAGCGATTTCTAGCTGCTCTTGCTTATCAGCGGTCTTGTAGAAGCTGTTAAGAAGACCATCTAACTTGTCGTTCTCGTAGAAGTGCATTGCAAAACGAGGCATACCTTCACCAGATTGTAGCTTCGAGTTGTAACCGCTATCCCAGTACAAGTGTGGATCTGCGCCGTGGAAATAGTTGGTGTATGCAACGTCGTAAGTACCCTCTAGCATTGCTTGGTTGTATACCGAGAAGTCAGGAGTACGAGCTCGTGCTTTAATACCAACTTCCGCTAATTGCTCAACCGCTAGCTGTACAGTGTTGTTGAAGTCTGTCCAACCGTTTGGCGATTGAATCAGAAGCTCGAAAGACTTTCCTGATGGAGTGTCAACGAAACCATCTTTGTCCACATCTTTAAAGCCAGCTTTCGCCAGAAGTTTCTTCGCGCCTTCCGCGTTGTATGTATTGTAGTTTTTGTATTTGTTGTGAGTCTCTTCATCAGACCAAGCTTCGAATGCGTAACCTAGACCTGAAGCAAAGTCATTCACTGTACCGCCACCGTAGAATGCGATGTCGATGATAGTTTGACGGTCAAGCGCCATAGAGAATGCGCGACGGAAGTCAACGTCGTTTAGAGCTTCGTTCTTCGCAGGATCTGGGTTTTTGAAGTTCACTACGAAGGCTTGAGTACCTGCTGGTGGGTACCAGTAGTGGTGACTAGGACTTGCTGCAGCGTAAGTACGATCAATGTCTGGAACGAATGAAGATGTCCAGTCCATTTCACCATTAACGATTTTGCCTAGGAACTGATCGTTGTTCGCGATTTGTGGAACACGTAGACAGTCAACATTTAGGTTGTCTGCATCCCAGTAATTAGGGTTTTCACACTGAATGTACAGTTGTGGTGTAAATGTGTCGATCTCGGTAAATGGACCACTACCTACTGGGTTTTCATTTGTAAACGTTGCAGGATCTTTCACGTCACTCCATACGTGCTGAGGTACAACAGGTACTTTCGCAATTTCGTACGGAACGTTTGAGTTTGCTTCGCTTAGACGGAATTTAACTTTGTAATCGTTAATTTTTTCAACACCAGTTACCCATGAGTTAATACCAGATTGGTCAAGCTCAGGTCTCTCTTTTACTAGGTTGAAAGAGTAAATAACATCATCAGCGTTAAACGCTTCACCATCTGACCACTTCACGCCCTTACGAATATCGAACGTGACGCTCATTAGGTCATCAGCCATTTTGAAGTTTTCTGCTAGACGAAATACTGGAGTGTTACCGTGCATTTCGTTAAAAACCACGAGCGGCTCATAAATGAAGTCGGTAGTTGTGTGTAGGTTCGTGGCACCTAAGAAAGGGTTAAAGTTACGAACAAAAGTTGTAAACTCTTTAGGGTGGATAGTCAGTTCACTGCGTTCAGCTGCAGTAGCTACTGACGTAAAACCAGTAGTAGCCGTTGCAATAATTGCTGTTGCTAGTGCTGTTTTTTTAATATTGGCAAGCATAGCTGTTCCTTACGATTTGCTTTCATTTCACTGAATGGAATTGAGTGTTATCAATTGATAAACACTCCCCAAGACCTACCTCTTGCTTATGCGTTACTCGTTATAACGTGAGTCTCACCAAGAGTGGCCTGTAGGCCTTAGTCAGGAGTAAGAAAACATCTTATCCACAAAATAATCAAACTCGTTTCTCGTTAAAAACGTTAAAAACCCTCTCCACTACGTTATAAACGTCATTTTGTTTGCTTTTAGTTCAGGCGAGGTTAAAAATCAAACGTTGATGTGTGTCGCACTTAGTCCCCTTGTTAATAGAGTGTGTTAGTGGTTGCTTACTTCAAGAGCTTTTATTTTAAGGTTGTTGTGATGTTTTCTTGGGTTCGGAGATCTCGCTCACACCCATAAATAGTGTTAATTAATTAGGTAAAATTTAATCTGCCGTTCTGTTGTGATTGAGTTCGCAATCTTTGTCAATTGTTGGTAAAAACTGGCCTCTTATCTAAAAAACTGTCTTTTTTTTGGACGAATTATTATTAGCTATTGTTCTTTTTTTATCTTGTAAATGAAGTGTTTTGGGTGAATTTTCTTGTTCGGCTCCGTGATTAAGGCTGATGGAACGAGCGCACCCTAGAGCGCATACGATTGGTAGGGCGACCTGTTAGGCTTTATTTAGCGGAGAGCATCACTGCGAGATGGATGGACTAACGTGACAGTGAGATGCGCAAGCTCAGCAGGCAAAGGGAATGAACATGAGGTGTTTATGACAAACAAGAAAAAAGCCCTACATGGCTGCAGGGCTTGCTTTTAGCTGGTGAGTAGCCGTTGTAATTTATCTCGTTGAGCTTCTATATAAGCACGCTCAGGGCTTTGTTCTTTACAGTGATCTAGAATGAATTCAATAGAGCTTAAGACGGTTCTCCAACGTGGTGTCTTAGGTAAAGTTTCAATACGCATGTATTTGTCTAAAGTTCGTGTTTGTAGTGTACTGCGGTCAAGGTAAACACGCCATAAGCGACTTTGTTCAGCGAAAGCGAACTTACTTTCACCAGTGGCGGACTCCCAATATTCGAGCGCATGTGTCATTACATCCACAAGCACTTCACGCATCAGCTCTTGTTTATCCTTCTTATTCCCCAAGGCTTTGTCTGCAAGGCGGGTGAATTCACCACCAAGCTCCTTCAGCTTTTGCAGCTGATCTTTGTCGCCATCAAAAGCGTAGCTTGAAAGAACTTCAACGGCAGTTTCTAAGTTATGAATTCGAGCTACATTCGTGCCACCACCGACATTAAAGATATACATCACATCCAAGCCAGAACCTTGTGGCAGTTTAAGAATATCCGCTTCAATGTTTTGGCGAATATCTTCAATATAAATATCAATCCTACCGCAATAATGGGGCTGTTTAACGGTGAGGTATTTGGGCGCGATCAGTTCGTCTGCTGAAGAGCGTTTGAGTTGATCCAAACTACGCTTGAACAGTTTGCAAGCGGCTTGATTGGCAAATCGAATACGTTGATCTTCACGTAAGCAAATAATCGCTTCAGGTGCGGATTCGAGTTGTTCTAGCAGCCGACCTTGAGTTTCAAGCAGGCTTGCTTCTATGATTGCGCGCTGGCGAAGTTCTGACTCGAGCAACTTGTTTTCCACATGGCGCATTTCCGCTTTGCTTGCGGTTAAGTGCGCTTGAATTCGTGCTGCCAGCTCTTGTTTATTAAACGGTTTTGATAAGTAGTCATTAGCTCCGGCTTCAAAACCTTTGACGCGGTCTTCGGTTTGACTTAGTGCGGTGAGCATGATGATAGGTAGCTCGGCGTGATCATAGCTTTGGCGAAGCTCACTACAGACTTGATAGCCACTCATTCCCGGCATCATGATATCAAGGAGTAAGAGTTCTGGTTTTTCTTGCTTGATCAGATTAAGGGTCTCAGGGCCGTCTGAAACGGTGCGAACTCGGTAGCCTTCTAAGCGTAAGAAGCTTTCCAATACTCTTAAGTTCACGGGCTCGTCGTCAGCAATGTACAGGAGTGGGCCGTCTGGGTTTTCTGGTAGAGATAAGTCTTCGGCGTTTTCCAGATTAATTTCAGGAATTTGGAAATGACCGCAAGCAGACAAGGTTTGCGTTGTCTGAATTTCTTCTTCGTTCGCCAAAGGTAGGGTAAAACTGAATGTGGTGCCAACCATGGGTTGGCTACTCACGTATAGCGAACCTCCCATCAATTCTATCAATTGACGACTAATCGAGAGGCCTAAGCCCGCGCCTTGCCGATAATGATTCGCATCTTGTCCGGCTTGAATTAATGGTTCAAAAATATGCTCTAGGTGCTCTGTGGGAATTCCTTGCCCCGTATCCACGACTTGTACACGTACGTGATCATCGACCATGGTTGCCGAAATCACGATTTTACCTTCTGATGTGTATTTGATTGCGTTTCCAATCAGGTTATACAGAACTTGTTCTAGGCGCTGTGGGTCGGCGGAGACGGCTTTTAAGTCAGCTGGAACTTGGTTGATAATACGAATCGTTTTATTGCCAAGTAAGTGACTAGAGAGCTCCAACACTAATCGCGTCGCGCTCGCTAAACTCACTGCTGATTTTTGGATATCCATGCTGCCGTAGCGCATTTTGTGGTAATCCAATAAGTCATCCACAAGGTTAGCTAGGCGCTGGCCGCTTTTTATAATGATATCCAGTTGATATTTTTGACTGGCTGGTATGGCACCATTTGCACCAGATGCCAGTGTTTCTGCTATTCCAACCATGCCGTGGAGTGGTGTGCGGAGTTCGTGAGATGTAGTTGCTAAGAACTCATCTTTTAACTTGTCGGCCAATTGTAATTCATCGTTTTGCTTTTGAATGAGTTGTATGTTGCTTTCTAACTCTTCATTTTGTTTTTTGATGGTTTGAATTTTTTCTCGAATGGAACGTTGCATGCGCGAAAAACTAATGGCAAGGCGACCAATTTCGTCTTTGCGAACGGTGTTAAACGTGGTGTCATCAAGGTCGCCAGCCGAAACTTTTTCCGCTGCCCAAGTCAGTTTTAGTAATGGTAAAGTGATGAAATTAGATAAGTAATGCGAGGCAATCACAACCAAAATAATCGCAATCAACATGGCTATCACAAACAGTTTCTCAAGTTGATGAATGCGAGCAAAAGCTTCATTTTCTGGCAGTTGGACGACCAATGCCCAAATGACACCTCGGGTTTTAATTGGCGCATAAGCAGCGATGATTTCCTCGCCTAATCCATTGGTATAGGTTCCCACACCAAATTTTCCCGCGAGGGCTTTATCGACGACTTCTAAGCTGTTTTGAATGTCATCTTGCTTGGTATTAATCGTGCGCGGTTGGTGGTCATGGCCGACAAGCAGGGTATGAATTGATGATTCTCGGTTTGTATCTGCAACAAGCTTGGTGATGCCATTGTTGGGTAAACGAAACATGGCATAGCTGTGTAGGTAGCCTTGTTGAACAATAGGTGCTCCCAGCCATGCGACTGGTTTACCACGCTCAAGTTCGAAGTCAGAGACAATCACAGGCGTATAGTCTTCATTGACTTTGCGACGCTTGTTCACATCGTCCGCTAAGCGCTTGAATGTTTTTCCAAGGGCGGAGTTTTTGTAAGAGCCAGATAAAAGATTCGTACCATAATGGTCTGCTTTGGTAATGGAATAAGTGACATTGCCGTTAATATCGACCAGAAGAATATCGTTAAAATCGGAGCGCTTTAGTAGCTCCAGATAAGCCCAGTGATAACGTTTGTGTAGTAGGCGGTAGCGTTCACTTCCTACATAATTAGAAGACTCAGGCAACGTTGATGTTTTTATTTGGTCGCCGCTGCCTTCAATGTAGCGCTGCTGAGCATTGTTACGAGCTTCTGCTATATCATTACCTAAACGACTAAAAGCATTGACGAGGCCATAGAATCGACCACCACTGGCATAAGCGAGTTCAGAGCGTACAAACCCCATCACTTCGGTTTCTTGTGCTTCTAAATAATCAATGATCTGTTGTTGTTTTGTATCTCGAACAGACAGTAGGTGTGATGTACTCTGCTCTTGTAGATCTTTACTGTGTGACTGCAGGAAAAAAATCGCAGTAATGGTAAGAGGTGTGATACTGAGTACCAGAAACGCAGTCATCAGTGTACTTTGAAGGCGCTTAAACTTCTGTTTTTTGTAGAATTTAAACATGGATAAGATTACAACTCATAAGGGGCAGTTTGAGAAAACTCTTTGGCTACCGAGGTTCTCGTTAAAAACGGATAAGAAGTTAAATTCAATAGAATTAACAAAATTAACGAGTTTTTTTTCTTTGACAAGAAAGTTAGTTGCAAAGCGTGCAGAGTCACGCAGTTTTTCTTGAAAATGTTGAATTTTCACCTAATAAGCGCGCAGAGGGATCCCTGCGCGAGGGGAGAGTTAACACTTTTTAGCGTAGTAGATAGAGAATTTGTTGGTCTTATTTAGTGTCTCGCAATTATTAAAGGCACGCTCAATAATTGAAGGGTATTTCAAGAAGTTATTCGCCACGATGAGCATTTCGCCGTTGTTGACCAGGTGTTGTGGCGTTTGACCTAGTAACGTTTCTGCTGCGTTATAATTGGTGTCCAACCCGCTGTGGAATGGGGGGTTACTGATGATAAATCGATAGTCGCTTGCAGTGTCGGAGTAGATATCAGAGGCAAATACACGACCAGATAACCCATTCGCTTGTAGTGTCGCCTGGCTTGATGTGATTGCGTAGGCATTGATGTCACACATCTCAATTGTAATCTCGGGGTTGGTTTTTGCCATGAATGCGCCAAGCACACCAGCACCACAGCCAAAGTCGAGCACTTTACCGGTAAGAGGCGGCAAAGTTTCCAGTAACAGACGGCTACCTAGGTCAAACTCCCCGTGACTAAACACGCCTGGTAAGCTCTTTACTGTGAGTGACTGAGTACCTAACTTGATGGCGTATGATGCAAACCAGTCCGCTTGATTGAATGGTTTTGGTTCGTTTAAGCAAGCTCCCCAGTAAAAAGAGCAGCGGCGCGCGGAATCGTATTTATTTACCGGACCATAAGGGGTAAACATTTTCTCAATGCTCTTTACACCGGAGCGGTTTTCACCAACAACCACAATTTCTGTATTCATGCCGAGCTTCGCCATTAGCATCGCAAGTAGGTATTCCGCTTCTGCTTTCGCTTTTGGCCAGTACAACAGCAGCATGTCTGCTTGGGTGTCGATATTGAACTCTGAGCCAAAGTGACTTTTGACCTTGTCAGAAGTTTGAATTTGACGGTAGTAGCTGTAGTTAGAGGTAAATACTTCTACAGACTTACAATGAGTGGCCAGTTCCAGAGGAAAAAGATCTTCTACTTCGCCAGCAACTAACACGTGTTTACCGTTGAAATAATCGAGTTGGCGCTGAGCTATTTGGCTAGGAGCAATATAAGCAGACATAAATTAGGTTCGTCAGAAATAAGTAGGGCCAGATTTTCGCATACTCTGGCCCAAGCTTGAAGCAGTTAAGGTGTGGCTAGCTTTTGTCTTGTTGGTTGAGGAAGTCTTTAAATTCTTCTTCGTAAATATTGAACAGTACCATGGTGACGGCAAAAACCAACGGACCGTAGATTAGGCCGATCAAACCAAATAAATGCAAACCACCCAGCAACGAGAAGAAAATCATGAGGGTGTTCATTCCCGCGCTGCCTTGCATCAGTAGAGGACGGAGTAAGTTATCAATCGATCCAACAATAACAATGCTCCATACGGTTAGGAATATCGCCCAAGTCATATCACCAGTTAGAAATAGGTAAGCCGCCGCCGGTATCCAGATTAAGGCGGTTCCCACAACAGGAATAAATGATGCAAACCCCATTATTGTGCCCCAAAATAGGCCCGGAAAACCGGCAAGCCACATGCCAATACCGCCGGCAAAACCTTGCGCAATCGCCGTTAGGAATGAGCCCATTACTGCGGATTTCGATACTTGTTCAACCTCTGTCAGGATGCGATCCTCTTGGCTACGAGAGAGCGGTAAAATATGACGGATCGCGGAAATGATTTTTTCGTGATCGCGCAACAAGAAGAAAAGGACAAACAGCATCAAGAAGAAGCTCATCAAGAAGCTAGTAGCATCGCCCAATATTTTGGCGCTGATGGCCACAAGGTTTGAACCGAATGATGTCGCAAATTGCCCGATTTTTTCTGCAATGGCGTTTGGCTCAATCTTATCAAAAGGTAAGTACTCATTAACTAATGACAAGCCTTTGATAACGAATGGATGCTGGAAGATATCTTGAATGCCACCATTCGTTACCCAGTTGTACGTGTTTTGTGAAAACACGGAGCCTTGTTGAACGATAGCCGCGAAAACAAATAGCAGCGGAATGACAATAATAAACGTCAGTACAACGCATGAGAGTAACGCCGCTATATTTGGGTGTTTTGGGATGTTTCGCTCAAACCATTCGTGTATCGGAAACATGAGCAAAGAAATGATAAAAGCCATTACAATCGAATTGATGTAAGGCTCCACCAATAAGTAGCAAGCAAAAGCAGCGGCGAGTAGAGCGACCATTAATACGCGGTGACTCGACGTGATTTTTACATTATTCGGCATGAGATTAGTCCAACTTACGGATGACGTTTACGGTTTTATGCCTTTAACAGGGCTTTGAACCTATTACTGTGCACCTTGAATTCTTTCAATTATATGGGGCATTGCTGAATTAAGGTAGAACATTATATGATGGTCATAATGACTACAAATCAGTTGGTTATCAATCAAGAGATGAAAAATGGGTTGTTGTAACAGTGATAAAAAATGCCACACGGAAAAGAAAACCAAGCGAATACATTGGTTTGGTATCGTTATTGGCGTATTTGCTATTTTAGTGGTTTTAAATTGGCAATAAAAAAAGGACCACTCAGGTCCTTTTTTAATTCTGTCTATTTGCAGAGCATGATGCTTATTTGGCTTCTTCTGCAAGAGTAGCAAAACAGCGGTCTGCCGCTTCTAACGTCGCATCAATTTCTTTAGAACCATGTGCTAAAGAAGTAAAGCTTGCTTCGAATGCTGAGGGTGCTAAGTAAACACCGTGTTTTAGCATTAGGTGGAAGAAGCGTTTAAAGCGTTCAAGATCGCATTTCGCCACGTCTTCGTAGCAAGTAACGCTTTCTTGGTCGATAAAGAAGAAGCCGAACATACCACCAGCTTGGTTAACCACCAAAGGGATGCCATGTTTGTCTGCCAGAGACTTAAAGCCATCTGCCAATTGTTTCGTTTTAGATGCAAGGCGCTTCTCGTTACCTTCCTCTTTCAGAAGGCTTAAACACGCAAAACCTGCAGCCATGGCTACTGGGTTACCAGACAGAGTTCCCGCTTGGTAAACTGGGCCAGTTGGTGCTACGTATTGCATCACTTCTTTGCGGCCACCGAAAGCACCTACTGGCATGCCGCCACCGATAACTTTACCGAGTGTCGTGAGGTCTGGCTTGATGTTGTAATAGGCTTGAGCGCCGCCAAGCGCCACACGGAAGCCAGTCATTACTTCATCAAAAATCAGTAGCGCGCCTTCTTGGTCGCAGATTTCACGTAGACCTTCGTGGAAGCCTTCCACTGGTGGGATGCAGTTCATGTTGCCTGCTACTGGTTCAACAATAATACAAGCGATCTCACCTTGATTTGCGGCGAATAATTCACGTACAGAATCGAGATCGTTAAATGTTGCGGTTAGCGTGTGCTTAGCAAAGTCTGCCGGAACACCAGGAGAGCTTGGTTGACCTAGTGTCAACGCACCAGAGCCAGCTTTTACTAGCAAGCTATCCGCGTGACCATGATAGCAACCTTCAAATTTCATGATCTTGTCACGGCCAGTGAAGCCACGCGCAAGACGAATCGCACTCATCGTAGCTTCCGTACCAGAACTGACCATCCGGATTTGTTCCATGGATGGCACGAGTTCAGACACCAACTCCGCCATGGCGATTTCTAGCTCAGTCGGCGCGCCAAAACTCAGGCCGCGCTGCGCTGCGTCAATCACGGCTTCGCGGATAACCGCGTGGTTATGGCCAAGAATCATAGGACCCCAAGAGCCGACGTAATCAATGTACGCTTTACCATCGGCATCAAAAATCAGTGGACCGTCTGCTCGTTCGATAAATAGCGGAGAGCCGCCAACGCCGTTAAATGCGCGAACTGGTGAATTGACACCGCCAGGGATGGTTTGCTGAGCTTTTTGATACAGCTCTGATGATTTGGTCATGGGATATCCTCTTTTGATTGCTCGGACCAAGTGGGCCGCATTGTACCTAGCTATAATCAAGTTAGAAACGTTTTGCTTAATTTATGTGTCGTTTCGCAATGTAATCTTATATATCCGCATCCAATATAAAGAATCGACGGTGAATACTTGAACGAGTTGGTCAGGTATTGGATAATCGTCCCTAATTAGCACCAACCTGACGTCTTGCTTCAGGCTTGACGCATTACACGAGTGAGAGAGGTCTTCGTGAGCGAAGTTAACGTACCATTATCTTTTTCTGACGCAGCAGCATCACGCGTCAAAGCATTAATTGCTGAAGAAGAAAACCCAGCATTGAAATTGCGCGTATACATTACAGGTGGCGGCTGCAGCGGCTTCCAATACGGCTTTACTTTTGATGAAAATGTAAACGACGGCGATACAACGATTGTAAACAGCGATGTTACACTGGTGGTTGACCCTATGAGCCTGCAATACCTTGTTGGTGGCATTGTGGATTACACCGAAGGTTTAGAAGGAGCGCGCTTCTTCGTTAATAATCCGAATGCAACAACCACGTGTGGCTGTGGTGCATCGTTTAGCGTGTAATTCACCTCATGATAGGCAGCCAATGGCTGCCTGAACTTTACGTAGAAGGATGTCACGTAAAGTGACTCTCGCAACATGTTGCAAGAGATAAAAATAAAAAGGACTTTCTATGTCTGGATATTCTTTCGGGCGACGTATCGTCGAGCGTCCATGGCTAGTATCTCTTACTCTTGTCACACTACTTATCGCATGGCTTGCAGTAGGAAACCTCAAGACACAAGACAACCCCGCATTACCTTCATCTCTATCCAACCATACACCGATTGCAAAGGTGATGTTTAATACCTTTACTGCCGAATCCACGATGAAAACCATTGAACTGTATGGGCGAACGGCTCCTAACCGTCAAGCTCGTTTAGGCGCCGAAATTGCGGGGAAAATACTCACTCTCAATGTAGAGAAAGGGCAAGCTGTAAAGCAAGATCAAACCATCGCCATTATAGATAAGCGCGACTTAAACATCCAACTCCAGCGAGCTCAGGCGTTGTTGTTGGTCAAAGAGAAAGAGTTTAACGCCGCTCAATCTTTAAAAAGTCGCGGACTGCAAGGGGAAGTGGCTTTTGCCATAGCGCAAGCGGCATTAGTCGATGCAAGAGCCAGTGTGAGTCATGTTCAAACGGCACTGAAAAATACCGAAGTTAAAGCACCGTTCGATGGAGTTGTTGATCACCACTTTGTGGAAATAGGGGACTTTGTGGGCATTGGGGATCCTATTGCTACGGTGATCGATTTAGAGACGTTGGTCATTGAGGCTGATGTTAGTGAGCGGCATATTCAATACCTCAAAAAAGATCAACAAGCTGAGGTTAGAACCCTTAATCAACAACGTCATCAAGGGACGTTACGATATATTGGTCGTGTTGCTTCTACTTCGACCAATACATTTCCAATCGAAATCGAAGTCGACAATCGGGATGCACAAATGCCTGCGGGCATGAGTGCCGAAGTCCAGTTGCCATTAAGTGAAGTATTGGCGATAAAAATTACCGCCGCGATGTTGGCTTTAGATGAAGAAGGCAATTTAGGGGTGAAAACTCTGCGAGATGAGCATGTTAAATTCATCCCCATTCAGCTTGTTAAAGCAGAAGATGATGGCGTTTGGCTCTCAGGGTTAGGAGAGCGAGCTGATATTATCGTGTTGGGGCAGGGGTTTGTTCGTGATGGCGATCCGGTGCTGGCGAATAAAGTGGATGACGTTGTTGACTCGACCAGCGAGCAGTAAGGAGGCGGTATGTATACCCTAATTGATGCCGCCATATCGCGCGCTCGAACTATGTTGACGTTATTAGTGATGATTTTAATTGCTGGGATAGTTACTTATATCACAATTCCCAAGGAGTCTAGCCCTGATATCACTATTCCTATCATTTATGTTTCCGTTGGGCATCAAGGCATTTCTCCTATCGATGCTGAGCGCTTATTAGTTCGTCCGCTCGAGCAAGAATTACGTTCGATCGAAGGCGTAAAAGAAATGACGTCGGTTGCTTCTGAAGGCCATGCTTCAGTGACATTGGAATTCAGTGTTGGTGTGGATCTCGATAAAGCCATGGCCGACGTGCGCGATGCCGTCGACCTGGCTAAGCCTAAATTACCGGAAGACAGTGATGAGCCGACGGTCAATGAAGTCACGTTTGCCTCAGAACAACCGGTTTTAACCGTCGTGCTATATGGCACGGTGCCGGAACGTACGATCGTACAAATAGCGAGAATATTACGTGATCGTCTAGAAAGTTTTCGTCAGGTATTAGAAGTCGACATTGCGGGGGATCGAGAAGATATTGTAGAGATTATTGTCGACCCACTTTTGATGGAAAGTTATGGCTTAGATCAAGCGGACATCTATAACTTAATTGCCTTGAATAACCGAGTTGTCGCGGCAGGCTTTGTTGATACAGGCTATGGTCGCTTCTCCGTAAAGGTCCCTTCCGTATTTGATTCACTCAAAGATGTGCTTGAGCTGCCTATAAAAGTCAATGGCAAAGAAGTGATCACCTTTGGGGATGTGGCAACGGTACGTCGAGCATTTCGCGACCCAGAAAGCTTTGCTCGTTTAGATGGTGAGTCGGCCATTGTTTTGGATGTAAAAAAACGAGCAGGGGAAAACATCATCGAAACGGTTGAGCTGGTAAAAGAAGTACTTGCTCAAGGACAGAAGCGTGACGAATGGCCAAGCAATCTACAAGTGAAGTATACGTGGGATCAGTCTGATGATGTCAAGTTGATGCTCACCGACCTACAAAATAACATTCTCTCCGCGATTATTTTAGTCGTGATCGTGATTATTGCGATTTTAGGGGTAAGAACGGCACTATTGGTTGGTATCTCTATTCCAGGGTCATTTTTAACGGGCTTGTTGGTGTTATCGATATTTGGCCTTACGGTCAATATTGTGGTGCTGTTTGCATTAATTATGGCAGTAGGAATGCTGGTCGATGGTGCCATTGTTGTTACTGAATTTGCAGATCGGCGTATGCAGGAAGGCACGCCGCGCAAAGAAGCGTATCGAGACGCTGCAAAACGGATGGCATGGCCGATTACGGCATCAACGGCGACGACATTAGCCGCATTTGCTCCGCTGCTCTTTTGGCCTGACATCACGGGTGAATTCATGAAGTATTTGCCGCTGACTCTGATTGCTACCTTGGCTGCATCACTCGTGATGGCACTGCTGTTTGTTCCTGTGATTGGTGGAATAATAGGTAAGCCTCAGGCGGTAAGTCAGAAAGCCCAGCGGCAGATGGTCGAACTGCATAACGGTAATTTTGATAAAGCTACGGGGATCACCAAGCTGTATTACCACACCTTATCGATTGCGATTCGTCATCCTTGGAAAGTGTTACTCAGCGCCATTTTATTAGCTGGCGGTGTCGGCTTTACTTACAACAAGGCAGGTTTAGGCGCGGAGTTCTTTCCAGAAGTAGACCCAGCATTTTTCACTGTCAAAGTTCGATCCTATGGTGATTTATCTATCCATGAAAAAGACATTGTTATGCGGGAAATCGAAAAGGTCATGCTTGGACATGATGAGTTTGAGAGTGTCTACACGCGAACGGGGGCCAGTGATAATGAGGATGAAATTGGTCAGATTCAGATCACGCCGGTGGACTGGCAGTACCGCCGTAAAGTAAAAACCATCATTGAAGATCTTAAAGAAACCACAGACCGATTTTATGGTGTTGAGTTTGAATATAAATTCCCTGACGCGGGCCCTCCTGTTGAGCATGACTTGGTGATAGAAGTGTCGTCACGTAGCCTCAGTGTCAGTGCGCTAGACAAGGCGGCTAAGCAAGTTAGGCATTGGGCGGATGGTAACCCAGCATTAACCAATTTGAGTGATACGACCAACAAAGCGGGGATCGATTGGCAAATTGATATTCAGAGAGACGACGCCTCCCGTTTTGCCGCTGATGCAACATTAGTCGGCAATACTGTGCAGTTTGTGACAAACGGTTTGAAAATAGGTGACTACTTACCAGACGATGCGGATGAAGAGGTTGATATTTTGGTCCGGTATCCGCAAGAAAAGCGAGACATCGGTCGGTTTGACCAACTTAGAGTGAAGACCGCCGCTGGTTTGGTTCCTATCACGAACTTTGCTCAAATCAAGCCAGATCACAAGCAAGATACCATTCGTCGCGTTGATGGCCATCGGGTGATTAACATTAAAGCGGATATGGTGGAAGGCTATAATCTTGCGTTAGAACTGCCCAAAATAGTTACAGAAATTGATAAGCTCGATTTGCCTGATGGGGTTGAATACAAAATCCGCGGGCAGAACGAAGAACAAGAAAACTCATCAGCGTTTTTGCAAAACGCGTTCCTTGTCGCGCTTGGTGTGATGGCACTGATTTTAATCACGCAATTTAATAGTTTTTATCAAGCTTTTTTAATTTTGAGCGCAGTGCTGTTTTCGACGGTTGGGGTATTTGCAGGCTTGCTTATTTTCCAAAAACCATTTGGCATCATTATGTCAGGAATTGGGGTGATCGCGCTTGCAGGCATCGTGGTTAACAACAACATCGTATTAATCGATACTTATAATCAAATGCGTAAACGTGGCTTAGAGAAATCTGAGGCGATCTTGCGCACGGGTGTGCAGCGTTTAAGACCCGTTTTACTCACGACGGTGACCACCATATTAGGCTTATTGCCAATGGTGCTAGAAATGAACATCGACTTAGTTAACCAGAAAGTGGAGTTTGGCGCGCCAAGCACGCAATGGTGGTCTCAACTTGCGACGGCTGTCGCGGGAGGATTGGCGTTTGCGACTTTGTTAACGCTGGTTCTGACACCATGCTTGTTGATGCTCGGGAGAGAGCATCACTTTGAAAAGTAAGCTTCATCGTAATGATATTGAAGAAACAAAAAGGGCAGCTGAGCTGCCCTTTTCAATACCTCAGCTTACTTCATTGCTAACAGTTTGCTATAGCGTTCAAGCTTGTCCATGCTAATTTTGGCGTTTGCCATAAAGGTTTGTCTTGCTTTACCTGTTAGGGACTTAGACTGTGGTAAGTTCACGGTGCGCGGGTTTTTGTGCACGCCATTTACCAAGAATTCATAGTGCAAGTGAGGACCAGTAACTCGTCCTGTTCCACCGAGTGTACCAATGGTTTGGCCTTGTTTAACGCGCTGGCCGGTGCGTACTTTACGTTTGGTTAAATGTAAGTACTTGGTAATGTAGGTATTACTGTGCTTGATGAAGACATAATTACCATTAAACTTATTGTAAGACGACTTCTGCACAATCCCATTGCCCGCCGCCAAAATAGGAGTGCCTACCGGCGCCGAGTAGTCTGTACCGCGGTGGGGGCGAACCCGCCCCGTGACTGGGTGTAAACGACGAGGGTTAAAATTAGACGTTACACGGCGAAAGTCCAGCGGTGCGCGTAAGAAGGCTTTTTTCGTTGCACGTCCATTATCATCGTAATATTTACCGTTCTTCTGATCCAAAATGGCAGTGAAAGTATCACCTTGGTTTTTAAACACCGCTGCAATGATTTTGCCGCGGCCAATGATTTCTCCTTCAACCACCTCTTCTTGGTAGAGGACACGGAAGCTATCGTTTTTACGGATGTCCAAAGCAAAGTCGATATCCCAGCTGAAGATCCCTGCTAGTTCCATAATTTGGTTAGCATTTAAACCTGAAGAAACCCCAGCGTTCCAGAAGTTTGACTTGATGGTAGCTTCAGCGTAATTGTACTGGAAATCGACCTCTTTCTTCTCTATTTCTGACACGTATTTCCCATTTTTCAATGTAATACGGAAAGTTTCAAAGGCATTCAGTGTTCTTCTCAGCTGAAGTAAGTCATTGTTCTCGTCAAAGCCGAATTGCAATTGGTCGCCTGGTCGAAGGCGGGTTAATTGCCTCTCAACCTCTTTATCGGAAGAAACCAGTTTATGCAGCAAGCGTGCAGAAAGACCCACGCGGCTAAATAAAATAGCAGCACTTTCGCCACTTTTAACTTTGTACGCTTCCCAACGTAACACGGAGGATACCAATGAGCCGTTAAGCGTTGTTAATTCGAGAGAAACAGGCACAGGATAGTGTTGACCAACTTTTAATCGGCTCTGTTGCGGGGCTAGATCTTGCGGATCGGGTAAAAAGAGTAGTGCGAAGATAATCAGCGCACTAAAAAAACCGATCAATACTTTGTGCAAGAGTGGAAGTCGGATAAAAATCGAATGCATGAGGTACTTGATTGCTAAATTAAACGTAAAAAGTGACAACTACCTAGTCTAACCTGTTTCAAAATGCATCGCTATTCAAGTAATATGTTCAGCTATTATATTTTTGCCAAATCTGTGGGAGTGAACAAGAATGGCGAGCATTGAAGCTGCATTAGCCGAGATTAAACGCGGTGTTGAAGAGCTGATTCCAGAAGAAGAGCTTATCACAAAATTAAAAGAAGACCGTCCTTTACGAATCAAATTAGGGGCGGATCCAACAGCACCGGATATTCACCTAGGTCACACGGTTATTTTCAATAAGCTTCGCTTGTTCCAAGAACTAGGCCACGAAGTGACGTTCCTGATCGGCGATTTCACTGCAATGGTTGGTGACCCAACAGGTAAAAACACAACACGTCCCCCCCTCAGTCGTGAAGACGTATTGCGTAATGCCGAGACTTATAAAGAGCAGGTTTTCAAAATTCTAGATCCTGCTAAGACTAAGGTTCAATTTAACTCAGAGTGGTTATCGGAATTAGGGGCGGAAGGTATGATTCGCCTAGCTGCTAATCAAACCGTGGCGCGCATGCTGGAACGTGATGATTTTAAAAAGCGTTACTCAGGTGGCCAACCAATCGCCATTCATGAGTTCATGTACCCACTTTTACAAGGCTGGGACTCAGTTGCTATGGAGACTGATGTAGAGCTTGGCGGTACCGATCAGAAGTTTAACTTATTGATGGGTCGTGAGCTTCAGAAGTCGAATGGTCAAAAACCACAAGTTGTATTGATGATGCCGCTTCTTGTTGGCCTTGATGGCGAGAAGAAGATGTCTAAGTCGGCAAACAACTACATTGGTATCAGCGAAGCACCAAGTGAAATGTTTGGCAAGATCATGTCTATTTCCGATGACCTGATGTGGAGCTACTACGAGCTATTGTCTTTCCGTCCTTTGGAAGAAATCGCGCAGTTTAAAGCAGACATTGAAGCTGGTAAAAATCCTCGTGACATCAAAGTATTGCTTGCGAAAGAAATCATTGCACGCTTCCATTGCGAAGCTGAGGCTGATGCTGCTGAGCAAGAGTTTGTGAACCGTTTTGCGAAGAACCAAATTCCTGATGAAATGCCAGAGTTTGATTTTGACGCAGGTCGTCCAGTGAGCAATCTGTTGAAAGAAGCAGGGTTATGTCCATCATCGTCAGATGCGATGCGCATGGTTAAGCAAGGTGCTGTGAAAATTGATGGCGAGAAAATCGCGGACAGCAAATTTGCTCCAGAAGTGGGTACTTACGTGTTCCAAGTGGGGAAACGTAAATTTGCTCGTATTACTATTCAGTAATTACTAATCAATAATCACTGCAAATGAAAGCGCCTAATGGCGCTTTTTTTTGTATAAAAATTTAGCGAAAACGGCAAAGTAAAACTTCCAAACATGTTGAACTTTGTTACTATACTCGCGCTGCCAATAATGGCAGTGTTATCGGAGATTTACATGAACAATACCGACCATCCTCCCAGTCGTTGGGTGAGTAAGAGCAAGGGAGCGAAATAACCCGCTTCGGTATTGGCGATCTCCGCCTTACCTAAGTGGTGAGGCATCTTTTCTAATTTTCTTCTCGTTATTTCCTTCATACATTCTGAATAGACAGTGCATCCGCATTGGTTTTCTCTGTGCATCTTAATTGTTGTGTGTCTTTAAGTATGCAAGATTGACTTTGCGCGCCTTGTCGATGGTCGTTACCAATGCCAATCGGGAGATTCGCCATGACGGTAATGAACAACACTTTTATTGAAACAACACCAAACTTTTCTGAAGTAGAAATTGGTGCCGCTCGCAATGCATTTTTGCAGTATGAGCAAGAGCAACAAGTCCATTTGCTTACGATCATGCCGATTGATGAGGCTGTAGGTATTTTGCAGCATTGCTCTGTCAGTTATGCGAACGGCCTTATCACTCAGTTGGAGCAGGCTGGTTATGATAAACGTGCACGCCATTATGCATACCAACTAGATTTGCATATGTCTGGGGTTAATACGCATTATGATTACCTGTTTACTGGGGGCTTGAGGCATATTAAACGACATATAGGTTGGAGTATCGGCCTCGCTTTGCTTGGTATTATCTCGGGATTGATTATTGCGCAATATGAAAACACATCGAGCCAGCTAGCTTTGCTCGCGGCATATATACCAGTGATTGCTGCGACTGGTGGTCACACTGGTACCCAAGCTACCACATTAGTGATTCGCACGTTTTCGGTCGGGGAGCTCAATAAGCGGCAATGGGCAGTGATATTGTGGAAAGAAAGCCGAATCGCACTGTGTCTTGGGTTGGTTATTGCGTTAATGATTATGTGTTTAGTGGCAGTCTATCTATAGGGGAGGTTGAGCTAACCGATATCGCCTTAGTACTTACTGTCGCTTTATCATCTAAGTGACTATTTTCTACAACATTAGGTGGGCTGTTACCAATTATTGCACGAGCTTGCAAGCTGGACCCAGCTGTATTGGTGAGTCTAGTGCTGGCATCTATCGTCGATATTTCAGGGATGTGGATATACTTTAATGTGGTGAACTATTTCTTGGGTATCGCCTGACTAAAGTTCACAATGTCACTATAAAAAAGCTGCTCAAAATGTGTAATAGGGGCGATGACAGGTTTGTTATTGTCCCTTTTTTCTGGGAAGTAGTCTGAAACAAACTGAACAAAAACGGTATTAGGTTGACCCTTTTTATCCAAGCCATATCCGGCCATGTTGTAAGTTCCGTAGAGAGAGCCACTTTTGGCAACTAATTGGCCTTTAATCGGTGGCTTACGCATACTTGGACGATATTTTAATGTGCCTGACTCACCTGATTTTGGCATGATGGCAATAAGCTGAAGTTCATGCTCATGTTGCCAGATGTAGCGTAGTATATCGGCCATTTTTGTTGCAGAGATTCGGTTGTTTCTTGACAGGCCAGAACCATCTTCCAAGCGAGCGTTTCTAATATCAATGCCCGTGTTGGCAAAAATGATTTGTTTGATTGCTTCAGTGCCGTTATTGAAGCTGCCTGGCTGAACAAAAAATTTAGCCCCTAGCGTTTTAGTGAGCGTATCTGCAATCAAGTTATCCGAGTTTTTAAGCATCTCTTCGAGTAGTTCTGGAAGAGGGGCCGATTGATGCATGGCGATAAGTTTACGTTGCTTCTCTGGAGCTGACCCGATTTTTATTTCACCTGTTAAATCAATATTGAGTTGCTCAAGAAGAGTAGTTAGCACTTGACTGGTATAGCTTTCTGCATCTTGAATTGCAAAGTTTAATGGTAGTGGCTTGTCTCTATCAACGAGGCAGCCAGTTAGTTGATAATTGTTGTCTGGATGAGCGATTAAGCCTAAATCACAATGGCGGCTTTTTTGTATCGTTTTAGAGACGGTTTCAACCGAAGTGGTCACTTGAATAGGTTGGTGCTTTGGAACATGAACCCGAGTTTTTCCGGTTTTTTGGGTATATATAGAGGCTTGCACACAGTTTTTGTTGAGTATGATCGTTGAGGCTGGCGCGCTATAGCAAACCCCTAAAATATCCCATGGCCAACCTACTGCCCGGTTGTAGCCGGTAAAGGCACTGTTATCGAGCCATAGATCACCCTCAATACGTTTTAAGCCGTTTTTCTTAGCCAGAGTTAGCAACGCTTTTAAATCTTTAGTTTGTAACGTGGGATCACCGACAAAGTAAATAGTCACATCTGAGTTGGATGACTCAAGCTTAGTTTGAAAGCTAAAGTGATCATCCAGCTCCAGCTTTGCGGCGAGTGCCGTGACTAGTTTTAGTGTGCTAGCAGGTGGAAACAGTTGTTCGGTAGGACGAATGCCTGTCAGTTTGGCGTTACTGCCGAGTTTCTCTGCAACTAAGCTAATACGTGAGCCTTCTGGTAACACCTTTTGATGAGGGGACGCTTGTGAAGCGGCTGAAAGCAATAATGAAAATACGAGTAAGGACCAACGTGAACGCATAGTGGTACTTTCTGAGGTGAGTGGTGTGATTGAGTATACGCAAGTCCTTTCAATATGCTAGACGCTCAAAGCAATGCTTTGTTTGTGAGGTCATTATGAGACAAATCAAGAAAAGGGGCGCAATTCGGAATGAAGAATAAAATGCCCGCGTGATGCGGGCACTTCATCTTCTAATCAAAGGCTGGAATTAGAAGTCGTAGCGTAGACCTAGCGCTAGCTCATCTTCAGCGTTGATCTCATTTGCTTGAGTGTTACCGCCTACTGCACCTAATTTGTCGCCCGAGTCGATTAGGTTAAAGTTGTAAGAAACATAACCGCGGAAGTTAGGTTTAAAGTAGTAAGATGCATCAACAGCGACGTTGTTTGCAGACGTTTCATCGTTAGTTTCTGCATTGTTGTACGTTGTTGTGAACACGGTTTGACCTAGGGTGTAAGCACCTGCTAGCTCGTAACCAGTGTAGTCACCGTCTTTCTTCGCTTTTTCACCGTCAGTGAAGACACCAGCGAAGTATAGGTCGCCCATAGTGTAAGATGCCGCTAGCATGTATTCGTTCGCTTCGTCTTGGTCAGCGTAACCAGTACCGAGTTCAAGACCAGTGTCTGCGACAGTGTAGATTGCAGATAGTGAGTAGCCGTCTTGACCATTATCTGTGTACTCTGTGCCATTGGAGTTTTCTTCACGGTCAGCAAAACGGTAGCTTGCTTTAATGTTTAGGTTTTCGAATTGACCTTTGTAAGCCATCATGTTGTCTGAACGGTCTGCTACAGCCAGTTTGTCTGCCGCAGAGTTACCGTGGTAAGCCATGATATCTGTGAAATCAGTGATGACGCCTAGTGCACCATCGTTTTTACCATAAGTCACTTCACCGAAAGCACCACCAAGACCAGCGTAAGCGTAACGAGTGTCTAGATTGCTGCTGTCTTTGTTTACGTCGCTATCAACGCCGCCTTGTTCGTTAGTCGTGAATTCACCTTCCCAGAAACCAACGCCGTATAGGCTGTCGTTGATTGCTTGAATACCAAGGAAGTTTAGACGGATACGAGAGTTGTCTTGAGCGTCGCCATCTTTCATAGATAGACGTGCTTCAGCACGGCCGCCCATTTCTAAAGAAGTGCCATCTTGGTTGTAAAGCTCAGCGGCGTTTACGCCAGTTGCCATAGCTGCTGCAGATACAGAAAGGGCGATTAATGTCTTTTTCATCTTATTTATCCTAGTTAGCTGTCCATAATCATTGTTATATAGGGGGAGAGATAATCTCTCACAAGCTGTTGGTCTATAATTGACTGAATGAGCGATATCATTCGCGCTTGTTTAAACCTTTCATTAAACAACTTGCTGGACATGTTTTACTGCTAAAGTTTCCATATGAGGTAGTAAAATGATATAAATTCCAATGATGAACGCTGTTTTATTAGGCTATTTTTGTTTTAAGTTTTTGTTTTTGATTGTGTTTTTTTTGAAGTTGGCTTTGCTTGGTATTGATTAAGTTTTATCTTTATTGATGTTTTTTATGTAATGAATTGTTTTGTTTTTCAACAAATTGCGATGATGTTTCATTCTAAAAGTCACTTGTATTATTATGCCGGAAAAGCATAGTGTTGCTGCTGTTCGAATTAGGATGATTTCATTTGGGAGTTTGTTTACACTAGATAATATTCATGTTTAAACGCACTACTCGGTCCGACGACAGGGTGGTTTTTTTTTGTCCAAAGACCTATTTGGGCTTGAGGTTATAAAATGGAAAAAGTTCCAATGACACTACGTGGTGAGCAAAAACTACGTACAGAACTCGATCGTCTTCTTAAGCTGCGTCCTCAAATTTCAGAGGCGATTGCTGAAGCTCGTGAATTAGGTGATTTAAAAGAAAACGCAGAATATCATGCTGCTCGAGAAGAGCAGGGGATCTGTGAAGCGCAAATTCGTGACATTGAATACAAACTGTCTGTTGCTCAAGTTATTGATGTGACCAAGATTGAAAATACAGGTAAAGTCATTTTTGGCTCAACCGTGACTTTGATTGATATTGATACCGACGAAGAAAAAACGTACCAAATTGTCGGTGATGATGAAGCGGATATTAAAGCTGGACGTATTTCTGTCAGTTCTCCAATTGCTCGTGGCCTTATCGGTAAAATGGAAGGTGACGAGGTTGCTATCCAGACTCCGGGCGGCGCTAAAGATTTCGAAATTGACCGAGTTGAATACATCTAAGTGGTAGAGGTTGCGCTCTTACTGCTCATCAAATGCAAAAAAAGGTCGCCAATGGCGACCTTTTTTCAACAACATAAGTGAATTACTTACGAGGAATTTCGATTTTACGCTCTTCAGACTGGCGGTATAGTACAAGCACTTTACCAATGGTCTGAACTTTTTCTGCGCCTGTCTCACGTACGATAGCGTCGATGATTAGCTGTTTTGTCTCACGATCTTCTGAAGCAACTTTTACCTTGATCAGTTCATGATGGTTTAGAGCGATTTCAATTTCTGCTAGCACGGCTTCGGTAAGTCCATTTGCGCCCATTAGCACAACAGGTTTTAAACTGTGAGCCAGGCCTTTAAGGTGCTGCTTTTGTTTGGTGCTTAGGTTCATTACGCGGCCAATTTTCTATAAAATAAGGGTTGAAAAAAGCTATTTTAACGCCATCTATTGCTGAAGACTATAATTTATTGAGTAATAGGTAGCGCCTATTAAAACAATAGCTCCAATTTGCGCCTTGTTGGGATTAAAATGAGTAAACAAAAACATTCGGCTAGTTCTGGTCGTTGGTTGAAAGAACACTTTGATGATAAATACGCGAATGAAGCTCGTAAAAAAGGTTATCGCTCACGTGCTTATTTCAAGATCGATGAGATTCAAACAAAAGATAAATTGTTAAAGCCAGGTATGACAGTTGTCGATTTGGGGGCTGCTCCAGGTGGATGGTCTCAATATGCTGCTAAGATAGTAGGGGAGCGTGGTCAAGTTATTGCGTGTGATTTGTTACCAATGGATCCAATAGCTGGCGTCAGCTTTTTACAAGGCGATTTTCGTGATGATGCAGTATTGGACGCTTTACTGGAAAGAATCCAACCTTCAATGGTCGACGTAGTAATGTCTGATATGGCGCCTAACATTGCGGGGAATAACTCAGTCGATCAACCACGGGCTATGTATTTAGTTGAATTGGCTTTAGATATGTGTCGACAAGTTCTAGCGCCTAATGGTAGTTTTGTCGTAAAGGTTTTTCAGGGCGAAGGCTTTGATCAATACGTGAAAGAAGTCCGAGACATGTTTAAAGTCGTAAAAATCAGAAAACCAGACTCATCGCGAGCTCGCTCTCGAGAAGTCTTTGTTGTAGCCTCCGGTTACAAAGGTTAACCATTTTGCTCTCTCGGGAGCGTGTTAACACTATAGCTACAGTGAATGAACTGTAGTACCCTACCTTTAATTACAATTAGTTATCGAGAGGCTTACACCTTGAGTGACATGGCAAAAAATTTAATTCTGTGGCTTGTTATCGCCGTCGTATTGATGTCGGTATTCCAGAGCTTTGGCCCTGGAGAAAGCAATGGCAGAACCGTGGATTACACCACGTTTGTACAGGAAGTTGGTCAAGGCCAGATTCAAGAAGCAACTTTTAAAGACGGTGAAATTAGCTTCGTTCGTCGTGGCGGTGGTGCCAAAATGGTTACTTACATGCCAGTGTATGACCAAAAGATTCTGGATGACCTAATTAATCAAAACGTGAAAGTGCAAGGTACGCCGCCGGAAGAGCAGAGCTTACTGGGAACGATTTTCATTTCTTGGTTCCCAATGATCTTACTCATTGGTGTGTGGATTTTCTTCATGCGTCAAATGCAAGGCGGCGGTGGTAAAGGCGCCATGTCTTTTGGTAAGAGCAAAGCGCGTATGATGAGCGAAGAGCAAATCAAGACAAGTTTTGCTGACGTTGCAGGGTGTGACGAAGCAAAAGAAGATGTAAAAGAGCTAGTTGACTACTTGCGTGATCCTAGCCGCTTCCAAAAGCTGGGCGGTAAGATTCCAACGGGCGTATTAATGGTTGGCCCTCCAGGTACTGGTAAAACGCTTCTAGCGAAAGCCATTGCTGGTGAAGCTAAAGTGCCATTCTTTACTATCTCTGGTTCTGACTTTGTCGAAATGTTCGTTGGTGTAGGTGCATCTCGTGTGCGTGACATGTTCGAACAAGCGAAGAAAGCGGCACCATGTATCATCTTCATCGATGAAATCGATGCTGTCGGTCGTCAGCGTGGTGCTGGTGTTGGTGGTGGTCACGATGAACGTGAACAAACGCTCAACCAAATGCTTGTTGAGATGGATGGTTTTGAGGGTAATGAAGGTATTATCGTTATCGCTGCGACTAACCGCCCAGACGTACTTGACCCAGCCTTGCTACGCCCAGGTCGTTTTGATCGCCAAGTTGTGGTTGGACTTCCAGACGTTCGAGGTCGCGAGCAAATCCTGAAAGTTCACATGCGTAAGGTTCCTTTAGCGGGTGACGTAGAACCATCGCTTATCGCGCGTGGTACTCCAGGCTTCTCTGGTGCGGATCTGGCAAACCTAGTTAACGAAGCGGCTCTATTTGCTGCGCGTGGTAACAAACGCAATGTTTCTATGGTTGAGTTTGAACTGGCAAAAGACAAAATCATGATGGGCGCAGAGCGACGTTCTATGGTCATGTCTGAAGAGACGAAAGAGTCTACGGCTTACCACGAAGCGGGTCACGCGATAGTTGGTCGTTTAGTGCCTGAGCACGATCCGGTGTACAAAGTATCTATTATCCCACGTGGTCGAGCGCTAGGTGTGACAATGTACTTGCCAGAGCAAGATCGTGTGAGCATGTCTCGTCAGCATCTAGAGTCAATGATTTCTAGCTTGTACGGCGGTCGTCTAGCGGAAGAGCTTATCTACGGTGCGGATAAAGTATCAACAGGTGCTTCTAACGATATTGAGCGCGCCACTGATATCGCTCGTAAAATGGTGACGCAATGGGGCTTCTCTGAAAAACTGGGTCCTCTGTTGTATGCAGAAGACGAAGGTGAGGTGTTCCTTGGACGTAGTGTTACTCAGACAAAACACATGTCTGACGACACAGCGAAGTTGATTGATGATGAAGTTCGCCAAATCATCGACCGCAACTATGACCGTGCGAAAAAAATTCTTGAAGCGAATATGGATATCATGCACGCAATGAAAGATGCGTTAATGAAGTATGAAACCATTGATGCTCGTCAAATTGATGACTTGATGGAGCGCAAAGCTGAGATTCGTGAGCCGGCGGGTTGGAGTGATAACTCAACTAGCAAACCAGAAGACAGCGATAAGCCTCAAGCAAAACCAGAAGTTAAAGAAGAAGCAACGGACACTGCGAAAGATGCAGAACAGTCTAGCTCTCCAGAAGATACTTCTAGCGAAGCTCCTGAAAAGAAAGACTCTGAATAAAAATAGTATTAGTAATTATAAACCCCGAGTTATCTCGGGGTTTTTGTATTCTCGGGGTTTTTGTATTTATGATAATTACAGCAAATAACAAATCTTTAGACCTTTCTCGTCCACATATCATGGCGATCCTCAATATAACACCAGATTCCTTCTCTGATGGTGGTAAATATAATTCGCTAGAGTTGGCGCTTACCCAAGTGGAAAGAATGGTTAATGCCGGCGTAAGCATAATCGATGTTGGTGGCGAGTCGACAAGGCCCGGCGCCCCAGAGGTTTCCTTAGAAGAAGAGTTACAACGTGTGGTACCTGTTATCAAAGCCATTCGTGAAAAATATGATGTATGGATCTCTGTAGATACGAGTAAAGCTGAAGTTATGCGTCAAGCAATTGATGCTGGTGCGGATTTAATCAACGACATTCGAGCTTTGCAAGAGCCTGGTGCTCTCGAAGTCGCAGCAAAAGCAAAACTTCCAATTTGCCTAATGCATATGAAAGGTCAGCCAAGAACCATGCAGACTAACCCACATTACGATGATTTCATGGAAGATGTATCGACATTCCTAGAAGAGCGTATTGCAGCGTGTGAAGCTGTTGGTATTGATAAAGCGCAACTTATTCTCGACCCAGGCTTTGGTTTTGGCAAAACAATAGAGCACAACTATCACATGCTTGCTCACCTTGATAAATTTCATGAGTTTGGCTTGCCAATCTTGGCTGGGATGTCTCGCAAATCCATGCTTTTCAAGCTATTAGATAAACCTGCAGCGGAGTGCATCAACGCCAGTGTTGTTTGTGCCACTATCGCAGCAATGAAAGGCGCGCAAATTATCCGAGTTCACGACTTTGAAGAAACCATTGAAGCGATGAAAATTGTTGAAATGACGAAAAGCAATATTTAAAAATAACAAAGGAAAGTTTATGTCGAATAAAAGACGTTACTTTGGTACTGATGGTGTGCGTGGTAAAGTTGGACAATATCCAATCACGCCAGACTTTGTACTTAAACTTGGCTGGGCGGCTGGTCGTGTACTAGCAAAACAAGGCACAAAAAAAGTTATTATCGGTAAAGATACGCGTATTTCCGGCTACATGCTTGAATCTGCACTAGAAGCTGGCTTGGCTGCTGCTGGCCTTAAAGCCACTTTTACCGGACCAATGCCAACGCCTGCAGTGGCCTATTTAACTCAGACTTTCCGTGCAGAAGCTGGGATTGTTATTTCAGCATCACACAACCCGTATTACGATAATGGTATCAAGTTCTTCTCTTCTGAAGGCACGAAATTACCTGATGATATCGAGTTGGCGATCGAAGCAGAACTAGATAAAGAAATTGAATGTGTTGAGTCTGCAGAGCTTGGTAAAGCAACTCGTCTAAATGACGCTGCAGGCCGTTACATCGAATTTTGTAAAAGTACTTTTCCATCTGAATTGAGTCTTGCTAACTTTAAAATCGTGGTAGATTGTGCGCATGGTGCAACGTACCACATTGCTCCAAATGTCTTCAAAGAGCTTGGCGCAGAAGTTATTGCAATGGGCGTAGAGCCTAACGGCATCAACATTAATGAAGAAGTGGGCGCAACAGATGTTCGTGCACTTCAAAAGCGTGTTGTTGAAGAGCAAGCGCACCTTGGTTTAGCATTTGATGGTGATGGTGACCGTATTATTATGGTCGACCACCTTGGCAACAAAGTCGATGGTGACCAAATTGCTTACATTATTGCTCGTGATGCTCTTCGTCGTGGCGAGCTAAAGGGTGGTGTAGTTGGTACGTTGATGACTAACTTGGGCATGGAAAATGGTTTAAAGCAGCTAGGCATTCCGTTTGTACGTGCCGCTGTTGGTGACCGTTATGTCATGGAACAACTGTTAGAAAAAGGCTGGAAAATTGGCGCTGAAAACTCAGGCCATGTGATCTTATTAGATAAAGTCACCACGGGTGATGCGATCGTTGCAGCACTGCAAGTGCTTGCTTCTGTGGTTGGCAGTGATATGTCTTTGCATGAACTATCGCAAGGCATGACGTTGTATCCTCAGATTCTAGAAAATGTCCGCTTTGCAGGGGAAAGCAATCCTCTTGAAGCTCAAGCGGTACTCAATGCCGTCGCCGAAGTAGAAGCTACGCTGGGCGATAAAGGACGTGTATTGCTGCGTAAATCTGGCACAGAGCCTTTGATTCGCGTTATGGTGGAAGGTGAAGATGGCGAGTTAGTTCAAAGCTCTGCACTGAAAATCGCCGAAGCGGTAAAAGCAAGTTGCTAATCATTGCTTCAATGTGTTTAGTGAAAGAAAGGGCACCCTTTGCCCTTTTTTTGAGCGCTTAACGGATTGGTGCTGATTTTTTATTAATTTTTCCTTGTCAGCGTAACTGGCTTTCGCTAATATTGCCCCGCCTCCCGTTAGGAGGTCGCTAGCTTTGTTCGTGAACGCTATTACAGTTTAGAACGGCGCTGGCTCAACAATTTGGAACATAGGTGGAAAAAATGTTTTCAGTTCTACTTGTGGTTTACCTGTTGGCAGCGCTTGGTGTAATTGGCCTTGTGTTGATTCAACAAGGTAAAGGCGCAGATATGGGAGCCTCGTTCGGTGCAGGTGCCTCAAACACAGTGTTTGGTGCTGGTGGCTCAAGTAACTTTTTAACCCGAACAACTGCTATTTTAGCAACCGTATTTTTTATCGTTAGCTTACTACTTGGTCGAATGTCAACACACAAGATCGAGTCACAATGGGTAGACCCAACATTAGGTCAACCAGTTGTAGAAGAAGTTAAGGATGCAGCGAGCGAAGTTCCAGCCCCGGCGGGTGATGAAATTCCTCAATAAGCTGTAAGGTTTTGATGCCGAGATGGTGAAATTGGTAGACACGCTAGCATGAGGTGCTAGTGCCTTAGGTGTGAGGGTTCGAGTCCCTCTCTCGGCACCATTTATTTACAAACTTGTAAATCACTTGTTTGAGAGTATAATGCTCAGCAAGTCGGACGCGGGGTGGAGCAGTTTGGTAGCTCGTCGGGCTCATAACCCGAAGGTCGTCGGTTCAAATCCGGCCCCCGCAACCAATCTCTTTCTTTAAATAAGAAATTGCAGATTGGCAAGTTTGCGTAGTGCTAACCACGCTACGAGTTAAGAAAAGTATTTCTACTATTCTTAACGTATCAGGGTCCAGCAGCATAAACCCCGACTATCGGGGTTTTTTGTTATCTGAGTTTTGAAAATACTCAGGTACTGCTTGGTTTTTTGATTGGGCTCTGAGCCCTTTTTTTGTTTCTGGAGTGGTTTAAATGACTGGTTTAGAAAAACAACTTACTGAAATGCTTGAAGCGCCGGTTGCGGCATCAGGTTATGAGTTGGTTGGATTAGAATTCATTCGTGCAGGCGCGCATTCAACGTTACGTATCTATATCGACCATGAAAATGGCATCAATGTGGACGACTGTGCAGAAGTTAGCCACCAAGTAAGTGCGGTTTTAGATGTTGAAGATCCAATTTCTGTTGCTTACAGCCTAGAAGTGTCTTCTCCAGGTTTAGAAAGACCACTTTTTAAAGCAGCACATTACGAGCAATTTATTGGTCACGAGGTCAGCATCGTATTGAAAATGGCTGTAGCAAACCGTCGTAAGTGGAGCGGTATTATCCACAGTGTTGATGGTGAAGCAGTAACTATTACTGTTGAAGGTCAACAAGAAGAGTTTGCTTTAAGTAACATTTCAAAAGCTAACCTGATCCCTAAATTTTAGTTCCCTAAAAAAGTTTAAGCTTAGAGGCTAAATATAATGAGTAAAGAAATTTTAGCGGTAGCAGAAGCGGTATCGAACGAAAAAGCGGTACCTCGTGAGCGTATTTTTGAGGCTCTTGAGATTGCTTTAGCAACTTCTACAAAGAAAAAATACGAAATCGAAATCGACGTACGTGTTGCTATTGACCGTAAAACAGGTGAGTTCGTAACCTACCGTCGTTGGTTAGTAGTAGACGAAGTTGAAAACCCAACGAAAGAAATCTCGCTAGAAGCGGCGCAATATGACGATGACTCAATTGAGCTTGGTGATTACTTAGAAGACGAAATCGATTCAGTGACGTTTGACCGTATTACGACTCAAACTGCGAAACAGGTTATCGTACAAAAAGTTCGTGAAGCTGAGCGTGCACAGATCGTTGAACAGTTCATTGATAACGAAGGTGACCTTATCACTGGTGTTGTTAAAAAAGTGAACCGTGACACTGTCGTTCTTGATCTTGGTAATAATGCGGAAGCCGTCATCCTACGTGATGACCAGCTTCCTCGTGAAAACTTCCGTCCAGGTGACCGTGTACGTGGTCTTCTATACAAAGTTGCTCCTGAAGCGCGTGGTTTTCAACTATTCATCACTCGTTCAAAGCCTGAAATGCTGGCTGAATTGTTCCGTGTTGAAGTGCCTGAAATTGCAGAAGATATCATCGAGCTTAAAGGGGCGGCCCGAGATCCTGGTTCTCGTGCAAAGATCGCTGTAAAGACTAACGACAAGCGTATTGATCCTGTTGGTGCATGTGTTGGTATGCGTGGGGCTCGTGTACAAGCAGTTTCTAGTGAACTGGGTGGTGAGCGTATTGATATCGTGCTTTGGGACGATAACCCAGCACAATTTGTTATCAATGCAATGGCCCCTGCAGATGTTGCCTCTATCATCGTTGATGAAGATGCGCACTCCATGGACATCGCGGTAGAAGCTGACAACCTAGCTCAAGCAATTGGCCGTAATGGTCAAAACGTTCGCCTTGCTTCGCAATTAACAGGCTGGGAGCTGAATGTTATGACAGTTGCAGATCTTCAGAAAAAACACGCTGAAGAATCACAAGCATCTATTGAAAACTTCATGAAGTACCTAGATATTGAAGAAGACTTTGCTCAACTACTTGTTGAAGAAGGTTTCTCAACACTAGAAGAGATTGCATACGTACCGGTTAACGAGTTGCTAGAGATCGATGGTTTGACTGAAGAACTTATCGAAGAGCTACGTGGTCGTGCGAAAAATGCACTAACAACAATCGCCCTAGTACAAGAAGAGTCTTTTGAAGGTTTAGAGCCTGCTGAAGACTTACTTGCTCTTGAAAGTCTAGAGCGTGAAATGGCATTTAAATTGGCAGCGAAAGGTGTAGCAACACTGGAAGATCTTGCTGAGCAAGGTATTGACGATTTAGAAGGTATCGAAGGCCTGACCGAAGAACGTGCAGGTGAGCTAATTATGGCCGCACGTAACATCTGTTGGTTCGGCGAAGAAGCATAATTTCGGCAAGGAGGAAGCGGGCATGACACAATTAACAGTTAAAGCACTGAGTGATGAGATTGGTACGCCAGTCGACCGCTTGATTGAACAACTTGCTGACGCTGGCATTAAAAAGGCGAGCTCTGACAATGTTACAGATGAAGAGAAGCAAAAGCTTCTCTCTCATCTCAAGAAAGAACACGGTGATAAATCTGGTGATTCAGAGCCGACTCGCCTTACGCTACAGCGTAAAACTCGCAGCACACTCAGTGTAAATGCGGGTGGCGGGAAGAGTAAGGATGTTCAAGTTGAGGTGCGCAAAAAACGTACATACGTAAAGCGCAGCACAATTGAGGATGAAGCGAAACGTGAAGCTGAAGAAGCAGCACAACGTGAAGCAGAAGAAGCAGCAAAACGTGCAGCTGAAGAAGCAGCAAAACGTGAAGCTGAAGAAGCTGTAAAACGTGCGGCTGAAGAATCAGCAAAACGTGACGCTGAAGAAAAAGCGAAACGTGAAGCTGCAGAAAAAGCGAAACGAGACGTAGATACGAATGCACAACGTGATGCTGGTAAAAAAGCACAACGTAATGCTGAAGAGAAAATTAAGCAAGAAGCAGCGCGAAAAGAGGCCGACGAGCTTAAACGTCGTCAGGAAGAAGAAGCTAAGCGTAAGGCTGAAGAGGAAAGTCAGCGCAAGCTTGAAGAAGCTCGCGAATTGGCTGAAAAGAATAAAGAGCGTTGGTCTGCTGCAGAAGAGAAAAAGGGTGATATGGAAAATACAGATTACCATGTAACGACTTCACAATACGCACGTGAAGCCGAAGATGAAGCAGATCGCAAAGTAGAAGCTGGTCGTCGTAAGAAGAAAAAACCTTCAGGTAGAGATGATAAAACACGCGGTGGTCGTAACCAACGCGGTGGAAGAGGTCGTAAAGGCAAACTTGCTAAACCGAGCTCAATGCAGCATGGCTTTGATAAGTCAGCAACGGTTGCTAAACAAGACGTTGTGATTGGCGAGACAATTGTATTATCAGAACTTGCTAACAAGATGTCGGTTAAAGCGACTGAAGTTATCAAAGTAATGATGAAGATGGGCGCAATGGCGACTATCAACCAAGTTATCGACCAAGAAACCGCGCAACTCGTGGCTGAAGAAATGGGTCACAAAGCCGTTCTTCGTAAAGAGAATGAACTGGAAGAAGCGGTGTTGTCTGATCGTGACGTTAACGCGGAAGCTGTTCCTCGTGCTCCAGTCGTGACTATTATGGGTCACGTTGATCATGGTAAAACGTCAACACTCGACTATATCCGTCGTACACACGTTGCATCAGGCGAAGCCGGTGGTATTACACAGCACATAGGTGCATACCACGTTGAAACTGGTAACGGCATGATTACTTTCCTTGATACTCCTGGACACGCGGCGTTTACCGCGATGCGTGCTCGTGGTGCTCAAGCGACAGATATCGTTGTTCTTGTTGTTGCAGCAGATGATGGTGTAATGCCACAAACAGTTGAAGCCATCCAGCACGCAAAAGCAGCAGGTGTTCCTTTGATTGTTGCTGTAAACAAAATTGATAAAGAAGGTGCGAACCCAGATAACGTTAAGAATGAGCTTGCTCAATACAACGTCATCCCTGAAGAGTGGGGCGGTGAGAACATATTCGTTCACATCTCTGCGAAGCAGGGCACAAACATCGATGGTCTTCTAGAAGCAATCCTTCTTCAGTCTGAAGTTCTTGAACTTAAAGCTGTGGAAGAAGGCATGGCAACTGGTGTTGTGGTTGAGTCTCGCCTAGATAAAGGTCGTGGTCCCGTTGCAACCGTCCTTGTTCAATCAGGCACGCTGAACAAAGGCGATATCGTTCTTTGTGGACAAGAATACGGTCGTGTTCGTGCAATGCGTGATGAATTAGGTCAAGAAATCACACAAGCTGGCCCTTCAATACCGGTAGAGATCCTGGGTCTTTCAGGTGTGCCTTCTTCAGGTGATGAAGTGACGGTTGTACGTGATGAACGTAAAGCGCGTGAAGTTGCAAACTACCGTGCTGGTAAGTTCCGTGACGTGAAACTTGCTCGTCAACAGAAGTCGAAACTAGAGAACATGTTCTCTAACATGGCGGCTGGGGAAGTTGCTGAGCTTAACGTGGTATTGAAAGCAGACGTTCAAGGCTCTGTAGAAGCGATTGCAGACTCGTTGGTGAAACTATCAACTGACGAAGTTAAAGTGAACATTGTTGGTTCTGGTGTTGGCGGTATTACTGAGACAGATGTAGTGCTTGCAGAAGCATCTAATGCGATTATTCTTGGCTTTAACGTACGTGCTGACGCATCAGCTCGCCGTGCAGTTGAAACGGCAGCGGTTGACCTGCGTTACTACTCAATCATTTACCAATTGATTGACGAAGTGAAACAGGCGATGGGCGGTATGCTTGCTCCTGAATTCAAGCAAGAGATCATTGGTCTTGCTCAAGTACGTGACGTATTTAAGTCACCGAAATTGGGTGCAATTGCCGGTTGTATGGTTACTGAAGGCGTGATCAAGCGTAACAGCCCAATCCGTGTACTACGTGATAACGTTGTTATTTATGAAGGTGAACTAGAGTCACTTCGTCGCTTTAAAGATGACGTTCAAGAAGTTAAGAGTGGCTACGAGTGTGGTATTGGCGTTAAGAACTACAATGACGTTCGCGTTGGTGACCAAATCGAAGTGTTTGAAATCATTGAGATTAAACGTACTCTAGACTAATGGACTAAAATTACTAATATCGCCTTAGATAAATAGTAATTGGTTGCTGAATACACCATGGGGGGCTGGCTTTGACCAACCCCCCATTCTTTCTATATAAGAGTAAAGGTATGTCAAAAGAATTTAGCCGCACGCAGCGCGTTGCACAGCAGCTGCAAAAAGAATTAGCGATGATCCTTCAACGTGAAGTTCGTGATTCACGCCTAGGCATGGTTACGATCTCGGACGTAGAAGTTTCTCGCGATCTCGCTTACGCAAAAGTATTTGTTACTTTCCTCTGTGTGGGCGAGCAAACGCCAGAATCATGTCTCGCAGCGCTTCGTGAGCATGAAGTCCATATTCGTATGATGCTAGGTAAACGCATCCGTTTACGTCTAACACCAGAAATCCGTTTCTACTACGACAATACCCTTGTTGAAGGTATGCGTATGTCTAATCTTGTTTCTGAGGTCGTCAGTGAAGATAAGCGCAGAAAGGAAGATTCTGGTCGTGAAGACGATCAAAAGCAGGATGGAGAAGATAACTAATGGCTCGTCGTCGTAAAGGTCGTCCAATTAATGGCGTTATCCTGTTGGATAAACCAACCGGTATCTCTTCCAATGATGCTCTGCAGAAAGTAAAGCGAATCTACTTTGCTGAGAAAGCAGGTCATACAGGAGCATTGGACCCATTAGCGACGGGCATGTTGCCAATCTGCTTGGGGGAAGCGACGAAGTTTTCTCAATTCCTTTTGGATTCTGACAAGCGTTATCGTGTGATAGCGAAACTTGGTGAGCGCACAAATACCTCAGACTCTGACGGCGAAGTTGTTGAAACTCGCCCTGTTGACGTCAATCAAGAAAAGCTTAAAGTGTGCATTGAGAAGTTTCGTGGTGAGTCTGATCAAGTGCCCTCTATGTTTTCGGCGTTGAAATATCAAGGCAAACCTCTTTATGAGTATGCGCGTCAAGGTATTGAAGTACCAAGGGAAGCTCGTAAAATTACGGTGTACGAAATCGTCCTCCATCGTTTTGAGGGGGATGAAGTTGAGATGGAAGTGCATTGCTCAAAAGGCACCTACATCCGCACCATTATTGACGACCTTGGTGAAATGCTAGGTTGTGGTGCGCATGTCACCATGCTTCGACGTACTGGAGTGGCCAAATACCCTTACGATAACATGGTGACGCTTGAACAACTGAATGAGTTGCTAGAGCAGGCGCACCGTGAAGAAAAAACGCCTCGAGAATTGCTAGATCCGTTGCTTTTACCAATGGATACTGCAGTCGAAGACTTACCTGAAGTGAATTTGGTCCCCGATCTTGCTGATATGGTTCAGCATGGTCAACCAGTTCAAGTTTTTGGTGCTCCTACAGAAGGCCCTCTTCGCCTGACGATGGGAGAAGAGCGTTTGTTTATTGGTGTTGGTGAGATGAGCGAAGACGGTAAGATTGCGCCTAAGCGACTGGTCGTTTTTCGTGATGAGGTGACACCCGACTAAATGATAGGAAATATCGACCTAATTGCCGGTATTTTTATATTGCACGAGATAGGAAACTTCCCTATAATTCGCGCTTCTCGTGTCGGCTGAATCAGAGATTGGCTGGCACAAATACTAACTTACTCTTATTAGGAGAGAATGATGTCTCTGAATGCAGAAACTAAAGCAGCAATCGTTGCAGATTACGCACAAGGCGAAGGCGACACTGGTTCACCAGAAGTTCAAGTAGCTCTACTTACCGCTTCTATCAACCATCTACAAGGTCACTTCAAAGCGCATAAAGGCGATCACCACAGCCGTCGTGGTCTTCTACGCATGGTTTCTCGTCGTCGTAAGCTTCTAGACTACCTAAAAGGTAAAAATCTAGCTCGCTACCAAGACCTAATCAAACGTCTAGGCCTACGTCGCTAATAGCGACCGCATAGCAGTTTGTCTAAAAAGGGGCTTTGTGCCCCTTTTTTGTTGCCTAAATTTAGCCAAATCCGACTAATGCCGTTATAATACTGGCGGCTAAATCTCGTAAGAGATTTCCACAAAAAGCTCATTGCATTACAGTCAACCACGTCGACCAAAAGGTCGCGACTATTCAAAAGGAATTTTCGAGTTTCTTTTTACTAGTCGCGATTCGTAATGTTTGAGTGTCAATTAACACACTCTAAGATTTCCTTATTTATTAAGGGAAGATTAGAAACAAGGAATAATAATGTTCGAAAAACCAGTTGTTAAAACGTTCCAGTACGGTAATCACACAGTTACTCTAGAGACTGGCGTTATCGCACGTCAAGCTACGGCCGCAGTAATGGTTACAATGGACGATACAGCCGTATTCGTTTCAGTTGTAGGCAAGAAAGAAGCTTCTCCAGGTCAAGACTTTTTCCCACTAACGGTCAATTACCAAGAGCGTACTTACGCTGCGGGTAAAATTCCTGGTGGCTTCTTTAAACGCGAAGGTCGACCTTCTGAAGGTGAAACGCTAACGGCTCGTTTAATCGACCGTCCAATTCGCCCTCTATTCCCAGAGGGTTTCAAGAATGAAGTACAAGTAATTGCAACGGTAGTATCGGTTAATCCAGATGTTCAGCCAGACATCCCAACAATGATTGGTACATCTGCTGCGCTTGCTATCTCTGGTATTCCGTTCAACGGTCCTATCGGTTCGGCACGTGTTGGTCACATTGACGGTCAACTTGTTCTAAACCCAAGCCAAACTGAGTTAGAAACCTCTCTTCTTGACTTAGTTGTTGCGGGTACAGAATCAGCAGTACTAATGGTTGAATCTGAAGCGGATAATTTAACTGAAGAACAAATGCTAGCCGCTGTGGTTTACGGTCACGACCAACAGCAAGTTGTTATCAACGCTATCAACGAGTTCAAAGCTGAAGTTGCCGCTCCAGCTTGGGAGTGGGAGGCGCCAGCAGTCAACACTGGACTTAAAGCGAAAATCACTGAGCTTGCAGAAACACGTCTGACAGAAGCGTATCAAATCACTGAAAAAATGGCTCGTTACGAGCAAGTAGGTGCTATCAAGTCTGACGTTATTGCAGCAATTCTTGCTGAAGACGAAGAGCAAGACGAGATGGAAATCAAGAAGATGCTTGGTTCTCTTGAGAAAAACGTTGTACGTGGTCGCATCATTGCTGGTAACCCACGTATCGACGGTCGTGAGAAAGACATGGTTCGTGCGCTAGACGTACGCACTGGCGTTCTTCCACGTACCCACGGCAGCGCTCTGTTCACTCGTGGTGAAACACAGGCTCTAGTGACAGCAACTTTAGGTACTCAACGTGATGCTCAAATTATTGATGAGCTAACCGGCGAGAAGAAATCTCATTTCCTACTACACTACAACTTCCCTCCATACTGTGTAGGTGAAACAGGTTTTGTAGGTTCACCTAAGCGTCGTGAAATCGGCCACGGTAAACTCGCGAAACGCGGTATTGCGGCAGTAATGCCATCGGTTGATGAATTCCCATACACAATACGTGTTGTATCGGAAATCACAGAATCTAACGGTTCATCTTCAATGGCTTCTGTATGTGGTACTTCTCTTGCGCTTATGGACGCAGGTGTGCCAATCAAAGCATCTGTTGCAGGTATTGCAATGGGTCTTGTTAAAGAAGGCGACGATTTTGTTGTTCTTTCTGACATCCTCGGTGACGAAGACCACCTAGGTGATATGGACTTTAAAGTAGCAGGTACTAACACTGGTATCACTGCACTTCAAATGGACATCAAGATCGAAGGTATCACTAAAGAAATCATGCAAATTGCGCTGAACCAAGCACAAGGTGCACGTAAACATATCTTATCTGTAATGGATGAAGCGATTTCTGGTGCTCGTGACGATATCTCTGAGTTCGCTCCACGCATTCACACAATGAAGATCAGCTCTGAGAAGATCAAAGACGTTATCGGTAAAGGTGGTGCAGTTATCCGAGCTCTAACAGAAGAGACAGGGACAACTATCGAAATTGAAGACGACGGTACGATCAAGATTGCGGCGACTGAAGGCACTGCTGCGAAAGAAGCGATTCGTCGTATTGAAGAGATCACTGCTGAAGTTGAAGTTGGTCGTATCTACACAGGTAAAGTGGCACGTCTTGCTGATTTTGGTGCATTCGTAACGGTTCTTCCTGGTAAAGATGGTCTCGTTCATATCTCTCAAATTGCTGAAAAACGCGTTGAGAAAGTGTCGGACTACCTCGCTGAAGGTCAAGAAGTTCAAGTTAAAGTTCTTGAGATTGACCGTCAAGGCCGTGTTCGTCTAAGCATGAAAGAAGCGGTAGAGAAGCCTGTTGAAGAAGCAGTAGCAGAAGCTCCTGCAGCAAAAGACGAGTAATCCAAAGCGAGACTTTCGGCCTTTTATTAGATTAAGGGCCTGAAAGCATGTTATAAAAGGGGAGCATTTTCGCTCCCCTTTTTTTAGTTTGCTTCGCCGTGCTTAACCTCACACGAGGTTAAATCCTATAGGGCATTAAAAGAAACTAACCTTGAGCGGTCCAAACAGGAGTATCAATTAGTGAAATGGTTTCAAACCGCAAGTTTATGTGTTGCTATCGCGCTGACCGGTTGTGTAAATACTTCTCAGCCATTAGCACAAAAGTGGCTTTACCCACCAATGGCGGTACCACTGCAACCTAGCGTTCAACAAGAAGTACAAATTGCGCGTTTATCACAGCTTTTACAGCGCCCTGATCTCAATGATGAAGTGCGTGCCAAAATGCATTATGAGCGTGGAAGTTACTACGATAGTGTTGGTTTGCGTGATCTTGCTCGTTTGGACTTTAACCAGTCTTTACAGTTGAACCCGGCTCAGCCGGATATTTTCAATTTATTGGGAATATATTTCACCCAAGTTGGTGAGTTTGATGCCGCTTATGAAGCCTTTGACTCGACGATAGAGTTAGCGCCTGATAATACTTATGCTGAGCGTAATCGTGCGGTCGCATTATATTACGGCGGCAGAATTGACCTTGCTTTGGAAGATATGACCAAGCATTACCAAGAAATGCCGACAGACCCATTTCGTTCTTTATGGTTATATATTATCGAGGCCGAGCTAAATCCTGAACAAGCAAAAGCCAATCTTCAGCAGCGTTACCTGCGCGATCGTAGTGAAGAGTGGGGATGGGTTCTCGTGGCTATAATGTTGCGTGATGTCTCAGATGAAGACGCATTGAAAGCCATCATGGATGGAACGAGGGAGAACTATCGCCTTGCTGAAAGATTGACAGAAACTTACTTTTACCTTGGAAAACGTAATCAGCTTGAAGGTGACATCGCAAGCGCAATCTCTCTGTATAAGCTCGCGATTTCTTTCAATGTCTACGACTACGTAGAACACCGATATTCCTTCTTGGAACTGGCGCAAATCTACGATCAATTACAGCAAGATAAACTTGCTCAGTTAAAAGCTGCTGGTCAGCAAGAAATCGAATGATATAGAGCCGCTTCATGAGAGCGGTTTTTTTTATGATTGAACTTAGGAGCGGTCACGATTAAAATGGTTAGCCTTGCTAACTAAGGGGCTTTTATGGCATTAGAAGAAAGCTTGATAGATCTAGAGCGTTTTTGCGCTAAAGCTTGGCGTGTGTATGCCAAAGAAGATCCATTATCACACTTAAGCTTTAATGAGTTCGATTATTTACGTGTGATTCAAGTGTACCCTGAAGGCGTGCGAATCACGGATCTTGCAGACGAGTTACAAGTCACTAAACCATCTGCATCGACGATGGTTGTCCGTTTGGAAAAAAAAGGTTTGGTCAAACGTATCGCATGTAATGAAGATGCTCGATCAAAGCGTGTTTTGCTTACAGAAGACGTTGCAGAGAAAATGTCTTTAGAACAAGTGGTGTATAAAGATATTTCTGCGCAAATGATGCAACATCTGACTCAGCAAGAAGCTGAGCAATTGCAAATGTTACTGAATAAATCGTTGAATAATCCCCCGAGTACTAACCCATAATAATAGTACGTCGTTGAGGAACACTTTCTACAGCGATGGGGCTGATGTTTTGGTTTAACCGTAATTTGTATAACTATTTAGTTAGCCTGACTAATTAAATAGTTAGGCTTGCTAACTATTGGTGGTAGTCATGCAAAACTTAATTTATAGGCAGTTTTGGCGGTATACGATACCAACCGTGGCTGCAATGCTGGTAAACGGTTTGTATCAAGTGGTCGATGGTATTTTTATCGGGCGTTATGTCGGTGCTGATGGGTTAGCTGGCATTAATGTCGCGTGGCCAATCATAGGGTCGATACTTGGTATTGGTATGATGGTTGGTGTGGGTACCGGAGCGTTGGCTGCTATTAAACAGGGAGAGCAAGACAAAGTAGGGGCTAAGCGAGTGCTAGCGACAGGTTTGTTGTTATTAACTGCTTTGATGCCCATTGTTGCCACGATACTGTTTTGCTTTTCTGATGAGTTTATACGCTGGCAGGGGGCCGAAGGACACGTTTATGAGCTTGCTCTTCAGTACTTGCACATTCTGATCGTAGCGTGTGTGTTTACACTTGGGTCTATTGCAGTACCGTTTTTACTTCGCAATGATGATAACCCTAATTTGGCTACTATTTTGATGGTGATCGGGGCTGTGCTCAATATTGTGCTAGATTTCGTCTTTATTGCTTGGCTTGGTTGGGAGTTAACCGGAGCGGCCATTGCTACGGCGCTGGCACAATTGGTGGTTACCGTGCTTGGTGTGGGGTATTTCTTTACTTCAAAAGCTAAGTTGCGTTTGAGCATCAAGGACTTAACAATAAAACTTGCTGTGGTTCCAAAGATATTGGCGATTGGTACCTCAAGTTTCTTTATGTACGCTTATGGCTCCGTTATGGTGGCACTTCATAACGCGTTATTTGCTCAGTATGGAAGTACAGTGTTAATCGGGGCTTACGCGATATTGGGTTATATTGTGACGGTTTATTACCTGATTGCAGAAGGTATTGCCAATGGTATGCAGCCGTTGGTGAGTTTTAACCACGGAGCACGTAATCAAGAAAATATTAGAAAGTTACTGCAAATTGCGATGGGCACTTCCGTACTTGGTGGCGTGGTATTTGTTATTTTCATGAATATCTTCCCGTATGAATTGGTTTCAGTATTTAACAATGCCGATCAGCAACTGATTAAAAGTACTGTCATGGGGATTCGCTTACATATGTTTGCGCTGTTTTTAGATGGATTCTTAGTCGTGGCAGCGGCTTACTACCAGTCGGTTAACAAAGGCAGTAAAGCGATGTTTGTGACACTTGGTAATATGTTAGTCCAGCTACCATTCTTATTCATTATGCCAAAAATATTCGGAGTGACAGGTATTTGGCTTGCCTTCCCGTTATCCAATATTGCATTGAGTTTGGTGGTGGTCAGTATGTTATGGCGAGATGTGAAGAAACTACTGCATGAAAGCTCGGCTGAACCAAGTGCACCAATTTGTTAAATGGGTATAGAGGTAGGAAAGCGAGGATATAGCCTCGCTTTTTGTTTTCCGTTAAATAATTTTCACTTCCAGCCCAGCCAATTGATGCCAGTAACCGTTGCATTGACGGCTTTCAAGTTTTTCTGGATGTTCGTTATTTTCGTTGGAACGGAAATGCTCTAACTCAGAAAGCGTGCTCACACCGAGAGGACTTAAGCGGACCACATCAACCAGCCCTTTCATACTTGGTAAGTCATTGATCAGATTGTAACAATATCCTGACTGTGTCTGAATACCGTTAAGATTAAAGACTTCCTGTCCTTCTTGGCTACTGACCTGGATACCCGTAGGGTATTTGATACAACAGGTTTCGCAATCATCTTTAGCTCGGTTTTCAGCTCGGGCTGTAAAACAGCGAGCGGAATAAGCTAAAGGTAAATAACCGTGGCTAAATACCTCAACTTCAAATTTGTTGCGAATACCAAGCTCATCACACTGAACTAAAGTATCGCTTAACCATTCGCGAGAGAGCTCGACAGGCATGCACCAGCGAATCATACCTTGCTTCAAAAATAATTTTAGCGTGTGTGCATTATAAGTATTGATTGCAGGGCCAACGACGAAAGGCACTTTATGCTCTGATGCCAATTGAACCGCCGATACGTCATTGGCCTCTATGGCGAAGTCACCGTTATCGATGTACTTCTTCATGATGTTTACTTCACTCGGTGCTTCTAGTAGCGCCATCGTAGAGATCACGACTTGCTTACCTGATGCTGATAAGTCTTTTGCGATTTCCAACCAGTGGGCTGGTTTCATCTCTCTGCGTTTAGAGCACACTGACTCACCTAAGTAAATAATGTCCGCAGAACTGTGTTTTGCTTGTTGGTAGAAGGCTTCTACATCTTGTTTTGGCCAAAAATAGAGTAGTGGGCCAAGTGCGTATTTCATTGAGTTATCCATCTTAACCTCTACTGCCATTTACGGTGGTAAGCACCTAAGGTGGTTTGCGTTCCTTCCGACACATTTGCGAGTGTCGCATCCCATGCGGCTTCAACTTGGTAAGCCGCTGGATTGGTTTGGTAGCGGTCAATTGCCGCACGCCATGTTCGGGTCACTTGCTCTACATAAGCTGGGCTGCGCTGACGGCCTTCAATTTTCACTGACGCGACGTTTGCCGCGAATAATTCAGGCAACATGGAAAGGGTGTTCAAACTGGTTGGTTCTTCTAATGCGTGGTAGCGTTTTTTCTCACCTTCAATTTCGACCTCGAAGCGTCCTTTACACAGTGTAGGGTAACCAGCGTTTTCACCTGCGCAGTAACGATCTATAAGGATATTGTTTAAGCGTGATTCAAGCCCTTGTTCGGTTTCTTGCCAACGAACATACTTGGCAGGAGAGCATGCGCCCACAGTGTTTGGTGACTCACCAGTCATGTATGATGAAAGATAGCAACGACCTTCCGACATGATGCATAAACTACCAAACGCAAAAACTTCAAGTTCAACACCGCTGGTGACGTTGCGTGAGAGTTGTTTTACCTGTTGGATCGACAGTACGCGGGGCAGAACCACGCGTTTCACGTTGAAGTTTTGTTGGTAAAAATTGATCGCTGCAACGTTGGTTACGGAAGCTTGTACAGAAAGGTGCAGTTCAATCTGAGGGTATTTTCGAGCGGCGTATTCAAGTACTGCAATGTCAGCGACAATCAACGCATCAACACCGAGTGCAGCCGCATTATCTACCGCGTTAGTCCAGCGTTCAAAGCCATTAGGATGGGCAAAGGTGTTCAACGCGACGTGAATTTTCTTGTTGCGGTCGTGAACGTACTGGACCGCTTTTTCTAACTTTTTACCGTTAAAGTTTAGACCAGCAAAGTGACGAGCGTTGGTATCGTCTTTGAAGCCAATGTAAACGGCATCTGCACCGCAATCTATTGCGGTTTTTAACGCAGGCAGGTTACCCGCGGGACACAAGAGTTCCATATGCTCACAATCATTGAGAATAAAAAGGTGTCCGCATTTTATGAAGAATTATTAATAGCTAAATTGACCTAAGTTAGGTTTAGTTCAATAAATTAGAGATTTACCTCTTGAGAGTAAGGGGACTTGGCTGGAGTTAGTTTTTGTGGCGACGGTTTTGGACAAACAATTCTTCAATTTCGTGTTTTGGTTGTGGTCGGTAAAAATGGAAGCCCTGAATCGAATTGCACTGAAGATTGGAAAGCAATGTGGCTTGCAGGTGGGTTTCAACCCCTTCAGCAACAACTGTTAAATCAAGAGATTTTCCTAAGTTAATGATATTTTCAATTACCGTTACTTGTTTGGCTAAGGTGTCGATGTCATTGATAAAGGCGCGATCGATTTTCAGCTCATCAATCGGGAAACGAGCCAAATAAGACAGAGACGAATAACCGGTACCAAAATCATCGATGGATAGGGCAAAGCCGAGCTTTTTTATTGCATTGAGCATTTGCAGCGTGTGTTCGCTGTCACTCATTACCGCACTTTCCGTTAGTTCAAAGGTGATACAGCTTGGATCCAGTTCGGTTGTACGCAGTAGCTTCTCCATAAAGTCGATCAATTGAGGGTTACCAAACTGTTCTGGAGATAGGTTGATGGCAATGCGACCGGGTAAAATGCCTTGCTGCTTCCAACGTTTAACGGTGTTGAACACTTCACGCATCACCACTCGCCCGAGATGCTCTATGAGCCCAGCTCGCTCGGCAACGGGGATGAATGAGCCAGGGCTGATATAGCCTTCAACTGGGTGTTTCCAACGCACCAGGGCCTCGGCGCCATTGATGCTAAAATCACGAGCGTTGACTTTTGGTTGATACCACACTTCTAAGCCATTTTGCTGTAAGGCCTTTTGCAATTCAATCTCGAGCCACAAACGCATACGCGCTTCTTTGTTCATCTGATCGTTAAACTTTATCAGACGGTTGCGTCCACGGTCTTTTGCTTCATACATGGCGGTATCGGCATTTTGCAGCAATATTCGCGCGTCTTGTCCATCTTCGGGATACCGTACGCTACCAATCGAACACGCGAGGCGTTTGCTGAAGTGATGCAAATCAAAAGGCTGATTGATTAAAGCGATAATACGTTCTGATAGAATCTCGGCCATGCGTGTATTTTCTGGCTCTGGCAGGATAATGCCAAACTCATCCCCCCCCAAGTGACCAATAATGGCTTGGTTTGGTAACGATCGTTTGAGACGGGCCGAGACTTCTTGAATCACTTTGTCACCGATGTGGTGGCCTAAGGAGTCGTTGATGTTTTTGAAGTTATCGATATCTAAATAAAATACCAGCAGCGGAGTTTGACTTTTAATAAGCAGTTCAAGACGTTTACTAAAGCCAAAACGGTTATATAGCTTAGTCAGCGAATCAAGGTGCGCGTCTTCATTGGACGCGGAAGATAAATGCTTTGGTGTTTCATCGGCATCTTGGATCAGAATGATTTTGGATGCACGCCCCAATATCGCTGTCGAGTCAGCATGTAATTGCACTTTACGCTCAAAACCGCACCTTGCGCCAGTTAAGCAGGTAAAGGTTTTATCTGTAATTAGAGTGCTTAACCGATGGCTAAACGCTTGCTTGGTGTTTTGATCGATGAATAGACGGTTCAATTCTTCGCCTAATAATTCGTGCGGAGAGTGAAATCCTAGCAAGCGTGCCGATGCAGGGTTTGCTGATATGATGACGTCATCTTCGATCAGTAACAGGCCGTCTGGCAATAGTTGAGTTAATTTAGCAAACTTGCTTTCGGCTTCTTCTAAAGAACGGACTAAGATTTGTTTTTCGGAAGTATCAACGGCATGGAAAACCACAAACCGAATATCATTACCCTCAAAGACGGGCGATAGGCTAAAGTGAAGGCTGGTCTCAAGAACGGTTTCATCGAGCGTGATTTCTGCTTCGACATGGGTCCCTTTAAACGCGCGTTGATAATAAGGCGCAAGCTTTTTATAAAACTGCTCTCCCATCACTTCGCAATCGTTTAACCCCACCATTTCTTCGTTACTTAACCCTGCAATATCGCAGTAACGATCACTCACCATCCGATAATTGTGATTTTTATCAAGAATAGCAAAGAAGAAAGGGCTATTTGAGGTTAGCGTGGCAAACCAATATTGTAATTGCAGGGAAGGCATTAGGGTATGACCGATCTCCAATGAGCCAGATTACTCGTCCGTGTACTAAAAAGCGACACCCCGTCAAGCTAGCCTTAGCCTATTATCAAGACTGTGCAGTTCTTGCTTTTAATGGCTAGTTAATTGAACTTGGCAGTTGACTATCACTTGGATGCGCTTTGATAACTATAACTTTGAAAATACGGTTATAAAAGTATTTATCTATCTGTTCACATCAATAATACACGTAAGTTCAAAAAAAGCAGCATTAGTGGGCAATAATCCATCATCATTAAAATGAACCGTTTATTGATACATAACAGGAACCCATATTGCGTGATTGCGTATTATGGATTATTTGATGATAAAGTAACGGATAATGCACGTGTTAAACAAGATTCGCAGTCAACTAGTAAAGAACGCAGCTACCATTTTGCGCTCTCCTGTCCAGTTATTACCACGACCTATTCAACAAAAGGCCTTATTAGAAGGGCTCAAAATGGTGTTCAAAGAAGCCTTAGAAGATGGTGACTTTGAGTTTCTTGAAGATAAGTGGTTAAAAGTTGCGATTAAAGACTTGAACTTAGCATGGTACATCAGCCATCAAGGTGAAAAATTGGTAGTGGCTGCAAAACCAGTTCAGGAAGATGTGAGTTTTAGTGGTAACCTAAACGACCTAGTACTGATTGCTGGTCGTAAAGAAGACCCTGATACACTGTTCTTCCAGCGTCGCCTTTCTATCGAAGGTGATACTGAGCTTGGCTTAGAAGTGAAGAACTTAATGGACAGTGTCGACTTAGAGCAGTTACCAAAAGCAATGCAAGTAGCTTTAAACCAACTGGCTGACCTTGTTCACAAAGGGACTCAAGCGCCTGCACAACCAACCGGAGTAGCGAATGCTTATTCGAACTGAAGCCCCTGCGGACATTCTTACCATTGACCGCTTATTGAAACACACCTTTCCTACGCAAGCTGAAGCCGATCTAGTTATGCGTTTGCGTGAAAATAGCAAATTCACACTTTCTTTGGTGGCATGTACCGATGAGGGAGAGGTGATCGGTCATGCTTTATTCAGCCCCGTGACTTTAAATGGTGAAGATTTGTCATGGCAAGGACTAGCACCATTGGCAGTACATCAAGATTACCGTCGACAAGGTATTGCCGCTGAATTGATCAAAGAAGGTTTCGAATCACTGCGTGATTTTGGTTACCCAGTGTGTGTGGTGTTGGGAAGTCCGAGCTATTATGCGCGCCAAGGGTTTAAACCTTGTGAAGAAATGGGGTTCGAATGTGCTTGGGACGCACCTAAAGGTGCATTTCGTATCGCTGAGTTGGTCGAAGGTCAATGTGCAGGACGTTCTGGTCGTATTGAATACGCCCCTGAATTTTCTGAATTGTAAATAATATAGCCCGCCTTTTTAGCGGGCTATTGAGCTGTTATTTGATTTAGTTTATACAAAAATTAGCCTAATTTGTCGTTTTTACCTTCCTATTTTTACTTCTTTGTTTATTCCTATCATGTTGATCTTTTTGTTTTCCTCGTAACGGTAAGTTATCTCAATACGTTTTAGTTTTGCCTGTTATAAACCCAGAGGTTGCCAAGTTTTTAAGGGAGGGCGTTGGTGAGCAAGCCCATTAACGTCATAATGCTATTTATCCCTATCTTGATAGTCCTTTAGGTATAATCGCGATTATTTGATAGGATGCCTTGTTCAAAAAGGTGACGGAAAATGTCAATTAACGAGAAACAATATTTACACGAAATGGGGATCAGCACGTGGGAGTTGGTTCACCCTGATAGACTGATTGGTTATCAAGCGCCTAATGTCGATTTGCCAAGTTCTTGCAAGCTTCTGCTGGTTTCTCCGGTATGCCCTGAGAATGAGACAGTCATCTTGTTTGAAAAAATCCTCAAGAGTATGAAGTTAACGCTTGACCAAGCAATGCATCTTGAACCAGAACGCCTTTCGCTCCTTGATAAACATGAGTTGGAGTGGGTGTGGTTTGCTGGGTGCGAAGCAACCACTCTTCTCAATACCAAACGACTAACGTCACCATTACTGAAAGAGATAGATGGCAACAACCAACAAAAGCGCGCACTTTGGCAACAGATTTGTTCTTATAATAATCCGAGCAAATAACCATCGCTCCCCGTTTTACTGCAATTGGTGTTACACATAAATATTTAGGTAAATAATGACAATTGAAATAATGCCAATGCGTGCGGAGCACTTAGATCAAGTTTGGCTAATCGAGCAGCAAGCGCATTCTCACCCGTGGGCCGAGTCTTTAATTCGTGACTTATCAAGCCGTGGTGCGTGCCATCATGTCATGATTGCTAAGGACGAGGTGTTAGGCTATTTCTATGCTCAGAATATCGTTGGTGAAGTAACATTACTGAACATCTCGATAGCGCCTCAACACCAAGGCAAAGGCTATGGTCAAAAGCTGCTGGATGCGTTTCTAAACCAATGCGAACAGGCGAAAGCTGAGAGCATATGGCTGGAAGTGAGAGAAAGTAACCAAGCTGCCATCTATATCTATGAGCAAGCCGGATTTAATGAAGTGGACCGACGCTATAATTACTACCCAACGAAAACGGGAAATGGAACAGAAGATGCGATCATTATGAGTTATTTTTTCTTTTACTAGGCGCATGACTCGGGAAGTTGCCCCTGAGACAATAATAAGCGAGAATACCGCGCAATATTGAATCTAAAAAGCGTGTTTGCATTTCGAGCAAGCATTCAGACATCAAAGAAGACCAGTCTCATGTCAAATACACCTTTTCTAAGCGAAGTGTCTAAACGTAGAACGTTCGCTATTATTTCTCACCCGGATGCGGGTAAAACCACCATTACTGAAAAAGTCCTTTTATTCGGAAATGCGATTCAAAAAGCAGGTACGGTTAAAGGCCGTGGTAATGCACAGCATGCAAAATCAGACTGGATGGAAATGGAAAAGGAACGGGGTATCTCGGTAACCACGTCTGTGATGCAGTTCCCTTACAATGATTGCTTGGTAAACTTATTGGATACTCCTGGACACGAAGACTTCTCGGAAGATACATACCGGACTCTAACGGCAGTCGACTCGTGTTTGATGGTTATCGATGCAGCGAAAGGTGTCGAGGATCGTACCCGTAAGCTGATGGAAGTGACCCGTCTGCGTGACACGCCAATTGTTACCTTCATGAACAAACTTGACCGTGACGTTCGTGATCCAATGGAAGTACTGGACGAAGTCGAAAACGAACTGGGCATGATGTGTGCGCCTATCACATGGCCAATCGGCTGTGGTAAGGAATTTAAAGGGGTTTATCACATTCACCGTGATGAAACGATCCTATACGAGTCTGGTCACGGTCATGAGATCCAAGAAGTTCGCATCATTAAAGGTCTAGACAACCCAGAGTTGGGTGAGCAGGTTGGTACGGATCTGGCGGCAAGCGTTCGCGAAGAAATAGAACTCGTCATGGGGGCATGTCCTGAATTTGATTTGGAAATGTTTTTAACGGGTGACTTAACGCCGGTTTACTTCGGTACTGCATTAGGTAACTTTGGTGTGGACCACATGCTGGATGGCTTGACGGAGTGGGCGCCAGCGCCGAAAACGCGTCAAGCGGTTGAGCGTGAAGTCGAAGCGACAGAAGAAAAGTTCTCTGGTTTTGTTTTCAAGATCCAAGCGAATATGGATCCGAAACACCGTGACCGTATCGCATTCATGCGGATTGTCTCGGGGACCTACACGCAAGGCATGAAGATGAACCACGTTCGTCTTGGCAAGCAAGTGAGTATTTCTGATGCAGTCACCTTTATGGCGGGTGACCGTTCACGTGCAGAACATGCTTATGCAGGTGACATCATCGGTTTACATAACCACGGCACTATCCAGATTGGTGATACCTTCACGCAAGGTGAGTCACTGAAGTTCTCTGGCATTCCCAATTTCGCACCGGAATTGTTCCGTCGTATTCGTCTGAAAGATCCATTGAAGCAGAAGCAGCTACTGAAAGGTCTGGTTCAGCTATCTGAAGAAGGTGCGGTACAAGTATTCCGTCCACTACAAAACAACGAGCTGATCGTTGGTGCGGTTGGTGTGCTTCAGTTTGATGTCGTTGTTGCGCGTCTGAAGTCTGAATACAATGTAGAAGGCGTTTACGAAAGTGTAAACGTGGCTACTGCTCGCTGGGTAGAATGTGATGATGCGAAGAAATTGGATGATTTCCAGCGTAAAAATCAAGCTAACCTAGCGTTAGATGGGGGCGATAACCTAACGTATATTGCACCAACAATGGTTAACTTAAACTTGGCGAAAGAGCGTTTCCCTGATATTGATTTCCGTGCGACGCGTGAGCACTAATCAAAAAGTGGTTTGGGTAAGCTTTAACGCAAACTAGATTTTAAAACGCCCTTGGCTATAAACTTAGCCAAGGGCGTTTTTATATGAGGATGAGATATGAACTGGTTTAAACGAGGATTGAAGCGTTACGACGACTGGTGCAAGGAGATGGGGCTAACCCCCGATCAAAAACGCAGCTGCGTTCCGTATCGAAAAGACCCTGCCCATCAAAATGAAGAGAACAGTGAAGCCCTGCCATCTTCTGATTCTCAGCCTGCCAGTACAGATAAAAAGCCTCAAGATGAAGCTCTTTGATACCCATTGTCACTTTGACTTTGATGTGTTCCAAGGTGACTTTACGCATCAGCTTCAGATAGCTCAAACGCAAGGCGTGGTAAGAATTCTGATTCCTTCAGTGGGACCTCAAAACTGGGCTCGCATTCAAACCTTGGCAGAGCAACACGCCAATTTGTATTACGCTCTTGGGTTTCATCCGTATTTTCTTGAAGATAACGTTGAACAGCACTTTGCTGAATTGGAACATTATCTAAAACAAAATGCTTCCCAGTGCGTGGCAATAGGAGAGTGTGGACTAGACTTTGGCATTGATGTTGACCCACAGTTGCAAGAAAAGGCACTTGAAGTTCAATTTGAGTTGGCTAGACGCTTCGAACTCCCTGTTATTTTACATAGCCGAAAAGCGCACAATCGCCTTATCCAAATGGTTAAAGCGGCGAAGCTCCCTCGAGGCGGTGTGCTACATGCTTTCTCTGGGAGTTATCAGCAAGCAATGGAGTGGGTCAAATTAGGTTTTTTTATCGGTGTAGGAGGAACCATCACCTACCCGAGAGCGAAGAAAACACGCGACGCAATTCAAAAATTACCACTCGAACACATGGTAATCGAAACCGATGCACCAGATATGCCTATACTTGGGCATCAAGGGGAGGCGAATCACCCGGCACAACTCGTTCACGTTTTTAATGAGCTCGTAGAGTTGCATAGTGGAGAAAGACAGTCGATTGCTTGCCAGCTGTGGGAAAATAGTAACGTTGCATTCTCTATATGTTAATAAAATCTAAAAATCCTGTTTGAAATTAAAAACGTTTACTTGCTTGTTGTGATGTGACTCACAAAGACGATTGAATCAATGATAGATCTTATAGGAAAATGTGAGGCTAGCATTATTTTAATTGATTCCGCATGAGTATAATTGCTCCTGCTTTATAGCTCCATTTTGTAACACGCCAATAAATAACTTATAAGGAAGTCATAAACTATGAGCCTGTTTATGAGCCTAGTCGGTATGGTAGTGCTTATTGCTATTGCATTTGCATTTTCTAATAACCGAAAAGCTATCAATCTAAGAACCGTGGCTGGCGCATTCGCTATCCAATTCGCATTAGGTGCATTTGTTCTTTATGTACCTTGGGGCCGTGATCTACTAAACGGTTTCTCTTCTGGTGTTTCTAACGTTATCAACTATGGTAACGATGGTTCATCATTCCTGTTCGGTGGTCTTGTTTCTGACAAGATGTTCGAAGTATTCGGTGGCGGTGGCTTCATCTTCGCATTCCGTGTTCTTCCTACACTGATCTTCTTCTCTGCACTGATTTCAGTTCTGTACTATATCGGCGCGATGCAGTGGGTTATCAAGATTCTTGGTGGTGCACTACAAAAAGCGTTGGGCACTTCTCGTGCAGAATCAATGTCAGCTGCCGCTAACATTTTCGTCGGTCAAACTGAAGCACCTCTGGTGGTTCGTCCGTTCGTTCCAAAAATGACTCAATCAGAGCTGTTTGCGGTAATGTGTGGTGGTCTGGCTTCTGTTGCTGGTGGTGTATTGGCTGGTTACGCATCAATGGGGGTACCTCTCGAGTACCTAGTTGCCGCGTCATTCATGGCAGCACCTGGTGGTCTACTGTTCGCTAAAATTCTTCATCCTGAGACTGATCAGCCTCATGAAAACATCGAAGAAGCGATGGACGGTGGCGACGACAAACCGGTTAACGTCATTGACGCAGCAGCGGGAGGAGCGGCTTCTGGTCTGCAACTTGCGCTAAACGTTGGTGCAATGCTAATCGCGTTCGTTGGTCTAATCGCATTGATCAACGGTATGCTAGGTGGCATCGGTGGTTGGTTCGGTATGCCAGAACTAACACTAGAACTCATCCTAGGTTACGCATTCTCTCCACTCGCATTCCTAATCGGTGTTCCATGGGCTGAAGCGGTAACCGCGGGTTCATTTATCGGTCAGAAAATCGTAGTAAACGAGTTCGTTGCTTACCTGAACTTCGTACCATACTTAGGTGAGAATGCTCAAGTCGTTGCGGCAACTGGTGAAGTAATGTCTGAGAAGACGACCGCTATCATCTCATTTGCACTATGTGGCTTCGCGAACCTTTCTTCTATCGCGATCCTACTTGGTGGTCTAGGTAGCCTTGCACCTAACCGTCGTAGTGACATTGCTCGTATGGGCATTAAAGCCGTTCTTGCAGGTACGTTGTCTAACTTAATGGCAGCGACAATTGCAGGCTTCTGCCTAAGCCTTGCAGCATTTTAATTAGAATCGGTTCTTAATATATAGACGCCGTTTACATCATGCCCTGTAGCAAGAAATTGCTGCGGGGCATTTTTTGTTTTTAAAGCTAAATTTTTTCGGTAATTGAGCCCGATAAATGGGGTTCAATCAGTCGATATAAAAGAGGCTTGGAAATTTTGAGATACAAACCGTTTGCGCTCCATATAGTGCTGCAGTTTTGCGGTGAAACTCTATAATGTAGTAATCACAGAATAGTGGTTAAGGCTGATGCTTAATCACGCAATGAATATTACATAATCGATGGGCGAATGAATTGCCCATCAATATCAGATCTAGTAAGCGTTTTGCTGTGTGATGTGATATGTAAGACACCGCAATCATAGATTGTAGTGCCATAAGCCAAACAGGTACTGTGCGGTGACAAGGATAGCAATTGGCATATGATATTTTCGCTGTATATGCCGAGTCTTCAGGGAACCAAGTCCGTTCATTAATAGACTGTTTAGCCCTTTACTCACATTGTCTCGACTGGTGGATTATAGTTAGAGACGTGATGTAAGGCTGAATAGTGAATTTTTTGAATATTGATCGGAGATAGAAATGAGCGATTTAAAAGCAGCAGCACTACGTGCACTTAAACTTATGGATCTAACCACGCTGAATGATGACGACACTGACGCAAAAGTGATCTCACTCTGTCATGACGCGAAAACCGCAGTAGGCAACACCGCTGCAATCTGTATTTACCCTCGCTTTATTCCTATTGCTAAGAAGACACTTCGTGAGCAAGGAACGCCAGAGGTTCGCATTGCAACCGTTACCAACTTCCCACACGGTAACGACGACATCGAAATCGCTGTTGCTGAAACAAAAGCGGCGATTGCTTACGGTGCGGACGAAGTTGACGTCGTGTTCCCATACCGCGCGCTAATGGCGGGTGATGAGAAAGTCGGCTTCGAACTGGTTAAGCAATGTAAAGAGGCTTGTGGTGATATTCTTCTGAAAGTCATCATTGAAACTGGTGAGCTAAAAGAAGAAGCACTAATTAAGAAAGCATCTCAAATCTGTATTGAAGCAGGTGCTGACTTCATCAAAACTTCAACTGGTAAAGTGCCAGTCAACGCCACGCCAGAATACGCACGCATGATGCTTGAAGTGATTCGTGACATGGGTGTTGCTGAAACGGTTGGTTTCAAACCTGCTGGTGGTGTGCGTACTGCTGAAGATGCGGCAGCATACCTTGCCATGGCTGACGAAATTCTCGGTGACAACTGGGTTGATGCTCGTCATTACCGCTTTGGTGCGTCTAGCCTGCTAACAAACCTGCTAAATACATTAGAAGTGACAGACGAAACTGCTGATCCAGCAGCGTACTAATTCCAACTATACGTCTGAGCGGTAGCACCTAAGTGGGTGCTACCCACCTTTTCTATCCTACTTAAACCATCGCTTGCTAAGGCGTGGGAGGCACTAATGTATTTACCACAAGAAATCATTCGTAAAAAACGTGACGGCGAAGAACTTACCGCAGACGAAATCAACTTCTTTATTCAAGGCGTAGCAAATAACACGGTATCTGAAGGTCAGATCGCGGCGTTTGCTATGACTATTTTCTTTAATGAAATGACCATGGATGAGCGTATCGCGCTGACGTGTGCAATGCGCGACTCTGGCATGGTTATCGACTGGAGTCACATGAACTTTGGTGGCCCAATTGTCGATAAACACTCTACAGGCGGTGTGGGTGACGTAACGTCTTTGATGCTTGGCCCTATGGTGGCAGCATGTGGCGGTTTCGTACCTATGATCTCTGGCCGTGGCCTTGGTCACACCGGTGGCACGCTCGACAAGTTGGAGTCTATTCCAGGCTATAACATCACACCAACTAACGACATTTTTGGTCAAGTAACCAAAGATGCCGGTGTGGCGATCATCGGTCAAACGGGTGATCTAGCGCCAGCCGATAAGCGTGTGTACGCGACTCGCGATATTACCGCAACAGTAGACAACATCTCGCTTATTACGGCATCGATTCTTTCCAAAAAATTGGCGGCGGGTCTGGAATCTCTAGTGATGGATGTAAAAGTCGGCTCTGGTGCATTCATGCCAACTTACGAAGCGTCTGAAGAGCTAGCGAAATCCATCGTTGCAGTAGCAAACGGTGCGGGTACTAAGACAACCGCAATCCTGACAGACATGAACCAAGTATTGGCTTCTTCGGCAGGTAATGCGGTGGAAGTTCGTGAAGCGGTTCGTTTCCTAACTGGTGAATACCGTAACCCACGCCTACTTGAAGTCACCATGGCTTCTTGTGCAGAAATGCTGGTACTTGGCAAACTGGCTGAGAATACAGAAGACGCACGTGCGAAATTGATGGAAGCATTAGACAACGGCAAAGCAGCAGCATGCTTTGGCAAGATGGTTGCTGGTCTTGGCGGCCCAACAGACTTCGTCGAAAACTACGATAACTACCTAGAGAAAGCGGACATCATTAAGCCAGTATACGCGACACAAACAGGCATTGTTTCTGCGATGGATACGCGTGCTATTGGTATGGCGGTCGTTGCTATGGGTGGCGGTCGCCGTGTTGCTACTGATGAAATCGACTATGGCGTAGGTTTCGACGAGTTCATCCGCTTGGGTGAAGTTGCAGATAGCGATAAACCTCTGGCGGTTATCCATGCTCGCACTGAAGAGCAATGGGAAGAAGCGGCAAAAGCCCTGCGCAGTGCAATCCAAGTGGGTGGTGAGTACACACCAACGCCAGAGGTTTACCGTCAAATTCGTGCAGAAGACATTTAATAGATTAAGTAATTATATTAAGACCTACTCAACAATAATAATTCGCCGAGTGGGCCTAAGGAACGAGCAATGAAAAGAGCATTTATTTTAGTACTAGACTCATTCGGTATTGGTGCAAGCGCTGACGCTGATAAATTTGGTGATGTCGGTTCTGACACACTAGGTCACATCGCGGACCAGTGCGAAAAGGGCTTAGCCGACAACGAACAACGTCAAGGTGCCCTTCGCCTTCCAAACCTATCTAAATTAGGTCTGGCGATGGCGCACAAAGAATCAACAGGACGCTTTGCACCTGGCCTAGACGCAGACGCAGAAATCATCGGTGCTTATGGCCACGCGGCTGAGTTATCTTCTGGTAAAGACACGCCGTCGGGTCACTGGGAAATTGCAGGTGTACCGGTACTGTTTGAGTGGGGCTATTTTACAGACCAAGCAAACAGCTTCCCTAAAGAGTTAACCGACCGTATCTTAGCGCGCGCAGATCTAGATGGTTTCCTAGGTAACTGTCACGCGTCTGGCACTCACGTTCTTGACGATCTTGGTGAGGAGCACATGAAGACTGGGCAGCCAATCTTCTACACCTCTGCGGACTCTGTATTCCAAATCGCCTGTCACGAAGAGACCTTCGGTCTAGATCGTCTACTAGAGCTTTGCCAAATTGCGCGTGAAGAACTAGAAGATTACAACATCGGTCGTGTAATCGCGCGCCCATTCATTGGCCCGGGTAAAGGTCAATTTGAGCGTACGGGTAACCGTCGCGATTTGTCTGTTGAACCACCATCAGCGACTATCTTACAAAAGCTGGTTGATGAGAAGGGCGGTCAGGTTCATTCCATCGGTAAGATCTCAGATATTTATGCAGGTTGCGGGATCACTAAGAAAACCAAAGCAACAGGCATTCCAGCACTATTTGAAGCAACGAAAGAAGCGATTAAAGAAGCGGGTGACAACACCATCGTATTCACTAACTTTGTCGACTTCGACTCAGCTTACGGCCACCGCCGCGATGTGGCAGGTTACGCAGCGGCGCTTGAGTACTTTGATGGTCGAATTAACGAAGTATTAGAGCTAATGGAGGAAGATGATGTGCTTATCCTAACGGCTGACCACGGCTGTGACCCTACATGGCCAGGAACCGACCATACTCGTGAGCACATCCCAGTATTGGTTTACGGTCAAAAAGTGCCAGCAGGCTCGCTTGGCCGCCGCGAAACATTCGCAGATATCGGACAAACATTGGCGAGCTACTTCGGTACTTCTCCAATGGGTTACGGTAAGAACTTTCTATAATTCATAGGAAATTCAAAAACTGGGAGCTGAATGCTCCTAGTTTTATGTTTGCAGTATGCAAGTACTGCTTGTCGGAAATGAGAATACTCTGGCTTACATCGCCTTAAGCGCGGAGCGCTAGAGAAAGGTTAAGGAAAAGAAAATGGCAACTCCACATATCAATGCTGAAATGGGTGCATTCGCAGACGTAGTACTGATGCCAGGTGACCCACTACGTGCAAAATACATCGCAGAAACCTTCCTTGAAGACGTTGTTCAAGTGTGTGACGTGCGTAATATGTTCGGTTACACCGGTACGTACAAAGGACGAAAAATCTCTGTGATGGGGCACGGCATGGGTATCCCATCGTGCTCGATTTACGCGACGGAGCTAATTAAAGACTTCGGCGTGAAGAAAATCATCCGTGTAGGTAGTTGTGGCGCAGTAAACGAAGACATCAAAGTACGTGATGTTGTGATCGGCATGGGCGCGTGTACGGATTCTAAAGTTAACCGTATCCGTTTTAAAGGTCATGACTTTGCAGCTATCGCAGACTACAAAATGGTTCGCGCGGCAGAAGACGCAGCAAAAGCACGTGGCATTGATGTGAAAGTCGGTAACTTATTCTCAGCGGAGCTTTTCTACACGCCAGATCCAGAAATGTTCGACGTGATGGACAAGTACGGCATCGTTGGTGTTGAGATGGAAGCGGCGGGTATCTACGGCGTATGTGCAGAATATGGCGCAAAAGCACTGACGATCTGTACTGTATCAGACCACATTAAGACCGGTGAACAAACGACTTCGGATGAGCGTCAAACCACATTTAATGACATGATGCTGATTGCGTTAGATTCGGTAATACTGGGTGACGAAGCATAATGGTTGGTTAACACACATAAAAACAGCCCGCACCAGCGGGCTGTTTTTTTAGGTATTCAGTTCGAGACCGAATCATTTGGTAAGCAGTAGGTTTTCACCTTTCTTACGGCGAATAGGTTGTCGGTGTAAAATCATAATAAATAGCATGCCACACACAAAGCTTATTAGCACCATCATATACATGTAACGGTCACTCTTACGATAATGATGATCAGAAATCGCGGTAACACGCCCTGTCTCAAACGTGACACGTACGAAGCCAATAATGGCATCATCAGCAAACACAGGCTCAACCAATTGCTGGCGACCAATTGAAGCGGTAGCCAGTGGAGTGTCTAACCCCAAAACTTCCCGTACTGATAATGCACCTTCACTGGACGCCAAACGCACACCTTGCGCATCATATATCGTTGCATCAAACACCAAGCGATCTTGAGCCAATTGATTGGTCAGTTTTAGCAATCGTTCTTGGTCTTTGGTCAGAATCATTTCACTGGCAGAAAGAGACGCCTGTGAAATCAGAACCTTGGTGAGTGTTTCAAGCTGTTGTGCTTGGATTTTTTCGTTGCCCTTACTGATCACAACACTGTTTTTTATCGTGATAAACAACATCACACACAGTAGGATTAGTGCCAGAGTTCTTAGGGCATTCCTTACTGAGAACAAAGATTCACTCATGCTCTTTACTCATCCATTTAAAACAAAACAAAGACTTGCCTTTTTAGTTTGTTGAGGTAACGTTTTAGCAAAGTCATAAGGGATTATATACATGGACGCGTCAAAAAGCTTGCCTATCAGAAAACATACGACACTTTTAAAACGACTACCCGAGACTTTATTCGCCTCTCAGCTGGATAAAGCGAAAGCCAACTGGGTTGTTTTTGCTGAGTACCTTTCTCCACGTCACTTTGAAGACATCGATTTTTTCACTGGTTTTTATAACCCGATTTTAGAAACATGGAAAGTGGGTCAATACGAAGTGGCTTTAATGGCGGGAGACCTTACCCCTCAGCATGAAACCATTTTACAAAGCCTGAATTTGGATTATGCCTCCCTCAATGAAGTACCCGACTTATCAACCACTGGTTTGATTGTGTTTGATATGGACTCAACCGCGATTCAAATCGAATGCATTGATGAAATTGCAAAACTGGCTGGAGTAGGGCAAGAGGTGGCAGAAGTGACTGAGCGTGCGATGCTAGGGGAGTTAGATTTTGAGCAGAGCCTGCGCCAACGCGTTGGTAAATTGAAAGGTGCCGATGAAGCTATCCTTGAACAAGTGCGGTCCCGGTTATCATTTATGCCGGATTTTGAAGCATTAATCGCGACTCTTAAAGCGTTAGGTTGGAAAACAGCGATCGCTTCTGGTGGGTTTACTTACTTCTCCGATCACATCAAAAACAAGGTCGATTTGGATTTTGCTCAATCAAACCAGTTAGAAGTTATCAATGGAAAACTAACCGGAAAAGTGATCGGTGATGTTGTTACGGCTCAGATGAAGTCTGATATTCTGGTGGAATTAGCGGATGAATACGAAATCGAACAACATAACACGGTCTCGGTAGGTGATGGTGCAAACGACCTCCTGATGATGTCTGTCGCCGGATTGGGTATCGCTTACCATGCCAAACCGAAAGTCGAAGCACAAGCGCAAGCAGCCATTCGTTTTGCTGGCTTAGGGGGGGTGCTTTGTATTTTGTCTGGCGCACTAGTGAAACAACACAAAGTCAGTTGGAAGGCAAAACCATAATCTTTCATCATAAAAATACCGCCAAGATTGACGGTATTTTTTTAGGTTCAACTCTGGTTGAGATTACTCTGTCAACTCTAGCCGAGTAACCACTTCGTCGGTAATGTCTTCAAACTCACTATAGCCAACTAATGCGGTCAGCTCTTTTTCTAGCTTGCTGGCTTGATGTACTCCAAATTTTGTTAAGTCACTTAAGTCTTGCTGTAATAAGGATGTCATCGGGTCGAAAATTGGCGCGGTTGATAAGCGAATTACGTAGAACTCTCCCATCATGCGCGCTTTCTTTATAAATTGAATGCGCTCTGTTACGTTATTGAACTCTTGATGTAGCTTGGACTCAATCGCTGTAATCTGGTTACCTACTTTGGGTGCGCTGATATAGAGATCTTGATGTCCCATTTGTGCCCCTTCAACACGCTTTATCGGCTCTGCTATTAATGTACTTGTCCGGCCTTTGAAAATCGGTTCAAGAGACAACAATTGGTCATGACCAAGGCGGGCAAACAACTCAATGTGTTTCGGTAAAGGCACGTTAACACCAATAACGGGAGTTTTGATTGAAGAGGAAGCATTCTTGCTAATAAAAACAGGCGTGCTTACGGTTCTTGAAAGCAACATGCTGTGCAGTCTTTCAAGTAGAGCATTGCTAGGCAACCTTTCTTTTTGCGGGATGAGTTTGTTTTGGTTGTGTTCGATAATACTGTTGAAAAATGCAATCACTTTCATCGTTTGACTGTTCTCATCTATCATCAACTGAACACTATAACCGTCAGGGCTGACTCGAATTACTCGATACGGTACTGAAGTGAGAGGCAGGTTTTTATCGTAGAGTTGTAACTCACGAAAGTTGATCTGAACTTCTTGGCCTGAATGTAACCGTATTGGCTCATCAAGCCAGATCCCGAGTCCGCGTTTCGAAAGATCGACGGTACATCCGACCGTGTTGAATTGTCCTGTATGCAACTCTAATGGCGTTTTAAAACGATACCGTAGCTCTTTACGACGAGATTTTGCATCAAAATAAATGCCTTTCGTGTGCCCTGTAATTTTTCTTGTGTGGCGGAATGAATTTAACGTATTTGAAGGTATGCGAGGTTTTTCCGTTAAGAGGTAGTCTTGAGCTGATTTCTCATCCGCGACTTCCTGCAAAAAACCAATATGAGTCAGTGACCGAGAGGTATCGGCCAATTCAGGAGAGAAAGTGGTTAGGTCTCTTTTTTCCTCTTCTGAGAGTTGAAATATAGAGATCCTAAAGACACGCCAGCTTTCTCGTTTAGCTCCTAGATGCCAAAACAGCTGGCGCTGCTCTCGACTCGCTTCCGGCCGGAGCATTGAATAAAAGTACGTTCGGTTTTCGTGCTCGTGGGTAAATGAATACAGAATATTCGTTGTTCCCTTTACACCGGGCTTGATGAGCGAGGTGACCCGTTGTTCATTAAATAAAGAGCCGAACACTTGTTGGTTTCTTTCATCGTGCCAATACTGCCATAGTTTTTGATTATTCGGGGTCAGCATGGCTAACTTAAGCTCGCGACCATCAAAGAACAAAGGCAAGCTGCTAGTGTGCTTTAAGGCGATGTGTTCATAACCACGAGTTCGAGCTCGAATGATTTTATCTTGATTGTCGTGGCGCGTACGCTTGGCGGCGCTGTTAAGAGCTTCATCGATAACGTGGGTGATGACGTCGGTCTCGGTTAAGCGGATAGCCCTAAGGTATCGAATCGCGTCATTCTCGTAACAGTCATCGACGGCAAGTACACGGTAGCTTAGCGGCTTTTCGATTCCGGCGACTTGAGATTGATTAGCGAATTCTGTAAAGGTGACTTGGATGATTTCGCCAAGGTTGTACTTAAACGCACTCGGCACTTTGAATTTTGCCCCAGAGCAGGATAGGTCGATACTCAGTCCATGGAGGAGTTGACCTTTCGAACGGCATATTTTTACCTGAGATTGTACTTTTAGCCGTTTTTCTTGGCGCTTCAAGTCATTCCCTAGGTGAACAGGCTCTGCCAAAAAAGGGCTTTTGGGATCCGTTAACGATTGCGCTTTTTCTTGAGTGGGGCGTATATTCATTACTCGGAAATTGTTCCGTGTATTAACTAAGGCTTCCCACATGCCTTCGGTATAGCGACCAAACTTTTTGATGTTTTTGTGGTAAGCGTTGAAAGCTACATCGTCCAACCAGTGCGGAATACTATCCAAAATATACTCTCGGCATTCGCCTTGAACGCGGCCACGCAAGTCGATGCTTTTTTTGCACGGTGCCATTAAACGGTTTAGTTCCATTTTGACTAAGATTTTGGTCGAAGGCGGCTCTTCCTCGGTTAATTGACCAAGGACAAAATCAACGTCGTTCGATCCATAAACGGGAATGAGTCGTTCTGCGAGCGAGAGAATTTCAGATTGCTGCATTATTTCTGTTAGAGTATGGCGTTATTTTAAATTATATCGACTAAGCGAAGTAAAACTTAAGTATATCAATAGTTCACTTCAGATTAAGTCTGACTTGACTGTGCTTAGTCACATTTGTTGAAAAAATCGAGGCATCATGGCGAAAGCAAAACGAGCTTATGTTTGTAATGATTGCGGGGCAGACTTTCCACGTTGGCAAGGGCAATGTAATGCGTGTGGCGCGTGGAATACGATTACGGAAGTTCGTATCGCTGCATCGCCAACCGTTGCTCGCAACGAACGTTTGACAGGTTATGCAGGCTCTGCAACCGAAGTGGCAGTGCAAACCCTATCAGAAATTGACTTGCAAGAAGTCCCGCGTTTCACCAGTGGCTATAAAGAGCTTGATCGTGTATTAGGTGGTGGTGTAGTGCCTGGGGCGGCGATTTTGATTGGTGGCAGCCCGGGAGCTGGTAAGTCAACACTGCTTTTACAAACGATGTGCAGTTTGTCAGCGAAAATGCCAACGTTGTACGTTACAGGCGAGGAATCTTTACAGCAGGTAGCAATGCGTGCTTCTCGTTTGGGGTTGCCAAAAGAGCATTTGAAAATGCTGTCTGAAACTAATGTTGACAAGGTCTGTCAAGTTGCTGAAAAAGAGCAGCCTCGTATTATGGTGATTGACTCAATCCAGGTAATGCACGTCTCCGATGTTCAATCTTCACCTGGCAGTGTTGCACAGGTACGTGAATCGGCGACGGCGCTGACTCGTTACGCAAAACAGAATAATGTTGCGGTATTTATTGTTGGTCACGTAACAAAAGATGGTACTCTTGCGGGCCCCAAAGTGCTTGAACATATCATTGATTGTTCAGTACTGCTTGATGGTGGTACGGACAGTCGATTCCGCACTTTACGCAGTCATAAAAACCGCTTTGGTGCGGTGAATGAACTTGGCGTATTTGCCATGACAGGGCAAGGGTTAAAAGAGGTCAGTAATCCATCCGCTATATTCCTTTCTCGTGGTGAAGAAGCAACATCGGGCTCTTCAGTAATGGTTGTTTGGGAAGGTACACGTCCTCTATTAGTAGAGATCCAAGCGCTGGTGGATTACTCGCAACTGGCTAATCCTCGCCGCGTAGCGGTAGGTTTGGAGCAGAACCGTCTTTCTTTACTACTTGCCGTGTTACACAAGCATGGTGGCCTACAAATGGCAGACCAAGATGTTTTTGTTAACGTTGTTGGTGGTGTTAAGGTAACGGAAACGAGCGCAGATCTTGCGCTCGTGATGGCACTATTATCGAGCTTTCGTGACCGCCCATTACCAAAAGATGTGGTCGTATTTGGGGAAGTGGGGCTTGCTGGTGAAATCCGTCCAGTGCCAAGTGGGCAAGAGCGTTTGAATGAAGCGTTTAAACATGGCTTTAAGAAAGCTATTGTTCCTGCAGCGAATATGCCGAAAGGAGGTATTCCTGGAATGCAGATCCACGGTGTTAAGAAATTATCAGAAGCAATTGAAGCATTTGATGAGCTGTAACGCCCTTAAATAAAAGTCCCACAAAATGTTGAATTTGTCTTCAAACGTTCGCGAATAAAACACATTAATCATGATGTTTGGCTATGCTTTGAGGACGGAAATTTCACGTTAAATTTTTTTTCTTCCATCCGCACGCAAGGGTATCAGTATTGACAGAATATGATATACTCTGCGCGCACTTTATACCTTATTAACAGAGTAAGACAATGACTGATTTATCAAAATACAGAAACATTGGTATTTTTGCTCACGTAGACGCGGGTAAAACTACCTCTACAGAGCGTATCCTAAAGCTAACTGGTAAAATCCATAAAATGGGCGACAGCCACGATGGTACAACTACTACCGACTTCATGGAGCAGGAAGCTGAGCGTGGTATCACGATCCAGTCTGCAGCAACAACTTGTTTCTGGAAAGATCACCGTCTAAACATCATCGATACTCCAGGACACGTTGACTTCACAATCGAAGTTTACCGTTCTCTAAAAGTACTTGACGGTGGTATCGGTGTGTTCTGTGGTTCTGGTGGTGTTGAGCCTCAGTCAGAAACCAACTGGCGTTACGCTGACGAATCAAAAGTATCTCGTCTGATCTTCGTTAACAAACTAGACCGTATGGGCGCAGATTTCTACAAAGTTGTAGATCAAGTACAAAACGTTCTAGGTGCAACTCCTCTCGTTATGACTCTACCTATCGGTATCGAAGAAGATTTCGTCGGTGTTGTAGACGTATTAAGCCAAAAAGCATACGTATGGGATGACACAGGTCTTCCAGAAAACTACGAAGTTCAAGACGTTCCAGCAGACATGGCAGACAAAGCTGCTGAATACCGTGAAATGCTGATCGAAACTGCTCTAGAGCAAGACGAAGATCTAATGATGGCTTACCTAGAAGAAGGCGCAGAGCCGTCTCTAGAAGACATCAAGCGTTGTATCCGTAAAGGTACACGTGACCTAGCATTCTTCCCAACTTACTGTGGTTCTGCGTACAAGAACAAAGGTATGCAGCTTATTCTTGACGCGGTAATTGATTACCTACCATCACCAACAGAAGTTGATCCACAGCCTCTAACTGACCCAGATACTGGTGAGCAGACTGGTGAAGTTGCAACAGTATCTGCAGACGAGCCATTACGTGCGCTTGCATTTAAGATCATGGACGACCGTTTTGGTGCGCTAACCTTTATCCGTGTTTACTCAGGTAAGATGAAGAAAGGTGACACAATACTTAACGCTGCAACTCGTAAAACAGAGCGTATCGGCCGTATGGTTGAGATGCACGCAGACGAGCGTAACGAGATTGATTCAGCACAAGCTGGTGATATCATCGCTGTTGTTGGTATGAAGAACGTTCAAACTGGTCACACGCTATGTGATCCTAAACATGAATGTACTCTTGAGCCAATGATCTTCCCAGATCCAGTAATCTCTATCGCAGTGAAGCCTAAAGACAAAGGCGGCAGCGAGAAAATGGGTATCGCGATCGGTAAAATGGTTGCAGAAGATCCATCTTTCCAAGTTGAGACTGACGAAGATTCAGGTGAAACCATCCTTAAAGGTATGGGCGAACTTCACCTAGATATCAAAGTTGATATCCTAAAACGTACTTACGGCGTTGAGCTAGAAGTGGGTGCTCCTCAGGTTGCTTACCGTGAAACAATCACTCAAGCAATCGAAGACAGCTACACGCACAAGAAGCAGTCTGGTGGTTCAGGTCAGTTCGCGAAAATCGACTACCGTATCAAACCAGGTGAGCCAAACTCAGGCTTCTCGTTCAAGTCATCTGTTGTTGGTGGTAACGTACCGAAAGAATTCTGGCCTGCAGTAGAAAAAGGCTTCGCTAGCATGATGGATACTGGTGTTCTAGCTGGTTTCCCTACTCTAGACGTAGAAGTTGAACTATTCGACGGTGGTTTCCACGCAGTTGACTCTTCAGCAATCGCATACGAAATCGCGGCGAAAGGCGCATTCCGTCAATCGATGCCTAAAGCTGGTGCGCAACTTCTTGAGCCAATCATGAAAGTTGACGTGTTCACGCCAGAAGATCACGTTGGTGACGTAATCGGTGACCTTAACCGTCGTCGTGGTATGATCAAAGACCAACAAGCTGCATCTACTGGTGTACGTATCAAGGGTGATGTACCTCTATCAGAAATGTTTGGTTACATCGGTACTCTACGTACAATGACTTCTGGTCGTGGTCAGTTCTCTATGGAGTTCTCACACTACGCACCATGTCCAGCAAACGTTGCTGAGCAAGTAATTGCTGACGTTAAAGAGCGTAACGCTAAGAAGTAATTCTTTACGTTAACTCTATGACTTTAAAGCCCCGCCTAGAGCGGGGCTTTTTATTATCGATAACTTGAATTCAACGGCTCTAATCGCGCATATATTAGTAGCGAAGAAATACGAAAACATTTTGGAGAATTGGCCTGAATATAGGAAATTAGCACTCCTCAATGCCAGTTGAGAAGTGCAACTAAAATTATAAATCTTCTTCCCACACGACTAATTCACCCTTCGGCCAATTATGGCCAATTTCATGATACTTTTGTTCCAGTACATGACGTTTAATTTTTAAGGTTGGAGTAAGCACACCATTCTCGATACTCCAAGGGTCCTTAATCATCAATACGCCTTTGATTTGCTCGTGAGAAGCCAGTTCTTGATTCATTCTCGCGATGACTTTTCGTGTCGTGCGAGCGTAACGTTCTCTATTGAAGTTTGGGAAATCATGTGGCACAACCAAAAGAATTGGTGCTGGCAACCCTAATCCTATTAAGCACATCATTTCTACACGACTGTACTCAAACAGTTTGTTCTCGATAGGTACTGGAGCAACAAACTTGCCTTTGGCGGTTTTAAAGGTATCTTTTTTACGGCCTTGAATGGTTAGATAACCTTCTGTATCAATGGCGCCGATATCACCAGTATGTAACCAACCGTCTGAGTCAAAAGATTCTTGGGTCGCAATGTCATTTTTATAGTAACCAGAAAATAGCCCTTTTCCGCGAACCATGATTTCATCATCCTCCGCGATTTTTAGCTCAATGCCAGGGCCTGCATTACCTACGCTCCCAATTTTGTCCGCTCTAAATGGGTAGTTGAGCGTGCTATACGCGAAGGACTCTGTCATCCCCCACGCCTCAGTGATATTCAGACCGATCGAGTGATACCATTGCAATAGAGCTGGTGAGACGGGCGCAGAGCCACAGCCTAATACGCGAGCCTGATCCAAGCCTAATCCATCGGCTAGCTTTTTCTTAATTAATGAATTTACGAACGGTATTTTCAGCAAGAAGTTGAGTTTTTTCTGTGGCAGCTTATCTTGAATGCGTTGTTGGAATAATGTCCATAACCGTGGCACAGAGACAAACAGCGTTGGCCGATGCATTTTGACATCTTCAATAAAAGTATCGAGAGATTCAGGAAATGCGGTGGTTACGCCGGCCATGATCGACGAGCCGAAAATGTAAACCCGCTCGGTAATGTGGGCCAGAGGCAGGTAAGAAAACAGGCGATCATTCTCTTGAATACCAATATGGTTAATGAGCTGTTGAACGGACCAACTGAATGCACCATAAGTGAGCATGGCACCTTTAGGCAGTCCGGATGTTCCCGAGGTGTATACCAAAGACATTAACTTATCATCGTGGTGTTGTGGACGCTCTTTACTTGGCACTGCATCTTCGAGTAGGGCTTTGAAGTTGTACTGGCATTGTGGGGCGGTATCGTAAGGTAAAGCGATACTAATCAGCTCTGGCATGGCATTAATAACCTGCTGAGTTGCGGTTGGGTCATCTAACTTACCCGCAATCATCGCTTTGCTTTCACTGTGGGTAACACAGTATTCAATGGTCTCCGCAACGGCAGTTGGAAAGATCGGCACGCTGACGTAATCACCGAGCATCATCGCCAAATCACAGATGAACCATTCAGCACAATTCTTTGAGACTAGAGCAACTTTATCACCAGGTTGCACCCCTAGACTGCGTAGAGCACTGACCAGCTTTAGTGCTTGATCGGCAACTTCTGCATAAGTGTATTCCACAAACTGTCGGTTAATAATTTGTTTTAGATAGACCTCATTTGGGCGTTCTTTAGCCCATTTGAGAATCATTTCATTTGGTGGTGGGAGAGCGCAATCAGCAGCGCTATTTAGGTTCGGCTGATTCATTTTATGTGACTCCATGTCTTCTCGTTGTATTTATACTTGTTAACGCATTGTTAACTCTAGCATGTTAAATCACGACTCGGGAATGGATTTTGATGAAATATGTGGGAAAGATAGCGTTAGTTATGATTGAAGTCGAAGCGCTTCTATCTAAACAACAATGTGATTGATGTTACACACAAGAGAAGACGGTTTTTAGTTGCTCTGTCATATCAAATTCATACGAAGAGCACAGGTAAGCAATTTATTTTATTAATAATATTGCGAAAACTTAGAATCTATTCTAATTGTTTATAGACTAGTGGCTTAGTGTTGAAGATAAGTATAAATGTCTCCTAATGTCTTCAAAGCGAGAAACCTGAATTTATGTAGTGGTGTTGAAGTAACTATACGGATGTTACTTTGAAAAGTTGGGGGCTTCACCTCAAGCTACTGCCTGAGATTACTTGGGTACGATCATCAGAAAAAGGAAAGATGTGATGTTACGGAAGACTTTACTGGGTACCTATCTTTGTAGTTTATTTATTGCAGGAAATGTACATGGTGCTGAAGGAGATGATATTCCTCAACGCGCCCAAACGGTTGGTGATGTCATTGATCGTCCTGGGGTTCTCACACCTAAGGGAAAATGGTCATTTGATTCATCTTTAAGTTATACGCAGAACTCTTCGAATAAAGTATCTGTTGTTGGTTATACCGTGCTACCAACTTTGATTGTCGGGCGAATTGAAGTGAGTGATTCGGATAGAACAACGGTAACCGTTGGCTTAACCGCAAGATATGGTTTAACAAATGCCACAGAGTTAGAGGTTCGAGTACCATACGTGTATCGAAATGATCAAGTTTCCACACGCCCTATTCAAGATGGTTCAGACAGTGAAGTAGTAAACACCACAGTGGATGGGGGAGGGCTTGGTGATTTAGAGTTCGCATTGAGGCATCAGTTTAACTTTGAGTCTGCGCCATATTGGGTAGGTGGCCTGAGAATAAAATCAGATACAGGTCGATCGCCTTATGATGTTTCTATTGAAGACGGAAGTAACTCATTTAGTGATGTCCCTACTGGCTCGGGTTTTTGGAGTTTTGAGCCTAATTTATCTCTTATTCACCCTGTTGACCCTGCAGTTTTGTTCGCTAGTTTAAGTTACATTTATAACTTAGAGGATACTGTTACAGTTGGCGATACAAAAGCTGATGTTGAACTTGGTGACACTATTTCTCTTTCTGGGGGGATGGGGTTCGCGGTGAATCCTGATCTTTCATTTTCTTTGGGGCTTAGCCATAAAACAATTTTAAAAAGTAAAGTGAATGGTAGATCGGCAGATGATGCAAAGTTACTTCAATTAGATGCGATGACTTTTGGGATAAACTACGCCTTTAGTCAACGCTCATCTATCAATATCAGTGCTCAAGCAGGGCTTACTGAAGATACGCCCGACTTTCAATTAACGGTGCGAGTCCCTTTTAATTTGTAACGTGGATATTAGGTCCTTTATTTTTGAGCCTAATTCATCTTTAAATATCTGATATTAGTATTATGAAGTGACCTGATTACATTAAAATAGGTATTTATTCTCTGGAATATACTCACCGATTGGTATTATGAAATTTATTTTATCAGGAGTTTATAGATATTGATAATTGCTTGTGCTACTTACTTGTAACTATTTTATTTATTTCCAATAGAAAACGAAATGTGCTCATTGAAGGTGATTTAACAAGGCATCTTCTAGTTGTTGATTTGCTTTTATCTCCTGTATTACGCCATTTACTTGAGCATCAATGTCAACGAGTGTACTTAGGCCAATAACACTGTTATCTTTCGTATTTTGAATAATATTTATAATACTTGAATTTATAAACTCTGAACTTATTATACTTGGTTTTTGAGGTGACGGCATTTTTGGTGAACCTATAGAATCATCTCCAATAATATTCCCTTCACCGAATTGTATGATGTTAACAATACCTTGGTTTAAAACATCTCCATTTTGACTGTCATTATTTGCGCTGATATTTTTTAAATTACCATTTTCAATGACTAGGTTGGCAATGTTTGTGTTCAATATATCATCACCATTTATAGTGGTAGTAATACTTAACCCAATATTGATAATATAGTCGTCCGTCACTTGAAAACCGCCTCGATATTCTTCCAGAGATGAATCTGGTAAAGGGGAAAGTTCTTGAAGACTGAGTTTTTTAGCACTTACATTAAAACTAATTATTAGTATACAAAGCACTAACAATAAATTATTACCGTTCATAATGTTGGCCTTTCACGTAATGTTTTCCCATCACAAATACTAATTTTCGCCGGAGATAGGTAATGTAATACTAAATACACCTAAAGAGTCTCTAGATACCCCTGTTTCTAAGGGTGATTTTTGATATACCGTAAACTTGTCATCAGTAATAAAGCCAGAACGTCCCATTTCTGCTTCGTTACGGACCAGTAACACAATACCTTGATAATATTTTTCAAACTCATCAAGTTTCATAGTCATGGTTCCTCTTGAAGGATCACCGATAATCACCGAATGGTTATTTATTCCTCTGATTACAACAAAGTGCATATACCCATCAAAATTAACAAGAGTAATTCCAGGAACGCCAACTTCTCGAATTTTTTTCAATCCCACTTGAAACCCATCTGAACTTAAACCTATAGAATCCAAATAAATTTTCATATCCAACAAAGAAAAACCTTTTTCTTTGATTTTTTTCTTATCACCTTTCTCAAACATGCTTTTAAAAATATCTTGTTCAGATGATTTTGTTGCATAATGAAAGGTTAGTAGTGACGCCAGTGCAGCAGAGCCACAACTAAAGTCATATTGCTGACGAAATACATCTCCAAACACTATCTCTTTATAACTTTTTACAGGTACTGAGTAATGTGCTCGATGAGGTAGCAGTTCTAATGAATTGGCTGATACTGAGAACACGAGCATCAGCCAAGTTAAGTTACGTAATATTTTCATATTATTTACTTGAGTGTCAGGTTAACGACGGTAGAGTTCTGGATTAAAACGTTACTTCCGCTGTTCTGGATTACGTTTGATATACCCGAACTGTCTGCGAACGCTCCACTTGATAGTATATTGTTACCACTCACAGTGTTTGACGCGACATTATCTGACGAAATACCATTGATATCTGATTCTGCATAAACCAAGTCGAGTTCAACATTTTGTCCACCTCTTGATTCATTCATGATATCCAAGCTAACTTCTCCGCCAGATAATGCAATGTCATCAGCGAGTGCAGTGCAGGCAACTATCATACTCAAAGTACAGATTGCCAAACGCATCGCTTTCTCCCACTAGTCGGTTATTCACCTCCAGTAAACACACTTGCATTAGTTGTAACAGATTGCTGCACAAGTGAATTTGAGCCGGCATTTTGACCAACAGTAGTAATACCAGCAGCGCCACCAAGACCACCAAGTCTGTTCATGTTTTCAACTCGAACTCGAGTATCATCTGCGTTAGTTGAATAAATAACAGATGCACCTGTAACACCACCCATTAGGCTTGAGCTAGCAACAACCATGTCTGTATCCATATGGACTTGATTGAAGCTATCAACATTTGTTGAGCTCGAGTCGCTTTGATAGTTGCTGTTGTCATTAAAGCTGTTCGAGTTTGTTGTGCTTGAATCAGCGTAGCTACGGTTGTCACTCTGATTACGGTTGTCGCTTTGATTACGATTATCGCTGTTATCGTTAAAGCTACTGTTGATGCTAGAGTCACTGTTGTCGTTGTTGCTACGTCTTACAGTAGTACTAGAGTCGCTGTTGTCGTTGTGGCTTCTGTTAGTGTTAGTACTGGAATCACTACTATCACTAGTTAGGCTCACATCAAGGTCAGCGCTAGTACTGTTGTCATTAGCATTAGATGAACTGTTGTCGTTGTGGCTTTGAGCCGTGTTCATGCTCGAATTTGAGTTATCACTGTTGTCGTTAAAGCTATCGCCTACACCTAGTGAAGCGCTAGTACTGTTGTCATTAGCATTAGATGTACTGTTGTCGTTGTGGCTTTGAGCCGTGTTCATGCTTGAATTTGAGCTGTCACTGTTAGTGTTACTATTGTCGTTAAAGCTATCACCTACACCTAGTGAAGCGCTGTTATCACTGTTGTCGTTAAAGCTATCACCTACACCTAGCGAAGCGCTGTTATCACTATTGTCATTTAAGCTGTCAGACAAACCAATAGAGGTATTTGCACTGTCAGTCCATTGCATGTTGTCATCACCATCATCGATTTCATTCGCGATAAGAGAACCGCTGCATAAAATTGCTGACATTGCGATAGCAAGCCCTGTTTTGTTTAGAGTCATAAAGATTACTCCATGTCCTGTTATTTTTAATTAAAAATGACTGCACTTAACTTCTCATCCCTGCTTCCTTCAGTTTTGTGGTGGAAGCGATGAAATTATAAGAAAGGATCAGTAAAAGCTGTTCTCATTATTGAGAATGTTATCTGTAGAAAGGTAATATTTGAATGGAATGCTTTAAGAGGTTGTAGAAAAAACAAATATAATCATAAGTTTATTTTTTAAGTTTATTTTAAGTACCCATCAAGTATGAAATGAAGCCAATATAAAGAAGTAATAAGTTTTATGAAACAGAGCTGATCAGTCACACTCAGTTTATGGGACATTTTAGCTAAATTATCGGTTCTTTTATTTAGTATTATAAATCATGTATTTATGTGGTTAATGACTGAAAATTATGGATGAAGTTTGTAGTGTGGTCGTACTTTTTAAGCCTTTTTCGGCATCAGAAACCAATGCGACTTCATTCTGAAGTGCTATATTTTCTACTTAAAATGAAAATAAATTCTTTTTGCTATTCCTTGCAATCACAAACAGGGTGTAGCGAAACACAGATAAGTTAATGTGGTGGGATTATGGAAAAGAAGCACTTGCTATTGCTAGCTGAGAGGAGTTTACAAAGTAATTTAATAGAAAAGCAATTATCTTCTATTCATGATGTTGAAGTTAAGACAATGGAACCTAATGAATTGGTTTTCAAAAGCCATTCACTCAAGATTGACTTGATGTTTATTGATTACGATTTTATGCGTCAACTTGAAATGCAAGGAAAGCTGCCAGATTTTGACTTATTTGGGTGGTCTTTTATGCTCCATAACGTCCCATGTGAAAAAGTACAAACGGACTTGCTGCATTGGAAGTTGTTAAAAGGAATCTTGCTCCGAAGCGCATCGGTGACACACATATGTGATGGAGCGGAATACGTATTGAAAGGCGGCTTGTGGTTGCCAAGGATGTACCTAGAAAAGTTAGTTCTCAATTATAGGCATGCAATTTTATCCGAAGAGCAGCAGCATGATGAATTAACGTGCAGAGAAAAGCAGATTCTAGAGCTACTTGTGTACGGCATTTCAAATCAACAAATTGCTTCGCGACTTTTTTTATCTGAAAGTACAGTTAAAAGCCATATATATAAATTGTATAAAAAACTCGATGTACACTCTCGTCATGATGCAGTTAAGTTAGTGCGCATGAACAATGGTTTAACAGGAAGAAGCTGAATAGTTAAACCATGGTATACGCTCTTGAATCAAGTGTATTGAGGCTGTGTGGCTATCTATGTATATGTCAGGATACGTCGCAAATATGGAGTGGTACTATCTTCTCTTCGTGATGCTCTCTTAGTCGGGGGATATACTCCAATATTGCTAAACTTATCTAAGAAAACGGGCACTTGTATTCAAACGCCCGTTAAGCGTTTATTTATTTTTGGCGCTTACATTGCGCCAGTGATAAGACCCGCAGCAACAAAAAATACAATCATCCATAATACGGAAAGGTTAAGCTTTTTGTGTAGATAAAGACCAGCGGTCACCACCGCTATATCGATTGGCGCAACCACTGCGCTAGTGAATACAGGCTGATAAAGTGCCGCAAGTAGCAAACCAACCACCGATGCGTTGACACCGTTGATGGCACCTGATATTGCAGGTTTTCCAGCCAGCGCTTGCCAGTTTTTCAGCACCCCCAGTAATAATAGAAAACCGGGCAAAAATACCCCAAGCGTTGCCACAATTGCGCCCAGAATCGGCGTGTCCGAAAGCTCATAACCAATAAAGGTGGCAAAGGTAAACATTGGGCCCGGTACTGCTTGCGCGGCAGCGTAACCAGTTAAAAATGCGTCTTGGCTGAGCTGGTCGCCCACGATGTTTTGCAGCAGCGGCAGCACTACGTGACCGCCCCCAAACACTAAACTGCCTGCTTGGAAGAAATCACTGAACAAGCCGAGCAGAGGTAAAGTGTGAGCCACTAAAGGTAAGCCGAGCAAAAGCAATGCAAATAGTGCCAATGGTGCGATAAATGGTTTAAACGGTTTTTCAGGTACGAATTCTTTCTTTAGGTATTGCGCTCCAATGAAACCTGCCACGACCAGTACCAGCATTTGCGTCATGATGCTTGGGACAACTAAGAGAGCCGTGGCCGTCGCCACACACAAGCCAGCGGTTAGTTTGCTTTGGCAAAAATTTTTGTACATTCCCCAAGTGGCATCCGCCACCACGACGACGGCGAGCAGCTTTAAGCCGTGAACGATACTTTGAAATAGATCTGTCTCGGTAATTTGGCTGCTCGCCATTGCTAGAGTCAACATGATCAGCACAGAAGGAAGCGTGAAGCCGATAAAAGCCGCGCATGCGCCACCTAACCCCCCACGTTTGTAGCCCAAAGCAAAGCCGACTTGGCTAGACCCCGGCCCCGGCAAAAACTGACTCAATGCGACAATTTGAGCGTACTCGTTGTCATCCGAGATTCCGCAGCCAATTTAGGAATAAACCGCTTCATACAGTACGCCAAGAAGCTTAAGCAGCCGAGTCTGATGCTCCTGAACACCCGTGATGAAGCTTTGACCGCCAAATTCGAGTGTGTCGATACCTTCGAATTTTAAGAATACCCAACGTGCCGTCGGTTTGGTTGTCGTCTTGTTCTTTACCATGCTAGGAAAGAATTCCTCGGTCTTAGTGAGACTCTCTCGGATTTTGTGCTCTAAGCTTGCGTAAACGAGTAGGCTAAGCGTCATGATCATCAGCAATGCCTCGATTCGCTGAGGTTTCTTCAGGAAAATTGATGATGTTAGGAACTCAGGGCTCTTCAAGAAGCGAAATCCGCGCTCTACCTTTTGCTGAGACTTGTAATGCTCAAGTAACGCAGCCATTGTTAGATCGGCGTAGTCAGTATCGTTGGTGGCGAGAATAAACATACCTACTTTAAGCTTGGCCATCTTCACTTTTTCTAGATCGGTATAAGGCGTAGCATCTATCAAATAGTGGTATCCCGTTGGCTCTGCGTCTTTCTTCGGCCGACCGCGACCTGAATAGATTGGCTCTTTAACAATGGTTGGTTGTGCAAAGCCAAGCAAATAACACTGGCTAGCGAAGTCGCTCATTGCTTGCTCGGCATCCACTGCGCAAGCAAACTTCTTTTTCATTAGTTGTCCCAGTGCTTTCAGCTCTTTGGTGATATTTTTGTCTAAGTTCTTATAGAACGTTGCTTCTTCTCGCTTGGTTGCTTGTTCACTATGAACCAATAGCCACTTCTGAGATACCGAGCCATAGTCAGCATCAACCCAGCAACCCGAGTAACCATTGCCGATACGGCTCAACTGCTCTGGCTCAAGGTTCATTAAGGCTTCTTTGGCTGACTTAATGGTCATTGGAACACGCGTAATAAACTTCTGTTGTTGCTCATCCAGTGAACGAATGCTTTCCTCGGTGTATAGAGCGGCATCGGCGATGAAGTAGCGACTGTTTTGAGCTGCCTTTAGGCAATGAATATGCCGTTTAGTGACCTCTGAAAATGCCTTAGCATCATTGGTGTTGCCACTGAGCGCTTGCATGTAAACAGGTAGGCCGGCTTGGTTTTCACAAATCAACTCAAGGACCACTTGATTTAGCTCTGGACGGTGGTCTCGGCTGTAGCCTTTTACCAGTTTGATGGCATTAAGATCTTCGTCTTGGATGTATTCACCGTCGACATGAAAACTCGTGATATCAAGGTGGACAGAGTCTGCTTTAAGCCCAAGCTTATCAACGACATGCTCTGCAATCGCTTGATAAAGTGCGGACACATCTGCTTCATATAAAGCATCTAACGTACGTCCGAGTACATCGTCAGTTAAATGGTGCGCTTCAATGTCTTTAGCGAGCAACTTGGCAACAGGCTTCGTCTCGAAGAAGTCAGAGAACATATGCAGCGTTCTACTGTGAAAGCCAAGACCATTAAGAATCATTGCTAAGACTGCATCGCCGTGTGAGACGTTGTGATCCGAGTATTTGGGAATGATGCGATCAATAATGCCTGGTAAACCGACTTCATGACAGAAAGCAGCGATTAACCCTAAGTGGTCTAGGCGTTTAATGACAGGTTGAGCAGCAGACATAATAAGTGACCGTTAAATAACAGTAATAGATCAAAACTGGGGATCGCGGTCAAGATGTCTGTCGCACTAACAGTTGTAAACGATCACTGGATCACATTATTTTAATTCTGAAATTGGCTGCGGAATGACGGGTCATCAATCCATTTGAGTTTTTCTACGAAGGTTTGACGGAAATAGCCAATATGAGCTGCTGGGCCGCCAAAGCTGAACCAACCCAGCCAGAAAAAAGTGTTGAAGATGGTAAACATGTTGAGCCTGTTTATCTAAAAGCATTGTGGCTAATTTATTTAATGCTCTAAAATGATTCAAATTGATAATTTTCATTTCATCTATGAATAAACTGGGATAAGGGGTGGCCGTGAAAGAGGACATTCAGTGGCGTAATATTGATTTGAACTTATTGGTGACGTTCTCCTATTTATACCGCTATCGAAGTGTCAGCTTGGCAGCGGAAAAAAGCCATGTCAGCCAATCAGCCATGAGTCATAGCTTGTCTCGTTTGAGATTGTTATTTGATGACACACTTTTTGAGCGCAAAGGGCACAAGATGGCTCCTACCGAGCACGCTCACCACATTGCACCAACTGTGCATCACTTGCTCGATTCTATGGCTAAGGATCTGTTTACCCAATCTGTTTTTCAGTCAGAAAACTACTCAGGTGTGTGTCGCATTGGGCTGACAGATTATGCCGAGTTTATTTTTGCTCCACGACTCTATGACGAAATACGTAAACACGCCCCAGAAGCACAAATCAGTTTTATCAACGTCAATCGTAGTAACTATGTGGCGTTAACCGAGCACGAAAAACTGGATGTCGTCATTGGTAGTATGTCCGTATTGGATGACAATTTTGCCAACTTGTATTTGTACACGGAAAAGCACGTGTGCTTGTGTGATAAACGAGTATTGAAAGGGGAAGCGCAGTTATCACTGCAAGCGTTCGCCAACATAGAACAAGCCTTGGTTAGTCCTGATGGAAGTTTAAAGACACAAGTAGACCAAAAGCTTGCAGAGCATGGTTTGAGTCGTCAGGTGACCGTTGCCTCGCGCAACTTTCTTACTATTCGACATCTACTCAAACATCGTAACTTGATTGCCATTGTGCCGGAGAAAATGGCCTTAGCAGAAGGCTTCTTTGACGAGCTTGTCACGGTTAAGCCACCGATATCCGTGGCGGATTTTGATATTGCCATGCTGTGGCATACTAGCCGAAATAACGAAGACAAAGGTATTTGGTTGCGAGAGTTAGTCGCCAGAACGATCACCTCCCAAATGTAAAAAGAGCACCGTACGGTGCCCAAATGTATCCGTCGTTGAGAGCGAATGATATTGTTTGAAAAGCGGGTGTGGCTTCTCAAGCATGCTCGAATTGATTGAGTTTAGACGGAGGTGAAGGAAGTTTTCCCAATGGTTAAGTTTTCATTTCCTTTCGGAGCAATGTACTTATGTTGGAGTACGAGCTGTTTTCGCCGCTTGCGTAACATAAATCACAGAACTGCCGCCGATGTATTGTGAAAAATGCTTATGAATAATCTGAGAAAGATACGAGTAAAAATTTAACTGATACAAAATAGTGAAAACGTTTTACCTTGACGTAGTTGGAAGATTATCGAGTCGTACCGCGTAGCTTGAGTTTGCTTGGTACATACACCTGTAAAGGAAGGGTGCGCCCGTCACGATACTTCTCAACTAATAAGTTAACGGCTTGGATCCCCATCATTTCAGAATGAATGCGAACGGTGGAGAGAGGGGGGAAGGTAAAACGCGCAGTGGGGATATCATTCACACTGATCAGAGCAATATCATCGGGGATGTTTAAACCAAACTCATGGATCGCCCGTAACACGCCGATTGCGATTGAGTCAGAGGCGATAAACATTGCTTTAGGAAAATCACCTTTAGCCAACATTTCTTTGGCTAAGTCGTAACCGGATAAGCTTGAAAAATCGCCACGGTAAATGTCCTCTTCAGAGACGACCCCTTTTAGGCTACCGTATTCCACAAACGCATTTTCACGAATGTCTGCAGTATTTAGTTCGTCTTGACCACCAATAAAACCGACACGTTCATAGCCTTGCTTTACAAAGAAATCAATGGTTTGTTTGCTGATCTTAACTAGATCGATATCAACACAATCGCAACGGCTGGTTGGATCAGAAAAATCGATGTAGCACATGCGTTCGGCTAAACGCTTAGGTAATGTATTGACCACCGTTTGGTTGACTTTTCCGACTAAAAGAACACCGGTGATCTTTTGCGTTTCAACATCAAGTTCGCTGTTGTAGCAATTGGTTAAAGTAATGCCCAGTTTGTCGCACTGGGTTTCTATCCCATGACGAATCGACAAGTAGTACGGGTCATTCACTTCTGCTTCTGGCTTGTAGTTATACAAGGCCAAAAAGTGATGTTTTTGCTTCGTTTCTTTGGTGGCTTTTTTGGCGCTGCTGGTGCGGTACTCTAGCTTTTCTGCAATCTCGAAAATACGGCGTTTGGTCTCTTGCTTAACGCTCAACGTCGGATCGTCATTTAATACCCGTGATACGGTTGCAAGTGAGACGCTCGCTTCTGTGGCGATATCTTTTAATGTGGCCATGTAACACGTCCTGTTGGCATTACTCACAGTCCGAGTGAGAACTCAGTCATTCTGCCATTGTAAACAGCTGCTTAGGTATAGACAAACTTTTAGTAAAACAGTGCACCCTTCAGATGAGAAGCCGATATTAAGCAAATGAGTACGATCGGCTCAATCCTCCCATTGCTTCATTTAACTACACTCTAGTGTAAGTTGTGTGTTTGTATGATTTTGTGGAAACGTTTACACTCTTTGAAATTGATCACGGAACTGGGTAGGGATTCATTGTTAGACTTTTAACCAGTTAAGAAATGGCGTATCGACTTGGCATTGGTTAAACAGGCTCAACCGAATCCGAGACACGATATCGAGCATGAAGCAGTAATAGTGGAGAAGCAAAAGTGAAAGTTCTTATCACAGGCGGTATGGGTTACATCGGTAGTCACACATGTGTTCAGATGATGGAAGCGGGCATGGAACCAGTCATCGTCGACAACTTATGTAATGCCAAAATGGAAGTGCTAAGCCGAATAGAAGCGCTAACTGGAAAGCGCCCGACCTTCTATGAAGGCGATATTCGTGATGAAGCCTTCTTGGATTCAGTATTCGCCAAACATGATATCCAAGCGGTGATCCACTTTGCGGGTTTAAAAGCCGTTGGCGAGTCAGTCGCCAAACCGTTGGAATATTACGACAACAACGTCAACGGGTCATTGGTGTTAGCACGCAGCATGCGTAAAGCAGGTGTGAAGAGCATCGTATTTAGCTCATCAGCAACGGTTTACGGTGATCCAGAGATTGTCCCAATCACAGAAGAGTCGCCAACAGGCGCAACGACGAACCCTTACGGTCGCAGTAAATATATAGTGGAAGGGTGTTTGAGTGACCTATTCCAGGCCGAAAATGACTGGAGCATCACTTTGTTGCGCTACTTCAATCCAGTCGGTGCTCATCCATCGGGCACCATGGGCGAAGATCCACAAGGCATTCCTAACAACTTAATGCCATTCATCGCGCAAGTGGCGGTCGGCCAGCGCGAGAAACTGTCGGTCTTTGGTGGCGACTACCCAACGCCAGATGGCACCGGTGTACGTGATTATATACATGTAATGGACTTAGCTGATGGTCATATTGCTGCGCTAAACACGGTGGGTGAGAAAGCAGGCTTACATATCTACAACCTAGGAACAGGTAAAGGTTCAAGTGTTCTAGAAATGATAGCTGCATTTAGCGCGGCTTGCGGTAAACCTGTGCCTTACGAATTATGCCCTCGCCGTCCTGGCGATATTGCCGAATGTTGGGCAAGCACGGAAAAAGCAGAGCGAGATCTAGGCTGGAAGGCAACACGCAGTGTGGCAGAAATGACCGCGGATACCTGGAAGTGGCAGTCAAAGAACCCTAAAGGTTATTCCGCTGCGTAATTGAAGTTGCCGTGTTGTTCACTACGCCTATCGTTTTTTTCGGCGCGTATTTGAAGATTGAAGAATTTTTTAAGAGTTGAGTAAGTAAGATGTCGAAAGTTGAATTTAACCCAGTGGATCATCCACACCGTCGTTATAACCCACTCACGGGTCAATGGATTTTAGTTTCACCGCACCGTGCAAAACGTCCTTGGAGTGGGGCCGATGAAAAGCCTGCGGTGGACGAGCTGCCAAGCTATGACGAAAAATGTTTCCTATGCCCGAGCAACGAACGTATTTCTGGTGATGTCAACCCTGATTATCAAGGAACGTATGTATTTAATAACGACTTTGCCGCATTAATGGTGGACTCACCTAATGCGCCAGAATCAGACAGTCCGTTATTCAAAACGCAAGGTGTGCGCGGTTTGAGCCGAGTGATTTGCTTCTCGCCTGATCACAGCAAAACATTACCGGAGTTACCCGTCGACAAAATCCGCGGCGTGATTGATGCGTGGAACGAGCAAATCGAAGAGCTCGGGAAGGACTATGTTTGGGTTCAAGCCTTCGAAAATAAAGGCGAAACCATGGGCTGTTCTCAGCCTCATCCACATGGTCAGATCTGGGCAAACAGTTTTTTACCTAATGAAATTGAACGCAAAGAGCATAATCTAAAAGCTTACTACCAAGAACACGGCAGCAACTTGCTGGTGGATTATGTTCAGGCTGAAGTAAAAGATGGCTCTCGTATCGTAGTTGAAACCGAGCACTGGGCTGCGGTTGTGCCTTATTGGGCCGCGTGGCCATTCGAAACCATGCTGTTGCCAAAAACACATATCCGTCGTATGAGCGAGTTGAGTGATGCGCAACGTGACGATTTAGCCGTCGCGCTCAAAAAACTCACGAGTCGTTACGACAACCTATTCCAATGTTCATTCCCTTATTCAATGGGTTGGCATTATGCGCCATTCTTTGAAGAGGGGACTGATATCGACCATTGGCAGCTGCACGCCTTATTTTATCCGCCACTATTGCGGAGCGCGACGGTTCGTAAGTTCATGGTGGGTTATGAAATGCTGGCAGAAAGCCAACGCGATCTCACCGCAGAGCAAGCGGCGCAGCGTCTGCGTGATTTAAGCGACGTGCACTACAAAGAACAATAACCTCTGTCATATTTGAAGCTGCAGCGTTGTTGACTGCACAAACTCTGCCTAATCACATAGAGAATCTATGCGCATAAGGTTGAATTCGTTTGTCGCCTAGCTGCAACTCCAACTATTTAAGAGGCGTAATAATCGTGGCTTGAGGTTCGAGCTGCTATTAAAGAATTAAACAGTTTGAGAATTTACTATGTCTGATCTAATCCAAAACGTGAAAGCGTCTTTTGAGCAAGTGTTGGGCTACGCGCCTAGCCATATCATCCAAGCGCCTGGTCGTGTGAACTTGATTGGTGAGCACACCGATTACAATGACGGCTTTGTCCTACCGTGTGCGATTAATTACCAAACCGTTGTGGCGGCAGCCAAGCGTGAAGACAACCTAGTTCGCGTGGTATCGGTTGATTATGGCAATGCGGTTGATGAGTTCGATATCACGCAAGAGATCACCTTCCAACAAGACAAAATGTGGGCGAATTACATTCGTGGAGTGGTGAAGTGCTTGTTGGCACGCGGTTACCAATTCACTGGTGCGGATATTTCGGTGAGCGGCAACGTACCTCAAGGCGCAGGTTTAAGCTCGTCGGCGGCACTTGAAGTGGTGATCGGTCAAACCTTCAAAGTGCTGTTCAATCTAGAAATCAGCCAAGCTGAAATCGCGTTGAACGGTCAGCAAGCTGAAAATGAATTTGTTGGCTGTAATTGCGGCATTATGGATCAAATGATCTCGGCGGAAGGTCGAGAAAACCACGCGATGTTATTGGACTGCCGTAGCCTAGCAACGGAAGCGGTGTCGATGCCTGAAGACATGGCCGTGGTGATCATCAATTCCAACAAAAAGCGCGGCTTGGTGGACAGCGAATACAACACCCGCCGTCAGCAGTGTGAAGAAGCGGCGCGTATCTTTGGTGTTAAAGCGCTGCGCGATGTCACCATTGAGCAGTTCAACGAAAAAGTCTCTGAGCTGGATGAAATGGTAGCAAAGCGTGCGCGTCACGTGATCACCGAAAACGACCGTACGGTTGAGGCAGCGCAAGCGTTACGGACGCATGATATGAAGCGCATGGGGGAGCTAATGGCTCAGTCGCATGTATCCATGCGTGATGATTTCGAAATCACGGTCAAAGAGATCGATGTGTTAGTGGAAATGGTCAAAGAAGTGATTGGTGACCAAGGCGGCGTACGTATGACAGGTGGCGGCTTTGGTGGCTGTATTGTGGCGCTCTTTCCACCAGCGTTGGTTGACGAGGTGAAGGCGGCGGTAGAAGCCAAATATCATGCGCTGACCGGCTTAAAAGAGTCGATTTATGTTTGCCAAGCTCATGATGGCGCGGGTCTGGTTGAAGCGTTGTAAGGGCGAGAGATGAAAGCGTATTTTGAACAGTTAGATCAAGCGATGGCGCAAACGCCGTCGTTTGATGGCCAAACCGCAAAGCTCATCCATCTTATTAACGCGAATGGCATGACGGCATCATTTATGGATATTGGTGCGACTTGGTTGAGTTGCACGCTGCCGGTAAATGGTGAACACCGCGAAGTATTATTGCGTTCGCCAAACATGGCAGAGCACATGCAGCAAGATGTGTACTTTGGCGCCATTGTCGGTCGTTTTGCTAACCGTATTGCAAAAGGTCGGTTCGAGGTCGATGGAAAGGTTTATCAGCTCGACATCAATAACGGTGAAGACTCGCTGCACGGTGGTGTGGAAGGCTTTGATAAACGCCGCTGGAAAATTGTCGAGCAAAGCGCTCAGCAAGTCATGTTGACGCTTCACTCACCGGACGGTGACCAAGGTTATCCGGGAAACCTTGAGGTTACAGTCACATACACACTCACCGATGAGAATGAATTGCTTATTGCCTACAAAGCGAATACTGACCAGACATCTCCGGTGAACTTAACCAACCACGCTTACTTTAACTTGGCTGGCGAGGCGAGCAGCGCGAAAAGTTTGGATCATACCTTGCAACTTAACGCAGAGCATTACTTACCAACGGATGCGGGGCTAATTCCTACCGGTGAACAACAGCCTGTGTGTGGCAGTGGTTTTGATTTCACCGAGCCAAAATGGGTTGGTCGAGCATTTCTTACCGATCAGGATCAAAAAACTGCGGGGGGTTACGACCACACCTTCGTGTTTAAGCCGGAAGTGAGCGATGGGGTGTCTGTCGCCGCCGTTCTGATTGCGCCGAAAGAAGATGTGGTGATGAAGGTTAAAACCACCAAACCCGCCATCCAATTCTATTCAGGAAACTTTTTAGCAGGCACACCGGGCGCAAGTAAAACGTATGAGCTTTACGATGGCCTTGCCCTAGAAACCCAATATTTTCCTGATGGACCAAACAAACCAGAATGGGGACGCAACAATGGAATGTTGAGTTCTGGGGATTGCTATCAGCATCAGACCGTGTATCAGTTTGAATTTTAGATAGTATTTTTGGGTGGGCTACATGCCCACCTTTTTTGTTTTCGTCGAAGCGGAACGGGTGATGAGTTCAGTACCATAGCGTCTTAGACACTCGTTCACTTTTGAGTTTAACGGATCAGTATTAAGAAGATTGCTCGCTTTTTTTGTTTTTCCAATCCGCTTAGGTGTATAATCTCGCGCCCTAAAAGTGAGCTCATCACATCGTCTTGAATAAGCGCATGCCTTCAGCGTTTTTCGATTTGAGTAACTATTATTTGAGTAAAGGGTACGTGAGTTCACTCACTGTTGATTGCGAAACTAACCTGCGAATTAGACTATGAAATTTATTGTAAAGCCCCATCCAGAAATTTTTGTTAAAAGTGAATCTGTGCGTAAGCGCTTCACAAAGATTTTAGAGTGCAACATTCGTAACATCGTTAAAAACCGTACCGAGTCGGTCGCGGTCTTTAACCGTCGTGACCACATTGAAGTGACCGCTGAGAGTGATAAGTACCACGCTGAAGTTTTAGAGATCCTGACACACACGCCAGGTATTCATCATGCCCTCGAAGTTAAGCAGACAGAATTTACAGATTTGCACGATATCTTCGAGCAAGTGCTAGAGCTAAACCGTGCCTCCCTTGAGAACAAAACCTTCGTCGTGCGCGCTAAGCGTCGTGGTAAGCACGACTTTACCTCTATCGAACTAGAGCGTTACGTTGGCGGTGGTTTGAACCAAGCGATTGAGAGCGCGAGCGTTAAGCTGCGTAACCCTGATGTAACCATCAACGTTGAAGTCACGAACGACACGCTAAACCAAGTACTGTCTCGCCATAAAGGGCTCGGTGGCTTCCCGCTAGGAACTCAAGAAGATTTACTGAGCTTGATCTCGGGTGGTTTTGACTCTGGTGTTTCTAGCTACCTACACATCAAACGCGGTTCAAAAGTACATTACTGTTTCTTTAATCTCGGTGGCCCTGCCCACGAAATTGGTGTTAAACAGGTTTCTCATTACCTATGGAATAAGTACGGATCTTCTGCAAAAGTACGCTTCATCTCGGTGGATTTTGAACCAGTGGTTGCTGAAATTCTAGAAAAAGTCGATGACGGCCAAATGGGGGTGGTTCTAAAGCGTATGTTTATGCGTGCCGCAGGCATGATCGCGCAGAAGTTCAAGATTGAAGCGCTGGTCACTGGTGAGGCACTTGGTCAGGTATCGAGTCAGACGCTGACAAACCTTCGTCATATCGATAACGTAACCGACACCCTGATTTTGCGTCCGCTTATCAACTGGGACAAAGAAAATATCATCAATTTAGCGCGTGAAATTGGCACTGAAGACTTCGCTAAAACGATGCCAGAGTACTGTGGTGTAATTTCTAAGAAGCCAACAGTGAAAGCAGTGAAAGCTAAGTTAGAAGCGGAAGAAGAGAAGTTTGACTTCGGTATCCTTGAGCAAGTGATTCGAGATGCACGTGTAATGGACATTCGTGATATCGCCAAAGAGTCTCAGCAGGCGGCACCAGAAGTAGAGCAAGTTCAAGCTGTTGAAGATCACGCGATTGTACTCGATATCCGCAGCCCTGAAGAGGAAGACGACAACCCTCTAGAAATTGATGGCGTTGAGGTTAAACACATCCCATTCTTCAAGCTGGGAACGCAGTTCGGTGACTTAGACCAATCTAAGACATATCTACTGTATTGTGACCGTGGGGTAATGAGTCGTCTACAAGCGCTTTACCTACAAGAGCAAGGTTTCAAAAATGTAAAAGTTTATCGCCCATAGTAGCGTGGTAAAAAATACGTTTAAAGGCGCAAATTGAATGTTCAATTTGCGCCTTTTTTGTTTTGGAGAGTGAAATCGAAGTTTTTACTCGGCATCATATTGAGTCGCATCGACAAGGCATATCGTCCGTGTTGATATAACGATAATTAATCCGAAACGTGGACAAAAAGTGATATTAGTGCCAGATATGAAGATGAGATTTTCGATAGATAAAAAAACACCGCCTATTAAGGCGGTGTAACAAATTTGACAGACAGGTCAAAATAAATACAGGAAGTATATGTTTTGCCACAGGGAATGTAGACAATACATTATGGTAGAAACCTACCTAACTCGAAATACGAGTTTGCAAACACAACATCGCAACAACGAAGCCAATTGATTTCTAAAGAAATCAAGCCGTTCAGGCTCGTGTTGCGGGGTGAAATATAGAATTTATCTGGCTGTTCGACAACGGACATTTTATAATGTTTCAGATTAAAAAAACTAATCCTATTTGAGGTCCCACATGTCTCGCAGATTGCCTCCATTAAACTCGCTTCGAGTCTTCGAAGCGGCCGCTCGTCATCTCAGTTTTACTCGCGCTGCAGAGGAGTTGTTTGTAACTCAAGCCGCAGTGAGTCACCAAATAAAAGCGCTAGAAGAGTTTCTATCCCTCAAGCTTTTTCGTCGTCGTAACCGCTCTTTGTTACTTACCGAAGAAGGGCAAAGTTACTTTTTAGATATTAAAGATATCTTTACTTCCATTGCAGAGGCGACCGATAAGGTATTGGAACGCAGTGAGAAAGGGGCATTGACCATTAGTTTACCGCCAAGTTTTGCTATCCAGTGGTTAGTGCCTCGTTTGGCGGATTTTAATGCACAAGAACCGGACATCGATGTGCGTATTAAAGCTGTGGATATGGACGAAGGTTCACTGACTGATGATGTGGATGTGGCGATCTACTATGGCCGTGGGAATTGGCCGGGTTTGCGCGCGGATAAATTGTATCAAGAGTTTCTGATCCCACTTTGTTCACCTTCGTTACTTTTGGGCAACAGGCCATTAGAATCTCTAAGTGATCTTAAGCTGCATACTTTGTTACATGATACTTCACGTAAAGACTGGAAGCAGTTTGCGCGTCATTACAATATCGAAGGTATTAATGTGAACCATGGTCCTATCTTTAGTCATTCGACGATGGTGCTACAGGCCGCGGTGCATGGCCAAGGGGTCGCCCTCGGTAACAACGTATTAGCCAAACCAGAAATGGAAGCTGGCCGACTCATCGCGCCATTTGATGAGGTATTGATTTCTAAGAATGCATTCTATGTGGTATGTCATGAGCAGCAAGCTGATATGGGACGAATCGCGACGTTTAGAGATTGGATGTTAGCAACCGCGAGAAAAGAGCAAGAGGAAGTATTAGATGAGCCAATGGATAGTTGAGGGACCTGAAAACGGACCTCTGTTTATTTTTGCCCATGGCGCAGGGGCGGGGATGGATCACGATTTCATGACGTCGGTTGCGAAAGGGTTAGTTGAGCAAGGAATTCGCGTGGTGCGATTTAACTTCCCTTACATGGTCAAACGTGCAGAAGACGGGAAAAAGCGTCCACCCGACCGCGCTCCTAAGTTGCTTGAAGCTTATAGCGAAGTGATTGCTCACTTTGCCTCTCAACCTATTGTGATTGGTGGTAAATCCATGGGCGGTCGTATGTCGAGTTTATTGGCTGAAAATGAGCTGGTGGCAGGCGTAGCGTGTCTAGGTTTTCCATTTCATCCGCCAGGAAAACCAGAAAAATTCAAAGGCGATCATTTAGCCAATATCGAGAAACCCACGCTGATTCTCCAAGGTGAGCGAGACACTTTTGGTAAGCGTGAAGAATTTGATGACTTTGTGCTTGCTGAGCAAATAAAAGTGAGCTTTTTACCTGATGGGGATCATGGCTTTAAACCGCGTAAAAGGTCTGGCTATACAGAAGCAGGGAACATTGCGCTTGCAGTGCAGCAATTAGCGGCGTTTATTAAAGAGGTATACCGTGAGAAGTAAGTGGCTACTCTCGTTTTCTGGCTTTTCAGGTCTAGTCTCTGTTGCGCTCGGTGCCTTTGCAGCGCATGGGTTAAAAGCGACACTGGCGCCTTATTTACTTGGTGTGTTTGAGACTGGAGTGTTATATCAATTCATTCACACGTTGGCGATTGTGTTTTGCGCCGTTTTATTGTTATTGAATTTGGGACAAAAAGCACAAAAGTATTTTTTCATTGCAGCGATTTGTTTTATCATCGGCATCCTTTGTTTTAGCGGCAGTCTCTACGCGCTGGCGCTGACGGGCATTAAATGGTTTGGGCCGGTCACTCCAATGGGAGGATTGATGTTCATGCTCGGTTGGTGTCTGTTCTTTTTTGCTGCGTTCAATATCAAAGAGGTCTCCAAGTGAAACAACTAATGCTCTATTGCCGTTCTGGCTTTGAGAAAGAGTGTGCTGGTGAAATTCAGGACAGAGCGACACAGTTGGAAGTGTATGGCTTCCCGCGTGTGAAAAAAAACTCCGGTTATGTTGTCTTCGAATGTTATCAAGATGGAGATGCAGACAAACTGGCGAGAGGTTTGGACTTTAAGTCGCTGATTTTTGCTCGTCAAATGTTTGCGGTTGTCGCTGAGTTTCAATCGCTGCCAAGTGATGATCGTATTAGCCCAATTTTGAATCAGTTGGCGGACATCGAGGCGTTTCCTCGTTGCGGAGATTTGAGAATTGAAACCCCAGATACGAATGAAGCAAAAGAGCTATTGAAGTTTTGCCGTAAGTTTACTGTTCCAATGCGTCAAGCGTTGCGCGGTAAAGGTTTAATGCTGAGTAAAGACAACGCGAAAAAGCCAGTACTGCACATTTGCTTTGTTGAGCCTGGTCACTGTTATGTAGGTTACTCGTACACAGACAATAACTCACAGTTCTTCATGGGGATCCCTCGCCTGAAGTTCCCTGCGGACGCGCCAAGTCGTTCAACGCTGAAACTGGAAGAAGCATTCCACGTCTTTATCCCACGTGAAGAATGGGACGAGCGTTTGGCTCCTGGCATGTGGGGCGTCGATTTAGGTGCATGTCCGGGTGGTTGGACGTACCAATTGGTGAAGCGTTCCATGTTCGTTCACTGTGTTGATAACGGCATGATGGCAGATAGCCTGATGGAAACGGGCCAAATCAAGCACCATATGGTGGATGGCTTTAAGTTCGAGCCAGACCGCAAGAACGTAACTTGGATTGTTTGTGACATGGTGGAAAAACCAGCACGCGTTGCGCACCTTATGGGACAGTGGTTATTAAAAGGTTGGGCGAAAGAAGCGCTCTTTAATCTTAAGCTGCCGATGAAAGGCCGTTATGATGAAGTGCTGCAAGATCTTGAAAACCTAAAACTGTTCCTGATTGAGAACAAGGTAAAATTTAGACTCCAAGCCAAACATTTGTATCATGACCGTGAAGAAATCACGATTCATATTCAGTGCTTATCCAACATCTCTCCGCATTAATGTGATCGGATTGAGCAATGCAAAAAAGCCCCTACTTCAGGGGCTTTTTTTATGGGCCGTGTCCAACCGTGACGTGTGTTGAGAACGTAGGCTATTCCGACGGGGTTGCCCCATCAAAACGAATATCTTGCAAGTTAAAACCCAGCTCAATATCACACTTCAAAGCCGCGACGCGTTTACATAATCGAGCAGACTCTATGTGCTCATCCAGTTTTTTACGGTATTTAGGCGCGAGCTCATTGCTGGCGTAGGCCGTTTCAATGTCTGCAAAGTGAGTCAGGATTTCTTTTGCCGCTTTCGGGCCAATCCCCGGTACACCTGGCACTTGGCTCGAGCTAATGCCGGTTAATCCCCAGTAGTCAGCAAGTTGATTCGGTTTTACACCAAATTCTTTGTCGATAAATGGTGCATCCAGCCAACGATGCTGAAAGTAATCGCGGATCTGTAGCGTGGGGGAGAGCAACTGACAGTAGCCTTTGTCGGTGGAAACAATCGTGACTTTTTCGCCATGGCTCGCGACTTTGGTTGCTAGTGTGGCGACTAAGTCATCCGCCTCATCGCCATCAGAAAGTAGAGAGTCGATACCTTGCTCCCACCACGCTTGTTGAATCGCATCTAAGCCTTGCATTAACGGCTCTGGCATTGGTTTCCGGTTTTGCTTATAGTCCGGAAGGATGTCTGCTCGCCAGCCTCTATCTTGCTCATGATGATCAAAAACCGCGATGATGTGTGTCGGGTTGGCTTCTGACAGAATTCGCGTCAGCGTTCTTTGTGTGGTTGTGATCGTTCTTGCTATATCGGTCGGGTCCGGCTGCGCGGAGTGCACGCGGCGGATCAGGTTAAGGGCATCAATAATAACAAGATGAATAGACATAATGACTTAGCAATAAAAAAGGGGCGTAATGCCCCTAGTGTAACGAATGCTAGCCTGACTATCGACCATCAATTTCGGAATGGGCAATGTGGTAACAAGGCTCATAACTTGAACCACTTGGCAGTTTCATTCGATGTTGTTCGACGAAGTCTTTTAATAACTTATCGAGTTTTTTCATCAATACCGGATCACCATGAATAGTAAAAGGTCCTCGACGTTCGATTTCTCGAATACCTTCCGCTTTTACGTTACCTGCCACGATACCGGAGAAGGCTTGACGCAAGTTTGCCGCCAGTGCTTGAGGCGCTTGATTCAAGCTCAGATCCAATTGTTGCATCGACTCATGAGTCGGCTCGAATGGCAGCTGGAAGTTAGGTTCGATTTTTAATGACCAGTTGAAACTGTACGCATCGTCTCGCTTTTTACGGTGTTCACGCACTTTATCCATCGAACGTTTCATGATGCGCGCGACTTCTGCCGGGTCATCAATGACGATTTGATAATGCTTTTGCCCCTCTTCCCCGAGTGTGTCGCGGATAAACTCATCGATAGAGCGGAAGTACTCTTCGCTCTCTTTGGGTCCGGTTAGTACGATAGGCATGGGCTGATCGGCATTGTCTGGGTGCATCATGATGCCAAGAAGATACAGCAGTTCTTCTGCTGTTCCGGGGCCGCCCGGGAATATCACCACACCGTGCGCCATGCGTACAAACGCTTCCAAGCGCTTTTCGATGTCAGGCATGATGATCAGCTCATTGACGATTGGGTTAGGTGGCTCAGCGGCAATGATGGACGGCTCGGTTAAACCAAGATAGCGTCGCTCGTTGTAACGCTGCTTTGCATGGCCGATAGCCGCGCCTTTCATTGGGCCTTCCATTGCGCCTGGCCCACAACCGGTGCAGATATTGAGTTCACGCAGCCCTAGTTCGCTTCCAACTTCGCGGGTGTATTGATACTCAGCTAAATTAATTGAATGTCCCCCCCAGCAAACCACCAAGTTTGGTGCGATACCGGGTGTCAGCGCTTTGGCGTTGCGTAAAATACCAAATACTAGGTTAGTGATGTGTATGGGGTTGACGAGGTTTAGGCGCTGACTATCTGCTAAGTGCATGTTTACGTATACAATGTCACGCAATACAGAAAACAGATGCTCTTGAATTCCCTTGATGATTTCACCGTCGACAAAAGCATGTTCTGGTGGGTTGGTGAGTTCGAGCTTAATGCCTCGCTCGCGGCGCACCACGTTGACCTCAAACGATTGGTGTTTATCTAACAGCTCTTTTGAGTTATCGGTATGACTGCCAGAGTTCAATACCGCCAAAGTGCAGTTACGGTAAAGCTGATAAAGATCACTCGAGGCGGTGTTTTTTAAACGCTCCACCTCCAGTTGAGAGAGCAAATCCATGCTACCTTTGGGGCTTATATGAGTAATCATAATGCCTCCTTGTGTTGTATTCATTTGAGGGAACGTACCAACTGACCTAGTAGTTTTATACGTATGGTTCGATAAAGTCGGTTGGTCGATTTGGTTTAAAATAATGACTCCCAAGCAACCTCAAGATGCGATACCAATAGATACATCATCTTGAAGTGACTTGGATTGTTACAGCTTAGCAGACTGAAAAAGGATAAGTGTGATAACTCGTTGAAAATCGGCGATTATACAGGGAAGTTGAGTTTAAATAGCTTCGGCTGCTGTTTTTTTGACCGAGACTTAGTTCCAGTTAAGCTGAGTTGTACCGCGTTTTTTGGCATCACTGAGCATTTTTCTGAGGCGTTCTAATACATGTTCAGGTGCATCAGCGTCTTTAAAAGACGTTGAAACGGCAGTCAGTGTGATGGTGAGGTTTTGTTCGCGGAACCTGAACGGCAGCTGGCTGACATCACGCTGAATGTGTTTGATGAGATCCAGCGTGTACTCTTCGGAGTGCTCTGGCAAAAGTAGCATAAACTCTTCACCACCAAAGCGTGCAACGGTTTCCGTTTCCGAGACGCGCTTATTAATTGTCCGGGCAATGATTTTTAACGCCTTGTCGCCAGCGGTATAGCCATAACTGTCGTTGATGGCCTTAAAGTTATCGACGTCAAACAGAACCACTCGAAGGTTTTTCTGCGAGCGGATCCAGCGGCGGTACTCTAACTCAAGACGGTCATTAAATGCTGTGCGGTTATACACTTTAGTGAGTGGGTCTCGCAGCATTCGCTGGGCTTGGTCATCCAAGCGTCGATGATAATCTTGTGTGGTTTCAAACACCGCTTCGAGTTGGTTCTTGCTGTAGTGCAAACGTTCTTGCAGGGCTTGTTCGCGCTCTTCCGCCATCTTTAGGCGCTCGGCGACAGAGGTCATGTTCGCAAACAGTGGTGCCATCTCTTGTTTAAGAGCCGCTAAGTCTTGCGCTTGATCGAGTGATTGTTGACTTGATTTAATCAGAGCATTCATTTCAGCATTCAGCTCTTGGCGGTGCTCAAAGTAGGTATGGTGCTGGTCAACGTTCTGATGGACGGTTTTTAAGTTACTTGCAAGTGAAGAATTAAGTTGGTCGAGAAATTGGCTCGAGGCTTTGCGTTCGAACGTCGTTGCATCAACAACCAGTTTGAGCGTTGAAAGCGTCAGTTCTATGAGGGACTCGGCAGTAACGCCTAAAAGCAATTTGGCGCGAATGTCGAGCAATTTATCGCCAGATCCTCCCTCAAAGTCGAGTTCGGTAATCGTGTGTTGTAATTCACTAGCAAGGCACTCAAGCTGAGACTTATCGGAGGGATTCTCAAGATCACTTAAGTGTAAGTGCGAGTGAGATGTGATGATTTTCAGCGCCCGTTCGTAAATGCTTAGCAGCTTGGTGGCTTGGTCGACTTTCTTACCTGTTTGGGCTTGCGAGACACTCATTAGGTTTCGCAATTCACGGTTTAATTGCGCAGGTAAGCCCGTGATGCGTTGAAGCGTTTCACCGCTGTGTTTGATTTGTTTGTCGAGGTGACTGTTCTGTTTTTCCGCCGTTTTAGACTGTTGTTGGAGCATTCGTTCCAGTACGGCTAAGCGCGGAATAAGAGTGCTGACATCTTTTTGATGTTGTAGTTCTTGTTGAATTTCAAACAGGTACTCGGAAACTTGAGCGTTTGAACCTTGGTAAGCAGAAGACAGTGATGCCACAACGCGTTTGAGAATTTGTTGTTCACGTTTGAATTTGAGTGAAGTATCACGATGTGTCAGCCTGAGTTGGTCAAGTTGACACCTCAACTGGTGAAGTTGTGACTGAATATCGGATTCCAGAATTCCCATGAAGTGGCTACGGTTAAACCTATGTACGACTAATAATTTTCTGATAATAACAAAAAACCTTATAGCGTCATTAGTTATTACGCCTAACCGGCGTTTAATTATGCATTTTTTAATATTTTCTTGATGTCGTCCTCATTCTTATATGAGGAGTGGATCTTGATCAGGCCTTGGTTAATCGCGTGTTGACAGGCTGTTCTTATGTTACCAGTTGCAAAGCTGGCTGCAGGTGCATTATCGATGGCCTTCAGGAACACCCAGTGACTTTGTTTGTCTTTTAAGCTGACCTCGCGAGCAATGTGTGTAGCAAGAAGCAGTAGGTCAAGCAGCTCTTCATCATTGATGGCGGTGTAGGCGCGTGGTAGGAATGGATAGTCACTGATGCCCATGCGAATAATTCGATTCACGTTATGCTGGTTGGCAAATTCATCGATCCAGGTTTGGAATTTATTGAACATCTCTTCGGCTGAGGCATCACGATCGGCATTCGGTACGATATAGAGCAGATTGGCATCAGAGAAATGGTACAAGCGAGACGGTTTATCAACTTTTGACGCAAGGTATTCACCAAAAGCCTGTTCTAGCTCAAGGCCGGCTTTGTAGCCGTTTTGGACATACATACTACGTAGGAATGGTAAATCGATCATCACAAAACGTAGACGGTCATTGAGCGGTTCGTGAATCAACTCGCCCATTTGCCACTGTTCGAATGTATCGCTGGATTTTTTCAATGATCGAGACAGTTTGACGTTCAACATGCGTAAATTACGTAAACGAGATCGTGAATGTGTAAACAGGTCATTACGCAGCTTGTCTATTTCACTGGCTTGACGCTGCATGGTCACGCTACGGCGCATGATGAATAAGAACATCACTAACACCGTAATAAAGAGGGCAAATGAGATTTTCTGAAACTTACGGTGCTCTATTTCGACTTGTTCAAGACGCTCCGATTGTCCGATATAGTGAATGGTTTGCTCGGCGAACTCTTTTTGTTGACGGAAGGCATCTTCACTGATTTGGTTGAGTTGTTTTTGTTCCAACAGCACTGAGCTGGTGTATTGCTTATAGGCTTGGAGAGAAAGTTGATACTCACCGGCTTGCTCGTAACCAAGCCCCAGTAAACGATAGGATTGTTGTTTAATGAAATTATTGTTTTCAGGTGACTTCTCTGCAAAAGACAGGGCTTTTTTCGCGTTTTCAATCACTTGTTTACTGTCGTTTTGATGATACGCCAAGCCTGATTGAAGCAGCGCTGCTCTAGCTTCGAGTTTGGGAATGTTGGAGTATTCCAACAACTCTTTTGAGTGTTCCAAGTATTGCTCGGCGAGGGCGTAGTTGTAGAGTTGTAAATACGTAGCCGCCAAGCTTAGACGAATTTTAATGATTTGGTTAATGTTCTTGCTGGTACTCTCGTGATCGAGCACGTTAAAGTAGTGTACTAAGGCGAGGTTGAATTTGTCTTGATAAAAGTAAATATCACCCATCTGTTCTAGCACATCTGCAAGGATTGGCGAGCTAGGGTAGGAGTCGTAGAAATCGGCAGCTTGAGATAAGTGTTCGACCGCTTTATCGTAAACACGGCGTTCTTGGAACAGCCTTGCCAGCAGACGGTTGACCTTTGCCAACCTTGCTCCGCTATCACTTTCGATGGATTGCCAATAACCATATAGCAACTCCGATAGGGCAAGGTTGTATTTTTTACTGTTGAGGTAGAACGCTCCGACCGCCGTATAATAGTCGATCAGAGTGAGAGCCGAACGGCTGTCCTCCAGCATGACTTTTGCTTGAGCATACAAACGCTCCGCATTGATAGTATCGCCACGGTGGGAAGCAAGGAGGGCTCGTTGCATGGTTAATCGATAGTGCACGCTGTCAGTACGTTGTAAAACGGCACTCGCCTTATCTAATTGTTGTTCGATTTGCTTTAGGGTTGCTTCTGCCGCAGGGTAATTTTTATCGACCATCCAAATCATTTGGTTGCGAATCAATTGCACATCCAAGTCCATGTAAGGCAGCTGGTATTCTTGCGCAAGGCGTTGTGCTTCATCGAGATGTTCAACAGCGGAGCGAACATTGCCCATGGCATAGTCAGCTTGGGCGATGATTTTATGGGCTTCGATAGTGCTGCCAGGTGTACGGATGTTGCGATCGGTCTCTTCACGAGACATCGATGAAGGGTTGCCACTTTCTTTGTGTTCGGTGAGTTCACGTTGCGATAAGTAGTTGGCCGCGGCTTGTTTGGCTCGCAACGGTTCGATCTCAGCCAGTTTCTGGGCTTCATTAAGCAAAGCCGACGATAAAATGGTCGCGTGAAGTGGCAGTGCACATAGCAAGCAAAGAAAGCCAATCAATCTGAATAGACGCGAACGGTCCCAAAGCATCCTTTCGTTCCCTCGAACTGTTTTTCCATCCTACTCATTCATTACCCATCACTGCGTCGCGAAATGCTTGCTGAGTACTCAAGCTTTTCATTTCTACAGTTTCTGGACGTTGACGAAATAGCATGGGAGTAGATTTAGTGGCATTGATAATAACATGGCTAGCAATAAAAACGTTCGGCAATCCTTTAGATTGCCGAACTTATTTCTGTCATTAAGATGATTATTGACGAGCCATGCGGTGGTTATGAGCTGGCTTGTCTTGGTCCGTAGAGCGGTATGGGTTGATATCCAAGCCACCACGGCGGGTATATCGTGCCAATACGGTCAGTTTACTTGGTTGGCAGTATTTCATTAGGTCGGTAAAAATACGCTCTACGCATTGTTCGTGGAACTCGTTATGTTCACGGAATGACACCAAGTAACGCAGCAGCTTTTCACGATCAATTTTCGTGCCTTGGTAACGGATCTCTACGCTGCCCCAATCAGGTTGGTTGGTGATCAAGCAGTTTGATTTCAGTAGGTGGCTATGTAGAACTTCTTCAACTTGTTCGTGACCTGCCGCGCCTTCAAGCAGATCAGCATCAAAATCGTAACTGGTAATTTCAATGTCCTGATCATCAATACATTCGCCTTTCATGGTGACGATAGGTTGGTTGGTGTAATGTGTGACAGGGTTGACGTGCACCAATACTGGCTCACCTGCGCACTCTGACAGATCTTGCGTCAAACGTTCTGCGACCTCTTTCCAGCTCGAAAATCGTGTTTGATTGTAGCTATTTAAGTAGAGTTTGAATGATTTAGACTCAATCAGGTTTGCGCTGGTTACTGGGATGCATACCTCGCCAACGGCCACTTGTGGTAAGCCTTTACTATTTAACCAAGACAGTTCGTACAGCGTCCAAATGTCGTGGCCCATAAAAGGAAGGCTGTCGCCTAACTGAAGGTCATCTCGGTTTAGGCTACGAGGTACGGGTTGCAGCAAGTCCGCGTCGTATTGGTTTGCATACTCGGTCTTTTTACCTAGTGTTAGGCCAGCAAGCTCTTTAGCGTCTGAATATTTACTCATACTTTGTGGTCGTTTTCGATTAGAATAGCGAGAATTTTACTGAATCCGCTGGTCAATTGCTATCTGGCAAACACGGCTATCTGATAAATAAGGAATGAGGAGACCTTCATGACCCAAACCGTTACTCAGGCGTTACAAGACTTCAGCTTGCGCTATCAACAAGCTTGGCAAACGAAACACAGTGAGTTGCCACGCAGTGAAGAGCTCGCCGATCTTGTTTCTCCATGTGTTGAAGAGAAACGCGGTGGGGCAGTATTGTGGAAAGCAGTACCGCGTGAAGCAACCGCGGATTTCACTAATGTAGAGAATGCGATTGAGTTATCACTGCAAGAAGACATTAAAGCCTTTTATGGATTTCAATACAGCGCAGATATGGAGGCAACTTGGCAAGGTAATACGCTGACATTGCTGCAAGTGTGGAGTGATGATGATTTCACGCGACTGCAAGAGAACATCTTGGGTCACTTGGTTACCCAACGCCGTCTTAAGCTTAAGCCCACGGTGTTCATTGCGACAACAGACGCTGAGTTGGATGTGATTTCTATCTGTAATCTAACGGGAAATGTGATTCTTGAGCGTTTAGGGACTTCTCAGCGTGATGTGCTCGCTGACAACCTAACCGAGTTTCTACTTAAGCTAGAGGCCGCAGTATAAGTATGTACGTTATAGAGTTGCAGTTTGAGTGTTTTGATAACACCACAGTCAGTGCGGTAGATAAAGCCATTAATGGTTTGATGGATGCACTGCGCTATAACGGCCAAGTGTTAGGACGAGAGTTTCCAATCGTGATGGGCGATGGTGAGTTTTTGGTCCGTGTGGTTTGTCCTGAGCAAGACAGTTTACACCCGCGTTACCATTCCGACTTTGTCAAAGTATGCATGAATCGCTTATCGCAAGCCTCATTACTCGCGCCGAAAATGCGCATGCTTGGACGAGATTTAAACTCAGAAGAGGCCGCAGAGTCAGAGGCCCCAAGTTGGCAAGTGCTTTACACGACCTATGTGCACACTTGTTCACCACTGCGCAGCGGCGACACCTTGTTGCCGATTCCTCTTTACCGCAATACTCCCACGTTAAATGGCGACCATAAAGCCGTGATCAAATGGCAGACCGAGTGGCAAGCGTGTGATGAAATTCAGATGGCGGGTGGCTGCCGCGCAGAGCATGCGACCTTACATGAGATTTGCGATGTGGACAGCGTGTTGTTTCGACGTGGTTGGGACTTACGTGGCCGTATTGAATACATCACTCAGGTTCCAACGTATTATTACCAGTATCGCGTAGGCGGTCAGTCTCTCGACAGCGAAAAAGCACGACCGTGTCCAAAATGTGGCGGAGAGTGGTTACTGGACGAGCCATTACACGACATCTTCTATTTTAAATGTGATGACTGCCGAATTGTATCCAATATCTCTTGGGATCATATCAAGTAGTTGTTGGACGCTATGTATGGTTGCCACTGGCTTTGAAGCTCGGTAGTAGGCTTGAAGCAGCAAATAACAAAAGGGCTGATGTGCAAACATCAGCCCTTTTGTGTTCAAGTTAGTGATGGTGAATTACCAACCTTTCACAACGCCGCCTTTGAATAGCTCTTTCGCCGCTTCGTACACTTCTTCAGTTTGGTACGCCTTGACGAAGTTTTGGACGTTTTGAGCATTGACATTTTCTTCACGCGCCACGATTAAGTTCACGTATGGTGACTCTTTATCTTCGACGAACACCCCGTCACGCTCTGGAGATAGGTCAATAGAGCTTGCGTAAGTGGTGTTGATGATAGAGAGCGTTACGTCATCCAAAGAGCGTGGCAGTTGAGGCGCTTCTAGCTCGATGATTTCGACGTTCTTAGGGTTACCTACGATGTCACGAACGGTGGCTTGCAGGCCAACCCCGTCGCGTAGCTCAATCAAACCTTGTTGCTCAAGAAGTAGCAGTGAACGACCTAGATTAGTCGGATCGTTAGGGACGGCGATGCGTGCGCCGTCTTGGATGTCTTCAACCGATTTTACTTGTTTTGAGTAACCAGCGATGGGGTAAACGAAAGAGTTACCTGCGATAGCCAGTTTGTAACCACGATCTTTCACTTGTTGGTCTAGGTATGGTTTGTGTTGGAATGCGTTAGCATCAACAGAACCATCGTCTAACGCTGCGTTTGGTGTCACGTAGTCAGTAAAAGTCACCAACTCCACATCCAAATTGTACTTTTCTTTGGCCACTTTCGCTGCCACTTCAGCAACTTGTGCTTCAGAGCCAGCAATAACGCCCACTTTGACCTTGTTTAGGTCTGTTTCTGTTTCGCCACAACCCACCAGAGTCAGTGCAGAAGCGGCAGTTACAACAGTCAAAAGGCTTTTGAGGCTAAATTTCATTTTTATCTCCTTATAATTTATATTTTCAATGTTTATCTGTGGTCTACACGACGCACCACTGCGTCACCGAGAGACTGAATAATTTGCACGAGAACAATCAACATCACGACTGTGACGGCCATGATCGTCGCATCGTAGCGGTGGAAACCGTAACGTATAGCGACATCACCTAAGCCGCCGCCGCCCACGGTGCCAGCCATGGCAGAGTAGCTTACTAGCGTGACGAGTGTGATGGTGACTGAGTTAATAATCGTCGGCATGGCTTCCGGTAGCAGCACTTTTGTGATGATTTGTGTTGGCGCGGCCCCCATAGATTGTGCGGCTTCAACCAGCCCAGTAGGAACTTCTAACAGAGCACCTTCAATCAGACGCGCGACGAATGGGATTGCACCAATGGTAAGCGGTACGATTGCTGCCGTTGTGCCAATAAAAGTGCCAACTAACATTTTTGTCACTGGAATAATCGCAACCATTAACACTAGAAAAGGCACGGAGCGTCCAATGTTAACAATGGCGCCTAACATACTATTAAGACGGGTGTTTTCTAATAAGCCGCCTTTTTTAGTAATGTGCAGAATGACACCCAAAGGGATACCTACCGCGAAACCGACCAGGCCAGCGACCGCAACCATGTATAAGGTTTCCCATGTTGCCCCCAAAAGTAGCTTGCTGTTTAAACTCAGCCATTCAGAAATCGTATCAAAGGACATAACCAAGTACCTCTACTTTCACGTTGTGCTCACGCAGGAAATCAAGAGCTGCGTTATCATCTTTTTCATTACCAAACAGCTCAGCGACCATCATGCCGAATTTTACGCCACCAGCATAATCAAGGTCAGAACTTAAAATGCTCACATCAATGTTGTATTTTCGAGAAATCTGCGACATCAGAGGTGCATCTACTGTGGTGCCTGTAAACTCCAAACGCACCAGAGGGTAGCTGCCTTCAACACGGGTTGGTTGTAGCCGAGCTTGGTAATCCTCTGGGATAGAAAGATCTAACGTTGAGCGAATAAATTGGTGCGCCAGTTCGGTTTTAGGGTGTGCGAAAATATTGCCGACGGTACCTTTTTCAACCAGTTCACCGCCACCAATGATCGCCACTTCGTGGCAGATACTTTTCACCACTTCCATCTCATGGGTGATAAGCAAAATAGTGATGTTTAGCTTGCGATTGATTTCTTTTAGTAATTCAAGAATGGACTGAGTGGTTGCCGGGTCTAACGCGCTGGTGGCTTCGTCACAAAGCAGCACGCTAGGATCGGATGCCAATGCGCGAGCAATCGCTACACGTTGCTTTTGACCGCCGCTGAGGTTCGCGGGATAGCTTTCATGTTTGTCTTGCAAACCAACCAGCTTGAGCAGCTCCGTGACTTTAGTTTGGATTTGCGATTTGTTTTTACCGGCCAGCTCTAAAGGCAAGGCGATGTTATCGAAAACAGTGCGAGACGACAGTAGGTTAAAGTGCTGGAAAATCATACCAATGTTGCGGCGGGTTTCGACCAACTGTTTTTTGCTCAGTGTTGTGAGATCAACATTATCGACGATGATCGCGCCAGAGCTCGGCGCTTCAAGCATGTTTACACAGCGGATCAGGGTGCTTTTACCAGCACCAGATGAACCGATCACACCGAAGATGGTGCCCTTGGCGATGTGTAGGTTAATGTCTTTCAGGGCAAGAATTTCCTTACTGCCTTGGTAGAACACTTTATTGACGTTTTTAATTTCTATCATGTTTCAACCTGCCCAAAGATACGGGGGAACTTCGCTGTCAAAAACCGCCTTTGACAGAACTTAATGTTGAGCTCTAGCTCAATTCTCAGTTGATGCTATGGGTTAAGTAGAATGAAGTCAATAGATATTTTTACGTCTAGACGTCTAAAGGTATGGATGTTTTATTTCATAAATAACGCGGTGTAAGCTGTGAGTGGAAGGGAGAGAAGGGTCGCTGTAGAGTGACCGACTCTTGTTCAACAAATCAACGGTTTTAACAGCGCTTCCTGCCAATGAGGTAGTGTTGAGGGTGATAAGGGATGTATAATCTGACGAAACCGAATTAATAGAGAAAGACGTTTTGGCAAAACCTGCTGTTTTTATCGATCGTGATGGCGTGATTAACGTTGATCACGGCTACGTTCATGATGAACATGATTTTGAGTACATTGAAGGTGTGTTTGAAGCGACGAAAGCGCTGAAACAACAAGGCTATCTACTGGTGCTTGTGACCAACCAATCTGGCATCGCGCGCGGTAAATTCAGTGAGGATCGTTTCTTGTCACTGACCCAATGGATGGATTGGAATTTTGTCGAGCACGGTGTGGAATTTGATGGTATCTATTACTGCCCGCACCATCCTGAACAAGGTATCGGCGATTACAAGCAAGATTGTGATTGCCGCAAGCCAAAGCCAGGCATGTTCATTTCTGCTCGCGATTTTTTGAACATCGATATGGCGAAATCGGTCATGATTGGTGATAAAGCGGAAGATATGATGGCGGCTGAAGCGGCGGGTGTCGGCACTAAGATTTTGGTTCGCACTGGCAAACCGATCACTTCACAAGGTGAAGCGCTGGCGAAGGTGGTGCTTGATAGCGTGGCTGACGTACCTGGATATCTACAGAAGTAATCCCCAAAAAGTGGTGTGTTTAAGGGAGGCGTTTGCTTCCCTTTTATTCTATTGCTGTTAAAGTTCAAACACCTAACTATTCACCTATCCTGATTTAGTCATTTATGAGCAAAAAACTCACCATTCTTGATATCGCGAAACTGGCTGGTGTCGGCAAGTCGACGGTAAGCCGAGTGTTAACCAACGACCCAAAAGTGAAACCACAAACGCGTAAGAAAGTTGAGCAAATCATTCGTGAGTCTGGTTACGTGCCGTCGAAATCTGCGCAGTCGATGCGTGGAGGCAGTCAAAAAGTCATTGGAGTGATTATCTCCCGTCTCGACTCTCCGTCCGAAAACCGCGCTGTCAGTACCATGCTTAATCGGTTGTACTCGGCAGGTTATGATGTGGTGATTATGGAGAGTCAGTTTGACCGTGATAAGACCAACGAACATTTGGAGGTGCTTAAGCGTCGTAATGTGGATGGTATCATCGTATTTGGTTTTACAGGGTGTGATGAGCGAGCGTTGGCGGAGTGGGGGAGCCGTATTGTTGTTATCGCGATGGATACCGATGAAGTGTCGTCTATCAATTACGATAACCAAGGCGTGATTGAAAAGGCATTGGCATACATAACCCAGCGGTCACTTTCTCGTGTTGCCTACATTGGCGTTGACCCAGAAGATCGAACGACAGGCTTAGCTCGTTTGAATGCCTATAGAGCGTGGTGTGAGCGCAAACACATTGTCCCTTGTTTCCAGACAGGGAAACTCAACCATGAGAGTGCGTACCAGCTCGTCGATCAAGTGCTGCAAACCGATACGCAAGCGATTGTTTGCGCAAGTGATACCATTGCGCTGGGTGTGATAAAGCGTCTACAAGAGCTAGATCGAGAAGATGTAGTGGTAACAGGCGTAGGTGGAAATGAGCTGCTTTCTTTCCTTTTTCCTAAAATATTCAGCGTTGACCCCGGCTATGCCTATGCTGGTGAAAAAGCTGCTGAGATGCTGATTAATCAATTAAGTGGCGACGACTCAGTCGTTCACTTTACTCAACAGCCAGTCTGCTGAGCATCCTTCCTAAGAAATTCTGCTTTAAAATTATACTGTGATCACTCTCAATTAATGGGATTGTTCCCATTTTGTTTTTTGTCTTTGGGTGGCAATATTAAAATTAAGAAATGGGAATGTTCCCATTTATAAAAATAAAATGATGAATCGAATGTATCCAATACAGGGTGGACAAAGTTATGAGTAAGATTGCGCGTAAAGACGTGGAGCGTCTTATTGAGCTGGTCGGGGGACCGGACAATATTGCCAGTGTAAGCCATTGTTTAACTCGCTTGCGTTTTGTTCTCAATGATACGGACAAAGCAGACACGAAACAGTTAGAAGCACTACCGATGGTGAAGGGCTGTTTTACCAACGCAGGCCAGTTCCAAGTGGTGATTGGTACTGAAGTCGATGAGGTTTACAAAGTACTGATCGAGCTAAGCGGCAAAAGTGAAGCGAGCAAAGACGAAGCAAAAAATTCCGCTCGCCAAAATATGAACATTATTGAACGCGGTATCTCACACCTTGCTGAAATCTTTGTTCCTTTATTGCCGGCAATCATTACCGGCGGTCTCATTCTTGGTTTCCGTAATGTCATTGGCGACATCAAGATGTTTGATGGCCAAACCTTGACAGAAATCAGCCAATTCTGGGCAACGGTCCACTCATTTCTGTGGTTGATTGGTGAAGCGATTTTCTTCTTCCTACCTGTTGGTGTGTGCTGGTCTACCGTGAAAAAGCTCGGCGGGACACCCATTCTTGGTATCACGCTGGGTGTGACGCTGGTTTCTCCTCAATTAATGAACGCCTACCTGATCGGTAAACAAGCCCCAGAAGTGTGGGACTTTGGGTTGTTCGTCATCGAAAAAGTCGGTTATCAAGCGCAAGTGATCCCTGCAATGTTGGCGGGGATCGCATTGGCGTTTATTGAAACGAATCTAAAACGCATCATTCCCTCTTACCTGTACTTAGTGGTGGTGCCGTTTGTTTCTATCATCATTTCTGTGATTCTTGCGCACTCTATCATTGGTCCATTTGGCCGCCTGTTAGGCGACGGCGTGGCATTCGCAGCGAAAGCCGCCATGACGGGTGACTTTGCAATGATTGGCTCGACCATTTTTGGCTTTCTGTATGCGCCACTGGTGATTACCGGTATTCATCACACTACCAACGCAGTAGACCTGCAGTTGATGCAAGAGTTAGGCGGCACACCAATTTGGCCTCTGATTGCACTTTCAAACATCGCTCAAGCGTCTGCAGTGGTTGGCATCATTATTATCAGCAAAAAACATGGCGAACGTGATATCTCTGTTCCAGCGGCCATCTCAGCGTACTTAGGTGTTACTGAGCCCGCGATGTACGGTATTAACCTAAAGTATAAATTCCCCATGTTAAGCGCGATGATCGGTAGTGCGTGTGCTGCCGCCATTTGTGGCAGTGCTGGCGTAATGGCTAATGGTATTGGTGTGGGTGGCTTACCAGGTATTTTATCGATTCAACCACAGTTCTGGGGTGTGTTTGCGGTGGCGATGTTAGTGGCGACGGTGGTTCCTGCGACATTGACTTTGGTTCTCTATAAGCGAGCCAAAATCAAAGGAGAGCTTGAGACTGCAAGCGCGTAATTCAATCAGAGGTAGCGGTGTCGTTGCCTCTTCTTATTTTTCTATTTTCAAATTTTTTAAGTTTCCGATGACTGGTAAGTGAGTGTTAGAAATGACAATGACCAAGCATAATGAGAGCTGGTGGAAAACCGCAACCATCTACCAAATTTACCCAAAAAGCTTTTGTGACAGTGGAAGTAAAGGCACGGGCGATATTAAAGGGATCATTTCTAAACTGGATTATCTCAAGCACCTAGGTGTCGATGCGATTTGGCTGACGCCGGTGTATCAGTCGCCAATGATCGACAACGGGTATGACATTTCCGATTACTACGCGATCAACCCAGAGTTTGGCACGATGCAAGATTTCGAGAACTTGCTGGCAGAGGCGCACCTGCTGGGCATTCGTATCATCATGGACATCGTCGTCAACCATACGTCGACTGAGCATCAGTGGTTTCAATCGGCGTTAGGAAATAAAAACAGCCCATATCGTGATTATTACATTTGGAAAGATCCGGTAGATGGCGCAGAGCCAAACAATTGGCAATCGAAGTTTGGTGGTAATGCGTGGGAGCTGGATGAAGCCACTGGCCAATACTACTTACACCTTTTCGCTAAAGAGCAGGCGGATTTGAACTGGGAAAATCCAGTAGTGCGTGAAGAAGTCAAAAAGGTGATCCGTTTTTGGGCAGAGAAAGGCGTGGATGGTTTCCGCCTCGACGTCATTAACCTAATTTCTAAACAGCAAGATTTCCCGAGTGATGATATTGGTGATGGCCGCCGTTTTTACACTGATGGGCCACGTGTGCATGAGTTTCTACAAGAAATCAGTGCCGCGGTATTCCAGAAATACGGTAGCGTGACCGTCGGTGAGATGTCGTCAACCACGCTAGAACATTGCCAGCAGTACTCTTCGTTAGATGGTAAAGAGCTGTCGATGGTGTTCAACTTCCACCATCTGAAGGTCGATTATCCCAATGGTGAAAAATGGACCAAAGCACCGTTTGACTTCATTCAGCTAAAACAAATTTTCAACCATTGGCAAACGGGTTTGAATGGACAAGGTTGGGGGGCGCTGTTTTGGTGTAACCACGACCAACCCCGTGTTGTTAGCCGTTTGGGCGACGATAAACAATACCGAGTGGAATCGGCCAAGATGCTCGCCGCGTCAGTGCACATGATGCAAGGTACGCCGTACATTTATCAAGGTGAAGAGATTGGTATGACCAATCCAGGCTATAGTGAGATCAATCAGTATCACGATGTAGAAAGCATCAATATGTACGATCTCATGGTGCATCGCGATGGCGTGTCACACCACGACATGATGGCGATTCTGGCGCAGAAATCACGTGATAATTCGCGTACGCCAATGCAGTGGAATAGCCAAAAACATGCGGGTTTTACTCAAGGGACACCATGGCTTGAAGTGGCAAGCAATTATCCAGACATTAACGCAGAACACGCGATTGCGGATTTGAATTCCGTCTTCTATTTCTACAAGCGTTTGATTGAGCTACGTAAACAAGTACCAGTGATCACAGACGGCAGTTATGAAGACTTGCTACCAGAGCATCAACGTATTTTTGCTTATGTTCGTCAAAATGAGCGCCAAACGCTGCTGTGTATCAATAACTATTATGGCGAAGAGGTCGAGTGTGTTTTGCCGGAATATGTTGATATGAACAAAGCCAAGAACTTGCTTTCTAATTATCAAAATTCAGCCAGCGCGGTGGCCTCTCATCATCAAATATTACGACCGTACGAAACACGAATTTTGTTGATAGAAGGCTAGGTGATTGACCTTCTAGGATTTCAATCTTAATCAAAAGGCTTTGGGGTGTTCTCCAAAGCCTTTTTTGCGTCTTTAAGAGCCATAGGAGACGGAATAACGGTGGGGTTTATGGTTCATTGCCAGTACGACATTCAGTGCCAATGCACCGAAAATTGATAGAGCAACCACCTCAAGCGAGACAAAAAAGAACGAGGCGAACAGAATACACGCATCAATAGCCATTTGGCTTTTACCGACTGAAACACCGAATTTATCCTGAATGAACAAACAAAGCACGTTGAAGCCACCAAGGCTAGAACGATGTCTGAATAAGATCAGCATACCCAAGCCCATTAATAGGCCACCGATGAGCGCACAATAAACTTCGTTTACTGATTCCAGCGAAATCAGCAAATAAAGATGATCGGCAAAGATAGAGACTAAAGCACCAGAAATTGCACTGTTAATGGCGAAATGACGGCCGAAGCGTTGCCATGCGAGTAAGTAAAAAGGACTGTTAGCCAAAAAATAAAGCGTACCAAACGTAAAAGGTGTAAATTGGCTGATAAGCAGAGCCAATCCGGTTGTCCCTCCAGTAAGAAGGTTTGCGGATTGGAGAAAGAAAACCCCTTGAGCGACCAAAAAGGTCCCGGTGAGAATTGCTATCCAGTCTTCTTTTAGTGAGTGTTTTTCCATCAAGTTTGCAGTCATTGGTGATAAACAAGGCGAGCATAGTAGTAAAAAGATGATCTTTTCGGTAGTTAAAGGGTAAAATTTACGGTAAACCTATGTAATTGCTATTTTACAGAGTGTAAAGCCGAAAATTGACAGTCGATAAGTCATGGTAGAGGTTTGCAGCATCGCCATGATATTTATTGCTTGTCATCATGAAAAAACTGCATGAGAAAAAGTGTAAATTTCTCTTTATGACCCAGATCGAATTATGTAGAATGCGCGCCATTAGAGTGACGAAAACGTTTGCGTAGGGTCATTCAACAGTTTTTTTGTAACTTTCAGTACCAATCTGAGTCAGGAGATACAGATGCTTAAGCGTGATATGAACATCGCAGATTACGATGCGGAACTGTTCGCAGCTATCCAAGAAGAAACTCTTCGTCAGGAAGAACACATTGAACTCATCGCCTCTGAAAACTACACAAGCCCACGTGTAATGGAAGCGCAAGGTTCTCAGCTAACGAACAAATACGCTGAAGGCTACCCAGGCAAGCGTTACTACGGCGGTTGTGAGTACGTTGATAAAGCAGAACAGCTTGCTATCGATCGTGCATGTGAGCTTTTTGGGTGTGAATACGCGAACGTACAGCCTCACTCAGGTTCTCAAGCAAACAGCGCCGTATACATGGCGCTGCTCAACCCAGGCGACACGGTGCTAGGCATGAGTCTAGCGCACGGCGGTCATCTAACTCACGGCTCTCCGGTAAATTTCTCTGGTAAACACTACAATGTTATCCCTTACGGTATCGATGAAGCGGGTCAAATCAACTACGACGAGATGGAACAGCTCGCGCTTGAGCACAATCCTAAGATGATCATCGGTGGTTTTTCGGCTTACTCGCAAATCGTGGATTGGAAACGCATGCGTGAAATCGCAGACAAAGTGGACGCGTACCTATTCGTAGATATGGCACACGTAGCTGGCCTTATCGCAGCGGGTGAATACCCAACACCAGTACCACACGCACATGTTGTGACAACCACCACGCACAAAACGCTAGCTGGCCCACGTGGCGGTCTGATCCTGTCTAATGCAGGTGAAGACATGTACAAGAAGCTCAACTCAGCGGTGTTCCCTGGTGGTCAAGGTGGCCCTCTAATGCACGTTATCGCTGGTAAAGCTGTCGCATTTAAAGAAGCGATGGAGCCAGAGTTTAAACAATACCAAGCTCGCGTCGTAAAAAACGCTAAGGCAATGGTTGATCAGTTCCAAGAGCGCGGTTACAAAATTGTATCTAACAGTACAGAGAACCACTTATTCCTCGTCGACTTAATCGACAAAAATATCACTGGTAAAGATGCGGACGCAGCACTAGGTGCGGCAAACATTACTGTAAACAAAAACTCAGTACCAAATGATCCACGTAGCCCGTTCGTGACGTCTGGTATCCGAGTGGGTACGCCAGCAATCACTCGCCGTGGCTTCACTGAAGAAGATGCAAAAGAGTTAGCGAACTGGATGTGTGACGTTTTGGATAACATCGGCAATGAGGAAGTTATCGCAGCGACAAAACAGAAAGTACTAGCGATCTGTAAGCGTTTACCCGTTTACGCGTAATTTTCTTTGTAAACGTTAGCCTCATAGGCTGAGTCGATTTCGAAAAATCGCGAAATTCTAAGGTCCTCAATTGAGGGCCTTTTTGTTTTCTAACGTTTGGGTAAGTCCTCAGTATACTCCCTATAAGCGGGAGGGGTGACCTGTTCTGTTATTTTGAACTATTGAGGAACGAACGTGATTCAGAATCTGTTTTCAGAGTGCTGTCTGCTTAGGGGAAAGGCTTAGAGTACCAGAGTGTGTGAAACAAGATTCCTGATTCCACTTAGGCTGGTCGGAATGACATGCACCGAATAAGAAGGGGTAGGGAGGCTTTTGTGTTTAGATACAAAAAGGTTGGCGAAAGACCAACCTTTTTGTTATTAAAAGCAAGTCGCTTATTTGATCTCAAGACCTTGCGCTTGCATATCGGCGTGGTAAGAAGAACGAACGAATGGGCCACAGGCAGCGTGAGTGAAGCCTAGATCCAGTGCGATTTCTTTGAGCTCGTCAAACTCTGATGGCGGAACGTAACGCTCTACTGGCAGATGGTGACGGCTTGGCGCTAAGTATTGACCGAGAGTCAACATGGTGACGCCATGTTCACGCAGGTCCTTGAGTACTTCAACAATTTCTTCTTTTGTCTCACCAAGTCCCATCATTAACCCTGATTTAGTCGGAATGTCTGGGTGCTGCTCTTTGAATTTTTTCAGTAATTGTAGAGACCATTTGTAGTTCGCGCCTGGGCGAGCTTTACGGTAAAGACGCGGTGCCGTTTCTAGGTTGTGGTTGAAGACATCTGGCGGGTTGTCTTTCATTAGATCAAGTGCCACATCCATACGACCACGGAAGTCAGGAACTAGTGTTTCAATCTTAATGTGGGGGTTCAACGCACGGATCTCGCGGTTACAGTCGGCAAAGTGCTGTGCGCCACCATCACGCAGGTCGTCACGGTCTACAGAAGTGATGACGACGTATTTCAGCTTCATGTCGGCGATGGTTTTCGCCAGTTTTTGAGGCTCTTCTGCTTCAGGAGTCAGTGGGCGACCATGAGCAACATCACAGAAAGGACAACGACGGGTACAGATCGCACCTAGGATCATAAAGGTCGCTGTACCGTGGTTAAAACATTCCGCCAGATTAGGACAAGAGGCTTCTTCACATACTGAGTGAAGTTTGTTCTTGCGCATTGCCGCTTTGATGTCTTGAATTCGTTGGCTATCGGCTGGCAGCTTGATTTTCATCCAATCAGGCTTACGTAACACTTCTTTCTGCTCTGAAGGCATATTCTTTACGGGAATCAATGCCATTTTATCGGCGTCACGATATTTAACGCCTTTTTCCATCTGGATTGGTTTGCTCATGCTTTATTACCTTGAGAAGGTGCTTCTGTGCTGAATTCTACTCGCTCGTAATCGAGCAAAGTAACGAGTTCTTCTATTAATTGTTTTTCTACGGTTTCTACGTCGTCTGGGCCGCCAAACTGGTTAACCTGAACCATTTCCATGCCTTCATAACCACAAGGGTTAATACGTAGAAATGGTGTTAAGTCCATATTGACGTTCAGGGCTAAGCCATGGAACGAGCATCCTTTACGAATGCGTAAACCGAGAGAGCATATTTTCTTACCGTTGACATAAACGCCTGGAGCGTCAGGGCGTGCGGCTGCGTCGATATTGTATGCTTTTAATGTGTTGATCACGAGGTTCTCGATGTGTGTCACGAGATCTCGTACGCCCAATTTTTTACGACGTAAGTTGATCAAGAAGTAAGCCACAAGTTGACCCGGACCATGATAAGTGACTTGACCACCGCGGTCGCTTTGTACAACAGGAATATCACCCGTGTTAATCAGGTGCTCAGCTTTGCCAGCCTGACCTTGAGTGAATACTGGGTTATGTTCTACCAGCCAAACTTCATCAGGGGTTTCATCCGAGCGTTGATCGGTGAACTCATGCATTGCCTTCCATACCGGCTCATAGTCTTGGCGTCCAAGTCGTTTTACAACAAGTTGGTGTGGCATGGGAATTCCTGTCGCTAATATATAAAGTTTTTGGATTATAAACTGGATACACCAGATGCTCTACCGTTGAGTCACGGATTTTTAGCTAAAAGAAATAAACGGTCACAGTATCTGGTTGATAAATAAAAAGAAAGCAGCCGAAAGCTGCTTTCAAAAAAAATTTAATCCATCAAAAAAACTATAGAACCATGCGCACAATATCAATGTCACCTAACTCTTTGTATAGGGTTTCAACCTGCTCGATAGAGGTTGCCGTGATATTGATTGACACCGAGTGGTAGTTGCCCTTAGCACTTGGTTTTACTTTTGGGCTGTAGTCACCTGGAGCATGGCGCTGAATGACTTCAAGGACAAGTTCTGGAAGTTCAGGCTTTGCATGCCCCATTACCTTGTAAGTAAAAGAACAAGGGAACTCAAGCAGGTCTTTTAATTTTGCATCAGAGTTGATGGTTAGCATATCGGTAACTCCAGTTGGTATTCGTTGCGGTGCGAAATAGTACAGTCAAATAAAGGGGAACTCAAGATGAGGATCACAGACTTAAAAAGCCGCCATGGGAGGCGGCTTAGCGAGTATGTTTGCGACTCTAGGGTTCTATTTAGAAGAAACTCTTGAATAACAATACGATGTAATCCCACATGCGGCTGAATAGGCTACCTTGTTCTACGGTTTCTAGTGCCATCAGAGGGTATTCGGCAATATCTTTACCATCATCTGTTTGATAGTAGAGCTTACCAACGACATCACCTTTATTAATTGGGGCTTCTAGCTCTTTTTCAAGCACGAAGCTGGCTTTAAGATTTTTTGCTTCACCCCGAGGCAGTGTAACGTACGTGTCTTGGTCAAGGCCAAGTGCCACTGTATCTTTGTTACCCATCCATACTTTTTCTTCTACAAACGTTTCACCTGCTTTGTGTGGTGCCACCGTTTCGAAGAAGCGGAAGCCGTAGCTCAGGAGTTTTTTGCTTTCTGATTTACGTGCGTTCGCACTTTTTGTGCCCATAACAACGGCGATCAGACGCATTTTGCCTTCAGTTGCTGAGCTGACGAGGCTGTAACCTGCGTTGCTTGTATGGCCTGTTTTGATGCCGTCAACGTTCATGCTCTTGTCCCAAAGCAGACCGTTACGGTTGTATTGAGTAATGCCGTTATAAGTGAACTTTTTCTCAGCGTAAACGCGGTATTCGTTTGGCACGTCACGGATTAAAGCCTGACCAAGCAGCGCCATGTCGTATGGTGTTGAGTACAACTCTGCGTTATCTAAACCATGAACGTTGGCAAAGTGCGAGTTAGTCATGCCTAGCGTCTTTGTCCACGCATTCATTAAGTCAACAAAAGCGTCTTCTGAGCCCGCAATGTGCTCAGCCATTGCCACGCACGCATCGTTACCAGACTGGATGATGATACCTCGGTTTAAGTCACGTACTTTTACCGTGGTGCCAACTTCAATGAACATCTTTGAAGATTCTGGGAAGTTTTTTGCCCATGCATTTTGGCTGATGGTTACGTCATCATCTTCTGTAATATTACCACGCTCTAGCTCTTGGCCAATTACGTAGCTGGTCATCATCTTAGTCAGGCTAGCAGGAGACAATTTTGTGTTCATCTCTTTTTCTGCCAATACTTTCCCTGAATGGTAGTCCATCAATACGTAGCCTTTCGCCGCGATTTGCGGAGCATCGGGAACAACGACAGGTGATGCAAGAGCAGATTGAGCAAAGGTTGCAGAAAGGGCAACCGAAGAAACGAGAATAGATTTCACAAACTTATTTTTATTCATGGTAATTCAAATTTTTAGGTTAACTGCGGATATCTTATCAGAATCCCCAGTGATGTAAGAGAGGATTCAAGGAGAAATTCATGAACCAAGATCATTTGGCAGTGTTGTGTTTTTTAATAAAGGCGGACGAATAGCCGAGTAACTTTACTTTATCTAGTGTGGCTTGCGTCAGGGAATAGTCAGTAAATGGCCCTAGCAGCAAGCGATAAGATTCTTTCGCGTTCTCAAGAAAAGTATCTGTATCCAGCTTTTGACCAAGCTCCGCGCCTAAAGTTCGCGCTCGATCTGGATTTTTTGATGAAACGACCTGAATAACGTATTTCGGATGTGCCTTTAAAGACTGTGTGTCTGTTGGCTGAGCGACGCTGATGACTTCAATTTCAACATTGGCGGTCCCTGTTTTTATTACATCTAGCTTATGTGCGGCCGCATAACTTAAATCGATGATTCGGCCGTCGTGAAATGGCCCACGGTCATTTACTCGTACAACGGTGGATTTACCGTTGTCGTTATTTGTGACCTTAACGTAACTTGGTAACGGCAGTGTTTTGTGGGCGGCGGTCATTGAGTACATGTCGTAGATTTCGCCGTTGGACGTTAAATGTCCCTGAAATTTATTACCGTACCAAGAGGCTCGGCCTTTTTCAGTAAAGCCTTTTGCGTTGCGAACGATCGTGTAGTCTTTACCGCGTAAGTGATAATCGCTGTTACCACCTAAGCTATAGGGTTCGTATTTTGGGTGCGCATCCTCGATGTGTTCGACTGAAAGTGGCGTTTCAGGTGCGACATCAGATTCAAGTTCGTAACGCCCTTCCTGTTTCTTTTGACTGGTAGATGAACAGCCCGCCAAAATAAGAGCAGAAAAAACGAAGGAATATAAAGCGCGTGTTTGCATGTCTAGGTCGCCTTAGAGAATGCTTTTCGGTGTGTATGGATCGACATCAAAATGCCAAAACCCGCCATCAAGGTCACCATTGAAGTACCGCCATAACTAATTAACGGTAACGGTACCCCTACTACTGGTAGGATGCCACTTACCATGCCGATGTTTACAAAAATATACACGAAGAAGCTGAGTACAACACTGCCTGCCATCATTCGTCCGAACGCGGTCTGCGCTTGACTGGCGAGATATAACCCTCGCCCAATGATAAAAAGATAGATGGCTAATAAGCAAAGAAAGCCAATCATACCCCATTCTTCAGCAATGACTGCAAAGATAAAGTCAGTATGTCGTTCAGGAAGGAACTCCAGTTGTGACTGTGTGCCTTGTAACCAACCTTTGCCGGAGATGCCACCGGAACCAATCGCTATTTTACTTTGAATGATGTGGTAACCCGCGCCGAGAGGGTCGGATTCTGGATTAAACAGCGTACGTACGCGGACTTTCTGATACTCGCGCATCAAGAAAAACCACAAAACTGGAATAAAACCACCTAGCGCAATCGCGGCGCCAGCAATGATTTTCCAGCTGATGCCTGCTAAGAAGATGACAAAAATACCGGAAGCGGCGATCAGAATCGAGGTGCCCAAGTCAGGCTGTTTCGCAATGAGTATGGTTGGTAAACAAACCATGATAAGGGCAACGAGCAATGTCTTTAACGTCGGGGGGAGAGGTTGTTTGCCTATATAGCGCGCGACCATCAGTGGCACCGCGAGTTTAAGCAGTTCTGATGGTTGGAATCGAACAAAACCTAAGTTCAACCAACGTTGTGCGCCTTTGGATGCTTCACCAAAAAATAGCACCCCAAACAGAAGTATGATTCCGCCCACAAACATCAACGGAGCCAAATTTTCATAAGTTCGAGGGGAGAGTTGAGCCAGAATGATCATGACCACCATGGACAACACCATGCGCATGGCTTGACGATCCATCATAAGCAAGCTTTGTCCGCTGGCGCTATACATGACCACCAAACCAAAAGCCATGAGTGCCAATATGCCAAGCAGAAGAGGTAAGTCGATATGGAAGCGCTCAAACAGGGCGCGGTTTTTACCTGTAGAGGGGTCCATTTTCATTACTGTGTTACCTCTTTCTTCGTATTGCTTTTATCAGATTTTATTTTTTCCGGGCCAAGTACGACTCGATCGAAAATCTTCCTAACGACTGGCGCGCCGTTGCTGGAACCACCACCGGCGTTTTCTAGTACGACCGTGACCACGGCTTTTGGGTTGTCAAATGGGGCAAAACCAGTGAACAAGGCATGGTCACGTAAGTGTTCTGCAATTTCATCCGCGTTGTACTCTTCGTTTTCACCCAAACCGAAGACCTGCGCTGTACCGGATTTTCCTGCGGTTTGATAACTCATTTTATAGAATGAACGGCGAGCGGTGCCACGTTTACCATGGTTTACACGGCGCATGCCTTCTTTTGCCATGTTCCAGTATTTCTGTGGCACGTTCTTGATCGGTGGGTAGGTAACGTATTCCGCAGCTTGTTGCTGTTCAAATTCACCGCCATTATCTATCGTTGCTTTTAGTAGATGAGGCGCGGCGACGACACCGTCGTTGACCAATACCGACGTTGCTTTTGCAATTTGCATGGGGGTAGAGGTCCAGTAGCCTTGCCCGATACCGACAGGGATAGTATCGCCTTTGTACCAAGGGGTGTTATGACGCGATCGTTTCCAGTCGCGAGTTGGCATATTGGCTTTACTTTCTTCGTAAATATCGATGCCAGTGTAGTCACCAAAGCCGAACATCATCATCCAGTTCGAAATACGGTCAATCCCCATGTCGTATGCGATTTGATAGTAAAACGTGTCGACAGACTCTTCGATTGATTTGATGATATCAACGTTTCCATGGCCCCAACGTAACCAGTCACGGAATGGACGAGTGTTGGAGTTGGGAATGCGCCAATACCCTGGGTCGTTACGGATCGTATTGGGTGTAACCACGCCTTCTTGTAGAGCTGCTACTGCCATAAATGGTTTAATAGTAGAGGCGGGCGGATAGATGCCAAGGGTGGTCCGATTAACCAAAGGACGGTCTTTATTGGTTAATAAGCCACGATACTCTTTACTTGAGATCCCGTGGACAAACGCATTAGGGTCATAACTTGGGCTTGATACCATCGCCAGTACGCCGTTGTCTCTTGGGTTAATCACTACAGCACCGCCTCGTCGACCATCAAGTAGTTGGTGTACGTAAAGCTGTAGGTTGATATCGAGGTTTAAGACAATGTCTTTACCGGGAATAGGTGGGACGTATTTTAAAGTGCGGATAACGCGGCCACGATTGTTCACTTCGACTTCTTGATACCCGGCCGTGCCGTGTAATAAGTCCTCGTAGTATTTTTCGATACCTAACTTTCCGATATCACGAGTGGCTTGATAGTTTGCGTCTTTTTCCTCACGAACAAGGCGCTGTATGTCGCGATCATTAATACGAGAAACGTAACCAATCACGTGCGTCAGGACTTCGCTAAACGGGTAGTAGCGTTTCAGTGTCGCGCTGATTTCAACACCAGGAAAACGGTATTGATTCACGGAAAAGACGGCGACCTGCTTTTCGTTGAGTTGAGTAAGCAGTGGAACTGACTTAAACCGACGGGTGCGTTTGCGCTCATGATGGAAGCGTTCAATTTTTTCTTGGGGAACATCCAGAATGGTTTGCAGTTCTGTGATGGTTTTATCGATATCTTTAATTTTTTCCGGCGTGAGCTCTAAGTTAAAGACAGGTCGATTTTCGGCTAATAAGACACCGTTACGATCGTAGATAAGCCCTCGATTTGGCGCAATCGGTACGACTTTGATACGGTTGTCGTTGGAGCGAGTTTGGTAATCTTGGAACTGGTTCACCTGAATATTGTACATATTGGCGACCAGTAAGCCCATTAGAATGATGATGCCGATAAAAGCAACAATAGCGCGGCTGGCAAACAGGCGCGCTTCGGCTTGAAAATCTCGGATTTGACTGCGGCGTCTACGAATCATGAACGCTTGTCTCTGAATTTAAACAGCGATTATTCGCGGTGGTAAGGGTGGTTAGCAGTGATGCTCCACGCTCGGTATAAGCTTTCAGCCATGACAATGCGCACAAGTGGGTGCGGTAGCGTTAAGGCTGACAGTGACCAGCTTTGGTCTGCGGCGGCTTTACAGGCAGGCGCTAGCCCTTCAGGACCACCAATTAAGATTGAAACATCACGACCATCTAATTTCCAAGCTTCTAATTGCACTGCTAGCTGTGAGGTGTCCCACTTCTTACCTGGGATATCCAACGTCACTATGCGATTGCCTTTTGGCACCGCTGCCAGCATCGCTTCCCCTTCTTTTTGCAAGATGCGAGCAATGTCAGCGTTTTTACCGCGCTTGCCAGCAGGAACTTCAATCAATTCCAGCGGCATATCGTGTGGGAAACGACGACGGTACTCCTGAAAGCCTTCTTCGACCCACTTTGGCATTTTGGTTCCAACGGCAATGAGTTGAATTTTCAAAAGATTAACCCCAGAGTTTATCTAGCTGGTATAGAGAGCGGTGTTCTTCTTGCATCACGTGTAGCATGGCATCGCCCATATCGAGGACCACCCATTCACCTTCCATTTCACCTTCCATCCCTAATGGTTCAAGACCGGCTTTCTTCACTTCAGTCGCAACATGGTCAGCAATGGAGGCAACGTGGCGCTTAGAAGTGCCAGTACAGATGACCATGTAATCTGTTATGCTCGATTTGTCTTCCACATTCAAGATGATGATGTTTTCCGCTTTCATATCGTCGGCTTTGTTTGCTAAAAAGTCTTTCAGTTCTTCGCGAAGCACTCGGTTTTCCTCGGTTTGTCTCGTATCTCTGGTGCGTTTTGCTCTATTGGCTGCAAAACAGGTCGCGCACTATATCACGCTTTGATTTTTAAATTGCCAGCTTAATATCAGGAGAGCAGGTTTCTAAACTCAACTGATGGATAGTTGGCCATACGGATTCGTTATATTGGGTTTTCGCCTTGATCTCTGCCTGAGCTAATAGCGAGAGTAAAGCGCAAATTCGACTGGCTGATAAGCGAGTCAATGCTGCGTTATACAAAGGACGTTTGTTTTGCCAGACTCGATATTTTTCAAATACCTGACTCATGTCCATCTGCGTCAAATCTCGATGCATGTTTAAAAGTTGGCTTAACTCTTTCTGTACACTGCGAATAAGAATTACCGTTTCTATACTTTCAGCTTCTAGTTGGCGCAGAATACGTTGAGCACGATTCGCTTTCCCCGCTAATAACGCATCAATCCAGTTAAAAGTGGTGAAATGGTTATGACGGCTCAGTGCTTCTTCTAAACGGATAATGGTGAGCCCACCATCAGGGTAGAGCAAGGTAAGTTTTTCTAGGCTTTGTGATAAAGCAAATAGGTTTCCTTCATGCCACTGTGCCAACATTTGCAGTGATTGTTGATCTGGCTTTAAGCCAAGAGCACGACAGCGCGTTTGAATAAACATAGGTAGGCGTTGCAGATCAGGGGTTAAACAGCTGACCCAATCACCTTTAGCACTGAGTGCTTTAAACCATTTGGCGTTTTCTTGCGCCTTCGTCAGCTTGCTGCCCACAAGTACTAGCATGATATCTTCATGCAGCATGTCACACAGCATTTGTAGTTCTTTACTTACCGCTGTCGTGACACCACTTTCTGGTATTTCCAGTTCAATCAACTGGCGGCTTGAGAATAAGCTCAGTGCTTGGCAGCAATCGTATACTTGGTTCCAATCTAGACTCGCATCCACAACAAAACGGTGTTTTTCCTCAAACCCATGATGAAACGCTGTTTTTTGGATAGCTTGGCGACTTTCTTGAATCAGGAGTGGCTCATTACCAAAGATCAGATAAACCTGTTTGACGTGTTTGGTTAAATGATCCACCAACTTATCGGCATAAATTCGCATAGTAATTAAGAGTTCGTCTTAGTTGGTTCGTTCACTTGTCCCGCTTCATACTCTGCACGGATACGTCCTAGCTGGCGCATCATCTGCTTGGCAGCTTGCAGGCGCATTTCATCTTCAATGAGGTCACGCTCGACCGACTTTGCAAGAGCGGTTAGCGGGTTGTCAAGGTAGTTACGGTTGACGGTGGTAGTAAAATTCTTCGAACCGTAGCCAGGAATGGTGATGCGGTATTTTACGACGTATGTCAGTTCTTTTTCTGCTGCACGGCTATTTTGGTAAAGCGATAGCGTGCGCTCATCGATAGTTGTTTTAATTAGGTGCAGGTTCGGTACGCTAGATGTTGGCTGAACAAGTTCAACTTTGTTGAGTTCGAGTTGAGAACGAACATAGCGTGTTAACGGGCTGTATTCATCGTAGCTGGAGAAAGACATAGTGTGCAGCTCTTCCGGTACGGAATACTCGCCGCGAAGGTGAAAACCACAGGCAGAAAGAAGCCCCGCTAATACCAATACCACTGGTAGTTTAATCAAAGAGAAAAAGCGCATTGATTGTATTCATCCTAAATTGAAGGGGTTATTTACCTTAAACCACTCGTGTGAATGGGTTGAGGTAAATAAACAGGGTAGCGAACTACCCTGTTTAATGGCTCTTGGTTAACAAATAAGTTCGCTAAACAGAGACAAATTGCAAGCTGTGATTAGTTTGCGACGATGTTCAGCAATTTACCTGGAACGTAGATGACTTTACGGACGGTTAGGCCATCGGTGAACTTAATTACGTTTTCGTCGTTTAGACCAAGTGCTTCAACTTGCTCTTTGCTTGCGTCAGCAGCAACCGTCAGTTTCGCACGTAGCTTGCCGTTTACTTGCACAACGATCGTTTTTTCATCTTCAACCAGTGCTTTTTCATCAAACGTTGGCCATGCTGCGTTGTCGATATCTGACTCACCTAACGCCGTCCACAGTTCGTATGAAATGTGCGGAGTGATAGGGTAAAGCATGACAACAATCGCTTTTAGCGCTTCGTCAAGAATTGCACGATCTTGCGCCGATTCTTGAGGCGCTTTGGCTAGCTTGTTCATCAGTTCCATGATCGCTGCGATAGCCGTGTTAAACGTTTGACGACGAGCGATATCATCCGTCACTTTCGCAATAGTTTTGTGAACGTCACGACGCAGTGCTTTTTGATCACCAGAAAGCGCTGCTGCATCGACTGCTTCTGCTGCGCCTTTCGCTGTGTGCTCTTTAACTAGTTTCCAAACACGTTTCAGGAAGCGGTTCGCACCTTCTACGCCAGATTCTTGCCACTCAAGCGTCATGTCTGCTGGAGATGCGAACATCATGAATAGGCGTACAGTATCAGCACCATACTTGTCGACCATCTCTTGTGGGTCGATACCGTTGTTCTTAGACTTAGACATTTTGATCATGCCTGAGTGCTCAACGTTACGGCCTTGATCGTCTATTGCTGAAGTGATACGGCCTTTACCATCGCGTTCGATGGTTACATCAGTAGGCGCAACCCACTCTTTGGTGCCTTTTTCATTTGTGTGGTAGAACGCATCGGCCAGTACCATGCCTTGACACAGTAGCTGCTTGAACGGTTCGTCAGATGTAACGTAGCCAGCATCACGTAGCAATTTGTGGAAGAAGCGAGAGTACAACAGGTGCATACAAGCGTGCTCGATACCACCGATGTACTGGTCTACTGGCAGCCAATAGTTGGCTTTTTCAGGGTCGAGAATGTCATCCGCTTGTGGTGAGCAGTAACGTGCGTAGTACCAAGAAGACTCCATGAACGTATCGAACGTGTCTGTCTCACGTAGAGCAGGTTCGCCGTTGAAGGTTGTCTTCGCCCACTCTTTGTCTGCTTTTATTGGGCTGGTGACGCCGTCCATGACCACGTCTTCTGGAAGAATGACGGGCAGTTGGTCAGCGGGCACAGGATGAACTTCACCGTCTTCAGTGGTTACCATTGGGATTGGCGCGCCCCAGTAACGCTGACGAGAAACGCCCCAGTCACGTAGACGGAAGTTAACGGTCTTCTTACCTTTACCTTCTGCTTCTAGCTTGGCTGCGATGGCATCGAATGCCGCTTGGAATTCTAGACCGTCGAACTCACCTGAATCAAACAGAACCCCTTTTTCGGTGTATGCCGCTTCAGAGATGTCTAGCTCGCTACCGTCAGCCGGTTTGATAACTGGCACGATGTCTAGACCGTACTTCGTCGCGAACTCGTAGTCACGTTGGTCATGTGCCGGTACTGCCATTACCGCGCCTGTGCCGTAGTCCATCAGAACGAAGTTTGCTACGTATATTGGTACTTCGCGGCCGTTCAATGGATGAATAGCAGTCAGGCCAGTAGCCATGCCTTTCTTCTCCATTGTCGCTAGCTCAGCTTCTGCAACTTTGTTGTTCTTACATTCGTCGATAAACGCTGCAAGATCAGGATTGTTCTCTGCTGCCTGTGCGGCAAGAGGGTGACCTGCTGCGATACCGACATAAGTGACACCCATAAGCGTATCTGGACGCGTGGTGTAAACTTCTAGATCTTGTTGGTTTTTCACCTCAAACTTAAGTTCAACCCCTTCAGAACGACCAATCCAGTTGCGTTGCATGGTTTTAACCATTTCAGGCCAATCTTCTAGCTTGTCTAGATCGTCTAGTAGCTCTTGCGCGTATTCAGTGATCTTGATGAACCACTGTGGAATTTCTTTCTGCTCTACAGGCGTGTCACAACGCCAACAGCAGCCGTCTTCAACCTGCTCGTTGGCAAGAACGGTTTGATCGTTTGGACACCAGTTCACAGACGATGTCTTTTTGTAAACGAGACCTTTCTCATACAGTTTGGTGAAAAATGCTTGTTCCCAGCGGTAATATTCTGGCGTACAGGTTGCGAACTCACGGCTCCAGTCGTAGCCAAAACCTAGCAGCTTAAGTTGATTCTTCATGTACTCAATGTTTTCATAAGTCCATGGCGCAGGTGCTGTTTTGTTTTTGACCGCTGCGTTTTCTGCAGGGAGACCGAACGCATCCCAACCAATTGGTTGCATCACGTTTTTGCCTTGTAGGCGTTGAAAACGAGATACTACGTCACCGATGGTGTAGTTACGCACGTGACCCATGTGCAGTCGACCGCTTGGGTACGGGAACATAGAGAGACAGTAGAATTTTTCTTTATTTGGGTCTTCACTTACAACAAAGGTTTTGTTGTCATCCCAGTGCTTTTGAACTTTTTGTTCAATGTCTTGTGGATTGTATTGTTCTTGCATCGATGATATCCGGTTATCTTGGAATTTGTGAGTTCGGTTAGAACAGACTTAAATAGATCATCATAGAATACCTAAAGCTAGGGATCACAACAATAGCCAATCTGTACCCATGCGCCCTTAAGTGACGCAGGTAGGAGAAAGACGGAGGTCAGTTATGCCTAAACGTAAAACAGGTTATGAGGAAATGCTCGAGGATGTGATTGAAACCTTGAAGCAAAGTCCGGAAGAAGTTAACAAAGCGATTGAGACGTCGGGCAAAGTAATGGATGCCGCGAATGACTTGACCAAAGATGAATTGGCGTTAATTAAAGCGTATCTCAAAGCAGACTTAAAAGAGTTTTCTGAGAGTTATGAGGAGAGCAAAAGTGGGCCGTTTTACTTAACGGTTGCCGACTCAATATGGCAAGGATTACTAGAAATCACGGATCGCACCAAAGTTGAATGGGTTGAGTTGTTTGATGATTTGGAGCATCAAGGACTCTATGAAGCAGGAGAGGTGATAGGCTTAGGTACCTTGGTTTGTGATGAGTGCGGCAGTAAGACCACTTACAATCATCCGACTATCATTATCCCGTGCATCAAATGCGGTCATAAAGGCTTTACTCGTCAGTCATTAAAACCATGAACGAGACAAATCATAACTTATCGGTATGAATGAAAAAGGCCTAATCGCGATGTGATTAGGCCTTATAGAAAGCGTAGAGCAGTTGTGAATTCGTGCTGTTCAATACTTATATATGAATATAAGGCAGCGTTTCCAAACTCATGGGAGACTTATGCTGCGTCTTCTTGCTTGCCTTCTTCTACAGATTCAAGCTTTTTTGCTTTCTTTGGTGCAGGTTTACGTTTTGCACCTAATGCGTAAAGTACTTCTTCTTTGTTTTGCGCAAGGTACATAGCAAGATCCTCTTGCTTGCCTTCGTCTTCTAGAAGTTCACTTTTGTTTAGCAGAGTGAATAGCTCGTCTGCCATATCTAGCATTTTGTCATATGCGTCAGCTTCCGCTTTAGAGGTAAAAGTCATTTTCTCTTCTCCATTGCGTTCTACCACGTACTTGACGATTACAGCCATGGTTGGTCCCCTAACTTGGTGTATTGATACTGGCTTTTTATACAGTTTTTGACCAATTAAGTCTAGCGACAAGCCTAAGAATGAGAGGCAGGTACAACTAACTGGCCAGCATTTAAACTATTTTACTTTCACTTTGGTTATTGATGTTTGCAAGACAATTTTTGGTTACTGCCAATCTTGGCAAAATTCGATAAAAGTTTTGAGGAGCGGGTTTTGGTATTTCTCTTTGTGCACGAGTAACCAAAATCGGCGTTTCATGTCTAAAGGCATATCGAGAACCCTTACACGCCCGTCACGAATAGCGGGCTCTGCCGACAGGCGTGATAAACAGCCTAATCCCAATCCAGCAGAGACGGAATTAATCAGCGCTTCTGTTGTGTTGAGTTGAAATGCTTCTTGCCAATGCTCCAAGCGCGGCGCGACGACTCGCATGAAAAACTCACGCGATCCTGAACCTGCCTCTCGCAATATCCACTCGCTGTTTTCAAGTTCCGCTAAGTTCACCACGCCTTCGCACGCGACTGGGTAATTTGGTGTGCAGATGACACACATTTCATCGTCGCTAAACTGTGTCGATTGCAACTCTGGGTGGAGCGTTTTTCCTTCAATAAGTGCGATATCCAGCTCGTAGTCGGTCAGCATGTCGCAAATTTGTGTTGAGTTGGAAATGAACAGGCTTTGCGAGCGGTGATTCGTTTGTTGGCGAAATTCGCTGAGCAAGTAGGGTGCGACTTGATTGCCGATGGTGTCACTCGCGCCAATGCGAAGTTGACCAGAAAGCGCTTGATCGCCATTAAAAATGCCTTCTATGTCCTTAGCACGATTGAGCAGTTCATCTGCTAAAGGCAGCAGTTTTTGTCCTTCTTGGTTGAGGATTAAACGGTTATTCACGCGATCAAAGAGGTGATGACCAATTTGTTTTTCTAACTCTGACAGCGCCATGCTCACCGCTGCTTTAGAGAGAAATAGGCTCTCTGATGCCGCAGTCAGGGTCTTATGTTGGGTGATCGTCGTGAACACTTTGAGTTGTTTAAGCGAAATGTGACTTGCCATGGTTCACCGTTTAGTAATTTTGAACGTTTGTTTTAAATAATTAGATATATCGGAACGAAGTGCAAGCGTATTATATGTGTTATCGAAAGTGAGTCTGGTTGAGGTGATCATGATTCAGAAAACAAAAGCAAAAGTAATGGGAGCGCCAACTCCGATGGCTGGGTTGGCTCTTGGTATTGCAAGCTTAGGCTGGAGTTGGGAAAACTTCGCCGAATTGCATGGTTACGGACAGTGGATTAGCGCGAGTATTGCAAGCATGTTGTTGGTGGTACTGGCAATCAAGTTTTTGCTCCATCGCCACCTATTAAGAGAAGATCTTGCTCATCCGGTTGTGGGTAGCGTGGTGCCGACATTTGCGATGGGGACGATGGTGGTATCGAACTCTCTTGGCCATTTTTACCCAATGGCTGGTGATGTGCTTTGGCTGATTGCAGTGGTTCTGCACGTCGTCTTTTTGGTGAGTTTTGTTTACCATCGCGCCAAAGACTTTGAATTACACCACATGGTTCCGAGCTGGTTTGTGCCTCCCGTCGGTATTATCGTGGCGGATGTGTCTTTCTCTGGCAATCCGGTTTTAGTGCCAGTGGCGCAAGGTGCCTTGATGTTTGGTATGGTGGCGTACGCGGTTATGTTACCGGTGATGATTTACCGTTTTATGTTTACTCACGAAGTTCCGGATGTGGCAAAACCAACCATGGCGATTATGGCGGCACCGGCGAGTCTATCCTTAGCCGGATACTTGACTGTGACAGCAACCCCATCACCAGTGATTATTGCCATGTTATTCGGTATTGCGGTGTTAATGACGGCTATTATCTACTTAGCGTTTTTTAAACTACTCAGACTGCCATTCAGTCCAGGCTATGCCGCGTTCACTTTCCCAATGGTGATTGGGGCTACAGCATTGTTTAAAATGGCAAATTGGATGGAATTGCAAGGGTTAGCCTCGGAGTATGTACAACAAGTGCGTGATTTAGCCGGTATTGAGCTCATTATTGCAACAATTGTGGTCTCTTATGTGGCATTACAATACATCAAAAACTTGTTGATTAAACCGAATTTGAAGTCGATAAAACTGACCTAGACAAGCGTTAAACCAAACTTAGAAAAGAAGCCTCTTGAGTTAACTTAAGAGGCTTTTTCTATGGGGTGGATGAGGACTATGCTGCATTTAACGTTTATCCTGAAGTTCGTCGCTGTCTTTAATAGAAGTCACCCGAATATCTCTTTGTGGGAATTGCTCTGTTCGTCCAGAATGATTGCTCGTTCTGTCTTCCGTACATTAGCGTCTGCATAATGAGGTATCACGATGTGGGGGATATGTAACCTTTTGCTGTTTACGAACACGAGATCACTGCGGGAATAAATAGGGCTATGCTAAGCTAGCGAACAGTTTCAATCGGCACGCGGTGTTTCCATTTTGTTTACTATTTACCACTCCAACCAAGTTGACGTTCTTAAATCACTTCTTGTTGAACTGATTCGACTGCGTCCATTGGAAAATCCGTTCGAAAAAGAACAAATATTGGTGCAAAGCCCAGGCATGTCCCAATGGTTAAAAATGGAGTTAGCGAAAGAGTTTGGTGTGGCAGCAAACCTCAACTTCCCATTACCAGCCACCTTTATTTGGGAAATGTTCACGCAAGTGTTGCCTGATGTACCAACACGCAGTGCTTTCAATAAAGAGTCAATGACATGGAAGCTGATGCATCTGCTGCCGGGGCTTTTAAATCAAGAAGCATTCGCGCCGTTAGCGCAATACCTCAAAGACGACAGTGACCACTCCAAGTTGTACCAGTTGGCAGAAAAAATCGCTGATATTTTTGATGGTTACTTAGTGTACCGTCCTGAGTGGATTGCCAGTTGGGAAGCTGGGCAAACGGTTGCTGAACTGGAAGAAGACCATCCATGGCAGCCTATTTTATGGCAAGCGTTGTATGAACACACGGAATCACTAGGTCAGTCTCCTTATCATCGTGCCAATCTTTATGAACACTTTATTGACACGTTAGAAAACTTTAACGGCCATTTCGACCATCTGCCAAAGCGATTGTTTGTGTTTGGTATCTCCTCTTTGCCGCCACGCTATATGGATGCGCTTAAAGCGATTGGTGAGCATATCGACGTACATTTAATGTTCACCAACCCTTGTCGTTATTACTGGGGGGAAGTTCGTGATCGCAAATATCTGGCTCGTTTGGCTGCCAAACATCGTCAACATGTTGTGTGGCAAGAGGATCATTCCGAAGTACAAGGTGAAACTGAGCAGTTAAAAGGGTCATTGGAAGAGAATGTGATTGATGAACTGCACACCGATGTAGTCGGCAACAGTCTTCTGGCTTCGATGGGGAAACTCGGACGAGATAACATGTATCTGTTATCTCAGCTGGAATCCCATGAGATTGAGGCGTTTGTAGATGTGGAGCGCGGCAGTTTGCTCCATCAATTGCAAGCCGATATTCTAAACTTGGAAGAGCACCAAGACGACCAGAAGATCGAAAATAGTCAACATAAACAGATAGTTAGCTTGGGCGATCGGTCGCTGAGTCTGCACGCATGCCATAGCCCAATGCGTGAAGTGGAGGTGCTGCATGATCAATTGCTTGCGATGTTTGATGCAGACCCAACCTTAAAGCCGCGCGATATCATTGTTATGGTTGCGGATATCAACGCCTACAGTCCTGCAATTCAGGCGGTCTTTGGTAACGCACCGGGTGAGCGTTTTATTCCGTATTCGATTTCAGACCGAGCCGCGGATCAAGAAAGTCCAATTCTTGCGGCATTCATGAAGTTGGTGAACATACCCAATACACGCTGTCTGGCTTCTGAATTACTTGAGCTGCTAGAGACGCCAGCGATTTTAAAGCGTTTTGAGCTCAGTGAAGACGATTTTTTGCAAGCCAAACAGTGGGTGGAAGAGTCGGGTATTCGTTGGGGATTGGATGCCAATACCGGACGTGAATTTGAACTGCCGGAAACTCGCCAAAATACGTGGCAGTTTGGTATTCAGCGGATGTTGCTCGGTTATGCGATGCCAGATTCGGTGGGCTTATTTGAAACCGAGCAAGGCAGTTTGTCTCCCTATAATGAAGTGCAAGGTATGGGCGCAGAACTGGCTGGCAAATTGGCCCACTTTATTCAACAAATCAGTACATACCGAAGCAAGCTTTCTCAGATTCAAACCATTGATGGCTGGCGTGAGACATTGATTTCTCTGCTGGATGACTTTTTCTCGGTTGAATTAGAAGGCGAAATGGCGCTGAAATCCATTCGGGACACGCTCAGTCAACTCAAAGAACAGTTGGTCGAGGCGGCCTTTGATGAACCGCTTTCCCCAGCGATCATCAGCCAATATCTACAAAATAAACTGTCTGGAACACGCGTTAGCCAGCGCTTTCTGGCTGGGCAAGTGAACTTTTGTACCTTGATGCCAATGCGCTCGATCCCATTTAGAACGGTTTGTTTGCTTGGAATGAATGACGGCGTGTACCCGCGTTCCATGCCGCCGGAAGGCTTTGACTTGATGACGGGAAGAACCAAACCGGGCGACCGTTCGCGCCGAGACGATGACCGTTACCTATTCCTCGAAGCAATGCTATCCGCTCAGCAAGCGCTGTATATCAGTTACGTTGGCCGTTCGATTCAAGACAACACCGAACGGGTCCCTTCGGTGTTGGTATCAGAGCTGATGGAATATTGCCATCAAAACTACTGTTTAAGCGGTGATGCAGGTTTGCCCGTGGATGAGTCTGGCGACAATTTATTAAACGCGTTAGTGAATACCCACGCCATGGTGCCATTTAGTCCTCAAGCTTTCCAAGGGGCGGACACCAGCTATGCCAAAGAGTGGATCCCGGCGGCATTGACCCAGAACCGTCTATCTCAAGGTCAGGTTCGTCGTGATTTTAATCGTGAATTGGATGATTACTTGCTGGGCGCTACATTTCCGTTTGAACTCGATTTAGTGGAGCTACAACGTTTTTGGCGTTTACCGGTACAGTACTTTTTCAATCGCCGTCTGAAAGTGACCTTTGAGCCACCACTGCCAGTCATGGAAGATGATGAGCCATTTGTTTTAGGTGGCCTTGAAAGCTATCAGATGCGTGATGCACTATTAGAAGCTTTGCTCGAAACGACACTAACGCAGCCAGAGAGAAAAGCGGAGGTGCTGAAGTACTTTATGAGTCAACAGCGCGCACAAGGTAAGTTGCCTGTCGGGGCGTTTGGTGATCTCGAGTTTGAAACTAACCGAGTGCAAGCTGAGGAGTTGGTAGACAAACTGGCGTTTCTATCGGGTGCCCCTCAAGACGATTTAGAAATCGATCTGACGTTTGATTCTTTATTTGAGAGCAATGAAGGCGAAGAGAAAAAAGTGCGCCTGACTGGCTGGCTGACTCAGTGTTATCAATCCGGTTTAATTCGTTACCGAAGCGGTAAAATCCGAGCGCAAGATTACCTTGCGGCATGGATAGATCATCTCGCCATGTCGGCATCGGGTTATGCGAAGAAAACCCACATCATTGGTTACGATCGTAAAGAAGGCGCGATGCATTTAGTTTACACAGAAATTGCCGATACGCAGCATGCGAAACAATTGCTCACTGAGTTGGTGCGTTTATTTTTTGAAGGCATGACCAAGCCACTGCCTTACTTCCCAAGAACCGCGTTAGCGTGCGTGGAAGCAGGGTTTAGCCGTGGACAGTGGGTTGATGACGAAGCGAAGTCTGTGAAGAAAATGACTGATGCATTCAATGATGGTTTCATGAGTAAAGGCGAAGGCAACAACGCGTATATTTCTCGAATTTGGCCCGTTTGGAATGAAGAGTTAGCGGCGGAAGTGCGCTTATTAACAGCTTTAGTGTTGCAAGGTGCTCGCTTGGCTGCGCAAGACGCAGAAGAGGGCAAAGCGTAGTGTGGGGTCATTGGTTAACAACAAGAGAGTGTAGGGTGGCCGCCAGAAAATCATTCTTTTTGTAGGGCGTTCGCTGTACGGCCACAAGGTCAGAGGGACCATGATACTTTTGAGTGTTGCCGCCTGAAAGGCTTGTCTCGTGTGGCGCATACTAACGGTACAAATGATGGATAACCGTGAGAAAGATCCCACAAAACTCTAAATTTTCCAACTTGTTAAGCATATTAATAGAAGTTTAACGATAGATCACAGTTATTAGGCGAAACGCCCCAGTCGATAATCCGGAGAGATTCAGCATTATGGATCAAATGTCAGGTGCAGAGTTAATGAATACTAGGCCACCGCAATCAACGCCACTAGAACCAATGAGGTTCCCTTTGCATGGGGCGAGACTCATAGAAGCATCGGCAGGCACAGGCAAAACGTTCACCATTGGGGGGCTATATCTGCGCCTTCTGCTTGGGCACGGCCGTATTGAAACCAAGCATCGCGTCCCGCTAACGGTCGACCAAATTCTGGTCGTAACCTTTACCGAAGCCGCCACCGCGGAGCTGCGCGACCGCATTAGGGCAAGAATCCATAATGCGCGAATTGCGTTTGCGCGTGGGCAAAGCTCGGATCCCATTATCCTTCCTTTGCTTGAAGAAGTGGAAGACCACAAACAAGCCGCTGAAATTTTGTTGCAAGCCGAGCGTCAAATGGACGAGGCGGCGGTTTACACCATTCATGGCTTCTGCCAACGGATGCTAACCCAAAATGCTTTTGAATCTGGCAGCCGATTTAATAACGAATTTGTCACAGATGAAAGTCACCTTAAAGCTCAGGTGGTGGCTGACTATTGGCGCAGGAATTTCTATCCATTACCGTTCACTTTAGCTGGCGAGATCCGTCAGTTATGGGGCTCACCCGCAGCGTTGTTATCTGACATCAGCAATTATTTAACGGGAGCGCCTCTAAGTTTGTCAGTGCCGGCGATGCAGGGTAGTTTGGCCGAGCTGCATACCGAAAACCTGAAAAAAATTGATGAATTAAAAATGCAGTGGCGAGAAAGCCAAGATGATTTTTTAGCGCTTATATCGGGCTCTGATATCAACAAACGCAGCTACACTAAAAAGTCTCTGCCGACTTGGTTAGAGGCGGTGAATGCGTGGGCGGCAACGGAAACTACTGGTTACGATTATCCAGACAAGCTGGAGAAATTCGCGCAAAACGTCTTGTTGGAAAAAACACCGAAAGGCAGTGCGCCGCAGCACGCGGTATTTGAAGCCATTGAAACATTTCTTGCTAACCCAACTAGCTTAAAAGCCCCATTACTTGCTCATGCGATTGAACAGTGTCGGGTGATGTTGGCAAGCGCGAAAAACCAGAAACAATGGCTCTCATTTGATGATTTGTTGACCCAGCTTTCAGCCTCTATCGATAGCGACGAAAGTGAGTTACTGGCCGAGCGAATTCGTACGTTGTATCCCGTCGCAATGATTGATGAATTCCAAGATACTGATCCGCTGCAATACAGTATTTTCAGCCGTATTTATCTGAACAATCCAGAATGTGGCTTATTTATGATCGGTGACCCAAAGCAGGCGATTTATGGCTTCCGTGGTGCCGATATTTTCACTTATATCAAAGCGCGTAACCAAGTCAGTGCCCACTACACACTAGGTACTAACTGGCGTTCAAGTGCGGATATGGTACAGGCGGTGAACCAAGTATTCGCCTTGCCAGATAGTCCGTTTATCTATGATTCGGACATTCCGTTCTTACCCGTTAATTACAGTCCTAATGCCGAAAAACGCATTTGGGTCATGGGTGGTCAAAAGCAACCGGCATTGACTTACTGGTTGCAAGAGGCGGACGACAAACCACTCCCTAAAGGCGAGTATTTGACTCGAATGGCTGAGGCAACCGCAAGCCAGATCCAGACTATTTTGACTTATGCAAAAGAAGGGCAAGCGTGTCTGGTGAACGGCGAAAAGCAAAAAAGCGTCCAAGCTGGCGATATTGCGGTACTGGTTCGAACGGGGAGTGAAGGACGAATGATCAAACAAGCGCTGGCGGATCAAGCCATTGCCAGCGTGTACCTGTCCAACCGAGACAGCGTGTTTACTAGCTCGGTGGCTCAAGATTTACAGCGCCTGCTGCAAGCGGTGCTGACTCCAGAAAATGACCGTGCGCTGCGTGCAAGCTTAGCCTCTGAGCTATTTGCCCTGGATGCAGCCAGTTTGGATGCGCTGAATAACGATGAAACCGTTTGGGAAAACGCGGTCAATGAGTTTAAAGAGTATCGCAAACTTTGGGTGCAGCGTGGTGTGCTGCCGATGCTAAGAGCGGTGATCAGCAAGCGCCATATTGCTGAACGACTGTTAGAAGAAGGTGCGAGCTCACAGGGTGAAAATGGTGAGCGAGTACTGACTGATTTAATGCACATGGGGGAGCTGCTGCAGCAAGCCAGTAATGAACTGGACAGCGATCATGGCCTGCTGCGCTGGTTAGCTCAATCTATTAGTGATGCAGAAAGTGGCTTAGGTGGCAGTGATGACCAAATTCAACGCTTGGAGTCCGAACGTAATTTGGTGCAGATCGTAACGATTCACAAATCAAAAGGTTTGGAATATGACTTAGTCTTCTTACCGTTTGCTTTTAGTTATCGACAAGCCAGCGAAGCGAAATATTACGATGCTGTTAATGACCGTACGGTACTGGATATCACGGGCAATGATGCATCAATGAAGCAAGCCGACAAAGAGCGTCTCGCAGAGGATTTGCGTCTGATTTACGTGGCACTAACACGGGCCGTGTATGCCTGCTTTATCGGTGCCTCACCTTTGCGGAATGGCCGATCAACCAAAGAGCCGACCGGAGTACACCACAGCGCGATTGGGTATTTGGTACAAAACGGCCAAGAAGGTGGTATCAACGATTTGCACCAAGGTTTAGCAAAGCAACAAGACGAGCTTGATTGTGTCGTTGTGACAGAACCGCCGCAGCAACTCGAAGAGAAGTACGTAGCGCCACAAGAAGAAATACACGATCTTAGCGCGAAAGAGCTGCAAAATCCTATCGATAGAAACTGGCGTATCACCAGTTATTCTGGGTTGGTGAAGCAGGGCTCTCATCATGTTGAGCACGACGCGACCATTGAAATCACTGGTTTCGATATTGATTCTTCTGAAGAGCAGGACGAAGCGGATTTGATGGAACCAGAGCGTTCTATTTTTAATTTCCCGCGTGGTGCTCGTCCGGGGACGTTTCTGCATAGTTTGTTTGAAGAGGTTGAGTTTACCCAACTTGCGACGACCGAAGAGAATACCCAGATTATCCTCAGATTGATGGAAAGTGAGCAGCTGGATGAAGAGTGGTTACCAATTTTACAGCAGTTGATTGATAGCGTACTTGCCACGCCGTTGGATGGTAAGTCTTTGCTACTCAATCAAAAGATACCATCACAACGACTGGTGGAAATGGAGTTTTTGCTCCCAATCGAAGTGTTGTCTGCCCCCGCGCTAAACCGCGTTATTCAACGGCATGATCCGTTGTCTGCTAAAGCTGGGGATTTAGGCTTTCAAACGGTGCAAGGGATGCTGAAAGGTTTTATTGACTTGGTATTTGAACATCAAGGTAAGTACTATGTTCTGGATTGGAAGTCGAATCATCTTGGCGATGAGGTGGCGCATTACCACGGTGAGGCGCTTAAATCGGCGATGGCGGATCACCGCTACGATTTACAATACCAGATCTACGCCTTAGCACTGCACCGCTTCTTACGTAGCCGACTGGCCAATTATCAATATGAGCAACACTTTGGTGGCGTGTATTACTTGTTCTTACGCGGTATGGATGGGCAAAGCGATCACGGTATTTTTGCCGCTAAACCAACCCTCGCGTTTTTACAAGAAATGGACCGTTTGATTGATGGTCAAACGCTAGAAACGCGCTCGACGCAAGCTGGGCAGATGGAGCTACTGTAGTAATGACAAATCATAATCTTCAATCTGACCAAGACAGTCTGATGACGATATTAGAGCGTTTAGCACACAAAGGAGCGATTCGTCAGCTCGATTATCAATTCGCACGTTTTATTTATGCTCAGTGCAAGCAGCAAGCTGAGGGTCAGGCACTGGCATTTATCGCGGGTGTTGTCAGTAGCGAGCTTGGCAAAGGTCATATCTGTTTGGCTCTGTTTGATGCGCAAGGTCAGCCTACCGACGTTGCCAGTAAGTTGGGGTTGTTCGGTGAATCCGCATTAGCGCTCAACACTCAGCTGCAAAGTGTTGACTGGATTCAACTCTTACAAAACGCCACCTTGGTCGGCGCGCAAGGTGAGGCCTTACCATTAATGTTTGATGGTCAACGTTTATACTTGCATCGCTATTGGCACTATGAAGTGACATTAGCGGAGAAGCTCAATCAATTGGGCGCGGCGGTGAATTTGCAGCCGCAAGAGTTTGCGCGTTTGTCTGAATTGCTTAACCATTTGTTTGCGCGTCAATATCATTTTCTTTTTAACGCAATCGCCAAAGCGAATGAAGTCGGGAACAGCAACCAAGTCTTGCGTCAGCAACTGGTGTGTGACCATCTTGATGTGGTCGCAAGCGATGCGTTGGACTGGTCAGCGATTGACACTGTTTTACGTCAGGCTAACAAGGTTCAGGAACTACAATCACTGGATAAACTTGTGCCACTTTCTGCTTGTGTAAACTGGCAAAAAGTCGCGGCGGCGGTCGCGCTAACCCGTCGGTTTGCTGTGATTTCTGGTGGACCGGGAACGGGAAAAACGACCACGGTAACCAAATTGCTTGCCGCTTTGATTGAACAGGCGACGCAAGAGAAAAATCTCACCATCAAATTGGTGGCCCCGACGGGGAAAGCGGCGGCGCGATTAACCGAGTCGATAGGCAAAGCGGTGCAAGAGCTACCGGTTTCGCCGGATTTAAAAGCAAACATTCCGACCGAATCGAGCACATTACATCGCTTATTGGGCGCGATACCGAATAGTGCTGAGTTTCGTCATAACAAACACAACCCACTGCATTTGGATATCTTAGTGATTGATGAAGCTTCAATGGTCGACTTGCCCATGATATACAAAGTGGTGGATGCCTTGCCTAAACATGCACGTCTGATCCTCCTTGGCGATAAAGATCAGCTTGCCTCGGTTGAAGCCGGAGCCGTTTTAGGGGATATCTGTTCTTTTTATGCTTTGGGTTACGGCAAAGAGCAAGCTTCGGCTGTGGCGAGGCTGACCGGTTTTGACACCTTAGCGCACAGTACGAACAGTACTTCCAGCATCGCAGATAGCTTGTGTATGCTGCAAAAGAGCTACCGATTCGATGCTCGCTCGGGGGTTGGCCAGCTGGCAAAAGCCGTTAACTCTGGATCCGCTGCTCATCTTGATAGTGTCTGGGCGCGTGATTTTTCAGATATTGAGCACTTTGTCCTGAGTAGCCAACACTATAACCAAATGATTCAGACGTTAGTACAGGAGTACGGTCGCTATCTCAAGCGCCTTGGGCTGCACGAACTTGACCCAAACACAGGAGAGCCCGAGTCTTTAAGCCGAAAAGCGAAAGCGGTGTTAGACACATTTAACCAATGCCGATTGCTGTGTGCGATCCGTGAAGGCGATTTTGGTGTGGCGGGGTTAAACCAGCGTATTGAGAAAGCACTCTCAGCGCGCAAGTTGATTCAGGTGCAAGATGAGCTTTGGTATCACGGCAGGCCCGTCATGGTGATGCGCAATGATCATGGTTTGGGGTTGTATAACGGTGATATTGGTATTTGCATGCGTGACGACAGTGAAGAAGAGCCACGCTTAAAAGTCTTTTTCGAGTTACCAGACGGTAGTGTGAAATCGATATTGCCAAGCCGAGTGCCAGAGCATGAAACGGCTTATACGATGACGATTCATAAATCACAAGGCAGTGAGTTTGACTACACTTTGATGATTCTGCCACCAGACTTTAGCCCGATATTAACTCGTGAACTAATATACACGGGGATCACCCGAGCGAAGAAACGCTTAGCCCTCTACGCTGAATTGAATGTGTTGAAGCGAGGGATTAAGGTCCAAACAACGCGTGCTAGTGGTCTGGTGCAGCGACTCGCGAACTAAAAACGAAAAGACCGAGCGATAGGCTCGGTCTTTTTTTGTGCCAATGATAGTCACAAGTCAATGATCAGGATAAACGGAGGGAAAGTACGGAATAACTAGGCGTTTTTTTCGATAAGTGGTTATTCTAAAATCAAAAATTGTAACACCGTTATCGAGTATTTTAACCCGCTAGAACGACCTGTTGGTGACTACGGCTGGTATTTTCGTGCTTGGAAAACGCGTTGGTAAACGACACGCTGCGAATTTTATACTGCTGTTGGTAAGCGAGGATAAAGTCACGAATTGCATCATTCACCGGAAATACGCAGTGAACGTCTAGCCCTTCTAAAAACTGATTGTCAGCCATATCCCAGAAGCTTTGAAGCGAATTACAAATGACGGTTTTCATAACAGTGCTGGTCTCGGCTTATTAAAAGTCAGATTAACAACTGTCCTTGGTGTGCAATACCGGGCTAACTAGTTTTTTAATTGTCCGGCATTTTAGGGTGAAGGGGGTATATACCATCACCTAGATCCATTTGGATTGGTTGAAAACCAATCACTAGCGCGCGGAGTATAGCCAACCATGTGAGTATTGAAAAGCCTAGTTTTAAACCAAATTTAATGTAATGCTTTGCATATTTTATGTGACTGTATTTTAGGTGAACAATTACAGTGGATTATATTATAACCGCACAATACAGCTTGTCAGAGCGCGCAAGCATGTCTAATCGCGTTCTATAAATCGAGTGCTAAGATTTTCGATTTGCGTTGGAAATTGTATAAGCCCTGTTTAGCGCCGGGCAAATAATCCACACTGACTTCGTAAAAACCTTGTTCTCGAAACCAATGTAAGCTGTGAGTCGTGAGGACAAAAACGTGGTCAATCCCTTCGGATTTAGAGCGGTGCTTCATGTAGTTCAGCAATAGCAAGCCGCGGTTACCGTCTCGGTAGTCAGGGTGGATAGCCACGCACGCCATTTCTGCCTTACGTTCTTCGAGGTATGGGTATAGCGCTGCGCACCCGATAATCAAACCGTCTTTCTCGATGATGGTGAACTTTCCAATCTCTTGCTCCAATTGTTCTCTGGAGCGTCTGACGAGTACGCCTTGCTCTTCGAGCGGACGAATAAGATCTAAGATACCACCGATATCGTCGATATTCGCTTGGCGAACTTGCTCCGCACTGGCCATCACCACTTGGGTGCCAATTCCATCGAAAGAGAACAGCTCCTGAATTAATGCACCATCGACTTTATAGCTGATCAAATGGCCGCGAGGGACGCCTGCACGACAAGCCGCGATGGATCCCTTAAGAAAGCGCAAAGTACTGGTATTGTAATCTGAGTTAGGCGAGGTGTTTTCTGAGAGGGTTTTGATGACATGTTCAGCTTCCGTCGGAAGTAATTCTGCGACCGCATTGCCATTGTTATCGATCACACCTTGTTCAGAGCAGAAACCAATCAACTTATCTGCACCGAGTTTTATCGCAAGTTGTGTCGCAACCTCTTCCGACAAGAGATTAAAGCATTCACCAGTGACCGAGCTTGCGATTGGACCTAAAAGAGTAATAGAGCCTTGATCCAGTGTTCGGTTTATAGCGTCGGTATCAATTCGGCGAATGCGTCCGCTGTGGCAATAATCGATCCCCTCATCAATCCCTAGTGGTTGAGCAATAATATAGTTTCCGCTGACGACGTTTAGTTGGGTCCCCGCCATTGGAGTATTGTTGAGACTCATAGAAAGGCGAGCTGTGATCGTCAGTTGTAGTTGTCCAGCGGCCTGCATAACAACGGATAAAGCGGACTCATCGGTGATACGAATGTTTTTGTGGTATGGCGTCGTCAAATCTTGTTGTTCTAGTAATTGATTAATTTGAGGGCGCGCGCCATATACCACAACGACTTTAATGCCAAGGCTGTGCATTAGAGCGATATCATTAATGATGTTGCCAAAGTTTTTGTGTGCAACCGCTTCTCCCCCGAGCATGATCACCATGATTTTGCCACGGTGTGCATTAACATAGGGTGTTGATTGACGGAATCCTTTTACGAGAGCGGTACTACGAATTTTCACTACTGCCATTCCCTTGTTTAGTTATGTTAAAATAATGCCTTTTTATTCAGTTTGTGGCAAGGTGAAATTTTGGAACAAAGCACAAACATATGGAGTAGGGTTCTTGGTCCTGTTATAGCGGAAAGTTACAATGCCGGAGTCTTTTCTAAACTCGTGAACTTCATGCCTTCAGCTGTCAATAAGAATGCTGCGATCACTGCTTCAAATCTGTCAAAACCACCGAAGAAATCAATGTTTCGTCAATGCCTAGAAGGTTCTCTGATCCTTTTAGCCGTCGTTGGAACCGTTATTGTGTGTATGCTATATGGTGATTTAATCACGCGATATATTAACCCCCCGATTCAAAAATCGACGATTTACGGTCGTTGGGTCGAACAAGATGTGGCCCCCTATGCGCGTGAAGAGTTTGTGCTGAGTGAGCGTGGTGTTACTGTCAATGGTTCAACGCTTGCCACCAGCTTTGATTTTGATGGTGATACTTTTTCATATAAAGTTGGCTCGAACGAGCGCCACTTTGATTTTGTCAGTAAACAACCAGCCGAAATGAAGTTGGATGCCAATGCGCATTATCTTCCGGTATTTCGCTTAGAAGAACACGCTGATTTGGTGGTGCGCTAGCGGTTTTCACGTGAAGGTGTAAAGACTCTCCTTTTGAAAGTAGCAACATCATTTTCAGACATTGTCTGGACAATTCTGTCATTCCTCTACTGATATCATGTGCGCATCTCTAAATGGATGAAGTGACAACAGGTAAATGGAGAGGCTTAGTGTTGAAACATTTTGTCGTCGCTTTTCAATTGCGTCATTGGCTTTTGTTTGTCATCCTTTTGCTACCTTCTATTACGGAAAAGTCACGTGTTAAAAAAACTCCTTCCAATCGTTACTTTGAGCCTACTTTTTGGTTGTGCTCAGCAAAATGATCGCGCTCAGCAATACCTTGATGATGAGTTCTCTCAGGTCTTGAACAAAGTGGAGGTCGTTGAGTCCAACAAACCACGCGATTTTACTGAATTTAATAAGCAAGCCGAGCAGGTGGTGATTAACTCACCGTCGATGGCGCTGATGTATCTACCGCTATACCAACGATTGAGTGAATGGGCGCAACAAAGCGGCGAAACCAACGCCTTGAGTGCGTATGGTATTCAAGCGGCGCAGTTAGGCGGCGGCGATAAAAAAGGAAATGTCTTATTTACGGGTTACTATTCTCCGGTAATGGAATTGCGTCATCAACCCAATGACGTATTTAAATACCCCGTTTACGGCAAGCCAAATTGTACATCTGATTGTCCAACACGTGCTGAGATCTATAATGGCGAGCTAGAAGGAAAAGGGCTGGTATTAGGTTATGCGCCGAATCGTATCGATCCATTTATGATGGAAGTGCAGGGCAGTGGCTACGTGCACTTTGAGGATGACGACACGTTGGAATACTTTGCGTACGCGGGAAAGAACAATAAAGCTTACGTCAGTATTGGCCGAATTTTGATTGAACGTGGTGAAGTGCCGCGTGAAAAAATGTCACTCAAGGCTATCAAAGAGTGGGTGTTGGCAAATGATGAAGCAACGGTCCGTGAGTTGTTAGAGCAAAATCCATCGTATGTGTTCTTTGCGCCGAAAGCAGAAGCGCCAGTCACGGGGTCGGCGGGGATTCCCTTGCTGCCGATGGCATCGGTGGCGGGTGACCGTTCAATCTTTCCTATGGGGACGCCGATTCTAGCAGAAGTGCCCTTATTGAATGCTGATGGAACTTGGAGCGGCGCGCATCAACTTCGAATTTTAATCGTTCTCGATACCGGCGGTGCGGTAAAACAGAATCATTTGGATCTTTATCATGGTATTGGTGCGAGAGCAGGAACAGAAGCGGGGCACTACAAGCATTTTGGTCGAGTGTGGAAGTTAGGGTTAGAAAATACGCCCACTCAAGCGCCTTGGGCTTTATCGCCAGAAAAGTTATAATAGCCGTTTGATGTAAAGAGGGCTCCCTCTTGCTCATCTAGACATTTCTCAAAAGAGTGCGTATAAAACGCACTCTTTGTTTTTCTATCGCTCATCTGGACTTCAATATGCGTGAACTCGATACTCCGGCCTCTGACAGCTACAATCAACGTTTTGGCGGCACACGCCGTCTTTATGGTAACAGTGAAGTAGAGATCCTTCGCGCAGCCCACATTTGTGTGATTGGTATTGGTGGCGTGGGTTCATGGGCAGTTGAAGCACTAGCACGTACTGGTATTGGTGAGCTAACGCTGATCGACATGGACGACGTGTGTGTAACCAATATCAACCGTCAAATTCATGCTATGTCTGGCACCGTGGGTCAAAGCAAGATTGAAGTGATGGCCGAACGCGTGAAGCTGATCAATCCAGAATGTAAAGTCAATCTGATAGACGATTTCATCACGCCAGATAACCAACATGAGTACTTAAGTAAAGCGTTCGACTACGTGTTGGATGCGATCGACAGTGTGAAAGCAAAAGCTTCTTTACTGGCTTACTGCCGTAGCAATAAGATCAAAGTGATCACAACGGGTGGCGCTGGTGGTCAAACTGATCCGACGCAGATTATGGTGGCTGATTTGACGAAGACGATTCAAGACCCACTGGCGAAGAAGATCAAAGATACCTTGCGACGCCATCATAATTTCCCTAAAAATCCTGCACGTAAGTTCGGTATTGATTGTGTGTTCTCAACGGAGCAACTGAAGTATCCGCAAGCGGATGGCTCGGTATGTGGGATCAAATCGACCGCGGAAGGCCCAAAGCGAATGGATTGTGCCAGTGGTTTTGGTGCGGCAACGGTCGTGACTGCCACGTTCGGTTTTGTGGCGGTATCGCGCATCGTTGAAAAGCTGATTCAAAAGTACAAAATATAACTAGCCCCAAAGTATCAGAGAGAAGAGTACATCATGACTGATTTTCCAGTGTCTCCATTTGGCCGTGACATCACGAGCGATGATATTGTCACCACTATGCAGCAGTTTAAAGGTTGGGAAGATCGCTACCGTCAGGTCATTCAATGGGGTAAAAAACTGCCCAAAATGCCGGAAGGACTTAAATCAGAGCAAGTGACGGTGTCCGGTTGCGAAAGCATGGTATGGTTGGTAAGCCAAGAGCAAGATGGTGTTTGGTCTTTCTGTGCTGACTCTGATGCACGTATTGTCCGTGGCTTGATTGCGTTAGTGATGGCGGCTTACGACGATAAAAGTGCTGAGCAAATTCAAGCTTTTGATATTGATGCTTACTTCGAACAACTGGGATTAATTGCTCATTTGAGTCCATCTCGTGGCAATGGTTTAAAAGCGATTGTTGAGCAAATCAAAGCGCAAGCCCAATAACGGCTTAACATACAGACAAGAAGAGATAAAAGGGTTGAAACCAAATGGCTTCAACCCTTTTTTACATCGATAGACAGTGAGTTTACAGCATATCGACGGCTTTCTCGACGGCAGTAATAAGCTTATCAACATCTTCTAACGTGTTGTAAATACCAAATGAAACACGGACCGTCCCTTTGACATTCAGTGCGTCCATTAGCGGGTGAGCACAATGATGCCCTGCGCGAACGGCGATGCCTTGTTGATCCAGAAGTGTGGCTATATCTTGATGGTGAACGCCGTCCATGACGAAAGTCAGTCCTGATGCATTTGGCTGATACCCTAGAATATGGATATCCTCCATTCGATTTAGCGCTTGGTAGGTTTTATCTTGAAGTGCATGAAGGTGGCTTTCCACTTGTTGATGGTTAAACTCTTGATACCATTCAATGGCTTTTGCTAGTGCGATGGCACCTGCGACGTTTGGTGTACCAGCTTCGAACTTTCCTGGCAGCGCAGAAAAGGTTGTTTTTTCAAACGACACTTTTTCCACCATTTTACCGCCGCCGTGCCAAGGTGGCATCGCTTCTAGCAATTCAAGCTTGCCATACAGCACGCCAATGCCTGTCGGAGCATAAAGTTTGTGACCAGAGAACACGTAAAAGTCGATGTCGAGATCGGCAAGGTTCAGTGGTTCATGAACAACACCTTGCGCGCCGTCGACAACCACGACTGCGCCTACATCGTGTGCTAAAGACGTAATTTTCTCTATCGGTTGACGAGAACCGGTCACGTTGGTGATTTGCGCGCAAGCGACGATCTTACACCGTTCAGAAAGCAGGGTAGTAAAGGCTTGCATATCAAACTGACAGTCTGGAGTCATAGGCACCTTAATGATTTTAGCGCCCGTTTGCTCTGCCACAATTTGCCATGGAACGATATTCGCGTGATGTTCCATTTCGCTGATCAAGATTTCATCACCCGATTTTAACGTACAACGAGCATAGGTTTGAGCGATCAGGTTAAGGGCTTCTGTCGCCCCTCGCGTCCAGATAACTTCTTTACTGCTTGCCGCACCGATAAAATCGGCAACCACTTCTCGCGCCGCCTCAAACTGGCTGGTGGCATTGGCCGTTAAGCGATGGCTACCACGATGAACATTGGCATTTTGAGCACTGTAATAGTGACTAATGACATCAATAACACATTGCGGCTTTTGCGTTGTCGCCGCACTATCAAGATACACCAGCGATGAATCATTAATAGCTTGATTAAAAACGGGAAACTGCTTGCGTACAGCGTTTACGTCAAACATTATTCTTCACCAAGCTTGTGATAGTGCAGAGTCGGAAGCGGGATCATAGGCTCAGCCACCGACCATGCATGCTGTTTACCTGAAAGTTGAATGATCACTTCCATCGCAAACTCTAATGCGGTTCCAGGTCCCTGACTGGTGATCAGGTTATGGTTGATATCAAAAGTCACGCGTTTACTACGCCATTTCTCTTCTGGGATATGAGACTGAAAGCTAGGGTGACAGGTCATTAGGGCTTGCGGAAAAAGATCATGATGTTGCAACACCAATGCAGGGGCGGCACAGATAGCCGCAACCAGTTTGCCCTCGTAAATATGTTGTTTAAGGATTTCTATCATTACTGTGCTATCGCGAAAAACCTCTGCTCCGCCTACGCCGCCTGGCAGAGTAATAACGTCGAACTCACTATCGGCGATATCTACCAGCTTACAATCCGCGGTTAACGTTACGCCGCGAGAGGCTTTCATCGTCAATGCACCATCAAAAGCAGCACTCGCTACCGTGACGTCGTATCCTGCACGAACCATCATATCGATAATGGTCACGGCTTCCATTTCTTCGGTTCCTGGCGCGATAGGTACTAAGATTTTTTGATTCATTGTTGTGTCCAGCTTTGCTCTATCTGTTTGATTTTTTGGTAAAGTTTCATATTTTCAGGCACTTCGATGTGATGTTTTTTTGCAGCTTGGAGTAAGTAACCCGTAATAAAGTCGATTTCCGTTCGGCGTTGGTGAAATACATCTTGTTTCATTGAAGAGTAGTTCTCGGCCGTCGCCTTTACCACTTGCATAATCATATCGAAAAGAGAGCAAAACTCGATGGCAATGCCTTCTTTGTTCATCACCTTAACCAATTCTTTAGTGATATTTTCAAGAGAAACTTTAAACGCTGAAGCCGCAAGAGCGCCATTGTTACACTGATGAATGGCGGTAAGTGGGTTGATAGCACAATTGATGGCGAGTTTTGTCCATAACGCAGTATGAATGTTGGGACTCCAAGAGACTTCTGGCAATGCGTGATCCATGACGTCTTGCAGAAAAACACACTGCGTACCTTTGGCATTGAAGCCACCTATTTGTGTGTGTCCGAGGCCAGTATGTCGCACTTGTTCGCGACTTGGCTTGTATGCGCCGTGTGTGGTAGTGGCTATCACAATCGGGTTCTCTGGAAACAGGCTATTCACCGTGGCAGTCGTACCCATGCCGTTGTGCATCAGCATGATAACCGTGTCTGGGTTGATATGTGACATGAGAGGTCGAATAGCCTCCTCCACTTGCCAAGCTTTGACGGTGACCAAGATGAGATCTGCATGGTTTACCGCAGAGATAGCTTGATTACAAAAGGTCGTTGCAGGCGAGTCATCCAGTTGAAGCGTTTGTTGGCTCTCTGAACGTCTTCCCCACAAGGAAACATTGTGCCCAGCACGTTGGAGTTTTGTCGCCCAGAGTGAGCCGATTGCTCCGGGGCCGAGAATAAGAATGTTCACCAAACGCTCTCATTAAAAAGGTTTGCTGCAAGGATAATGAGGGAAAAAAGGAAAGCAAATAAAAATGGCGCCAAAAGGCGCCATTTTTGAGGGAACTTATCGGTTCTATTAGAACTTGTAAGTGACAGCAACGTAGTGACCAGGGCCTGATGACTTAGATTTTGTCGAAGGATCCCATGGAAGGCCAGTGCCGTCTTCGAAACCGTATACGTCATGGTATAGTTTTAGGCCATAACCGATTGCAAAACGGTCAGAATGCCAGTAAATACCGTTAAACATTGCGCCGCCGTTACTAACTTGAGAGTACTCGTCTTTCATACCAAATTGATAATCGATGTAACCTTGATAAGAGATGAATGAACCGTTCTCAAAGAAGTAGAAAGGTTTGAACCAGTTAGTCGAGATTTGGAAGCCGTTCCAGTCTTTAACACCTGAGTCGTATGTTCCGTATAGGTTTAGGCCCATTTTACCGAACCAAGGTACCATTACGTCAGAGCCTAGACCCACTTTTTGCGTGTTAACACCACCGTTATTACCGTCCCATTCGAAAAGGGTTGATAGATATAGTTCTTGAACAGGCCCGAAAGATAGGTCTTTACCAGTTACCGCATCTAGAGAAACACGAGGCGCGAACTTCATAAAGATTTTGCCATCTTTATCAGCTTTATCACTGTTGCTGTCGGAAGTTAGATTGAATACGTCAACGTAACCGTAGAGATCGAAGATGCCAGAGCGACCGCCGAATTCCATTTCTAGATAATCGTGAGTCGACTCGTACGGGCCTTTTTCATTTATTGCACCCATTAGGTTGAATTGCATCCACTTGTAATCGTTTTTGTGGATATCGCCGTCAGAGTAATCTGCCGCCATAACTGGCGCTGAAGTAGCCGCTAAAAGGCCAAGAGCTAATAGTGATTTACGCATAAGGGGACTCTCTATGTTTGTTATGATTCAGAACACGCAATCTGTGCTGCGCTTTCCAATTGGCTGGAATAATAGCGATAAAAATCGCAAATGAAAGTGATAAAGGGTGCAAAATTGAACGTTTTTGGTGAGGTTTGTCACGGAATTATCTTTATTTACGGAACTTTTTGAGCGTTGCATTGGTTTGCAGTGAGTTTGTGATTCGCGTCTGTTTGTTGGGCGATTTTGTGACTTTTTAAGCCAGTCGATTAACCAACATAAATCGTTAGTGATCGGAATAATAAGGGAGTCGTATGTATCGGTGAATCAAAGAGGACGTTTGAATGAAAGAAGTCATGCTATTCCCACTCACTTCAGTTGTACTTCCTGAAGGCAAAATGAATTTGCGAGTTTTTGAACCAAGATACAAACGTATGGTTAAGGAATGTAGCCTGCAAAATCTTGGTTTTGGTGTTTGTCTTGTTGGCGGTGAGGGTGATCCAAAAGACGTGGGAAATGTTTCATCTATCGGAACTTTGGTCAGAATCGTTGATTTTGAATTACTCAGTGATGGGCTTCTTGGTATCACCGTAACGGGTGAAAAACGGTTTATCGTCAAACGTGTGCGTGCTGACTCGGACGGGTTACGCCATGCTGAAGTTGAATGGTTAGAAAATTGGCAACAGCCAGTTAACTCTCCTGACTTTATTTTTCTAAGTCAGCAGCTAGCGCATGTTTACGAAGAGTTTCCACAGCTTGGGAATCTCTACCAACACCGATTTTACGATGATCTGGCATGGGTTACTCAACGTTGGATTGAGTTATTGCCATTGGATTGTCATCTGTTTGAAAAGCTAGTGGGGGCAGAAGATTGTCTGCCCGCTTTGCAATTTCTCTCGGAAGCCATAGAAGCCCCGACCAACAACAAAGAGGCAAGGATATGAAAGGATTTAGCAAAGCTGCATTAACAGTGGTAGCAGCGTTAGGATTGGCAGCGTGTGGCTCTGACAGTGACTCTATCGAATATTCCAATTTGCAAGCAGTGCATGCGTCTGCTGATGCGCCGCTTGCAAATGTGTGGATTAACAATCAACCATCATTGACTGATGTAGACTATGGTGTGGGGTCTGGCTATTTACAGTTGCGTGAAGGGATGAACTCGATACGGGTTGATGTTCAGCTACCGGGGAGTGAAACGGTAACTGTGATACCTAATACGGAGTTGGACCTCGACTCTGACCTCTACTACAGCGTGTTCGTTGTCGGCGATGCAGATGGCACTCCAAACCCAGTGGAACCACTTGTAGTGACGCGAAATGAAGATTCAATGGCAGATGCGAATAGTTTCGATGTTCAGGTGGTTCATGCGGCGTCAGGCGTTCCAGCCGTTGATCTTTATGTCACCAAGCCTGGTATTGACTTAGCAAGTTCAACGCCAGTTGCCAATCTTGCATACAAAGCATCAACAGGGGTGCTCAATCTGCCTGCGGGAGATTATCAGGTTCGACTCGCCGTTGGTAACACCGTCGCCTTTGATTCTGGCACCGTACCACTACCAGCAAATGCAGACTTGACGATAGCGGCGATCAATACGGCAGATTCTACCAGTACTTCGCCAGTTAAGTTATTGGTTCTGGATGGCTCGGACTCTTCTATAATCGAAGATAAAGGGAGCCAAGCGGAAGCGCGAGTAGGACACCTTGTTGATGGTGCTCCTGTGGTTGATATTAATGTTGATGGAGCACCATTTGCACCGCTAGCTGACTTAGCATTCAAAGACGTTCGAGGTTATCTAGATCTTGAACCAGGTGCGTACGATATAGACGTATTTGTTGACGGCACGACGACTGACCCAATTATCGATGTAGATGGCTTAATGGTATCCGGCGGTATGGACTATAGTGTTTATGCGGTGGGCGTTGTAAACCCTGCGATTGATATTGAAGCGTTAGTTGTCGAAGATATGAGACGAGCAGTCGCCACTAGTGCAACACTAAACGTGACACACGCAGCAGCTAATCCGATAGCAAGCATGGTCGATATTTACCTTACAACAAGCACTGGTATTGACGGCAGTGATCCAACCTTTACTAACTTTGCGTACAAAGAGAGCTTACAAGGAATATACGTTGCTGCAGGCACCTATTATGTAACCGTGACAGTGGCTGGCGATCCAAGTACGGTTGCTGTTGATTCGGCACCAGTCACATTATCGGACGGTGTTGTATATCAAGTAGTTGCTATCGATGATAGTAATAACGGTGGCTTCAACCTGTTGGTTGATGACATCACCGATTAGGACGAATGGGAGGATAGTTCTCCTCCCTTTAATTAAGGCCGATTATGATGAGTGATAGTCCAAAAAAGTTGGGACGCAGTGATTGGAATGATTGCATGACCAAAGTGAAGGCTCGTGATCAGGATGCGTTCGCTTTTGTGTTCCGTTTTTATGCCCCCAAACTGAAGCAGTTCGCCTATAAGCATGTTGGCAATGAACAAGTTGCGATGGAAATGGTACAAGAAACGATGGCAACGGTTTGGCAGAAAGCCCACCTTTATGATGGTGAAAAGAGTGCGTTATCAACTTGGATATACACCATAATACGTAACCTGTGTTTTGACATGTTGAGAAAACAAAAGGGTAAAGAACTGCACATTCATTCTGATGACATTTGGCCTTCAGAGTATTATCCGCCTGATTTGGTTGACCACTACTCCCCAGAGCAAGATATGCTGAAAGAGCAGGTGGTTAAATTTTTAGATATATTACCGAAAAATCAAAGAGATGTTCTAAAAGCGGTCTATCTTCAAGAGTTGCCGCACCAGCAAGTGGCAGAACTGTTTGATATACCACTCGGTACCGTGAAATCCCGGCTAAGGCTTGCTGTAGAAAAGCTGAGGCATTCAATGCATACGGAGCAACTATGAACAAACACCCAGATAACAACTTGTTAGAAGCATACGCTTCGGGCAGCATTGATGCAGTTTCTGGTCTTGTGGTCGCAACCCATTTAGAAACGTGCGCAAATTGCCGCGCTTATGTTAACCAAGTTGAAGCGAGTCAGGCAAATCTGGTGAACGATATCCCTTCAGATTATGTGCCTGAATTTGATGATATGTTTCATAACATCATTAACGCTGAGCCTATTACTGACCATATTGAGATTCAAGAGTCAGCCCAGGTCAATGTAGCGGGTAAAAGCTTTGATCTTCCTAAAACGTTAGTGCGCTTTTCTGATCTAGTAGGCTCGTGGAGAAGCTACGGTGGTAAGGTATTTAGTGCTCAAATTGACTTAGGCGAAGAGGCGCGAGTGAGTTTGATGTACATAGGGGAAGAGATGCAAATTCCTCAGCATACTCATAAAGGATTGGAGTCAACATTAATTTTGCATGGCGGCTTTAGTGATGAAGATGGTCAGTACGAAGAAGGGGATTTGATGATTCGAGATGCCTCCGTAAAACACAGCCCATATACTAAAGTTGGTGAAGATTGCTTGTGTTTAACGGTACTGACGGAGCCAATGATTTTTACCCAAGGCGTCGCGCGCATATTTAATATGTTTGGTAAAGGGCTTTATCCATAAACGTACTAACCTTATTTTGATTCAAGAAAAACCACCGAACGTCGGTGGTTTTTTCATTTTACTGGCGGTGTTCTGTTAGTGTTTATAACGTGCCTTTTCCAGTAAATCATCGAAGTAATGGCGTAGCGAATACAACATAATTAAGCTCGGTATGACCATCACAGCAGTCAGCACGAAGAACGTGCTCCAGTCATTGAGATAATCAACCAACTCGCCACTAAATGAGGCAAGGGTTGTTCGACCGAAGTTCCCTAACGAGGCGAGCAAGGCATATTGCGTTGCGGAAAACGCTTGGCCGGTTAGGATCGTCAAGAAAGAAACAAAAGCGACGGTAGAAAAAGCCGTGGTAAAATTGTCAACGATGATTGTCGCCAAATACAAATGCTCATTGGGACCTACAGATGCAATCCAAGCAAACATCAAGTTACTGGCAGACATGGCAATACCGCCAACCATTAGCCCACGCACAATACCAAATCTGACGTTGAACATACTTCCGAGGAAGGTAAAAAAGATGGTTGCGCCCCAGCCAATCAGTTTCGAGTAGTGCCCAATTTGTTCATTGCTGAAGCCGATATCTTTGTAGAACGCGATTGACATGCGGCCTAGAAACGCTTCGCCAATTTTAAAAAGAAAAACAAACAGCAATAGTGTGATGGCCACTCGGACGCCGTTACGATTAAAGAAGTCAAGAAACGGCTCCACAACCGTTACTGTAAACCAAGCGACGACTTTAGAGCCAACCACTTCTTTGTGACGTTGCTCGGCTTCAGATTGCAATTGTTCTCGTTGTGTTTTTGGCTCACCCACTAAAAGTGTGAAAATCATGAGAAGACCAACGATGACCGCCATGCCGTAATAAACGCCATTCCAACCAACGCTATCCGCATTAATAAAAGCTAAGTAACCAGGGAGAGAATAACCTGTCCACCATCCGATCACAGCCATAGCAGAGGCTTGTGGCAGTTTAGACTCTTCCGATTTTGGGAAAGTATCGATACGAAAGGCGTCTATCGCAATATCTTGTGTTGCGGATGCCGTTGCTATGCAAAGGGCGAGTAGAGAGGCAAAGAGTAAGTTCTTCGTAGGATCGACGCCAGCAATAAAAACCGTCGCGATCAACACAATGGTTTGGCAGAAGAAAATCCAGCTACGTCGTTGCCCCAATAAGCGATAGAGCAGAGGCAACTTTACGCGGTCGACCAGTGGAGCCCAAAGAAAGTTAATCGCATAAACCGCGAATACACTACCAAAATAGCCGATAGCAGAGAGAGTTAAACCTGCATCCTTGAGCCAGCCAGACATATTTGAGCCAATCAGTACCCACGGAAAGCCGCTAGAGCAACCGAGCATGAAGACCCACAACAAACGCTTATCGAGGTAACTTTTTACCGTTTCCAACCAAGTGATGGAAGGTAATGAAGACATAGATTAATCCAATTCAATGACGCTATTATGTTGAAAGAGAAAGCCCTTCGTTCATTCAAAGGGCTTTTAGATGGAGTTAGTCAAGTAGCATTGCTTTAGTGATGACGATTTGTGTCTCTGGAACATCGCGCATTCGACCGAACGAGCTGGTAGGTTGTTTGGCCATGTTTTGGATTACGTCAAAGCCTGTTGTCACCTGACCAAAAACCGCATAGCCTGGTGGGCGGGCGTCGTAATTAAGAAAGTCATTGTCGACCAAATTAATAAAGAATTGACGAGTAGCAGAATCTGGCGCGTTGGTACGAGCCATCGAGATAGTCGCGCGATTATTACTTAAACCGTTGTTGCCTTCGTTTTTAATTGGCGCGTAAGTTTTCACCATTTTCATGTCTTGGTTAAAGCCACCACCTTGAGCCATAAAACCAGGGATTATGCGGTGGAAAACGGTGCCTTCATAACTGCCATCCTCAACATACTTAAGGAAGTTCGCTACGGTAATCGGGGCTTTGTCTTCATTTAATTCAACAGTAAATGAGCCTAACGTTGTTTCAAATGCCACCTTAGGCCCTGCCCAAACACTGCAACTTAATAGTGCGAGAGAAAGAATCGCTTTGCGTAGCATTAGAATCGCTCCTGCATGTATTGACGAAGTTCAGGGTCATTCGCAATTTCTTTTAACGTTAAAGTCACCACATCATTGAGTATTTGTTCAATATCGGCATCAGACGCACTTAATGTACCAGAGCGTGTTGCAGTGCCTGTGTAGGTTTTAACCAGTTTTCCCTGCGGAGTTTCTGCGATGATGTCAAGAATCACTTTGGCATCCATCTCGTTTTCCATGACCGAGTGCTTCACGTTTACCAACGCTTCTTGAACGTTAAGTTGAATCGCATTATTACTGTTTAAATCAGTCTGGAAACCTTGAGAAGAGAATTGCTGTTCTAAAGCTTCTTCTAAAGTAATACGTAAATTCTGCTTAGCATGAAGAGGGAGAATATTCGAACGACCGTTATCAACTAATGCAATGTATTGTGCTGCACGTACATCTTTGCTGGTCAAGCTGTAAGATTTGCCTTGAACAATTGGGTTTGTGCTTAGCGTGCTTTCAGGCATTAAATTCAGCTGTGCTTGTTGAGGTGCTGAACATGCAGCAAGCAATGCAACCGAAGCTGCAAGGACCAATTTTTTCATTTTATTATTCCTTTTAAATATGTTGCTTAACGTCTTATTTTACGTCTAATTTAGCAAGTTTTTTTGTGGCCTGTAAAATCACGAACTTATTGTTGGAAGCGATAAGTTTGACATTGTTATCGCCGAACAAGCGTTTTAGTTTTGCATCGTAGCTAAGATGGCGATTACCGATGACCAGTAACTTACCACCTTCACTCAATACTTGCTTTGCATCACAGAACATTTGCCAAGCAATATGATCGGTGATGGCCTGCTGTTGGTGAAAGGGTGGGTTACACATAATCATGGAGCAGCTGTTGTGTTTAAAACCGTCCAAACAATTGTTTGCAACACACTGTATGTCTCTATTTTCACCAAGGTTATCTAGCAGGTTCTGCTTCGCGGACTCAAGCGCCATAAAGCTTTCATCAACACAGGTTAATCGAGCATTCGGATTCAGCTGACCAAACTTCACAGACAGAACACCATTACCGCAACCGAGATCGATAACATTATCTATCAATGGGTCTTGAGGTAGGTGCTGCAACATAAAGCGTGCGCCTAAATCCAAACTTTCTCCTGAGTAGACGTTCGGCAAATTTTTGAGTTCGATACTTTCCCCATCAACGCTCCAAGTGATAAAAGGGTCGACTTCTATCACTGGTTCTGCGCTCGCTTGAGAAAACACCAATCGATGCTTTTTCCAAGCTAAAGACGTTTTGGTCTCGCCCAAGTATTTTTCAAACAACTTTAGTGTTGAAGTATGGATCTCTTTTGCTTTATTGACCGCAATAACAGGGCAGGAGGCTGGTAGTGACTTTCTTAGCTGATGAAGTATCCACACGAGGTGGCGGTTACTTTTGGGCAACTGCAATAACACAAGGTCTGTGTTGGCGGGCACATCATCCATCGTGGTCAAAAATACCACTTGATTCGATTGATTTTGTTCTAGGTTGTATTGCGCGCCTTTATGAGAAATAAAAGAATCACTCATTAGCGTCACATGGTGCTTTTCTGAAAACCAGCAGGAGAGGGCACCAAAGCTGTCATTAATCACGAGGATGTTTTGATTGTCTGGCAAAGCAAGCTCTTCAACATGATTAATAAGATACTCATCCCCGGCATCCCACGCTTGTAAAGTTTCATTATTGCGCTTTGGGAAACGATAGAGTATCAAGCTTCGGTCGTGAAGATTCAGTTCGGTTTTCATAGCTAAGTGTAAGTTGATTCAGAAATTAGTCGTTATTGTCGCAAATGATGGCGTGCCGAGATACAAAAAGCTGTCAAATTTTCTTGTTATCATCTTTTTGACGATAGAATTGATAACACGATAAGTGCGCTAGGGCTGCACCTCTGTCTAACTTGAGTATATACTTATGACATTCGAATCGATGAGGAACGAATATGATCCAAGAAATCATAGAGAAAAAACTGCATAGTGAGCTGCAGCCAAGTTATCTCAAAGTGGTTAATGAGAGCTACATGCACAACGTACCACCAGGCTCTGAAAGTCACTTTAAAGTGATTGTCGTGAGCGATTCATTTGTGGGTCAACGTTTAATTGGGCGTCATCGTCAAGTCCATCAAGTCCTTGCGAATGAGTTGGATCACCACATTCATGCATTAGCAATACACACCTACACTGATGAAGAATGGAAGCATGAGCAAAGTGGTGCTCCAGACAGCCCTATGTGTATGGGTGGGGGACACTAACCGCCAAAAATGTAAGAGTGTACAAGAAAGGTGGCCAAGGCCACCTTTCTTCGTTTTGACATTCTTTTGAGAGAAATGAACAGGGAGTAAAATACGGCATAAAAGAGAGTTAAAAAACTGTTAATGGTATTTCAGTTTATGAATAAAAAATGACAGGGTATTTCAGGTGGTGAATATGGCTTTTCCATAAGATATTTATGGAATATAGCATTTGTGCGATCGGTCAAAGTTATGACTATTCTTTGACCTTTTAGACCCGGTTCAACTTAAATAACCTCTCTATTCTAATGATTGACCATGGCATCGAGTTCCTAAAAAATGCTAGACTACCGCACCTGATAAATCTCGCGTATTCCTCGTGACGAGATTTTTAATAGGATGTTGCGATTTTGATGTTTTAAAAACATCAAAACCGGACACTGATGTCGTGTCTAAAAGTTACGCAATCAAAAGAATCTTTTTCCCGATAAAAGTAGTGCAAGTGCGTATGATTACAATAAAGAAGGGCTTGGATCTTCCTATCGCAGGAACTCCATCCCAGGTGATTAATGATGGTAAGACCATCAAAAAAGTCGCCTTGCTTGGCGAAGAGTACGTTGGCATGCGTCCTACCATGCATGTCCGCGTTGGTGATGAAGTGAAAAAAGCGCAAGTTCTTTTTGAAGACAAAAAGAACCCTGGCGTTAAATTTACTGCACCAGCAGCCGGTAAAGTGATCGAAGTTAACCGTGGCGCTAAACGTGTCCTTCAATCTGTAGTGATTGAAGTGGCAGGTGAAGAGCAGGTGACATTTGATAAGTTCGAAGCCGCTCAACTTTCTGGTCTAGATCGTGAAGTGATCAAGACTCAGTTAGTTGACTCTGGTCTTTGGACCGCTTTACGTACTCGTCCGTTTAGCAAGGTTCCTGCAATCGAGTCTGCTACTAAGGCTATTTTCGTTACTGCAATGGATACTAATCCACTCGCAGCGAAGCCTGAGTTGATCATCAATGAACAACAAGAAGCATTCATTGCTGGTCTAGACATTCTTTCAGCCCTGACAGAAGGCAAGGTTTACGTATGTAAATCTGGTACTAGCTTACCACGCTCTTCACAGTCTAACGTAGAAGAACACGTCTTCGATGGCCCTCATCCAGCAGGTCTTGCTGGCACCCACATGCATTTCCTATACCCAGTAAATGCAGAGAACGTGGCATGGAGTATCAACTACCAAGACGTTATCGCGTTCGGTCAGCTATTCCTAACGGGCGAGCTACATACTGATCGTGTTGTGTCTTTAGCTGGTCCTGTCGTGAATAACCCACGTTTAGTTCGCACTGTTCTTGGCGCAAGTCTTGACCAGTTGACGGATAATGAGCTAATGCCTGGCGAAGTTCGTGTGATCTCTGGCTCGGTACTAACGGGTACACATGCCACTGGTCCACATGCTTACCTTGGTCGTTATCATCAGCAAGTATCAGTATTACGAGAAGGTCGTGAGAAAGAACTGTTCGGTTGGGCTGTGCCTGGTAAGAACAAATTCTCAGTGACAAAATCTTTCCTTGGTCACGTATTCAAAGGTCAGTTGTTCAATATGACAACGACGACTAATGGTAGTGATCGTTCAATGGTTCCAATTGGCAACTACGAACGCGTAATGCCTCTAGATATGGAACCGACATTGTTACTTCGCGATTTGTGCGCAGGTGATACTGACAGCGCGCAAGCGTTGGGTGCGCTCGAGCTAGATGAAGAAGATGTAGCATTGTGTACCTTTGTATGTCCTGGCAAATACGAATACGGTGAATTACTTCGTGAATGCCTAGATACCATTGTGAAGGAAGGGTAATCCATGCTTAAAAAATTCCTTGAGGATATCGAGCATCATTTTGAACCAGGTGGTAAACATGAAAAGTGGTTTGCGCTTTACGAAGCAGCAGCAACACTTTTTTACACGCCAGGTTTAGTGACAAATAAAAGCTCCCACGTTCGTGATAGCGTTGACTTAAAACGTATCATGATCATGGTTTGGTTTGCGGTATTCCCAGCAATGTTCTGGGGTATGTACAACGCTGGTGGCCAAGCTATCGCAGCGCTTAACCACATGTACGCTGGTGAGCAATTAGCGACAGTTATCGCAGGTAACTGGCATTACTGGTTAACCGAAATGTTCGGCGGAGTTATTTCTGCTGATGCAGGCGTTGGCAGTAAAATGCTCCTAGGTGCGACTTATTTCTTACCAATCTACGCAACGGTCTTTATTGTTGGTGGTTTCTGGGAAGTACTTTTCTGTATGGTGCGCAAGCATGAAGTAAACGAAGGCTTCTTCGTGACTTCTATCTTATTCGCGCTGATTGTTCCGCCAACACTTCCTCTATGGCAAGCGGCACTAGGTATTACCTTTGGTGTTGTGGTTGCGAAAGAGATTTTTGGTGGTACGGGTCGTAACTTCCTAAACCCTGCGCTTGCAGGCCGTGCTTTCCTATTCTTCGCTTACCCAGCTCAGATCTCAGGTGACGTTGTATGGACAGCTGCAGATGGTTTCTCTGGTGCGACTGCTCTTAGTCAATGGGCTAAAGGTGGTAACGGTGACCTAGTTAACACAGTAACTGGCGCTCCTATCACTTGGATGGATGCTTTCATTGGTAACATCCCAGGTTCGATTGGTGAAGTCTCGACTCTGGCTCTGCTGATCGGTGCTGCGATGATCGTTTACATGCGAATCGCATCATGGCGCATCATTGCTGGTGTAATGGTCGGTATGATTGCCGTATCGACGTTATTAAACGTCATCGGCTCTGAGTCTAACCCAATGTTCAACATGCCATGGCACTGGCACCTAGTTTTAGGTGGTTTTGCATTCGGTATGTTCTTCATGGCAACGGATCCTGTATCTGCTTCATTTACTAATAAAGGTAAATGGTGGTACGGCGCGCTAATCGGCGCAATGTGTGTATTGATTCGTGTAGTTAACCCAGCGTACCCAGAAGGTATGATGCTGGCGATTCTATTTGCGAACCTATTTGCACCTCTGTTCGACCATGTAGTGATTGAGAAGAACATCAAGCGGAGACTAGCACGCTATGGCAAATAATAACGACAGCATTAAAAAGACGCTGGGTGTTGTTATCGGGTTGAGCCTTGTTTGTTCAATCATCGTATCAACAGCAGCTGTGGGTCTGCGTGATAAGCAAAAAGCTAACGCTGTCCTAGATAAGCAATCAAAGATCGTTGAAGTTGCAAGCATTGAGGCGAATGGTAAGAAAGTACCAGAGTTATTTGCTGAGTACATCGAACCTCGACTTGTCGATCTAGAAACAGGTAACTTTGTAGAAACGGCTGAAAATGGCGCTACTGCCACTGAGTTTGATCAGCGCGAAGCATCCAAAGATGCAGAACGTTCAATCTCGTTGACAAAAGAAGAAGACGTAGCTGATATTCGTCGTCGCGCGAAAACCGCAGTGGTGTACTTAGTCAAAAGCCAAGGCGAAGTCCAAAAAATTATCTTGCCTATGCATGGTAAAGGACTATGGTCAATGATGTATGCCTTTGTAGCCGTTGAAACTGATGGTAACACTGTGTCTGGTATTACTTATTACGAGCAGGGTGAAACTCCTGGACTTGGTGGTGAAGTAGAGAACCCTTCATGGCGTAACCAGTTCGTTGGCAAAAAACTGTACGACGACAACTACCAGCCAGCGATTAAGGTCGTAAAAGGCGGTGCACCGCAAGGTTCGGAGCACGGTGTTGATGGTCTGTCAGGGGCAACGCTCACTAGTAATGGTGTTCAACACACATTTGACTTCTGGTTAGGTGAGATGGGCTTTGGTCCTTTCCTAGCAAAAGTTCGTGACGGAGAACTTAACTAATGTCTAGTGCACAAAATGTTAAAAAGAGCATTCTAGCGCCAGTGTTGGATAACAACCCAATCGCGCTACAAGTGCTTGGTGTTTGTTCTGCTCTTGCAGTAACAACTAAACTAGAAACAGCTTTCGTAATGACACTAGCAGTAATTTTTGTAACTGCATTGTCTAACTTCTCTGTTTCTTTGATCCGTAACCACATTCCTAATAGTGTGCGTATCATCGTTCAGATGGCAATCATCGCATCGTTAGTAATCGTGGTAGACCAGGTGCTAAAAGCTTACCTATACGATATCTCTAAACAGTTATCTGTATTCGTTGGTCTGATTATCACCAACTGTATCGTAATGGGCCGTGCTGAAGCATTCGCAATGAAGTCTGCGCCAATTCCGTCTCTTATCGATGGTATCGGCAACGGCCTTGGTTACGGTTTCGTTCTTATCACTGTAGGTTTCTTCCGTGAGTTATTTGGCTCAGGCAAGCTATTTGGCCTAGAAGTTCTCCCTCTAGTGAACGATGGTGGTTGGTATCAGCCTAATGGTCTAATGTTACTAGCGCCATCAGCATTCTTCCTAATCGGCTTCCTAATCTGGGTAATCCGTATTCTGAAACCAGAACAAGTAGAAGCGAAGGAGTAAGGGCGTCATGGAACATTACATTAGTCTGCTAGTTAAATCGATTTTCATCGAAAATATGGCTCTGTCTTTCTTCCTAGGTATGTGTACTTTCCTTGCCGTATCTAAGAAGGTTAAGACCTCTTTCGGTCTAGGTGTTGCAGTTGTCGTAGTATTGACTATCGCAGTTCCTGTGAACAATCTAGTTTACAACCTAATTTTGAGAGAGAACGCGTTAGTTGAGGGGGTAGACCTTAGCTTCCTAAACTTCATCACCTTTATCGGTGTAATTGCAGCACTTGTACAAATCCTAGAGATGGTTCTAGACCGTTTCTTCCCACCGTTGTACAACGCGCTGGGCATCTTCCTACCGTTGATCACAGTAAACTGTGCGATCTTTGGTGGTGTATCTTTCATGGTACAACGTGACTACACCTTTACGGAATCCATCGTTTATGGTTTCGGCTCTGGTGTAGGCTGGATGTTAGCAATCGTTGCTCTTGCAGGTATCCGTGAGAAGATGAAGTACTCTGACGTTCCTCCTGGTCTACGTGGTCTTGGTATCACATTTATCACGGTAGGTCTTATGGCGTTAGGCTTTATGTCTTTCTCTGGTGTTCAACTGTAAGTCGGGTAAACCGCAACAATTAAGGAATAGTCAATGGACATTATTCTTGGTGTAGTGATGTTTACTCTGATCGTACTTGCACTAGTACTAGTGATTCTTTTCGCTAAGTCTAAGCTTGTACCAACAGGTGACATTACAATTTCTGTGAACGATAACCCTGAATTGGCGATCGTTACACAACCAGGTGGCAAGCTACTGAATGCTCTAGCAGGTGCTGGTGTATTCGTATCTTCTGCTTGTGGTGGCGGTGGCTCATGTGGTCAGTGTCGCGTAAAAGTTAAATCAGGCGGTGGTGACATTCTACCAACCGAGCTTGACCACATTACTAAAGGTGAAGCGCGTGAAGGTGAGCGTCTAGCATGTCAGGTTGCAATGAAAACTGACATGGACATCGAACTTCCTGAAGAAATCTTCGGCGTTAAAAAGTGGGAATGTACCGTTATCTCAAATGATAACAAAGCAACATTCATCAAGGAGCTTAGGCTGCAAATACCAGATGGCGAATCAGTACCTTTCCGTGCTGGTGGTTACATCCAGATTGAAGCGCCAGCCCACCACGTAAAATACGCAGATTACGATGTTCCAGAGGAATACCGTGGAGACTGGGAGAAGTTCAACCTATTCCGTTACGAATCTAAAGTCGATGAAGAGACAATTCGTGCGTATTCAATGGCGAACTACCCTGAAGAGCACGGCATGATCATGCTGAACGTTCGTATCGCAACGCCGCCGCCAAACAACCCAGACGTACCACCTGGCATCATGTCATCGTACATTTGGTCACTAAAAGAAGGCGATAAGTGTACTATTTCAGGTCCATTTGGTGAGTTCTTTGCGAAAGACACTGACGCAGAAATGGTCTTCGTTGGTGGTGGTGCAGGTATGGCTCCAATGCGTTCTCATATTTTCGACCAGCTGAAACGTCTGAACTCGAAGCGTAAGATTTCATTCTGGTACGGTGCACGTTCTAAGCGTGAAATGTTCTACGTAGAAGATTTCGATATGCTACAAGCTGAGAATGATAACTTCGTATGGCACTGTGCACTGTCTGATCCACTTCCAGAAGATAACTGGGATGGCTACACTGGCTTCATTCACAACGTTCTTTACGAGAACTACCTACGTGATCACGAAGCACCAGAAGACTGTGAATACTACATGTGTGGTCCACCTATGATGAATGCGGCTGTTATCGGCATGCTAAAAGATCTAGGTGTAGAGGATGAAAACATCCTACTTGATGACTTCGGTGGTTAATCCCTCCAAGTGATTGAATCTATGGCTAGCTCTCTAAGAGCTAGCCATTATTTTTTGTAGAAGTAAAAATAATATTCAACAGTTGATATAGGTAATTGGATTGAAGCAATTGTTCCCATTCCCCATATCAATTCAACAACATTGGGAGTAAACAAGTGAAAAAGTGGCTTGTTGCATTCGCTTCTTTATTGGTTTTGGCCGGTTGTGAACAACCAGCAGATCAAATTCATTTAAGTGGTCCGACAATGGGGACTTCTTATAACATCAAATATATTGAGCAAGATGGCATTCCTACGCCAAAAGCCATACAGACAGAAATTGATCGTTTGTTGGAAGAAGTGAACGACCAAATGTCGACGTATCGAAATGACTCTGAGTTGAGTCGTTTCAACCTACATCAAACGAGTGAGCCTTTTGTTGTCTCTTCGCAAACAGCAACGGTTGTGAAGGAAGCGATTCGTCTGAACGGTCTTACTCTAGGAGCATTGGATGTGACAGTCGGTCCTTTAGTTAACCTGTGGGGATTTGGCCCAGAAGCTCGTCCTGATGTGGTTCCTACCGATGAGGAGCTTGCGACTCGCAAAGCCAATACTGGCATTCATCATCTATCTATTGATGGCAATAAATTGTCCAAAGATATTCCTAACTTGTATGTTGACTTATCAACCATTGCGAAAGGTTGGGGGGTTGACGTGGTTGCTGACTACCTTCAATCTGAAGGGGTTCATAACTTCATGGTAGAAGTTGGCGGTGAAATGCGTCTCAAAGGTGTTAACCGCGAAGGTGTGCCGTGGCGTATTGCGATTGAAAAGCCGACAGTAGATGAGCGCTCAGTGCAGGAGATTATCGAACCTGGCGATATGGCAATTGCAACAAGTGGTGACTATCGTAATTACTTTGAGAGTAATGGTGTGAGATACTCTCATATCATTAATCCACGCACAGGCAAACCCATTCATCATAAAGTGGTGTCTGTAACGGTATTAGATAAATCGTCGATGACTGCTGATGGTCTTGCAACTGGTCTTATGGTGCTAGGTGAAGAGAAAGGCATGGCAATCGCGAACGAAAGGAATATTCCTGTTTTTATGATAGTGAAAACGGAAAATGGTTTTAAAGAGCTGGCTTCGGAAGCATACAAGTCGTTCATGAAGAAATAACAGCACAAGTGAGCATATTCTTATGAGTACATTTCTAATTACGTTTGCAGTGTTTGTCGCGGTAATAGCGGCAATGGCGGTTGGCTATATCTTCCAGAAGAAAGTCGTAAAGGGTAGCTGTGGTGGTCTTGGCGCAGTTGGTATCGAAAAAGTATGTAACTGTCCAGAGCCATGTGATGCACGTAAAAAGCGTGAGGCGCGTGAAGCGGCACGTGCAGAAAAGCTGGCCGCATGGGAAAAAGATCGAATCGCTTAAACTGGTGATATTAACTTTTTAATTAAATAACCCAGCTCCGGCTGGGTTATTTTTTTATGTTTCCACTCTCACGTTTCTAAGTTTTTTTGACAATATAGTTTGGGGCTGCATGTTGTAATTCAACGTGTATACTCAAATTAAACGCTCAACAATTAGGAGGAAACATGGAAATGCACCAACACGGTATGGCAGAGCTGTTTCAACAATTGGGCCTTGGAAGTTCACCTCAAGAGATGAAGGACTTTATTAACGAACACCGACACAAAAGAGATTCAGCCCCTCTGCATGAAGCCAGCTTTTGGACAAGTTCGCAGGCCACATTCCTCAAACAAGCCATTGAAGAAGACGCTGACTGGGCAGAGTTGGTCGATCAGCTTGATGTGATGTTACGAGATTAAATTATCTTTTAAAAGCAGTTAGTTAAATAAATAATCAGAGACAGTACGGGAAAACGCTAGAGAGCGAAGAGAAATGTTTCGATAATGAGTTGTTATACAATGCTACTGCTGTACAAAGAAAATTGAAATAGTGCTTGAACGCCTCTTTTTTCCTTTTGTCTAGGAGCTGAGAGGCGTGTTCCCACAACCCCTCCTATCCAATCAAATCTTACTTTACGATATGCAAACACCTTGCTCATCCGCAAGATACGGTAATATAACCAATATTCTAGTATGAGTCTGTAGTCATATCTTTTAAATTCTTCATAAAGTGGATGGAGTATTTACCATCTCTAGTATTTCTACTTACTCAGCAAATTACCTCTTAGTTTAGACACCTCTACCGCTCTCATTTTTCCGCTCAGTACGGAGCAACAAGGAATGCGATGACCATCCATAAGTGATGCATACTTTGAGCTTTGAAGAACATTAGAGGATCAACACGGTCTTCATTGAAGAGCAATTATTAAGAACAGCTAAATTAGAGTTTGGGCTTAGATGACAGAATACGACGATTGTGATCCAATTCATGAATAACCATAATAAAAACCAATTTAATTGCCCTTCATTTTTGAGAAGAATGACCATCTAAAACTTACGGTTTGTAGTTAGCATGTTGTACCTGTGTTGATTTTGTGTTTTGTGTTTGTTTTATGTTGTTTGCCTTGTGTTTTATTTAATGGTTTGATTCTTATTATGAATAGTGCCTATCTAAATTAATAATTTAGCGAAGTAAGATCAATCTGCTAATTTCATAGCAAGTAATTTGATATACCTTACTTTAAGAAATAAAGAGAGATAGGACATTATTATGAAAAAGCTTGCCGCAATCATTTCAATACTTTCGGTATTTTCCGGGCATGTCATGGGAGAGACCATATATAATGGGGATGTTATTCAGGGGAAAAAAAGTGATTACCCAACTTGATATAGCTGACTTTGAAAGAAATAGTGTTAATGAGCTTTTTTTCGAGCTGGTGACGAAATTAATACCGGCCAATTTTATTACGTACCAGTCACAGTGATTAAAGGGCAAAAAGACGGTAAACGTTTAATGTTTGTCGCTGGAGTTCATGCCAATGAAATGAACTCTTATTTAACGGTAAATATGCTGAAAACCCGCCTCGATACCAAGGAAATGGAGGGGACAGTAACGATAGTACATCAATATAATATTCCCGGTCTTATTGCTAATGTTCGCGAATATGTACCATCAGGTCCAGTCAAAGTGAACAGCAACCTCAACCGCCAAGTTGGGCTCATATCAAAAAAAAGCAGTAGTCAACGATACTCCTATTCACTTTGGAATAACTTGCTGAAAGGCAATGCAGACTATGCAATCGATATGCATACTGCTAACCCCACCACATTCCCTTTGGCTGCCTATTCAGACTTGAGTATTCCTGAAGTCAAAGAAATGACTCGGTTGTTTCCGTTAAACGCAACCATTAATAGCTCGAGCGCAACCTCTGTGGCGGGCGCATACAATAATGCAGGAGTTCCAGCATTTACGCTTGAGATTGGTTCTCGTGAAACGTATGAGCCTGAGCTAGTTGAAAAGGCATTGGCAGGCTCGCTCAATACGCTGGTATATGCAGATATCATCGAGGGTGATATTAAGCAGTATAGCGATATTACCGACACCAATGTGTGGTCTGAAGTGACTGCAGAGCGAGGTGGCTTTGTCGTGCCGAAAGTAAGGGTGCTTGATCATGTAAAAGAGGGCGACCTCATGTTCATCCAATATGGCGCATTTGGTGAGATCGTAAAAGAGTACAAGAGCCCGGTCGATGGTCTTGTCCTCCAAGTCGTGCAAACGCCAATGGCAGAAGCCGGCACACAACTGGGGGCCATAGCGTATTTTGAACAAAGCAAAGCACTTTCGGATAACGAAGGTGGTGGTTCAGTTATCGTAAAAGATGTTGCAGCCAAAAAATAAAAGGGAATAGTTTGTGAAGCGTGTCGTTAATGATGCCAATTAATGGCACTTTCACTTATTAATGAAATATCTCACAGTCGTTTAGGAATAAACCGTTTCATGTGGATTTTCGAGGTGTAAATAGAATAAATATACATCTAATTTCTCACGATGAATTAAATAAGACGAACATGATGGGGGAGCACTATCGTTCCTATTAACTTAAATTCCAGTCAACTTTATGACGGAGAATAGTAATAAAACGTTTCGATAAATAATACCCATTTATAAATTATTTTTAAGGTGAATTATATGACAAGCGAAAAAGATGATAATACTTTTTTAGAGCCGGAATATGAACTTGTTCCGGTACCAGTAGATAAAAGAAAACCTTTGCCGTCAGTCGCCGCGGTTTGGTTTGGATTTCCGATGGTACTGACAAGTTGTGTAATTGGTGGCGTGATCACATCTATGCTTGGATTCAAACTAGGCGTCGTGTCGATTCTTGCTGGAAATCTACTTCTTTGCCTGATCGTTGGGACTTTGAGTTGGCTAGCAGGATCTACGGGGATGAGCTTTGCGATGACGGCACAAAAAACGTTTGGAAAGAAAGGTTATTGGATTGTTTCCGGTATGCTTTCTATCGTTGTTGTGGGCTGGTTTGCGTTGATGGTCGGCTTGACCGGCGACACCATGTTTAAATCTTTTGGTGCAAGTTTACTGGGAATGACTTTGTTGGGCGGTATTCTGTATGTTGCTGCGACGTTCATTGGTGTTAAGGCGCTAACTGCACTCGGGTGGATTGCGGCACCGCTGTATCTTGTTCTGGGCTTTCTTGGCGTTGCTTTTGCCATGGACTCGGGCAATGTCAGCTGGTCGGAGATTATCAACTACCAACCAAGTGACATGGCGTCAGCATTCTCTTTTGGGGCGGCAGTCACTTTGATTTTTGCTACCTTTGCAGATTCAGGCACGATGACGGCAGATTTTACACGATGGGCAAAAAATGGGCGAGAGGGGTTTTTAGCCGCATTTACCGCTTTTCCAGTCGGAAAGTTTTTGGCAGAGATAATCGGGGCGATCATTGTGGCAACTGGAGTTATTGCTAATCCTGAAGTCGATGGCGGAAACTTTATGTTGGTCTTGTCAGGCCACGGTCCTCTACTGACCATCTTGGCAATCGTATTTATTTTTATCAACTTGGGAGTCGGATGCACTCATTGTCTTTATAACGCGGCTGTCGGTTTCTCTCATATGACTGGAAAAAGTATGAGAACGCTGACGGTGGTTCTGGGAGGGATAGGAGTTCTGGTTGCGATGACAGGTATTTGGAATGCTTTTCAGGACTGGTTGAATCTGCTTGGTCTGATTGTCCCCCCGATTGCAACGATTATTATTGTGGACCAGGTGATTCTGCATAGAAAATTACACAATAATGCTCATCTGCTGAATTGGGAGCCGCGTGCATTTATTTCATGGGGCTTGGCCTCTTGTGTCGCCTTGCTTGTCAATTACAATGCACCTCAATATTCTGTAGTAATCTGCGGTATTGTTTCTGCTGCAGTTTTCTACCTGATTGCAAGAACTTTATTCAGGTTTGAGCCATCGACTGTTGAGCAGGGTGCCGAGTGATGAGGGTGTTTTTACATTAATCATAGAGGCGTATTTCTTAAAACCGCTGTAATATTCTGAAAATAGTGGAGCGACTCGCGGTTATTTTAAATCGAGGGCGTTCCGCTTTTCAGGATTGACTTACTGTTTCAATCGCTATCTGGTCTTCATTATCCAGCAAACTATTCTTGAACAGGTTGCTAAGAACCGCAGGATACCATATCCCGCCAATTCCCTTTCACCGTAATAATCTCGATTCCAGCCGTTATCGTTATTCTTTGCTGAGACCGAAGGGCAACGCAGCATGTCTCCATGCTCTGCTAGGCTGAGTCACTTGGTTCATTTTCTTCAGGTCACTTTTCATCTATACTGTTTTTTTAAACAGTTCTTTAATGGCTATGTCAGACCGAATCAGAAAAATCATTCATGTCGATATGGATTGTTTTTAAACTTGAGCGTGTTAATTTAAGAGAAAATTTGTAAGCCGTTTTATTCTTTGCTACCTTTTTCTTACAGATGACAAAGTAACAGAAAAAATGTATGCAAAGAATAAACGATAAAACTCATAACAAGCACTGGATTTATCTTGATGATAACGATGTGCCGCTTCTGTTGCCTTGCCTTTATAATCGTTACACCACCTTGAATGGGCGTTATGTTGTCCATGAGAACGAAAAGAACCCTGAGACCGAACTATATGAGTTCAAATTCAAGGAGAAAGAAATTGGTAAAGATGATCAATATGTCAGGGGTGAGAAATTAGGCGTTTTCCTTGAGTGGTTAGAAGATTACGCCAAAGGATCAGCCCACCCCCTACTTAAACTCGATAACCATACTGCTCTTCCTGCTGAATATATGAATACGTTCATTAATGACCATCTAATTCATACGATGGGAGCTAGTGAAAATGTCGTTAATCGAGCGGTGAAGTCACTACGTAGTTATTACAACTGGCTCTCTTACTTTTTTGATGCACCATATAAGAAAATCTTTATTTATTCAGAAAACAAAGAAATTGTTCGTTCAAATAACAAGTCGAAAAGCATTGTAAAGTACCTCCTTCCAGCGACAAGAGAACTGCTTTATAGAAATTGCAGCACCTTGTTAAGTGAGATTACACTCCGAAATGGTGGGGAACTTGGCTGTCGAACGCGTGAAAACCAAGGATTTTACTTGGAGAGCTTTAAGGCGGATGGTTCTACTCAAAAAGGTTTATTGAGCCTTTTTAAAGATATGGCGGATAACCCTGATAAAGAGGAATTCGAGTATCATCTGGCTTCTTTCCATGCAAAATATGGCTCAAAGAGAAAGCTTTATATTAAGCGCAATCACCTTGCATTAATGAAGCGATATTATGATTTGGAGCGACCAAAAACGGAGTGTAATCAGCTTTTGGTATCAAATTCAAGTAATAGTAGTCGAGGCAACGTTGTATCTAAGCGATTTGGAAGTGATGTTTTTGCCAATGTATTAAAGAAAGTTCGCAAATTAATGCAAGAGAATCCAGAGGCTTACTCAGGCTACCAAGAGTTGGATGAAGCGCTGAGTTACCACCACTTAAGACACTCATTTGGCACAGATGTTTTTTATGATGGTTGTCAAAAGGCAAAGAAATCATACGAATCGATTACCACGGAGTCTGCGGTGTATATTGAAACCGCAAGACGCTTAGGACACAAGGTAGATAGCAAGTATTCAAACCAAACCACCAAAGTGTACATTCATGCTTGTGGCCAGAGAGAGCAGTTACTAAAGGCGGTGGTTCATGGGTGATTACGAGGAATTTTCAAGCGCTGAGATAGAAAAGGCGCTATCCAGTGAATTTAAGAAAAAGCAGCCCATTGCATCACTCGCGTTGCCTTTCTCTGTTCGGTCTATATCTATCCCTAGGACTGTACAGAATGCTGCTTACACTCTATCCATGACCGACACCAAGGACTCCGATAAGACAATCATCTACAAGGCAATGATTGCGGCTTATAACTACACCTTTTTTGATAAAAGCGCTGCGCTTTCTGCAAAAAATCTATTTTCGTCGGCAGCCAAACCATTCATTTCATGGCTTAATGCCCACAAAATTGAAAATCGCTACGAAATACTAAAGCTTTACGAAACCGACCGTATGGATGAGTTAGAGAATCATGGTGGGGATAGTCCATTAAACAGATTAAAGCCTGTGTTGGGTTATGCCATTGAGTCTGAATCATTAGGGAAAGAGTTAAGTAGTGATGAGTATGCGTATCTTATTGAACTGCGTGAAACAAAACCCACCCCTTACCTGAATAAAACCCAAAAATCCATAGCCAGTTATTTCGGTGCGGTAGATTGGTTGAGAAGAGACGATATTGGTATTGGAAGTGAGCTTTACTCTGCTCTCGCTTCCCCAAAGCTGGCGGTGAATTCATTAAGCCTAACCGCAGCCACTATTATTCTTGAATTGAAAACCTATAAAGATGAACTGCATACGCTGATTAAGAGTATGGAGCCTCAGCTAAGTCCTTGGTTAGTTATTGAGTCAAAGGGCATTAGGAATGAGAAGTGTAAAGCAGTCGGTAATCTCATTTATTTGATGTTGTCTGCTTACCATAAGCAAGATAATCCATCGAATACCCTTAAAGCAGCGCTAGAGGCGTTGATTCTTTCTAATTCAAGGAGTTTAGCTGCCTACAGCATCATTTCTTCTGCATTAAAGAGTCAGGATGAGTGCGATAGCCTTTTTCTGAACAAAGAGCGTGACAAAACGAAAGTTAATGTGGTGTTCACTCACTACCATTGTACCACATTATTAAATGGTACTCTTTTCTCTATCGAGTGGATTAAGGGTGTGTTAAAGGGTGATTCATCAAAAGCACTGACTGATGTCGAAGGGCTAATGTTTGCTTGGTTAATGGCAAGCTTAACAGTACAACCAACTGACATACCTAAACTAAGACACTCTGATTTTAGATTGATGAAAGTTGGCGGGAGAGTCACCAATATTGAGTGTGAGTATTTTAAAGGTCGGGCCAAAGTGTTTCATACAACCCGCTCTTTATCCGCTCGAACACCAGAAGGTAAGGCGCTTTTAATACTACTAGAGCAGCAAGATGAAGGCTTGCCTTTCTTTACCAAGCAAGAGTTGGTGATGAGTAACCAAATTCGCTCATTTTTTGGTGCTTTTAATGCGCTACTTCAAACAAGCGATTTGTCTGAAAAAATTAAAGTTGCACACGAAAAACAGCAGCTACCCAATTTAATGCCTCAAGCAATGTGCGCCCTGATTTCTCACGGTATCCATCCTGAAAATGTGGTTAAGTACCCTAAAAGAATAGCGACAGAAGAGAGGCGTAAATTAGTCGCTCAATCGCCATCGCCTTGTCAGAGATACATTTTTGGTCTTCAGGCTATTAAAAATAGTGCGGTTCATGCATTTAGTGACCCATACACATTGCATTACCTGATCAATCGAAACTCTCACTCAAACCAAACCGAGAAAGTCAGCTACTTAACCGAAGAGAATGAAGAGTGGATGAATAGCTCTGGTCGAATCACTCGTGAGGTGATGCTGGATTTAATTCAGAATGTTTTTAACTTGAATTTTGACCAAGACAATAAAGAACAAGACAATGAAGAACAAGTCGCCGCATTTAACAGTGAATTCATGGCAGTCACAGATTCGATTGCCTACAAACATGAGGAAATGAATGCGAGGCTTAGAGTCGTCACAGGGCAAGAAAAGGGACGTGTTAATGAGGTGGGCGTGATGGCGTTGAGTAACCAAAAAGAAAATGAAGCGTTATCGCCAATCTATGTTTCAGATAGCCCTATCACGGTTTTAAAAATGCACAATTACCTCCATGAATTCAAAAAGAATTATAAGAAGCTCCTTTCTCATAATCCTGAACACTTGTTTAAAACCGTGATACCGACAGTGGAATGGCTAGAAGATACCCTACCTAAGTTGAGCAAAGCGTCACAACGTAAAGGTCGGGAGCAGTTTGACTTAATGATAAAAAATGGCGTGGTAATGAGCGTCTTTCATTCAATGTAAGGGGGAGCCATGGCGCTAACCGTATTAAAAAGTCCAATTGATAGTTTTTGGCATGAGCAGAATTTAAAGCTGACCGCTAACCCCTATTTCATTAGTGAGCAAGGTGATGTTTATTCTGATATTTGGCGCTTTAGAGATAAAAGAGATGGCAGCGTCAGACCATTGGATTTTTCATGGTTTGATTTGCCTGTGTTTAACCATGAAGCCATAGCGACTTACTTAAAGGATGGGTATGACTTCCCTTTAAATGCGAAGGAATATGCAAAGGTAGTTTGTCTGAGTGTTATCAGCCCTACGAGTGTTGTAAACGCTCTTTTTGCTTATCAAATGATGTTGCACCTTTTTGCTTTCTTTAAAGAAAGCAGTGCCGCAAGTCTTGCTGTATCGTTATTGGAGTCTTTTTGGACCTCGTTCATGGGAAGAACGGTTAACCAGTATGGATTTGTAAACCGTATATCAACGCCTGCTTACGGAGGGGCAATTGAGTCAGTTCGGTTTCATACAATAAGAAACAACCTCAAAGCGCTTGGTGTGGTTGGTGTTATTGACCCCTCTCTAACAAAAAAGAAAATTGAAAAGAGTTTAGATGACGTCTGCCAATCACAATACAGCACCACACTTGCTGAGTTTAAAAAAGGCGGTAGCTTTAACTTTCTTGGGCTTGAGTTGGGGCAGTATTACGTTGACTATCTTAATCAGGTTTATCAAAGCGACTTTCTGTATGCCTCCGTATGTCGATTGGTATTTGAGAGTATCGACACGAAATATGGGATGAAGAGTTTAGGTAGTGGTTCAGCTAATCCCCTTCGAGAAGTCATGCTTACAGCAATATTGGAGAATGTAGAGTACAAGCCTGCTGCCCACAGGAAGGGGATTAATTTTAATGCGCTTGCAGTGGAAGTGAAAGGTGCGCTTTTTGAGGAATACTCGAAGCGATTTGAGTTGGTAACGTCTTTAAAAGACCAATCCATTGAAGCGTTAGTCATTGAGTTAGGCTTATCCGCTCGAAGTGATGCAGTGGAATTAATCCGAGTATTGATGCTGCAAAAGTACTTAGGTTTGGAGGGGCATAAGACATCGCATGAGGTATGGCAAGGCTACTTGCTTTCCTTAGACAAAACCTTTTTAGAGGCGGAATCGTTAAGCCAATTATCCGCAGATGATGTGTACGAAAAAATGCTAACCATTGTCTCTAAACAAAGACTGGGGAGAGCGTCGTTTCTTGCTGATATTGGCGCTTGGGCAAATAAACAACTGTCTAATCACGAGGTTAAAACGTATCGAAACTTTAAGGGAGCTTTAGATACTCCGCTTTATGCGATGACTAACCTTATTGTGGCCTGGACAGGCTACCGACAATCTGAATTTGGTTTTCCATTGAGTGCGATACAGTCTGAGCCGAATTTGGATATTCTCGACAATGCTCACGTTCCATTTCGCTTCAAGCTTAATTGGTTTGTCCCTAAAACGGGCGGCTCGACCAAAATTAATCGAGAAATCACCTCTCAGTGCTATCAAGTTGCTGCGCAATTAAATGCGGTGTTTGGGCATGAAGGGGGTGAGCCGTGCCTGTATCCTTACGAAGGAAATGCCACTAAAAAAGAAAATATCAATCAATCTGGAAAATACATTCAGCATAGAGTGAAAGCGAACTGGGAAGGCTTTGTCAGAGCGTACCAGCCTTTTAATGATGTGATTAAGCTCGATGCCTTAAATAGTAAGCACACTACGCAATTGACGATTGATGAGCAAAAAGAATTAGAATTGCTGTCAGCCAAATGCAGTATTGGCAGTGCTCGTTATAAGAACTTGCTTTCTTGCGCTCAAAAGGTGAAAAAAGATTGGTTGCGACTGTCCTGCACAACGTTTAACTCCAATTATGCACTGAAAGCCTCTCTTATTTTATTTTCTAACGGTGAGGCTCTTGAAAATATAAAGCATCAAGAAGTCATCGAAACTTATCTTTCCGATGAAACGAAAGCACTGCTAACCAGTGGCACCGTGGATTTAAATGATACGAAAACCATGTTGGATATTAGCTCTGAGTTATTAGACGGTGTGCGCTATCCTTCTCCTCACGCTTTTCGTCATATATGGGCTGAGTCAGTTCTCACACGCTATCAGGGTGATGTGGGGGCGGTCATACGCCACCAGTTTGCTCACCTAGATAATTCGTTCTTCATGGCGTATCTAAGGGATAAAGATGCTAGAGGGATAATGCAATCAGCGAAGCAACGTTACCTAAACTCATTGGTCGAGTTGCTGATTATAGAGTCAGAGCAGGTTGGTGAAAAATACGTAGGCGGCCTGGCACAGTTCGTGAAAAAAGCGACATCATTAACGCAAGTGACAGATGATAATGGAATGCTTGCGCTAAGAGAGGCGGTAAGTGGTCGTATCATTGATGTTCAGGTGAATCCTTTCGCGACTTGCATTCCTCGTGATGGTGCGGACTGTAGAGCAAAATGTTGGAAAATGGGGTCGTTAAACCCACAAGATGCCAAGCCTGAGTTTTGCTTGAACTGTACCAATGCACTCATCACTGAGGGCAACATCAAAGGGATATGGCAAGTGATTCAACCAATGGTGAAAGAGGCGTTCCAGGAGCACGTTTTGGGTTTCTTGTTAGAGGCTCACCTACCAACACTCAAATCAAGTTGGAAGCGCATTAGAGAGCTTAGAAATGAAAAGAATGCTGACAGTGTTGACAAGATTTTAGCTGCAATTAGCAAAGCAATGAATGCGATAGAAAGTAAGGTTAAGGAAGAGGAAGCACTCTATGCATAATGATGTTGATTTAGATGAACTTATGTCGGATGAGTTTATGGACTCGATCGATGATGCCTCTACTGACCCAGTTCAGAATGAACAACCAGCCTGGGTTATTGATGATCCAGAGCATACAACCCATAAAGCGTACAATGCCATTCTTGATTTGAAGAAGAAAGCTGAAGAAGCGATTTCAAGCTTTGGTCAGGTAGCAACAAATAAGACCAGGAAGTTCTACCAAATTAAAAAGTCTAACGTAGCCAAAGTTGTGGGTCGGTCAGCACAAAGTATTTTTAATGCGTCCTCATTCAGTAAAGACATTGAAGCCTTCTTTGATGATGTTAACCAAGAACTCTTAGAGATGCATGAGCTTGAACAAAAGAAGCAGTTAAATAGAAAGAAAACGGGGATCAGAGTTAAGAAAAAAGAAGTCATTGTTCAAAGTCACCAGTCTTTAGAAAAGAAGTACAATGAACTCAAACGTCGCAGCACGAAAGAAACACTGGATTTAGCCGCAGCTGGCCTACCTATCGACTTAAAGAGAAAGCTAGGGCTTATATAAAACGTCCAAAAAGTTATACTTTTGTTACACACTGACAGCACCCTTAGCGGTGCTGTTTTTCTATGTAACAAAAGGTCGCTTTTAATTATTTGACGAAAGGTAACAAAAGGTCTACTATTTTTCTTACATTTAGTGGTATTGAACGTGAATAATGAATCACCAAAAAGTCGGATACATACGAGTTTCAAGCGCAGATCAAAATACAGATAGACAACTGGCTGATCTAGAGCTTGATAAGATCTTTACTGAGAGAATGTCTGGGCGCAGTAAGACACAGCGACCTATCTTACAGCAATGCTTGGACTACCTTCGAGAAGGCGATCAGCTTTATGTCCACGCTATAGACCGATTGGCGAGAAACCTGTTAGACCTTCAACAGATAATTAATGAAGTGAATGACAAAGGTGCAAGTGTTCATTTTGTTACAGAAGGTTTGGAGTTCTCCAAAAAAGACGATCCCTTTGCAGAGTTAACGTTACAAATGCTTGGGGCGTTTGCAGAGTTTGAGCGCAAGCTCATTAATACCCGGCAGCGTGAAGGGATGGCAGCAGCGAAAGCCAAAGGGAAACACATCGGTCGCCCTTCTATATCAAGTCAGACTGAGTCAAAAATACGCCAGAAAGCCCTGGAGGGCGTTGGTAAGGCGCAGATAGCCAAGGATTGCAATGTATCACGACAAACCGTATACCGTGTATTGCAAAGCCAATAGGAGCTAAAACTCATGGCAAGTGGGCAGCAGAAAGCGCAACAAAACCTTGAGGCATTTGAGGTCTGGAAAGTCACACAGACGGACGATGACTTTAAACAAATCGTATTCCGAGGCCAGCTTAATCGCATCGAAGTGGCAAAGGGTATTGGTTGTGGGAAATCGGCGTTAAACCAAAACCCTGCCCTCAAGAAAGCACTCAAAGCCTTAGAAGATGAGTTGCGCGGTAAAGGTGTCCTGCCACCGTTGACCGACGCTGCCAAGAAGAATGAGGGCAAACCTCAAGCCTACGACAACGCAGCAAATCGAAAGCTTCTCGATTCAAAGCGGGTGTCATCATTAGAAGCTGAGAATATTGAATTGAAAGCCAAGGTAAAGGAGCTTGAAAAGCGACTTGAACGCTTTGGTGAGCTATCTGAAACCTTATCTGAAATGGGGTTGATGCCACGATGAATAGCGCTTTACATGAAGATCAAATGCGTTGTCACCAGTGTCCCTTATCGCTCAACCAAGATGGTGATATTCAGCGGTGTGCCGCTGGCGAAAGACTCTTATAAAACTCATAGTGGCAAGTATTACGTCACCATCAAAGCCGACCCCGATAGCATCCCTGTACAACCCACACTGGGTCAGCATTGGTCAGCATTGGTCAGTGAAAGGCACTCGCTAGATAGAAAATATGGAGATAGGTGATTACGTGATGCAGCAGCACACGTATGAATCACCCAAGCATGTTGCATGCACTTTGCCCGAAACTGGAGAGCAACTGATACGCTTTATCGCCAGAGAAAGTGACTTCAAGGGCATTGGCGAAAGCAAAGCCAGAGCGCTCTGGCAGCGCTTGGGTAAAGACTTCCATGCCACACTGAGAGGATGACACCCCGCAGTCCAGAAAGCGTCTGACATCGATTCTGAGTGAAGAATCAGTAGACGCACTCTTTAAAGGGTACGCCAAATACAAAAATCTGGCACATTGCAACTGGATGAGCGAGCACAACATCCCCGCCAGTGCACAGCAACGGCTGCTCAAGCATCACGGTGAAACCTCCATAGAGGTCATCCAGGATAATCCTTATGCTTTGATGGGCTTCGGCCTTTCGTTCAGTGCCATTGAAGATATTATCAAGGTAACGGATTTTAAGAGCGATGTTGCTAAGGATGACCCAAGAAGGCTCAGTGCTGCTCTGGAAATGGCGATTCGCAAGGAGATTGAAAAAGGTCACACCTATACCACTCATGCCAATGTGCGCCCTTATCTCGATAAGTTACTGAAAGACAAAGTACTGGTCACGCAGGCGTTCCAATCAGGTCATGATAAAGCTCAGTATATTTTAAATCCCGACACAGGATCCTACCATCCAACGGCGCAACTTCTGATGGAAAGTGTCGTGGCCAAGCGGCTAAATACACTGATTAAGCGAAATGACTTGTATGATGAAAACGCGAATGCGGCGTATTGCTCTGCGGTTGCAGAACTTCCCTACGACTTAACCCCTAAACAAATCGAAGCTGTCACCACGTGTCTGGATAATTCGGTAAGCTGTATACAGGCGGTGCAGGAACAGGCAAGACAACGGTACTCAGAACGGCTCTCAGGGCATATCATCAACTTGGATTTGAAATACACGCCGTTGCGCTCAGCGGTCGTGCTGCAATGAGGCTGCATGAATCGATTGGTTTTGTCACTTCAACCATTGCTAAATTGTTGCGTGAAGAACCGATTGAGCCTAGCCTCGAGCAGCCAAATCACCTACTGGTCATCGATGAAGCGAGCATGATTGACTTGCCAACCATGTATCGTCTTGTGAATCACATTCACCCCTCTGTGCGATTGATATTCACTGGAGACCCCGACCAACTTCCACCCATCGGTTGTGGCAAGGTGTTGGCAGACATCGTTGAAGCAAAAACGGTGGCTAATACGATGCTAGATATCGTCCAGAGACAGGAAGGTTCAACGGGTATCCCCGAATACTCAAAGCTCATTAATCAAGGTGTGATGCCTGATCAATTAAGTACGGGAGCAATACACTTTCACGAAACCAGTAAAACAGACATGGCCAAGGTCTGTTGTGAGCTTTACCAACAGTATCCTGAAAACAGTCGCGTCATGGCTCCAACCAAGGCGCTTGTATCAGAAATCAATAATCTCATTCAAAAAGCCGTTAACCCAGACAGTGACAGACTTGAGTTCGAAATCAATGGTGATAAGTTCTTTCTGCCACTTTGCCTTAATGATGCGGTGTTATTTATGCAGAATCATTACGACAAAGGCATTCAGAACGGTTCTCTTGGTATATTAACCAGCGACAAATCTTCTGGGGATAGTTACGGTGAAGTGACGTTAGACACAGGTGAAAAGGTCGAAATAACACAATTCGTTCTCGACTGCATGGAGTTGGGTTACGCAACCACCCTACATAAAGCTCAAGGGTCACGATTTCCACGCATCATCATCGCTATGCAAAACGGAAGAATAGTAGATAGAGCATGGCTCTATACGGCAATCACGAGAGCGGAAAGTGAAATCCATATCGTTGGTAGTAGTGATGAAATGAAACAGATCACCGAGGCACCTAGTCACTCTCATGAGCGGAATCGCTACTTGAGAGAGCTGTTACGGTAGTTATTTGTTACGATAGTTATTCCTAACACGAAAATGCCCCAAGACGTGTTTAGAGCGCATAAAACCAACATGAGATTTATTTGTGCAGCAAGCTGCTGCATAATTAGGAAATTGCCTGCTTCATCGAATGTCCAACAGGCTGTTGGACAAACTCCAACCCCAATTTTGCAACAGCCTGTTGCAAAAATCACTATGAAGCACTTCTGCCCCATCCCGTGTTTCAGGACAAACCTTACCCTGTAGTTAATAACTCAGTATGCTATAAATTATCTAATCTTATCTTGAATGGAAGACGAGTTGTGAGCAAAAAACGCTTATCTGAAAAAGAACTGGTCAAGGGGATGAAGCCCCACACTGCGCATAGTGATGAACTAGCTGAAGTAATATTGGATGAGTTGGGCCTTGAAATTTCTGAAAGTGATTACATGGCCGCGTTGAAGCGAATTGAATCACTGCTTGATGTAGCCGAACCCGGCACTCCTGAAGGAGACGAGCTTGAAAGGCTCGCTGCATTGGTTGAAGAATACGAGGAAAAACACTTCCCCATTTAATAACTGCAACGCATTTTTGCCCCTTTTCCACTTAGTGCAAATACTCATTCATATCCTGTTAATTGGGTTTTGCCTTACTAAAAGTAATCCATTCTTCTAATACTGTTCGTTGTTAATCCTCGTGTTGTATTACGGGGGACTCTTAAGTTGTCAACATCGTATACAGAACCGCCATGTTGTATTTATTCAAATGGTGCATTTCGAAAGAACGTCTTCCCCCAACGGCACCCTTAAACCTTGCTTGAGGAGCTTTGCCATCCATCATCTTTTTAAGGTTCTCAGGTATAAATTGACTTGAATCGGGAGTAGTTTGCTAACTTGCTTCACCGTTTTCTTCTGGCGTCCATTGATGGTTGGTCCGTTATTTTTAATCGCAATGGACAAAATGTTATGTTCACCGAGAACAGCCATAAGGTTCTGACACAAGAGGACTTTGAACTGTTTTTAGAACAGATTGAATCGTGTGAATAAGAAAAGGCGTCATCGTGACACCTTTTGCTTTTTACTCTTTGAAGCAAGGTTCTCCTTGATTAGCATACCACTCTTTTATTTCTAAAATAACACCGTCAGGAGAGTCATCTCTACCTGGGGAAGGGTGGAAGATCAAAGCATTACCATCAGGGTGAGATACTAACTCTGAAAAATGAGCGGATAGATTTGATATATGCAAGTCATAAGCTGCATCATCTAAATCGTTAGTGTCGGTATCTTCGAAAAATTCTTCTAAGAAGCGATACAATTCCGCCTCGGTGTAGTCTTGTAAGGCATCTTTAATTACAAGTTTCATATTATTGAACCTTATGTATCTCAGCAACAGTAGTAAATGTCCGCTTTGAAAGTGTCACAAGAGAGTTTTGAGCTGATAATAAGCATTAACTTGAGCATATTTGAGGATTCGCTCGACGGTGATTTCAGGGACACCTTCAAGTAATTCTTGCAGTATAAATACCTCTAAGAAGTAGTCATACCCCTTCGATAAGCCTCCATCCTCTGGCTCTGTGCAAAGTAAAATATGGGATTCAGGATTCCATGTACTGTCAATGTAAATAGTTAAGTCAGGATCTAAATGTAAATGCCTATTGTTTTGTACTACTTGTGATAGATTCATCGGAGCCGAGGTTTTCTCATATTTAGTCGGCAGTACCTAACTGATAATCATACTCTGGATCATAGAAGTATTTATCAATCAACTTCTCTATGTCTAAAGCTTGCGCGTCACTAATATCAAATCCGCCAGCCCCACTTGTTAGGAACTGAATATCATCTTCTTTTAACCCTAATACTTGAGCTATTCCATCGAGGTGTTCTTGTTCAATGGCTAACTCTGAAACGAGTAACTCAGTCTGTTTGTCGAACTTTTCAATAACAATTTTCATTATTTCTCTACCTTTCTAGCCGGGTCTGCTTCTTTTGTTTGCTCTCCCGATATGTGATCAAACTCGCCGATATGTTTACCATTTTTCGTATAAATTTCGACTTTTCCATGCTGAGAATCCCACTCGTAGATTCGTCCTTTTTTATCTTTCCACCGTTCTCTTAGTTTCCCTCCACCTTGTACTGACGTTTTTTTCTTTGCTTTAATTGCATCAGGGAAAGCGGGTAATGGTGGGCTCCCCTTAGGGGCTGGAACGTACTTAATATCGCTATTCGGTTTGTTGTAAACCACATAGAGCGGAGCAATGCCTGAGCTTTCAGGGAATACCAAGATCGCATCACGCCAGTCTTTCTCTTCTGGAGCAGGCGTAACGGTGACGTTCGCATCGCTACCCGAGTGGATTGGCGTGACCAGTATATCGTCTTTTTCAAACCCATCACTATGATCGGGGGTAGTTTGCCAACTTGCTTCACCGTTTTCTTCTGGCGTCCAATAGATGGTTGGTCCGTTCTCTTCAATCGCAGCGGACAACTGACCATTGTTCCCCTGTTTCACATATTTGATGGGGATTCGTGTGTCGTCTACATGATACCCCTGTACGTGCGGATAAAACTCGCCATCTTGGGGCTCGGTAATGTGGACACGAACGCGGCTTTGTGCCGTGGTCACTTGGCGTAAATCTTGGTCTGTGTATTGGGTGTTATCGCCAAACAAGCTTTGCTGCATGGCAAACAAAGCGCCAATGCCCTCGACCTGCCAGCGGTAGCCCTCGACGATTTTGTCTTTCAATGTGCCGGCCAGTTTATCTAACTGCATCGCTGCGGTTTGGGTTTGCTGCATTTGCTCTGGGGAACCGGCGACAGCTGCGGAACTGCCCATAGCCATTTGTGCTTGTGTCGCTTGAATGGCGGGTATGACAGCAGCTGGGTTTGCATTGGCTTGTGCAAAGAAGAATGACCAAGGACCAAAGTTACTTATTGACTCTTGTTGGTCGCCAATTTCAATACATCCCTCTGGTCTGGTGCAGGATTTAGCGAACACGAGCAAGCTCGTGGCGTCTTTTAAATTGAGGATTACCACATCGCCTTCTATGCAATCGGCAGTGTTAATGGCTCTATATTTGGTCAACCCGAGCAATGGATCACTGTGCTGATAATGACTGTTGCGGATGTTGTTGTAAGTTTGTGGGCGCAGCGGCGGAAAGGTATTCTTTTTGTCCGGTGCTTGTTGTTGCTGTTTCTCAGCAACAGTAATTTCATCACCGACCGCGAGTGACAGAGGGTCGGCCTCAAACACTGGGTTAAGCAAGAGCAAGGCTTTAGCTCCCATACCATATAGTTCAGCGATGCTTTGCCAGTCTTCCCCTGCTGTTACGGTGTGCGTCGCTGCGGTTTGTTCCGCTTGCGTCTCATCGTTGTTAACTTCTGAGCGCGCTTCTTCCAGCTGTTTGACCGTATCAAACAATGCGGGGATATCCAACTTTATCCCGTTTTCACACAGCCAATCTTCACTGAGATTATCGAGCTCTTCACGCGTGATTTGTCGCTCAAGATAAATGATGTATTGATTTTCGATGATTTGATCGGCTAATTTCCAATACACCAAAATAGCGCTTTGGTCTTTAGTAAAACCACGCTCGTCATTGAGCTTGTCTTGTGTCGATTGCGTAGCGTAAAACGCCCATTTTTCTTCCCCAAGAATTTTGTATTCTTGGACAAGTTCGCCATCATTAAAGTGGTAGTAATAGCCTTCTGTAGGCAAACCTAAACGTTCACCCAATCGCACTGCAGGGACAACAGGTATAAAACCTTCCTCAGCTTTATGGCTGCCGGCTTTTTGTAATGTGACGGCTTCCAATGGTGTCAGTCCGAGATTGTCATCAGCGATGTGGATATTTAAACGCTTTGGCTCATCAAACACACATAACGCTGTGTAGCGGGTGCCTTGCTCGGTATTGGCTTGCTCCCAACGGGTCACCGCGTTCTCTTTTTCAGTTTTCGCTAAAGCAAAGTCACTGTGCACCATTTTCTTTATGGTGGTATCCGAGCATCCGACTTCGAAGCTGTACTCAAACTCCTTGATTAGTTCCTCTTCACTTGCGGTTGCGATTGGCGGCGGCGTGTAAACTCGTTCGGGCGTCGAGGTTTCCCCGATACAAGAGCGGTAACCTCCCGTTGCTCTGGTGGTTTTCGTTATTGCTAACAAATTATTAGCCGCATCATCCGAAAGTTCAGAGATAACCTCAGAATTCAGCCGCCAAGTTTTAGGACCTATTGGGTCGTTGTAACTAAGTAGAGCGGGAATTTGAGGCGTATCACTCACGAGCACGAGATTGCCTTCGTAGAGATGCTGCTTTAGCTGTTCAAAAGTAAGATGTGAAGGAATAGCAGAGGCGATATCCGCTTCCGAAATATTATGGAAGTTGCCCTCTATCAATCCAAATTCATGAGACATTACTTCCGACAGTGGAAGAACTTTATAGGACACACAAATACCTAAAGTGAATGCTAGTTATCACGGCAATAAGCAGTAAGCATGCCATTAACTTTCTTCTGCAAAATCAGCTAGGTAGGATGATAGTAGTGTATGCCGATACAATTTTTTGTTTATCGAGCCAAAAAGTTGGGTATAAATCCAAAAAGTTGGTTGGTGTTGGCTGTGGTCTTTGTGTACGGTAGCTGTTTAGCTGTTTAGCTGTTTAGCTGTTTAGCTGTTTAGCTGTTTAGCTGTTTAGCTGTTTAGCTGTTTAGCTGTTTAGCTGTTTAGCTGAAGCGATACATATGGTGTTTTTACCCGTGAATACATTCGTAGTGGGCACGTTGTGGATGTAATAGTTCTAAGAAGGCTTTGCCCCAAAATAGTTCAGAGCATAAGTTCTTTCCCAGTTCGCCCTAGTGCTTTTACCTATAAAAAGTTATCCGATTCAAGTCTCCGTCAATACTCCAAGTTCCTGCGCTTGTTCTATTGTTATCTGTTAAGAAATCAGGTTATGCACAATCTATTTCCGACTTCTGTGAGCTAACTGAAGTCCAGTAAATTCCCCCACTTCTTTGTCAAAATAAAGTGGGGAAGTGGGGGTGGTTTATAGGAAACGCAGAGTTAATATGCTCTTTCGATCAACTAATTAGCCTCCTTTCAGAGTTCATAATCTCTAATATTGATAGCAGGTGCTCTTTTAAGAGTGTGTGCTCTGTTGGCTTCACTAATATAGCCGTAGCTTGCGGAAGCACTGGGTATTTGCCGTTCAAACAATGCTGTGGAGACACTGTTCGAACTATTGTCCCACTCTTGTCATGAGGAAACATTAGCAGTAATAAATTGACAGGAGATACACCTAACCTGCCCTGATTAGTTACTTGATGTATGTTTAGTAAGTACTTTCGTGTTAAGCAGTCAATATCAAAGCGTCTAATAGTCGCAGCATCTTTGTATTTAGAATCTAGAACAATGGTAACAGGTTTTTGCCAGTGTTTTGATTCGATCTTTAACACAAAGTCAGGGCAGTAGTGGTGAGCCCCATACTCATTCCGTCTTGATAGACTTGTATCAACCAGATCTCCAGGAGTGCTACTTGATGAGAACGGATATATCTTTGGTTCATATAAAAGTTCAATATCAAAGGTTTCACTCTCATAGCTAAAGTGATTATTGGTTGCTCCTTGGGGCCTTTGGCGTTCTATACCTCCGAAGGGGTGCTGCTCACCATGCTCTTTGTAGCATTGATTACTGAGCTGAACATCAAAACAGGTTTTGATGGTTTCATGGACAATCAGAAGAGAAGCTGTTTCGTATACTATCGACAGGTTTCTTAGTCCCAATAGTAAACTAGCGCCTTCAAATGTCGGTGCAGGAGTGTTAAATTGCATCCAGAACTGATCCACTTCACCCCCTGATTTGCACCGAAAACTGATCCACATCATCTAACCTAAATCCTGCTGAGTCTTAGCAGGAGAATATGGAGTGATTGACGTGTCATTATTAAGTGTTATTCGTCGTTGGCATTTCCGCGAAGGAATGTCGCAAAGAGAAATAGCCAGACGTACTGGACTATCCCGAAATACCGTTAAACGTTATTTGAAAGATCAAACTATCGAACCTGTTTATCCAAAGCGGCATTCATTGAGTAAACTAGACGAGTTTAAAGAATTACTGACTTCTTGGCTAAAACGAGAAATGAAGCGACCGAGAAAGCAGCGCAAAACGGTCAAAAACCTTTTTCAAGACCTCGTTCCGCTAGGCTATAGCGGCTCGTATGACAGAGTCGCTTCATTTGCACGTAAATGGCGCGAAGAACAAAAACTCGATGCGTCTAAACGAACGTATATGCCGCTAGAGTTTGCCCCTGGTGAAGCCTTTCAGTTTGATTGGGGCGAAAATTGGGCCTATATCAATGGCCATAAAACCAAGCTACAGGTCGCTCACTTCAAACTCAGTCATAGCCGCGCATTCCTCCTTCGAGCCTATTATTCTCAAAGTCATGAAATGTTATTTGATGCCCATAACCATGCCTTTCGCGTGTTCCAAGGCGTTCCAGAACGGGGGATCTACGATAATATGAAAACTGCGGTTGATGCGGTCAAAAATGGCAAAGATCGAGTAGTGAATCGTCGCTTTTTAACAATGGTTAGTCACTACTTGTTTGAAGCCGACTTCTGCAACCCAGCCGCAGGTTGGGAAAAGGGGCAGATCGAGAAGAACGTGCGGGATGTGCGTTCTATCATCTGGCAGCGCGCTCCTAAGGTGAAAACCTTAGAAGAGCTTAATCAATGGCTTGAAGCCCAATGTTTACGGGACTGGCAGTCACGTAGACACCCTCAATATCGTGATATGACCATAGAGCAAACGTGGCTAAGTGAGCGCTCCCAATTAATGAAAGTCACAGCGCCGTTTGATGGTTTTATCGAGCAAAGCAAGCGAGTCTCCTCTACCTGTTTGGTGAACTTCGACAGAAATAAATACTCCGTGCCTGCAAGTTACGCAAACCGACGAGTGAGTCTGCACGCCTACCCCGATAGTATTGTTTTGGTGGCAGAAGGTCAGCCCATAGCAGAGCACCAAAGAGTCTTTAATCCTAAACATGAGCCGCCACACATTGTTTATAACTGGCGACATTACCTGTTGGTTGCGCAACGTAAACCAGGCTCTCTGCGTAATGGCGCACCGTTTCACTTGCTCCCTGAGAGCTTTAAGCACCTGCAATCAATATTATTACAGCGTCTTGGCGGCGATAAGGAAATGGTCGAAATCTTGTCATTGGTTATTCATCACGATGAAAAGCTGGTAGAGCAAGCCATTAATATGGCACTGGAAGCAGGCACACCATCAAAACAACACGTCATAAACTGTTTAAGCCGCTTACTCAATCCTTCTCCAGTTGTACCCGTCCCCGTCTCTCAAGGGTTGCGACTGGTTACCGAGCCAACCAGTGATACGTCGCGATATGACGAATTAAGAGGAAAACGTCATGCACAATGAAGCGTTATTAAGCACATTAAAGGCACTCAAGCTTCACGGCATGGTTAGCAGTATTGTTGAACTTGCCTCTCAAAACTCTCCTGCTTATCAACAAGCTCAACCCATCCTTGAAACCTTGTTAAAAGCAGAGATAGCAGACCGTGAAGTGCGCAGTATCGCTTACCAAATGAAAGCGGCAAAGTTCCCAGTCTATCGAGACCTATACGGTTTTGACTTTAGCGAGAGTACAGTCGATGAGTATCTAATACGAGGTCTGCATCGCTGTGAGTTTATCAAAGACAGCCAAAACATCGTGCTTGTTGGTGGTCCAGGCACAGGGAAAACGCACTTAGCGACGGCGTTGGGCGTACAAGCCATACAACACCATCAAATGCGGGTCAGGTTCCTATCGACCATAGAACTCGTCAATACGCTAGAGCAGGAGAAGCAAGCGGGTCATGTGGGCCGCCTCGCTAATCGATTAGTGAGCTGCGACTTAGTCATACTAGATGAACTTGGGTATGTCCCTTTTAGCCAAGCGGGTGGGACATTGCTGTTCCATTTACTCAGTAAACTCTACGAGCGTACGAGTATCGTCATTACCACCAATCTCAACTTCACGGAATGGTCGAAAGTGTTTGGTGATGCAAAGATGACAACGGCATTGCTGGATAGGCTGACTCATCATTGTCACATCATTGAAACGGGTAACGACAGCTATCGTTTTAAGGAATCAAAAAAGAAGTCGAAGGAGAAAACCAAATAGAAACTAACGTAAAAATGTAGTCTAGAATAGACTTACTTAGGTGGATCACTTTTCAGTGCAAATGGTGGATCAGATTTAAGTGCAAATTAACACCCTAGACGTATTTAAGATGCTGAGTAGAAAGTAATTATTATTGCTAGCGGAAATCCTGAGATCAAAGTGATGTTCGCCCGCTCAAATTTTTGCGAGCCTCAATTCGCGTGTTTATCGTGAGTTTCACAAAGAGCTTTGGAGTGTAGTTAAAACGAGGTGGTCAAAAAGTTTGTTATCGGCACTACAATGACCGGAACAAAGCTAAGCGACTTTCCATACCTGTAGTTATCCGTAATTTGCTAAATTAGAAAAGTTACCAACAAACTTCTGTCCAAGAGTGTGCTGTGCATTAATGGCAAACCTTTCTTGATTCCTTCTACGAGCTAAAAAACGTATCGCGCAGGTTGCGTGACGCAACTTGCGTGATGAGTTTGCTTTTATTTGGGGAAAAGACCAAGTAATAACTAAGTAAAGATATCGTTCCAATCAATCAGGTTTATATTGTCTTTTTCTCTATGAGGTGCGTCCTCTAGACTAAGGCGCCTCCAACGCTTTAGGTGTTAACAGGTCCTGCACAAAATGGATACAAATTGGTTGAAGGGATATTGCATCCTGCATTTTCTACATGCGATACCCAAATTTATGCATATTTTTGGTATATATACTAAATTCAACGTTACTTTTGGTATTTGCGCTCAAATACACGACCAGAAAAGTGTGAAATACCAAAACTAGAGTTAAATTTTGGTATTGGTTTTAAACAGTAATACGTTGGGGAACACCTCAATTAAGATGTATGTCCGCTAGACGTGTTGCCCCTTGGCGCTGATAATTAACACCATAAAAATTAATTCAAATATGTAATTTGACGTTAGACCACAAGGAGCACATCAATGCGTGACCCTAACAGAATAGAAACTACGCTTTCACTTTTGAAGGAACTTTGGAGCAACAATACTGACCTTCGGTTCAATCAGTTGATGTATAACCTTCAACGAGAGTTTTCACTCGAGAACGATGGTAAAGGGCAAATCACGGAAATCTCGCAAGAGGGTATTCAGCATGTTGGTTATGATCTGTTTTACATAGAAGATGACATTTTCATTCAATTTCTAGAGAGGAAGCTAACGCAACAACAGCGCTAGCTTTTGGCTAGATAACAAAACACCTTTGAAGGCTGTGAAAGAATTACTAGTGGTTGCTACTCAGCGTGAACTGCCTTAGTAAATGCTACGCACATCTGTTGTATAACATTACGGCGGACTTTCTTGATCTTGTGGGCTCGATGCTCACTAACAATAACTCCACTCATCAAGCGAGTAACTGCTTCACGACGCTGTTGGTCGGAAAGGTGAATTCTTTTAGTTTCTTGTGTCATGTCATATATCTTAGAGATGGCGAGCCGCGGATTTCATCCGGTGAAGATGATAAGTAAATATAGCTTTGACATTGTTACGTGTCTACACTCATCTAAACAGGTTCAATAGGAAGCGTCTCCATTAGTTTAAAGTCCGTGACATACCATTTTTTGTCAAAACTCATCTACATCACTTAAGTTTAGGTTCGGCAATTGGATTTTTTGCTAATTCAGCGTGAAAGTTGTTGATGCAGTAGGATACATGCATCGTCTTTCGTAAATCTTCTTTGCCCCATTGCGGGTTAGTGCTTAAGCTCATTTACAGTCTGTTAATGATGATTAACTATATTTTTTCTAATGTTGATTTCTCGGAAGAGCATCGAAGAAGGTCTGTCACTGGCGGACCTTCATTTATGATGCATAGATCTAATATTATCGTTATTAATTAATACTACAGATTGCTTGGTAATAAATCCCTTATCTCATTGAAAGATATCCCTGACTGAGCCACCGCTCCCTTTTTGTCACCAGAGTAGCCGTAAGGGTTACCTTCATGTGCATTCTTATAAGCTAAGAGACTTAACTGTTCATTGTGGGTAGATATCAAGTTTTTAATCACATCTTCACTTGGGCCAGTGTCAGCACTAAGGTTTTGAGTATTAAATAGCACAAGAAAATCATTAGATTGAGCATCAACGGCCCTAGCTAGATAGCCCTCATTAACCTGTTTTATATATTCGATTCTTTGAGGGATAGCAGGGGGACAATGAGATCTAATTTGTTCATCGTTAACCATGCCTAACGAGTGTTCTATAAATAGCCTCCAGACTTTCTTTTCATCTTCATCAACTACAGGAGGCTGAATCTCTCCTCCTGATCGTTGACTTACTCGATTTATCGCTGTTTCTAAGATTTTCTCGACGGAATATCCTTGCTCATAAAGCGATTGATACCAGAGATATTCATGCCTTAATGGAGACCTTGGTTTTACATTCATTATTACACTCCTTTGCAATTAAGCGGTTCAATCTCACTTTACCTCGCCCCATAATTTTTTGCTACGCGTCATGCTCATTATGTGAACAGTTCATAGCCCGAAGAAAGTAACAGAGGTAGCCAAAGAGCTACTCTTAGGAAATCGTTTACGGTAGTTATGTGCTGAGGAATCTCCTAATGATCTTTATCAATATCATTAGGGGACTTCTCAGTACAAGGTTGCCTTATATGAAGTTATGCATGGACTGCTAATTTAGACAAGGGACTGGCACATTTCTGTCCAAAAGCTTCCTAGAGAGATTGGTTAGGCCTTCGCATTGATTAGCTAGAACAATTTTTCTTGCATACAAATCCCCCTTTGTGATGGGTAAGCTATGATAGTATACTGTATGAATACACATGTCCGGCAGTGGCTTTTTGAGCAACTAAATCTGTCAGTGATGGTCAAGAAAAATCATAAATGCCTAGTGAGTAGTGAGCGGTGCGAGCGTAACGAGTGGCTTTATTATTATTCTTGACCATCGTTCTTTTAAATACCCTTGTAGTGAGGTGATGTTTTCACGCAGTGATGACATCGCCTTACTAAGCATTTCAGGGATATAGTGAACTTTCGTTAATGAAAAAGATAATCCATATAGATCTTGACAGTTACTATGCTTCTGTTGAAGTCAGAGACAATCCTGAATTGCGAGGAATACCTCTTGCTGTTGGGGGGACAAATGGACGTGGGGTGATTTCAACGTGTAGTTATGAAGCGAGAGCTTTTGGTGTTCGTTCCGCCATGTCTACCGCAAAAGCCTTGCAGCTTTGCCCTCAGCTAACGGTTGTCTCTGGAAATATGGAAAAATATCGCTCAGTTTCCAAACAAATTCATGAGATTTTTAGTCGCTATACCGACATAATAGAGCTACTATCTTTAGATGAAGCTTACCTGGATGTGACTGATTCCCCGTTATTTAAAGGTTCTGCAACTTTAATAGCTCAAGATATTAGGAAGTCCATTGAAACTGAGTTACATCTTACTGCTTCGGCAGGTGTTTCTCCGTTAAAGTTCGTTTCAAAAGTTGCATCGGATGTGAATAAACCAAATGGTATCTGCGTTGTTACGCCTGATGAAATTCAATCATTTATTGATAATTTGGACTTAGGTAAGATCAATGGTGTGGGCAAAGTTACTTTAGAAAAACTTAATAAGCTTGGTTTGTTTAAAGGTCGAGACGTCAAAGAAGCCGATAGGAATATCCTGATTAGTCAATTTGGTAAATTCGGTAACACTCTATGGGATAGGTGTCACGGAATAGATGATAGACCTGTTGTTGTTGAGAGGGTAAGAAAGTCAGTAGGGGTTGAACGGACATATTTAAATGATATCCATAGTTTGGATGAATGCATACTTGCAATAAAGACTTTGTATGTCGAATTAGAGCAAAGGTTAGAAAAAGCGCTTGTAGATAAAGTGATTACGAAACTCGGTGTAAAGTTAAAGTTCAACGATTTTCAACAAACAACGGTTGAACATAAGTATGATGAGATGGATATGCAGTTTTTTATCAAGTTATGTGAAGAAGCCGTTGCTAGAAGTCATGGACGTAGTATACGTTTAGTCGGATTAAGTGTTGGTATTGAACCCAAGAAATCAACCGATCAATTACAACTCCCTTTGTGATTTTTGTAAGTGAATTTTTAACGAAATGTCCATTTTTTGCATGAATTTCTCGGATTTTTTTTGTAAGGGGTTTTGTAAGTAACTTTTTTATCCTAACACCCTTATATAAAAGCATTTCCACTCACTCACTCACTTCCACTTACAAATTTTACCCGCGAGTTGAGTCACGCTGCCGTTGAGATGAGAGATAACCCTAACTATCGCGACATGGCACTTGCCGTTGGTGGCCATGAAAAGCAGCGTGGGGTGATCAGCACCTGTAATTACGAGGCGCGTAAATATGGTGTTCGTAGTGCGATGTCGACGGCTCGCGCATTACAACTCTGCCCCAATTTATGCGTTGTACCTGGCAGAATGCATGTGTACAAACAAGTCTCGCAGCAGATCCGAGCTATTTTTGAGCGCTACACGTCGCTCATTGAACCTCTTTCGTTGGACGAAGCTTATCTCGACGTGACCGAGGCGACAGTTTGTCGTGGTTCTGCAACGCTTATTGCTGAGTCTATTCGACGAGATATTTGGAACGAGCTTGGACTGACCGCATCGGCTGGTATTGCGCCAATTAAATTCCTCGCCAAAGTGGCCTCTGATATGAATAAACCCAACGGTCAGTGTGTTATTCCACCAGATAAGGTCCAGGAAGTTATCGATACACTTCCGCTGGAAAACATTCCTGGTGTTGGGAAGGTGAGTCTTGAGAAGCTACATCAAGCGGGCTTTTATCGATGTGAGGATATTAAAAACAGCGACTATCGTGAATTGCTGAGACAGTTTGGTCGTCAGGGAGCATCTTTATGGCAGCGTAGCCATGGAATTGATAATCGAGAGGTCGTCGTTGAGCGAGAGAGAAAATCCGTCGGTGTGGAACGGACATTCAGCCAGAATATCTCGAGCTATGATGAATGTTGGCAAGTGATCGAGGATAAACTTTATCCTGAACTCGAGAAACGCTTAGAGCGTGCAAGCCCAGATAAATCGATTATTAAACAAGGTATTAAAGTCAAATTTGCCGACTTTCAACTGACAACAATTGAGCATATCCATCCGCAATTAGAGCTTGAGGACTTCAAGATCTTGCTAAGAGATATTCTTAAGCGCCAAAACGGACGGGAAATACGCCTTTTAGGCTTGAACGTGATGCTCAAGCCCGAGAACCAAGCGCGTCAATTGAGCTTTTTCTAGGCTCTTACTGCTTCTACCTGAGCTAATACTTGTTCAAAGCTTGTATTGGCCATCGCACCATAACCCGCCAGTTTTGAAGCTTTTAGCTGGCTAATTAAAGGGGTACTAATTCCACACAAGAAGCGGGCGACAGCATCATTGCTGATAGCTGAAGGGGAAAGCTGAATAAATTCCTGCACCCACATTGCTACTTGAGGTGGCTCAATATCCTCACCTTGTGGTGTTGGGAACGAAGCTACTTGACCACGACACACGGAGCAGTGACCACATTGCTCTGGTGCATTGTGATCAGCAAAGTAGTTCGCCAATTGTGAGCTCAAACAGTGCTCTGACTGGAACAAGCGTAGCATGGTGTGAATTCTTTCGATATCTTTGCTTTCTTTGGATTGGAACAGTTCATACAGTTGTTGGATTAAAACATCAGAACTCTGTGTGGTTGGCAAAACAGAGTACACGTCGGTCAGTTGTTTGCTCTCTAGCTCTATCCAACCATTCTGGTGAAAATAGTCGAGGGCTGCGACAACTCGGCTGCGTTCCGATTGATAGTTCATCCATAACGCTTCTAGGTCAACTTGGCACCACACTTTGGCTTTTTGCGAGCAGGAGAAAATAGCCTCCACGAATTGACGTCGCTCGCCTTGAAATTGATTCACAATAAATTGCTGATCGTGCAAAAACTTAAAGCGATATTCCGCAAAGTAACTGTATTTTGCTTCAATGAGTTTATGTAGCTCCAAATAAACCAACAAGGTTTTGAGTGGTAATTGGCGGATATTACTTTCACGTGATAAACGCAGTGGCACTACCTCCCATTGTGGAGCATGTTCTTTCGCTTGCTCGACTACATAGTTAATCGAAGTTAGTTCAGGTGTGTCACCATAGACAAAGTTTTCCAACACCGTTAAGCCGGACGTATTGCCTAGCAGAATGCACTCAGAACGTTGTCCATCCCTTCCGGCACGTCCAATCTCTTGTGCGTAGTTCTCGATTGATTTGGGTAAGTCGAAGTGAATGACGCGGCGAATATCAGATTTATCGACCCCCATACCAAATGCAATCGTTGCAACAATACAGTCAATTTGGCTATCCATGAACTGCTGTTGGATTTGTTCACGGATGTCGCTTTTCATACCAGCATGGTACGCGTGAGCATTAATGCCAATATGGATTAGTGACTTTGCTACTTGCTCTGCTGTCTGCTGTTGTGTCACGTACACGATAGTCGGAAGCTTAGGAGAAGAGGCGATGATCTCACTTAGCTTTTCTTGTTTCGTTGCTTCCTCGCACGGGAGCACCGAGATATCCAGATTGGGGCGGTAGAATCCTGTAACGGTAATATGCTTACTGGCAATATCGAACTTTTGTTGCATGTCTTCAATGACTGCGGGCGTTGCTGTTGCAGTGAGAAGCAAAGATTGTGGAATGTTCAGCTCACGTTGATATTGCGGTAGCTTGAGATAATCAGGGCGGAAGTTATGTCCCCATTCGGAAATACAGTGCGCTTCATCAACCACCATCAAAGAGATCGGTACTTGGCGAATGAACTCACGAAAACGCTCGTTTTTTAGGCGCTCAACAGAAATCATCAATATTTTGATCTGTCCATTTTTTACCCCTGCCATGACGCGTTGTGACTCTTCTTTGCTTTGACTGCTATCGATAGAAGCGGCTGGGATCCCTTTACTTTGCAAAAAGTTCAGCTGATCTTTCATTAGCGCCAACAACGGCGAGATCACCAACGTAAGATTGGGCAATACGGTTGCTGGCAATTGGTAACAGAGAGACTTACCCGAACCCGTAGGAAAGATGGCCGCAGCAGAGTAACCATTCATAACCGCTTCAATAACAGGTTGTTGACCTTGGCGTAATGAGTCAAAACCAAATACGGATTGAAGTGTTTGATGCAGCGAGTCACTTTGCATAATAGGGAAACCTTTCTTTGATGGTAAACTTAGGTACATTAACACACCCTGAGTGCCAAACGCGCGTCCTAAAAGTATGAACAAAGCTGACTTAGTCCAAATTATCATCCAACATCTGGAAGAAAAACTTCAAGTGGCCCATGCATCTGCTCAGCGAGCCATTGATGCCGCGACAGATGAAGAAACTGTTCCCGAGCATAAGTACGATACGTTAGCACTTGAAGCCGCGTATCTTGCTCATGGACAAGCCATGCGAATCCAAGAGAGTGAAGACGAGCTGCGTCAATATCGCGCTCTAGTGACTCGCGACTTTAAAGGCGCACCTGTTGGTGTAGGTGCTTACGTCGTTCTCGCAGATGAGAATTTGCTTGAAAAGCACTTCTTTGTAGGCCCTTGTTCTGGTGGTCTGACTGTTAAATATCAGGCTCAGGAAGTCTTTGTCTTAACAGCAAAATCTCCTCTTGGTCGAGCGTTATTCGGGAAAGAAGAAGGCGATGAGATTGATGTGAAAATAGGAGAAAAAACAACTTGTTACGAAGTCGTGACGATTTGCTGACATCTCATGTATCACTCAGTGTTATGTTTAACACGAGTAATGTTAAATAAAAGAGAATGACATGAAAAAGCTTTTTACACTCTCATTGCTGATGGTCAGTGCTACTGGTTATGCAGCGCAGTGTCGTGTGGACATCAATAATGAAGTCCGTATGGATGGGCAAAGCTTGGAAATTCGCCAAACGACAGGTGATAAAGCTGTCGTGGATGAGGATAACAACCTATTCATCAAAGGTGAGCTAATTGAACTCAATGCCGACCAAAAAGCGGCAATTGAAGACTATCGCGAAAAAATGAACGCGTATATTCCACAAGCAAAGCAGTTGGCGAGTGATGGTTTAGCGCTTGCAAATGACATCATCGATGATGTTGCGGAAAGCCTAGACGCACCTGGCGCGTTTGATAACGTCAAAGTCGCAGTACAGGACTTTTTCGCTGATGTTGAATCACGTTACTACAAAGATGGCGATTTCATTCTACCAGCGGAAAGTTTTGAGTCCATGACACAAGGGTGGACTGAAGACTTTGCAAAAGCACAAGAGATCTTCAATAAAGAGTTTTTAGCGAGTTCGTTGGATGCTTTATCGAAAAAAATGAAGGAAGAGGGGGGAATAAACCTCACTGCATTATCGGAGAGTATGGCTGAACTCAGCGCGAAAGTAGAAGAGCGTTTAGCTGAGCATTCGAAAGAGGTAGAGCAACAAGCAGAAGACTTGTGTGACTCGTTGGATGACATGGCAGGGCAAGAAGACGATTTGTTGAAGAAAATCCCTGAGCTAAAAGATTACCGAGTATTTACGATTTAATTACCCTTCAAAAAGTAGAACTCAATGGTATAAAGAAAGAGAGCACAATTGTGCTCTCTTTTCGTTTTTACATACTTGAACAAGTAATGAAAGCAAGACGATGTTATTCGTTTGCTCATTAACAACTTACTGCGAGTTCATCTGAGTGAGTTTATCGCCGACAGGTTTTGAGAAATTAAAACCATCATGCTGATCCCAGTTGATAGACCACGTCATTACCCCTGCATAATTCGGGTAATTGAACGCTGGCTTAACGGTGCCACATGAAGTGCCTTTGGTTAAACAATCTAGTGCGCTGATAATATTCTGTGTCGGAGCCTGACCTGAATTTGCCGAGCTAGGACCTGAAGGTAAGCCGATTGCGACTTGATCATCACGTAGTGGTGCAAACTGAGTGCCGTCGGCCAATTCAAAGCCTTCGATCAGCATTTTAGATTGCGCTACCATCATATCCACAGAGCCTTCTGGTGCACTGCCTGGCAGATATGGGTTTGGCAAACCACCGTTGTTATATAGCTGGACGTGAAGCAGGTCGAGCGTGCTGCGTGTCTCATTAATCACAGGAAGGTAAGCTCCCCAAATACCGCTGTAAGCCACATAGCCGCCTTGAACATAAGGATGCTCAGGTGCCATGGTTAGGTACATATCGCCACCCATGTTTTGCTCTATTTGAAGCAAAGCACGACCAAGGCGAGCTTGAATTTGCGAGCCATGAACCAAGTTAGAACCACTCTCTAAATCCACATCAAGACCATCAAAGCCCCACTCAGCGATAAGACCTGTTAGGCTAGAGACAAAGTTGGCTTCGTCTTGATCGGTATTCAGCGTAATCGTGCCTTCTGCGCCGCCAAGAGAGAGAACAAACTTCTTACCTTTAGCTTGAAGCGCTGCCATGTCTTGTTTGAACTGTGCTGGGTCGAGCGCTGGACAATCGCTGTAAATATCGCCTGAATATAGATTAAAGTGCACGGTACCATCACTGTTGCGGTCATTTTCGGCAAAGGCAATATCAATCACATCCCACGCATCAGCCATATCCGCTAGGCGAATTGGACAGCCAGCCCCATTTACAAAATTGTGCCAGTAACCGATGAGTTTATGACGTTTCTCTGCTTGCTCAACCACCGTTATTGCTGCTGCGTCAGATAACGTCGCGCTTCCAGCAAGATCAATGGCTTGAGCGCTTACGGTAAACTGTCCGATTGCGGGTGGTGTCCAGTTCGCAGAATAAGGCGCAGTCGTATCTGTGGCGACAACTGAACCATTGACCATGAAATCAACTTGTTTAATGCCTGAGGTTAAAGACGTTGCATCGGCACTTAATGCGAGGTTTTTGCCTAAGCCGACGGTTTGACCGCTACTTGGTGAAGTCAGTGAGACGACCAAATCTTTATCGCTGACTTCCACACCAACCAAGGACTCTGACGTGTTGTTATCATTATCGGTTGCGACGGCTTTAAGCTGGTTAGCGCCAATAAGTGTGGCGTTCCAAGTAACGGAATATGGTGCTTGAGTGATGACCCCTAAGCTGGTGTTGTTCGCAAAAAACTCAACTTGCGTGACTGTGCCATCAGCATCGCTTGCGTTAGCCGTGATTTCGTTATTGCTGCCAGCGAGCACGACTTGTCCATCCGTTGGTGCCGTAATGGTAACTTGCGGTGGCGTCGAACAAGCACCTAGACCACTCCAAGCATCTCGCCAATATAGCCCTTCACCAGGCTCGTAAGCCCATGTCGCATCCGAGGAACACCAACCAGCAACATCACAACGATATTTTTGGTTGAAGTGAGAAACTAGGTCGCCAACTTGATAACTCGTTCCTGCCGCGTAAGGCATTGCATCTGAACATCCGCCCGTCCCTGTTTCTGAATTACTAACAACAAGCGTTACTTCTTGGCTCATGGTTGCGAGGTATGTGTCATCAGTCGCTTGTGCTTTAAACGAATGTGTACCAGCATTCGCAGTCCATTGATATTCGTAAGGTACGCTGGTATCAATCGCAACGGATTGATTGTTCACGAAGAACTCAACTTGTGTGACCACACCATCAATATCATCAGCTTGAGCGGCTACGGTTAGGTTATCGCCTACATTAAGCACTTCTGTGCCTACTGGGCTTGTCAATGAAATGCTTGGTGGCGGTAATTCGACTTGTGGTTGAACTTGGATAGAAATCGTCGTGGTGGTAACGGCTCCCTCATTATCGGTCGCAATTGCGGTCAATTGCGAGACACCTTCAATAGCGGTCCAAGATGCTTCGAATGGTGCTTGAGTTACCACAGCAACCGTTTGGTTGCCTGCAACAAACTCAACTTGTGTGATTTGGCCATCTTCGTCGGCTGCGTTGGCTAGCAAGGTGATCGCACTGCCTTCGGGAATTTGTGCGTTGTTTGTTGGAGAGGAGAATGACACTGTTGGCTCTAGGTTGTTGCTTCCACCATCACATTGCCCTAACGCTTTCCATGCCTCCCAAGCCCCTGAATTGGTAACAGGGTCATTGCCTTGCGTCCAATACGCGGCCTCGTAAGCGGCTCCTTGCGTTTTTACTAAAGTGCCCGATGTATAAGTCGCAGTGCTGTCCCAGTCGGGTAGGCTTTGGCAGTTATAGGCTTGAGCTTGGTAGCTGACGCTGAGTGCTGCAACCATCGCTCCGTGAAGTAGAGTGACCTTCATTTTCCTCTCCTTGAGTCATGGATATAAATGAGAACAGAGTAATAACTAGCTGATAAATAGACATAAGGGGGAAAAAGCGAAGCACAATATTCTGCTTTTCGACACAGTATCACGAGGAACTATTCGTTCCTTACACCAAAGCTCATTATTTTTCGGCTCACTTCACGATGGGAGAATCACAAATTCTAGGCGTGTGAAAAAGACAAAAGTCGCCAGGTCTTAGAATGATGAATGTGAGGTGTACGTTAGAATTTACAAGCTGAATGACTGTGAATTGTTTCAACTGTCGAGTATTTAACCGGAGTGCTCTTGTTGAATAGTGAATATTGCTATAGTGTACTAGTTAGCTAGTTCAATGATATTTTGTGTGAGTAGTATGACACAGCAAACCTCTTCTCAGCCTCGTGAGCATTTTGGCTCTCGTCTCGGATTCATCTTAGCAGCCGCAGGTGCCGCAGTTGGCCTTGGCAATATTTGGGGCTTTCCAACCCAAGCTGCCAGTAATGGCGGCGGTGCTTTCCTGTTGGTTTATTTGGTGATGATTCTTATCGTCGCATTTCCTATGCTGGTGGTTGAAATGGCGATTGGTCGTCATGGTCAAGCCAACCCGGTGGATAGTATGCGCTCGCTTACCAATCATCCGGTAGGTAAAAAGCTCGGCGGTATTGTGGGCTGGATTGGTTTAAGCGTACCAAGCGCTGTTTTAGCGTTTTACTCTATTGTCGGTGGTTGGTTGATCTGCTTTTTACTGGGTGCAATCACAGATCTAATGGGGTTAGAAGCTGCAACTCAATGGCTAAAGGGCTTTAGCGTTGAACGTAACTTGTTCGGAACTATTACTTTTTATGTGCTAACAATTCTTATCGTACAAGGTGGCGTAAAACAAGGTATTGAGAAGTGGTCAACACGCTTGATGCCAGCATTGTTTGTTCTGTTTGCCCTGCTGTTTGCTTACATCATGACGCAAAACGGTGCGATGGAAGGGCTAAAGCATTACTTGGTACCGGATTTCGAAAAGGTATGGGACCGCAAGTTGATTCTTGCTGCAATGGGGCAGGGCTTCTTCTCGCTTACGATCGGTGGCTGTTCAATGCTGATTTATGGCTCTTACTTGAGTAAGAAAGAGAACCTACCAAAGATGGCGATGAACGTGACCATGGTAGATACTGCCGTTGCTTTCATTGCAGGGTTAGTGGTGATGCCAGCGATGTTTGTTGCGATGCAAAAAGGCGTTCAAATCTATGCTGAAGATGGCTCTCTATTAAGCTCTGATACGTTGGTATTTACCGTATTGCCGTTGATGTTTGATAGCTTAGGTTTGCTTGGTCAATTGTTCTCTATTGTGTTCTTTTTATTGCTGACGATTGCGGCGCTAACGTCTTCAATTTCAATGTTAGAGTGTCCAGTGGCGTTAGTGAGTGAGCGTTTCAACACTAAGCGTAGCGCAACGAGCTGGGTTTTAGGTGGTCTCATCGCCTTGCTCAGTGTGGTGATTGTTTATAACTTTGGCGCTCTGTTTGGTATGGTCGCGACGGTTGCTACTCAGTATCTACAACCAACCGCTGCGCTCTTATTCTGCTTATTTGGTGGTTGGGTATGGAATCGCAACTCAAAAATCAAAGAGCTTGAGCAAGGTTGCCCGGAGTTTACGCAAGGTTGGTTTGGTAAGTTATGGCCTGCGTATGTGAAGTTTGTATGTCCAATTCTTGTGGCTACGGTCATATGGGCTTCATTCGGCTAATCGAAACGTCTATTGGACAAAAGAAAAGGGCTTGATGAGTGATCATCAAGCCCTTTTTCATGTTGGTTATTCCCGTTTCAGTTACCCGCGGTGATTGCTGCGGGTTAACGGAATTGTCCTGCTTCTGGAAGAAAGTCAAAACCAGCAGACGCCAGTTTTGCTTCTAGTGCCGTGCGATCGATATCGAAGAAAGCCACCAGTTTATCTAAGTCACCACCGAAGTCGTCGCGTAGCTTCATATTTACAATGCTCATGAGCATGACAGGCTCCATGGATTCAAAGTTCGCTAGATTCATTACTTGTCCTCAAAATCTGAAATCAGTAGGTTTGCTGCAGCAAATGCCGCTTTTTCACGCACTTCTTTAGGCAGAGACTCATCCGCCGCAACATCGTTCAGCGCTTTTACTGCACATGAAATTGCTTGAGGAATGTAAGCTTGATCGCCACTACCAATTTGAGCATAAAGCTCACGAACCAATTCACAACAGCCATATACTTGCATGTTTTCTTTCCACTAAATGATAATTTATCTCAATATACACACAGCGGATTTGAAACTCAAAGCACAGAGTTGTTTTGGCTCAAGTTGAGGAGTCGCTTGAGCGAGATTTAATCACTGCATTTGTGCTTCTAACTGTTGAGTGACTTCAGGTGAAAGCTGTAGCTGTTTTGCCAGTTCTTGTAAGTATGCTTTTTCCATGAAGTTTTGCTCATCAGCAACAATCAAAGACGCGAGATAAATTTCTGACGCTTGTTGAGGAGAGGTCGCCTGATTAGCAATTTCAGCAGGATCAAGCGGTTTGTTTAGTTCTTGCTGAACGAGCTGACGAACGTGCTCATCTGCGCTCATATCCGTCAGGGCCTGTTCGATGCGGGTCATTTCCTCTTCATCGACATGGCCATCGGCTTTTGCGGCACCAATCATTGCTTTTAAAATTAATACGCTGTGTTTGCTGTCATCGGGGTCGAAAGTCTCGTGAATGTCTTGGCCGTCCTGCTTGGCTTGCCAGTCGTTATAAACCTTATACGCTAATGCTCCAAGCGCCGCCGCTCCACCGACTTTTAATGCGCCCGAGCCTATTTTCTTGGTCATTTTTTTACTTTTCTTCGAGCCCATCAGCATGCCGATAAGGCCTCCGCCAACGGCACCTGCTCCTAGCGTTTTCAGGCTACTTGAGTTTGATGAGGATTTGATATTGTTAGTTTGTTTACCTAACGCATCAGCCCCTTGCTTGAGTAAGTCTGATTTGAGTGCTTGGTTTAGCAGAGTTTTTAAATCCATAACTGACCTCCTTTAGATGATAAAATCAGTTTAATAGCAAGAAGCTGAACCAAAGATTAACAAAGTGAATAGATCTAAAAAGGGAGTAGTAAGATTGCCCAGTAATAAAAAAGGGCTGACCGAAGCCAACCCTTTCTAATTATTTTGACATTACCTCAAGTGAGAACCGTCGAGCGCTTACTTTAGTTGAGCCTTTACGTGCTCAACGATATCAGCCATCGCGATTGGCGTTTTCTCACCAGTAGCACGGTTCTTGTATTCGAAGTTGCCTTCTTTCATTGAGCGGTCACCGATAATAATTGTATGCGGTACACCAATAAGCTCCATGTCAGAGAACATGACGCCTGGGCGTTCTTTACGGTCATCAAACAGCACTTCGATACCCATTGCCGTTAGCTCTGCGTACAGTTTCTCAGCCGCTTCTTTTACTTCTTCTGACTTGTGCATGTTCATTGGAACGATCGCAACCTGGAATGGTGCGATTGCATCTGGCCAGATGATGCCGTATTTGTCATGGTTTTGCTCAATAGCAGCCGCTACGACGCGAGTGATACCGATGCCGTAACAGCCCATTTCTAGGATGACGTTCTTACCATCAGGACCAAGTACACCACAGTTCATCGCTGCCGAGTAAGCGTTGCCAAGTTGGAAGATATGGCCAACTTCGATACCACGTTTAAGCTGGATAGTGCCTTTACCACATGGGCTTGGATCGCCTTCAACCACGTTGCGTAGGTCTTCAACTTGACCAAGCTCTGCGTCACGACCCCAGTTAATGCCGAAGTAGTGTTTGCCATCGATGTTCGCACCCGCACCGAAATCACTCATTACCGCTACGCTGCGGTCAACGATGAACGGCAGTTTAAGACCAACAGGGCCTAGAGAACCAGGGCCAGCACCGATCAGCTCACGAATCTCTTCTTCAGATGCCATCTCTAGTGGAGCTGCAACTTGAGGAAGGTTCTCTGCTTTCACTTCGTTCAGTTCATGATCGCCACGAATGATAAGCGCGATGATTGGTGCATCAACTTCGTCAGACGCTTTCACAAACAACGTTTTCACTGTTTTTTCAATTGGCAGCTCGAACTGTTCAACCAATTCAGCGATTGTTTTTGCGTTTGGCGTATCTACCAACGTCATTTCTTGCGTTGGTGCAGCGGCTTCAGAGGCTGGAGCTAGCGCTTCTGCTTTTTCGATGTTTGCCGCGTAATCTGACTCGGTAGAGAATGCGATGATGTCTTCGCCACTTTCAGCCAGTACGTGGAACTCTTGAGAGCCGCTACCACCGATAGCACCGCTATCTGCTAGTACAGGACGGTAATCCAGACCCATGCGATCGAATGCTTTGCAGTAAGCATCGTGCATTGCGTCGTATGACTTTTGTAGACCGTCTTTATCAATGTCAAAGCTGTACGCATCCATCATTGAGAATTCACGTGAACGCATTACACCGAAGCGTGGACGACGTTCGTCACGGAATTTGGTTTGGATTTGGTACAGGTTTAGCGGAAGCTGTTTGTAAGAGCTCACTTCATTGCGAACAAGGCTAGTGATCACTTCTTCAGCGGTTGGGCTAAGTACAAACGGACGAACATGACGGTCAGTAAAGCGAAGTAGCTCAGGACCCATCTTTTCGCTGCGGCCTGTCTCTTCCCATAGTTCAAACGGCTGAACAACGGGCATCAAAGTTTCGACTGCACCTGCATTGTCGATTTCTTGACGAACGATGTTTTCGACTTTACGCAGTACACGTAGACCAGTAGGTAGCCAGGTGTATAAACCTGAAGCCAGCTTACGGATCATACCTGCACGTAGCATGAGTTGGTGGCTCACTACTTCTGCGTCGTTTGGAGTCTCCTTCAGAGTAGAAAGAAGATAATTACTGGTACGCATTAAATTTATCCGTTTATTTAAGTTTGATACTCAAGCCTAGTTAGGCGGGAGTAAGGGATTCCCCTAAAGGGAAATTTGTTAGCCGTTTATAATATCAGCCAATTGCTTTTGTCAAAAGCTTTCAATCGCGGTAACCGTTATTAAGTTACCCATTACCGTGAACTTTACATTCAAGTCGAACAAACTTACCGCATATTCTTTATTGTCCGGTTTGCCTTTTTTGTATGCAGGGCGAGGATCTTGTGCCAGAACTTGTTCAATCACCGATTGTACATAATCAGTATCGGATCGCTTTTCTATCGTCGCCAATGCATTAGGAGAAAAGTTGACGTGTGACTTTTCTGGCTCTTGAGCCGCGTATCCACCTTGTGCGTCAGGGATGGCATCCGAGTAGGGGATATAAGGTTTGATATCTACAATGGGGGTGCCATGAACTAAATCGACACTGCCTAGATCCAGGTAGACTTGATCGCCTTGTTTAGTCACCCCTTTGACTTCAACCGCTGACATTCCGATGCCGTTTGGTCGGAAAGTTGAGCGCGAGGCAAAGACACCAATACGTTCGTTTCCGCCTAGCCGAGGCGGGCGGACGGTTGGTTTCCATCCCGCAGCTAAATTTTGGTCAAACAAAAACAGTAACCATACGTGAGAGAATTGCTCTATCCCTCGAATAGCCTCTGGGCTATTTGCTTCGCCTAACAGTTTTACTCTTGCTTTTGCGGCAGGTACTAGGCGGGGCTGGCGCGGAACAGCGAATTTCTCTTGGTAAGGGGTTTCAATGATGCCAATTGGCTCAACAGAATACATAGTGAACATCTTCAAGAATTCATTTTACGTGGCAAAGTATCATACATTTGTCTGGTTTTTCTTTTTGGTCATGAATTTTACAACGTCATAGTTAGTGGCTCAGATTGAAGGGCGTATTGTGAATGTCACCTCCTGTTTTGGTCCGTTTACTAGCGAAAAATTACCACTCTGATTGCCATTTGGTAAACGAAAAGAGTGGTTATACGTTATTTGAAGATTTAAAACCGTCGAAAAAAGAGTGTGCCTGCATCTTCTAGTGATTGATAATGTCGCTTGGTTTGCATTTTACGGATTAAGTGTCTGCATGCTTGTCTAAAAAGTAGGTTTAATTGCTTCTTTGGTTACGGTTTGTAACATTTAAGGCTTTTATTTCACCCCCTTGCTCGAGTACCCTTCGTTCGCTTTTGACATTTTTGTCACATTTGCACAGGAATAAAAACAAGGAGGGAACAGATGAGTTCATCTGATTCAATTAAACAAAACTCGCCTAAGAAGCCGTTGTTTACGCGCTTTTTGGATACTGTCGAATATTTGGGGAACTTATTGCCCCACCCGATCACTCTATTTGCCATTTTCTGTTTAGCCATTTTGGTGATGTCGGGCATTGCAGGATACTTCGACGTTTCGGTTGTCGACCCTCGTCCTGAGGGTGCAAAAGGTCGTGCCGCAGATGGTATGATTCATGTTGTCAGCTTATTTAATGCTGATGGACTCGAATTGATCGTTACCAATCTAGTGAAAAACTTTGTCGGCTTCGCTCCGCTAGGCACGGTACTGGTTGCGATGTTAGGGGTAGCTATTGCTGAACATTCGGGTCTTTTATCTGCGGCAATGCGCGGCTTAGTTATGGGGGCTTCTCAGCGGATGGTGACCGTAACGGTCGTTTTCGCCGGTATCATTTCAAATACAGCATCAGAGCTTGGCTATGTGGTACTTATTCCACTGGCTGCGATGTTGTTCCATTCTCTAGGTCGTCACCCACTTGCAGGTCTTGCTGCGGCGTTTGCTGGTGTATCCGGTGGTTACTCTGCGAACCTACTTATCGGCACGGTTGATCCGCTCCTTTCAGGCATTACTGAAACAGCAGCGCAAATGATTGACCCTACTTACACGGTTGGCCCAGAGGTAAACTGGTACTTCATGTTTGTGTCAACGTTCTTCATTGCAATCACTGGTGCATTGGTGACTGAGAAAATCGTTGAGCCAAAACTGGGCAAGTACAATGAAGAAGAAGCGGCCGAAGATTTGTCTAATGACAAAATGGGTGACCTAACTGGCCAAGAGAAGAGAGGCCTAAAAGTGGCCGGTATCGCTGTTGTTGTCGTTTCTGCGTTGTTAGCGTGGACGATTGTTCCAGCGGACGGGGTGTTACGCTCTGAGGCTGGGACGGTAGCAGGTTCGCCATTTCTAAAAAGTATCGTCGCGTTCATCTTTGTCTTTTTCGCGATCCCAGGCTTTGTGTACGGTAAAGTTGTGGGCACAATGAAGACGGATCGCGATGTGATTGATGCCATGGCGAAATCCATGTCTTCTATGGGCATGTACATTGTGTTGGTTTTCTTTGCGGCTCAGTTCGTTGCTTTCTTCAAGTGGACCAACTTTGGTCAGGTATTCGCGGTTGCAGGCGCAGACTTCCTACAAAGCATTGGCCTAACTGGTCCCATGTTGTTCTTTGCCTTCATTCTAATGTGTGGCTTTATCAACCTAATGATCGGCTCGGCATCGGCACAGTGGGCAGTAACGGCGCCTATTTTCGTGCCAATGTTAATGCTGGTTGGTTACGCGCCGGAAACAATTCAGGCTGCTTACCGAATCGGTGACTCAACCACCAATATTATTACCCCAATGATGAGCTACTTTGGTTTGATCTTAGCGGTAGCGACTCGTTACATGAAGAACTTAGGTATCGGTACGTTGATCGCGACCATGCTGCCTTACTCAATTTGCTTCATTATTGGTTGGAGTGTGTTGTTCTACCTCTGGGTATTTGTATTTGGTTTACCAGTAGGCCCTGGCGCAGCAACATTCTACACGCCTTAACAACGATTACCTCATACAGCCACATCAAAAGCCTGCAAAGTTCGCAGGCTTTTTTTATCATCAAGCGTAGAGTCGCTTTCGGAGACACCGCAAGAAGTGAAGTAGTGATTATTCGTCAGATCGGATTCACGGGGTCAACTGAAATGATGTGGAAGTTTACTGCTTAAATTTAGCTAAAATGCGGTCCAAATGATTAGCAAACTCACGGCGGTCAGTTTGAGATAGGGCCGCAGGTCCGCCGGTTTGAATACCACTTGAGCGCATGGTTTCCATAAAATCACGGATATTCAAGCGAGCTTTGATGGTGTCTTTAGTATAAAGCTCACCACGCGAGCTTAGCGCTTGCGCGCCTTTAGAAATCACTTCGTCAGCAAGCGGAATGTCAGAGGTAATAACCAAGTCATTGGCTTCCACACGTTGAACGATTTCGTTGTCTGCAATGTCAAATCCTGCTGGGACTTGCAGGGAGTGGATGTTAGATCTTTTTGGCACGGGAACGACATGGTTTGCAACAAACGTGCACTCGATTCCTGTGCGTTCTGCAGCGCGAACGATGGTCTCGCGAATGACTTTAGGACACGAATCTGCATCTACCCATAATTTCATGACGATTTCTCACTCAGTTTTTCTTCTAACTCTTCGATACGTGCGACTAATGCTGTCACCGTACTTTCCAGTGCGTCAATGCGACCATTGTTTGCCTTGGTCTGAGCGGCGACTTCGACCTTAGGCACACGCTGAGCGCTCTTCCAGCTTTTTATGGCGGTGATTAATGCTGGTATTGGGACCGGCGTTTTCATTCGGGCTTTAACCTGTGCAACCGTCGGTTCTTTTCCTTGCTGCTGCAGTTGTTCCATTACTGCTTCTAATTCTTTAGTCACGTCTTGAGTTAACATTTTTACTCCTTAACAACGATATATTTATCATCATACTTTGCGTACCTAAATTTGGCGAATAGCAATTTGGATAACGCTTTGTGAGAGATTTCTTACATGGTTTGTAAGATAAAACGATTTCGACATCATAAAAGAAGAAGAATTAAAATATAAGCTTCTGATAAACAAGAGATTGAAAGGTTTTCTAGCGAGTGTGGTTAACAAATATTACCTTCGGATAGATTGTCAATTTAGGGAAAAAGCGTAAATTAGAAGTTGTCAGCAGGGAGCCGACATGGAACAGGAAAGCACCAAGGATTTGGTTATCGTCAGGAAGACGATTTGATTTATCAGGATGATCAATCAAGCAAGGAGCCTAGGACATTGTAAGGACACAATCATCAATAGGACGTTGATGACGAAGGATAGACAATGGACCCCTCACAGGAATGAGGTAAGGACAGCATCAGGAAGATGCCAAGGACACCGCTAGGACGGCGACGTAAGGATTAAGCTGATGGAATCAGCCACTATTATGGATGATGCATGGAGCAATTTTTAGTAGCCGGACTGCTGCGAGTAAGACCATGACCCCGATACCTTTGTGTCGGGGTCTTTCTTATTTAAAAATTGTCAATATCACAAAATTTATAAAATCCTGACAACAGTTGATAAAAAACAATCCAGATCAATATACTTTCCAACCAGTTGGTTTAACTTTCGGCTTCTCTATAAGGTGTTATACCCCGCAGTGACTTAGCTGGCTCAGCTTCGTTAAGGTTTTGATATGCGGATAAATTAAGTTTGCTGTAATCAAGGAACAGATGTGGCCATAGTAACCAGAAGAATGCTTCTTCTACCCTACAATGAGTCGTTGCAACTAGAATTCGTCATGCTGAATTGCTGTGCGAAAAATCGTACTGACATGAACAGACTTCATACCGTTGCGTCTGCTAAACAGTTGTTTGAGAAACTCCTGGATGATGAAAACATTTATAGTATGGCGGTGTTAGAGAGCACGAGTCGTGACTACATGGGGCATGTGTTTATTTCCCATCTCGATTTTGAGCCTGAATTGGGGTTTGTTTTTGATAAGTCTTATTGGGGTAAAGGGTTAGCGACAGAAGCACTAAAAGCGTTTTTCCCGAAAGCGTGCCGTGAGTTGGATTTGCATAAGGTGAAAGCTAACGTGAATAGTAATCATCAAGCATCAATGGCAGTACTGACAAAGTTAGGATTTGTTAAAACAAAAGAAAGTAAGGACTTATATGGCCCTTACTTTGAAATGGAATTTACAAGCGATGTGGTGGTAGGTGAAAGTTCTGCGGCCTAAAACCGACCATCGTCAACTCGCCTTGGTAGCAATCATCACCAAGAGATGAAAATTCAAATTGATATACCGTATGCCAACGCCAGAATCCATCTGGCGTTTTTAGTTTGTGGGCACCAAAAGCGATGCTGATTAACTGGAGATCCAATTGCTCACATTTACGTGTGATTGCGGCTCTAGCAAGTTCTGCTTGGCGGCGCTGCTGCCAAAACAGAAAACAGAAAAAGCACAGCGCTAAAATGGCTAACAGATCACCAATCATCTCTCTTACCCTTTGGTTGCTTGTTGTAAGCTGACGAGTGCATTAGCGAGCTCTTCCGATGGACTTGAGTGCAGTAAAGGCAATAAGACCATTCTGAGCTCTGGGAGCATGACTAAATCCGCAAACAGCTGATTAAACAGGGCTTGGTTGCCTGTTTGTGCCAAACGCAGCAAAAACTGCTCGGCTATTTTCTCATTGGCAAGCAAATGCCATGTTCGGCCTGCGACACCAATCAGTACTTCTTGATGGCTCAGACGTTGGCTGTGTAGAATGGCCTCTAGTACCGGAGATGCGATTGCTATCGGTGCGCCAGCCAATGCACGGATGAGCGCGGAGAGGAGGAAAAGATCGGGCTCGTTACTTGCTATTTCTTGCTGGGCTTTTTCGGCGATACGTTCTGCCAAACGCTCTTGTAACTCTACGTGCTCAAGCGCACCTAGTAGCGCATAAAGTGGTTCGTTTGGTAAGTGTCTCAATGCTTTACGTATTGTTACCCCGTTTTGTTCTTTGTCCAAACGGGCCGCCATGTCGGTGATACCCTGCAGGCCGACCGTTTGCCAATTCTCCCAACCTAAGCCGCCTGAAAAGTAGTGTTGCGTGTGCTCGTAATAGGGGCTGGTAGGCAAATCAAGGTTCGCGCGGATTTGGCTATGAAATACGGCCATTTTGTCTTCTGACGGTTTGAAAGTGTAGGGGTTGTTAGACAACTTTTGCTGTTGTTCTTCAGTGATATCATCATTGAGGCGTGTTCCCATGGCTTCCACCACGTATTTTATGAAATTGCCGATATCGACTTGTTTTAATAAACCACGCTCGTCTAACTCAAACTTTAGAAACCAAATCCAAGGCTGCTTTTTTTCATTCCAATAAGCAATCGCAAGATGCGCTTTGCGCTGCATTGGAAATGGGTAAGGGCATTGGCCTTTTTCTATATCGGTAAATTCTTTTTGATCGATGGTTTTAATACGACGACCAAGGTCGAAGATTTGATAGTCACAGTGGCTGTTATTCAACAGTTGGGTGAGGGTTTGAATGTTATCCATTAAATACGGCGTCCTAACGTTCTTTTCACAAGAAATGGTATCATTCTTGGCTAATTCAAGGTTCGAGATAGAATTAATGGCAACAAAAAACCAATTGGTCGACTTACTTCACCAACTTGAAGAGCGACTCAAAAAGCATGATCTCTGGCAGCACAGTATGCCTTCACCACAAGCTTTACAAAGTGTGGAGCCGTTTGCGATAGGTTCACTTCATCCCCATGAATGGTTGCAATGGATTTTTATCGCACGCATGCGCGCATTAGTAGAAAGCAATAAAGCGTTGCCAAAAGGTTTTTCTATCGAGCCATATTTTTCTGAAGTATGGAAGCAAGAGGCAAAATACACAGAGCTTTTGCACATCATCCGAACTATCGACGAACTATGTAAGTAATCGCAATGTCAGAACAAGAAACTTTCCAAACAGTGGCTCCTGTGGAGTTAGAGATCGTTTATCAAGATAAATATTTTGTTGCCGTTAATAAGCCTGCCGGTATGTTGGTGCATCGTAGTTGGTTAGATAAACACGAAACGCAATTTGTGATGCAGACTTTGCGTGATCAAATTGGTCAGCATGTTTTTCCGTTGCACCGTTTAGATCGTCCAACATCTGGTGTGCTCGTATTTGCGCTGTCGAGTGAAGTCGCATCGCAGGTGATGCCGATGTTTGCTGAGCACAAGATGGAGAAGACTTATCACGCTATTGTGCGTGGCTGGATTGAAGAAGAGGGGGTTTTGGATTATGCACTCAAAGTTGAGCTGGACAAGATCGCCGATAAGTTTGCTTCGCAAGAGAAAGAGGCGCAAGAGGCAATAACTGAGTATAAGCCGTTAGCGAAAGCAGAGGTGCCATATTCAACGGGGAAATTTCCAACGACACGTTACTGTTTAGTCGAGATGAAACCTTTGACGGGGCGTAAGCATCAACTTCGTCGCCATATGGCTCATTTACGTCACCCAATCGTAGGGGATACGACTCATGGTGACGGTAAGCATAACAAACTGTACCGAATGAAATTTGATTCGCATCGTTTGCTGTTGCACGCATCAGAGTTGCGTTTTGTTCATCCATTTACTCAAGAAGAAGTCGTGATGAAAGCCAGTATTGATCAAACTTGGCAACAGTTATTCTCGCGATTTGAATGGAACCAAGACATCGTGAAGTCGTTTGGACACTGAACATAAAAAGAAAGAGTTGGCATTTGGAGCCAACTCTCTTGGTTTTAGTATGGTTAATATGACGCATTACTTGAGCTTTTCAAGGTCGGACTCGATCTCAGCAATTTTGCTTGATACCACTTTCTCCAAATGACGCAGATCAGATAGGATTTTCTCTTTGACATCCACTTCGGCCATTTTAGTTGGTTTGGTTATTTTATTAAGTTCATCGATCACTAGTGTGAGGTTACGATTGATCTCCGTAACTTCTTTGTATTGATGGCTACCGCTATCGACTAGGACATTTTTTACTTGGCGTGGGTATTTGAACTTTACACTCTTGGCAAAAAACTCACCTTTTTGTTTATGGAAGTAGATTTTGAGCACGTCTTTATGTGCTTCTTGGCGTAAGGAGTAACGTTCAATTTGCTTGGGATCATGAATGCCCAAACCTGTGAGGTGGGGATACATAGGCTACCTCTATGACATCGAGTTGATTTTATATAAATGTAGCAGCCTATGTATACGCTAGATAGCTGATATTTAGTCAAATTGCTCAACTTGTGGACAGGGTCGCTCTCGCTCTAAACCGAAAAGGTTGGCAGGTTTGAGCTAAGCTGCGACCTCATCAGATAATTTTTCGATCAGTTTCTCTCTTAGTTCATCTTGCTGCTCTTCACTTAGCCTACCGCCAACATCGCTGGTGAGAATAAACAAGTCTTCGGCACGCTCACCGATAGTCGTAATTTTCGCACCATGAAGATTAATGTTTAAATCAGCAAAAGTGCGGCCAACTTTCGCGAGCAAGCCCGGTGTATCCAACGCGACAAACTCCATTAATGTGTGTTTTTTACCTTTGGTTGGTAAGAAATCCACTTTCGTTTTGACGTTAAAGTGTTGCAGCTTGTTTGGTGTTCGGCGAGTTTTGATTTTTGTTGGACGACCCGCAGCCAGAACATGAGTTAAGTGCTTAATCACTGCCGCATGGCGAGACTCGTCAATGGCTTCTCCATGTTGATCGAGCACCATAAAGGTATCAATCACGTGCCCATCCTTGCTGGTCATAATTTGTGCGTCATGAACATTAAAGTTGCGTCGGTCAAGTTCTGCTACGACGGTAGCAAATAATGCGGGTTGATCTTTGCTGTACACGAAAACTTCGGTGCCTCCGCGAGTCGCTTTTTTGCTGATCAAGACCAATGGTTTGCTAGGATCATCCATACGCAGTAAGTGCTCACAATGCCAAGCTATCTGCGTATGAGTATGACGGAGGAAATAGTCGGCTTTAAAACGTTGCCAAAGTACTTCTATCTCACGCGCAGAAAACCCTTCTTTGCGCAACATTGCTGAGGCCATCTGTTGATTGTGGCGAATGCGTTCTCGGACATCGACAGGGTTTTCTAACCCTCGACGTAAGGCGCGCTGAGTGGAGTAATACAATTCAGCGAGCAGGGTTCGTTTCCAAGTGTTCCAGAGTTCTGGGTTTGTCGCACAAATATCAGCCACGGTTAGGCAAACAAGGTAATCGAGGGACTCTTCATCTCTTACTTTTTTGGCAAACTCGGCAATCACATCGGGATCATAAATGTCACGACGCTGGGCTGTGACGGACATCAACAAATGGTGCCTTACCAACCAGCCCACGAGTTTGGCTTCTGGTTTGGATAAACCATGTTCAATACAGAAATTGTACGCTTCCTCTTCACCAATCACAGAGTGATCCCCCCCACGCCCTTTACCGATGTCATGAAAAATCGCCGCTATAATCAGTAGTTCTTTTTTTTGTATACGCGGGTAAACATCACAACAAATTGGATGCCTATCATGGTTCTCAGGATCACTGAAGGTATTAATGTGTTTGAGTAAGCGAATACTATGTTCATCGACGGTATAGGCGTGAAACAAGTCAAACTGCATTTGGCCTACTATTTGGCTCCATTGTGGTAAGTAAGCCGCCATCACACCAAGCCGATGCATCAAGCTAAATGCTTTGTGCAGAGCATTAGGGTGACGACATAAAGTTAAGAACTTTTCTCTGGCGGCAGGCATGGTGTGAAGAAATTTATTCAGGCGGCGGCGTGCCGTTCTTAATTGACGTAGAGTGGGTGGGCTAACCCCTTCGATGGTGAAGTCATTCGCGATATGTAAAAACATATCCAGAATGGTTTCTGGGCGAGCTTGAAATAAAGCCGGTTTACGGGCTTCAATCAACGAACCTCGACGTTGAAAATCGGCATCGAGAATTTCTGCATTCTTAGTAACGCCACCATTGATGATGGCTTGATCAAACAGTTTGAGCAGCATTTTATTGAGCTCTGCCACACGACGAAGCGTACGATAAAACTCTTTCATCATCATTTCTACGCCGCGGTTACCTTCTCCAATGTAGCCGAGGTTTTCTGCAACTTGTGCTTGGTGAGCGAAGGTTAAACGATTATCGTATCGACGCAGTTCCATATGCAGAGCAAAGCGCACGCGCCAAAGGAAGTCCTGACACTCAACCAGTTCTCGGTATTCTGCGTCAGTCAAAAAACCATATCGGCTCATTTCAAGTAAAGAAGTCGCGCCAAAGTGGCGACGAGCAACCCAACTTAAGGTATGGATATCGCGCAGACCTCCGGGAGTGGATTTGATATCCGGTTCAAGGTTATAAGTTGTATCGTGGTAGCGTGCATGGCGTTCGCGTTGCTCTTGAATTTTAGCGCGGTAAAAGGTTTCGCTCGGCCAGAAAGAATCCGATAACACCACTTTTTTTAGTGCTTGGAATGTATCCTCGCTGCCACACAGCAGGCGGGCTTCTTGAAGGTTAGTCGCGACAGTGAGGTCTTCTTGACCTATTTTTGCGCACTCACTAACGGTACGAACGGCGTGTCCTACCTCAAGTTTTAGATCCCATAATAAGGTAATGAACTCGCTGATTTTTGCTTCAAGCGAGGTGGGTAATTTATTGTTCGACAGAATCAAAATATCGATATCGGATAACGGGTGAAGCTCGCCGCGTCCATAACCACCAACCGCCACCAATGAAATGTTGTAGATATCCTTAAAGCCAAAGTGCTGCCATAGGCGATTAAGGAGCAGGTCCATATATTCCGCCCGAGCCAAAACTAGGTTTGTCACGGGATGCTGGTTGAGAAATGCTTGGTTTTGATCGGAGCTAAACTTCTCTAACTCTTGTTTGAGTTTATCAATATTGATGTGTTCATCGGAAAAGGTAAGAGGGGACTGAAGTGTCATATTTGCCATCCGTGCAAGCTAATCATAATCTAGAACCAATCTAACAAATTTACGGAAGATAAAAAATATCCCCGCCGAAGCAGGGATATTGTAAACGAGGTGTGACAGTCAGCTTTACGCATTTTTCATTAGGCGAGGAATCGTATCATCGCTACGAAGAGTGAACACTTCGCAACCTTCTTTAGTTACGACGATAGTGTGTTCCCACTGCGCTGAGTTTTTGCCGTCACCGGTGTATACCGTCCAGTCGTCTTGCGCATCAACAGAACAACCGAACTTACCTGCGTTAATCATTGGTTCGATAGTAAAGCACATGCCTTCTTTCAGTACGCGGCGGTCTTTGTTCTTATAGTGAACCACCTGAGGCTCTTCGTGGAACTCATCACCGATGCCGTGACCACAGAAGTCTTTAACAATAGAGAACTTATTGCGAGGATTGTTCTTGTTGTTTTCTTTGATGTATTTTTCTATAGCCGTACCGATGTCACCAACAGTTGCACCCGGTTTGACTTGACGCATACCCACGTAAAGAGCTTCTTGTGCAACCATACATAGACGCTTGTTTGCTGGCGAGACATCACCAACTAAGAACATTTTAGAGGTATCACCGTGGTAGCCTTGAGGGCGCACGCTTAGATCGGCATTCTCATCGTTAGGAATAATAACGGTAATATCAATGTTCAAGATGTCGCCATCTTTTAGTACGGCTGGTTTTATTTGACCATTACTACCGATTTCGTCTCGTTCTGCTGGAATGCCGTGACAAACGATATGGTTGATAGAAGTACAAATCGACTTAGGGAAACCATGATAATCAAGTGGAGCAGAGTATGCGCCTTTTTCTAGAGCGTATTCATGACAGATTTTGTTTAACTCTTCTGTGGTTACACCGGCTTTTACGTGCGGTTCGATCATTTCTAGAATTTCTGCGGCTAGCTTGCCTGCAATGCGCATGCGTTCAATTTCTTCAGCAGTTTTAATCTTGATTGACATTGGTTTTCTCTACTTAATTCGTAAGCACGTAAACGTGCGAATAGTCGCATTCTATCAGACATCGAGGCGTTAACCCAAGCCAGATAGGAATATGCATCATTCTTAATTGAGAATAGGGCTCTGCATTCACTCTTGTACAGGAGGGTGAAAACATAACTTTTACTAGCCAGAGTAAGCTGAAATATGGTATAAAGCGCGCCGGTATAGAGGACTGTTCTCTTTGTTAAGTGCTAGCTAAGCGGCGAAGCAGGCTTCATCCGAATAACCTTTTATCTTTAAATCACACACATTCCGTCACATATTCCGGGGTGCTGAGCAGAAGCTTGGTCGGAGTTATGGGGAGTGTGGAGGCCTAACCCCATAGAGGAATTTAAAATGGCAACTGTATCAATGCGCGATATGCTAAAAGCTGGTGTTCACTTCGGTCACCAGACTCGTTACTGGAACCCAAAAATGAAGCCGTTCATCTTTGGCGCTCGTAGCAAAGTTCATATCATCAACCTAGAAAAAACGGTACCAATGTTCAACGACGCTCTAGCTGAGCTAGCTAAAGTTGGTGAGAAGAAAGGTAAAGTTCTATTCGTAGGTACTAAGCGCGCTGCATCTGAAGCTGTTAAAGAAGCTGCTATTGCAAGCAACCAGTTTTACGTGAATAGCCGCTGGTTGGGTGGCATGCTAACGAACTACAAAACAGTTCGTCAGTCTATCAAGCGTCTAAAAGAACTAGAGATTCAATCTCAAGACGGTACTTTCGACAAGTTAACTAAGAAAGAAGCTCTAATGTGTACTCGTGAAATGGAGAAGCTAGAGAAATCTCTTGGTGGTATTAAAAACATGGGCGGTCTACCAGACGCGCTATTCGTAATCGACGCTGATCACGAACACATTGCAATTAAAGAAGCTAACAACCTAGGTATTCCAGTATACGCTGTGGTAGATACTAACTCTAACCCAGACGGCGTTGACTACGTTATCCCAGGTAACGATGACGCGATCCGTGCTGTACACCTATACCTAAATGCAGCTGCTTCAGCAGTCGCTGAAGGTCGTAACAAAGACGTTGCAGCAGTATCTGAAAAAGACGGTTTTGTAGAAGCTGAATAATAGCGGCTCTGTGTCACACTTGGTCTATGTGAAACCTTTGTGTAGCATAAACTAAGTTATAGTTAGCAATGGGGGCCGACAATGTTAGGCCCCTGTTTTTTACCTTATTTCGAATCAAACGAGGAATAGAGAATGGCAACTGTAACTGCTGCTCTAGTTAAAGAACTTCGCGAGCGTACTGGCGCTGGCATGATGGAATGTAAGAAAGCGCTTGTAGAAGCAAACGCTGACATCGAACTAGCAATTGAAAACATGCGCAAATCGGGCGCAGCGAAAGCAGCGAAAAAAGCTGGTAACGTTGCAGCTGAAGGCGCAATCATCATCAAAGAAGAAAACGGCGTTGCTGCTCTTCTAGAAGTTAACTGTCAAACTGACTTCGTTGCTAAAGATGGTAACTTCACTGCATTCGCAAACAAAGTGGCTGAAGAAGCTCTAGCTTCTAAAGCTTCAGTAGAAGATCTACAAGCGAAATTTGAAGAAGAGCGTATCACTCTTGTTGCAAAGATCGGTGAGAACATCACTATCCGTCGCGTACAATACGTTCAAGGCACTGCAATCGCTTCTTACCGTCATGGTGAGAAAATTGGTGTGGTTGTTGCTGGTGAAGGCGACGCAGAAACTCTTAAGCATGTTGCAATGCACGTTGCTGCTTCTAAGCCAGAGTTCGTTAATCCAGAAGACGTACCAGCTGACGTAGTAGAAAAAGAGAAAGCGGTTCAAGTTGAAATCGCAATGAACGAAGGCAAGCCTGCTGAAATCGCTGAGAAGATGGTCATCGGCCGCATGAAGAAATTCACTGGCGAGATCTCTCTGACAGGTCAAGCGTTCATCATGGAACCTAAGAAAACAGTAGGTGAAATGCTGAAAGAAAAAGGCGCTTCAGTTGTTACATTCGTTCGCCTAGAAGTAGGTGAAGGTATCGAGAAAGCTGAAGAAATGAGCTTCGCAGAAGAAGTTGCTGCAGCTCAAAAAGGTTAACCCTTAGAGACTGAGCAAAGATTAGACCGTAGCCAAGGCTACGGTCTTTTTATGAGAAGTGGAAGATTAGTCGTGATGAATAGCTATAAATTAATTTGTGCCTATTCATGACTGTTAATCAACAACTCTCTTTGGAAGGTAAACTCCATGACTACGAACCCTAAGCCAGCGTATCAACGTATTCTATTAAAATTAAGTGGTGAAGCTCTTCAAGGTGAAGATGGTTTTGGTATTGATCCTGCGGTCCTTGATCGTATGGCTCAAGAAGTTAAAGAACTGGTTGAACTGGGCGTTCAGGTTGGTGTAGTTATCGGTGGCGGTAACTTGTTCCGTGGTGCAGGTCTTGCAGAAGCAGGTATGAACCGCGTAGTAGGTGACCACATGGGTATGCTTGCAACAGTAATGAATGGCCTAGCTATGCGTGACGCGCTTCACCGTGCATACGTAAATGCTCGAGTGATGTCGGCTATTCCGCTAAAAGGCGTGTGTGACGACTATAATTGGGCTGATGCCATCCGTGAACTTCGCCAAGGCCGAGTCGTGATTTTCTCAGCAGGCACAGGTAACCCATTCTTCACAACGGATTCTGCTGCTTGTTTACGTGGTATTGAAATCGAAGCGGATGTTGTACTAAAAGCGACAAAAGTTGATGGCGTATTTACTGCAGACCCGGTAGCAAACCCAGACGCAGAGCTGTATGATAAGCTACCTTACGCAGAAGTTCTGGATAAAGAGCTGAAAGTAATGGATTTGGCCGCGTTTACGCTAGCTCGTGACCATAAAATGCCAATCCGCGTATTTAATATGAACAAGCCGGGCGCACTACGTCGCGTGGTTATGGGTGAAGTTGAAGGCACGCTAATCAGCGAACAAGCTTGATCTATAACGACACTGAAACGCTTTGAATGGCGTTTCGCTTTGCTCAATCCTTTTAGGCTTTCTTCAGGAAAGATGACATTTTTAAGGTGAAACTGTGATTAACGAAATCAAAAAAGACGCGCAAGAGCGCATGGATAAAAGCGTTGAAGCGCTTAAGAACAACCTTTCTAAAATTCGTACAGGTCGTGCACACCCAAGCCTACTATCCGGTATTTCTGTAGAATACTACGGTGCATCTACTCCTCTCAATCAAGTTGCAAACGTTATTGCTGAAGATGCACGTACACTTGCAATCACGGTTTTCGACAGAGAGTTAACGCCGAAAGTTGAAAAAGCGATCATGATGTCTGATCTTGGTCTAAATCCAATGTCTGCTGGTACGATTATCCGTGTCCCACTTCCGCCGCTCACAGAAGAGCGTCGTAAAGATCTTGTTAAGATTGTTCGTGGCGAAGCAGAGGGTGCTCGTGTTGCGGTACGTAATATCCGTCGCGACGCCAATGGCGATCTTAAAGGGCTTCTAAAAGATAAAGAAATCTCTGAAGATGAAGATCGTAAAGCACAAGACGAGATTCAAAAACTAACAGACGTTGCAGTGAAGAAAATCGATGAAGTTCTTACTGCCAAAGAAAAAGAGTTGATGGAAGTTTAATACTCCCACACACATCACTGTTGGAAAACGCTGTGCTCACAGCTCAGCGTTTTTTTGTGTTAGTCTATCCAACTGATGGAATTCAATTAACTTCCTATGCAAAATTCTCAAGCCTTCTCTGATTCTCTCCCTAAGCATATCGCCATCATTATGGACGGTAATGGCCGTTGGGCTAAGTCCAAAGGAAAACCTCGCGTATTTGGTCATAAAAAAGGCGTTAATGCGGTTCGCAAAACCGTGGCTGCTGCTTCAAAGCTTGGCATTAAAGCCATGACGTTGTTTGCTTTTAGTAGCGAAAACTGGCGTCGTCCGGAGGAAGAAGTGGGTCTTTTGATGGAACTGTTTATCTCAGTCTTGTCTAGTGAAGTAAAAAAACTACACAAAAATAACTTACGGTTACGCGTGATTGGCGACACCAGTCGATTTAGTGAACGCCTGCAAAAAAAAATTGTAGATGCAGAAAAGCTTACAGCAGCTAATACGGGGATGGTAATTAACATTGCTGCCAATTATGGCGGTAAATGGGACATCACCGAGGCGGCAAAAACGCTAGCCCAAAAAGCGCGCAACGGTGAGATCCGTGTAGAAGATATCAATGAGCAGTTAATCACAAAGTATTTGACCATGGCAGACCTACCTGAGGTGGATCTTTTGATTCGCACCAGTGGGGAGTGTCGTATCAGCAACTTTATGTTGTGGCAAATGGCTTATGCTGAAATGTACTTTACACCAGAATATTGGCCTGAATTTGACGAAGATAGCTTAGTAGAAGCGGTTACTTGGTTTATTAATCGAGAGCGTCGTTTTGGCTGCACTGGTGAGCAAATAAAGGCATTGATGGCGGCTCAATAAGGACGAGTTAGTTTGAAACAGAGAATAATAACAGCACTAATTTTAGCTCCCTTGGTTATTTTAGGCATTTTTAAATTACCCCTAATGGGCTTTATTGCAGCTTTGACTGCGATCACACTGTTAGGTTTTTGGGAGTGGACTCAGTTTACAGGAAGCAATTCTCGTATTGCTGCCCTTGTTCCGGCGGTCATTATCACTGGGCTTAGTTTCCTATATATTTCACCTGACGCGCACAGCCTTAACCATTTAACCACACCTCATTACGTTGTATTGGGACTCGGTTTTGTTTGGTGGATTGTCGCGAGTTTAATGGCGATTACTTATCCTAAAACCACCAAATCTTGGCAAAGTAATCGTATTTTACGACATATTTTTGGCTTTCTGACATTAGTTCCATTTCTTTGGAGTGTAATAATTCTCAGAGCTTATAACATTACGGTAGACCCATACCACGGCGCTAAACTGGTCTTATATGTTTGTTTCTTGGTATGGGCTGCAGACAGTGGTGCTTACTTTGCAGGGAAAAGCTTAGGTAAACGTAAGATGGCGCCCCATGTCAGCCCGAATAAAACCATTGAAGGGCTTATCGGCGGTATTATTGCAGCCTTAATCGTCGCTTGGGTGTTTGCCGATTGGTTCGACATTCACTTTACCAGTCCTTTTCATATGGTGCTGATTACGCTTATCACTGTTGTTATTTCAGTGTTAGGCGATCTGGTTGAAAGTATGTTTAAGCGAGTCTCTGGCATTAAGGACAGCAGTAACATTATTCCAGGACACGGCGGTGTGCTTGACCGAATCGATAGTCTCACCGCAGCATTCCCAGTTTTTGCTCTTCTTTACTACGTATTCTAATTTATCCGGAGCGACGCAGCATTATCGCTCCGGAGTTTTCTAACGGTCTTACAACATGCAAAAGTTAACGATTCTTGGCGCTACAGGCTCAATCGGGTCAAGCACGCTTAAAGTGGTCGAACAAAACCCAGCGCTGTTTTCTGTAGTCGCATTAGCAGCAAGCACAAACGTTGAAAAGATGAGTGCACTCTGTCGAAAGTGGCAACCTAAATACGCAGTCATGGCGAATAAAGCCGCAGCGGTCGCTTTGCAGTCGGAGTTAAATTCTGTCTCGCCAAAAACTGAGGTGTTAGCTGGTACAGATGCGCTTTGTCATGTTGCTTCGTTGGAAGAAATCGACAGTGTAATGGCTGCGATAGTGGGCGCAGCGGGCTTATTACCCACGATGGCGGCGGTCAAGGCAGGTAAACGGATATTGTTAGCCAATAAAGAAGCGCTTGTGATGTCAGGCCAATTGTTTATCGATGCTGTTGAAGCGCATGGCGCAGAATTACTCCCCGTTGATAGTGAACACAATGCCATTTTTCAATGTCTGCCACAGCAAGTGCAAACGAGCCTTGGACGTTGTGACTTAGAAGAGCATGGCATTTCTAATATTCTACTTACCGGCTCTGGTGGACCATTCCGTTATACTGACATCGCTTCGCTTGAAAAGGTAACTCCTGCCCAAGCAATTGCTCATCCTAATTGGTCTATGGGCCCCAAGATTTCAGTCGACTCTGCGACCATGATGAACAAAGGTCTTGAATACATTGAAGCGAAGTGGCTATTTAATGCTACTCGTGACCAGCTTGAGGTGATCATTCATCCGCAGTCAGTGATCCACTCAATGGTACAATACCGTGATGGTTCTGTTTTAGCGCAAATGGGTGAGCCAGATATGGCCACACCGATCGCGCAGACCATGTCATACCCATCGCGAGTTGACGCAGGGGTAAAATCATTAGATTTCACCCAGGTGGGGGAACTGACGTTCTTGCAGCCTGACTTCGCCCGTTATCCATGCTTGAAACTAGCGATTGATGCGTGTTATGAAGGTCAGCATGCAACAACAGCACTGAATGCTTCAAATGAAGCGGCAGTTGATGCGTTTCTAAATAACCGCCTAGGCTTTACAGACATCGCTCGTATCAATGAGTCGGTGTTGAATAAAATCAGTGCAAGCTGCAAAGCTGAGAGTGTGAATAGCTTGGAAAGCTTGTTAGAGCTAGATAGAATGGCAAGAATTATCGCCCTAGAAACCATACGCGAGCGTAGCTAATGACGGGTATATTGTGGAATCTTATTTCTTTTATCGTAGCACTAGGCATTCTTGTTGCCGTGCACGAATTTGGTCACTTTTGGGTCGCTCGCCGTTGTGGCGTAAAAGTGGAAAAGTTTTCGATCGGTTTTGGCAAGTCTATCTGGAGTAAGGTCGGCAAAGACGGAACCGAATACAGCATCTCAATGATCCCGCTTGGCGGCTACGTCAAAATGGTTGATAGTCGCGTGGATGAGGTGCCTGAGCATGAGATGCATCTAGCCTTCGATCAAAAGCCGCTCTGGAAGCGAACATCCATTGTTGCGGCTGGTCCTATTTTTAACTTTCTCTTCGCTATTTTTGCTTATTGGTTAGTCTTTCTGATTGGTGTACCAGCCGTTAAGCCAGTAATTGGTGATGTTACGCCCAATTCGATAGTTGCAGAAGCCGGAATTGAATCAGGGATGGAACTAAAAGCGATCGCAGGTATCAAAACTCCGGACTGGGAATCGGTTAATATGGGGTTGATTTCTCATATTGGTGATGACTCGATGACGGTAACACTAACGTCAGTGAATGAAGTCGGTTCAGAAGTGACTCGAACGCTCAATCTTCGCAATTGGAAGTTTGAACCAGAAACTGAATCGGCAATGCAGTCACTGGGTTTTGCGCCATATACCCCGGAAGTGTATCGAGTTATTGAACAGGTTACGCAGGATGGGGCCGCGGAAAAAGCGGGCGTTCTTCCAGGCGATGAGATTGTTGCCATTGATGGGCAAACTGTCACCCATTGGAAGCAAGTGGTTGAGGCTGTGCGCTCCAAACCCAATACGCCGATGGATCTCACGGTATTGCGTCAAGGTTATCAACAGACATTGACGCTAACGCCTGATAGCCGTGAGCTAGCTAACAAACAAGTAGTAGGCTTTGCGGGAATCGCTCCTGAAGTCGCAGAATGGCCAGAAAGTTATCGCTTCGAACTGCAGTTTGGTGTATTCGAGTCAATTGGCAAAGCGATTGATAAAACAGGGCAAGTGATTGGACTAACCGCCAGTATGCTTAAGAAACTGGTTGTCGGAGACGTTGGTCTAAATAATCTAAGCGGACCGATATCCATTGCCAAAGGTGCAGGGGCAACAGCAGACTATGGTCTGGTCTACTTTTTAGGTTTTCTCGCTTTAATCAGTGTTAACCTAGGTATTATTAATCTCGTTCCTCTACCAATGTTGGATGGTGGTCATTTATTGTTTTTTGCAATTGAAGCAATCATCCGACGTCCCGTTCCAGAAAAAGTACAGGAAATGGGGTTTAGAATTGGTGGTGCGATCATCTTCTCGCTCATGGCGTTAGCGCTATTTAATGATTTTACTCGTCTGTGATAGTTCAGAGACAAAAGCAGTAGCAAAGGAATAATTAGAACAAGTATGGCGATTAAGCGAATTCTATTTGCAAGTTTACTGGCAACCAGTGTATCTGCAAATGGAGCAGAGAACTTCGTAGTTCAAGATATTGAAATCGATGGATTACAGCGTGTGGCACTGGGTGCTGCGTTGTTGAAAATGCCTGTACGTATCGGTGATACCATTGGCCAAGGCGATGTGGCAGAGATTATCCGCGCATTGTATGCCTCTGGTAACTTTGAAGACGTCAAAGTTTTGCGTGACGGTGGTGTTCTGGTTGTTCAAGTAAAAGAACGCCCGACCATTGCCAGCATTTCATTTTCAGGTAACAAAGCAATTAAGGACGAGCAGCTACAAGAAAACCTGAACGCATCAGGCGTTCGTGAAGGTGAAGCGCTTGACCGGACTACGCTAAGCAACATTGAAAAAGGCTTAGAAGATTTTTACTACAGCGTGGGTAAGTACAATGCGACGGTAAAAGCCGTTGTGACACCATTACCACGTAGCCGTTCTGACCTGAAGTTTATCTTTACTGAAGGTGTTTCAGCAAAAATTCAGCAAATTAACTTTATCGGGAACGAAGTTTTTTCAGATGATGAACTGCTGTCTCGTTTTAACTTAAATGTTGATGTGCCTTGGTGGAACTTTCTTTCTGATGAAAAATACCAGAAGCAAGTGCTCGCGGGTGATATTGAAGCACTGAAATCTTTCTATTTGGATCGTGGTTACTTGAAGTTTAACGTTGATTCAACACAAGTCGCCATTTCCCCTGACAAAAAAGGGGTTTACATTACTCTTGGTCTGGAAGAGGGCGAAGTCTTCACCGTTAAGGATGTAACATTCCGTGGTGATTTAATTGATGAAGAAGGCTCGTTTGAAGAACTGGTTCCATTTGAAAGTAACGACATCTATAACGGTTCATTGGTTACGTCGATGGAAGAGGGGATTAAGCGTGTACTGGGTGAATCAGGCTATGCATACCCTCAAGTAAACACCATTCCAGAATTTGATGACGACACTAAAGAAGTCTCTTTGGTGGTTAACGTTGACCCTGGCAATCGAATTTATGTTCGCGACATTCGCTTTAATGGTAACAACTCGACTAAAGACGAAGTGCTTCGTCGCGAAATGCGCCAGATGGAAGGCAGTTGGTTAAACTCTAAGTCGATTGAAACAGGTAAAACTCGTCTAAGCCGTCTCGGTTATTTTGAAAACGTTGAAGTACAAACCGTTCGAGTCCCAGGAAGTGATGACCAAGTTGACCTTGTTTACTCGGTGAAAGAGGCAAACTCGGGCAGTGTTAACTTTGGTGTCGGCTATGGTACAGAGTCGGGTGTCAGTTTCCAGGTCGGTCTACAGCAAGACAACTTTATTGGCAGTGGTAACCGTGTTGGTATCAATGCGATGATGAATGACTATCAGAAAAACATCAGTTTAGATTACCGTGACCCTTATTGGAATTTGGACGGGGTTAGCTTGGGTGGTAAGGTCTTCTACAATGAGTTCGAAGCAAAAGAAGCCAACATCGTTGACTATACTAACGAAAGTTATGGTGCCAGCTTAACTTGGGGTTTTCCATTTGATGAGTTGAACCGTTTTGAATTTGGTGTTGGCTACACACACAATAAAATCGGAAATCTTTCCCCCTACCTACAGGTGGAGCAGTTCTTGCAGGCGCAAGCAGACAATGTCGATTCCAGCGGTGCGTTGAACACGAACGATTTTGACCTCAATATTTCTTGGACGCGTAACAAATTAAACCGTGGCTACTTCCCGACTGCGGGTAACCACCAACGCGCCTTCTACAAAATGACGGTGCCTGGTTCTGACGTTCAGTATTTCAAGATGCAGTATGATGTTCGTCAATACCTTCCACTCACAGAAAAACATGAGTTCACGCTCTTGTTCCGGGGTCGTTTAGGTTATGGTAACGGTTATGGGCAAACGGATGGCAATGATAACCTGTTCCCATTCTACGAAAACTACTACGCAGGTGGTTTTACCTCACTACGTGGTTTCGGCTCGAACTCGGTAGGCCCAAAAGCGGTGTACCGTGATAGTTCAGGGTCAAACAACGGTGCTGATACCGCAACCGATGACTCTGTTGGGGGCAACGCCGTGGCTTTAGCGAGTCTTGAGCTGATTGTCCCAACCCCATTCGCGTCAGAAGAAGTTCAAAGTCAAATTCGGACCAGTATCTTCTTCGATATGGCAAGTGTTTGGGATACGGAGTTTGACTACCGCGACTCAGGTGCGGAATATGGTGATCGTTACTACGATGATTACTCAGATCCAACCAACTACCGCTCTTCTTATGGTGCGGCGTTGCAATGGATGTCTCCAATGGGGCCACTAGTTTTCTCACTAGCGAAACCAATTAAGAAATTTGATGGCGATGATGAAGAGTTCTTCACATTCACTATCGGTAGAACTTTCTAAAGAGGAAAATATTTTGAATAAAATGATTAAAGCGGCTGGGATTGGCCTTCTTGTACTTAGCTCTTCAATGTTTGCCAATGCGGCAGAGGCTGCGCAAAAAATTGCTTATGTAAACACCGCTCAAGTCTTCCAAGCTCTTCCTCAACGTGAAGTGGTTCTACAAAACATGCAGAAAGACTTCAAAGGCAAGGCTGACGAGCTGAAATCTATTCAAGCCCAAGCTAAAACCAAGATCGAAAAGCTACAACGTGATGGTGAGCTATTGGGTGAAGATGAAGTTGAACAGCTGCGTATTGAGATTGGCCAGTTAGACAGTAAGTATAAAATTAAAGCTAAAGCCTTAGAGCAGGCGTCTGCACGTCGCGAAGCTGAAGAAAAAGCAAAACTTTTCAAAACAATTCAAGACGCAGTGAAGAAAGTTGCGGATAAAAAAGGTTACGATCTAGTGATTGATATCTCTTCGCTTCAATATGGCAAGCCAGAATACAATATCTCTGAAGACGTAATTAAAGCTTTAAAATAAGACATTATGAAGACATTAACATTAGCCGAGTTGGCAACGATTACTGGGGGCGAACTGTTTGGCGATGACACACTAGTTGTTAGCCGTGTTTCCCCAATGGATAAAGCACAAGCAGGTGATGTGACCTTCTTGTCTAACCCAAAATACGCGAAACACCTGTCTGACTGTCAAGCGACAGTTGTGATGGTGAAGGCCGAGCACAAAGATAAGTGTGTAGGCCATGCACTGGTGGTTGCTGATCCTTACGTTGCATTCGCTCGTGTTGTACAGGCGATGGATACCACGCCACAGCCAGCGGAAGACATCGCAACAAGTGCTGTCATTGCCGCAGATATAACAATGGGTAAAAACGTGGCAATCGGAGCAAATGCTGTGATTGAAACGGGGGTAGAGTTAGGCGACAACGTGATTGTTGGGGCTGGTTGCTTTGTCGGTAAAAATGCCAAGTTAGGAAACAATACCAAGCTGTGGGCTAATGTTACTATCTATCATGAAGTGTCCTTGGGTGATGATTGTCTGGTTCAATCTGGTGCAGTCATCGGCTCAGATGGTTTTGGCTATGCAAATGATAAAGGTGAGTGGATTAAGATCCCTCAGCTTGGCTCTGTACGTATCGGTAATCGCGTTGAAATCGGCGCATGTACTACAATCGATCGCGGCGCATTAGAAGACACAGTCATTGAAGATAACGTGATTCTTGATAACCAGCTTCAAATCGCGCATAACGTGCAGATCGGATATGGTACCGTGATGCCTGGTGGTACCATTGTTGCTGGCAGTACTAAAATAGGTAAGTACTGTCAGATCGGCGGCGCGTCCGTTTTAAATGGACACATTACTATTGCAGATGGTGTGGCGATTACCGGTATGAGCATGGTAATGCGCAGTATTGAAGAAAAAGGCCTTTACTCTTCAGGTATCCCATTACAAACGAACAGAGAGTGGCGTAAAACTGCAACTCGAGTTCACCGTATTGATGAGATGAACAAACGCCTGAAAGCAGTAGAAAAACAGCTGGAACAGAAAGAAGAAATCTAAGACGTGGTTATCTTTTCTTTTGGGGTGCGTTACGCGCCAAAGATAACACGCATTGGTTCCATTTTCTGTACAAAGACTCGCGAAATGCGGGTCTTTTTCTTCTATAATGACGTGCTATAAGTAGATTGACCACCAAGATGGTGTGTATTTTGCTAGAATGCGCCACAAAGCATTCTGGCTTTGCGACCTGTTGTCGCGTTTTTGCCATCTTGGCTGCAAAAAATTGATATAGGAAGACGACTTTGACTACTGAAAAGAAAACGATGAATATCTCGGAGATCCAAGAGTTACTACCTCATCGCTACCCATTCTTATTGATCGACCGAGTGATTGACTTCCAAGAAGAACAGTACCTTCATGCCATTAAAAACGTGTCGGTTAACGAACCTCAGTTCACAGGTCATTTTCCTCAACTGCCAGTATTCCCTGGTGTTTTGATTTTGGAAGCTATGGCTCAGGCAACAGGCCTACTAGCATTTAAATCATTTGGTGCACCAACAGAAAACGAACTGTACTATTTTGCAAGTGTTGACGGTGCGAAATTTCGCAAACCAGTGGTTCCGGGCGATCAATTGGTGATAGAGGTAGAGTTCTTAAAAGAACGTCGCGGTATTGCTGCATTTAAAGGTTTAGCAAAAGTTGACGGTGAAGTGGTATGTTCTGCAGAACTGAAGTGTGCTCGTCGAGAGTTTTAATATGATTCATGAAACCGCTAAAATCCACCCGGCAGCGGTGGTAGAAGAAGGTGCCAAAATTGGCGCCAATGTGACAGTGGGCCCTTTCACGTACATCACCTCTACGGTTGAGATTGGTGAAGGTACAGAAGTCATGTCCCATGTTGTGATTAAAGGCCATACCACCATTGGTAAAGATAACCGTATTTTCCCACATGCTGTGGTTGGTGAAGAAAACCAAGACAAAAAATACGGTGGCGAACAGACAACCGTGGTTATTGGTGACCGCAATGTGATACGCGAGGCGGTTCAGGTTCACCGTGGCACTGTGCAAGATAAAGCCACCACTGTCATTGGCGATGACAACTTGCTGTGTGTGAACGCGCACATTGCACACGATGTTATTGTTGGCAACCACACGCATATAGGTAACAACGCCATTCTTGGTGGTCATGTGACAGTGGGTGACTATGCTGGTGTGATGGCTCTTTCTGCCATTCATCCGTTCTGTACCGTTGGCGCTTATGCTTACGTTGGTGGTTGTTCTGCTGTTGTACAAGATGTTCCAGCGTATGTGTTAGCGCAAGGCAATCACGCAACGCCATTTGGTCTGAACTTAGTCGGCTTGAAGCGCAATGGTTTTGAAAAACCTGAAATTCGTGCATTACAAAAAGCGTATAAAGAAATTTATCGTTCAGGTAAGACTTTAGAAGAAGTGAAACCCATTCTGGCTGAAATGGCTCAAGAGTGGTCTGCTGTGAAACGTTTCACTGACATTCTGGAAACAACGGAACGTGGCATTATTCGTTAAGTCGCGAGTAAGCCAATAAAAACAAAAGATCGTGACCAAATTAAGGGTTGCGATCTTTTTGTGTTTTATGGATAAGGCAAACCTTTATCCATAGCGCACAGAGGCGAAGTAAGAATGGAAAGACCACTACGTATCGGCATCATTGCCGGAGAACTGTCTGGCGACACGCTAGGTGAAGGCTTTATCAAAGCCGTGAAAGAACAGTACCCAAACGCGGAGTTTGTCGGTATTGGTGGCCCGAAAATGATTGCCCAAGGATGTGAATCTCTTTTCGATATGGAAGAGCTCGCTGTGATGGGGTTGGTTGAGGTTCTAGGGCGTCTGCCGAGACTCTTGAAAGTGAAAGCAGAGTTAGTTAAATACTTTACACAAAATCCACCGGATGTTTTCGTTGGTATCGATGCTCCTGACTTCAACTTACGCTTGGAACTTGACCTTAAGCAGGCGGGCATTAAAACCGTTCATTACGTGAGCCCGTCAGTTTGGGCTTGGCGTCAAAAGCGCATCTTCAAAATTGAAGCGGCAACTAACCTCGTATTGGCTTTTCTGCCTTTTGAGAAAGCGTTCTATGACAAGTTTAACGTTCCTTGTGAATTTATTGGGCATACATTGGCAGACTCGATCCCACTCGAATCCGAGCAAGCACCTGCACGTGAACTGATCGGGTTGGAGCAAAATAAAAGATGGTTAGCAGTATTACCAGGCAGTCGTGGGAGCGAATTAAAAATGCTGTCAGAGCCATTTATCAAAACTTGTAAGCTGCTTCATCAAAAATTTCCCGATTTGGGCTTTGTCGTAGCGCTAGTTAATCAAAAACGCCGTGAGCAGTTTGAACAAGCTTGGAAAGAGCATGCGCCAGAGTTGGATTTTAGATTAGTCGATGACACCGCACGCAACGTCATCACCGCTTCGGATGCCGTTATGCTAGCGTCCGGTACAGTGGCACTGGAATGTATGCTTCTTAAACGTCCGATGGTGGTTGGTTATCGTGTGAATGCATTTACCGCGTTTTTGGCTAAGCGCCTACTCAAAACTAAATATGTCTCACTGCCGAACATTCTCGCCGATGACGAGTTAGTGAAAGAGTTCCTACAAGATGACTGCACGTCACACAATCTGTTTAACGAAGTCTCCCATTTATTAGAAAGCAACAATAAACAGATGTTAGACAAGTTTAACGAAATGCATCATTGGATCCGTAAAGATGCGGATCAACAAGCCGCAAAAGCGGTATTAAAATTGATTGAGAAATAGAGAATTCCCATGCCTGCGAAAGCTAAAACGACCAAAGAAAAAGTTGAGCTCCCACCGTTTGAGTATCCACAAGGTTATCAACTTGTGGCGGGCGTCGACGAGGTAGGACGTGGTCCTTTGGTCGGTGATGTCGTCACCGCTGCCGTTATCCTTGATCCAAGCAATCCCATCGAAGGCTTGAATGACTCCAAAAAATTGACCGAGAAGAAGCGTATGGCGCTGCTTCCTGAAATCAAAGAAAAAGCGTTAGCTTGGTCTATTGGGCGTTGTTCTCCTGAAGAGATTGACCGACTGAATATTCTTCAAGCCACGATGGTAGCCATGCAGCGTGCGGTTTCTAGTTTAAATATTCCGCCAGATTTAGTTCTGATTGACGGCAATCGCTGTCCAGATCTGCCGATGGATGCTCAAGCGGTAGTCAAAGGCGATTTGCGTGTTGTTGAAATCAGCGCTGCTTCGATTATTGCCAAAGTCGTGCGAGATCAAGAAATGCAAGAATTGGATAAACAGCACCCACAATTTGGTTTTGCGAAGCACAAAGGTTATCCAACCAAAGCGCATTTTGAAGCGATTGAGCAACACGGCGTCATCAACGAACATCGCAAGAGTTTCAAACCAGTAAAGAAAGCTTTAGGCATAGAATAACCAATGGAGACAATTGGAGTTATAAACCCAATCTCTTTAGGTTAGAATCCCCAACAAAATAGAGTCACACGGTACCTGTTAATGTCAGATCCCAAATTCATCCACCTGCGCGTTCATAGTGATTTCTCGATGGTGGATGGCCTCAACAAAGTTCCACCGATAGTTAAGAAAGTCGCTGAGCTCGGTATGCCTGCCATGGCGCTGACCGACTTTACCAACCTATGTGGTTTGGTGAAGTTTTACGGCACAGCACATAGCTGCGGTGTTAAGCCGATCATTGGTGCCGATTTTAAAATGCAATCGGATGAGTTCGGTGAAGAGCTGACACAAATAACGGTACTTGCAGCGGACAATGTGGGATATAAAAACCTTACGTTGCTGATCTCGAAAGCTTATTTACGCGGCCATATTCAGCATCACCCCGTGATCGATAAAACATGGCTAGCGGATATGTCCGAAGGCCTTATTATCTTGTCCGGAGGAAGAAGTGGTGAAATTGGCCGAGGGTTACTGAAAGGTAACCGACAGATAGTGCAAAACTGTGTCGACTTCTATAAACAGTATTTCCCAGACCGTTTCTATCTGGAGTTGCATCGTACTGGCCGTCCGGACGAAGAAACCTACCTTCATTTTGCTGTGGAGCTGGCAGAGCAGCAAGACTTGCCTGTTGTCGCAACAAATGAAGTGGTGTTTCTTAGTGAAGACCTTTTTGACGCACATGAAATTCGTGTCGCGATTCATGATGGCTACACGTTAGAAGACCCACGCAGACCAAAAAACTACAGCCCACAGCAATACCTTCGTACTGAAGAAGAAATGTGCGCGTTGTTTGCCGACATTCCTGAAGCATTAGAAAACAGTGTTGAGATTGCCAAGCGTTGTAACGTAACGGTTCGCTTAGACGAGTACTTCCTCCCAGCGTTTCCAACGGAAGGGATGAAAGAGACCGAATTCTTGGTCATGAAGTCTCGAGAAGGTCTAGAAGAACGTTTGGAATTTCTATTCCCTGATGAAGAGGAGCGAAAACGACATCGTCCTGGGTACGATGAGCGTTTGCAAATCGAACTTGACGTTATTAACCAAATGGGGTTCCCAGGTTACTTCCTGATCGTAATGGAGTTCATCCAGTGGTCTAAAGATAACGGAATTCCAGTCGGCCCAGGTCGTGGTTCGGGTGCTGGTTCTTTAGTGGCGTATGCGCTCAAAATCACAGACTTAGACCCGTTGGAATACGACCTGCTTTTCGAACGATTTTTGAACCCAGAACGTGTCTCGATGCCCGATTTTGATGTCGATTTCTGTATGGATAAGCGTGATCAAGTGATTGATCACGTAGCGGAAATGTATGGCCGTGATGCCGTGTCTCAGATCATCACGTTCGGTACGATGGCAGCGAAAGCGGTAATTCGTGACGTAGGCCGTGTACTTGGTCATCCATTTGGTTTTGTGGATCGTATTTCAAAGCTGATCCCACCCGATCCAGGTATGACGCTGGATAAAGCGTTTAAAGCTGAGCCTGCCTTACCAGAATTGTACGAAGCCGATGAGGAAGTGAAAGCGCTCATCGATATGTGTCATATTCTGGAAGGCTGTACGCGAAATGCTGGTAAACACGCTGGTGGTGTGGTTATTTCGCCGACGACAATTACCGATTTTGCGCCTATTTACGCTGACGCGGAAGGTCACTTCCCAGTCACGCAATTCGATAAGAATGACGTTGAAACCGCTGGCTTGGTTAAGTTTGACTTCTTGGGGCTGCGTACCTTAACCATCATTGACTGGGCGCTTGGTCTGATTAACCCCCGTCTAGAGCGAGAAGGTAAAGAGCCGGTTAGTATTGAGTCAATCCCGCTTAAAGACTCCGCCTCTTTCCGTGTGTTGCAAAAATCAGAAACAACCGCGGTGTTCCAGCTGGAATCGCGCGGTATGAAAGAGCTTATAAAGCGACTTCAGCCAGACTGTTTTGAAGATATTATCGCATTGGTGGCGCTTTTTCGTCCGGGCCCTTTGCAATCGGGGATGGTAGATAACTTTATCGACCGTAAACATGGCCGAGAAGCGGTCTCTTACCCAGATGAAAAATGGCAGCATGAGTCACTGAGAGAAACACTCGAACCAACCTATGGCATCATCCTGTATCAGGAGCAGGTTATGCAAATCGCACAGATCTTAGCAGGCTATACGCTAGGTGGTGCGGACATGTTGCGCCGTGCGATGGGTAAGAAAAAACCGGAAGAGATGGCCAAACAACGTGCTATTTTTGAAGAGGGAGCGATAAAGAACGGTATCGACGGCGAGTTGGCGATGAAAATCTTCGACTTGGTAGAGAAGTTCGCAGGTTACGGCTTTAACAAATCGCACTCTGCCGCTTATGCACTGGTTTCTTATCAGACGCTTTGGTTGAAAACGCATTATCCAGCTGAGTTTATGGCAGCGGTAATGACGGCTGACATGGATAATACCGAGAAAGTGGTTGGCTTGGTCGATGAGTGTTTCCGCATGAAGCTCACGATGTTACCACCAGACATCAACTCCGGATTATACCGCTTTAATGTTGATGAGAATGGCGCCATTGTTTACGGTATTGGTGCCATTAAAGGGGTCGGTGAAGGTCCAATCGACGCTATTCTTGAGGCAAGAAATAAAGGTGGTCACTTTAAAGATCTGTTTGATTTCTGTGCTCGTGTTGATCTGAAACGCGTCAATAAAAGAGTGATCGAAAAGCTGATTTACGCCGGTGCACTGGACAGATTGGGCCCGCACCGCGCAGCAATGATGGCTTCACTCAATGATGCAGTAAAGGCGGCAAGTCAGTATCACCAAGCAGAAGCCTTTGGTCAGACCGACATGTTTGGGGTGTTAACTGATGCACCAGAAGAAGTGGAACATAAGTACACGCAAGTTCCACCATGGCCAGAAAAAGTGTGGTTGGAAGGCGAGCGTGATACCCTAGGCTTATATTTGACTGGGCACCCAATTAACGCCTACGCGAAGGAACTTAACAAATACACCAGTTGTCGACTTAAAGACGCGACACCAACACGTCGTGATCAGTCTGTGACTGTGGCGGGGTTAGTAATCGCTGCGCGCGTAATGACCACCAAGCGTGGGACTCGCATTGGTCTCATGACGTTGGACGACCGAAGCGGTCGAATGGAAGTGATGTTGTTCTCAGATGCGCTCGATCGATACGCAGAACTTCTCGAAAAAGACAGAATTTTAGTGGTTTCTGGACAGGTCAGCTTTGATGATTTTAACGGTGGCCTTAAAATGTCGGCGCGTGAAGTTATGGATCTCGGCAGCGCGCGTGAAAAATACGCTCGTGGCTTGTCGGTATCGATAGATGCAACTCAAGTCGATGAGCAGTTTTTTGAGCGGTTTAGCGGTATTTTAGAACCGCACAAAGCCGGAACCGTACCCGTCAATGTATACTACCAGCGTGCCGACGCCAGAACGCGGTTAACATTGGGCACCGAGTGGCGAGTGACGCCAAGTGATAGATTACTCGACGATTTAAAACAGTTACTTGGCAACAGTCAGGTAGAACTCGAATTTAACTAAAAAATTCAGCGCAATGTGTTAGACGCTGAGTAAACAAGGATTCACAGATGAGCCTAAACTTTCTTGAATTTGAAAAGCCAATTGCAGAATTAGAAGCGAAAATTGAAGCGCTGCGTGATGTCTCTCGTCACGGCGGTGATTCTGCGATTGACCTGGATAAAGAAATCGAACAGCTTGAGAAGAAAAGCTTGGAGCTGAAGAAGAAAACCTTTAGCAGCTTAGGTGCATGGGAAACGGCTCAACTGGCTCGTCACCCTTTACGTCCCTACACATTGGACTACATTCAGCACGCTTTTGAAGAATTTGATGAACTAGCGGGTGACCGCGCGTTTGCCGATGATAAAGCGATTGTAGGTGGTATTGCGCGTCTTGAAGGCCGCCCAGTCATGGTAATTGGTCACCAAAAGGGTCGTGAAACTAAAGAGAAAGTAAAACGTAACTTTGGTATGCCTAAACCAGAAGGTTACCGTAAAGCACTGCGTCTGATGCAAATGGCAGAGCGTTTCAAAATGCCAATCCTTACTTTCATCGACACGGCGGGCGCTTATCCTGGCGTTGGCGCTGAAGAACGTGGTCAATCTGAAGCTATTGCGACAAACTTAAAAGTGATGTCTGGTCTTAAAGTACCTGTCATCTGTAATGTTGTGGGCGAAGGTGGTTCAGGCGGTGCATTAGCGATCGGGGTTGGTGATTATGTGAACATGCTCCAGTACTCAACTTACGCTGTTATTTCTCCAGAAGGTTGTGCTTCAATCTTATGGCGTGATTCAGATAAAGCCCCACAAGCAGCAGAAGCGATGGGTCTAACAGCCCCACGTCTAAAAGAACTTGAGCTGATTGATGAAATCATCGAGGAGCCACTGGGCGGTGCTCACCGTAACCACGTACAAATGGCCGCTAATATGAAAGCAACATTGCTTCGTCAATTGGAAGAATTGGAACAGTTTGACGAAGAAGCGCTACGCGAACGTCGTTATGAACGTTTAATGAACTACGGTTACTGCTGATATCTCGCACGATAAAAGTTAAAATAGAAAGGGTTGGACAAGCGTCCAGCCCTTTTTTGTACCTATCGGATCGCTTATGGAATTGCTTTATCAGCACTTTGCTCATGTGTTGGATACTTATCACAAACCGAATACTAAAATAGTATTAGCTTTCAGTGGCGGGGTCGATTCCCGTCTGCTGCTTGAGCTGCTTAGTCGTTATCAGCAAGTTAACTCAGTAACTTGTCATGCCGTTTACGTACATCATGGTCTGAGTGCCAACGCTGACGATTGGGCAGAAAAATGTCAGTTATGGGCACAACAAGCGGCCATTCCTTACTCGGTTGAACGCGTCTGTTTGGATATTACTCGTGGTGAGAGTATTGAGCTCATCGCCCGAGAAGCCCGTTACCAAGCGTTAACCAAATATGTGAATGAAGGCGATGTCGTATTAACAGGTCAGCATGCGGATGATCAGGTTGAAACTTTTTTGCTCGCACTTAAGCGCGGCAGTGGACCCAAAGGCTTATCCTCCATGGCGGAAAATATGTCTTTTGCTGGTGGTACTTTAGTTCGTCCGTTGTTGTCTATTCGACGAGCGCAAATTGAATCTGCAGCTAAAGCACTAGGGTTGGAGTGGGTTGAGGATGAAAGCAACCAAGATACCCGCTACGATCGTAATTTTCTTCGTCATCGCATTGTCCCTACCTTATCTGAGCGTTGGCCGAGCATTCATCATTCTGTGCAGCGCAGTGCGAGTTTGTGTGCACAGCAAGAAGCTTTATTGGATGAGTTACTAGGCGCTATTTTTATGCGCGCTCTACAAGCTGATTTGAGCTTGAATATTGAAGAGTTATCATCCCACAGTGAGCTTGCTCGAGCGCGTTTGATCCGCATGTGGTTAGCAAAACTCAAGGTGAACATGCCGACGCAGGCTCAACTTAGTCTAATTTGGAATGAGGTTGCACTGGCGCAGCAAGATGCCAACCCCAAGCTAAAGCTAAAACAAGGTGAGATCCGACGCTTTCAACGTCGTTTGTATTGGATTACTGACATCGTGGATGTGACACATTGGCAACGTACTATCCAAATCGACAAGCCCCTGAGCCTCCCAGAATCTTTGGGCCAGGTGACGTTGAGTACGGCGTCGGCTCATCCAACCATCGCCTTACCAGCACAACCCGAAGGGTTGTGCATTACATTTAATCCTGAAGGGCTTTCAGCCCATCCGACAACCCGCAGTCATAGCCGCAAGCTAAAAAAACTCTTTCAAGAGTATGGTGTGCCAAGCTGGTTGCGCCGCCAAACGCCAATTCTAATGTATCAGGATCAGGTCGTTGCTGTCGCCGACTTGTTTGTTGAGCAAGCTTTTAGTGGCCAAGACTGTGAACTCATTTGGCGCAAGTCGTTGTAATTAATGCCACAATATCGGTATTAAATAAAAAGATTAACTCAAATAACAAGAATTAGGTGAAGCAATGAAGAAAATAGAGATGGGCGTGATAATGGCGCTAAGCATGTTGAGCGGGCAAGCCTTTGCGGGAGGGAATGTTGAGGCAGGTCAAGCCAAAGCTGGCGTTTGTGCGGCGTGTCATGGCGCCGATGGCATCGCAACCATTCCCGCTTACCCAAACTTGAAAGGGCAAAATGAGCAGTACATTATCAGTTCAATCAAAGCGTATAAAAATAAAGAGCGAAATGGCGGGCTGGCTGCGGTAATGCAGGCGCAAGCCTCGCTTCTTTCTGATGAAGACATCGAAAATTTAGCCGCCTACTACTCGAGTTTGAAGTAATTGGGGAAAGTGCTTTTGCGGCTAGGTCTTCCATATATAATGTCGGAGAAGACTCTGGCTTTGCTTTATCCGCATCATTACCCCTTCTTAAAGCGGATTTGAGCTGGTGGGTCAGAGACAAATATTGAATGTTATGAAGCGCTAAACGATAATAAGTGCAATCGATTAAAGCTTAAGGGATGAACATGAAAAAAATTGAAGCGATTATCAAGCCATTTAAACTGGATGATGTTCGAGAAGCACTGGCTGAAGTTGGCATCACAGGGATGACTGTCTCTGAAGTGAAAGGCTTTGGTCGTCAAAAAGGTCATACAGAACTGTACCGCGGTGCTGAGTACATGGTGGACTTTCTTCCTAAAGTGAAGTTAGAAATCGTCGTAACTGAAGACGTGGCGGATAAATGTGTGGAAACCATCATTGAAACAGCTCAAACCGGTAAGATTGGTGATGGTAAGATTTTTGTCACGGATATTGAGCGTGTGGTTCGTATCCGTACAGGTGAAGAAGACGAAGACGCGATTTAATATTTCATTATAAAGGGTCTCATATTACTATGCTAAAGGGAGCCAAGAGGCTCCTTTTTTGTTTTAGCCTCTATACCCGCACAACCCGGAAAGAATCGACTATTACGCTTTGTTGTTTTCCTTGCAATCGAAACAGTGAAAGTACGCAGACAAGAGCCTCTTAAAGTCATTTGGGTATATAAACTGGATTCAGGTGTCGTATGTTTAAGCGTGTTGTCCTAGCTGTAGCTTTTCTCATCATGGTTGTGTTAGTTAGCTTTCAAGTGATTTTTACCGTGCCAGAGCAGCCGCAGATCATTACTCAAACCGGTTCGAAAATCACCCAAGAGATTCGATGTATTGAATTTGGTGGCTCAAAAGCACTGGATAATGGTGGTGAACTCAATGTGCTGGTTTGGAATATTTACAAACAAAATCGCAATAATTGGCAACGCGAGCTTGATGAGTTGTCGGCTAACAAACAACTGCTATTACTGCAAGAAGCCAGCATGACTCAAACCTTTAAGCAGTGGTTAGTCGAGGGTGACTGGGTGAGTAATCAAGTTAGTGCGTTTAAAGCATTGGGAAGTGGCGTTGGTGTGATTAGCATCGGGCAGGAGCAACCAGAAAAAGCGTGTGCTTATACGTCGAAAGAGCCGTGGTTACGCTTACCCAAGTCTGCCTTGTACAGCCGATACTATTTGAGCAATGGGGAGCGTCTTGCCGTCATCAATGTGCATGCCATCAACTTTACGGTTGGGATGCAAGAGTACGTGTCGCAATTAACCTTCCTAGAGATGCTCTTAAAAAATCATACCGGACCAGTTTTGTTTGCCGGAGACTTCAACAGTTGGAGTGAGTCCCGAGTCGATGCGATGAGCAAGGTTTTAAAAGCGGCAAGCTTGAAAGAAGTGACTTTTTCTCCGGACCATCGCACCCAATTTATTACTGGATTACCATTGGATCATGTGTTTTACCGAGGACTTACTCTTAAATACGCGAAAGCGCCGCAGAGCGACGCTTCCGATCATAATCCACTGTTGATGTCGTTTGATTTAGGTAACTAAAGCCGGTTGGGTTACATCACGACAAGGTACAGCGCCCAAATTACGTAAAAGACAACCCATGGTAAACTTGCAATAACTAAAGCTTGCCCTCGTTCAAACTCTGTCCAAGTTAACACCACACCGTAGCCAAGTACAATGTACCAAGGCAGAAGCAGAGGTAATGAACTGGCAAAGTGAGACCAATCGTTGGTCAGTGGCAACTTTAATAAACCATTAAGACTGTTCAGATCCGCCGCGTAAGTCATGACCTCGCCGTGTTTCAATAGCAAACTGGCATAGCTTGCAATGTCTCCTAACACGGCAGGAAACAAAACTGCACACGACGCGGCAAACCACTTCCAGTAACCATATTGTTGCTTGCTTGCCTTCGTTGCAAGAAAGAACCAAAGCGCAAGCAACAGTAAGGTGGCAAAGCGGTTGAATACATCATTGATGATCACACTTGCCATCAGAGTGTTGGGTTCTAATAGCTCAATCTGCTTCGGGTCGATTTGCTGAAACTGCACGGCAAGTTGGTCACTAAGCCACGTGAAATCGACATTCGAAAAGTAAGCGCCCCAGAATAAAAACGGACTAAGCATCAAGAAGATGAACGGTTGCCACCCCCAAGCGCCACGCTGATACAACGCAAGAAAACAAGACGTTGGAGAACGGAAAATATCCAATAACATTACAAGTGGATTACTTGATGGGCTCATACACTCACCTTCGTTACGTCAACGTATAATTTAAGTTTTTGACCTGGTTGTAGGTATTTGCTCTTTTGTAGCGCGTTCCATTTCACGATGTCGTTTGTTTTGACTTTAAACTTGCTGGCAATGCCACTGATCGTATCGCCGGAGCGAACGTTGTAAAACACCGTGCGAATGACCGCACCTTGGTCTGCGTTCTTCCAAATCACCAGTTTTTGACCAACGCGCAATGGATCTTTTGGACCCATGCCGTTCCATTTCGCCAGAGCCTTGTACGATACTTTGTTATCATGCGCGATTGACCACAAACTTTCCCCAGACTGAACCGAGTGGGTTAGCTTGAATTGACCTCGAGCTCGAGATTGGGTTTTGTTCAAGCGGTTCTGAGCGCTTAAAGCGTACTTAGAGTCGTCTTTTGTTGACGTTGGGATCAACAGATATTGGCCAATGCGAATGTTATCGTTGGCAAGGCCATTTGCACGCCGAATAACTTTCGTGGTTGTACCATATTGGTTAGCCAGCACACTCAGAGAATCGCCAGATTTTACCTTGTAGCGAGCCACTTTCATCCCTTTGCCGCGGTTTTTTTCCACTTTGGCTAGGAACACTTCTTTTTTCTTAATCGGGATCAAAAGTTGATGCGGGCCTTCTGGAGCCGTAGACCATTGATTGTAAGCTGGGTTATAGCTTTGTAGCTCTTTAACTCCAATGCCAGCGTAATCCGCTGCAATCGCTAGGTCTAATTGTTCTTTAGGATCAACAAGAGCAAGGACAGGCTTGTTCGTAATCGCTGGAATATTAAGCCCGTACTTATCTTGGTTTGCGATGACATCTGCCAACGCCAGAAGTTTAGGCACGTAGCTGCTGGTCTCTTTTGGTAAATCCAAAGAGAAGAAGTCGATAGGCTTGCCTAGCTTTCTATTTTTACGGATCGCACTGGAAACACGGCCGCCGCCACTATTGTACGCAGCAATGGCGTGTTCCCAGCTGCCATCAAAGCGCTGATTCAGTCTAACGAGGTAATCTAGCGCCGCATCGGTAGCCGCTGCCACATCTCGGCGTCCGTCATACCAGTAGTTTTGCTCAAGCCCCATCATTTTTCCGGTGCCAGGAACAAACTGCCATAAACCCGCAGCACTGCCATGTGAGTATGCAAAGGCATCGAATGAGCTTTCAACCACAGGAAGTAGAGCTAACTCCATTGGCAGCCCGCGTTCTTCTATACGTTCTGTGATCATATAGAGAAAAGGGGTAGCACGTTTCGACACCGTATAAAGGTGGTTTGGGTGCTTTAAATACCACGTGCGGTAGTAGTCCACTTTTTTGTTGTTAGGGATGTCCATTTCAAGCTGCATAGCGATACGTTGCCACACATCTTCCTGTTCCTGAGGAGAGAGAGCTTTTGGTGTATCCCCAGCCGTCTTTTTTGCTAGGGATGGTTTGCTTTTTGATTGAGCGATAGCTGCATTTTGGTTTGCAGTTTGCTCGGACTTGTTGGTTTCTGGTGTAGAAGACGTTGTTGAGTCTGACTGAGTCAATTGACAGCCAGATAATAATAACGCCAACGCCCAGGTATACTTCAAACGCATGGATTCAGCCTATTTAGGGCCTGTTTATCTTCACCTGCCTGTCGCGCAATACAAATTACGTGGCAGTCGCAAGATAATAGACATCTTTAAACACTAAGTAATAAATAGAGGTGAGAGCTTCTAAGTTACGCACTAGGGGGAACTTAAAATAGATTCATATCAACCCCAAAGTAAGAGAAGCGCCAGTGGCGCTTCTCGAAAAATCAGCCCATGATAATACTGGGGTCTGGTAAACTTACAAGCAGAAAATGGTTAAAACTCGTTCTTCCACTCACGTAAAGCAGTAAAAACCGAGCATGGATCGCTGTTTTTAATGCGGTTCGCAACGGACTTAACGACCTCTGGGTTGGTAGAGCGTAAGAACGGATTAATCCACTTTTCTTTGCGTATTGTTGTCGGAAGCGTTGGAATATTGAGCGCTCGAAGCCTGTTGACATCATCACGGTACTGGCGAAGTTGTTCATTGTCTGGCTCGACCGCTAAAGCGAAAGCGACGTTGCTGGCGGTGTACTCGTGAGCGCAAAAGACTTGTGTTTCTTCTGGTAGGGACGCGAGTTTACTTAACGATTCAAACATCTGCTCTGACGAACCTTCGAAAATACGTCCACAGCCTGCAGAAAACAGGACATCACCACAAAATAGTTTACCATCACCGACATAACCAATGTGGCCTAAGGTGTGACCTGGTAATCCCAGCACCAAGAAGATCTCACCAAACAGTTCTAGCTTGTCTCCTTCTTCCATTGGTGTCGTAAGGGTTGGAATTGGTTCTGTTTTGGGGCCGACAACGGTGACGTTTGGAAACGCACGGACTAAGTCTGGAACCCCACCAATGTGATCGTTGTGGTGGTGTGTGATCAAGATTGCTTCTAAAGTTAACTCGTTAGCCTGCAAGTATTCTAACACTGGCTTAGCATCGCCCGGGTCAACCACCGCGCAACGTTTATCGCTATTTTGTATCAGCCAGATGTAATTATCATTAAATGCGGGTATGCTTTTGATCTCTAACACGATTCGTTCTCCGTCACCCATTTTAGTCAGGTGGTTAATGAAACCAGCACTCAGCAACAAAACTATACCACACCCGTCGAGTTGGTCAGTAATGAACAACGGTCCGTGGGTACTTGAGTCAATCCAGACCCGACTTGACGAGTGGTGGCCGAAATTCTTCGGTTACCATATGCTCAAGCTGGGCGGGTTGAGCTGTGAGCTAACCAGCTGTAATTGTAACATTCAACACCAAGTCAACGTAGATATCCAGAACCCGTTGCATAATGTGATTGCAGATGGTTATGAATTGCCCTTTTTGGAAAAAAGCTTTGATGTGGTGGTGTTCACTCATCAGCTTGACTACGCAAGAGATCCACACCGTTTGCTGCGAGAAGTAGACAGAGTCATGATGGATGATGGCTATTTGATCATCACGGGCTTTAACCCGTTCAGCTTGACAGGGTTAGCGAGTTTGTTCCCTTGGCGTAAACACAATGTGCCTTGGTGTGGACGAATGTTTACATCTAATCGCATTAAAGACTGGTTAGGGCTGCTCAATTATGAAGTCATTCACTGCGATCGTTATGCGCTGTTTCCGATGAAGCGTTACCGGACAATGTGGACTTGGTTAGAAAACAGTTTAGGTCACTGGGCATCGCCAGCAGGAAGCTTGTATTATATCGTGGCACGTAAAAGAACATACCCTCTCAAACCGATTAAACCTCATTGGCGTTTGAAGAAAAAACTCTCACCACTGGGGGTGATGAATCGAGAGGGTAGTGCAGTAAGGAAGGTATCGAACGAGAAAAGTTAGGAAGGCTGGTAACCTTTGTCTTCTTCAGTCGGGTTCTCGGCCGCGGTACGGGCGAGTTCGTCACAGATTTCGTTTTCTCTGTGGCCAGCGTGACCTTTTACCCAGTGCCATTCTACTTTGTGGCGTGCGGTTTCTTTATCTAGTGCTTGCCATAAATCCGCATTTTTCACTGATTTTTTGCCCGCCGTTTTCCAACCACGCTTTTTCCAGTTGTGAATCCACTGTGTAATACCTTGGCGCACATATTGACTGTCCGTGGTTAATGTTACTTGGCAAGGTTCTTTTAACGTTTGAAGTGCTACGACGGCTGCTAACATTTCCATACGGTTGTTGGTAGTCAGCGTATAGCCTTTAGAAAGCGTCTTTTCTACCCCTTTGTAACGCAAGACGATGCCGTAACCACCAGGTCCAGGATTGCCTAAACAAGAACCGTCAGTGAAAATCTCAACGTGTTTGGTCATATTTTTGGTACTATTAGCCGAAACATTTAATAAAGCATAGTCTGACATACATAACCTTATGAATACCAGCAGCAATTCTGAATATAACCGCATTGTCGTTCTCGATACCGAAACCACGGGTATGAACCGAGAGGGGGGGCCTCATTACATGGGGCACCGCATTATTGAAATCGGTGCCGTGGAGATCATCAACCGTAAGCTGACTGGTCGTCACTTCCACGTCTACCTTAAACCAGACCGCGAAATTCAATCCGAAGCGGTTGAGGTTCACGGTATTACCGATGAATTCTTGATTGATAAACCCGAATACGCGAGCGTGCACCAAGAGTTTCTCGACTTTATCAAAGGGGCCGAGCTTGTTGCTCACAATGCGCCCTTCGATACGGGCTTCATGGATAACGAGTTTAATATGCTCGATCCCAACATTGGTAAAACGGCAGATTTCTGTAGGGTGACCGATACCCTAGCCATGGCGAAGAAAATCTTCCCGGGCAAACGAAACAATCTCGATATTTTGTGTGAACGTTACGGTATTGATAATTCCCACCGCACACTCCACGGGGCATTACTCGATGCGGAGATTCTAGCCGACGTTTACCTATTCATGACTGGTGGGCAAACGAATTTAGAATTCAACGCTAACAAACAAGAGGGGGGAGTTGAAACCATTCGTCGCGTTGAGGGACGAAAATCGCTAAAGGTTTTGCATGCAAGTGCCGATGAACTAGAAGCTCACCAGAAAAGACTAGAATTGGTGAACGACAGTATTTGGCACTAATAGGAGAAGCTATGTTGAGGGCTTTGTCGATCGCACTATTCGCGGTCTGGAGTTGTTTCGCGAATGCAGCGAGTGAGTCCGCCATCTCTTTGTTAGATAATCGTTTTCGGGTTGATCCGACCATCGAACAGATTACTTTTTTGGTTTATCGTAAACAACGTTCTCAACCTGTCGTATTAGTGCGTCCTGATGGTAAAAAGTATTATGCTTGGGGTACCTACGATAATGTACGTTGGTACCAAGAACCCTCGCTCGACATCATTTCCGTCGATAATCCAATGCCGGGGCCATGGCAGGCGGTTGGTAAAGTAACGCCAAAAAATAATATCCGCTTAATTTCGCATTTAAAACTCAGCACAGATGAATTCCCAAATCGACTCTATAATGGCGAAGCGCTTAAATTCACTGCGCGTCTAACCTCAGACGATAAACCGCTTGTGCTGCGTGATTTTCTTGACCGGATAAACCTGCGAGTCACGTTTAGGAAGTTTGTCGAAAATGAAGATGAACTGATCAAAGAGGCGCGCCCAGTCCCAATGGTGGTGGGTGAGTTTTCTGATGATGGTCGTGACCTAGATGAAAAAGCGGGCGATGGCGTATTTACCGTCCAACTACCAATAGACGTTGAGCCCGGAAAGTACCGTGCGCGAATCACCTCTGGCAATGGCGTATTTTTACGCGCGCAAGAGCAAGTCATCTTGGTTTATCCGAACCCAATCACTCGAACCTTTATCCAAGCTCGAAATCCTGATAAGGCCCATCAGCTGGTCGTCAGAGGGGAGCAGGGTATGATCGCACCAGGCTCTATTGCGACAACGGTCGAGCAACACGCACCAGATGGCTTTATTAGCTACAGCCAAAAGCAAGTCTCCAAAGAGGGGATGAAAACCACACTAAGCCTGAACAACGATGCTGAACTGGGTAGATACTCATGGCGAGGAAAGGTTTTTGCCACTGATTTCGCCACGCAGCGCCCGCTGATGTTTCCAATTCATGAGCAAACCTTCAGCGTTGTCGATGAAGTCGATCTAGAAGCTGCACGAATCGCCAAAGAAGCCGAGCTTATTGAGCTGCGCCGTATCGAGATGGAAAAGCGCATCATTGCTGAGCGTGAAGCTAAACGTAAGCGTAGCATAATCATCATTGCGGTAGGTAACCTCATCGTGCTATTGATTGGCCTTGTCGCATGGGGAGTCTGGCGTAACATAAAAGCCAAACGCGACGCCATGCCAGAGATGCAACTGGAAGTCCCAAAGAAATAAAGGTCACGATCAAAAAAAAGCGAAGCTCAACGGCTTCGCTTTTTTGTTTGAGGTGGTACTTATAATGACAGTTTTGCCTGTGTTTTTATAACCCTTTTCAACAAAAAGCCTTCTGTCATGAAGGCTTTAAAAAGGGTTATCTAATCAGTAAGAGTGGCACTGTCGTGTCGGTAATAATCCGTGTCGTATTGCTGCCGACAAAAAACTGACGAAGTATCGAATGCCCGTAAGCTCCCATAACAATCATGCCAATGTTTTGTTGTTGCTGATATTTCAAGATAGCGGAATGAACTTCACCTTGAAGTTTCACTTCAACAACCGTTATGCCATTGGCTTTGAGTTTCTGTGCTGCGTTTAAAAATGCATCAGTTTTGCTGTTGGAGTCTTCAACCATCACTAGGTGGCATGTCATCCCTTTCAGAAGCGGGGTTTTAATCGCCTTATCAACCAGTTTTTCGCTAATTGCACTGCCATCAAAGGCAAGTACGTAACTGTCTGGCGGCGAAAAACCGTCCGGTGCAACGAGAATATGTGATTTGATTGAACGCACGACACTTTCTAACTGTGAGCCGATGGTTTTGGTGTCATTCTGGTGAAGTTCACCTGACTTGCCAATAACCAAAACACGAATGTCTTGCTCTATATCCGTTAATGTTTCGACTAAGTTGCCATGTTTTTGTAGCTTATGAATAGTATTGAAACCGTGTTCTGCTAAGTGGTGCTCTAGATCGTTTAATAAAGCTTTGCCATGCTTCAGCGCTATTTTTGCTCGCTGCTCATCAAGTTCGATAAGTTCAGTAAGTAAGTGTTCTCTGGCTCCGAGGCCGATATTGCCGCTTAACTCACTTTCTGTTTCTTGAGATGACTTATCCAACACATGAAGTAGCGTTAATGGTGCGGATAGGCGCTGGGATGTCCATGCACCAATGTCGGCGACAGATTGGGAATAGCTCGACCCATCTATACAAGCGATTATGTTTGTCATAATTAGATCCTTAGTGTCCGCCCATCATTTTTTCGACTTCTTCTGGTCTATCGTGGATACCAAATTTATCAACGATAGTGCTCGTTGCTTCATTCATCCCAATCAAATTAACTTCTGTTCCCTCTCGTCTGAATTTGATAACAACGCGGTCCAAAGAAGAAACAGAGGTGATATCCCAAAAGTGGGCATTCGAGAGATCAATCGTGACACGCTCAAGGACTTCTTTAAAGTCAAATGCTTTTAAAAATTGATCTGATGAAGCAAAAAAGACCTGCCCAATAACACGATAAGTACGCTCGTCACCGTTTTCGGATAAATCACTTTTAACCACCATGAAACGCCCAATTTTGTTGGCAAAGAAGAGTGAAGCGAGTAATACGCCCACAAACACACCAATCGCGAGGTTATGAGTGGCAACGACCACGACAACGGTCGCAATCATGACGATGTTGGTTGATAACGGATGAGACTTGAGATCTTTAATTGAACTCCAAGAGAAAGTACCAATTGAAACCATAATCATAACCGCCACCAATGCCGCCATTGGGATAAGTTTCAACCAATCACTGAGGAAAACCACCATGATCAGGAGAAAGATGCCCGCACAGAATGTAGACAAACGACCACGACCGCCAGATTTGATGTTGATAATGGACTGACCAATCATGGCACAACCTGCCATACCGCCAATAAAGCCTGTTGCGATGTTCGCAATACCTTGGCCTTTACATTCGCGGTTTTTATCACTGTTAGTGTCAGTTAAGTCATCAACAATTGTCGCCGTCATCATTGACTCAAGTAAGCCAACAATCGCGAGACCTAATGAGTAAGGTAAAATGATCCAAAGTGTTTCTAGGTTTAGAGGGACATCAGGCCATAAAAATATAGGTAGAGTATCGGGTAGTTGGCCCATATCACTCACGGTGCGAATGTCGATGTTAAACACAATAGCGACAACCGTAAGGGAAATGATGCACACTAGAGGTGATGGTAAAAGCTTGCCTACATAAGGGACATAAGGAAATAAGTAGATAATGGCAAGCCCCGCAGCCGTCATCGCATAAACATGCCATGTCACGTTGGTTAACTCTGGCAGTTGCGCCATAAAAATAAGAATGGCCAAAGCGTTTACAAAGCCCGTTACCACTGAACGAGAGACAAAACGCATCAAATCCCCTAGCTTGAGGTAGCCGGCGAGAATTTGAATGACACCAGTGAGTACAGTTGCCGCTAATAGGTATTGTAGGCCATGTTCTTTGACCAGAGTGACCATCAACAGAGCCATCGCCCCCGTTGCCGCTGAAATCATTCCTGGTCGGCCACCGACGATAGAGATGATGAATGCAATACTAAATGAGGCATAAAGGCCTACTTTTGGGTCAACGCCTGCAATAATGGAAAAAGCAATCGCTTCAGGAATCAAAGCCAGCGCTACAACTATGCCAGCCAGCACATCACCACGTATATTGGACAACCAATCACGTTTCATCGTTTCAATCATGAATTTACTCTTAAAATTATGAAGTTAGTTAATAGTAGAAAGGAGTTAATGAGGGATGTGGTTTAAGGCGGCGTAATTGACATTGGGTCACTCCATGAAAAACAAAAAAGAGATCTTAAACACAGATTAAGAAACCGTCAAATGTCAATTTAATAAAGAACCAAGCATGACAGTGGTAATGAATGAGTTCTTCTTTACCAAAATTAGTTATGTTCGTTGAATAATAACCTTATCGAGATACAAACTAATGTCTGAATAACCATTGAATATATGGTAATAGGAGCGAGTAAGAAGATAGTTGTTCAGCGACTCAAAGAGCTAGAAAACGGAAACATGGTCATACGTCGGGTTATTAATGATAGACCGATTCTATGAGCTGACTGAGTTTGCTTAAAGTGTCGGGAGCTTTCTAGATGATTTGCGTAAAGGGCCGGAAACGAACGACATTCAGATTAAGTGATGAATCAGCTTAAAACGGTGAATAAAGCTTTAAGGAAACAAATCAACAATGATAGTCGTTGTCTTGGGTTCGTTAGGCTTTATTTTCATGGTTCAATAACCGAGTCGACTTGAACAGTTATTTGTGATTAATGCGGTCAAGTGCTTCATCCTCTTGCCTTCTTTTGTCGGCAATAAGCATCACGCCATATGTTAAGCCTAACGACACCATAATGGCCCCTAACGAAAAAACTTCTAATGCGTCGATTTTATTAAAATCAAGTACAATAATTTTTCGGGCCACGGCCATCATGGCTGTCACAACCACAAGCTTTACAGGAAACTCATACCCCTTGAGGTAGATGCGAATATTGACAAAGATTTCGATTGCAACGAGTACTGCGAGAAAGGCTGCAAAAGTCTCAAAAATGTCGCTAATATTCAGCAAATACAAAGGATCTGAAGTCAGGCGTTGGTATAAAACATATAATACATCCACGATACCGAAGTAAATGACAATGACCATTAAAACGGCCAAAAGCTTAACGGCGAAACGAATGGCTATATGACTAACACGAATGATTCGGTCAGGCTCGTCTAACGGTAACTCCTCATGCGGTTCTCTTTTCATTTAAGATCTCCAATTATGCCTATGTGGCTTATTATTCCATTGATGACATGATCAGCAGCGACTGTTGCCAGAATTAACCCCATGATACGACTTATAATACTGGAACCAGCAGAGCCAATAACCCTATAAATTGCAGACGCGCAAAGCAAAAGAGCAAGCACTGAGAGTAATACAACACCCAATAAAGCTATTATTATGAGTTGTTCGTTCAGCGAGTTTCTATGGCTATCAGTCATCATAATGGCGGCTAATATCGCTCCTGGTGAGGCAATTGAGGGCATAGCCAGTGGGAAAATTGCCAAATGATTATGTCCTTCAATTTGTGAGATCTCATCATCAGGCTTACTAGAGCCGAATATCATACTTGTAGCAAATATAAAAAGTATGATGCCTCCTGCAACCTGAAATGACGCCAGTGGCAAGTCCATTGCCTGAAGTAATGCTTCACCCGCGATTGCAAAAAATAAGAGCACCAGTGAGGCGATGGAGACGGATTTTATCGCGAGTTGTCGTCGCTCCAATTCCGATTTATTTGCTGCAATAGCAAGAAACACTGGAACAGTACCGATAGGATCAACGACAGCCCATAACAACACAAAATCATTTATTAAGCCGGTTAAGCTCATCCATAACTCCCAATCAATCCCTTCTCATTCAAGAACAAATCTATGAATTTATATTGGAAAGATTAGTCTAGTTTGGAAGGAATAAATTAGGAACTTACGAGATAGTGAAGAAAGGACGCAGTAATTTGTTCAAAGTTCCTAGTGTTTTAGCAGAGTTAGTATGAATGATAAAGTGGTAGAGAATTGCAGAATGTTTAGTGAGATTTATACAAACATTCTTTATTGGAATCGGAAGGACATGAAAATATTCGCCTGCAAACGTTAGCTTTACAGTAGTCGTACAAAAACTAAAGAGCGCGCAAGTTACCTATACATCGCTCTTTTACTATTATTTCGAGGAATCGAGGAATTAACGACGAAAAGGACGATTACGTGATGAGCGTTCTTTATGAGCGGAGGCCGCTTTAGCTTGTGACTTTAAAATTGAGTCAACCGTCAGTTCCAGTGGCTCCTTCGGCTTTAGGCCATGTGGGAACGTACGAGCTCGTGGAGGCAGGTCATACTCTTCGCTAGAGGCGCGAGGCATGCGCTTAAAGCGGTATAGGTAGAAGTTCTCTAGCTTTTCTCTCGCCCAATCGGTTTTCTTTAAATACTTAACACTGCTCGCAATCGATGGGTTGGTATGAAAACAGTTAAAACGCATAGCCGTATCTAGAATGTCCCAACCATAGAAATCCACAAGTTCTTGCAGCAATGTTTCTAACTTAAGACCGTGTAACGGGTTATTTTGTTGTAGTTCAATTCTTTCTTCATCAGTCATCATAACGAGCTCCCAAGTATCTTACTAACCAAGGTGGTGGGTTGTGTGGTTTCCGCTCCAAACAAGACGGTCGTATTTTGTCATGAAGATAGGAAGGGAGCGGATTTTAGCAGAGTTAGCCTTCTTTCCCTAATCTGAAATCGTTTAGTTGAAAACAGTCTTTTACTGAGCTTGCCAAATCGTCTGTATTGAGTGTCTATCAGAAAGGACGATGGCGGTTTTAAATGGCCGTTTAAGCCACTTCAGGTATCGGTTTTGGTGGTTGCTCTAAGTCGGGCTCTTTTTGTACCGTCGGGATTTGTCCTTCACCGACCGCATTGATGTAACTGCCACTGAGCTTAATGGCGAGATACATATCGGCACGCAGTAAGATACCGCCCTCGCTGGTGCTGATCCCAGTGAGCTCACACCATTGACGTAAGCGTCGTTTTCGTCCGGCCAGAACCAAACGTATGCCTCGCTTTTTCAATACGTCATGAATGTCAGCCAGCGTTGCCATTACACTTAAATCAAGATGGGTAAAGCTTGATACCGCATCAACCACGACACAACTGGCATCTTTGTGATGCTCTGCATGTTCTAGCACTCGGCGCTTAAAATAAGGGGCATTAAAGTAGGTAAGTGGTGAGTTGAATCGATAAATTACCATGCCTGGAATAGGTGAGGCTTTGCCCGTGTCGTCGATGGTACGAATAGTACCTTTCTCATCCAATCCAAGCAGCTGATCACTCGGCCGCATGACGATGCGTAAAAACTGAAATAACCCCAAAAGCACGGCTAATGTAATGCCCGGAATCACACCAATGACTAAAACAGATACGAAGGTAATGATGGCAAGATAGAACGCGTCTTTGTCACGTGCCTTTAACGTCCAAATACCCTTGAGATCGAGTAGCGACAAGGACGCAATAATCAAGACGACGCCAAGTGAAGCAATAGGGATAAACTGTAAAGGCTCGTAGATAAACACGGCGATGACCGCAATGGTGAGCGCCGCAATGATCGATACGAGTTGGGACTTGCCGCCATTTGCATCGTTGACTGCGGTGCGAGAGTCGGCGCCACTAATCGCAAACCCTTGAGAAAAGGCAGAAGCTATATTCGCAAACCCCAATGCCTGAAATTCTTTATTAGCGTCAATATCATAGCAATTTTTAGCCGCAAAACTGCGCGCGGTGAGCATCATGCTGACAAAGCTCACGATAGCAAGGTTGAGTGCTGGAACCACCAGTCCGCGCACTTCACCTAGCTCGAACTTTGGTGTTTGGAATTGTGGAAACCCGCCTTGAGTCAGGCCGACCACAGAGACGTTCATCTCTTGTAGATGGAATAACCAAACCGAGGTTGTCGTGACCAGTATGGCGAGCATTGCCGCTGGCCAAGCTGGGCGATAGCGTTTCGTCACCAGATAAACCACAACCGTTGCAATACTTAACGTTAAAGTAGGCCAGTGAAGTTCTGCTAAACGTTGAGGCGCCTCCCATAATTGCTCAAGTAGATAACGTTGTTCGTATTTTAAGCCCAAGACTTTCGCAAACTGACCCACAATGATGGTGAGGGCGACACCGTTGAGTAGTCCCAGAAGGATAGGACGAGATAGGAAGTCAGCAAAAATGCCTAGTTTGAATCGGCTTGCCAGTACGCACCAAATACCTGTCATGGCGGTCATGGTCATGACCAATTGCCAGTGTTTGGTTGGGTCGCCTGCCGCAAGAGGGGTAACGACAGCAGCGATAACCGCGCAAGTCGCCGCATCGGGGCCAACAATGAGCTGTCGAGAAGTGCCCATCACAGCATACACCAGCATGGGCAATACGCACGAATACAGGCCGACAATCGCAGAAACACCGGTTAACTGTGCATAGGCGATGGCGACAGGTAGCGCCACCGCGACGACAGAAAAAGCCGCTCTAAAGTCGTTAACAAGCCATTCTTTTTGATAATGCTTAAGTTGGACTAGCCCGGGAAACCATTGTGCGAATAATGTTTTGGCCAACAGATTTACTCTATATGTGGTTGAGTTACTTAAAGTATACACCGCTTCGTCGTAACGCCTGTGAGCTATTTATCCGTTGAAAAGCGAAAACGTTATTTGGTGAGGTTCACTTAAGCATTCGTGTTGGAAAAGTACTGGGTTGATTTCGAGATATTTGGAACCATCATAAGTCAAAACGGGAGCCATCGCGGCTCCCGTTTTACTGTCTCAGAGGATCGTTTAAGCCACGCTATCCATCTGAGGGTATAGTGGCTTTGCGGCAAGTAGCTCCGGCTCAAAGTCATCGACATTGATGGTATCTAGACGGTGTTGCTCCGCTTCTCTTAGCAGTTCCGCTTCTTCTTGAGTAAGAATACCTTGCTCTAGTCCTTCTTGTGCCATCATATCTAAACGCAAGAATGGGCGGCGCTTATCTTGTGCTTTACATACTTTGTCGAACAGCGGTTCTGCTTGAAGAATCACTGAGAGGGCCAGTTCAATCTTACCTGCAGGATTGTGCTCGGTTGGTTCAAGGTATTGACCGCGCCCAATGCGTGAACGTGTTGCACTTGGGGTTTGTAGAATACGCGCGACTTTGCTGTCTAATTTATCGCTTGGCGCTTTACGTATACGGCCAAATGGCATGATGAGTACACGTAGCGCACGGGCAATGACTTTATTCGGGAAGTTCGCTAAAAACTCATCTACGGCCACTTCTGCTTGTTTTAAGCTGTCTTGTAAGCCCCAATGAACAAGAGGAAGATCTTCGACTGGGCGTCCATCTTGTTCAAAGCGTTTGAGTGTCGCTGAGCTGAGGTATAATTGGCTTAGGATATCTCCCAAACGTGCAGACAGTCGCTCTTTGCGTTTTAGTGACCCACCCAGCACGGCCATCGAGATATCAGACAGAAGGGCTAAGTTCGCGCTGTAACGGTTTAATTGCTGGTAGTAGCGCTTGGTGGCATCTTTGGTTGGAGCCGATGAGCCTAAGCCATCACTTAAGCCAAACCAAATACTGCGCACGATGTTACTCATGGTGAAGCTCACATGACCAGCAAGGGCTTTGTCGAATTGTTCAACTGCATCGCTGGCGTGAGAGTAAGCCGCGTTCATTTCTTCTAGAACATAAGGGTGACAGCGAATGGCACCTTGGCCGAAGATGATCATTGAACGAGTTAGGATATTGGCACCTTCCACGGTTACGGCGATTGGCGAACCTTGGTAACCACGTGCTAGGAAGTTAGAAGGGCCAAGGCAAATACCTTTACCGCCTACAATGTCCATGGCGTCGATAATGCTTTGTTGACCACGGTGAGTACAGTGGTACTTCACGATTGCCGAGATAACCGATGGCTTTTCACCTAGGTCAATACCTGCCACCGTTAGGTTACTTGCCGCGTCCATTACATAGGCGTTACCACCTAGTCGTGCTAACGGTTCTTCAACCCCTTCCATGTAACCGATAGGTTGTTTGAACTGACGACGGATACGGGAATATGCCCCGGTTGCCATTGCGGCTGATTTGATGCCACCGGTTGAGTTTGAAGGAAGCGTGATACCGCGACCAACCGATAAACACTCAACCAGCATACGCCAACCTTGGCCAGCCATTTTTTCGCCACCAATAATGAAATCGATAGGCACAAAAATGTCGTTACCGCGCGTTGGACCATTTTGGAATGGTACGTTAAGAGGGAAGTGACGGTTTCCAATCTCTACACCTTTCACATCCGTTGGGATGAGCGCACAGGTAATACCGAGATCTTTTTTGTCGCCCAGTAAGCCTTCAGGATCACGCAGTTTGAAGGCTAGGCCGAGTACAGTCGCTACTGGTGCAAGGGTGATGTAGCGTTTGTTCCAAGTTAGGCGCATACCTAAGACTTCTTTACCATCCCATTCGCCTTTACAGACCACACCGTAGTCTGGGATTGAGCCTGCATCTGAGCCAGCTTCTGGACTGGTTAGGGCGAAACATGGGATCTCTTTGCCTTCTGCTAGGCGCGGTAGGTAATGATTTTTTTGTTCTTCAGTACCGTAGTGTTGCAGTAACTCTCCAGGGCCCAAAGAATTCGGCACCCCAACGGTGGAAGATAGAACGCCCGATACGCCCGTGAGTTTTTGTAGTACCAAAGACTGCGCGTAGGCGGAAAATTCAAGACCGCCGTATTTCTTTTTGATGATCATGGCGAAGAACTTATGATTTTTGAAGTATTGCCATACTTCTGGAGGCAAATCTGCTAGCTCATGGGTCACTTGGAAGTCACTGACCATGGCGCACACTTCATTAACTGGACCGTTAAGAAATGCTTGTTCTTCGGCACTTAATTTAGGTGCTGGAATGGCATGAAGCTTTTGCCATTCAGGCTTGCCTTTGAATAGTTCGGCTTCCCACCATACTGTGCCCGCGTCTAGTGCCTCTTTTTCTGTTTGAGACATGGCAGGTAGCACTTTTTTGAAAAGCGCCAGCGCTTTACGACTAATTAAAGACTGACGAACGCTGGGAACCGCGAGGATGGCTGCAGCAAGTATGTAAATCGCCCAGCCTATCAACCCTACTGAGCCAGTAATGGTCAGTACTAACATGGTAATAGTTAGAAGGCTGATGGATTTCACGAGGCTCATTCGGTGATAGAGCGTGACGCCTAACACGATTATCATCGTGATGATTGAGAGCAAGATGTCCATATGTATTTTCCTTTTCAGACTTTATAAGTGTTGTACGTCTGTGCGCTAGGTAAGAGGTCTAACCAGTTGACTAAGTGTAATCAAAATATTAAGGAAATGTAAAACATAAGATTGGGTAAAAAGTGATCTAAGTAGGGTTAAAATTTTAAAGTTGCGATTTGAGTGATGATTTTGTAAGCAAGTTAACAAGTTTATTACTATCACTAATCTAAATCTGTTGCTTCGCTATCGACACTAATTCTCGTTTGTGGGTAAACTCAGAGGCATCAAACCCGAGTTCAGGTTTATGAAATGTTAGATGCTGAATTAGCATCAGAACAATTTGCTGAGGAAGCGATGGATTTCCGACAGCCTAAATAATAAAGAGAACGTGTTATGTACCATGATCTGATTAGAAGTGAATTAAACGAAGCGGCTGAAGTGCTCAATAAATTTTTAAGCGATGACCATAACATTGCTCAAATAGAAGCAGCAGCGAAAATGATTGCAGACTCATTCAAGCAAGATGGTAAAGTACTGTCATGCGGGAATGGGGGATCTCATTGTGATTCGATGCACTTTGCAGAAGAGCTCACCGGTCGTTACCGTGAAAATCGTCCGGGCTATGCGGGTATCGCTATTTCAGATCCAAGTCACCTTTCTTGTGTCAGTAACGACTTTGGCTATGACTTTGTATTTTCTCGTTACGTTGAAGCTGTGGGTCGTAAGGGCGATGTTTTGTTTGGTTTGTCGACGTCTGGCAATTCAGGCAATATTCTTAAAGCGATTGAAGCGGCAAAAGCTAAAGGTATGAAGACCATCGCACTGACAGGTAAAGATGGTGGACAAATGGCCGGTCTCGCTGACGTTGAAATTCGTGTACCACACTTTGGTTACGCTGACCGCATTCAGGAAGTACATATTAAGATTATTCACATTATCATTCAGTTGATTGAAAAAGAGATGGAATCATAGGGTACGTAGCTTTTTCGATTGGGGTTGCGGCCTGATATCGACCTGAATAAGTAACTCTGCGCTAGTGGCAAAGAGACGGATTGCAACGAGTGAGTGTGCAAATTGACAACATGGTTATCAGCGGCTGTTACCAAAAAATAACCTGTGACTTGTTTAGGTCGATATTTAAGATAAGGAGTTCGTAAACGATGTGTGAATTGCTCGGCATGAGCGCCAATGTTCCTACGGATATTTGTTTCAGCTTCACCGGGCTTATGCAGCGTGGAGGCCGAACTGGTCCACATCGCGATGGATGGGGCATTACCTTCTATGAAGGGAAGGGATTTCGGACCTTCAAAGATCCCAAACCGAGTTGTGAGTCTCAGATTGCTGAGTTGGTGCAAAATTACCCGATCAAAAGTCGAGCGGTGGTGAGTCATATCCGTCAGGCTAACCGTGGAGGGGTTAATTTAGAAAACACCCATCCCTTTACGCGTGAGTTATGGGGGAAGTATTGGACTTTTGCCCACAATGGACAGCTATCAGGTTATCAAGACTTGCATACCGGTCGGCATCGACCTGTCGGCGAGACAGATAGTGAACTGGCCTTTTGTTGGCTATTGAAACAAATGGAAGATCGATATCCTGAGCCTCCAGAAGATATGGAATCGGTTTTTCTCTATGTTGCTAAATGCTGTGACCAGCTAAAAGACAAGGGCGTTTTTAATATGTTGCTCAGTGATAGTGAGTACGTCATGACGTATTGTACTAATCACTTGTATTGGATCACGCGACGTGCGCCATTCGGTAAAGCCGTGTTGCTTGATGAGGATGTAGAAATCAACTTCCAAGAAGAAACGACACCGCACGATATTGTCTCTGTTATTGCCACTCAACCTTTGACTGGTAATGAAGCGTGGCAACGAATGAAACCAGGAGAATACGGTTTATTTCATCTCGGCGAGTTAGTCGAAAACAATGCGTCTGAATTAGCAAATGTGCCGTTTGCCGCAGCTAAACCGGGCAACCAGGCGGCCATTGAGCCACTGGAATAAAACCTGATAATAGAAGAAAAAAGGCAGTCACTGAACTGCCTTTTTTGGGTCTATTCAGAAGATGACTCTTCTTCGGCAGCGTAGCCGTGAATACCAAGAGCTTGACCATCGAGCCAAGCTTTGCCGTCTTGCATCTTCAACCTATCTTCAACCAACCACTTGGTGACCATAGGGTAGATATTGTGCTCCTGAGTTTGAACACGGGCAGCAAGTGCATCGGCATCATCCTCCTCAAATACCGGGACTTTTGCTTGCAAAATGACAGGGCCGCCATCTAACTCTTCCGTCACAAAGTGAACACTGGTGCCATGCTCTCTGTCTTTGGCATCAATCGCACGCTGGTGGGTGTGCAAGCCCGGATATTTAGGTAATAGAGAAGGGTGAACATTGATCATCTTGCCTCTATAGTGCTGAACAAACGCACGAGTGAGGATTCGCATGTATCCCGCTAAGACAATGATGTCAGGCTGGTAATTATCTATTTGGCTCATTAGTTCCGCGTCAAAGGCGTCTCGAGAATCAAACGCTTTTGGATCGACAAAGTGACCGTTCACATCAAACTGTTTTGCACGTTCTAACCCATAAGCATCTGCTTTGTTAGAGAACACGGCCGCGACCTGTGCGTTTGGCATGTTGTCTTCGCAAGCTTCCAAGATGGCTTGCAGGTTACTGCCGTTACCCGAGATGAGGACCACAATGTTTTTCATGATACTGAGACTACCTTGATATTGTAGGTTCTATAAATTACCTACTATTAGAATGGTTTTTCGATCTGCCAGATAGCAAAATGAGGACATAACGTCCCCATTCGTTCTATTTTTAGCGTGATTCACAAGTTATTTGATTTCAACTTGTTCTTCATTAGTTTCCGCTTGAGCGACTTCACCAATTACCCACGCGTCTTCGCCTTCTTTTCTAAGAAGAGCAACCGCTGCATCTGCTTGCTCTTTCGGTAGGGCGACGATTAGACCAACACCACAGTTAAATGTGCGATACATCTCGTGTGTATCTACGTTCCCTTTTTCTTGTAGCCATTTGAAGATAACTGGCCATTCCCAACTGTTACCGTCGATCACCGCTTTTGTGCCTTCTGGCAGTACGCGTGGTATGTTTTCCCAGAAACCACCACCGGTGATGTGAGAGATTGCATGGATATCGTGCTTATCAATCATCTTAAGTGCAGATTTGATGTAAATTTTGGTCGGTTCAAGAAGGTGTTCGCCGATAGTGCGACCTGCGAGCTCTTCGTTTTTATCTGCGCCAGACACGTCAAGAATCTTGCGGATCAGAGAATAACCGTTTGAGTGTGGACCGCTTGAGCCGACGGCGATGAGCGCATCACCTGCGGCTACTTTGGTACCGTCAATCACGTCTTCTTTTTCGACGACGCCCACACAGAAGCCTGCCACATCGTAGTCTTCGCCTTCATACATGCCCGGCATTTCAGCCGTTTCACCGCCGATAAGTGCACAACCTGCTTGAATACAGCCTTCCGCGATACCCGAAACCACATCCGCTGCGGTATCAACGTCCAGTTTACCTGTTGCGTAGTAATCGAGGAAGAACAGTGGCTCTGCGCCTTGCACTATAAGATCATTGACACACATCGCAACAAGGTCGATACCGATAGTGTCGTGCTTGTTCATATCCAGTGCCAGGCGAAGCTTAGTGCCTACGCCATCAGTACCAGAAACCAGTACAGGTTGTTTGTATTTGGTTGGCAATTCGCATAGCGCGCCAAAACCACCGATCCCACCCATCACTTCAGGGCGGCGAGTGCGTTTTACTGCACCCTTAATACGATCCACAAGCGCGTTGCCCGCATCAATATCTACACCAGCGTCTTTATAGCTCAGAGAAGAGTTATTACCACTCACAGGGAAGTCCTCGGTATTTAGTTGGATATGAAAACGGCGCTATTCTATCAGTGCTTAAATATAGATGGCAAACGTTTGCGTTGGTTTTTTTCTCTCGTGATTTGTTCTGATATCTCTGTAAAAGTCATGTATAATCTGCAGGTTTGTTTAAATATTGCCAACTATAGCCGGAGATGGACATGAAAGTTGTTGAAGTAAAGCACCCTCTAGTAAAGCACAAAATTGGTCTAATGAGAGAAGGTGACATCAGCACAAAGCGTTTTCGTGAGTTAGCGACAGAGGTCGGTAGCCTACTAACGTACGAAGCAACAGCAGACTTTGAAACAGAGAAAGTGACCATTGATGGTTGGGACGGTCCGGTAGAAGTAGACCAGATCAAAGGTAAAAAAGTCACTGTCGTGCCAATCTTACGAGCAGGCCTTGGTATGATGGACGGTGTTCTTGAGCACATGCCTAGCGCACGCATCAGCGTGGTGGGCATCTACCGTGACGAAGAAACGCTGGAGCCAGTACCCTACTTTAATAAGCTTGCTTCTAACATAGACGAGCGTATTGCGCTTGTTGTTGACCCAATGCTGGCAACGGGCGGTTCTATGATCGCGACCATCGATCTTTTAAAAGAAAAAAATTGTAACCACATTAAGGTGTTGGTACTTGTTGCTGCGCCAGAAGGTATTGAAGCACTCGCAAAAGCGCATCCAGATGTTGAGCTTTACACTGCAGCAATCGATGAGAAGCTAAACGATAAAGGTTACATCGTTCCTGGTCTTGGTGATGCTGGCGATAAGATCTTCGGCACGCAATAATTAAGCAGAACAGAAATTAAAAAAGGCTTGATTTTCATCAAGCCTTTTTTGTACGCGGCGGTTAAGACAAATAATCAAAGTCTTCTGTCTTAAAGACAGCGCAGCGATATTATTTCGCGTTATCTTCTTCCATTTGTGCATTGTCGATGACGTGGTTCTCACCCAAGTCGTTTGGTAGCACTAGGTTAAGAATGATAGCCACAATCCCACACAAGCTCACGCCTTGTAGGCTGAACTCGCCAATACCGAAAGCCATACCACCAATACCAAATACTAATGTTACCGCTACGATCACCAAGTTACGCGACTTGTGAAGGTCAACGTTATTTTTGATTAACGTATTTAGACCGACGGTCGCGATAGAGCCGAACAGCAGGATCATAATGCCGCCCATCACAGGGATAGGGATAGTTTGAAGTGTTGCCCCTAGCTTACCGACAAGCGCAAGCACGATGGCAGTGATCGCGGCCCATGTCATGATGGCTGGATTGAATGATTTAGTTAGCATAACGGCACCGGTAACTTCACTGTAAGTGGTGTTTGGTGGGGCACCAACCATGGAAGCGGCGATCGTCGCAATCCCATCTCCTGCGATTGTGCGATGTAGGCCTGGCTTTTTCAGGTAGTTCTTACCTGTTACATTTGAGATAGCCAGCATGTCGCCCACGTGTTCTACCGCTGGTGCAATAGCCACGGGGATCATAAACAGAATCGCGTTGATGTTGAACTCAGGTGTAGTGAAGTTTGGCATTGCCAACCACGCGGCTTGAGTCACAGGGGTAAAGTCCACCACACCGTAAAAGAGTGATACTGAATAACCTGCTAGGATGCCGCCAACGATAGGAACCAGCTTGAGGAAACCTTTTGCGAAGACACTTAATACGATAGTTGTGAGCAAAGAGACCGCGGAGATAATGATTGCCGCATCGCCGTTAACCAGTTGTACCGCGCCATCGCCAGTTTTGCCTACGGCCATATTTACCGCTGTTGGCGCCAAGCCAAGCCCAATGACCATGATCACCGGACCAACAACCACTGGGGGCAAAATTTTATGGATAAAACCAACACCACGAACCTTAATCATTGCACCGAGTGCAACGTACACCAAACCTGCGGCCATTAAGCCACCCATGGTTGCACCGATACCCCAAGTTTGGATACCGAACATAATAGGAGCAATAAACGCGAAAGAAGAGGCAAGAAAGATTGGAACGGAACGTTTAGTCATTAATTGGAAGAGGAGGGTACCGACACCAGCACCAAAAAGGGCCACGTTGGGGTCAAGGCCAGTGAGGAGTGGCACAAGTACCAGAGCACCAAAAGCGACAAAGAGCATTTGAGCGCCTTGTAACGCATTTTTCATAATAATTCCCTATTTAAAGATACGCAGACAAATCCGGCGAATTCTATCATCCTGTAATCGTTTGCAATGTTGCCTGGATCAAACTTTGAGTTGAAGTTATAAGACAAATGACGATTTTGAGAGCTGGTTGCTTGCAAATTGGTCTGTTTTGCGAGTCCGGTAGAGGTTGTTTGTTTGATGATTTAATTATCGCGATAAGACCATAAACAATCACGCTTTTATAAAAACAGAGAGTAGCGCGTATATACCAAGGTTGTTAACCAAACGGCTTTAACTCGTTAAGATACAGGCAATTTACTCAGAGCTTGCCTTGCTCAAGGTTTGATAGTTGCTTATTATTCGGGTTCTTGTTTAGAGGATTATAAAAACTATGCGCTATTTAGCTCTCTTACTGATAGGTTGGTTGTCCCTACCGGTATATGCATTAACTCAGGTAGATATCTATCGTGCTGAAGTGGTTATCGACAATGAGCAGAACAACGGTGAGACATTGGCTCGTCAACAAGGTATGCAAGATGTGATTGTTCGAGCTACGGGTTCTCAATCCTCATTAAGCAATCCTGTTATTAAAAAGGCGCTCAGCTCCAGCGCGCGCTATATATCACAACTGAGTTATGGTCAGATAAATGGGCAAACAAGTTTGAAGATGCTTTTCAATAGTGGTCAAATCAGCGCGTTGCTCACTCAGGCTCAATTGCCGTCTTGGTCTCCCAATCGACCTAATATCTTAGTTTGGATGGTTGAGGAACAAGACTATGATCGCAACATCGCTTGGGAGCACTCCGGCTCACCCAACATTGCAGCACTTCGCGGGGCGGCGCAATCAAGAGGTTTGCCGATCACGATCCCTGTCGGGGATTTTGATGATGTAACGGGCGTGAATGTTTCTGATTTATGGGGGGGATTTATTGAGCCAATTGGTCAAGCAAGCCAACGCTACCAAGCTGATGCGATTCTTGTTGTGCGTGCTCAAGGAGATCAGATTCGTTGGACGCTGTACGATCAATCGCCAACAAACATTCTTGATGTGCAACGCTCTGCTCGTAATGGCTCTGAATCCGGCTCCAATGCAATTGCTGCTATGGTAGACGGAATTGCCGACTATTATGCGAGTAAGAGTGCGGTGGTGGTTTCTGGGAAGTCTTCACAAGCGCTTGCAGTGAAAGTGCTTAACGTTACATCTGCAGCCGACTTCTTCCGTTTAGAAAATGCACTAAAACAACTTAATTCTGTCGCAGGAATTGAAGTCAAGCGTGTTCAAGGTAATGAGTTGACGTTAAATATCCACTTGTTGGCCTCTCAACAAGCCTTTGAGAAAGAGCTATCATCGATCTCTCAGTTGAGGGAGGTTGAAAACATGGTTCCGGCACAACAACCAGAGCAGTCTGCGCAAGTGGAGCAAACAAGAAAGCCTGCAGCGGAAGCAGAAGGGCAGTCCGAAGCTCCGGCTGACATGATTGAAGAGTCTAGCGAAGAGAGAGTAAAAGCGGTTGAATCCCCTGCTGGTGTTACGCCAGTGCAAGAGCAGTATGATCTTATCTACCAATGGCGCACGGCGTCATAGTGTTTATACCAACCACAGTAAATGGTAAAAAATAGCATAGAAAAAAGAGTCGCGATTGGCGACTCTTTTTTGATATCTAGATTCTAGATTAACGGTTGATGATACCTATCACGCTCATTTGAGTTTCATCGTATTATTTATTGAATTTCGACTTTTCTTCCTTTTCTACTTGGGATAAAAGTTTTAGTTTTAGCCCTAGTTCTTTACCTCTCGCCCTAGCAAATAAAATATTCCCTATAAAGCCTAATGACGTTAGCAGTAACTCCACTGCCGCAAGCCAACGTTCGCCGCCATCCACATAAAGAATGGTCAGGGCGTGTAAGAAATACAGCATCAGAACAAAGTTAGCCCAAGCGTGAGTATAAGGTTTGCCCGCTAAAATTCCGGGAAGTGGAAGTAACAAAGGAATACACCATGCAATAGCCAATGTTGTACTGCTTAGGTGAGGGTGAGGCGATAACGCAAGCTGCCAAATAGCGACCCAAGTTAATAAGGCTAAATTGCCAAACAAAGCGAGGTAACGGTAAGTTTTAGCCTGCGTACCGAGTGGTATTTGGTCGAAAGAGTCAGACATCGATGAACTATCCTTGAATTTACTAACAGACTTTTAATTTTAACGCTGTGGTTGCGAGTCGTTTGCCTAATTTTTGTGCCAGGCGAGCCTCTTCATTGGTGAGGCTAGGCTCCTGACCCACACTACTTGCACCATAGGGCGTGCCCCCCGACTGTGTGGTGTGTAGCTCTGGTTCTGCATATGGAATCCCCATTACCATCATCCCGTGATGCAATAAAGGAGTCATCATGCTTTGTAATGTTGTTTCTTGACCACCATGCATCGAAGATGAGGAGGTAAAGACACAAGCAGGCTTATCAATTAAGTCACCACCAACCCATAGAGAAGTCGTTTGATCCCAAAGGTGTTTTAAAGGGGCTGCCATGTTGCCAAACCAGACAGGGCTGCCGAAAGCGAGACCGTCACATGTCTTCAGTTCTTCTAGAGTAACAATTGGATCGGAAGGGGGATGTGAGTCAGGTGACAATTCTTCAACTGTACGTAAAATTGCTTGGCAATGAGGAGTCGATTCAACCCCTCTTGCAATCTGCCTTGCCAACTGTCTTGTGGAGCCGTGACGGCTGAAGTACAAAATAAGGATTCGGCAATCCATTTATAGAATATCCAACACTTGTTCTGGTGGGCGACCAATCTTCGCTTGGCCATTGGCAACGACAATTGGGCGTTCAAATAGCTTAGGGTTTGTAGCCATGGCCTCGAATAGTTGCTCATCGGTTACAGATGCTTCACCTAAGCCTAACTCTTTATAAATGGCTTCTTTTGTACGCATCATTTCACGTACAGATGATAAACCGAGTTGAGTGTAAAGTACTTTGAGTTCATTTACATTCAGAGGTGTATCTAGGTATTTGATGATTTCTGGTGTAATACCGTTTTGCTCAAGTAGCTCAAGAGTTTGACGGCTCTTTGAGCAGCGAGGGTTGTGGTAAATCACGACTGACATGGTTTTCTCCATTTCGTTATTGTAATGCCATGAATCGATCTCTTTGGATCATGAGTTGGTCAATACGAGCATCGTATCGCGCTTGTTCTAAGCTACCCAGTTTGGCCATTTTACTTGCTTCACTATAATATTGAATCGCTTTATTCCAGTTTGCTCGTAGTGCCAAAATTTCAGCACGTGCGGCCAATTCTTCATCACTACGGCCTAATGCATGATAACTTTTCGAGAGTAAGTGCCAGCCGTTTGTGTCTTCTGGGTAATCATGGGTGTAACGCTGAAGAACACGCACGGCCAGAGTGTTTTGATTACCTTCAAGTAGCGCATTGGCATAGTTGATGGTTAAAACTTTATTCTGAGGATTACGAGAGAGCGCCCGGTTGAGCATTTCTATCGCTTTGTCTGGTTGCTTTTTCTCAATATATAAATCGGTCATGGTATCAAGGTAGAATGGGTTACTTGGGTCTTGTTCTAAGAGCTTTTCCAAAATCGGTTCTGCTTGAGATAAGCGCTTACTATCGAGATGCACCAAAGCTCGTCCATAATCGAAAGCCAGCGTGATATCTGCCGAGGCTTGCTTTTGTGTACGTTCAAACCAATTAAGAGCGGCTTGTCCATCAATGCCTGCATAACGCGCCACTATGCGCGCACGAGTTAGGTGGTAGTCTATCGACGGGACGACTCGCATTGGTGGGTAGGTTCTGGCTCGCGCACGGCTATCGGTAATACGGTCTTCGGGTAGCGGATGCGTTAGCAGCATTGGTGGTGGCTTACTGGCATAGCGATACTCATCGGCAAGGCGTCCAAAAAAGCGAGGCATGGCTTGCACTTCGAAGCCTGCTTTTGCCAGCGTCGAAATCCCAAAGCGATCCGCTTCTTTCTCGTTAGTGCGAGTATAATTGATTTGGCTTTGCATATTGCCCGCAGTTGCCGCGGTAATTGCCGCCATCCCCGCTTCTGGGGAGGCAATAGAAAGTAGTAAAGCTCCAGCGAGCGCAGCCAATGTTGCAGGAGAACGGCGTGCTTGTTCTTCCATGCTACGAGCGAGGTGGCGTTGCGTGACGTGTGCGATCTCGTGCGCCACAACAGAGGCGAGTTCACTCTCAGAGCGAGCATGAAGAAACAAGCCAGAGTGCAACGCGACGTAACCACCAAAAAACGCAAACGCGTTAATATTACGGTCGCGGATCATAAAAAAGTGAAACGGGGTTTTTACGTCATTCGCATTGGCAACCAGACGGTGGCCTAAAGAATCGATGTACTCATTAATCACGGGGTCATTGACGAGAGGCTTACTGGCTCTAAGCATGCGCATATACGCATCGCCATAAATCAACTCTTGGTCTATCGAAAGCGTGCCTCCAGCAGCCGTACCGATTTCGGGCAAATCCATGCTGTTGGTATTGGCATAAGTGGTCGGCGAACTGATTACAGCAGCAAGACATAAACAAACTAGCGAGCGAGTGCGTTTTAACATACGTTTAAAGGGGTCTCCAAAAATACCTAAGCGTGTGGTTGGAGGTAGAGGTTCTCCTAGCATGCCACATGTCTTTTGGTCATCCGCGTGGATATACGCTAGCAATAAGACCGGAAATGAACGAATTGGTTTCGTAAATTTCTTTATACCCGAGTCATTTTAGCATGTGGTTAAATCATGTTAGAAGTGCTAGCACCAGCTTAAAAAGCCGTTACAATACAACCCTATCATAAGTGCAGAGCAATACAATGGAATCGATGTTACTTGATTTGCGCGAACAACGTTGCCCAATGGCGCTGTTGCTTGCAAAACGTCACGCTGCTGAGGCCTTTCAAGGAGAAGCTCAACAGTATCATCAACTTGTCATTCAAGTAATGGATAGCAGCTCTAAACGAGACATCGTGAACTACCTAAGTGCCCAAGGGTACCTAGTCGATTGCCAATCTACACCCGAGCACTACACATTGACTGTCTTCAATAAGGAATCCTCATAAGATGTTTGAAATGGTAAATCGCTGGTACAAGCGACGTTTCTCTGACCCTCATGCAGTAAGCCTCGTCGCGATCTTACTGTTTGGTTTCATCACCATTTACTTTTTTGGGCATTTGATTGCGCCATTGCTTGTCGCGATCGTTTTAGCTTATCTTCTTGAATGGCCTGTCGTTAAGATGTGCCGTTTGGGAGTGCCGCGCACATTGTCGGTCATCATCGTTATTTTAATCTTTCTTGGGTTAATGTTAATCGCCATGTTTGGTTTAGTGCCGACAATTTGGACTCAGGTCGGAAACCTTATCAACGACATTCCGAATATGTATAACGGTCTGCAAAAGTTCATCGTTACGTTGCCAGAGCGTCACCCTGAGTTGGCGAATTTACAAATTGTGGAAACGGTTTTTAGTAATGCAAAAAACCAAGCATTAGGATTGGGTGAAAGCGTTGTTAAAGGTTCACTTGCTTCATTGGTGAGCATTGCAACGTTAGTGGTGTACTTGATTTTGGTGCCGCTATTGATTTTCTTCCTGTTAAAAGACAAAGAAGAGATGTTAAGAATTGCGAGTAAAATTTTGCCTAAAAATCGTAAGTTGGCAAATAAAGTTTGGCATGAGATGAATGAGCAAATCTCTAATTACATTCGTGGCAAAGCACTTGAAATTTTAATCGTTGGTAGCGTGAGCTACGTAACTTTTGCGATTTTGGATTTACGTTACTCGGCGTTACTTGCGGTAGCTGTTGGTTTGTCGGTATTGATCCCTTATATCGGTGCGGCAGCCATAACGGTACCCATTGCTATTGTCGGTTTGTTCCAATGGGGATTGACCCCTCCGTTTTATTGGCTACTCCTTGCCTACAGTATTATCCAAGCGTTAGATGGTAATGTGTTGGTCCCTGTGTTGTTTTCTGAGGCCGTCAACTTACACCCGGTCGCAATCATTGTTGCCGTATTGGTATTTGGTGGTATGTGGGGCTTTTGGGGCGTCTTCTTCGCTATTCCATTGGCGACACTAGTGAAAGCGGTTTGGCATGCGTTGCCAAGTACAGAAGAAAACCAGACTGCGGAACAAGAATAGCAAGCAGTAAACGACAGAATAAGAAAACCCAGCAGAACGCTGGGCTTTTATTGTGTCGTGACGCGATATCGATTACGCGTTTTGGTTAAGGTAGTTCAGAACCACTTCGTGGTGGTCTTTTGTTTTGAACTTATTAAACACGTGTTCAATCACGCCGTCTTCATTAATGAGAAAGCTAATACGATGAAGACCATCATAGACCTTACCCATGAACTTTTTTTCGCCCCAAACGCCAAATTGCTCGGCTACGGTATGATCTTCATCTGAAAGTAAGGTGAAGTTCAATTCGTTACGTTCTATAAACTTACCCAACCGCTTGACAGGGTCGATGCTTACGCCCAATACAACGATATTGTGCGCGTCTAGCTCTGCTTTAATATCACGCAGACCTTTTGCTTGCGTAGTGCAGCCTGGCGTCATTGCTTTAGGATAAAAATAGAAAAGTACTTTTTTACCTTTAAAGTCATCAAGAGAAACGGTGTTACCGTCTTGGTCGAGCAAAGAGAAGGCTGGCGCTGGCGAGCCTACTGTCAGCGTATTCATGGTGATTTCCTTTACTTTATAGTGTGTTTTTAATGAAATTCAGAGAACCTTGTACGTTGAGTGACTTACAAAGTTCATCGAAATTTTCTTGTAATTGCATTAGATTACTGTCGGTACTGACTGATGCGGTAATTGCGATGTGAAATTGGTCAGTATCACGCTGAATTTTCGACTTACTGATAGTTTGGGCGCTCAGGGAGTCTAAGCCGATCTGTTGACCCGCGAAGAAGCGAGTAAATTCTTCTGTTAGACCAAGGCGGTCATCAGACTCGATAAACACTTCCATGGTGTAACTGTGGCCGAGTAGCTCATGAGAGGCCGTTCGCTTCATGATCGTAATCAGATCATGCTCTTGGCCCAATAGCGGCAGTTGTGTTTCTACGCGGGTGACATTACTAGCGTTGCCAGTAAGTAGCATGATCAGAGTAAATTCATTTCCAAAGATAGCTATGCGGCTATCGACAATGTTACAGCCAGCTTGAGTGACCAGTTTTACCACTTGGTTACAAATGCCCGGACGGTCCGTTCCAACTGCTGTAAGTACCAGATTTTGCTTCATAAATGAGCTTCTTGTCCTTTTTTGAATAGGAAGATGTTAGCACAAATATTGACGAGAAATACGAGTCCGTTCTTTTTTTAGTTTATAAAAAAGCAAGCTGACTGGAGAGTGTCAGCCTGTATTTTTGATTTCAACGTCTGAGTGCTAAGCAATAAAACTTTCTCTGCTCATTTGCTGACGATTTGGTCTTTTTATTCACTCAAGCCTGACTTAGCCGACATAACCCAAGAGTATATTTTCGATTTCAGAGTAGAGTGGCATTAAGTATTGTTTCGCTATTTTTCCAATCACTGATAGATTCTAAAGTCACTCGAATATAGAGCCATGCGGCTCACTAACTACTAGGCCTAACACGATTATTAAGATTGTTGGGAATTAAACCAAATCGAGTAATTAAGTTGCTAGACCTCTAACAACTGATAATTATTCATTCATTTGTACTTTGTAAGCGAGTTTACGCTCTTGTGTTTTTCAATCGCATTACAGTACCATGCAGAAAGAGTAAAGTGAGGGAGATAAACATGTTTTCAGGAAGTATCGTAGCGCTGATTACACCATTCAAAGCGGATGGTGAAGTAGACTTTGACAGTCTACAAAAGCTAGTAGAGTACCACGTAGAAGCCGGTACAGACGGTATTGTGGCTGTAGGCACAACAGGCGAGTCAGCGACACTGACGATTGAAGAGCATGTAAAGGTCGTGAATAAAACGGTCGAGTTTGCCGACGGTCGCATCCCTGTGATTGCTGGTACGGGAGCAAATGCCACCCACGAAGCAGTTACATTTAGCAAATTATTGGCTGATTCTGGTATTTCAGGTTTCCTGAGTGTGACACCGTATTACAACAAGCCCACTCAAGAAGGTTTGTTCCTGCATTACAAGGCGATCGCTGAAGCAAGTGATGTGCCTCTAATTTTGTATAATGTACCAGGTCGTACTGCGGTAGATATGCAGCCAGAAACAGTGGCTCGCTTGTCAAAGCTTGATAATGTTGTTGCATTAAAAGACGCGACAGGCGATTTGAGTCGAGTTGCACTTCATCGTGAACTTTGTGGCGAAGATTTTATCTTACTAAGCGGTGATGATGCGACGGGACTCGATTTTGTGGAACTTGGCGGCAATGGTGTTATCTCGGTAACCAACAATATTGCGGCTAAAGACATGGCAGACATGTTCGATTTGGCAAGTGAAGGTAAGTGCGAAGAAGCTAAGGCGATTAACCAGCGTTTAATGACGTTGCATAAGAACCTTTTCATTGAGGCAAGCCCTATCCCGGTAAAATGGGCAGCGCAAAAGCTTGGCTTGATTGAAGACGGTGGTTTGCGTCTTCCTTTAACCACTCTGTCTGAAAAATCGCAGCCGATCGTGGAGCAGTCGTTAACCGACGCCGGTATTTATTAAAATTGAGCTATTAAGATTGAGTTACTAGGATTGAAGTTCATGCTGAGGGTCGGATAAGCCCTGAGTATTTTAGGAGTATAGATGAAGCTTTCAAGCCAGTTAGTGTTAAGTTCATTAGCTGTATTCGTATTGACTGCCTGTTCAGGTGGTGCCAATCAGCGTCGTCAAGCAAAAGACGACTTCGAGTATTTGAATTCCCAAAATTTGGGTGAGTGGAATGTCCCACAGGGGGCACAACCTCAGTTTTACCCAAATTATGATATCCCTCAGGGTGATTATGTCGGTGGCGTGGGTAAAGAAGTAGATATTCGTCCACCACAACAGGTGCTAGAGCTTATTCCTGGTGCTCGTCTTGATCGTAATCGTGATGGGGAAGTGACACTTTGGTTACTCCGAAAAGACGAGTTGGATAAGGTTTGGCAAACGGTGCTGGGTATGGTTGAAACCAATCAAATTCCGGTTGAAAGCCAAACGGATTCGCGCATCGAAACAGGTTGGGTCACTTGGGACTCTCCAGATGAAGATTTAGAAGTTGGGAGTCGATATGAGATTGTGCGTACAGAAGCCAATGGTCGACATGGTTTTAAAGTAAACCTTATTGACTGGCGTGAAGGTAACCAAGTAAAAGAGGTCACGGCAACCAATCGTGAGCGTTACAATGCATTCATGACTAACTTGGTGACAGCTCGCTACGATCAAGACGTGCGTGAACAAGCACAACGTAACGCACAAGAGTTGGTGAAGCATATCCCAATTACCATGGGTAAAGACCGCAGTGGGCTTCCAGTTATCGTTGCTCGTGCACAATACAATATGCTTTGGCAGCGTTTGCCAAACATCTTACCTAAGATGGGTTTTACTATTGAAGAGCGGAGTCAGTCTCAAGGTACGGTTACCGCAAAATATGCATCTCCAGATGATGAGTTCTGGAATGAGATTGGTGTTAAACCGGTTGATTTAGACTCAGGTAAATATACATTCCTATTTGGTGATTTAGGTAACCGAACTTCTATTAACATCACCGACTCTTCAGGTAAGCCAGTCGAGGAGGCGTTTCTAAAATCGCTAGCACCGGTTTTGGCCAGCGTTGTGAAGCAGTAGTCAGAAGCGAAGAAATAGAAAAGGGACTCACGCGGTCCCTTTTTTATGCGGATTGATTTACTCTGAGATGGGCACTTGGTTAACGAGTCCCGTCTCAGTTTTTGTCATTGCTCTCATCACGTGCTTTATCAAGTTTATTCAGTTGGTCTAAGTCATTTTTTCGACTTTTATCCATCTGACCTAGCTTCATATTGGCCGTGTATTTTAGCGCTGCAATATTACCAATGACCACGCTCAGCACCACCGTGATGATAACCCAAGGGTTAGTAAGCAGTTCTAACATAGCGCCTCCGGCGATGTAATATTGTGAATAAATTTAGCAGTAACCGTCTCTAAATTATTCAATATGACGTCAATACCTGCAATGCTTTTGATCTGATTCTGCTGGATTAACTGATTTTTCAGTAGATCTGGCGTTAAATGTGTCAGGCATTGCTGTGATACCGCTTTATGGCTGATATGCCAAGGTTCAATTGCGACGCCCCCCAAATCTTGCTGGTAAGGGAAAAAGAAGCCGAAATCTTCAAGATGCGCTCGTAACCATTGATGAAAATCGTACTGATGGCCTTGCAAATACTCCCATGGCTCCAATTGAAGTTTAGTGTCTTGTGGCAATAAATTACGGGCATAAACATCAAAATCACACCCCCAATGATGACGACTTCCTCCAGGTAGGGCTGACCATCGGAGAATGGCCATCAGTTTCTCTTCGTCGTTTAAATCTGTCTTGTTTAACGGTTGAGAGTGAGAATCTTGAATGGGCAAATCGCCGGAAAACTTCCCGTTCCAAATGGCGCGTTGGCGTTCAAAATCTCGAAATCCACTGGCGATCTCCATTTTAAAGCCGGCACTTGAAGCCACTTCAATCATTCTGAGTAGGTCATCGGCCACATCTGGATGCATCAGAAAGGCCTTTTGACCAACCATGGTCGATTGAAGGTGAGTATCTGTCGTTCCGGTGAGTTGCTCTGGTGTCATGATGTTCTCAGTACTGGATGGCCTATTTCGAGCGTTTATTTCGCCAGCAAATGTTTCAGTGTGTTTTGGTACATGCCAGTGAGTTTCTCTAGGTCGTCGACTTTCACACATTCGTTCACTTTATGGATGGTGGCGTTAACTGGGCCTAGTTCGACGACTTGCCCCCCCATACGTGCAATAAAACGGCCATCAGAGGTGCCGCCAGTGGTCAGTAACGCTGGCTTAGTATCGTTAACATCTGCTACCGCAGCGACAACGGCATCGAGCAATGCCCCCGTGTCAGTTAAGAACGGTTCACCGTTGAAGGTCCAGCTTACTTCATAGTTCAGATCATACTTATTTAAGGTCTCTGTAACACGCTGAACGATTAAGTCGTTGCTTAGCTCGGTGCTAAAACGTAGGTTGAACTGCACGTTAAACTCACCAGGAATTACGTTAGATGCGCCTGTCCCAGCAGAGACATTCGGGATCTGAAAGCTGGTCGGTGGAAAGTAATCATTCCCTTGATCCCACTCGGTCGTTGCGAGTTCATGGATCGCCAGTAAAGAGGCGTGTACTGGGTTATTCGCGAGGTGAGGATAGGCCACGTGTCCTTGTGTCCCTTTTACCGTCAAGTCACCGGTAATTGAACCACGACGTCCGTTTTTGACAACATCTCCCACCACGTCAGTACTTGAAGGTTCGCCGACGATGCACATGTCGATGTTCTCGCCACGCGCCATCAACGTTTCTACAACGCGAACCGTACCGTTGATAAATGGACCTTCTTCATCCGAAGTAATTAAAAAACCAATAGAGCCTTTGTGGTCAGGGTTATCCGTAATAAAGCGCTCAACGGCGACAACCATTGCAGCTAACGAGCCTTTCATATCGGCTGCCCCACGACCGTAGAGGTAGCCATCCATAATGGTTGGTTCAAAGGGAGGGGTATCCCAATCTTCCAGCTTGCCTGCTGGTACAACATCGGTGTGACCGGCGAAAGCAAACAATGGCGCTTCTGTGCCCCGTCGTGCCCAGAAATTGGTTGTGTCTTCAAACACCATCACTTCAATATTAAAACCGAGTGCTTTTAAGCGCTCAATCATCAGGTTCTGGCAACCTGCATCCTCAGGGGTTACGGATTGTCTGCTGATCAGATCTTTAGCAAGTGCCAACACAGGACTGTCTGTCATCCTTGAATATTCCTTAAATTATGAATTAAAAATAGTGGTGTATTGATCCGCTTTGAAACCGATATGCAGTTGATCATTCACTCTTAAAATTGGGCGCTTAACCATCGCAGGGTTTTCCACCAATAGAACGATGGCGTTTTCTTCATTGAGAGAGTCTTTTTGTTCTTGCGTCAGCTGTCGGTAGGTCGTGCCGCGTTTGTTGACCACCTGTTCCCAACCTAATGCGTGACAAAACTCTGTCACCATCGCGGTATCAATGCCTTGTTTGCGGTAATCATGAAAATCATACGCGATACCTTCAGCGTCTAACCACTTTTTGGCTTTTTTAATCGTATCGCAGTTTGGAATACCGAACATGGTAATCGACATAGTGTTCCCTTTTTTCTTTATTCTGTTTACACGAGTAGAGTTGATTCGTGTATGAACGATTTGGAGTTGTTACCGCATCCTATCAAGAAGCAATCAAACTGACAAAATGCGGTAGAACATAATTTCTATAACCACTCTACTCTCTACCCACATAACATGAGGTTGTTTGGGGGAGAGGTATCGATGTTACAACTCAAGAATTGGTTACATTAGACATAAAGTGAATAAAAAATTGTCTAAATCAAATAGAAAGGTCGAGTTATTGATCAAACGCAACATCTCGTTGGGCAAAAAAGAAATAATGAGTTAGCACAATTTTAGGAGGTGTCAATGGAATTGAGTCCTGTTTTTGCAAGGCGACTATATTTGGCCTTGCTGGTGGAAAACCTAGAAAGGCCGAATGTGCCGAAGTTGATCGAAAAAACGGGGTGGCCTCGTCGTACGATTCAAGATGTACTAAAGGCATTACCGGGGATTGGTATTGAACTTATATTCGTTCAAGATGGTCGACGTCATAATGACGGCTATTATCAACTTTCAGATTGGGGGCCTTTTGATTGCCAATGGGTCCTAGAGCGGGAGAGAGATATCGCTAGCAGTCTTGGATTTCGTGCATAAGCCAGCAGTCGCTGGCTTTTTTTCATGCTCTTTGAGCTTTATTTACAATGATAAGCGGTTCCGAGCACGCTAAATGAAGTAGTAAAGTCTTGAGGTGCAATCATGTCAATCGTATTGGCGCCTAACGCGGCTGCATTGTTTTTCAGATCAATCACAGCGCCTTGCAACATGGCATCGTTAGTGAAGAAAAGATAGCTATACCAATGACCTTCACTGCCTGTCACTTCGCCTAAGTACTGGCAATTAGACGGGTTGAACTGTTCATCAAGGCGAAGTTCAACTTGCTGACTTTGATCATGAATTTTGACTGACGGCGTCGCGCAGCCAAATAGAGAGAACATCGCGCATCCAATAACAATAAGTCTTTGCATGTTAATTCCCCATCAAAACATAAGCGGCGAATCCTACCCAGCTGATCACAAGCAAACCCCAAGGGAGCATGGAATATGGCGTAGACTTTGATTCCAAGGTTGCTGGCGTATTTTGTTCAATAGCTGGTTGATGTTGAATTTGTTTTTCTTTTTGTTGTTTCTTTTTTGCTTTGTCTGCTTGCCGGCTCCGCTCTTTTTGTTGTTTTTTGTACAGAGCAATGCCTTTCTCAATACCTTGTGCGATTAACTTCGTTTGTTCTTTTGTTTGGTTTGGCTTTTGAGTCGCTTTGGCTATTTTCATGGCTTCTGTTTGCGTTTCTTGGGAAGGCGTTGGGGCTGCTGTATTTTTTTGTTTCATATTTTTATTCGACGTCGCTGTAAACCAGATCTTAGTTTACCTGCCAAAGGCGACGAAATGAACTGTAGTTCTCACCTTTACTCGCTTGCAACTCTGAAGTGATAGGTTAAGGTGACATTTTTTATCACATTTAAGAAGAAGAGATTGTGCGCTACTCATTTGACCAATATGACACCCATGGAATTTTAAAAGCGCCCATTTTTTTATGGTTAGGGTGGATGTTTCTTGCGCGTTCATGGGTTGTGTTTGCTATGGCAGGCGTCAGCCGTGACAGCGGGAGCAAGATATTAGCGATTGTGTATCCAGACTCAAATACCCTATATTTAGGCCTTGCAATGGGGGTACCAAGCCTATTGTTAATGTGGTTAATGGGGCTGCGCCATCCAGATAGAAACTGGGTGAACCAAGTGACCCGTTATGGTCGAGAAGTAACTTTGATCTTATGCGCCATTCAACTCGCCCAGAGCGTGTATCATGTGTACTTGGAACATGGTGTTTTTAACTGGGCAAACGCTCTTACCATGACTTTATTAACTTGGTTTATGATTTATCTTCTAAACGGAAGATGGGTGAAAGACTGTTTTCATGTGCCACAATTGAAGCGCAGCAATGGACAGCCTTCGAAGAATTAAAAACAATAACCTCCCACACTGGGGCAAAGTATAGAGGAAACCTCAATGCCACAAGCTCAAACGGCGATCGTGCCGGAAGCAGGGCCATTTGCACTGTACACTCAATTTAAAGTGAACCAAAACCGTGAAAACGTGTTGGCAAAATTGAAAGCGCTGCCGAAACTGGTTGAAGAGTTAAATATCACTCAACCGGGCGCAGCACTGACACTTTCTATCGCATTCACAAAGTCGTTTTGGGAACACCTCAATGTAGACGTGCCAGAAGGGCTGATTGATTTCACTCAACTTGGGCAAGGTGACATCGTTGCCCCAGTGAGTGAAGTCGATGTTCTCATTCACTGTCACTCTACACGCCATGATTTGCACTTTTATGTACTACGTACATTCCTGGAAGCGACAGCGGGAGATGTCACGCTCGTGGACGAAACGTATGGTTATCGCTACCTTGATGCGCGCGATATGACTGATTTCATTGACGGTACCGAAAACCCGAAAGGTGAGGCTCGCGCTGACGTGGCTTTGCTTAAAGAAGGGCCGTTCGCTAGTGGCAGCTACGTAATGGTTCAACGCTTTGAACATAACCTTGCGGCCTGGAACCGGTTGAACGTAAAAGCGCAAGAGAAAGTGATTGGGCGTACTAAGCCAGACTCTATTGAGTTAGAAGATGTGCCAGCGGCGTCTCACGTTGGTCGTGTGGACATTAAAGAGCACGGCAAAGGTCTTAAAATTGTTCGTCACAGCTTACCTTACGGCACCGTTACAGGTCCACATGGTCTGTTGTTCATCTGTTACTGTAATACGCTGCATAACATCAAAGTGATGTTAGAAAGCATGTATGGTGTAACGGATGGCAAAACAGACCAAATGCTGCGTTTCACAAAAGCGGTAACAGGGGCTTACTTCTTCGCGCCTTCGCAAGAAATGCTGGCTGAACTGGCAATTAGATAAGTCTGCACAAATTATTCCTGTAGCCCTCCAAAAGGAGGGCTTTTTGTTTTCAGTTCATTTGCCATTACTTTTTCAAAGAAACTACTAAACCTTTGTGCTACTTGGTCGATAAGTATCCAAAGCCCTAGATAACTTGGAGTCAGCTTCTCGTGGCGATCACTGTTAATACCAATGTTGCAGCACTTGTCGCACAACGTCATTTGACCAGTGCGACGGAGATGCTGAATCAATCCATGGAGCGTTTGTCTTCAGGGAAGCGTATTAACAGCGCAAAAGATGATGCTGCGGGTCTGCAAGTCTCCAATCGCTTACAATCGCAAATGCGAGGTTTGGATGTTGCTGTGCGTAACGCTAATGACGGTATCTCCATCATGCAGACTGCTGAAGGCGCGATGAAGGAAGTGACTAACATCATGCAACGCATGCGTGATTTGTCACTTCAATCCGCCAATGGTTCCAACAGCAAAGCGGAACGTACTGCGCTACAAGAAGAAGTCACCGCGCTAAACGATGAGTTAAATCGTATTGCGGAAACAACTTCGTTTGGTGGACGTAAATTGCTTAACGGCAGTTTTGGTAAATCAGCATTTCAGGTTGGCGCGGCTTCTGGTGAGGCGGTGCAAGTGGAGTTGAAATCGATGCGCAGCGATGGCATCGAAATGGGCGGCTTTAGTTATCTCGCGAAAGGGCGTGCGAGTTCCGATTGGCAAGTTAAAAACGGTGCTAATGAACTGAAAATGTCTTTCACTAACCGCTTTGGCGAAAGGGATGAGATCGAAATCAATGCCAAAGAGGGGGACGATATTGAAGAGCTTGCTACTTACATTAATGGTCAAACTGATAAAGTCACCGCGTCTGTCAATGAAAAAGGGCAATTGCAGATCTTTATGGCGGGTGAAGAAACGGCTGGGGCGATGTCGTTCTCTGGCAATCTTGCCGATGAGCTTGGTCTAGAGTTAAAAGGCTACGATGCCGTCGACAACATCGATATTACTTCTGCGGGAGGCGCGCAACAGGCGGTTGCTGTTTTAGATACTGCCATGAAGTATGTGGACAGCCATCGTGCAGAGCTCGGTGCTTACCAAAATCGCTTTAATCACACCATCAACAATCTGGATAATATCCACGAAAACTTGGCGGCCTCCAACAGCCGCATTCAAGATACCGACTACGCCAAAGAAACCACGCAAATGGTGAAGCAGCAGATCTTGCAACAGGTCAGTACCTCCATTTTAGCTCAAGCGAAGCAAGCGCCAAACCTCGCGTTAACCTTGCTTGGCTAACGACTGGCTTTTCGTCATTTCAACGCAAAACCTGATTTTATCGACAGCTTAAGAATAAGCTTTAGTGAAAAATGAAAGTTTCTTGCTTTTTTCTCTGCATGGTCACGATAACCCCACCAAACGAATTGTTTACAGAAAAAAAGCTAAAGAAATCGGCTTGGGCGTCGTTAATAAAAGGTAACTTTGAGAGAACTACTTGGTTTTCCGAGACGTCGGAAACCGCATTACCGGAAAATCAATTGGAGAAATTATCATGGCAGTGAATGTAAACACAAACGTATCAGCAATGACCGCTCAGCGTTACCTCAACAACGCAAACTCAGCGCAACAAACGTCAATGGAACGTTTGTCTTCGGGTTCTAGAATCAACAGCGCAAAAGATGACGCTGCGGGCCTGCAAATCTCAAACCGTTTGAATGCACAAAGCCGTGGCCTGGATGTGGCTGTTCGTAACGCGAACGACGGTATCTCAATGGCACAAACGGCGGAAGGTGCCATGAACGAGACCACCAACATCCTGCAACGTATGCGTGACTTGTCTCTACAATCGGCAAATGGCTCTAACTCAAAATCAGATCGTGTGGCGATTCAAGAAGAAGTAACCGCACTGAACGATGAACTCAACCGTATTGCAGAAACCACATCGTTTGGTGGTAACAAGCTGTTAAATGGTACCTTTACAACCAAGTCGTTCCAGATTGGTGCCGACTCTGGTGAAGCCGTGACACTTACGTTGAATAACATGCGTTCAGACAACGTGAGTATGGGTGGCTCTAGCTATAAAGCGACAACGGCAAAAGATCCGGACTGGGGAGTATCAGGCACTGCAAATGATATCGCCATCGAACTGACTGACACGAACGGTGAAGCCCATACCATCAATATCGCGGCGAAAGAAGGCGATGACATTGAAGAATTGGCAACCTACATCAATGGTCAAACCGATTTGGTAAAAGCGTCAGTGGATGAAGAAGGCGCGCTGCAAATTTTTGCAGGTACGAATAAAGTGGATGGCGACGTCACATTCAGCGGTGGCCTTGCTGATGAGCTAAACATGGGCGCGGCCAAGGCGGTCACGGTTGATAATATCGACGTTACCTCTGTTGGTGGCGCACAAGAATCGGTAGCGGTGATTGATTCGGCGCTAAACAACGTTGACAGCCATCGTGCAGAATTGGGTGCCTTCCAAAACCGTTTCGACCATGCGATCAGCAACTTGGACAACATTAACGAAAACGTGAATGCGTCGAAGAGCCGTATCAAAGATACTGACTTTGCGAAAGAAACCACCGCAATGACCAAGTCACAAATTCTATCGCAAGCGTCAAGCTCTATTCTGGCGCAAGCGAAACAAGCGCCAAACTCAGCGCTAAGTCTGCTAGGTTAATTCCAAACCTAAAGCGAGCACTTGATTGGCTCGTGATGAGCAAGTAAACCCAGCTTCGGCTGGGTTTTTTTATGTTTAAACAGGTAAGCACTTTTACCTGCAACACCAGAGTTCCATCACACTTCAGTAAGTTAAAGAAAATAATCGCAAAAATTTTAAAATACTCCTCAAGAATATGCATAAGCCGTCGTTAAAGGGACTGAGAGAAATGAGATGTACCTAAGTGAGGTGAGAGACACGAGGGTACATTCACTTAAGCCTTAAAGGAGAACAATTATGGCGATTAACGTTAATACTAACGTTTCTGCGATGACGGCACAGCGTTACTTAAACCAAGCCGCTGACGGTCAACAAAAATCAATGGAGCGTTTGTCTTCGGGTTATAAAATCAATAGCGCGAAAGACGATGCTGCAGGTCTACAAATTTCAAACCGTTTGAACGCACAAAGCCGAGGATTAGACGTAGCGGTGAAAAACGCCAATGACGGCATTTCTATTGCACAGGTCGCTGAAGGTGCAATGAATGAGTCTAGCAACATTCTACAACGTATGCGTGACTTGTCTTTACAGTCTGCCAATGGTTCTAACTCAAAATCAGATCGTGTTGCGATTCAAGAAGAAGTCACCGCACTAAATGATGAGCTCAACCGTATCGCTGAAACAACGTCTTTCGGTGGTAATAAGCTGCTTAACGGTACCCACGGCACGCAATCTTTCCAAATCGGTGCCGATTCTGGTGAAGCTGTCACGCTAACGTTGAACGGTATGCGCTCAGACAACGCTGATATGGGCGGCTCTAGCTACAAAGCAGCGACGGCAAAGACCCCTGATTGGAGTGTGTCAGGTACTGCAAATGATATGACTATCGAGCTAACCGACACTGATGGTGAGGCTCGTACAATCAATATCGCGGCGAAAGAAGGCGATGACATCGAAGAACTGGCAACTTATATCAATGGTCAAACCGATTTGGTGAAAGCGTCTGTTGACGAAGAAGGTGCGCTACAAGTCTTTACAAGTTCGAACACCGTTGATGGCGCCGTCACATTCAGTGGTGGTCTTGCTGATGAGTTAGATATGGGCGTGGCAAAAGCAGTTACGGTAGATAGTGTTGATGTAACGTCAGTTGGTGGTGCACAAGAATCAGTTGCAATCATCGATTCAGCGATGAAATACGTCGACAGCCAACGTGCATCGTTAGGTGCATTCCAAAACCGTTTCGACCATGCAATCAGCAACTTAGATAACATTAATGAGAATGTTAATGCGTCGAAGAGTCGTATTAAAGATACGGATTATGCTAAAGAGACGACGGCGATGACTAAGTCGCAAATTCTTCAGCAAGCAAGTACTTCAATCTTGGCTCAAGCGAAGCAGGCTCCTTCTGCCGCGTTAAGCTTGCTGGGCTAATCGGTCGGCCCAGCTTCGGGTGATACACCCGAGAGGTTGGGTCACTAAAGCGATAGGTTTATCGTTAGCTTATAAGGCGGAGGGGAGAGCATAATGGATATTTCTTCCTACACATCGAACATCCAGTCTCACGGCGCGCCAAGTGGCACAAAGTTTGCAAATAAAAATGACAGTAATGTAGGCACGTTTAGCGCAGCAAGTTCAGTCGGTGAACTTTCGCCGAAAACAGCGAAAGACACCGTTCACGATTTATCTGTTCAAGCCGTCATCGAGATGGCAGAAAGCCGTCAGGAGCTGAACAGACAAGAGCGTGAAAAAGTGGTCGAACAAATGAATGATTTTGTGACGTCCATAAACAAAGGAGTCGCGTTTCGGGTGGATGAAGAATCCGGCCGGGATGTGGTGACGATTTACGAAGCCAAGACTGGTGACGTGATCCGTCAAATTCCTGATGAAGAAATGCTAGTGGTATTACGTCGCCTAGCTGAACACACAGCTAACAGCGGTTTGTTGACTGAAAAAGTGTAAGTCGTTTTTGAGGTGATGAGATGAGTTTAGGCCCTTTGGGGATGTCTGGCGGCATGGATATTAATTCCATGGTTAGCAAAGTTGTGGATGCCGAGCGTGTGCCAAAGCAGCAACGCATCAACAATGAACGCACGACAATTGACGCCAGTATCAGTGCCTATGGTCGGCTCAGAGAATCGTTAGATACGATGAAAAATCTCATGACGAATTTTCGTCAGGAGAAGGCCTTTGCTGTCCGTACGGTAGAGACCACTGATGAAAATATCGTATCCGCCACTGCAACCACAGATGCGATCGCCGGTAAGTATGCTATCGATGTGTTGCAGCTTGCCCAGAGCCATAAAGTGGCTTCTGACGTACTGCCAGAAGACGCGAAACTTGGCCCAGGTAAGCTGCATATTTCGCTTGGTGATGACACCTTCAATGTAAACGTTCGCTCGAGCTCCAAGCTGGTTGATGTTGTTCGCGGTATCAACGGAGCAAAAGAAAACCCTGGTGTTCGTGCCTCTCTCATTAACGACGTTGAGGGACCACGACTTATCCTTGCCTCTAACCTATCGGGTAAGGACCATCAAATTAAAGTCAGTGTGGATGCCGAAAAAGCCAACCCGCTGAAATACTTCGAATACCAAACACATGAAGACCGAATGAATGCGCTAGAAGATGCGCGTACAGCGGCGGAGGAAGTGTTAGGTCCCCTTAAAATGCCATCGCAGCCAGTAGAGCTGGATGCAAATGGTAACCCTCTCGTTTCTGAAGAACAAAAATCGGCCACGCCGATTTCTGCGGCAGGTGCTGCGGCTGCTAAAGCAGGACAAGCAGCCATTGATCAAGACAGCCAACGTGCAAGCTTACGTCCCGAAGAGCGCATTCCGGGTTGGACTGAAACCGCTTCAGGCACGTTGCTTGATTCTTATGAAGAACCAGAACTAGAGCTGGATGAAAAAGCCATAACCAAGGCACCGGATGTGCCTGGGTGGAATAATGCCACATCCGGCACACTGACCGATTCTTACGTTACAACTAAAGAAGCGAAGCAGCTGCTTGAGCAAGAAAAAGCTGAAATAGAGCTGAAGATTGCAGATGGAAAGCAAGAGCTCGATGCCAAAGTTAAACGGGGCGAACTGACTGAAGCGCAAGCGCAGCAAATCCATCGTGCGAGGCTCGATCCCGAAGAGCGTGAGCGCTTAGAAAAAATTGATGTCGCAGAAGCGAAAATCGCTCAAGCTCAATCCTCGTTTGAACAATACCTAGGCATGGCTGAAATACAGGCGGGGCAAGATGCAGAGGTATTACTTGACAGCGTAGCGAAACTTTCCAGCCACAATAACGTGATTGAAGATGCTATTGAGGGTGTTGATTTAACACTAAAAGGCAAGTCAGAGTTGAATAAGCCGCCTGCAGAAATTGGGGTTGAGTACGATCGTCAAAGTGTGCGTAGCGATATCGAAAGCTTTGTTTCGGCGTACAACGCCTTCTATCAAACTTCTCAGGCTTTAGCGAGCGTAGATCCGGTCACCGGTCAAAAAGGGCCATTATCGGGCGATAGTACGGTTCGTAGCGCGGACTCAAGATTGAAGTCCGTTTTTTCTACTGAGATAGATAACGCACCCGAAGATCTAAAATCGTTAACTGAATTTGGTATTACTACCACGCGTCAAGGTACATTGGAGATCAATTACGACATGCTTGACCGTCAGTTGAACACTAACTTCAATGAACTCGAAAGTTTCTTTGGTGGCAATACGGGATTTGCCAAACGAGTGGAAGACGCGATCCACGGCATTACAGGTGTCACTGGTAGCATCCGGACTCGAGAAAAAAGCCTCACTGAACAAAATTACCGTTTGAATGATGATCAAGCGGCATTAGATCGCCGCATGGAAAGTTTGGAAAAACGCACCCACAACAAGTTCGCCGCTATGCAAGATGCGACGGGCAAAATGCAAGGCCAGTTAGGCGCACTAATGAGCGCATTGGGTTAACAGATGCAAAATGAACTCATAGAAATTGGTGATATAGATCAACTGATTACGCAAGAGCTGGAAAAAGTCGATTTTAATACTGAAGAAATTCTGCGCTTGGTCGATACTAGGGAACGGTTATTGCAGAACCTGCTACCAATTATTGTTCAGAATCCCTTGGTTAAGCAGGATGCGGAGTGGCAAGACTTGCTCACTCGTACCCAAATAATTGTCGAACTGATGCAATCAGAAACGTCAAAGGTCGGAAAAGAACTGCATAAGTTTCGCTATGGCCAACGTTCGCTTCAGCAGTACAAAAAATTTATTTAAAAGAGGATTACTATGCGCGGTTCATTGCAAGCATACAAAAAAGTATCAGTTGATAGCCAGCTCAGTGCGGCTTCTCCGCACAAAGTCATTCAAATGCTGATGGCTGGCGCGATTGAGCGCCTGATCCAAGGCAAAGCCGCTATGCAAGCAGGCAATATTCCGGCAAAAGGTGAGCGTTTAGGTAAAGCGCTAGACATCATTATTGCGCTACGCAGTTGTTTATCGATGGATGACGGTGGTGATATTGCTTCAAACTTAGATTCTTTATATGAGTTTATGATCACAAAAATCTCTGCTGCTAACCATCAAAATGACCCACAGCCGCTCGATGATGTTATCGATATTATCCGCGAGATTAAGTCGGCTTGGGACCATATTCCACCAGAGTTTCATAATCTTACCGCAGCAGAAGTTGGTATTTAATAGCCAAAACAATGCGTTAGCAAATGCTTGAAATATAATTGTCAATTGCGCAATCCGTTGTGCACTAAAGTTACAAGCAAGCTCACACCTCTAATTATTGCTTGGTTGCCTTATTTTTATATTCAAATAAAATAGAAGCCATTAGTAGCCCTAATGGCTTTTTTGTTGCTGATTTTCCTATTCTGTCGATCGTAGATTGAGTGTGGTGGTTCCGCCGTCTTTAGCACCCAATTACGTAAATCAAGGTTTGGCCGCAACGCACCTAAAATAAAGGCAATCACTCTTATTTATGCAAGGTTTGGCAAAGCTGCTTGTTATTGATGATGACGCATCAGGTCGTTTACATTTAAGCAATATATTGGAATTTGTTGGAGAAAGTTGCGAAGTTGTCAGCTCTGAACAGCTAGGCGATGTTGATTGGTCTAGCGTATGGTCTTGTTGTATCGTTGGTAACATATCGGCTGGTCAGCGTGCGGCGACAGTGATGTCGCACCTCAAAAGTGCCTATCATATCCCACTTCTAGTCTTGGATAGCTTTCCTCTTTCGGTTGATGACTTGCCGAATTTTGTCGGTGAGCTAGAGCTTCCACTTAATTACCCACAGCTTAGTGAAGCATTACGTCACTGCAAAGATTTTCTTGGTCGCAAGGGCGTCAATGTGGTAGCGAGTGCGCGTAAAAATACGCTTTTTCGCAGCTTAGTGGGACAAAGCCGAAGCATTCAAGAAGTTCGTCATCTGATTGAGCAAGTTTCAGGAACGGACGCGAACGTTCTGATCTTGGGTGAGTCAGGCACAGGCAAAGAGGTGGTTGCTCGTAACATCCACTATCATTCCTCCTACCGTAATGGTGCATTTGTGCCAATTAACTGTGGTGCGATTCCTCCAGAGTTATTAGAAAGCGAACTATTTGGCCATGAAAAAGGCGCGTTTACAGGGGCGTTAACGGCGCGTAAGGGCCGATTCGAACTCGCTGATGGGGGGACGATCTTCCTCGATGAAATTGGCGATATGCCGATGTCGATGCAGGTAAAACTGTTACGTGTGCTGCAAGAGCGTTGTTTTGAGCGTGTTGGTGGTAACAGTACCATCAAAGTCAACGTTCGAGTGGTTGCGGCGACGCACCGGAATCTGGAAAACATGATTGAAGAAGGAACCTTCCGCGAGGACTTGTTCTATCGCCTCAATGTTTTTCCTATCGAGATGCCAGCACTTAAAGAGCGCAAACAAGATATTCCATTGTTACTGCAAGAATTGATGACGCGCCTAGAAGCGGAAGGTGGGCAGCCTATCTGCTTTACGCCGCGTGCGATCAACTCATTGATGGAGCACAATTGGGCAGGGAACGTACGCGAATTAGCAAACTTGGTAGAACGGATGGTGATTTTGTTCCCAAACAGCCTAGTGGATGTGAATCACCTACCGACCAAGTACCGTTACAGCGATATTCCAGAGTTCCAACCCGAAAGCAATCCATTTACTTCGGTTGAAGAGCAAGAGCGGGATGTGTTCCAAGACATTTTCTCAGAAGACTTTAGTTTTGATGAGCAAGACGAGCTCGACCACAATATCAATGCGCCACAAGCGCTGCCACCCGATGGTGTGAATCTGAAAGAATTGTTGGCGGATTTAGAAGTCAATATGATCAGTCAGGCGTTAGAAGCACAATCTGGGGTCGTGGCACGGGCGGCAGATATGCTCGGTATGCGACGTACGACGTTGGTGGAAAAAATGCGTAAGTACAACTTACAACGCTGAGTCTGATTCGTATTTTCAGTGCCACTGTGCGTCAATTTGTAACCTTTTCCGGCATAAAAGAACGATATTCTTGAGTGTCAACTTATTGTCGATTAGCTAACGTTATGATTAATATGGAAAAGAGCTTGGTACGTAAATTGCTTGTTAAGCTATTTTAGTTTTAGTGGCGATATTTCGACAGGCAGTGAATGGACAATAACACCAACCAATCCCATTTAGATTCAGTAGAAAACCAAGTCGAACGCTATAAGCAGGTACTCGATGTGATGCCTGCCGGAGTAATTTTGCTTGATACGTACGGTGTCGTGCGTGAAGCAAACCCTGAAGCACACCGGATTCTTGACATTCCGCTGGTCAACGAAAAGTGGTTCAACATCATTCAGGCTGTGTTTGATCCTCGCGAAGACGATGGTCACGAAGTTTCCTTGCGCAATGGCCGTAAGGTTCGTTTGGCGATTTCTGCCTCGACGACAGGGCAACTTATTTTAATTACTGACCTAACCGAAACTCGTTTATTACAAGCCCGAGTGAGTGATTTGCAGCGCATGTCATCGCTAGGACATATGGTGGCCTCACTGGCTCATCAAGTGAGAACGCCGTTGTCGAGTGCGATGCTGTACGCATCGAACTTAGGGGCGCCGAATTTGCCTACTGCCACCAGAGAGCGATTTCAAAGTAAATTAATGGATCGACTGCACGATTTGGAAAAGCAGGTGAATGATATGCTGCTGTTTGCTAAAGGTGGTGACAATAAAGTCATTAAGTCATTTACGATTGCTCAGCTGGTGGCGGAGTATCAACCCATGGTCGAAACCGCACTAAAAAACAACAGTATTGATTATTTTCTTGAAGTCGAAGAAGAGCAGACAGAGTTACTGGGAAATGCGAATGCTATTGCCTCTGCGCTTAGTAACCTAGTGATGAATGCGGTGCAAATGTCGGGTAAAGAATCACAAATTGATATCTTTTTCCGCCCGATTAACGGCGAGCTGCGCATCTCTGTGCAAGATAGCGGGCCGGGTGTTCCACAAGAACTACAAGCCAAAATTATGGAACCGTTTTTTACTACGCGATCCCAAGGTACTGGATTAGGACTGGCCGTAGTTCAAATGGTTTGCCGTGCCCATGACGGCCGATTAGAGCTTATTTCAGAACAGGGTGATGGAGCCTGCTTCACCATGTGTATTCCGTTAGAGCGAGTGCAAGCAGAAGTTCAATAAGCGGCTTATGCCGATAACAATTACTGGAGAATCAGAATGGCGCAAAGCAAAGTGCTGATCGTAGAAGATGACGAAGGTCTTCGTGAAGCCTTGGTGGATACTCTGGCTCTGGCAGGGTATGAATGGTTAGAAGCCGATTGTGCGGAAGGCGCGTTAGTCAAACTAAAGTCAAACGCTGTCGACATTGTCGTCTCTGACGTGCAAATGGCGGGAATGGGTGGTCTCGCCCTGCTGAAAAATATTAAACAGAACTGGCCAAATTTACCTGTGCTTCTGATGACGGCGTACGCCAACATCGAAGACGCCGTCTCGGCGATGAAAGACGGCGCAATAGACTACATGGCAAAGCCATTTGCACCTGAAGTGTTGCTCAACATGGTCAGCCGTTACGCGCCCGTAAAAAGTGACGATAATGGTGATGCGATTGTGGCTGATGAGAAAAGCCTACGCTTGTTGGCGCTGGCTGATAAAGTCGCACGCACTGATGCCAACGTCATGGTATTAGGGCCAAGTGGCTCAGGTAAAGAAGTGATGTCGCGTTACATCCATAACTCGTCCAGTCGTAAAGATGGCTCATTTGTCGCGATTAACTGTGCGGCGATCCCTGACAATATGCTGGAAGCGACCCTATTTGGTTATGAGAAAGGTGCCTTTACCGGTGCTGTTCAGGCGTGCCCAGGCAAATTCGAGCAAGCGCAAGGCGGCACCATTTTGCTCGATGAAATCAGTGAAATGGACTTAAGTCTACAAGCGAAACTGTTGCGTGTTTTACAAGAGCGCGAAGTTGAACGCCTAGGAAGTCGCAAAAGCATTAAATTAGACGTACGTGTTTTGGCAACCAGTAACCGCGATCTTAAACAGTATGTAGCCGAAGGGCATTTTCGGGAAGACTTATACTACCGACTGAATGTTTTCCCAATCACTTGGCCTGCCCTTTGTGAGCGTAAAGGCGATATTGAGCCGCTTGCGACGCACCTTGCTGGGCGTCATTGCAGTAAGATGGGCTTGCCAGTTCCTCAGTTCTCACCTTCTGCGGTAGAAAAACTGTTGCAATACCCGTGGCCGGGTAATGTACGCGAGCTTGATAACGTCGTTCAACGAGCGTTGATTTTAAGTGAAAACGGCGATATCGATGCAGAGCATATTTTGTTAGAAGGGGTGGATTGGCAAGATGCCAATAGCTTGCAACATATTGTGCAAAATACAGAGGCCGTCGTGCCGAATGTTAAGCCAGTAGCTGAACCAGACCATACCAATCGAGCGGTTTCCTCAGGTGAGGGTTTAGGCAGCGAATTACGCGATCAAGAATACGCCATCATTCTAGAAACTTTAGTTGAGTGTCATGGTCGCCGTAAAGACATGGCAGATAAATTGGGGATAAGCCCACGAACCTTGCGCTACAAAATTGCAAAAATGCGCGATGCTGGTATAGATATTCCGAGTTAGGATTTGTGGCTTCTATAATGTCAAGGTATTGAAGTGTATATCTTTAAGTCATTTAGGTATATGCATAGCCATACAATCAAAGTGTGGGTAGACTAGCAACAGTTTTCTTATGGCACACTAATTGCTGTGTCAATAATCAGTTTTATGAATAGTCAAACTTTTGGCTTCGAGGTGGTAATGAAAGTTGATGGTATGCAGGCAGAAATGCGCGCCATGATGGTAGAAGCGACTAACACTGCTCCTACCCCAAGTGGGGCGAAAGTTGGTGCCGATTTTGGTGATCTCCTAACAAAAGCCATCAATAACGTAAATACACTCCAAAAAGCATCGGGTGACTTACAAACCCGTTTTGATCGTGGTGATGCCGATGTTTCCCTTTCTGACGTTATGATTGCTCGTAACAAGTCCAGTGTCGCGTTTGATGCGACGGTTCAAATTCGCAATAAACTCGTTGAGGCCTACAAAAACCTCATGAATATGCCAGTGTAATTTAGGTAATAAGTGTGGCAGACAAGTCTACAGATTTAACCGTCACTGAAGGCGGCTCAGATGGTGCACTGGTAGCAAATTCCGATGTTGATATGGAAAGTCAAAATCCAGATCTAGAGGAGCGCAGTGCGTCGAAATTCGACATGGCGGTAGGCGATCTCGACTTACTTCGTCAGGTCGTGCTCGTACTGTCAATCTCCATCTGTGTTGCGTTGATTGTGATGCTGTTTTTTTGGGTAAAAGAACCAGAAATGCGCCCACTTGGGGCGTACGAGACGGAAGAATTGATCCCCGTCCTAGATTATCTGGATCAACAAAAAATCAACTATAAGATAGACGGTAATACCATTTCCGTTGAATCGAGCGAATACAACTCGATAAAACTTGGAATGGTGCGTTCGGGCGTGAATCAGGCCACAGAGGCCGGTGATGACATCCTACTGCAAGACATGGGGTTTGGTGTTTCACAGCGTCTTGAGTTAGAGCGCCTTAAGCTCAGTCGCGAGCGTCAACTTGCTCAAGCGATTGAGGAAATGAAGCAGGTTCGCAAGGCTCGAGTGTTGTTAGCACTGCCAAAACATAGTGTGTTTGTGCGTCATAACCAAGAGGCTTCTGCTTCCGTATTTCTAACCTTATCGACAGGGACGAATCTTAAACAACAAGAAGTTGATTCGATTGTCGATATGGTGGCGAGTGCGGTGCCCAGAATGAAAACTTCCCGTATCACGGTCACAGACCAACACGGACGTCTACTCAGTTCGGGTTCTCAAGACCCTGCGTCTGCCGCCCGTCGCAAAGAGCAAGAATTAGAGCGTAGTCAAGAGCAAGCACTCCGTGAAAAGATTGACTCGGTCTTGTTGCCAATTTTAGGTTATGGCAACTACACCGCGCAGGTGGACATCAAAATGGACTTCAGCGCTGTGGAGCAAACCCGCAAACGCTTCGATCCTAATACGCCAGCCACACGCAGTGAGTACGCATTAGAAGATTACAACAACGGTAACGTGGTAGCCGGCATTCCGGGAGCATTGAGTAATCAGCCGCCAGCGGATGCCTCTATTCCGCAAGACGTGGCTCAGATGAAGGATGGCTCGGTCATGGGGCAGGGCTCGGTACGTAAAGAGTCAACCCGAAACTTTGAGTTAGATACCACCATTAGACATGAGCGTAAGCAAACGGGCACGGTCGCGCGTCAAACCGTGTCGGTGGCCATCAAAGATCGTCGACAAGTCAATCCAGATACTGGTGAAGTGACTTACACACCGATGTCTGAATCAGAAATTAATGCAATTCGTCAAGTGCTTATAGGTAGTGTTGGATTTGATCAAGGCCGTGGTGACTTGCTAAATGTGTTGAGTGTGAAGTTTGCTGAGCCGCAAACAGAACAACTAGAAGATGCGCCAATTTGGGAGCACCCCAACTTTAGTGATTGGGTTCGTTGGTTTGCGAGTGCATTGGTTATCATCGTGGTGGTCTTGGTTCTGGTTCGCCCTGCAATGAAGAAATTGCTTAACCCAGCAAGCGACGATAAAGATGACATGTACGGGCCAGATGGTTTACCAATTGGCGCGGATGGTGAAACAAGCTTGATCAGTAGTGACATCGAAAACAGTGAACTGTTTGAATTTGGCTCAAGCATTGACCTGCCAAACCTGCACAAAGATGAAGACGTACTGAAAGCGGTGCGCGCGCTGGTTGCGAATGAACCCGAACTTGCCGCTCAAGTAGTAAAAAACTGGATGAATGACAATGGCTAACGATATCGCACCTCAAGATAACAACGTCGAGGGAATGCCAGTTGAATTGGATATCTCGACCATCACTGGCGAAGAAAAAGCGGCGATTTTGCTACTGAGTCTTAACGAGCAAGATGCTGCGGGGATCATTCGTCATCTCGAGCCTAAGCAAGTACAGCGCGTCGGTAGCGCGATGGCGAAAGCGAAAAACCTCAATCAAGACAAAGTATCGGCAGTGCACCGAGCATTTTTGGAAGACATCCAGAAATACACCAATATTGGTATGGGCAGCGAAGACTTCATGCGCAACGCACTGGTAGCAGCGCTGGGTGAAGATAAAGCGAACAACTTGGTTGACCAAATTTTATTGGGGACAGGGTCGAAAGGGTTAGATTCACTGAAATGGATGGATCCGCGCCAAGTCGCCAGCATCATCTTTAATGAGCACCCACAAATCCAAACCATCGTATTGTCATACTTGGAATCGGATCAGTCGGCGGAAATCCTTTCTCAGTTCCCAGAGCGGGTGCGTTTGGATTTGATGATGCGTATTGCCAACCTAGAAGAAGTTCAGCCATCGGCACTGGCCGAGTTGAACGAAATCATGGAGAAGCAGTTTGCCGGCCAAGCGGGGGCGCAAGCGGCCAAAATTGGCGGCTTAAAAGCAGCAGCCGAGATCATGAACTATCTAGACAACAACGTCGAAGGTTTGTTGATGGATCAGATCCGCGATCAAGACGAAGACATGGCAACGCAAATTCAAGACCTTATGTTTGTTTTCGAAAACTTGGCCGAAGTGGACGACCAAGGCATTCAGAAATTGCTGCGTGATGTGCCACAAGATGTTCTGCAAAAAGCGCTTAAAGGCGCCGACGATTCTCTACGTGAGAAAGTGTTTAAGAACATGTCGAAGCGTGCCGCGGATATGATGCGTGATGACATCGAAGCGATGCCGCCGGTCCGTGTTGCTGACGTAGAAGCCGCTCAAAAAGAAATTCTCGCGATAGCTCGCCGTATGGCCGATGCTGGTGAACTTATGTTGACCGGCGGTGCTGACGAGTTCCTATAATCTCTATTACCCTGCGATTTCTATCGCAGGGCTCCTTCACTTCCAATCGAATACACATAGGTAACCCATGGCTGGCGATAGAAAACGTGGATTTATCCGCCCTGATGAAGATGATGCGATGCTCGAGCCGCAACGTTGGGGGTTGCCGGATTACGGTGAGTCCAAAGCCAAACAAGTGAAGCAAACTGCGTTTAACTACGATCCCGGTTGGGTGCCGAACTTTGACGAGCCTGAAGAGGCGCAAGTTCTTGAGTTGACCGAGGAGCAGATCGAACAGATTAAGCAGGGCGCTTATCAAGAAGGTTTGTACCAAGGCCAAGAGGCGGGCTTCAAACAAGGTTACGACAAAGGTAAAGAGGAAGGTCTTCAAGCGGGGCACCTAGAAGGAGTGGAGCTTGGTAAAGCCGAAGGCGTGACAGCGGGTCAGGAATATATTCAGCAGCAAGTCGAAACCTTTATGAATCTAGCAAATCAGTTTACTCAGCCGCTGGAGTTAATGAATGCTCAGGTAGAGAAACAACTGGTGGATATGGTGCTTTGCTTGGTAAAAGAAGTAGTACACGTTGAAGTACAAACCAACCCTCAAATCCTCTTGGATACCGTTAAGCAGTCGGTTGAAGCTCTTCCTATCTCTGGTCACGCAATCACCCTTCATCTTCACCCAGAAGATGTGGCGATTATTCGCTCGTCTTATGGTGAAGAAGATTTGGATTGTCGCAATTGGACGTTAGTGGCGGAACCCTCCCTTAACCGGGGTGATGTACAGATCGAAGCGGGAGAATCGAGTATTAGTTACCGGATGGAAGAACGCATTAAGAGTGTTCTGCACAGCTTTTGTGGCACAAACCGTCATCAAGAGGGTGAGTAAGCCATGCAAGCGTTGGCCGACCGTTTAAAAAACTACAAAGTTGAAGGCTTAACCACACGCCCAGTCGCCTCTGGCAAACTGGTTCGCGTTATTGGTTTAACGTTAGAAGCCACAGGTTGCCGTGCACCAATCGGCAGCCTCTGTTTGGTTGAAACCATGTCTGGGCAGATGGAAGCGGAAGTCGTCGGTTTCTCAGGCGATAATCTGTTTTTGATGCCAAGCGAGCAAATCACGGGCATTTTACCTGGCGCTAAAGTGACACCAATAACGAATGATGCGGGTTTGCCTGTTGGTATGGAGTTGCTTGGCCGAGTGATTGACGGTGTAGGGAACCCCTTAGACGGACTTGGGCCTCTGTATACTGATCATCGTGCTTCATTTCATGCTGTGCCTATTAATCCACTGTCTCGCAAGCCTATTTCTGAACCCCTTGATGTCGGTTTGAAAGCGATCAACGGTTTATTGACGGTGGGTAAAGGCCAGCGCATCGGACTCTTTGCTGGTTCGGGCGTGGGTAAATCGGTCACGCTTGGCATGATGACCCGAGGCACTACGGCGCAAGTGGTGGTGGTTGGCCTTATCGGTGAACGTGGACGCGAAGTTAAAGAATTTATCGAAGAAATTTTAGGTGACGATGGCCGTCGTCGCTCTGTGGTCGTGGCGGCGCCAGCTGATGCTTCACCATTGATGCGGTTGAAAGGTTGTCAGACAGCCTTAACCATTGCCGAGTACTTCCGCGATCAAGGTTTGGACGTATTATTGCTGATGGATTCATTAACGCGCTTTGCGCAAGCGCAACGTGAAATCGCCTTGTCCGTCGGTGAGCCGCCCGCCACGAAAGGTTATCCGCCATCAGTCTTTGCAAAATTGCCAGCGTTGGTGGAGCGTGCAGGTAATGGAGATGGCGAGCAGGGGTCAATTACCGCATTCTTTACTGTATTAACCGAAGGTGATGATCTACAAGACCCTATCGCCGATGCCTCACGTGCGATTCTCGATGGTCATATTGTGTTGTCCCGTGAAATGGCAGACGCAGGCCACTACCCAGCCATCGACGTTGAGAAATCGGTTAGCCGTGTTATGCCGCAAATCACCACCGAAGAGCATGTATTGATGTCAAAAGCGGTGCGTCAGGTATTGTCGATTTGTCGTAAGAATCAGGATTTGGTCTCGATTGGCGCGTACAAGCCTGGTACTGATCCTGCGATTGATGGTGCCTTTACCCTGAAGCCGAAATTAGATGAATACCTCCAACAAAGCATGAAAGAGTCGGTGCCTTACGGTATGTGTGTCAATATGCTGAAAAGTATTTTAAGTGGGTAATAGCCTATGGAAAACGCGATGGATTTCTTGCTCAAGCAAGCGAAAGAGCAAGAAGATCAAGCGGTCTTGGCTCTTAATAAAGCGCGCAATGAGTTAGAAGACTACTACCTCCAAGTTGAGCAGATTGAAAAGTATCGTCTAGATTATTGTCAACAGCTGGTTGACCGTGGTCAAGCGGGTTTGACCGCCAGCCAATATGGCCACTTAAATCGATTTCTCACTCAGCTAGATGAGACCTTATCTAAGCAAAAGCAAGCGGAAAATCACTTCAAAGAACAAGTCGAAAACTGTCAAGAATACTGGTTAAAAGTGCGAAAAGAACGTAAATCCTATGAATGGATGATAGAAAAACGCATGAAAGATAAACAACAGGAAGAAGCTAGACGCGAACAAAAGCAGATGGATGAGTTCTCGACATTACTTTATAGCCGAAGAGCGAAGCCATTTTAAGGATAGAGAAATGCGAATCTGTTTACACTTTCGGAAGGATATTGTCGAAAGAAATTTACTTCTTGTTGGCGTGATTTGTGCATAAAACGATACAACTAACCTAATTTTGCCACTCATGCGCAATGACGGCAGTGAAATATTAATGCTGCGGATAATGAGAATTTCTATATGAATGTGAATTTGTCTAATGCTTCAGCGACAAATAAGACGTCAGCTTCGGACTCTACCGCGAAAGGAATTGCAGAAAACTCTGAAAAAAAAGGTTTTTTTGAAACCTTAGCCGACACTTTTACCGGTTCACAAACAACAAAAAAAACCGCGGCGCAATCAGCAGACATTGAAAGCGAAGCAAGCGCCACGGGCAGTAATTCGCCTACAAATAAAAGTGAGAGCCAAGAAACCGTCGCGGCTAGCGACAACGCTGACAACAATACAGCGGCCGATAACGCGGCGAACACCCAAGCAAGCCAACAACAAGGCGAATTACCGTCAGGGCAAGAAGAATACTTAGATATCCATGCGATCGATTCAGTAACGTCTGACCAAAACAGCTTGGCAAAGACTCATGATGTCACCAACGCGATGGGAGAAGGGCAGCAACTATTAGGCCGTCTTGAGCAAGCGAATCAAGCGTTGCAAGCAAATGCTGCTTCTGTCGAGAGCGGCAAAGAGGTGCCTCTACAAAAGAGCGAAGCATGGCAAAATATGACGGCGCAAGTGACGAATGCGGCTGCGCAGAACGTGGTAAATGATGGGAGCTCCGGTGTGCTGATGTCCGCGAAGTTAGTGGCTGATGCTGAGACCGTCCAACGCGTTTCACTGGACCAGCTGGAGCTCATTGATACCAAGCTTGCACAAGGAAAGTCGCTGACGGCGCAAGAAATCGATGTTATTGAGGGGCTGAAAACCGGCGCGATTGTCGCTGATATGCCCAATCAAGATTTTGCGCAGTTTGTTGCTCTGCCGAGTGAGCTAAAGCAAGCTCTTGCGGAGCAACAAGCGACGCAGCAGAGCCTCGCGCGTCAAGCTTCAGCCATGACCACGGCACAACAGGCAGCCACGCAAGAAATGAAGCACGCGGCGGCTCAATCCGCTCAAGCATTGGCGGCTCAGAATCTAGATAAAGCGGCGATGTCTTCCATGCCAGACGCCTTGGTTACGACCAATTTGTCTCCGGCGCTTCAAGGTGTGGCGAAGAGTGATGTGAGTCATCAAGCTATGAACGCGGCTTTGACAGCAAGTGCATTGCAAGCGACGGCCGATAAACAAGATAAACCGGACCTGCAACATGGTTTGGCTGGACAAATTCAAGCCGCGGCAGGGCAGCAGGGTGTCAGTACACCGCAACAAGCGCGAATTGATGCTGCTCAGCAAGCCCAGCTTCCGCTACAACTGACCAAAGAGTTAGCCAATGAGCAAGTGGCGGAAAAGGTACAAATGATGATGTCAAAGAACCTGAAAAACCTTGATATTCGTCTTGACCCTCCTGAGCTGGGCCGTATGCAAATTCGCATGACCATGAACAATGATATCGCCAATGTTCATTTCACTGTGAGTAATCCGCAAGCGCGTGACATTGTGGATCAGGCGCTTCCCCGTTTGAGAGAAATGTTGGCTCAGCAAGGCATGCAACTCGCTGATTCGTCGGTTCAGCAACAAAACAGTGGTCAACAACAAGATGGTTATGCCGCATCGGATCAAAGTGGGCAAGGCACTACTGGGAGAGGATTTTCTGGTCATTCAGAAGAAAACTTTGATACCGACGCCAATCTTGATTTGAATGTGGTTTCAAAGCGTGATGGAATTAGTTTCTACGCATAATGATGCCTTTCACACGCAATGATATCAGGTTACCAAGCAAGCTTCGTGCTCGAGCAAGTAACCTCCAGAACAATAAGAGACAATAATGGCAGATGAACAGCCCCAAGGGACCAACGCACCGAAAGGTAAGTTACTCATTATTATTGCTGTAGTAGTGATACTGCTCGGCGGTACTGTTGCGGGAGTCTTTTTAATAGGCTCTGATGAGTCGACTCAAACGAACGTGTCTCAGCAGAGTCAAGCGGCGACCTCGAATGCAGCACCGATCGCTTACGTGAACCTTCCGCAAGCATTTGTTTTCAACGTAACGGGTGACCGTCGCGATAGGCTGGTACAAATCAAAGCTCAGTTGATGGTCCGTGGCGCTGAGAATGAGCAGTTAGCTCGTTACCATTCACCTCTGGTTGAGAGTTCTTTGTTGTCGACGTTTGCCTCTGCAACCGTTGAGCAGCTTCGTTCTCCGACGGGCCGAGTAGAGTTGCGTGATCGCGCTTCTGAGGACATTAAAGCAGCACTTAGCGCTGCGGTTGGTAAACCAGTGATTGAAAAAGTACTGTTTACAGATTTTGTTATTCAATAGGTAAAACGTGACCGATCTATTAAGCCAAGACGAAATTGATGCGCTATTGCATGGGGTTGACGATGTCGATGACGTTGATGAACCAGCAGGAAACGACACAGAAGGTGCCGTCAGTTTCGATTTTTCGTCTCAAGACAGGATTGTACGTGGCAGAATGCCGACGCTCGAGCTTATCAACGAGCGTTTTGCAAGGCATATGCGCATCAGCTTGTTCAATATGCTGCGTAAAACGGCGGAGGTGTCGATAAACGGCGTTCAGATGATGAAATTTGGTGAGTACCAAAACACATTGTACGTTCCCACCAGTCTGAATATGCTGCGTTTTCGCCCACTGAAGGGCACGGCATTGATAACGATGGAAGCGCGGTTGGTATTTATACTGGTAGAAAACTTCTTCGGTGGCGATGGTCGTTTTCATGCCAAAATTGAAGGGCGTGAATTTACCCCAACTGAACGTCGCATTATTCAATTATTACTGAAAATAGTTTTTGAAGATTATAAAGAGGCTTGGTCGCCTGTTATGGGGGTTGAGTTCGAATATCTCGACTCAGAAGTGAACCCTAGTATGGCAAACATCGTTAGCCCAACCGAAGTGATAGTGGTGAGCTCATTCCATATCGAGGTCGATGGCGGTGGTGGTGATTTCCATGTGGTCATGCCGTACTCGATGGTTGAGCCAATCCGCGAACTGCTAGATGCGGGTGTTCAGTCAGACAAAATGGAAACCGACGTTCGTTGGAGCTCCGCGTTGCGTGAAGAGATCATGGATTGTCCGGTCAATTTCCGCGTCAATTTGCTCGAAAAAGATATCTCGCTACGTGATCTGATGGAGTTACAACCAGGTGATATCATCCCAGTTGAAATGCCAGAAAACGCGACGATGTTTGTTGAAGATCTGCCGACCTATCGAGTCAAAATGGGCCGTGCGGAAGACAAATTAGCGGTGCAGATCTCGGAAGAGATTGAGCGGCCACATGTGGTAAAAACAGACTTAGCTTTCTTGGGTAAAGACATCATGTCGGAGCTTGAGAGTGACGACGATACAAACGATTAAGATACCTTATACAGGCTTTGGCAGAAATAAGGCTTAACACAGGATAGAAAAATGGAACCAAGTGACGATCAAAAGCTGGCAGACGAATGGGCAGCCGCTCTCGACGAAGACCCTTCTGCGCCTTCTATTGATGTAGATGAAGTGTTGGCGGCGCCACTGGATGAGTTGAAAGATACTTCAAGTCCCATTACGGACGATGAGCGCCGTAAACTCGATACCATCATGGATATTCCCGTGACGATAGCGATGGAAGTCGGTCGTTCACAAATCAGCATTCGTAATTTACTGCAATTGAACCAAGGTTCGGTTGTTGAGCTGGATCGCCTAGCGGGTGAATCATTGGACGTATTAGTCAACGGAACCTTAATCGCACACGGCGAAGTGGTGGTCGTGAATGATAAGTTTGGTATCCGTTTAACCGATGTGATCAGCCAAACTGAACGCATTAAGAAGCTGCGTTAGTATGAGCGGTTCAATCAAGACACGCATGAAGCAACTCATTGGAGCACTGAGCTTAATGCTGAGTGCTCCTCATGCATTTGCTGCCGCGCCAAGTAATCTCGATCTCGCCACCACTCTAGGGTCTCTTGTGCTCGTTATTGGGGTTATTTTACTGCTTGCTTGGCTGCTTAAACGTATGCAAGGCCCCACGATGGGACAACAAAGAGGCTTACGTATAGTGAGTCAACTCCCTGTCGGCACCAAAGAAAGAATTGCCGTGGTCCAAGTTGGCGAAGAGCAGTTTTTGATCGGGATCACTAGCCAATCGATCCAAGCCTTGGCTAAGTTAGACAAGCCACTAAAAGAGCAAGAGTTGGCAACCAACGCTTTTGCTAATCAATTTAGCCAACTGATTAAAAAACATGAAAAAGGGTAACCTAATTCGCTTGGTCATGAGTACGTTGTTACTTTTGGCTGGCATACTGTTTTCTTCACTTTCGTTTGCCGAGGCAGAGGAGTCATTACTGCCTGATAATTTGGCAGAAGGGAGTAGCGTGACGGTGCAGGCCATGCAAAGCGACACGGGCGCCAGTCGTGCTATGGCGGTCAACAATGGTAGTGGTATTCCTGCTTTCACTATGACCACTAACCCTGATGGCAGCGAAGACTATTCGGTCACGTTACAAATTCTGGCATTAATGACCATGCTTGGCTTCTTGCCAGCAATGGTGATTCTGATGACCTCTTTCACCCGTATCGTCGTGGTGATGTCGATATTGCGTCAAGCGATGGGTTTGCAACAAACGCCTTCGAATCAGGTGATCATTGGTATTGCACTGTTCTTAACTTTCTTTGTCATGTCGCCAGTGCTTAATGAAATCAATGAGCGAGCGGTTCAGCCCTATTTGAATGAGCAAGTGACGGCTCGTGAAGCCTTTGATGCGGCACAAACGCCAATGAAAGCCTTTATGCTCAAGCAGACTCGTATTAAAGATTTGGAGACCTTCGTTAATATGTCTGGCGAGCAGGTGGCTAACCCAGAAGATGTATCAATGGCGGTATTGATTCCGGCATTCATCACCTCAGAATTAAAGACCGCATTCCAAATTGGCTTTATGCTGTTTTTGCCATTTTTGATCATCGACCTTGTGGTTGCATCGGTATTAATGGCCATGGGTATGATGATGTTATCTCCGATGATTGTATCGTTGCCGTTTAAGTTAATGCTGTTCGTACTGGTGGATGGTTGGAACTTAATACTATCCACACTCGCGGGCAGTTTTGCCGTTTAGCGTGGCACAGATAAGAGGATAAGACATGACGCCAGAAATGTTTGTCGAGCTTTTCCGTGATGCACTGTGGATGGTGTTGATCATGGTCTGTGCCATTATCATTCCGAGTTTGCTTATCGGTCTTGTTGTGGCTATTTTTCAGGCCGCTACGTCCATCAACGAACAAACATTAAGCTTTTTACCTCGTTTGATTGTCACTTTATTAGCGCTGATGTTATTTGGTCATTGGATGACACAAATGATGATGGAGTACTTTTACGGCTTAATTGAGCGTCTTCCTCAGGTACTCTACTAGAGGCGCGTATGGAGTATCCTACTAGTGTTGTCTTAGAATGGATTGCAAATTATTTCTGGCCTTACGTTCGTATCTCTTCCATGTTGATGGTGATGACGGTGACCGGCGCGCGCTTTGTTTCGCCGCGTATTCGGCTCTATCTGGGGCTCGCGATTACATTCGCCGTTATGCCAGCCATTCCTGCCGTTCCTCAAGATATTGAGTTGCTCTCATTTCGTGGTTTTATAACCATCGTCGAACAGATGATCATTGGTATCGCGATGGGGATGGTGACCCAATTTATGATTCAGACGTTTGTCTTATTAGGACAGATTCTTGGCATGCAATCGAGTTTGGGCTTCGCATCCATGGTCGATCCGGCTAATGGTCAAAGCACGCCTTTGCTTGGTCAGTTGTTTATGTTCCTGACGACCATGTTTTTTCTCGCGACGGACGGGCACCTCAAAATGTTGCAGCTGGTGGTGTTTAGCTTTAAAACGCTCCCTATTGGTTCTGGTACATTAACGGCGCTGGATTTCCGCGAGATGGCTGGTTGGCTTGGCATCATGTTTAAAACGGCGCTCAGTATGTCGCTATCAGGCATTATTGCGTTACTGACCATCAACTTGTCGTTTGGTGTGATGACACGTGCTGCACCTCAGTTGAATATTTTCTCACTCGGTTTTGCCTTTGCATTGATGGTGGGCTTATTAATTTGTTGGTACATTTTGTCTGGTTTATACAGTCATTATGAGTTGTTCTGGGCAGTGGGTGAGGAGCAGATTTGTCGCCTCATTCGCTTAGATTGCTAGGAGGCTGGTATGGCAGAGTCAGACGGTCAGGAACGCACCGAAGAAGCCACGACCCGACGGTTACAACAAGCCAGAGAAAAGGGACAGGTGGCTCGGTCCAAGGAGCTCGCGTCAGCGTCAGTACTGATTATTGGCGCCATTTCGTTGATGTGGTTTGGTGAGAGCTTATCACGTTCCTTGTTTTCTATTATGAGTCGCTTGTTTGATCTCCAGCGTGACGAAATCTTCGATACGGCTAAGTTATTTGATATCGCAATCGGTGCGATGAGCGAGCTACTTTTGCCTTTATTTCTCATCTTAGCGACGTTATTTACGGCCGCAATGATTGGCGCTGCAGGCGTAGGTGGTATTAGCTTTTCCGCCCAGGCTGCGATGCCTAAACTGTCAAAAATGAACCCACTTAGCGGCCTTAAACGTATGGTGGGTATGCAAAGTTGGGTGGAGCTGATTAAGTCGCTCCTAAAAGTCGTGCTGGTGACTGGTATTGCCATTTATTTGATCCAAGCGTCACAAGCAGACTTGATCCAACTGAGTATGGATGTGTATCCACAAAACATCTTTCATGCGTTAGATATTTTGCTCAACTTTGTCTTATTAATCAGTTGCTCGTTGTTGATTGTGGTGGCTATCGACATTCCATTCCAGATCTGGCAACACGCCGATCAGCTGAAAATGACCAAGCAAGAAGTTAAAGACGAATACAAAGAAACGGAAGGCAAGCCAGAAGTGAAAGGGCGTATTCGTATGTTGCAAAGGGAAGCGGCGCAACGACGTATGATGGCCGACGTACCTGAAGCCGACGTTATTGTTACTAACCCAGAACACTTTTCGGTTGCGCTTCGGTACAAACAGAAAACCGATCGGGCGCCAGTGGTGATCGCCAAAGGTACGGATCATATGGCGATGAAGATCCGGGAAGTAGCCCGTGAGCACGACATTACTATTGTACCCGCGCCACCCCTTGCCCGTGCGCTATACCATACAACAGAATTAGAGCAAGAAATCCCCGATGGTTTGTTCAGTGCCGTTGCACAGATCCTAGCGTTTGTTTTCCAGCTGAAACAGTATCGTAAAAAAGGTGGTCAACGTCCAAAAATTCAAGATTATGACTTACCTATCCCGCCAGAGCATCGTCACTAACTCTTACGCAACCTAGCTAGAGAAAGGCTATTAGAATCAAAGATCTAGTCTTTATTTAGCGTTTAGTCATTATTTTGGCGTTAATTATGGTACATAGATTGCTTAACACGGCTTAATTATCAACAGACCTAAACTTTGGGTCAAAGTGGTCGCGTATACATAATATCAGATAGCGTGACGCTTCAATCGATTGAGATACCTCGCAGTATGAAGTTAAACCTGCCATTTGCAGATAAATTGCCACGAATACCTCTGCGCGCAATGCCAGCCATTGGCGCGCCAGTCATGGTTTTGGCCACCCTTGCTATGGTGGTATTACCAATACCGGCTTTGCTGCTGGATATGTTCTTCACCTTTAATATCGCGTTGTCGATGGTGGTGTTGTTAGTGACCGTTTACACGCGTCGTCCGTTGGACTTCGCGGCATTTCCAACGGTACTGCTGATCGCTACATTGCTGCGTTTGGCATTGAACGTCGCTTCGACACGTGTCGTGTTGCTGCTCGGACATGAAGGCGGCGATGCGGCAGGTAACGTGATTGAAGCTTTTGGTAACGTCGTCATTGGGGGTAACTACGCGGTTGGTTTAGTCGTGTTCCTTATTTTAATGATCATCAACTTTATGGTGGTCACCAAAGGTGCGGGTCGTATCTCTGAGGTGAGTGCTCGCTTTACGCTTGACGCTTTGCCCGGTAAACAAATGGCAATTGATGCAGACTTAAACGCTGGACTAATTGATCAAGAGCAGGCGAGGGTACGTCGCTTTGAAGTAACCAAAGAAGCGGACTTTTACGGCTCAATGGATGGTGCCTCTAAGTTCGTAAAAGGTGACGCGATTGCCGGTATTTTAATTCTGTTTATCAACATTATCGGTGGCCTTGCTATCGGGATGGCGCAGTACGGGTTAGGTTTTGGTGAAGCCATTGAAATCTATACCTTGTTGACCATTGGTGATGGTTTGGTGGCGCAAATCCCGTCGCTCTTACTTTCTATTGCAGCGGCAATGATGGTTACGCGCCAAAATACCGATGAAGACATGGGCGAACAATTGGTTTTCCAACTGTTCGATAACCCTAAAGCGTTGATGATCACGGCCGCGATTCTTGGCGTGATGGGGATTGTGCCAGGTATGCCACATTTCGCCTTTTTGACGCTGGCGGTGGCAGCAGGCACCGGCGCGTACTTGATCGACAAACGTCAAAAACAGAAAGTAAAAGACCTTGCTCTACCCGCGAAAGACGAGGAAGGGAGTGAGCCTTCATCACAGCGTGAGCTGTCTTGGGACGATGTTCAGCCCGTTGATATTATCGGGTTAGAAGTTGGTTACCGTTTGATTCCCTTAGTTGACCGAGACCAAGGCGGTGAATTGCTGGAACGGGTGAAAGGGGTGCGTAAGAAGCTCTCGCAAGACTTTGGATTTCTAATTCCAGCGGTACACATTCGCGACAATCTTGAGCTTACGCCAAACAGTTACCGAATTACCCTGATGGGAGTGGCCGTCGGTGAGGCGGAAATTCGTCCTGATCAAGAGTTGGCGATCAACCCAGGTCAGGTCTATGGCATGATTGAAGGTGAGCCGACCATCGACCCCGCATTTGGGCTGGAAGCCGTTTGGATTCGTGAGGATCAGCGCGAGCATGCGCAAGCGTTAGGCTATACGGTTGTGGACTCATCCACAGTATTAGCGACGCATCTTAGCCAACAGTTAACGAACAATGCTTCTCAATTGCTTGGTCATGAAGAAGTTGAGAATTTATTGGAAATGTTAGGCCGCAGTACACCTAAGTTGGTTGAAAATTTTGTGCCTGATCAGTTGGCATTAGGTGTCGTAGTGAAAGTTCTGCAAAACTTGTTAAACGAAGCCATACCGATTCGTGACATTCGCACGATTGTGCAAACTTTGGCTGAGTATTCCAGTAAGAGTCAAGAACCTGACATATTAACGGCGGCGGCTCGAATTAGTCTAAAACGTCTAATTGTTCAGGAAATCAATGGGATAGAGCCGGAGTTGCCAGTGATTACCCTGATACCTGAGCTGGAACAAATATTGCATCAAACAATGCAAGCTTCAGGAGGCGAATCTGCTGGGATTGAACCGGGACTCGCTGAACGATTGCAGTCTTCACTAAGCCAAGCGACGCAAGAGCAAGAGTTAAATGGCGAACCTGCGGTTCTGCTGACGTCGGGTGTATTACGTTCGACGTTAGCGAAGTTTGTGAAGAACACAATACCTAATCTCCGGGTGCTGTCTTATCAAGAAATTCCGGATGAAAAACAGATCAGAATTGTGCAAGCCGTGGGTAACTGATCTCAATTAATGGATTCATAGTTTGAAAATAAAGCGATTTTTTGCCAAAGACATGCGAGCGGCGTTGCTCCAAGTGAAAGAGGAGCTAGGCGCGGAAGCGGTGATCATGTCAAACAAGAAAGTGGCTGGGGGCGTAGCAATTGTCGCAGCAATAGATAGCGAATCTAACGCGCCTTCCACGAATGCCACGTCGCAATCGAATCGTGGTGCTCCTCAATCGAATCGCTATAACGAACATCGTCAAATGTCATCGTCGTCTGCCGACCGTTTTCGAGACCGCAATTTAGATAACGACAAAATTAGCCTGAATAATCACAGTAACAACGAAAAATCAGGCTCAATGACTAAGCGATTTGCCAATATGCTCAAGCAATATAGCAGCGGAGCAGCAGATTCTGATGAGCATACTGCGGAAAACGAAGATTCGTTGTCAGCTTTATTGCAGCGTCAGAACCAGCATCGCGATGGTTACAATCAAGAAAAGCCTGCGCCATATCAACCCGATTCCCCGTTGGCGAAGCTCATTGCACAAGACAATCGATTTGAACGTCCAACGCCGAAGCTAGACCCGACGCGTTATGACCGCCGTCGACCTGCTGATGAACGAGAAGAATCGGCGGATGAGCTTGAAAGCATGCGTGAAGAGATGATGTCAATTCGCCGTCTGTTGGAACACCAAGTCTCAGGCCTCATGTGGCAAGAAGTGGAACGCCGTGAGCCGCTAAGAGCGATGCTAATCAAGCGTTTAGAACGAATGGGGGTTTCTCCAGAACTCGCCGATCAAATGGCGTGTTACATTCCTGAAGATACGCAACCAGCACGAGCGTGGAAGGCACTTCTGTCCCTTGTGGCAGATCAAATCACGATTCCTAAAAAGGATATTTTAAAGCGTGGTGGTGTGGTTGCCCTGTTAGGCCCAACAGGTGTCGGAAAAACAACGACAGTGGCTAAGCTCGCAGCACGCGCCGCCATGGAATATGGTGCCGATAATGTGGCGCTTGTTACCACTGATACATATCGTATCGGTGCACATGAACAGCTCTCAATTTATGGAAGAATCATGGGTTGTCCCGTAAGAGTTGCTAAAGATTCTAACGAGTTAGCCGATGTTATATATCAGCTAAGAAACAGAAGACTGATTTTGGTCGATACGGCAGGGATGGGTCAGCGAGATGTGCGGCTTTCCGAACAGCTCGATACCCTGATGCAAGAAAGCGGAGAAGTCATTCACAGCTATCTCGTTTTGCCAGCAACCGCACAACGTCGAGTTCTACAAGAAACGCTGGATCACTTCCGACGCATTCCGCTGTCGGGTTGTATTATGACCAAACTTGATGAGTCATTGAGTCTAGGCGAATTCATCAGTGTAGTGATTCAAAACGCGATGCCAGTGGCTTACATTGCTAATGGTCAGCGCGTGCCAGAAGACATTGTGATAGCGCAACCAAAATATATGCTTGCGAAAGCAAATGAACTGTTAGAAAAGTCGACAGAGAACGAACCTCACTTTTGGAACAGCGACAGTGAAGGATTCGAAGGCGGCGGACTACTATGACTGAGAATATGATACACGATCAAGCAAGCGGCCTCCGTCGCTTAACACAACCATCATTGACCAAAGTGATTGCTGTTACTGGCGGCAAAGGTGGTGTGGGGAAATCAAACGTAACACTGGGTCTGGCAATTTGTATGGCTCGTCAAGGCAAGAAGGTGATGGTTCTTGACGCTGACTTAGGTCTGGCCAATGTAGACGTAATGCTCGGGATCCGCTCAAAACGTAACCTAGGACATGTTCTAGCTGGTGAGTGTGAGCTAAAAGATGCGATTGTGGAAGGCCCTTATGGTGTCAAGATAATCCCTGCAACTTCTGGCACACAAAGTATGACTGAGCTTTCACATGCTCAACATGCTGGGCTCATCCGAGCATTTGGTGGTCTTGAAGAAGAAATTGACGTCCTGCTGATTGATACGGCTGCGGGCATTTCTGACATGGTGATTAGCTTTTCGCGTGCAGCTCAAGATGTGGTTGTTGTGGTTTGTGATGAGCCGACATCCATCACTGATGCATACGCATTAATTAAGCTACTCAGCAAAGAACATCAAGTTCAACGCTTTAAAGTTGTCGCAAATATGGTTAGAAGCTACCGTGAAGGACGAGAATTGTTTGCAAAGTTGACGCTAGTCACAGAGCGATTCTTGAATGTAAGCATTGAGCTCGTCGCATGTATTCCATTAGATGATAAAGTACGTCAGGCTGTAAAAAGACAAAAAATTGTTGTTGATGCGTTTCCACGCTCACCTGCTGCTTTAGCTATCAGCTCACTAGCAAATAAAGCGTTAACGTGGCCACTACCGAAAACACCCAGTGGACACTTGGAGTTTTTTGTGGAAAGGTTGCTAAATCGAACCGAATTCGCAGAGGACCCTTTTGGTGAATAAAGCGATCACCTATGACCAGCATGGCAGATTTAAGAGCCAGCAAGCGTTTATAGAACGCTATTCAGTGTTGGTTAAGCGCATTGCTCATCACCTATTAGGCCGCTTACCACCAAGTGTCCAGGTAGAGGATTTAATTCAGGCCGGCATGATAGGTCTTATCGAAGCTCAGCAGAATTATGATGGTTCTAAAGGTGCAAGCTTTGAAACTTATGCTGGTATTCGTATTCGCGGAGCCATGTTAGATGACATGCGCAAAGGCGATTGGGTACCACGTTCTGTTCATAAAAATAATCGAGAGATCAACCAAGCGGTTGCGGAGCTAGAAGGTGAACTAAATCGCGATCCGACTGATTCTGAAATAGCAGCGCATCTCGAGATGACACTAGATCAATATCATAGTGCACTAACCGATATAAACTGCTCGAAATTAGTAGGAATTGAGGATTTAGGCGTTTCTGATGATGTGATTTCACCTGCTGATGAAACTGATGAGAGCAATCCATTCAAACGGGTTGCTGATGAATCCTTTCGAAACGCATTGGTTGAATCGATCAAACAGCTTCCAGAGCGTGAAGCGTTGGTGCTTTCGCTTTATTATAACGAAGAACTCAATTTGAAAGAAATTGGCGATGTATTAGGCGTAAGCGAATCTCGCGTAAGTCAAATACTGAGTCAATCGATGCAACGTTTACGCACCAAGCTCAGTGCGTGGACACAAAATGACTAAAAACACTGATTTACGATTCAGTGGAGGCAATTTTGAATAAAAATATGAAGATCCTTATTGTTGATGACTTCTCAACAATGCGCCGTATTGTTAAAAATCTGTTGCGTGACTTGGGGTTTAATAACACTCAAGAAGCGGACGATGGTTTAACTGCATTACCCATGCTGAAAAAAGGTGACTTCGATTTTGTTGTAACTGATTGGAACATGCCTGGTATGCAAGGCATCGATTTGCTTAGACACATTCGAGCGGATGCTGAATTGAAGCATCTGCCAGTTCTTATGATCACAGCTGAAGCGAAGCGTGAGCAGATCATTGAAGCTGCTCAAGCAGGGGTAAATGGCTACATTGTTAAGCCATTCACTGCTGCAACACTAAAAGAAAAATTAGATAAAATTTTCGAACGTTTATAACTCTCTCTTTGCCTTTGTTATTCAAGTCATTCGTACCAATTGTTAAATGCCTGTTAAATGACTTGTTTAGCGTTTTCAAAGTGATAATAAGAATTAAACGTAAAAGGGTCTATTCAAAATGATCTCACTAGAGCAGGCGAAATTGCTCGTTCAAATGCTAGAAAGCGGCGAGCAAGACCAAGCCAATATGCTTGTTGCCTCGATTTATGAAGGTACTGAGAACCCAATGCTGCAAGAAATTGGGTCGTTAACTCGAGACCTTCACGATTCACTCAAGCAGTTTAGCTTCGATCAACGCATGACCGAAATTGCGCAAGATGAAATTCCGAGTGCAAGGGACCGACTGAACTACGTGATCGAAAAAACAGAGCTGGCAGCAAACAAAACGATGGATGCGGTGGACTGCTGCCTTCCCATCGCCGACAACCTAAATGATTGCCTTCAACAAGTTCGTCCTCAATGGAATGAACTTATGCATGGGCGCATCGAATTAAGCGAGTTCAAAGCGCTTTGTCATCGTATCGATGAGCTGCTGGTTCAAGTCGAAGGTGACAGTACCGAGTTGCGCGGTCAGCTGACTGAAATTCTCATGGCGCAAGATTTCCAAGACTTAACGGGTCAAATTATTCGTCGCGTAATCACGTTGGTGAACGAAGTTGAAGGCCGTTTAGTGGAAATTCTCACCGTGTTTTCCGGCAATAAACCTGAAGTTCAGGTTCAAGTTTTGTCAGAACCGGCAGATAAAAAGAATAAACAAACAAGCGAAGTTGAAGGCCCTATTCTTCATCCAGAACTAAGAGAAGATGCGGTTTCATCGCAGGACGAAGTCGATGACTTGTTGTCCAGTCTTGGATTTTAAAGGTAACGTATGAGCTACGATTTAGACGAAGATATTCTTCAGGACTTTCTCATTGAGGCTGGGGAAATTCTGGAACTGCTATCTGAGCAGTTGGTTGAATTGGAAAACAACCCAGAAGATAAAGACTTACTTAATGCCATTTTTCGCGGTTTCCATACCGTAAAAGGTGGGGCTGGCTTCCTTTCTTTGGCTGAGCTGGTAGATACCTGCCACGGCGCAGAGAACGTGTTTGACGTATTGCGAAATGGTCAACGCACGGTGACGCAAAGCCTAATGGATACGATGTTGAGGGCTTTGGATACAGTAAACACTCAGTTCCGAGCCGTGCAAGATCATGAACCATTACAAGCTGCGGATCCGGCACTTCTTGAAGAACTTCACCGTCTATGTAAACCAGAATCTAAAGATGAAGTGGTTGAAACACTCACAGAAGAATCTGTCGTTGCTCCAGAAGCGGTCACCGAAGAGCCAGCAGCCCCAGTAGCAGACTCAAGTGTCGGTTCTGTTGATGAAATTACCCAAGACGAATTTGAAAAGCTACTGGATGAGCTGCATGGTAAAGGCTCAGCGCCAAGCGCGATACCACCTGCTTCTGTTGCGGCGTCAGAACCAGAACAATCAAGTGCACTCGAAAGTGATGATATCACCGACGACGAATTTGAGCGTCTTTTAGATGAACTGCATGGCGCAGGTAACAGCCCATCGACTGCTGAATCTTCTGCGGCAGAAGAAATGCCTAAATCGCCACAGGCGGCGAGCTCAACACCCGCTTCAACGCCGGCATCATCCTCAAGCACTGACAGCGACTTAATGACGGACGAAGAGTTCGAGAAGTTGCTGGATGAACTGCATGGCTCAGGGAAAGGCCCAACGCTTGAAGAGCTTGATATGGCAACTAAACCAGCATCAACCAATGTCGAGTCAGAAGAGATCATCCCTGAACCTGTTGCTAAGCCAGAACCGGCAATGGCTGCAGAGCCAGCAACAAAAACAGAATCTAAACCTGTCGCTGTGAAAGAAGAAGCGAAGGCATCGGCGCCAGTCGTTAAAAAGCCTCAAGCTGAAGCGACAGTGCGTGTTGACACTTCCACGCTCGATACCATCATGAACATGGTTGGTGAGCTTGTGTTAGTGCGTAACCGCTTGCTAAGCCTTGGCTTAAACAGCAACGACGAAGAAATGTCAAAAGCGGTGTCCAACCTCGATGTGGTTACGGCCGATCTACAGGGCGCGGTAATGAAAACGCGCATGCAGCCAATCAAGAAAGTATTTGGTCGTTTCCCACGTGTTGTTCGTGATTTAGCGCGCAACCTAAATAAAGACATCGTGCTAGAAATGCGTGGTGAAGAAACCGATCTCGATAAAAACCTTGTTGAAGCGCTTGCCGACCCGTTGATCCACCTAGTGCGTAACTCTGTTGACCACGGTATTGAAATGCCGGATGACCGAGTGAAAGCAGGGAAATCGCGAACGGGTAAAGTACTTCTTTCTGCTTCTCAAGAAGGCGATCATATTGAACTTGCTATCATTGACGATGGCGGCGGTATGGACTCGAACAAACTTCGCGCAATCGCAGTGAAACGCGGCATGATGGATGAAGATGCTGCTGCGCGTTTGACAGACAAAGAGTGTTTTAACCTGATCTTCGCCCCTGGTTTCTCAAGCAAAGATAAGATTTCTGACATCTCTGGCCGTGGTGTGGGCATGGATGTGGTGAAAACGGCGATCAACACCCTCAATGGTTCAATCGATATCGATTCTGAACTTGGTAAGGGCACCAAGATCATCATCAAAGTGCCACTGACATTAGCTATCTTACCGACGTTAATGGTTGGTGTGGGTGGACACCCGTTTGCTCTGCCATTGGCATCGGTCAGTGAAATCTTCCATTTGGACTTAAGCCGCACTAACGTAGTGGATGGTCAACTTACTATTATCGTTCGTGATAAATCTATCCCATTGTTCTACTTGCAAAATTGGTTAACGGTAAAGTCACCACGAATAGAAGAGCGCATCGGTCATGGTCATGTGGTGATTGTTCAGCTTGGTAGCCAACGTGTTGGTTTTGTTGTGGATACGCTGATTGGTCAAGAAGAAGTGGTCATTAAACCGCTCGATAACTTATTGCAAGGCACGCCGGGTATGGCTGGCGCGACGATCACCAGTGATGGTCACATCGCATTGATTCTTGATGTGCCTGATTTACTTAAGCAATACGCTGCGGCTTCACGCCTCTAGGCTAAGCTGACGTTATTAAAAGGAATAAAATGGCGATTAAAGTACTAGTCGTTGATGATTCGAGTTTTTTCCGTCGTCGTGTTAGTGAAATCATCAACTCAGAATCGCGCCTAGAGGTGATTGACGTTGCAGTGAACGGTAGAGAGGCGGTAGAAAAAGCCCAATCTCTTAAGCCTGACGTCATCACCATGGATATTGAAATGCCAGTGATGGATGGCATTACAGCTGTGCGTGAAATCATGGCTGCAGCACCAACGCCAATCCTGATGTTTTCATCCCTTACTCATGATGGCGCGAAAGCAACACTTGACGCGTTAGATGCGGGTGCTTTGGATTTCTTACCGAAAAAATTTGAAGATATCGCGCGTAATCGTGAAGAAGCGGTATCACTGCTCCAACAACGAGTGATTCAGATTGCCTCTAAGCGTACTTTTATGCATCGGCCAATCGCTCGTCCTGCAGCAAGTCCCAGTACTGCTCCGCGCTCGTTAGGTGCAAGAGCAGCTTCAGCACCAACTCGATCTGCAGTGACCAAGTTCCGTGCTTCTGGTAAGAAATATCAGCTTACAGCGATCGGGACATCAACGGGCGGACCTGTCGCACTACAAAAGATTTTGACGATTATGCCAACGAACTATCCTCATCCGATCGTGTTAATCCAGCATATGCCAGCAACGTTTACAGCCGCATTTGCTAGTCGTTTGAATACGTTATGTAGAATTCAAGTCAAAGAAGCGCAAGATGGTGATGTATTGCAACCGGGCGTTGCGTATCTAGCACCTGGTGGTAAGCAGATGATGGTAGATGGTCGGCCTGGCGCAGCACGTTTGCGCATTATTGATGGCGGTGACCGGATGAACTATAAACCTTGTGTCGATGTGACGTTTGGGTCTGCCGCGAAAGTATATGGCGATAAAGTACTGTCTTTAGTGCTGACAGGCATGGGGGCTGACGGTCGCGAAGGGGCTCGGATGTTAAAATCTGCAGGTTCCACCATCTGGGCACAAGATGAACAGAGCTGCGTTGTTTACGGCATGCCACAAGCGGTTGCGAAAGCGGGCATCTCTTCCGAAGATTTACCTCTCGACCGTATTGCTGACCGCATGCTGGTGGAAGTTGGCCTAGCGTAGGATTCATAATGATTGTTTGGAGTGTAGCTAACCAGAAAGGTGGCGTGGGTAAAACCACCTCAACAGTGACATTAGCAGGCTTGCTAAGTCAAAAGGGGTATCGTGTGTTGATGGTGGATACCGACCCGCATGCTTCATTGACCACTTACCTTGGTTATGACCCGGATGCAGTAACGACAAGTTTGTTCGACCTGTTCCAACTTAAGATGTTCTCACGTGAAACGGTGAAGCCGTTGATTTTGGGAACGAAGCTGGAAGAAATGGATATCATTCCGGCACATATGTCGCTTGCGACGCTTGACCGTGTAATGGGTAACCGCAGTGGCATGGGGTTGATTTTAAAACGAGCGCTACAAGCGGTTGCGCAAGACTACGACTATGTACTGATTGATTGCCCACCGATTCTCGGTGTGATGATGGTGAATGCACTGGCGGCCAGCGACCGAATTTTAATTCCGGTCCAAACCGAGTTTTTGGCGATGAAAGGGCTTGAACGCATGATGCGTACGTTAACCATCATGCATAAGTCTCGTTCGAGTGGTTTTAAAGTTACCATCGTACCAACGATGTATGATAAGCGTACCAAAGCTTCTTTACAGACATTAATGCAGCTAAAGCAAGATTATCCAAATCAGGTGTGGACATCGGCAGTACCGATTGATACCAAGTTCCGTGATGCCAGTTTAAAAAACTTACCAGCTTCGCACTTTGCCTCAGGCAGTCGTGGTGTGTTTGCCTATAAGCAACTGCTGATTTATTTGGAGAGGCTAGCGTTTGATGAGCAGTAACGACGTGCTTTCCAGTGAGCAAGCGCTTGATGACTACTTTAGCGCATTACTGGGCGAAGAAGTTGAGGTGGCTGATCTTGAAGAAGATCTTGACTTACTGGCTCAAGAGTTATCCTCTGCAGAGCCAGAGCCAGAGCCAGAGCCAGAGCCAGAGCCAGAGCCAGAGCCAGAGCCAGAGCCAGAGCCAGAATTACAGTTGCAATATTCTGAACCGGACACTTATCCATTCCGAGACACTTATTCACCAGAGATAGAAGCGCCTAATCTGGAAGATGTCCAAAGACTATTGAGTCAGCTTGAGGCGAGCAACCCAGTGGCCGAGTTAGACATTGACAGTATTCTGGAACAAAACACCATCGATATTGCCGAAAAAGTAAAATTGGTGGAGCCAGAGGTGCCGGTTTCTACCTCAGAGGCGCAACAACACGAAAAAATGAAAGAAATACAAGACTGGGTAATTGAAGCGCCAGTTTTGGAGGAGCGTCAATCAGCATGCGTTGATACTCAGGGTATGATTGAGCAAGATAACAACGTTGCATTAAAGGGTGATCCAGAGGTTGATAAGCCAATGGATGCCGAGGTATCGAACCCGTGGGAAAGTACACAGCGAAGTAAAGATTTTCAAGTTCTCTATTTTGATGTGAACAACGTAACGTTTGCAGTGCCACTTGATGAACTAGGTGGTATTCATCGAATGACGGAACTGAACCATTTGATTGGTAAACCCGCTTGGTATCTTGGGCTACAGAGCAATCGCGAGCAACAATTTGATGTTGTCGATACCGCTAAATGGGTGATGGCAGATAAGCTTCGCGATGACGATTACAAAGATAATTACCAATATGTCGTTATGCTTGGAGATAGCATGTGGGGGTTAGCCAGCAACCAGTTAATGGGGACGGAAACTCTCAATATCGACAAAGTTCGCTGGCGTGAACAGGCGGGGAAGCGCCCTTGGCTAGCGGGCATGGTAAAAGAAAAAATGTGTGCTTTAATTCATGTCCAAGCACTCATTAACATGCTAAACGCCGGTTTAGATGTAAAATCAATGAATTAGATTTAAGTCGGGAACGACATTAACGAGGATTAACTATGTCTCAAGCTTTTGAAGTAGAAGTGAAGAAAGATGCATCGAACGACGAAGTTCTTCAATGGGTGACGTTCCAGCTAGAAGAAGAAACCTACGGCATTAACGTAATGCAAGTTCGTGAAGTGCTTCGTTATACTGAAATTGCCCCCGTTCCAGGTGCGCCGGATTACGTTCTGGGTATCATCAATCTGCGTGGTAATGTAGTGACGGTTATCGATACTCGTTCGCGCTTTGGCCTGATAGAAGGTGAGGTAACAGACAATACGCGGATTATTGTGATTGAGTCTGAACGTCAAGTTATCGGTATCTTAGTCGATAGTGTGGCTGAAGTGGTTTACCTACGTTCATCTGAGATTGATACCACTCCTTCGGTCGGTACTGACGAGAGCGCGAAGTTCATCCAAGGTGTAAGCAACCGTGACGGTAAGCTTCTTATCCTTGTCGATTTGAATAAGCTGTTAAGTGATGACGAATGGGATGAGATGGCTCACCTATAATTGGCTGAATAATCATGGCTGAAGACACTTTTTTATCTGTACCATTCCTAGTGGGTGGTGTCGCTTTTATCGTTTTAGTATTGCTTGCGTTGCAACTGCGTATTCGCTCGAGATTACAAAAGCAAATTGGTCAACAACGTGCTCAAGCACGGCATGCGGATAAAGAAGTCCAGAAGCTTAGCAAACAGTTACTGGAAGTCCGTTCTGTTGTGGTTGGCCTTGGACAGAAGGTCACCGAACAACAAGACATTATTCAGCATTTAAACGAGCGCATTGGTGAGTTAGAACACGCAGACAACGATGGTCGATTGTACAGTCGCGCTTCTAAAATGGTACAGCTTGGTGCTGACATAAATGAGCTTATTGAAGAGTGTGAACTGCCTAAGGCAGAGGCCGAATTGATGCTTTCGTTGCAGAAAAAATTGGCTGGAAAAGAAAAGATCCCACCATTGAGCGGTCAGCCATCAGATGAGTCGAATTACCCACCGCGTGGGCGTCGACGCTAAACATTATTAAAATATAAAAAAAGAGGCGTTAAGCCTCTTTTTTATTGTCATACCTAAACCAATAACGATGTAGGTTTCGAGCTTTAATTAGTGGATGTTGTACGCGATCACAAAGTCGATAAATAGACGTACTTTCTCCGGCAGGTGGTCTTTGTGGTTGTACAGCATATAGATATCACGTGGGTTTGCACTCCAATCAGATAGCACGCGCAGCAGATCGCCGCTTTCAATATACTCTTTGATCATCACATCTGGCATTAGCGTAATACCAAGACCTTCCGAGCATGCGCTACGAACGACATTGAGAGCATTAGCGTGAAAACGACCGCGTTCTACATTCACTACAGACTCGCCCTTACTGTTAATTAAGGTCCACTTGATGAGAGGGTAGCCTTTCAACAATGAATGGTTTGAGAGCTCTTCGGCGTGGTTTGGCGCCGGGTTTAACGTGAGGTAATCAGGGCTGGCGACCAAAATATCTTTTACTTCACCTATTTTGCGTGCGATTAGGCTAGAGTCACGTTGTGGGCCAACACGAAAAATCACATCCCACTCTGTCGGGTCTAGCTTGTCTGCGTTATTTTCTGTCGTTAGCTCAATATTGATATCTGGGTACTGCTTCATAAATCCGTTGAGCATTGGCATCATCATGCGCTTAGTCAGATTATAAGGCGCAGATATCTTTATTTTCCCTGACGCCCCTTTACAGTCATCGGTGATTTCTTCAGTCGCAGCCGTTAACCTTTGCAGTAAAGGAGAGCACTCATGGTAAAAACGTTCTCCAGCCTCGGTTAAAGAAAGTTTGCGAGCATGACGGTTCAACAGTCGAAGATTGACAGAGTCTTCTAGCGCTTGAATGCGTCGGGTGATGGTTGCCACCGGGATCATGGTTTTTCGCGAAGTTGCGGTGTAGCTCCCATTTTCGACAACCAGTCGAAATAGGTTTAAGTCATCTAATTTCATATTTCCAGACACATTCAATTACCATTACGGCTAATTTATAATTAATTTTGCGATCGTAGTTTGCTTTAAGTCAACATGTTACATCATTTGAATTTGAACACAGTAAACTTCTCTGCGTAAATATTGTAATACTTAAATGACTTCAATAAGTAAGACTTTAAGCGCCGTTACGCTACGCGGTTAAGAAAATAGCGCAGCGGAATCTCGCTCCCCCCAAATTATTGGGAGCTACTTTAGTTATATCTCACCGCAATATTGTATAAACGGCGTTTTCAAGCTACTTTTTATAACAAGGCGAAACGGCCTCAAGTCTTGCTGCGCAACGTTTCGCTAGATATAAATACAACAAAAATAATGACTTAATAATCTGTTTTTTTGACTGAGCTTTGTGAGGTGTAAAGGTATGTTTAAGACTCACAGTCAAACGGCAATGGTCTCGGCACAGGAAGTGGTTAATCAAAAACTAATTATGTTGGTGGATGATGATCCGGTATTTCGTAAAGTCACCAATGCCTATTTAGAAAGTCAGGGTTTTAAATTAGTAGAAGCTGAAAACGGTCTGGAGGCACTTCAACAACTTAGAGAGTGTCAGCCCGATCTTGTCTTATGCGATCTATCTATGCCGGTATTAGACGGTATTGAGTTTGTTGAAGAAGTCAGCCTTGAATATCCATACTTGCCACTTATCGTAGTATCAGGTACGGATGAAATGTCGGATGTCGCAAAAGCGTTACGATTTGGTATTAAAGATTTTCTGCCTAAACCGATAGGTAATTATAAGCACCTATCTCAAGCGATCGATAACACACTCGAAGATACCGATAGCCATTTCTCTGAACAACGAGATTTCTCAAGTCAGTGGTTTAGAGTGGATGATGGTGGTGAGATACCAGATGAGCAAGAGCTTCACTGGCATTTAGAATACTTGCAGGAGAACCCGAGCGCAGCGAGAGATTTGCTGCATGCCTTATTACCCGAGAAGGATACTTCTCAAGGAGATTGGCGTTGCTCGTATCGTCTGCTGCAATCAATTGATGTCATGCCGCTCGTGTTTGATTACCGTTGGTTGTTGAATGGACAGTTTGCCTTTTACTTAGTTGACTCAGCCTCTCAGAAAAACGGCGGAGTAGCGACGACATTGCTTGTGCGGGCTTTATTCGATGATTATCTACGGAACTTGAAGAGCTTCAATGCAGATCTGAAAGATATGATAGAGATCATGGAGAAGGGAATTGAGTGCTCGGAATGTGTTGGTGCCGTCAATGCGATGTTTGGTGTGGCTGATTTGGCATCATCAACCGTATCTATTTTACCAGCAGGTTTAGATTGCCGATGGTCTGATGGAAATAATAACCAGCATATTGCAGCGGGCAATTGTTTAGGTGACGGTAGCATGAAAAACTTTATCACTACAGACTTGCCACTAAATACATCTGGGCAGTTGACTATTGGATGCCTTGGAACGTCAAGTTTCAGCCTAAATATTGTTCGGCATACCTAGTTTGCTTGATTCTGATTTAATAAAACCACCCAGCAGCGTATTTGCGCTGCAGGGAGGTTTTTTAATCGAGGAAAAGTGGGTATTTACTGATATATAACCTTACTTTTCTCTAGTTTTTAGGGTTGACAGTTTAAGGTATAGTCATGCGCAAACAATAATCCCCTATTTACGCAACTATTATTTAACACTGCGTGGTGGGAGAAGCAAAGTCAACTAGTGAGAAGATACATCATGGCAGATAAAGATTTTAAAGAGCCTTATAATATTTTTTACTTTTTAGGGTTCATTGCAGTACTTTTAATTCCCACACTACCTGCAACGTTAACCTGGCTTCGTGTAATGAATGGTTACGCTGGCTTTTAATCTCGCTATTATGTTCTGGAGTTCACCATTCGTATTAAGCGCTACTTCTTCAATATCGTTGGTGGACTCTCTATTGTGCTTGGCATTGCCGGCATAGCTCTTCCTCTCTTGCCAACGACCCCCTTCATTTTACTTGCCAGCGCTTGTTTTATGCGTGGCAGTCCAGCGTTTCATCACTGGTTACATCACCACAAAACGTTTGGACCAGTTCTCAAAAATTGGAATAAACATCGGGCCGTTACTTTTAAGATAAAACGACGTGGTGCGATTTTTATTGCACTCAGTTTCATGATTTCTATTTTTATGGTCCCCTTTGTTTGGGTGAAAATTGGTCTTTTAGTGATGTTAATCGTTTTACTCAGGTGGTTTATGCGTCTCCCTGTGATTGAGTTGGTTGCTGACCGAGAAGAAAATCACTAAGATTGCAGAGAATAGTGTGCCCACTCTTCGAGTGGGCGTTTGTATTTTCAGCGCCTGTGACTTTACGAAAATAAGTCATGGTGATGAAAACCTATTGTTCGTTGCCCTCGTGATACTGCGATAAAATATAGAGGGTGATGAGCCAATCTAAGTAAATCGGTATTATGACTACAGAAACAATTTCACTGATCAAATCTAGCATCAAAAGCGTCCAAGATTACCCAAAACCAGGGATCCTTTTCCGTGATGTCACTAGTCTTCTTGAAGATGCAAAAGCGTACCAAGCAACGATCAATTTATTGGTTGAACGTTACAAAGACATGGGGTTTACCAAGGTTGTGGGGACTGAAGCTCGTGGCTTTTTATTTGGTGCGCCATTAGCGCTTGAGCTTGGGGTAGGCTTTGTTCCAGTGCGTAAGCCAGGCAAATTACCGCGTCCAACTGTTGCTCAATCTTACGAGCTTGAATATGGCGTGGATACGCTAGAGGTTCATACTGATGCAATAGTATCAGGCGACAAAGTACTTGTTGTTGATGATTTGCTTGCAACAGGCGGCACTATCGAAGCAACGACTAAGCTGATTCGTCAACTTGGTGGTGAAGTTGAGCACGCTGCGTTCGTTATTAACCTACCAGAAATCGGTGGTGATAAACGTTTAGAGGCATTAGGTCTAAACGTATACAGCATTTGCGATTTTGAAGGACATTAATACATTCAATGAGTTATTTAGCTTTAGCGCGAAAATGGCGTCCGAATCAGTTTGATCAAGTTGTAGGACAGAAACATGTCCTGACCGCTTTGGAAAACGCCTTGGCGCAAAACCGTTTACACCACGCTTACCTTTTTAGTGGTACTCGCGGCGTCGGCAAAACGAGCATCGGCAGACTGTTCGCCAAAGGGTTGAACTGTGAAACTGGTATTACCGCAACACCTTGTGGCAAATGCGATACTTGTCGTGAAATTGATGAAGGTCGATTCGTTGACCTATTGGAAATTGATGCGGCATCACGTACTAAAGTTGAAGATACTCGCGAACTGCTAGACAACGTGCAATACAAGCCAGCTCGTGGACGCTTCAAAGTCTATCTCATCGATGAGGTACACATGTTGTCGCGTCATTCTTTCAATGCGCTTTTAAAAACGCTGGAAGAGCCTCCTGAGTACGTCAAATTCTTACTGGCGACGACGGACCCACAAAAATTGCCAGTGACGATTTTATCTCGTTGTCTGCAGTTTCACCTTAAGCCAATCAGCGTTGATGATATTCATCAGCAACTTGATTACATTTTAGGGCAAGAGCAAGTTTCTGCTGAATCGAAAGCTCTGGGGATGCTCTCTCACGCGGCCGATGGCAGTATGCGCGATGCTCTAAGCCTTACCGATCAAGCGATTGCTTTGGGGAATGGCGCGGTACACACTGATATTGTTAGTCATATGCTGGGAAGCATTGATACTGACCAAGCCATTCATTTGCTTGAATCGATCAGCCGTAAACAGCCGCAGCAAGCGATGGACAAAATTCAACAGTTTGCTGCCAATGGTGTGGAGTGGGATGGGCTGTTGCAGCAAGTAGCGACGCAATTACATCGTGTTGCGATGTATCAAGCTTTACCATCAACATTAGATAACGCCCAGCCAGATGCTGGAAAAATCGAATTATTGAGTAAAGCGCTCACCCCGCAAGATGTGCAACTTTACTATCAAATTGCACTCAAAGGGCGTGAAGATGTCACCTTATCGCCAAACGGGCGTGTTGGTATGGAAATGGTCGTGCTACGAATGATGGCTTTTCGACCATCATCAAACCGTGACGCGAACGTAATTTCCGCCCAAACTGAGTCTGCAACGGCACCTGTGCAAAGTACAGAACAACTCAAACCGGCGTCAGTACCACCAGCATCAACTCAGCCTGCTTCCCAGCCGCAGCCAAGTCAAACTCACAATATACCGCAGATGGAGCCTAAGCCTGCCCCACAAGCTCCGGACCATCAATCTAGTGGTTATGACATGGCGCCGCCAATGAGTGAGAATCCGGCACCACAGCATGAGGAGCCATCCCAGCAGGAGCAAGAGAGCACATCAACCCCGGCTCGGGGTAGGTTGAGTGGCTTACGTCATCAACTGCGCTCTCAGCGTCAAGGCTTACAACAGAATACTCCTCAAAGTGGTGGCTCAAAAAAGCCTAAAGCGGCATCTGTACAACCAGAATCGGTCATTGATCGTTTAGCGCAATTGCATGACAATTCCGCGCAGGTGTCGCCAAATTCAGCTCCCCAAGCCATGGAGTCTGAATCTGAAGTAGAGGAAGCGTATCGCTGGCGTCCAAGTAAACCCGTTGAGACAAAAGTAAATACGAAACTGACACCTACGCAGCTCAAGCAGGCACTTGAGCACGAAAAGACGCCAGAAATGGCTCAAAAGCTCATCGAAGAGTCGTTAGAGCTGAACGAGTGGGCAAAGTTGATCAGCTTGATGAATATCCCCAAGCTGGTGGAACAACTTGCGCTAAACTCACAATACAGTAAAGAAGGCTCGACCGTTTCTTTGTTATTGAGAAGTAGTCAGGCTCACTTGAATACCGATAGAGCTCAAATGGAGTTACTCAAAGCACTCAACTCGGTTTTAGATGAAGAGTGTCATTTGAGTATTGAAGTGGGCGAGAGTGGCGAAACGCCACTTGAACTGAGAGATCGGCTCTATCAAGAAAAATTACAGCAAGCTCTGAATAGCCTAGAAGACGATCCAAATGTTCAATTTATCGAACGTCGATTTGCTGCAGAGCTTGATAGAGATAGCGTGCGACCTATCTAACAATCGAATGGAATGGGGTTGAAAATCGATAGTGATAACCCCATTAATTAGTGCAACACCTCATTAAACCAGAGAGATAAACATGTTTGGTAAAGGCGGTATGGGCAACCTAATGAAGCAGGCCCAGCAAATGCAAGATCGCATGCAAAAGCTTCAAGAAGAAATTGCGAATATGGAAATAACTGGCGAGTCTGGTGCTGGCCTAGTTAAAATTACTATTACTGGTAGCCACAGCGTGCGTCGTGTTGACATCGATGAAAGCTTGATGGAAGACGACAAAGAGATGCTCGAAGATTTGATCGCTGCAGCATTCAATGATGCAGCGCGTCGTGTAGAAGAGACTCAAAAAGAGAGAATGGCTTCTGTTACTGGTGGTATGCAACTACCACCAGGCATGAAGATGCCATTCTAAGCTGCTGATATTATTTAATTAAGCGGACTTCTAATGCGAACCAGTCATATGCTGGAGCACTTGATGGAGGCCTTACGTTGTCTACCTGGGGTTGGTCCCAAGTCGGCGCAACGTATGGCCTTTCATTTGTTACAGCGCGATAGAAAGGGCGGTCTGCAACTGGCAGATGCGTTGAGTCAGGCAATGACAGAGGTTGGTCATTGCACCGAGTGTCGAACCTTCACTGAAGAAGACGTTTGCCATATTTGTACTAACCCAAAACGCCAAGAAAATGGCCAAATTTGTGTAGTAGAAAGCCCGGCAGACATTGCAGCAGTCGAAGCTACAGGGCAATATTCAGGTCGATATTTTGTCCTTATGGGGCACTTGTCACCGTTAGACGGTATTGGCCCAAGTGATATTGGGCTAGATGTGCTTGATTATCGCTTACGCCGCGGTGATATCGACGAGGTGATTTTGGCAACTAACCCGACGGTTGAAGGCGAAGCTACAGCACACTACATCGCAGAGCTGTGTAAAGTGCACCAAGTCGATGCGAGCCGTATTGCGCATGGTGTACCTGTGGGTGGCGAGCTAGAGCTCGTTGATGGGACAACGCTGTCACATTCGCTTTTAGGTCGGCACCGGATTTAATAAAAAGCCGCTGAACTTCAGCGGTTTTCCATCTTGACCTATTGAACATTCATCGTCATTACCTTCCGAAAAGTCAAAAGCCTGCGACAACAAAGCGTCGTCTCCTTTCCTGTAGCAGTCACGTAAAGGGCGATACCCAAAGAGTCCATCCCAATATCAGAAAACGGCGGCCAATACGGCCCTGACGTCATCACAAAGAGCGGTAACCAATAAGTGAAAGTTGTGCTAAGTCAGTTGCTCTAACTCAATGATATTGTTGAGTGCTTCCTGGTTGGTTTTGCCACATACAACCGGGCACGGTTTAAAATCGTGGCAAACCTTTGGACGCTCAGGGGTGCCAAACAGCTTACATAGATTGTCCTCGTTCAGCTGTACGCAACGAACACCAGCGCGCTTACCATTTGGCATACCGGGTATGGGAGAAGAGATACTTGGTGCAATGCAGCATGCTCCGCACCCTAGTCGACAATCCATAATGTAAACCTCTTAAAAATTGAGGAAGCAATTATGGTCATTTTGACGTAGATTGAAAGGGCTAGCAGTTAAAAAAAGAAGAGGTACTACGGAGTACCTCTTCTGCTTTAGATTGGATTACCTTAAAGCAAGATTACTTAAGAAAGCGGTTGTACACAAAAAGCAAAATAAAGGCACCAAGCGTCGCAGTCAGGATGCTGCCTACGTTGACTCCTGTTGCGCCACCAAAGCCAAGGATACCTCCTAGGAAGCCACCAACAAACGCCCCCGCGATACCAAGTAACATAGTGGCAACCCAGCCCCCACCATCTTTTCCTGGCATGAGCCATTTCGCTAAAGCTCCGGCGATCAAGCCTAAAATTATCCAAGCAAAGATACCCATGAAAACTCCTTAATTCCTTAGTGTTTAACAAAATAATACAAACTTGGTTAAGGATAGATCAGTAAAAGGAAAATGAGTGGATATTGCGAGCATTCGTTATTCATGATGCGATCTCGTCGTAAAACTTGAACTTTTTCGACGAGAGGAGTATAAATCGGCCCCTAAATTTCGTTGGTGAGACCTGAAGTATGAGCACTCCATTTTGGCAAAGTAAATCGTTGGAACAGATGACTGAAGAAGAATGGGAGTCTCTCTGTGATGGGTGTGGCAAGTGTTGTTTGCATAAGCTGATGGATGAAGATACGGATGAAATCTATTACACCAACGTGGCGTGTAGTTGGCTAAACAGTAAAACATGTTCATGCAAGGACTACCCAAACCGTTTTACTTCTGGTGAAGAGTGCACCAAGCTTACTCGTGAAGACATTAATGACTTTACATGGTTACCGCATACTTGTGCTTATCGTCTATTGGCAGACAAGCAACCTTTACCAGAGTGGCATCCACTTATTACGGGCTCTAAATCAGCGATGCACGCTGCAGGGGAAAGTGTCCGAAACAAAGTGGTGTACGAGATAGATGTGGTGGACTGGGAAGACCACATCTTGAATCATCCCAATCGCCCTTAGCCGAATTTAAACAAGCCTTTCACCAAACAGTGAAAGGCTTGTTTGTTATTGGGAGATAAGAAAAGAACCACGCTTAAGTCGTGACTATCGATTAAAAAAATTGAGGAACGTTGATGCTTAATTTACTAAATGCTGAACGGATTTTTATTTAGTGTTGTAAACTTAGAGCATATAATTTCAAGGCTTTACATTCTGATTCTTGATCGCTCCGATCGGGACCTGTCCGTTACGAGGTAAAAATGACGTTTCAATCCCTACTGAAAAATCGCCTGACACCTTGGGCCACATTATTCGTACTCATCATTAGTATGGTGACCCCTTCTGTTGTTAGTGCCATTGAGATAAAGGATGCGCCCGAAATATCCGCTGCGGAAGCCTCAATTGATAACTTGAACCAAGATATTATTGACTTGTCCCAGAGCCTTTCACAGGCAAGTGGCGACGAGCGTGATGCACTTCAACTGCAACTATTCCAAAAAAATGAAGAGCTAAGAAACCAGCTAGAGGCTGCGATTCAGCATGGTTCGATTCCACGCGATAAGCTGATTACGCTGGTCAAAAAACAAGAAAATTACTCAGAGGACGCAACTGATTACTTATTGGAAAAAATTAAGAAAGTCGTTGAAAACCTAAATAATGCCAAAGAGGAAGAGAAGCTGGCTCTCATTAATGACTACCGAGAATTGCAGAATTATTTGGATGTGAGCTTCGATTCTAGTTGGCAAAATCTAGCGTGGTTAAAGGAGTTAGGGGTACAGAATGAGCGTGCTGAAATAGAGTTAAAAGACAAAATTGATAAACGAATGCGTTTATTGTCAGCCTCTACTGAGTACTTGAGTCAACAAAATGATGTTATTAGTTCGCAGCTGTCGTCTAGTCCGGATTCAGAGAAAACCTCGTTGCAACTCAATCAGCTTATTATTAAGCAAAGACTGAATATTGCGACAGAAAGTCTACGAAAACTCATATCGATAGGAGATAAAATCGGCCTAGAAACATCAGAATATAAACGCCAGATTTTTGAGGTAACGGGCAATATCACGCATGACTTGCTTAATACCAAAGTGGTGTGGTCAATACTTAGCCATTGGTCAAACTCGGCGGTTGACTGGTTTGCTGACAATGCGCCGCAGCATATTTTCCAGCTGTTTGTCTTTGCGCTGATTTTACTGATTGCTCGCGGGCTAGCGAAGTTAACGCGAACAGTAGTAAGTAAGGCAGTGGCCTCGAAGAATTTGAAGCTCTCACACTTAATGCAGGACTTTTTTATCGCTATGTCCGGTAAATTCGTGTGGGTGATTGGTATCATGGTCGGCCTGTCTCAAATAGGGTTAAATCTTGCGCCAATCTTAACTGGTTTCGGTATTGCTGGTGTCATCATTGGTTTTGCGTTACAAGATACCTTGTCTAATTTTGCAGCGGGCATGATGCTCTTGATTTATCGTCCATTTGATGTGGGTGATTTTGTGTACGCAGGCGGTGTGGATGGCAAGGTCAGCCATATGAGTTTAGTGAACACCACCATTCGTACGTTTGATAACCAGATCATTATTGTACCGAACAGCAAAATTTGGGGAGATGTAATCAAGAACGTAACTCATGAACGTATTCGCCGTGTGGATATGGTATTTGGTATTGGTTACGTTGATGACCTGTTAAAAGCAGAGTCGGTGCTGTCTGACATTGTAACTTCTCACCCTGCGGTGCTTCGTTCCCCTGAGCCGATGATCAAAGTGCATACCTTGAATACGTCTTCTGTCGACTTCATCGTTCGTCCTTGGGTTAAAACGGATGATTATTGGGATGTGTATTGGGATGTGACTAAAGAGGTGAAACTGCGTTTTGACCGCGAGGGCATTTCCATTCCTTTCCCACAACAAGATGTACATTTGCACATGGTAGAGAAGCGAGACGCTTAGCCAAGGAGCATACGAATGTAAAAAGGCGCTCTGTTGATAGAGTGTCTTTTTTATCCGTTAAGTAAGTCATATTTTATGGCTAAGTTTTCTTTACAGCTCAATACATTAGTTTTGCTAAAGTTCAAGTTATAATCGCGCAGTCCGATAAGAAAATGGGCCGAGGCGCTGCTATTAGTGATCGAAAGCTTTGATGTGTTTATGAGTTGTCTCGAATTCTACAATGCTGACGTTTAGGCAAGCGCAAGGATGATGCCACCAACAGTCAGTGCGGCAGAAAGGTACTGTCCCGCAGAGTAAGAACCGTCTTCGTCTTCTTCAAGCTTAGTAGGATGCTCCATCCCAAGAGCACCGTGCGTAAAGGACTCGACTTTTTCACCGACCGACTTATTTTCTACTTTTACATGTTCACTCTCATGATCAATCTGCTGGAGGGCGGACAGCAGCGCTTTACCTTCAGGTGAAAGTGTCACTTTATTTCGCTCCATTTTAAGTGGCGAAGCGTTTGTCTTTTCTTGGGCGATATTGTCTTGAGTTGAAACTGTAGAACGATTGGCATGACTATTAATAGAAGCGCTTCCTACTGGATTCATCGAATACTCCTTGGAACATCGACACTCATTCACTGAGTGCGGGTAAAAGCCGTTAAGTTAATATCGGCGGCAAAAAGTATTTCTAAAGCTATGTGAATAAAAAATAGGCTTGGTTTTGCCGCTTCCTATCTATTTGGCATAACTACTAGCAAAAAGCAGACCGTGGTTGTTGGGGGTTTAATGTGCCAAACGGTTCTGATGACGTAACCTTATGTGGCTATTTGCATTGAAGACGGCTGTTACGTTGCGAGAGGTGTTCGTACGCTGCCATGCGGTTTGCATCTTGCACGTATCGCGCAGGTGGAGCCAGGACCTCTAGCTGATAATCTGAGCTATTTGATAACACGTTGGCCGTTGGGCTGATCACTACCACCTTTAAGCTTGGGTTGCGGTTTAAGATTGATGCCGCCGTACCTAAACCACCTTCTGTGTGGAACTTTCCTGCCACGTGCATAACTTGTGTTCTAGGGTTGGTCGTGAGGTAGTTGACGATAGATTCTGCCATAGTCTCATCCCAAGTGATTTGAGCGGCGTATTGTCGCTCGGTTTGTTCTGGCTTACCGTGATGCATTGATGCCATGAACTTCTCTTTATAAGGGCTGGTCTTTGTGTTGATTACTTTTGCGATAAAAGTACGCTCTTCAGGGTCTAGCTTGTTGGTGTAATCAATGCCGTAACGACCAATACATCGAACGATATGCCTCGGTGCATTCGCTGCTATCACTGGAAGGTTTGTTTGCTTGGCAAATTCTATTAAAGGGCGATAATCGCTTTCGTAGTTTGGCCAAGCATTGGCTTGCTTGATCAAAGGTTGCTCACCAATTTCCCCTTTGAGATAAGAATCGAGAACGTTTTGTTTGTCGCGAGTAAACTGTTCCATCGACAGTGCAAGTGAGCGCTTGCCAAAAGAAAGCTGCTTGAGCATATCCGTTTGGAAGTGATGAATACCAGCATGAGTGTGCCATTCGCCAATCAGGATCACATCGGCTTGCAGTAACTCAATTGGCAAGTTGTTTATAGCGAGGTATTCACCAGAAGGTGAGTGTAATTGGTAGTCGTAAAAGCTCGTGACATCGGTTGGGATCAGCTCAGACTCGGTTGGCATATGAGCAGCACAACCAGTGAGTAAGCTTGCAAAGAGAGAGCTCAAAGTAGAAAAGCGCATTGAAAAGCCTCCAAAAATGCCGAGTAATATTAAAAGAGGCTAAGCAGTGAATCAATGTAAGTGGGATTACTTACGTTTACGTTTTTCGATTCTTTTACTATAGGGACTTTTTGCGATAAACATGCAGCATAAAGTCTGCCTCACATTGAAACAGTGTAGTGGATTTTAGTTCTTCACGAAGTTCGTCAGTTGCTTTCCATGCGAACGGTGTCATTTGCAATAAATCGAATGCTGCGCCGTCTTTTAAATCCATCACATAGTTAAGCTTTTTCTGGTGTTCTAACCTATAGCCTTCAATGCTTTCAGGCTCTTCACTGTGGAGTCGAACGTCTTGGTAAATGCGTTCCCGTAGTTGATATAAATGGCGACCCGCGGGCGTTACGGTGAGGATCACACCGTTCTCTCTAACAACGCGTTGTAGCTCTGCTGCTTTACATGGTGCGTAAATACGTACGATGGCATCAAGCGATTCATCGGCGAAAGGAAGCCGGTGGCTGGAGGCTACGCTAAAGTGGCAATGCGTGTAACGTTTTGCTGCATAGCGGATAGCGACTTTTGAAATATCCAAACCGTATACTGCCGCATTGTCCGATTGCTTCTGCATCACTTTTTGGATTTGATCTGTGTAATAGCCCTCACCACAACCAATATCCAATACTTGATGAGCGGTACCTTGTGTATAGTTGGCACACAGCTGCGCAATCTCTTGGCGCATTGGATCGTAGTAATTGCCCTCAAGAAATCGACGACGAGCTTGCATCATGTCTTGGTTATCACCTGGATCTTTGGAGCGTTTATGGTGTGCTGGCATCAAATTGACATAACCTTCTTTGGCTAGGTCGAATTGATGGTTTTTTTCACACTTGAACATTTTTTCTTTTAACGCAAGAGGCTGATGACATAAAGGACATTGATAGTTCATGGTGATCTCGAACAGAAAGTAGGGCGGCAAATTCTATCAAAAACAGTGACCCTAAGTGAAATAAAAGAGCCGATATCTGCGGCTCTTCATTAGGGGGATTAAAGTGCCGAAATTACAGTAACCAGTTCGTAGCTTTTGCCCGGTTGCAGGGTTTTACCTTGTTCTAAGGTTGGAGCATGCAGTGCTGATTCTACACACAGCATCGTTTTATAACCGTTATCAGCCATATCACCCATTGACTGTGCACCTTCAGCCCAAGGGTTCCATAGTACTGCCGAGTTATGACCGTAATTTTTTACACTCAAGGTTCGATGTAATACTGGGTCGTTCACCAAGATTTGCGGTTCTGGTTGGGTATAAACACGGTCGATAGTGTCAGTCAGTTGAAGTAAATCGCCGCCTTGACACACTTCACCAGCCTTCAGGTTATCGATGTGCTCAGTGCCCATGCCTGTGGTTTGGGCTTGCCTAATGTCACCCACGTTTAAATAAGAGTGTAACGCGCCAGAGAAGGTCCAAGGTTCATCATCAATATTCGCGATTTTAAGTGTGACTTTTAGTTCATCACTTATTTCTACTACAAGGCGAGCATCAAACATATGAGGCCAGATGGCGTGAGTTTCTTCCGTCGGGAACAGAGCAAGTTCGACAATCACACCATTGTCATTTTCCCGATGTTCAATCAGTTCCCATTCAAAGGTGCGTGCAAAGCCATGAGCGGGAGCGGCAATACGGCCAAACCAAGGCCAACAAACGGGGATACCACCACGAAGTGCTGTTTTACCATCAAAAACCGCTTTTTCGCTCATCCAAATTAGATCTTCTTGACCTTCAGGTGAGAACGAGACGACATGACCGCCATGCAGAGCGATGCCGGCTGTTGCTTTCTCGTGAATAACACGAACTATTTTTATTTGGTTGATTTCTACAATAGTAACGTTATCGGAAAGAACGGTGAGGGCTGGGAGAGTTTTTAAATCCATGTGCTGTTTCCTATGGCCAAGTAGAGATGAAATTTCGACACATCTCTCGGTTGTCGTGAGAGTCAGCCGAACGTTTTCATCAAATTCCAGATACAAAAAAGGCGACTCTATGGTCGCCTTTTATTCAAATCTTATGCTTCAAACACAAGCTTCGCTAAACGCTTTTTTCAAAGCTAAGTAATTACTTAGAGATGTGAGCGATTAGGTCTAAAACTTTGTTTGAGTAACCGATTTCGTTGTCGTACCAAGATACAACTTTAACGAATTTGTCAGTTAGCGCGATACCAGCTTTAGCATCGAATACAGAAGTGCAAACTTCACCGATGAAATCTTGAGAAACTACTGCGTCTTCAGTGTAGCCAAGAACGCCTTTTAGTTCGCCTTCAGAAGCTTCTTTCATCGCTTTACAGATGTCTTCGTAAGAAGCACCGTTTACTAGGTTAACGGTAAGGTCAACAACAGAAACGTTAGCAGTAGGTACGCGGAAAGCCATACCAGTTAGCTTGCCGTTTACTTCTGGAAGTACAACGCCTACAGCTTTAGCTGCACCAGTTGAAGAAGGGATGATGTTTTGAGAAGCACCACGACCACCACGCCAGTCTTTAGCAGAAGGACCGTCTACAGTTTTTTGAGTAGCTGTAGTCGCGTGAACTGTAGTCATAAGACCAGATTCGATACCGAATTTGTCGTTAAGAACTTTAGCGATAGGCGCTAGACAGTTAGTAGTACAAGAAGCGTTAGAAACGATGTCTTGGCCTGCGTAAGTGTCAAAGTTTACGCCGTTAACGAACATTGGAGTTGCGTCTTTAGAAGGGCCGGTAAGAACAACTTTCTTCGCACCAGCAGTGATGTGCTTACGCGCAGTCTCGTCTGTTAGGAAAAGACCTGTTGCTTCAGCAACAACGTCAACGCCGATTGCGTCCCACTTAAGGTCTTCAGGGTTGCGCTCTGCAGTTACGCGAACTGTTTTGCCGTTCACGATTAGGTTACCACCTTCAACTTCAACAGTACCGTTAAAACGGCCGTGAGTTGAGTCGTACTTAAGCATGTACGCCATGTATTCTACGTCGATAAGGTCGTTAATACCTACAACTTCAATGTCAGTGCGTTCTTGCGCTGCACGGAATACGAAACGACCAATACGGCCAAAACCGTTAATACCTACTTTGATAGTCATTATAGTTGCTCCACAACTTAATTTCTGATTAAAGATAACTGGTAGTAAAATTACAGAATCCAGTAATCATCTGCAACAGATAATCGGACTTAACTTGTTTAAAGTCAAAAAAAAGCGACGCTTTTTTTAACAATTCTTAGCAAATGTGTGTTTTTTAAACTTTCAACTGATTTATCTATAGCCCAGTTGGCGTAGTATAACTTGTAAGAGAAGTGCTCGTATTAAATTAATTACGCATGGTGTGCTAGTGAGAAAGTATGTGCTACAACTATTACGAGAAGCAAGTTTTTTACTAAAAAAGTCAATGCTAGAAAGAGTAAAGAAGGAACGGAAAGTCGTGGAACAAAGTGGGAAGAAAGTCACAAAGTCCGATGAGCAGTGGCGTGAGCAACTATCTGATGAAGAGTTTCGTGTCTGCCGAGAGCAAGGTACAGAGCCGCCGTTCAGCGGCAAGTTGCTGCATAATAAAGAAACGGGCGTGTATGCCTGCACCTGTTGTAATACTCCTCTGTTTGTCTCTGATAACAAGTATGACTCTGGATGTGGGTGGCCGAGTTTTGATGCGCCTGTCAATGACAATGCGGTGCGTTATTTGGAGGATTTCAGTCACGGGATGGTCCGTACGGAGATTCGCTGCGCGACATGTGATAGCCATTTAGGGCATGTTTTTGAAGATGGACCACAATCCACAGGTGAGCGTTATTGTATTAATTCAGTGTCGTTAATTTTCAACAAATCTGGGTAATAAAGACCAAATTGAGCATCAGAGTGTTTTATCCTTTCACAAAGTGCTTGCTAGGTAGAACATTTAGAACTGAAATTGAGCCAAAAAAATTCCCACATTCAGTGGGAACTTTTTACATCTCTTGGGGAATCATTGCGGGAGAATAGTTGCCGTTTTCAATGGCTTTCGCGATCGATTCCGCTACATCGTCTAACCGTTGATATTGATTGGGATCCTCAAAATTAAACATTCGCTTCAGCTGTTTTTGTCCTGCCAGTGGCACATCAAATCTTTTCGCGACCATTGCCCATAAGTACGCATGCTCTTTCTTTCCAAGTCCTTGGTAGATACTCGCCATAGATTTAAGAATGACAGAGTTTACGTTGTCTTGATTCGATAAAGACAGCGCATTGTTTAACAGCGTCAGCGTTTTTTGGGCGTCCCGGTTAGTATAAAAAGTGGCTAAGGCATACTGCATCTCAGCCGTTTCTAGCTTCGGTGAACCTTCCATTTGTAAAAACTCACGGCGCGCTTGGGTATCACCGGTTTGAGACCAGAGAAAGTATAAAGTGGCTGGATTATCTGAGTCTTGGAGTTCATCCACAATACGATCCAGCTCGTCAATGCTATGCACTAAAGCATTAAAACGTTGTCTTTTTAGGGCGCTTTGATCGATAGGCGTAATCTGAGAAGCAAGCTCTAAGCACTTTCGATACTCGGCAACTAAGCCGTATTCGGTGATTTGGTTTGCTTCTGATGGATGTTTAAATTGTTCAAACCGATGCCAGACTAAGTCTGTTCGTGGTATTCGACACTGTCCGTCATCCATATTGAGGTATTCGCAACGTAGCTGCGGTGTTTTATTGCACAACTCTTCTGTTGTCACGTTACCTTCAAGGCAGCCTGTTAGTGTGAGGCTGGCGAGGCCTGTAAGTAACCAGTATGTTGTTTTCATGGTTTTGCTTGTGATCTGTTACACCAATTGATTTTCGTGTTCTTGACTCAGTTTGTGAACCCGTTATGTTCTGTGAATAAAATGTAATAAGAAGGTACATTATGAACGCAGAACAACTATTAAAAGCGATGACTCCAGAAGTTTATAATCGTCTGGTCTATGCAGTCGAGACGGGAAGATGGCCTGAGGGTACAACACTTTCTAGAGAGCAGCGAGATTCATGTATGCAAGCTGTGATGTTGTATCAATCAAAACATAATACCGATGCTCAACACATGAGCGTTGCAGCGGGTGGTGAAATCAGTTTTAAATCTAAACAAGAGCTTAAAACGCAGTTCAGTGCAGAAGCAAACGATATTGTACGTGTGAATCCAAATATTGATTGATGACGTGTTATATCCGCGACATTGATTGTCGTTAAAGTGTCACCGTTAAAGAAAAAGGTCCATCGTGGCTTTCCGAGAAAGGAACGATGGACCTTTTTAGGTTTTATGCGAATCCTTGTTATAGGCTCATTTCGCCACGCTGTACTTGTTGCATTTTCTCTTTCACTTCTTCGTAAGTGAGGTTTTGACTCAGAAGATAATGCAGTTTTGCTAGCGCCGCCTCAGGAGTCATGTCAAAGCCACTGATTACGCCCGAATCAGCCAAAGCACAACCAGTCGCATAGCCACCCATGTTGACTTTTCCTGCTAAACATTGCGTCAGGTTGACGACAATAACACCGCGCTCTGACGCTTCTTTAAGGTGACCAAGTAGCTCTGGGTTTTGTGGTGCATTACCTACGCCAAAAGTCAGTAGAATCATCGCATTAACGGGTTGACGAAGCGTGTTTCGGATAACTTCATGCGAGATGCCCGGGTACATCGTAATGACACCGATTGGTTGTGGGGTAATCTTGTGTACTTTGAATTCACCTTCAGGTTGTGCGCCGACGGTCACGGTATTGCTTACTTGAATGTTAATACCGGCTTCTAGGAGTGGCGGGAGGTTTGGTGATGTGAAGGCATTGAAGCCGTCCGCATGAGACTTAGTACTGCGGTTACCACGCATCAACTGGTTGTTGAAGAATAATGTTACTTCATTAATCGGGTAGTTAGCCGCAATATGCAGAGCATTCAATAAGTTTGCCTGGCCATCAGAACGCAATTCTGCCAATGGGATTTGTGAGCCAGTTACAATTACTGGTTTGCCAAGGTTTTCAAGCATGAAAGACAGTGCTGACGCAGTGTAGGCCATAGTGTCAGTGCCGTGCAGAATCACGAAACCATCGTATTTTTCATAGTTGTCGCGGATATCATTCGCAATCTGTAGCCAGTCTTCAGGTGTCATGTCTGATGAGTCAATCAGTGGCTCGTATTCATGGATAGTATAGTTCGGCATCTCTGAGCGGTGGAACTCCGGCATGCTCGCTAATTGTTTTTCCATAAAGCCAGCGATAGGCACATAACCATGATCCGATTTTTGCATACCGATGGTCCCACCGGTGTAAGCAATGTAGATGTGTTTTCTAGTCATCGTTCAATTTTTCTTTCATGTAGGGGAACAGGGAACGGGATTATATACCCAAATAACCTTGAGATGCGAGGCAGAGGAATGAGTCGATAACGCAATAAAAAGAGGCATCTCACAACAAGATGCCTCAATGCACGATTTAAAGATTTATCGCGATTGAACGTCTACTGAATTTGGCAGTTCAAACAGAATGCATACTGACCTTTCGGGTCATTAAAGCTTTGCAGTAAGCTCACATCTTGTTCAAACTGTTGAGCAACAGGTTGGATACTCTTAGGCAACAAACTAGTTGCATCGATACCTATAGACACTTTGACTTGCTTCATGAACTCTTGTAAAAACAGCTCAGTTGGTGAAAGTGGTTCTTCAACCCAGTAAAGGCCGTAATCGGTCACATTTGCAAGTTTTGCTGCCAATTCGACGGCGTCATCAAAGTCGCCCATTTGGTCGACAAGACCAAAGGATAGGGCATCTTGTCCCGTCCAAACTCGCCCTTGAGCCACCTTATCGACTTCCTCTAAAGACATAGCGCGGTTAGAGCCAACTAAAGAGATAAAACGCTTGTATCCGTGTTCAATACCTAGTTGGAAGACTTGCGAGGCGCCCTCGGAAAGGCCAGTCGTAATGCCATCCCCCGAGAAGGGTGATGTACCAACCCCATCGGTATTGATACCTAACTTATTAAAGCCTTTTTCGAATGTCGTGATCACACTAAAGATGCCGATTGAACCTGTCAGGGTGGTTGGCTGAGCAACGATCTTATCTGCGCTCATCGAGATCCAATATCCCCCAGATGCGGCCAAGCTCGACATAGAGACCACTACTGGTTTGCCGGCTTCTTTTAGTGCTTCAACTTCGTTCCGGATTACTTCAGAGGCAAAGGCACTTCCCCCTGGGCTATCGACACGCAGTACGACTGCTTTGACTTTGTCATCATTGCGGGCTTGACGAAGTAAGCTTGCAACCGTGTCACCGCCGATGGTGCCACGAGGTTGCTGGCCATCCATAATGGCACCGCTTGCAACCACAACCGCGATGTCGTGTTTGGTCAAGTTGTAATCTGGACGAATAGTAGCGAGGTAATCGTAGTAACTTATTGCGTTGTAACTGTCTTGGCCATCACTACCAAACTGTTTCGCAAACAGGGTGCGGATGTCTTGACGTGTTGCCAGTTCATCGACCAGACCGAGTTTTATCGCCAGTTGTGCGATATCACCGTCGACAGATTTCATTTCAGTAAGTAGCTCGTCCATCGTAGGGTTCAAGACGTTTGCATCGATGTTACGATTGGTTGTCACATCATCTACAAAGGCGCTCCATAGCTGGGTAACCCAACGTGTTGCTGATTCTTTTGCCGCATCCGACATATCGTCACGAATAAATGGCTCAATGGCTGATTTGTAGGTGCCTACGCGAAATACGTGGGTGGAAACGTCCAGTTTTTCTAACAACGTTTTATAGTACATAGAGTAAGAGCTGTAACCCTTAATCAGTACGCCACCATCTGGCGCTAAGTACACTTTGTCGGCATAACTTGCCAAGTAATATTGGCTTTGATTGTAAAAGTCGCCGACGGCGTAAACTGGCTTGCCTGACGTTTTAAATTCATTCAGCGCTTTAGCAATATAACGAAGTTTCGTTAGATTTGTCTCTGGCATGTCGCGAAGTGCCAGAACTAACCCTGATACTTTCGGATCGTCTTTGGCATGGCGAATGGTATCAACGACATCGAACAAGACATTTTCTTTAGGTAATTCATTACCGAAAACTGATCCAGCAAAAGAGTCCATCGGGTTGATATAGCGCCTTTGCTCAACAATTGGCCCGGACAGGTTCATCACCAGCGCTGATTCTTTTTCGACGACAGGTAACCCCTCTCCGGTGTAGGTAAAAGCAAAGTAAAAAACGGCAATCATCAGCAAAAAGATCAAGTTTGCCAGCGCGAGTCTGATAAAGGTGATGCTTTTCCATATCCCCTTAAATATCAACCCAATAAATTTGAAGAGTTTTTTCATCTTGTCTCCATAACGAGATAGTCTTCCCTTAATCTTGCAAAGTATGGGTTCTTATCTCTAAGATCTCAAAAAATAACATTTTTTTAGCTTATCACGACCACTCAACAATTGGCATATTTTCACGCGAGATTGATCGGTGTTACAAAAATGTAAACGCCTGTTTGATTTTTGGCTTGCGCAGACGTAATCTGGTCAGACCATGATAATAACAATGGATGTTTAGTAATGTCTGCCATGTACCCAAACCTATTAAAGCCACTGGACCTTGGTTTTACTCAATTACGAAACCGAGTTCTGATGGGATCAATGCACACGGGCTTAGAAGAGCATAAAGAAGGATTGCAAAAGCTGGCCGCGTTTTATGAAGAGCGTGCGAAAGGAGGTGTCGGGCTGATCGTGACCGGAGGCTTTTCTCCCAATTTACGCGGTCGTCTACACCCTTTGAGTGCCGAGTTTAGTAAGCCCAAGCATGCTAAAGCTCATAAAGTGGTCACTGAAGCAGTGCATAAGCACGGTGGAAAAATTGCTTTGCAAATTCTTCATGCGGGGCGCTACGCAATGCATCCATTCGCGCAAAGTGCGTCTGGTATAAAGGCACCTATTGCCAAGTTCGCACCTAGCGAAATGAGTGAGCGTCAAATTAAAAGTACTATCGAGGCGTTTGTTAACAGTGCCGAACTGGCACAACTTGCTGGCTATGATGGTGTGGAGCTAATGGGCTCTGAAGGTTATTTGATTAACCAGTTCCTCTGTAAGCGTACTAACATGCGTTACGACGAATGGGGGGGTAGCTATAAAAAACGTATGCGCTTTCCAGTTGAGATTGTTAAAGCGGTTCGAAAATCAGTGGGAGAAAAGTTCATCATTGTATTTCGTCTCTCGATGCTGGACCTTGTTGAGCAAGGCAGTACATTTGAAGATGTTATCGAACTGGCAAAAGCACTGGAAGAAGCTGGCGTAACCATAATAAATACCGGAATTGGCTGGCACGAAGCGCGAATTCCAACCATTGTGACTCAAGTTCCTCGAGGTGCATTCACTTGGGTAACGGAAAAAGTAAAGCCCCATGTGTCAGTGCCAATTATCACCTGTAACCGGATTAATACGCCGGATGATGCAGAGCGTATTCTTTCTGCCGGGCATGCCGACATGGTGTCAATGGCGCGTCCATTTTTAGCGGATCCATACTTTGTCGCCAAAGCTGAGCAGGAAAAAGCGCAGCTGATCAATACATGTATTGGCTGTAACCAAGCGTGTTTAGATAACGTGTTTAAAGGTAAACGCGCCAGCTGTTTGGTTAACCCACTGGCTTGTTATGAAACCGAGATCGTGGTTGAACCTGCTTTTAACAAGAAAAATATTGCTGTGGTTGGGGCGGGTCCTGCAGGTTTAGCCTGCGCAACAACCTTGGCTGAACGCGGGCATAAAGTCGATTTGTTTGAAAAGAATGATCGAATCGGTGGTCAGTTCCGTCTTGCCATGCAGATCCCTGGCAAAGAAGAGTTCCGTGAAACAATACGTTATTTTGCTAACCGTATTGATGAGACAGGGGTCAACTTACACCTTTCTACTGAAGCGAATTACGATTTGCTCACCGAGTACGATGAAATCGTAATGGCATCCGGCGTTGAGCCGCGTAAAGTGAAAATCGACGGTATTGAAAACCTTGAAAAAGTCGTGGACTACCAAACGCTCATTAGAGATAAAACGCCAGTAGGAGAGAAAGTTGCGATCGTAGGTGCGGGTGGTATTGGTATCGACGTTGCGACGATGCTCACCGAACCCGTTGGACAAACATTGGATGACTGGCTTCATGATTGGGGCATTGATAAAGAAATGTCTCAACCAGGTGGCTTGTACCCATATCCTGACTCGGTGAGTGACAAAGAGGTGTGGGTGCTTCAGCGTCGTAAAGGTCGTGTCGGTAAAGGCCCTGGCAAGACGACAGGCTGGATCCACAAACGAACCCTAGAAAAGCGCGGCGTACATTTAGTGGGTGGGGTGTCTTACGACAAAATCGATAATGATGGTTTGCATATTCATGTGGATGGAAAATCGCAATTGCTTAAAACGGATAAAATAGTGATTTGCGCTGGGCAGGAGTCGGTACGTCCATTTGAAGAGAAATGGTCTGAGCTCGGTGAAAAAATCCACATCATTGGTGGAGCTGACCATGCGGGCGAACTCGATGCCGTTCGTGCGATTCGCCAAGGGGTAAAGTTAGCCGTGAAGTTATAACGTGAAGCTATAAATAGCCTCAAATTATCCTGAAAAAGAAAGCTGCGACTCATGCGCAGTTTTCTTTCATTGAGATAAGCATAAAAGTTAATCGTTAATATCTGGCAGTTGTTTCGCCAGCAATACGCCTATTAATGTAATAAAAGAGAACACTAAGACGATCGACGAGAGACTAAGAACGTTTGCCATTGCACCAAGTGAACTCATCAATAAAAGCATTACGCCCACGACCGTGTTACTTACGGCCACATAGCTTGTGCGTTTGTCACCTTCGGCAATATCAATCAGATAGGTTTTTCGGCCTACACGTATGCCATCATGAGCAATACAAACACAAAAGTAGAGCAGCGGAATGACAAATAAAAAGGCGGGAGAAGAGGTTATCCAAGTGTCATAAACAAACAACGCGATGCCAAGTAGCGCGCTGATTGTTGCGCCAATCACCATGACACTTCGGCTCGAGTAATCAGACATGCGTCCCCAGAAAGGACCAGAGACAAACGAGGCTAACCCGCTTGAAAACATAAAGAGCGCCAACACCCACAACTGACCGCCGAGAGATTGTTGCGCCAATACGATGTAATACGGCGCGCTCAATGCGGAGCATAAAAATAGCGTACGGGTAATAACAAAGCGCCGAAAAGTCACGTCAGTTTTTAACAGAACCAACTGCTTAAAGGCTTCTAACCCCCCGTTTTTACCACCGTCTACTTCGCCAGCATACTCATTAATACGAGCGTAGACCCAAGCTGCAACTAACCATATGATGCCGGCCAACGCTAAACTGATGCTGTAAAAGCGTACGGTCGGTTCCACTCCCCAAAGCCAAGTCACTGCAAGAAGGCTAGCGAATACAAGAGTGACGAGCCCCGCAGCACTTGAAGACCAGCCATTGACTTGGCCACGTTGGTTTTTAGGAATCGTTTTTCCTAATACATCTTTGGAAGCCACGGAGTTAAGACCACGCGAAAAACTGAAAACGACGAGGCATACGATGACAGCGTAACCAGCAGCAACGCCCGTCATAGTGAGGGTGACTAAGGCTAAGGCGAATATCGAAAGCGCTTGTAATACACAACCAAGCACCCAAACCCACTTTCTTACCGGGAGCAGGCGAATGTAATACGCAATACTTAACTGCGGAATGAGTGAACCAGATTCGCGAATGGGCACTAGCCAACCAACTAAGTAAACGGGCGCGCCAAGGCTTTGTAATATCCATGGCAAAGTCACTTTGGGATTGATCAACGCATCCCCCAATTTTGTTAGAAATTGAGCATAAATGATTTTAAGGAAGTTACCAGGAACTTGATGACAAGCGGATTCAGGAATCGCTTTGCAGGCGCGGGCATCTTCGTCATTGATGATTTTTTCGTAAATGCTGTTTTGTTTATCTTTGTCCATCTACCTGCCTATATTCAACCTATTCATTTTACGAATAAATTTACAGTAAACCTTGATGAGTGTTAAGTGAAGCAAGTTATTAAATCCTCAGAAAACAGGTTGTTATTTGGATGAAAGGATTATGCTAAAGTGAGTAACAAAGAAAATAACAGTGATATTCAATAAGGACTCTCTCATGGAAGCGCTCGAACTTTTGCTCAATCGCCGATCTATTGCGAAATTATCTGCACCTGCGCCAGAAGGCAAAGCATTGGAGAACATCATTCGTGCTGGGCTTCGTGCCCCTGATCACGCAGGTTTAACGCCTTGGCGCTTTGTGATTGCTCAGGGAGATGGACTAAAGAGACTGTCAGACATTTTGGTCAAAGCGGCAATGGCGGAAAACAGTGATGAAACTGTTGTGGAAAAGATAAAAAATGCGCCATTTCGCGCACCTATGGTAATTACCGTGATTGCTAAAGTAACCGAACATGAGAAAGTGCCTGTATTAGAACAGTATCTCTCTGCCGGTTGTGCAGCACAAGCGATGCAGATGACAGCGGTAGCACAAGGCTTCCAAGGTTTTTGGCGATCGAGTAAATGGATGTTTCATCCAGAAGTTCATCAAGCGTTTGGCTTAAAGGGTGAAGATAAAATCGTAGGATTTTTATACCTAGGCACACCGGGTTGCACACCAATGAAAGTACCAGAGCGTGACTTGTCAAAGTTTGTTGAGTTTCAATAAATATATTTAAAAAAAAACGGATTACTGTTTATCTATACAGTTTTTCTTGATTTTTTAGGGTGAGATTCGATAATGTAGCCCTTATTATTATGATGTCTAAATGTTATGTCTCGTCTGTTTATCGCTGAAAAACCAAGTTTAGGTCGTGCAATAGCGGCCGCATTGCCTACCCCCCAAAAGAAAGACCAAGGCTTTATTCGCTGTGGTAACGGTGATGTAGTGACTTGGTGTATCGGGCATTTATTAGAACAGGTAGAGCCAGACGCTTACGACGAGCGTTATAAAAAGTGGAGTATGACGGATTTGCCGATTATTCCACAGCAGTGGCAATTGAGACCGAGAAAAAGTGCGAGCAAGCAGTTAACCGTGATTCGTAAGTTACTCAAGGAAGCGAATGAAGTCATTCACGCCGGAGACCCAGACCGCGAAGGTCAATTGTTGGTGGATGAGGTATTGGAACACTGCAAGCTTTCCAAAACCAAAAAAGCAGCGACTCAACGTTTGCTTATCTCAGACTTGAACTTGCCAGCGGTCAAGCGAGCATTGAGTTCAATGCGCAGTAATCGTGAGTTTATCCCGCTTTCTGTATCGGCACTCGCTCGTTCTAGGGCCGATTGGCTGTACGGAATGAACATGTCTCGTGCTTACACACTGCTTGGTCAAAAAGCAGGTTATCAAGGTGTATTATCTGTGGGGCGGGTTCAAACGCCGGTGTTAGGTTTGGTGGTTCGCCGTGATGAAGAAATAGAAAATTTTGTGGCGAAAGACTTTTTTACACTGCATGCATTGATTCCGTATCAAGATAACAATGGCACATTCGATATTCGCGCACGCTGGAAGCCGAGTGAAGCCTGTCAGCCTTGGCAAGATGAAGAAGGGCGAGTGCTGAGCCGAAAGCTAGTGGAAAACGTAGCAAGTCGGATTAAAAATCAGCCAGCTAAAGTCACCGAGTCCGAGCAAAAGCAGACCAAGCAATCGGCGCCGCTTCCGTATTCGTTGTCGGCACTACAGATTGACGCTGCAAAGCGTTATGGGCTGAGTGCTCAACAGGCTTTAGACACTTGTCAGGCTTTGTATGAAAAGCATAAGTTGATCACTTATCCACGCTCAGATTGTCGCTACTTACCGATGGAGCATTATGCGCAAGCAAGGACGGTAACCTCAGCCATCGCGAACAATACCAAAGAGCTACAAAGTGCGGTTCAGGGAGCCGATTTAACTCTGAAATCAAAAGCATGGAACGATAAAAAGGTCGATGCACACCATGCGATTATTCCCACACCAAAGCAAGCGAATGTAAACGCTCTTTCTGCTAATGAAATGAAAATATATCAGTTGATCGCTCGTCAATATCTTATGCAGTTTTACCCTACAGCGGTATACGCAGAAGCAAAACTCGTGTTTGACATCGCTGGTGGCACATTCATCGCTAAAGGACGTCAATTGTTATCATCTGGCTGGAAAGTGTTAATGGGAAAAACGGACAAAGATGATGAAGGGATTGATGCTGTACCACCATTATCGGAGGGGACAGTATTGACTTGTCGAGAGGGTGAAATTAAAGATCGTAAAACCGAACCCCCGAAGCATTTTACGGAAGCGACGCTTCTACAAGCGATGACGGGCATTGCTCGATATGTTGCGGATAAAGAGTTAAAGAAAATATTGCGCGATACCGACGGCTTGGGCACGGAGGCAACGCGAGCCGGTATTTTAGATACGTTATTCAAACGCCAACTGTTGACACGTCAAGGCAAGTCGATACTCAGCTCTCAAGCTGGGCGGGGGTTAATTCATGCACTGCCACAAGATGCGACTTATCCTGATATGACGGCGAATTGGGAACATCAGTTACAAGGAATGTCAGAAAGAAATCAGGCGTATCAACCCTTCATGCAAGCATTAGAGCAACGAATTAGTGGTTTGATGGGGCAGGTTAAATCAGGGCCGATCCCGGACTCATTACGTCATCTCCCTAAAGTAGATCGTCCTGCATTCAAACGTAATAAACGGAGCTATGCGAAAGGAGGCGCTGCTAAATCGGGTGCCTCCAAACGTAAATCCACATCATAAAGCGCCAACTCAAAAGGTCATTGTTGCTTTGGGTTGCACGTCTATCATACCGTCAAGAGGCCACCTATTGATGGCTTATTGATCACCAAGGGAGCTCGGTACCATCATAGTTAATAAATTGACCTGAATTTTGGGGGGTGCTCTGTGTAATCACGTTTGCTAACCCCTTTGCTGACGTCTGTGTATCAATCAAAGCATTGGGTCCACCCATCGCGGTACGCACCCAACCGGGATGAAGCGCTAACACGGTAAATCCTTCAGAGGTTAAATCGTTGCTTAAGCTCTTAACGACGGAGTTAAGTGCCGCTTTCGATGAGCGATAGATATAGCCTCCGCCGGAAGTGTTCTCGGTCATGCTGCCGACTTTCGATGAAATACAAGCAATCTTTTTCGTAGCGCCTTGCTGTAATAGTGGGTAAAAGCTCTCAATCAGCTTTAATGGAGCAATGGTGTTAATTTCAAATACTTTGCGCCATTCTTCAACATCGGTATTGCCGAAGCCATAACCCTTAGGCCCGTAATAGCCTGCGTTGTTTATTAGCAAGTCGATAGCTGGAAGTTCGCCAGTAAGCTTAGCCACTTGGTCATAGTTAGTCACATCCAGTTCGTGTAAAGACAATGAGTCGTAGCGTGATGCTAATGCTCGTAGTTCTGAACAGCTTTCAAGAGAGCGGCTAGTGGCGTGTACTTGGCTGCCTTGTTGCAAGTACAGCTCGGTTAAACTTAAGCCGATGCCTCGGTTTGCACCAGTAATAAAGACCGTTTGACTCATAAAAACACCTACCTTGTTGATCTAAACAGAGGCCATTGTGTTAGCGGAGAATAATAAAATCAACTAACCATTAGGCACTCAATGTGATCGTTAAAAAAGCAGCGCATAAAAACCAACGATTGTATCTAGTATGGCAAAGGCAATGTGTTTCTATTTAACTTGTTTTTGTCAGTGCTGAAAATCATTATCAATTAGAATTGTTTTTATTAACTTGGAGTTGATATTATTTCACAACGATTGTTAATAAGAAAATCTCATGCTGCCACTGATCTACCACCCAATCTATTCGCAACTTCAATTACCTAAAGGTCATCGCTATCCAATTATGAAATACAAGTACCTTTACCAATCGGTTATGGCACAAATCGAAAAGGAGGGGTGGGGAAAGCAGGTGCAGTTTTTCCAGCCGGAGGCATTAACTGTCGATGAGATAAAGCAAGTTCATGATGAAGAGTATGTCGACTTACTTATTAAAGGTAATATGCCTACCGCGAAAATGCGCCGTATCGGTTTTCCTTGGAGTGAGCTCCTGATCACAAGAACATTAACCTCTGCGGCAGGGACGGTCTTAACGGCGGAAAAGGCACTTGAGTATGGTGTCGCGATTCATTTGAGTGGTGGGTACCATCATGCACACAAAGATTTTGGCAGTGGGTTCTGTTTATTTAATGATCTGGTCATCGCCGCAAAGCAGATGTTAGATATCGAATATGTGGACAAGGTCTTGATTATCGATAGTGATGTGCATCATGGTGACGGAACGGCAACGCTTTGCCAAGCAGAGCCAGACATTATTACGTTATCATTTCACTGCGATAAAAACTTCCCTGCGAGAAAGCCTCAATCAGATCTGGATGTTCCTCTCGTTCGCGGGACAGAGGATGAAACATTTCTAATGACATTCAAAGAAGTCGTTGAAATGGCCCTTAACCTCCATCGTCCAGATCTGGTGATCTATGATGCTGGTGTGGATATCCATCAAGATGATGAACTAGGTTATTTTAATGTATCTACGCAAGGCATTGCAGAGCGCGACCAATTTTTAATGCAAACGATGAAAGAGAGAAGCATTCCCGTTGCGGCAGTGGTTGGGGGAGGATACCGAACGAATCACGCAGATTTGGTACCAATTCACTTACAGTTAATTAATGCTGCTAGCGAAGTGTTTATCAATTAGCTAAATGCATCAGAGGGGAAAATTCCCCTCGACTGGGTAGATATCCTAAAACGACAAAGGCCTGCAAAAATGCAGGCTTTTTAAATAATGGCGGAGAGATAGGGATTTGAACCCTATCTCTTTGAAAACCTATATTTATCAAGCTCTTGAGTTTATTAGCTTTCTTCGATTATCAATCAAATGTCAGGTTGACAGTTGTGAATCACATTTAGTATACAAAAACAGCTTAACTTAGCAAGTGAATCAAGCAGATAACGCGATAAAATTTTGTAGACAAAGATAACTAAAGGACGATGGTTGTGATTTCAGACATTGTATAAATCAATAAACTTAACCCCTTGGAGGGATAAATATGGTATTATCCCCCTGAGGGGTTAAAAATGTTTTGGAGAATATGATGTTGATTACAAGTCCCAGGCAGTTGGGAATATACCTAAGAGATGTGCGTCGAACTCAAAAACGCAATCAAACTTTAGTTGGTGACATTGTGGGTTTGAAACAAACCACGGTGTCAAAACTGGAACGAGATCCAGCTTCGTCAAGCATCGAGAGTTTAATGCGCCTACTGTCTTCTCTTAACCTTGAGCTACATATTGAAGAGAAGGTCGTAGGCAGAGACCCAGGCAAGTTTGATCCTGACGATTGGTAAATCGTCTTGAAACTAAGTTGAGTCTTAACCTTACAAAGATTAATCTTTACTCAATAAGAAGATATTATATGTGGTAATCCAGTAAACTATCTGGATCTGGGTGGTGTGATGAGCAGCAATTTACGCATGTATGATTGCATTTTTTCTTTCGACGTGCGCTCTTATCTGAAGCAACATCTTTAAGCGCTATGGCAATGTGTCTTACTGTGAATATTTGCCCAGTGGCTTTACTATTATGGGTCGTTTCAAAGTAATTATCGCCTACATTAGTAGTAAAGTTGACGCTAAACTCTGGGCTTTTATTTTCTTTACGCGACAAGTATTGCTTCCATTTACTAAGCATCTCACTACTGTTATTTTCTTTACAGTAAATCAGTAGTGCGCCATCTTTGAACGCACGTGTCCCATACCGATCTGATAACTGTCGAAACCCTTCCATAATGTGCGTTGTACTATAGTCGATCTTGGCTTCAGCCAAAAAACGGAAGTTTTGCTGAGATTCTTCAATGCATATATCACAGTTCCCTGAAAAAGACGTGTCATGAGTCGCTGCGTGATTCAAGAAATGTAAAAGATTAACTAATTCAATGGTGATTCTGTCCTCAGTATCATGCTCTCTATGGATAGGGTGCATCTCTAGTCGTTGGATTGTTTTCTCTAAGCCATTGTAAACTCTTACTAAATTTTGGTTATAGTCTTGCCTTGCAAGATCTGAGTGTAATCCAGCCGTACAATTAGGAAGAGTATCTTTAAAAAAGCCACTTTCAACTTGAGCTAGAGTTAAAGACCCATAAGGTAATGAAGAAGCTTGATTGTTCAACTAATCGCTCCCTCTGCATTGATAAATTCATGAGAAAGAACGAAAGAAAGTGTTACTTCATTTTCAAAGTTAGGGATTTCCCTACCTGTGACTGGATGATACAAAGCGCCGTCTTTCTGGGCTTCATATATCTCATCTGCTGTAATCTCGAACAAGCCATTATCATATAACTCATACCTGAGATTAAGTACGTGTATAGAGGGATGTACCAAGTAGTTTGTAGCTTTATAGACAAGTTCGTTTTCAGTGTTACTCAACCCACTATATTCACATAATTCGCGCAAGTTGATAGGAGTATCTTGAAGATACTCCTTTTGAATGCTGAGAGATCTCAATACACGCTCTATGACTGGGAGCACATCAGTGTCCTCCCAATCATTGTGAATGCGTATAATTAGATCATTTAGATTCATGCTGCTAAAAGCCTTGTACGATATGTAGAGATGTCGTTCTTAATGCTAATTATATGATCAGTATAATCCATCTCTGTTTTGCAGTTTGATAAAATCACGTAATCTAAAACTGGCATTCCACCAGTCTGTATCAGTTTTGCTGTACCAGGTAGATATGCTTCAGTCTCATAGCTGCCCTCTACTGTTGTCAAAGTTCTTCTCTTTCGGAGTGCAATTCGGAATGGTTGTAACGCTGTTTGAGACTGAGCTAAACTACTTTTCCCACCTTTATGGAACAGCTCATTTCTCAGATCTTTTGTTCCTGTCCGCATTTTTTCATGATGGATAACGGAACCAACGATAAAACCAAGTTCGCATACTCTTAGCTTTGAGTTTTCATATCCCCCAGGTACTGCTAAAAACAAATTTTCGTTTTCAAACTCAAGGTTTTCAGAAGGAATTACTTTTTCAATTGTATCGCGGAAAGATTTCTCTAGATAGGCAAAGGACTCTTCAATAGCTTGTTTCGATGACAAAGAGGCAGTGTCCAAGCGGAACTCAATTGTTTGATCTGAAAAACTAATGTACACCGAATCATAATAACGTCTTTTGATATGGCGTTTTGCTTTGATGTCATAAAGCTCATCTGGAAGAGTAAACCCTGCATTCAGTTGCTGAAAGTATGTCTCGTCTAGTTCAATAGTTTCTTCTAGAACTTTGATAGACGCATAGGTCAGTAAGAGGCCATCGCTGACTAAATCAGTTTTTATCAGTTTTGGGGTGTGTTCTAACCTATCGTCAGAATTATCATCAACAAAAGGGTAATTGATCTCGGTGAAAGGCAAATCCACCAATATGTCTTTTGCTCTAGCTTCGATTTTATTGATAATTTTTTCTTTGAGAGTTTTTATCGATACAGTTTTGTCGCCAAAAAGAATGAACTGCTCGTACGCACGGAACAGGCTTTCAATTTTTTCCTTATCTGTTAATTTGCACTTAAATCTGATCCACCATTTGCACTGAAAAGTGATCCACCTAAGTAAGTCTATTCTAGACTACATTTTTACGTTAGTTTCTATTTGGTTTTCTCCTTCGACTTCTTTTTTGATTCCTTAAAACGATAGCTGTCGTTACCCGTTTCAATGATGTGACAATGATGAGTCAGCCTATCCAGCAATGCCGTTGTCATCTTTGCATCACCAAACACTTTCGACCATTCCGTGAAGTTGAGATTGGTGGTAATGACGATACTCGTACGCTCGTAGAGTTTACTGAGTAAATGGAACAGCAATGTCCCACCCGCTTGGCTAAAAGGGACATACCCAAGTTCATCTAGTATGACTAAGTCGCAGCTCACTAATCGATTAGCGAGGCGGCCCACATGACCCGCTTGCTTCTCCTGCTCTAGCGTATTGACGAGTTCTATGGTCGATAGGAACCTGACCCGCATTTGATGGTGTTGTATGGCTTGTACGCCCAACGCCGTCGCTAAGTGCGTTTTCCCTGTGCCTGGACCACCAACAAGCACGATGTTTTGGCTGTCTTTGATAAACTCACAGCGATGCAGACCTCGTATTAGATACTCATCGACTGTACTCTCGCTAAAGTCAAAACCGTATAGGTCTCGATAGACTGGGAACTTTGCCGCTTTCATTTGGTAAGCGATACTGCGCACTTCACGGTCTGCTATCTCTGCTTTTAACAAGGTTTCAAGGATGGGTTGAGCTTGTTGATAAGCAGGAGAGTTTTGAGAGGCAAGTTCAACAATACTGCTAACCATGCCGTGAAGCTTGAGTGCCTTTAATGTGCTTAATAACGCTTCATTGTGCATGACGTTTTCCTCTTAATTCGTCATATCGCGACGTATCACTGGTTGGCTCGGTAACCAGTCGCAACCCTTGAGAGACGGGGACGGGTACAACTGGAGAAGGATTGAGTAAGCGGCTTAAACAGTTTATGACGTGTTGTTTTGATGGTGTGCCTGCTTCCAGTGCCATATTAATGGCTTGCTCTACCAGCTTTTCATCGTGATGAATAACCAATGACAAGATTTCGACCATTTCCTTATCGCCGCCAAGACGCTGTAATAATATTGATTGCAGGTGCTTAAAGCTCTCAGGGAGCAAGTGAAACGGTGCGCCATTACGCAGAGAGCCTGGTTTACGTTGCGCAACCAACAGGTAATGTCGCCAGTTATAAACAATGTGTGGCGGCTCATGTTTAGGATTAAAGACTCTTTGGTGCTCTGCTATGGGCTGACCTTCTGCCACCAAAACAATACTATCGGGGTAGGCGTGCAGACTCACTCGTCGGTTTGCGTAACTTGCAGGCACGGAGTATTTATTTCTGTCGAAGTTCACCAAACAGGTAGAGGAGACTCGCTTGCTTTGCTCGATAAAACCATCAAACGGCGCTGTGACTTTCATTAATTGGGAGCGCTCACTTAGCCACGTTTGCTCTATGGTCATATCACGATATTGAGGGTGTCTACGTGACTGCCAGTCCCGTAAACATTGGGCTTCAAGCCATTGATTAAGCTCTTCTAAGGTTTTCACCTTAGGAGCGCGCTGCCAGATGATAGAACGCACATCCCGCACGTTCTTCTCGATCTGCCCCTTTTCCCAACCTGCGGCTGGGTTGCAGAAGTCGGCTTCAAACAAGTAGTGACTAACCATTGTTAAAAAGCGACGATTCACTACTCGATCTTTGCCATTTTTGACCGCATCAACCGCAGTTTTCATATTATCGTAGATCCCCCGTTCTGGAACGCCTTGGAACACGCGAAAGGCATGGTTATGGGCATCAAATAACATTTCATGACTTTGAGAATAATAGGCTCGAAGGAGGAATGCGCGGCTATGACTGAGTTTGAAGTGAGCGACCTGTAGCTTGGTTTTATGGCCATTGATATAGGCCCAATTTTCGCCCCAATCAAACTGAAAGGCTTCACCAGGGGCAAACTCTAGCGGCATATACGTTCGTTTAGACGCATCGAGTTTTTGTTCTTCGCGCCATTTACGTGCAAATGAAGCGACTCTGTCATACGAGCCGCTATAGCCTAGCGGAACGAGGTCTTGAAAAAGGTTTTTGACCGTTTTGCGCTGCTTTCTCGGTCGCTTCATTTCTCGTTTTAGCCAAGAAGTCAGTAATTCTTTAAACTCGTCTAGTTTACTCAATGAATGCCGCTTTGGATAAACAGGTTCGATAGTTTGATCTTTCAAATAACGTTTAACGGTATTTCGGGATAGTCCAGTACGTCTGGCTATTTCTCTTTGCGACATTCCTTCGCGGAAATGCCAACGACGAATAACACTTAATAATGACACGTCAATCACTCCATATTCTCCTGCTAAGACTCAGCAGGATTTAGGTTAGATGATGTGGATCAGTTTTCGGTGCAAATCAGGGGGTGAAGTGGATCAGTTCTGGATGCAATTTAACATCGAACCTCTCTCGGATAGCCAAGAGAAGTCTGTAATGCAACAGGAGTGGAAATACGTGTATAAAACACGTTATTGCTCAATTTAATCAAATACATATGTATCACCTATTTGTATTAGGTGACATTTGATCGTCTTAAAACGAGAAAAGCCCTTGATAAATCAAGGGCTTGAATGTGGCGGAGAGATAGGGATTTGAACCCTAGATACGCTATTAACGTATGCCGGTTTTCAAGACCGGTGCTTTCAACCACTCAGCCATCTCTCCATTGTTGACTTAGATATTATAAGGCTTTGAAAATATTGTAAACCCCAATTTAATCAATTGGATGTTTACTGCTCAGAAAACTATAATCTCTGTTGTTTAAATAAACAAAAGCTCCCCTAAAGGAGAGCTTTGCGGTAGGTGTTTGCCAGCTTCGGCTAGTTGTTTTTTGAATAAAAGCGTTGTAGTTCCGTTAAGCCTTGCATTAATACAGGCAATTTCGGCGCTTCATCTCGTAGGCGTTTGTAATCTTTGTCATACAATTTGTAGTTGCCAAACTTGTCGATCACCGTGGTTTGCGAATTGGTAATTAATGCCAGCTCACGAGTGTCACCCGCAAGAATCCAGCGGCGGCGGCCTTCATCAAACAAGTTACGGCCACTGCTGTAATCAGATGGGTTAGACGATACGCCTAGCATATCTTGCAGTAGCGTGACAGAGAGATCTAAATGGCTCGTGCTGTGACTAAACTCACCTGCTAACATTCCTGGCCATTGGAGTACCATCGGCACTTGGAGCTGATAACGACTGTAATTACTATTTGCTCCCCAGCTATTGGTGTTTGTCTCATTAAACTCACTACCGTGGTTAGAGGTAATGATAACGATAGTGTTGGTCAACTGTTCTGTAGTTTCAAGCTCATTAATAATGCCTGCAACTGTCTTGTCAGCAGTTTTTACGGCAAGTTCATACGCTTTTTTGAATCGTTCGCTTGCTGGCATTTCTTCATCTTTGTTTGATGGCAGCGGTTCAAAATTATCAACAGCCGTCACTTCGATGTAGCTAAACCAAGGTTGGTTCGCTTGTTCAGTTAGCCAAGTACTCCAATCTGCAATGGATTGTTGGTCTGTATGGGGTTGTGTTCCGTCAAGCTCATCTGCCAGCTTTAAATCTCGGAAAATGATTTCTGAGTACAGGTCATCTTCAAAACCGTTGCCACTGAACAAACCAAAGTTGTAACCCTGATCTTTGAGAACATCGAGTAATACGGGAGAGGTACCCTGTGCTTTAATGCTTGAGGCATAACTGGTTGGTAAACCGTAGAACAAACCGAAGGCTCCATATGTGTCATTACTTGAGCTGTAATGATTGCGGAAGTTTTGGTTTTTCTGAGCAAACTCGTAGAGGTTCGGCATCTCTTGTTGATTTAGCGCGTCTGACCGTAAGTTGTTCACGCTGATCATTAGTACATTGAGTTTGTTTACACGACGATTAAACTCCAGCTTTTCTCGTGGGTAGTTGACTAGCTCGACGTTACCTTCATTTTCAGCTAAGCGTTGTAAATACTCTTCGCGATCAAGCAAGCCATGCTTTTCCATGAAGCTTTTCGCCGTCATCGGGTAGGACAACGGGAAATTTGAGCGCTGACTTGTTATTGGGTTGTAGAAATAAGCATCGGCCCAAATGTAAACCAAATGACTCATGATAAAGCTGATGAAGAATACGGCGGTTAGCGGTCGGCCTACGTGTTTATGAGAAAGCTTACGCTGTTTTCGCCATACCCACTCGGATAGAGCGAGCTGAGTAAGGAAAATCAGCGGCATCACCACAAATAAATGTTGCAGATCCGTACTGAGTGTACTTTTGTCTTCGCTGAACAGCAATTCCCAGACGACGGGGGTCAAGTGCAGGTTGATTGACTGATACGCTTGGGTATCAATCAGTAATAGGGTTTGTCCAACCGTCGCGAAAATCACAGCCACCAAACGGAATAGTTTCCGCGATGGCAGGACAAATGTCAGCGGGAATAGAACCAGTAGATAGAGCGCGAAAACCAGAAAGCCAAAATGCCCAACCCAAGATACCGCCAGATAGAATTGACCTAGCAATGTTTCGGGCCAAGGTGACTGAACAATATAGCGCGTGCCTATCAACATCGAAGCGACGATATTGAAGAATGCAAACCAATGACCCCAACCAACCAGTCGAGATACACGTTCGCCGTATGAGTTTCTGCTGTCTACCATGTATGTGTTCTATTGTCCGTGATTAGTGTGTTTTTGGTGTTTCTAAAGAAGACATCAGTGCCTGAGCAAATTTTTCAGCAATAGCCTTACGTTGTGAAGCAGCAACACGCTGATTTAAGACATTGGTTGCGATATTTCCGGCAATCATGAGCGTCAATTCAGGCGACGCTGCGTGTTTTTTTAGAACTGTAGCTACTTCAGCAAGAATTTTCTCTACTTGTTCGTCAGTATATTTAGATGTAATCGGCATAAAGACTCTAATAATGATAGTAAAAGCGGCTTATGATAACCTACAATCCACATCAACTAAAACCTTGTAGCAAGATAAATCACTATGAGCCTTCATCTTTCAAACGTTATTTTGCATCAACTATGCAAAAACGATCAGGACGAACTGGTTGTAAACTTTCGTCCAGCATCATTAGATAACGATGCATCTACTGAAAAATTAGTCGCTGAGCTTCACCGCGTATTCCATTCTAAAGCTGGTAAAGGTTTTGGCTCTTTCCAGTCAGACAGCGAATTTCAATTTTGGCTTCAAGAAATGCGCAAAGGAGAGCGAGATTTTTATGATTTCTCGCAAATTAGTGCAAATCGCTTGAAAGAAGAGTTGATTAAGTATCCATTCGCGGATGAAGGGATCTTGGTTTTTGCAGAGTACCAAAGTTTGGCGACAGATTACCTATTCATTGGTATTTTACCTATGAACCAAAGTCTAAAAGTGACGGAGGGTTTGGACATCAGTGCGACAGATTATTTAGATATCACCAAAATGGATATTGCTGCGCGTATTGATCTGTCTAGCTACGAAACTGATAAAGAGTCCAACCGTTATTTGTCTTATATAAAAGGACGAGTAGGCCGTAAAGTGGCGGACTTTTTCCTCGATTTTTTACAAGCGGATATTGGCCTAGACACCAAACAACAAAACTTGGTGTTAATGCAAGCCGTTGATGACTTCTGCTCGGACTCTAAGCTCGAGAAGCAAGAAGTTAACGAGTACAAAAAGCAAGTTTACGATTACTGTAACGAACAAATTAAATCAGGTGATGAAGTTCAAATCTCTGAGTTATCTGGTGAGCTTCCACCGAGCCAAGACGGTACGAGTTTCATGGACTTTACCAAAGAACAGGGTTATGAACTTGAAGAGTCATTTCCTGGTGATCGGTCGACAGTGCGCAAGCTAACCAAATACGTTGGAGCCGGTGGAGGCTTAAACATCAGCTTCGATAGCTTGTTGCTTGGTGAGCGTATATTTTACGATCCGGAGACTGATACGTTAACGATCAAAGGAACTCCTCCGAATCTCAAAGACCAGTTGAGTCGTAACTAGGTCAGTACATTTTAACAAAGAGAGCCCACTGGCTCTCTTTTTTTATGTGAGGCAGGTACACCCATTATGTATGCCATGGTATATGCTTGTAATTAATGGATATATATGAGGGATGAGCGTTGCAGAAGTTAAAAGGCGGGGTTCGGCAATGTGCTTGGTTCTTATTTGTTTTATGGTGTGCTTTTGCTCTAGGAGTTTTGCTGCAGGCGAAGCAAACGATGCAAACAATCTCGATCGTTAATGAATTAGGAACCAAAGTCGAAGAGGTTCGACATTTCTTTAACTTCGAGCTTCCTTATCGTGTTAAGTATGTTGATCAAATCGCTCTTGAGCTCCAGCTAGTTTACGCCGTTCGTTTGCAACTCGAGACTGAATTATCGGCAGAAGAAACCACACCAGATATTACTCCATTGCTTTATGCCACCGATCGTTTTTTAGAGCGCGCTCGCGCTTTTATTGACAGCGATACTAAACTCGTATCGTTAGCAGAGTTATTACACAATAGCCGAGATCTAGACCAGAATTCAGAACACATTCAGTCAATGTACTACCGTTTAGGGGCGTTAGTGTTGGAGTCTATTTTTAGCGACTCTGCAACGAATACCGATACGTACCGCGAACTTGATTTACTTTTTATCGAGTCAGATTCTCTCATCGCTGAAGAGCGGCGTGCTTTTCAACGTCGACTTGCTCAAACGTCAAGTGCTCTCTCTGCCAATGCACAAGGTAGTTATTTAGCGAATCAGCTACTTAAGCCGGATTTTTCCAACCAATTGGCTTCTATTAATGCCCAGTTGGAGCAAAAGCTGATGACATTCCTTGTTTGGCTTTCGGCCGTCAGTGGTGTAGTGCTTGCGTTTTTCTCGTGGGCAGTTTTCACCGAAGGCACCGTTCAGCCAGTAGAAACAGCAGGTGAGCAAGAAAAAGAGCCAGAGCACATAAAGAATAAACCACTTAGCGTTGATTTATCGTTCCATGCTAAGAGTCGGCAAGCACAACAGAACGCAGAAACAAGCAAGCATAATTCACCTTCACCAACGACAGATGAGATCTCAAGTGAGCCATATATCGATATCAATAAGATGTTGGATTCGTTAACGGGAGACGAAGATGCGGTGCGCATGTTGCTTGAGATCTTTATTCAGGATCACTGTGATGATGGCACTAAAATGCATCGCTTACTAAAGGAAGATAAAGATCAAGCAAAAAGGACGTTACACAGCTTAAAGGGAGTAGCAGGAAGTTTGGGTGCAATGCCACTGTACTATATATCGGGTGATATTGAGTTGTTAATTAAGCAAGGGCTTACAGTGCCGGAAGATAAGCTAACAGATTTAGCTGGTGTTCTGCATCAAACCATACTTTATGCTAACAATGTCCTTGAGAGTGAAAAGATACAAGAAATGTTCACAGATTGATATTGCCCAAAATAAACAAAAAAGAGCGCTTATAAGCGCTCTTTTTTCATTTGAGTTGTTTTATAGCAAAATCAGATTAAGCCGTTTGCTGCTTTAACTCAGCTTCCACTTGTTCCGATGATTCTGCTACTGGCTCACATTTATCAACAAACCAGCCCATGTAAGAGCTAATAATGGTCACGATGATACATACAAAGCTTAACCACATGAACGGTGCATAAGACAGTGTCGCAACACCCAGAATACTTGCCATGTAGATACCGTTGTCACTCCATGGAACCATGCCTGAGGTTAATGTGCCACCGAACTCCGCGTTACGAGACAGGTTTTTACGTTTGTAGCCTAGGCGGTCGTAGTTCTTCGCACAGATTTTTGGTGTCAAGATAAGTGAAACGTACATCGCTGAACCAAATACGTTACCCATAAACGCCGTGCCAATCGTGCTTGTTGCTAGGGAGCCTGCACTTTGAACGCGTTTTTCGAATAACTTCGCGATGGTTTCTAGAACACCAACTTTATCAAGTAGGCCACCAAAACCAAGACCAAAGACGATAACCGCAACTGACCCTAGCATTGAAGACATACCACCGCGGTTAAGGATAGAGTCAATGAAATCCACACCAGAAGAAATCGCAAATGGTGCCCATGCGGTATTGAATGCGGTTAGGAAGTCAACTTCTTGGATCATCACAGCCCAAATAATACCCAGTAGAGAACCGAAGCTGATCACAGGAAATGAAGGCATACGCATGGCCAGTAGTGACAATACGATAATAACCGGAACAAATGAATAAGGTGTGATGTAGAACTGTTGTTCCATCGCTTTGATTACAGAATCCACTTGGCTCATGTCCACTTGGCCAGCATAGTGAAAGCCAAATGCCGTGAACATGATGCCTGTAATAATGTAGCTGATCAGTGCAATTGGTAACATGCCTTTGATGTGCTCCATGACTTCAACGTTAGACATTGATGAAGCAAGGATCACAGAATCTGACAGAGGCGACATTTTATCACCAAAGTAACAGCCTGAAAGCACGGCACCTGCCGTGATCGGCGCAGGAACGCCAAGGCCTTGGCCGATACCCATCATTGCAATACCAGCAGTACCTGCTGCGCCCCAAGATGTGCCTGTCGCCAATGCTGTTAATGAACAGATGATCATTGTAGCGAGCAAAAAGATAGAAGGGTGAATTGCTTTTAGACCGTAGTAAATGATAGTAGGCACAATACCGCCTGAAATCCAAGTGCCGACAAGGGCACCTACGGCAAGCAGAATCAATACTGCTCCAAGCCCGTTGGAAATACCATTTAGTGCTGCTTTTTCAAGGTCTTTATATAAGTGACCGAGTTTTAAACCCAGCAGGATAATAATGAACCAGCCGATGTACAGCGCTAACTGTATTGGCAGATCTAACTTGGCAGTAAATGAAAATGCCAGCAGTAGAAAAAAACCAAGCGAGATAAATACCTGTATCAAGCTTGGTAGGCGTGGTGTAACTTGCTTCATATGTGCCTCTTTCAATCTTGGAGCAATAGAGGAAGGCGCTCCTTGTTGTAATGGCTCACAACATACATTAACAAAAATTATATTTCGAATATTTGGTGTTTTATCTTGATGTTCGTCGGCGAAAACGTTTGCTTGTGAAATTAAATGTCAAAGTTATTTAATCTTTATGGTTTTAAATGTTATGTGATGTGAAAATTATGTGCTTCAGGTGTTATTTCTGATTTTCTGGTAAGACCAATTTTGATGAAGAGGGCTTTCCCTACTTGAAAAATGAACGAATTAGCAACCAGACCCCTTAAAAATCTCGTTTAACGCGAATTATTCAGGATAAAAGGTTAATAATTGAGTTTATTTACAAATTAGGGCTTGAGATTTTGTTGCGAAAAATGAACTATGGAATAGGTTTTTTAATACATGGAGAGTTAATACGATGAGAGTTGGTTTAGTTGGTTGGCGCGGTATGGTTGGTTCAGTCCTTATGCAGCGTATGGTTGAAGAAAAAGACTTCGATCTGATCGAACCAGTATTCTACAGTACTTCTCAAGTTGGTATACCTGCTCCTAACTTAGGAAAAGACGCAGGATTACTGCAAGACGCGTATGATATTGAAAGCTTAAAACAACTTGATGCGGTTATTACGTGTCAAGGTGGTGACTACACAGAGAAAGTTTACCCAGTGCTTCGTCAAATGGGCTGGAAAGGCTACTGGATTGATGCTGCCTCTACCTTACGTATGGCAGAAGATTCAATCATCACGCTTGATCCGGTGAACTTGCAGCAAATTCAACAAGGTATTCATGCTGGCACCAACACATTTGTTGGTGGTAACTGTACTGTCAGCTTAATGTTGATGGGCCTAGGCGGTCTATTTGAGAAAGGTTTAGTCGAGTGGACAAGTGCCATGACTTACCAAGCCGCTTCTGGTGCAGGTGCACAGAACATGCGTGAATTGATTTCTCAAATGGGTGTCATCAACGATTCTGTAAGCTCAGAGCTTGCAAACCCATCAAGCTCGATACTTGATATTGATAAAAAAGTGGCCGACACAATGCGCAGTTCTTCTTTCCCTACGGATAAATTTGGTGTGCCATTGGCAGGCTCGCTTATTCCATGGATCGATGTAAAACGTGATAATGGCCAGAGTAAAGAAGAGTGGAAAGCGGGTGCAGAAGCAAATAAGATTTTAGGGTTTCAAGATACGCCAGTGCCTATTGATGGCACTTGTGTCCGTATCGGTGCAATGCGCAGTCACTCACAAGCACTCACGATTAAGCTAAAGCAAAACGTGCCAATGGATGAAATCGAAGAAATCATCGCAACTCACAACGATTGGGTTAAAGTGATTCCTAACGACCGCGATATCACCGCACAAGAGCTAACGCCTGCGAAAGTGACGGGCACAATGTCAGTGCCTGTGGGGCGTCTACGTAAGATGGCAATGGGGGATGACTTCCTAAATGCTTTCACCGTTGGTGACCAATTGCTTTGGGGGGCCGCTGAGCCACTACGCCGTACGTTACGCATCATTCTTTCTGAAAAAGCATAAATTTAACAATCAACAAGTAGTGTTTAAATACAAAAGAGCTCCCTTGGGAGCTCTTTTTTTATATTTATTCTTTTCCTCTAACCACTCGTTTATCTGGTTCGGCTAACTCGCTACCACAATGTTTGCAATAACTCGCATCGGAGTCATGCCCGGAGTGAGAACAGTTGGGGCATTTCACTAGAACCTTGTGTGATTGCATTTCTTGATGTAATTCAGCCGTAAATATTCCCGTCGGAACCGCAAGAATCGAGTAGCCAAGTAACATAGTGATTGACGCCAATGCTTTGCCCAAGTTGGTTTGTGGGACCAAATCACCATAACCCACAGTTGTTATCGTTACGATAGCCCAGTAAATGCTTTTTGGAATGCTGGTAAATCCGTTCTCTGGGCCTTCAACAATAAAAATCAAAGAACCAAAAATCGTAACTAAAATGGCAACGGCACTAAAGAAGATGAAGATTTTTCTTCGCGCCATTAACAAAGAACGCAATAGGATATTAGACTCTTGTAAGTATCGGACCAATTTTAGGATACGGAATATGCGCATCACACGAAGTGCTCTGATCACGCCCATGAAAGATGCTGCCGGAAAGAACAGAACTAAGTAGGTTGGGAGTATTGCCAGTAGATCAACAACACCATAAAAACTTTTCGCGTAGGCTGCTGGTTTGGGGGAGCAATACAAACGCAGTAAATACTCTATGGTGAACAAGCCTGTGAAGGTATATTCTAAATACTTGAGCTCTTGTGCCCATTCTGCGCGCACAGATGGGATAGAATCGAGGACAAGAACGGCTAAAGAGCTAAGGATTGCAACGATGAGTGCAATATCAAAAGCACGACCAGCCTTGGTATGCGTGCCAAATATAGTGACATAAAGCGTATGTTTGAGAGAGTCAGTTGTCATGACAAAGCGATCCATTATTGAATCGCTCTATCATACAATTTTATAGGAAATCAGGCTAATCCTGGGAATAAGTTGCGTAAACCATTCGCAATAAATTCAATACCCAATGCACCTAAGATCAACCCCATAATACGGGTGATAACGTTAATGCCGGTTTGGCCCAAAAATCGCACGATCAGTGGGGCAGAGCGGAACAACAGCCACGAGCATAGACAGAACAAGCCAATAGTAAGGCTGATACCGACAGTATCCAACATGTTTGGGTAGCGTGCGCCGTAGACGATAGTTGAACTAATGGCACCAGGCCCCGCCATTAAGGGCATAGCCAGTGGCACGACACCAATCTGTTCACGACTCACGTATTCGGACCTTTCTTGTTTGTTCTGTTTACCTTCCCCTAACTTACCACTCATCATCGAGAATGCGATACTGAGCAACAACAAACCACCCGCGACTCTAAACGAGTCGAGCGAAATACTGAACATATCTAATAACATCTGACCAGCAAATAGAGATGTGATCAGAATAATAGCAACCGCCACATTAGCCGTGGTCACGGTTTTGCTTTTTTCTTCTGGTGTCATGTGACCGGTCAATGACACAAATACTGGCATGATGCCTACAGGGTTAACTGCGGCAACCAAACCAAGAAAAAACTGTAAGAATATGGCTAGCTCAAAAGTCTGCATATCGTGTACTCGTAAAAATTCACGCGAGTGAAAAAGAGAAGAGGTAATTTTGCGGTAATGTAAGGCAAAAGCCCGACTGAAAGAAATGAAAAAAACTAACGTATTCGACAGTATATGCGTGAGAAAAACTAATTTTTAATAATCTGTATCCAATTTGGAAATAAATTGTTACGTAGAAAGATGTTGTAAATCTGCTCTTTTTTACACAAACTTTAACATTCGTGCACTTTTGATAAAAACAAAGGTGGTTTGCAGAGAGATGAATTTGATTCTATATACTCTCAGTAGCGTAATAATTTGAGCCTGCATGTAATTTTGTTGGCTAAAAATGAAACTTTTTTACAGGTTGTTGTTGTTTCTTTTATTTGACTGTCTATGCGCTTCTTTTTTTAAATAAAGAATGAAGTTTAATTTCTTTTTTTATCAGTATCTTAATTGATTTTACTGGTGTTTCGAGAGTGATAACTGATCCAAGTCATTTTTTTTCACACTCTGAAATATTATACTCAGCCCTGAAAGCAATTTACTAAGACGTTTGTTTGCTAAATGACTGATTAACAGTGAAGTCGATAAACAATAGCCTTACTAAAAAGTTTTTAATATTTGTTAATTTTAGGAGAATCCCTATGCCTGTAACTAACCTGGCCGAACTAGATGCAATGGTCGCTCGCGTTAAAAAAGCGCAAGAAGAGTTTGCAACTTACTCTCAGGAGAAAGTTGACGCAATCTTTCGCGCCGCGTCTCTTGCCGCTAACCAAGCTCGTATCCCTCTAGCGCAACAAGCGGTAGAAGAATCTGGTATGGGTATTGTTGAAGATAAAGTAATCAAGAACCACTTTGCATCTGAATTTATTTACAATAAATACAAAGATGAAAAAACCTGTGGTGTCTTAGAAGAGAATGACAGCTTAGGTACGATGACAATCGCTGAACCAGTCGGCATCATCTGTGGTATCGTTCCAACGACAAACCCTACTTCTACCGCCATCTTCAAATCACTCATCTCTTTGAAAACTCGTAACGGCATTATCTTCTCTCCACACCCACGAGCAAAAAATTCGACGAACGATGCCGCGAAACTGGTTTTAGATGCAGCAGTAGCTGCGGGCGCTCCAAAAGACATCATTGGTTGGATCGACCAGCCTTCAGTTGAGCTGTCTAACGCTCTCATGAAGCACGATGGCATTGCACTTATCCTAGCGACTGGTGGTCCAGGCATGGTTAAAGCAGCTTACTCTTCTGGTAAGCCAGCAATTGGCGTTGGTGCAGGTAATGTTCCAGTTGTGATCGACGAAACGGCAGACATCAAACGTGCTGTGGCGTCTATCTTAATGTCTAAAACATTCGATAACGGCGTAGTATGTGCTTCTGAACAGGCAGCGATCGTTGTTGATGAAGTCTATGACGAAGTAAAAGAGCGTTTCGCTTCTCACAAAGCTTACGTACTCAGCAAAGCGGAAGCTGATAAAGTGCGTAAAGTGCTGCTTATTGACGGCGCATTAAACGCAAAAATCGTTGGTCAACCAGCACCAGCAATCGCTGAGATGGCAGGCGTTAAAGTTCCAGCAGATACTAAGGTTCTCGTTGGTGAAGGTTTAGGTAAAGTCTCAGTGGAAGACGAGTTCGCTCACGAAAAACTGTCCCCAACCTTAGGCCTATTCCGTGCTGACGATTTCGAAGACGCGGTTGCTCAAGCGGTCACTATGGTAGAGATTGGCGGTATCGGCCATACATCTGGTCTTTACACAAATCAAGACACAAATGCAGACCGTATCCGTTACTTTGGTGACAAAATGAAAACGGCTCGTATCCTAATCAATATCCCGACTACACACGGTGGTATCGGTGACCTATACAACTTCAACGTTGCGCCTTCTCTAACACTAGGTTGTGGTTCTTGGGGTGGTAACTCTATCTCTGAGAACGTAGGTCCTAAGCACCTAATCAACAAGAAAACTGTAGCGAAGCGAGCTGAAAACATGTTGTGGCATAAACTACCTAAGTCAATCTACTTCCGTCGTGGCAGCCTTCCAATCGCCCTTGGCGACCTAGAAGGTAAAAAACGCGCATTCCTAGTAACTGACCGTTTCCTATTCAACAACGGTTACGCAGATGGCGTAGTAAGCCTACTTAAAGCTCAAGGCATGGAGGTTCAAACATTCTTCGATGTAGAAGCTGATCCAACGCTATCGGTTGTTAGAAAAGGTGCAGAAGCAATGCAAAGCTTCCAGCCTGACGTGATTCTAGCTCTAGGTGGTGGTTCACCAATGGATGCTGCGAAAATCATGTGGGTAATGTATGAGCACCCAGAAACAGCATTTGAAGAACTGGCAATGCGTTTTATGGACATCCGTAAACGTATCTATAAGTTCCCTAAAATGGGTCAAAAAGCGGAGCTTGTATGTATCACTACCACTTCAGGTACTGGTTCAGAAGTTACGCCATTCGCGGTTGTTACTGACGACGAAACTGGGGCGAAGTACCCACTAGCTGATTACGAACTAACGCCAAACATGGCTATCGTTGATGCGAACTTGGTCATGAACATGCCGAAGTCTTTAACCGCATTTGGTGGTTATGATGCCGTCACTCACGCTCTAGAAGCTTATGTGTCTGTTCTTGCGAACGAATACTCAGATGGTCAGGCTCTACAAGCACTTAAGATGCTCAAAGAGTACCTGCCATCAAGCTACGCGAACGGTGCAAATGACCCAATCGCTCGTGAGAAAGTACACAACGCAGCGACTATCGCAGGTGTTGCATTTGCGAACGCATTCCTAGGTGTTTGTCACTCAATGGCTCACAAGCTGGGTGCTGAGTTCCACATTCCACATGGTTTGGCTAACGCATTACTTATCTCTAACGTTGTTCGTTACAACGCGAACGATAACCCAACTAAACAAACAGCGTTCTCTCAATACGACCGCCCACAAGCACGTCGTCGTTACGCTGAAGTTGCTGACCACTTAGGTCTAAGCCAAGCTGGTGACCGTACTGCTCAGAAAATTGAACGTCTACTAGCATGGTTGGACGAGCTAAAAGTGAACCTAGACATCCCAATGTCTATCCAAGCGGCCGGTGTATCTGAAGCAGACTTCGTAGCTAAACTTGAAGAGTTAGCAGTTGAAGCGTTTGATGACCAATGTACAGGTGCGAACCCACGCTACCCACTCATTAGTGAGTTAAAAGAAGTGTTAATGTCTTCTTACTACGGTAAAGCATTTGTTGAAGGTGAAACTTTCGAAGGTACAACGGTTATCAAGAAGAAAGCAGATCAAGAAGCAGCGAAAGTAGCGCCTAAAGCTAAAAAAGAAAAAGCTGATGCGTAATTAAGAGTTGTTTTTGAAAAAGGGTTTTCGCTAGCACGAAACCTTATATCAGGGAAAAGTGAAAGCCCCAGTCAATAGACTGGGGCTTTTTTTGCTTGGAGTGTTAATAAGGCTTTAGCAGCAGTGGCATAGGTTTTTATACGTTTATACTTCAGTTGTAACCACTCTGCCGTTGAAATATTCATTTGCAATGATGTAGGCGGTATTTCGTACTAATTCGTCTTGAACTTCCGCCCAATGCCTTTCTTTGATGTCGTCGCGGATATGACTGAGCGAGGGAATAACGCCGCCAACTCGGATGTTAAATGGGGTTAACTCTTTTGCCCAACTGTAGGTAAAGCCCGACACTAAAGCAGCCATGCTCTCAACGCCTGTCAGATCCTGATGATTATCGTGAGAGATGACGTTGACGATGACCCCTTTCTTATTTCGAGATCGAAAGCGTTCAGCACCGACTTGTCCGTAAGTATAAAGAAAGCGGGCGGCTGAAGATAAATGGTCGATATAGGTGCTCATTGGTTCCGGCGCCATTAAGCCTGGCATGGAAGTACTTGTCCAACAGTTGACGATGACATCCGGTGTAGCATGCAATTGGGACTCAATTTGATCGAAGAGTAAGTTTATTGAAGTTGTGTTATCACTGCACACATTCATAGCGTAAACCTTATCTGTGAAGGCACTAATCTGCTCATAGCTAGTTTTTAAAATGCTGGGGTTTTGATCGCAAAGAATCAATGTTGCTCCAAGGTGAGCAAAGTGACTAGCACAAGTCCTACCTATGACAGAGCCTGCCGATGTGACAAGAATAAGGGATTCTTTAATATCCATAACACCTTCACTATCTCCATGTGTGAAAACTACACCAGTGGTTTGAGCTAACAGCATGGTTGAAATTCGATACGGTCAGTGTGAAAGGCTTCAAACTAACGCTTTAGGGTGAGGACTATTGTGTGGGAATTTGTAAGGGTTCACATTCTGATGTGTTGCTTATGTAAACAATGGGTAAAAAAGCCGAGCTTTATGCTTGAGCTTGGATTTGGTACTGACGTTGGGCCGTTACCAGCTGGTTATACAGTCCAGCATCAGAGAACAGAGCCTTATTACGTTCACCTAAATGACGTCGTTCATGACCTGAAAGGTTATGGTAAACATCCTCAGGAAGGTTAAATGTGTCCTCAGGTAGGTAAGTTAACGCATCAGGTTTAAGGTAATGGCTTAATTTTGCGGAGGGTAGGCCAGCATGGTGAAATTGTTTAGCTTGTTGTCCTGCAATCTCGTAGCTGCTGCTGTCGGAACGAAGAGCCTGTGGTTGTGATAACTCAAATTGTTGACGCAGCACACTGTCACTGGTTGTGACCTCTTTTATTTCCTCAACAGGTATAACGTCGCGTACATCGTTAGAGAACATCGACAAAATCAGAGAAAAATCCGCACGACGACCTTCGTGTACCGCATGGTTAATCCCATTACCGAACTGAAGTTCGTTAATTATTGCCGCTTTGTCTAAAGTATGGATTTGCATGGTGTTCCTCGCTAGATGCTTTTATAACGGCATGGCATGGAAGAACTTAAGGAAAAAACGACAATTAATGGTAGTATTAATTGGCAGACAGTAAAAAAGCTCGCCAATTAAGCGAGCTTTTGAATAAGACTAAATTGAACTTAGGGGAAGTGAATTACTTCGCTAGGTTCTCAGCTACGAAATCCCAGTTTACAAGCGCCCAGAAGCCGTTCATGTAATCAGGACGTACGTTGCGGTAATCGATATAGTACGCGTGTTCCCATAGGTCAACTGTTAGAAGTGGAGTTGTACCTTCTTCTGTTAGAGGAGTAGCAGCGTTAGAAGTGTTAACGATCTCTAGAGAGCCGTCCGCTTTCTTAACTAACCAAGTCCATGAAGAACCGAAGTTGTTGATTGCTGAATCAGTAAACTTCGCTTTGAATTCTTCGAAAGAACCGAATGCTGCGTTGATTGCGTCAGCAACGGCGCCAGTTGGCTCGCCGCCCGCGTTTGGAGCAAGACAGTGCCAGTAGAACGTGTGGTTCCAGATTTGCGCTGCGTTGTTAAATACGCCACCAGTAGAGGTCTTGATGATCTCTTCTAGTGTTTTCCCTTCGAATTCAGTACCAGGAATAAGACCGTTTAGCTTAACAACGTAAGTGTTGTGATGCTTACCGTGGTGGTAGTCTAGAGTCTCTGCTGAGATGTGTGGTTCTAGTGCGTCTTTCGCATAAGGAAGTGCTGGTAGTTCAAATGCCATTACTCGATTCTCCATTGATTTGAAAGGATAACCTTTCGATTGCTTCCAGTGTTTTTATTTGTATATCGTCATTACGACTGACTTGCTGATTATTTTAGCAAGTTTTTACTTTATTAAAACCCCGATATGAAAATATTTTAAGAGGTTAGTGGTTGCTCAATGTTGAATGGTTCACTATCTAGCTAGCGAATTAAAAATTAAACCACATCAATTATATGGTTTTTATTCTGTGGTTATTGAGTAGAATGTGACAGATAAACAAAGTTCAAACCCATGAATGAGGAAGCGATGGAAACTATCGACAAAATCAAACAGCAGATCTCTGAAAACTCAATCCTGTTGTACATGAAAGGATCACCGAAACTGCCAAGCTGTGGTTTCTCTTCTCAAGCTGCACAAGCTTTAGTGACATGTGGTGAGAAGTTCGCTTACGTAGATATTTTACAAAACCCAGATATCCGTGCTGAGTTGCCAAAGTACGCACAATGGCCAACGTTCCCTCAATTATGGATTGAAGGTGAGCTGATTGGTGGCTGTGACATCATTCTAGAAATGTTCCAGAAAGGTGAGCTTCAGCCTCTAGTTAAAGAAGCTGCAGCACGCGCTGAAGGTCAAGCTGAGTAATTCGTAAATACTCACACTTGGCGTTAGAATACGAAGGAGCCACATTGGCTCCTTTTTCTTTTTTAGGTTAGTGGAAATGAACATAAAGCTTTATTATGTCTCACAATCCTTAGGAACCCCTCCATCCCTTGCTATTCCTTGTTATATAAAGACTTATGCAATCACTTCAATCCGGTGATGGCGTATAAATAACGACAAAAGCTGACTTGTGCCGCCACTTTGCCGCCACTATTGGCGGCTAGATATTGAGATTTGTAAGTGGATTAAAGCGTACAGCATCACTCAGGTGGTTTGGCGAAAAATGAGCGTAAATCATCGTGTGATCGATATGCTGATGTCCGAGGATTTCTTTCAATACAAGAATGTTGCCGCCATTAGTCATAAAGTAGCTCGCGAACGTATGACGTAAAACGTGAGTGGCTTGGCCTTCGGGTAAATGGGGAAGGGCTTTGGTCAACCACTTGTATGCTACGCCGTAACCGCATGTAAAAAGCCGGTCATTGGTTGGCTTATAGATTTGGTTATACAACTCTTCAGAAATAGGTACCGTTCTGTTCCGTTTGCCTTTGGTATTGTTGTAGGTGATGCGGTATTTCGTCAGGTTATAGCCTTTCAGGTAAATCGCTTCCCTGATACGTGCACCAGTTGCGAGGCAAACTTTGTATATCTTCGTCAGTTCATCACCAATCGGGCTTTGTTGAGCAACCTCAAACAAGTGACGAATTTCCTGTTCGGTCAGGAACGCAAGCTCGGATTCCGGCTTTTTGATTGCCTCAATACCATCAACCGGATTAGGCAGTTTCCACTCACCAAGCTTTATCAGCTTATTGAACATCGCTTTCAGCAACCCAAAGTCTACATTATTGGATGAGATTGATAGCTCTTTGTGCTGTTGGCCTCGTCCTCTGCTCATGCGGGTTGCTCGGTAAGACGCAAGATGTTTGGAATTGAGTTGGGTTGCAATTGGGTCGCCTAAGTCTTCAACCATATTTTCTAGGCGCAGAAGGGTATGTTCGCCAGATTTTAGATTCTTACCGTGGAGTTTGTACCAAAGTTCCACCAAGTTAGACAATCGACGGTGATCGGGCTTACTGCCTAACCATGGTTTATCGTCCACTTCTCTCATTAAATGTATTTCGAAAGCGGTAGCTTCACCTTTCGTAGCGAAGCGTTTGCGAACACGTTTACCAGAGCGGCCTTGCGGGTAGCACTCACATAGCCAAGGTTTCTTGCTTCCATCTTTTAAGTTGCGGGTTGCCATAGTAAATAGTATTTAAACTGTATATAAATACAGTTTAACCGATGTGGAATGAACAGCAATCTTCATTCGTGAAATGAATCTCGAAGATTGGTTTGATTTGTAATCTATCAGGCTGCCCAACAATGGTAATTTGCGAGTAAGTCTGTAGAATGTGCCAGCAACTATTTTTAGGTATATTTGATGACAACAAAAGCGATCGATTTGTTCGCCGGTGCCGGCGGATTTACTCTTTCAGCGATTAAGGCTGAGGTGAATGTTCTCGCAGCTATCGAGTTTGATGAAGCGGCCGCTAATACCTATAAAGAAAACTTTATCAAAGCTGGTCATCACAACATCGATTTGCGTGCCGGCAAAGACTTCGGCGATATCAATAAAGTTGACCCATTAGAGCTACGAGAGAGCTTAAATCTAAAGAAGGGTGAACTGGATTTGATATTGGGTGGCCCTCCATGCCAAGGCTTCTCTACACATCGTATTAAAGATGCAGGTGTTAACGACCCACGTAATACTCTGCTGCTTAGATATTTTGAGTTTGTTAACGAATTCAATCCAAAAGCTTTCTTAGTCGAGAATGTCGCAGGCCTGTTATGGGAACGTCATAAAGACTTTTTAGATAAGTTTATCTCTCTAGCTGAAGATGCAGGTTACACCATCAAGTTCTGTGGCATTGTGAACGCCAAGGATTATGGCGTACCGCAGAACAGAAAGCGTGTCTTTATCTATGGATTGCGTCAAGATTTAGATACAGACAGCGACCATGTATTCCCTCCAGAGCCAACTCATTTCTCTCCTACAAGTGGGAAACTTCCGCACTGGACAACCGCATCTACAGTCTTTGAAAAAATCCCCAAAGAACTATATGACCAGTATTGGGAAGAGTACTTTAAGCCAAAGACTAAGTTGACATATGAAGAAACTATAAAGCTTTTGCGTTCTCTTAAGTCTGGCAGAAAACTTAGGAAAAGTGATCCATGTAATGTTCATATGCAGCCTACTGATATGATGGCAGAACGTTTTTCAGATACTCCGCTTAATGGTAGTCGCGTAGACGCTGGAGAGAAACACCGGCTAAAGTGTCATTCAGGTGAGTACGCAGGTCACAAAGATGTTTATGGTCGAGTCCTAATCCATGTACCGAGCAATACCATAACAACGGGTTGTAATAACCCGTCAAAAGGCCGATTTGTTCACCCGTGGTTAAATCATGGGATAACATTACGGCATGCGGCGAGGTTACAGTCGTTCCCTGACAGTTTTAACTTTTATGGGAGCTCAACCGAAAAAGCTCGGCAAATTGGCAATGCAGTACCACCATTACTCGGTAAAGTACTGATAAGTGATATATGCAGTAGATTGAATTAAATAAAGTGCCTACAATGTTAGGCACTTTTTTTTTATTTTCAGTAAGCTAAGTTAAACAACAGGCTTATACGTAGCTGGAATCAATTTATGCCTCTAATCACGTCTTCTTTTAAAACGAGAGCGAGAACGATAGACCACCTCGGACGAGAGCAAATCGCCGATTGCCCAACCGCCATTTCTGAGCTTTGGAAAAATGCTTACGATGCAGATGCAGATGAAGTCGCGTTACACATACTCGATGGTGAGCACTCAGTAGCAGCTATTGTAGATAATGGCTTTGGTATGAGTACGGCTGATTTTGAGGAAAAATGGCTCACTGTCGGCACAGAATCTAAAATTGAATCTGAAGGTGGTGAAGATAAGCCAAAGCGGAAATACAATAGACAAAAGCAAGGCCAGAAAGGTATAGGGCGTTTATCTTGCGCAGCTTTGGGGCATCTATTGCTCATAATTAGTAAGAAAGAACATCATCCGTATATCGCGAGTCTTGTTGACTGGCGTATTTTTGAAAATCCATATGTCATGCTACATGACATTACTATTCCAGCAGTTGAAATAGAAAGTTTAGAAGAACTGTATTCTGAACTTCCAACTCTTTACGAAAACCTACTGAAAAACGTAACACCTCCAGAAGAAGATCAATCCGCAACAGCAATCAGGCTTAGGGATGCTTGGGAAATGTTTACGGAGCTTGAGAGAAAAGAGTATCTTAAACAAAATCATGTAACTGATGAATTTTTATCCACCAGGGATCAAATTATCGCACAGTCTCAATCCCACGTTTTTACAGAAAGAGTTATTAATACGTGGCAGGTGGCTAAAGGGACATCCCCGACAGGGACCGCCATGTTCATGGTTGGTATTCCTGATGAACTCGAAGATCAACTGATCCTTGACCCTATAACTGAAGTCAATGATGCAACTGGTCGTGCAAAGCTTAAGTTGCTTGAGACACTGTCTAATTTTACAGATCCTTTTGTTAATGACACTGAAAAAAGTAAAGACGATCCATTTTCATGTAGTGTCTTTGCGTGGAACGGACAGCTACAACGGGTATTGGTGGGAGGAGACCGAGAGTTCGATATCAGCGACTTGGAGAAGATGGAACACTTAGTTGATGGCCACGTTGACGAAAATGGCTATTTCAAAGGGACAGTTAAGGTTTTTGGCCAGGTGTTTGAAGACATAGAAATCAAACCAAAACGAAATTACAAAACTCGCGTAGATTCGAGGTTCGGTGCTTTTGATCTAAGGATTGGTGGCTATGAAGGCCGAAAGCAGAACTCTACGATGCCAGCGGAGCTGTGGGAGCATATAGACTCAAAATCTGATTTGTATGGTGGGTTAAGAATTTACCGTGACGGTCTTCGTGTGATGCCATATGGTCGTGATGATAGTGACTTTTTTGAAATTGAAAGCCGCCGTACAAAAAATGCGGGTTACTACTTCTGGTCTTCAAGAAAAACATTCGGTCGTGCCAGTATATCTAGGCTTGGAAATCCAAATTTGAAAGATAAGGCTGGACGAGAAGGTTTAATGGACAATCGTGCAGCGATGTTATTCCGAGAAATTGTCATTAATATTCTAATCAGCACGGCTGAGAGGTTCTTTGGACGTACCTCAAAAATAAGGCAGGAAGTACAAGCAGATATTGCTACTGAGCGAGCTGAAGAGAAGGCTAAAGCGGATAGAAAAAAATTACTTAAAAACGAGCGTAACCGTGTTAAAAAGCTTATTAAGGAAAATAAGCCGAATTTAGTAGCTTTTCTCGAAGAACTTGAAGAAGTTCAAGCCGATTTAGTTCATGGCGACGACATCACTAATTTACAGCAAGCCAGAGAACTGAAAAACCTTTCCAACCGCTACAACGAAAACTTAAAGGGTTACTCTTTAAGTCCTGTACCTCCAAGTCTAGGGACAGTTAAAGAGACCTATGACGGCTATCGTTCACTCGAGTTACAAGCAAGGGAAATTGTTAAACGATTGACCACATCTGCAGACTCAGCTATTGAAAAATATACAACTAAGAGTGATACCGATGTCGCACGCTCACAGTTCAATACAAACCGAGGCTACATTACTGCGAAAGTTAAAAAAATGGCAGCAGAAGGGCGTGAGCTGTTAAGGACTGAGCTAGAGCGGTTTGAGCAGCTGGTAGATAGTTGTAATAAGGCATACGACGCATCGTTAACTGAACTATTACAAGATTTAGACCTTGGCGCGATAACTCCTGCAGACGCGATGAAAAAGATAGACGCAGAATACCAAAAGCAAGAAATTGCAAATGCTCAAGCCCTAAAACCATACATATCAGCTTTGAGTAGTATACGAAATGCGATTGACTTGGAAGGGTTAGCCATTGCAAGTTTGCGAGAGTCAAATAAGTGGCAACAAGAAGCAGCAAGGTTAAACGGTTTGGCGCAGCTTGGTATTACTGTTGAAATCATTGGCCATGAGATTGAAGGACTTGATCTCACTATGGCCAGAGGTTTGAACGACTTACGTAAAACAGAATTAACAAATTCTCAGCAGGGCTTGGTTGACTCAGTTAGTTTTGCACATGAGAGTTTGAGTGATAAGTGGCGCTTTTTATCACCATTAAAGCTATCTGGAGATAATACCAAAACTGATATAACAGGCCTAAAAGTAGTTGATTATGTCAAAAAGTTTTATGGTGAATCACTAGAACGACGCAATATCTCCCTTATTTCTACAGACAGCTTTAACGAGTTTAGTGTGTATGACTCACCTGCTAGATTGTATCCAGTATTTATTAATCTGATTAATAACTCACGCTATTGGTTAAACATTAAGGATGAAGATCCTAAAGAAATTTTGTTGGACTATAAAGATGGCGAAGTCATTGTTGCTGACAATGGGCCTGGTGTCGATCTAGTTGACTTAGAAAGCTTGTTTACGCTGTTCTTTACCAAAAAGCAGCGTGGTGGTCGTGGTGTTGGTCTTTATCTGTGCAAATCTAATTTGGCGTTATCGGGTCATACAATTCGTTACATTACCAACTCTGATGAAAAATGTTTATCGGGAGCAAACTTCGGTATCAAAATTGGAGGGCTTCTAAAATGAGCATGACGGATCTTATAAAAGAAGCTTATATTGACCCAATTCGCAGTGTTATGGTCGTTGATGATGAGTACCCAACCTTATCTAAATTGATTGCTGGAGAGGATGGTTCCAAGGGGGAGGATAAAGAGCGACTTCAAGAAGTGATTGGGATGTGTAAAGAGCCAGATAATAACTGGATGCTTGATGTACATGACGGTCAGTTCAATGGCACTGGAGACGTAGATAATCTACACCATAGTGACCTGTTAATCTTAGACTATCACTTAGAAGGGAATGGAGATGATGGTCGAGGTGAAAAGGCACTCAGCGTACTTTCATCTTTAGCAGAAAAAGAACATTTTAACTTGGTCGTAGTTCATACAAAAGGATATACCGATGTTGGCTCAGATCAGGGATACCGCGCTGTATTTAAAGATATTGTTTTCCATCTTCAAGATAAGAAACTCTTTCTGATAATGCCAGAAGGTTTAATGAGAGGAAAGAATATCGAAGAAGCGATAGATAGTTGGGAGGAAGAACAAAACGGTATTATCGACATGTTGGTTGATAGTATTACGGACTTAGATTACCTCAATTTGCATTCCCTTGGGGAACCTCCCGCTAGAATTAATTCTTCAAGAAAAGAACTAGCAGAGCTTAAAGCACTTTATGATAATCGTCCGCTTGGTGAAGATGATGATTTGGATGAATTGGAGCTTAAATTTTTACAGTGGTACGTTTTGCGAAAAAAGGGAGAAAAGATTAAAAAATCTTTTGGAATCAGTGATTTTAGTGATCTTAGGTGGAGTGATAGCGACGAATACATGTGGGTAAAGGCTGGAAACCTATTCGTTTGTGTTGTGGGGAAAACAGTTCCCACACCTGAGTTACCAGAGAGATTGCTAAGCGCGATAGAGCATTGGGGCCCCCACCCACATAGGCTTCTTCTAGCCAAAATTCGACATAAATTGGATGAGCACGGTTTTACGATAGCTAGCAGTGTCTTAAGCAAGCAACACACGCATGCTGGTTGGTTACGTGAACTTCTTAACAGCGACGAGCAAGACTTAGAGCAACAAGCTTGGTATACGACACAACACCATTTGGAAGAAATGTCATGGTACTACAAGGATGATCTTAGCAATTATTTGGTAAGAGTAGTGCAAGCACTAGTTGCTAATGAGGCACCTATCGATGAAGTAGAGAAGCGATATACATCGCAAGACATACTAACGAGTGATTTTGAGATATTTAAGTTTTCAAATGCCTTCAACAACTCTCTACCAGTAGAAGGAAAGAGCTTAACTACCGGGCATATTCTTAAAAATAATCAGACAGATGGCCTCTGCTTAGTTGTTACACCTGCTTGTGACTTGGTTCCTGGACGTAAGGAAGGGCTACATAGTATCGAAGTTGTTGTTCAGCAGTTGTATCCAATTTCTAGTGCTTTGCGTCAGGATTCAGACGAAGGAGTGATTGAGCAAGAAGAACTGTTTGAACGCTGTAAGGAGTTTGTAAATACAAAGCAGCTTGTTTTTATCCCTATTAATGAAAAAGTGGAAGTTTATTCGACGGTATCTCACCTTTACAAAAACGCAAACCCAAACTTAATGAGTTTAGCGTTTGCAGATGAAGGGAAGTGGGGGGAAGGTTTTATTCTGACGAGTTATAACTTAAATTTGGCATTAACGCCTCCACAAATTAGAGTTTGTAATTACTCGGTAGTTGGTCAGTTAAGGTATGAATATGCGCTACATCACTCTAAAACGGCAGGTGAGCATGTGTCGCGTATTGGACTAGACTATAAAAGATAAAGAAAGCGGCTATAAGCCGCTTTCTTTTGCTTCAATCTTCGATAGCAAATCATTAGTGAGGTCTTCACGGCCTTTGCCGCTATGTAGCTTTCTGTGGCAGTTTGGACAAACGCCAGCACAGTTTTCTGGTTTGTCCTCTCCGTTATCTACCAGCCGAATTAAGTGGTGAACTTCTAAGAACGGCTTACCTTCATCCGTTTCAAAAGGGGCTGGTTTGTTACAGCATTCACAGATACCATTTGCACGTCTAAGAACCCAGGCTTTAACTTTTGCATCTCTTGCATATGTAGCGGTTTGGGTTATCGACGTAGAAGGCTTGGCATTTCCTTCCGGCTTTTCCATGCTTTTGCTTTCACTAGTATCACGCACTTCAGCTTCAAAGACTGCTTTGCCCTCAAAGGGTTTGTTCTCTATGTCCGCGATAAGTTGTTCAATAAGCTTAACTTGCTGAGCGGTGATATTACGCTTAGGTTTTAAGCCAGTAACCCAAGTGCGACCTAGAAGTTCGAAAACATAAGAGATGTTTTGCATTCGAAACTCATATGCTTTTGCACCTCTATTGTATTTTTGGCTGAGGTCTCTGTAGATTTGTGCTTTGTTGAACTTAATGCCAGCCCGTTCATTAGTAAGCATCTGCAAGTACTCACTGACAGAGTCTTTCATTTCTTCATCTGACCACTGGGAGTTATTGGAGTTCTTCTCCACCTACTTCTTCTCCAACGATACCGCCACGCGGCCAATTACTTTTATATCTTCTTCTGATACTTCAACCGTCGCGTTGCCAAACACGACTGCTAGTTTGTTTGGTAATCGTTGAATGTGGTTGATGGACAGACGCCCATTCATATCAATCAAATACTCGCCACTCACTGCATCGTTCTGGTTTTTATCGACTAGAAAGCGGCCTTCGTTCGTTTCGATCTCAATGGTGTTGCTGGCTTCTAAATCCCAAGAGTTAAACATGCGTTGTGCGTATGGAATTTCTCCAGTTGGCACAAGCTGTCCGTTTGTGAGGCAGAAGCTCTTAATAGATACAACAGCTAACTGAGGGTTCTGTAACTCTGGACTAGATGAAGTGACGCCTGATTCAGATGCCTTTTGATTACCCCAAAAAGAGTGGTGCAAGTCAGTCAAAGGGTAACCTTTTGGCAGAATTAGTTCGTGAACAGGGATGCCTGTCCTCAAATGAATACGCACAACCAGCTCGTGAGAGTTCCTATTGTGTGCATTCCATGTACTAATCGTTTGTCGACTTACATTAGTTACGTCCGCTAACTCTGCAAATGTCGACACCCCTAGAGCATCTTTTAAAGTTTGAGTAAAATCCTCACCCTTTATGTACTCGAAAATTGATATCTTTTGTTGACTATCCATATAATTTGATCAATATTGTACTCGAAGTTTGATTGCCATGCCGAGCAAAGCTAAAGACAACCGAAGAAGATAGACATAAAAGCAAGGATATCACCATGTTAACGTACAAGATACCTCCACTAAGTCCATATGTGACTTACGAAGAATACTCCCGCCTTACTGGTTTGCCGATGGGCACCATCAAACAGTACGTGACGGAAGGTCGCGTGATCATTAAGCCAAAAGACAAACGCCGTGATAAGCCGTTGATTAACATGGTTGCCATGCATGAATTGGCGGCACGTGAAGCCATTGCTGCTCTAGGGTAAGCCATGAGCTTTTCCTCTCTTGTTCCAACCAGATCACACTGCCCAAAGTGGCTAAATGTGTTTGCGTTGGTTGTCATTCTCGTACCACCTTTCATGTAAGAGTGTGGATCATGGACGCAAACATCGCCATGTGCGGATTCCGCGAACGCAAACAGCAATCTTTTAACGCTGCATGCTGCGACTTCGCCATCAATCACAATATGGAAAAGCTGGCTCCACGTATTGGCCTGACAGGGAGAATGCTGCGTAACAAGCTAAACCCAGAACAGCCGCACAAACTGGACCCTGTGGATTTGGCATTGCTGAGCAAAGAATCCGGCGATTACACCATTGTGAACACACTCTTTGCTGACCTAGGTGTCGTGACGGTTCAGTTACCTCAAGACGGGGAAGAGAAGAACCTTTTAGAACGCACGTTACTCAACAGTCAATATTCAGGTGAGCTGTCTAGCGATGCAATGCACATGTGTAGCGCAGACCGTTTACCCCGCAGTCAAAAACGCAAAACTATTGCCAAGGTTCAAGCAGCCATCGGCAACTTGGTTTTGTTCGTCAACGATTTAGAAAACCGCACCACTGGCTTTCAACCCCTCATGCAAATGGGCACAGATTTCCTCGCCAACGGTGCGCCACTTCCGGGATTAGCCTAAGGAGAATTAATGAGTCAGTTAGCTAAAAATATTGAACCGAGACCAATCGCCAAGCCAATGCCATCTGCACAAGAGAGCATTACTGCTTGCAAAGCGTTGTTCAATGGTTCCGCTACACGCGGCAAGTTAAAAGAGTTGTGGAACGGTATGCCGCCACGCTTTCGTGGCATGGTTTTGGTTGCCGGTGGTCTAAAGGCCTCAGAGCATGTGCGCGAGTTCGACTGCTTCGACGATTTGGAATTACATAAAATCCGCATCGGCATGCAACAAATTAAAGAAATTTCGACGTTGTTTGATCGCACTATCGGTGACGTTCGTCGCCTCAAGCATTACCAGTTCAGTAATACCCATTAAACCTAGCCAGCCCTTACACCTGTAAGCAAGGGGCTTTTTTATCTTAGCGTAGGAGCATAGAAGATGAACGACACCGTCGCCAAAGTCGCTGTTAAGCGCGCCATATTATCCACCATAAATAGTTTGTATGCCTTAGCGATAGAGAGCGCAGATGTTTTAAGTATTCGAATTGAGTTCTCCTCAAAAATGAAGTTGATGAATATTGTTATTTTCTCTGACAACACGACTCATCACGCCCACAACTTAGTGCTGCTTGATAACGAAAAAGCATTAGAAGATTTGTTAGCAGTTGAAGACAAGATTATCGAAAAAGTTGTAGAACTCCGTGATGAAAAAGAAGCGGAGGTAGCGGCATGACTCCCAATTCAATTGAAATTAATCAGCTAATTGAAATGTTGAAAGATCGTTTGGAGGAGTGTTGTGACTGCATCGAAGCAGGCTACGAGATTGCAGGCTCTGCAGGATTCACGACTACTGATGCGGAGCTAACCGTTGAAGGTGGGCGTTACTTTATTAAAGAAGCTAATGCTTACTTACAGGAACAGGAGTGTGAGTCATGCAATACGCAGCAATAATGCTATGCCCTGTTGGTGGTGTTATCCGCCATGAAGACACTCAAGAAGTAGCTAATATTTTGGTTGGTGATTTTGAATCATTAGAAGTGGCTATTGAACAAGCTTGCCAAGACTTAAGTTGCACTCATCTACACAAAGGTGTGATCAGTAAAGGCAAAGGTAAAGGTGGTTTTATGTTAGTAACGACTCAGGAATTGGAGGCGGTATGAGAAATGTTACGCATGTTGATGAAAGACTTGTAAAAGGACGTAATATAACAGGTAGAAGAAAACTTACACCTGAACAAAGGATCCAACTTGATGAACGAAAAGCAAGGCTTTACCGAATTGCAGACCAAATTACTGAGCGTGTGCGAAGAAAGCGGCTTAACAATAAAGTTTGATATTGAAGAGTATGAGCTTGAACCAACCCAAGAAGATACGTTTTTAGTTTTGAAAGAAATGAACCCAAATTGTGCTGTCGCAGTGGGTATTAAAGATGAATATATTCAACGAATCTTTATGTTGGGTCTGCTTGCCTTAAACGAATACGAGTTTGTTGAAATCTCTCAGAACTATATGTACATAAGCGAGGTATCCCAGGCAGATGACGGGGTATGGGAATTAGATGAAATTGAAACAAGAGCAGGGAATAATTGGTAAAATTAATTCCAGTGATCTCCTATACATAGCAGGGGCAGTGATGCCCCTTGATCGAATCAAAAGAAATGACGCCAGCTATAATGCTGGTTTTTTAGATTCCAAAATTTACTCAGATCGTGAACAAGCACTATTGGATAGTGGCATAGTCAAAAAAATTCCAATTTATGACCGCGTTCCTAATCGAAAATCTAAGCGAGAGCGAGTACTTCAAGAGCGAACTAATTTCTATAAAGCCGTAAATCATCACTCGAAACACGACCGCGAAGCGGCGGCGAGAATCGCCGAAGAGTATAGGCTAGTCAAAGGGCGCAAAAGTCCGACAGAGAAATTTCGCCACAGAAAAGACAAGCAAATTAAGCAATTAATGAGCTTGAGAAAGTCTCTACGCCCTAAAAGTATCATCAGCAATGCCGACGCTAACTTCAGCCATGATGCTTTGTATGAAACGAACGAGCGCTCCAAACCTGCCATTCTCAATCAGAATGGCAAGCGAGCAAAAGGCGAGCCAAATAAGATTCCGATCTCGATGCAGCTAATGCACCGGTCTTGGAATGAAACTTATAAGTTTCAGGCGGTAACCGAAACGCCGTCCAGTGCTGCGCCAGCGGAAAACAGTGGTGAGAGGTTCTCGGAAAAGCTGACGTCTCGTTCTGTTTCTAAAATCTTTGAGGCAGGGGCTTACACTGCAGCTTGCCACGGTGGTTTCTCAACTTTTCTGACGCTGACTTTCACCAAGGCACAGCGGATGGCTATATTCGGTGGAATGTTGGATGGGAGTGAATGTGTCAGCATGGGGTCGCATCACCCAATAATCTACAAGCGCAACATGGTGACAGTACACCCCAAGCGTGGCGAAAAGAAAGTAGACCAACCAATCACTGATATTGGTGGAGAATACTGGCTGTTTCCAACCAAAGATAGTAGACGAATTAAAGCGATGAATCAGGGCAGTATAATCGCTGGACCGTATTGCGATCTTAAGCAGAAACCAAAGCAAGAATTTTCCATGGAAAAGACCTTGGAAGCGACGATAGGGAAGGAGGTTTCTCGTTTTCTTGATGGTGCGAAGAAGATGTACCAGCGCGGCTGGGCTGCTGACCACACAATCCAAGTTGATAAAGAAAGTGGGCAGAAATACTGCGATTTAATTCATGAAAAGGTTGCTAAGCACGTCAAACCAAGTGATGTTGGCCCAACGAATCAACCTGCAGACTTTCATTACATATGGGTAGCTGAGTGTCCAGCTAATGAAGATGGCGAGCCTAATCCACATGTCCATATATTGCTACGTTGGACAGTACCAGAACACCTCTTTAGCCCTTGGGCTAAGCGACTTGAAAAAATATGGGGGCACGGGTTTGCGAAATTAGAGCGAATAAAAAAGCCAAAAGCTGCTGGTTCTTACATTATCAAAGCGGTCGGCTATGCGGCGAAAGGTGAAAATGCTGACCAAGGGCTTATCAAGGGAAATAGATACAATATTGCGAAATGCTCAAGAGCTCCTGTCTGGGAAACTCTTGCTTCGTTTGAAGCTGGCAATATGACAGCAATTATTAAAGAGTTGGGCTACAAACTTGAACAATGGAAAAAGCCAATTAAACGGCAAATCAGAAAGCTACGAAATGCCAAAGAGCAAACCATCAAGGCTAAAGCTATTGCTAAAAAGCAACAGAAACCAGAGGAATATCAGAAGAAGCTTTATCAACGAATCATTCGATTAGAAAAGCAGGCCGAAAAGTTGAACCAGAACTTACGTGACAGGGGAGTGCACGTAAACACGAGTAATCGTTTCTGCATTACATTCGAGGGCGAACACGCCAAGAATAAGGTCGATAAGTTTATGGTCTGGGCTGCAGGTGCGAGAGGATGGTCATTGAATTGTAGAGATGTGGATTTGAGCGACATAAAGCAGAGTGCTAACTACTCTTATCAAACTGAATATCATCGATTTAAAGAGAATCAGTCATATTGGAATTCATTACTAAATGATCCAGTGCCGTACTTTGACATTGATGAAAGAGAGTATTGTTACTGGCATAGTGTCACGGCAGATTATCTAGAGGGACGGCTTCAACCAATATTGAGTTAGGTGTGCTAAAGCATTACAGAAACGAAGAAAACCTTTGATGAGTACGTCATGTCAAAAAACCACTGTGGAAAACTGTATGAATATACAGTATATTTCCATGGTAATTGGTAAGGGTGTTGATATGTCGAATAAAAATCCAAACGATATCATGTTGTCTGCTTTAGAGATCATCATTGATGGTGTAGCAAATAGTGAGGCGACAGAGAGAACTCGAGCGGCAGGTGCATATATCGCTGGCTTAATACTGGCGGATGCAAAAGGGCAGTTGGACTCTGAAAAACAAAAAGCCATCTTGAGTATTATCGAGATGGCTTGTGAAACAGAGAGTACTACTTTTATGTCGAAATAATTTACAGCATAGATAGTTGGTGTTTGAGCTGTTGCCTTGCCTCTGGCGGCAACGCCTTACACAGCTCTAAAGCCATTTGACTCGTTGTTTTTGCTGATGGACTCAAAGTATGGCTATAAGACAGGTTCATGACAAAACTATGCCCGCACTCTGGATCACTGCAGCTACAATATAAATCTGAATAGCTGTTGGATACTCGATTAGATTTTTGGATACGGCTTTTACAACCACACTCTGGACACAACACTCTCATAGTAAAACCTAGCTTATTGACTGACCATGTAATGATACGTTAAAGGGCTGTGTTTTTGTACAGTTTTACGTGCTTGTTTCCGTATCAGTGTCAGTATCAAATTTTAAATATAAGTGTTTCATGTTTTTGATTTCATGGTCGTTGTTCACCTCATCCATAATCAATTTACAGACAGGAATGGTCTCGTCTTTCGCATACTCTTTACCCACTTTTTCTGGATCACCGAAGCTTGAACCAGGTTGGGGCATCATGCCGCCTTTACCTGCAGGGAACCGATGTCCTACAAGAATGTCTTGAGCGGTAATGTTCTTGATGCGTTCAAATTCGTCTTTTGTCGCAATGTCACCTACAGGTATCAACTGGATGCCTTTTTCATGCCCACCGGGAATATTGACAAACATACTGCGGAAATTGCCCACGCCTTTTGAGCTCGCGATTTTATCTTTCAGCATCTTCTCGTCATCATCACTTAGGTTTGGGTCTGTAGCGTAAAAAATAAAACCCATGTGCGCGCCGTTCTTGTAGTAGCGGCGACGAAACAAGGTCGCGTCTCTGTTGAGTAAACTGCTTTGCAAGCTGCCCAAATAATCTGGTAAGCCATAGATTTGCTGTTGCAAATCATCTTGAGGCAAGAAAATAACGTCTTTCTGTTTGTAGACACGTTGTTTATTGTCGCGTCCAAGTATGACGAAGTCGCCGTTCTTTCGGCGGCGCAAGTGCATAGAAGGCAACGGGTGAAGTCTTATTGGGAGGCCAAATCCATTTCTTATTTTCAAGAAAGCGGCATCACCAAAGGTAAAGTAATTATTACCAAAAAACTGCACTTGTCGGTGTGTTAGTCCTCCGCCCCCGACAAATCGAGCAGCGACATAGTTAGCCCGAGCTCGAAGCAATGAACAGTGGTAAGCATTCGCGCGTGAGGTCTCTGATAAGCCTTGGCGCGAAATGGGCGGTTCCCAGTAGTTATCGAAATCGTTGTAAAACAAATCTGAGTAAGACGTCATCCAGCTATTGGCGTCGATGGCCTCTGGTGCAGAGTCGATGTGATAGACCGACTCGGATGCTTGTTCTTCTTGTTTGACTAGAGTTTCTGTTTGTTCGGTCATGCTGCAGTGGCCCACGTTGATTTTGTTGGATTGGAATGATCTAGCGGTTCGTTAATGATGGCGTGAGAAATAGCCCAGAATGCATCGGCGTGGCCTGTCGTTTGGCTGCGTTCTGCTTTGAATGTCATGGCGTTACCACTGGCGGTTGGTACTCGCTTAATCGCCATAAACGCCATCGCAATGTCTTTGTGTTCAGCATCAAATTGAAGTCGTTTTGCTTCTACGATGTCGATCATCTTCATCACTAGACGGTTTTTGTTTTCGTTGCTGTAATGGATGGCGTGAGCTTCACGCGGGTATTTCTTCGATATTAAGTCCCAAACGCCGCCACCAATGCCGGTGGTATCGACGCCGATGTAAGTGACTTTGTAACGCTGAAACACTTTGTCTATTTCTGAAACGTGGTACTGGAAGTTAAGCCCTTTCCAGTAGTGTTTTTCTAATACACGGAACCGTTCACCCGCGACGGCAGGTGGCGCGACAACCACCAAGCAGGCATTGTCTCGGGTTCGGCTTGGGTCGTAACCTAGCCACACTTCTCGATGAGCAAAAGGTTGTTTGTTCTTTGGTTTAAAGTCTTGCCAATGGGCCGCGTCCACCATGCTTTTTTCAAGGTCAGAGAACTTGAAAACAGAAAGCGAGCCATCAACAAACACACACATAAATAGGTTGTTGAAGTCATCTTCGCTGTATTCTTCGCGCAGTTCGTCAATGTCGAATAGATCGCAACCTCCCTTCGCAGCGTCTTCAATGGTGACAACATAACGCCACTGTTTATCATCACAGAGTCGACCACCGTCGCGATATTCTGCAAAGGTTGGGAATTCAATTTTCTCCCGAGACTCTTTGCCCTTGCGCCATGAGTCGCCCGTCCAAAAAGGGTAAGCCTGATGCATTTTGGAAGACGGGGTAGAAAAGTAGGTTTTACGCCACTTTTTATGTGTAGCCATTGCTGAGGCAAGTTTGTTCAGCTCATCAAACTTAGGTATCCAGAAATATTCATCGACATAAACATGGCCGTGGTAACTCTGGGCGGTTTTACTGTTGGTTGATAAAAAGCGCAGTTCGGCACCGTTAGAAAGAATGATTGGGTTGCCGGTTAACTCGATACCCAAGAATTCTTTACCAATCGCAATAATGTAGCTACGGAAAACCTCGGCTTGAGCGCGAGAAGCTGAAAGGAATATTTGGTTATCGCCCGTTAGGATGGCATCTTCTAACGCTTCGCCACTGAAATAGTAAGTTGCGCCAATCTGGCGTGATTTTAGGATGTTGCGAATACGCTGTTTGATGTTGTTACGCATGACATGCTGATATTCGAACAGTGACTCATGCCAACCGATAAAGTCATCTTCACAAAGGTGCTCAATGCTGTTTTTGCCTTTGCCTTTTTTCTTACTGCTGCCATGACCACCACGACTTTGATTGGATGATTCGGCGCGGTTCTCCTTCGAGCTGCCTTGCGAGAGCATACGTTCCGCTTTGGCTTTTGCATCAGCATGAGCTTTTAGCAACTTAACGTGATGGTCTATAAGCTTATCCATCTCTTTCAGCTGCTGATCGCTTTTCTCATCTTTATCAATTAACACGGCCAAACGGCGGTTAACCATTTCCTCAACGGACAGTTCGTTCAACAACAAAGCCCAGCCGAATTTCTCCGCCCAGGTATAAATAATGCGGTCGCTATTGAGGTTAAGTTGCGCCGCAATTTCCTTTGGAGGTACCCCGCGTAAATAAAGCTTTTTCGCGGCCTCTTTGATTTCATCTGAATATGCCATAAGCGCATCATACGCTCCGAAAACTCGCAAATGACTAAGTAAAATTCGGATGAATTCGGATATGGGCTGTATCCGAATTTCTAGGAATTGAAGTGGCTGAAAGCAGTCAGTCAAAGGCGTATTGTTTGCCGTGACCAAGATGTATTTGACGTAATTAACTAGGCAAACGACAAACATGAGCAAAACCAGTGATTGGAATATTGTTGCAACCGAAGGCGCTACCGTAGACGGTCGCCAGATTAGCGCGGCACAGATTAAAGAGATGGGTGAGTCATATTCGCCTGCACTTTATGGCGCATTAATTTGGCCTGAACACTTTCGCTCTCACTGGAACGTGTTCGAAGGTAATAACTGGGGTGAAGTGCCGCAAGTTAAAGCTGAAAAACGTGCAGGCAAACTGCGATTGCTGGCCAAAATTACGCCAAATGAGCTCTTACTCTCCGCTAACAAAAAAGGTCAGAAGCTCTATACCTCTATCGAGATGCACCCAGATTTCCAAGGAACAGGGCGAGCTTACCTGATTGGCCTAGCTGTGACTGACTCCCCAGCCTCAACGGGCACGACTCGCCTCAAGTTTTCTCGCCAAGCGGGTGAAACTCAAGAGATTGAAACCGATTCATTGGAGTTAATCGATCTTAGCGAGTTCTATTCTGTCAATCCGTTAGCACAAGCATTAGCGACCATCGCAAGCTATTTCCAATCTGGTGGGGAACTGCCAGAAATACCAACTGAACAGCCAGAACCCGAGGAAACGGAAGTGACCGAAGCGCAATTAAAAGCCGCACTAAAAGAGCAATTTGGTGTGCTTAAAGATGATTTAAAAACCGAGCTGAAAGATGAACTCAAGCAAGAGTTCAGTAAGCAAGAGCCCGAGCCAGAGCCAAAACCGGAAGTTAAGCCGGAAGGCACTACCGTCGAGCAGTTCTCTGCAACGCTGGAAGAAAAGCTTAACCCACTTTTAGAGAAAGTGTCTGCCCTTGAGACTAAGTTTAACGCCCTGTCGCAAGAAGTGCCGGGACAAGAGCCGGGCGGAGAAGGTGCGGCGGAAGACATTAGCAATTTTGTATAAGGAGCAATAGTAAATGCAATTAACTCAAACCGCTCGTGCATTGCTAGAGCAATACTGTGCAAAGCAGTGTGAAGTGTTTTCTCGTCCTGATGTAAGTAAGCAATTCGCTATTTCAGGCCCGATTGAAACGGCGCTAAAAAACAAGCTGATGGAGTCTGTTGATTTCCTCAAGCTGATCACGGTTGAAGATGTAGACCAAGTTTCTGGTCAGGTTGTGGATGTTGGCACCAATAAGCTACATACAGGCCGTAAAAAAGGTGGCCGCCATACGACCAACTCAAAGGTCGATGGCAATACTTACACGCTAGTCGAAACCGACTCTTGCGCCGTAGCAACATGGGATTTGCTGAGTGTTTGGGCTAACTCTGGTAAGCCTGGCGAATTCATGAAGCGCCTAAACGAAAATGCAACGTTGAACTTTGCGCAAGACATGATCCGTGTTGGTTTTAATGGTACGTCGGTAGCAGAAACAACCAACCCTGCTACCAGTCCAAACGGTGAAGACATCAACAAGGGCTGGCAGCAGCTAGTAAAAGAAAAGTCGCCAGAGCAAATCATTGATGTGGATATTTACCTAGACCCTGAAGGTGGTGGTGATTACACCAACTTAGACTCGATGGCGTCTGATTTAATCAATACCAAGATTCATCCGGCGTTGCGAAACGACCCAAACTTGATTGTGTTGGTGGGGGCTGATCTTCTTTCATTCGAACAGGCTCGTTTGTACGACGCGGCAAAAACACCAACAGAGAAGAAAGCAGCGCAACAATTGCCAAACTCTATTGCTGGTCGTCGTGCCATGTCGCCACCGTTCTTCCCTGGTATGCGAATGACAGTGACTACGCTGAAAAACCTGCATATCTATACGCAGCGCAACACGCGTCACCGTAAGTCGGAGCATGTAGAAGACCGCAAGCAACATGAAAACTCATACCTACGCAACGAAGGTTATGCCGTGGGTGATCATGAAGGTTACGCAAGCTTCAATGAAGCGAAAGTACACTTCGGTGCGACACCGGCGGCATAAGGGTAAATGACGATGCGCTTATCTCCTGGCATGAGAGACAACCTTGCAAAGAAAGCAGTAAAAGAGCGGCAAAGCGTTGGCGTAGGGTCTGTGGCTGACACCGACAGCCTGCACATTAAGCTGATTGACTTCGAAGAAGACCGCAAGCATTTACGCTCTTTCAATGCGATAGCTGACCGTGTCGAGCATAAGCGCAATGTCTTAGTCCCGAAATACAAGCCGTACGTTCAGCGTTACTTAGAAAGTGGTGAACAGTTCGAAAACCCCATCTTTACCAACTTGGTGATCTGGCTATTCGATATTAAAGAGCTGGATACCGCCATTGATTGGTGCATGAAGGCCATCGAACGTGACTTGCCAACACCAGAGAATTTTCGTCGTGATTGGCCGACATTCTGTGCTGATGAGGTATTGGCATGGGCAGAAAGCGAATCGGAACGGGGTAACTCGATTGAACCTTATTTCTCCCAAGTTTTTGAGAAGGTCGAGAAAGACTGGCGCTTACACGAGAAGGTTCACGCCAAGTGGTACAAGTTTGCGGGGTTATCCCTGATCCGAAATGAAGAAGGTCAACCGCAAGCGACAGCGGTCGGTAATTTGGAAACACTGAAACAGGCATTGGCTCTGCTTCATCACGCCCACGATAAGCACAGCAAAGTGGGCGTGGGCACCCAAATCAAGAAAATTGAACAACGTATTCGTGCCATTCAAGAAGGCACGAACCTTTAAAGACTCCTACGCCGCCGAGCCTCGGCTGGCGAGGGTGCGAGAGCTTTTAGTTCATCGTGACCTATCGACCCAGTGGTTAGAGGCTCACTTATTTTCATGAGGAATGGCAATGTTTACAGGCGCTTCCGGCTCGAACTATCAGGTGACAGAGATTACCAATGATGGTTTCTGGCCGAACATCAATGCAGGTGATTTCGAAAAGCGCCGCGGTATTCCTGCCGCTCAAGATACCGATCGGATTGCAATTGCTCTAGTTAATGCTGTCTCGGAAGTAAATCAGCAACTTGAAGATTTAAAAATCAAGTATCAAGAAGAGAGGCATGCGGCTGCTGGCGATGTTCCTGCTTTCCCGATAATGAATGGCAAAAACCGAGTGGTGTACCAGTACGAATCTGCCGTGTTCGCCAGAGCCAAAGCCGACTTGTTACCCGACATTGCAACCGTGCATACCAAGGACAAAGGTGATCACATGGCAGACAGAAGTGCAGAAGTGCGAACGGAGCTGCTTTCAGAAAGCCAGCGCATTATTCGAAATATGAAAGGGCTAAACCGCTCATCGGTGGATCTGCTATGAAAACGCAATACCAAGCAGGCTACAAGCTGCGTGATCTAAGCGCATTCTTAACCGCAGTTGTAGGCGACAAGATTGCTAAACGTATGGAATGTGAAATGGGCAAGGTTGAATTGAAGTTAGAAACCAAGCACATGGGCCACGGTTTTGACCTGATCTACCAGCGTTACGTTGCTGATTTTTACTTCGATAAGTTCCCTTTCAAAGAGTATGACCCTGCAGTGTTGTTCGCGAATGTTGGTGCTTGGCTAATGGATAACGACGTTGATCGTTTCCGTATTGAAGAGCTCGCCGACCCTGATGTGGATATCGTTCTAGAAGATGAGAAAAACGCCGAAGTGCTTATTTCAGTCATGTTTGAAGAGCCAGTAAAAGTCATCGAACACCCAGAGGGGCCGATTTACTGGAATAGTCGTCGCTGGAAAATCGAAGAATACGAGATTTGGCAGGCGCAGAGACTATCAAATATCACTATCCGTAATGTTTGAAATACGAGCCGATAAGCGCAGTTACCTGCGAGTGAAAGAACAACTTGAGTTGGTAATGCTCGATAAAAAGAGCCGCAAACGAATTTTAGCGCAGATAGGACGGTACACAAAAAAGCATACGCAGCAAAACATGCGTAATCAACAAGACCCAGAAGGTCATCGTTGGAAGAAACGCAAACGTGGCCGCACGAAGATGTTCAAGGGACTCGCTAGGAAAATTAAATACTTTCAGCGAGACAATCACCGAACAGTGTATATCGGTTGGCCCGGATTCTCTGGTTACGTTGCTGCAAAGCATCATTCAGGTGAAAACGAAGAAAGTAGCTTAAAAGCACGTTTTGTTCAGGCAAAGAAAAAGAAAGAACCAAAGAAAACCGATCCGGCAACGAGAGAACAAGCGAAAGAGTTACGCGATTTAGGGTACAGGTTTACGCCTCAAGGCAGACAGAAGAGAGGCAAAAAGCCAACGCTCAAATTCATTACTCAGAATATGACCGTAGCCGAAGTCGCAAAACTAATTAGTGATTTGGAAAACAAAACTCCATCACGCAAGTGGGAAGTAGACCGCCCAGAACGCCGATTAATAGGAGTGAGCCCCAAACGAGTGGCGATGATTATTAAGCGGGAATTGAATCGAAACAGGAGCAACTAAACATGGCATGGCCTACCGTCATTATTAACATACTGAACATGATGCGCGGACCGATTCCGGGCGTTGAATTTCACTTTCTGTTTGTCGTGTACGGCACCGTCGCGGGAGCCGAACGCAGCCTCATTATGGTGGACAACACCACGGATTTCGCCGATAGCACATTCGATAACATCGACCCTATACACATCCGAACGCTTAAAGCTGCTCAACGAAACGGCAAACAGAACTGGACTGCAGGTGTGATTGTTTTAGACCCAGCAGACAGTTGGCAAGCCGCGGTATTTAAAGCCAATGAAACCTCAAGTTTTGAAGCTGTTGTGCTCGATAAGCCAGACACAGGCAAAACCGTACTTGAAGACGCGATCGCGTTTCGTCATGAGCTTAAAGCCAAACTAGGGCGTGAAGTATTCATGATTTGCACGCTGCCCGGCATCAATGATGAATCGGTTGCAGGCGAGACATGGGCCGAGTGGCTAGCGGCAACCGTAGCCGTCCCTACCAATCTTGCGAGTGAATACATCACCGTTGTGCCTCAAGTACATAAAGATAACTCGACCGTTGGGATTTACGCTGGTCGCTTGGCCAATCAGGAAGTGTCAATTGCGGATTCACCGGCGCGAGTCAAAACCGGCAGTGTACTGGGCAGCATGGCGTTGGCGAGCGATAAGGAAAGCAAGCCGTTGGACTTGGCTACGTTAAAAGCCTTGGAAGCGGCGCGAATGGCGGTGCCGATGTGGTACCCAGATTATCCAGGTCAATATTGGACTACGGGTCGCACCTTAGATGTGCCGGGTGGGGATTTCCAAGACATTCGCCATATCCGTGTAGCCATGAAAGCGGCGCGTAAAGTGCGCGTGCGTGCCATTGCCCGAATTGCGGACCGTGAACTGAACTCAACACCGGGCAGTATCGCCGCGGCCAAACTCTACTTTACGCAAGACCTGCGCGAAATGGCGATAGTGAAAAAAATAGGTGATTACGAGTTCCCTGGTGAAATTAAGCCGCCGCAAGATGAAGACATCACCATTACTTGGATTAACAGTGAAGAAGTGGAAATTCTCCTTGCTGTTACGCCTTATGAATGCCCAGTGAAAATCACAATCGGCATCATGCTTAACCAACGTCTAGGAGAGTAATCAATGCATTCTCGTTATACAGGTCGAAGCTTCGACGTCAACATGTTGGGTGTTCTGGTTCACGTTGAATCGGCCACAGCAACCATTAGTGATGAATCTGCCGTCGATAAAGAGAAAGGTATCCCAACAGGCTTTACTCATGGCGCGGTCGGTTGCGAAGTGGAATATGAGTTGGATTTGAACAACTTCCGCAAGTTGCAGCAAAAAGCACGTGAAGCAGGCAGTTGGCGTGGCATCAAACCTCACGATTGTATGTTCTATGCCAATACTGGGGACGATGAAGACAAAGTCGAATTGTTCGGCGTAAAGCTGCAAATTTCAGACTTGCTAAGCATTGACCCTAACAGCAGTGATAAAACCAAGCGCAAGCTGAAAGGTTTTGTGACGAGCCCACACTTTGTTCGCATCAATGGTGTTTCATACCTAAGTACAGACGACACACGCGGTCTCATTTAAGCCTTTTCAGAGAGAGAAAGAATGCCGGATTTTATCGACCATGCCAGTAATAACGAAGCCAAATTCACCGAAATGGCGATTGCAGACCAACTTAAACGGTCAGTGCAGAGCCGCCAACAAGAAAGTGCGCAAGAGTGCTACGAGTGTGGCGATGAAATCCCAGAAGCGCGTCGGCTGGTTATAGCAGGGTGTCGTTACTGTGCAACTTGCCAGGCAGAACGGGAGTAACCGAATGAGAGACTGGTACGACAAAATAACCAGTGGAATTGCTTATCTAATGTCATTGGCAGGTATGACTTTCAGCAAACTGACATTTGAACAGTGGTATTTCATTTTATCACTGGTCATCGGCCTAGCAGCATTGGGTTTGAATTATTGGCACAAACGAGCAATGCAACGTATCGCAAGCGAAAAAGGAGTGGCACTGAATGAAATTGACTAAACGCATTCTTTGTTCCGTCGCTGCAGTCATCGGTCTGGTGACCGGCGGAGTCACATTAAGTAGCTCAGAGCTATCGATTGGCAATGTGATGATTGCGGGTGAGCAAGTCGGCCAGCTAAGAACCAGTCCAATAGGTTTGGAAATCATTGGTAATGCAGAGGGTTGTAGACAAGACCCTTATACCTGTCCTGCCGGACTGGCAACCAATGGCATTGGTAACACTCATGACGTGAAAGACCAAGTGGTGTCGTTAGAGCAGATCGCAACTGACTGGGTGAAGAATTTACAACAAGCTGAGCAGTGTATTAGCCGCGCCGAGGCTGACGCAGAAAAACGGATGTCACAAGGTCAGTTTGATGCGTTCACCTCTTTCAGTTTCAACACGGGTTGTACTCGGTTCATGCGTAACCGTGATGGCAGTGAAACTCAGATTTATCGCTACATCAAACAGGGCAACTTTACGAAAGCCTGTCATGAGTTGCCAAGGTGGGTTTATGGCGGTGGAGTGAAGCTGAAAGGTTTAATTGACCGCAGGGAAAAAGAACATGATCGCTGCCTCTCCATTTAAGCATGTTCCATGGGTTAAGTGGTTATTTATAGCCGTGATAGGGGGTGTCATGACATCGATGTGGTTGATGCTAAAAGCGAGTAAAGCTGAACAAGTCGCACTAAGTGCGCGTTTAGATACGGCCTTATCAACCAACCAAGTGAATCAGGTAACCATTGAAACCTTGACCGAAGAGAACCACGACTCGAATCAGATATTGGTCGAACGAGCCCGACAACACAGCATGATAGGGGAACAGCTCAATGAGGATATTGAAACGCTTCGACATCAACTTGCTGATGATGAGTGTTATCAAAAGCCTTGGCCTAGTGATGTTACTGACAGGTTGCGCCAGCCGTACTGAGTTAGTGACGACTCAAGTTGTAGTGAAGCTACCACCTGCGGGGCTGATAGTTCCTTGCCATAAACCAGAAATAAAAGGCACTAGTCCGTTAATAACGGCCAGTGAAGATGTCCCCCAATTAAAAGCGGCCCTGAGTCAATGCGCTCAGCAAGCCGAAGATTATTTGCAATGGCGTGCCAAGCACGAAGCTAAGCACACAAAGACGAAGAGAGATGAAAATGACTAAACCTGCTTTCACATCAAAACCTGTAGAAGTGACTATCGGTGGCAATGAGTTCGAATTCACACCATCGGTGCAAGATGCGAACAACTACACCAATGACATGATGCCAAACAACAAAGTGGCTCCTGCATACACGTATTTGACTCGCACGGTAAAACCCGAGCAGAAAGACGCGCTGATCGAGTTGCTTGATAGCGTTCCCGGCCTAACCATCGAGTTGTATGCAACCGTGAGTAATGCCTCTAAAGGTGGCATTGAAATCTCACTAAAAAAATAACTGACAGGGCAAAGCGGATTGAAGATAACCCACTTGAACAAGCCTTTGCCCTGCGTCGTCATTTTCTGCCAAACGAACCGGACGACGAACACAGTTTAAGCCGTGCTATCTGGCTGGATAAGTACCAGTTCGAACGCAACGAGCGAGCCGTCATGAGCGCAATCAGCCGATTGTTCAATAACTAAGGTAAGCATTACGCAATGAGTATGGAAAAGCTATTAATGCATGTGGCCTTGGTCGACCAAGTGACTAAACCACTGCAAGGCATTACCAAACAAGTGCAATCTTCCATGGAAGCAGGCAAGCAAGGCATGCAGAACATGGCGACAGGTGGCGCGGGTTTGGTTGCTGCTGGTTTTGCTATTCAAAATGCGTTGATGCCAGCCATTGAAATGGACAGAAAGCTCGGAGAGGTTAAATCGCTTGGAGTGACTGATGACGCATTAAAACAGTTACAAGCGACCTCCTTAGATTTCGCCGCTGAATACGGTAAATCAGCCACTGATTTTGTTAATGCGTCTTATGATATTCAGTCTGCTATTGCGGGCTTAAATGGTGATGAACTGTCTCAATTCACCAAAGCGTCCGGTGTATTAGCAGCAGCAACGAAAGCCGATACATCCACAATCACCAGTTACATGGGCACCATGTACGGGATATTTAAAACCCAAGCTACAGAGATGGGAAAAGGTGATTGGGTCGAGGTTGTCGCTGGCCAAACGGCTAGCGCGGTGCAAATGTTTAAAACAACTGGTTCAGAGATGAGCAGTGCCTTTTCAAGTGTTGGTGCTGACGCCACTTCGGCTGGCATTGCCATGAATGAACAAATGGCGATATTAGGTACCTTGCAAGCCACCATGAGTGGCAGTGAAGCGGGCACAAAATATCGCGCATTCCTTTCAGGGGTAGCAAAAGCTCAGGATGAGTTGGGGCTCAGTTTTACTGATAGCCAAGGAAAAATGCTGCCAATGATAGACATCCTAGAAAAAATCAAAGCTCAGTTTGGTGACACACTTAGTGTCGCGGAATCAGCACAGCTAGATAAGGCTTTTGGAAGTAAGCAAGCGACAGCGTTAATCAAACAATTAATGACGGACACCGACGGACTTGCAGGAAGCATTGAGCAACTCGGTCAAGTTCAAGGTATGTCAAAAGCCGAAGAAATGGCGCGCGCAATGACCGACCAATGGGAGCGCCTACAGTCAGTTTGGTTTGCTGTTCGTGCAGCGGTATTCGGTGCCATTCTTCCGTCTATCAATGCGGTTGTTGGTTCAATGGCTGACGGATTGATGGTTGTCGTGGGTTGGACAGACGAATTTCCTTGGCTGGCTGAAATTCTGGGTTATGTGGCTATTGCTGGTTTGTCCCTTGGCGGGGTGGTCGCAACGCTTTCGCTTGCTATGGGTATCGGGCAAATGATGTCAGCAGGTTGGGCCGTTACCATGACAGGCTTGAACAGCATAATGAAACTGCTACGCATTACCACAATTGCAAGCACCGCCGCCGCTTGGCTATTTAATGCCGCTTTATGGGCGAACCCAATCACGTGGGTAGTGGCTGGTATTGCACTGCTTATTGGTGGTGTGGCCGCTGCAATCTATTGGTGGGACGACTTAACCGCAGCATTCAAAGATACAGCTTGGTTTGATGTTATTGCCGGAGCGATTGAGGGCATTGTTGACCTACTGAACATGATCCCCGGTGTAGATATTGAACTGGGTAGCAAGGTTGATACACCAGAGATCAGGGCAGCGGTTCAAGCAGAGCAAAGCGGCCCTAAACCCATTCAGCCAATGGCGTTCGACGCAGCAGAAACGCCAACGGTTAATAGTGGCAGCATAGCAGAATACAAACAGTCGGGAGCGATGCCTACGCTACCGCCTAGCATGGTTCAAAACGTCACGACTACCCATAAACCACAAGGTAGCAATATGACTTCTTACGGTGACGTTTACATCACGGCACCAAGTGGAATGACACCAGACCAACTAGCGGAGTGGGATGAGCTCAATGCCGGATAGCCATTTATCAGAAAACAAAAAATACATCGATATAAGAGTGAACGACGGCGGTTGGGAGATGGACGCAGGGCAACAACCAACCGAGTGCAGTGATTTATACAGCATTGCGCAAGACATCAAACATTCAATTATGGAATCGGGTTTGGTCCGTCAGTTAGTTGCAGAGCGAAACCCTGCCTTACGTGCTGATGTATTAGTACAGATTGAGCAGTTATCGGAACTCGATGTGCGAATCATTCCGGGCAGCGCGACAGCGGCGGAGCCAGAAGTAGGGGTAATAACATTAACCGCAATCACTTATGAGTATGGTGATTTTGCGCTTTCTTTGGAAGAGAACGAAGTATGAATAAACGACCAAGCGCTGACTTTATCGAGATCTTAAGTGAATCGGGTGTACCGGTTACCGAAGAGGCACTGGAAGTTGAGTTAAAACAAAAAGTGGTGGGAGCTGGCAGTAAGGTCTCTAACGACTCTGAAATGTCGCCGTTTTGGCGATGGGTTCGTGCGGCGGTAGTAAGCCCTTGTGTGTGGTTAATCAGAACGTTATTGGCTCAGTATATTATGCCCAACATGTTTGTGGCGACGGCGCAGCGTTGGGGGTTGGAGTTAAAAGCTTGGGAACATAATATCGAGCCGAAAGACGCACAGAGAACACAAGGTTACATCACGCTCACTAAAGCAAATACAGCCGATGCGGTCACCGTTGATGGTGGCGCCGTGATCCAAACCCTACCTATTAATGGTGTGGTGTATAAGGTTCGCGTATTGACTGAAAGCGTGATTGAGGTAGAGCAGCCAACGGGCAAGGTGTTGGTTGAAGCATTTGAACCAGGAGCAGCTTTTAATTTACCTGCTGGTTATTTCAATATTATTCCTGAAGAAATCCCAGGCATTGTTGGTGCGGTCAATGAACCAGACTGGATAACCAAACTTGGTGCGAATGCCGAGAGCAATGAAGAGTTAGCCTTGCGTATACAGAACGCGTTCACCAGTTCGGGTGAATGGCACATCGATGATGTTTATCGTTCTATCATTGCCAGCGTTGCTGGCATTCGCAGCGATAACATTTACTTCAGAAATACAGGGGATGTTATTCCCGGCAGTGCTGAAGCTTTGATTTTGATGGAAGTAGGGGCAACGCCACAGCCCGTTCTTGACCAGTTAAATGAACACATTATGGCTCAAGGGCACCACGGCCATGGCGATGTGCTGACGTGCAAAGCCATTCCTGACATTGAATATGATGTGATTGCGGATGTGGTGTTAGCAGCGAACCTTGACGCACAAACCACAGTAAATGAACTGCTGGAAGCGGAAGACCGGATCAGAGCTGCCTTTCGTGAAACGGCGGCGTATCCAGAAATGACGCGTGCGAAGCCACGGAGCCGCTTTAGTTTGTCCTTGCTTGGCAGTGAGATCCACACCCATATGGCGGAGGTTGAATCGGTAAGGTTCACCGTAGGCGGAAAGATACAAGAAGACATCATCAGTGACCTAGAGCAGCCTCGCTTGAAATCGCTGACGGTGAGGTAACAAGCCATGTTTGAATATCAAAGCGACAACCCAAAACAACACGCACCAGAGTTACCAGAAATAGTTATCCCTTGGTGGCAAGACGGCAGCACTACATCGGAAGAAATCAAAGAGCCGCACTTTTTATCAAAAGGAGTATTTGCCTTTTTTCAAATGGTTCGGGGTTGGCTGTTGTTTCCGCTTCGCCAAATGGATGCGCTGACATGCAGCGAAAACACCTTGGAGCTAATGGCTTGGGATAGAGACATTACCCGCTTTGAAGGTGAGCCGCTGTCACTGTTTCGTAAGCGAGTGAAATTCGCAGCATTAAATGCCAAGGATGCCGGTAGTGTCGCAGGCTTCAAACGGATTTTTGAACGGTTAGGCATTGGTATCGTTGCGTTTAAAGAACGTGAAGATGCGATGAATTGGGATGTATGCACTATCGAACTTACCGATGGTGACATATCCAAAAGCAGTAAGTTAGCCCAGACCTTGATTGAACAATATGGAAGATCCTGCCGCCGTTACCGTTTCGAGGTGTGGTATCCCATTGAGTTGCACTTACGGACGGCTCAGTTTAGCCATAGCCAACAGCTGTTTAGCGCAAAACTACAGGAGTAAAATTTAATGACCCAAACCATTATCCCTTCAGAGTTTGAGCGGTATCTACTGGATAAAATCACGGCAGGCGGTGCGCCGAATATGAATGAGTTCGTGTTCGCTTACATTCCAGATCTAGACCCAGAGATACCGATAGCCCGTACTCAAGGTTTACCTGATGAAGCTTATGTTGTGCATCGTCAGTCAGTGGACCAAGTCGCCCGTTTGAACAGTAACACGTTGGTGTACTCTGTGATCCTCTTAGCGACTACCGCTAGCTTTACCTTTAATGCTATTTACTTGCATGACAAACATGTGGCGAATTCCTGCGGTTTAATTGTGCATAAAAGCACTGAAACGAAGGAAGCTAACATGACCGCCACTAAATCGGTGGCACAAGAGTATAGCGGTGCTGCCGCCATCGCGAATATCCATATAGACCCAGCAACGTGGCAAATTGATTTTCATGCTCGGCTAACGGGAATGGATGATGACTTACATTTGGCAAATCGCGATCACTATGGGAACACGGCATTTATCACTGGTTGTTCTGTGGTCAAGCAAGCAGAGCCAAATACTTACACCGTGAATTCTGGGGTGGTTTATGTCTCTGGGTTGCGTGTGGCCTTGCCGCAAACGCAGGTGGTTGTGAGTGCCAAACCTTGTGGGTTGTATTTGGATGTTGTGCGTCACGGCAGTGCGCTATCTCGCTGGGAAAATACGGCCACTGTTCGCAGCTCAGAAAGTGAATTGAACGATTACATTGATGAGTATGGTCACAAGCATTATATCGCTAGGTTGGCTGGCATAGATACATCGGGCGCAGTGAGCGACTGGCGAGTATGGGAGGTTATTACTCAGCAACAAGCGGAAGCGGGCGAGAGTGAGCTACGCAGTTTGTGGAGTGCTAAGCGCGTGTTCCAAGCCGTTGCATCCTACATCAATAAGAACATTAACAGCGCCACGCAAAGCGTCGCAGGGTGGATGAGCGCGGCGGACAAGAAAAAGCTCGATGGTATTGAGGCCGAGGCGCAGGTCAATGTCGCTACTAACTTAGGGGCAACGGGCAACGCCAACACGCAAACCGTCACAAGCTCGACGGGAAGTAATGCGACTTTACCCGCCGCCACCACAAGTAAAGCTGGCGTAATGACTGCAGGTGATAAATCTAAACTCAATGGCATTCAAGCAGGGGCGCAGGTCAATGTCGCCACTAACTTAGGGGCTACGGGCAACGCCAACACGCAAACCGTCACAAGCTCGACGGGAAGTAATGCGACTTTACCCGCCGCCACCACAAGCAAAGCTGGCGTAATGACCGCAAGCGATAAATCTAAGCTTAATGGTATCGCCGTTGGCGCAACCAAGAACCAATCGGATGCGCATTTAAAAAACCGTGCTAATCATACCGGAACACAGGCGATTTCTAGCGTATCAGGGTTACAAACCGCACTGAATAACAAGGTCAATGTTGGTGATGCGGTATCTGGGACCGTTTACTCAGGTACTGCGAACAAAAATACCCAGTTTCCTGTAGGGGCATATCTTATAGCTTGGGTGGGGTCAACTTACTACCGTCAGGGCTATGTAAACCGTCATACTACGCTGTACGTGGTTTCTTCGAATAGCGGAGATCATGCTCGTTACGGGTCTTCCTTATACGGAAATTACAAAGGAGCATCTGTAGCAGGTACATGGGCGTTTCGTGGGTATGTATATGCGATGGCTAACGTGCAAACAGGACTATTCCAGAGGGTTTTGTAATGAGAATAACAGCAGCAAGAAACTTAAAATACGCATCACCTGATAAAACTGTGATTGAGTGCGAAGTTCAGTGTTTGGGTGAATTAGGTACGGACTGGCTTCCATTCGCAATGTCATCTTCTGATACTGAAAAGCATGGAGAAGAGGCTTTTCAACGCGCAATTAACGGCGAACTTGGCGAGATTTCAGATTATGTGGAACCTGTTATCACGCCAGAAGAAGCCGCCGCCATGTTCGCCGAATCCGAAAACTTATGGGTCGCACAAGAGATGGATTTCATCGATATGCAAATCCGATTTCATGAAGATTCAGATGCTCGCGCTACGTTGACCGAGGCAGATTGGCGAACTTATCGAAGAGCATTACGTGACTATGTCAAAGATGGCGTTGTAACAACCGATACAAGACCGAAAAGGCCAATAGACATTACGGCGACCAGTGAGGCAAGTATTTAATGTGGCAATTATCGCCATTAAGTTGGCCAAGTCGTTCGCAGGATATTCAAAGCCGCGCGCAATCGGTCACCGATAAAATCAGTACCACGACGAATGAGGCTGTTAGCCGGTTGATGAGCCTTGAAAGTGACGCCAATTACGGGCGTCATGCTTTAGGTACGGAAGCTGAGGCCTTGCTAGGTTTGCGCGCGGAACTTGAATCCTTGCTCGTTACTGGCACCGTGCTTTCTGCCACACCCTATCAGTTTCAAGTCGGTACCAAATTAGACTCTGGATGTTATCTCAACCCCCAAGCGGCAATAAAAGTACTGTCGAGTAAGCTTCGTGATCACGCTGACCAATATCGTCCTAATGGACATCTTTATTGTGTTGCCGTCATGTTGACCGCGTCGCAGTTAACCCAGTTCGCTAACCAATTGGTTGAGCTTGTTTCTGTGTTCCCGCTGCCTGATTGGTGTCAGGTAAGCAGACTGACTCAGTCACTGACTACCAATGAAAAAGATAAGCTTCACCAACCTGCTGCAATCGTTCAGCCACGCTTTAAACCGATGGCAAAACTTAATGTCAATCCATTGCATGAAGCTTTGCATTGGCAGGGTGCGCAAATTGCCATGCTCGAATCGTTAGCTGATGACGCAAACCATGTGATCGGGAAGTTGCAGGCACTGGCAGCAAAGAGAGCTACTAGGTTGGGTGATGTCAAAGCCCAGATAAATGCACTTAAAAACCTAAAAGGCAGTGTTTACGCTTTCTCTGTTACTGGTAATGCTGAAAGTATCGCAACGCAGATTAGCCAAGCAGGTGCGCCAAACAATCATCAATTCACCGTGGCGAGTCTATTGATTAGCCATGAACCCATGACCTTTTTTGAGGAGTTGCTATGTTAGCTCTCGATGGTGTGGCGGTTAACTTAGACTCGATGAAAGTTGAAATGTCGATGGAGTTAAAAGACCAAGACATGAGCGGTCAATCATCGGGTACCGATATGGCAGAGCAAGGCGATAAAGGTAAGAAACTGACCTTTAGTGGCCGTGTTCCTTTCACACGTGTAGAAACGCTCACCCAGTTGTATTCGCTTGCTTCGGACAAAGACGAAACCAATACAAGGCGAGTCTATCGAATTGGTAATGACATTGCGCGAGCACTGAAAATTCGTAATGTGAAATTCACAGGTCGGATAAATGCACGTGAACATGAAACGCTGCAAGCTTGGAATGTTTCTTTTGAGTTGCGAGAGCACAACAGCGTAGCAGAGCAGCGAGAGCAAAGAGCCAAACAGCAAAGTAAGCCTGAGCAACGAGAAAATACTCGACTTAAACAGGCATTGACCACGGCAGAGGAAGCGACGAAATGAAGTTAGAGAAACGCTTGTTCATCAGTGGCGAAGAAGTAAAACTGGTCAGTAACATGGTGAGCCTAAAGCTATCACTGGGTGGTGTCGCTATCTTCGAAATTGAAGCTAAAGAGCAACCAGAGCAGTTTGAGTCTGTACGTTTTGATATTGGGTATGAGAACAAAACCGCCTCGTGGTTTGAGGGCTATATCGACAAGGTTCAACCTGCAGCAAATGGCTATCATAAGATTACGGTTAAAGAACTGGCTGGCATTTTGTCCAAACGTTGGGCGGTTAGCCTAGAGCACCCAACCGCAGAGCAGGTGATCGGCGTTCTTTCAGATTTAACAGGGCTTGAGTTCAATCTACCTGATTCCGAATACATCAAAACCACGATTCCAAACTTTGTTTGCCAAGGAACGGGCTATCAATGTTTAGAGCAAGTCGCCAAGGCGTTTTCTATTCCTGATAGTGTTTGGTTCCAACATACTGATCAGGTGGTTTACTTCGGTTCATATCAAGATAGTCATTTCAACAACAAACCGATGCCATTGCCTGAAGAGTTTACTAGTCGCCAAAGTGGTAACAGTGTCACCTTTGTGCCGTTTCCAATGCTTAGGCCGGGCAGAGTGATGAACGATAAGCGCGTCAATCGCATTGATTTGATTCAAGACGAAATGACCGCTTATTGGAAAACGGAACAATCAGAGGTGCCACCTAAAAAGCGTGAAACACTACAGCATTTTCCTGAGTTGGCGGCAGGTTTCCATTTGCCAAAATTTGGGCGGGTGGAAGCGCTGAGAGATACCGCTACCGCAGGACAACTGGCGGACCCTTTTCGTCCAAGGTTGTCGGTAGACGTTCAAATCCTCGATGAGGATTTACAGCCAGACAGTAATGTACCGGTTTATCGTTCAATTCCATTACCTGTTCACATGAGCGGGCATGAATCTGGATTGGTTGCTTATCCATTAGAAGGGACGTTGGTTGAGATTGCTTTTGCTTATGGCCGAAATGATAAGCCAATTATTCGCGGTGTGTATGGTCGTGAATATTCACTGCCTTCGATAGAGCCAGGGGAACAACTGCAACAGCAACGTGAAGAGGTAAGCAACCGCATTGATGCAGCAGGAAATACCACCCAGCAAACCGACCAAACACAAAAGCAAAGAGCGTTCGAAAAGCTAGACCAAGCAGAACGCTATCGTGGTGAATTTGGTCAACACCATATTATGGTTGATGAGCACAGCATTGAAGAGGTGGTCGGCAAAAAGCTTATTGAAGCACTCGGCGCGATTAACCTAATTGCCGGTGATGATATTGTGCTAGGTAGTTTAGGTAACATACAAACGGCGACCGCCGGTGATTTGGTCACGGTGATCGGTCGGCTGAGAAACACTGTTATTGCTCAAGACGAAAAACTCAAGGTGATGGGCCAACGATTAGAAACCATAGAGAAAGACTGGCAGGCTAGTGCTAAGAATATGCGCTTCACCGCGGACCTAATAACCATGAACGGCGGCAAAGGCGTCGTGCAGGGCGATTGCATCTGTGCATTCACTGGTTTGCCGCATTCTGATTTATCTAGCACCGTCAAGGCAGGAAAATAATGGCACTTAGTAAATCTTCATTAAAAAATAGAATCTTGTCAGAGCTACAATCACAAGGGTTTGTAACATCTGGAGCTCACGCCAAATCAGATGAACTTGCCACCGCTATCGCCAATGCTGTCGTTGATGAGATAAAAGCCAACGCTAAAGCTACTATCGAAAGCGGCAGTTCTGCCGGAAGTTGGCCGATACAATAATCACGCGTACATATAGTAGTGTTATCGATAGTCGTTTATAAATTATTCGAATTTAACTCACCTAGAAGTGATATTTACCAAGGCGTTTTATCTCTCAATATTGTCACTAACATGCTGATTATAAATTGAAGTGATAAATAAAAGGCGGCAGTATATAAGAATTGAACACGGCGATCGGCTGTAGACGAAGCGTTATGCTTCTTTGTTTCGGAACTATGTTAAATATCAAAGATATGCCACCTTACATATACATTATTGTGCATTTAATCATGGGTTTTTTTATGCTGTGGTTAAGTCACTTTAGAATTAAAGAGTTTGGAAGTGTTGATTTTTTCTGGCTTACGACCTTGGAAACCGCAAACTTGGTAGTTGGTGTTTTTTGGGGAAATTGGGGCTGGGATAATTTTAGGAAATTGCAGAAATACTCGCACTTATGGTTGCTAAGACTTTTTGAATCTTTTTTGGGAGCTGGCTTGATCGTTGTTCTAGGAAGTATCGGTTACTACTTCAGCTTGCCCGATGATATGTTGGCAAATACTAATATATTCAATACTTTTTATTTCATCGTATTTTCAAACGTCACTGTATTCTCGTTAATAGTGGTGGTCTGGATTTATGTGACCGGCTACAGATCAAAGCCAGGTTAAAGTCCTTTATTAATACCTGCATATCGTTTTCTCACCATCAACGCAGCCAAATGGCTGCGTTTTTTTCTGTATTAAATCAAAGTGAAACATCAATGACGCAACTAAAGAACAAGCAGCGACCACAGAGCCACGTAACATAAAGATCGAGTGACAAAATTCGCACTCTCCTCACCCGCCTGCGCAGTTTTTCGAACAGTTTTTTTGCAATTTTGATTTGGTGAAAATCTACGGGGTTAGGAAAGGCGTAGGACACGCGATAAAGCCTTTTGCTGTAAGGATTTTGAGTGATGCAAAAAGCCGCTGAAAAGGGCTTAAATTGCGTTATGTAGAATTTCAATCATTGCAGTTTTTTGCAGAGAATTGAAAAATAAACGATCATTAAAGATCCCATCCTTAACTTTAACTTATTGAAATTAAATGCTTTCCTTGTTTTTTGTCACGATTTGGGAGATCTTGTCCGTATTTTTAATGATCTCTCCTATGGTATGTGAAGCCTTGCAATGACTGGCTTAGGAACGAATTTTTAATATAAAGCAGTTTTTCAATTTTATAGACAGTATAATTGAGCTCAAAGGTTGGTATAGGGTAAACAGCAGGTGGAGAAAATCTCAGTTTTGTGGAGATTGAGTGAGTAAGACCTGACCCTTTACCAGATTAAACCTAGACTTTTAGGGAACAGCAAAGCAAACAAAAAATAAAATACGTCGCCATTTCATCGCCACTATTTAAAGTTTTTTGTGATAAGTAATTGAATTTAAAGGTTTGAAATTTTAAGTGGATATAAAGCTTTATTACGTACATGACCCAATGTGCAGCTGGTGTTGGGGTTACAAACCAACACTCGATAAATTGAAACAGCAACTGCCCGGCGTGATTCAGTTCGAGTATGTAGTGGGTGGGCTTGCACCAGATACCAACTTACCAATGCCACCAGAGATGCAACAAAAGCTTGAAAGGGTTTGGAAAAAGATTGAGAGTCAATTAGGTACTAAGTTTAACTACGATTTCTGGAAGCTTTGCACGCCAGTAAGAAGCACTTACCAATCTTGTCGTGCGGTGATCGCAGCGGGATTTCAAGACTCTTATGAGCAGATGCTAGAAGCGCTCCAGCATGCGTATTACTTACGTGCCATGCCACCTCATGAAGAAGCGACTCACTTGCAGCTAGCTAAAGAAATTGGTTTGAATGTTCAGCAGTTCAAGAATGACATGGACGGCTCTTTCTTAGAAGGTGTGTTCGAAGATCAATTGAGTCTTGCAAAGAGCTTAGGTGTGGATTCTTACCCTAGCTTGGTTCTTCAAATTAACGACGCGTATTTCCCCATCGAGGTGGATTACTTGTCAACAGAATCGACGCTCAAGTCAATTCGTGAGCGTATTATTGACAATATGCCAGCGCAATAACTTTTTACTTGTGAGCGAGGATAGCAGTTACTTCATGTAATGAGGTAAGGTAGCAAACGTCCGGATAACTAAAAAACCGCTCAACAGAGCGGTTTTTTAGTTATGAAGGTCTGACGGTAACTAAAGCACCATTGCCGCGATCCAACCAAAGATGATTAGTGGGATGTTGTAGTGGATAAAAGTCGGTACTACCGTTTCCCAGATGTGCTCGTGCTGCCCATCTGCGTTTAGGCCTGAAGTCGGACCTAATGTTGAGTCAGAGGCAGGTGAACCAGCATCACCCAATGCCGCGGCTGTACCAATTAGCGCGATCGTCGCCATTGGTGAGAAACCAAATGCAAGTGCGAGTGGCACATAGATAGTTGCAAGAATAGGGATGGTAGAGAAAGAAGAACCGATCCCCATTGTCACTAGTAGCCCAACAATTAGCATCAACAGAGCCGCCAGTGGCTTGTTGTCACCGATGCTGGTTGAGAGCGATTGAACCAGCGTCTCTACACCACCAGTCTGTTTCATTACGGCAGCAAAACCCGCAGCTGCGATCATAATAAAGCCAATCATCGCCATCATGTGGACACCTTTAGTGAACACGTCGTGCGTCTCTTTCCACGCAATCACGCCACCAAAAGTAAACACCATAAAGCCCGCTAGCGCCCCAATGATCATAGAGCCTGTGTAAAGCTGAACGCTTAAAGCCGCTACAATACCTAAAGCCGCCACTAGGATGTGCTGCTTGTTGATAGTGTGTTCAGTTTCGTGGATGACGGTTAACTCCGTTTCCTCATAAATGCGGGGTTTACGGTAGCTAACAAAAGCCGCAAATAAAAGACCAAACAACATACCGGCACCTGGCAATAGCATGGCAGTTGGCACTTGACCAGCAACAATATTCTCTAAACCATTATCACGTAGGTTTTTGAGTAGGATGTTGTTTAAGAAAATCCCCCCAAAACCTATAGGTAGGAGCATGTACGGAGTAATGAGGCCGAAAGTCAGAACACAAGCAACCAAACGACGGTCTAGTTTAAGCTTCGCGAATACGCCTAAAAGGGGGGGGATCAAAATTGGAATAAAAGCGATATGGACAGGGATCACATTCTGCGAAGACATAGTGACCAGAACTAAAGCAACTAATACAGCGTACTTCAGACCAGTCGTCGAGGCTGTGTTTTCTTTGCCATTCAAGCGTTTGATAACACTTTTTGCCAACAGGTCAGTGATGCCCGATTTAGAAATGGCAACCGCAAACGTACCAAGCATGGCGTAGCTAAGTGCAATGGTTGCACCGCCACCAAGGCCACTTTCAAAGGCCGCCACGGTATCCCCAAGGCTCATGCCGGATACAAAACCACCAACAATGGCACTAAACGTGAGGGCGACCACCACGTTTACGCGCATCAATGCTAACACGAGCATGACGCATACAGATATAACGACAGGGTTCATACTTTTCCTAATATGTTGTGTTTATTTATTATTCTTCGTCGACAAGCGGCCAACCGCCGAGGGCCTTCCATTTGTTGACGATGCCACAGAATAGCTCTGCAGTTTTTTCTGTGTCGTAAAGAGCCGAATGTGCTTCACGGCTATCGAATTCCATCCCTGCCGTTTTGCATGCTTTAGCGAGAACAGTCTGACCATAAGCAAGGCCACTCAATGTCGCCGTGTCAAAAGTAGCAAATGGATGAAAAGGGACTCTTTTGAGCTTGCAGCGCTCATTGGCGGCATTCACAAAACTTAAATCGAATGCTGCATTGTGCGCAACCATGATTGCGCGCGAACAATCTGCGGTTTTTTGTTCTTTACGAATCAGTTTGTAGATTTCTTTTAACGCTTCTTGTTCAGATATTGCGCCACGCAGAGGGCTAAATGGGTCACGTATACCGTTAAACTCTAGCGCCTCTTTTTCTAGGTTCGCACCCTCAAATGGTTCGACATGAAAATGAATCGTAGAGGCAGGATGCAAAATACCATCTTCATCCATGCGAAGGGTGACGGCACAGATTTCTAAAAGTGCATCAGTTTGAGCATTGAAACCAGCGGTCTCAACGTCGACGACCACTGGGAAATAACCGCGAAAACGTTTTTTCAGGGTCAGAGCTTCATTTTCTATTGTCATGTCGGCTTATTTTTGTGTGACGAGTGCTGCATTATTGCAGATTCTACCGATGAGAAAAACCGCAATTTAGGAGAAAAGCGGAATTCTATTTTCATCTAATTAATGAATGTGGATGACTCATTACATAAAGAGTCAACATTCAGGATTTTGTATCACGTTAACATTTCGCTACTTCATGGCGGGGTTTTTGCATGCTGTTTGATGTAGTTTAATTGATGCAAAGTAACGGCAGCAGGCTGCCGCTTAAGAGATAGTACTTAGATGAAGAAATGGCTGATAACCAGTGGCGTTGTACTTTCGTTGTTTAGCGCCAACAGTTTCGCTGTGATGGGCAAACGTTACGTTGCGACTCCACAGCAATCTCAATGGGAAATGGTGGTCAACACGCCGTTAGAATGCCAACTTGTTCACCCCATTCCTAGTTTTGGAGATGCGGTGTTTTCATCACGTGCGAGCAAAAAGATCAACTTAGATTTTGAGTTAAAAATGCGTCGCCCGATGGGAGAAACGCGTAACGTCAGCCTTATTTCTATGCCGCCCCCTTGGCGACCTGGTGAACATGCCGACCGAATTACGAACCTAAAGTTTTTTAAACAGTTTGATGGCTATGTGGGTGGACAAACTGCATGGGGCATTTTGTCTGAGTTGGAAAAAGGACGCTATCCGACCTTTAGTTACCAAGACTGGCAGAGTCGAGATCAGAGAATCGAAGTCGCGTTGTCATCCGTGTTGTTTCAAAGTAAGTACAACGCGTTCAGTGACTGTATTTCCAACTTATTGAAATACAGCTTTGAAGATATTGCCTTTACGATTTTGCATTACGAAAGACAAGGTGATCAGTTAACCAAAGCATCCAAAAAGCGTTTGTCACAAATTGCAGATTATATCCGATACAATCAAGATATCGATCTCGTGCTGGTGGCGACTTACACCGATTCAACAGATGGTAAAAGTGCGAGTCAAAGTTTATCTGAGAGACGCGCAGAATCACTCCGTGATTACTTTGAGTCTCTCGGTCTGCCGGAAGATAGAATTCAGGTGCAAGGTTACGGCAAACGTCGACCTATAGCGGACAACGGTTCGCCAATAGGAAAAGACAAAAACCGCCGAGTCGTGATATCGCTAGGGCGAACCCAAGTGTGATGCATATAAAACGCCGAAGCTTTAGAAGCTCCGGCGTTTTTATTTACTGACATTGTTAATAATATTCTATTTGTACTTTGCCAAGTTTCTTAACGGTGTTTTCTACTGTTTAACTTGAATGTTAGTTTAAGCGGAATTTGGCAATCACTTCGCAATTGGTTGCGGTATCGATTTTTTCAACCTGTTTAGCAATAGTCGGGTTAGGATGGCGTTTCATGAAGTCTATCAGTGCCTTAGTACAACATCCTATTGAGTCGATAAAGCTTGCACATTCTTTATTTGGGCATTGTGGGATGAGCGTTAAGACTTTCTCAGAAGCCAGCTGAAGGTATTTGAGTTCATAGTCAGTGTCTCCGGCCCAACGCCAGAACTGAGCTAAGTTATGACAAGAAATGACTGAAATCAATAACCGCTCGTCTGCATCAATTTCCACGCATTCGCTGATATCTTCACTTAGATTTAAGGCTTGCTGGTAATGAAGAATGCTGCGAACAGGGTCATCTAGTTGAAGTGCCGTATCGGCTAGAAGTGTATGTGTTTCCCATTCACTGATCATTATCGTCATCTCGCATATCGAAGGTATGAACAAATCTAAACGATAATTATTATCAAGCAAAGGCTTTTGTTTATAAAAGGACAGGCAGATCGCAGACCTGCCTGTAATCGATGTTTAACTTGAGTTGAAATAGTGAGTCTTAGCCTTCCAGACCTGCTGATGCTTGTTTGTTTTGGATAAGCTCAATCATGTAACCATCAGGGTCTTTTACGAATGCAATGTGTGTGCTGCCACCTTTCACTGGACCAGGTTCACGCGTTACATTACCACCCGCTGTTTTGATGGCATCACACGTTGTGTAGATGTCATCAACACCAATGGCAATGTGACCGAAAGCAGTACCTAGTTCATATTCAGTTGTACCCCAGTTATAAGTCAGCTCAATCACTGCACCTTGAGATTCGTCACCGTAACCAACAAACGCAAGCGTGTATTCGTACTCTTTGTTCTCGTTGGTACGAAGTAGCTGCATGCCCATCACTTCAGTGTAAAACTGGATGGATTTGTCTAGATCACCTACGCGAAGCATAGTGTGGAGAATTCGACCGTTTGACATTTTTTGCTCCTAGCTTTCATTTTTAGATAACATTAGTTGTCTGGATATACTTTCTCTTTATACTCACACAAATCTTCAACAATGCAGCTACCGCAGCGTGGCTTTCTCGCCAAACAGGTGTAACGGCCATGAAGAATGAGCCAGTGGTGCACATCGAGCTTAAACTCTTTTGGCACGACTTTTAATAATTTTTCTTCCACGTCGTCGACGGTTTTTCCCATAGCAAACTTAGTACGATTGGATACGCGGTAAATGTGCGTATCGACGGCGATGGTTGGCCAGCCAAATGCGGTGTTGAGCACGACGTTTGCTGTTTTACGACCAACGCCTGGTAGCGCTTCCAGCGCGGCGCGATCTTCAGGAACTTCACCATTGTGTTTTTCCAACAAGATCTTACAAGTTTTGATGGTGTTTTCTGCTTTAGAATTAAACAAGCCAATGGTCTTGATGTACTCCTTTAAACCATCGACACCTAAGTTGAGAATACTTTGCGGAGTATTCGCCACAGGAAACAGCCTGTCCGTCGCTTTGTTCACACTTACGTCAGTGGCTTGTGCTGAGAGCAGTACCGCGATAAGTAGTTCAAAAGGAGAACTCCAGTTCAGTTCCGTTTGAGGATTTGGGTTGTTTTCTCGTAATCGTTCAAGAATTTCAATTCTTTTTATTTTATTCATTGCTGACTTCCAATCCCGTCTGCGCGGTGTATGAAAAAGGCTCGGCTAGCAGTCGAGCTTTGATTTTATTCTTCTTCTATTATGTGTTAGTCACACGAGCGCGTTCAATGGTGGGTTTTTCTTCTTTTGGTTGGCGCGCCTGAATGACGTTATCGATAATATTTTTGAGCGCAATCAACAGACCGACACCGATAAACGCGCCCGGAGGTAGTAACGCCAACAGGAAGCTATTATCAAACTGGAAGACTTGGATACGCAATGCAGAAGCCCAGTCACCCAAAAGCAGGTCTGCACCGTCGAATAACGTGCCATTACCTATTAGTTCACGCATGGCACCTAACACAACCAAAACGCTAGCCATACCGAGGCCCATCCATAGGCCATCCAATGTTGCAGGGACGACATCATTTTTCGATGCATACGCTTCCGCACGGCCAATAATGATGCAGTTGGTAACGATTAAGGGAATAAAGATGCCAAGCGATAGGTATAATCCATACGCGTAGGCATTCATGAGTAATTGAACACACGTCACGAGGGATGCAATGATCATCACGAATATAGGGATACGGATTTCTTTAGGCACGTAGTTACGAATCAGAGAAACCGTTACATTTGATCCTACCAATACCAGCAGTGTTGCGATACCAAGACCCAGCGCATTTGTTATAGTGGATGAAACTGCCAGCAGTGGACACAACCCCAATAGTTGTACTAAAGCGGGGTTATTGTTCCACATGCCGTTTTTCATTAGCAGCTTGTTGTCACTCATTACTGTTCTCCTTCACAGTCCAAAGGCTGACTAAGAATTTCTTCACGAGATCGATTTACGTAGTTTACGGTGTTTCGCACCACTTTTACGACCGCTCTTGGGGTGATCGTTGCACCAGTAAATTGATCAAAGTCGCCACCATCTTTACGTACCTTCCAAGAGTCCCAGTTACTTTCCGTGACTTGTTTGCCAGTAAAGCTCAAAATCCAATCAGTGACACGGAGATCAATTTTATCGCCCAGACCTGGGGTTTCTTGATGACTTAAAACACGAGAACCCAGAATGTTGCCTTGATTATCAATACCAGTAATAACTTTGATGTCACCATTGTAGCCATCCGGCGCAATCGATTCTACCGCGATGGCGGTCGGCACACCATTTTTGGACGCGAGGTAGGCCGGCATCGCACGCAGCGTACCAAGCTCTGGTGATGTGACCATAGTACATGCCTGCGTTAGCGCGTTGTCATGCATGGTCTCTGGTATGACTTGATTCAAAACAGAGAGTAACTGTTGTTGTTCTTGTTCCTTAATTTGATCTTTGGTTAGGTACTGAGTGAATGCTACCAGTCCGGTTGTTGCACAGGCAAAGATCGCGAGCGTCAGACCATTTTTTCTAATTGCGGTTAACATGTTTACCTCAGTGACCGTAAGTTCTAGGTTTGGTGTAGTAATCGATCAGCGGAACACACATGTTGGCGAGCAGTACTGCGAATGCGACGCCATCTGGGAAGCCGCCCCAACTGCGAATGATGAAGACTAAAGCGCCAATAAGCGCACCAAAAATCAAACGGCCTTTAACGGTGGTAGAAGCTGATACCGGGTCTGTGGCGATAAAGAACGCGCCAAGCATCGTAGCACCAGATAACCAATGGAAGATTGGTGACCCTGTTTCCCCCGGAGTCAGTAAGCTGAAAACTAGACTAAATAGTGTCAAGCTCGCAAGGAAACCAGCTGGAATATACCATTGAATGATGCGTTTTTTGATCATCACCATGCCACCAATGAAGTAAGCAAGGTTAACCCATTGCCAACCAATGCCAGCTAGGCCACCGAATATAGGTTGTGAAAACACTTCGTTTGGCGTTGCTCCGGTAAGGATTCCCGTCTTAAATGCATCAAGTGGTGTCGCCATTGTTACGCCATCAACACTTGAGCGCACTTGTTGTAACGATAAGCCATCATAATCATAACCGGTAAAAATCAGCGATAGCGTGTCTGCAAAGTTTACGTGATCAGGGATGAGTAAGGTCGGTGCACTCCAACTTGTCATTTGTACAGGAAAGGAGATCAGTAAAACGACGTAAGCGACCATGGCCGGATTAAATAGATTTTGACCAAGGCCACCATAGAGGTGCTTCGCGATGACGATAGCAAAGATTAAACCGATCACCATGATCCACCAAGGAGACCACGGCGGAATTGCGACGGCTAATAACCAAGCGGTAACAATCGCGCTGTTATCACGCAGTGCTCGCATCGGTGAACGCTTACGACAGAGCATCACTAACGCTTCTAGTGATACAGCGACAGCGATGGCAAAAATGAGCTGAATGAGTGTGCCCCACCCAAAGAAGTAGGTCTGAGCCGCTAAACCTGGGAGTGCACAAAGTGCCACCCATTTCATTAAATCAGGCGTACTACGACGGCTGTGGGTATGCGGTGAACTGGCAATAAAAAACGACACTACTCGTTCTCCTCGGTATTGTTTTTATTTGCGTCTTGCTGAGCTTTGCGAGCTTTAGCTCGTGCAATGGCGGCAGCAACCGCTGCTTTTTTCGGATCGTCTGCTTGCTCAGCAGGCGCTTCATCTTCAGCAGGTTTGGGGTCGGATTCTTGCTGTGCTTTACGTGCTTTAGCCCGTGCAATAGCGGCAGCAACCGCGGCTTTTTTCGGATCTTCAGCTTGCTCAGCAGGCGCTTCAGCTTCTTCGGTTTCAGTTGAGTCTGCTTGTTTCGCTTTACGAGCCTTAGCGCGTGCAATGGCGGCAGCAACCGCCGCTTTTTTCGGATCGTCTGTTTGTTCAGCAGGCGTTTCAGCTTCTACCGTTTCGGTTGGGTCTGCTTGTTTCGCTTTACGAGCCTTAGCGCGTGCAATAGCAGCGGCAACGGCGGCTTTCTTCGGATCTTCAGTTTGTTCAGCAGGCGCTTCATCTTCAGCAGGTTTGGGTTCGGATTCTTGCTTTGCTTTACGTGCTTTAGCCCGAGCAATGGCGGCAGCAACCGCCGCTTTTTTCGGATCGTCTGTTGGCTCAGTAGGCGTCTCAGCTTCTACCGTTTCGGTCGAGTCTTCTTGTTTTGCTTTACGTGCTTTAGCCCGAGCAATGGCAGCTGCAACGGCCGACTTCTTGTCATCAGCATTATTTACAGAGGGGTCGTCTTGCTCTCTCTGCGCTTTGCGTTCGCGCGCCAGACGTTTGCGTTCTTCACGCAGCTTTGCCATTTCTGAGTTATCAGGCTCGCTTGAGTTAGCATCAGCTGCGGCAGCTTGTTTTGCCTTCGCCTTTGCGATAGCAGCGGCGACCGCTGGTTTAACCGTTGACTCTGTTTTTTCTTGTATTTTTGTGTCTTTTGCTTTGACACGCGCGATAGCGGCAGCGATAGCATCATCACCACCGGAAGACTTCATATCTTTACGACGCTGATCAGCCGCTTTCTTAAAGCGATTTTCACGCTCTGCTTTTTCGCGCTCCATACGCGCTTTCTTCTCTTCAAAGCGCAGCTTCGCGCGTTCGGCCGCTTCCGCTTCTTGTGCTCTGGTTCGAATTTCCGCTTTTGCTTGACGGTAGTACTGTACGAGTGGAATTTCACTTGGGCACACAAATGCACAAGCACCACATTCGATACAATCTTTAAGATTAAGTTCTTCGAGTTTGTCGTACTCTTCTGCTTTCGCATACCATTGCAGCTGTTGAGGCAACAGTGACGCAGGGCAAGCGTCAGCACATTGACTACAACGAATACATTCCATCTCATATTGGTGCGGTGAGATCTCTCTGCAAGTCGGAGCCAGGATACAGTTTGCTGTCTTGGTTATAGGTACTTGAGAGTGGGGCAGAGTAAAGCCCATCATTGGGCCGCCCATGATCAAGCGCTGTAACTTCTTATCTGCTTTATAGCCAAACTCGTCGAGCAATGCTTGTACCGGTGTGCCCAATAACGCCCATACGTTGCGTGGTTGTTTAAAGGTTTTGCCGGTGAGTGTAACGACTCGCTCTATCATCGGTTCGCCATCGATGATTGCGCGTTTGATAGAGTAAAGAGAACCCACATTTTGAACCAAAATCCCAATATCAGCCGGAATTGCGCCGCTTGGCACTTCTTTATTGGTTAAAAGTTTGATCAATTGCTTTTCACCACCAGAAGGGTATTTGGTTGGAATAACGCGAATAACAATATCTTTATTCAGAGCGGCTGCTTCTAATGCTTTGACGGCTTCTGGTTTGTTATCTTCGATACCAATGATGGTCAATTTAGGCGATAGGATATGCTCGACAATTTCGATTCCCTGAATCAGCTCGTCGGCATGTTCTTGCATGAGCTTGTCATCAGATGTGATGTATGGTTCGCACTCGGCTGCATTGACGATAAGAATTTCGGTGCGCGCGAAACCGGATTGGATCTTTTTCGCTGTTGGAAAACCTGCACCGCCCATACCTGAAATACCCGCAAGACGAATAATATCAATTAATGAATCAGGCGATTCTTGAGTGTAATCGGCGACAGGAGTTTTCTCACCCCAAGTGTCATTTCCGTCGGGCGTGATAACAGCACATAACTCACTGAGCCCTGATGGGTGGGCAACGGTTCGTGGCTCTATCGCAGTAATTTTGCCTGACGTAGGCGCGTGAACAGGAACGGTAAACCCTGTTTCTGATTGCGTTAATGGTTGGCCTTTTAAAACGTCATCACCCTCGGAAACTAATAAGTTACCGGCTTTGCCAATGTGCTGTTTTAACGGTAATACGATTTCCGATGGAATGGATGCGTGGACGAGCTCTGTTTTATTGGACTGCGCTTTGTTCTCTGCCGGATGCACACCACCTGGGAAATCCCAAAGTGAGCCTGTACGAATTTGTTCAATCAAAGACAACATACGAAACCTTACTTAATTGAATCTTTCACGTTCACTGCATCATCGGCAGCATCCGTAATGTTAAGCACTGGAATGGAGTTAAGTTGCCATTTCCAGCTTTCTGTGGTGGTGGCCACAGGAATCATTTCAATACAATCGGTCGGACACGGTGCCACACACAAGTCACAACCCGTACATTCATCTTTAATTACGGTGTGTACAGCTTTTGTACCGCCAACAATGGCATCAACAGGACAAGCCTGAATGCATTTAGTACAACCGATACACATATCTTCGTGGATAAATGCAACGGTTGGGATTTTGCTGTCGAGATCGTGCGCTGATTCTTCTGGTTCAACGCCCATTAGGTCGGCTAGCTTTTCGATCGTCGCTTGACCGCCGGGAGGGCATTTGTTGATGTGATCACCATTCGCAATTGCCTCTGCATAAGGTCGGCAACCAGGGTAGCCACATTGACCACATTGGGTCTGGGGTAAGATCGCATCGATTTGATCTACAATCGGGTCCGCCTCAACTTTGAAGCGAATGGAAGCAAAACCAAGTATTGCGCCAAAAATCGCGGCAAGAACCGCTAGCGCGATGATCGCCATTAGAATCGTACTCATCGCTTACTTCACCAAACCTGTAAAGCCCATAAAGGCTAATGACATTAAACCCGCGGTAATCATTGCAATCGATGCCCCTTTAAAAGGTATTGGAACATCTGCGGCAGCAATGCGCTCACGCATAGATGCAAACAGTATTAATACCAGTGAGAAGCCGACAGCGGCCCCGAAGCCGTAGATAATTGATTCAATAAAGTTGTGGTTTTCATTGATGTTGAGAAGCGCGACACCTAATACCGCGCAGTTTGTTGTGATCAGCGGTAAGAAAATTCCGAGTAAGCGATAAAGTGTTGGGCTTGTTTTGTGCACAACCATTTCGGTGAACTGCACCACAACGGCTATCACCAAAATAAAACTCATGGTTCGAAGGTATTCAATACCGAGTGGGCGAAGTATGTAGCTTTCCACTAGATACGCGCACACTGATGCAAGCGTGAGGACAAAAGTTGTCGCAAAGCCCATACCTATTGCTGTTTCGAGTTTTTTGGACACGCCCATAAAAGGACATAAGCCTAAAAACTTCACTAGTACAAAGTTGTTCACCAGCACAGTGCCGACTAACAACAAAACATATTCGGTCATAGTTATTACGTTCTGAAAATCCGATCTCAATATTATCGTGTTTTGCGACACCAATAACAACCGGTGAACGATGTGGTTTTATGTACACGATGGGAAAATAGTCGTCTATGAGAGGAATGCTGGATGAATGAATGAGAAATTAAAAAGTCGAGTGAATGGTTTCTACGAAGAAAAGGCGTTGTTTTATGCTTTGATAGGGGGTTTTTTAAGCTTAGAAACCCCATGCTCAGCGAGACTATTAGATAGAAACCAGGCACTCTGCATTAGGTTCAAGTTAGCAATGCCAAGTTTAAAATGAAAAAGCCCAGTTCTTAAACTGAGCTTTTTTCTTAAATTTGGCTCCTCCTGCTGGGCTCGAACCAGCGACCTGCGGATTAACAGTCCGTCGCTCTACCAACTGAGCTAAGGAGGAACTGCTTTGTATGAAAGCGGGAAGAATCTTACCGAGGTGTAACCCATCACTTAGAATGATAACTAAGGAATAGATAGGATTTGGCCGGAATTCGTCGGCAATGCCTTGTCTTTCAACGGTTCAGGATGTTATCACTGAGGAATCCTGAAATCCACTAGAAATGAGAAAAAAGATAGAATACTTTGCGTTGACCCACATGGAATAAGAAAACGGCTGTTTTGAGCGTAAGCATCCGTTTCTCTGTTTAAATCCTATTTAAAGATCCGTTGCTCGTTGAACCACTTTACCAACAATGCATAGCTCATTGAGCTGTGCTTTTGGAACAGTAATCGGCCCATAGTCTTTGTTGTCGCTAATCAGAACTAGCGAGCCATCGAAACTCTTCTGAACTCGTTTTGCATATAGTTCGTCGCCAAGGCGAACAACGTAGATATGACCGTCGATAGGCGTTCTTGAGCCAGTATCAATCAGCAGTGAGTCATTATCAGTGATAGTGTCAGCCATCGAGTCTCCTTTCACGAATACAACAGCGCAGCGTTCTGGAGTTAGCCCTTTGAACTTAAGATACTTCCTGCGGAACGCAAGCCAGCGCTTGGGTTCTTCATCGAAGGCGTTGCAGCCACTGCCTGCGGACACTTGAATGTGGTAACCAGGCACCAAGCAAAATTCTTCGTTAAAGTCTGGGAAGCGTCGTACCTTATACTCACCTAGCGTTGTCTTCACCGATGTGCTTGACTGCTCTTCCTGCCTGTGCAGCTCTTCCTGAGGGTTTTCCGTGCCCATGATAAGCCAGTCAAGGCTTACACCGCAGTTAATAGCGATTTTCGCTGCCGTTTCAATGTTAGGTACAGAGCCTTTCAAGATTTTACGTAGCGCCCCCTCGGACACATCCGTTTTACTGGCAAACTTCCTGATGCTATCTCCGTTCATGAGAGATTCTATTCGCGCTGATACCGATCCGATTTTTATCTTCAGAATCGGATCTTCGATCCTTTTTGACACAGTAAGATCCTATTTTTGAAAACTCTTTATTTATTAGATAGATAAAAACAGTGCGTGCTAAAGAACGCGTATTGTGAAAAGGATGCGTTCTATGGTGTTGTAAATAGCTAAGGTGCGCACTATTGTGCGTACTACGGGACCTGCTGCGTACCGTGGGAATATTAACGGTTCGCACTGCGAACAGAGAAAAGAGTGTAACTGAAAGCATGGATATAGTCACTGAAAGAGACATAAAGGCAGCGTGTACAGCTGTCGTAGTTGGGCTTTAGAGCACAGCTACTCTCCTAGGACTGTACAAAAGTGCATTAAAGCATCACGCACCTGAGCATGGTAGGGAGTTCAAAGACTTGAAGTATCTAAATAAAGATAATGGAAAAGCTATCGAAAATTCTAGGTTATGACTTAGTGGGCGGAAGGATTGTACATGACCAAAACCTTTTACTGTCAATCATTTAATCGATAAATCATTAGTCAATGAGTGTGCCGAGAATCAACAGAAGCCATTTTCCTCTGCGAACAGGGAACGCATCAAGCTTTATAAAGCGTGCCGTTCAGGCTGTCAGCACTCCCAACTTGAACAGAGCGTGAGTGCCAAACCGAGATGACATGTACAACTTAGACAATCAATTACCGTTTTTAAAGCGAGAATCAAAGGCAACACAATGAGGCTCAATGAAATGCGGGAAGTTGAATTGGTAAAGCTAGCTGCTAAATTCAATTAGCTGCTATGAAAGACCAAGTATCAAAAGCTTTAGATGTGAGAAAAAACAATAATCGAGGTGAATCCGTTTCCTCCTATATAACGCAGCGAGCAGGATTATAACTCTAAATTTAAACCAGAGAGTGAAACTGCCGTTTAAACCCCGTTTAACCAGTTAACAAAAAAACCGTATAAAGTGAAAATTGTCAACATTCCCATTTTATGCGGTTTCATTTATCACGGCGCGCGGCGGGCTACATGTCAACCGTAAAAAAATACATTTTTAGCAAAAAATATTATCTAGAATACTTTACTTTTTTGTATTGCTTACCAGTAAAGAGCTGTAGTTACTTATCCACTAAATTTGTGGATAAGTGTGTTGATGAGATCTGAGTAAACTTTTATTAAATGCAACAGGTTTTGTATTGTCTGGGTTTTTACGTAGATTTATGCACCAAATACGCAAATAAAACAGTGATTTGTTCAAATTAAGTAAGATGTATTTAAAATGAATAAAAATTAAGCTTTTGGGGATGAAGGAACTTTAAAGTGTTTTTTGGGGAAAAGCTGTGGAAACTAAAGACTAAAAATTGAAGGGAGGTCTTTAACTAGGGCGAAATACTATATCAGAGCGAATGAGATAAGACTATCTCGATATAGACAAACAAGAAATTTTATTAACAATAGACGGTAAATTTTCGATAGGCGTAGATTTCATTGGCTAAGGTGTATATATATACAGCCGAGAAGCAGCAGAGTTGAGGAAGGGTATGAGTAAAGTCTATGAACTGGTTTCTGGTTATCAACCGTCAGGAGATCAACCGGCAGCGATCAACCAATTGCTTGAGGGGTTAGACGCGGGCCTAGCGCATCAAACACTGCTGGGAGTGACAGGTTCTGGTAAAACGTTCACGTTAGCGAATGTGATTGCAAAAGCACAAAGACCAGTCATATTGCTGGCGCCGAATAAAACCCTTGCTGCTCAGCTTTACGGAGAGATGAAATCATTCTTTCCTAATAATGCTGTAGAGTATTTTGTTTCTTACTATGATTATTATCAACCTGAAGCTTACGTTCCGACGACGGACACCTTTATTGAAAAAGATGCATCGGTAAATGCACATATTGAGCAAATGCGTTTGTCTGCCACAAAAGCGCTACTGGAACGCAAAGATGCCATTATCGTTGCTTCTGTTTCTGCCATTTACGGCTTGGGTGATCCTGAATCTTATCTTCAGATGATGTTGCATTTACGTCGAGGCGATGTGATCGATCAACGTGATATGTTGCGCCGCTTGGCCGAGTTACAGTATTCACGTAATGACGTGGCTTTCGAACGTGGTCAGTTCCGTGTGCGTGGCGAAGTGATTGATATCTTTCCTGCAGAATCTGAACAAGATGCCGTTCGTATCGAAATGTTTGATGATGAAGTAGATTGCATCAGCGTGTTCGACCCGCTCACTGGCGTGGTTAAGCAGCGAGATTTACCACGTTATACCATCTATCCTAAGACCCACTACGTGACTCCGCGAGAGCGTATTCTTGAAGCGATTGAACATATTAAAGTCGAGTTAGAAGTAAGGAAAAAACAGTTTTTAGATAACAACAAGCTGTTAGAAGAGCAGCGCATTAGTCAGCGCACTCAATTTGATATCGAAATGATGAATGAGCTGGGTTTTTGCTCCGGTATTGAAAATTATTCTCGCTATCTTAGTGGGCGCTCGGAAGGTGAGCCGCCTCCAACGCTTTTCGACTACTTACCTCATGATGGTTTATTGATGATCGATGAGTCGCACGTGACTGTGCCGCAGATTGGTGCGATGTACAAAGGTGACCGTTCTCGTAAAGAGACCTTGGTTGAATTTGGTTTCCGCTTACCTTCTGCTTTGGATAACCGACCGCTTAAATTTGAAGAGTTTGAATCTTTAGCACCACAGACCATTTTTGTCTCTGCAACACCAGGGAATTACGAGCTAGAAAAATCAGCAGGAGAGGTGGCTGATCAAGTTGTCCGTCCTACAGGATTGCTCGATCCAGAACTGGAAGTTCGTCCAGTTACGACGCAAGTGGATGATTTACTCTCTGAAATCCGTATTCGCTCGATTAAAGATGAACGTGTGTTGGTGACGACATTAACCAAACGAATGGCAGAAGATCTAACCGAATATCTGCACGAGCATGACGTACGGGTGCGTTATCTACATTCAGACATCGACACGGTAGAACGTGTGGAAATTATTCGCGATCTTCGTCTTGGTGAGTTTGATGTGCTGGTGGGTATCAACTTGTTACGAGAAGGTTTGGACATGCCAGAAGTTTCGCTGGTGGCGATCTTGGATGCAGACAAAGAAGGCTTCTTGCGTTCTGAACGTTCTTTGATTCAAACCATTGGCCGCGCTGCACGTAACCTTGAAGGGCGGGCTATCTTATACGCAGACCGAATCACTAATTCAATGAAAAAGGCGATGGATGAGACGAGTCGTCGTCGAGAGAAGCAAAAAGCCTACAACGAAGAGCTGGGTATCTCTCCGCAAGCGCTTAAACGCAATATTAAAGACATCATGGAACTGGGGGATATTACGAAATCTAAGCGTCAACGTAATACCAAGCAGGTGCCATTGTCGAAAGTGGCGGAGCCATCTCAATCTTACCAAGTGATGTCACCACAACAGCTGGAAAAAGAAATCAGTCGATTAGAAGCGACTATGTACCAGCATGCACAAGACTTAGAATTTGAGTTAGCGGCACAAAAACGTGATGAAATTGAAAAACTACGAGCGCAGTTTATTACGAACAGCTAAACAGAGTCTGTTAGCCTTCATCGTTCAAGTTTGAGCAAGAGCGTTGTGGCTTAATAAATAAAGTAGAAGAAAAAAAGAAGCCAATAGGCAGTCGGGTCTATTGGCTTGTTTTGTGAACATGCCGTTCACTAACAACGTCAATTGGCTAGGTGACCCGAGGGTCAGTAGATACAACAGCATGATTTATGCCATTTTTTAAGTGATTGATATCATTTTTTAATATTTTCAATTAGCCGTAATTCAATAGACTGTTTGCAAAATGCAAAGCGTAATGCGATTATTGTTTAAAATACAACAAAAATTAGCTATATTATGCAACAAAAGTCAGAAGGCCAAAAAACTCGTTACCTGTTAATGGTTGAGGATACCATATCAGTTGCGGCACTTTATCGTTCATACCTGACCCCTTTAGGGATCGACATTAATATTGTTGGTACAGGTAGAGATGCGATTGAGAGTCTCAAGCATCGAATTCCAGATCTTATTTTACTCGATCTCCGTCTACCAGATATGACAGGGATGGATGTATTACACGCTGTTAAAAAAAGCCACCCGGACGTACCGATTATTTTTATGACCGCTCATGGCTCTATCGATACCGCGGTAGAGGCAATGCGCCATGGCTCTCAAGATTTCTTGATTAAACCATGCGAAGCTGATCGGCTACGCGTCACGGTCAATAATGCCATTCGTAAAGCGACCAAGCTAAAAAATGAGGCCGATAATCCCGGCAACCAAAGTTATCAGGGCTTCATCGGTAGCAGTCAAACCATGCAACAGGTCTATCGCACCATTGACTCTGCAGCGAGCAGTAAAGCAAGCATCTTCATTACTGGTGAAAGTGGTACTGGTAAAGAGGTATGTGCGGAAGCAATTCATGCCGCGAGTAAGCGAGGAGACAAGCCGTTTATCGCTATTAACTGTGCCGCTATCCCGAAAGATTTGATCGAAAGTGAGTTATTCGGTCACGTAAAAGGGGCGTTTACCGGTGCTGCGAATGACCGTCAAGGTGCTGCTGAGCTAGCTGATGGTGGCACACTGTTCCTTGATGAGTTATGTGAAATGGACTTGGACTTACAAACCAAGTTATTACGTTTTATCCAAACGGGTACGTTCCAAAAAGTCGGCTCTTCGAAAATGAAGAGTGTGGATGTGCGTTTTGTGTGTGCGACTAACCGTGACCCGTGGAAAGAAGTACAAGAAGGGCGGTTTCGTGAAGACTTGTACTATCGTCTCTACGTGATTCCGTTGCATCTGCCACCTTTACGCGAACGTGGCGAAGATGTTATTGAAATTGCGTACTCACTTTTGGGTTACATGTCGCATGAAGAGGGGAAAAATTTTATCCGTTTCGCGCCAGATGTGATAGCTCGATTTAATAGCTATGAATGGCCGGGCAACGTTCGTCAACTACAAAACGTATTGCGTAATATCGTTGTTCTAAATAACGGTAAAGAAATTACGTTAGATATGCTACCTCCGCCACTGAATCAGCCACTCGATCGTCCGTTGTCCATGGCAAAATTAATCGAGCCTAAGATGATGACAGCATCTGACATTATGCCTTTATGGATGACAGAAAAAATGGCAATAGAGCAAGCAATAGAAGTGTGCGATGGCAATATTCCTCGAGCAGCGGGGTATCTTGATGTTAGTCCGTCGACGCTTTACCGCAAATTACAAGCATGGAACGGCAAGGAGGAGCGGCAGAAAGTATGAGTGTGAAGGTCTTAAATCAGCAGAAAATAGACGAACTGTCGATGGAAATTGGTCATGATAATGTCCCTGTTCTGCTCGATATTTTCTTGGGAGAGATGGATGTTTACATTGAGAATCTATCGCTCTATCAAGGTACAGAACGATTGAAGTATTTAAAAGAAATCAGTCACGCATTGAAAAGCAGTGCGGCCAGTTTTGGTGCTGATCGCTTATGCGCATTGGCGGTAGCTATCGATAAGAAAGCCAAAACCGGTGAGCTAGACGAAAAAGCCGAGGAGCTGGCAATGATGCTTAATCTTCTGCATAAAACGCGGGAAGCTTACCGCGATTGGCGGCAATAAGTTATATATCAGCTTATAGTTTTACTAAATAATCTTCGTTAGAAGCAAATGCTTCACCGACGTGGAAGGGGGCTAAGCTATACGCCACAAATGAGCCGTGTGGCGATTCGTCTTTAAAGCCCGTTACCATTAAAGGGTTGGAAGTAATTGGTTTTCAATTGCAAGTTTTAGCTTGTCTCGATCGTGTCGCCAGTCTCGGTTTGTTGACGCTAATGACTCAGTAACTACATTCCACTGGCTTAATACTTCTTGATCGGCTTCTTCTGCAAGTACCACGTCTATTTTTCTGCCTTGGCAAGCCCGTTCACACCATTCTAATTTTTGTGCCATCGTCATACGTCCGGCTGGACCATATTCAGGGCTTAAGTTAGCAACAAAAATTACTTTTGCACTCTCGTTTGCTGCGATGGCTTTACCCAACTCTGGTAACAGTAATGGTGGCATGATGCTGGTCAGGAAGCTTCCAGGACCAAGGATGATCGCGTCCGCTTCAACCAATGCGCTAATCGCTTCTTTGGTAGCTGGCACTTCTGGCGAGAGATCTAAGCGTTGTAAATCGGCGTCCATTTCATCCACGTTGGTCTCACCCGTCACCCATTTACCATCGACAGATAGCGCTGAAAGATCGGAAGGATGTTCAGACATAGGGAGAATATTGACGTCGACTTTCAGCATGTTGCGGATCAGATTAATAGCATCTAAGGGTCTGACCGATAAGTTATCTAACGCTGTAAGCATCAAGTTGCCAAGATTGTGACCGTCTAGTTCCCCAGTCCCTTTGAAGCGATACTCAAACATCATTGAACTGATCGACGGTTCTGTGATCAACTGATTGATACAGTTACGAGTGTCACCCCAAGCAATACCACCTTGGCAATGACGAATACGTCCTGTCGAGCCGCCATTATCAGTTGTGGCGACAATACCGGTGGCGTTACCACCAAAATCTCTTAGCGCTGCTAACATTCGCCCTAAGCCATGACCACCACCCACAGCGACCACTTTTTTATCTGTATAGATATTCATTACGTTCTTCTAATAATCTTGTAAAAACGACTACAATTTATATTAATGAGTGTTTGAAAGGTACTCAATAAGCGGTAAATTGTGTCTCTGAAGAGTTTTTTTATTACTCAACTCTGGATTCCAATACAAATATTAAGTATTTTACAGCGTAAAGCTATCAGAGGTTTCATACTTCTGGTTGCCATAACTCCGAGCTCACAATTGCTAAGTCCAAGGATAAGCGTTTTGAGCCAGTGGCATACTGCCACAAGGGCATGATTGGAAATGACCATGCCTCCCGTGTTTGGAAAGGTGTTCCGTGGCGCAACAATTCGAAGACAAATTTCATCGTAAGTTCTATTACTTGCGTCTGTCTGTGACAGATGTGTGTAATTTCAAATGTACCTATTGCCTCCCTGATGGCTACAAGCCGTCGGGAAAAAAAAACTCGTCTTTTTTATCTCTCCCTGAAATTAAACGGGTCGTAAAAGCGTTCGCTGATTGTGGCACGTCAAAAGTGCGCATTACTGGTGGTGAACCAAGTTTACGTAAAGACTTTACCGACATCATCCAATCTGTGGCGACGACGCCGGGCATTCAAAAAGTCGCAACCACGACCAATGGTTACAGAATGGAAAAGCAAGTCGCAGACTGGCGTGAAGCTGGCTTAACACACATCAATGTGAGTGTGGATAGCTTAGACCCGCGTATGTTCCATCAAATCACGGGTGAAAATAAGTTTACTGAAGTGATGAATGGGATCGAGCGCGCGTTTGAAGTCGGTTATGAGCAGGTCAAAGTTAATGTCGTGTTGATGAAAGACCTAAACCATCAGGAGCTGCCTGCATTTCTTAACTGGATAAAAGGTCGTCCTATCCAATTACGTTTTATCGAGTTGATGCAAACAGGAGAGATGGATGACTTATTCAATAAGCATCACGTCTCTGGCGTTGCTATTCGTAATCAGTTAATTGCCAATGGCTGGCTACTTAAAGTTCGCTCGCATAATGACGGCCCTGCACAAGTATTCGTTCATCCAGATTACAAAGGTGAAATCGGTTTGATCATGCCTTATGAGAAGGACTTTTGTGAAAGCTGCAATCGACTGCGTGTTTCTGCAATGGGTAAGTTGCACTTGTGTTTATTTGGCGAGCATGGCGTGGAGCTACGCGATCTGCTTGAGCGTGACAACCAAGAAAGCGAACTGATTGAACGTATCCAAGCGCAGCTGCAAACCAAGTCGGTCAGTCACTTCTTGCATGATGGCAATACGGGTATGACGCCACATCTTGCGTCTATCGGCGGTTAAACGTAGTCAAATTTTATAGAGAAAGCTTAGGAATAGGCTTTCTCTAACTTTTTCCGGAATCGATACTAAGCGTATCAAAGTTAATAGAGAATAGGTGGACAAATGGGTCACGCTGAAAGCAAATTTCAACCTGCAAACATTGCCGTTCTGACGGTATCTGATACACGGACGGAAGAAAATGACACCTCCGGACGTTACCTAGTAGAACACGCGAAAGAAGCGGGTCATAATGTTGTAGACAAGCAAATCGTGATTGATGACATGTACAAGATTCGTGCGATCGTTTCACAGTGGATTGCGGATGATAATGTACAAGCGGTCATGATTACAGGTGGTACTGGCTTTACTTCGCGAGATAGCACCCCTGAAGCCCTTAAACCACTGTTTGATAAAGAAGTGGAAGGTTTCGGTGAGTTATTTCGTATGGTGTCATACGAAGAAATTGGAACCTCAACGATTCAGTCGCGTTCGATTGCTGGTTTTGCCAATCATACGGTTATTTTCGCTATGCCTGGCTCGACTGGTGCATGCCGTACAGGGTGGACAAAAATCATCAAGCAGCAGCTAGATGCAAGCCACCGCCCTTGTAACTTCATGCCACACCTCTCTGTATAACCTTTCCTAAAACGAAGGAAAAATAATGACCCAACTTACCCATATCAATGCGTCTGGTGAAGCCAACATGGTCGACGTGTCTGCGAAAACCGAAACCGTTCGTGAAGCGCGCGCAGAAGCATTCGTGCACATGGCGGCAGAAACACTGCAACTGATTGTTTCTGGTCAACACCATAAAGGAGATGTGTTCGCTACTGCTCGTATCGCGGGCATTCAAGCGGCGAAGAAGACATGGGATTTGATCCCGCTTTGTCATCCTCTCTTACTGTCTAAAGTTGAAGTTCAACTAGAAGCGATCGAAGCGGAAAATAAAGTACGTATCGAATCGGTATGTAAGCTGGCAGGGAAAACTGGCGTTGAGATGGAAGCGTTAACGGCGGCTTCTGTGGCTGCATTAACGATTTACGATATGTGTAAAGCGGTTCAAAAAGATATGGTCATTGATCAAGTTCGTTTACTAGAGAAGACGGGCGGTAAATCGGGACACTTCAAGGTGGAATCATGATTAAAGTACTTTTCTTCGCTCAAACTCGTGAGTTGGTTGGAGTGGATGGTCTCGAGTTAGAAGAGCAATTCGAGACCGTCGAAGCGATCCGAGCGTATCTTGTTGACACTGGCTCTGTTAAGCATGGTAAATGGGATTTGGCATTAGAGCCGGGCAAGTTATTGGCGGCGGTCAACCAGTCTATTGTTCCGTTAGAAACGGCAGTGAAAGCGGGTGATGAGGTTGCTTTCTTCCCACCAGTGACCGGAGGTTAAGATGGATCCTCGCGTCTCTGTGCAGGTTGAAGACTTTTCCGTTGATGACGAATACCAACGTTTATCCGAAGGGACGGGCGCTGGTGCCATCGTCACCTTCATTGGTAAAGTACGTGACATGAATTTAGGGGATAATGTCGTTGGTTTACATTTAGAGCATTATCCTGGCATGACCGAAAAGAGTCTGATTGATATTTGTAACCAAGCTGAATCTCGTTGGCCATTACTCGGCGTGCGTGTTATTCATCGTGTGGGTGATATGGACAGCGGCGACCAAATTGTATTCGTTGGTGTGTCTAGTGCTCATCGCGGCGCTGCATTTGATGCTTGTGAATTCATTATGGACTACCTAAAAACCAAGGCGCCATTTTGGAAAAAGGAACGGACCACAAGTGAAGATCGCTGGATTGAGTCACGAGCGACGGATCACCAAGCGGCTCAGCGTTGGGAAAAGTAGAGCCAATCATTCGTTTTGACTAAAAAAGCTAAGTGTCAAAAGCACTTAGCTTTTTTGTATCTATCTTCTTAAAGCTTCGGTTTGCACGCCAACATGCTCGTGTTTCCTGTGGGCAATCGAGTTCACAATCCAAAACAGAGAACAATATATAAACAATTACTTGTCAGGCGCTGCTTGTTGTAAACCCTAACTAGTGCGTAATTGTCTAGCAGAACATGCTATTTATAGAGTGAAACTTAGGTTATTCGACACTTTCATCTACTAACTACGAACGCGACTCTTCATTTTTCTGATGAATACTATTTGATTAGAGTTTACTGCTAGATATGTCGGGTTTGCTCAGAATTATTGGTTTTTTTGCTGCATTTTAATGGCAAATTACTTCGATGATTGATAATGTGGGCCGCAATCTTTGTAAGGTTTTAGGCTTTTGTGTTCAGGAAATACACTGAAAACGCTAAAACACTGACCGTTAGAGTCTCTTACAGAGAAGTCATGGATGCTAACAAAAAAATTGGAGTTTTACGCATGTATAAGAATAAAATCACGCGCGCTTTATTTATTGGTGCTGGTCTTTCTTTCGCTCTGGCGGGTTGTGGTGAAAAGCCTGCAGAGAAACAAGCAACTGAGCCCGCTCCGGCTCCAGTACCTGAAGCGAAATCTGATTCTAAAGAGCCAAAACTGGCTGCTGTCCAAGAGTTGGTGCGTGGTAACGGTACAGAAGTTGCGACAATAGACCCGCATAAATCTCAAGGTGTTCCAGAATCTCACGTGATTCGCGATCTTCTTGAGGGCCTAGTAAACCAAGATGCAGACGGTAACACTGTCCCTGGTGTTGCAGAATCTTGGGAAACAGAAGACAACAAAACGTACACTTTCCACCTACGTAAAGACGCAAAATGGTCCAATGGCGATCCTGTTACGGCCGATGACTTCGTTTACAGTTTCCAACGTGCTATCGACCCTGCAACGGCTTCTCCGTACGCTTGGTATATGGAATATACCAAGATGAAGAATGCTAAAGACATTGTTGCTGGCGATAAAGATAAGAGTGAGTTAGGTGTTAAAGCGGTTGACGACCACACGTTGGTGATTGAGCTTGATACTGCAGTGCCTTATTTTGTAATGATGATGGGCCACACGACAGTGAAGCCGGTTCACCAAGCGACAGTTGAGAAGTTCGGCGATCAATGGACGAAACCAGAGAACTTTGTCGGTAACGGTGCTTATGTGGTCGACAAGTGGGTCGTTAATGAACGTCTAGTATTAAAACGTAACGAGCAATATTGGGACAACGAAGATACCACGATTGATCAAGTGACGTTCTTACCAATTGAAAACCAAGTCGCGGAAATGAATCGTTTCCTAGCCGGCGAAATTGATATCAGTTATGAAGTGCCGATAGAACATTTTAAACGCCTCAAGAAAGAGCAGCCAGAATCACTGTCAGTGGTGGGGAACCTATGTACTTACTACTACATCTTCAATACGAAGAGCGCGCCTTTTGACGATGTTCGGGTTCGGAAAGCGATCTCTTACGCGATCGATCGTGACATCGTAAGTGATGCGATCATGGGCCAAGGGCAAAGACCAGCGTACTTCCTTACACCTGAAATTACAGCGGGCTTTAATCCAGAAATACCAGCATACGGCACAATGACGCAAGAAGAGCGTAATGCTGAAGCCGCTCGTTTATTGGAAGAAGCCGGTTACGGGGCGGATAACCCACTTGAGTTTAATCTTCTATACAACACCTCAGAGAACCACAAAAAAGTGGCGGTTGCTTTAGGGTCGATGTGGAAGCAAACATTGGGTCTAGACGTAACCCTAGAAAACCAAGAATGGAAAACCTACCTATCAACAAAAGACTCAGGCAACTTTGAGGTTGCTCGTGCAGGTTGGTGTGGTGATTACAACGAAGCCTCATCTTTCCTAACCCTGATGATGAGTAATAACACCACAGGTGGTATTCACTATGACAGCAAAGAGTACGATGCGATCATGAACAAAGCCTTTGCTTCAACTTCTGATGCAGAACGTCAAAAGCTTTACCTAGAAGCAGAGAAGTTGATGGCGAAAGATATGCCAATCGCGCCTATCTACCAGTACGTAAAATCACGTCTACTATCCCCAAAAGTTGGCGGCTTCCCAGCGAACAACCCAGAAGAGAAAATTTACTCTAAAGATCTCTACATCACTGAGTAAGTCTTAATTCGGTAAAACTATAAAAAATAAGGTGCTACGTGCGAGAAATTGCATGTGGCACCTATTAAGTCCAAAAAGAATTGGACGACTTTCTTTAATTTAACGGTCACAGACTGAAAGAGTGAGTTTATGTTTAAATTCATCGCAAAAAGGATATTTGAGGCGATCCCAACGATGTTGGTTTTGATCACCGTATCTTTCTTTCTTATGCGCTTTGCGCCGGGAAACCCATTCTCGACAGAGCGTCCATTACCACCCGAAGTCATGGCAAACATCGAAGCTAAATATGGTTTAGATAAGCCAGTATTCGAGCAATACACCACATATTTGACCAATGTTATCCAAGGTGATTTCGGACCATCATTTAAATATCTTGATTATTCGGTTAACGAGCTGATCTCCGTTGCGTTACCAGTATCGGCTAAAGTTGGCTTCATCGCCTTTATCTTTACTCTGATCATGGGCGTTACCGTTGGTACCATTGCTGCGTTAAAACAGAATACTTGGATTGATTACACCATCATGTCGACAGCGATGCTTGGGGTCGTAATGCCATCTTTTGTGTTGGCTCCCGCTCTTATCTATCTATTTTCTTTGCACTGGCATATTTTTCCGGCAGGTGGTTGGCAAGGAGGTAGTTGGCAGTATTTAGTCCTCCCTGTGATTGGCATGTCATTACTTTATGTTGCAACGTTTGCACGTATTACCCGTGGCTCAATGATTGAAACGTTAAACAGTAACTTTATTCGAACAGCCCGTGCTAAAGGTCTGAGCTACCGTTACATTATTATCAAGCATGCGCTGAAACCCGCGCTGCTTCCTGTGGTTTCTTACATGGGGCCTGCTTTTGTTGGCATTATTACAGGTTCAGTGGTCATTGAAACCATTTTTGGTTTGCCAGGCATTGGCAAGCTCTTCGTTAACGCTGCTTTTAACCGTGACTACTCGTTAGTAATGGGGGTGACCATCCTCATTGGTTTCCTATTCATTCTATTCAACGCGATTGTAGATATTCTACTAGCAATGATTGACCCGAAAATTCGCTACTAACAGGGACGTTTGGTTATGTTAACGAAAAAAGAAAACCTAGAAGCGATTGAACAATTCTCTGAAAATTTAGAGATCGAAGGTCGCAGTCTTTGGCAAGATGCTCGTATCCGCTTTATGCGTAATAAAGCGGCGATGGTGAGCTTGTGTATTCTGGTTGTAATGACCTTGGCAGTCATTATTCTACCAATGATTGCCCCATACGCCTTTGATGCGACCGACTGGTACGCTATGCATGTGTCGCCAAATGCGGACCACTGGTTTGGTACCGACAGTTTAGGGCGTGATTTATACGTACGTACGTTAATTGGCGGTCGTATCTCCCTAATGGTTGGTGTGATGGGAGCATTTGTCGCGGTTCTTATCGGTACTCTGTACGGCGCGGCTTCCGGCTTCATCGGCGGTAAAGTCGACCGTATCATGATGCGGATTCTGGAAATCCTCTACGCGGTACCGTTCATGTTCCTAGTAATCGTGCTAGTGACCTTCTTCGGTCGTAACATCATACTTATCTTCGTCGCGATTGGTGCAATCGCATGGCTGGACATGGCGCGTATCGTTCGAGGTCAAACGCTGAGTTTACGCAGTAAAGAGTTTATCGAAGCGGCACACGTTTGTGGCGTGAGTAATTGGAAAATTATTACCCGCCATATTGTACCAAACGTGCTGGGGATTGTAGCAGTATACTCAACGTTGCTTATCCCAAGCATGATTTTGACAGAATCATTCTTATCATTCCTTGGTCTTGGTGTTCAAGAGCCAATGACAAGTTGGGGCGCACTCCTACAAGAAGGTGCACAGACAATGGAAGTGGCAATCTGGCAGCTGGCATTCCCTGCGGCATTTATGGTTGTAACCCTGTTCTGCTTCAACTATGTGGGTGACGGCTTGCGCGATGCGCTGGATCCAAAAGACAGGTAATTAAAAGATAAGATTAAGGAAGTAATGATGAGCTTATTAGATGTCAAAGATCTGCGCGTCGAATTCACCACGCAAGATGGTATCGTAACCGCAGTAAACGATTTGAACTTTTCTCTGGAGCAAGGCGAAACCCTCGGTATTGTAGGGGAGTCTGGTTCTGGTAAATCTCAGACCGTATTCGCAATCATGGGGCTGCTGGCAAAAAACGGATTGATTTCTGGTAGTGCGAAATTTGAAGGTAAAGAAATTCTCAACTTACCGGAGAAAGCACTTAATAAAGTGCGCGCAGAACAGATCGCGATGATCTTCCAAGACCCTATGACGTCACTTAACCCTTATATGAAGGTAAGTGATCAGCTAATGGAAGTATTAATGCTTCACAAAGGCATGGGCAAAGCCGCAGCATTTGAAGAGTCTGTTCGTATGTTGGAAGCGGTGAAAATTCCAGAAGCTCGTAAGCGTATTACCATGTACCCACACGAGTTTTCAGGAGGCATGCGTCAGCGTGTAATGATTGCGATGGCGTTGCTGTGTCGTCCGAAGTTATTGATTGCTGATGAGCCAACGACCGCATTGGACGTGACGGTTCAGGCACAAATCATGGATCTACTTAATGAACTTAAAGATGAATTTAACACCGCAATCATTATGATCACGCATGACCTTGGGGTTGTGGCCGGCTCATGCAACAAAGTTTTGGTGATGTATGCAGGACGTACAATGGAGTACGGTACGGTTGATGAAATCTTTTACAACCCAAGTCACCCATACGCCGAAGGCCTGTTACAAGCAATTCCTCGCCTTGATACAGAAGGGGAGATTCTACCTACTATCCCAGGCAATCCGCCTAACTTACTTCGTTTACCACCGGGCTGCCCTTATCAGGAACGTTGCCATCGTGTAATGGACCGTTGTAAACAAGAAGCGCCAATTCTGACTTCGTTTGGTGATGGTCGTCAGCGCGCATGTTTTTCACCGTGGGAGACTTGGAAGAAATGAGTGCAGATAAATCATTACTATTAGACGTTAAAGAGCTTAAAGTTCACTTTAGTATTGCAGCAAAATCGGCATGGCCTTGGTCGAAACCCTCAAACCTGAAAGCTGTCGATGGTGTCAGTGCTCGCCTTTATGAAGGTGAAACTCTCGGTGTAGTGGGGGAGTCCGGTTGTGGTAAGTCGACGTTTGCTCGCGCGATCATCGGTTTGGTCGAAGCCACCGACGGCGAAGTGATGTGGTTGGGCCAAGACCTAACAAAAATGAAAGCCGTTCAGCGCCGTGAAACGCGTAAAGCGATCCAAATGATTTTCCAAGACCCCTTGGCATCTTTGAATCCACGTATGACGGTAGGTGACATCATCGCAGAACCATTAGAGACCTTCTACCCAGAGTTATCGAAACAAGAAGTGAAAGGCCGGGTCAAAGAGATGATGGCCAAGGTTGGATTACTACCAAACGTGATCAACCGTTATCCGCACGAGTTTTCTGGTGGTCAATGTCAGCGAATTGGTATCGCACGTGCACTTATCTTAAAACCTAAAATGATCATTTGTGACGAGCCAGTCTCAGCGCTTGACGTGTCAATTCAGGCACAGGTGATTAACCTGCTGAAAGAAATCCAGAAAGAGCTAGGTCTATCTTTAGTCTTTATTGCGCACGATCTGTCCGTGGTAAAACATATTTCTGACCGTGTACTCGTGATGTACCTCGGCAACGTCGTGGAGCTTGGTGAAGCTGAAGCGTTGTTTTCAGATCCTAAACATCCGTATACACGCGCTTTAATGTCTGCAGTTCCAATCCCTGATCCTAAGTTGGAACGTAAAAAAACCATCCAGATGTTAGAAGGTGATTTACCATCGCCAATCAGTCCGCCTTCTGGTTGTGTATTCCGCACCCGCTGTCCTCAAGCGACAGAAGAGTGTGCGAAGACGAAACCGACCATTCAAGGTAACGACGTTCACTCGGTATCTTGTTTACACGTCAGTGTCTAAATACTGTCTATAATGAACGTAAGCGCGCCCACTTGAGGTCGCGCTTTTTATGTGCATTGTTTACTGCCTAGCACATTCGAATTTCTTGAACATGATGTCTTAACAATGATGATTTTCTCTCCCGTCGTAATTGCTACTATCGAACGAAATAGAATAAGAGGAGAGGATCATGGGGAAATTGGTCGAAGGTGTTTGGCATGACGTCTGGTATGACACAAAATCTAATGGTGGTAAGTTTGTACGTGAAGACGCTGGATTTCGCAACTGGATTAAAAATGATGCCAAAGCGGAATTCAGACCAGAATCAGGTCGTTACCATCTATACGTTTCTCTTGCTTGTCCTTGGGCGCACCGAACGCTCATCTTTCGTAAACTAAAAGATCTAGAAGCGCATATTGATGTAACGGTTGTTTGCCCTGACATGTTAAGTCAAGGTTGGCAAATGGGTCTGCCGGAGCCATTGTTTGGCCATACTCGAATGCACCAGATTTACACGCAAGCGAAACCTGATTATACCGGTCGTGTCACGGTGCCCGTGTTATGGGATAAAAAGACCAACACGATCGTGTCGAATGAATCTTCAGAGATCATCCGCATGTTGAATTCTGAGTTCAATGAGTTAACGGGTAATCATGATGATTATTATCCTGAGCCACTAAGAGATATTATTGAGGAGTGGAATGAGTTCATCTACCCAAATGTCAATAATGGCGTTTATCGTTGTGGGTTTGCGACAAGTCAAGAAGCGTACGAAGAAGCTTTTGATTCATTGTTTACCGCACTAGATAAGATTAATGCTCACCTTGGTACACATCGATATTTAGCGGGCAATAAAATGACGGAAGCGGATTGGCGTTTATTCACGACACTGATTCGTTTTGATGCCGTTTACGTTGGTCATTTTAAATGCAATAAGCAGCGCATCGCAGACTACCCAAATCTTCAGGGCTACCTTAAAGAGCTTTATCAAGTAGAGGGTGTTGCGGAAACGACCGATTTCTATCATATCAAGCGTCATTACTATTTCAGTCATACTGGAATTAACCCGACACAGGTCGTTCCTAAAGGCCCAGAGCTGGATTTAGACTCACCGCATGGCCGAGATTCTCTATAAGATTGACATGCATCAAGAACAGCGTCATTTAATATGGCGCTTTTTTATTCATTCTTTTCCTAACATCACAACTTATTCTCTAGATATACATAAACTGATGATATAAAAACCGATCTTTTGCCGAGGTGAGGTATGGATATCAACGAGCTTGTTAGCGGTGACCATCTAATCTGGAATCTATTCATCGCTTTGCTTCTTGGTGCGATAGTAGGCACGCAGCGTGGTTGGGTCATGCGAAATAGCGTAGAGGGTAGTCGTGTTGCTGGTATTCGTACCTATTCCCTAGTTAGTTTACTAGGTGGTCTGGTGGCAATTCTGGCTAACCTATACTCACCACTGTTACTGGGTTTTGCACTGGTTTCATTGGTGATACTGGCTGGTATGGCTTTTGTGATTCAACAAAAAAGGAGCGGTGACGTCAGTATTACTGGCGTTGTTAGTCTGATCGTGACGTTTGTTTTGGGAAGCCTTGCGGTATCTGGAGAGATTGTACTTGCCGCTGTTGCTGCCGTGGTTACCGCTGTGGTTTTAGATAATAAGAAAGAGCTTCACCAAGCGCTGCAAAAGCTGCAAGAGTATGAGCTTGATGCCGCTTTACGTTTACTGCTCATCTCTATTGTTTTATTGCCACTTTTACCCAATCAACCTTATGGGCCTTGGGGGGCGCTCAACCCGTTTGAAATTTGGTGGATGGTCGTTCTGATTGCCAGTGTTTCATTTGTTGGTTACTTCGCGATTAAAATTGGCGGTGCAAAGCGAGGTATCCTATTTACCTCTGTGTTTGCGGGGTTAAGTTCGTCTACTGCGTTAACACTTCAGTTTTCTCATCTTTCTCGCGAGCAAGCGAGTATCAGCCCATTGCTTGCGAGTGGGATCCTGCTCAGTTGTGGCACCATGTTCCCACGTTTATTAATTGTACTGTCAGTGATTAATCCACAATTAGTTAAATTGTTGTGGCCAATCGCCATGATGATGATGGCAGCACTTTATTTACCGGCTTGGTGGATTTGGCGCAGGAGTCAAGTTGAGCAAGTTGAGCAATCAAATAAGCAAAGTAATCCTCTCGCTTTTCAGTCTGCACTATTTTTTGGTTTGGTGTTAGCGGTGATCATGTTGCTATCACACGCGTTATCGGATTGGTTTGGTAATACAGGGGTGCTTATTCTCGCGGCTTTGTCTGGTATTACTGACGTTGATGCTATCTCATTGACTTTGGGACGGCAAAGTACTCAAGCCTTAAGCGCTACGACAGCCGCGCTTGGTGTTTTTATGGCGGCTTCGGTAAATACGATTGTGAAAATGGGAATGGTTGTTGCGATAGGGAATAAAAAGCTCTGGCATCGTGTCGCCCCCGTGATGACAGGATGCGTATTCGTCGGTGGGGTCATGTTTTTCACGCTTTACTGATGGCTTCATTAAAATAAAGAGCAAGCACGAAAAAGCCCTCGATTCATCGAGGGCTTTGAATTTTACCAATCAAATTTGAGAGGAGAATTACTTCTGCTCTTGCGTTGCTTGGATTGCGGTTAGAGCGATTGTGTATACGATGTCGTCTACTAGTGCGCCACGAGACAAGTCGTTTACAGGCTTGCGCATTCCCTGCAGCATCGGACCGATAGAAACGAGGTCAGCTGAACGTTGTACCGCTTTGTAAGTCGTGTTACCCGTATTTAAGTCTGGGAATACGAAAACGGTCGCTTTACCCGCGACTGGAGAGTTTGGCGCTTTAGAAGCGGCAACGTTTTCCATGATAGCGGCGTCGTACTGAAGAGGACCGTCGATGATGAGATCCGGACGCTTCTCTTGAGCCAGTTTGGTTGCTTCACGTACTTTATCTACGTCGGCACCCTTACCAGATTCACCAGTAGAGTATGAGATCATCGCCACGCGTGGTTCGATACCAAATGCAGCCGCAGAATCCGCAGATTGGATAGCGATCTCAGCAAGCTGTTCTGCGGTTGGATCTGGGTTGATTGCACAGTCACCGTAAACCAGTACTTGATCAGGCAGAAGCATGAAGAACACTGAAGATACGATAGAGGCGTTCGGTGCCGTTTTGATGATTTGGAACGGAGGAACGATAGTATTCGCCGTAGTATGAACCGCGCCAGAAACTAGGCCGTCAACTTCGTCGTTCTCAAGCATCATTGTGCCTAGGAATACGGAATCTTTTAACTTCTCACGAGCCACAACTTCAGTCATGCCTTTCGCGCCGCGTAGCTCAACTAGACGAGCAACGTAGTTTTCACGTACTGCGTCAGCATCGATGATGGTTACACCAGTACCTAACTCAACACCTTGTTGTGCCGCCACGCGACGGATTTCAGCTGGGTTACCAAGAAGCACACAGTCTGCAATGCCACGTTCAGCACAGATAGCCGCTGCTTTGACTGTACGTGGTTCGTCACCTTCAGGAAGAACGATGCGCTTGCCTGCTTTACGAGCCAGTTCAGTTAGCTGGTAACGGAACGCTGGTGGGCTTAGACGACGAGACTTCTGAGTCCCTTCCGTCATTGATTCGATCCAGTTACCGTCAATGTGACCCGCAACGTGCTCGTTGATGAACTCGATACGCTCTTTATCATCTGCAGGTACTTCAATGCTGAAGCTCTGTAGATTGAGAGAAGTCTGCCAAGTGTTACCTTGTGCTTTGAAGATTGGTAGACCAGTGTCGAACGCTGGCTTACATAGACCTTCAATTTCGTGTGGGATGTCGTAACCGCCAGTTAGCAGTACCGCACCGATATCCACACCGTTCATTGCCGCAAGAGAAGCTGCAACGATGACATCTGGACGGTCTGCAGAAGTCACAAGTAGAGAGCCTGGTTTGAAGTGCTCAATCATGTTTGGCAGAGAACGTGCACAGAATGTGATGCTCTTGATGCGACGAGTGTTGATGTCACCTTCGTTGATGATATCGGCGTTCAGGTGCTTAGCCATGTCGATTGCACGAGTTGCAATCAGATCGATGCTCCAAGGCACACAACCTAGTACACGAATTGGAGAAGTGTTGAAGATTTCCATCACTTTCAATTCGTTTTGTTTCGCGCTGTCTGCATCGTCAAAGATTTCAGATAGATCAGGGCGAGTACGGCCAGCGTCATCAACCGGTGCGTTTAGCTTGTTGATGATAACGCCAGAGATGTTTTTGTTCTTAGTGCCGCCGAAGTTAGAGCATGCCACTTCAATACGCTCTTTTAGTTGCGCAGGGTTATCAGTACCTGGAGTCGCAACCAGCACGATTTCTGCGCCAAGTGTTGCCGCGATTTCCGCGTTTACTTGGTTTGCAAATGGGTGCTTACGAGTCGGGACAAGACCCTCGATTAGCGTAACGTCTGCGTCTTTGTTGATTTGGTTGTAACGTTCAACAACGGTTTCTAGCAGCTCGTCCATGTTGTCGTTACCGATTAGGCTTTCAGCAACAGACATCGCCATTGGTTCACCGATCTGCATATCGCTGTTGTGACTAACGATAGTTGAAGTCAGATCTGGCTGATCACCACCGCTGCGTGGCTGACAGATTGGCTTATAGAAAGAAACTTTAACGCCTTTACGCTCCATAGCGCGAAGAACACCCATACTAACGCTTGTTAGGCCAACGCCTGCGCTAGTAGGGATAAGCATAATAGTACGAGACATTCGTAGAGTACCTTTAGCTATTTGGGGGATAAAAGCTCAACTCTTATTCCATGACGCTCGGAAGAATAGGGGTTGAGCCCCTAAGAAATTCGTTTGAATGAAACACTGGCTAGCTAAGTGGCTAGCCAGATAGTTCAATTAAAGACCTGCTAGGCTCGCAGTGTCTTCCGCAATCACTAGCTCTTCGTTAGTCGAGATAACCATGGCAGGGATGCGGCTGTTGTCAGTTGTGATAACGCCTTCACCGCCAAAGCGAGCTTTCAGGTTCGCTTCGCTATCAACTTCGATGCCGAAGATACCTAAACGGTTTAGAACCATTTCACGGATAGGGCCAGAGTTTTCGCCAATACCACCAGTGAAAGTGATGGCGTCTAGACGGCCGTCCATAGACGCTGTGTAGCCTGCTACGTATTTAGCTAGACGGTGGCAGAACACGTCCATTGCGCGCGTTGCTTCTTCTTTCTCACCGTAGTTGTCTTCAACGAAACGGCAGTCAGACGTTACTTCAGTTAGTCCTTGAAGACCAGACTCTTTCGTTAGCATCGTGTTGATTTGGTCAACAGAATAACCTAGAGCGTCATGCAAGTGGAAGATGATTGCAGGGTCGATGTCACCACAACGAGTCCCCATCACTAGACCTTCAAGAGGAGTAAGACCCATCGAAGTGTCGACAGATTTACCGTTCTTGATTGCACATACAGACGCGCCATTACCTAGGTGACAGTTGATGATGTTCACTTCTTCAACAGGCTTGTTTAGTAGGCCTGCTACTTCACGAGTGATGAACAGGTGAGAAGTGCCGTGCATGCCGTAACGACGGATGCCGTGCTCTTTGTATAGGTTGTATGGAAGAGCATATAGGTAAGACTCTTCAGGCATAGTTTGGTGGAATGCAGTGTCAAATACAGCCACGTTTTGAAGCTCTGGGAAGTTTTTCTTAGCCGCTTCGATACCAATGATGTGAGCTGGGTTGTGAAGAGGTGCAAATGTTGCAGCGTCTTGAATACCTTTTAGAACTTCATCAGTAATAAGTGCCGATTGAGTGAACTGCTCGCCACCATGAACAATACGGTGACCGATTGCGCCTAGGTTAGCTTTAAGCTCTGGCTTAGAAGCAAGAATAGTTTCGACCATAAACGCAAGTGCTTCTTCGTGAGCAGCACCATCACCTAGTTGAGCTTCGTGCTTGCCATCAAGTTTCCACTTAATGCGAGCTTCAGGAAGGTGGAGGCACTCAGCAAGACCTGATAAGTGCTCGTCGCCGCTCTCGGCATCAACAACGGCAAATTTAAGAGAAGAACTACCACAGTTTAAAACTAAAACTAGCTTAGACATGTATGACTACCTGTTATTCGTCTGATAAAAAATCAGTTAAAGAATGAAAAATTATTCACAAGAATAGCCGATACCCACAAGGCTGCGTACTAATCTTGGTCAAAAATTGTTCTAATTCCGTATAAAGAAAAATAGTGATGAACCCATCCATCACTATGTGCGATCCGTGCAGATAGATATCTCGGAGTTGCGTAAATTGTAAATAACAGCAACAATGAGATTGAGGGTTCGCAAAGGATAGCGATAATAGGCAATGATAACAAAAAAAATTTGAAAGAATATTAACTTTCATCAATTTTTTGTACCTTCAGTTGATATGTTCAACTATTTTTTAGTGAGAGAGTGGTATGAGTAATAAAGTCGGATTGATCCATAGCCTGAAAGATGGTCAGAGTTACATGGAGATCTGGCCAGTTCGTAAAGAGCTAGGTGCCATTTTTCCAGAACAGCGCATTATCAAAGCCACCCGTTTTGGTATAAAAGTGATGCCAGCGGTTGCTGCTATCAGTGTGCTCACTCAAATGGCGTTTAACAACGACAATGCATTGCCTCAATCTATTATCGTTGCGTTATTCGCTATTAGCTTACCGATTCAAGGCATTTGGTGGTTGGGTGCTCGCGCTAATACTAAACTACCGCCGCCTCTGGCTTCTTGGTACCGAGAGCTACACCAAAAAATAGTCGAAACTGGTTTTGCATTAGAGCCCGTCAAGTCAAGACCACGTTACAAAGAACTGGCGCTTATCTTAAATCGTGCGTTTCGTCAGTTAGATAAGTCGTCTTTGGAACGATGGTTGTAAGTACTAGATACACCAGCTTAGAAAATGGAGTGCGCAATTGCCACTCCATTTTTATATCTATATTTCTCTCGTTTAATTAATCACTTCCTTCCCATTCTCTTTGATAATACAGCCTCACGATCACAAATGTTGTTTTAGTGTTAAATCTTTCTTTTCTTTACTAAGACTTAGTAGTAATAATAAACACAAGATGCGCAATAAGTGCACAAATAAGTACAAACACAACATTACCGCCTTCTCATACTTGAACTCAGGAGCACGCACTAACCGTGAATGCTCGTGAAACAAGGACGAAGTCACATCAAGGAGTTATGATGAAAACGAACCGTTTAATAGCCACTGCCGTTCTATCTGCTAGCGCTATATTCTTTTGTCCGAATGTGTTGGCAAAAACTGCCACCGTTGCGGTTTCACAAATTGTTGAACACCCTGCATTAGATGCTACTCGTCAGGGGCTGCTCGATGGGTTAAAAGCGAAAGGGTACGAAGAGGGCAAGAACTTAGAGTTTGATTATAAGACCGCTCAGGGGAATCCTGCCATTGCGGTGCAAATCGCTCGTCAGTATGTGGGAGAAAATCCAGATGTATTGGTTGGTATCGCGACACCGTCTGCACAAGCATTGGTGTCTGCAACCCGTTCTATCCCAGTCGTGTTTACCGCGGTGACTGATCCTGTCGGTGCGAAACTGGTGAAGACAATGACGCAGCCAGGTAAAAACGTAACAGGTTTGTCTGATCTATCACCTGTCACTCAGCATGTCGAACTTATTCAAGAAATCCTTCCTCAAGTGAAAAGCATCGGTGTGGTTTTCAACCCTGGTGAAGCTAACGCAGTCACGCTAGTCGAGTTACTCAAAGAAAGTGCCAAAGCAAAAGGGATTGAAGTTGTTGAGGCGACGGCATTAAAAAGTGCCGATGTACAATCGGCGACTCAGGCAATTGCAGCGAAATCAGACATCCTCTACGCACCGACCGACAACACGGTAGCGAGTGCGATTGAAGGAATGATTGTTGCGGCTAATCAAGCTAAGAAACCAGTGTTTGGCGGCGCAACATCGTATGTTGAAAAAGGTGCCATCGCAGGACTTGGCTTTGATTATTATCAAGTGGGTGTCCAAACCGCAGATTATGTGGCGGCTATCCTTGATGGACAAGAACCAGGCAAGCTGGATGTGAAAGTGGCCACTGGTTCAGACATTGTGGTCAATGAAGCTGCAGCGTCTAAGCTCGGTATTCCATTACCCTCCTCAGTCGTTCAACGTGCGACCAACATTCAATAGCCAACACTTTTCCGAGGCATTTTCATTAACATTAAAGATGATTTGCCCCAAATTTACTATCAACTTAGTTAAGTCCGTAGAACGCTCTGCGATTGGATTGGATGATATAAGTTAGAAGTCTTAAGCTCAGGTCAACATAGATTGACCTGAGCATGCAGAAAGGAGCGGTTATGTCTGCATTTGCTTTTTTTGGTGCACTCGAGATCGGCCTGATTTACGGTCTCGTTGCTTTGGGTGTTTATCTCACTTTTCGAGTCCTTGATTTTCCGGACCTGAGTGTCGATGGCAGTTTCCCGATGGGCGCTGCGGTTGCGGCTACTGCCATTGTGGCTGGCATCAATCCTTGGGTTGCAACGGCGATGGCGATGGTCGCCGGGAGTATGACAGGTTGGGTAACGGCATTTCTTGCTGTCCGTTGCGGGATCTTACACCTGTTAGCTTCAATACTTACCATGATCGCTGCATTTTCGATCAATATTCGTATTATGGGGAAACCTAATATGGCGTTATTAGGGGAAGAGACAATCCTTACGCCGTTTGAAACGATGGGTGACCCAATGTTTGTTCGCCTTATCGTGGTCGGGGTATTAGTACTTTTCTCTGCTTTCTTTGTCGTCCGTTTACTTAATAGTGACTTTGGTCTTGGCCTTCGTGCTACAGGTGTAAATGCGCGCATGGTCTCAGCGCAAGGGGAGAGCACAGGATTTTATACTTACTTTGGACTGGCATTATCTAACGGATTTGTTGGCTTTGCAGGGGCTTTGTTTGCGCAAACTAACAGTTTTGCTGATGTTACTTCTGGTGTCGGTACTATTGTCGTTGGTTTGGCGGCGGTTATTTTGGGTCAAACCTTGTTACCTGGCCGTAAAATTTGGGTCGCGGTTATCGCTGTGATTGTTGGCTCGGTGCTCTACCGTCTTGCAGTCGCTTTTGCACTGAGTTCTGGCATGTTTGGTTTACAAGCGTCAGACCTCAATCTTGTGACTGCCGTATTGGTTGCTGTTGCGCTGATTGCGCCGAAATTAAAACACAGTATGAGAGCGAAACAGCGCGTGGTGAACGCCAAGCAAGCGGCATCTAAAAAAGGATCTGGGGAGGTATTATGATCGAACTCAACGATATTCAAGTCACATTCAACCCAGGTACGATTTTAGAAAACCGAGCACTTAAAGGGGTTTCTCTACAAGTGCCAGAGCATGAGTTCTTGACTGTGATTGGTTCGAATGGTGCTGGCAAGTCAACCTTGTTGGGGGCCGTGACAGGAGAAACCCCAATGATCGGCGGCCAAGTGGTCATTGATGGTAAAGAAGTGACTCGACAAACCGTGGCGCAGCGGGCTACGCAATGTGCGCGAGTTTTTCAGGATCCTCTGGCGGGAACGTGTGGCGAGTTAACCATTGAAGAAAACATGGCGCTTGCGTATATGCGTGGTAAAACACGTGGCTGGGGCCTAGCACTTTCGAGTAAGCGTCGTCAGTTATTTCAAGAGCGGATCAGCATTCTCGGATTAGGTCTGGAAGATAGGCTAAGCGACAGTATCGGATTGTTATCTGGTGGACAAAGGCAAGCCGTCAGCCTAGTCATGGCGACGTTATCAGAAAGTAAGTTGTTACTGCTTGATGAGCATACCGCAGCGCTTGATCCACGAATGGCGGCGTTTGTCATCGACTTAACTAAGCGTATCGTCGGTGAGTTTGATTTAACCGTTATGATGGTGACACATTCAATGAAAGACGCACTTGCTTGTGGAGATAGAACCGTAATGCTTCACCAAGGTGAAATTGTTTTGGATGTAGCAGGGGAGCAAAGAGCCAAGATGCAAGTTCCTGATTTGTTGGATATGTTCTCGAAGGTGAGAGGAGAAGAGCTAGCAGATGATAGTTTGTTATTAAGTTAATGCGGCGCTGAAAGCCAGACTCCATCTAGTTTGAAGCTCATGTAACTATCAAGCGTGATCCTCCTTGAGAACGTTGGCAAATTCATCAACGCGCAAGGAGGATGTTCAGTCTCTTTTTGTTCATGCAATATGAGATCGTAATTCATCACGATAGCGTTGAATATGCTCAACGATCGGTGTGGCTTTATTGAACTTGCGGATTTCGCGGAATAAATCCTTTGCTTCTGGATACGCTTGGCGCAGGTATGAAAACCACTGTTTAACGCGGTTTGGATAATACAGGCCTTTGTCACCTTTCATCTCAAATTGAGAATAGTAAATCAGCAATTCGACAACCTCTGACCAAGGCATTGGTTGGTGGTTGTGCTTCACCATGTTACCTAAGTTAGGAATGTTGAATGCCCCGCGACAAACCATCAAAGAATCAGCACCGGTTGTTTCAATACAACGTTGACCATCAACGTAATTCCAAATCTCACCATTAGCGACTAACGGAATGGAAAAACGCTGACGAATGTGGTTGATGTAATCCCATTTAATCTCCGACGCTTTATAACCACCTTGCTTGGTACGCGCATGAACCGTTAATTCATTTGCTCCCGCTGATTGAATCGCGTCGACAATTTCAAAGCAATCTTCCGGATTTTCCCAGCCTAAACGAATCTTTGCCGTCACCGGAATATCATCAGGGACCGCCTCTCTGCACGCTTTAACTACTTGATGAATCAGCTCTGGATGTTGCAGCAGCGCAGCGCCACCTTTGCTTTTATTGACCATTTTGGCTGGACAGCCGAAGTTTATATCAATGCCTCTGGCGCCTAAATTGGCAGCTTTAATGGCGTTTTCTGCCATCCAGTTGGGCTCTTGTCCCAACAATTGAACATGTACAGGCACACCGGATAGAGTTTGAGAGCCTTGCAATAACTCTGGGCATAAACGGTGAAACACGTGGTCTGGCAATAATTGGTCGATCACCCGCACAAATTCCGTTACACACAGATCATAGTCGTTTATTTCGGTCAGGATTTGGCGCATCAAATGATCTAGAACGCCTTCCATTGGGCCTAATACAACTCGCATAGCTTGCCTAATACAGTTTGGTGGTCAAAAGGAGGGCGATTGTAGCGATGTAAGCTAAGTTTGTCATTAAAAGACTCGGTTGTTAAACCTTCCGTCATCTAGCATCTTCTTAATGCTGGGGTATAATGCCGCCAAATATATGGGGAACCTAAAACGTCATGCAATACACACTAATTGAGAAAGGTGAAGTTCAGTTCGATGAATCTCCCTTATTTATTGAAGGCGCGGTTTTAGCCGCTAACTTGACCACTAAGCCCATGGCTCCTGAAACGTGGTTAGAGCCACTACTAGGAGAGCGCTTCAAAGCCATTCAACCAGTGGTTGAAGCGCAAATCCATACACAACACAACCGAATTCAACGCAATGAATATTCACTATTAGAGTTGACTGGGAAAGAGCCAGAGCAACTCGCGGATTTTGCGGAAGGATTTATGTCGGTTTGGCCGATGATTGAAGAGCAATGGCAGGATGCTGAGCTTAATGATGGCTTGCAACGCATGTTACAGGCGCTACTCACAACGTTGATGTTAGCCATCGATGAAGCCTCTACTCAACAACAGATGCGTGATGCGGGCATAGAAATCCCACCGTCGCTTAATGATTTAGTCGACCAATTGGATTTAATGGTCAGTGAAGTCGCTTTGGGAGCGGATGAGTTAATGGTCGGTAACAAGGCTCAAAGCTTAAATCCATTCAAAGGCATTGGCCGTAATGAAGCTTGCCCATGTGAGAGCGGTAAAAAGTTCAAGTATTGCTGTGGCAAGTCACACTGATAAAGACTTATCTCATCCCCCTAATTTAAAAGCCGACCGAGTGGTCGGCTTTTTTCAATTAACGAATTGGGTTCTTGCGTTTTGCAGGGAAGAATTGAGCAATTACGATTAATGCTAAAGCGATGAGATTACCTGCAAAAATGACGACTAACCATTGTGGCATCGACAAATCAAAGAACTGCCATACTACTTTTGAGCAGTCACCATAAGCTTCAAACATCCAAGGAACCCATTGATTGAGTGGTGCCCAATTAGGAAAAACCACAAATAGGTCGCAGGTAGCAAAAGGCGATGGATTAAATTGGTAATCAACGTGCTGCTGAGCAAGAAGTAACCCTTTATAAGCGCTGAGTCCCCAAACAACTAAGCCTAACCAACGGAAAAGAGGATTAGTTGGCGCGACCAGTCCAATGATTGCGGCCACGCCAACTCCGAGCATGGCGATACGCTCGTAGATACACATCACGCATGGTGCCAGCATCATTACATGTTGGAAATAAAGTGCACACGCTTCAAAGATAATAATGAATAGAAGTAGCAGTAGCCACGATAAGCGTCCCTTCGAAAACTGGTTAAGTGAATTTAAAATAGTCACGGTTTCGTTCCTGTCTGAAATAGAAAAAGCTCTGAATACTCAGAGCTTTTTATCGTGTATAAGTTTCCTTATCAACTCAATTTTAGTGGCCGACTGACGCTCCGGGAGTCAGATCACCACTGTGAGGTAGAATCCAGCCTGCATCATAGAATGAAGCTGTGGCTGGCTCTAGGAAGAACATAATGCCCATCAAGCCAACAATCGCAAGCACGACGGTGTAAGGCAATGCCATGATGACCATTCGGCCGTAAGAGAGTCGAATCAATGGAGCCAAAGCCGATGTTAGTAGGAACAAGAAGGCGGCTTGACCATTTGGAGTGGCAACTGAAGGTAGGTTTGTACCTGTATTGATTGCGACGGCCAGCAAGTCGAACTGTTCGCGTGTGATTACGCCTTCAATCAGCGCGGTTTTCACTTCGTTGATGTAAACAGTACCGACAAAAACGTTGTCGGAAATCATCGATAACAAGCCGTTAGCGATATAGAAAAGAGCAAGCTGAGTCCCCTTATCTTCAACGGCCAGTACCGCATCGATAACAGGCTTGAACAACTCTTGGTCAATGATGACGGCGACAACCGAGAAGAAAACAGCGAGCAGTGCTGTGAAAGGCAGGGCTTCTTCAAACGCTTTCCCCATTGAATGCTCTTCAATTACGCCAGTAAAGGAAGTGGCCAGGATGATCACCGAAAGACCAATTAAGCCAACGGCAGCTAAATGTAAGGCTAAAGCAGCAATTAACCATACTGCGATAAGGCCCTGAACCCATAGCTTAGCAACATCTTGATTCGTACGTGTTTTACGCTCTTCACGGTCAAAGTCGACCAGAATTTTACGAACGTTATTAGGCAGTCTTGCACCGTAACCAAAGACCTTAAGTTTTTCGACCAGCGCACAAGTGATTAGGCCACAGAAAAAGACGGGTAGAGCGACCGGAGACATACGGATTAAAAACTCACCAAATAACCAGCCCGCTTGGTCTGCGATAATCAAGTTTTGCGGCTCACCAACCATGGTTGTTACGCCACCTAGTGCCGTACCCACACCAGCATGCATTAGTAACGAGCGTAAGAAAGCTCGGTAGTATTCTAAATCGTCTCGTGTTAGCTCTGTGATAGTGTCATCTTGAGTATGGTCGTGGTCACCAATTGGGTTACCTGAAGCGACTTTATGGTATATCGAGTAAAAACCAATAGCCACACTGATAACGACCGCGATCACGGTTAACGCATCTAAGAAAGCCGATAAAAACGCTGCAGCAAAACAGAATGCTAGAGATAACAAGGTTTTAGAGCGAATGCCAAGCAGGATCTTGGTAAAGATAAACAGCAAAAGCTGTTTCATAAAATAGATCCCCGCCACCATGAACACCAAGAGTAATAATACTTCGATATTGGCTACTAATTCATGTTTAACCTGTGCAGGACTGGTCATGCCAATAGCAATGGCTTCAATGGCAAGTAAACCACCCGGTTGTAATGGGTAGCATTTTAACGCCATAGCAAGTGTGAAAATAAATTCAGCGACCAGCAACCACCCAGCAATAAATGGGTCAATTAGGAAGAAAACAATTGGGTTAATTATTAAGAAGGCAATAATGGCAACTTTGTACCAATCAGGTGCTTTACCAAGGAAATTCTTGATGAAAGCATTTCCGAGCGATATCGGCATGATAATTCTCTTTATAACAAAATTATGATTAGACACTACAATAGTGCTTAAGTATCTGTTTATTAGACTTATTGGTTAGTCTTTTAAAACAATAACTTAGTAAAACAACAATCCTTTGCCTATTGTAGTCTTGCCAAGTTACTTCCCCTGAACTTAAGCACCGCTCATTTTCGACCGCAGACTCTACACTCAGGCATTCATTAGTCAATAACAATACGTGATGTTATTGACTAAGAGTACTTTTTAAATGTAATAACGCGATCAAAACGGTGTAACTATATCATGAAAGGTTTAAAAAAATCCTCTTGGATTGTAAATGACACTCAGTGATGAGAAAAGGTAAATTAAGAAAGAATATTAACCGTCAATTACAAATTAACTTTTCATATTTTGAATATAAAATTGTGACGCAGTAATCTTTATTTCGCCTCAACTTGTGGGCTGTTTAATTCGCATAAAATGTGGATTTTATCGGTTTGGACTCAACGAAAAAGCACTCTAATTTATTGTGGAGTTTAGAGTGATAACTCTATACTGAAGGGTCGTTTCAATTATTGATCGTAAGTTTTCTCAAATCGTTAACTAGTGGTATGATGAGTAATATCGATCCTCATAAATCAAGATTGGATAAAAAGTAGAATGGTCATAAAGGCGAAAAGCCCTGCGGGATTCGCAGAAAAATATATTATCGAGAGCATTTGGAACGGCCGTTTTCCTCCGGGCTCAATTTTACCTGCTGAGCGCGAGCTGTCCGAACTGATAGGTGTAACTCGAACGACTTTACGAGAGGTTCTGCAACGATTAGCACGTGATGGATGGTTAACTATCCAACACGGGAAACCGACGAAAGTTAACCAGTTTATGGAGACTTCAGGCCTGCATATCTTAGATACTTTGATGACATTGGACGTAGATAACGCCACAAATATTGTTGAAGATTTGCTTGCGGCACGTACTAATATTAGTCCTATCTTTATGCGTTATGCATTTAAAGTAAATAAGGAAAGTTCTGAGCGCACCATCAAAAATGTAATCGAGTCTTGTGAAGCTTTGATGAATGCCAGCTCTTGGGATGAATTTATCGCTTCTTCCCCTTATGCCGACAAAGTTGTGCAGAGTGTGAAAGAAGATAACGAAAAAGACGAAACGAAGCGTCAAGAAATTTTGATTGCTAAAACGTTCAACTTTTACGACTACATGTTGTTCCAGCGTCTTGCATTCCATTCTGGTAACCAAATTTATGGGTTGATCTTTAATGGATTGAAAAAGCTGTATGATCGCGTCGGTAGCTACTACTTCTCAAATCCGGCTTCTCGTGAACTAGCCCTGAACTTTTACCGTCAGCTACTAGAAACTTGTGAAAATGGTCAACGTGAACAGCTACCTATTGTGATTCGTCATTATGGTATTGAAAGTGCGCAGATCTGGAACGAGATGAAAAAACAGTTGCCGACTAATTTCACCGAAGATGATAGCTAAGCGCTAAGAAGCGCACGATACTTAAAAACCGCAGGCGATAAACCTGCGGTTTTTTTATTAAGTAGAGTTTATGTGTAAATGCCTCACTGAACGACTTCCTACGTAGGATTGAAAATTTCTATCCTACGACTGAGAGTCTGGGGAGTGGCAGATATAAAGCCTCAACGGTATCAGAGAGAACATGGTCGTAGGTATTGAAAATAGTGAGCGATAAATCAGATGTAATCCGATAAAGCTCTGCTTCCGTTATATTGGCATTCTTTTCATTTACGTAGTCATCCAATACTTGTATGGCGCGCATCGCAACTGGCGAGGCGATATTTAATGGGGCAATCATCGCTAATTGGTTCAGCTTACGTGTCATGACCGATGCATAGTGTTTAAATCGCGCCCTTCCTCCTTGCTCACTTAGGTCTTGGATGCAGATACGAAGCTGAGTGAGAGTTTCTAAGCTATCTATGATGTATTGCCAGTTCATATGATACTCATCATGTAACTCATCTCGTTGTTCTTCGGTCAACCACGCTATTGTAGTTTCATCCATTAAGAATAAGCAGTGACGAATTAACCGGCCATGTTCCATTTGGTTACGGGCAACGCTACTGCCTTGCCATTTTTCGAGTAATTTACCGACTTTTATCTGCAGCACGCGATACATGGGTTTATTTTCAAAGCGTGAGGTTTCAACTAGGAGGTGTAGCTTCTTGGTGAGAGCTCGGTGCAGTTTGTGTAGTTCTTGCTCGTTATTTTGTTGAAAATAAATCGAGTAGTGCGTTGCTGCGCGGTGGCGTCGCAGCAGGTGAACAACATCACGTAATAAGGTGAGTAGTTGATACTTGCGAATATGTTGCTGTTCCCGCTTGAAGGACAGGTGATATATGCTCACTAAAATAGCGATAGACAGTAAAGATGAAATCAAAACAAACATAACCAACTCCTTGTTAGTATTTGGGAGTATCAAACAAGAGTTAGCAGTTTTGATGCCAAATTAAAATTCATTTAAAAATATGGACTTATGTTTTTAAATGAATAAGTTTGTGTATTCATGGTGCAACAGTTCACCAATCCTGTGAATTTGACCAAAAAAAATCCCCACGGAGTCTCGCGGGGATTTTCGGATTGGGTAGTAAAGTAACGAGTTACATGACGCGCATACCTGGTTGAGCGCCTTCGTGCGGCTCTAGGATCCATAGGTCAGTGCCACCAGGACCAGCGGCTAGGATCATGCCTTCAGACATACCAAACTTCATTTTACGAGGTTTCAAGTTCGCAACCATAACTGTTAGCTTGCCTTCTAGTTCTTCCGGTTTGTATGCCGATTTAATGCCAGAGAATACTTGGCGTGTTTCGCCACCGATATCCAGTTGAAATTTCAGTAGTTTGTTTGCTTTTGGTACTTCTTCACAAGAAATAATGCGAGCGATACGCATGTCTACTTGAGCAAAAGTATCAAACTCAATCTCATCAGAGATTGGATCTTTATCTAGCTCAGTTTGGCTAGCCTCGTTCTTTTCTGCTTCCGCTTTCTCTTTTGCTGCCATTTCAACTGCGGCATCTTCTTTAGAAGCCTCGACCATTGCTTCAACCCTCTTCGGATCAATACGGTTGAATAGTGCTTTAAACTTAGTGATTTCGTGGCTTGTTAGTGGCTGAGTCATGCCGTCCCAAGTTAGCTCTTGGTTTAGGAATGCTTCTGTACGTGCAGCGAGTGCTGGCATCACTGGTTTTAGGTAGGTCATCAGAACGCGGAAAAGGTTGATACCCACAGAGCAGATCTCTTGAAGTTCCTGATCTTTGCCTTCTACTTTGGCGATTACCCAAGGCGCTTTTTCGTCAACGTATTGGTTTGCTTTGTCGGCTAATGCAGTAATTTCACGGATCGCACGACTAAACTCACGACTTTCGTAAAGCTCTGCGATGTGCTCTGCGGCGGCGACGAACTCTTTGTATAGTTCAGGTTCTGCAAAGTTGTCAGACAGTTTGCCGTCAAAGCGTTTAGCGATAAAGCCAGCATTACGAGAGGCGAGGTTAACGATTTTGTTGACGACGTCAGCGTTCACACGTTGCGTGAAATCTTCAAGGTTAAGGTCGAGATCATCAATGCGGCTATTAAGTTTCGCTGCGTAGTAGTAGCGGAGACACTCTGGATCTAGGTGTTCTAGGTAAGTACTTGCTTTTACGAATGTGCCCTTAGACTTAGACATTTTCGCGCCGTTAACCGTGACGTAGCCGTGAACGAAGATGTTGTTTGGCTGACGGAAACCTGACCCTTGAAGCATTGCTGGCCAGAATAGGCTATGGAAGTAAACGATGTCTTTACCGATGAAATGGTAAAGCTCAGCCGAGCTGTCTTTTTTCCAGTATTCGTTGAAGTCGAGGTCGTCACGCTTGTCACATAGGTTTTTGAATGAACCCATATAGCCGATCGGTGCGTCTAACCATACGTAGAAAAACTTATCTTTTTCGCCTGGGATCTCAAAGCCAAAGTATGGCGCATCACGTGAAATATCCCATTGTTGCAGACCCGATTCGAACCACTCTTGCATCTTGTTCGCGGTTTCATTTTGTAGAGAGCCAGAGCGAGTCCACGCCTTTAACATGCTTTCAAACTGAGGGAGGTCGAAGAAGAAGTGCTCGGAATCTTTCATTACCGGAGTTGCACCAGAAACCGCAGATTTAGGATTGATCAGTTCGGTTGGACTGTAAGCCTCACCACATGCGTCACAATTATCGCCATATTGATCTTCTGATTTACATTTTGGACAAGTGCCTTTTACGAAACGGTCCGGTAAGAACATCTTTTTCTCAGGATCAAACAACTGAGAAATGGTGCGGCTAGAAATAAAGCCGTTTTTCTTTAGCTCTAAGTAGATATGCGAAGCCAGCTCACGATTTTCTTCTGAATGTGTGCTGTGGTAGTTATCAAAGCTGATATCAAAGCCTGCAAAGTCTTTTTGGTGCTCTTCGCTGACTGCGGCAATCATTTCCTCAGGAGTAATACCCATCTGTTGCGCTTTAAGCATGATTGGCGTGCCGTGAGCATCGTCAGCACAGATGAAGTTTACAGTGTTACCGCGTAGGCGTTGGTAACGAACCCAAATGTCCGCTTGGATATGCTCAAGCATATGACCAAGGTGGATCGAACCGTTAGCGTACGGAAGGGCACAAGTTACCAGCATTTTTCTTGAAGAAAGAATTCTTGGATCGTTTGCCATACTTAATATTCGCTTTTCTTGATAGGTATAAAAATTTTGATGGATAATACTACCCCATGCATTCACTAACTCCAAGATGTCAAACTGCGTAATGGCTTAGTTTTTTTAGGGTTCTGGTTAAGGCGGGACGGTGTTAGCATGGCACTTTAAAAGGAGGACTTATGCATCAGTTCACTTCAAAACAAGATTTTTGTGATTGGTTTAACCAATACCAGCATCCACAATTGGTGGAAAACTGGGCTGATATTCACGATGTCATCGCAATTACAGCGCAAGGTGAGGTAGAGGTAACATTGCCCTTTGCAAGTAATGGGCTTCAGTACGAATTACGCGACTGGATCAGACATCAGCAAACTGTAGGCACAGTGCCGGAGTTTCCATGCCATATTGGTCTTGGCGTTAAAGCATTAGAAACACAAGTGGACAACCCAGTAAAAGGTGTGAAAAATATCATCGCCGTAAGTTCGGCAAAAGGCGGGGTCGGTAAATCAACCACAGCGGTCAACCTAGCGTTGGCGATTGCTCAATCTGGCGCGAAAGTCGGCTTGCTTGATGCCGATATCTATGGTCCTTCCGTACCGATGATGCTGGGTCAAGAGGATGCGAAACCCGAGGTTCGAGACGGAAAATGGATGAAGCCAGTTTTTGCTCACGGGATCTATACTCATTCTATTGGTTACTTGGTTGATAAATCGGAAGCGGCAATTTGGCGAGGTCCAATGGCTTCAAAAGCGTTGTCGCAATTACTAACTGAAACCGATTGGCCCGATTTGGATTACTTAGTTATCGATATGCCGCCAGGTACCGGTGATATTCAGTTGACCTTGTCTCAGCAGATTCCAGTAACCGGAAGTGTGTTGGTCACGACACCGCAAGACCTTGCTTTAGCCGATGCAAGAAAAGGCGCGGCGATGTTTAACAAGGTTCATGTTCCAGTTATCGGTGTTGTGGAAAATATGAGTTACCACATCTGTAGTCAATGCGGTGCGAAAGAACATATTTTTGGTATGGGTGGCGCAGAAAAAATGTCACAAGAATTTGGCTTAGCATTATTAGGTCAAATTCCATTGCATATTTCTATGCGAGAAGACATTGATACGGGGATACCAACAGTAGCAAGACGGCCAGAAAGCGAACATGCCGGTTATTATAAGCAACTTGCTGACCGTGTATGTAGCACGATGTTTTGGCAAGGCAAAGCCAAACCAGAGGCAATTAGTTTTACAATGGTGAACTAAGTTTACTATGCCAATTGGGTGATGATTGCACATTTTAACGTTTGCTTGGAGATTAACCCTCTGAGCAGGCAGAAACTTACGACTAAACCCTAATTCCAGCTAGTAACTAAGGGGGGAACTCCCTATAATCACGCAGTTTATCTTTTTATGTGACTAGAAAATCATCATCGGGTGCAAACTAATGTCTGATAATAATCAATGCGTCATCGTCGGTATTGCTGGCGCTTCAGCTTCTGGAAAAAGTCTGATCGCAAGCACTATTTATAATGAGCTTCGCGAGAAAGTAGGCGATCATCAAATCGGTGTCATCACGGAAGATTGTTACTACAACGACCAAAGCCACCTAAGCATGGAAGAGCGAGTAAAGGCGAACTACGACCACCCGAGTGCGTTAGATCACGATCTACTGTGTGAGCACCTTGAAAAACTGGGGCGTGGTGAAGCGGTAAAGGTACCGGAGTACAGCTACACTGAGCATACAAGAACAAACAATACGACAATAATGACCCCTAAAAAGGTAATCATTTTAGAAGGTATTCTTCTTCTTACTGACCCTCGCCTTCGTGATTTGATGCATGCGACGATATTTATGGATACGCCACTCGATATCTGTCTTCTTCGACGGGTTAAACGTGATGTTGAGGAGCGAGGTCGTACAATGGAATCTGTTCTTAAGCAATACCAGCAAACCGTACGTCCGATGTTCATGCAGTTTATTGAACCTTCTAAACAATATGCGGACATCATTGTGCCTCGTGGTGGTAAAAACCGTATTGCGATTGATGTACTAAAAGCTCACATTGCAAAACTTTTGAAAGCTTAAGTTTTTAGAAGGCTATATTGCTTTATTTTTATGTTAAGAAGTGGCACGGTAAGTGTCACTTCTTTTTTTTGTTTTTAAATTAGTCAGTTGCAAGGAAAAACCGGACGTTTTTCACGTTTTTGTGGAACTGTCAGCGGTAAATCTAGCCTGCGGTTATAATTGTAAAAACACTCGAGCAAGGAAAAACAAATGAAGAAACTGCTCTTAATTCTAGCAATACCGATTGTGGTCATTTTGGTCGCAATTTTAGCGTTAACTATCTTCGTCAATCCGAACCAGTTTAAGCCCCTTATTGTTGAACAAGCGCAAAAGCAAACAGGGTTAGAACTGGTGATTGAAGGAGATATCAGCTGGCAATTTTTCCCATCGATCGGCTTTGAGCTGGGACATACAGAATTGCGAAACCCTCAAGGCTTTAGTAAACCCAACTTATTCAAAGTTGATACGGTTGGTATTGATATTTCCGTTATGCCACTTCTCAGTCAGCAGCTTGAAATTGGTAATGTCACGCTGGATGGTGCAGAGTTCTATATCGAAACCAAGAAAGATGGCAGCAAGAATATTGATGCATTGACGAAAGCGCAAACACAACAAGCAGAGCAAGCGAGCGATATTGCACCTACGCAAAATAGTGAAACGCAGCCTTCTGGCTCAGATTGGAGCATTAATCTTGCTGGTGTTACGGTTTCTAACGGCTCATTAGAAGTTCAGGACAAGCAAGCCGGAAGTTACACCAAGCTTTACGACATCTCATTAAACCTTTCCGAATTCGCTTTTGACAACTGGACAACGGCTGATTTTGGTGTGAAGGGCGAAATGAACGACCAAAAGTTCACCGCGAAAGGTCAGGCAGACTTTAAGCTAGAAAAAGGTTTGGCAAACTACGCGCTAAAGAACATCAACTTTGATGCGACATACTCAGACCCTGCCAATAAGATTGAATCGGCAACGTTCGGTTTAGAGACGTTTGAATTCGATAAAGTAAATAACCTGACGTATGCCATGAAGGGCGACGCTGGTGGTATGAAGTTAGATATGCAGGGTGCTGGTCAACTTAGCGTGGACAAGGCTATCAGCAAAGTGCAGTTGGATAAGTTAACTCTTAAATCGACTTTTGAGGGTGATGCTTTACCTCAATCACCGATGAAAGTCGACATGGTGTCTGATCTGTCTTTCGACCTAACGAAAAGTCATCTGAGCTTTGTCCTAGAGAAATTAACAGCGAATGCTATCGCCTTAGATGGTAAGGCCGATGTGACACTTGGTGATATTCCTAAAGTACGCTTTGCTCTCCATAGCCCAAATATCGATCTTGATGAATTCTTAGGATTAGATCCGCAAGCTTCTGAAGGTAACAAGCCAGCTTCTGGTGGTGAAAGTGGCCCTGCCGGGCCAGAGGTTGAACCTGATTTATCTGCGTTGAAAACGTTAGATGTAAAGGGTGATACTACCATCGACAAATTCAAAGCGGCAAATGCGAAGATGGAAGCGGTAAAAACGAGCTTCACTGTAAATCGTGGCGTATTTGAGCTTACTTCATTTAGTTCGAAGCTGTACCAAGGCTCAATCTCAGCGACAGCGAAGTTAGATGCACGCAAGTCACCAGCGACTTACAGTGTGAAAAAGTCAATCAAAGGCGTGAAAGTTCAACCGCTACTTATTGATGTCGCTGATAACGATAAGCTTGAAGGGACGGGTAACATTGATGTGAATGTTACAGGTAAGAGTCTAACGCCTACCGGTATCAAGAAGAATCTTTCTGGTACGGTTGTTATCAATTTTGCTGACGGTGCGGTGAATGGCATCAACGTTGCTCAGTTGATTCGTGAAAACTACGCGAAATTTAAAGGGCAAAAAGTCGAAAGCACAAATGAAGCTAAGAAAACAGACTTTAGTGCGATGACGGCGACATTGAAGCTCAACAAAGGTGTCGTATCAACGGATAATATGCAAGCTCAGTCTCCATTGCTACGTGTTCGTGGTAAAGGCACCGCAAACTACATCAATGAAACTGTCGACTTTACCATCAGCACATCAGTCGTAGGTAGCCTAGAAGGCCAAGGCGGTAAAGATATTGATGAGTTGAAAGACATTACTATTCCGATCAATGTGTCTGGTCAGTGGGCGGATCCTAAATTCAAACTGGTATTCGATGATGTTCTGAAACAGAAAGCTCAGAAAGAAATTGATCGTGGTGTAGAGAAGCTAACGGACAAGATCAAAGATGAAAAAACCAAAGAAGCAGTCGATGGTTTGATAAAGAATTTATTCAATTAGATTCGAGCCAAAGCAAAAAGGGTTGGCATTAGCCAACCCTTTTTTAATTCTGCTGGTGAGCTTTACCAGTCGACACCTTTCAGCGCTTTGACGCCTGATTCAAATGCATGCTTTACATTCTTCACTTCAGAAACGGTATCGGCCATTTCAATCAGGGTGCGATGTGCGCCACGACCAGTAATGATAACCGACTGCATTTTAGGGCGGTTATTCAGCGCTTCAACGACCTCATCTAAGTCAATGTAGCCGTAGCTCACCATGTACGTCAACTCGTCAAAAAGAACCACATCGATAGATTCATCTTTGAGCATGCGCTTACATTCTTGCCATACGCCTTGCGCTGCTTCGGTATCAGCGGCTTTGTTTTGCGTTTCCCACGTAAAGCCGGTTGCCATTACTTGGAACTCAACGCCGAGTTGCTCAAGTAGGTTGCGCTCACCGTTGTCCCATGTACCTTTAATAAACTGAGCGACTGAACATTTTAAACCGTGTCCTACCGCACGCGCGATAGTACCAAAGCCCGACGTCGATTTACCCTTACCATTACCAGTAATAATAAGCAGTAAACCTTTCTCTTCTTGAGCAGCAGCAATTTTTGCGTCTACCTGTTCTTTGACTTTTTGTTGGCGAGCTTTATGGCGTGCTTCTTTATTTTCTTCGATAGACATAATATTTTCTCAATTCCTTTTCGTGCTGTGCCCAAGCTGATTTGGGTTCATTGATTTATCTCGCTATGATAGACCAACATATCGTGAAGAAAAACCACCGATAATTCAGGGAATAAAATGAAGAAAATACTTGTTGTTTGTATGGGAAACATTTGTCGGTCTCCAACCGGAGAGGCCGTGTTAAGAGCGAAAGCTCAAGATTTGGGTGTTGCCGTGGAGGTTGAGTCGGCAGGTACGATTGGCTACCACGCAGGAAACCCACCGGATTCAAGGGCGATGGCGGCAGGAAAGCAGCGAGGTTACTCTTTTAAAGGAATGCGTGCGCGTCAAGTTACCATTAATGACTTTGAAAAGTTTGACTTTATCTTAGCCGCGGACAAAGCGAATTTAGCTGATTTACTGGATATTTGTCCGTTGGAGTACCGACACAAGGTATCGCTATTTTTAAGTCATTCTGGGTCAAATAACGATGAAGTCCCAGACCCATATTACGGTGGAGAAGATGGCTTTGAATTGGTGCTTGATTTAATTGAAGAGGCATCAGAAGCGATTTTGAAGAAGCTATAATCGTGTGGTTTGAAGACAATAGAAAAAGGGATGAGCTTAGCTCATCCCTTTATGTCTGTATTAACCCGCGAGAAGGTCGGTTGCGACTTTGTAGCTTGGGTCTTCCTTCACATTGATTTCAACCAAGCTGCCAGCTTTATCTAGAAGCTTGCGGCAATCTGGGCTTAGGTGACGAAGGTGTAGCGTTTTACCTTGAGAGTTGTAACGTTCTGCTAGTGTTTCAATCGCTTCAATTGCAGAGTGATCAGTCACGCGCGAGTCCGCGAAGTCCACAATCACATCTTTTGGATCGTCATGAGCATTGAACAATTCAAGGAAGTTTGCTGCAGACCCGAAGAAAATAGGACCATGAATCTTATACTCTTTAGAGTCTTCTTCATTTAAGCATGTGTCTGCGTAGATGTGCTTCGCATGTTGCCATGCAAACATCAGTGCCGAAACGATAACACCGATCGCTACTGCAACGGCGAGGTCAGTAAGAACCGTGACAACCGTCACTAACAAGATAACGAAGAAGTCTTGCTTTGGTACGCGTCGCGCGAGTTTAAATGTTGCCCACTCAAAAGTGCCAATCACCACCATGAACATCACACCAACGAGTGCTGCTAGTGGGATCATCTCAATCAGTGATGAAGCAAACAGGATAAAAACCAACAGGGCACTTGCAGCAATGATACCAGATAGACGACCACGACCACCGGAGTTAACGTTGATCATTGATTGGCCAATCATCGCACAGCCGCCCATTGCACCAAATACAGAACACGTCATGTTTGCCATACCTTGACCGACACATTCACGGTTAGATTGGCCACGAGTGTTCGTCATCTCATCCAACACTGTCAGAGTCAGCAATGACTCAATTAAGCCAATGGCCGCGAGAATGATCGCGTAAGGCAAAATGATTTGTAGAGTTTCTAGCGTAAATGGTACCGCCGGAATAGAGAAGGTTGGCAGTGAACCTGCGAGTGTTGCCGCTTCATCACCAGACATTGTACGCAGGAAGTCAACGACGGTACGAGTGTCTAGATCTAAGCCTACCACAAGCGCAGTTACGGTGACGATCGCCACGAGAGACGAGGGTACCGCTGTCGTGATTTTGGGTAGAAAGTGAATGATTGCCATGGTTAGCGCAACCAAACCAAGCATTAGCAGCATTTGGTTTTGTGGTAGCCAAGTAAGCATGCCGTTGACGTCTGGCGCTTTAAACTGACCCAATTGAGCTAGGAAGATAACAATAGCCAGACCGTTTACAAAACCGATCATCACAGGGTGAGGTACGATACGGATGAACTTACCCAATTTAAACATACCAGCGGCAATTTGAAGAATACCAGCGAGCATGATGGCTGCGAATAGGTACTGGACACCGTGAGTCGCGACAAGCGAAACCATTACGACTGCCATGGCACCTGTTGCACCTGATATCATACCAGGGCGGCCACCAAAGATAGAGGTGATAAGGCCAACGATGAATGCTGCGTACAGACCAACCATAGGGTCTACACCAGCAACGAACGCAAATGCGACAGCTTCAGGAACTAATGCGAGCGCTACCGTTAAGCCTGACAGCACGTCGTTTTTTACAGAGTGCTTAGAAAATTGCGGAAATTCGAACATGTTTGTTTTTAGTTCTCTTTAAAATGAGTTGATCCCGACACATACTCGTATTTGCGCAAGTTACTGGGTGATTGAGTTTTGATCAATTATCGCAGTGTAAACCGTAGTAATAAAAGAGCGGCATCAGGAAGGTGTCGAAAAATTAAGTCGGCGCATGCTACCGAAAAGTGTGACTAAGTTCAAGAATGATGCGAGAAATGACACACCTATGTGAACAGTCATTGATATAAACAATCAATAAAAAGGGCTGCCGATATGGCAGCCCTTTTTCCGTTGTTGCATTCTCGCTGCAATGAGCGTTGACTTAGTTAAAGTCTGGCTTTGTCATTTCTGAAGAAGCACGGTTTTTTGCAGCTTGGCTACCCGCACCTTTTGGCTGGTATCGCTCAGCTTTGAAAGGGGCCGCGGAAACCTCGATCTCTTTCATTTCTTGAGAGCCTGGCGCTTTTGTCATAGGTGCGCTGGCACTAAGTTTGGCTGCTGCTACCTTAATCACTTTTGCTTTCGCGTCTTCAGCTTTTGTTGGAGCTTCGGTTGCTATTGGTTCAACCTTAGGCTCTTCAACTATTGTCTCAATGATCGGCTCTTGAACTGGAGTTTCGTCTACCGCTGTATCTGCCGTTTCAGCAATCGGAGTCTCAACTACTTGAACGGTTGGTTCAACCGTTGTTTGTTCGGCTGTAACCGAATCAGCAACGGCTGTTTCAACGACAGGGGCTTCTACATTTTCAGCCTTATCTTGCGTTGTTTTAGCGCTAACAGGCGTTTCTGATGCAATAGGTTGACCGTGACGGATAATCACTTTCCCCATTGCCATCTCTGGACAAGCAAAGCCACCTTGGATGGCTGTTACCGCCGTTACAACTTCTTCCTGTGTACGTTCTTCTTTCTTAGGTGCTGACTTTGGAGTGTAACGTGGCATTACTTTCCCCATCGCCATTTCTGGAGAGGCTACTCCACCTTTACGCAGACGGAATGGGTTAGGGCGACGATCGCGACCTCTGCGTCGACGTTGACCACTTGCACGCAGATGACGAGGAGAACGACGGTTACGGCGCTGTTTCGACTCTGGCTGCTTGTTGTCTTGTTGCGCTTCAGTTGCGGCTTCTGACGGCTTCTCAACTTTTGACGGCTTCTCAATTTTCGCTTCAACCACTTCTGCGACCGGATTTTCTTCCGCGATATACTCTTCAGCCTGCTGATCTTTAATACGGACAGATTTGTTTAATTTGCGACGTTGACGGCGCTCTTTCACTTTCTCTGTTTTCGCATTTTGTTTCGGCTTATTCTCTTCTGGCTTCGTCTCAGAACGAGCTTCAGCTGCAAGTTGTAGGCCTTTTTCCGCTACTTTGTCGTTCGCTTTTGGCTCTTGAGCTTTTTCAGCTTGTTGAGCTTTCGGTTTACGCTTCTGGTTACGGTTTTGCTGCTTGTTATTTGGTTGTTGAGCTTCACTTTGTTCATTGGCTTGCTCATCACGAGGCTTACGACGACGTCTGTTATCACGATTATCGCGTTGATTATTATTTCGGCGGCGATCGTTACGGTCACGTTTGTTGTCGTGATTTGGTTTTTTCTCTTCTTGAGGTTTCGGCTCTTCTTGTACTTCTTCAGAGCCATTAGATAGGAAGCTACCAAGTGCTTTAAACAAACGGCTGAACAGTCCAGGTTGCTCTTCTTGTTCAACTTTCTTTTCTTGTTTCTGCTTTTTCACTTCTGGAGCTGGTTTAGCTACAGGAGCAGGAGCTGTTTGAGTTGGTGCTGCAAAGCCTTTAAGAACAGGTTCTTCAAGTCGTTTAGGTTTTACATCAACCTCAACGGGCTCTTTACCTTCCGCTTCTTTCATTGCTTCCAGTTTCTTAGGAAGTAGATAAGAAATCAGATCAAACTCTTCACCTTCACGAACGCGGATTACTTCAAAGTGCGGTGTTTCCATATCAGAGTTAGGAACTACGGTGATCTTCACTTCTTGAATACGTTCGATGTGGTTAACCGAGCGGCGCTTTTCGTTCAATAGGTAGGAAGCGATGGGCACTGGTACAACGGCTAATACTTGTGCTGTATTGTCTTTTAACGCCTCTTCTTCAATCAGGCGAAGGACAGAAAGCGCTAACGATTCGTTATCACGAACAACACCAGTACCGCTACAGCGAGGACAAATATGGTGGCTTGCTTCTGCTAGAGAAGGGCTTAAACGTTGGCGAGACATTTCTAGCAGACCGAAGCGAGAAATACGACCGATCTGTACACGAGCTCTATCTAAACGAACAGCTTCGCGTAGGCGGTTTTCTACTTCACGTTGGTGACGAATTGGTGTCATATCGATAAAGTCGATAACCACCAGACCACCGAGATCACGTAGACGCAATTGTCGGGCGATCTCGTCTGCTGCTTCTAGGTTTGTGTTTAGCGCTGTCTCTTCGATATCGCCACCCTTTGTGGCACGAGCAGAGTTGATATCGATAGAAGTTAACGCTTCTGTTGGGTCGATAACAATAGAACCACCAGACGGCAGGCGCACTTCACGTTGAAAAGCCGATTCAATTTGGCTTTCGATTTGGTAGTGGCTGAACAGTGGTACTTCACCTTCGTATTTCTTAATGCGGCTAACAAAATCAGGGCGAACTAGTTGAATGTGCTCTTTCGCACGTTCATAGATAGTGTTGCTATCGATAAGAATTTCGCCAATATCACGGCGTAGGTAGTCACGAATAGCACGAACGATAACGTTACTTTCTTGGTGGATTAAAAATGGAGCAGGGTTCGAGTCTGCTGCGCCTTTGATTGCTCCCCAATGGTTAAGTAGTACGTTTAGGTCCCACTCAAGCTCTTCTGCACTCTTACCTACGCCAGCAGTACGGACAATCAGGCCCATGCCTTGTGGCAGCTCCAAAGTGCTTAGCGCCGCTTTTAGTTGCGTACGCTCATCACCCTCGATACGGCGAGAGATACCGCCAGCTCGAGGATTATTAGGCATAAGAACAAGGTAACTACCAGCAAGAGAAATGAAAGTAGTCAGAGCAGCGCCCTTGCTACCACGTTCCTCTTTTTCCACTTGAACGATGACTTCTTGGCCTTCGGTCAGCACTTCTTTAATGCTTGGACGACCTTGGTAGGTGTAACCTTCAGGGAAATATTCGCGGGCAATTTCTTTAAGAGGGAGGAAACCGTGACGCTCAGCACCGTAATCAACAAATGCGGCTTCTAAGCTAGGTTCGATACGTGTGATACGTCCTTTGTAGATATTCGCTTTTTTAGATTCATGACCTGGACTCTCGATATCAAGATCGAAAAGTCGCTGGCCATCAACCAGAGCGACACGCAACTCTTCTTTTTGAGTTGCGTTAATTAACATTCTTTTCATTGAAAATTCTCGTTGTCTTTTCTTCTATGTCTTTCTGTCGATTTGCCACTGTTTTTCGCGCTTTCACGGTGCCTGATCCCATGGCTTATAATTTGCAGCCTCCCGGCTGGAAGGGGATGCTCTCGGGCACTTCAGTCATCACAAATCTTTTTAAGGTTTCTGTTGGAAACGTAGACTTGTGACCCGCTATTTGGGCGGTAAGTACTCAACGTGATTATGCGAGGAGTAGGGTGGCAAGAGTATTGAGTTCGATGTGTCTTACGCCAATGCTGCACTCGACCTTCAACGATCTACTCACATTGCTGAGGATAAATGATTGGTAATGAATAAAATGTAACCAAACCTTCCTTAGCAGCTGTGAACTATAGCAGTGCGTGTGGCTATCAGCAATCTGCTTTGACGCAAACGATAGAAAAATTGCCGTTAAATTCAAACTTCTAATTTATAACTGGCTGTTTCATAAGCAATTGAGAGGAAGGAACTGAGCAAGAGAGTAAGCAAATCGAGAACTTTATTGGGAGTTTTCATAAATTAAACAAAAGCTTGGCGAGGTTTAGAGCGTTTTGTTCACTCAAGTGTTTCTTTTGCTGTAAGAATAATGTGAACTCGCGCGAAATTGCGTTTACAATACCGACCATGAGCGAAATAAGAACAAAAGTCCAGTTCGTTGATATCGACGAAGATATGGCGGGGCAGCGCATCGATAATTTCTTGCGTAACCAATTAAAAGATATTCCTAAAAGCATGATTTACAGAATCGTGCGTAAGGGTGAAGTACGCGTAAATAAAAAGCGGATTAAAGCCGAGTACAAACTAAAAGCTGGTGATCTCGTGCGTATTCCACCTGTGACAGTCGAGAAAAAAGATGACGCCGTCGCACCAAGTACGAAACTCAATAAAGTCGCTGAGTTGGAAGATATGATCATCTTCGAAGATGATCATATGTTGATTCTAAACAAGCCGTCAGGCACCGCTGTGCATGGTGGTAGCGGCTTAAAGTTTGGCGCGATTGAAGCGCTCCGTGCGCTCCGGCCGCAGGCGCGTTTTCTTGAACTTGTGCATCGTATTGACCGCGATACTTCAGGCATCCTGCTGGTCGCTAAGAAGCGTTCTGCACTTCGTCACTTGCAAGCCCAGTTTCGTGAAAAGACAGTGAAAAAGTTTTACTTTGCTCTTGTCATGGGACAATGGAAAAGCAGTTGTAAGGTTGTCAATGCACCGCTGCTTAAAAACGAAGTGAACAGTATTGTTCGTGTTAACCCTAATGGTAAGCCGTCTGAAACGCGCTTTAAAGTTCTAGAAAAGTTTGAGCAAGCGACGCTGATCCAAGCCAGTCCAATTACTGGTCGCACTCACCAAATCCGAGTTCACACTCAATATGTGGGTCATCCAATTGCTTGGGATGACCGATATGGTGACCGTCGTTTTGATGCCTATACAGGCAAAGTGGGGCTTGACCGCTTGTTCTTGCATGCAGCGAATATCAAGTTTCAGCACCCTTCGAATGATGAGTGGATGGAAATCAATGCACCAATGGAACCGAAACTAGAAAAAGTGTTGGTGGGTTTAAGAAACGCGTAACCATGTTTCCCTCGCGGATACGAAAAGAGAACCTTTGGCTCCCTTTTCGTGTTTGGATTAAAGGACATCAAGCCCCTGAACACGCAGCATATCAATCAAATCAATCAGTGGTAGCCCGACAAGTGTATTCGGGTCTTTACCCACTAATTTGTTAAATAGACATATCCCCATTCCTTCGCTTTTAAAACTGCCTGCGCAGTAAAAAGGCGCTTCTTTATCAACATAGCGTTCAATCTGTTCGCGAGTTAGCTCTCGAAAGTGAACTTCAAAGGTATCAAAGCCGATTTCTGTATGGTTTGTAACGGTGTTATGTACCGCAAGGCCTGTATAGAAAGTGATGATTTTTCCACTTTGAGCCAGAAGTTGGTTTATCGCGTTAGCTCTGTTTAACGGTTTGCCAACGATTTCACCATCAATGACACAAACTTGGTCACTGCCGATGACTAAACTTGCTTTATCCGTTTGGCAAGAGATTGCTTTTTCTTTGGCCAGTCTTTGTACCAATTCAAGGGGGGCTTCCTGATTGAAAGGTGTTTCATCGCAATCCGGTGATAAACAAATGAACGGCAGTGAAAGCTTTTCAAGCAGTTGTTTACGAAAAGGGGAGGTTGAGGCTAAAACCAGTTGGTAATTTTTCATTTTGAATTACAATCCGTGAGAGCATTTCCGATAGGATAATCGATCAAAAATGATTCTGGCTAATGCTCTGTATGTTAAGCGTAAAAAAGTATAACTTTTTTGCCTTTTTCTTTGACTAATTTTGAATTGGAAGATAATATTCGCGCCCTATGCAAAAGGTAAAAATACCGCGAACGGTTGATCCGGCAAAAGCGGCACAGAAACGATTGGACTTCGATGGTATCATCCAAGACTGTCTTTTCAAACGTTTAGCGGAAACAACTGAAGGCGTAAAACGCGACGCACTAGTCTCATTGTCATTTGAGATGGATGAACAGCGACTCGTTGTTATCTCTGGTAAAGCTAGCATCGATGTCGATTTAGAATGTCAGCGTTGTAATGAGGTATTCACACACGCGTGTGAAGTTGAATTCCTTTACACTCCTTACTACGGTGAGAAGAGTGAAGAGGAAGCACCAGAAATTTATGATTTGGTAGATCTAAATGAGTATGGTGAATTAGACCTTGTACAACTGGTTGAGGACGAGTTCATCTTAGCATTACCTCAAATTGCGATGCACGATGAAGCGGACTGTAGCGTTGACTCAAATAACATGGTTTTTGGTGAGCTTCCTGAAGAAATTGAGGAAAAGAAACCGAATCCATTCGACGTTTTGAAAAATCTGAAAAAGTAATTGGTGTAATAACCGCTTACTCAGGCTCAGGTTTTTAACCCAATAGTATAGGAGTAGGGTCAATGGCCGTACAAAAAAACCGTAAAACTCGTTCTAAGCGCGGTATGCGTCGTTCACACGATGCGCTAACTACAGCTGCATTATCTGTAGACGCGACTTCTGGTGAAACTCACCTACGCCACAATGTAACTGCTGAAGGTTACTACCGTGGTCAAAAGGTTATCAACAAGTAAGGTTGAACCTTTGCAAAGTATTACCGTTGCACTTGATGCAATGGGCGGGGATTTCGGTCCACGCGTAACAGTGCCTGCCGCCGTGCAGGCATTGTCTCATTTCCCAGAGCTAAAAGTGATTCTTATAGGTGATCAATCTCTGATCACGTCTCAACTATCTCAATTAGGTACCTCTACCAGTTCTCGCTTGACTATTTCTCATAGCGAGAGAGTTATCTCGAACTCAGAAAAGCCATCATGGGCATTACGCAATAGCCGAAACAGTTCTATGCGTATCGCTATCGACTTGGTGTCTGAGCAGAAAGCGGATGCTTGCGTGAGCGGGGGTAACACAGGTGCTTTGATGGCGCTGTCGCGTTTTATTCTCAAGCTACTGCCTGGTATTGAGCGTCCTGCTTTAGTTTCGGCTTTACCAACTATCACTGGAAAACGTACTTGGATGCTAGATCTTGGTGCAAATGTGTCGTGTGATGCCGACAGTTTATTTCAGTTTGCAGTGATGGGAAGTGCATTGGCGGAACAGCATTTAGGTTACCCTCCTCGGGTCGCGGTTCTTAATATCGGGGCTGAGGAAATCAAAGGCAACGACCTTGTTAAGCGCTGTGCAGAAATGCTGTCTCAAACCGACGCGATTAATTTTGTTGGTTATATTGAAGGTAATCAAATTTTGCATGATGTTGCTGATGTCATCGTTTGTGATGGGTTTGTCGGTAACGTATGCTTAAAAGCCAGTGAGGGGACAGCGCAACTTTTTATCGAAAAAATAAAAACCAGCATCATGGCGTCTACGATAAAAGGCTGGATTGCTAGAAAGTTGTTTTCTCGGCTATTTAATGAACTAAAAACACTGAACCCCGACCAGTATAACGGCGCAAGTTTGCTAGGATTGCGCGGCATTGTCATAAAAAGCCATGGAAGTGCAGATGTATCTGCGATTGTCAATGCACTTGGCGAAGCAGTACACGAGGTCAAACGACAAGTACCAAGCCGTATTAGCGATCGTTTGGAAGCGGTTTTACTCGAGAGGCATTATTAGTCTTCATGTATAGCAAAATTTTAGGTACTGGCAGCTACCTGCCATCTCAGGTGCGTACTAACGCAGACCTAGAGAAAATGGTAGATACAAGTGATGAGTGGATCGTTGCACGCACTGGTATTAAAGAGCGTCGAATTGCTGCAGAAAATGAAACTGTTGCAGACATGGCATTCTACGCAGCTGAAAACGCTATCGATATGGCCGGGATTGATAAAAATGATATCGACCTAATTATCGTTGCGACTACGAGCAGTAGCCATACTTTTCCTTCATCTGCATGTCAGGTTCAGGCAAAGCTTGGTATTAAAGGTTGTCCTGCATTCGACTTGGCCGCTGCTTGTTCTGGTTTTGTTTATGCGTTATCTGTAGCTGATCAACATATCAAATCTGGCATGTGTAAAAACGTGCTTGTGATGGGAGCGGATGCGCTATCGAAAACGTGTGATCCAACAGATCGTTCAACCATCATTCTATTTGGTGATGCTGCGGGTGCTGTTGTCATTGGTACGAGCGAAGAGCCTGGCATTATTTCTACACACGTGTACTCGGATGGTCAATTCGGTGAGCTCTTGAGCCTTCCGGTCCCCGAGCGTGGTAAAGATGCTGACCAATGGCTTCACATGGCGGGTAACGAGGTATTCAAAGTCGCGGTTACTCAGTTGTCAAAATTGGTCAAAGATACCCTTGAAGCAAACAACATGCACAAGTCTGAATTAGACTGGCTAGTGCCGCACCAAGCGAACTACCGCATTATTTCCGCGACAGCGAAGAAGCTTTCAATGTCTCTGGACCAAGTAGTCATTACGCTAGATAGACACGGTAATACATCGGCGGCGACAGTACCGACTGCGCTGGACGAAGCTGTGCGTGATGGTCGTATTAAGCGTGGACAGACTTTGTTGCTGGAAGCATTTGGCGGCGGTTTCACATGGGGCTCGGCTCTGGTGAAGTTCTAAGCTTCACGAAAATTCAAATTTAAGATGCGCGAAAGGGCGTCTTACTTCATTTTACTTTTCTTAAAGGAAAACAACATGAGTAAGTTTGCTATCGTATTTCCAGGTCAAGGATCTCAAGCTGTAGGTATGCTTGCGGATCTAGGCGAACAATATGATGTAGTAAAACAAACATTTGCAGAAGCATCTGAAGCACTAGGTTACGATCTATGGGCGCTTGTTCAAAATGGTCCAGCGGAAGATTTAAATCAAACTTTCCGGACTCAGCCTGCGTTGCTAGCTTCATCTGTTGCTATTTGGCGTGTATGGCATGAGCTGGGTCTTAAGCAACCTGCAAACCTTGCTGGTCATAGCTTAGGTGAATACTCAGCACTAGTATGTGCTGGCGTGATTGACTTTAAGGAAGCCATCAAACTGGTAGAGTTACGCGGTAAACTAATGCAAGAGGCGGTTCCAGCAGGTACTGGTGCAATGTATGCAATCATCGGCCTAGATGATGATGCAATTGCGAAAGTATGTGAAGACGCAGCACAAGGTGAAGTCGTTTCTCCAGTTAACTTTAACTCACCGGGTCAGGTTGTTATCGCAGGCAGTAAAGATGCTGTTGAACGCGCGGGTGTTTTATGTAAAGAAGCTGGCGCGAAACGTGCGCTTCCTCTTCCTGTTTCAGTGCCTTCTCACTGTGCGCTTATGAAGCCAGCAGCGGACAGACTTGCAGTAGCACTAGAGTCAATTGAGTTCAAGGCGCCGCAAATTCCGGTTATCAATAATGTTGATGTGGCTGCAGAGACCGACCCTGAAAAAATTAAAGATGCACTTGTTCGTCAACTTCATAGCCCAGTGCGCTGGACAGAGACTGTGCAGTTGATGAGCGAGCAAGGCGTTGAAAATCTTGTTGAACTTGGCCCTGGCAAAGTTTTAACAGGCCTAACAAAACGCATCGTGAAAACGCTGACTGCTGCGGCAGTGAATGACGTTGCCTCGTTGGAATCAGCGAAGTAACGTATCAGCCAGTAAAGTTCGCGATAAGAAAAGGAAACACAACATGATGAATCTAGAAGGTAAGATTGCACTCGTTACCGGCGCAAGCCGTGGTATTGGTCGTGCGATCGCGGAACTTCTTGTAGAGCGAGGTGCGACCGTGATTGGTACTGCTACTTCTGAGAGTGGCGCAGCGGCAATCAGTGAGTACCTTGGTGAAAATGGTAAAGGTTTAGCACTTAACGTTACTGATGTAGAGTCTATCGAATCAACGCTTAAAATCATTAATGAAGAGTTTGGTGTTATCGATATTTTAGTAAACAATGCTGGTATTACTCGCGACAACCTACTGATGCGCATGAAAGATGATGAGTGGAACGACATCATCGATACCAACCTAACGCCTATCTACCGCATGTCTAAAGCGGTTTTACGCGGCATGATGAAAAAACGTTCGGGTCGTATCATCAACGTAGGCTCTGTTGTTGGCACTATGGGTAATGCTGGTCAAACTAACTACGCAGCAGCAAAAGCGGGTGTGATTGGTTTCACTAAATCAATGGCTCGTGAAGTGGCGTCTCGTGGTATAACAGTGAATACTGTTGCCCCTGGTTTCATCGAAACTGACATGACGAAGGGACTAAATGATGAGCAACGTGCGGCAACGTTGTCGAACGTGCCTGCAGGTCGTTTAGGTGATCCACGTGAAATTGCATCAGCAGTAGTTTTCCTTGCTTCACCTGAAGCAGCGTACATTACTGGTGAAACTTTGCATGTAAATGGTGGCATGTACATGGTTTAATGAGACAGTTAGTGCAAAATAAGCTATTTTACATTATGGAAAATAACCTATAGTTGCAGTTAACGGTCATGAACTTGTTATGCTTATGCGCAAGATTTGTGCATGATTTAAGTCAAAAATGTATTGAAAATCGGTTAAATTCACTAATTTTGTGGTTTGACCAGCAAGGACCCCCTTGCAACTTTCAATAGTTCGAATAAACTACGGAATCATCGCATTAGGCGAAATCTGTAAAGGAAAAGAAAAATGAGCAACATCGAAGAACGCGTAAAGAAAATCATTGTTGAGCAGCTAGGTGTAGACGAAGCAGAAGTGAAAAACGAAGCTTCTTTCGTTGACGATCTGGGTGCTGATTCTCTAGACACTGTAGAACTAGTTATGGCTCTAGAAGAGGAATTCGACACTGAGATTCCTGATGAAGAAGCTGAGAAGATCACTACTGTTCAAGCTGCAATCGACTACGTAAACAGCGCTCAGTAATTATCTTTCCCAGGCGGTCTCCAAGACCGCCTGTGTTCTTTCTAACCTCTTCTATCCTCTCATAGAAATATTCAATTCCCGGAGAATTATATCGTGTCCAAGCGTCGTGTAGTTGTCACTGGCATGGGTATGTTGTCACCGGTAGGCAACACAGTAGAATCATCTTGGAAAGCCCTGCTAGAAGGTCAAAGCGGTATCGTAAATATTGATCACTTCGATACTACGAACTTCTCAACTCGTTTTGCAGGTCTTATTAAAGATTTCGATTGCACAGAATACATGTCTAAAAAAGATGCTCGTAAGATGGATCTATTTATCCAGTACGGCATTGCAGCGGGTATCCAAGCACTTGATCATTCTGGCTTACAAATTACCGAAGAAAATGCAGCTCGAGTTGGTGTTGCTATTGGCTCAGGCATTGGTGGTATAGACCTTATCGAAACTGGTCATACTGCATTAGTTGAAAAAGGCCCTCGTAAAGTTAGTCCGTTTTTTGTTCCTTCGACCATCGTAAATATGGTTGCAGGTAACCTATCTATCATGCGTGGTCTTCGTGGTCCAAACATCGCGATTTCTACTGCATGTACAACAGGATTGCACAACATTGGTCATGCAGCACGCATGATCGCATACGGTGATGCAGATGTGATGGTTGCTGGTGGTGCAGAAAAAGCGTCCACGCCGCTCGGTATGGCTGGCTTCGGTGCAGCTAAAGCACTGTCGACTCGGAATGACGATCCTCAGAAAGCATCTCGTCCATGGGATAAAGGCCGTGATGGCTTCGTTCTTGGTGACGGTGCTGGTGTTATGGTTGTTGAAGAGTATGAACATGCGAAGGCTCGTGGTGCGAAGATCTATGCTGAGCTAGTTGGCTTTGGTATGTCCGGTGATGCTTATCACATGACTTCTCCAAGCGAAGACGGCTCTGGTGGTGCGCTTGCGATGGAAGCGGCAATGCGTGACGCGAACATCTCAGGTACTCAAGTGGGCTACGTAAACGCACATGGTACTTCAACGCCGGCAGGCGACGTTGCAGAAATCAAGGGCGTGAAACGTGCTCTTGGTGTAGAAGGTGCGAAGCAAGTACTTGTGTCTTCAACAAAATCTATGACTGGTCATCTACTAGGGGCAGCAGGTTCTGTGGAAGCTATCATCACGGTGATGTCTCTAGTCGACCAAATCGTTCCACCAACGATCAACCTAGATGATCCAGAAGAAGGTCTAGACATCGACCTTGTGCCGCATACAGCGCGCAAAGTTGAAGGTATGGAATACGCAATCTGTAATTCATTTGGCTTTGGTGGTACAAACGGTTCTTTGATCTTCAAAAAAATCGCAGAGTAACACTATCTAACCTTATTTAGATAAGTGAAACTTGTATTCTAACGGCTCGATGCTTAGCATTGAGCCGTTTTGTTTTATTTGTTGTCTGCAACTGAAGGTAAGTGAATGTTTTGGGTAAATGGCGTTCCACAGACGCATGTATCATTAGGAGATCGTTCCTTTCAGTATGGGGACGGCTGCTTTACTACAATCTTGACCAAATACGGTAAGTTGGCTTACTGGCCCGAACACATCGAGCGTATGGATTCTTGTCTTCAAACATTGCAGATACCTTTACCTGACTGGCAAGTCGTGCATGATTGGGCTCTGCGTGCCGCACTGTCTAATGAGCGAGCGGGTATAAAAATTCACGTCAGTCGTGGGGTCGGAGGGCGAGGATACAGTCCGAATGGGATAGAAGGTCCGGTGGTGACCATTTCCAATTTTGTTTTTCCTTCTCATTACTCAGCATGGCGAAAGACAGGTGTGCATTTAGGCGTTTGTGAGATGCGTCTTGGTATTCAACCTTTACTTGCAGGGCACAAGCATAACAACCGTTTAGAGCAGATTCTCGCAAAGGCGGAAATTGATAACTCTGAATTTTCGGACGCAGTGACGTTAAATGTGCAAAATCATGTCATTGAAACTACAATGGCCAACCTTTTTTGGGTTAAAGGTAATAAAGTGTTCACTCCAGAACTGACGCAGTCAGGCGTCGCGGGCGTAATGCGCCGTAAGGTTTTTGAATACCTAAAGGTTATCAATACGGAGATGGTAGTGGACGCTTTTAGTCTCTCAGACCTCTTGGATGCTGATGAGGCATTCATGTGTAATTCATTGTTGGGTGTCGTGCCTATTCGCAGCATCACAGAATCCAACAGTAAAATTTTATTTCCTATTGGAAAATTGACTCAACGACTGCAAGGGAATTTAACTACGTGATTAAAAAACTGTTGGTTTTTGTTGTGCTGATGGCAATGATCGGTGCAGCAGCTGTTTTTTACGTTGTTTCACAGGCGAAACAATACGTTGAAAAGCCAGTTCTATTAGAGCAACCTCAGCTATTTACAATAGAGAATGGCACAAGTTTTCACCACGTCATACGTGATTTAGTGGAAAATAAAGTAATAGAAGCGTCTGAATATACACGCTTAATACCTCATCTTTATTCAGAACTTTTACAAGTTCGATCGGGTACCTACTTACTCGATCCCAAAATGTCGTTGTACCAAGTATTAGAGCATCTTAATACCGGAAAGGAGCATCAATTTGCGATTACTTTTGTTGAAGGAAGTCGTTTTTCCGAGTGGATTGAACAGCTCAAAACTGCGCCTCATATAGACCACGACTTAACGGGTCTATCTGAAAAAGAGATGGCATTTAAGCTAGGAATTGAACGTGATAAGTTGGAAGGATTATTCTTAGCTGAAACCTATCATTACACCGCTGGTGCCAGCGAAAGTGAGTTATTAAAACGGGCACATCGTAAGCTAAATAAAATTTTAGATATGAACTGGGAGACGCGCCAAGAAGATCTCCCGCTTCAAGATAAATATGAAGCCTTGACTCTGGCGTCTATTATCGAAAAAGAAACGGCGATTGATACTGAACGTGAGCGCGTCGCTTCTGTGTTTGTGAATCGCTTGAATAAAGGTATGCGACTCCAAACGGATCCAACGGTGATTTACGGAATGGGTGACGAATACGACGGTAACATTCGAAAGAAAGATTTGCGCACAGCCACACCTTACAATACTTACGTGATTAACGGCCTGCCACCTACACCGATTGCCATGGCTGGGGAAGCGTCGATTAAGGCGGCATTGAATCCAGAGAAAAGTAAATACCTTTATTTTGTCGCGAGCGGTAAGGGCGGACATGTCTTTTCCAAATCCCTTGCTGAGCACAATCGTGCCGTACGAGCCTATTTAAGAGAACTAAGAAAGAAATAAATGATGCAAGCAAATTTTATTGTCGTTGAGGGCCTAGAAGGCGCGGGGAAGAGCACTGCGATTAAAACGGTATTGGACACGTTAAATCAAGCGGGGATTGATAATATCATTAATACCCGTGAGCCAGGCGGAACCCCTCTGGCTGAAAAAATGCGTGCTCTGGTCAAGGAAGAGCATGAAGGTGAAGAGCTACAAGACATGACGGAGCTACTGCTACTTTACGCCGCACGTGTTCAGTTGGTTGAAAATGTGATCAAGCCAGCCTTGGCTAACGGTCAGTGGGTGGTGGGGGATCGCCATGACATGTCTTCTCAAGCGTATCAGGGGGGCGGTCGCCAAATTGATGCGGCTTTGATGAAAAGTTTGCGTGATACAACACTCGGTGAGTTTAAACCCGCTTTCACACTTTATATGGATATCGATCCTCGAGTAGGACTTGAGCGTGCACGTGGAAGAGGTGAGCTTGATCGTATCGAGAAAATGGATATCGGCTTCTTTGAACGTACACGTGAACGTTATTTAGAAATAGCGCATAACGATCCTTCAATTGTTGTTATCGATGCAGAGCAAAGTATTGAAGAAGTCTCTCGCAATATTAAAGGTGCTTTAAATGAATGGCTGTCTTGTCAATAAGTGAAATGTGGATTTTAGGTGACTCATGTTAAATGATTACCCATGGCTGAAGCCTGTTTGGGATAACCTCAAAGTAGGGTTGGGTTCGGACAAAATACCGGGAGCCCTTTTACTGCAGAGTGATCCGGGCTTGGCCGTAGAAAAGCTAGTTGAGCTTTTTAGTCAGGTACTTTTTTGTCAAAATTACAGCGATGAAGCATGTGGTTTTTGCCATAGCTGCCAATTAAATCATTCCCAAAGTCACCCTGACTTGCACTGGATTAAGCCAGAGAAAGAAGGCAAGGCGATAACGGTTGAGCAAATTCGTACTTGCAACCGTCTCGCTCAAGAGTCGTCTCAGCTCAATGGTTATCGTTTATTCGTGATCGAACCGGCTGACGCAATGAACGAGTCGGCATCGAATGCATTGTTAAAAACGCTAGAAGAGCCTGGGGCAAAGTGCTTGTTTTTGCTCGTTACCCACAATCAGAATCGTCTGCTTCCAACGATTCGTAGCCGTTGCCAACACTGGGTTGTTGCGCCGCCGTCAACGGAACAAGCGATGCAATGGATGCTCGAAAAAGGGGCACAGCAAGTTCCTGCTTATGCCTTAAAACTGAATATGGGCTCTCCGATAAAAACATTGGATGCGTTAAATAATGGCGATCTCGATGCCTATTTGGCTTTTGAGCGTAGCCTTATTAAGGCGATGTCTTCTCCTGTCTCAGATATTTCTGAGTGTGTTTCTTTAATGGTTAAACACTCGGAGAAATCACTAGACTGGGCATGGTATTTACTGACAGACGCTCAGAAAGCGTTGTTTGGTGTATCAGAAGCACAAATGCTTCCTGGCGCTATAAAGTTTCAACCGAACAACTATAACGGTTTGTATTCATCAGCGAAGGCGCTGATGGACCTCAAAGCTCAGGTACAAGCCTTTCCAGGTCTAAACCTTGAGCTACTATCAATGAACTGGTTAATTGAATCACGAGAGGCATTATGTTCGTAGATTCGCATTGTCATTTAGACAAATTGAATTACGACGATCTTCACATCAATGTTGAAGACGTTATTAACAAAGCTAAACAAGCAAAGGTAACTGAGCTACTTTCTGTGGGAGTAACACTGGATTCTTTCCCGAAAATGATGGAAATGATCGAGCCTTATGAGAATGTTTACGCTTCGTGCGGTGTACACCCACTTGATGTTGAAAGTGACTTTTCGATGGACATGTTACGTCACCATGCTTCGAATGAAAAAGTCGTCGCCATAGGTGAGACTGGCTTAGATTACCATTACAAGCCAGAGATCGCCGCGTTACAAAAAGAGCGCTTTGAGCAACACGTTGATCTTGCGGTGGAGCTTAACAAACCATTAATTATCCATACCAGAAACGCTCGTGCGGATACCTTAGAAATTTTACGTAACGGTGGGGCAGAAAAGTGTGGTGGCGTAATCCATTGTTTTACCGAAGACCTACCATTTGCACAAGCTGCTCTGGATTTAGGTTTCTATATCTCAATCTCTGGCATTGTGACTTTTCGGCAGGCTACTGAACTAAAAGAAGTGGTCAAGGCTTTGCCTTTGGACAAACTGCTTATTGAGACAGATTCACCTTATTTGGCACCTGTTCCTCATCGCGGGAAAGAGAACCAACCCGCTTATGTTGTTGAGGTTGCCTCTTATATTGCACAGTTAAAATCGTGTTCTCTTTCGGAAGTTGCACAAAAAACCACCGAAAACTTCCGAGATCTTTTTTTGCGATGAAAAACGGATGAAAGCATAAAAAAGGAACGAAAGTTCCTTTTTTGTTTGTAAATCCATCAAAGAGTCCCTTTGGTTTAATGTTTACTAAAAATGTTGATTTAATAGTATTCAAAAGTCACAAATGTAGTTTTGTTACTAAAAATAACATTGACATGTATTTTATTTACGCCTTAAAATTAATCATATAAATAAAAAAAGTCTTTTAAAACAATGCTTAATATGGATGCAAACCTTTTCATTGGCTATTTTGGGGTGTGATCTAAGACTTGTTTTGAAACTAAATTTCGTAGCTGTATAGAAAGTTTGAGGGTCATCAATATATATTTAGAGCCGGAAAATATAATGCAGTTGTGGTTACATTTTCATAGGGTGCTAACCTTTAGGCTACGGGGGTGTGCCGTTAGTGCCCAAATAATACTTATAAATTTATCAGGAGCATAAACATGTTTAAGAACCTTTTTGCGAACCTGCAAAAAGTTGGTAAGTCGCTGATGCTTCCAGTATCAGTTTTACCAGTTGCAGGTATTTTACTAGGTGTCGGTGCTGCCCATCTAAGCTTTATTCCAGAGATTGTTTCTGATCTAATGGAACAAGCTGGTGGTTCAGTATTCGGCCAAATGGCACTTCTATTCGCCGTAGGCGTGGCACTAGGTTTCACTAATAACGACGGTGTGGCAGGTCTAGCTGCAATCGTTGGTTACGGTATCATGACCGCGACGCTAAGCGTTATGGCTGGCGTTATGGGTGTTGAAAAAATCCAAACTGGTGTACTAGGCGGTATACTCGTCGGTGGTATTTCTGCTTGGGCATTCAACCGTTTTTTCAAAATCCAGCTTCCAGAGTATCTTGGCTTCTTTGCTGGTAAGCGTGCTGTGCCAATTATCACTGGTTTCGCAGCGATTTTTCTTGGTGTAATCCTTTCTGTCATTTGGCCACCAATCGGCGGTGCAATCTCTGCATTCTCTGACTGGGCTGCGCACCAAAATCCACAACTAGCATTCGGTATCTATGGGGTGGTTGAGCGTTCTCTAATTCCATTCGGTCTTCACCACGTATGGAATGTACCGTTCTTCTTCGAAGCGGGTACTTGTGTTAACGCTGCAGGTGAAACTCAAAACGGCGTTCTGACTTGTTACCTAGTTGCCGACGAAGCATCTCGTGCTGCTGGTAATGGCTTCGGTCAGCTAGCCGGTGGTTACATGTTTAAGATGTTTGGTCTACCAGCGGCAGCAATTGCGATTGCTCACTGTGCTAAACCAGAAAACCGCGCGAAAGTAATGGGTATCATGGCGTCAGCAGCTCTGACTTCATTCCTAACTGGTATCACTGAGCCTATCGAATTCTCATTCCTGTTCGTTGCTCCACTACTATACGGTATCCACGCTCTACTAGCGGGTTCTGCCTACATTGTTTCGAACACTCTAGGCTTTGTACACGGTACATCTTTCTCTCATGGTCTGATCGATTTCCTAGTGCTATCTGGTAACGCTCAGAAGATGGTTCTAATGGTTGGTGTTGGTCTCGTTTACGCTGCAATTTACTACGTAGTGTTCCGCGGAGTTATCACTTCGCTGGATCTAAAAACGCCTGGCCGTGAAGATGAGTCTGAAAGTGCAGTCGCAACTTCAGATTCTGATATGGGAGGCGAACTGGTTGCAGCATTCGGTGGTAAAGCAAACATTACTGGCCTAGATGCATGTATCACTCGTCTACGTGTCGCAGTTGCGGATACCGCGGCGGTAGACCAAGACAAATTAAAACAACTTGGCGCTGCTGGTGTTGTTATTGTTGCTGGTGGTGTTCAGGCTATCTTTGGTACTAAGTCTGACAATCTGAAAACAGAAATGGATGAGTGGATTCGTAACCACGGATAATTACAACCATTCATAATTATCAAAAGGAGGCTAAGGCCTCCTTTTTTAGTTTCGAGGTAGGTGCTTATAAGCTTGATCACGAATGTGATCTTAAACTCATCTTCACTTTTGTCTGTCTTTTTATACGCTGAGCTTACTCATCGTTGACATAATGAAAACTCATTATGTTTGAATAGTGCATGGTGTTTTTAAATAAGTGATGACATGTATGAAGAACAAACTAATTCTTGTCGCAGGATTCATTTCTGGAAGTACAATGGCGGCAAATGAACCGACTAATTTGTCGGTTGGTATGGCTGTTGATCAACAGTTAAGTGTTGTAGTGGAACTGGACAATAAATACCGTGGCATTATCGGTAACGACGGTATGGCGTTTGACTATATTGCTAAGCGTGGAAGATTTGAGCAAAACGTACCTGTGACGTGGTATGTTGGCGTCGGTGGCTGGTATGAATGGGATGATGAATTTGGTGTGCGAGTGCCACTTGGTGTGAACTGGGATCTATCGAATGGCTGGGATGTTTATGGGCAAATACACCCAGAACTCGATCTTTATAAAGGCGCTGACTTACAGCTTGGTGGTGCCGTTGGTATCAAATACCGTTTCTAAATGTAATTGGATATACAGTAAATCACTGGTCATCTTAGCTTATTAAACGACTCGATAACGGTGTTAACTTTTTTATGAATGGCATTGCTCGTAACGTCACCGCTTTGTTGAACAATATGCCTTGTTCTCGAGTGCTTTCCTGCACCATTCATGACCACTGATTTACGATGGTTAATATAAAAAACGTCGGCTGCTTGCCGACGTTTTACCTATTAAATTATTGCTTATCCATGGCTCGCTTGATACAAAAGGCCGCGCCGCCCCAAGTCATTCCCAAACCAATTACCATCATAATAATTGCACTGATTGTCATTTTTCTGTCTCCTTGCGGTTTACTGCATTGATCACTAGGCCAAAGGTGAAGAGTGCTGCAATCAGCGCCCAGCCCAATGTTAGATCATAGCCACCGTAGCCTTCGGTAAATAGCGCATAAAGCTTCGTTGCTAAGATGGTAGCGAGCATGATAGGTGTCACGAAGCGTAAGCAGATCTCGAACCATTGACCAACAGAAAAGTCAGAGCGTTGATTCACGTAATCACGAACTTCCGGTACACGCTTCAATAGCCATGCCATCAGTACGATTTCAATTAAGGCACCAACCATGATGCCAACGTTGTTTGCAAAATGGTCAACAAGGTCGAGCAGCAGCAGGCCACCATTGGTAGCAAACGCCATAGAAACAACAAAACCTGTTCCAATCACTACGTTTGCCGCTTTCTTACGGCTCCATTTAAGCTTATCGATAATCGCTGATGTAACGGCCTCCATAATGGATATGTGTGAACTTAGGCCCGCAACAACCAATGCGAAGAAGAACAGAGGACCAAGAATATATGGCGCAGGTAACAGGTTAATTGCGGCAGGTAATGTAACAAAAGCAAGGCCAACACCAGCAGAAACGACTTCGGTTAGCGGTTTACCTTGTTCTTGAGCCATATAACCCAAGACAGAGAAGATCATGATACCGGCGAGAATGGAGAAACCACAATTAATCAACACCGTCATAAAGGCGTTATTCGTGATGTCTGATTTCTCAGGTAAGTAGCTTGAATATGCCAACATAATGGCGAAACCAATACTTAGGGTAAAGAAAATCTGGCCATATGCGGCTGCCCATACTTTTACGTCCCAGATTTTGCTGAAGTCAGGCTCGAACATGTAGTTCACACCATCCAATGCTCCTGGTAGCAGCACCATGCGTCCGATTAAGAAAATCACCATCAAGAATAAGACTGGCATCATGACTTTTGATGCACGCTCAATTCCGGATTTTACACCCTTGGCAATGGCGGTGTAAGTGATAGCCCAAGCAATCATTATCGACAACGCAATCTTCCATTGAATGCTACCCAGCTCTGTAGGTGAATTGTCACCTAACTTTAGGTATTCACTGAAGAAAAACGCATTGGTATCAGTTCCCCAGCCTTGGGTAAATGACAACCCAAAGTAAGAAATTGACCAGCCGATAACGGCCACATAGTAAACGCCGATGACTGCGGCAACACCCACTTGAAACCAACCAAGCCACTCAAATTTGGAGTGGATCTTTGCTAACGTTTTTGGTGCCGAACCACGATATTTTTGTCCCATACTGAATTCGAGGATCATGAATGGAATACCGGCAGTGATCATGGCAAAAAGGTAAGGAATAAAAAATGCGCCACCACCGTTCTCATACGCCATATATGGGAAACGCCAGATGTTTCCCAACCCGATAGCAGACCCGACTGCTGCTAAAATGAATCCCGCTCGGGATCCCCATTGTTCTCGCTTCATATTTGACTCCTATACTACTCCCTAAGGAATGAAGCTCCCTCTGTGACACAGTAATACTGAGCAAATTGTTAAAAGAAAGGACAACTGTTATCCATCAGATTGTCTGCCCTTAATTCTATATTATTATCCATTTGCAGAGTTATATTCTGTTAATCTGTAAGGGAATTAGATGTTTAATCTTAATAGTTTGATGTGTGTTTGATAAAACTGAAATATTTATCTGTTTCGTTAAGTAGACTAACTTCGAATAATAGTGAGCGCAATAGAATATAAATGTTAATAGTGCTGTGTTGTGTGGTTTTAATCTTGTTAAATTACAGCTTGCTGGTTGATTTGTGCTGGGTTTTTGAGGGTTAATAGGGATAAACGACTGAGTATTTATTGTTTCTCTAGTTTTATAGACTATTTTTTGAATTTAGGGTGTACGTCTATATTTTGTACACCCACTAGATAATACTTTGTATCAAGTGATCCCAAAATGCTGGTTTTAGTGAGTTACCTTTGGAAGCGAGCAGCGAAATAATGGTCACTCAGAAGCGAAAACTAAAGCCAATGTTAGATTGAAATTGATTCATCCAATCGGTATCAAACTTAATGATGCAACTTGAACCATCGCTAGGTAATGTACAGGCTCCAGAGGTATCGTTATCCACCACGGTGCCAAGCCACCTTAATTGAGCGGTGAGTGCGACATTTTTTGAAAACTCATATTCGAGGCCCGTAAAAGCGCTAGCAGAGAAGCCATATTTGTTATCCACCCAATTAACATCGGTATAAGACCCACCAACCCCAACCCCAATATAGGCTTGCCAACCTTGTTGAATAGGGTAATAAATACTGCTTTGAAATTGTAGATAATGAATATTGGCGGAATTTGATAGTTGCTCAAGACCTGTGGATTGGTTTGAGTAAAACACCCCAATCTTACCTATTTCAAATGGAGCTTCAATTGACAAGGCGTAGTTTATCGCTGGGTCAAAATCATAGGCATTTCCGTTTTCATCTTCTACTTGACCGCCACCCGCATAGCCGACAAAGGGAGTAATTGCAATGTTGGCGTGAGCGTTTGCCGCCAAACTGACTAACAGGCTTCCAACAAGCCAACGGAATTTATTGTCCATGTCTTATCTCCTTATCATGACTAAACTAATTGTGATGGCTTAGTCAAATTGGTGCGACTAAATCAAGCAGATCTTGAACATGTTTCACACTGGTGTTATTTTTTTGTTAAAGTTCAGGGAGGTGTATATGGAACACGATCTAAAATCCGCATTAATCATTGTGGTTATTGTTTTTGCAGTACTTTTGTCGTTTGGAATTATTGCCATTACAACGACTTAAGGTAACTACTTCACGAAACGCTTTAACGAAATGGCATCAGCCTATGATACGTAACAGCGGTATAATTACCGAAAGCCATACTGAGCTCGACATAGATGTTTATGAACATTTTAGGCGTGGCAAAACCGCTCTAGTCACACAAGGAGGAGGGCAGAGAGGGATTTTTACCGCCGGGGTATTAGATGCTTTTTTACTTTCCAATTTTGATCCCTTCGATGAGTTTTATGGCACCTCTGCTGGTGCACTTAACTTATGTGCCTATTTATGTCGTCAACACGGTATGGGAAAGGCTTTTATTACCGATCTTACGACTTCTACTGAGTTCTTCAACCTGTTCCGCTACATCCGTAGGCAGCAGTATTTAGGTTTAGAGTGGGCGCTAGAAAGAATTCAAGGTTTTCCCTACAAGTTGGATCTCGACTTGGGTCGTGCTGCTTTAGGGGGCAGGGGAGCCTTCGCTGCGGTCACTAACGTAGATACGCTGTCTGACCAATATATGCCGATTTTAGGCGATGCTTGGTTCAATACTATGCTGGCTACATGTGCAGTTCCTAAGTTGTATCATGGTCCTGTAGATGTGGGTGGCACGAAGTTTGTTGATGGCGGAGTTGCTGCCTCAATTCCTGTTCAAGAGGCTTGGCGTCAGAACGCTCGTAACATTATTGTTATTAGAACCGAACCATTTTCGGAGATTGAAGCTAGGGCGCAAAGTGAAGTGGGGGATGTTCCTGTCGAATGGTATCGTGAATCGATAAACTCGGTTCAGCAATCTTGGCAACAAAAAGTGAATCAATGGAAGTCCGATTGGGCGTTTTTCTTCCAGCAGAAAATCAATGCGACTCATCAATCTAAACTGTCTGGAAAAATGTTGTTAAATGGTGGACGCTGGCTGTTTGGCGCTGACAATTTATATCGATTAAGTCATTTGGTTGGTGAGAATTTTGATTCGGGGTTGGCGGACATGCTGATGATACATTATCAAACGTTTGAGCTTACCCAAGCTTTTTTGTCTACGCCGCCTGACGATACATTTATTTTGCAAATTGCACCAAGAGAGGAGCTTCGTGCTTCTTCTCTGCTAAGTGATCCTGAATCACTGGAGCATGATTATCAACTTGGGCTCCAGGCTGGGTTTAATCTTGTTCAGCTTTATGAGCAGCTTAATATCAACATTAATGACAGAGAGAGTGCGTAACCGTTTATTATAAGACCAGAGCATGGGAGTCATAAGGGCTTCCTCCTAATGGAGCCCTTACATATCCGTAAAGTTTATGCTGACAGAATTCTCATGCAATTGGTTGAGCCAACAACATCCATTACATCACCCTGAGTGATGATGACTAAATCACCTTCATGCAAGAAGCCTTGTTCCTTGAGGCTGGCAATCGCTGCTTGAGCTGTTGGTAAGCCTGCATCACAATTCGATTCAAAATATACTGGTGTTACACCACGATAAAGAGCGGCTCGATTCAAGGTTGATTCATTACGTGAGAGCGCAAAAATCGGTAAGCCTGAGCTTAAGCGAGACATCAGCAAAGCCGTTCTACCAGACTCCGTTAACGAAATCATCGCTTCAATTCCTTCCATATGGTTCGCAGAGTACATCGTTGCCATAGCAATCGTCTCTCCGGCAGTCTCGAATGTACGGTCTAAGCGGTAATTCGATAGGCTTGCTTCAGACATTTTTTCTGCCCCGGCACATACTTCAGCCATCGACTTGACGGTTTCTACCGGGAATTTACCTGCAGCGGTCTCTCCGGATAACATGACCGCATCGGTGCCGTCTAAAACCGCATTGGCGACGTCCATTACTTCGGCGCGAGTTGGCATTGGGTTGGTAATCATTGATTCCATCATTTGTGTCGCGGTGATGACAATACGATTTAGGCTGCGAGCACGACGAATCAGTTTTTTCTGCACGCCGATGAGTTCAGGATCGCCAATTTCTACCCCTAAGTCGCCACGAGCGACCATCACCACATCGGATGCGAGAATAATGTCGTCAATAGTTTCATTGCTTGCAACGGTTTCTGCACGCTCCACTTTGGCAACTAACATCGGCTCTAAACCTGCGTCTCGAGCTAATCGCCGTGCATAATGCATGTCCTCGCCATTGCGCGGGAAAGAAATAGCAAGGTAATCGACTTGAATTTTTGCAGCGGTAATGATGTCGGCTTTGTCTTTTTCCGTTAACGCATCGGCTGATAAACCTCCCCCCTTTTTATTGATGCCTTTGTTGTTGGAGAGTGGTCCACCAACAACCACGCGTGTATGGACTTTATTGCCTTTTACGCTGGTCACTTGCAGTTGAACGCGTCCGTCATCGAGTAATAGGATGTCATTGGGTAAAACATCTTGTGGCAGTTCTTTATAATCTAATCCGACTGACTCTTGATTACCTTCGCCTTTGGGTAGGTCGCTGTCTAACGTGAATGCATCACCCACATTGAGCATGACGATGCCGTCTTTAAAGGTGGATACGCGGATTTTTGGGCCTTGTAAATCGCCAAGGATTGCTACCTGACGTCCAAGTTTTGCCGCAATAGCGCGTACGTTTTTGGCGCGTTTAATATGATCTTCACTGGTACCATGTGAAAAGTTCATGCGGACAACGTTCGCACCGGCTTTGATGATCTCCTCAAGTACATTGTCCTTATCCGTTGAAGGACCAAGCGTGGTGACAATTTTGGTTCGTCTTAATTTGGAAGTCATAGGTTCTCCGATGAATGTGTGTGATCAAAATTGCTCGAATTCTATTCTTATTTTACCCGACCGCTTAGTGGCGGTTTTTAAGTTGGGTCAGTGGCGTTTAGGATTTAAGTATATGCAGAGAATGTTTTACATTAAGCGTAACCTTCACAAAACGGCAGATATTTCATAGAGAACTTGGTCCCTATTTTGTAAGGAGGCTCAGTACGAGCGGGTGCTGTTCACCTAATTTGGTGAATAAAATAAGTTATTTTTCAAACAATTTAACAGGAGTAGATTCTTCGTTATTTGATTGAATACACAAACAAACAGGTTTATACGTGATGCTTGTCACGGGGATTTATTAATTCACTTCACAATTAGTTCGCAAAGTAAAAAAATTGTCTCGTTATAGAATTTCGGAGTGCAAGATGTACATGGCTCAACCGGGCCATATTGATCATATCAAACAGGTCAATGCTGGTCGTGTATATAAACTAATTGACCTAAAGGGTCCAATCTCTCGAATTGATTTATCAAAGCAGAGTGAGCTTGCGCCTGCGAGTATCACCAAAATCACGCGAGAATTAATTGAAGCACACTTGATTCATGAAACGACGGTACAAGAAGCCATAAGTCGTGGCCGACCTGCCGTGGGTTTGCAGGTCAACAATGAGGGGTGGCAATTCTTATCGATGCGTTTAGGTCGTGGTTATTTAACCATTGCACTTCATGAGCTGGGTGGCGATGTGCTTATCGATACCAAAATCGAAATTCATGAACGTGACCAAGAAGACGTACTCGAACGCTTACTTTATGAAATTGAAGAATTTTTTCAAACGTATGCCGATCAACTAGATCGTGTTACCAGCATTGCAATTACGCTGCCTGGCCTTGTGAACTCTGAACAAGGTGTGGTGCTGCAAATGCCTCACTATAATGTCGAAAATCTAGCGTTGGGCCCAGAGATATACAAAGCAACGGGCTTACCCGTATTTATTGCTAATGACACCCGCGCTTGGGCATTAGCAGAAAAGCTGTTTGGTCACTCCCAAGAAAACGATAACTCGGTCCTTATCTCCATTCATCATGGTTTAGGTGCTGGGATTATTCTTGATGGTCGCGTTTTACAGGGTCGTCATGGCAATATTGGTGAACTTGGTCATATTCAAATCGACCCAAACGGTAAGCGTTGCCACTGTGGCAATATCGGCTGTTTGGAAACCGTTGCAAGCTCGCAAGCGATTCGTGACGAAGTGGTAAGGCGACTGGCTGAGGGTGAAGCGTCGATTCTTACTGAGCAAGAGGAAATGAGTATCGAAAGCATCTGTGAAGCGGCAGCTAACGGAGATATCTTAGCCGTGGATGTAATTGAAAAGCTTGGCCGCTATTTAGGTTCCGCGATTGCTATTGTGATTAATTTATTTAATCCAGAAAAGATTTTGATTGGTGGGGTTATTAATCAAGCGAAAGAAGTCCTTTATCCAGCGGTTCGCCGTTGTATTGAAGAGCAGAGCCTTCCTGTTTATCACCAAGACTTAGAATTGGTGGAGTCACGTTTCTATAAGCAGGCGACAATGCCAGGTGCTGCACTGATAAAGCAAGCGCTTTACGATGGTCAGTTGTTGATGAAGGTTGTTGAAGGTTAATCATTAAACCTCTTGAGACTATTTGAATATAGTTATTACATTCAGGATAACTTAGGGTGAAGCCTAACGGCTCACCCTTTTTTGATCATCTCTGAGATGAGTGATGTGCTTATTCAGCCTCAACCATCGGCGTTTGGCCTACGGTGTCACGTAATCTTTGCCAAATACTGCCCAGATACTCATGCCAATAAAGCTCAGTTTGTTCCAAGTAACGAGCTTTAGGGGAGTATTTATCCCAAGGTTGGTTGATATCACTAATCGCTAAGAAGTTCGTTGGTGCTGGAATTGGTTTTATGCCCGCGGCATGGAATTCATACAGCGCTCGGCTCATATGGCTTGCCGACGTAACTAACACAATCTCTTTTTGCTGGACAAAAGCGGCTGCCTGCCGAGCTTCTTCCCATGTGTCTTTCGCATCTTCTAATAAAATAATATCCGATTTCGCAACACCTAATGCTAATGCAACATTAGCCATCATCCTTGCATGACTAATTTCAGAGCCCCCGGCATAGCCAGATAAAATGAACTTAGCTCCTGGGTACATACGTAAAATACGAATGCCTTCTGTTAAGCGCATTAACGCCGCACGACTTAACTGAGAGGTGGGAGGGATTTCGTCATCGATGACGTGACTATTCCCTAAAACCATCACGTAGTCGATAGTGCCAGAGACGGGCAAAAAAGCTTTATGCTCTCGCTCTAATGGCATAAGAAGTTTAGTTGAAACAGGCTGAAAGGCAACAAGGAAAATGCCGACAAAAGAGAACAGAACAACGAAACAGCCAGTTTTACGTTTGGTAGTAAAACTAATGAGAGCAAGCCCCACCAAACCTATCAGCAGCAATGCCGGTAGAGGCATAAACAAGGCTGATACTACTTTTTTCAGCTCAAACATACATAAATAGTCCGAAAAAACATCAATTGATAATAAAAATGAGGATACCCCTCTTTATTCCTGCTTTCCTTGTGCCAGAATAGCGGCACAATCCGTTATGATAACTCAGCAGAAGTGACAGAAGACCGCAATTTCGACGATATCGCCCACAAATTTGCAAAAAATATTTACGGCTCCGATAAAGGGGAGATCCGCCAAATCATTGTGTGGGAAGATTTTCTACAGATTCTAAGTGAATTAGATGCTGAGCAGCAACCCCTAGATGTTTTAGATGCTGGTGGTGGTTTGGCACAAATGTCGCAAAAGCTTGCTAAGCTCGGACATCGTGTTGCTTTATGTGATCTATCTTCGGAAATGCTGCAGCTAGCCAAACAGGATATTGAAAAAAACGGTTTGCTTGAGCAGTATCGCCTGATTCATTCGCCTGTCCAATCCATTGGTGAGTATATGGAGGCGCAGGTGGATCTTGTTATGTTCCATGCCGTGATGGAGTGGTTAGTCGACCCTAAGACTGCACTTGAAACGGTACTAGAACAAGTAAAACCGGGAGGCGTCGCATCGGTGATGTTCTACAACCACCATGGTTTAGTTTATAAAAACGTAGTTTGTGGCAACATTCCTCATGTTCTAGACGGCATGCCTCACCGAAAAAGATTTAAACTACAGCCGCAAAAAGGCTTAAAACCTGAAGAGGTCTACCAATGGATAGAAGACTCGGGTTTTAGTATTTGTGGAAAATCTGGTATTCGCTCGTTCAGTGATTACATCGGCAATATGCAATACATGGGTGATTACGAGTTTGAAGATGTGTTGGCGCTAGAAAAACAACTTTGTCGACAAGAGCCATACCTCTCATTAGGCCGCTACATTCACGTGTGGGCTAAAAAGAATGATAAACAGGAATAACAATGAGTGAGATGACTCTCAATGCTGCAGAGCAACCAATCGATGAGTTGGTTGGCTGGGTTAAGCAGCACGATTTCTCGTTGAACCTGACCACTGAGCGATTGGCGTTTTTGATAGCCATCGCTGTACTAAGTAATGAAAGGTTCGATGAAGAACTGGGTGAAGGTGAATTGCACGACGCATTTGCCATCGTCACTCGACTTTTTGATGAGACTGGTGAAGCCTCTGCTTTTCGTGCGAACAACGCCGTCAACGAGATGGTCAAGCAGCGCCTTATTAGCCGTTTTGTCAGTGAGATCACTGACGGAGCGAGTATTTACCGCTTGTCGCCTTTAGCGATAGGGATCACCGACCATTATTTGCGTCATCGTGAGTTCTCGAAACTTCGCTTATCTATCCAACTATCCATGATAGCGGATGAGATGGCGAAGGCGATTGACGCGGCACAACAAGGTGGCACGCCGGGCCATTGGAAGAAAAACGTATATGGGGTTTTGAAATATTCCGTGTGCGAAATTTTCGACCAAATAGACCTGAACCAACGTGTGATGGATGAACAGCAGCAGTCGGTTAAATTGCAGATCGCCGATCTGTTGAACAAAGACTGGCGTGACGCGATTAATAACTGTGAAGCGTTACTATCAGAAACCTCCAGCACGTTGCGTGAACTTCAAGATACGCTGCAAGCCGCCAGTGATGAGCTGCAAACTCAGATCCTAGACATCCAAGAGCTTGTTTACGGTGATCCTGAGTTGGAGTTTATTGATGAAGCTCTATTCGGTCTACAAATGAAATTAGACCGGATCACGAGTTGGGGCCAGCAAGCCATCGACCTCTGGATTGGTTACGACCGACACGTCCACAAGTTTATTCGTACCGCCATTGATATGGATAAAAACCGAGCGTTTAGCTCGCGTCTACGTCAATCCATCAAAGATTACTTCGATATGCCTTGGTATTTGATTTATGCCGATGCAGAAAGGCTCTCTGACCTTCGTGACGAGGCGTTGGTGCTACGTGATGACGAAGTCACTGGCCTGGTTCCGATGGAAGTAGAATACGAAGAGTTTCAACAAGTCAATGATGAGCTGTCTGAGCGAATTGGTGACATGCTAAAAGCGCATAAAGAGCAAGAAGCACCAATCGATTTGAGTGTGGTACTGCGTGATTACCTCGTGCAGCACCCTTACACTCATCATTTTGATTTAGCTCGAATTATTGTTGATCAAGCCGTGCGTCTGGGGTATTCGGAATCGGATTACCAAGCGATTCAACCAGACTGGAAAGCAATCAATGAATTTGGGGCAAAGGTACAAGCGAATGTCATCGACCGATACTAATGAATACATGTCAGATAAACTGGCAAAAGCAATTTCTAACCCTCTGTTCCCAGCGCTAGACAGCATGCTTCGAGCAGGGCGTCATATCTCAAGTGAAGACCTCGACAACCACGCATTGTTGTCGGATTTTGAACTTGAGCTTTCGTCTTTCTACCAGCGCTACAACACCGAGTTGGTGAAAGCGCCAGAAGGTTTCTTCTATCTTCGTCCACGCTCAACGTCTTTGATTGGGCGTAGTGTTCTGTCTGAGCTAGATATGTTGGTGGGTAAGGTTCTGTGTTTCCTTTACCTAAGCCCAGAGCGTCTCGCACACGAAGGCATCTTCACCAACCAAGAGCTTTACGACGAATTGCTTGCTCTAGCAGATGAAAACAAGCTGATAAAGCTGGTAACGAACCGAGCGACGGGCTCTGATCTGGATAAAGAGAAGTTGTTTGAGAAGGTTCGTACTTCACTTCGTCGTCTTCGTCGTCTTGGTATGCTCATCAACATTGGTGAAACCGGCAAGTTCAGTATCAGTGAAGCGGTATTCCGTTTTGGTGCTGAGGTTCGTGTTGGTGATGACGTGCGTGAAGCACAGCTACGTCTTATCCGTGATGGCGAAGCGGTCGTGCACACTAAAGAGCCGAGCCAAGGCAGCCTGTTGTCTGAAGATGAGTCAGACGAACAAGCCCAAGCAGAAATGACAGAAGAGGGTGAAGCATGAGCATGATTGAACGTGGTAAATATCAGTCGCTGACCATGGTCAACTGGAACGGCTTCTTTGCCCGAACTTTTGATATTGATGATCTGGTGACGACACTCTCGGGTGGTAACGGTGCAGGTAAATCCACCACAATGGCGGCATTCATCACCGCATTGATTCCTGACCAAACGCTACTGCACTTCCGTAACACAACCGAAGCGGGCAGCAGCCAATCGTCTCGCGATAAAGGTTTATACGGTAAACTACAGCCGGGCGCGTGTTATGCGGCGCTAGATGTGGTGAACTCACGTAACCAACGCTTACTGTTTGCAGTAAAACTGCAGCAAGTTGCGGGTCGTGATAAGAAAGTAGACATCAAACCGTTTGTTATTCAAGGCCTTCCGAGCCATGTAAAACCAACGGACATTCTAGTTGAGAGCGTATCGGCGACACAGGCTCGTGTGCGTCAAATCAACGAAGTGAAAGACGCGATTTCTGAGTTTGAAGGCGTTCAGTTCAAAGCTTTCGCTTCAATTGTAGATTACCATACGCAAATGTTTGAATTTGGCGTGGTACCGAAGAAACTGCGTAACTCCAGTGACCGTTCTAAATTTTACCGTTTGATTGAAGCATCACTTTACGGTGGTATCTCGAGTGCGATTACACGTTCATTGCGTGACTACCTTCTGCCACAAAACGGCGGCGTGAAGAAAGCATTCCAAGATATGGAATCAGCGCTACGTGAAAACCGCATGACGCTCGAAGCGATCAAAACCACGCAAGCCGATCGTGACCTGTTCAAGCACTTGATTACAGAGTCGACCAACTACGTGGCGGCAGACTACATGCGCCACGCGAACGACCGTCGTAAAAAGCTAGATCAAACCTTGGCGTTGCGAACGGAGTTATTTGGTTCACGTGAGACGTTAATTGAACAGAACAATTTGCTTAATCGTGTCCAAGAAGAACTAGAGCAGCTTGTTGAATCAGAATCGGCACTGGAACAGGACTACCAAGCGGCTTCCGACCATTTGCAGTTGGTGCAGAATGCATTGCGTCAACAAGAAAAGATCGAACGTTATCTTGAAGATCTTGAAGAGCTCAATGAGCGTCTTGAAGAACAAATGATGGTGGTAGAAGAAGCGCAAGAACGCGTAATGATGGCGGAAGAGCAAGCGACGGTTTCTGAAGAAGAAGTCGATAGCCTTAAGACTCAGCTTGCCGATTACCAACAGGCGCTTGATGTTCAGCAAACGCGAGCTCTTCAATACCAGCAAGCGGTCCAAGCGCTTGAGAAAGCAAAACAGCTATTGGGTGACGACACCCTAACGGCGGAATCGGCACAAACGTTGGTTTCTGAGCTAAAGCAAAAAGAAGCGGAAAACACTAACACGTTACTTTCCGTTAAGCACAAGCTTGACATGTCATCGGCTGCGGCAGAGCAGTTTGAAACCGCGCTGAAGCTTGTACAAAGTGTTGCTGGTCAAGTGGAGCGTAAAGAGGCTTCTGATCATGCTAAAGCGATCATCACCAAATCGCGCGAAGCGCAGCAAACGGTACAAAATGAGCAACAATGGCGTGCGCAACACCGTGATCTAGAGCGTAGCCTCAATCAGCAGCATCAAGCTCGTGAGCTAGTGGCAGACTATAAAAAGCAATGTCATGTTGAGCTGGTGGACGAAGTCACCTTAGAGCAAGAGCGTGAACGCCATGCCATGCAAATCGAATCGCTTGAGATTGCCCAAGAAGAGGTGCGTGAACAGCGTGGTGACCAACGTCGTCTTGAGCAAGATGCCATAGCAGAAATCAACAAGCTTGAAGCGATAGCACCAACTTGGATAGCGGCGAACGATGCACTAGCGAAACTGTGTGAGCAGAGCGGTATTGAACTTGAAGATCGCCATGCGGTGATGAACCACATGCAAGCGGTTCTGGAGCAAGAGAAAGCACTGTCTCTGACAAAAGACAAACTGGCAGAGCGTCGCGCTCAGCTTGAAGATGAAATCGAGCGTTTAGCCTCTCCAGGTGGCTCAAACGATCCTCGCCTGAAAGGTCTTGCGGACACGCTAGGGGGGGTATTGTTGTCGGAAATCTACGATGACATTACCATTAACGATGCACCATACTTTAGCGCGATGTATGGTCCTGCGCGCCACGCGATTGTTGTTTCAGATCTCACAGATATCGAAGAGAAATTGGTTGAGCTGGACGATTGCCCGGAAGATTTGTACATCATCGAAGGCGACATTGATGCCTTTGATGACAGCTCATTCGATGCAGAAGAACTAGAAGGCGCGGTTTGCGTTCGTATGAACGAGCGTCAAATGCGTTACTCACGATTACCTGAAATTCCACTGTTTGGCCGTGCTGCCCGTGAGCAACGTTTAGAACGCTTGCGTAACGAACGTGAAGAAGTGGTGGAGAAGCATGCGAAAGCAGCATTCGATTCACAGAAAATGCAGCGTTTATACCAAGCGTTTAACCAGTTTGTTTCTAATCATATTCAAATCGCTTTTGACGCCGATCCTGAACAAGCGTTAGCAAACATTCGTGACCAGCGCAGCCAAACGTCGCGTGTATTAGCGGATTTGGATGCCAAAGAGCAACAACAACGTTCTCAGCTGCTGCTTAGTAAACAAGCGTTAACATCATTAGATAAGCTGGCACCAAGCATGGTGTTAATTGAAGATGAGTCATTGCAAGCTCGTTTTGATGAGCTAGAAGAAAAAATCGCGCAGCTTGCAGAAGCCAAAAACTTCCTAAGCAGTCATGCGAAAACGGTGGCACAACTTGAGAAAATAGTGTCTGCGCTGGAGGTTGACCCAGAGCAATTCGACGCGCTAGAAGCTGAATACCAGACAGCGGATGAACAGTTGCAAAATCTGAAAAAGCAGATCTTCGCTTTGTCAGATCTGGTTGAACGTCGTCACTATTTCGCATACTCAGACTCTGTTGACCTGCTTAATCAGAGCAGCGAACTGAGTGAACAGCTAAAAGCGAAATTGGTTCAAGCTGAACAGACGCGTGCTCGCTCTCGTGAAGATCTAAAGCAAGCGCAAGCACAAATGAACCAATACAACCAGGTGTTGGCCTCGTTGAAGAGTTCACACCAAGCGAAGCAAGAAACCGTGCAAGAGTTCAAGCAAGAACTGCAAGAGTACGGCGTAAATGCAGACGAAGGTGCGGAAGAACGCGCGATGCGTCGCCGTGATGAACTTCATGAGCGTTTGCATACTTCACGCAGTCGTAAGAGTGAATATGAGCGCACTATCACCGCGACCGAACTCGAGATGAAAGGCTTGGCGAAGCGTCTGAAGAAAGTGCAGAAGGAATACGCTGAACTGCGTAAGTTTGTTGTTGCGGCGAAAGCAGGTTGGTGCTCAGTCCTGCGTCTTGCCCGTGAAAATGATGTTGAACGTCGTCTACATAAGCGTGAGCTGGCATACATGTCGACCGATGAGCTGCGTTCAATGTCGGATAAATCCTTGGGTGCGTTGCGTCTAGCAGTGGCTAATAATGACGATCTGCGTGATGCGTTGCGTCAGTCAGAAGACAATGCGCGTCCTGAGCGTAAAGTTCTGTTTTATATTGCGGTTTATCAGCATCTTCGCGAGCGAATTCGCCAGGATATCATCCGTACCGATGATCCTGTCGAAGCCATTGAAGAAATGGAAGTCGAGCTAGCGCGTCTGACCGAGGAACTCACGCAACGTGAAAACCGTTTGGCGATCAGCTCTGAGTCCGTCGCAAGCATCATTAATAAAACGATTCAGCGTGAACAAAACCGCATTCGTATGCTCAACCAAGGTTTGTCTAATATCTCCTTTGGTCAGGTGAAAGGTGTTCGTCTGAACGTGAAAATCCGTGAAAGCCATGAAGTGTTATTGAATGGTCTCTCTGCTCAGCAAGAACAGCACAAAGACCTGTTTGAGTCTCCACGCTTCACTTTCTCAGAAGCAATGGCGAAACTGTTCCAGCGTGTGAACCCGCATATTGACATGGGGCAACGTTCTCCGCAGGTTCTCGGCGAAGAACTACTCGACTACCGTAACTATCTAGAACTCAGTGTGGAAGTGAACCGTGGCTCTGACGGCTGGTTACAAGCGGAGTCAGGTGCGCTATCAACCGGTGAGGCCATCGGTACTGGCCAATCAATTCTCCTGATGGTGGTGCAAAGCTGGGAGGAAGAGTCGCGCCGATTGCGTAGTAAAGATATCGTGCCATGTCGTTTACTGTTCCTCGATGAAGCCGCGCGTTTGGATACGAAGTCTATCTCGACGCTGTTCGAATTATGTGATCGTCTGGATATGCAGCTTCTGATTGCCGCCCCTGAAAACATCAGCCCAGAAAAAGGCACAACCTACAAGCTGGTGCGTAAGGTGTTTAAAGACCACGAACATGTTCACGTAGTCGGGTTACGTGGCTTCGGCCAAAACGAGAAGCCCAAAAGCGAAGCTCAAGAGATGGTTGAAGAGTTTGAGTCCTAAGTTTAATAGCCTAAAAACGCCCGCATTATCGCGGGCGTTTTTGTATCTTGAGCTAACTAAAGGGGGCCGATTCCCCTATAAAATAAGCCGAGTCTGTAGGACGACAGTCTCGGCTTTTTATCAGGACTTAGAGTGGAAGATATGTTCTATTTATCTGAAATATCGTCTCTAACATCAATCATTTCAGCAAGTTCTTCAAGTGCTTGGACAGAAAGGGCAGACAAGCGTTGTAAGTGCTGATCTAAACTCTCTTGCTCTTCAAGCTCTGGTTCATCATTATTTGTTTCTTTTTTATGCATTTCTCAACCTCTTAAGTTGAGTAAGGGGAACCCTCATCATACCTAAAAAGTTAAGAGAAAAAGAAACAGTCCATGTTTATTTTGTTAGCCTGATCATTGATTGGTTCTATAAATGAGGGGGCATTCGTTTGGAAAAGGTGGGTTCTTGCTGAAAAGGGAAGAGCTAGCAACCGGAGGTGATTGCTAGCAGAAGAGCGTTAGAATTGAGGTTTTACTCCGAATTGTTCTGCCGCGTAAGTGACACGTTCGAGAGGCTTTGGGTATTCAGCCGGTGTACCGAGGCTTTCAATATGTTTTAAACGAGGAAGCAAGCCAACCCCATTGGCGATTTGGATTGCCAAGCCGGGGCGAGCATTCAGTTCTAAAACCATTGGACCCTCTTCTTTATCGATCACCATATCGGTGCCCATATAACCTAAGCCAGTCATTTCCCATGCGCTGGATGCAAGTTCTAGCAAGCGCTCCCAATGAGGAACTTGTAACGTTGAAAGGTCTTTACCAGTATCTGGGTGGTGGGTAACGGGTTGGTCGAATTGCACGGCACGGATTGCTTTACCGGTGGCAATATCAATCCCCACACCGACAGCACCTTGGTGAAGGTTTGCTTTACCATCTGAAGCCGCGGTTGAGCAACGCATCATCGCCATGACTGGGTAGCCCTTAAATACGATGATTCGAACATCTGGTACACCTTCGTAACTAAAGCCATCGAAGCAATCGTCAAACTTAATCAAGTTTTCTACGACCGCGACATCGTTTTTCCCACCAAGAGAGAAAAGCCCTGCCAGTGCGTTACTGATGTGGCGCTCGACTTCTTCTTTGCCAATGGTTGAGCCAGACGGCTTGGTATATACGCCATCTTTGTGCGATGTAATAACCAAAATACCTTTACCGCCACTGCCTTGGGCGGGCTTGATGACGAAACCAGGCCAGTCTTGTACCATCTTATGGATGGTCTTCACTTCTGCTTGGTTATGAATAACACCGATCAGGGCAGGAACGGTAGCCCCCGCCGCTTGAGCGATGATTTTTGTTTTTAGCTTGTCATCGACTAATGGGTATTTAGAGCGGTCATTGTAGCGGCCAATGTAGCTGTGGTTACGTTTGTTCATCCCCATAATGCCTTTATGGCGAAGCTTTGCTGGCGAAGTAAAACGTTTGAACATCGTTTAGTCCTCCGCTAGTGGTTTGAAGCGACGTAGCTCAGTGAGTCGGTAACCTGTATAAGTACCAAGCAGTAGAATGCCAGCCAGAACAATCAACTGTAGACCAATAAAATTAAAAGAGAGGTGTTGGATGTATGAGTTGGTCATTGCTAGATAAACTAATACAGCAGTCAGCAGTGAACCACCACCTTGTAGCGCGACTTCTTTTGCACCCTCCTCTTCCCATAAAATCGACATACGCTCGATGGTCCATGACAGGATGATCATTGGGAAGAAGGTGATCGTTAGTCCTTCGGTTAGGCCCATTTTAAATGCGACAACCGTAAATACAGAGATGATCATAATAACGGCAATAATAACGGCCGATATCCGCGCCACGAGGAGTAAATTCAGCCTTGATAAATAACTTCGAATAATTAAGCCTGTACCAACAATAAGTAAGAAACCGACGATGCCCGTGAGCAGTTGAGTTTGGACAAAAGCAACGGCGATCAGGACGGGCATAAACGTACCAGACGTTTTCAGGCCGATAATCACACGCAAGAACACTACGATCAGAGCACCGATAGGGATCAGCATGATAGTCTTGAACATCGCTTGCTCTTCAAGAGGTAAGCTATGAATGGAAATGTTCAGCAATCCATCGGCTTCTATTTTATTGTTGGTCGCCTGTTGAGAGGTCATATCTTGCTGAATCATCGAGAAATGAACTTGGCTATTCTGACCACCAACCAAATCAAGTAGGGATACATTTGATTCGTCCCAAATCAACAGGTTCGGTTGTACCGCTTTTTGTTCTGAATTCGGGGAAAACAGAATCCAATCCTTGCCAGACCACACTTGAACCATTGGCTGAATGGTTTGTCGCCGACGCCCATCTTCCAGTTCAATAACGCCTACAGTTTTGCTCTGTATGCCAGCGGTCAATAAGATATTGTGTAGCGCATCAGTGCGGCTAAAATCATTCAGCAGCAATGAAGAGTTTTGGCTATCAGGGTCGTTCAGTTCCTTGATAAGTTCGCGAGTAAACGTCACATTATCGGCTGAGCGGCTCATCGCACGTTCGATCAATGCATTCGCAGCAGCAGCTTGCGGTGCTGATAAGGTTGGTGGTGTGATATCGTCAGTCGGCGGTAGTGGTGTTACCTTGGCTTGAGGGTCTACTAAAAACTGTGCTTTGTAATAAATGGTTTGGGGGCCTTTGGCTTGACGGATAGACCACTCAGCACGACGTCCAGAATCTGAGTTGATGTATGAAACGCCGTAACCAGAAGAGGAAGCTGACTCACCGATAAGTGTATAACCTTTTTGTGTGTGAGGCGCAGCAAGGGAGGCTTTGACTTCATTACCGTTAGCATTGAACTCAATGCGTGCTTCTACATCCCATACCTGACGTGTTTCGCCTGGAGTCCATGGCACGCCATAGTTTTCGTGTCTGAAAAGACTCAAAGCAATGCCCGCAATCACCAACAAGATGATTGAAAGGTAAAACGGTATTTTTGACGTCATAATCTACCTTATTATTTTTTATCTTCTTTTGTTTGGATATAGGTACGGCTCACATCGACCAGAGCAATGTCACGCATAAATTCTCTACCCAGCAAAATAGGATGGTTCATGTGTGAGCGATCTGCCAACGTAAATTGCGCCTTTTCATGAATTTTCCCCACGCGCACCCACAATTCGACTACCACGCGACGTTCTAGTTCTTCACTGGTTACTTGGCGAATTTTCACATAGCGAACAACGGGTGCTTCAATCCAAATGTTTTTTTCTTCTTCGGACTTACTGGTATCTTCAAGATGGAATCGAACCCAGTTATTCCCGTTTCTTTCGAACTCTTCAATATTGACTGCATTTAAAGACGAAGTCGCTGCTCCTGTATCAACCCGTGCATCAAAGGTCTGCTTGATGGAGTCGATGGTCACTTTTTCGATAGAGCCAAGAATAATGTCGTGAGTAGGCGTCGGCTCGGCGGGCCCGGGGGCTTGGACAATCACTGGATCTTTTGGTTTTTTGACTTCTGCCATTACTTCGTCACGGAATGTAAGAAGATCAACCTGTAACGCATCGACTTGGTCTTCAAGGCTATCGATATAGTCCAATTGGTTACTGAGCTGTAACTCTAAGTTAGTAATGCGATTATTAATATTCGCATCTGAAGCTTGGATAGCGGCTAACGTTTCTTGGTGATACTGTTCACCTTTGGTCAGTGTGCATCCAGATAGTAAGGCGATGGCAACAACCGGAGTCAATCGTAATAACATTGAAAACCTTGAAATTGGATTAAGTTATTTGTTTTTTAGGAGTTTAGCTTATATCGTTAAAGCCTCACAAGTAAGAATGTTTCTCTATGACTTATTGTGGGAGGAATAGTGATGAAAAGCCGAAAATCAAGGACATAAAACGAATCCTTAGTCAGGACATGTTTATATCTCGCCACAAAAGCAGTTCGGAAGATAACCATGTCCCACTACAAGAAGAAAGGGTAATGTCTTAACTGAGCGAATGAGTTAAGACAATGTCAGAAATCTCAGCGAATTACGGCTTGCGCGCAACCAGAACGGCACGGCGGGGAGCAGGGTATCCTTCAACGGTTTTGCAAGGGTCGTTGGGGTCTAAATAGTCTGGCAGTGAATTATGCGTCATCCAGTCAGTGGTTCTTTGCTCATCAACCGACGTGACGTTTTCATCGACGATACGCACATCTTCGAATCCAACCAACTCTAACCATACCTTCAGTGCCTTGGCTGAAGGGAAGAAGTACACATTGCGCATTTGAGCGTAACGAGAGGTTGGCACCAATACCGAATTTTCATCGCCTTCGATAACCAGTGTTTCCAGTACAAGCTCACCGCCTGCAACCAATTGTTCTTTAAGTTGGATAAGATGGTCTAAAGGAGAGCGACGGTGATAGAGAACGCCCATGCTGAACACAGTATCGAATGCTTCCAACTTAGGTAATTGTTCAATGCCAAGCGGCAAAAGGTGAGCGCGCTGGTCACCCCCCATCAATTTTCGGATGGCTTCAAATTGAATGAGGAACAAGTGCGAAGGGTCGATGCCGACACAAAGACGAGCGCCTGCGCCCAGCATTCGCCACATGTGGTAACCGTTACCACATCCAACATCCAGTACGCTGCGGTTTTTTAACGGAGAAATATGTGGAAGCACGCGATCCCACTTCCAGTCACTGCGCCATTCCGTATCAATATGAATGCCATGTAAGCGGTATGGGCCTTTACGCCACGGGTGAAAAGTACGAAGCAAGTTCTCTAATTTCTTCAACTCCCAATGAGGCATTGGTTCAATGTTTGAAATCGTCACCGAATCTGTAATATCGATAGTGTCTGGCTGGCCAGCAGGGATCTTGTTCAGTGCTTTCAACCAGCGACCAAAGTCACCGTGCTCTGCATTTTTCCAGTCTGTTAGCTGTTGTGGTAACACATTGAGCCAAGGCTGAAGACGTGTGTCTTGGGCAATCAATTGGTAGAAATTTGCAAAGTTAAACATAGTTAGTTAATCGCTGAGTGGATAATGTGAAAAGTAAATAATGTTTGGTTTTAATAGACTGAATGCCATTTACTTAATCGCAAACATAGAGCCAAAGTTAAAACACTGGAACCAAATGTCGTAGCTGGAGAACCCAATCTTTGCGAAGCGTTCTTTGTGTTCTTTTTTTGAGTCTGGACGCATGACATTTTCTATCGCGCTGCGTTTTTGGCTGATCTCTAACTCGCTGTAGCCATTAGCGCGTTTAAAGTCGTGATGAAGGTCGATTAAAAGTTCGTTAGAAACGTCATCCTCAAACACAAATTTTTCTGACAAGATTAAAATCCCACCAGGACGAAGGCCAGCATAGATTTTTTCTAACAACGTATAACGGTTGTCGGGTGAAAGAAACTGGAGGGTAAAGTTCAGCACAACCACTGAAGCATTTTCGATTTCGATATTACGAATATCGGCTTCAACTACGTTCACTGGTGTGTCACTGCGATAGGCATTAACGTGTAATTTACAACGCTCGACCATGGCCGGTGAGTTGTCTACCGCAATAATTTGGCAACCTTCTTGTTTGATATGGCGGCGCATCGACAATGTTGCAGCACCTAAAGAACAACCTAAGTCGTAGATGTTCGAATGGGGTTTAACAAAACGTTCAGCCAGCATACCAATAGCAGAAATAATATTGCTATAACCCGGCACCGATCGTTGAATCATGTCAGGAAATACTTCCGCTACGCGTTCATCGAACGTGAAATCCCCAATTTTATCGATTGGAGCCGAAAAAATAGTATCTGGATTGTTTTTATGGTTCATAACCAAATCTCTGCATACAAGCCGCCTGAAAACGTCAGGCACCAAAAAAGCGCGTATTTTATGGGAAATTTGCGCTTCTGTCATTATTTAGAACATTTGCAACTGCGAGTTGCCATCGTTAGCGGGGAAAGAAGTTAAGTCAGGGAGCGTGATTCGCTTTTGTATATCTTTATAAAGATTTGCTGCCAACTTTGGCGCAATAATATTATCCGCGGTATGGATCATGACATACGGTTGTTTACCTTCTGCAATCCATTGTGGCAACTTACTTAGCCATGGCGTAAAAAACTTGTAATTTTGCTGTTCTTCTGGGTGACCGATAAAACGAATCAGAGGTTGTGAAGCGGTAGCAATGGCGTGGACAGGCACTCTTGGCTTTTTCATTTGCGCATCAATGATCGTCTCATTATCTGGCTTAGCGGCAAAGACAGGACGGCTATCCATAATAATTCGGTCAATGTTATTTTCCACTAACCATTGGTTAAGTGCGCGTTCTTCCTCGCCCTTAGAGAAAAATGCCATATGACGAACTTCAACACCAAGTGGGAAGTTAGGAGGGAAATGGGCACAAAACTGTTTCAATCTATCAATGTGTTCTGGGCCAAACGCCGCAGGCAATTGAATCGTCCATTGACCGACGCGATCATGCAAAGGCTCCATGACTTTCATGAAGTCTCGCAGTTGCTCACCACATCCTCTTAGCATTTGCTCATGAGTGATGGCTTTAGGCAGCTTAAAAGTAAACTTGAAATCATCGTGAGTTGCTGACTTCCAGTTGTGCACGGTATTAAGACTTGGCGTAGCGTAAAAGGTAGTGTTGCCTTCGACAGTATGGAAAACCTGAGCGTATTTCTCTAAACGCTCGGCTGGCTTTGTTCCACTGCCATAAAAGCTTTGCTGCCATTGGTTGTGCGACCACATGGTCAACCCTAATCGAAGCGGTAGCGTTTCCATTGTTCTTCTTTGCATTTGTTGAGGTGTTCACTTTACGAGAATTTTGCTGAAATGGGTAATTTCAAGCTATAATCAGCACCAATTTTTTCGCCTTGGTGCGCTTTTGAACATTTGTTGTGTTAAAAAGCACCAATGAACGATAAAACACACTTAATTGTATGTTGAGTAGTCGATTTTCATAGGCTTTCAGCGTATAACGGAATCTTTGCTCTGCTTAGCAATGAGGCTGGACAGAGCGTAGTTAACAATATTTGAGAGATTGGGAATTTCATTATGCGTACCCATTACTGTGGTCACCTGAACAAGTCCCTTGCAGGACAAACTGTAGAACTTTGCGGCTGGGTTAACCGTCGTCGTGATTTAGGCGGTCTTATTTTTATTGATATGCGAGATCGCGAAGGTATCGTTCAGGTAGTTGTTGATCCAGATATGGCGAATGCGTATGAAGTGGCTAATACACTTCGTAATGAATTCTGTATCAAACTGACGGGTGAAGTGCGCGTTCGTCCAGAAAGCCAAGCAAACAAAGACATGGCAACGGGTGAAGTTGAAGTCTTGGCGACAGGCCTAGAGATCATCAACCGCAGTGATGTTCCACCACTAGACTTCAACCAGAAGAACTCAGAAGAACAACGTCTGAAGTACCGATACTTAGATCTACGTCGTCCAGAAATGAGCGACCGTATCAAGCTACGTGCGAAAGCATCAAGCTTCGTTCGCCGTTTCCTAGATGACAACGGCTTCTTAGACATTGAAACTCCAGTACTAACCAAAGCGACACCAGAAGGTGCGCGTGACTACCTAGTACCTAGCCGTGTTCACAAAGGCAGCTTCTACGCGCTTCCTCAGTCTCCACAGCTATTCAAACAGCTTCTAATGATGTCTGGTTTTGACCGTTACTACCAAATCGTTAAGTGTTTTCGTGATGAAGACCTACGCGCTGACCGTCAACCAGAATTCACTCAAATCGATATCGAAACGTCATTCATGACGGCTGAGCAAGTACGTGAAGTGACTGAAAACATGGTTCGCGATATGTGGCAAGAGCTACTAAACGTAGACCTAGGTCAGTTCCCAGTCATGCCATTCAGCGAAGCGATTCGCCGTTTCGGCTCTGACAAGCCAGACCTACGTAACCCGCTAGAATTAGTTGACGTTGCGGATCTAGTGAAAGACGTTGAGTTTAAAGTATTCTCTGGTCCAGCAAACGATGAGAAAGGCCGCGTTGCCGTTATTCGCGTTCCAGGTGGTGCATCTTTGACTCGTAAGCAAATTGATGGCTACGGCGAGTTCGTTGGTATCTACGGTGCGAAAGGTCTAGCATGGATGAAGGTTAACGACCGTGCAGCGGGCATGGAAGGTATCCAGTCTCCAGTGGCTAAGTTCCTAAACGAAGACGTGATCAACGCTATCCTAGATCGTACTCAAGCTGAATCTGGTGACATCATCCTATTTGGCGCTGATAAAGCGGGCATCGTTGCAGAAGCTATGGGTGCACTGCGTCTGAAGCTAGGTAAAGATCTAGAGCTAACTGACGAATCTGCATGGGCTCCACTATGGGTGGTTGACTTCCCAATGTTCGAAGAAGATGACGAAGGCAACCTACACGCGATGCACCACCCATTCACATCGCCACTAGGTTTGACAGCGGAAGAGCTAAAAGCGAACCCAGCGGCGGCAAACTCTAACGCTTACGATATGGTTCTAAATGGCTACGAAGTGGGCGGCGGTTCTGTCCGTATCCACAACGCCGACATGCAAGAAGCCGTATTTGATATTCTAGGTATCACACCTGAAGAGCAACAGCTTAAGTTCGGCTTCCTGCTTGATGCACTGAAATTCGGTACGCCGCCACACGCTGGTCTTGCATTCGGTCTTGACCGTCTAGTGATGCTGCTATGTGGTACCGAGAACATCCGTGATGTTATCGCATTCCCGAAAACAACAGCAGCGGCGTGTCTACTAACAGACGCCCCAAGCATTGCTAACCCAGCAGCGCTAGAAGAACTCGCGATTGCAGTGAAAGCCGCGAAAGAAAAAGACGCAGAATAAGCGCACAACATGTGAAGAAAACTCCCGCACCTGCGGGAGTTTTTGTTTAAATAAACCCAAGAAACTTCCAAAGCAATTTCCCAAGCAACGCTTTTTAGCTCATGTTTGCTAGTAAGCGTCAAAATACATTAAAAGGTGAATTATGGCAGGTCATAGTAAATGGGCGAATATTCGTCACCGTAAAGCAGCGCAAGATGCGAAGCGCGGCAAAATCTTTACCAAATTAATCCGTGAAATCGTTGTTGCGGCAAAAGAGGGCGGCGGTGAGCCAGAAAATAACCCACGCTTGCGAGCTGCAATTGATAAAGCTCTGTCCAACAACATGACGCGTGACACCGTCAACCGCGCTGTCAGTCGAGGCGCTGGTGGTGAAGGTGATGACAACATGGAAACCGTAATCTATGAAGGTTATGGTCCCGGTGGCACCGCAGTCATGGTCGAATGTATGACAGATAACCGAAATCGCACAGTATCTGGCGTACGCCATGCGTTCTCGAAGTCAGGCGGTAATCTGGGTACGGACGGTAGCGTAAACTATCTTTTCGACAAGAAAGGGGTGATCTCATACGCTCCAGGTTTAGATGAAGAGGCGGTGATGGAAGTGGCGCTAGAAAGCGGCGCTGATGACATCGAAACATCAGAAGATGGCTCGATTGATGTTTACACTGTTCCGGCAGAGTTCGGCAGCGTTAAAGATGCACTCGATACCGCGGGCTTTGAAGCGCAAAATGCAGAAGTGTCATTAATTCCTTCAACTCAAGCAGAATTAGATGCGGCCACCGCACCTAAGTTATTACGTTTAATTGATGCCTTAGAAGATCTTGATGACGTTCAAGAGGTATACCACAACGCTGATATTTCTGATGAGGTCGTGGCGACGTTAGGATAAACGCATTTAATAGGGAGTGAACGGATACTCCCTATTGAGAAAAAGCAATAATAAGAGGCTGAGATCAAATTCGATCTCATTTTTTAGGAATATTCATGTCAATTATTTTGGGCATTGATCCAGGCTCACGCATTACTGGTTATGGTGTGATTCGCCAAAATGGGCGTCATTTACATTACTTGGGTAGCGGCTGTATTCGAACATCAGAGAAAGAATTGCCTGGCCGGCTCAAACAGATTTATGCCGGTGTCACCGAGATCATTACGCAGTTTCAGCCGGACGTTTTCGCGATTGAGCAAGTTTTTATGTCGAAGAACGCCGATTCGGCGCTCAAGCTTGGGCAAGCACGTGGCAGTGCAATTGTCGCAGCGGTCAATGCAGATCTTCCAGTTTATGAATACGCTGCTCGTCTGATTAAGCAAGCCGTCGTAGGAACTGGTGGGGCCGATAAAGCCCAAGTTCAGCATATGGTTCAGCAAATGCTAAAACTGCCAGCGAAACCGCAAGCAGATGCGGCCGATGCATTAGGCGTGGCGATTTGCCATGCCAATACCAACAAAACCTTGGTGGCTTTATCAGGCAAAGCCACCAGTGCCAGAAAAGGGCGCTACCGGTAAAATTAACTGGATGTCTATCCAGTTCTTTATTATCCTGTCGCAAATTCATTCCTAAAGAGTAGTTATAGTGATTGGACGTCTGCGTGGCACACTGATTGAAAAACAACCACCTGAAGTGTTAATTGAAGTTAACGGCATTGCTTATGAAGTTCAGATGCCGATGAGCTGTTTTTATGAACTGCCAAATGTTGGTGAAGAAAGCATTATCTATACTCATTTTGTGGTACGTGAAGATGCACAATTGCTCTACGGCTTTAATACCGTAAAAGAACGTGCGCTATTCCGTGAAGTCATTAAAGCGAATGGTGTTGGCCCTAAGCTGGGGTTAGGTATCTTATCAGGCATGACTGCCAGCCAATTTGTCACTTGTGTGGAGCACGAAGATGTCTCGACATTAGTTAAACTGCCTGGTGTGGGCAAAAAAACAGCAGAACGTTTAGTGGTTGAAATGAAAGACCGTTTGAAAGGCTGGGGAGTGGGTGACTTGTTTACGCCGTTTTCTGACTCAGCGCCTGCGGATTCAAAATCGTCTGCGTCTAATAACGCTCAAGAAGAAGCCATCAGTGCACTGCTTGCTTTAGGATACAAGCCAACTCAAGCATCAAAAGTGGTGTCTCAAATTGCTAAGCCGGATATGAGCAGTGAACAGCTGATCCGTGAAGCACTAAAGTCAATGGTGTAACGGTAAGTTCAAGGTAACAATATGATTGAAGCCGATCGTTTAATCGCTCCAGAAAACCCAGTCTTCCGTGATGAAGATGTCATTGATCGTGCAATTCGACCAAAGAAGCTGATGGATTACCAAGGTCAGGACCATGTTCGTGATCAGATGGAAATTTTTATTAAAGCGGCTCAACTACGAAGTGAAGCACTTGACCATTTACTGATCTTTGGTCCTCCAGGTTTAGGTAAAACGACGTTAGCGAATATTGTCGCTAATGAAATGGAAGTAAACATCCGTACAACTTCCGGACCTGTGCTTGAAAAAGCGGGGGACTTGGCAGCACTGTTGACGAACTTAGAAGAAAACGATGTTCTCTTTATCGATGAGATTCACCGCTTAAGCCCCATGGTCGAAGAGGTGCTGTATCCCGCGATGGAAGACTACCAGTTAGACATCATGATTGGTGAAGGCCCGGCAGCACGTTCCATTAAAATCGACTTGCCTCCATTTACACTTATCGGTGCGACGACTCGTGCTGGTTCATTAACTTCACCATTGCGAGATCGCTTTGGTATCACTCAACGCCTTGAGTTCTATAAGATCAAAGATCTCCAAGATATCGTTCAACGGAGCGCGAACTGTTTAGGTTTATCGATGGAGCCTGAGGGAGCATTAGAGGTGGCTCGACGAGCTCGTGGCACGCCACGTATCGCGAACCGTTTACTGCGTCGTGTTCGTGATTATGCAGAAGTGAAAGGGAATGGTCATATTTGCCTTGAAGTAGCAGATAAAGCGCTGAATATGCTTGATGTGGACGCCGAAGGTTTCGATTATATGGACCGTAAGCTACTACTCGCGATTATGGAAAAATTTGGTGGTGGCCCAGTCGGGTTGGATAATATGGCAGCAGCCATAGGCGAAGAGAAAGATACCATTGAAGATGTGCTTGAGCCTTATCTTATTCAGCAAGGCTATTTACAACGCACGCCACGTGGACGAGTCGCCACAGATCGCGCTTATCTTCATTTCGGAATTGAAAAATAAGATTTTAGAGCTGAGTAGTTGTTTTGCTCAGCCTCTTATCATTCGTGACCGACCTCTCATTTATTGAATTTCTTCTCAGACTCACTAGGTAAAAAAAAAGCATTGATTGTTAACGCCACGTTTGCATGCAATGGGTTAGTTCCTCTCTTGATTACTCTCTGGTTACATCCGTATCTAATTGCGCTTGATCTGGATCAGTGTGATGGTTTTTTGTGCAAGTCTGGCGCGTAAACATTGATGTATATCAAAGCATATCCCGCCTATAAACCTTTTGAAACAATCTGTTTTTACAAGTAATATTAGTCCTAGCTATATTAGCTGATGCTTAACAATTAACTAACCAATGAAGCACATTTTTGCAACAAAGGACGGTGATAATTCAACACTTTTCAAGTGTGAATAACACCTGAATATAGATTGCAATATGTAGAGAGTGTCATTCAGCCGACACATAGGAGTTACCATGATTGACGTAGTTGATCTATCGCGGTTGCAATTTGCACTGACAGCGATGTATCACTTCCTATTCGTACCATTGACCCTTGGCATGGCCTTCCTTTTGGCCATTATGGAATCAATGTACGTAATGACGAACAAGCAAATCTATAAGGACATGACTAAGTTCTGGGGTAAGTTGTTCGGTATTAACTTTGCACTTGGTGTGGCAACAGGCCTTACCATGGAATTCCAGTTTGGTACTAACTGGTCGTATTACTCCCACTATGTTGGTGATATCTTCGGTGCGCCGCTGGCGATAGAAGCACTTGTCGCATTCTTCCTAGAGTCAACTTTTGTTGGTCTATTTTTCTTCGGGTGGGATCGTCTATCTAAACGCCAGCACTTAGCGGTTACTTGGCTTGTTGCTCTAGGCTCTAACTTCTCTGCACTTTGGATCCTTATCGCAAACGGCTGGATGCAAAACCCTGTAGGCGCGGACTTCAACTTCGAAACCATGCGAATGGAAATGGTGAGCTTCTCCGAAGTTATCCTAAACCCAGTAGCTCAGGTTAAGTTCGTGCATACGGTGGCTTCTGGTTACACTTGTGGCGCAATGTTTATTCTAGGCATCAGTTCATACTACCTATTAAAAGGTCGTGATGTTGCGTTCGCTCGCCGATCATTCGCTATTGCCGCTTCATTCGGTATTGCCGCGATTTTATCAACAATCGTTCTGGGTGATGAGTCTGGATACGAGCTGGGTGAAGTTCAAAAAGTAAAATTAGCTGCAATCGAAGCAGAGTGGCACACTGAGCCAGCGCCGGCAGCGTTTACGTTATTTGGTGTACCTAACCAAGAAACCATGCACACAGATTACGCGATTAAGATCCCTTACGTAATGGGTATTATTGCCACACGTTCTTTTGATGAGCAGGTTACTGGTCTGCGCGATTTACGCGATGATCACGTTGACCGTATTCGTAACGGTATGTTCGCGTACGAGCTACTTGAAAAGCTACGAGCGGGTGACAAATCTGACGCTAACATGACGGCATTTGATGAAGTGAAAGGCGACCTAGGTTACGGCCTATTGCTAAAGCGCTACACAGACAACGTAGTTGATGCAACAGAAGAGCAAATCCAAGCCGCTGCGGATGACTCTATCCCTACAGTATGGCCGTTATTCTGGTCGTTCCGTATCATGGTTGCTTGTGGTTTCATCATGTTATTCGTCTTCGGTGCGGCATTTGTCCAAACCTGTCGTCAGAAAATTGAGCAAAAACAATGGATTCTTAAAGCGGCGCTATTGAGTATTCCACTACCGTGGATCGCGATTGAAGCAGGTTGGTTTGTTGCTGAATATGGCCGTCAGCCATGGGCTGTCGGTGAGATTTTACCAGTACACGTAGCTGCATCTGCACTGACTGCAGGTCAAATCTGGACTTCACTATTCGCAATTCTGGCGCTTTACACGGTATTCCTAATTGCAGAAGTTTACCTAATGTTGAAATTCGCTCGTAAAGGCCCTAGTAGCCTGAAAACGGGTCGCTACCACTTTGAGCAAAACACTGACTCTGTTGAAGACAAAGTTAGTCGCCAAGTAGAAGCGTAAGGCAAGGAGATAACAAGATGTTTGATTACGAAATCTTGCGATTCATCTGGTGGGTACTGATCGGGGTTCTACTAGTTGGTTTTGCAGTAACAGACGGTTTCGATATGGGTGTAGGCGCGCTTGTACCTATTATCGGTAAAAACGACACACAACGTCGTGTCATGATTAACTCAATTGCTCCTCACTGGGATGGTAACCAAGTTTGGCTTATCACTGCTGGTGGTGCATTGTTCGCAGCTTGGCCTTTGGTCTACGCAACATCGTTCTCAGGTTTCTACCTGGCAATGATATTAACGCTTGCCGCGCTCTGGTTACGTCCACTGGGTTTGGACTACCGTTCAAAGATTGAAGATCCAAAATGGCGCAGCACATGGGATATCTGTATCTCAATCAGTGGCTTTGTTCCGCCAATCATCTTTGGTGTGGCGTTTGGTAACCTACTACAAGGTGTACCATTCCAATTGAGTGAGTTCTTGATGCCAACGTACCATGGCTCATTCTTCGGTCTGTTAAACCCATTTGCACTGCTGTGTGGCCTAGTAAGCTTGTTCATGATTTTGATGCAAGGTTCGACTTGGCTACAAATGAAAACAACTGGCGAAGTGCATGTGCGTGCTCGCAATGTTGCCCAGCTGTCTGGTTTACTAACTGTTGCTGCGTTTGTCGCGGCTGGTTTCTGGATCCAAAACATTGATGGTTACGTCATTGTTGGCGGTATCGATACTAACGCAGCTTCTAACCCTCTAAACAAAGAGGTAATCCGAGAAGCTGGTGCGTGGATGAAGAACTTTGAAAACTACTCACTACTATGGGCTGCTCCTGTATTAGGTGTTGCAATGCCGCTTCTTGCTGTATTGGCATCTCGTCTTGAAAAATGTGCGATTTCGTTCATTACTTCAAGCTTGGGTGTGGCTGGTGTTATCTTTACTGCAGGTTTTGCGATGTTCCCATTCATCATGCCTTCAGACTTAATGCCAAGCCACAGCTTAACAATGTGGGATGCAACGTCATCTGAATTGACTCTGAACCTAATGACAGGCGTGGCGTTTGTGATGGTTCCAATCATCCTAGGTTACACATCTTGGACTTACTACAAGATGTTTGGTCGCCTTGATGATCAGTACATTGAAGATAACAAAAACTCACTTTACTAAGGAGCATTTACTATGTGGTATTTCGCATGGATTCTAGGTGTACTACTTGCTTGTGCATTCGGTATCATCAACGCTCTTTGGCTAGAGCACTCAGAAATGATGGATAAAGACAGTGAGTAATCTCGCTGTTAAGGTAGCTGAGCTACACGCACCAATGGATAAGACTCTTCTCAGAGTCTTATCTCTCATCCTTGGCTTTATGCACGTAGGACTGGTGATGTGGGAGCCTGAGGCTTACCATCAAGCGATTGGTGGGTTTAATGCGGTGATTGCGCCAGCGTTAATCTGGGCAGTGTGCTCAAGTATGGTCTACGGCGTGGGGTTTAAACCAAGAAAATGGTATTGGCAGTTGTTGTTCAGTCCCTATTTCTCGTTAGCTATCTTAATGTATTTAACGGCACTTTATTTCATCTAGAATGAAATACGCGGTTATAAAGGCGGTTATTAAATCATTGAATAAAAGCTAGGCGTCTTGCCTAGCTTTTTTATTTTTTCTACAAAAATCGAAAATATGCTTCCCACTCGGTGCCAATTGTTGCTGCTTAAGTTATAGTGGCCACTTTAAAGAATTGAATACATTGGGACTCTTTTGCAAGGCACATCAAATTTCTTCCGCTGGCCGATCACCGTGTACTATGAAGACACGGATGCGGGCGGTGTTGTATATCATTCAAACTATCTAAAATTCTTTGAACGTGCACGAACTGAGATGCTGCGTTCAAAAGGCATCTCTCAACATGTGCTATTGGAACAAAATATAGGCTTTGTTGTCCGACACATGGATATCGATTTCAATCACGGAGCGAGATTGGACGAACAGTTGACCGTTTTAACCCGAGTGTCAGAAATAAAACGTGCATCCCTGCAATTCTGTCAAGAGTTAGTCAATGATCAAGGCAAGATATTGTGTAAGACCTCTGTTAAGGTAGCATGTATCAATAATAAGAAAATGAAACCAATAGCTATTCCAACCTTTATCAATTCGGAGCTAATAAATAGTGACTGCTGATATTTCCATTTTAGATCTCTTTCTTCAAGCCAGTCTGTTGGTAAAACTCGTGATGTTGACATTGCTTGGCATGTCAATCGCGTCATGGGCGATGATCATGAAGCGAAGCAAAGTACTGTCTCAGGCGACAAAGAATGCAGAGTCATTTGAAGATAAGTTCTGGTCAGGTACCGATCTTTCGCAGCTTTATCAAAAAGTGAAAGCGCGTAAAGACGATATCTTCGGCACAGAAGAAATTTTTTATGCTGGCTTTACCGAGTTCGCTCGTCTACGTAAGAGCAATGCAAACTCGCCAGCATACATCATGGAAGGTACGGGCCGTGCGATGCGCGTCGCTGTATCACGTGAAGTCGATGAGTTAGAAACCAGTTTACCTTTTCTTGCAACAGTCGGGTCTATCAGCCCTTACATCGGCCTATTCGGCACTGTTTGGGGGATTATGCACGCGTTTATCGCACTAGGCGAGGTTAAACAAGCTACGTTATCTATGGTTGCTCCGGGCATTGCAGAAGCTTTGATCGCAACAGCGATGGGTCTATTTGCTGCGATTCCTGCTGTTATGGCTTACAACCGTTTAAGTAACAAAGTAAGTAAACTAGAGCATACTTACGCCACCTTCTCAGAAGAATTCCACAGCATCCTTCATCGTCAAGCGATGGCTGGCCGAGACAGCGCGGATAAGGAATAAAGCATGGCGGGTTATCAACCTAAAAAGCGGAAAATGACAGCGGAGATCAACGTTGTACCTTATATCGATGTAATGCTCGTACTGTTGATCATTTTTATGGCGACCGCACCTTTTGTAACCCAAGGTGTGGATGTCGATCTTCCAAAAACATCAACAGCGGAATCAATGCAAGAACTGGCTGGTGAAACTGATAGTAGTTTTATCATTATCGAAATCGACCGTGACGGTAACTTAGGGTTAAGTGTGAATGACGAAGAGGTTCAGCGCGGTCTATCACTGCAAGACGTGATTGTGAGAGTAAAAGCTGAACGCTCTATTAAACCTGATTCTCCAGTTGCGGTTGGTGGTGATGCAGCGACGCCATACGCTGACGTCGTATTGTTACTTGACGAACTAAGCCGTGCAGGTATCCCCAAAGTGGGTCTGATGACCGATATCAGGGAATAGACATCGAATATCTATGAAAGAGAACAAGAAGAAATCCAACCAATACACCAAACCGATAATGATATCGGTTGGTTTGCATGCGATTCTTGTTGCAGCTTTACTTTGGGGAGCAGACTTCACAATGTCTAAACCAGAGCCAACAGGGCAGATGGTTCAGGCAGTGGTGATTGATCCAAAACTTGTTCAACAGCAAGCGAAAGAAATTCGTCAGCAGCGCGAGAAGGCAGCCAAAAAAGAGCAAGACCGTCTTGATAAACTAAGGCGTGAAGCAGAGCAGCTAGAGAAAAATCGCAAAGCTGAAGAGGAGCAAATTCGTAAGCTAAAAGAACAACAAGCGAAAGATGCACAAGCCGCTCGTGAAGCAGAAGCTGAGCGTAAGAAAAAAGAACAAGCGCGCAGAGCGGAAGAAGAACGTGCCCGCAAAGAAAAACAACGCGCAGCCAAGCTTGAAAAAGAACGTAAAGCTAAAGAAGAAGCGGTACGTAAAGCTGAGCAGGAGCGTTTAGCCAAAGAAGCGGCGATTGCCCAAGCAGAAGAACAACGTTTGGCGCGTGAAAAAGCAGCAAAAGAAGCAGAAGAAAAAGCTCGTCGTGAACGAGAGGCTGCAAAAAAGGCGGAGCAAGAGCGTATTGCCAAAGAAAAAGCCGCGAAAGAAGCCGCAGAGCGAGAACGTAAAGCCAAAGAAGCGGCAGAGCGAGCTGAGCGAGAGCGGAAAGTACAAGAAGCTGCATTAGATGATATTTTTTCGGGCCTAGAAGATGAGGTAAGTAAAAACAGTGCAGCTCGTAACCAATTTATTGATGATGAAATTGCTCGTATGTCATCTATCTATACTCAAAACATTCAGCAAAAGTTGATTAAGGATGACTACTTGCTGGGAAAGGAGTGTAGAGTCAACATCAAATTGATTCCGACCGGAACCGATATGATGGTATCTGGTGTTACCGTGTTAGGTGGCGACACTCGAGTATGTGCAGCGGCGAAGCGAGCGATAGCTCAGGTAGGAACTTTCCCTAAGTCTTCAGAAGCTGCGGTCAATAAACGACTAAAAGATATCAACTTAACTGTTGCTTTGGACTAAAAGGAATAAGACGTGATTAGACGCCTTTTACTAGGAATGTTTGTACTGTTTAGCAGTATGACAAATGTGGCGAATGCCGCATTAGAGTTGGTCATTACCGATGGTATTGATTCAGCACGACCAATTGCTGTTGTTCCGTTTAAGTGGGAGGGCACTCAAGCGCTTCCAACGGATATTTCGGCTGTGATTGCATCGGATTTGCAGCGCAGTGGTAAATTCAGCCCAGTTCCAACCAGCAAGATGCCACAAACGCCATTTAGTGAATCAGAAGTCAATTTTGATGCTTGGACTACTCTCGGCGCAGATGCTTTGCTCACTGGCTCAATCAAGCAAAACGAGCAAGGTAATTATGTGATTAACTACCAACTTGTTGATATTGTTCGTGGCCAGTTAACGGGCGGAAAGAGCAAAGCATTGGGTAGTGATGGGGAGTTAGTTCTCTCTAAAGATCACGTGCTTTTCAATAAAGTAGCAACCGTTGAAGGGCCACGTATGCGTGAGTATGCTCACCGTATTTCTGACCTTGTCTATGAGGAATTGACAGGTGACCGTGGTGCTTTCATGACGCGTATTGCTTATGTGGTGGTGAATGATAAAGATCGCTTCCCGTATCAGCTGCGTGTGGCTGATTATGATGGCTATAACGAGCGTTTAGTTTTGCGGTCTAAACAACCCTTGATGTCGCCATCATGGTCGCCGGATGGGCAAAAGCTGGCGTACGTAAGCTTCCAAAATGGGCAAGCGGAAATTTTCATCATGAACATCTACACAGGTGAGCGTGAAAAGGTAACGTCATACCCACGTCATAACGGTGCGCCAAAATTTTCGCCTGATGGCAATAAGTTAGCGCTTGTTCTCTCCAAGACGGGTTCACTTCATGTTTATACTTTGGATCTAAAAACTCGTAAGCTAACACAAATTACGCGTGGCAGATCTAATAATACCGAACCGTTCTGGTATCCAGATGGAAAATCGTTGATCTTGACATCGGATAGGGGTGGTAAACCACAGATTTATCAAGTAAATTTGGACAGCGGTTCTACTAACCGTTTGACTTGGCAAGGTAGCCAGAATTTGGGTGGTCAGATTACTTCAGATGGACGATTCCTCGTAATGGTGAATCGTAGTAATTCAGGATTTAATTTGGCAAAACAAGATTTGGAAACAGGTGCTCTTCAAGTCTTAACTAAGACCTTGCTTGATGAGTCTCCTAGTATTGCCCCAAATGGTGGCATGGTCGTCTATAGCTCGATTTACAATAAGAAAAACGTACTATCAATGGTGTCAATTGATGGTCGATTTAAAGCGAGATTACCGGCAACAAATGGGCGTGTTCGAGCGCCTGCATGGTCACCGTTTTTGTAGTAATAAGTTTGATTAATAAAGGAAAATAAGATGCAACTGAACAAGGTTCTAAAAGGGCTATTAATAGCACTTCCTGTAATGGCTGTGACAGCGTGTAGTTCAAGCGATGATGCTGCTTCTAATACTGGCGCGGTAACAAACAATAATGGCGCTGTTGAAACGACAGTAGCTACGCCAATCGATCAAAGCGGCCAGCTAACTGAGCAAGAGCTAAAAGAGCAAGCGCTACGTGAAACTCAAACAATCTACTTTGCGTTTGATAACTCAACAATTGCAGCAGATTACGAAGAGATGCTAGCAGCGCACGCTTCTTACCTAAGCAAGAACCCGGCTCTTGACGTAACTATCGAAGGTCATGCAGACGAACGCGGTACACCTGAATACAACATCGCTTTAGGTGAGCGTCGTGCACAAGCGGTTTCGAACTACCTGCAAGCTCTGGGCGTTCAAGCAGATCAAGTCTCAATCGTTAGCTACGGTGAAGAGAAGCCACTTCTTCTGGGTCAATCTGATGAAGTTTACGCTAAGAACCGTCGCGCGGTTCTAGTATACTAATTCGAGGTAATCCTCATGTTCAGTAACACTAAGCGCGCTGTTGCGCTTACGTTACTGGCAAGTGCAGCGAATCTTGCGTTCGCTGCACCAGCTCCAGTATCCGATCTCAACAGCACATCTTCAGTCTCAAAGAGCCGAGTCTCTTCCGAAACGGACGTCGAGCGTTTAGAGCGTTTGCTACAAAATCGCAACCGTGTCCAACTCCAAATGCAACAGCAAATTGACCAAATGTCACAAGAGATCAGTGAACTCAGAGGTCAACTGGAGAGGAATAGCTATGAAATGCAGCAAATGTTGCAGCGGCAACGTGAGCTATTTGTCGAGCTAGACCGTGTGCGTGGTGAAATAAAATCAGCGCCCATACAAGAGACAAAACCTGCGAAAACCGGTGGCCAGTACACGCCTAACGTTGATGAGCAAACAGCATATCAAAATGCTGTCGATCTTATTCTCAAAAAGCGTGACTACGCAGGTGCTATCGCAGCATTCCAACAATTCCAGCAAGATTATCCCGATTCCACTTACTCTGCGAACTCATATTATTGGCTAGGCCAATTGTATTACGCTAAAAAGCAGGATGAAGAAGCGGTAAAAAGCTTTGCGACCGTGGTTTCTTATCAAGACTCCAATAAGCGAGCTGACTCTCTGGTTAAGTTAGGTGATATTGCTGAGCGCAACAACAATGCAGCGCAAGCGAAAAAATACTACCAACAAGTGGTTGATGAATACCCCGGTAGCGCATCTGCAAAACTTGCTAGCTCTAAGCTTTAATCAACAACATTTAAAAAGGAAGCCAAAGCTTCCTTTTTCTTTATGTATACTGAAATACCCTCAAAGAGCAGCGTTCAGGCGTCGCCTTAATCGTTTTTGCTGCCTCTTCTTACGGCGAAATGCTAAACGTAACAAAGATATACGGCTAGACCGCTAGAAATCCCTGCTACAGGTTGGTTTTTGAAAATCAACAAGGTTACAATGTTCGGATTAGAGGAAGTTGCGTAGAGTAAGAGCAATGAGCCATATATTAGATAAAATCGACACTGTTTACCCGTTCCCACCAAAACCAGTACCACTGAGCGAAGACGAAAAAGCGTCTTACATTGAGCGCATTAAAACGCTACTAAAAGAGAAAGACGCAGTGCTTATCGCTCATTACTACACAGATCCAGAAATTCAAGCTTTAGCTGAAGAAACAGGCGGTTTTGTTGGTGATTCGCTAGAAATGGCAAAGTTTGGTAACCGCCACCCAGCAAGCACACTGATCATCGGTGGTGTTCGTTTTATGGGGGAATCAGCGAAAATCCTTACGCCAGAAAAACGTATCCTAATGCCGACATTGGAAGCGGAATGCTCCCTTGACCTTGGTTGTCCGGCAGATAAGTTCAGTGAGTTCTGTGATGCTCACCCTGATCATACTGTCGTGGTTTACGCAAATACCTCTGCCGCAGTTAAAGCCCGAGCGGACTGGGTCGTGACTTCCAGCATCGCATTAGAAATTGTTGAACACCTGGACGTTGAAGGTAAGTCAATTATCTGGGGACCAGACCGTCACTTAGGTTCGTACATCGCTAACAAAACTGGCGCTGACATGCTGCTATGGCAAGGTGAGTGTGTGGTTCATGATGAGTTCTCTGCTGATGCGCTACGCAAAATGAAGAGCGTATACCCAGAAGCTGCAATTTTAGTTCATCCAGAGTCACCTGCTAGCGTGGTTGAATTAGCGGATGCCGTCGGTTCGACGAGTCAGTTGATCAAAGCAGCGAAAGAGCTCCCGAACAAACAAATGATCGTTGCGACAGACAAAGGCATTTTCTTTAAAATGCAGCAACTTGTGCCTGAAAAAGAGCTTATCGAAGCCCCAACCGCAGGTGCTGGCGCAACTTGTCGCAGCTGCGCACACTGTCCTTGGATGGCAATGAACGGTTTGAAAGCGATAGAGAAAGCGCTTAGTGAAGGCGGTGAAGAGCATGAAATTTTCGTAAAAGAAGAACTGCGAGTAAAATCTCTTATTCCATTGAATCGCATGTTAGATTTCGCAGAACAGCTAAACATGCAGGTGAAAGGAAACGCGTAAACCTCGCCGTAGGTGAAAGCAAACCTCAAAACCAGTCGAATATGACTGGTTTTTTTGTGTCTTACTATCAATGAGTTACTATTAACGTAATCAATATAATATAGGAATTGTAAATCTATGGCTGTGTGGCTAGTAGTTAAAAAGTGGCTAAGTTCGCACCTGTTTAAATTGAGTAACCGAAGCCTTCTCATCTTTAGTGCTTTGTATGTGAGTCTTTCATGGGGGTTATTGGTCCTAGCTGGGGAAGTAGCGTTAACGAATAACTTTTCTAACTTCATTTATTACTTGATGGTAACGGCGAGCACGGTCGGCTATGGCGATTATTCACCTGTGACAGACTTTGGTAAGTGGGTTGTTGTGTTATTTGTGATTCCCGGTGGCTTAAGCCTGTTCGCGGCATTATTGGGAAGAGTTGCTGGAGCGGCAATGGATTATTGGCGAGCTGGTATTTTAGGAAAACGGAGAGTAAAAGTGGAAAATCATATTGTATTGTTGGGATGGAATGGGTCGAGAACGATACACCTTATCCGCATGTTACAGCATGAAGAAGCAGGAAAACGACCGGTTGTATTGTGCAGTCGTTCAGAGATAGAAAATCCGTTACCAGGCGAAATTAGTTTTATTAAGGTAACCAGTTACACCGACTCACAAGAGATGAGTAACGCCAACATCGCTGAAGCGAACTGTATTATCGTTGATAACCTCTCGGATGATATCACTTTATCCGCTGCTCTATATTGCGCATCGGTAAACCCGACGGCTCACTTGGTGGCGTATTTTAAAGATGAAGCGCTTGGCAGGCTATTAAGCCAGCATTGTCCTAAAGCTGAATGTATTCCGGCTGTTGGTGCTGAAATGCTTGCTAAAGCTGCAGTTGACCCGGGGTCAAGTGCACTTCACCAAGAGCTATTGGCATCTACTCGAGGGATGACTCAATACTCTGTTATCTATCCCGAGGATCAACCAGCCACTACCATTGAGCGTGTGTTTGGCTTTATTAAGCAGCGTCATCACGCAACGCTAATCGCCTTCGATACAGGCAATGGTATTGAGTTGAACCCAGAGCTAAGTGAAGGCGTCCTTCCTCATACCAAATTATTTTATATAGCCGATGAACGTATTGAAGACTTCGCGTGGCATGAACTCAACAAGCTATAAGCGATAAAAAAGCTCTCCGCGGAGAGCTTTTAGTCATGTTTTTTCTCGCTGCTTAAAGCAAGATTCCTGTTACTGTACTTCCGCTAGAGTCACACCGCGCTGGGTTAAACCACTTAACATTACAGGCATAGCGTTGAAGATCTCTTCAAACTGTTCTAAGCCTTGTATTCCTTGTTCAGCCAAGGTCTCAATCGTTGTTTCTGGATCGTAAAGCATTGTTAGAGAAAGTAGGACACCGCCAAGTAGAGCGTTATCTTCGCTGTCTTCAGGCATTAGCGTCTCCCAGTCATCTCGAGTCAATTGCCAGCCCTGCAACACACCTTCACAGAAGTCGCGAGTCGATAATGTCACAATATCTTGCTCATCCAGCGCGCAGCCTTCTGGCCACTGCCACGTACCATCGAGTAGAGCAGGGCGAGTTTGATTCCACATTTGTACAATCTCATCAATATACTGTTCAAGTTGCTCACCATCTGTAAATGGTGCGTTTTCCTCACCACCCCATAAGAATGGTAGCCATTCTTGTGGCATCAATACATTTGGCGCTGATGCCATCGCTGTTACAAAGCCTTGAGTTTTCGCTAGGTTTAGTAATTTACCGTCAAGTTCTGGAAGAGAAAGGATGTCTTGTAGTTTCAAAATAGAATACCATTTGTTCATGGGCGGTTGATTGCGCTTATTTTACCAATCAATCAGTGATAAATCGATATTATGGAATGATTCACAGACATCTATGGAAATTCGGTCATCACTTAGAAAGAAAAGCATCCTCGCCTTAACACTTTATCTGTGTTTTTTTATCGCTACGATCGGATCTATGGTGTATTTAGTAGTAGAGCCGCCAGTAAGACAAAAGCTAGAACAAAACTTAGAATTACGCACTCAGCTGTTGGCATCTGAAATTAAAGAGCCATTACTTAAGTCAACGGGTGTGTTAAGTAGCCTCGTAGGATTAGCGCAAAGTGCCGAAACAATGATGTCTACTCGCTCCGGTGTCGCCCACATACTTCAATTAAGTGATGAGATGATAGTCAGTGGTGGTTTGTGGCCTAAACCTGAGTTGATAGCTGAACGATGGCAATACAGTAGTTTATTTTTCAATAAGAATAGTGATGGTAGCATTGACCAAATCTATTCATATAATAATCCAGAATCTGGCGGCTATGACAACGAGCCTTGGTATCGTGTCGCGGCCGAGGCGCCCAAAAGGACGGTGAGTTGGTCTGCGGTATATATTGATACATTTACACAAATTCAAATGATCACTGCTTCAACGCCATATTACCAAAACGGGAAGTTTGCCGGAGTTGCAACGGTAGACTTATCACTTGATGCACTTTTTAAATTTATACGAGAGCACATTAATCAACATTCTTTAGGGATCGTGGTTCGCGACGCCAATTCTAACGTTATTATTGAGCACAATTTTCAGCTGACAAAACAAATGTATGTGAATGAGCTCGATTTTGGCGAGTTCAACTGGCACCTGGAAGTTGTCAACGCAAAGACTAACGTTGCGGATCAAGCCTTTGAGCAAGTAATGAGCGTGGAGAGAGGTGTCATTCCTTTCTTACTGCTATGTGTTCTTGCGGGGTATTACTTACTCAATCGTTATATTGTCGATCCAATCGTGTGTATTGCCGCTAAGGTGGATGATTCAAAAACTGGAGGGATCATTGACATCGACTATCATAGCGAAGATGAAATCGGCCAACTCATCCATAAGTTTAATGAAAAAACCATATACCTTGAGCAAGAGCGAGTGAAAGCTCAGGCATCTACCAATGCAAAAACAGCATTCTTAGCGACCTTATCTCACGAGATCCGCACACCTATGAATGGTGTATTGGGAACGGCTCAGATATTGTTAAAAACTCAGTTAACGGATGAACAAAGAAAGCACTTGAGTACACTATATGATTCTGGCGATCACATGATGACGTTACTCAATGAGATCTTGGATTATTCTAAAATCGAGCAAGGGCATATAGAGTTTGAAAATACACCGTTCCCAATAGAGTCAATACTTGGCAGTATTCAGAGTATTTATCACACGCTGTGTGCTGAAAAAGGGCTTAAATTCCGAGTGGTTTCGCATGTGCCAGCGGAGCGTTGGTACAACAGTGATAAAGCCCGTTTACGTCAGGTTCTGTTTAATTTGCTAAATAACGCCGTCAAATTTACGCACCAAGGTGTAATTGAAGTGGAGTTGACTGAGCAATCAAATATTAAGCACACTAAGCTGATCCTCATGGTTAGGGATACTGGCATTGGGATATCAAAAGAAGCACAAAAACGTATTTTCCGTCCCTTTGAGCAAGCAGAGTCTTCCACTACAAGACAGTTTGGCGGCACTGGGCTTGGTTTGGCGATCGTTAAAGAAATTGTTGAACACATGGGGGGAGGTATCGTTGTACAGAGCCAGAGAAACGTCGGAACTGCCTTCACCGTCGAAGTAATACTAACGCCATGTGAGCCAGTAAAAATCGAACCAGTTAGCCCTTGCAAACTTGGTTACAATGGTTTGAAAGCATTAATTGTTGAAGATAACCGAACGAATGCGGTCATTATAGAGACCTTTCTCAGAGACAAAGGTTTTGACTGTACCTGTGTTGCAAATGGTCAACTTGCAGTCGACGCCGTAACAAAGCAGCGATTTGATTTGATATTGATGGACAATCACATGCCCGTTCTTGATGGTGTTGAGGCGATATCAGCTATCCGTACGATGAACTCATCGGCAAAGTCTGTTTTGATTTTTGGATGCACGGCAGATGTGTTCAAAGAAACACAAGAGCAAATGCTGAAAATCGGTGCCGATCACATTATAGCTAAGCCTATCGTAGAGTCTGAGTTAAATGATGCGTTGTATCGCCATGCCGAACGGTTATATCAATATCAAACCAAAGAGAGTTAGAATTGTTGGAAGTTCTTGCTACCAACATCATGCCGTTGTGCTCTATCCATGCCAGCCCTAAGTATCGCTTTTTAGGAGAGCGAGTGACACGATGAGTTCATTCAAACTCTGAATTTTTACAGTTTGGCAGCATAAAATTTCAAGTAACTAGATTATTGTTCACTTATTATCCTAAATCCCTATCGAAGCTACCATTTAACCCCCTGTTTCTGTAAGTGAAATCCGCATTGTTGTGCTTATTTTGAGCATCTTTTGACCCCTTCCTGCTCAAATGGTGAAAAAATCTACTTTTATTTTAAAAAATAGTTATTAATTTACCACTTGAATTTAAATATAGAACCATAAACTAAATAATGTGTGTTTTAATAGCGGCATTAACTGGTGTTAATGTTTAAATGTAGTTGATTGTTTGTTTTTACTTGTTAATTATAGCGTTTAATTTTAGAGGGTTGGCAGATGAAGTCTCGTGGACCATTTTGTATTCGTAATGCCGCTGCGGATACTTTTGCGATGGTGGTTTTTTGTTTTATTACAGGGATGATTGTCGAGATCTTGATTTCAGGGATGACGTTTGAGCAATCTCTAGCATCGCGCACGTTGTCAATTCCTGTAAATATTGCTATCGCGTGGCCTTATGGTTTGTTCCGCGATTGGGTTTTGCGTCAGGGCAATAAAGTGTCATCTTCTTCGTTTATGAAGAATGTCTCCGATCTTGTGTCTTATGTACTCTTTCAGTCCCCAGTGTATGCAGGGATTTTACTCGCGGTTGGTGCTTCATCCGACCAAATAGTAACCGCAGTAGCAAGTAATGCGGTTGTCTCTTGTGGCATGGGGGTTTTGTTTGGTTACTTCTTAGACATATGCCGCCGTTGGTTCCGCGTCCCTGGCTATTATCAAGGTATTTAAATGCCACTGTTTTGTTCAATTTAGTTACTTAGTGAACAAACGACAGGAAAAGGGCGCTTTTTTTTATGTTTAGCCTTGACCATCAGGTACATAATCATTAAATTAGCGCCTCGTTAGCTGAGATGCTAACCACAATTTGATTCGGTGAGTTGTCCGAGTGGCTGAAGGAGCACGCCTGGAAAGTGTGTATACGGCAACGTATCGAGAGTTCGAATCTCTCACTCACCGCCACATTTGAGCCCTAGCAGAAATGCTGGGGCTTTTTCGTGTTAGTGCTATCGAAAGTTGTTTGAGATAACGTCATCACGTATCGAACCGTAAACTTGGATAAATCAGTAAGTCAGTTCAGACTGTAACGAACCATAAGAGCAACCTGCATTTTCACAGGTTTTTTTATATCACGATGTCATATTAAACGATAAATAAACCTAGACACTTACTATCAATTTTGTACAGAGCAAAGGCGGTTTTATCATCGTCTTGGTTGCTTATTGTACACTGCGGCTGCCCACAGAAAAGTGTGATTTCCAACACAAAATCTTTAAATCTGAGAACTTCATTACACCTTTACGATAAACGTTTTTCGTAAGCGTATAGAACTGTAAATTTTGTTGTATGTACAACACTGGGTAATTATCATCCTAACTAATTTGTTTTGCATATATTTATATCCGTTGGTCATAACCAAGTCATTCGAGAAGTTTTTAGTTAAGAACTTTAAGGCTGGTAAAGAAATAAGAGAGAAAAGTTAATGAGAAGTAGAACCACACTATCTCTGTTGATTGCGTCGAGCCTTTTTATGGTTGGATGTCAACCAAGTGAAGAGGGACCGAATCAAGGTAGTGGTCCCGCTCCCACAACTGAGGTGAACGTTTTAACGGTAGAGCCAACTCACCAAGCGTTAACGGTAGAGCTGCCAGGGCGTAGCCGAGCATTCAAAGAAGCGGAGGTTCGTCCACAAGTTACAGGCATTATTTCAGAGCGCAACTTTGACGAAGGAGGCTTTGTTGAAAAAGGTCAGTCTCTATATCAAATCGATGATTCTTCATTTCAAGCAGCTCTCTTGAGTGCAGAAGCTGAATTGATCAGAGCTCAGGCTGCAGAAGAATCGACCTATGCGACCGTGAAGCGTTATCGCGCCTTGATCACTAAAAAGTCAATTAGCCAACAAGATTTGGATGAGGCAGAAGCAGCTTATAAAGAAGCGAAAGCGCAAGTGTTAGTAGCAAAAGCGAAGATCAATACCGCAAAAATCAATTTGGACTATACACAAGTAAAAGCGCCGATTAGTGGCGTTATCAGTAAATCGAGCGTGACGGCTGGGGCGCTGGTAACGGCAAATCAAGCCGGTACGTTAGCAACGATTCAGCAGCTTGATCCTATTAATGTTGACATCGTTCAGTCGTCAGCACAGCTATTGCGTTTAAAAGCGGCGTTGTCACAGGGTCACATGCAGGAAGACGATTCGGCCCAAGTAACCTTGAAGCTAGAAGATGGAAGGACTTACGAACGTAAAGGAACAATGAAATTTACCGAGGTGAATGTGAATGAAAGTACAGGCAGCGTGACGCTTCGTGCCGAGTTCCCAAACCCTGATGGCCTGCTGCTGCCTGGGATGTTTGTACGTGCCACGGTTATCACTGGTGTTGACCCTGATGCGATTTTGATCCCACAAAATACAGTGTCTCGAGATGCGACAGGCAAAGCGATGGTGATGACGGTCAATGACGATAATACAGTGGAAGCGAGACCCGTTAAAACGGCGGAAGCCATTGATAGCCAATGGCGCATTATCGAGGGCTTGAAAGCGGGCGATAAAGTCATTACTGCTGGCTTACAAAAAGTAGGCCCAGGTAGCTCGGTAAGTATTCAAAACGCTGAACAGGAGTAATCATGGCACGATTTTTTATCGATCGCCCGGTCTTTGCTTGGGTTCTTGCCATCTTGACTATGTTGGCGGGGGTAATGGCATTATTCAACTTACCCGTTTCACAATATCCAACCATTTCACCGACTACGATCACCATCAGTGCACGTTATCCAGGTGCATCCGCGCAAACCGTTGAAGACTCTGTCACGCAAGTTATAGAGCAAAACATGACGGGCTTGGACTATTTACGTTACTTATCATCCAGTAGTGACGCATTTGGTAATGCTAATATCGAGCTCACGTTTGATAGCGAAGCTGACCCTGATATCGCGCAAGTTCAGGTACAAAACAAGTTGCAATTGGCACTTCCATCACTGCCGATGGAGGTACAAAACCAAGGTATTGTGGTGAATAAATCCAACACGGCTTTCTTAATGGTTGTTGCGGTTTATTCTGAAGATCCTGAGTTTACGGAAAATGATATTGGTGACTTTGTTGTAACGAACATTCAGGATCCGGTCAGTCGTGTTACTGGCGTTGGGCAAGTTCAGGCGTTTGGTTCTCAATACGCCATGCGTGTTTGGTTGGACCCTTTCAAGCTTACGCAGTTTAACTTAACCGCGATTGATGTCGCGAATGCGATTCGTGAGCAGAATGCGCAAGTGTCGTCAGGCCAGCTTGGAGCAGCGCCTGCTCAGGAAGGCCAGTTGTTAAACGCGTCGGTTTCTTCGGCAAGCCGTTTGAGCAGCATCGACGAATTTCAAGATATTATTCTAAAGTCTGACTCTAGCGGCGCGAATGTATATCTTAAAGATGTTGCTCGTGTTGAACGTGGCGCGGAAAGTTACGACATCAAAGGACAGTTCAATGGCTTACCTGCTTCTGGTTTAGGTATCTCATTAGGTACAGGGGCTAACGCGCTGGAAACGGCGACGGCGGTGAAAGAGCGATTAGAACAGCTTAAGGAGACCTTCCCAAAAGGGTTGAAGATCGCATACCCATTTGAAACAACACCATTCGTTAAAGCATCGATCCAAGAAGTGGTTAAAACGCTACTAGAAGCGATTGTCTTGGTGTTCTTAATCATGTACCTGTTCTTACAGAACTTCCGTGCGACTATCATTCCAACCATAGCGGTTCCGGTCGTCCTGTTGGGGACGTTCGCAGTTTTATATGCAACCGGATTTAGCGTTAACACCTTAACCATGTTTGCCATGGTTTTAGCCATCGGCTTGCTGGTGGATGATGCCATCGTGGTGGTGGAGAACGTTGAACGTGTGATGCACGAAGACGGGCTAGCTCCTAAAGAGGCCACTAAAAAATCGATGGGGCAGATCACTGGTGCTCTTATTGGTGTTGGTTTAACGCTCTCGGCAGTGTTCGTACCGATGGCGTTTATGTCTGGCTCTACGGGGGTTATTTATCGTCAGTTCTCGATAACCATTGTTGCGGCGATGACGCTTTCAGTATTGGTTGCGATCATCCTAACCCCAGCATTATGTGCGACCTTGCTTAAGCAAGGCGATGCGGAGCTATTGGAGAAGAAAGGCTTCTTTGGGTGGTTCAACCGCAAGTTTGATGCGATGACCGCAGGTTATGAAGCGGGCGTAGCAAAACTGCTAAAACGTACCGGTCGTATGCTGGTGGTGTTCTTGGCGATGAGCGCAGGCGCTGGCTGGTTATTTATGAACCTTCCGACCTCGTTCTTACCAGATGAAGACCAAGGCACAGTATACTCGATGGCTATTTTACCGCCTAACTCCACACAGGAGCAGACGGAAAAAACACTCGAGAAAATGCGTGATTTTTACCTAGAGGATGAGAAAGATAACGTCAAATCGGTCTTCTCTGTTGCTGGCTTTAGCTTTGCGGGACAAGGTCAGAACATGGGTATGGCATTTATTGGCCTTAAAGATTGGTCAGAACGTGAAGCGCCAGGTACTGATGCAGCCTCAATCACTGGCCGCGCAATGGGGTACTTTTCGACCATTAAAGAAGCACTTGTTTTCGCATTTGCGCCTCCTGCTATTCAAGAGTTAGGTAACTCGACTGGCTTCGATTTTTATCTGCAAGACTCGTTGAATAAAGGGCATGAAGCATTAGTGGCGGCACAAGGGCAGTTCCTAGGCATGGCAGCAAAGAACCCGAAACTTGTCGGTGTGCGACCGAATGGTCAAGCCGATGCGCCCATGTATAAAGTCAATATTGATCACGTTAAGTTGCGTGCACTGGACGTCAGTATTAATGACGTGAACCAAATATTGTCTGCAGCATGGGGGGGAGCTTACATCAATGACTATATTGATCGCGGTCGTGTGAAGAAAGTGATGATGCAAAGTGATGCTGAGTTCCGCATGCAACCTAAGGACTTCGATTCATGGTATGTTCGCAATGCGAAAGGTGAGATGGTTCCGTTTTCCGCATTTGCCAGCGGTGAATGGACATACGGCTCGCCGCTTCTACAGCGTTTTGATGGCCTCCCTGCGATGAATATTCAAGGTGGTGCAGCGCCAGGCGTGAGCACGGGTGAAGCAATGGCAGAGGTCGAAGCGATGGTTGAACAATTACCAGAAGGCTTCACGGTTAACTGGAACGGTATCTCTTATGAAGAGCGGCTGTCAGGAAACCAAGCGCCAATGCTTTATGCACTGTCTATTCTTGTGGTGTTCTTAGTGCTTGCGGCGTTGTATGAGAGCTGGTCAGTGCCTTTTGCTGTGGTATTGGTTGTCCCTCTTGGAGTCCTTGGCGCTGTGCTTGCCGTGATGATGCGCAGTATGGATAACGATGTGTTTTTCCAAGTGAGTTTATTAACGACGGTAGGCTTGGCAACTAAAAACGCGATTCTTATTGTCGAATTTGCTAAAGCTTATTACGAGAAAGGCGCCGGTTTGATGGAAGCGACCTTACACGCCGTGCGCATTCGTCTTCGCCCAATCATCATGACGTCGCTTGCGTTTGGTTTGGGGGTTGTGCCGCTTGCCATCAGTGCGGGCGTTGGTTCGGCAGGTCAGAACGCCGTCGGTACAGGTGTGCTTGGGGGCATGATCAGTGCGACCCTTTTGGGTATCTTCTTCGTGCCGGTGTTCTTTGTGGTGGTTGAGCGATTATTTGATCGACGCGCTAGAAAAGAGTCCGAAGCCGAAAGCTCCGATACGAATGTTCAGAGTACAGAACAGCGCGATTAAGACGTGTTGTTTGGAGCTGAGCTATACTAGTGACAATAAACTAGATAAAGGGCGCTTCGGCGCTCTTTGTTTTATGTTTTACTGGGTCGTTACAGTAAATAACCTTCCCCTGAACGATGAGGGATGAACGTCATTTAGAATCTTTGTATTTAACCGATCCAATGAACGCTTTAAATTAGAATAAGCAACGATGAAAAAACAAAAAATATCCCCGATCTCTGTTTTGGATCAAAGTCCTATGTTTGTCTGTGGCGTGATGCAAAGGATGTATCGCAACCGAGCTCAAGCAGAGCTCTCTCGTCAAAATTTGATGACGTTAGAAATGGCAAGCGCTCTAGTGGCTTTGGAAGAGTTTCAGCCGATGAGCCAGCAGGCTTTAGCGGATGCGGTTTGTACGGAGCGCAGCGTGGCAAAGCGGATGGTGGATAATTTAGAAAAGCGAGGGTTTGTTAAAGTCTCTAAGAATGCTACTAATCAAAGGCTTAAGATGCTGAGTATGACGGAGGGAGGGACAGAAGCTTTAAATAAAGTTCACCAAATTATGACGAACTTACACAAGGAATTTTTTGCGTGTTTGTCAGAATCAGAAGCGGCCGAATTTTTTCGCCTAGTGAGAAAGCTCACTTTTGGTAATCACGGTCACTGATATGTTGCCTTTTAATTCTTCTTGAGACCTCGATTAAATGGGCGGGTTTTATATCAGTTCATAAAACTTAAGAATGATAATGCCCAGTGTACAAGTTATCGTCGAAAGTAGCGTTGTTAACGCAATGATATTGGCGGCTAACACGGAGTTTCCTCCCATAGATCGTGCCATCACATAACTGGCTGCAGCGACAGGGGAGGCATTCATAAAAAACAAAATACCTAACTCAATCCCTCGAAATCCGACTAAGTACGCACCGATGGTAACCATCATAGGGGCGACAATCAGTTTGTAACAACTGGCAAACCACGACGGACCTTGTTCTTTTTTCATCAAGCGAAAATCTAATGAGCCGCCAGTGCACAGCAGTGCCAAAGGTAACGTCATTTTCGATAAATAGTTGCCTGCATCAATGACAACATCCGGTACAGGGATTGAGAGCAAATAGAAAACCATTCCCAGTACAATCGAAATAATAAGTGGATTTCTCGTGAGCGTTCGTCCCATCATTTTGACAGCCTGAGACGCCGAAGTTTCCCCTTTTGGCGATAAACAGATAACCGCTTGTACGTTGTAAATAAACGTGGTGACCGCGACATAAAGCGCGGCCAAGGCAACACCTTGAGAGCCATACGCGTTGGCAACGTAAGCGATACCAATGATTCCAGTATTGGCACGAAAACCACCTTGAATAAGGACGCCTTGGTCGGACGATGTTTTAAAGAGGAGTTTGACGGAGAGATAAGTAAAAATGAAAAACGAAATACTGGCGATAACACCGTAATTCACAAAAGCGCTAGCCGCTGAGAAGTCGTGTTCTGACGCGACAATGCTAACAAATAACATTGCAGGCAAGGTGACTTTAAACACCAGTTTAGCGCCAATCTCAATAAAGTTATCGTTAATGAGGCCTATACGTTTAAACACGACACCTAGCACCAACATCAAACAAATTGGGCCAGTTATCGACAAAGAAAATTGCAACTGGTGTAAAACAGCTTCCATGTAAGTATCCGCAGCCAAAGAAAAAAGGGTTCCTTTGTCTATTAAGCCATAAACTCAGAGTGTCTGGATAGTAAAGCAAAAAATAATTAAAAAAGAATCCAATTCTTGATGAGGACACCAACACAATCTTAATTAACCAGAGCAACTGGCGAGTGCGACTTTACGTTGGGGTGTCCCCCCAATTCTTTTATAGGACCCGATGTTAGACAAAACCTATTGATCAGATTGATACTATTGATTGGACGCTTAGTCTGCTTATTTGCAATAATATCAACGTCAAATATTGTTTCAAATACAAAGAATGTCTAACTCAACAGTCCGAATCTACTGTTAAATCGTTTTTTTACTTTGTGAATAGATTGACGCATTGAGTATGACTTTGCCTGAACTTCCCCCCTTTGTAATGTTTATAGGTAAAGCAAGGTCCTTTCTCTTTCGAGTAAAATTAAAAATAGAGGCTATCAGTGATATATCCTCAATCATCTTGTTTGCTATCAGGAGTATAAAATGCAACACCTTGCACAGTTAAAGGTGAGAACTCGTTTGGCGCTAGGTTTTGGTACGTTAGTGGCGTTAATGGCAGTGCTTACAATTGTAGGAATTCAAAAGGTTAACTTTATCGACATGACGTTAACCGAGGTTACCGATATCAACTCAGTAAAGCAGCGTTATGCGATCAACTATCGAGGCAGTGTTCACGACCGTGCGATTGCTATTCGTGATGTTGCGATGGCTCGTAATAAACAAGAAATGCTTGCTTTTGAAGAAGAAATTCATCGATTAGAAGAGTTTTACCGTGAATCTGAACAAAACATGCAAAGCATGATGACAAATAATGCCCCTTTTACAGCTAAAGAGTTGGCGATTTTGCAAAGTATCGACGAGATACAAGCGAAAACACTGCCGCTAGTCAAAGAAGTCATTGCTAAGAAAAAGAGTGGAGAAGAAGTCACGACGTTATTGCTGGAACAAGTTCGCCCTAGTTTTGCGGTATGGCTAAAGGTAATTAACGAGTTTATTGATTATCAAGAATCATTGAACCAGCAGCTGACGCCGGTTGCTCGTGCTCAAGCTAATGGTTTTCAAAGCTTAATGCTCGCCTTAAGTGGGATAGCTTTGGTTATCTCCGTTGTGGTTGGTTTTATTATTGAGCGCAGTTTTCGCCGTTCGCTAGGTGGAGAACCTCATATCGCCCAAAACGCAATTCAGTTGATGGCAGATGGTGAGCTGACGCAAGAGCATACATCAAGTGAATCAGGCAGTATCCTACACTCTCTGTCTTCTATGTCTAAAAAGTTGAGCTCGATCGTAAGCAACATTCGTGGGGCGTCTGAGCAGTTGTCGGAGCAAGTCGAAGAGGTATCGCGAGGTTCAAGCTCGGTGTTTGACTCAGCTCAACAGCAGGCAAGCTTGACTGAGCAGATGGCAATCAGAATTGAGACGATGCATGCGAGCATCGATGACATTGCGAAAATCGTCAATCTTTCTGAACAAAACTCAGTGAACACTTCTGAAAATGCTCGAGATGGTCGTGAGCGTATTTCTGCCGTGGCAGAGCAAATGCTTTCTGTTACGGCGGCGGTGAATGGGACTGTAGAGCAAGTGAAGGCGCTAGAGGCTAAGACCCGTGATATTGGCGGCATTGTGAATATGATCAGTGGTATTTCTGAGCAAACAAACTTGTTGGCGCTCAATGCTGCGATTGAAGCGGCGCGCGCTGGAGAGTCTGGACGAGGATTTGCGGTTGTGGCAGACGAGGTTAGAAGTTTGGCTATGCGTACAGGCGAAGCGACGACTCAAATTGAAACCATGCTGAAAGAAGTAAAAGAACAAACAGTAGCGAGCGTTTCAGCCATGGAAAATACTCAACCACAAGTTGAAAGCTGTCAAAAGAACACTGAAGAGGCGAGCCATCTATTAGTGAGCATTGAACAACAATCGCAAGACTCTTTGAATCGCGTTCGTGACATTGTCATCGCGACAGAAGAGCAAGTACAAGTGGTCAGTGAGTTAGTGGTGGCGATGGATCAAATCTCCAGTATGTCGAAAGAATCGACTGATTCGATGAAAAACAATGAGGTTGTCAGCCAAAACCTAAACGCACTATCGAATAGGCTCAAGCAAGAAGTTGCGTTTTTCAAAGTCTAAACCTGTATGGTTTGGTATCGTGATTAAAGCTCAGCATCATAATACTGAGCTTTTTTGTAAAAGGCGGAGTGAGCTGCCTTAAATCACTAGCTATCGAGTCGAACCAAGCTTAATTGCCTGAAACTAGGCTGGCATACCGCTATGGAATTTGAAGTCTTGGTCAGGTGTTGAAATTAACTCCGCCTCAATTCGACCAAAGTAAGCAATACGTTCGTTAATATCTTTACCTGCAATTTGCTCTGCCAAGGCGAGGTAATCTTGGTAATGGCGTGCTTCTGAGCGCAGTAAGGATACATAAAATTTCGCGATATCATCATCCATGTGTGGCGCGAGCTTGGCAAATCGTTCACAAGAGCGCGCTTCTATGTATGCGCCAATAATGAGCTTATCGATCAATGTTTCTGGTTCATGGGTTTTCATATGTGAAATCAGCCCTTTAGCATAACGACTTGCTGGGATGTTCTTGTATGTAATCCCACGGCTTTCCATGATTTCTAAGACTTGATAAAAGTGGTGCAATTCCTCTTTAATCAAAAGAACCATTTTATCAATTAAATCTTGGCTGTATGGAGAGCCGGATTTTGCCATGATTGCTTTAGAGATATTACTCTTACCTTTTAAGGTCTCTAGCGAGCCCAGATGACGATAAGCGAAGTCTTCATAGGGTTTAAACCAGTCAAGTAGAGCGTGCGAACTGGCTTGGTCGACGGCATATTTGCGAATCAAAAACATCGCGGATTGACCAGCTTTGAGTTCACACAATAGGTGATCTAGCAAAATGGTTTGAAGGTTTTCTGGTTTTTTGGCTTCTTCTATCCATTCATCAGGTGTGCTGCATTGCAGAAATTGGTTAATAGGAGCAAGAAGATTTTGATAGGCGTTTAGATTAATCATTTTAAATTTAGTACTTCACATTCAAGTTGGGCTTATCCGGTATCTAACGGATAGAAAAAAGGCTGCAATTGCAGCCTTTAATGACCTAACGTGGATGTTACCATTTTTTCTTCTCACCGAAGAGTGCTTCCATGTCATTGTCGTATTCTTTGTCTACGCTTTGCTGCATTTCGGCATCACTTTTGTCTTGACGTCTTTTATCGAGTTCAAGGAGCATGCCTTCAAGTTTTTCTTTTGCTTGAAGGGAGTAGGGGTCACTCTTCGTACTCAGTGCATCAATGCCTTTGCGCAGTAATTGCAGCGCAGTACCTGGTTGACCGCGAGCAATGGAATCATTAGCTCTTTTAATGACGTTTTCAATGTTGATACGAATTTGCATTGTTTCCAAACGCGCGTTTTCAGCGACGTAAGTTTGGGTATCGATTCTGCCTTTATTGTGTTCATTACGAACCGTATCGCGAAGGCGTTTAACAAGCTTTAGCATGACGATGGCTTGTTTATCGCTGCTCGGCATTTTGAACGTCGTGCTTTCGCTTGTCGTACCATTTTCTTTAAGTAATTCAATTTGTTGTTTCATGTTTTCGACGCGTTGAGCAAGATGTTTATTTTTGGGGTCTAACTCACACATGCTTTCTAACGCGTCAAGTATGCGATTATTTAGACATAACAAAAGTTCTTTACTAAAAGGAATATGGTGCGCGTGGCCAATGAGCTCTTCAGTGCCATCAATCAAAGCGACATAACGTGCTGACTCCTGTCTTCTTGCGGTCTCTACCTTGACCTTGTATTGCAACATGATGTTATAGCCTAGGATCAATACCAGTAGGATGGCTACCAAAGCGATTATTAAACCAATATTCATATCTTTGCGTCTGCTTTTACTTTTCTGCGGCTAGCATTAAAGAATACATGAATCTTATCTCACTCGGCACCCCATTTTTTTGATTATTTTGCCTAACCACGTTTTAGTTCTCGATAGAAGTCACATCACAGAGCTTAGGGTATTTATTTACTCTCCTTTGCTCATGTTGTTTCTTTGCCCAAATTACGAGTATGTGTTTGAGGTATAAGCTAGAAATCACTGTTCATTTTATCTTTATCGCGTTATAACTAATTATTATATCGTTCGTTAGAATGACTAACATACCATCTCGTAAATTAGTAAGGGATTACGATGAAGTTGCAGCAGTTGAAGTATATTGTTGAGGTTGTAAACCATAATCTGAATGTGTCTGCGACAGCAGAAAGTTTGTATACCTCACAACCAGGTATCAGCAAGCAGGTACGGTTGCTAGAAGATGAATTGGGTATCCAGATTTTTGAACGTAGTGGTAAGCACTTAACACAAGTGACACCTGCCGGAGAAGAAATCGTACGAATTTCTCAAGAGATTCTTGTTCGGGTAGAAAGCATCAAAGCGGTAGCCGGTGAACATACCCATCCAGAAATGGGGACGCTCAACATCACCACTACGCATACTCAAGCACGGTACGCACTGCCAGATGTGATTAAGAGCTTCACTTCTCGTTACCCGAAAGTGTCTTTGCACATGCACCAAGGTACGCCGTCACAGATGTCTGAAGCGATTGCAAAAGGCACCGCTAACTTTGCTATTGCAACGGAAGCTCTACATCTGTATCAAGACGCAATCATGCTGCCTTGTTATCACTGGAACCGTTCTATCGTGGTACCCAAAGAACACCCATTAGCAAAGAAAAATAAAGTAACGATCAGCGATCTTGCTGCTTACCCACTCGTCACTTACGTGTTTGGGTTTACTGGTCGTTCAGAGTTAGATACGGCATTTAACCGTGAAGGTTTAACGCCACGCGTGGTATTTACTGCAACCGATGCTGATGTGATTAAGACTTACGTTCGGATGGGGATTGGGGTTGGTGTGATTGCTAGTATGGCGGTCGACCAAGTGCAGGACAACGATTTAGTTGCGATTGATGCAAGCCATTTATTCGGTGCAAGTACCACGAGCATTGGTTTCCGTCGAGGTACCTTCCTACGCTCTTACATGTTTGATTTTATGGAGCGTTTCGCTCCGCATTTAACTCGCCCTGTGGTAGAGCAGGCCATCTCACTCAAATCAAATACTGAAATTGAAGAGATGTTTAAAGATATTGAGCTCCCTGTTCGATAGATATTCACTTTTGTTACCCTCAAGCTGCTTGTTTCAGACAGGCCGGCTTGGGTATACAATGCCTCCCTCACCGTAGGGGGGGCTATGCAAACTCAATTTCAATTCATTAACGACGGCTTGTTAGAAAACGAATCACTATGGCGATTCGAACCATTCAAAAGTAGTGTCCAGACATCACTCCCTTGGCAGGATACATATCCTGAGCTTTGCCAATGGTTATATTCTCTGTCTCCTTCTCAAATAGAAGACTTAAAAGCTCAGCCTGAAATAGTATCGGCTGAAATCAGCAAGTTTTTACCAAACGTAAGAGCTCTAACAGAACGAGCTCAGCTTGAGCCGTTGTTTTTGGATGGTCTTCAATTGACTCGCGGTTTAGACAGTGGCATTCCTGGTCGAAAATTGGCGCAAATTAGTGCGTTAGGGGAAGCCGCTATTTCACATCATCATGGAGAAGAATGGTTAGAGTGGTGTTCTGGGAAAGGGTATTTAGGACGAGTTCTCACGACTCAGACTGAACAAGCCGTGACGAGCTTTGAGTACCAACAAGCGCTATGTGATTCAGGGCAGCAAGCGGCTGACGACAATCATTGGCAAATGACATTTGTCCAAGGTGACGCGTTTAGCTCTCAAGCCAAAGCAGTATTTAGGCCGAATCAACACGCGGTTGCGTTACATGCTTGTGGTGATTTGCATGTTCGATTAATGCAATACGGCAGTGAAAAAGGGGTTGCCGCAATGACTATCTCGCCTTGTTGTTATCACCTCATTCAAACTGAAGAGTATCAACCACTATCAACGCCAGGCAAAAATTCAAAATTAACCCTCTCGAAGCATGAGTTACGTATACCACTTCAGCAGACAGTCACTGGTGGAGCGCGCGTACGTCGTCATCGTCAGCAAGAAATGATTTTCAGACTTGGTTTTGATGCGATCACTCATCAAGTCATGGGGGTTAATGAGTATCAACCCGTACCGAGTATTCGCAAGTCTCAATTAAATACAGGTTTTAAGGCACTATGTTATTGGGCTGCGGAACAGAAGGGATTGAAACTGAACCCAGAGATAGATTTTGAACAGTTCGAAGCGTTGGCTGAAGAGCGCTTTTGGCAAATGGAAAGAATGAGCTTAGTTCAACTGGTTTTTCAGCGTTCGTTGGAGGTATGGCTCGCGTTAGACAAAGCACTTTATCTTCAAGAGCGTGGTTATCGTGTCAATTTGTCAGAATTTTGCCCTAAATCAATCACACCTAGAAATATTTTAATTTGCGCATATAAGAAGTAGTTATTTTTTATAGCTAAATGCTCTATGTGAAAAGCCCACTTATTCGTGGGCTTTTGTAATTAAAACATGACACCGTCGTGTGGCGTTACTGTTAGTTAAAGGCTGCGATGGCTTGTTCGGCTTCAACGTACTCTAGGTTAAAGATTTCAGCCACTTCTTTACATGTTACTTTGCCGTGAATAACGTTTAGACCTTCTAGGAAGCCTTTATCTGCAAGTAGCGCTTCACGGTAGCCTTTGTTTGCGAGTTTCACAATGTAAGGGAGTGTTGCATTGTTCAATGCGAATGTTGAAGTGCGTGCAACGGCACCAGGCATATTTGCGACGCAGTAGTGAACCACTTCATCAACAATATAAGTGGGTTCTGCGTGTGTGGTTGCGTGAGAAGTCTCGAAACAACCGCCTTGGTCAATGGCTACGTCAACGACCGCTGCGCCAGGTTTCATCTTCGCGATGTGCTCTTTATTGACGAGTTTAGGCGCTGCAGCGCCAGGGATAAGAACCGCTCCGATAACGAGGTCGGCGGCTAGAACATGCTTCTCAATAGCGTCTTCTGTAGAATAAACGACTTTTGCTCTCCCTTGGAATTCCTCATCTAGCTTGCGTAGAGTGTCTACGTTACGGTCTAAAATGGTAACATCTGCACGAAGGCCAACCGCCATACGGGCTGCACTCGCACCAACGACACCACCACCGATAATCACGACATTCGCGGGTCCAACACCGGGTACACCGCCAAGGAGCAAGCCACGGCCCCCGTGTGATTTTTCTAACGTTTGCGCGCCTGCTTGGATAGACATCCGACCCGCCACTTCTGACATCGGTGCTAACAGTGGTAAACGACCCATATTATCTGTTACAGTCTCATAGGCTATACAGACAGCTTTGCTTTTGATTAGCTCATCAGTTTGTGGAAAATCTGGTGCTAGGTGTAAATAAGTAAATAATATTTGCCCTTCGCGGAGCATTGCTCTCTCTACTGCTTGGGGTTCTTTTACTTTTATAATCATGTCTGCTTGCGCAAATACGTCTGCAGCATGAGGGAGAATGGATGCGCCGACAGCGATGTAATCATCGTCTGAAAAACCAATGCCGGCACCTGCATTGGTCTCAACTAAAACTTGGTGACCATGTGAGATAAGTTCTCTCACGCTAGCTGGGATCATACCAACACGATATTCGTGATTTTTGATTTCCTTAGGTACGCCAATGATCATCCTGTATCCTCTTTCTATAATGGTAGTATTAACTGATTGTAGGGTGTTATTATCGAATTAATAACTAGTATAGTTATTGGTTTGTAAAATTTGGCACCAAATATTAAAAAGTTGTAACATATTTTTTTGCAAGGAAGTAATAAGGTGGAATAAAAAATGGCAGACAACTATAAAAAGCCGTCCAAGGAACTAGACCGTATCGACCGCAACATTCTTAATGAGCTGCAGAAAGACGGTCGTATTTCAAACGTTGAGCTTTCAAAACGTGTAGGACTGTCTCCAACGCCATGTTTGGAGCGTGTGCGTCGCTTAGAGCGTCAGGGTTACATCACAGGATATGCTGCGTTACTTAATCCGCAGTTCTTGGATGCGTCACTATTGGTATTCGTTGAAATAACGCTAAACCGTGGTGCGCCAGATGTATTTGAGCAGTTTAATTTAGCGGTTCAAAAACTCGACGATATACAAGAGTGTCATCTTGTATCAGGTGATTTTGACTATCTTCTAAAAACCCGTGTATCTGATATGGGGGCTTATCGTCGATTATTGGGTGATACGTTGTTACGCCTACCTGGTGTAAATGACACCCGAACATACGTTGTTATGGAAGAAGTGAAGCAATCTAACCAGCTTGTGATTAAAACTCGTTAAATTCTTGCAAAGAAAGCGGTATATGCTTCCGCTTTCGCCAGAGAGTAATTGGGTTTTTCTCTTTGATATGGTTAAATCAATTTACCGAGCGGCATCCAGCCGCTCGGAATGTTTTGTAAATTCCTATTTCATTCCATATTCAAGTTGATTTATGTTCAAAGAGAACGCAAAGAAAGTCGAAACCATTATCAAAACCAGTGAAGAGCCTCAGTTTTCACGTTTAAATGGCTTCCAACGCTTAAAAGAGTGCTGCTTTATCGTTGGCGTTCTAAGCTCGGTATTGCTGGCTGTCGCACTATTTACCTTTAGTCCGGCCGATCCTTCTTGGTCCCAAACCGCTTGGGGAGGGGAGGTCGATAACGCTGGCGGTTTATTTGGTGCTTGGCTTGCCGATACTCTATTTTTCACATTTGGCTCTCTCGCCTATCCTATTCCTTTCTTACTGTCCGCTGCCGCGTGGGTTATATGCCGTAAACGAGGAGAAGACGAGACAATCGACCTCATGCTTTGGGGGACGCGACTACTCGGTCTTACCGTCCTCATTATGACCAGTTGTGGGCTCGCCGATATTAATTTTGATGATATCTGGTATTTCTCATCTGGTGGCGTGGTTGGTGACGTGCTGACTAGTCTTGCTTTGCCGACACTAAATGTACTTGGTACCACACTGGTTTTATTGTTCTTATGGGGAGCTGGCTTTACCTTGTTCACTGGTATTTCTTGGTTGAATATCGTGGAATGGCTTGGTGATCGAGCATTGGAGCTTACTTCTGTTATTGCCAATAAATTTAGAGGCTCTGAGCAGGAATTACTAGAACCTCAATTGGATGAATTCGTAGAAGATACAGTGTCCAGCGTCAAAAATGCTGAAAGTGAAGTCAATGACGAGCCATTGCCACATTTGACCGCGTATGATGTTGACGAACCTAAAGCCGCTGAACCTGCACACGAATATCCTATTTATATGCCGCAAGCGAAACCTCAGACGCATACGGTACCACCCACGCCGAGAACACCACCGCCGAGTCAGGCTGCTGTTGATGAGGCTTCAGGCTATGCGGACCTTGATCCTCAAGCTCATATGCACCGCGTCAGTGCTGAGCACGTTGAACCTTTGTTTGATCGATCCAAGCAGCTTAATGTAACCATTGAAGAGCTTGAAGCAGCAGCGCAGCAAGCGGATGACTGGGTAACGGAAGAGCAATCCATTTCAGAAACCTACTCATTTTATGCAGAGCAAGCCAGTGCTGAACAGGGGCTACAAAGTGCTGAGTCAGATTATTCTGAGTACGTAAAGTTTGAAGCAGAACAAGCGCAGCAGATGCACACTGAGCGGCCTCAACATGAAGAGCCTATTATTGATTCTGCAGAATTAGACAGCATCACGAACCAAACTGACTCTGACCCACACATCGAACCGACTATTTCAGACTTTGATGTGTTAGATGAAGAAGATGACTATCTACCTTCAGAACCTGTACTGCAAGAGCAGCCAGAACCTATTGATCCTCAATCAATTACGCGATCTTATTCAGCGACCTCAGTTGCACCTTCTGCGACTTTTGAGTCTGTGCATCAAGACGATGAGTTAGAAAAAACACAACAAGGTGACCAAGATGTGGACGCCTTCCAAGAAATGGTTTCTAGCGCGCAGTCGAAAGTGGCTGCAAAGCAAAACCCATTTTTGATGAAGCAAGAACAAAACCTGCCAGTACCACAAGAACCACTGCCAACGTTAGAATTGCTTTACCACCCAGAAAAGCGTGAGAACTTCATTGATCGCGATGCTCTTGAGCAGGTGGCTAGATTGGTAGAAAGTAAGCTAGCAGACTACAAAATCAAAGCTGAGGTAGTCGGTATTTACCCTGGTCCTGTTATCACTCGTTTTGAGCTTGACCTCGCGCCAGGAGTTAAGGTGAGCCGTATTTCCGGTTTATCTACTGACCTAGCGCGAGCACTGTCAGCCATGGCGGTACGTGTGGTGGAAGTGATCCCGGGTAAACCCTATATCGGTCTAGAGCTGCCAAACATGAGCCGTCAGACGGTTTACTTATCTGATGTCATTAACAGCACACAATTTAAACAAGCCACGTCGCCAACGACCGTTGTGTTGGGTCAGGACATCGCCGGTGAAGCCGTGGTCGCCGACTTGGCTAAGATGCCCCATGTACTGGTTGCAGGTACGACAGGTTCCGGTAAATCGGTAGGGGTTAACGTCATGATCTTGAGCATGCTTTACAAAGCAAGCCCAGAAGATGTTCGCTTTATCATGATTGACCCAAAAATGCTGGAGCTTTCAATTTATGAAGGTATTCCACATCTACTCTCAGAAGTCGTGACGGACATGAAAGACGCCTCTAACGCACTTCGTTGGTGTGTGGGTGAGATGGAGCGCCGTTATAAACTGATGTCGGCACTTGGCGTGCGTAACGTCAAAGGCTTCAATGAAAAATTGAAGATGGCAGCGGAAGCGGGCCATCCAATTCACGATCCATTCTGGCAAGAGGGCGACAGTATGGATGCAGAGCCACCGTTGCTTGAGAGACTGCCTTATATCGTTGTGGTAGTGGATGAGTTTGCCGACCTAATGATGGTTGTGGGTAAGAAGGTGGAAGAGCTGATTGCCCGTTTGGCACAGAAAGCACGTGCAGCAGGTATTCACCTGATCCTTGCCACTCAACGTCCATCCGTTGATGTCATTACAGGCCTAATTAAAGCGAACATCCCAACACGTGTTGCGTTTACTGTATCGACCAAAACGGATTCTCGCACGATCCTAGATCAAGGCGGTGCTGAATCACTATTGGGCATGGGTGATATGCTGTATCTACCACCCGGTTCCAGTCATACTACTCGTGTGCACGGTGCGTTCGCATCGGATGATGATGTGCATGCGGTTGTGAATAACTGGAAAGCACGTGGCAAACCTAACTATATCGACGAGATCATTAACGGTGATCAAAGCCCTGAAGCTCTGCTGCCAGGTGAGCAGATGCAAGCGGATGAAGATGTGGATCCGTTATTCGATCAAGTGGTCGAGCACGTGGTTCACTCGCGGCGTGGATCGGTTTCTGGTGTTCAGCGTCGATTTAAAATTGGCTATAACCGTGCCGCTCGTATTGTTGAACAACTAGAGGCCCAAGGTATTGTGAGTACTCCAGGGCACAATGGTAACCGTGAAGTCTTAGCGCCTGCGCCACCAAAAGATTAATGAACTTGTTTGACTCACTTCAGTCGAACGGAAGTGAGTGGTTCCAACAATAGGTATCTGAATGAAAAAACGATTTTCAGCGACACTTTTTTCTGCGCTTCTTCTAAGCAGTTCTCTCTTTTCTACTGCTTATGCAGCGGCGCCAAAAGAAGAGTTGAGTAAACGCTTAGCGATCAACGAAGGTTTCAGAGCTGACTTTTCTCAGCAAGTGATCAGCCCTGAAGGTGAAACGGTAATGGAAGGCGAAGGTACGGTAGAAATCGCCCGACCAAGCTTATTTCGTTGGAGCACAACATTTCCCGATGAGAATTTATTAGTTTCAGATGGCACAACGCTATGGTATTACAGTCCGTTTATTGAGCAAGTCAGCATTTACTGGCAAGATCAGGCAACAGAACAAACCCCATTTGTTTTGTTAACTCGTAACCGAGCGAGTGACTGGGAAAACTACTCTATTTCTCAGAAAGGGAATGAGTTTACTCTGACTCCAACGGCCGTTGACTCTACACAGGGGCAGTTTCTCATTAATATTGACGCGAAAGGTGTCGTAAAAGGCTTCAATGTATTAGAACAAGATGGTCAAAAGGGGCTATTTAAGTTTGACAATGTGAAGTTGGGTAAACCAAAAGCAGACAGATTTACATTCACGATTCCAAATGGTGTGGAAGTGGATGACCAAAGGAATTAATAGGTAGTGAGTAATTACACATTAGATTTCTCAGGGGACGAAGATTTTCGTCCCCTTGCTGCACGTATGAGGCCGCAAACGATAGAGCAGTATATCGGTCAGTCACACATATTAGGCCCTGGTAAGCCTCTATATCGTGCGCTGGAAGCGGGCCACATTCACTCTATGATCTTGTGGGGACCACCGGGCACAGGTAAAACCACGCTGGCAGAAGTGGCGGCCAATTACGCTAACGCTGAAGTGGAGCGCGTGTCGGCTGTTACTTCCGGAGTAAAAGAGATACGGTCTGCGATTGAAAAAGCGCGTGAAAACAAAATGGCGGGCCGCCGTACCATCTTGTTTGTGGACGAGGTGCATCGCTTTAATAAATCTCAGCAAGATGCTTTCTTACCCCACATTGAAGATGGGACGGTGACCTTTATCGGTGCGACGACAGAGAACCCATCTTTCGAGCTGAACAACGCATTATTATCTCGCGCACGTGTATATAAGCTAACGTCACTGGATAAAAACGAAATCTCGTTAGCCTTGAAGCAAGCCATTCAGGACAAAGAACGTGGGTTAGGGGGCACTCCTGCGCACTTTGTTGATAACGTCTTAGACCGCTTAGCGGAATTGGTCAATGGCGATGCGCGTATGTCGCTTAACTACCTTGAGCTGCTTTACGATATGGCAGAAGACAATGCGCAAGGCGAAAAAGAAATCACTCTGAAGCTACTTGCGGAAGTAGCAGGAGAGAAAGTCTCTCGTTTCGATAACAAAGGCGATATTTGGTACGATTTGATTTCTGCGGTACACAAATCCATTCGTGGTTCAAACCCTGATGCCGCCTTATATTGGGCTGCGCGTATGATTGCAGCTGGCTGTGATCCACTTTACATCGCACGTCGATTACTGGCGATAGCATCCGAAGATGTGGGCAATGCGGACCCTAGGGCGATGCAAGTTGCGTTGTCGGCGTGGGACTGCTTCACGCGTGTTGGACCGGCAGAAGGTGAGCGTGCGATTGCTCAGGCGATTGTTTACTTAGCATGTGCGCCGAAGAGTAATGCGGTGTATGTCGCGTGGAAGCAAGCGCTCACAGACGCTCATAATTTACCTGAATATGAAGTGCCTAATCACCTAAGAAATGCGCCAACCAGTTTGATGCAAGACATGGGTTATGGCGCCGAATACCGATATGCTCACGATGAGCCGGGAGCGTATGCCGCGGGCGATCAATATTTACCACCTGAAATGGTGGATCGTAAGTACTACCAGCCAACAAATCGCGGTCTAGAAACCAAAATAAGCGAAAAGTTAGATTACTTGGCTACTTTAGATGCAAATAGCCAACAAAAGCGCTATGAAAAGTAGGCGTTTTTGGATACATTTATTGGGTTATTTTTGTAACGTGCCTGTTCGGATAGGGTGCGTGATTTCACAACAAAAAGCATAGGATTAACAATGCTGGATTCTAAATTACTTCGTACAGAGCTGGATGAAACAGCTGCAAAACTAGCGCGTCGTGGCTTTAAGCTAGACGTAGAGACTATTCGTAAACTTGAAGAACAACGCAAGTCCATTCAAGTAGAAGTTGAAAATTTACAATCCACGCGTAACTCCATCTCCAAGCAAATCGGCCAAAAAATGGCGGCTGGTGACAAAGAAGGCGCAGAAGAGATCAAGAAAAAAATCGGTACACTAGGTAGCGATCTTGATGCTAAAAAGGTGGAACTTGAGCAAGTTATGGCTCAACTAGAGGAAATCACGCTTTCTGTACCTAACATCCCTGCGGATGAAGTGCCAGATGGTAAAGATGAAAATGACAACGTAGAAATTTCTCGTTGGGGTGAGCCTAAAACGTACAACTTCGAAGTAAAAGATCACGTTGATCTTGGCGAAATGGGTGATGGTCTAGACTTCGCAAGTGCAACTAAGATCACTGGTGCTCGTTTCATCGTAATGAAAGGTCAATTTGCTCGTCTACACCGTGCTATTGCTCAGTTTATGCTTGACCTTCACACTGAAGAGCACGGTTACACGGAAATGTATGTCCCTTATCTAGTCAACGCTGACAGCCTATTCGGTACTGGTCAGCTGCCTAAATTCGGTAAAGATCTTTTCCATACCGAACCTCTGGTCGAAAAAGTCAGCGATGAAGAGCCACGTAAATTGTCTCTAATTCCTACAGCCGAGGTGCCTGTCACAAACCTAGTGCGCGATACTATTTCGGAAGAAGCGGATCTACCACTTAAAATGACGGCGCACACACCATGTTTCCGGTCTGAAGCGGGATCTTATGGGCGTGATACTCGTGGTCTGATTCGTATGCACCAATTCGACAAAGTTGAACTAGTACAAATCACCAAGCCAGAAGACTCAATGAATGCGCTTGAAGAGTTAACTGGTCACGCTGAAAAAGTGCTCCAGCTTTTAGAGCTGCCTTATCGCAAAGTGGTTTTATGTACAGGTGATATGGGGTTCGGTGCACGTAAGACTTACGATCTAGAAGTATGGGTACCTGCTCAAGAAACTTACCGTGAAATTTCTTCGTGTTCTAACATGTGGGACTTCCAAGCTCGTCGTATGCAAGCGCGTTTCCGTCGTAAAGGCGAGAAGAAGCCGGAGCTTGTACACACGTTAAACGGTTCTGGTCTAGCCGTTGGCCGTACAATGGTTGCTATTTTAGAAAATAACCAAGAAGCGGACGGCCGTATTGCAATCCCAACAGCACTTCAGAAGTACATGAGCGGCGCAACGCACATCGGTTAATCCATTAACCTCAAAACAGCAAAACCCAGCCTGAGCGCTGGGTTTTTTTGTTATGCAAAGCAGTCTTCACGCTGTAAAGCGGCATCAATCGCGTTGACCAACTTCTCAATATCTTCTGGCTTGCTGATAAATGGCGGCATCATATAAATCATTTTGCCAAACGGACGGATCCACACACCGTATTCGACAAATACTGTTTGGATGGCCTCCATATTCACAGAGCGATGCGTTTCCACAACGCCAATAGCACCTAACCAACGGGTGCTTTTCACCAAGTCGTATTCTTCAAGCTTTGGCAGTAACTCAGAAAACATCGTTTCAATTTGTTTCGTTTGCTGCTGCCATTCCCCTTGTTCAATTAATTCTAAACTTGCGGTGGCAACAGCGCAGGCGAGCGGATTACCCATAAACGTTGGGCCATGCATAAAACAACCTGCATCACCACCACAAACGGTGTCTGCGACGTGTTTACTTGCCAGAGTAGCAGAGAGAGTCATGTAGCCGCCTGTCAGAGCCTTCCCAACACAAAGAATGTCTGGCTGGATATCGGCATGTTCACAGGCAAACAACTTACCGGTACGACCAAATCCAGTGGCGATTTCATCCGCAATCAATAACAAACCGTATTTGTCGCAAAGCCGACGTACGCCTTTGAGAAATTCTGGATGGTAGATACGCATGCCGCCTGCGCCTTGAACGATGGGTTCGAGGATCACCGCTGCGAGTTCTTGATGGTGCATTTCAATCTTGTGTTCAAAGTCAGCAAGATCTTCCGGCTTCCACTCGTCCCAATAACCACAAGTTGGTGACTCCGCAAAGATATGCTCAGGCAAAAAGCCTTTGTAGAGAGAGTGCATTGAATTATCAGGATCGGTAACTGACATCGCCGCAAAGGTATCGCCGTGATAGCCGTGTCGCAAAGTCAAAAACTTCGGTCGGCGCTCGCCTTTTGCATGCCAATATTGCAGCGCCATCTTCAAGCTCACTTCTACGGCAACCGAGCCAGAATCAGCAAGAAAGACCTGTTCAAGATTACTTGGTGCAAGGGACAATAGCTTCTTACACAAATTGATGGCTGGCTGGTGGGTAATCCCGCCAAACATCACGTGAGAAACCTGATCGATTTGCTGGTGAGCGGCCTGATTTAAGTGCGGATGATTATAGCCGTGGATCGTCGACCACCAAGAAGACATGCCATCGACAAGCTCTGTTCCATCTTCCAGTTTAATGTGTACGCCATTTGCTGATGCCACTGGGTAGCAGGTCAGAGGTGTCAACGTCGAAGTGTAAGGATGCCAGATGTGCTGGCGGTCGAAGGCGAGATCCATGTGCTATTCCAATATTAATTAAGATTAAAAAACAAACAGATGTAAACTTTGTTGTTTTGCATTGTGTTGACAGTTTATCGAGACTCAGTAGACTGTCAACACAACAAAAAAGTGACTAAAGGAATACACGTGGAAGTTCGTCATAACTGGACGCATGCTGAAGTGCGCGATCTCATGGAAAAACCATTCATGGATCTCCTATTCGAAGCGCAGCTTGTTCATCGTCAATACCAACAAACCAACCATGTTCAAGTTAGCACGCTACTGTCGATTAAGACGGGGGCTTGTCCAGAAGATTGTAAGTACTGTCCTCAGAGTGCTCGTTACACCACAGACATCGAAAAAGAGCGTCTGATGGAAGTCGAGCGTGTACTCGATGCTGCACAAAAAGCGAAAAATGCTGGCTCGACGCGATTCTGTATGGGCGCCGCGTGGAAGAACCCGAAAGAACGCGACATGCCGCATTTGACCGATATGATTAAAGGCGTGAAGGGTATGGGCTTGGAAACGTGTATGACGCTAGGTATGCTGACGCCGGAGCAAGCGGATCAACTGGCTGGTGCTGGCTTAGATTACTACAACCACAACCTTGATACTTCCCCAGAATTTTACGGCAAAATCATTACCACTCGTACTTACCAAGACCGTTTAGATACGCTTTCTCACGTTCGTGATGCCGGCATGAAGATTTGTTCTGGTGGTATCATCGGCATGGGGGAAAGCGTCAATGATCGTGCAGGTCTGCTGGTTGAACTTGCTAATTTACCAACGCAACCAGAAAGTGTACCAATCAACATGTTAGTGAAGGTAAAAGGCACCCCATTAGAAAAAGTAGACGATGTGGAGCCATTTGACTTCATTCGCCTAATTGCGATTGCGCGAATTATGATGCCTAACTCCGCGGTTCGTTTGTCGGCAGGTCGTGAAAACATGAATGAGCAGATGCAAACACTCTGCTTTATGGCTGGCGCAAACTCTGTGTTCTACGGTTGTAAGCTTTTAACGACTCCCAATCCTTCTGAAGACAAAGACATAATGCTGTTTAAGAAGTTAGGTATTAACAGTCATGAGGTGTCTCAAAAGCCGGATGACATCGCAGAAAACGAATTGTTAGATCGTGTAGTAGAGCGTGTTGCTTCACGTCCCACCGAAGGCGATGTTTTTTACGATGCCAGCGTTTAAATCTCGTATTGAGTCTGCCCTTATTGAGCGTAAAACACAGGGGTTAACTCGAACAATGAATATAGTGTTTTCTGGTAACCAATCTATTTTGGAACACGAAGATAAACGCTACATTAACTTCTCTAGCAACGATTATTTAGGTTTGGCGAATGATCAATCACTTGTGCGTGCTTGGCAGCAAGGTTTGAGTGTTTACGGCAGTGGCAGCGGAGCCTCACCTATGGTGACTGGGTTTAGTGCGGCGCATGGCAATCTTGAAGCTGCGCTAACAGAGTGGTTGGGGTTTGAGAGGGCCGTTCTGTTTGGCTCTGGATTTAGTGCCAATCAAGCTTTGCTTTTTACATTATTAGAAAAAACTGATGTGTTACTTCAAGACCGATTTAATCACGCTTCTTTGATGGAGGCAGGAGCCTTATCGACAGCTAAGATGAAACGCTTCAAACACAACGATATTGAACACCTTAAGTCGCTGATTAATGATGAGAGTAATCACCTTGTAGTCACTGAAGGGGTATTCAGCATGGATGGAGATCGTGCCCCTTTAAACGAGATATCTGCAGTGACAAAAAACCATAACGCTTGGCTTGCTGTTGATGATGCACACGGTATCGGTGTGCTTGGTGAAACTGGCGGCGGCTCTTGTGAGTTTGCCAACATCAAACCAGAGATCTTGATTGTGACTTTCGGTAAAGCGTTTGGTATGTCTGGTGCTGCTATCTTATGTGACCAAGCTACGGGAGATTTTCTTATGCAATTCGCGAGACACTACGTGTATTCAACAGCGATGCCTCCTGCTCAAGCCTATGCACTTACTCATGCCGTTTCTATGATTCAGGAGCAAACTTGGCGACGTGACAAGTTGACTGAGTTGAGTGCTTACTATCAAGAATGTTTGCGAGATACAGAAGGTTTTGTTGAAACTGCAACGTCAATAAAGCCGTTTGTGATTGGTGAATCGGAATCTGCACTTAAGGTGGCAAAAGCCTGCCGTAAAAACGGAGTTTGGTTAACGGCTATTCGACCGCCAACGATTCCGAAAGGAACGGCACGATTACGTATTACGTTGACGGTCAACCACACGAAAACACAAGTCAGAACACTCTCAGCTGCACTGAAGCAAGCATTAGGATCGCTGTAATGGATAGGGCCAAAAATGTCGTTTTAGACACTTCTCTCTGCAATAAAGACGCGATTGCCTCATCGTTTGGGAAAGCCGCGAGCACTTATGATAAGCATGCTGCATTTCAGCGCGATGTTGGGTATCGTTTGATAGATAAATTACCAAGTGATTTAACGAACCAGCGCGTTTTAGACTTAGGTTGTGGGACCGGTTATTTCTCCAAAGTTTTTCAGCAGCGCGGTGCCAACGTGGTGTGTGTAGATATTTCACAAGCCATGTTGGATAAAGCACAACAACGCTGCGGTGAGGAATGCATGAGCTATATCTTAGCCGATGCTGAAAACCTACCCTTTGATGATGGCAGCTTTGACTATATATTCTCAAGCTTGGCTTTACAGTGGTGTACAGATTTAAGTTATCCGCTACGAGAAGTACAGCGTGTATTGAGAAAGGGGGGGACAGCTGCCTTTTCTACACTGCTTGATAATTCGCTTTATGAGTTACGTGACTCGTGGGGAAAAATTGATGCATATCAACACGTCAATAACTTTATTACCTTCAATCAGGTAAAAATTGCGTTAGCGCAATCCCGTTGCCACAACCATCATCTAGACTCGACCACCATCACAGTTTGGTACGATTCGGCGTTTTCTGTTATGCGTGACCTTAAAGGTATAGGTGCAAATCACGTAAGCGGACGCTCACATGGGTTAACGAGTCGAAGCGCTTTACGACAAGTTGAGCGTGCTTACCAAGCATTCGGAAATGATCAAGGTCTTCTACCTGCAAGTTATCAGGTTTGTTTTGGAGTAATACATCTATGATTGATGCTTTTTTTATTGCTGGTACGGATACTGATGTAGGGAAAACGGTAGCGTCTAAAGCCATTTTGCAAGCGTTAGCGGCAAAAGGCCTTAATACCATTGGTTATAAGCCAGTGGCATCAGGAAGTGATAACACAACGGAAGGATGGCGTAATTCAGATGCGTTGCATTTACAGGCAGCGGCAACTATTGATGTTGCATACGATGATGTCAATCCATATGCTTTGGAGTTACCTGCTTCTCCGCACATCGCAGCGAAACATGAACATGTAGACATCAAATATGATTTGCTAAGTGAGAAATTGATTCAGCATAAGCAGCAAGCGGATATCGTCTTAGTTGAAGGTGCTGGGGGTTGGCGTGTGCCTGTCTCGGATATCGATAGTTTGTCGACTTGGGTAAAGCAAGAGCAACTACCGGTGGTTCTTGTTGTAGGGATTAAGCTCGGTTGCCTGAACCATGCGTTGTTGACTGCGGAAATCATTAGAGCGGATGGTTTGAATCTTGTTGGTTGGGTTGCAAATCGTGTAAACCCGGGCACAGAACACTATGCCGATATTATTGGAACACTTGAAGCTCGTTTAGGCGCTCCTAAACTAGGTGAAATCCCCTATATTCCAAGCGCGAAACGTAAAGAGATAGGCAAGTACATTAACGTTGAGCCGTTGCTGAGCGTATAAATTATTACGTGAAGATAAAAAAGGGCTGCGCAATGCAGCCCTTTTCTTATGTTAACCTTTTGCTAACCTTTGCTTCCAACCGTTACGTTAGACGTTATGGTTATTTTTCTTGGCTAAGCCCCATCAATGCTTGCTGTGTTTCTGCAACACGTTGTGTCATTTGAGCATCGGTTGAAATACCAAGTTGCTGTTTTGCCTCGTCCTCTGAGATACCTAGGTGACAGCGGAGTAAATCAATAGCCATTTGATAGTCGTTAGTTTCTACCATGGTTTTTTCCCTCAATAACATGGATTTTAGAGTTACTCTGTCTTTATTAGAGTATGCTCTGTTTTGTTCATCTCATTTGAATCTAACACGTTCTTATGGGCGTACAATAAGACCAAAGTCTATACTTGGGTTAACATGCTGTTTCTACGCGACTTAAATGTACGTAATATTTCAGTCTCGAAAACAAATGTTGCAATTTATTGCTTAACCTTGTTTTTATCGCAGGTAGACTATATCTATAACGCATCAAGGCGTGAAACCAACCGGAATCGGCTTTTTAAACAAGCTTTTTATACCAATAAGCTTCCTCGGAGAAAAGTAATGAAGCGAATTATGTTATTCCTAGCAACGAACCTAGCCGTAGTGCTAGTTCTCAGTGTTGTTCTGAATATTGTTTATGCCACCACTGGAATGCAACCAGGTAGCCTGTCAGGGTTACTTATCATGGCGGCAGTATTTGGCTTTGGTGGTGCATTGATTTCGTTAATGATGTCTAAAGGTATGGCACTACGCGCTGTGGGTGGCATGGTTATCGAAACCCCTCGTAACGAAACCGAACATTGGCTTCTAGAAACCGTGAATCGCCAAGCTCAGCAGGCGGGTATTGGTATGCCAACCGTGGCAATTTATGACTCGCCAGATATCAACGCATTTGCGACAGGCGCAAAGCGTGATGATTCACTGGTTGCCGTATCAACCGGGTTGCTACACAATATGACTCGTGATGAAGCTGAGGCAGTACTCGCGCATGAGGTAAGCCATATCTCTAATGGTGACATGGTCACGATGACATTGATGCAAGGTGTGGTGAACACGTTCGTTATTTTCTTGTCACGTTTCATTGCAAATATTGTGGCATCAAACGACGAAGAAGAGGGCCAAGGTACAAACATGATGGTTTACTTTGGTGTGTCGATGGTACTCGAACTCGTATTTGGTTTCTTGGCTAGCTTTATTACCATGTGGTACAGCCGCCACCGTGAATTTCACGCGGATGCAGGTGCCGCGCAACTAGTAGGTAAACAGAAGATGATCGCCGCCCTAGAACGTTTAAAAATGAGCCACGAGTCTCAGCTGGATGGCACGATGATGGCGTTTGGTATTAACGGTAAGCAATCTTTAACTGAACTACTGATGAGTCACCCTCCACTAGATAAACGCATTGCAGCATTGCGTAACCAGCAATACTAATTGGATAATTTATTGAAAAGGCTTGGTTTTAACCAAGCTTTTTTTTATCTATTGATCGCTAACGGAGGGCATTCCGTATTAACCTGAGGAAACAAAAGTTATACAAAATTAATTTTGTACAACTTTTGTCAATTGGTCTATCTTGTACGTATAATAATTTTGTACAACATTTGCTGGCATGTAGGAGTAAAGGAATGGACATACAGTCTGTTGGCAACATCTATCAAAAGCTTAATAAAGCAAATTTGCATCTACTTAAAGAGGTGTATCATCAAGATGTGGTATTTGAAGATGCCGCTCATCGTTTAGAAGGGTGGGACGCGCTTTCAGACTATTTCAACTCTTTATATGCCAATGTCATAAGTTGTGATTTTATTATCCACGAACATCAACAAGTTGGTGATACCGGTTTTCTTACTTGGACCATGGACCTTCAACATCCCAAACTCCAGAAAGGGGCTCCAATTTTTGTGAATGGTGTTTCTCATCTAAAGTTCAGCGAAGGTCAAGTGATTTACCACCGAGACTATTTTGATCTCGGCGAAATGTTGTATGAAAACTTGCCTTTACTTGGGTCCGTCGTGAAAACAATTAAGCAGAGGTTAGGGCAATGAGCAGTACGGTTTTAATTACTGGTGCTACGTCCGGCATTGGAAAACAGTTAGCTTTAGATTACGCAAAGTCTGGTTGGCGCGTGATTGCATGCGGGCGAAACGAGAAAGTCTTGGCAGAATTAGCCTCAACCACTCCTCTTATTGAAACACTGCAATTTGATGTGACACAACACGAAGAAACAAAACATGTGCTGTCTTCTTTACCATTTATCCCCAGCACATGGATTTTCAATGCAGGTAATTGTGAATACATGGATGAGGGTGTGGTTGACGCGAAACTTATGGCGCGCGTTATGAATGTTAACGTTATTGGGGTGGCAAACTGCGTTGAGGCTTGTCAGCCGCATATGGAGCGAGGTCATCGCATTGTCATCGTGGGTTCGATTGCATCTGAGGTGGCACTACCGCGAGCAGAGGCCTATGGGGCATCAAAGGCGGCGGTCAGCTACTTTGCACGAACGTTGGCAGTGGATTTAAAGAAGAAGGGCATACAAGTCGTAACGGTGTTTCCCGGTTTTGTCGAGACGCCTCTGACTGACAAGAACACCTTCGAAATGCCAATGATCGTCTCCAAACAACACGCATCTGAAGCGATTAGAGAACAGTTGGCGGCGAATAAAAGTTATATTTATTTTCCAGCGAGGTTTACCGGTATTTTGCGTTTCATATCGTTGTTTCCATACAGTTGGCAAGCTCGCCTAACGGCTAAACTCGTATCATAAGAAGGAAGAGAAATGAGATCAGCAGGGAAAAAAAAGATTGCGATCATAGGAACGGGCATATCAGGCCTAACGTGTGGATATTACTTACACAATAATCACGATGTCACCGTATTTGAAGCCAACGATTATATTGGTGGGCACACGGCGACGGTGGACGTGAATGTCGGCGGTAAAGACTACGCGATTGATACTGGCTTTATTGTTTACAATGACAGGACTTACCCAAACTTCATCAAAATGATGAACGAGATTGGCGTCGAAGGCTTGCCGACTCAAATGAGTTTTAGTGTCCGAAACGATGGTAATGGCTTGGAGTACAACGGGCACACCATCTCAACACTGTTTGCGCAGAAACGTAATTGGGCAAACCCTAAATTTTATCGTTTTATCTTTGAGATATTAAGATTCAATAAGTTAGCGAAAACCTTTGCCAACGAGCAATCCACTAATTCGCAAACGCTGGGCGAGTTTCTTGATGAGCATCACTTTAGTGCTTTCTTTTCTGATAACTATATCCTGCCAATGGGCGCGGCAATTTGGTCTTCAACGTTGGCGGATATGCGTGCGTTTCCACTAATGTTTTTCTTACGTTTCTTCTTAAACCATGGTCTGCTGGATGTAACTAACCGACCTCAGTGGTATGTGATCAAAGGTGGCTCTCGCGCCTACATATCGCCCCTTATACAAGGGTTTTCAGACAAAATCCGTCTAAATTGCCCCGTTGAGAGAGTTGTTAGAAGTGAGCGTGGCGTGGCGGTCAAAGTCAATGGAGTGACGGAATGGTTCGATGAAGTTATTTTTGCTTGTCACAGTGACCAAGCAATGAAAATGGTTGGAGACATTACGCAAAACGAACAGCAGATCCTAGAGGATATGGCTTATCAAGCGAATGAGGTGGTGCTTCATACGGATATTAGTTTACTGCCAAAGCGTGAGACCGCTTGGGCTTCGTGGAATTATTTGTTAGAAGGCAGTGAAGGCGAGCAGCAAAAGCTGCCATCTCTCACTTATAATATGAATATCCTCCAACACGTTCAGTCGGAACACACTTTTTGCGTCACGTTAAATAGCTCTGAGAAAATTGACGCAAGTAAAGTTCTGCGAAAATTTGTTTATCACCATCCGGTTTTTACTACGGAATCCATTGCTGCTCAACAGCGTAAAGATGAAATTCAAGGCGTTAAAAATACATGGTTCTGTGGCGCATATTGGTACAGCGGCTTTCACGAAGATGGCGTACGTAGTGCGTTGGATGTCGTGAAAGGTATAGAACGTAAATTCGGTGAAGAAGACATGACTAAGATAGAAAAAGGCGCAGCATAAATGGGTAACCATATGAACAGCCAACTCTTTATCGGAAATGTAAGACATCGGCGTTTCACCCCTGTACGTCACAATCTGGACTACAATTTGTTCATGCCGGCTATTGATGTCGATGAATTAGAACAACTCGAGAAAAAAGTATGGGGTTTTGGTACGCGTTGGTGGCATTGGGCTCGGTTTAAACGTAGTGATTACCTTGGTGAAGGAAACTTGAAAAAGGCAGTACAGGATAAGTTGCAAACAATGACAGGTGTACAATGCACCGGCAAAGTGATTGCGGTCTGTCACTTGCGTTATTTGGGGCTCTATTTCAGTCCGGTTAACTTTTACTACGTCTACAATCAACAGGGTGAATGGCAATATCTACTTGCGGAAGTCAGTAATACGCCATGGAATGAACGTCATTATTACGCTCTTTCCGCAGATAAGAACGACGAGCACTTTGGCTGGGAACACGATAAAGCTTTTCATGTCTCGCCCTTTAATCCCATTGACCAGCTATACCGTTGGAAGATCAAGCCTTTGACAGACAAGCTCAATATTCATCTCGAATGCCATAAAGGTGATAAACACTTTGATGCCACGATGGCCATGAAAGCAACAGAGTTTTCCAGTAAAAATCTGTTCAAGTGTTTGATCGTTACGCCAATTCAAACGGTAAAAGTCATGGTGGGTATTTATTGGCACGCACTAAAATTGTGGATAAAAGGGGCACCGTTTTATTCTCATCCTAAATATTCAACATCTGACGAAATAGAAGCCGATACAGATAAAAAAGATAAAAGATAATAAAAAGAGCAAGGAGAATTCTGCATGTTAAATACCAGTTCGATAACATTGCCGCGCAAGCTTACCACGACTCAAAAAGCGGCTCGCGGAGTTATTTTTCAATGTCTGCAAAAAATAGAAATCGGCTGCTTAACTGTTATTGAGAGTTATAAAACGGAAGCGACAGAAAGAAGCGAACGATTTACCGCACCAGATGGCGAATATAATGGCCAACCAGTGGTCGCCAGTATAGAAGTTAAACACCCCGGTTTTTACTCGCGAATATTACAAGGTGGCAGTATTGCCGCAGGCGAAGCTTACATGGATGGCTGGTGGGATAGCCCAGATCTAACATCATTAATGAAGCTAATGGCTCTTAACATGCGAGCTTTGGATAAATTAGAAGAGCAAGGCAGTTTGCTGACGAAATTATTGTATAAGTTTAGTCACTGGACAAACCGTAATTCTCAAGAGAATTCACGGAAGAACATTCATGCACACTACGACTTAGGTAACGATTTATACCAGTCGTTTTTAGACAGTAATATGCTGTACTCGTCAGCTCTCTACCTCCAAGACAACGATTCGTTAGAACAAGCGCAAATGAATAAGATGGAGCGTTTGTGTCAGCAGCTAAACCTGCAACCTTCAGATGAAGTTATTGAAATTGGTACTGGCTGGGGAGCCATGGCGATTTACATGGCCGAGCAATATGGCTGTCATGTCACCACGACAACCATTTCAGAAGAGCAGCATGCTTATGCCGAGCAACAGATAAAGGAGCGTGGATTATCGAATAAGGTGACGTTGCTAAAGAAAGACTATCGCGATCTTAATGGGGTTTATGACAAACTGGTCTCCATTGAAATGATCGAAGCTGTCGGTAAACAATTTCTGCCTTCTTATATCAAAAAGTGTCAATCATTACTCAAACCTGGCGGGTTAATGGCTATTCAAGCTATCACCATTGCTGACCAGCGTTACGAGTACTACAGCAACAATGTTGACTTTATTCAGAAATACATCTTTCCTGGAGGTTTTTTGCCTTCAGTGACTTCGCTGGCTCAAACGACCACCAAGTATAGTGACTTGGTGGTACGTGATCTGTTTGATATCGGTCTGGATTATGCGAAGACGCTGAACGATTGGCATTACAGCTTTAACCAAGCTGAAGAGCACGTACGTTCACTTGGCTATGATGACCGTTTCGTTCGCATGTGGCGTTATTACTTAAGTTATTGTGAAGGTGGTTTTTTAGCGAGAAGCATCAGCGCGATACATATGACGTTTCAAAGACCGTAATTCATCATGAGAGTGTTTATCGCGTCGATATGGTTCCAACTCTGCTGGTTTTCAGCGGTGATCGGAACCTATCATTTGCAATGGGTCACCTTCGCGCTGACTATTACTACAATTCTTTATTGCATCAAAACCGACATTGCTTCGTTAAGGGGCATTGCCGTTATCACCGTTTCCGGCCTCGTTCTCGATACACTCAACCAACAAATTTCTGTTTTTGTTTTTCCGACGTTATGGCTTCCTGTTTGGCTGATGTGCTTGTGGGTATTGTTCTCTTGGTATGCTTATCAACTCAGATCCGTTTTGTACCGTTTCCCGAAAACCTACGTATCAATAATAGGCGGTATAGGAGGAGTGGTCAGTTACTACGCGGGCTTCAAGCTCCAAGCCGTTGAATTTGGATTTAGTACTGGCGTCACTTTAATTATTTTGTTTGCAGAATGGGTTGCGATGATGCTGTTAATATTAAAGGTCTACGGAAATGAAAAGCTTGAAGAGAGTCTTAACACGAAACCTGATTAGTGCCCTTACTTCTGCCGTGTTGCTTTGCTCATTTACTCTGCAAGCGCAAAGTATTGGCAAAGCGAATAACGGTGTGAATTTAGACGGCTGGACAGGGTGGGAAACGGTCGGGGAGGCGCAATTGACGTGGTTTATTTTCGATATTTACCAGTCGCGTTTGAAAGCCCCTGGTGGAAAATTCGCCTCAAGCCATGATGTTTCTCCACACCCGCTTGCTTTGGAAATCAATTATCAAAGAAATGTCAGTAAGCAAAGGCTACTAGATGTGACAGACGAACAATGGGCTAAGTTAGGTTTTTCTGACTATTATCGTGAAAAGTGGATTGCTGAGCTTAACACCATGTTCCCCAGTATCGAGAAGGGAGATCAATTAACTTATTTGACTGATGGTAAAACGGGCCAACTGCTTTTTAGACCATCAGATTCCTTGCGAGTAGAAATGGTCGGCGATATTCAAGATGAACGTATGAACGACGCATTTTTGTCGATTTGGTTATCACCAAATACCGAATTTCCCAAGCTTCGAAAACAACTAATAGGGCAGGTTAGATAGTGCTTAAACGAATTTTGAAGTCAACCGCTTTGATTACTGCTGCTTTCCTTTCGGCATGCTCAGCGGACATTGATAATTACCAATCCTCGACACCGACCTTTGACTTATTCGGTTATTTCGAGGGTGATGTAAAAGCTTGGGGCATGGTTCAAGATTACAGCGAACAACAGACACGTCGGTTTGAAGTGGATATTGTTGGTACGGTAAAAGGGAACAAATTAACGCTTGTAGAAGACTTCGTTTTTGATGATGGAGAACTTGATCAACGAATCTGGGTGATCACCAAACTGGATGACGGCAGTTACGAAGGAAAGGCGGATGATATTATTGGCGTTGCAACGGGTAAAGAGCAGGGAAATGCGTTGCAGTGGCAGTATGACTTCGAATTACAAATGGATGATTCTTCGGTGAACGTCTTTTTTGATGACTGGCTCTATCGTCAAGATGAAAAACACGTATTTAATCTCACCAAAATTAAAAAGTTTGGCCTTGAAGTCGGTACGATAACCTTGTTTTTTCAAAAGCAGCCTTAACAGGGGTTGATGTACTTAAGCACGTATTAGGTTTAGGGGAGACTGTCCGCGGGCCTGATTAAATATGTTAATGCAGCGCGATTTTAAACTTGTATTTTTCAATCCTCTTAGAGACAAAAAAAGGTTGACGCTTTGACGTCAACCTTTTTCAATTTCTAGTCCATCACGGAAAAGTTACAGCTTGTCAGTTAGCTCGATAGCTTGACCGATGTAGTTAGCTGGCGTCATTTCTTTCAAACGTGCTTTCTCGTGTTCAGGAAGCTCAAGACCGTCGATGAAGTTACGCATTGCTTCACCATCTACACGCTTACCACGAGTTAGCTCTTTTAGCTTCTCATACGGTTTCTCGATGCCGTAACGACGCATGACTGTTTGCACTGGCTCTGCAAGTACTTCCCAGTTTCTGTCTAGTTCAGCAAGCAGTGCTTCACGGTTTACTTCTAGTTTACTGATGCCTTTTAGCGTAGACGTGTAGGCGATCACTGCGTAGCCAACACCAACACCGAGGTTACGTAGAACTGTAGAGTCAGTTAGGTCACGCTGCCAACGAGAGATAGGCAGTTTTTGTGCTAAATGGCCAAATACGGCGTTTGCCAGACCGAGGTTACCCTCAGAGTTTTCAAAATCGATCGGGTTAACTTTATGTGGCATTGTTGAAGAGCCGATCTCACCTGCAATCGTTTTTTGCTTGAAGTGACCCAGTGCAATGTAACCCCAAATATCGCGGTCGAAATCGATCAGGATAGTGTTAAAGCGTGCGATTGCATCGAAGAGTTCAGCAATGTAATCGTGTGGCTCGATCTGAGTGGTGTATGGGTTCCATGTGACGCCCAGAGACTCGGTAATGAACTCTTCGCTGAATTTGTGCCAATCTAGCTCAGGGTAAGCAGATAAGTGTGCGTTGTAGTTACCTACTGCGCCGTTGATTTTCGCGAGGATCTCAACGTTTTCGATTTGTTTGTATTGACGCTCCATACGATATGCAACGTTCGCCATTTCTTTACCCATCGTTGATGGAGAAGCTGGTTGGCCGTGGGTACGAGAGAGAAGAGGGATATCGCGGTGCTCAACAGCAAGTGCTTTGATTGCGTCAATGAGGTTGCGAAGTTCTGGAAGAATAACCATCTCACGTGCTTCTTTAAGCATTAAAGCGTGCGATGTGTTGTTGATGTCTTCAGAAGTACATGCAAAGTGGAAGAACTCATTGACAGCGTGCAGTTCAGGAACGTCTGCCACTTTCTCTTTTAAGAAGTATTCAACCGCTTTAACGTCGTGGTTAGTTGTACGCTCGATTTCTTTGATACGGCGTGCATCTTCTTCAGAGAAGCTTGCAGCAAGGTCGTCTAGGAATTGATTCGCTTCTGCGCTGAATGCTGGCACCTCGGCAATTTCAGCCGTCGCTGCTAGCTTCTGTAACCAGCGAATCTCAACGATGGTACGGTATTTTAGTAGACCGTATTCACTGAAAATTTCGCGTAACGCAATGGTTTTGCTTCCGTAGCGACCGTCTACTGGTGAAACAGCAGTCAATGCTGACAGTTCCATGATGTTCTCCTGAATTGAGTTTCTAAATTTCGTGAGCGTTATACCAATAACGGTGGCAATTGTCACGAATATCGCGCAAACGTTTGCGCGGAGTTTGTTTTAGTCGAAAAAAAGTAGCTCGCGATAAACGCGAGCTAGCAGGTGCATTTTATATTCGGGCTAACAGGATCTGAGCCTGTTCGATCATTTTCTTGCGGCCAAAGATCAGGTGACGGCGTTTGCCACCGACTTGACGCCAAAGCACCGCGCTACGAATGCCCGATAGTAGTAGCGCCCGAACTTTATGCTGGCTAGAGGTTTGTTGCAGTACCGATGGTGTGCCAGTGACTTGAATTCGTGGACCAATAGGGCTAACGACATCCAAATAAATACTTGCGAGATTGCTAAGCATTTGATCGTCTAGCAATTCAAAATGTTCCGTTTGACGTTTGGCCATCTGAATACGATCAGCAAGTTGTGACATCGCATCGTTACGAGCAGTTAACTTACGTTCTAGAGCCATTAAGCTAATGAGATAGCGAGTAATTTCACTGCCAGATGGGGTGCTATCAATGCCTTTAACTAGGCACTCTAGACCAAGTTTTAGATCGGCTTCGCAACCGAATACGCCAACGGTGTTAGCTGGATTTGTGTTCAAAATGGCGTTAATGGATGTTTCAAAAGCATCTTGATCACAATGTCCGTTTCGCGCCACTTGTTGAACCAAAGCAACGGCTTGGCAAATACCAGCGAAAGCGATAGTACGGTCATAAAGTGTATTCGCCACGTAACAACTCCTAAGCTTGAGAATATTTAATGCGTTGTTCGATAATGCCGCCACCTAGGCAAACGTCATCTTTATAGAATACGGCAGATTGACCAGGAGTCACTGCAATTTGTGGTTCATCAAAGATCACTTTAATGTTTTCATCATCGACAGGAATGATTGTACAAGGAATATCGTGTTGGCGGTAACGAGTTTTCACTGTGCACTTCATAACATCACGAATTGGTTCACGTTCTACCCAATGAAGTTGTGATGCAAGTAGCCCTTCTGATTTCAGGATTGGATGGTCTTTGCCTTGCACGGCAATCAAAACGTTGCGCTTGAGGTCTTTTTCACCAACGAACCATGGTTCTTCATTGCCACCACCGCCTTTACGACCACCAATGTGTAAGCCTTTACGCTGGCCAAGAGTGTGGTACATCAGACCTTGGTGTTGGCCGATCACTTCGCCTTCTGGCGTTTCGATGTTACCAGGTTGAGCTGGTAGGTAACGGCTCAGGAAGTCGGTAAATTTACGCTCACCGATGAAACAGATACCAGTAGAGTCTTTTTTCTTCGCTGTTACTAAGCCTTGCTCTTCCGCAATGCGGCGCACTTCTGGCTTCTCTAAATCACCAACCGGGAATAGGCTACGGCCTACTTGCTCGTGGCTGAGTGTATATAAGAAGTAGCTCTGGTCTTTGTTGCTATCTAGACCGCGTAACATTTGTGGTTTCTTCTGTTCTTCACCAGGTAATGAATTTTCTGGGAAAGAACGACGCACGTAGTGACCCATTGCGATGTAGTCTGCTTCCAGCACTTCATCGGCAAACTCAAGGAACGCTTTAAACTTAATTTCTTTATTACAAAGAATGTCTGGATTGGGCGTACGACCTGCTTTGTATTCCGCTAGGAAGTACTCAAATACGTTATCCCAGTACTCTGCGGCAAAGTTGATGGTGTGTAGATGGATGCCTAGCTTGTCACATACTGCCTGAGCATCGGCTAAGTCTTCTGCTGCTGTGCAATATTCTTCGTTGTCATCTTCTTCCCAGTTCTTCATGAACAGGCCTTCAACTTGGTAGCCTTGTTGTTTTAGAAGGTACGCAGAAACAGATGAATCAACGCCGCCGGACATACCGACGATGACTTTCTTTTGGCTGTTATCAGACATTACTAAACACCACTTAATAAACGGGACGCAGATTCTATCAGAATCCACAGACCGGTGACAGTTCCGAGATCGAAATCACACTTCGTTTTTTGTTGTATTTGCTACAACAAAAACATCGAATGGGCTATTTCATAGATATAGAGAAGGTATATATGGCATAGTTGGCAAAAATCCAAGAGGTAGTGAACAAATGACAGCCGAAAATCAATTCATGCAAGAAGCAGAACTCATTGAAATTGTGGAAAACCAGTTAGAGGATGGAAATCCAATCCAAGCCAAAGAAACGTTAATGCGCTTAATGATGACCGGAACGCCACGAGAAGATGCCGTGGCTATGCTGGCGTGTGCGATGTCGATTGAAGTATTTGATGTCATGAAAAATGAAGGAGAGTTCAATCTGAAGCGCTACAGTGAACACCTAGATCAGCTACCAGATCTGAGTTTTATGGAGGGGGAATAAAGCTTCGGGAAGAAAAAATGGCTAGCAATCGTTTGCTATAATGGCTTTTATTGCCGCTTTATTATTCGCGGTATAGAATCCGTTCTCTTTATTATCCCCTTACTCAGACTGACAATATGAAATTTCCTGGACAACGCAAATCGAAGCACTATTTTCCTGTTCATGCTCGTGACCCACTAGTGAGCCAAGCACAAGAAAGCAAGATGATGACGCGCACTCACATCATTGGTATTGACCAAACTTTGGTAGATATTGAAGCAAAAGTTACAACGGATGTGATTGAAAAGTACGGTTTGAGTAAAGGTCATTCACTGGTTATTGATGACGCCAAAGCGGAAGAATTATACCAGCAGTTAAAAGAAGAGAGCTTAATTACCAACGAATATGCAGGCGGTACTATTGGTAATACGTTACATAACTACTCTGTTTTAGCCGATGACCGCTCAACGCTGCTTGGTGTGATGAGTCAGGATATCAAAATCGGCAGTTATGGTTATCGTTACCTATGTAACACATCGAGCCGGATGGATTTGAATTACCTACAAGGCGTAGATGGTGCGATTGGCCGTTGCTTCGCGCTGATTACCGAAGATGGTGAACGTACTTTTGCAATTAGTGAAGGTCAGATGAACCAACTTCATCCCGATAGCATTCCAGAAAAAATCTTTAAAAATGCTTCTGCGTTGGTACTAACTTCGTACTTAGTACGTTGTAAAGAGGGTGACCCAATGCCTGAAGCAACGATGAAGGCAATTGAGTACGCGAAAAAGAATGATGTACCAGTGGTTCTTACGCTAGGAACAAAGTTTGTTATTCAAGATGACCCCAAATATTGGCAAGAGTTTATTCGAGACAACGTTTCTGTTGTCGCCATGAATGAAGATGAAGCAGAAGCCCTGACGGGTGAGTCTGATCCTCTTGCTGCATCGGATAAGGCGTTAGAATGGACTGATTTAGTGCTATGTACAGCAGGTCCTGTTGGTTTGTTTATGGCTGGTTATACAGAAGACAGTGCGAAGCGAGAAACATCTTTACCATTGCTTCCAGGTTCAATCGCGGAGTTTAACCGTTATGAATTTAGCCGCCCAGCTAAGCGACACGCATGTGAAAATCCGATTAAGGTTTACTCACATATTTCTCCATATATGGGGGGACCTGAAAAGATAAAGAATACTAATGGTGCGGGTGACGCGGCATTATCAGCTGTCCTTCATGATATGGCCGCAAACAAATATCATAAAGAAAATGTGCCTAATTCAAGCAAGCACAGTAACGAGTATTTAACCTACTCTTCTTTTTCACAAGTTTGCAAATATGCAAACCGTGCTAGTTATGAAGTTCTCGTTCAGCATTCTCCACGTCTGTCACGCGGTCTTCCAGAGCGAGAAGACAGCTTAGAAGAAGCATACTGGGAACGTTAATACATAATCGATAATTAACTGTTCGATAACTAATGTTAAAATGGCGCACTTGAGAGTGCGCCATTTTAGTTTGTTCAATACAAATAAAAAAGGCTCCAACGAGAGCCTTTTAATAATCTGAATTAGATTAGGAAATCATCTAATGATTTACCCGCATCCAGTTGCTCTTGGATTGCGGAAGGTGTACGACCTTGGCCAGTCCAAGTTTTTTCTTGGCCGTTTGCGTTTATGTATTTGTATTTTGCTGGGCGAGGCGCGCGCTTCTTAGATTTTGTCTTCGTTTTAGCTTCGCCCGATAAAGCACTGATCAGTGCTTCAACGTCGATGCCATCTTGAGCGATTTTTTCTGCAATCTCTGCTAGTTTCGCTTCTTGCTCTGCTTTTTCTGCACGTTCTGCTTCTTCTGTTTCTCTGCGCTCTTCTACAACAGTAGTTAGTTTATCTAGAGCTTCTTCCAATTGTTCTAGAGTCAGCTCACGAGAAAATGCACGAAGGCTACGGATATTTAGAAGTGTTTTAGTCAGCTCTGACATAACGATTCCTATTAATAGGTTAATGTGTTGGGCACTTTTTATTGTTACGATTAAATAATGCCAGTCTACAAATAAACAAAGAGTCCTTATATTTAACTTTATCTTCTCCTTATGTGCAAATACTAAATCATGATTTTGTTTAAATTTAGCTGTTTTTTACCTTTATTAATAATACTTAACTCGAAAGAAATCTTAAGAGGTGGGAATTAAAGTTATTATCCATTATTGCTGATAATGATTAATGCATCGTTTTGTATAAAAAGGTGAGAATTAGTACTTAGAAATAGACTGTGTCTCACTATCTCTAGCGAGCATATATTCTGAATTTATTGAAGCCGGATAAACCATGATATTCTTAAGGTGATAATGATGTTTCATAAATATCGTAGTTGCTGTGATTTCAGTTGCACAAAGAAAAATTAAAGTAGGCATGATTTATAAATTAGAGGTGTGACTATTTATTGGTTTAATTTAGTTTGATGTGTTGCATTGCCTCATATCATAAGTACAATGGCTGCCACCTGATGCAATATTGCAGATAATTTGTTGTTGATTTGTAAAATGAACGGTTAATTGTTTGCTGTTGCCGTAGAGGTGCAGTCTCGAAGAGTAGCTATTATTGGGGTGATGCCAATGAATAATAGTGGAAGGCGAAGATTGCCGAAGTAAGTAGCCTATCAATGTTACTTATTGGGGTTGTATCTGAAAGGAACAACACTGCCATAGTATATATTCACATTAAACTATGGAGCGCTACTGTAGGGTTGGGTGAAGTGTTCGCTTCCCTGTCGCTAAGTTCAACATGAGCACGTATCGTATGCTGCGTGACTTGTCTGCAGTAGATCTCTAGCCAAACTTTGGTTTTTGAAGATCATGAATTTAATAGATTTTTCCAATTCTCCTGTTTCATTATTGCCACCTATTGTCGCTTTGACTCTGGCGATTTTGACTCGACGTGTATTAATTTCTCTCGGCGTTGGTATCGTACTGGGGTCGGTTCTACTAAACAGCTGGTCTATCGGTGACACCGCTAGCTATGTCAGTTCTCAAGTGTCCTCTGTCTTTGTTGAAGATGGTGGTATTAATACTTGGAATATGAGTATCGTGGGTTTCCTCGTTTTGCTTGGTATGACCACGGCCTTGTTGACGCTGTCTGGTGGTACTCGTGCGTTTGCCGAGTGGGCACAGTCTCGAGTGAAAAGTAAGCGCGGCTCTAAACTTCTCGCAGCCTGCTTAGGCGTATTCATTTTTGTCGACGACTACTTTAACAGTCTTGCGGTTGGTGCGATTTCTCGCCCGGTGACCGATCGCTTCTATGTGTCTCGCGCCAAACTTGCGTATATTCTTGACTCAACAGCAGCACCGATGTGTGTGATCATGCCAGCGTCTAGCTGGGGCGCATATATCATCACTATCATTGGCGGCATTTTGGTCTCTCATGGGATTACCGAGTATTCAGCGTTAGGTGCCTATGTTCGTTTGATCCCAATGAACTTCTACGCAGTCTTTGCGCTACTGATGGTGTTTGCGGTTGCTTGGTTTGGCCTAGATGTCGGTAAGATGCGTGATCACGAAATTTCGGCGTCTCAAGGTCGTGGCTTTGATAAAGACAAAGAGAATGATTCGCAAGAAGCGCATGAACTCAATGAAGAGCTTGATATCCGCGAAAGTGAAAAAGGCACAGTTTCTGACCTTGTACTTCCAATCGTCACGTTAATTATTGCCACGATCGCTTCGATGCTATACACCGGTGGTCAGGCTTTGGCCGCTGATGGTAAAGAATTTGCTTTGTTGGGCGCATTTGAAAACACCGATGTAGGTATGTCTTTAATTTACGGTAGTTTGCTAGGGTTAGCCGTCGCGTTGTTTACTGTGATTAAACAAGGCCTACCAATGACTGAGATTACTCGCACGCTTTGGATTGGTGCTAAGTCAATGTTCGGGGCAATTCTCATACTCGTATTTGCTTGGACCATTGGTTCTGTTATCGGCGACATGAAGACGGGGTCTTACTTATCGACCTTGGCGCAAGGTAATATTAACCCGCAGTGGTTACCTGTGATTTTATTCTTATTGTCAGGTTTAATGGCTTTCTCAACGGGCACTTCATGGGGGACGTTTGGCATCATGTTACCAATTGCCGGTGATATGGCGGGGGCGACTGATCTCGCTTTGATGCTGCCAATGTTGAGTGCCGTATTAGCCGGCGCGGTATTTGGTGACCATTGCTCACCAATTTCAGATACTACGATTCTATCGTCTACTGGTGCTCGCTGTAATCACATTGATCACGTATCAACACAGTTACCTTATGCATTATCGGTGGCACTAGTCTCGTGTGTTGGCTTTATTACTTTGGGCATAACGGCATCTATCGCACTCTCGCTTATTGCAGCGTCAGTGATTTTCATTATGGTATGCCTCGCCCTGTCTTGGTTGTCGAAGTCTAAGATGGCATCGTGTCAAAACGTATAACGCGTTTCAGTTTACTGACAGACTGACAGAAAGAGGAAGCTCCGCTAAATTAGCGGAGCTTTTTTTAACGCGATTTAGGTGAGGGGGGCAATCGCGTTTTTGGGGCTAACCTAATCATCTCGGACTTACTGTTAGTTATTAGCAGGGAATATGCCTGATATAAGCTTTGATTTATAGTGCTCTAAAGTTAGGGTATTCAGGCTGAAAATTTAAGTGAATGATACATAGCGAGTTGTCTGTTACACAGTGTTACGTTACACCTGTACAGTGACTAGACGTTTAAGTTGTACTTTTTAATGAGACGGTAAAGCGTTGTTCTCGATATCCCAAGATGACGCGCAGCAGCACTCATATTGTGTTTGTTTTCCTCAATTGCCTACAATAGGTAATCGAGGTCGATTTGGTCTACTGAAGGGAGCAGCTGTCTCTCATTATTATCTAGGCCCAAGTCGGCGACGAGTAGGGTATTGTCGTCACACATAATAATGGCTCGTTGAATCACGTTTCGTAGCTCTTGAATACATACGCTATTACCGATTAATGAGTATAGTGCAGCATCACTGAAATCTGCTGTTTACTGAGTGCTACCTTTACGCAGTTTCATGGGTAATCACTATTTTTTGCACCTTATCGCAATTAAATTAAAAATAAGTTATTAAAAATTAATGGTTTAAAAAAAAGTGCTGGAAAATTTAAAATTCGCTATTGAAAAAAATAGAATCCTTAGTTAGTGTGGAGCTAATCCAGAAATACGACAGAGCCTTAAATAAGTATGCGCAATTTTGTAATGAACATTCATCACCATCATCACCCAATCTAGTCTTTCGGGAGATGCGCGCATACCCGGGAGGCAGGAAACTCCCGGAGGTTAAATCAGAGCAATTTCAGATTAAAACCCTCGGGAGAGAACAATCTCCTGAGGGTTTTTTCGTTTTAGCTTTAAAAATATTTAGATATCAAATCTTGCACAGGGACAAAGTTATGCAAACACAACGCTTAAGAATCGCTATTCAGAAAAAAGGCCGTCTTAGTAAAGAAAGCCAAGCTCTACTAAAACAATGCGGCGTAAAATTTAACATTATGGGGGAGCGATTAGTTGTTCACTCGGAGAATATGCCGATCGATTTGCTGCTAGTGCGTGACGATGACATTCCTGGTTTGATCATGGATGGCGTTGTTGACCTTGGTTTTATCGGAGAAAACGAGTTAGAGGAAGTACGCTTAGATCGTAAAGCTTTGGGTGAGCCATGTGAATTTGTTCCACTTCGTCGACTTGATTTTGGCGGTTGCCGCTTGTCTATCGCAATCGACAAGGATGAAGAGTACAACGGCCCGCAAGACTTGGCTGGTAAGCGTATTGCCACAACTTACCCTCAACTCCTAAAAGCTTACATGGATGAAGCAGGCGTTCCATTCTCCACATGTATGCTAACGGGCTCTGTAGAAGTCGCGCCTCGCGCTGGGCTAGCTGATGCGATTGCTGACTTAGTATCAACGGGCGCAACGCTAGAAGCGAACGGCTTAAAAGAAGCGGAAGTGATCTTCAAATCGAAAGCGACGCTAATTCAGCGTACTGGGGAGTTCGATGCTGACAAAATCGCTCTTATTGAAAAGTTGCTGACACGCATGCAAGGCGTTCAACAAGCCAAAGAATCCAAATACATCATGCTTCACGCTCCTGCTGAAAAACTAGACCAAATCAAGGCGTTACTTCCTGGTGCTGAAGACCCTACTGTATTACCGCTATCAGCTGATAAACAAAAAATTGCCGTTCACTTAGTCAGTACAGAAAATTTATTCTGGGAAACAATGGAACAGCTTAAAGAGCTTGGCGCAAGCTCAATTTTAGTATTACCAATTGAAAAAATGATGGAGTAAGCATCATGAGAACAGTCGTTTGGCAATCATTAAGTGAACAACAACAAGATTCTATCCTAGAGCGTCCCGCTATTACTCAAGGTGCAAATATTACCGCCGCTGTGTCTAAAGTAATTAGCCAAGTTCGTAGCGAGGGCGATGCAGCAATACTGGAGTTAACGGAAAAGTTTGATCGCGTTAAACCTGAATCCATCCGTGTTTCCTCTCAGGAAATTAAAGCCGCTTCAGAACGCTTGTCTGAATCAATGAAAAACGCACTAGAGCAAGCTTATGCCAATATTTCCAAATTCCACAAAGCGCAAAAGCCACAGCCAATTAAAGTCGAAACTCAACCGGGTGTGCTTTGTGAACAGGTAACACGTCCAATTCAAAAAGTGGGGTTATATATTCCTGGCGGTAGTGCGCCATTACCGTCGACGGTTTTGATGCTTGGTGTACCAGCGAAAATTGCAGGCTGTCGCAAAGTCGTACTGTGTTCTCCACCCCCTATCGCGGATGAGATCCTTTATGTCGCTAAGTTGTGTGGTATTGACGATGTTTACAATATCGGTGGTGGTCAAGCTATTGCGGCAATGGCTTACGGCACAGAAACGGTGTCGAAGGTCGATAAAATTTTTGGTCCGGGCAACGCTTACGTTACGGAAGCGAAACGTCAAGCTAGTAATGATTTCCGTGGCGCCGCGATTGATATGCCAGCGGGCCCTTCGGAAGTTCTTGTGATCGCAGACGAAACAGCGGACCCAGATTTTATTGCGGCGGACCTTTTAAGCCAGGCAGAACATGGACCTGACTCTCAAGTTGTCCTTGTCACTCCGTCCGCCATTATCGCCGACCAAGTGACAGATGCAGTGCAACGTCAATTGAAACTACTGTCGCGTGCCGACATCGCTGAACAGGCACTGGCATCAAGCCTAATCATTATTGCAGAGTCGATTACGCAGGCTATTTCTATCTCTAATTACTATGGTCCAGAGCACTTGATTGTACAGACTAAGAATCCGAGAGAACTTTTACCTCTATTAGATAACGCAGGCTCTATCTTCCTTGGTGATTGGTCTCCGGAGTCGGCTGGCGACTATGCATCGGGCACTAACCACGTGCTTCCTACTTACGGTTACACTCGGACATACTCAAGCTTAGGTTTGGCTGATTTTTCTAAACGAATGACGGTTCAAGAGCTTTCAGCTGACGGTCTGAAAAATCTTGCGCCAACGGTTGTGACCATGGCCGAAGCGGAAGGTCTGGACGCCCACAAACGTGCTGTTACTATCCGTGTAGCAAAATTAGCAAGTAAGTAAGAATAAGAGAGTAAAGAGATGGAAAAGCTAGCGCGTAAACAAGTCCAACAACTAACACCTTATCTTTCGGCTCGCCGAATTGGTGGTACTGGTGATGTGTGGTTAAACGCGAATGAATCCCCGTTCAATAATGAATACAAAACCGATTTTGCTCGTCTTAATCGTTACAGCGAATGCCAACCTAAAGAATTGATTTCTGCTTACGCCGCGTATGCTGGAGTGAAACCAGAGCAGACACTGACTTCTCGTGGCGCAGACGAAGGTATTGAGTTATTGATTCGTGCTTTCTGTGAACCGGGTGAAGACGCGATTTTATACTGCCCACCGACTTACGGTATGTACGCCATCAGTGCAGAAACCATCGGTGTAGCGCGCAAAACGGTGCCGTTAACCACAGATTGGCAACTGGATCTTGAGGGTATTGAAGCAAACCTAGATAACGTAAAACTGGTGTTTGTATGTTCGCCAAACAACCCAACGGGTAACTTAGTTAAGCGTGAAGATATTGTCTCTCTGCTTGAGATGACAAAAGGCCGCGCAATCGTAGTGATGGACGAAGCGTACATTGATTTTTGTCCAGAAGCATCAACGGTAGATTTACTGGCGCAATACCCGAATCTCGCGATTTTGCGGACTCTGTCGAAAGCTTTTGCGCTTGCTGGTTTGCGTTGTGGATTTACGCTTGCGAATGAAGAAGTGATTAATGTCCTTCTTAAAGTTATTGCCCCGTACCCAGTTCCCGTTCCTGTTGCGGAAATTGCCACTCAGGCGCTTTCTGAAGCAGGGTTAGCGCGAGCAAAATTCCAAGTCCTCGACTTGAACGCAAACCGCGCTTATCTGCAGGTCGGTTTGTCGATGATTCCAGGTTTGGAAGTCTTTGAAGGGTGGGGTAACTACCTGTTGGTGAAATTCCCAGATGGCGACGAAGTATTCAAAGCTGCTTGGGACACGGGAATCATTCTTCGTAACTCACCAATCGAGAATTGCGTACGTATTAGTGTCGGAAACCGCGACGAGTGCGAAAAAACACTGGGTTTCATCAGAAACTACTATTCATAAGTAGAGATCGAGTTAATCGCTCTTGCTAAATAGCGAGAGCGTCAAAAAAGAATAGCAATAAGGAAGTTCGAGTGAGCAAGCAACAAAAAATCCTATTTATCGACCGTGATGGCACGCTGATTGTCGAGCCACCGATTGATTTCCAAGTTGACCGCTTGGATAAGTTAAAACTAGAGCCGTTTGTTATCCCAAGCCTGTTGTCGTTGCAGGATGCAGGATACCGGCTAGTGATGGTCACGAACCAAGATGGTCTTGGTACCGACAGCTACCCTCAAGAAGACTTCGATGCGCCGCACAATATGATGATGGAGATCTTTGAATCTCAAGGTGTGAAGTTCGATGATGTGCTGATTTGCCCGCACTTTGAAGAAGACAACTGTTCTTGCCGTAAGCCTAAGCTAGGCATGGTGAAAGCGTACCTTCAAGGCGGCAAAGTGGATTTCCAACACTCTGTCGTGATTGGTGACCGCCAAACGGATCTGCAATTGGCGGAAAACATGGCGATTCGCGGGATTCAATACAATCCAGAAACCATGGGTTGGAAACAGATCCTGAAAGATCTCACGGTTAAAGCTCGCGTTGCTGAAGTGATTCGTACCACCAAAGAGACGGACATTAAAGTTGCGGTTAACCTTGATGAGCAAGGTGGTAACGATATTTCAACGGGTCTTGGTTTCTTCGACCACATGCTGGATCAAATCGCGACGCACGGTGGGTTCCAAATGGTGTGCAAAGTGGAAGGCGACCTACACATAGATGATCACCACACGGTAGAAGACACCGCTCTTGCGTTGGGGCAAGCGTTGAAAGAAGCGCTAGGTGACAAGCGTGGTATTGGTCGCTTTGGCTTTAGCCTTCCAATGGACGAGTGTTTGGCTCAATGTGCGCTGGATCTGTCTGGCCGCCCATACCTTAAGTTCGACGCGCAGTTTAGCCGTGAACAAGTGGGTGACCTCTCAACTGAGATGGTGGTGCACTTCTTCCGTTCTCTGACTGACACCTTAGCGTGTACGCTGCACCTTTCTTCTGCGGGCAATAATGATCACCACATTGTTGAAAGCTTGTTTAAAGCGTTTGGCCGAACTCTGCGTCAAGCCATTAAAGTGGAAGGAACAGAATTACCAAGCAGTAAAGGTGTGCTTTAAGGCTTCCGTTAGGATAGGAGAAAAAATAGTGACAGAACAAAAAGTTGTCATCATTGATACAGGGTGTGCCAATGTTTCTTCGGTAAGGTTTGCCATTGAGCGTCTTGGCTACAAGGTTACGATTTCAAAAGATCCCCAAGTCGTACTATCTGCTGACAAGCTCTTCTTGCCAGGAGTGGGGACCGCAAGTGAAGCGATGAAGAACCTTGAAGATCGTGATCTTATCAATCTCGTCAAACAAGTTGAAAAGCCATTGCTCGGCATCTGTTTGGGTATGCAGCTATTGGGTAAGTTTTCTCAGGAGAAGGGTCAGAAAGCGGATGCCTCAGTGGAGTGTCTTGGCCTTTGCGAAGGTGAAGTGAAACTGATGCAAACTGGCGACTTGCCACTGCCACACATGGGGTGGAATACCGTTTCTGCAAAAGCTGGAAACCCACTGTTCAAAGATATTGAAGAAGGGGAGTACTTCTACTTTGTACACAGCTTTGCCATGCCCGTTGGCGATTATACGATTGCCGAATGTGAATACGGCAATCCGTTCACAGCAGCATTACAAAGCGGCAATTACTACGGTGTGCAATTCCACCCTGAGCGTTCTTCAAAAGCGGGCGCGAAGCTTATGCAAAACTTCTTAGAACTATAAAAGGAATTTAGTGTGATTATTCCAGCTCTTGATTTAATCGAAGGACAGGTAGTTCGCCTTTATCAAGGTGATTACGGCCAAGTAACCGAGTACAAAGTTGACCCTGCAGAGCAGTTCAACTTGTACCACCAAGCGGGCGCTAACTGGCTGCATTTGGTGGATTTAACAGGTGCAAAAGATACCTCTGCGCGCCAACTTGATTTGATTGCAAAGCTACTAGCAAGCACGCCAGCGAACATCCAAATCGGTGGCGGTGTGCGCACAGAGCAAGACGTGATTGATTTGTTAGAGGCAGGCGCCCAGCGTGTTGTGGTTGGCTCGACAGCAGTCAAGCAACCAGAGCTTGTGAAAGGGTGGATGGAAAAATACGGTGCAGAGAAAATTGTCTTAGCACTAGATATTAACATCGACCAAGATGGCACGCGTAAAGTGGCCATCTCGGGCTGGCAAGAAGACTCGGGTGTAACGATTGAAGCACTTATTAATGATTACCTAACAGTAGGTCTACAGCACGTACTTTGTACGGATATTTCTCGTGACGGTACACTAGAAGGCTCAAACGTAGAGCTTTACGTCGATCTATCTAAACAATACCCACAAGTGCAATTCCAATCGTCGGGCGGTATTGGCTCACTGGCTGATATCGAGAGGCTCAAAGGGACAGGCGTATCCGGCGTGATTGTCGGTCGTGCTTTACTGGATGGAAAGTTCACAGCAGAGGAGGCATTGGCATGCTGGCAAAGCGAATAATACCATGTCTTGATGTTCGTGATGGACAAGTGGTGAAAGGCGTTCAGTTCCGTAACCACGAGATCATTGGCGACATTGTTCCGCTGGCTCAACGCTACGCTGAAGAGGGCGCAGATGAACTGGTCTTTTACGATATTACCGCGTCAAGTGATGGTCGTGTGGTGGACAAAAGTTGGGTGAAGCGAGTTGCGGAAGTGATCGACATTCCTTTCTGTGTGGCTGGTGGTATTAAGTCGGCAGAAGATGCGGCGCGGATCCTAGAGTTTGGTGCGGACAAAGTTTCTATTAACTCGCCAGCGTTAGCGAATCCACAATTGATTACGGATCTCGCTGATAAGTTTGGGGTGCAGTGTATCGTGGTGGGCATTGATTCTTATTACAACAAAGCAACTGGGAAATACCAAGTTTACCAGTTCACCGGCGATGAAGAGCGTACAAAGGCGACTCAATGGGAAGCGCGTGATTGGGTGCAAGAAGTGCAAAAACGTGGCGCGGGTGAAATCGTATTAAACATGATGAACCAAGATGGTGTGCGCAGCGGCTACGACATTGAACAGCTCAATATGGTTCGTGAAGTGTGTAAAGTGCCGCTCATCGCGTCGGGCGGTGCGGGGGCCGTAGAGCACTTTGCCGAAGCATACCAAAAAGCGAATGTGGATGGTGCCCTTGCCGCGTCAGTATTCCACAAGCAAGTCATCAATATTGGTGAACTAAAACAGTATTTAAAACAACAAGGCATTGAGGTACGACTATGAGTTTTAAAGCCGCCGAAGTAAGTTTGCTATCAGAGCGAATCAACTGGGACAAAGTCGATGGCTTGGTGCCTGCCGTCGTACAAGATTTTCAATCAAGCCAAGTGTTGATGATGGGCTACATGAACCAAGACGCACTAGCAAAAACGGGTGAAACTGGTCAAGTGACGTTTTTCTCTCGTACTAAAGCGCGTTTGTGGACCAAAGGTGAAACCTCAGGTAATGTGCTGCAGTTAGTGAATATTTCGCTCGATTGTGACGCTGACACGCTACTAGTCAAAGTAAACCCTATAGGCCCAACGTGCCATACCGGGACCACGACCTGTTGGGACGGCGATTCACAAGAAGAGTCGCAGATGGTGTGGCTTCATCAACTTGAGCAGTTATTGGCTGCCCGCAAGAGTGCCGATCCAGGCTCCTCTTATACTGCCAGTCTTTATGCTCGTGGCACCAAGCGTATTTCGCAGAAAGTGGGCGAAGAAGGCGTTGAAGTCGCGCTTGCGGCGACGTCGGGCGATAAGGCGGAATTAGTGTGTGAATCTGCGGATTTGATTTATCACTTGATGGTGCTGTTGCAAGACCAAGGTTTATCGATGAATGATGTGGTGAACAAGCTAAAAGAGCGCCACAAATAAGGTTACTCAAGATAAGATAAAGCCCCTAAGCTTAAGAGTTAGGGGCTTTTTTATATAACGAGGTGGAGTACGTCACTCCGATAAGCCTAGACGAGATCAGAGCTCAAATCTAAAAGCCTTTATCCACAGCACTTCTTAAACTTCTTGCCACTGCCGCAGATGCACGGATCATTTCTGCCAACTTTTAAGCCATCGATTGATTGGTTTAGTCGTGGATCCAGTTCGGACCGTTTTTCTTCTGGCTCTTCTTCTGGGAATGTACCGTCAATGTAGAACCAAAGTCCGTTCTCTTTTACAAAGCGAGAGCGCTCGGACATACAGTAGCGCTTGCCGTCTTCGTTAAAGTAGGCGCGGAATTCTACAAAACCTTCGTCTTCATTGCTGCCCGCTTCTGCTTTTACGACTTCAAGCTTGCACCAGTCACTCTCTATGGATTGCGCAATTTCTTCGCGTTGTGCTTCTGCATTGCAGCTAGAGTGGTAGGTATTTACGATGTAATCAACCAGACCCACAGCATGAGCGCTGTAACGAGAGCGCATAAGTTGCTCTGGCGTGCTGACATCGGCATGATTATTGTGGGCAATTTCACAACACTGTTTGTAGGTACGGCTAGAGCCGCAAGGACAAGAAGAAACCATAAAATGAAAACTCGTTTAATTAAGCGGTAAAAACAAACAACCTCACAATAATCGTGAGGTTGGCGGTATTATGGGGGATATTATAGCGGTTCAAGGCGTTTGAGAAAGGAGTGCTTGAGCCCAAGCGGTCGATTGATTAAAAGCATCAGCCAACTGTGGCTCGGTAAGTTTGAGAGATGAGCAATATTGTTCTGCCAGTTCCCAATCCGCTTGTTCATACGCGATAATCATGCAAAGCAAGTAACCGAGCACTCCTTTGTGACTAGTTAGCGCGAGTTTGATGTCCTCATCAATGGGAATATCCTCAATGACATCCGAAAGAGGCTGATCGAGCAAAGAGTCCAGTAGAGAAAACATTCCCGTCAAAAAAGCTTGCCCAGGATCGTACTTAGTGTCCATTTGACCGAGTAAAATCTCGCACATCCTAGCGCGCTGAATAGCAAGCGAGTAGAGCGAGTCTGGCTTATCCTCTTGAACAGAAGCAATTGCGACGAGTGAAATAAAGCGCCTCAAGCGCTCTTCACCTAAGTAAATAAGCGCCTGTCTAAATGACTTAATCTTTGTCGTTAACGTGTAGCCTGAATTAACGTACGTGAGCAGTTTGTATGAAAGTGTCACATCAATAGAAAACAGTCGCTCGACTTCATTAAAATTGATGGGCTTGTCCGCTATCTCTTTACACAGTTGGATGACAGTCAGGAAGGCAGGGTTTATACGCTTTTTCTGAATCATCTCTGGTTTGCTGAAAAAATAGCCTTGAAAATAGTCAAATCCAGCTTCGAGTGCTTGTTTAAACTCTTCATAGGTTTCGACTTTTTCTGCCAGAAAGTCGATATTGAATTGACTTAGAGCTTGGATAAAAATGGCGGCTTTTTGAATCGGAACCAATCGAATGTCAAACTTGATCATGGAAATATAAGGAAGAAACTGCTTCCAAGCTGGGGTTGGAACAAAATCATCCAAGGCAATTTTGTATCCACATTGATGTAGGTGTTTGATCGCGTCTAGGAGTTCTTTGGTCGGCTCACAATCTTCAAGAACCTCAATAACTAATGAATCTTTCGGAAACAGTGTTGGCACCAAGTTCACTAAGCTTTGGTGTGGGAAATTAACGAAGCCCAGTTTATCACCTAATGTGTTGTAATGAGTCGACAGAAAATGATCGGATAGCAGTCGACTCGTAGCCAGCTCTGGCTCTACTTCAGGGAAGGTGTTTTTGGGACCGTCGCGAAAGAGAAGTTCGTAACCTATGGTTCGTCTTTCTCTGTCCAATATTGGCTGGCGAGCTACGTAAGAATACTTCAATTAGGTACTTCGTTCCGTTCAACTATTTTCATGATGATAGCGATTTTTTATAAAATATCTACGACTTGTGAGTGAATCTTCTACCTACTCAACATCTAAGTGGAGGTGATGTATCGAATGGTCGTGTTTGTAGTTCAAAGGTATCAGAATTGACTTGCAAAACGGAACCTTGCGTGTACCAATCACCCAAAACGATACGGATCTTTTTAGTACCGTTGATATCAAAAAAGTGTGTATCGGGACGGTGAGTGTGGCCATGAATCATGAGGTTGACGCCATTCTGGGACATCACCTTTTCCACTTCGCTTTGATTCACATCCATGATATCGAGAGGCTTGCTCTTTTTATCACCACGAATATCGGATTGAACTTTTGAAACGATTTTTTTCTTTATAAACCAAGGAATATGCTTGAAAAGCCACTGTAACCAGGGCTGGTGGACGGTCTTACGGAATTTTTGGTAGTCGATGTCATCCGTGCATAGGGTATCGCCGTGAAGTATGACTGCTTTAGTGCCATACAGGTCAATGGTGCAAACCTCATCAAGTAACGTGATCCCTGTGTCTTTGCAAAAACGTTCTCCTAACAAGAAGTCACGGTTGCCCTGAATAAAAAAGACGGGCACGCCATGGTCGGTGAGCGTTTTGAATTCAGTTCGAACTTGGTTTGCGAAGGGGGTGTTGTCTTCGTCTCCAACCCAAAACTCGAACAGATCACCTAACACGTAAAGTGCGTCGGCGTCGACAGCTTCTGTTCGCATGAACGTCGCAAAGCATTGGGTAATGTCTGGACGAGATGGCGTAAGGTGAAGATCGGAAATAAATAATGTCATCATAGAAATAAGGGGAGGCGTTGCCTCCCCACTAATTTATCTCTTGGGAACAATTCTTACGAATTATTCTTCAATTGTTGTACCAGTGATTACCACGTCTTCTAGTGGTACGTCTTGGTGCATGCCGTAAGAACCAGTGCTCACATCTTTAATCTTATTAACGATGTCCATACCTTCAACTACTTCAGCAAATACACAGTAACCCCAACCATCTAGGCTTTCGCTACGGAAGTCTAAGAAGGTGTTGTTGTTCACGTTGATGAAAAACTGAGAGCTGGCTGAATGCGGTTCCATCGTACGTGCCATTGCCAGTGTACCGACTTTGTTGCTTAGGCCGTTGTTTGCTTCGTTCTGGATAGGGGCACGTGTTGCTTTTTCACGTAGACCTGGCTCCATACCACCACCTTGGACCATGAAACCATCAATAACACGGTGGAAAAGAGTGTTGTCGTAAAAGCCGTCGCGGCAGTACTGAAGAAAGTTTGCGCTTGTCTCTGGCGCTTTCTCGTCGTTTAGTTGAATCTTGATGTCACCAAAATTAGTGTGAAGGGTGATCATGCTACTTTCCTTTACTGTGTTGTGTTGAGCCCGAGATTCTAGCCTAAGTTCTCACGCTTTAAAAACTCAGAAAGAATAAATTCTTTATTTTGTGTTTGAAGTTTAGCCGATTATCGTTTTATCGGTTAATTGCTATTACCTAACAAGGTCTGAGTTGATATACTCGGCGATCTTGTTTTCATTCACAATCATAGATAGAGATCATGTTAAAAATATATAACACACTCACACGACAGAAAGAGGAATTCAAACCAATTACAGCTGGCAAAGTTGGCATGTATGTCTGTGGAGTTACCATTTACGATCTCTGTCACATCGGTCATGGCCGCACATTTGTGTCTTTTGACGTCGTATCACGCTACCTTCGTTACCTCGGATATGACCTGACGTTTGTGCGTAACATCACCGATATCGATGATAAAATCATCAAACGTGCGGCGGAAAATGGAGAGTCTTGTGATTCACTCACCGAACGTCTGATCGGTGAAATGCACGCTGACTTCGACGCGTTAAACATGAAGCGTCCAGATATTGAGCCTCGTGCAACAGAGTTTATTGCGGAAATTGTTGAGCTGGTTCAAACGTTAATCAAGCGTGGTTTCGCTTACGTAGCGGATAACGGTGACGTAATGTTTGAAGTCAGTAAATTTGACGAGTACGGTAAACTGTCTAAGCAAGACTTGGAACAGCTTCAAGCTGGTGCGCGTGTTGATATTGAAACAGCAAAACGTAGCCCGTTGGATTTTGTGCTTTGGAAAATGTCAAAGCCAGGTGAACCTACTTGGGAGTCACCATGGGGTCCTGGTCGTCCTGGTTGGCACATTGAATGTTCTGCGATGAACTCCTCTATCTTGGGTGAGCACTTCGATATTCATGGCGGTGGTTCGGATCTTCAGTTCCCGCATCACGAAAATGAAATTGCTCAATCTTGCTGTGCGCATGATACCAACTACGTAAACACTTGGATGCACAGTGGCATGGTGATGGTAGACAGAGAAAAAATGTCTAAGTCATTAGGTAACTTCTTCACGATCCGTGACGTTCTAAGTCACTATGACGCAGAGACTGTGCGTTACTTCTTGATGTCTGGTCACTACCGCAGTCAGCTTAACTACAGCGAAGAAAACCTAAACCAAGCGCGAGCTTCACTTGAACGTCTTTACACGTCTCTACGTGGTCTTGACCTAACCGTCGCCCCTGCTGGAGGTGAAGAGTATGTTTCCCTCTTTACTAATGCGATGAATGACGATTTCAACACACCAGAAGCTTACTCTGTGCTGTTTGACATGGCGCGCGAAGTAAACCGTCTGAAAACAGAAAACGTAGAGAAAGCCAGTGAACTTGGTGTCCTGATGCGTGAGCTGGCTGATGTTATCGGTATTCTTCACCAAGACCCTGAAGCCTTCCTTAAAGGTGATGCAGGTAATGATGATGAAGTGGCTGAAATTGAAGCACTGATCAAGCTGCGTAATGACTCTCGTGCAGCGAAAGACTGGGCAAATGCCGATATGGCTCGTGACAAGCTGACAGAAATGGGTATCCTTCTTGAGGATGGTCCAGAAGGCACAGCGTGGCGCCGTAAATAATTGAATTTTCAATGTAAAAGGGCTGATAATTCAGCCCTTTTATTTGTCATTTTCATTGATTAAAACTTTAACTTTAGGTAATGCTCTGTGGCTCAGATGTATTTCTATTACTCAGCGATGAATGCGGGTAAATCAACAACTCTTCTACAATCTTCTTTTAACTATCAAGAACGAGGCATGACGCCAGTTATTTTTACGGCCGCACTGGATGATCGTTTTGGTGTGGGGAAAGTAAGCTCTCGTATTGGTCTTAAATCTGATGCGCATTTATTCCGTCAGGAAACCAATTTATATCAAGAGGTTGTAACACTCAACGACGTTGAAAAACGTCACTGCATTCTTGTTGATGAATGCCAGTTCTTGTCGAAAGAGCAAGTTTATCAACTGACTGAGGTCGTCGATAAGCTGCATATTCCTGTATTGTGCTATGGCCTTCGTACCGATTTTTTAGGCGAACTTTTTGAAGGCAGTAAGTACCTACTATCTTGGGCCGATAAGCTTGTTGAACTGAAGACAATTTGTCACTGTGGCCGTAAGGCGAATATGGTGATTCGTACGGATGAGCACGGAGTGGCAATTAAAGAAGGTGACCAAGTTTCCATTGGGGGCAATGACAAATACGTATCGGTTTGTCGTCAGCATTATAAAGAAGCCTTGGGTAAATAATCCCGACAGCCAACATAAAGCCACCGCATTCGGTGGCTTTTTAATTTCTATTTGAGTCGTTTACATTAGGTTAAGTGATAACCCAATTGCTTAAGTAAAGTTTGATAAGACGACTCGACATTTTCAGGTATCGCTTGCTCGGTTTGAAAGCCTTTTTGTGGGTAGCTTTTGATGCGAGAAAAGTCTTCCATTAGTGCGTCTAACACCATCATCAATGGCATATCTTCATTAATGTACTCAAAAAACGGGTGCGCCGTTGAGCTTACCTGAAGTTGAGAGTAGGGAGACGGCCATTGTTGCTCAAAGGTTGCGAGCGCTCTACGTTCCATAAACGGTTTTTGCACCAGAATGAACGACGAGCACACTTTACCTTCATCTTTTAGTCGTTGCTCAGTAAAACGGATATTTTCCCCGCTGTTGCTCGAGTTCTTTTCCAAAATAATCGCATCATTTGGAACCCCCGCTATTCGTGCGATCTCTGCGAATGTCTCTGCTTCACTATTTTCAAATAGACCGTCTGTGAATCGACCTTTACCGCCGGAGAAAATAATCAATGGTGCAAGCTTTTGGTGATAAAGCTTTGCCGCATGTTCAGCGACCCGTACATCGTTGCTGCACATGACAAACAAACAATCTGCAGGTTTCAGATCATGCTTGAGTTGCATGTAATCCCAGAGAGTTTCGATGTGTTGGTAAAGTTTCATAATGCGTCCAGCGTCGAGTTGAATTGAAACTGATAGCCGAGCGAAGTTAGCTTATCGGCCAAAATACGTTTATCTGCCTTATCGGTAACTGGCGGAAGAGCAATATTGACATCACTGGTGTTAATCGCTGCCTGATAAAACTCCGCCTTACTCACGGTATGCGGTGTCGTGACGTTGATGACTTGGTTGTTCAGGTTACTTAAAGCAAATAGCGCGGCTGATACAGCATCATTTTGATGAACCATATTAGCAGGTGCTTTTCGACTGACTTGTTTTAACCTCATCGCAAAGCGAGATGGGTGCCTGTCTGGTCCAATTAAGCCGCTACAGCGCATAATTACAAAGTTAACACCAGAATCAATCACATGTTGTTCTGCTTGAAGCATGATACGCGCATTATCTGAAAAGTAAGGGCTGCCTGTAGCGAGAGACAGAGAGGCAGCTTCTTCTTTCATATCTGAAGCGAGATTTGGATAGACGGTTGTTGAGCTAACCATCACCAGTTTCTCAACGCCATTGTGTTTGGCTGCGTTCGCCAGTATTTGCCATTGTTGGGCGTACTCTTGTCCGTGCCCCTTACGAAAGCCGGGTGGAAAAGCGCCAATAATGTGGGTGATTTGATGCTCTTTGAGCAGCGCATCGAGTTTGTTAGCAGCGTTAAGTTGATTGAAGTCGAACAACGCTGAGTGAGTTAATGAGGTCGGTAATTCGTCTAATCGAGATTGGCTTCGACGCGTAACGACCACTTGGTGTCCGTCTTTCATCAGGGCTTCTGCTAGCGGAGTTCCGAGCCAGCCTGCACCTACGATCAATGTATTTGCCATTTGGGTCTTCCTACTTATTTATGTCTGCCCGAACAAGGTGAGCAGCTCTGCTTTAGCTTGTTGATGAAGGGGATCGGAATGCCATCTTTGATGTTGAATGAGGTCAACATTGACTTGCCAAGCCAGTTTTGTGAAATCATCCCCAACTCTTATTAATGTGTTTGGTGAGTACGCTACTAAATGTGTCGGTAGGAAGCACCAACCAAACCCTTTATTCGCTAATTCCAACAAAATATAATAATTATCAGCGTACCAGATATCTGGGCTAAATGCTTGATTAAGGCTAGATGGTTCAGCGCTTTTGGAGCGTATTACCAGTTGGCGATATTGTTTGAGCTGGTCCATGTGAGTGACATGCTGCTGGGCCAGTGGATGCTTGGAAGAGATATACACATCGAACGCAATGTTACCCAGATTAGTGAAATCGATATGTCGAGGCATTTGTAAGTCACTCAAAATAATCCCGGTTGTGGCGCGCTCTGACTTGATCAATTCGATGATATCGGGACTGGAAGCGGTTAAGCACTCAACTTGTAAGTGTGGAAACCGCAGCTCTAAATTGGCTAAAACATCTGCTAAGCGCGTGAGAGGGATCCCTTCATCGATGGCTAAAACCAATTTATTGGTCGGCACAGAAAAGAGTTGTGCGGCTCTATTGTTTAAGCGGTCGAGCTGGCTAACGGCAGCTTGTGCGTAAGGCAGTAACGCATGGCCACTCTCGGTCAATTTTGGATATCGACCAGAGCGGTCAAATAGTTCAACGCCGCAGTCGACCTCCATATTGATGATGTGTTGGCTCACTACTGATTGAGCTCGTCCCAGTTTTCTCGCCGCGCCTGAAAATGAACCGGCTTTTGATGTTGCAATGAAAGCTTGCAGTTGTTCGATGGTAAACATATCGTTTTTACCGATGGTATCTAACTTTTTGTTATCTGAATAATAGATAAAATTCTAAACATTGAGTAGGACTATTTGGTGGGTAATCATGACTCGTAACGAACGAATTTTTCATGCCGTACTTTTTGAATTGATAGCGTTAGCGATTGTTGTGCCAGCGGCTTCCTTGATCACAGGGAAGGGCTCTAGTGATCTCGCGTTAGTTGGGGTTGGATTGAGCGTGTACACCGTAATATGGAACTACATCTATAACTGGTATTTTGACAAGTGGTTTGGCGGTGATCGATCTGAGCGGAGCTTGGCGATGCGACTTGGGCATAGCATTGGTTTCGAAGGAGGGTTGATCATTATCACTATACCCGTGATCGCTTGGTTCTTAGAAATGACTTTCCTCCAAGCTCTGATGCTAGAAGCTGGCTTCTTAGTGTTCTTTTTATTTTATACCACGGGCTTTAACTGGTTATACGATAAAGTTCAGCCATTTAATAGAATAAAAAATCGACTGATGCAGCCGGTATGGACAAGCAAAAAATAGAGAGAGAAGTAAAAAAATGCCACCGACTCCGGTGGCATTTTATTAGGGTATTAGTAATTATTACACAGAAAGAACACGTAAAATTTTATCTGCATGCTCTGCAACTTCAATACCCTCATTGGTTAAATAGCCACCATCAGGCTGTGTGCACAATTTCTTTTCGTATAGACCAGCAACTGCGGCTTGCATTTCTTGTGACGCATCTGTACGGACTTTAATACCGGTTGCAGCACTACTAAGGTCGAATTGAAGAAGTAGGTTCAATTCGGCGATATGTTCAGCTGAATATTTCATAAATAATTCCTTTGCGCTTTTTTATCCAAACTAGTCGGAAAAGGCGGGTTGGGCAACACTAAACGATAAGAAGTGTTAAGTGTGGCGCTATCAGGCTGATATAGCGCAGGATTTTTGTTCAAACGCCATCATCTTTGTTAAATATCAATGATAGACAAGACAGCGATTTATTATGGAATTTTATGAATCAACCTCCCAATAACAACATTTTTAGTAATCATGCCAAATAGCACTTGAAAAAGTATGGGAATGAAGCGATTATCCGCGCCTCTTTAAATGTTTCTAAATGTTACACTGCAATGAACTTCAATCAATTTGACTCATTATTACCGCCTCAAGCGGCTGAGCGTGCTGCTGAAGCGGGGGTAGGTAAAGCGACTAAAGCTCCGATCAAATCTTTCCTGTTGGCGATTTCAGCCGGACTTCATATTGGTATTGCCTTTATTTTTTATACCATAGTCACCACAGGTGCAGGAGATCTACCTTGGGGAATAACACGCTTGATTGGTGGATTGGCATTCAGTCTGGGCCTTATTCTTGTTGTTGTTACGGGAGGAGAGCTTTTCACGAGTTCTGTGTTGACGTTGGTCGCGCGTGCGAGTGGTAAGATCTCGTGGGTTGCATTGTTCAAAAACTGGTTTGTGGTGTACTTCGGAAATATGGCTGGGGCGATTTTGTTGGTCGCATGTATGTTAGTGACCAAGCAATATATGTTTGATGGTGGGCAAGTTGGTTTGAATGCGATGGCAATTTCTCAACATAAAATGCACCACGGTTTTTTCCAAGCTGTTGCTTTAGGTATTATGTGCAACGTATTGGTGTGTATTGCGGTCTGGATGACGTTCAGTGGCCGTACGCTTACCGATAAAATTGCAGTCATGATTTTGCCAGTCGCGATGTTTGTTTCGGCTGGCTTTGAGCACTGCATTGCGAACATGTTTCAAGTGCCTATGGCGATTGGTATTAAGTATTTTGCTCCCGAAGCATTTTGGCAGATGACGGGCGCAGATATTGCGAATTACGCAGATTTAAACATGACTGGATTTATCGTCAATAATCTTATTCCTGTCACAATAGGCAATATTATTGGTGGTGGCGTGTTTGTCGGTATGTGGTACTGGATGATCTTCTTACGTGATGAAGACAAACATTTGAGATAAATAAAAGAGCGGCGAGCTTAAATAGCTCGCCGCTCTTTTATGCGGTATCAGGTCAGTAAATTCGAATCAAACTCGCGCGTTAGACTCTAAAACGACAAGATGCCATTCAAGTGACCAAGACATGATGTTTAAACAGATTTCTTATGTTGTTATGTTTTTAGTTGCGTATGTGTTTTGGCCGTTTATCCACATTTTCTGTGGATAACTGTCTAAAGTTCGTGTTTACGTAATAATGAAAATAAAATTTCATAAAATTAATAGCTTACATACCCAGTAACCTACTTCTTGTTGCCACTAACACATATTCTCATTATCTCTCGGTTTTGACTTGTTCTGGTTGTTGGATTTTTATTTTAATTCGGCCGGCTCTGGTTTGTACGCAGCTCAACGTCATCTCTAATGTGATGGCGACCGACGCGCTCAACATGACGAAAATCGCGAGCATAATCACCAGCTGGTATTTTATTGCTACCATTGGGCTTACCCCACCTAAAATTTGACCGGTCATCATGCCTGGCAGGGTTACAAGCCCTGTTGTGGTCATAGAAGCCAAGATTGGAGCAAGCGACTTTCTGAGCGCCTCTTGAATAAAAGGAAATGACGCATATCGAGGAGAGGCACCAAGCGATATAGCTGCTTCGTACTCAGACTTGCGTTGTTCAAAAGCCGTAAATAAATTTTGAAGCGCGATGATGTTGCTGCTCAGACTGTTGCCTAACAGCATGCCCGCAAGCGGAATCATGTACTGCGCACTATAGAGAGGTGCGGGTTGCACTAAGCCTACGATTATCGCTATCAAAATTGGCGTCAGGCTGCAAATCAGTCCCGTTAACAGCGGCAGCATAAGAGGCTTTTGTGGTAGACGAGCTTTTCCTGCAATGGAACTTGCGCCGACCAGTAGCATAAGCGTCAGCCAAAGCATATTCACGAGTAAGTTATTTAATTGAAAGAGATACTCTAAATAAATACCAATCAATATCAGTTGAAGCGTCATACGAATAACGCTGATTGCAGTATCTTTCGCGATGCCCAACTTGTAGCGTACGTTGATAATGAACGGGACTAATAGAATAACACTAAACATCGTTAGTTTTGCCCAGCTGATATCTACCACACCATTCATAATTGCTCCTTGGAATGAAATAAAGGAGTGTAACTGTGCATATCCTTTATATGAATATCAATGTGTACTTTTGCCTATTCTAGAGGAAAAACGGAGAGTACTTTAATAAAAGTTTTATTATCACTTTTTTTACAAGTGACGATCTTTTTCTGAAATCTGAGCGATTTTTAGGCCCAAGCTTTACGGCATTAATGTAATGAATGTTTCGTTAGTGTTACTTATTTAACAATGCCTTAAACTTCTTATTTTTTCATATCTATTCATGTTTTTAAACAAATAGAATCAATCCCTCACATCTCTGTATGAGCTCAAAAAAGTGTTGAATTACAAGGTCTGAAGAGTCGATTTAATTGAACCTTACTATTAGTATGGTCTAAAATTTTCTATTAGAGATTGTAAAAACTTAAGCTTGGTTAGACAGGCTTTTTCAATAACACTAGATACAAAATAGGCAAATGTATGAGTGATGTTAATAAAATTGAGAGTGGTGAAAAGCGCTCCCTGGAGTGGAAGTCGTTCCTCTTCATTGCGGTTGTTCTCTTCCCAGTTCTGAGTGTGGCTTTCGTCGGAGGCTACGGATTTATCGTCTGGATGTTGCAAGTCTTCTTCCTCGGCCCTCCAGGTGCACATGGCATGTAAGCCCGTGAGCTCACAACCACACTTTTGAAAAGATTTTAAGAGAGCAAATAATGAAATCATTGATCATTAAACTGTGGCGTACTATGTCGCGCCCTGCTGTACATATCAGCCTAGGTGTGCTGACGATGGGCGGCTTTATTGCTGGTGTTATCTTTTGGGGTGGATTTAACACCGCACTAGAAGTAACCAACACAGAAAAATTCTGTATCAGTTGTCATACGATGCGTGACAACGTATACGTTGAACTGCAAGACACAGTGCACTGGAAAAATCACTCTGGTGTTCGTGCTACTTGTCCTGACTGTCACGTTCCTCACAACTGGACCGATAAGATCGCTCGTAAAATGCAGGCTTCTAAAGAAGTGTTTGCACAGGTGTTTGGCAATTACGATGAACCTGGTGTGTTTGAAGAGCGCCGTATCGAACTCGCAAAACACGAATGGGATCGTTTCTCTGCGAATAAATCCCTAGAGTGTAAAAACTGTCACAACTATGAATCGATGGACTTCGAACAGATGTCTCCAACGGCTCGTATTCAAATGAAACAGGCTGCGGAAAAAGATCAAAGCTGTGTGGACTGCCATAAAGGTATCGCACACAACTTACCAGCAGGTATGGACAGCATTGGTGGTATTGTTGGTGAACTAGAACAAATGGCATCAAATACGGATTACGCAGTGGGCCAACAGCTGGTCAGTATTCGACACCTACCGATCTACTTTGACGCGCAAGGTACGAAAGAAGCGGGTCTGCTAAACCCTGCATCAACCGTTAAAGTACTTGAAGATAAAGACGAGTACATTGAAATCGAAATTGATGGCTGGCGTAAAGCCAAAGGCTTTGGTCGAGTGATCCAAGAAGACTTTGGTATGAACATTGCGACGGCTTCTTTAATGAAAGAAGCGGCGACAGACAGCAGCATTGTGACGACTGGTGAGAAAAAAGTGGATGAGCTAACAGGCCTTCCATGGGAAAAAGTGGCAGCGAAAGTATGGATCAAGAAAGAGTCTATGCTGAACGACATTAATCCAGTTTGGGAAAAATCTCGTGAAGCTTACAAGACCAACTGTTCAGTATGTCACACGCAACCTGCGGAAGCGCACTTCGATGCGAACACCTGGCCAGGTATGTTCGACGGTATGTTGGCGTTCGTTAACTTAGATACAGACAGTGAAGCACTGATCTTGAAGTATCTACAGAAACACTCTTCAGATTATGCTGAAGGTCACCATTAATAAGCGTCGGATTGGAGTAAGTTAAATGGCTATTACACGAAGAAGTTTTCTTAAAGGTGTAGCAACCACAAGTGCTGCGTCGGTGATTGGTCCAAGTTTATTGGCATCAGCTTCTGCAAACGCAGTGGAGACGACAGGCACTTGGAAAGTTTCAGGTTCACATTGGGGCGCATTTCGCGCCCATATCTACGCGGGTAAAGTTCAAGAGATCAAACCACTAGAGCTAGATAAAAACCCAACAGAGATGCTGAACGGCATCAAGGGCATTATTTACAGCCCTTCACGTGTTCGCTACCCAATGGTTCGTCTAGATTGGCTGAAAAAACACAAATACAGCGCAGAAACGCGGGGTAACAACCGTTTTATTCGTGTCACTTGGGATGAGGCGTTAGACTTGTTCTACCGCGAACTAGAGCGTGTTCAGAAAGACTACGGTCCATGGGCGCTACACGCAGGTCAAACCGGTTGGAACCAAACGGGCTCGTTTAACAACTGTACCGCGCACATGCAACGTGCCGTCGGTATGCATGGTAACTTCATCACCAAAGTTGGTGACTATTCGACAGGTGCGGGCCAAACCATCATGCCTTACGTGCTTGGGTCGACAGAAGTGTATGCACAAGGTACCTCTTGGTCTGAAATTTTAGAAAACTCAGACAATATTATTTTGTGGGCGAACGACCCAGTAAAAAACCTACAGGTGGGTTGGAACTGTGAAACGCACGAATCATTCAAGTATCTAGCGCAGCTAAAAGAAAAAATAGCGAAAGGCGAGATCAACGTTCTGTCAGTTGACCCTGTTAAGAACAAAACTCAGCGTTACCTAGAAAACGATCACCTGTACATCAACCCGCTGACAGACGTGGCATTCATGATTGCTGTCGCGCACGTTCTGTACAACGAAGACCTGTACGATAAGCAGTTCATCAAGACTTATTGCCTTGGTTTTAAAGAGTTCATTGAATACGTTCAAGGTAAGACAAAAGATAAAGTTGAGAAAACCCCAGAATGGGCAGAAGCCATTTGCGGAGTGAAAGCGGACAAGATTCGTGAATTTGCTCGCATGCTCGTAAATGGTCGTACTCAGATTCTGATGGGTTGGTGTATCCAGCGTCAAGAGCATGGTGAACAACCTTACTGGGCAGCAGCCGTTGTTGCAGCAATGATTGGTCAAATCGGTCTTCCTGGTGGCGGTATCTCTTACGGTCACCATTACTCAAGTATCGGCGTACCTTCAACCGGTTTCGCCGGCCCTGGTGGTTTCCCGCGTAACCTTGACCAAGGTATGAAGCCAAAATGGGACAACAATGACTTTAACGGTTACAGTCGTACCATTCCGGTGGCACGCTGGATTGACTGCCTGCTAGAGCCTGGCAAAGAGATCAACTACAACGGTAGCAAAGTTAATTTACCTGACTTCAAAATGATGGTGATCTCCGGTTGTAACCCATGGCATCACCATCAAGATCGTAACCGGATGAAGAAGGCGTTCCGCAAGCTGCAAACGGTTGTAACTATTGAGTTTGCTTGGACGGCAACATGTCGTTTCTCAGACATCGTTCTTCCTGCGTGTACTCAGTGGGAACGTAACGACATCGACGTATACGGCTCGTACTCGAACAAAGGGCTGATCGCGATGCATCGTCTGGTCGATCCTTTGTTCCAATCTAAGCCAGATTTCGAAATCATGAGTGAACTGGCTCAGCGCTTTGGTCGTCGCGAAGAATACACTCGTGGTATGAGTGAGATGGAGTGGATCGAAAGCCTATACAGCGATTGTAAGCAGTCGAACGAAGGTAAGTTCGACATGCCAGAATTTGCAGAGTTCTGGGAGAAGAGCGTACTAGACTTTGGTGAAGGTAAGCCTTGGGTTCGCCACGCAGACTTCCGTAACGAACCTGAGATTAACCCATTAGGTACTCCGTCGGGTTTCATCGAGATCACGTCGCGTAAGATCGGTCGTTACGGTTACGAACATTGCCAAGAGCACCCAATGTGGTTCGAAAAATCAGAACGTTCACACGGCGGCCCTGGTTCAGAGAAACATCCATTTTGGTTGCAATCTTGTCACCCAGATAAGCGCTTACACTCTCAGATGTGTGAATCTGAAGAGTTCCGTGCAACTTATGCGGTACAAGGTCGTGAACCGGTTTACATCAACCCGCTTGATGCGAAAGAGAAAGGCATTAAAGATGGCGATTTGGTGCGTGTCTTTAATGGCCGTGGTCAACTCCTCGCGGGCGCTGTATTGACGGACAGCTACCCACGTGGCGTCATCCGTATCGAAGAAGGTGCGTGGTACGGCCCTCTAAACGAGAAAGATGGAGCTATCTGTACTTACGGTGACCCGAACACACTGACTCTAGATATCGGCACCTCTGAGCTTGCTCAGGCGACCTCGGCGAACACGTGTATCGTCGACTTCGAGAAGTTCACCGGTAAAGTTCCGCCAGTGACTGCATTCGGTGGACCGATAGAAGTGGCTTAATTCGCCCAATAAGCCAGAAATGAAATACCAGCTTTCGAGCTGGTATTTTTTTATCAAAATTCAGTGGTAGCCATCTCAATAACAGCGCTGAACCGGCTGCGTGAAGCCGATTCGTGACGCTGATAACGAATTGAGTAAGACAAGCAGAGGATAATGAACGAAGCTAAACAATAATAAATCAAGAGAGTAGATTTTATATGGTTCAGACCATTCAATTGGCAAATCGTACTGAAGTCACAGTGAATGATAACGATCTTCAAGTCGAAGTTGTTGATAATCAAATACACTTTTCCTTCGCTGGGCTACACAATAAAACCTTTACTGATCGCGAAACCCTGTTCGAAGTGCCACTTTTATACGAGCCGGAAGCCAACGTGATTGGCGATGGCTTTCAAATGTTAGCGCAAACGGCGGGGACGATAAGCCACCCGGTTGATATAGGCCGTTGTCCAGATAACAATCCGTCTTATCGTATTTATCCAAAAGATGCCCTTAAGCGTTACTACAATTATTTGGTGGTAGAGAGTTCGGCAGGTTACACCTTGTTTGGCTTTACTTCTTGTTACCGATTTGCTGGCTACTTTGACCTTGTGCTCCGTGATGGACATCGGATCTTGTCTGCCGCGATTGATGGTGAGTTTACTCAGGTAGCGGATTGGGATAACAATCAATTAGAGTCTATTGCGGTGCTCAATGGTCCATCTCTTTCTGAGCTGTTCCAAGAATACAGCGATATGATTACTCAGCATCACCCAATACGAAAAGGCGTCACGCAAGTTGCGCCTGTGGGGTGGTGCTCTTGGTACGCTTATTACGCGGATGTTACTGAGCAGAATATTTTGCAAAACGTTGATTGCATGAAAGATCAGTTAGAAGATCTGGAGTGGGTATTATTGGATGACGGCTATCAAGCGTTTATGGGCGATTGGTTAACCCCATCGGATAAATTTTCTGGTGGCGTGAAAGAGCTCATTCAAAGTATCCGTGCAAAAGGCAAAAAGCCGGCAATTTGGATGGCCCCCTTTATCGCTCAACCGGAGTCTGACGTCTTCAAGCGCCACCCTGAATGGTTTGTTCGTCATAAAGATGGTCGTTTGTTGAAAGCCGAAGACGTAACTTATGGCGGTTGGCGTTGTACTCCTTGGTATATTCTTGATACCTCGAACCCTGAGGTGCAAGATCATCTGACGCATATTGTCTCTGTCATGCGCCAAGAGTGGGGTATTGAGTTGTTCAAACTGGATGCTAACTATTGGGGAACATTAAAAGGTGTGCGCCATCAGTCTGGGATTACTGGCGTAGAAGCGTATCGTTTGGGCATGGAAGCGATTGCAAAAGGGGCGGGGGACGCATGGCTTTTAGGTTGTAATGCGCCAATGTGGCCCTCTTTAGGGCTGGTGGATGCAATGCGGGTTTCAGATGATGTTGAACGATATAGTCGTCGTTTTGAACAAATTGCGAAAGAAACCTTTTATCGAAGCTGGCAGCATCGAAAACTCTGGCAAATCGATCCTGATTGCGCCACCTTCACCTCACTAGCGAATCAAGCTGCATCTAGACAAGAGTACGAGTTTCACCGTACGGTGCTTTTGGCAAGCGGTGGATTACTATTGTCCGGAGACCCACTCCCCGAAATGACTCCGTTTGCGAGAAAAACCTTGGTAAAACTCATCCTCCGTCAACAACGTAACCAAGAGTCTGCCAAGTTTACCGCGTTGAGTGTGAATCACGCATTTTTAAAATTGACAACGAATAATGATCTGCACTGTTTATTTAATTACACCAGTGATGGGGCGATAGAATTCACGTTGACATCCGAACAGCCGACGGATTGGTATGATTATTGGACCGGAGAGAAGCTAAATCAAGAGCCTTGCCAATTGTTGATGGTGAGTGTTGATGAAGGGTTAAGTGCCAAAGCGATAGTGACGGTGTAACTAAGGGCGTAAGATTAGTACAAGACGAAGAGAAAGCCCCTGTAGGCTCTTTTGTTGTTGTGGGGCGGCCTAGTAGAATGCAAAGAGGCATTATTACTCTGACGATAATGTTGGAATAGCAGAATAGATGGTCGCCATTTAGGCCGCTTTGGTTGCCACCCTTATAAGGAATCTAGCGAGTAGCGTCCAATGCCTCTCAACCCAAAATAGTAATGGTTGTTATTGTGTTTCAAGTGGGATATTTAGCGCCGTGCGCCGAACTTTTCTTCGTGTCAAATTCTTTCAAATCAGGTAAAGTATCGGCCTTTGTGAGTAAACACGCCCTAATTTCCTGTATTAGGCAGCGTATCAAATTGACTTGAATAGGAAGAAACATGATTCTAGTTGTAGGTCATAAGAACCCAGACAGCGACAGTATTTGTAGTGCACTCGTTGCCACTGAACTTCTAAAATCGCGTGGCGAAGAGGCCATGCCAATTCGCCAAGGCGAAATTAACCGTGAAACACAGCACATTCTAGAAGTTGCTGACGCAGACGTTCCTGAGCTTCGTACATCAGTTGCAGGTGAGACCGTTTGGCTGGTCGATTACTCAGATCTAGCACAAGCACCAGATGACATCGCAGAAGCGGAAATCGCGGGTATCGTTGACCATCACCGCCTAGGTGACGTGATGACAGTTAACCCAATGGAAGCATGGATTTGGCCTGTTGGTTGTACTAACACGGTTCTATTCAACATGTTCAAGATTGAAGGTCACGTGATCACTCCTCAAATCGCTAAGCTAATGATGTCAGCTATCCTTTCTGATACGGTGGGCTTCGCCTCTCCAACTTGTACTCAAAAAGATAAAGATGCAGTAGCAGAGCTAGCGGAAATCGCAGACGTTGCTGACGTCGACGCCTTTACAAAAGATCTTCTAATTGCGAAGACTAATATTGAAGGCTTATCTGCTGCTGAGCTAGTAGAAAAAGACTTAAAAGGTTACCCATTTAATGGTCGTGACGTGGTGGTTGGTCAGGTTGAACTTGCAACGCTAGAGCAGGTTGACGGCATGATTGAAGCACTAGAAGCAGATTTAGAAGCGCGTTGTGCAAAAGACAACCTAGCGTTTGCCGCTGTTATGCTAACTGACATCACGACTGCTCAAACTCGTCTTCTATACAAAGGTGAGTGGGCAGAGAAGCTTGTTAAGCACGAAAAAGATGGCGTGCTGATGATGGAAAATACACTAAGCCGTAAGAAACAAGGCTGGCCTTGGCTTCAAACGGAGCTAGTGTAAACACATAATTACGAGCATATACTTTAAATGCCCACCCAAGAGGTGGGCATTTTTCTAGGAAAGTGGAGACGAACATGTCTGAACAACTAACCCAAAAGCAGATGGATACCATCAATCGCTACAATGAAGAGCAGCGATTGAAATACTGTGTAAAAGAGATCGTAGTCAATCGCAAGGTGTGGATTCTGAAAGATGAACATGGTTGTGTGATGTTGAATACAGAAGACGACGATTGTGTACCTGTGTGGCCAAATGAAGAGTTTGCTCAGCAATGGGCGAATGGTGAGTGGGAAAATTGTGAACCAGAAGCGATCTCGCTCAACAAATGGCACAATCGTTGGACATCAGGATTGGAAGACGACGAGCTATCCGTAGTGGTATTTCCAAACCAGAATGAAGAAGGTGTGGTGCTGTTTCCGGACGAGTTTGACTTTGAACTGCGTCAACAGGCAAACCGCCGCTAATATCAAATCGACGCTTATTAAGCCCATTGCCTTATACTTGGTCAGTTGAGGGGTTCAAGAACTAAAAAAGCCTGCTTTCATCAAGCAGGCTTTTGTTTTCTAAGTCGTTGAATTTAACGGTTGGGCGCTTTATGGAAGTGACTCTCTACCAATCGTTGCGTAATCGGATGTTCAGGGGTGGTGAGCACTTGATTGGTTTCACCGAACTCAACTACTTTACCTTCATGCATCACGATGACTTTGTCGGTGATGTGTTTTACGATACCAATATGTTGTGATACGTACACAAACGACAATCCCATCTCTTCTTGCAGCTCTAGGAACAGGTTAATGATCTGTGAGCGCATTGCCATGTCCAAACCGTTTAACGCTTCATCTGCAACAATAATGGATGGTTGAAGGATCAATGCGCGAGCCAAACAGACTCGCTGCTTTTGACCTGCAGCGAGCATCTGCGGATAGAAGTATGCGTGTTCTGGTAGCAGTCCGACGCGGAGTAACGTGTTTTTTACCCGCTGCATACGCGCATCAGGCGGCATATTCGTATTCCGTTTTAACGGCCCTTCCAAAATGCGACCAATTTGGAGTCGTGGGTTCAGAGAGGTGTTCGGATCTTGGAAAATCATGCGAATCAGCTTACAGCGCGTGGCGTAGTCTTTGTGCTCTAACCGCTCGCCGTTAACTCTGATTTCGCCGGAAGTTGGTTCAACGACTCCGGCAAGCATACGAGCAAGCGTTGACTTTCCCGACCCGTTCTGCCCAATAAAGCCAATGGTTTGCCCTGGCTCTAGGGTGAAGCTCACGGGTTTTACTGCTTCATAAACTTGACGTCTAAATAGCCGAGAACGCGTGACAAACTGTTTCGATAAGTTATCGACTTCAAGTAACGCGCTCATGACTTCTTCTCCGTGTTCAATGGAAAGTGGCAGTTAAACTTATGATTTTTTATACGTCTAGTGTGTGGAATTTCAACACATTGTTTTTGAGCATAGGGGCAACGCGGACCTAATCGACAGCCAATCGGTAAATGCTGCAACGGAGGAATTGATCCCGGCAGGGATTGCAACTTCTGCTTATGTGGCACCCAATCATTAAAATCTGGCATTGCTTTAAGTAAAGCATCGGTATAAGGGTGTTTCGGTGCGGCTATAATTTTACTGGTATCAGCAGATTCCACCGACTGACCACAGTACATCACTGTAATCCGGCCTGCCCACTGTGTAATGGTGGCTAAGTCGTGGCCGATAAGCAAAATTGTGGTGTTGTTGAGCTGGTTCATGCGGCTCAACAAACGCAGAATTTGTGATTGGGTAATAGGGTCGAGGTCATTGGTCGGTTCATCGGCGATCAGCAATTTAGGCTTGGTCGCAATGGCCATCGCAATCATGACTTTTTGACACTCTCCATCTGTCAATTCGTACGGGTAGCTGCGCATCAAGCGTTTGTGATCTTTGATGCCAACTTTATGAAGGAGCGCTATGGCCTGTTTTTTACGCCACTTAATTCGTTCCCACCATTTCCCGTTAAAGGAGCGAGATGGAATGGACTCGATCAATTGTCGTCCAACCTCTTCAGAAGGGTCTAAGCAGGTCGACGGTTCCTGGAAAATCATGGCGATATCACGGGCAATGACACGTCGTCGTTCCTTGGGGGTGAGCTGCAATAAGTCGATGTTACCCAAACGCATTCTGTCTGCGGTGATTCGCCAGTTGTCTTTACTCACCCCGACAATGGCTTTCGCAACCAAGCTTTTCCCTGAGCCAGACTCACCGACAAGGCCACGAATTTCGCCTTCATTTAAGGTCAGGCTCATTCGGTCAACGGCTTTTACCATTCCTTGAGGGGTTTCAATCTCAATGGTCAAATGTCGAATATCTAATAACGGCATTATTCGATCCCCGCATTCAGTGCTTGGCGTACACCTTCACCGACTAAGTTTAGGGTAATAACCGTAAACATAATGGTTAGGCCGGGTAGAGTAACCGTCCAAGGTGCAATATAAATGAGCTCTACAGAGTCACCCAATATCGCCCCCCACTCGGTACTTGGAGCTTGCGCGCCTAAACCCAGAAAACCAAGGGCCGTAATATCTAAAATAGCTGCCGAAAGTGCCAGCGTGACTTCAGCGGCAACGACGGTCAAAATATTCGGTAGAATCGAGCTTCTGAGCAGGTAGAAATTATCGGCACCATCAAGACGAGCGGCCATAATGTAGTCTTTTTCAACCTCGGTGTGTACAGCAATGTAGACCGAGCGAATAAAACGCGGAATCAATGCCAGACAGATCGCGAGCAAAATATTAAATTCACCAAATCCAAGAAACGCCACGAATATGATGGCTAACAAAAGCGATGGAATTGACATAACGGTATCAAGGAGGTGATTTAAAGTACTCGAAAGTAGGCCTTTCGTCATACCTGCCAGAACCCCAATGAAGCAACCGATCACGGCAGCGATTGCGGTGATGGCTACCGCAGCGCCGAACGTTAGCTGAGACCCTATAATTAAGCGTGAAAGAATATCACGACCTAGATCATCAGTCCCTAGAAAGTATTCGACCGTACCAGTAGGAGCCCAAGATGGAGGAACAAGCAATTCGCCTGATTGTGCTTGTGCGTCAAAGGGGGCAAGCAGTGGGCCAAGAATGGTGATCAATACGATGAAAGCAAGGCACCACAGGCCGAACATGGCTAATCCGTTTGCACGGTAGCTTCGCCAGAATCGCTCAAATTGAGTAGGAATGCTTTCTTCCTGATAAACGTTATTTGTTAGCATACCATTCCTTTCTCACTAGAGGGTTTATCATCGCGCCAATGAGATCCGATAGAATATTCGCGGTTAGCACCAGCGTTGCGAGTACCATCACTCCGGCCTGTATGGAGGCATAATCTTGGTTTGCTAATGCATCCAACAACCAACGACCAATGCCTGGCCAGTTAAAGATTGATTCAGTAATGGTCGCTAAGGTGATCATGCTGGATAGCTGTATTCCGACTTTTGGAATGATTGGCGGAATCGCATTGCGTAACACGTGTTGAGACACAATCTCTCGTTGAGAGAGACCTTTAATTTTTGCTGCGCGAATGTAGTTTTGGCTCATTACATCCGCAACGGAGGAACGCATTAGACTCACCACTTGTGTGGTAGGCGCAAGTGCCAACACTAAACATGGTAACACCATATGTTCAATCACACTTTGCAACGCATGCGCACGATATTCACCTTTTGCCATAAAGGCATCGATAATTGCAAAACCTGTCACGTGATCAATTTGGTACAGTAAGTCATATCGTCCAGAGACAGGAAAAACTTGATACTCCAGTGAAAAGACCATGATCAGCAAGAGGGCGACCCAAAAGATTGGCGCGGAATACCCAAACATGGATATAAACGAGATGCTGGTATCGAGCCATTTACCTTGCTTCATCCCTGCAATGGTTCCTAGTGGAATACCAATCAAAAGTGCCACCAAAAAGGCGAAAAAGCACAGCTCTAATGTCGCCGGGAAAACCATGGCTAACTCGTCGTAGATCGCGTTGCCATTTTTACTTAAGCCAAAATCAAGTTGCGAAAGGTTGATCAAATAACTTTGCCAACCTGACCAAAAGTCCACCTTTGCCCAATGCGACAATGGGTCAAGACGCAGCAGAGAAAAACCCACTAAGGTGAGGATCATCAAAGTGATGATAAAGAGGTTAAAACGTCGAACGGTATACCAAAACATCAGTGGATTCTCTCAACTCTATCAAAAGGTTGGGCATTGAAAGGGCTTGATTTGAAGCCTGTCAGTGACTTGTCATGAACACGGAATTGCACACCATGTGCCAATGGGATCACCGGAAACTCCTGATTCAAAATATTTTGCGCTTGGCGATACAGATTCAAACGATAGCGTGGTTCCTGCGTTTCTAGCGCCAAATCGAGCAAGAAATCAAAATCATCGTTACACCACATGGAGACGTTCAGACCGACTTTGTTTGACTCACACGACAATAACGGACGGAAAAAGTTGTCAGGATCACCAGTATCGCCAATCCAACCCGTCAACAGTAAATCAATATCGTTGATGTTCTCTAAGTCGACACGTTCAAACCGGTCGTCATTTAAGAGTGTTAGCTCAACTCCGATATCAGCAAAGTTCGCTTGGATAAGCTCAGCGGTTTTACGTGGACTTGGGTTGAAAGCTCGAGGCTCTAATGGCACCCACATTGTGATTTCGAGCCCATCTTCATAGCCAGCATCGCGAAGTAGCGCTAATGCGTAGTTGCGATCGTAGCGAATTTTGACGCTGTCCTTTTGATATGCCCAAGAATTAGGTGGAAGCAGGGTATAAGCTTGAGAGCCCGTTCCGTAGTAAACGGAATCCAAAATATTCTGACGATTAATCGCTAAATTGAGAGCTTGTCGGACGCGAGCATCGTTGAGGGCAGATGTTTCGGTATTAATCGCAATGAACGACACATTATTAGCTGGTGTAGCCGTGAGTTTCAGATTCTCCTTTTCCTTAATCACCGGAATTTGGCTAGAAATAGGAGAAGAGAGCACATCACATTCATTTCTCAGTAGCTTGGCTAGCGTACCTGTTCCTCGGTGCGAGATATCAAATACCACTTGCTCCATGTTCGCGGGAGAGTTCCAGTATTTCGGGTGTCGCTCCAAGCGAATTAAGTCATTCAACTGATATTCTTTTAATTGAAATGGCCCTGTACCGATAGGGAATTGATCGATCCGTTCTTTATGGTCTTTGGCTGCCAGTTGCTGCCCGTACTCCGCGGATAGGATCACCGCATGGCTAGTGGCAATATTGGCTAAGAAAGAAAAGTTAGGCTGAGATAATTTGAATGCTACGGTGTGCTCATCGATGGCGATAACGTCTTTTAGCAGGCTTTGAAAGTCTAAACCGGCAAACCATGGATAAAAACCACCGCCTACTTGATGAAAAGGATGGTCTACATCAATGATTCGTTTAAAGCTAAATACCACATCTTTTGAGTTCAGTGCTCGAGAAGGCGTAAACCACGGTGTCGTTTGGAATTGAACACCCTGTTTAAGGGTAAACGTATACTCAGTCCCAGCTTGGTTCACAGACCAGTTTTCTACAATATTCGCCACAGGTTGATGTGATTTTGGATCGAGGGTAAGCAGGGTATCATACAGCTGCGGACTCAGCGCTTCTGCGGTAATACCGCTGTCAATAAGCTGGGGGTTGAACGTGGTTGGTTTACCTTGCCCACAAAACACAAAGCCAGCCTTGCGAATCTCATTGTGGTCGATTTTATCACCACAAGCCGTTAGTAAGCTAACCCCGATAAGGCTCAGCGATAATCTTATAAAAGCATTCATAATATGAGCTGTTCATTGGATCTTGCTTGTTTCATCTGATTTTACTCACCTAGAACTCACAAGCGAAAATGATCTCGTTAATTTAACACCTTTGTGAACTCGCTCCAAACACAAAATCTTTTGCTTGCAGGGTGTTAGATCAAAGTACCGCATAATTACCACTGCAGCTCTAGGTTCGCGTTCGTGTACTGTCACGTGAGGATAGACGAGTACTATTGCTTAGTTCACTTTATTTCATCAACTTTGTCCGACGAGCCCGTACTTTCTCACCATCCCTCGCAGTTGGTGATAGCTCAACCCCAATAATTCCGCCGCTTGACGCTGATTGAATTTGGCCTCTTCTAATGCTTGATTGAGCAGATTAATGTCTTGTTCTTGTTGCCATTGTTTATAATCCAATGGGAAATGAAGAGTGTTATTGGTTACTGCATCTTTTTGAGGAGTATCTTGGTTAGGTGCGTGCCCCAGCGCATTGCTCCATGCTGTTTCAAACGGGTTGAAAACGAGCTTATTAATTGGGGCTGCATTAAGACCATGCCGATAGACGGCACGTTCAATCACGTTTTTTAGTTCACGGATGTTTCCCGGCCATGAATACTCCAGAAGCGATTGCTGTGCATTTGCGGTAAAACCGACAAAATACGCAAGTTGAAGCTCGCGACACATCTTCATCGCATAATGTTCAGCTAGTGACAGAATATCCTCTTTACGTTCACGAAGCGGCGGTAATATGATCACATCAAACGCTAACCTGTCGAGCAAGTCAGCCCGAAACTCGCCTTGTTCAGCCAGTAGAGGTAAGTCTGTGTTTGTTGCACAGACTAGGCGCACATCCGCATTTAAAGCGGTATGACCCCCGACACGTTCATATTCACCGTATTCAATGACGCGTAGTAGTTTTTCTTGAACTAAAAGTGGTGCTGTGGCCAGTTCATCAAGAAATAAAGTGCCTCCTTCTGCACGTTCAAAGCGGCCTTTATGCTTGCCTTTTGAGCCGGTGAAGGAGCCAGACTCATGACCGAATAACTCAGAATCAATCAGTCCCTCACTTAGTGTCGCACAGTTTAACGATAGGAGTGGTTTATCCCAGCGTTTTGATAAGTAGTGCAAACGCTGGGCGATGAGTTCTTTACCTGTGCCTCGCTCACCCATAATGAGGACGGGGCGTTCAATAGGCGCAAGTTGTGATACTTTATCGAGTACAGCGAGAAAAACGGGTGACTCACCAATCAGGTTTTGCTTCATAAAGTCCTTCTTATTTTTCTGCGTGGGCATTAATTCGTATGGTATTGGTCAATTTCACCAACAGTTGGTTAAAAATATCATAGCACAATGCTGTATAACGACAATGATGCGCATAATGTCATGATTATTAATGGAAATAAGTTTTGGCATGCTACTTGTAATCTATTCATTGCGGCACAAGGTAAAGCACCACCTTGTCGAGTTTTAATTGGAAAATAGGAGTTCCGTTATGGGTATTTTTTCTCGTTTTGCAGACATAGTTAACTCAAACATCAGTGCATTGCTGGACAAGGCGGAAGATCCTGAAAAAATGATCCGTCTTATCATTCAAGAGATGGAAGACACACTTGTTGAAGTGCGTACTAACTCGGCGAAAGCGATTGCAGACAAAAAAGAGTTAGCTCGTAAAGTTGACACGTTAGAAGAACAAATTGGTGAGTGGAACCAAAAAGCAAGCCTTGCGTTAGTGAAGCAACGTGAAGATCTCGCACGTGCGGCGCTTATCGAAAAGCAAAAGCTCGAGCAAGTGATTAAAGGTCTTCACACTGAGCAGACTCTGGTGGAAGAAACGATTGACAAGCTCACTGGCGAAATTGGTAAGCTAGAAAGTAAAATTGCTGAAACGCGTGCCAAACAGCAATCTCTGGCGATTCGCAACCAAACGGCATCTAACCGTCGTGATGTACAGAAGCATCTACACACTAGCCGAACTCACGAAGCGATGGCAAAGTTTGAACAATACTCTCGTAAAGTGGATGAAATGGAAGCGGAAGCCGATCTATACGCTCAAACGGGTAATGCTAAGTCGCTAGATCAGGAGTTTGTAGAGTTGCAAGCGCAAGATGAAATTGAAAAAGAATTGGCAAAACTGAAAGAACAGATGTCATCACAAGATAAATAAGAAAGGAGCCATTTATGTCGACATTTTTTATAGCTGGACCATTGATTGTCTTTTTAATCTTTGTCGCTCCACTATGGCTCTTTTTACACTATCGCAGTAAGCGCAAAACAGATAGTGCTCTGTCGAGCCAAGATTTAGAGCGTCTTCAGGTACTGTCTGAAAAAGCGGAAGCGATGCAGTCTCGAGTTGATACACTGGAGCGCATCTTAGACGCAGAATCGCCGACGTGGAGACGTAAATATGAATAAACGAGAACTGTACCGTGACCCTGTAAATGGGAAAATCTCAGGTGTTTGTGCCGGGATTGCAAACTACTTTGGTACGGAAGTTTGGTTGATTCGTATTGTTGTTATTTCCGCAGCGCTTCTCGGTGGGACGTTTTTAATCTTACTTGCGTACGTTGCGATGGCGTTTATGTTAGAAAAGCAGCCAATAACTTACTCCGCGAATATAAAGGCGCAGCAAGAGCACACGCTTAAAAGCAAACCATGGCAAAAAGGCCAAAGTCCTGACCAATTACTCAATGTTCTAGAGCGTGATTTTGAGCGTCTGGATAGTAAAATTCGTAATATGGAAGCGTACGTGACTTCCGATACCTTTAGGGTAAACCGAGAGTTCAGTAAGCTCTAAATACACCACGCGAAAGAACAACAAATACAAAGCAGGCGTCACGCCTGCTTTCTTATCACAAATCACTAATTTAGAGCATTATTAACTAGTTATAATCTGGCAGCTAACCCACTGTTCATCTACTTTAAAAGTAACCTCCCTAATCTTGTGGATGAATATAATGAGAAAAATGCTTATTCCGATAGCTGTTACGGCTGTTTTGTCGGGTTGTGGTAAAGAGCTTCCTCCCGTCCCTGAGCCAGAATCTCGTCCCGCTAAACTTTTTACTGTTTCTGTTGGCAACGCCCATTTTGAACGTTATTTTCCTGCCACAACAGATGCTGGTGACAAAGCTGTATTAACATTTCGTGTGCCCGGTTTGCTTCAAACCATTGAGGTGAATGAAGGTCAAGTAGTTAACAAAGGCCATGTTTTAGCCTCACTAAACCCAGATGAATATTCCCTTCTTGAACAACAAGCCAGAGCTAACTTTGCCCTCGCCGATGTGCAGTACAAACGCTATAAAAAACTGCGCAAAGATCAGGTAGTCTCAGAACAAGATTTTGATGAAGCAAAAGCCAATCATAATTCAGCCAAAGCTCAGTGGGACCAAGCAAAAGCAAATTTGAGATACACCAAGCTCATCGCTCCGTATGACGGAACCATTTCTTATGTACCAGCAGAAAATCATGAATATGTTACCGCGAAAGAAGGGGTGATGAATATTCAGTCCAATCAAGTGATGAAGGTGATATTTTACATCCCCGATTACTTATTAAACCGTTACACAAAAGGTAGCGATGTGTCAGCCAGAATGGTGTTTGATGCCTTTCCTGAACAATCTTTTGATTTGACTTTCCAAGAAATAGATACAGAAGCCGATCCTAAAACGGGCAGTTATAAAATAACCATGGTCATGGCACGATCATCGGACTTAGGCATCCTCCCGGGCATGTCTGGCAATGCTTACCTTCTTTCCCAAAACGCTGACGTGACGAAAGTTCCGGATTCCGCACTACTGCGAGAGAATGGCAAAACCTATGTTTGGCGAGTGGATGAACAGGGCATTGTTGCAAAAGCGGCGATTGAGGTGAATGACAAACGTCAGATACTACAAGGGCTGAATGATGGTGACCAGATCATCATTTCTGGAGTGGATGTCATTGAACCTGGCATTAAAGTAAGAGCGTGGGTCAAGGAGCGAGGATTATAGTATGAAAGGAATCAGAAGTTCCCTGTGTCTCTGCTTTGCATTGTTGCTTGTTGGCTGTGGAGAAAAAGCGCCAGATAAAGAGGTAGAAACACCACGAGTCAGAATTGCTTCATTAGAAGGAAGTAAAGTCGACGATAACCTGTATTTTCCTGCGGTAGCGAATGCTGCTGATCGCTCTCACTTAAGTTTTAGAGTCGCCGGAGAAGTCAGCCGCGTCATGGTTAGAGAAGGAGACAAGGTGAGCAAAGGTGACGTTATCGCGACTTTAGATCCAACGGACTATAAGTTGGTGGTTGATAATGCTACCGCACGGTTTTCGGTTGTGGACAGCCAATATCGTCGTTCTCGCCCTCTTGTCGATAAAGGTCTATTAGCCAAGTCACAGTTTGATGAGATTGCAGCGCAGCGACAAATCGCCTTGGCTGAGCTGGATTTGGCCAAGCTTCGTTTATCGTTTACCACATTAAAAGCCCCTGTCGATGGAGTAATTTCCCGAGTGAATATCGATCAATTTGAGAACGTACAGGTCGGCCAATACATTGTGAATATCCACAGCTTAGAGCGAGTTGAAGTCCTCATCCAACTTGCTGACCGACTGTATGTGAAGCAGCCGCCGATGGAAGATCGACTTACATCGATTAACGCGGTTGTGCGTGTGCCAAGTGGTAATGAATACAATGCTACCGTTAAAGAGTTCACTACCGAACCAGAGCCAGCCACAGGAACGTTCACCGTCACACTTTCGCTGCCTATGCCGGAGCAAGAATACATTCTAGATGGGATGGCCGTGGAAGTGACATCAAAAGACAAGAACATCGGCCTCGAATTAGACGTTGGAATTAACGTCCCGATCGAAGCGATTTTTAATGCAGACGGCGATGGGCTTGGTCGCGATAATAAATTTGTGTGGGTGCTGAATGAGGATAGGACGATATCTCGCAAACAGGTTCGTACGGGCAAGGCCTCCAAAACATCGATTCAGGTCCTTGAGGGGCTAGAACTTAATGACGAAGTAGTTGTTGCGGGTATTTCTAGACTAAGAGATGGCATGAAAGTGGAAGTGATAAAAGAATCGACTAAACAGGAGGCCGGTCTATGAGTGAGCTAAATAAGACTGCGCCTCAAAGTGATGATGACGTAACGGGCGTTGCAGCGTACTTTATCCGAAACCGAGTGATCAGTTGGATGGTGGCGCTGATCTTTTTAATTGGTGGTGTTGCCGCATTCTTTGGTTTGGGGCGTCTTGAAGACCCAGCATTTACTATCAAAGATGCAATGGTTGTGACGTCATACCCAGGGGCAGCACCTCAACAAGTAGAGGAAGAGGTTACCTATCCAATAGAAAAAGCGGTTCAGCAACTGACGTACGTCGATGAAGTGAATTCGATCTCCAGCCGAGGCTTGTCGCAAATCACCGTAACAATGAAGAACAATTATGGCCCAGATGATCTTCCGCAAATTTGGGATGAGTTGCGCCGAAAAGTGAATGATCTCAAAGGGACCTTACCGCCAGGCGTAAATGAGCCCCAAGTCATTGATGATTTTGGTGATGTTTACGGCATTTTACTGGCCGTGACTGGTGACGGTTATAGCTATAAGGAGTTGCTTGATTATGTCGACTACTTACGTCGAGAGCTCGAACTTGTTAATGGTGTGAGTAAAGTTTCGGTTTCTGGTCAGCAACAAGAGCAAGTATTCATTGAAGTTTCGATGAAGAAACTGAGCAGTATTGGCTTGTCACCAAATACAGTGTTCAATCTTCTTTCGACGCAAAACGTGGTCTCTGATGCGGGGGCGATCAGAATCGGTGATGAATATATCAGGATCCAGCCAACGGGCGAGTTTCAAAGCGTTGATGAACTGGGTGATTTGTTGATCACCGAGTCCGGCGCGCAGGGATTGATCTTCTTAAAGGATGTGGCGGAAATAAAACGCGGTTATGTCGAAGTTCCGAGTAATATCATCAACTTTAATGGCAGTTTAGCTCTCAATGTTGGTATTTCTTTTGCGGAAGGCGTTAACGTTGTTGAAGTTGGAAAAGCGTTTGATCATCGACTAGCAGAGCTGAAATATCAGCAACCGATAGGGATCGAAATATCGGAAATTTATAGTCAACCCAAAGAAGTAGATAAATCGGTCAGTGGCTTCGTCATTAGCCTCGCTCAAGCGGTTGGGATCGTTATTATCGTTCTGTTGTTTTTCATGGGGTTACGTTCTGGGCTTTTGATTGGCCTTATCTTGCTACTGACGGTGCTGGGAACGTTTATCTTCATGAAATACTTGGCGATTGATCTACAACGTATCTCTTTAGGTGCGTTAGTCATCGCGCTGGGGATGCTGGTGGATAACGCCATCGTAGTCGTTGAAGGCATATTAATTGGCACGCAAAAAGGGCGAACTCGATTACAAGCCGCCACCGATATTGTTACCCAGACTAAATGGCCTTTGCTTGGGGCAACTGTCATTGCGGTAACCGCATTTGCCCCAATAGGCCTATCTGAAGATTCGACGGGTGAATATTGTGGCACCCTGTTTACAGTATTGCTTATTTCCTTGATGCTCAGTTGGTTTACAGCGATCTCATTGACACCATTTTTCGCTGATATTTTCTTTAAAGGTCAGAAAATTAAACAAGGAGAAGGGGAGGAGAATGACCCTTACAATGGGGTTGTTTTTGTCTTATACAAAAAGTTCCTCGAATTTTGCATGCGCCGAGCTTGGTTCACCGTTGTCGTGTTAGTTGCCGGGCTTGCTGTGAGTGTTTATGGGTTCACTTTTGTGAAACAAGCATTCTTTCCATCATCAACGACCCCGATCTTCCAATTAGACGTATGGTTGCCAGAAGGTTCTGATATTCGAGCTACCAACGCGACGTTGAAAGAATTGGATAGCTGGTTGGCAAAGCAAGAACATGTTGACCACATCACCACAACGGCAGGCAAAGGCTTACAGCGTTTTATGTTAACGTATGCGCCTGAAAAAAGTTATGCTTCATACGGTGAAATAACTGCTCGCATGGACAATTACGAGGCGTTGGCTCCGTTAATGGTGAATTTCCGACAACACTTAACAGCCAATTACCCAGAAATTAACTACAAATTGAAGCAGATTGAATTAGGCCCTGGTGGCGGCGCAAAAATTGAAGCGAGAGTGATTGGTTCTGATCCAACGGTTCTTCGTACTATCGCGGCTAAGATCATGGACATCATGTACGCCGATCCGGAGGCAACGAACATCAGGCATGACTGGCGTGAACGTACTCAAGTCCTTGAGCCTCAGTTTAATGAAAGCCAAGCGCGTCGTTATGGAATTACGAAGTCGGATGTGGATGATTTCTTATCCATGTCTTTTTCTGGCAAGACGATTGGTATTTATCGCGATGGTACAACCTTGATGCCAATCGTGGCTCGATTACCAGAAGATGAGCGTATTGATATTCGTAATATCGAGGGAATGAAAATATGGAGTCCAGCACAGAGCGAGTTTATCCCATTGCAACAGGTGACAATGGGATACGATATGCGCTGGGAAGATCCAATCATCGTGCGTAAAAACCGTAAGCGTATGCTGACGGTCATGGCTGATCCAGATATTCTCAGTGAAGAAACCGCGTCAACACTGCAAAAACGCTTACAACCACAAATAGAAGCCATCGAAATGCCACCAGGCTATTCATTGGAGTGGGGCGGTGAATACGAGTCTTCTGGAGACGCCCAAGAGTCGCTGTTTACCACCATGCCGATGGGCTATTTGTTCATGTTCTTGGTCACGGTGTTCTTGTTTAATTCTATCAAAGAGCCGCTAATCGTTTGGTTAACGGTGCCTTTGGCACTGATAGGGGTAACGACGGGCTTGTTGGTTTTAGATACGCCATTTGGTTTTATGGCGCTTCTGGGCTTCTTGAGCTTATCGGGCATGGTACTGAAAAATGGTATCGTGTTGCTCGATCAAATAGAGATTGAAATGAAATCAGGTAAAGAAGCCTATGATGCGGTAGTTGATGCGGCTGTGAGTCGTGTGCGGCCAGTATGTATGGCGGCAATCACCACCATTCTAGGGATGATTCCGTTGCTACCGGATATCTTCTTCAAGCCAATGGCAGTAACAATTATGTTTGGTTTGGGTTTTGCGACTGTTCTGACACTTATTGTCGTGCCAGTGTTGTATCGTCTATTCCACAAAGTGGCAGTGCCACAGTAACCATAATGCAAATTTTGAGCGCCTCTAGCTGGTGGGCTAGAGGCGTTTTTATAAGGACAAGTAATGATGACAGAGCACAAAACCTGCGCTTGGGCGATGAATCACCCTTTAGAGCGAGAATACCATGATGCTGAATGGGGAGTGCCTGTGTATGACGATAAAGTATTATTTGAATTCATTACGCTTGAGGGGGCACAAGCTGGCCTTAGTTGGCTTACCATTTTGAAGAAACGGACAGGCTATCGCGAAGCATTTGAGCATTATGATTTGGATGTGTTAGTTCACCGTGATGAGGAACGAACTGAATTCATCGTTGAAAACTTTGATGTAGTTAAACATCGTGGGAAAATTAACTCCGTATTCGCTAACGCGAAGGCCGCAAAAGAGTTAATAGCAGAATATGGCAGTTTATCCGAAGCTTTATGGCAGTTTGTTGATGGCCAAACAATCGTAAACCATTGGCAAGATATGAATGAGGTGCCAGCCTCAACCGAGCAATCTAGAGCCATGAGCAAATTCTTGAAAAAGAAAGGCTTTAAGTTTGTCGGTGAGACCATTTGCTACGCTTTTATGCAGGCGGTTGGTATGGTTGATGACCATCTAGTTGGGTGCCCGAAGAAACAAAACCAATAGCATTTGGTAACGAGCACGTTATTACAGAGAATGCACATTAATGATAAAAAAGCCCTGCACGGCAGGGCGATTCAATGAATGATTACATTGAGGCTTCTTTTTCAAGAACTAGCGCATTGTATCGTGCAAATCCAGCCTCTAGGTCAGAAATCAAATCATCCACATCTTCTAGGCCGATATGAATCCGTATAAGTGTCCCTTCAAAGTGCGGGTGTGCGACGGTACGCAAGCTATTAAAGCTCTTAGGCTCATTAGCAAGAATTAGACTCTCAAAGCCTCCCCAAGAGTAACCCATACTAAAGTGTTTCATGCCATCAAGCAGGGCCGTGGTGGCTTTTGGACAGGACGTTTTGAGAATGAATGAAAACAAACCGTTACCGCCAGTAAAGTCACGTGTGAAAAACTCGTGGCCAGGACAGGTTTCTAAAGCAGGATGACGAACATGATCGACTTCTGGGCGAGCGGCTAACCATTTCGCCACTTTCAAGCTACTTTCGGCATGTTGGCGGAGGCGGACATCCAACGTTCGGATACCACGTAGGCCTAAGTAAGCGTCGTCAGGAGAGACGCACTGACCCATCAAGTAACTTTGTTCACGCAATTGGTCCCAATACTTCTCTGATGCGACGGCAGTACCCAACATGACATCAGAGTGACCAACAATGTATTTCGTTGCTGCTTGAATAGAGATGTCGACACCGTGTGCAAATGGTGAGAAGTTCACACCCGCTCCCCATGTATTATCTAACATCACGATAATATCATGTTCATGAGCAATACGAGCCAGCGTTGGTACATCCTGCACTTCCATTGTGACTGAGCCCGGAGACTCAAGGAAAAGCACTTTGGTGTTTGGCTGAATTAAATCGCGGATACCTTCACCAATCATCGGGTCGTAGTATGTGGTTTCAATGCCCATTTTCTTCATAATGGTATTGCAAAATTCACGCGTCGGTTCGTAACACGTATCCACCATTAGAATGTGATCGCCTGTTTCGACAAAAGACAGAATGGTGTTGGAAATCGCCGCGGTTCCACATGGGTAGAGAGCACATCCTGCTCCCCCTTCGATCTCGACCATCGCATCCTGAAAAGCAAAGTGCGTGTTCGTGCCTCGGCGTCCGTAGAATAAGGTTTTATTTGTACGGTTGATCGTTGCCTGGTTTTTCTCTGCGACGGTATTGAATACAACCGTTGAAGCGCGCTGAACTGGGGGGTTTACAACACCGTTAGTCCACTTTTTATTGCGGCCAGCGGTAATGAGTTTGGTTTTTTTTCCTTCTGACATAAAGATTCCCTATCTAAATGAAACGATTTCTTTATTTAAAACATGGACCATCGTTCGTTTGCAAGGGAAAAGTCGTATATAGCCATAGAGCCTCGAAGATTATGGTTTACACAACTCGGCAATGAATTAAGCACCTTGATGATATTTAGGTGTAGGCACACCAGAGAAGATAGAAAAATCCCACACAAACGAGATCGGTGTGGGATTTGTCTTCAGCTCAAAAGGTTGGATACAGAGACTTTATAACAGCGGGTTGAAAAGGTAGAAAACCCGCTCTAAGAATCGAGAAAGTAGACTTCTCTTTTCCCAATCTTTTTGCACAATGGAATGAGATTGTTTGATGTAGTTATCCTGTAGCCATGACATCTGCTTAGTGAACTCTTCATCATCCACTGCCAATGTCACTTCAAAGTTCAACCATAAACTACGCATATCCATGTTAACGGTACCAACCAAACAGAATTGTTCATCAATCACGACTGATTTAGAGTGAAGTAGGCCGCCGTAGAATTCATAAATTTTCACCCCCGCGCTCAGTAATTCACTGTAAAAGGCGCGTGAAGCCCATTGCACCATCATGGAGTCATTTTTGTGCGGAATAATTAACTCCACATCGATCCCGCGCTGCGCTGTCATCTTTAAAGTCTCCAGCAAATCAGTACTTGGGACGAAATACGGTGTGGTGATTCTGACGGAGCGATTGGCTTGGTTAATAGCAAGCGTGAGGACTTGGTAGATAAGGTATTCTGGCATCCCTGGTCCAGAGGGGACGACCTGAATTGGGTGCTGGAATTCTCGCTCATCTATTTTGCACTCTGGCAGCTTAGGTAGATGACGTTCGCCAGTTTCGACTTCCCAATCCCAACAGTGGATTGCGCTTAAAACGTTGACAGTTGGCCCAGTGATACGAACCATAATATCAACCCAATGGCCTACGCCGCTATTTTGTTTAAAGTAAGCGGGGTCGACAAGGTTCATTGAGCCAGTGTAAGCAATCTTATCATCAATCACGATGATTTTACGGTGCTGACGAAGATCGAGACGATGCAGGAAAATACGCCACATTTTTACTTCTAGCGCTTGGACAACCTCAATCCCTGCATCTTGCATCATTTTACACCAGTGACTTCTAAAGAAGCGTGGGCTGCCAGCAGAATCAAGCAGGAGCTTAACATCGACACCTCGTTTTGCGGCTTGTATTAGTGCTGAAGCCACAGAGTCGGCCAAACCACCAGGGTGCCAAATGTAGAACACCATGCGAATGCTTGTTTGGGCGTTTTCGATATCTTCAATGATGGAATGCAAGATCTCATTGGGCGAATGCTGTAATGACAGGGTATTACCACTAAGTGCAGGAAGGCCAAGGCGGTTGTTACAAAGCTCATCAATTCGATAGATATGTCGGCCCATCGTTTCTGGCTTGTGGGCATTACAATCATCCAGTTGGCTGAACCACTTTTGGAAGGGGGCAAACATTTTTTTTGCACGTTCAGCTCGCTTTCTACCTAAATTTAGTTCGCCAAAGAGGAAATAACATGCGACGCCAAGGACCGGAAGAATATAAATGATCATGAGCCAAGCTAAAGACACGCTGACAGCGCGTCGCTTTAAAACGACTCGGATAGTAATACCAGCGACCAACAACCAATATAGGCCGATGCTAGCTAGAGTAAGGAAATGATAAAACTTGTCCATATACGCTCAGAGTAATATGCCCTTCTAGGATATTAAGCATAAAAGTGGGTTGGGGGAAACAGATTTCCCATTACTAAGTGAGTTTGACCTTACATGAGGGATGAGTTTCGTAACAGGGGGTTCTGTTGTTTTAATGTGATATTCAAGGCCATTTTTTAACTTTCGAACAAAAAAGCAGCATTTAACCTGCGTAAGGTTACATTAGCACGATAAATATACTTTTTTGGGGTTCCAATTTTAATGGCTAACTGCTTTACTTGCTATACATAGTGCGTCAAACACTTGTTTTTCAAGTGTACAATAACTTTTACATTAACTTTTAGACGCCTATCTCTATGCATACACAACAACCTAATTTTGGAGAAAAAGCGTGGCTACAACTAATACAGCAGCACCACGTGATACGTGGGGGTCTAAACTAGGCTTCGTAATGGCAGCAGCGGGCTCCGCTGTTGGTTTAGGCAATATATGGAAATTCCCTTACACAGCAGGTGAGGGCGGCGGTGGTGCGTTCGTTGCGATCTACCTTTTCTTTGTTCTTTTTATCGGGTTTAGCGTAATGCTGACAGAATTCGCTATTGGTCGTAGAACTGGCCTGTCTGCCGTAGGAGCATTTAAAACAACCGATCGTCGCTGGACATTTACTGGCGTGATTGGTGTTTGCAGTGGTCTTTTGATCATGGGCTTTTACCCTGTCGTTGGCGGTTGGGCATTAGCTTACATTTTTAAAGTGGGTGGTGGCCTACTCAGTACCCCAGAAGCTATCGGAGATAGTTTTGGTGGCTTCATTTCTGATCCAATACAACCATTGATGTGGATGGGCATATATCTAGTCTTCAATGTGCTGATTGTCATGAAGGGGATCTCTGGTGGTATCGAAAAAGCGGGTAAGATTCTAATGCCGCTTTTATTCTTAATCCTGATCATTGTATCTGTGAAGGGCTTGATGTTGCCAGGTGCAATGGCGGGCCTAGAATTCTTGTTCATGCCAGATTTTTCTAAAGTAGACAGTAACGTCGTTCTTGCCGCTTTGGGGCAAGCTTTCTTCTCACTCAGCTTAGGTATGGGCTGTATGATGACTTACGGCTCTTATTTGAAGAAGAAAGAGAACCTGATACAAACCACGGGTATGGTCACCGCAATGGATACTGGCGTGGCGATTCTGGCGGGGGTTGCTATGTTCCCTGCGATGTTTGCATTCGGCATGGAGCCAGCGGCAGGTCCGGGTTTAGTGTTCGTCGTGGTACCTCAGCTATTTGCAGAAATGGGCGGTTTTATCGGGTTATTATTGGCATTGTTGTTCTTCATTGGTTTGACTGTGGCTGCGTTGACGTCTTCAGTTTCTCTGCTTGAGGTCGTTGTTTCTTATCTCATTGATGAGAAAGGCATGAAGCGTTCTAAGGCGGTTCTGTCGGCAAGTGCTGTAATGGCAACATTATGTATCTTTGCATCGCTATCGTTGGGAGGCATGGGGCCAACACTGTTTGGAACTGGTGCGTTTGATATCTTCGATTTATTAACAGATAAAATCTTCCTAGCGGTTGGCGGTATGTTGGTGTGTATTTTTGCTGGCTGGCGCTTAAATCGCGCTGAGTTAGAAAATGAGATCACGAATGATGGTGAAGTGTCATTCCCATTATTTGGCTTATGGTACAACCTCGTGAAATTCGTTATTCCTGTCGCGATTGCTATTGTCGCTTTCATGGGCATTAAGTCTGGCTTTGACAGCGGTAAAGGCGAAATTATGGTGCTTGGTATCGCAATTATTGGCCTTGCAGGGGTGCTTTCTAAGAAGCTATAGCGTAAGCCTCGATGGCTTTGTTCGATATCTTATGTATACTTCTGGCTCCAAACATGGAGCCAGTTTTTTATGTTCGATATCCTACATACCCACCCAGATTTTCTGATCGTCAATAAGCATCCTAATGTCTCTGTACACAAAGATGATGGTGACACGATGCTGGTGCAAGAAGTGGCAAAGCAGAGTGGTGACGATCAGCTTTATCTTGTTCACCGATTAGATAAAATGACATCGGGTATTTTGCTCCTCGGACGCAATGCCAGAGCCGCGAGTTTGTTGTCTCAAGCTTTTGCTGATCGCCAGGTGGAAAAGTTCTACCTAGCGATTGGTGCGAAAAAGCCTAAAAAGAAACAAGGTTTGGTCGTTGGTGATATGGAGCGTTCGCGCCGTTCATCATGGAAGCTTGTCAACAGCAAAAATAACCCAGCCGTCACCCAGTTTTTCTCTCTTGCGGCAGAGCCCGGAGAGCGCCTATTTTTATGTAAGCCACATACTGGTAAAACGCACCAAATTCGTGTGGCATTAAAGTCGATAGGGTCGGGTATTGTTGGCGATCCTATTTATAATGCGGGTAACGAAGCCGATCGTGGCTATCTGCATGCGTTCTCCCTGTGTTTCACTTATCAAGAGAAACTGTTCCGTTTTATCTGCGATCCACGAGATTACCAAGCACTCGGGAGTAAATGGCATTCCAAGGTTGTGTCTCAGGGCATTGACTCGTGGTTAAGTCCTTGGGAATTGAACTGGCCAACCATCAAATAAACATTTGAAAAAATAGATTAAGAGAACTCGATGCAAGCATCACAACTTCCGCTGTTTTTCCAGCATTTAGAAACCGAGCTCGCGCAAGCTCCGAATGAAATTCGTCGACTGTTTCATGGTCGTGGCCGTCGTTTTGAGGGTCTAGAGCAAATTACGAGTGACTGGTTACAAGGTCAGCTAATCATTAACTTGTTTAAAAAAGTGGATGATGTATTTCTTGCTGAACTCAAAAGCGGCCTAAATGCATTGGCACAATCACAACTGTGGGCAGATAAGCAAGGTCGCACCATGGTACTCCAGCACCGTTATGCTGATGGGGCGCCGTCAGAAGTTCTGTTTGGTGAACTAGACGCGCGTCCGGTTGTAGAAGAAAACGGCTTGAAATATCAGTTGGATATAGGCCGTAATCAGAACTTTGGATTGTTTTTGGATATGCGCTATGGTCGTGATTGGGTACGCGAACATGCCAAGCATAAAAACGTGCTTAACTTGTTTGCTTACACCTGTGGTTTTTCTGTCGCTGCCATTGCGGGTGGCGCGGATAAAGTTGTCAACGTAGACATGGCTAAAGCCTCTCTGGCTAAAGGGCGTGAAAACCATAAACTCAATGGTCACAACATCAACCAAGTCAGTTTTATGGGGCACGATATCTTTAAATCTTGGGGCAAGATTAAGAAGTCTGGTCAGTACGACTTGATCATCATTGACCCGCCTTCATTCCAGAAAGGCAGCTTTGCGCTTACTAAAGACTACAAAAAGATTTTACGTCGATTGCCGGATTTGTTGACAGAGGGCGGTCAAGTGATGGCATGTGTGAACTCGCCATCTGTGACGAGTGACTTCTTGATTGAAAGCATGCAAGAAGAAGCGCCAGAGCTGACGTTCCGCGAGCGTCTGGATAACCCGCCAGAATTTATGGACGTGGACAGCGAAGCGGCATTGAAAGTGTTGCTGTTTAGCTAAAAGACTTCTGTCGCAACAGAAGCAAAATCAAAAAAAAGCGCCGCGAAACATCTAGACAGACGTATCGCGGCGCTTTTTGTATTTGGAGAACTAACCAATCTGCACTTCAAGATCCGCTTCGATGGTTGATGAGCAAGCGAGGACATAACCTTGTTCAATTTCTTCTGGCGTCAATGTTTCAAGGCTGGTGGAAGAGACGCTGCCTTTACGAACCTTGCATTTGCATGAGCCACAAATGCCGCTGCGACAAGCCACGATAAGTGGTAAGCCCGCGCCTTCAAGTGCATCAGCCAACACTTGACCTTTTGGCGCATCAATCGTTTGAGCAAAATCGGGAACGAAGACACTGACCGTTTCGTCTAATGCTTCTGGTTGTTCACTGGTAGCAGGTGTAAAACTTTCTTGGTAAAAGTTCGCCATGTCAAAACCGAGTTCACTCAAATAGCCGCGCACATCTTGCATGAATTGACTTGGACCACACAGGTAAACGGTACGTTGTTTGAAATCTGGGACGAGATCTTGCAGCCAGTCGGCGTTCAAACGACCTTGCGGATGTGATGTCCCGCCGTTATTTTTCAGCAATAGCGTTAACTGAAAATTGGGATACACGGCGTCGAATGTTTCCAATTGGTCGTAGTAAATCGTCTCTTCTGGGCTGCGTGCAATATGCAGAAATGCGATATCAACGTCGTTATCGTTCTCATCCGGATGACTCAGCCAGTGTTTCGCCATGGAATACACCGGAGTTACACCGCAACCGGCACTAATGAGCAGTGCTTTGTTTTTTCCATTATATTGAATAGGAGGGTGATCAATGCAGTTAAAATCCCCCGTAGGCGGTAGTGCTTGTACCGTATCGCCAAGTAATAGAGAGTCAATGATGAAGTTGGACACCTTGCCACCTGCAACTCGCTTTATGGTTAGCTGAAGATGATCGTCTTCGTTGATAGAGCTGATTGAATAGGCACGAAATTCCATTTTCCCATCGATTTCAACACCTAAGTTAATAAACTGACCAGGCTTAAACTGAAACAGGAGTAACTCTGTTAGTTCGGCTAATTGAATGCTGACGGTATCATGAGTTTCGAAGTATTTGTCGATACAGCGGAGCGTAACAGGTTGGTTGCCTTGCCATTCAAAAAACATAATCTTCTCTTTGGTTTGTTGCAAAGTCGCCCCACTGCGAAGGGGGCGGAATAAGAGGGGGTTAGGATTAAGACGCTAGGATGGTTTTTAGGTCATCCTGAACGTTGCCAATGCTGCGCATATCGAATTTTTCTTGGATGATTGCGATTAAGTTTGGCGTTAGGAATGCTGGCGCCGTAGGGCCCGTGTAAATGCCTTTCACACCCAGTGCAAATAGCGTGAGTAGAATAACAATTGCCTTTTGCTCGAACCAAGAAAGTACCAGCGTGAGTGGTAAGTCATTAATGTCACAGTCAAATTCTTTTGCCAGTGCTAGTGCCAGCTGGATTGCAGAGTAAGCATCGTTACACTGACCTACATCCAATAGGCGAGGGATGCCATTGATATTGCCAAACGTGTTCTTATTGAAGCGAAACTTACCACAGGCTAGCGTCAGGATGAGTGTGTCTTCTGGTGCTTCTGCGGTAAAGTCGGTGTAGTAACTGCGCTCAGATTTATCACCGTCACAACCACCAACGAGGAAAAAGTGCTTGATGTTGCCTTGTTTCACTTGGTCGATAACCGCAGGTGCAGCGTTCATTAATGCATTGCGGCCGAAACCAACGGTGATGTTGTGTTCGATTTCATCGTGTTTGAATCCTTCTTGCGCAAGTGCACATTCAATCACTTGACTGAAGTCATCGCCTTCAATGTGTTCTACTCCCGGCCAACCGACGATGCTTCGGGTAAACAGGCGATCTGCGTATTGACCCACATTTGGGTTCAATAGGCAGTTTGATGTCATCACAATCGCCCCTGGGAAGTTGGCGAACTCTTTCTGTTGGTTTTGCCAAGCACTGCCGTAATTACCGGCTAGATGAGAATACTTCTTCAGTTCTGGGTAGCCGTGCGCAGGTAGCATTTCACCGTTGGTGTAAACGTTGACACCTTTGCCTTCGGTTTGTTGCAGGATTTTTTCTAGGTCGTGTAAATCGTGGCCAGATACCAGAATACATTTACCTTTTACTGGTTTTACGTTAACCGTGGTTGGCTCTGGGTGACCAAAAGTTTCGGTCTCACCATGGTCGAGCATTTCCATCACTTTGTAGTTCATTAAGCCAATACGCATTGAGCAATCAAGCAGCTCACTCAGATCTTCTGGGTCGGTCCCCAACCAAGCCATGATTTCGTGGTATTCAGCGTAGATATCGTTGTTGGTTTGGTCAAGAACGCGAGCATGCTCCATGTAAGCAGCTGCACCTTTCAGGCCATATAGACACAGCAGACGCAAGCCAATTACGTCTTCATGGACTTGATCTTTGCCACGGTTCACCGCGACTTGAGGTGCAAAGGTAAGGATCGTTTCTGCGCTGTTGGGAAGTTCAAAGTTCGCCACGTCAGGGATGTGGGCCAGTGGTTTATCTGCCATTGTTGCAGCAGTGATAACTTGGTCTTTAAGCAGAGCTTTGTATATTGCTGCTTGATTCGCCAGCTCTAGGATACGTTCAGGGTCGAAGTTAACGTTGGTTAACGTTGAGAAGAAAGCTTTTGGTGCCCATTGGTTAATTTCATCGTTTACGATGTGATATTCGAGTGCTTTTAATGCCCAAAAAGAAACCCCTTGCAGTGTATAAACCAACACGTCTTGTAAGTCGGATACGTCAGAAGTTTTGCCACACATGCCTTGAGAAAAAGAACAGCCTTTAACAGTAGGGGTTTGAATTGTCTGTTCACATTGAATACAGAACATATTGGGTTCTCCAGTGATTGTTTTAATAGTCGTAATGTTGATCACTAGAGAGCAGAATGCGTGCCAATGCTTATCTTTTTGAAAATTAAGGGTTTTGTGGGTTTTTATGAAGAGGGATGATGTAACTAAGACAACGCCGATGATGTCTTAATTACATCGTGTTTTTAAAAGTGCCTATTTATTGATCTCGAGTTTTTTCCCCATACGATATAAATTACCGCGGTCCATCTGTAAAAACTCGGCTGCTTTTGCCCAAACTCCGCCTGTTTGGCTCAAGGCATGTTCAATCAAATCACGTTGATAGCTTTCGACGAGCTCGCGCATTGGTTGACTTTCTTTGGGTAAATAATGCGATGTGCTTTTAACATCGTCCAGCGCGAGTGAAGCATCAAAGTGACTTAATATAATGGTAGTCGCACCTTGTTGAATGGCGTGCAAGGCTGCGCGAGTTAAGGTGTGTTCTAATTCTCGTACGTTACCATACCAAGGTAAAGATTCGAGCCGAGCTAACACCTTTGGATGAACATGCAGATTCGGTGCGTTGAATTGCAGGCGCACTTTTTCTAATAAATAACCCGCAAGGACGGGAATATCGCCTTCACGAGCACGAAGCGCTGGTACTTGGATTGGGAATACGTTTAAACGGTGAAACAAATCGGCGCGGAAAGTACCCGCTTCGACCTCTTTTTCTAATTGTCGATTCGTTGCGGCAATGATGCGTACGTTAACCATCAAATTCTGGTCACTACCCACGCGCTGCAACTCACCTTGCTGGATCACACGTAATAATTTTGCCTGTAAAATCAAAGACAGTTCGCCCACTTCATCTAGGAAAATTGTCCCACCATTGGCCAGCTCAAATTTACCAGCTCGGTTTCCGTTTGCACCGGTATACGCGCCTTTAACATGGCCAAACAGTTCACTCTCTGCCAGACCTTCAGGTAGAGCGGCGCAGTTTACGTAAATCATCGGTTTGTCACTGCGATGGGATTGCGCGTGAACAGAATGAGCGACCAATTCTTTACCTGTTCCCGTTTCACCGGTAATCAATACTGCATAATCTGATTGAGCTACCGTCACAATATTATTACGCAGTTGATTGATCTGCGGACTTAACCCAACCATCTCACCATGCTTAGAACGAGCTTGCTGGATGAGCGTCTGCGTGACGTTTTTCTGCTTTTGGTTCTGGGTTTTCAGTGCGTTTAATTGTGAGATGTTACGCAACGTCGCTGCGGCTAAAGCGGCAAAGGTTTCTATTGCTAATGGGTCGATATGATTGAATGCACCAACGGTCAGTGCGTCCATCGTCAATGCACCGACAAGTTGCCCTTCGACATATAAGCTAAAGCCCATGCAGTCGTGGACATCAATGCATTGGTCTTCCGTGAGCAATGTACCGTCAAACGGATCGGGCAGTGGACAATTTGCATCAAAACGGACCGGATCTCGGCTCTGAATTATCGCGTTTAGTCTTGGATGGGCGTTAGGAAAATAACGACGACCTAGCACTGAGCTAGATAGCCCTTTTACTGCGACTGGGGTGAGGAAACCATCTTCATCAAAGATAAACAGACAACTTGCATCGCAAGGGAAGACTTGAGCCACTCCATCAATCAGGCTCTGGTATTGCTGCTCATGGGAGCGATTGGAGCTAAGATTTAACGCAATATTCAGGAGTACGTGGTCAACAGTAAGAGTCATAACAAGCCCAAATTTATCTAAAGTGGATGCATGCTAGCAACTTGATGTCATTTGAACATCGAAAGCAGGTGGAGATTGATGTTCTATTGACCACGATCAAATTACATCGTGAAAGGGCCGCGCAAACAGTGCTTGTTTGCGCAGCGGATTAATAAAGCAGTGGAAGCCGGTTATCGAGGAACGACACGCGCATCATTGCCATACATGTTTATCTGAACGGCTTGGCCTGGTTGGAAAATCATATTAGGGTTGGCTTCTTGAACGACGGCAATGATTTTTCCATCTTCGAGGCGAATCGTCAGGTTGACCCCGTTTCGCTTAGCGGTTGCCTCCGCGGTTTTACTACCAGCATACCCACCTAATAGACCGCCCCCAATTGCCGCAATATCCGAACCTGAACCGCCACCAACTTTAGATCCTAATATCCCCCCAACGGCTGCGCCAGCGATAGTACCAATGGCATTGGATTGGGTGGAGGCATCAATAGTGACAGGTTCCACTTTCTCTATGGTTCCATAATAGACCTGTTGCACTTTTCTTGTGTCTGCTGAGCCGTATGAATCACCGTATGGGTTGGGAGAGCTACAGCCACCCAATGTTATTACGGACAAAACGAGCATGATGCTTAAGTGGATGTATTTTGCCATGTAACCTCCAAATGATTCCGATACTTCCAGAGTATAGAACCACGTCTGAGTATCTGCATTGAAATTCGCGAATGCTGGTCTCAGGTTAATCAACGTAGTAAATCCGATTGCTTACAGTCCGTCTTAGCAAGTGTTGAGCGCGAACCAATATTAAGGTTGTGACTTCAGTGTATGAAAACCGGAATATATTCGTGTGACGGTGGTAAACCAACATGCGGCACCAAAGCTATAAGCAATGACAGCGAAGTGTTGTGGAAGCAAACAAAACAGTACCAAACAGCCAATGGTTTCAGTGCCCTCGGTTAAGCCGCTCATGTAATAGAGAGATTTATTTTTATAAACGGGGTTATCGATACCGCGTTTGCTGGCCATGATGGCAAACGCTAAAAAGCTGCTACCAGTCCCCACAAATGAAAAAATCAAAAACGCACCTGCAATGGCATTTTGTTCAGGGTTTGCTAATACAAAACCAAATGGGATCAAGGAATAAAACAGAAAATCTAAACTGATATCGAGAAAGCCTCCCGCGTCAGTTATACCCTGAATCCTCGCTAGCGCGCCGTCTAAGCCATCACAAAACCGATTAAGCAAAATAAACACTAATGCAAGTGTGTATTGTTCTGCAATCAAAGACGGTAGCGCAAAACATCCGATGATGAACCCAAAAAAAGTCGTTTGATTCGCGGTTATACCGAACTGGTCGATGACTCTGGCGCTTTGGGTTAATGGCTTCTTAATGACTTTAAGACTAAAACTATCAAGCATTGTTCGTCTCCCAAGGCCAGTTTATACAGCGGCTGCCTTCTGGAATGTCTTCTTCATCGTGCGTTACCATCAGCGTTGGGATGTTTGCGTGGTGTAGTTGTTCGACGACCCAGCTGCGAAATTGTGCGCGCAGATCTTTATCAAGCTTGCTGTATGGTTCATCAAGCAGCGCGACTTTAGGTTGTGCGAGTAACATGCGGGTGAGGGCGATACGTGCACGTTGTCCGCCTGATACTTGGTCAGGAAAGGCATCAGCAAGTTTGAGCAACGAGATGTTTTTTAATGCTTCCATCGCGACTTTTTGACGCTCTGCACCTTTGATTGAATTGGGGAGTGCAAAAGCGAGATTTTCCCAAATAGTAAGGTGTGGGAAAAGCAGATCATCTTGGAATAAAATGCCGATCTGACGTTTATGTGCGGGTAGTGCATCTAATTGTTGGTCGTTGAGCGTGATAGACCCAGAGTAATTGAATTCAGTCGGTAGATGTCCAGCGATAGCATCCAACAAAATGGATTTTCCACAGCCACTGGGACCCATTAAGGTAACAATTTCACCTTTATTTACCGTCATATTGAATGCGGAGAAAAGTGTATCGCCATCGTTTTTACGGATGGCGAGATTTTTGAGGCAAAGACTCATTCGGTAATAAACCTTTAATAGACAATCGGCGATACTTAACGTGTAAACGACTAAGTAGGATCGCAAAAGAGAAAAACATGAACGGTAAGAGCGCTTGCCAAATGGCATAAATAGCAGTGACGCGACGATCGAAGCCACTGGATAGAGCAACCGCTTCCGTTGTTATTGTGCTAATACGCCCCGCACCGAGCACGAGTGTTGGTAGGTATTGCGTTAAGCTGACGCTGATCCCCACTGCCCAAGCGAAGGCAATGGCAGGTAATAGAATCGGTAACTTTACTTTCCACCACGCTTGCAATGGCGATTTGCCTAAGCTTAATGCAACACGAGTTAACCCATTATCAAAGCTGCGCCATGGACCATCTAGTGACAAGTAGACAAATGGGAAAGCGAAGAATACGTGAGCCCAACATACCCAAAAGAAGTACGCACTGTTATTGAAATAAAGTGTCGCAATCTGCATGCCGAATAGCACAGATAGTGGTGGAATCAACATCGGAATTGCGATGACGTACCCTGGGATCTGCCAGCGATAACGTAAACGGTACTCATGAGCGATCAGCGCCAAAACCAGCGCAATCGACGCACTAATAATACCAATCAACATGCTTTGTTCTAACGTTCCGAGAATACTTTGCCACTCATATTCCCAAAAGCGCAGGCTATAACGACTTGGCAGTAAATCAGGGAAGCGCCACCGTTGAGCAAAGCTCCAAATTACCATCAAAGGCAACATTAACAATGTCAATAGAGCGATCAGAGAAAACACCGTTTTGCCCGGCAAACACAAGCCACTGCGGCCAGAATATTGCCAATGTCTAAAGCCTTGGGTGATGCCCCATTCAACAAGGCGAGCAAAGCTCATTAAGGCGCTGGCCATAAAAAACAATACGACAGCGCCCGCAGCCGCTCTTGGCAGGAGCGAGAGATCAGGGTCGTTGAACCATTGCCACACAAGTACAGCGAAGGTTGGTGGATTCGTTGGGCCAATGATCAGAGCAACATCAACGACCGATAGGCTATAAGCCAACACGGCTAGCATAGGAAAACGTAATTTCACCAACCATTGCGGGAAGATGCATTTCCACCACGTTTGAGCAGAGCTATACCCCATAGAATGACTGACTTTCTCAATTTTATCGACTTTCAATTGTTGAAGAATTGGAATGCTCATCAGTAACAAAAAAGGTACTTCTTTGATGGCTAGCATGAGGATCAAGCCGAGTGCGTGTGGGTCTTTAATCAATAACGCCAAGTCATTCACAGTTTGCGCATTTGGGTCGTAGCCAAACAGCTGGTGAAGAATGCGAACACCCATTCCCGTTGGTGCAAATAAAAAAGCAAAACCGATCGCGAAGGCGACATGTGGCATCGCGAGTAGGGGGGAGAGGCTCACTTCAACTTTGCGCCAAAATTTGCAGCCCCAAGAAGCTTGAAGAATCGCAAACGTCATTAAACAAGCAAGGTAGCTACTAACAATGGCGGAATAGAACGTGAGGCCAATAGAAGTCCACACTCCTTCCCAATCAAACACCGCAGTAAAACCACCGAGAGAAACTTGATTCAGACCGATAGGGGGAATATAGCCGAGCGCAGAAACCACCACCCCGAGTAGCCCAGGGATGGTCGGTAAAATACAAACTGCAATAATAACGAGATATAGCGCTCTTAACATGGGTAAATATTAGTTTCCGTAACGTTTCAGCCATTCTTTTTCTAACGCGACTTGCCAGCTTGGGTGCGGCTCAGCGATCGATTTGAATTGTTGTGTGCTCTTTGCCGTTCCTTGTAAGTGCTGTTGGCTTAGTACCGAAGGATCACCCCAGATGTTGATATCGCCTTTACGAGACTGCGCCTCAGGGCTTAATAAAAAGTTTATTGCAACTTGGGCGCCTGCACTGGCATTTGTATTCCAAGGAATGGCGAGAAAATGGATATTGGAAAGCGCACCTGCATCCATCGCATAAGCTTTTGTGCTTTTGGCTAAAGTACCACTGGTTTGCGCTGAAAATACTGCATTTGGGTTGAAGGTAATGGCGAGATCTATTTGTCCATCATCTAGTAATTGGATAGTTTCTGCCGTGCCGCCCGGGAACTGTTGACCACCACGCCACGCAACACGATGAAATTCATTTAAGTATGACCAAAGTGGTTGAGTTACTCGCTTAAATGCTTCGTCCGTCACTGGTTGTTGCAGCTTAGGGTCATTGCTGGTCAACTCAATTAATAGCGCTTTAATAAAGCTGGTGCCGTGAAATTCTGGCGGGCGAGGGTAAGTGAGATGGTTGGGAAATGTTTTCGCATAGTTCAACATTTCTGAAAAAGAACTCGGTGGGTTTTTCAGTGTTTCTTCATCATGAATAAACACTAATTGGCCGACCCCCCATGGTGCTTCTAAACCTTCTGTTGGTTCTGAAAAATCCACATCCACGGGCAAGGTTTTATCAACGTATTGCCAGTTTGGCAAATCGCCAACGAAGGGGCCAAACAGCAGTTGGTTGTCTTTCATAGATTTGAAGTTTTCACCATTAACCCAAACCATGTCCACGCTACCACCACTATTTTTACCTGCGGCTTTTTCCGCAATTAAACGCGTTGTGGTTTCAGAAATATCGGTAACTTTAACGTGATTCAGAGTCACGTTGTAGCGGGATTTAAGCTCTTTACCTGCCCATTGGATATAGCGGTTGATTTCTTGGCTACCGCCCCAAGCATGAAAATAAACACTTTGGCCTTCCGCTTGTTGCTCGATTTTCTGCCAGTTGTCGGCAAAGGAAGAAGTGGCGAAAGTCGCGGCTACCATACCAATGGTGCTAAATAGCTTTTTCATATCAAATCCGTGTTGTGATTCTTTGTTTTTGTTCGAGGAGTTTTTGATGTCCAAAGGGAGCTAAACTCCGTTCCTTCAAAAGATAGTAATTCATCTCACTCTATTATCAACGTTAATTACAAACCTAATCACTCACTAATTCAAACAATTATTATCAATGTGGAGCAAAGTGGAGCAAACGTGAGTTTGAAGTCGTTTAGATCTTTATTTTAAGTAGAATTGGACCGGAAGGCTAAACCATTTCTTTCAAGCCCGATAGTTTTAGATAGGAGAGGGGGGGAGGCGTTTGTTGCTTGTTAAAATAGAAAAGCAGCCTATCGTGATGGCTGCTTTTTAGAGTGAGTGCTCGGAGTACAGGTCTAGTTTACCCAATCACGCAATGTGAAGGTGAGCTCGTGGTCTGCGTTTTTTAGCACTAGAGCGTCATTTGTTAGCGTGATGTCACTCCACTTAGATAATGTTTCTGACATCGCTTTTTCAATTTCCATCTGGTCATCCATGCACATCATCATGGTCATGCCCATTTTTTCGATACGCAGTTGATTGTTTTTTAGTTCTGCCTGACCGAAGAAGTCGTTACAACCGGCATGGCCATTTGCGGTTAGATTTTCACCGATCTCTAAACGTGGTGTTTTTTGACGCTCTTTAAGATCGATGTTTTTGCCATCAATTTGAACCAGTTCCCAGTTGTGGTGCTTTAAGTCTTGAGCTGTAATTTCTTTCACATCATTACCATCACCGTTGCTAGTACATGCAGTTATGAGAATAGGGAGAGAGATTGCTGTAACGAACGTTTTTAGGCTAAGCTTCATTTTATAGACTCCGTTTTAAAAAACGTAATAAGTATAGGTAATAAAACACTGTTTTTGTCAGAATACGGTGATAGTTTCGTATGCATCAGGGTAGAGTGTATATTAGACTCTGCCATCGATTTAGCCAATATTGATTTTCTGCGAGTCGCGATGAAAGCACGGTATTAGTATGGAGCAATTGGAGTTTTTTACTGTCCCTAACCCTTGTGTCGGCATATGCAGTGTAGATGAAAAAGGGTATTGCAAAGGGTGTATGCGTAAAAGAGAAGAGCGATTTAATTGGCTCAACTATACGCCTGCGCAGCAATTGCACGTCATTAAGTTATGTCGTCAGCGTTACAAGAGAAAGGTTTTGGTAGGGAAGGCGAAGTCAGGAGAGCCTCAGGAAGACGTATCACCACAGCAAACTCTCTTTTAATAACAGATTCGCCACTCTCCACCTTGGCCCTTGGCCCTTGGTTTCTTCCTTGGTTTCTTATGGCCGGGAAGGTACTGTCTATTTATTATTACTTGATTTTGTGCGCTTAACCATAGTTTATGGGGTTTACTTCATTGACCAATCATCACTCACCCATCCCCCAGCATGTTCATCGAAGTGGCTTCCTGAAAACCGGTGATTGAATTCAACATTCAGTTTACTTGTCGGACGCTCATCCATCAGTTGGTGAATGTATTTCGCCATGGGGTCGGTACAGGCTTCACGTTCTCTACGGGTAACCACTTCTTTGATCATTTGCAGTCTGTAGCTATTGCTGGCTCGTTTCATTTTTGACCTCCAGAACTCGATGGCAGCAGTTTGAACATATTGGCGTTTATATCGCTGCTCATAGGTGTACGCGTGGAGACGAATCACCTTCGTTCTGGGTGAAAGATAAATTGTGTGAGAGCAGTGTTTGTAACGCCATTAATATCTTTCTTAGCATCATCCTCTGTACCATGAAATCTCATGGTTTAAAGTCAGTTAATGAATCTGTGTTTTCGAAAGACACTTTCAAACATAGAAGCTCAACAGGTGAGCGTCAACAACACAAACGGATAATTTTTGAACATTTTTTGAAGCTTGATAATTTTCAGCAATTTAATAGAAATAAAAAACCGAAGCACCAAGCTTCGGTTTTTAGAGGGAGCTCTGACGGAACCATTCCTCAGAGTTATTCCGTCAGAGTATAAGGTGCTTTTAGCTTTTAGTTGCAGGGCAACCTTTCACTGCTTGGCTATTACTGAAGTACTTGATGTTGTCTAAGTTTTTGTCGTAGTGTGCCGCAGAAATTTGCGGGTTATTTACGAAGAACTCACGCAAAACGTATGCATCCGTTAGCTGTGTAGATTGAACATCGATGATAGGGTAATCATCGCCACCAGCAGCGCTGAAGCTGATAACAGAAAACGTGTAAGTTGCGTCCAGAGCAAAGCCTTTACCGTTGATGTCGGTGATGGACACTGAGCCAGCATCACAATCTACATCCAGAGTGATGTTATCTAGTTGAGCGTAAGCACCAGAGCCTGCAGATTTCGTTGCTACGACATCAAGGTAGTCTTTTACTTCTTGACCAGTCATGGTTGCTTTCGTCACGAAGTTACCGAATGGTTGCACTGTCAGTACGTCACGGTAAGTGATGTCGCCATCTTTAATTGAATCACGCACACCGCCAGAGTTCATTACACCAAAGTCAGCCTTCACCGTCTCATAAGTACGGTATGCTTCACCTAATAAGTGACCTAGGTTAGTTTGTTGAGAACGAACTACGTTACGGTCACCTTCTAATTTTCCGGTTGTTTTAGATATCTTCTCATCTAACAACTCTTGACCTTGTTGCTGGTAAGGCAATAGCAAAGCTTTGACTGTTGCATCTTGTCGAATGTGCTCACCGATAACTTCATCGTTGTCGCCGAGAAGATTTACAGGAATCAGTGCGTAGTTCGCCAAGTGAAGTTCACCGCCGTAGTATTCGAAGTCAGCACGGCCCACATATTTACCCCATTCATGCGCTTGCATGATGTAAGTACCATTTTGTTGATCTGGCGCGCAGTCATCACCAGGTTTGAAATCGGCATACTCATTTGTATTCGGCTCCATACAAACAGGGTTTTGAGAGTGACCACCGATAATGGCATCTAACTGGCCTTCTTCAAGAGAGCGAGCTAGCTTAACGTCTCCTGGTGCTTCGCTACCGTTGTTGCCGTCTTGGTAATGACCCATGTGAGTCGTAGCAAACACAAGGTCAACGTTTTCGTTCACTTCAATTTCTTTCAGAACTTTTTTGATTTCGGTTCTAGGATCAGCAAAGTGAATGCTTGCGACGTTGTCTGGGTTCACCAGTTTTTCTGTCGCTTCGGTTGTTAAGCCAACGACTGCAACCTTAAGACCGTTGAGGACTATCACTTTGTATGGGTCAAAGTACCGTTCTTCAGTAATGTTGCCTGCAGTATCTTTTTTGTAGATATTCGCTGCAAGCATAGGGAAATCGGCGAGTTCTGCTTGCATATCTAAGGTGTCTAAGTCGTTGTCAAACTCGTGGTTACCCACTGCCATCGCGTCATAACCAAGAAGGTTCATCCCTACGAAGTCCGGTACTGCATTTTGCATATCTGACTCAGGTACGCCGGTATTAATGTCACCACCAGATAGGAGGATCGTTTCCCCACCGTTTGCTTCGACTTCTGCGCGGATAGATTCGATTAAAGTGTGACGCGCAGCCATGCCATATTCACCATCATCGTTATGCCAGAAACGACCATGGTTATCATTAGTATGAAGAACCGTAAATTTTGTACATGAATCTGCGGTCTCACAAGTTACTGGTGAGTTGTCGCTATCTGAGCCGCATCCTGCTAGCGCAGCGCCGACTGAAAGTACCAAGAGAGATTTGTAAAACTTCATAAGGGATCCTTTCTGTGTGATTTTGTTATTGTTACGGCGTGAAATATACGCAATTAACGTGAAACTTTAGTGATCCATCTCTTGTTTATACTTCTATCGGAGAAACGAATTAATAAGCCTGCAAACTATATCGACAAACAAACAGAAATGGTTTTTAGGATCAATTCCATAATATTTAGGGTGTTTTTTGTGAAGCGGTTAATTGAATGAGCTTGATTTATGTGCATCAATGCGCATTTTAATAAGGAATTCAGCATTATTTGGGTACTACTTTGCCAATTTCATGTATTTGTATTCTCAATGAAACAAATAGTTAAAATTTAGATTATCTCTAAAGTGGAAGGTGAGGGGACGGGATAAGCAGGCAGACTTTTCATGAAAATCGATTATTAATAGAAAAGTCAACGCAAGGTAAGCGACAAATTGTACGATGAATTCGTATGGTTACGAATTACTAGGAAAGGTTCCTGAATAAGGTATGCCGCTTTTATATTTGCGTTATGTATTCTTTTTGTATCGAACACATAATGTTAGTGGAAAATATTCAACAATTTGAGCTGTGCGATTGAAAAGGAAATTCTATGAGTGTTTCTCAAACGCTATAAATAGTAAAACCCCGGAGGTGGTAAGTCTCCGGGGTTTTGAATTTTTTTAGATATTTCGGTTGGTAAAGCCGATAATCTGTTATGCAAAAGGTTTGGATTTAATCTGAGTAATTCCTTGGTAGGGAATTAGATACGGATAAAGTCCATGTGTTCAACTTTTGGCTTGAACGCGTGACGTTGAACGTCTTGTGGCTTAACTTTAACTTCTTTGCCATCGATAACGAGAACAAGACCTTCGTAGAATTCAGGTTTGTCCATTTGGTTAACAACGTCGTCGTGGTTAAGAACGATAGCTACTGCTGCTTCTTCACCGCCGTATACAACTGCAGGGAATTTGCCAGCGTGGCGTAGGCGGCGGCTCGCACCTTTACCTAGTTCAGTACGTACTACTGCTTCGAATTTCATAGTATTTACTCTCAAATTAGTAAAATAGAATTTTCACAATCAACAATGCGACCTTGTCGTTTGTGGTAAGGCTTGAAACAGGAACTGTTCAAGCGAGCGCGGATACTATCATTCTGGTTTGATTTGGGCAACTGAAACAACGCCTAAATCAACAGAAAGACAGGAATTTGTTACTCAAAAGGCTATGGTTTGTTTGCTTAGGATGAAAGCTGCGCACTTTGCGTCTGTTTTCATCAGTTTGCTCTGTGCTTAACACGAATGGGCATTGTCGACTTAACAGGTTAAGTTCGACTTCTTTGTAAGACTAAAGAGGCTTTCAAACCGCCCAACTGGCTTTCTTCGAGCATCAATTGGCCTCGATAGCTGTGCGCCATTTCGCTGACAATATTTAATCCAAGTCCAGAGCCGGGCGTTGTTTCATCCAACCGAACCCCTCTTTGAGTTACTTGGGTCAGCTTTTCTTTAGGGATGCCAAAGCCGTCGTCTTCAATAATAATGTAAATATTATTATTATCTTGCGTCGAGTGAACTCGAATCATACTGGTTGCCCATTTATAACCGTTTTCTAGCAGATTACCGATCATTTCATCGAGGTCGGTTTTTTCTACTGCTACGTTCAGCTCAGAATCTAGCTCGTTGATTAACGTGATGCCACGTTGGGCATACACTTTGTCGAATGCCATTGAAATAGCATCAACCCGCTCTGCTGGGTTGGCTTTGACTGACAGTATATTCATTGAACCTGCCATTCTGGCTCGGCCCAAGTGATAGTCGATATGATCTTGTATTTGATTGATTGGGCCATGAAGGCGAGATTGATCTTCGGTTTCTAATGCTTGTACTTCATTTTTCAGTACTGAAAGTGGCGTTTTCAGTGCATGAGATAGGTTGCCAGCATGGTTTCGAGCGCGCTCTAACAGTTCTTGATAATGAAAAAGTAAGGCATTGAGGTCAACGATAAGAGGCGAGATCTCTTTTGGATACGTCTCTTCTAAGCTCTTTTTATTTCCAGACTTTAGTTCTGCCAATTCTTTTTGTAACTTGGTTAATGGGCTTAACGACCAAGCGATTTGCAGCAGAATGACGGTAAGCACACCAGCGAACAATAGACCCAGAATAAGCCACAGTTGTCCGACCAGAGTTTGCAATGTGTTTTTAATAGGTTCTTCATCGATGCCAATGATGATATGAATAGGGCCTTCATAATCAGTAAGATACAAGGTTTTTTCGATGGTGATGAGCCTTTCACCTCTTGCGCCGTGTGCACTTTTATCCATGCCTTTGTATTCGATTCTTTTATCCCACAAAGAGCGAGAGCGTTCGAGGCTGGTTTCGGTAGACGCGCTCCAATATAAGCCACTGTATGGGCGACTAAAGCGAGGGTCTGAAAGTTGTGCAGCAAGATCGAGACGACCAGTACTATTGACCTCTAGCTGAGCGGCAATTTCATCCATAAAGATGCTCAGTTGCGAACGAGTATCGTCGAGCATGTAGTTATACACCTGAGTCGGTATAGTGACGCCGGCAGCGAGGATCATAGCTGTTAACCAGACGACCGCCGCTAAGACTAAGCGACTCTTAATACTGAGTCGTTTTAATACGTTAAGTGGTAGCCTGCTTTTATTCGGCATTTAATTGGTATCCCAACCCTCGGACGGTTTTGATGATCTGTGGTGCTATTTTTTTGCGGATACGGCCTATGAACACTTCGATGGTGTTGGAGTCACGATCGAAGTCTTGCTTATAAATATGTTCGACTAACTCGGTTCGTGAAATCACTTTCTCAGGGTTGTGCATGAAGTAGGCAACCACTTTATATTCCAAAGCGGTTAAACTCACTGCTTGCCCTTGCCACATCACTTTTGACGTACGCGTATCCAAACTTAAGTCGCCAATTTGCATTACTGGTGATGCGTTACCAGATGCTCTGCGTAACTGCGCGCGAATGCGAGCAATAAGTTCCACCATTTCAAAGGGCTTTGTTAAGTAATCATCCGCTCCCGCATTTAGACCTTCAACTCTTTGAGTTAAGGTGTCGCGGGCACTAAGGATCACCACTGGCGTATTGATGTTTTCATCTCGGATGCCTTTTAGCACCGTTAAGCCATCCAATTTTGGTAGGCCTAGGTCGAGCACAATGACGTCCCATTCTTCTGATGTGGCTCGATACAATGCATCAATGCCATCTAGAGATAATTCTGGCACCCAGCCGGTATTTTCTAAGGTTTCTATGATCTGCTCGCCTAAACGAGGGTCATCTTCAACAACAAGTATTTTCATAGTAGCGACTCTTATTATGTGTGAGCGTTGGGCCAAAGTATGGAAAGATTGAGCCTGAGGTTATTTTAGTTGTTTTGTGGTTTTAACGCTTTGTTAAAGCTGCGACCTTTGATTTCGAGCATCTCCAGTGTTGCAGCGTCGTACTCCACTTTCAGCACGCTATTGTTATAGAGAATTTTCAACTCATAGACCCACTCATCGTGTTCCTCTTCGAGCTCGACTTTTATAATTCGACCATATAGATCGTTTTCGACGGCCGCATAGAGCTCTGAAAATGGGCGAATATAACCTTTTTGTACCGCACGATAGACCTCGTCTTGGTCTTCATCAAATTCGATTCGAGTGCCTGGTTTTTCAACATCTCGCACGATTGCATGACCATTTTTCTGCGCATAAGTGTCTACATGTTTGGCTAGGCTTGCTGCGCAAAGTAGCATCGTAACCAAGCCGAAAAGTAAGGCGAAATAATGTGAAGTCGTTGGTTTATACATGGTCAAACCTCTTTTGAAGTGTTGGCAAAATTATATCGAGCGGTATATGAACCGAAACTGAACCATTGTTTAACTGTCGGTTAGTTCATTTACGCCGGGTTGCGCGTGCCCAGCTAAAACGAGTGGATACTACTTGAGCTCATCTGCGAAAATTTTGTCACGTAGCTTCCAAAAACGCCCAGATTTTCGAGCGATGACAAATTGCGGTAAACGGAAGCGATGCTGGTTTGCAACAACACGGGTTGGTGATGCTTCTTCAAATGGGCGATGTTTATCGGCCAAGTGAGGGCGGACGAACTGATCTTTGAAGGTTTGCTTCTGTTTTTTTGTATTTAAAGACCAAAACTCATGCACTAAGGCATTTCCTTCACCTTGGTAAGGCTCACCAGAATAGGTGACTTTTAGCTGAGGTTTACCCTCATTGGATTTAAACACTGACAAGTCCATCTCCGTGCACTCGAAGATTAACGCATCTTTTAAATTGAGAGCTTCTTTCAACTTTTTGTCGGGGTCAACAAGAGTGGTATCGCATTCATGGCAAATACGCGCCGCAATATCATTATCTGCACCACATTCGCCGCAATATTTTGCTCTGAAACGATACCCACAATGCTCTCTTTCGCCCGTTACTTTATCTTCAAAGTAACCTTGGCAACGGCGACCGAAATGCTCAACCAGAAAACCATTACTGTCCAGTTTTCCCCAGAAATTGTTATTGAATCCGCAAGCGGGACAGGGGATGGTGATGATTTCACTGTCTGAGTCTGGTTTCGGATCACCCACTTCAGGCTGATACAAGTCATAACTATTGCCCGCGTAGTCCAGCACTAAACATTCAGTTTTACCATCAGATAGACGTAACCCTCGCCCAACGATTTGCTGATACAAGCTTACCGATTCCGTTGGGCGCAAAATAGCGATTAAATCGACATGTGGAGCATCAAAGCCGGTGGTTAAGACAGAAACATTGACCAGATATTTAATTTTTCGATGCTTGAACGCCTGGATGATCGCATCACGTTCTGGTGTCGGTGTATCTCCAATTACGATTTCAGTGTCGCTTTCTGGCAATAAACTATGGATCTCTTGTGCGTGTCGAACCGTAGCGGCGAAGATCATGACGCCTTGACGCTCTTTCGCGTATTGCATGATTTGCTCAACAATTTGCGGAGTGGCTCGCTTGGCTTTGTCGATCACCATGTCCATCTCTGCTTCTTTATATCGCCCAGTATTGGCAGGTTTTAATTGTGAGAAGTCATAAGATAAGACTGGGGCATCCATCATTCGCGCGGGGGTTAAAAACTTTTCATCTAACAGGTAACGAATCGGCAGCTCGAAAATACAGTCTCGGAAAAAGCGAGCTTCTTCTGTACGAACTTGCCCCCGAGTGTGGTACTGGTAAATCCAGCCTATCCCTAAGCGATATGGCGTTGCGGTGAGGCCGAGGACTTTAATGCCTGGGTTTACTTCCCGTAAATGGGTAATGACTTTTTGATAGCTGCTGGTTTTATCATCTGGTACGCGGTGGCACTCATCAATCACTAATAGGGAAAACTGGTTTTTAAATGAATCTAAGTTACGCACGACTGACTGGACAGAGGCGAATACCACTTGTTGATCGGTTTCTTTTCTTCCCAAGCCTGCCGAGAAAATCGCGCCTTTCAATCCATAACCTTCGTACTTTGCGTGGTTTTGTTCGACCAACTCTTTAACGTGAGCTAAGACTAAAACCCGTCCTTTGGCGAGGCGAGCAAGCTCTGCAATAACCAAACTTTTACCCGCGCCTGTTGGCAGTACGATGACTGCAGGAGAGGAGTGTTTACGAAAGTAATGAATGACTGCTTTGACAGAGTCGGCTTGATAAGGGCGAAGTGTGTACATGAAAATATGTGAAATTGCTCAACTATTCGAACGAGGAACGTTATAATACCTGACTTTTATACCCAAGTGACCTTTGTTGGTAAGATTCAGACTGATGACTGAGTTTTTGCGGCGAGAATGAGAGGTCACTTGGGTATAATTCAATGAGGTATTCATGCGTTTAGATAAATATTTGTGTGATGCTCTGGGTGCGACTCGCAAACAGGCAACAAAGATCATCAAAAGTGGCGACATCACCGTCGATGGGAATGTTCAAAAAAGTGGTGCGTTCAAAGTACCTGAGGGGGCTGAAGTCATATGGGAAGACCGTGTTGTTGGTGCCCCAGGTCCGCGTTACATCATGTTGTATAAGCCAGCTGATTTCGTTTGTTCACATGAAGATAGCTACAACCAAACGGCATTTGTCTTGCTTGACGAGCCTAAGGTCGAAAATCTGCACTTTGCAGGTCGTTTAGATGCTGATACGACAGGCTTAGTGTTGATCACTGATGATGGTAAGTGGTCCCACCGTATTACTTCGCCAAAACGTAAATGTGAGAAAACGTATCGTGTTTGGCTGGCTGATGCCATTCAACCTGATTACGTTGAAAAGTTTACTCAAGGCATCATGCTTCGTAATGAATCGGAATTGACCCTGCCAGCTCGTTTAGACATCGTAAACGAGGCGGAGAATGAAGTGTTACTGACCATCGTAGAAGGGAAGTACCATCAAGTTAAGCGTATGTTCGCGGCTTTAGGCAATAAAGTAGAGTACTTGCATCGTGAGCGTATCGGTAAGATTGAGCTAGACGAGGCTTTAGAACCCGGTGATTATCGCTATCTTACTCAAGAAGAAATTGATTCTATCTGGAATTAATTATCGCCATGGAAATTCCTGAGTTCTCAGTAGGAACTCGTCTTTTGGTGGGAAAGGACTCAAAATAAGGTTTCCTACTAAATGTTTATTGTCTAGACAATGTCGGTTTGCTTGCTTAATCTCGGTGATATCCCAGTGTGTTTTGGCTGGAGCACGCAACTTGTCTTGCAAAAATATCCGTCCGTAAAGAATGAAATGGTGGGTCAGAGAATCCATCATTTTTAGTTTCAATACGTTTGTTTCCGGATGAACATGCATTGCTACCATACGCTTTTCTATGTCGAATCCGTCAAGACCAACTTGGTACACACTCGTCCTTGTGACTCTCGAGCGTTGATAAAACTAAAGCCTTTGGTCCCATATTTAACGGTGTGAGAAACATCAGTCATTTTCACTGTACTGAAAGGTGCGGTGTCAGGACTATAACAAGAGGTAAAAGAATGACAGAAAAAGCTCAAACTGCTCCCCAATCTCAAATCGGTTTTTTATTGTTTCTTGTATTGGGAGCGATTGGTGCTTTAACTCCGCTTGCCATTGACATGTATCTACCTGCGATGCCAACGATTGCGAAAGATTTAGGAGTGACACCTGGTGCCGTACAGATTACGTTGACGGCCTATACAGCAGGCTTTGCTATTGGCCAGCTTATACATGGACCGCTAGCCGATAGCTTTGGTCGTCGGCCTGTACTCATTTTAGGTGTGTTTTTCTTTGGTTTAGCGGCGGCTGTCAGCGCGACAACAAACGGTATCGACGCACTTACGTATGTGCGCACCGCCCAAGGCTTTGCAGGTGCGGCAGCGGCGGTCATTATCCAAGCTGTGGTTCGTGACATGTTTGATCGCGAGGACTTTGCGCGCGCGATGTCTTTTGTGACACTGGTGATTACGATGGCGCCTTTGGTTGCGCCCATGATAGGTGGCCATTTAGCGATTTGGTTTGGGTGGCGTTCGATCTTCTGGGTTCTTGCTATTTTCGCGGTGGTTGTCATTCTGCTGGTGTTTTGGAAAATTCCAGAAACGTTGAAGCCAGAGAACCGTCAACCACTTCGTTTTCGTACGACATTAAGAAACTATGCACGTTTATGTTCTAGCTCGGAAGCGATGGGGCTGATCTTGTCTGGTGCGTTCTCTTTCTCTGGCATGTTTGCTTTTTTAACGGCGGGTTCGTTTGTTTACATTGATTTATATGGTGTTCGACCAGATCATTTTGGTTACTTATTTGGATTGAATATTGTTGCGATGATCATCATGACCAGCATTAACGGTCGTTTGGTGAGAAAAGTTGGCTCCCATGCCATGCTTCGTTTTGGACTGTTTATACAGCTTTTAGCTGGGGTCGGACTGTTTGTGGGCTGGTTAATGGACCTTGGCCTATGGGGAACCGTACCATTTGTCGTACTGTTCATCGGTACTTTGTCTACCATTGGTAGTAATTCTATGGCCTTGTTACTTAGTGGTTACCCTGCGATGGCAGGCACGGCATCATCACTGGCGGGGACGCTTAGATTTGGTACTGGTTCATTGATTGGTGTATTAGTCGCTTCGCTACCTAGCGGCGTGGCATGGCCGATGATTGTCGTTATGTTTGTTTGTTCAGTGCTATCGGCACTGTTTTATTGGACTTTAGGAAGAAAGGCGTAATGTCGAATTACCCCCAAGAAATTCAAAACTTGGTTAACACTGCATTAGGTGAGTTAGACCAAGAACATCGCTCAGGTAAATTAGCCAATGCACCTGTAGCAAATAATCACTATTTGGTACGCTGGGTTACTAAGGCCCTCAAGAATCAAAGTTTTGGTCGAGCGGTGGGGGATGACCTCACGCGTTGGCAAAAGGCGGGGCGATCGAAAGGGAATGAGGCTGGTTTGCTGTTTCTTTTTAAGCGCATCTCAGCTTATTACGCGCAGTTCTTTCCTGAAGGTGAAGCACCAAAAGCAATTAAAGACCAAGATATCGAAACATTTCTGGATTTGATGGAACAAGCAGGTTGGGAAGTATCGACGTCAGAACAGCTTGTTGGTTGTGGCAAAGTACAGCTTTTTACTGCTGGCCAAAACTCTTTAGCGCTATGTGCTGACCAGTGTGATAACTGTTTTGATGGCGAGTTGCTCGTGAAACCAATGAGTTGGTTTGTGCGTGGCAACCATGCAGAATTCGTAGAAAAAGCATCGCAAGCGGGCTTTATGGTGCATAAAGTGACGGATTACAAATCTAAGGTGAAATACCACGGTGAATATCTGATCTTCCCTGCAAATGAAGGCAACCAATTAGCTGAGATTCCTTTGTCTTTCAAGGTTGACTAGTCACTTCACCCACTTTTAACGTTATTTGGATGAAGCCCCACTACTCATGATTGGGGCTTTTTTGTTCTAAACGTTCGGCCTCTTTGGCGATGGTTTTAACCATGCCTTTAAATATAAACAGGTGCGCAGGCATCATCGCAAACCAGTAGAGAAGGCCAAGAAAACCCTGCGGATGCCACCATGCAGTGATGTCGAATTCACGTTCATCCCCATGGTCTTTAATCGTAATTTCTAATCGACCAAGCCCGGGGCCTTTCATTCCAAAGAAGAGAGAAAGAAACTGGTTTTCTTCACAGCGAATTACTTTCCATGAATCAATATAGTCGCCAACTTTGAGATCAGGTCCGGAAGGGGCGACACGAATCGGTTTTTCTCCACCAAAGAAAATATCTAGCCACTCACGAGTGCGCCACAAAATGTTGGCAAAGTAATAGCCTTTTTCTCGACTTCCTATCTTTTGTGCGACCTGCCATAACGCCTCAGCAGAAGCTTGGGTTTTGATGCTCGCCCCTGCTTGTTTAGGATAATAACCATATCCAGGCTGCCAACGATGCAGAGCGGCTGGCTCAAAGCCCCAGACGTTGCTGCGAACGAAGGTTCCTTCTGCTTGAATGGTGTCTGACACTGCTTGTTCGTAGCTGATCAAAACTTGAGGAAACCGAGTTTTAATCGCTTCAGAGTCAGCAATGTAATCGTGCTCTAAACCGGCAAGTAACGCTTTACCAATGTTGGTGGGCACCGATGTCACCAGTACGAGCCAGTAAGATGCCATTTTCGGGGTGAGCAATGGTGTGGACCATAAACGATAAGGCTTATTGGTCATTTTGCAAATGACTTGAAATTGCTCTCGGTAGCTTAGCGTATCAGGCCCACCCACCTCATAGGTTTCATGTTCTTGAGGCGGCGTGGCTTTGGCTAATTCGAGCAAGTAATGGTTGAGGTTTGGCAAAGCTATCGGGTTCGCCTTGGAGTCGACCCATTTTGGCGCAATTAATATTGGTAGATTGTACACAAAGTCGCGCATGATCTCGAAAGCCGCGGAGCCGGGGCCAATAATCACGCCGGCGCGCAACTCCGTCACGGGGACTCCAGCTTGGCGGATTATTTTTCCTGTCGCTTTTCGCGCGGCTAAATGCTCGGAATTGCCGGTTTGTGGTTGTATCGCACTAAGATATATCACATGCTGGATACGGCTTTTCGCCAATGCGTTCTTGAAGTTTTCCGCGAGATTTAATTCATATTCAACAAAGTCGTGTCCTTGCGCCATTCCGTGAACTAGAAAAAACACCAGATCAAAGTCGTTCACTATGGATGTGGTCGCTTCAGCATCAGCCAAGTCCAGATATGTCAGCGTTAGATTAGGGTGAGGGCGAGTTCTTGATTCTAAGTAATCGATGTGTCGCGCTGCTGCCGTGACGGCGTAACCTTTGTTTAGGAGTAACGGAAGAAGTTGAGAACCAATGTAACCAGATGCGCCTAGCACCAACACCTTTTTCATTATCTGTCCTTTTTATCGTTGGTGGAATAAACACCACAGAGTATAATCATGAGACACTTTTTCTATTCTATCAATAAGTTGTCGTCGGAGCATTTGTGACTTTTTTCTCCCAACTCTCAATTCATGCAGATAAAGCGTTCTTACGTCGTCTATTTACGATAGCACTGCCAATTACATTGCAAAGTATGATGTTCTCCAGTCGAAGTCTGGTTGATGTGCTCATGCTGGGACAACTTGGTGAAGCTGAGATCGCTGCGGTAGGTGTTGCTGCACGCGCGACCTTTGTGACCACCATCATGTTAGTGGGCGTGACGACAGGGGGAGCACTGCTCACCGCGCAATATTGGGGAGCCGGTGATAAGGTAGGGGTACGTCAAAGTACCGCCTTGACATGGATGATCGCTATGGTATTTGCTGCCATCGCGGTTTCTTTGTTTGTTTTCTTCCCTCAACCAATAATGCGACTGACGACTGACTCGCAAGAAGTCATGGATTTAGGCGCCAGTTATCTTGTTATTTCATCTGTTAGTATGTTTGCCGTAGCATGCGTGGCCAGTATGTCGGTTGGCTTGAGAGCCATGCACCAGCCGGGTTTGAGTACGTTTTTTAGTGGAATAGGGATCCTTTCTAACGTTTTTCTAAACTGGATGTTAATTTTTGGTCACTTGGGTTTTCCTGCTTTGGGTATTACAGGCGCCGCGATTGCGACGGTCATCAGTGGGGCGATTGAAGTCGGCTGTTTATTTAGTTATCTATGGTTTAAAAAACACATTATTGCATTCGGCTGGGATGACATACGTGCAGGTTTAGTTATCGACAAGATCACGCGCTTCCTGAGTCTTTCTTTACCAACCACGTTCAATTTTTTAGCGTGGGCTGGTGGGTTATTCGCCTATCACGCGATCATGGGACAAGCAGGTGTGCAAGGTTTGGCGGCGTTATCTGTCATGACACCGGTAGAATCGATTGCTTTAGCTATGATGATTGGTTTGTCTAATGCTGCGGCAGTCTTGGTCGGTAACCAGCTCGGAGCAAACAACTTTGAGTCTGTTTACTACCAAGCTTGGGCAACAGTTATCTTGAATTTGCTTATTGCATTTATCGTCGCATTGGTTTTATTAGTGTCGAATCAGTGGATCCTTAATGCCTTCAGCGCGCTAACAACTGACACGCGTCAATTGGCAGAACAGTTCATGATGATTTTAGCGCTCGGTGTGATTTTGCGTTCTGTTCCTATGATGGTCATTGTGGGGGTCTTACGAGCAGGTGGCGATGTAAAGTTTTGCCTGTATCAGGACATTGTTGCCCAGTGGGTGATTGGTATTCCGCTTGCGGCGTTTGCCTCAATTCAGCTTGGTTGGGAGCCTCAGTGGGTATATTTGCTCTTTTTAACCGAGGAAGTGGTGAAGTGGACCATCTGTTTACCACGGGTAATAAGCCGAAAGTGGATGAAAAACCTTATCGGAGGGTAATAGTCAATAGCGTTTCAAAACGTCTTCAAAAAATTGCTTGAAACGTCAACAAAAATACGTGTGAAAAGTGAATCGAGTTGCATTTGTACCCTCATAGTGTGACCAAGCATTCAAAATGCTTTCTACGAACAGGTTTTTAGTGTAGATTCTGATCCCAATTTTTAGACATTATCTGAGCGGAAATCAATGTTAAAACTGTCAGACCTATGTAAAGGCTATGTTGACGGGGGAGAATTTCACCCGGTATTACAAGGGGCAGAATTGACATTACAGCAAGGCGATCAAGTCGCTCTGATGGGGGAAAGTGGCTCAGGTAAAAGTACTTTACTGAACCTTATCGCAGGGCTTGATACTGTTGACTCGGGAGAAGTTCTGTTTCCAAACTTTGCAATGCATAATGCACCAGAGCATTTGCGAACGCTTTATCGCCGTAACAACATTGGTAATATTTTCCAGCAGTTCAACCTCCTTCCTACGTTGAATATTGCCGACAACATCCGTTTTTGCCGTCAGTTAAAAGCTTTACCAGAAGACAAAGAACTATTGCGTCAAATTCTTTCTGCTCTCGATTTAATGCCGCTCCTCGGCCGTTATCCAGAAGAAGCCTCTGGTGGACAGCAGCAGCGTGCTGCTATCGCTCGCGCATTATATATGGAGCCCAAGATTCTCCTAGCGGATGAGCCAACAGGGAGTCTTGATGAACGAAATGCAGAAGCGGTCATGCGCTTGTTGACTAGCCTAGCTCGGCAGCTCGAATGTACTTTGTTGTTGGTAACCCACAGTGAAAAAGTGGCGGCTCATATGGAAGGGAAAATTCGACTTCAAGGAGGGCAGCTTCATGTTATGGCCCGTAGTTAAAGCACTACTCGGTCATTACCGTCGTTACCCTCTGCAAATCATTCTCGTCTGGCTAGGATTAACGTTAGGCGTTTCGCTCCTTGTTGGCGTGACTTCTATTAACCAACATGCTAAGCAAAGTTACGCGGCTGGAGAGAAGCTTTTCTCTAATCCTCTTCCATATCGCATCCGCACCAAGCATTCTGCCAATAAAATTCCTCAAGGTTTTTATATTCAGCTACGTCGCGCAGGCTTTAATCAATGTGCGCCGTTTGATGTGCTGCATCTTGATGCCAAAACAGATATGAGCCTAATGCTGGTGGGCATTGACCCTGTGGCGATGATTCCGTTGCAACAAGGTAAATCTTTGGGCGAAATGTCTATTCTGTCATTAATAAAGCCGCCTTATCCGGTCTTAATTAGTCAAGATTTAGCTTCTTATATGAATTGGACTGATGGAGATTTTATCGAGATGAATGACGGCAGTCGTCTCGGGCCGATTCAAGTTGATAAAAACAAGCTACTTTCTGGCACGAGGTTGGTTACCGATATTTCTTTGTTGCGAATGTTGAAACGTAGCTCAGGTTTATCGGCTATTTCGTGTGGCGAAATGCCAAAAGAAAAGTTATTGGCTTTGAAAAACATGCTGCCCAATGGCATGACGTTAGTACGAAGCACGCGCACAGAGCTAGAGTCACTCACCAAAGCGTTTCACATGAACCTCACTGCGATGGGGATGTTATCGTTTTTAGTTGGGCTGTTTATTTTTTACCAAGCAATGTCGTTATCATTTATCCAGCGTCAAAGGTTGGTTGGCATTTTGCGTCAAACCGGTGTCAATGGTTCGCAATTGGCTCAGGCGTTATTACTTGAGTTGTCTATTCTAGTCTTCGTCGCATGGGCATGCGGTAACTTTTTCGGATTAATGTTAGCCAATGAACTGATCCCGGCGGTGTCGTCTAGCTTGAGTGATTTGTACGATGCGAATGTTGGCTTAACGATTGGCTGGTCTTGGCAGTCAAGTCTATATAGTTTGATCATGGCGGCGATGGGGGCTTTAATTTCTTGTCTGTGGCCGTTAATCCGTCTGTTGAAGTCGCAGCCAATCCGACTGTCTTCTCGGTTGTCTTTGATGCGTTTTGCTGGTCGCGAATTCTCTTGGCAAGCACTGGCCGCGTGTGCATTTTGTGTCGCGGCGGTGGCGGTGTACCAAGCGCCAAAAACACAAGAAACAGGCTTTGCAATTATTGCCTTGATGTTGATTAGTGTTGCCTTGTTTATGCCCTTTATTATGTGGCATATGTTTCAGAGCCTTTCTTATTCGCTGCGCTGGGTTCGTGTACGCTGGTTTTTCGCCGATGCGGCAGCAAGCATGAGTTATCGTGGCGTTGCGACTATGGCCTTTATGCTTGCGTTAGCCGCCAACATTGGTGTAGAGACCATGGTTGGTAGTTTTAGGGATACAACAGATAAATGGCTTAGCCAACGGTTAGCCGCGGATATCTATATCTATCCAACTAATAACTCAGCAGCCCGCATGAGTGGATGGTTACAAGACCAGCCTGAAGTCGAATCAGTATGGTGGCGCTGGGAAAAAGACGTTCCAACAGAGTATGGTGCGCTTCAAGTCGTCAGTACTGGCTCTTCTGAAGGCGAGCTTGACTCCTTGACGGTTAAGCTGGGAGTTCCGAATTATTGGTATCAATTACATTCAACCAAGAGCTTAATGGTCAGTGAGTCAATGGCCTTGAAACTGGATATTCGGCCAGGAGATGTTATTGATTTTCAGACTCCGCTTGGAGGAGGTTGGCAGGTTGTCGGGGTCTATTATGATTACGGTAACCCATACAACCAAGTGATGATGTCGCATCGCAATTGGCTTTACGGATTTGCTGGGACGGGCAACGTCGGTTTGGGGGTGGTGCTAGGAGACAATGTTAACGGAGATGGCTTAAAAAACCGCCTAGAAAATGTGTTCCGACTTCCACAAGATCGCATATTCGATAACGGTAATATTTATAACCAAGCCATGAGAGTGTTTGACCATACCTTTGCAATAGCAGGGACATTAGGCAACATTACGTTGATCATTGCCGTCTTTGGCTTGTTCTTCTCGACATTAGCAGGTGAGCTTTCACGTCAGCGACATTTCGCATTATTGCGGTGCATGGGGGTTTCTGGCAAAGAGTTAGTAGCACTTGGTGGTCTTCAATTATTCGTATTTGGCGCTATCTCCACGATTATTGCGGTGCCGCTTGGCTTGGCATTAGCGCACTTTATTGTTGATATTGTCATTCGCCAGTCATTTGGTTGGTCTTTGGAACTACAGATGATTCCTTGGGAGTATGCTCAGACTATTGCGTGGACGATGTTAGCCATCATGGCGGCAGGTGCGCTACCCGTGATTCGAATGATCAAAAGCACACCGATGAAGTCATTAAGGGATGCGTTGTAATGAAAAAGATGGGCTTTAAAAAACGCTTCTTAGTTTCAATATTGATTGTTGTTTTGGTCTTTTTGACGGGATTCGTTTTTTACTCGACGTTTTGGTTAGAGTCAACAGCGACCCAAGAAAGTGATCTTAACTCCATTTTAATGCGTGAAGACACAACGATCTTTGATCCTGTTTTACCAAATGAACATGTCTCATTACCGTCAGATTTTCGTTCTCATCCTGAATATCAGCATGAGTTTTGGCACTATTTTGCGAGACTGCAAGATGAGCAAGGGCAGGTTTACAATGTCCAATGGAGTTACTTCCGTGTTGCGACAGATGAGCGTGAAACTCGTGGATGGCAAAGTCCACAACTGTATATATCACATATTGTCGTTAGCCATGGTTCGCAGGTATGGAAAGAGCAACGGGTTGCTCGTGGTGGGATCGGTCAGGCAGGTATGACTGATCGCCCATTTCGGTTGTGGATTGATAACTGGACTTGGCGATCACTTGGTGCAACGCCTTTCCCAGGGAATTTGAATGTCACCACCGATACGTTTAGCGTGGCGCTTAATACCATGACAAATGGTCCTTTTGTGATGAATGGTGACAAAGGGTTTCAAGTTAAGCACGCTTTGCAATCTGTTGCGTCTTTTAGCTTCAGTGCTCCTTTTCTTAATGTGAAAGGTAGCTTAAACCTAAAGGGTAAGCGACTTTCTGTTACGGGCTCTGCATGGGTTCAAAAAGAGTGGGGAAGTGGTTTAATTGGTGAAGGACGACAAGGTTGGGATTGGTTTGTTTTCAACTTAGATGATGGCCGAGCGTTAACGGTTAGTCGTTATCGTCATCATGACCAAACACCGTATATTTTTGGCACGCTATCCACGCGTTCGGGAAAGGTAATTAAGCTCACTGAGAGTGATGTCCATATTACGCCTATACAGGTGACCAGCCTGTCGAATGAGAAAAGACTTCCGCTGCAATGGGAAATCATCGTTCCTAAGCACAAAATTGATCTAACCACCCATATTATCAAATCAGAGATGTGGCTTCCATTTGTCATTCCATATTGGGAAGGACCAACTTCAGCTTCAGGCTCTCATGAAGCTTGGGGTTTTATGCAACTCACTGGTTATTAGATGATCACGAAAAAGCCGCCCAAATGGGTGGCTTTTTCGTGTGCGACCTTCATTACTTCTCTCTAAAAAACACGGGGTTATCATGACGGGACATGCCGTGCTATGCTGAAATTCTTATCATCTTGGTTAACTATTAGTGCGATAATAACAGGAGATTGGATACATCAAAGCTGAGTGTTATGTTGGAAAATGCGATGTATAGTAATAATAACATCGGAAAAACCGAAGCTTATGCTCTGAAGAAGCGATTATTCTAAAGTTTGCGACATCTATACACTCCTATTACTCTTGTTAATCGTTTATTAAGATAATAAATATAAGGACGAAACCATGAACGATGTCATTCGTGACTTTTTCAAAATGGAATCCGCAGGTGGTATTCTTCTCGTGATTGCTGCTGCAATTGCGATGACTATTGCTAACTCACCTATGGGCGAAATTTATCAATCTACACTGCATACTTATTTATTTGGTATGTCAGTTTCTCATTGGATCAATGACGGCCTCATGGCTGTGTTTTTCTTAATCGTTGGTCTTGAAGTAAAAAGAGAGCTACTAGAAGGTGCTTTGAAATCAAAAGAAACTGCTATTTTCCCTGCAATTGCAGCGGTTGGCGGTATGTTGGCTCCGGCTCTTATTTATGTTGCGTTTAACGCGAGTGATGCCGAGGCGATTTCTGGTTGGGCTATCCCAGCCGCAACAGATATCGCATTCGCATTAGGTATCATGGCTCTACTTGGTAAACGTGTTCCCGTTAGCCTTAAAGTGTTCTTGTTGGCCTTGGCGATCATCGATGACTTGGGTGTTGTTGTGATCATCGCGCTTTTCTATACAGGTGATTTGTCGTCAATGGCGTTGCTTGTTGGTTTCATCATGACGGGCATCCTGTTCATGTTGAATGCGAAGAAAGTGACGAAACTGACACCATACATGATAGTTGGGGCAATTTTATGGTTTGCCGTATTAAAGTCTGGTGTTCACGCAACCTTAGCAGGTGTCGTCATTGGCTTTGCCATCCCGCTTAAAGGTAAAAAGGGCGAACATTCACCGCTTAAACACATGGAGCACGCGCTTCACCCTTACGTAGCATTTGGTATTTTGCCACTGTTTGCATTTGCAAATGCTGGTATCTCGTTAGAAGGTGTTTCTCTATCAAGTTTGACTTCAATGCTGCCTCTAGGTATTGCAATGGGCTTACTGATTGGTAAGCCGCTAGGTATCTTTAGCTTTAGCTGGGCGGCGGTAAAACTGGGTGTTGCCAAGTTGCCAGAGGGGATAAATTTCAAACATATCTTCGCGGTGTCTGTGCTGTGTGGTATCGGCTTCACGATGTCTATCTTCATTTCTTCTTTAGCATTTGGAAATGCGAGTCCTGAATTTGATACTTACGCTCGACTGGGTATTTTAATGGGGTCAACGACTGCAGCCATTCTTGGTTATGTTTTACTGCATTTCTCTTTACCGAAGAAAGCACAAGCATAAGGAAACAGATTAATTAACTAAAAAAGCCTCCTAATTTGGGAGGCTTTTTTTATGCCCTTTAGAACCCTCTCAGGGTGATTGGTTCAGTGATCAGCAAGTGAATAATTCGTGTTACTACGGCGGAAGTCGACAACAACGAATTAGAATGTACAGATTCTGACGCCTACCTTGTCCTTATGTATTGAATTTATTGAGAGTAGGGGCTATAGGCGAAAAAAAGCCCAGCCGAAAAATTGACTGGGCGGATACAAACATACATAGGAGTTAATAAGAAAAAAGCAGCAGTGTAATAATCAGATAGAAAAAGTTTGACGGCCTGTGAAACTTAAAATGCCCTGATTGTTACATATATTCAGACCGAGCCTTTTCCAAACAGTTCCATTTATTTTAAAAAAGTTTGTTTTTAGTTCTAGCAGAAACGGATCGTCTGGTTAAGTTCGATTTCTGTTAGAGCTAAAGTAGCTTTACTTCTTCCCAATATAACTTAACTCTCATTCATCGTCTTGCTATGCCATCGACGAAAGAACGTAAAAACATTCGCCCTAAACTCAAAGCATTAAGTGGTAGTTGCTTTGGTCTGGTCGGACCAATTGGTAAAAGTGTGATGTTAATCATTTGTTAATTCTTGGTTTCGGGAGTATATTTCAAACAGTTGTTTAATACGAGTGATTAAAATGGCCCCGAGAACATCAACAAAAGCAAAAATACTCGATGTCGCAGAAGGACTCTTTGCTGAACATGGTTTCAATGATACGTCACTGAGAACGATCACAGGAAAAGCGAACGTTAACTTGGCGTCAGTAAACTACCATTTTGGTGATAAAAAAACGCTAGTCAGAGCGGTGTTGGATAGATACTTAGAGGCTCTGATGCCAAGTATTAAAAGCTCTTTGGTTGAACTAAATACACGCGATAACTACAACATGGACGAAGTGTTTGAGTCACTTCGTTTGCCGTTACGAACTTTGAATGAGGTACGCCCAAACGGCACTGCGCTATTTATGTTACTGATTGGTAGAGGGTATACAGATGTACAAGGTCACTTACGTTGGTTTATTACCACTCGATATGAAGAAGTATTGAACCTGTTTACCTTCTCAATAATCAAGGCCAACCCAGAGTTATCTGAAGAGCAGTTGTTTTGGCGATTGCATTTCACTCTAGGAACTTGTGTCTTTACGATGGCCTCAAGTCAAGCTTTATTAGAGCTTGCGGATAGCAAATTTGAACAGGAAGTCGACGCTAAGTCTGTTGTCGATTTATTGATTCCTTATTTGTCTGCTGGAATGTCAGCGTAATAGTTGGCGTAAAACAAGCACAAGACAAATAAGCAAGTTAAACCAATAATAAAGTTATGCCCTGAGCGGTTACGTGAACAAAAGGATCTGAACTATGAGCTCTCTACGAAGAAAATGGATTAGTGACCCAGCTTTTAAAGTCTTCAAAAAAGTGTTACCTCCGCTGTCGAGTACTGAAAAAGAAGCGATGGAAGCAGGTAGTGTTTGGTGGGATGCCGAAATATTTTCCGGTCAGCCAAATTTCACGACATTGCACCATTACCCAACGCCAAAGTTGACGGCAGAAGAGCAGGCATTTATGGACAATGAGCTCGAAACACTGTTGGAAATGCTTGATGATCAGAAAATTGTAAAAGAAGATCGAGACCTACCACCGGAGGTGTGGGAGCACCTACGTAAAGCGCGCTTTTTCTCGCTGATTATTTCCAAAAATTATGGCGGTCGGGAGTTCTCTGCTTTAGCGAATTCGACCATTGTTTCGCGTATTGCGACGCGAAGCATTAGTGCTGCGGTATCGGTTATGGTGCCGAACTCACTTGGCCCCGGTGAGCTTCTTTCACATTATGGCACGCAAGAGCAAAAAGATTATTGGTTACCTCGTCTTGCTGATGGTACGGATATTCCATGTTTTGCGTTGACTGGACCTGAAGCGGGATCTGATGCGGGGGGCATTCCTGATCAAGGTGTTGTTTGTTACGGCATGCACGAAGGCCAAGAAGTGTTGGGGGTTCGCGTGAGTTGGAATAAACGCTACATTACCCTCGCGCCAGTCGCGACCGTGCTGGGCTTAGCATTTAAACTGCAAGATCCAGAAGGCCTTCTTGGTGATAAAAAGGATGTTGGTATAACGTGTGCACTTATTCCTGCTGATTATGAGGGCGTAGAGATTGGTGAGCGCCATGACCCATTGGGTTCTGCGTTCATGAATGGCCCGACTCGTGGTGAAGACGTCTTCATTCCAATGGATTGGTTAATTGGTGGTTCTGAGTATGCCGGTAAAGGTTGGCGTATGTTGGTAGAGTGTCTATCTGCAGGTCGGGGCATTTCTCTGCCTGCGCTAGGCACTGCGATTGGTCATTTAACGACGAGAACAACAGGCGCTTACGCTTATGTGCGTAAACAATTTGGCATGTCTATCGGTAAGTTTGAAGGCGTCGCAGAAGCCATGGGACGCATTGGTGGGTTGACTTACCTTCTTGAAGCGACTCGTACGCTGACGACAACGTCACTCGATATGAAAGAGAAACCAGGCATAGTCACGGCGATCGCCAAATACCATATGACCGAAATTGCGCGCACGATTCTCAACGATTCGTTTGACATTCATGCGGGCCGAGCGATTCAAGATGGACCGATGAACTACCTTGCAAAGCACTATGTTGGTATTCCAGTTGCAATCACCGTTGAAGGTGCAAATATTCTGACACGTAACTTGATGATCTTTGGGCAAGGTGCGACTCGCTGTCACCCATATGTTCTTCAAGAAATGGAAGCCGCGGCTAACCCGGACTCAGAACAAGGTGCGAAAGAGTTCGATGAACTGCTTTTCAAACACATTAAGCATGCGATGGGGAATACTTTTGGAGCCTTTGGCGCAGCACTGACTGGCTCTCGCTTTGTTAAAGCACACATGAGCGGGCCGACACAACCATACTACAGAGATATCTCTCGATTAAGCCGAGCACTTGCTGTGAGCGCTGACTTTGCCATGCTGACACTGGGTGGTGACTTGAAGCGTAAAGAGATGATATCGGCCCGTTTAGGGGATGGTTTGAGCTACTTATATATGGCCTCTGCGGTACTGAAAAAGTACGAAGATGAAGGTCGTCAACAAGGTGACTTGAACTTTGTTCACTACTCAATCCAACACTGTCTATACAATGCGTCGAAGTCGCTGAATGAAGCTTATACTAACTTCCCAGTAAAATATGTGGGTGGTGTATTGAAAGGGTTGTTATTCCCCCTAGGTAACCACTTTAACAAGCCAAGTGATGAATTATGTGTGAGTTTGGCGGAAAGCATGATGACACCGGGGACGCAACGTGATCGACTTACGCATTTATGTTACATCGGCAAATCTGATGACGATAGCGTCGGCTTAATGGAAAATGCATTCCTTGCTATGTATGAAATCAAACCGTTAGAGCGTAAGCTTATGAAGGCAGCGAAGGATGGAAAAGTGGCTCGTAAAGGGCTGTTAAACGACCGCTTACAACAAGCATTGGAGGCTGGTGTTTTAACCGAGCGAGAAATTGATAAAATTATCGCTGCAGACAAGTTGCGTTACAAAGCGATTCAAGTCGATCACTTTAGTCACGACTTTTCTGAAGTGCGGACTGACTGCCCAAAAAAGTCGCATTTGAACCCGGCAGCATAGGAAAAAAATCAAGCTAAGAACGAAAGCACTTCTTTGAGGTGCTTTTTTGTATCTTTTATTCAAGAATTGGCGCGATAGTGATCCAACCACTTGCCTTTTCTAAGCATTTTGACAGAAATTAGATGCGAAACCCGAACGAAACTTTTATCCTAGCAAGGTTTTTTAAAGGAAGTTGAATATGATCATCAAACCTAGAATTCGTGGATTCATTTGTACTACAACGCACCCTGTTGGTTGTGAAGCTAACGTAAAAGAACAAATTGCTTACACGAAAGCACAAGGCCCAATCAAAAATGCGCCTAAACGTGTGCTTGTTGTCGGTGCATCAAGTGGCTACGGTCTATCTTCTCGTATCGCTGCGGCTTTTGGTGGTGGTGCATCAACAATCGGTGTTTTCTTCGAAAAAGAAGGCACAGAGAAGAAAACAGGTACAGCGGGCTTCTACAACGCGGCTGCTTTTGAAAAGCTAGCTCGCGAAGAAGGCCTCTACGCAAGAAGCCTTAATGGCGACGCTTTTTCAAATGAAGCAAAACAGAAAACCATTGATCTGATTAAAGCAGACTTGGGTCAGATTGATATGGTGGTTTACTCATTGGCATCGCCAGTACGCAAAATGCCAGAAACTGGTGAACTTGTACGTTCAGCACTTAAACCAATCGGTGCAACTTACACATCAACGGCCGTTGATACCAATAAAGATGTGATCATCGAAGCAAGTGTTGAGCCTGCAACGGAAGAAGAAATCCAAGATACAATAACCGTTATGGGCGGTGAAGACTGGGAACTTTGGATTAATGCGCTTTCTGAAGCTGGTGTTCTGGCTGAAGGTTGTAAGACAGTGGCATACAGTTATATTGGTACTGAGCTAACATGGCCTATTTACTGGGATGGCGCACTAGGTAAAGCAAAAATGGACCTAGATCGTGCCGCAACAGCGTTAAATGAGAAACTAGCTGCAACAGGTGGTAGTGCTAACGTAGCGGTACTTAAGTCTGTTGTGACTCAGGCAAGTTCTGCGATTCCTGTAATGCCATTGTACATTGCGATGGTGTTCAAGAAGATGCGTGAAGAAGGCGTGCACGAAGGTTGTATGGAGCAGATCTACCGCATGTTCAGCCAGCGTCTATATAAAGATGATGGCAGTGTAACAGAAGTAGATGAGATGAATCGTCTGCGCCTAGATGACTGGGAACTTCGCGAAGATATCCAACAACACTGCCGCGAACTGTGGCCTCAGATTACGACTGAGAACTTAAAAGAACTGACTGATTACGTAGAATACAAAGAAGAGTTCTTGAAGCTATTTGGTTTTGGTGTTGAAGGGGTTGACTACGAAGCGGATGTGAATCCAGCGGTTGAAGCCGACTTCATCCAAATCTAATCAATCTATTCGATAGATAAACAATATCAAAAAGGCGCTCTGTTGAGCGCCTTTTTTTGTCTTCGATGAGCTTGAGCCTAGCTCAAAATAATCAGAATAGTACCTGCGAGGGTCATCAGGATATTCGCAATAGCGTATGTCCCTGCATAACCAAGCGCAGGAATTGTCGATTTCGCATAATCGTTGACAACATCCATTGCCGGGGCGCAGGTACGGGCACCAATGATGGCACCGAAAAGTAATGCGCGGTTCATTTTAAGTACGTGTGCGCCGACTAAATACGCGAGTACTACTGGCACAACACTGACAATAAAGGCTAAACCAATGACCTGTAGGCCAACTTGAGCCAAGTGTTCAAACATCTTACCACCAGCGCTTAAACCAATTCCCACCATAAAGAACATCAAACCTAGGTCTTTGACCATATTCAGTGCCCCTTGCGGAACATAACCGAAGGTGGGGTGGTTGGCTCGTAAGAAGCCGAGTGTAATGCCAGATAACAAAAGACCAACGGCATTGCCGAGACTAAATGACACTTGCCCAAACGTCATAGTAATGAGACCAAACAAAATGCCTAAAATAAAGAAACTACAGAAAGCGAGTAAGTCTGCCATTTGGCTATGAATTGAGATGAAACCGATTTTTTCCGCAAGCCCATGCACACGGCTTTTCTCACCGCTCACCTGAAGGACATCACCTTTAGCGAGAACGATATCTAAGTCCATTGGCATTTCAATTTGGGCACGCACAACGCGGTTTAAGAAACAGCCAAATTCCGATAAGTTTAAATCGGATAGACGCTTACCTGCGATAGCGTCGCTTTTTACCACGATTTCCTCTTCGACAATGCGCAGATCAAGCAAGTTTCGGTCAAACACTTCTTTGCCGTAACGGAAACTTGGATCCAAACGGGCATGACTATCAGGGAAACCTACAAGCGCAATCTCGTCGCCTTCTTGCAAAATGGCGTCACCATCAGGGTGGGCGAGGATGCCATTCCGGCGGATTCGTTCTATGTAACATCCCGTTTGGCGGTAAATACCCAACTCACGTAAATTCTTGCCATCGGTCCAATCAATGAGCTCTGGGCCAACGCGATAAGCACGAATAATAGGTAAGTATACTTTTCTCTGGCTAGAGTTACCGAGGCCACGTTCTTGTGCAATTTGCTGCGCAGAATCAGAAAGGTTCTGTTTTTGTAGCTTTGGGAGCAACTTGGCGAACATGATCATGCTGATCAATCCCACCAGATAAGCCATTGCGTAACCAACGGATAGATTTTCTAATACCAACGAAAAATCCATGTTGCGCGGTATAGTGGCAAGGCCTGAGTTAAGTGCATCTTGTGCACCAACAAGTACCGGGGTTGCTGTTAAGGCTCCGGCCATCATACCTGCAGATAACCCAAAATCCAGGCCAAAGTAGTGGCTAAGACCATAAGTTAAACTCACCGCTGAAACCAGTACGGTCATACTTAAGATAAAATAGTGCTTACCATCTCTAAAAAAGATGCCAAAAAAGTTAGGGCCAGCTTCAATGCCAACGCAGTATATAAACAGCATAAAGCCAATGGTCAGCGCTTCTGCGTTAAAGGAAAAGCCAAGGTGCCCCATAACGAGCGAGGTAATTAGAACCCCAATGGAGTTGCCTAGTTGCAACTTTCCAAAACGGATTTTGCCGATGGCAAGGCCAATGGCTAATACGACGAAGATTAGCAGGATTGGGTTTTGCTCAAGAAGGTATACGACGTCTATGTTCACTGTGTGGCTCGGTAAAGTGTGTGCCAAAAAGATTAAGAACTACGAATTGTAACTAAATATAGCAAAAAGATAAGTGAATTTTTTTAGGTTTTACCATTAGTTAACGTAGGGAAGTAACGTTCTGATAAATAATAAAAAAGCCGCATAAAGCGGCTTTCTATCAAAGACTAGTGTTTATTACTCGTCGAATAGACCTAAGTGTTCTTTCGCGTAAGCTTCAAACTCATCGCAGCCACCGATATGCTCTTGATCAATAAAGATTTGAGGAACAGTTTCAACTGGCTTGCCAACGGTTTTCTCGAGATCTGCTTTAGAGATGCCTTCAGCATGAATATCAACGTAACGGTAGTTAAAATCGTCACGTTTTGCTTTTAGCGTTTCTGCGTGCTCTTTCGCACGAACACAGAAAGGACATGCAGGGCGACCAAAGATAACAACGAACATAATCTTATTTCTCCTAAATCTATTCTTTTTGAAAGCGTATAAAAAACACAGCGTTTGAGTGCGCTCTCTTTTGTTGCAGTAACTATGCCCGATCCAAGTACGGAAATAAAGTGGCAATTGCCTCTTGGTTCTATCGGTGAAATCTATCGAATAAAAACTAAACGTGCATTGTGATTTAGAGTCACAAAACAATGTGAGGCACCGCATAAAAGCATATCTTTTATAGGGTTAATAGCTGCAAAGTAGATTCGGTCAATTTTTTTTACTGCAATCCGTAGCAATCTAATAATCGCTATACCCAAATCACTTCAAATGTAGGATGAAGAGCGCTGTCACTGAGCCGAGTTTAAAGGACCTGCGTAGCGTCCCCGCAATTTCCAACTCATTCTGGTTAAAGCACACGCCTCGAGGTTATTTGGGTATATCGTTTGGGGAGGAAATGTATGTTTCAGTTTATGACGGCAACAAGGATTATTTTCGGTGAAGGTGCGCTACAGTCATCATTGTCCGTTATCAATCAGTTTGGCTACAGTGTTTTACTGGTTACAGGGAAAGATACCCAAAGAGCCATGCCCATCATCAATTACCTTAAAGCTCAAAGTATGCGCTATCAGCACGTCGCTATTAGTGGTGAGCCTTACATCACAATGGTGGAAGAGACCGCTGTGCTCGGAAGAAAATTTCAACCTGACATGGTGATCGCGATTGGGGGAGGCAGCGTCATCGATATGGGGAAAGCGTTAGCAGCGATTATCCCTAATCAAGGTAACGTTTATGATTATGTTGAAGTCGTGGGTAGAAATGTGCCACTAAAAGCGAAACCACTATACTTTATGGCTATTCCTACCACGGCAAGTACAGGTTCGGAAGTGACTAGAAACGCGGTATTAAAATCTGGTCAAGATAAAGTGAAGGTGAGTCTCCGAAGCCCAGATATGCTGGCAGATGTTGCTATTATTGACCCAACATTAACCTACGGCACTGATCAATATACCTCCGGACGTGGTGCGATGGATGCGTTCACGCATTTGATGGAAGCGTATGTTTGTGGCGAACCAAATCCCTTAACCGATATGGTATGTGAAGAAGGTTTACGACGCTTAAGTCATTCTGTAATTGCTGGTTGTAAACAAGATAACCACAAAGCAAGATCGGATCTGTCGTTTGCTGCCTTGCTTGGCGGTATGGCTATCACCAATGCCAAGTTGGGGGCGGCACACGGATTAGCTTCTGCCTTGGGAGGTAAATTAGATGCTCCTCACAGCGTCATAACTGCACGCCTTGCTCCACATGTTATGCAAGAAAATATCAACGCAGCAAAGCTGGCGGGTAGAAATGATGTGATTAATCGTTACCGTAAACTTGCTCAACTGGTAACAGACCGTGCGAATGCGAATGAACATGATGGTGTGTTGTGGGTCACGATGGTTCTAGACAAGTTAGAACTGCCCTTACTCGGAAAGTTTGGTGTGTGTCAAACGTCATTTGAACAGGTTGCCAGCGATGCCCTTAAATCAGTTGCAATTAAAGGTAACCCTTTACCTCTTAACCAAGACCGGTTGATAGATATATTGCGGCAAGTGTGTAATTGCAGTGGAGATTGTTCAGCAGAAAGCACTCAGCACGTAAGTTCAGTCGAGGTATTGGAGTCAAGGTCGGATTTATCGAGTGTGAATGATTAACAGTTATTTAAGGCTTATGGAAAAAAGGGGGAGTCCAAAGCTCCCCTTTACTCAATGGTCAATATAAACGTGGGTGTTTAGTATTGACTCAATTTGTCATAACGACTGTCTTTTAATGCATCTTTGACGCGCTTAAGGTTTTCACGAAACCCAGTGCCACGGCGAAGTGTGAAGCCAGTCGCCAATACATCAATCACCGTCATTTGAACCACACGACTCGCCATCGGCATATAAACGTCGGTATCTTCAGGGACATCAAGCGTAATCGCCAATGAGCTTGCCTTCTCTAGAGGTGAGTCTTTGGCCGTAATCGCAATGACGGTAGCACCGTTTTCACGCGCAAGGTGCGCAATCTCAACTTGGCTTTTTGTGCGACCAGTATGAGAAATGAGAACCACGACGTCATTCTCACTACAGTTAATACAACTCATACGCTGCATGACAATATCTTCAAAACAAGTAATTGGAATATTAAAACGAATAAACTTGTTTTGTGCATCTCTAGCAACCGAAGAAGAAGCGCCGAGACCGAAGAAAGAAATGCGCTTCGCTTGCGTTAACAAGTCAACAGCACGATTAACTTGCATTGGATCCAAGCTATTCTTCGCGACATCAAGACAAGCCATTGTTGATTCGAAGATCTTATGGGTGTATGCATCTGGGCCATCATCTTCTTCCACGTTACGATTAACGTAAGGTGTACCGTTGGCTAAGCTCTGTGCCAAGTGAAGCTTAAAATCTGGAAAGCCTTTGGTATCCAGACGACGACAGAAGCGATTTACAGTGGGCTCACTTACGTCAGCCATTTTAGCTAACGTTGCAATGCTTGAATGAATTGCAGTTTGTGGAGACGTCATAATTACTTCCGCAACTTTGCGCTCTGACTTACTGAAATTCTCCAAGTTTTTTTGAATTTTTTCTAATGTATTCATAGTGTTCACGAGGGTATAGAGAACAACTCGCTGGTTCTGTTAACGGTAGGAAACACGTAGATTCCAGAGTAGAGAGGGCGTTAACGAAAACAACCAGCGCCATAGAATCAGTATAAACCTGATCTTCAATCAGTCTAAACCAATAACGGGTACTATTTAGTGATAATTTGACAGGCCTCAAACAAAATGTTGTAAAAACTACAGAATTGGATGTGGAATCTAAGACTTGTTGCGTTAGTCGCACGATAATGATGTCTGAGTTACATCAAAAAGAAAAAAAATTTCAAATTGATGTAACTCATGTTTGTCATCGTGACGATGACAAAATATCGATGGCTATTTCTTGGATTTTAGCTATCAAATTTGGTGCTTGTTGAGCGATTTCGCGCTGCTCCTCAAGGACGACACTTAATATGTCTTTGGTGGTTAATGGATTGGCAAGTACGACGCGGAAAACGATCGTGTTCATGCGTTGCCATTGCACTGGGTTTAGTCTTGTGCGCGACACAAATGATTTACCCGTCTCACGTTGGCGTTTCTGAATAAACTGCGTTAACTGGTTAATGAGCTCGTTCAGTTTTTCTTTTTGTGTACCTTGCGCTTTTAGTAAAGCCTCACGGATGTTGGCTGGCAAGTAACGATAGGTGAGTAGACACAGTTCAGGCTCAGATACCAGTTCAAAATCATTTTGTTGCTTGATTAACTGAGCGAAGTAATGCGCCTTTTCAATGCTCTGGTCTATCAGTAATTCGTAGCCTGGTCGACTGATGATGTGCATCGCGGCATAAACTAACATTGCCATGCCGGATCGCGAGCCTTCTAGCGTGTGGCTACCTAAGTCTTTTGAACCCTTGCGCAAAATGTACTGAGCGTGGTGTTCGATGGACTTCATTGCGTCTGGCTCTTTAAACAGCACCATCCCAGCACCCATAGGAATATAGAGCTGCTTGTGTGCATCAATTGTCACCGAGTCTGCCATTTCAACACCGTTAAGAAGATGGCGGTGGTGATTAGACATTAATGTAGCACCACCCCAAGCGGCATCAACGTGGAAGTGACAGTGATGTTCTTGGCATATTGAAGCAATCTGTTGCAGAGGGTCGACGTTGCCCGTTTCTGTTGTGCCTGCAACGCCAATCACAGCGATGGGTTTGATGTTATGCTTTTGTAGTTCGACGATCTTTTGTTTAAGGTCATCAACAATAATACGGTTGTTGGCGTCTGTTTTTACCGCGACTAAGTCGTCTTGGCCTAAACCAAGCACATCAACCGCTTTCTTGAGCGAGTAGTGACCGCGCTCAGAAACTAGAACGGCTAAACCGTCATAGCCATAGTGTTTCATGGCTTTAAACAGGCCTTCTTTTTCTACGCCTTTAAACTCGCCATCGGCTTTTAAAGCTTTGTTACGTGCGACCCAAAGTGCCGTAATATTGGCAATTGTTCCACCAGAGCAAAAAGCACCGAGAGAGTGGTTCGCACTGTGCATCCATTCGCGATAAAACGTATCTTTTTGGCCATAAATTAAGCGATGTAGCATGCCTAGCACTTGGCGCTCAAGTGGTGTAAAAGCTTTAGACGTCTCAATCTTAACCAAGTTTTGGTTTAAGGCGATCATGATCTTAGACAGAGGCATCAAGAAGTAAGGCAGTGCCGACGTCATATGACCAATAAAGCTTGGTGCGGAGGTATGAACCGAGTGTGATACCAAAGTGTCTAGCAAATGCTCAGTATGGTCTGATACAAATTCAGGTTGCTCAGGAATCTGAGCAGAAGAAAAATCTTTTTCTATTTCACGTAAAGGCTTTTCTTCTGCCACGATGTGTTCACGAAGAAACTGATTTAGGTTTCGCGAGAGGCTCTCGTCAATTTTGGTTAACGTTGACTCTGGACCTTCTGGCACAGTGAAGATCTTTAACAAGCTCTCAAAGCTAACGTCAGCGGCTTTTTGTTCCTTAACCATAGCAAAGAATCTTTGTAGTTATTGTGGTAATGCGAGCGGCACAATCTAAACTAAAACGGGCGCAAAGTCCCGTTTTAATTGTTGAAACCCCATGTTACTGAAATGAAAAAATCAAAGTGAGGGTTATACCAATTGCAGTAAATAATGGTTTCTTCTAGTGTGTTAAAGCACTCGGCAACTGCGCTCTAATTCTGATTTAGAATCACTACTTATCGAAAAGCTTCGTTTTGCGTTCAAGTGCTTTCCCACACGATTGCAAAATAGGTGCTTTTATTGGTATCAGTTGCACATTTGCTTTTCAATCTTTTCAATGGACTGATTATATTTGCTGAGTGCAGAATCAATTTGCTGTGGATGACTAAGCAAATCAGCAAAAGCAGAACGAAGTTCGTAGTTTTTTGGGTGATTTGTTGACTGACGGTCATTGAAAGTTTGTTTTGCTACTTCACCCAACTCATCATTGCGGCTTGCCAGTTGCTTAACATCATGTTGCTCCAGATTTAACCAAGCTTCGATAGGCTTTTCTGTCGCGACACGGCTAGGATCGTTCTTTAGAAAATAGTGAACGGCTTCGCGATTGAGTTCAAAGTGGTGTTTACGGCCATCTAGGAACCATTGGCTAACTTCGTCTAGCTCTGGGTATTGAGTGACGGTTAAGTCAACAAGATCTTGATACCATTGTAATGAAGCATCGACATAGCCATCGTATTTGCTCGCGAGACACTGTTGATCTGCGGCAAAGGTAAAAGTTGAGCTGGTAGCGAGGAGCGCTGCAACGACAAAGCGTTTCATTCTTCTTCCTTCTGGTTTGTTATTCCTTCATTAACGTAAAGTGCATCAAGTGATACTCGACTCTGTCTAGTCGTAATAATTCATTGGGCTCAATGACAAAACAGGATGTAGAGTTTACTAATATATTGACCACTTTAAAGTTAACTGGGTATTTAAATTTTTGCGGTATTGTAATGGATGTTAAGGTTAAAACCTGAGATCTAGCTAGCAAGTGATACAAAGAAAAGCATCATAACTGGCACCAGTAAACTCAAAATAAAACCACTAACTATTGCGACCGGCACACAGCGTACGCCACCAGTAGTCTGAATCACTGGCAGAGTGAAGTCCATGGCGGTTGCGCCAGCATAACCTATTGAGGTACACGGATGGCTGCGGATAAACAGAGGGATAGCAACGAGCGCCACAAGCTCTCGCATTAACTCGATTAAGAAAGAGGCGCCGCCAAACACTGGGCCAAACGCGTCGCCCATCAAAATACCAGCTAACGAATACCAACCAAACCCCGAAGCCATCGCTAACGCTTGGTAAAGAGGGAGATCTAATATTATAGAGGCAATCAAGCCACCAAGCATACACGTCATTATGACGATAGCGGCAATGGCCATTCCTTGTTTGTTTAGCAATATCTGGCGCAGGGTAAGGCCGCTGTTGCGTAGTTGAATTCCAATAAAAAAGAGCAACAGAAACAGTATCCACTCACTTGCGGTATCCACCCAGCTTAAATCAATAGGTAAAAGTAACCCCGCCACTAAGCCAGCACTAACGACGACAATCAGCTTTACAGACTCCATTGCCATGGATGATAAAGGCAGTTTCTTTTGGTTCTGGTTAGTTTGAAGAGGAATAACTTTATCAATAATAGGCAACGCCAAAAGATTACAAACACTCAAGCATAAAAAGAAGGTGAAAGCATAAAGTAAAATACTCTGTAAGTTGCTACTTAAGTTGTCGAGCGCAGCCAGACTCAGCCCCATTAACGACAAAATGACGTAAATAAGGTAGGACGTGGACTGATTAATCTTTTCCAATAGTGAAGCGCGAGAAATAGGAATTAGATACCCAACTACAAGTGGGGAAAAAATGAATAGCATCCCTGAGAACATAAAACGCAATGATTCCTTTTTAGATAACTCCAACCAATAAGGAACTGACTGGTTATCGATCTGATTGGTAGAGTGAGGCACTTAACTACAGATAAAACGCTGCTCAGCCTTGAGCGAACCGTTTCCGTAAGTGACGTTTGATGAATATGAGTTATAAGCCACTAGCACTGAGCACAGTACTAATTTGATTATTGAAATCAGTATCACTCATATTACTAAATTCATACAAGACTTCAGCACCAGTTAAATTGAACTCAACTTCGTGTTCATCAATATGATCGTCATGATTACGGAACATCAATAAGTGATTGGCAATTCTTGCTATGTCTAGATAGCTGACTTCTGGGCGTGTTTGATCATACTTTTCGTTAGAAGAAACTTCTCTAAAGTCGTTATCAAACCCCCAACGTTCAAGTACCAATTTACTCGTCGTAGCGCAACGAGTTTGGAAAATTTGTAATGCAATCTCAGGAGCCAAGTAGTTGCCTCTATCTAAGTACAGGTGATACTCATTAATTAGACAAAACAGACCAATATCGGCCAATAGCCCAACGAGCAATGCTTTCTCTTGTTCTAAATGACTGTAAGTCTTAAGTTCATGTTTGCGGAACGCTTGCACCAGCAATACCATTACAGCACCGAGTTCTCGTGATACCGCCGCGCTTTTGACTAAGATTGCGTTGCATTCTTGAGTTAAGTTCACAGAGTGCTTGAGTTGTTCAATCGCTTGGGCGGTAACAATATCACGCACGCGAAGAATACCAAGACGAGACACTGCGGTGGTTAAGTCGTTGCAGGTAATATTTCTGCGATTGAAAACCACAGAGTTTGCGACTCGCAGAACAACTGCCGCTAAGCCGGGATCTTCTAACAAACAGTTGGCAACGTCTGAAACCGTCGTATTCTCTTTTAAACATAGTTGTTGAATTTTGAGCACGACATCAGGGATAGGGGGAAGAGCAATTTTACCCGTAGCAATGGACTGCTCAACTAATATAGCAAACTCGGATTCTAATGCTTTTATAAGCTTATCTTTATTATCAGGCAGCCAAAAAAATGATAAATGTTCCATTATAACGCTGTACTTGAGATCTTTCGCACAGTGTACCCTTACACTGTATTCTTTATCAATAAAATGCGCAGCTTGTACGCGTAAATGCCATAGCGATCATAATGATGCATGGTTTTCGGCAGAAAGTACGTCAAAAAATTATCATCTATTCAACATAATTGTGAAACCAATCACGTATGATTGGTTTATGCTTTTTTATATGTGACTCATGTCCTAACTTATTTTTCAGCGTTAAGTATGATTAAACAAGGTTGGTGAACACAACTCACAAAAATATCGCCAACAAATCGACATTTACAATTCGCTATGAGCTGCTGTTTATCTGGTGACATCGCTAATCGGGGTAATTTATTCAGATTAAAGAGGTCAATGGACATGACAGACCAAGCTTTTTTTAAATATGTACGCAATTTTAATGAGTATCAAAAACGTTCTATGTTTGGTGGTATCGGGTTATTTACCGATGATGCTATGTTTGCGCTTGTCAGCAATGCTTGTTGTTACTTGCGTGGTGGTAATGGACTGGACGAAACGTTTACTCAACTGAACTGTGAAAAATACAAACACGTTAAAAAACAGACGACGGCAACCGTAAATTATTACGATGTAACATATTTATTTGAGTCCGGATATGCAGGGCTGGATGAATTGGTACAAAAATCAATTGACTACTCAATCAAGGAGCGAAAATATCAAAAGTCCTCTGCCAGTAAACGGTTAAGAGATCTGCCAAATATGCAGCTCACACTTGAGCGGATGGTCAAGAAAGCAGGCGTTGATGACGTAGAAACATTTTTGGAACTTGGACCTGTTAAAGTCTTCAACAAAGTGAAAGTGGCTTACGGTAACAATGTTGACGTGAAGTTGCTTTGGAAGTTTGCTGGTGCCACTGACGGTGTGCACTGGAAGCTCATTCAAGAACCACGTAAAAAGCAGTTGCTTGCGCTCTGTGAATGAGCAGGCTAGGCGCATTATGATGGACTCGTTTTTATGAGGTCAGCGGGTCGTAAAAGCAAGCGTTGAGCGTTGAAAGCGGAAAAGGATGTTGATGTTTTTAACCACTTCATTGAGTTAATCATTACAATAAAAAACCGAGGTTAGAACCTCGGTTTTTTTATAAGTACTTGTTTAAAACTTAAAGCGCGTAGTGAACATCACTTGATCGCCGTAGAAATCGTTGATACGTGCTTCTGCGCCCAAAGAGAAAAGCTCTGTGGAGTGGAAACGTGCGTACGCAGCACCTGTCCAGTCATCATCGTTATCAATAGAAACGTAGCCAGCTTTGCCGCCGACCTCTAATTGAGGACCTAGCCATTGACGAACGCCTAAGTTCAGTTCCATACCTACATCTGCGCTGCTGTGGCTTGATGGTTGTACAACGCGCATCAGCATTTCGCCAGTGAGATCTGCCCAATTGTTCAGTGGAGAATGAAAGCCAAAACCTGCGGCTGAGTCAAAATCACTTTCAAATTCAGAGTCGATGCGAGCAATCACGTGGGCATTTGGGTGAATTGATTTGCTGAATCCAGCGCCAAATGTTACAGGACTTGCACCAATACGTGCTTCGAAATAGTCGTAGCTAAAGTTGCTCATAGTTGCAGGCGAATTGGGGTCGTTTGCCGCTAGGGCAGGGCTTGATGCCACGAGTACGGCAGCGGCTAATAGTGTTTTACGCATAACTAACGATAAACCTTATTCATTATTTCCACGGATTCAAGCAAATACTTGAACCATAATCTGATTTGTCCGACATCATAATAAAAAGGAAGGTCGACGACCAACAAAAATGTGTCGATGTTTTGTCAATTAACTTAATTGTTGCTTTGTCTAAGCAAAAACTATGCCATGTGTTCTTAACTAACTTGATAACTAGTTTATACCGTGAACCTTGATGAGAAGACTGTCTGTTGATGGGGAGTATCACTCACCAAAACTTGCTCTTCGCTCAGCCATGGCGTTAAGTATCGCTTCTGAATCAAGAGATTGAGTCCATGATAGTAAGTTATCGTCATTGTCTATTATGAAGGCAGTAAGCTGAGATATAATTGCTTTTCTCAACGCTTCACCGTTCCAAGGCTTCGCGATGTAATAGTCTAAGCTATCATGATTTACCGCTTCAACAGTATCTTCCAATCCAGCTTGCCCGGTTAGTAACAGTTTTCGTGCTGCTTTTGTGTCACCATTTTGACTGAGTTCAATTAAGAAGCTTATCCCAGTTTGTTCCGGCATGATGTGGTCACACAAAATAAGCGCAAGCTGAACCTCTTCTTCCGCCATGTCTTCGATAACTTGCCTTGCTTCAGTCACAGATTCCGCTCCCTCGACAATAAAGTGCTCTTCGAATGGCGCGAGGTCTTGAAGAACACTATCCAAGACTTCCCTTTCGTCATCAACACATAAAATTAGGTATTTCGTCATATTTAATCTCCTTCTTCGATGACGGGTAGCCAGACTGTCATACGTGTAAATGTGTTGAGTACCGACTCGACGTCAATCCATCCTTTATGAGCCGTGACGATTTGTTGGCAGATAGAAAGTCCGATACCCAAGCCAAAGTTACCTTCTCGTTTTGTCGTATAGTTGAGTTCAAAAATCGCCTCTCTTTGCGATTCCGGAATACCACACCCATTGTCCTCAAATGAGATAACCGCATAATTCTTGTTTGCTTTTTCAACTAAGCTTGTTTGTATTTTCAAGATCCCTTTGTCCGGAAAAGCGTCAATGGCATTGGAAACTAAATTCGTCCATACCTGTTGGAGCGCAATGGGTTGGCAAAGTATAGGTGGTAAATTTGCATAATTGGTTGAAACTTTATGCAGTTTCAATTTGTTTTCGAAGATCACTAACGTATCTTCAATCCCTTCATGAATATCGGCATAGTGGCAACGCTCATCGTCTGAACGAGCATAACCTTTAAGACTTTTGACCATATCAGCAATACGTGCCGCGCAAACATTAATCGAGCGAAGAGAAGCACCGACTTTGTGATATTGCTCAAGTGATGCAAGCGTGTGAGAAGGCGTGGTTTGTTTTTTAGCCAGCTGGCTGATTAATTCGTTGTCGGACTCTAACCCTAGGGTCACCACTTTTTTGGCTAAGGCTCTGTCAGGCAGATTATGACAAAGTGCCTTAACTCGAGATCTTAGCTCCGCGGTAGATGCAGGTTTCGCGGTTTGAGCGCTAGTCAGTAATTCCAAGCCTTTCATTTGAACAGAAGGGGAAGGCGTTTCGCTCAGTAATTGTTCAAGTGTATGGGTAAGGTTATCAACCCCTCTTAATATGGCTGCGATAGGATTATTGAGTTCATGAGCAACCCCTGCGACCAACTGACCTAACATCGCCATCTTCTCCCGCTCAATTAATTGTTGGTGGGCGGACTCTAACGATTCTAGCGTTTTTTGAAGTTGGAGCTTGGTATTGATGCTTCGTTGTAAGCGGCGATTGAAGTGGCGTAGCAGCAAGTTGGTAAAGAGAGGTAATAAATTTGAGTCACTCTGCATTACTTTTTGAAACACATTGCGGTCGAGTTTGATGACCTCCGTTCTTGTTAGTGTCAGGGCTGTTGAGAAAGAACTCTCACCAGTCACAAACGACATGCCGCCGACGATGTTTCCTTTGTTGTGGCGTACGACTTCTCGTTGCATACCTTGTTCATCTCTTTTATAGAGAGCAACTTCACCACTGGTAATAAACCACAAAAAGCTATTGGGTTTACCCTCTATGGTTAAGAAGTGTTCCGGAGAGTAAGTGCGACAAGCTCTTGTTTCGTCATTGTCTGTGAAAAACTGCTGTAAAGCAGAGATCACTTGTTCTGCAAGTTCGCTATCAGACATCGAATGATAGTCGTGTAAAAAACCAGCGTGGTAGCTGCTCATCTGGTTATCGATGTGAGCACGTAGCAGTTTATGATGATCCAAAACTTGACTATAACTGAGCAGGTCTTCTCTGCCATTGCGCAAAATAAACTGAGTCAGTTCTTTTTTCGCAGTATTGAACAGGACTTTATCTGGCAAAGGTTTCGTAAGGCAATGATCAAGTCGCCCTTCATTGACGGCTGTCAGAATGGCATCGATATCGGAGGAGCAACTAATGAGAATTTTTCTTGCTTGTTCGGTGTGAGGCGTTCGGTCTAAACCGATAAGAAAATCAACCCCGTTAAAATGGGTGTGGTGACTGGCTATAACTAAAGCGACAGTCTGTTCTCGTTGTTCTAAATACTCTAATGCGCTCTGCGCTTCTTCTATTGATTCGACAGAAAGAATATCAAACATACTTGAGAAAGCAGACAGCTCCAGCCGAAACTGTTCAGCACTGATTGGATTGTTGTCGAGGCACAACACAGCATAACGGTTCACAGATATTTAGCTCCGGTTAAAACTTTGCCACGCAAACTTTAACAATAAAAGCACACGATGAGTGGGAGCTGGGTATGATTCCTGATTAATGGACTAGAATAAGCATCAATAGTCTGATTTGTTTCAATGTTTTATCCATTGAAAGTTTGGGGTAGACTGACTGAAAATACCTAATAAGTGACGTTATGCAAAATCTTAAAAAAATCGGCGCCATTGGTGGTGCAATCGCGTTAGCGCTGTGTTGGCCGCTTGCTGTCGGTCAAATGGGTCAGTCCATCATCGAAGATCGTATCGCCGATATAAATGATGAAATGGTCAAAGGAGAAGTGGTTGAGTATCAACGAGGCTATCTGTCTTCTGTTGTTCTTACCCGGTATTCAGTTGTTGATCCAGAACTCAAACTACAGTTAGAACGTGATGGTATGCCGACGACGTTTGATGTGATCAGTGATGTCAACCATGGCGTAACCAGTCTAACCGCTGACTCAACGTTAGTGGATAACGACTTTTTGCCGTTGACGATGCACAGTCAAACTCAGCTTAACGGTAATACTGCATTCACGCTTAACTTAGATAGCTGGCATTATCGTAATGAAGCTCAAGGTGTTTCTGTTTCAACCAGCCCTGCAAAAGTGACCGGTGATGTGACCGTACTTGGTGATATCAATTACCAAGTGTCGGTTCCTTCTGTTCAAATGGCTTTTGAAAACGGTGAAGAGCTGCACCTAAATACATTGACAGGACAAGGTAAGGGTAAACAGGCCAAGGGTTACTGGTTAGGTGAACAAACCTTTTCTTTAGAGAAGCTGGATGTGGTGGACGCAAACTTGACACCTGTTTTTTTGATAGAGAATGCGAGTTATCGTGGTAACACGATGATGAATGAATCTGGCGACAAGTTGAATAGCCAATTGAACCTCAACGCCAAGAAAATACGTTTAACCGATGGTACGGATATTGATAAGTTTCAATTAGACTTCTCTATTGCCGATGTTGATAGCCAGTCCTTCGATCAAATCATGTCGATCTACCAAGGCTCTCCAATCCTAGATGAGCAAGATATTGCGAGCCTACTACCGCACGTTGATACCTTATTCAGCAAAGGGTTTAATTTATCCGTGAATGAGCTTTCGCTCGCGTTTGGTGAGGGGACGTTCCGCAACGAATGGAAATTATCAATCCCTCAAGGAACCGATAACATTACTCAAGATCCTATGAAACTGATGACAGTAACAACGGGCGAGCTAAATACTTACTTCTCAGATGAACTGGTCGATCAATATCCGTTTATTCAAGAAGGCATTGATGAGTTACTTATTATGGAGCTGATTGAAAAAATAGAGGGCGGCTATGAACTAAAAGCCAAGATCAGTGAAGGAAAGTTAAAGTTCGAAAATGGACATGAATTTCCTTTGGTGGCATTGCTAATGCCTGCCCTGATGTCACAACAATAGCTTAAGCATTGCTACGGATTCTATCCTATTTGGCGTTTAGCATTTAAAAAGAGGTCGTAAGACCTCTTTTCTTGTTTTTATCGATGTAAAAACATGATATTAATTTCTTAATATTTACATAGCAGGAGCAATGAGCATCATGGAACAAAATACGGACAACGTATTTAACTTCAGTGCAGGGCCAGCAGGTCTGCCTAAAGCAGTTATGCAGCAAGCACAACAGGAACTAATTGACTGGCAAGGTCTAGGAACTTCGGTCATGGAAATCAGTCACCGAAGCAAAGAGTTTCTTAAAGTAGCTGAGGAAGCGGAGCAAGATTTGCGTGATCTTCTCAATATTCCAGCTAACTATAAAGTGCTGTTCTGCCAAGGTGGTGCTCGTGCTCAGTTTGCTGCTGTTCCTCTAAACCTACTTGGTGATGCTGAGACAGCAACATACATCGACGGCGGTTATTGGGCTGAAAGTGCGGTAGCTGAAGCGAAGAAATACTGCAAACCAGACGTATTTGATGCTAAAACAAAAATCGACGGTAAAGTGGCCGTTCTTTCTTCCAGTGAGTGGAAGATTGCGCCTGATGCGGCGTACGTGCATTTTTGTCCAAATGAAACCATCGATGGTATCGAAATCAATGATCTACCCATCACTGACAAACCAATCGTTGCTGACATGTCTTCGACGATTCTTTCTCGCGAGATCGACGTATCGAAATACGGTGTGATTTACGCAGGTGCGCAGAAAAACATTGGTCCTTCCGGCATTGCAATCGCGATTGTTCGTGAGGATTTATTAGGGATGGCGAAGCAAGTTTTACCAAGCATTTTAGATTATACCGTGCTTGCAGAGAAAGAGTCGATGTTCAATACGCCACCGACTTTCGCATGGTACTTATCTGGCCTAGTGTTCAAATGGCTAAAAGCACAAGGTGGCGTTAAAAGTATTGAGAAGGTAAACCGAGAAAAAGCAAAACGGCTTTATGATTACATCGATCAGTCTGACTTCTACCGTAATGGTATTCATCCGGCGAACCGTTCTTTGATGAACGTGCCATTCCAACTTGCGAAGCCAGAACTGGATGCAACCTTCCTTGAACTAGCCGATGCCAAAGGGCTGAAATCGCTAAAAGGTCACCGAGCCGTCGGTGGTATGCGGGCTTCTATTTACAACGCAATGCCGCTAGAAGGCGTCCAAGCGTTAGTGGATTTTATGCAAGAGTTTGAGAAAAACTACGCGTAAAATCAAATTAATTCACTGTTATTTATCAAAGCGTCGCACTTGCGGCGCTTTTGTTTATCCAAATTAGCGTAAGATCGGGAAGGTAAAGTGATCAAGCAGAATATGGAAACGCTGACAAAGCAATTCCCACTCCTAGAACAACTTATCGAACTGAAAGAAGTTTGCTGGTTTAATCCTAATATCACGTCCTTGGTTGAGGCGCTGCCTTACGTGGGCTTAGGTGAGAAAGACATTCAAGCTGCGAGTGAGCGACTCACGCGTTTCGCTCCTTATTTAGAGAAAGCTTTTCCTGAAACGGCTAGATCGAATGGCATTATTGAATCACCGATGGTTGATATTGAAGCTATGAAAGCCCATTTGGAAAAGCAGTACGGCACACGAATTCTGGGGCGCTTGATGCTCAAGAAAGATAGCCACTTGCCAATTTCTGGTTCAATTAAAGCTCGTGGTGGCATTTACGAAGTGTTAGCCCATGCAGAAAAACTGGCATTTGACGCTGGATTGCTCTGCGAAAGCGATGATTACAGCAAACTGCTTGGTGAGGAGTTTCGTCAGTTTTTCCGACAATACAATATTGCCGTCGGTTCGACAGGGAATTTAGGCATGTCGATTGGCATCATGAGTGCAACGCTTGGTTTTTCAGTCTCGGTTCACATGTCTGCTGATGCGCGGGAGTGGAAGAAAAATAAACTCCGATCGCATGGCGTCAACGTGGTGGAGTACCAACAAGACTATGGTGTTGCCGTTGATCAAGGCCGTAAAGAAGCTGAGCAAGATCCTAACTGTTTTTTTATTGATGATGAAAACTCGCAGACGCTGTTTCTGGGTTATTCTGTTGCAGGTGAGCGTCTGAAGCAGCAGTTTGATGCTCTCGGCGTTGTGATTGATGAAAATCATCCGTTGTTTGTCTACTTACCTTGTGGAGTAGGCGGAGGACCAGGCGGCGTCGCATTTGGGCTTAAGATGGCTTTTGGCGACCATGTTCATTGTATATTTGCCGAGCCAACGCACTCTCCGTGCATGCTGCTGGGCGTGCATACCGGCTTGCATGACGAGATTGCGGTACAAGATTTGGGTATCGACAACATGACCGCTGCAGATGGCCTAGCTGTCGGGCGAGCTTCTGGCTTTGTCGGTAGAGCGATGGAAAGGCTAATTGATGGTTATTACACCATCACCGATGAACGTATGTATCGTCATTTGGGAGAATTGAGCGAGTTAGAAGAGATCCGCTTAGAGCCTTCAGCATTAGCAGGCATGATTGGTGCGGTGCATGTATCGAATGGCCGAGAGTATCAGGCTCGCATGGCGATCACGGAAGGTACATTGAAGAATGCAATACACTTAGTTTGGGCGACTGGCGGAGGCATGGTGCCAGACGCTGAAATGGCGGCTTATTTAGCGAAGTCTGGCCGTTAAGTCAGCCGTACTTGTTCAACCAAGCATTTTAACGTTATTACGAAATACACAAAAAGGGCCCATCGAACGATGAGCCCTTTGCGTATCTGAACCTCTGGGTTATAGAGATTGCAATAGCTGGTGGTAACGACCTTGCTGCGCCACCAGAGTTTGGTGGTGGCCTTGCTCGATGATCTCACCTTGCTCCATTAAACAAATATTATCCATACTTTCCAATCCAATGAGTCGGTGAGTAATGAATATCACAGTCTTATTGGCAAAGTGCTTATTGAACAGCGCCATCACTTTTTGTTCTGTTTGCTTATCAAGGCCCTCGGTTGGTTCATCCAAGAGTAGGATAGGGGCGTCACGCAACAGCGCACGAGCGATGCCGATACGGCGCTTTTCACCGCCAGATAATTGACGGCCGCCGTCACCGAGCCAAGCATCCAAGCCTGGTGCTTCAAGCAGGCTACCAAGTTCAACGTCTGTCAAAACCTTAGTTAGTTGCACGTCGGTTGCTTCAGGAGCTGCCATCAGTAAGTTGTCGCGTAATGTCCCGTTTAAGACATCAACCCGTTGGCTGACCACCGTCATTGCAGCCCGTAGGTCAGATTCGCTCCAATTTTGGAGTTTAGCGCCGCCAAGCCGAACTTCACCTTGGTTAACATCCCAGTATCGACATAGGAGTTGAATCAGCGTTGATTTACCAGACCCCGTTTGGCCGACAATGGCCGTTTTAGTGCCCAAAGGCAACGAGAGTGACAACTCTTTCAACACTTTTTGTTGGCCGTCAGGGTAAGTGAAGTCAATATTGTCGAATTCAATATCCAACGTTGTGTTTTCACGTTTCGATTGTTCAGGGAAAACAACGTCAGGTTCAGTCAGAATAACTTCATTTAAACGACGAGCAGAAGTTAATGTTTGACCTAGGTATTGGAATGCTCCCGCGATCGGCATCAGGATCTCAAAGCTCGCCATGGTTGCAAACGCAAACAACGCAATCCATGGATCTGGAGCACGTCCTCCCACGCCATCGGCGGCAAACCAAAGCATTACAATTAATGTTAAGCCATTGACGAGCATCAGCAAGCCAGACGCCATACCTGTAAGGTTAGCGTTAACAAACTGGTTAGAAAGGAGCTGTTTTTGCTTTTCTAAAATGAGATTGCGATAACGCTCTTCAGCTCCAAAGATACTCAGTTCGCTGTAGCCTTGAAGCCAGTCCAGAGTCGCCACTCGCAATTGCGCTTTATGATGGGTGAGGTTCTCACCATTGCTTTTACCTAGTTTATAGAACAGCACTGGCCATACAAACAACATGACAGTAAGAATCGACCCTAATAGCAATGCCAACTGCCAATCAAAGAACGCCAAGACAGCTGTTAGACTCAAAATACCAAACACACCAATCACCACAGGGCTGATAAGTCGAAGGTACACGTGATCCATGGCGTCTACGTCAGCCACTAAACGGTTTAACAGGTCGGCATCACGCATTGTTGAAACGCGGCCAGGAATAAGCGGTGCGAGCTTTTTGAAGAAAAAGAGGCGTAAGTCAGTCAGTAACTTAAACGTCGCATTATGGCTGACAACACGCTCTCCCCACCGACCCGCAGTACGTGCCATTGCAGCGCCGCGTACCCCGGCACCTGGCAGCATGTAGTTGAATGTTTCACGAGCCACCGTTAAACCAGCTACGGCCGCCGCAGAAATAAACCAGCCGGACAATGTCAATAAGCCGATCGAGGCGGCTAAGGTCAGGAAGGCCAGTAACATGCCCAAAGAAAGACCAAACCAGTGTTTTTTATAGAGCTTTAGATAAGGGAGTAAATCACGCATCTAAGTTCCCCTTGTCTGTTTCACGTTGAGTGAGGTTTGCGTCTAACATGGCTTTAAATAAACCACGCTCAGTAGATAGAGTTGCGTAGTCACCACGCTGTACGATCTGACCACCTTGCATAACAAGAATTTGTGAGACATTTTGTAAAGGTGTGAGTTGGTGAGTAATCATCAGATTAGTTGTCGCTTGGGTGTATTTGTTGATGCCTTCCATCACCAACTTTTCACTGCGAGCATCCAAACTTGCAGTCGGTTCATCTAATAGCCAAAAGCGGCCGTCTTGTAGCATCGCTCGGGCCAATGCTAAGCGCTGGGCTTGGCCGACCGATAAACCACCAGAGCGGTCAGAGATTGGATAATCCAGACCATGCATTTCGACAAACTCAGCAGCATGAGAATCTTTCAATACAGAATGTACATCTGCGTCTTGAATGTCGTGCTTACCTAACGTGATGTTCTCACGGATACTGCCATGCAGTAGCATCGGATTTTGCCCGATCCAGCTCACGGCTTCACGCCATGTTGCAAGATCCAGTTGAGATAACTCACAACCGTTGATCTTTAAACTGCCTTGATAAGGCATAAAGCCAAGAATCGTATTCACTAGGCTGGTTTTACCTGCGCCACTTGGTCCAACCAACGCGGTGCTTTTGTTGGCTTCGAGAGAGAAGGATAGGGGGCCTGCGAGTTGCTTACCTTCCGGACTAAAAATGGTTAACTCGTCCGCTTCAATATGGATAGGGCTGCTCTTATCTAACGCTTGGGTGCCATCTTTGACTTGATCGACTTCCAAATCCAGAAACTCGACGATGCTTTCTGCTGCGCCAACCGCTTGCTGTTTAGCATGATAGAACGTGCCCAAATCACGTAATGGCTGATAAAACTCAGGCGCAAGAATCAGAATGAACAAACCAGCAAACAGCGTAACACCTGTGCCGTAGTAGCCGAAATCCAGCTCTCCGATATAACTAAAGCCAAAGTAGACGGCGGTAATGGCGATAGAAATAGACGTGAAAAATTCCAAAACGGCAGAAGACAGGAAGGCGATTTTTAGTACGTCCATAGTGCGAGTACGAAAGAGTTCCGAAGCACCTTTAAGAGTCTCCGTTTCAGCTCGTGTTCTGTCAAACAGACGAATCGTCGTCATCGCTTGTAAGCGGTCGTAAAAGTGACCTGACAAGCGTTGCATTGCTTTAAAGTTTTTTCGGTTTGCTTCTGCGGCTTTCATTCCAACCAGTGCCATAAATATAGGCACGAGTGGGGCAGTAATAAGGAAGATCAGGCCTGCGGCCCAGTTGACTGGAAATACGACAACCAAAATAATGAAAGGGACTAACACGGACAATGACATCTGAGGCAAGTAGCGGGAGAAGAAATCCTGCATATCTTCCACTTGTTCCAAGATGAGTGTTGCCCAGCTACCCGCAGGTTTGCCTTTGATGTAAGCAGGGCCAAGTTTATGGACTTTATCTAAAATGAGCTGGCGAATATAAACTCGAATCTGTTCACCACAGCGATAACCGGCAAGCTCTCGGCCCCATGTACAAGCGGCACGGCCGATAACCGTTCCACCTAGCCCAACAAAGTGCCAAAGGAGTTCACTTTTGTCGACTTGATCGATGATTAACTGGTGAAGAATGGAGGCGAGCAGGGCTGCTTGAGCCAATAAAAACACGCTTGAAAGTACGCCTAGGCCTATCGCAATCATGAGCCAGCGCTTGGCTAACTTACTTTGTTGCTTAAGCCACTTATTCAAGCTGCTTTGCTTTTTCTTATCCATCGTGAAGGCTTAATGATAATTGTTTTAATGAGGCGGTAGTATACAAAAGAAAACCCAGCGGGAATACCGCTGGGTTTTAAGGACATGACACAAATGTGAAAAGTTATTTGTCACCAAGTGAGTCTAAGAAACGCTCAGCGTCTAATGCCGCCATACAACCCGTACCTGCTGATGTGATCGCTTGACGGTAGTTATGGTCCATAACATCGCCCGCGGCGAATACACCTTCGATACTGGTTTGCGTTGCGTTGCCTTCTAGGCCTGACTTAACGATGATGTAATCATCTTTCATGTCGAGTTGGCCTGCAAAGATTTGCGTGTTTGGCTGGTGGCCGATCGCAATAAACGCCCCCATCACTTCAAGATCTTCAGTCGCACCTGTGTTGACGTCTTTAATACGAACGCCAGTTACGCCCATGTCGTCGCCAAGTACTTCATCTAATGTACGATCGGTATGAAGAATGATATTGCCATTTTCCACCTTATCCATAAGACGATCCACTAAGATCTTTTCTGCACGGAATGAGTCGCGGCGGTGGATCAAGTGAACTTCAGATGCAATGTTAGATAGGTATAGCGCTTCTTCAACAGCAGTGTTACCACCGCCCACAACGGCCACTTTCTGGTTACGGTAGAAGAAACCGTCACAGGTTGCACATGCCGATACACCACGTCCTTTAAACGCTTCTTCAGATTCAAGACCTAGGTATTTTGCAGATGCGCCTGTAGAGATAATTAATGCGTCACATGTGTACTCGCCTGAGTCACCTTTTAAACGGAATGGGCGTTGTGATAGCTCCACTTCGTTGATGTGATCAAACACGATCTCAGTTTCGAAACGCTCAGCGTGTTCTTTCATGCGATCCATGAGGGCAGGGCCTGTCAGGCCTTCAGCGTCGCCTGGCCAGTTTTCAACTTCAGTGGTGGTGGTTAGTTGACCACCTTGTTGCATTCCCGTCACAAGCACAGGGTTTAGGTTAGCACGAGCAGCGTAGACGGCTGCTGTGTATCCCGCTGGGCCAGAACCAAGAATTAATAGTTTACAATGTTTTACGTCGCTCATTATGGCTCCAAAAAAGGGCTGAACATATTTTTCGATTGTATGGAAATTCTTAGTGCTTTAAAAGTATAAACAACGATTGTGAACGAATAATTGGTTATAGATTAGAACCCACTAAAGATTGATAAAGAACGTTGACTTCTAGCATAAAATTCTATTCGTAGTAGAGAAGTCTAGTTTCAAATATCGCCAAAGTGCAAAACTGAAACATGGCTCTGTGTTTTAACTAGCAATTGGTTGGTTGTGTTGTTTTTGTTATTTTGTTGAAGCTATCAACGTTAAAAGCTGGTAATTGCAGGATATTTGCGTAACCTAGCGTGTGAACTAAATGTTAATTAATGTGCCTCATTAAAGGAGCCAATGATGTTACATTCACGTGAGAATACTCTGCATTTAACACAGCTCAGCATGGCAGCCATTGAGCAACTTTCCCCATCGTTTGAAGAACTGCCTCGTACCGAGCATGCAGATGGTCAGTATCGACTAAGACGTTATTCTGTGGTTGGTTTTGATAACGGTAAAGTCATTGATTTAAACAAAAACAACTTTGTTCAATCGTCTGACATCAACCGATTTCAAGGTGACGTTGTAAGACAATTTGAGCCGATTGAGAAGGATATTCTCACCAGCGATGGTTTCCGAGAAATGTGCGAATTGTTTGTCAATGCGAATCATCTGCCTAACGGCCAGGAAATAGAAATTCACCAAATCCGAATCACAGCGCTAGAAGAAGAAACTCAAGTGGCACCTGAAGGTGTGCACCAAGACGGTTTTGATCACATTGCAATGGTTGGCGTAGGACGCCATAACATCATTGGTGGCGACATCATGCTGTACAGCAGTCATAACCAAGCCCCATTTTTCCGTAAGGTGTTAGAGACAGGTGAGGTCGCAATATTGGCCGACAGTAAACTGTGGCACAACGCGTGCCCAATCCGTTCTGTCATTGATGATGAGGCGGGTCATATGGATGTGTTTGTACTCACGGCTACGGATAAGCGTAATGAACTTCAATCTTAATCTGATCAGAGAGCAGTTTCCGGCACTCGCTCAATACCATAACGACAAGCCTGTGACGTTTTTTGATGGTCCAGGCGGGTCACAGGTACCTCAATCGGTTCTAGATAGCATGGTGGGGTATTTAGGTCGTTTCAACGCCAACTTAGGCGGGCATTATTTTTCTAGCCAAAAGACGGTTGAGGTGATGCAAAATGCACGCGAGTCAGCGCAAGCTCTGCTTAACGCGCCGTCATCTGGCAATATCGTCTTCGGTGCGAACATGACATCGTTAACCTTTCAGCTTAGTCGTGCGATTAGCCGAGATTGGCAAGAGGGAGATGAGATCATTGTTTCTGCTTTGGACCATTATTCGAATGTGTCTAGCTGGCAGCAAGCGGCAGAAGATAAAGGCGTTACTGTTCATCAGGTTCGTATCAACGAAGATGATTGTACGTTGGACTTGGAGCATTTAAGCAGTCTTCTTTCTGATAAAACGCGCCTTGTCGCGGTGACCTATGCATCGAATACGACGGGTTCTATCGTGGATGTGCAGCGAGTAGTCAGCATGGGGCACAACGTTGGGGCGCAAGTTTATGTGGATGCCGTTCATTACGCGCCGCATCACTTGGTTGATGTTCAAGCGTTGGGTTGTGACTTTTTAGCGTGCTCTGCTTACAAGTTTTTCGGCCCTCATGTCGGTATTGCTTACATTGCCGACCAGTGGTTGCACAGTATTCGTCCATATAAAGTGGAGCCTGCAACCAATATTGGCCCAGGCCGATTTGAAACGGGGACGCAAAATTTTGAAGGTCTGGCTGGTGTGGTTACGGCGGTTGAGTATCTGGCTCAATTTGGTGAAGCCGGTTTACCTCTTCGTCAACGATTGGAGCAAAGCTACCAATTGTATGAACAACATGAGCAACGCTTGAGTGCGCGTTTCTTACAGCGTTTAGGTGCACTAGATGGCGTCAATCTATTTGGTATCGCGAAGGAAGATAGCCAACTCCGCACACCAACGTTTGCGCTAACGTTCGACCTTTATTCACCGGAGTTTATCGCGAAAACGCTAGGCGAACACAACATCTGTGTTTGGAACGGTCATTTTTATGCGCTGGGCTTAGTTCGTCAACTTAGTCTAGAAGAGTCGGGTGGTGTGGTACGAATTGGTTGCATGCATTACAACACAATAGAAGAAGTCGATATGTTGTTCGATGTACTGGAAAATATCCTTGATGCGTAACTGACCATATCTTCCTGATAGAAAAACAAAAGCTCGAGTCAAACTCGAGCTTTTTCGTTTTTATTTGAACAAACCAGTTATATCAGCGATTAGGCGCTGACTTCCACTTCATAGGAAGTGAACTTTCGTACGTTGATCACGCCAGTGTCAAAAATCAAGTATTGGCCTTTGATGCCTTGCAAAGTACCAGTAACAACATGGTTTTTATCGAAGTTATGAGAAGTGATCTTGGTTGGGTGCTGTTGCACCGGATAGCTAAGGTCGGTAGTGCTCTCATTCAATGTTTCTATTGCACCGGCACCGAATTGCTGTTTTATCTCAGCAATCTTATCTTCGACCAAAGGCAATAGTTCAGCAAACCGATCTTGCAGAGCCATTGGTTCACCATCGCCTTTAAGCAATGTGCGCCAGTTTGTTTTGTCTGCGATATGTTTTGCTAATTCGACTTCAATTAAACCTGAGATATAGCGAGTTTTTACTTTGAATATTGGTAGACCTTGAGTTGCGCCTTGATCAATCCAACGAGTTGGGATCTGTGTGTGACGGGTGATACCGACTTTCAAGCTTGATGTATTGGATAGGTAGACAAAGTGATCCACCATACAGTTTTCTTCCCCCCATTGCGGTTCGCGACAGGTACCTTGGTCATAATGGCAGGTCTCTGGCTTCATGATGCACATGTCGCAGCTCGCTAGCTTCTTCATACATAAAAAGCAGTGTCCTTGGGAGTAACTTTTCTTTGTTTTCTTACCACATGAACAACAAAAAATATTGCCAGTATGGGTAAGTGTCAGTGTTTTACCAAGAAATGGTGACAGATCGATCTCTTCATCACCAACGGGAAGACGGTAGCTTACATCACCATCCAAAGACGCACGCATTTTGTTGAGCGTACCTGTTGTATTTAATGACATGACATTACTCATTATTGTGTTTTCGCACAGTATATACCGAACTGACACTGAGATGCAGGGTTGACAGCGGTATTAAAACAAAATGTTTCAACTCAAAAAATGAGAGAGGTGTGGTGATATGCATGCGCGAAACAAAGTCGGATCGGCTGTGAAATGCTTCACAAATAAAAAGTAAGCCATGTTTATTGATAAATGGTTTATTTGAAGTTAGAAATATTATTAAGTACACTGTTCCGTATATAGGCTCAGCAGGTCACTTGTCCATGAAGTGGATACACAAATTAATCTATGCCCTTTCGATTGGTACTATTAGTCTGGTTGCGCTTTACAGTGTTCTTGGGGATACGCGCCAGCTCGTTATTACACCAGACCAGTTTGAAATTTATGCAACCAAGGATTCGAGCGAAGGGGGGATGAGTGAAGCAGAAATTACTTATGATCAGCAACGTTTAATACTCAACTGTGACTTAAAACAAAGCTCCTACGCTTGGCCTTACTGTGGGATTTCTGTGTATACCGATACTGCAACGCCAACGCAGGGCATTAATCTTTCAAGTTACCATACGATTCGTCTAAAAATCCGATATGAGGAGGCCGGAATTGGTGTCAATCCGGGTCATGAACTTCGTTTATATCTGAGAAATTATAACCCTGAGTACTCGAAGCCTGATGAGGAGTACACGATAAAATACAATGGCATGCAGTTTTCTTCCTCAGGTTCAAATGACGTCATCGAAATTCCAATCAAAAATCTACAGGTGATGACCTGGTGGTTGGCGGACAATAAAGTGGGCATTGAACACTCCGCCCCCGAATTCTCTAATGTTACTCGTATTGATATAGCTACTGGATCTGAGGCGGCTCTTGGTAAGCACAAAATCATTATTGATAAGATCGAGTTTGAAGGTGCTTACCTTAAGAAAGAAACGTTGTTATATGCGCTATTGCTTTCTTGGATGGCGCTGGGGGTGGCTTATTCTTTACATGAACTGCGTAATAATAGAGCTGCTTATGAAAAAGCGGAAAAACGCCATCGACACTTAGAGAAAGTGAATGGAACGCTCAGAGCCCAAAATTTCGAGTTTGCAGAGTTAGCTCATCGAGATGCACTCACCGGGGCGATGAATCGTCATGCCGTGCAGCATTGGCTCGATCAACAAACGAGGCAAGTACGTTGGCGTTATAACACACTGAGTATCCTTTACTTAGATTTGGATAAATTTAAGAAGTTGAACGATGAGTTCGGACATCAAATGGGAGATGATATTCTAAGAGAGTTTGTCATGGTAGTCGCGGGTTCCATCTATCCTGATGACCGACTTATCCGTTGGGGTGGAGAAGAGTTCGTGGTTTTTTGCCCTGATACTAATATCGAACAAGCAGTGAAAAGGGCTGAGATGATTCGTAAGAATGTAGCAAATCACTTGTGGGTTCATGGTGAAGTATTAACGTGTAGTATTGGTGTCGCGCAAATGCAGAATGAACGCGTAACAGAAACCATGGCAAGGGCTGACGAGGTATTGTATCTAGCCAAACGTAATGGTCGAAATCGTGTTGAAGTGAACTACGGATTACTTAACTACCCCAAGAAAGCGTAAATAATGCGCTAATAGTTTATCAGTGTTTCTGTTGAAAAAGGGCCGTTGTCGTTGTATTGAGCTTGTGAAAGAAAATACGACGGCTTTTTTGTATCTGACTGTCGCCGTTAGGCGTTTGGTTAGCTAGGTTGAAAGGGCGTTGTTGTTTTTATGTCGTATAGAGGCATATATTCCGAAGATGAGAAAATCTGAATCTAGCAATATTAGGCAGTTTTACATGAATAAAAAGGTGGCCGACTGGCCACCAAGAGGAAACTGCTGAACATCACTTTAAGAACGTTTAGGTAGTCAATTCGATTACCGTGAACAACAGTGTAGTACTCATCGAGTTAACGATTTTTACCAGAACATCCAAGCAAATAGGGTTAAGGCACCGATACAGGCAATGTTTAAGACTAATCCTATTCTCATCATTTCTTTTTGTTTGATGTGCCCTGTACCAAACACAATTGCGTTTGGAGGTGTGGCCACTGGCAACATGAACGCGCAAGATGCGGCGACGGCAATCAATGCCGATAGGATGACCGGAGACATACCAAGCGCTTCGGCAATGGTTGCAAATACAGGCACTAATAAAGCGGCGCTGGCGGTATTACTTGCAAACTCGGTCAAAAACACAACAAACGCAACCACGGCCAGAATAGTCAGAAGGATACCTGCTTGTTCTAGAAAACCTGACAAGCTGTGCGCTAAGAATACGCTTGTTCCTGTTACTTTCAGCACGTTACTCAAACAGATACCACCACCGAATAGGATTAATACGCCCCAATCGGTCGTTTTCTCAATATCTTTCCACTCAACGGCACGAGACGCACCCAGTAATAAAATTGCACCAATCGCCACAAGTGTATCGAATTTGGCGAAGCCACCCAGCATGGCGTTGATTGGTTTACTAAAAATCCATAGCGTTACGGTGAGTAGAAAAATCGCCAACGTAATCATTTTTCCGTTAGTCCACTCGACGGGTTTATGCTCAAGCTCGAAGGTGTGGCTTAGATCTGGTTTCGTCATAGTGTAGAGGATGAGGATTGCGATTGGCATTAGCACCAATGAAATTGGTACGCCTAATTTCATCCATTCTGTAAAGTTTAAGCCGACTTCAGCTGCCGCAATTGCGTTTGGTGGGCTACCAACAAGCGTTGCAATACCACCAATTGAAGCACTATAAGCGACGCCAAGTAGCACGAATAAAAACGTACTGTGATTTTTCTTTGCATCCAGTTTCGTCATCACACCCAGTACGAGGGGCAGCATCATCGCGGTAGTCGCGGTGTTAGAAATCCACATTGATAGACCAGCACTGACTCCAAATAACATGAAGACGGCAACCGACATTTTCCCTTGCGCTAATGTCAATACTTTATCGGCAATCGCTTGGTCTAGTTTTTGTTTATGTAAAGCCGCTGCGAGTGCAAAACCACCTAAGAACAAAAAGATGATGGAGTTTGAAAAGTTGTTCAGCGCTGTTTGCGTGTTAAACACGCCTAAGAATACCGCGAGTAATGGTATGAGAAGCGCAGTAATGCTGACGTGAATCGCTTCAGTTAACCAAAGAATAGCAACAAAAACTAAGATGCTTAGGCCGGTTACGACTTGAGGCTCAAAGGGTAGGGTATTAAACAAAATAATGAACAGTATTATATTTGCGTTCAAAATCATGCTGTTGCGAGTGAAGAACCAGTTCTTCAATGTTACAGCGAGTGCGGTCATGGGTTGTGCTCCTTTTGCATTGCCTTTTGTCGGTTTTTTTTATGGCAAAGTAACTGACTTGTAGTTATTTATTGATTAAATGTTACTTGGAATGTGTGTCGGAGTTTTGTCTGAATTGTAGAGCAAATAAGAAAATGTGATATTAAGAATTGGAAATGGGTAGGATACCACCCATTTGTTTTATAGAAATGTTATTAATTATGCGAAAGGTTTGGGCCTTTATTCGACAGGGACTTGTAAAGGTTTGTTTGGCTCTTTTGTTATTTCTTTTACTGCAATAATGGGCTCTTGAGGTCCAAGAAACTTTGGCTGTGTGTTAATGATGTAAAGATCTAAGAAAGCCTTTACGCGTGCGAGAAGTTCACGAATGCGCATCGATGTTTTTTGTTTACCTGTTGCTGGACCTGCTACGGCAAGACACTGGGCGTCAATGTTATAAGCACCAGCAATAAACAGTGCACGTTCACAGTGGAAACGTTGAGTCACAATCAGAAAACGGTCAGAAGCAAAAATTTTTTTTGCTCTGACAATCGAGTCCAGCGTGCGAAAGCCAGCATAATCAAGGTGAATCACACCTTCTGGCACTTCTGCTTTAAGCAAATCACGTTTCATTGTCCAAGGCTCGTTGTAAGAGCGATGAGCGTTATCGCCACTCAATAAAAACTGCTTTACCTTACCTTGATTGTAAAGCTCAATCGCTGCATTGATGCGATGAGTATAATACGTGTTGAGGATCTTACCGATGTATTTACTGGTACCAAGAACCACAGCGACCTCGTGTTGAGGTATCTGGTCGTAATCTGTGAAAATGCTCTCTTGGGCTTGTAATACCACCCATCGGTCGATGGCAATAACAGAAACAAGCAGACTAAGTACAGAGAGCGACAAAATCAAAGCGAGCCGAGGCCAAGAAAATTTCAGCTTCCACTTTGATCTTATGCGAGAAAACAACAAAACGTTTTATATCCTTAACTAAAAATGTAGCCCTCATCATATCTGATAGAAACGAAAAGAGAGAAGTCAATTTATGCCAAAATTTGGTTAGGATGATAAAAAATAAAAGCCCCTAGAGTATAGGGGCTAATTATTAAACTAAATGTCTAAATCTTAGAACGCGGTGCGTTTGTAGCGGCGGTATACCGGTTGCCAGAATGACTGTTCAATCGCAACGTTCAATGCTTCATCCGTGATTTCTAGAGCGACCCCCTGCTCAATGGCTTTTTTACCCACGGCAAACGCGATTTTTTTCGATACAGAGTGGATTTCTTCCAAAGGTGGAAGTAAAGCACCGTGGCCGTTAATGGCTAAAGGAGAGCAAGTTGCTAGCGCTCGGCTAGATTCCATTAGCATTTCATCAGTCACACGTTTAGCGTTTACTGCTAGTACACCAAGGCCAATACCAGGGAAAATGTAGCTATTGTTACATTGCGCAATAGGGTAAGAACGGCCTTCATGTACCACGGGTTCGAATGGACTGCCTGTTGCTACCAATGCTTCACCGTTTGTCCAACGAATGATGTCGTTTGGTGTTGCTTCTACACGGCTTGTTGGGTTCGATAGTGGGAAGACAATCGGACGCTTGCAGTGCTTGTGCATCTCTTCGATCACTTCTTGGCTAAAGAGACCTGGAGCACCAGACACACCAATCAGTACCGTTGGTTTGGCGTTACGCATAACGTCTAATAGTGAGAAGCCATTTCCTTCATTTTCCCACTCTTTTGTATTGCTGTGCTTTTGCACTAAACGTTGTTGGAAATCAAGAAGGTTAGGCATGCCTTCTTGCAACAGACCCCAACGGTCGACCATGTAAACTTGCGAGCGAGCCTCAGCATCAGAAATACCTTCTGATACCATCTGAGCGATGATCGCTTCTGCGATACCACAACCAGCAGAGCCTGCACCGAGGAACGTAATACGTTGTTTAGACAGCTGAGTACCTGCTGCTTTACAGGCGGCAAGTAGAGAGCCAACAGTAACGGCCGCCGTGCCTTGAATATCATCATTGAAGCAGCACACGCGATCTTTGTAACGCTCAAGAAGAGGCATCGCATTTTTCTGAGCAAAGTCTTCGAACTGGATCAAGGCATCAGGCCAACGGCGCTGTACTGCTTGGATAAACTCTTCTACAAATGCATCGTATTCTGCACCCGTAATACGAGGATGACGCCAACCCATGTACATCGGATCAGCTAAACGTTGTGGGTTATTCGTACCCACATCAAGCACGATTGGTAGCGTGTAAGCAGGGCTGATACCACCACACGCGGTATAAAGTGACAGTTTACCAATAGGAATACCCATGCCGCCGATACCTTGGTCACCCAAGCCAAGGATACGTTCACCATCTGTCACAACAATCACTTTAACGTTGTGGTTTGCTGCATTATTCAGCAAGTCGTCAATACGGTCACGGTTCGGATATGAAATGAATAGACCACGACCACGGCGGTAGATGTTAGAGAAGTTTTCACATGCTGCGCCGACAGTTGGCGTGTAGATGATAGGCATCATCTCTGAAATGTGGTTTTGCACTAGGCGGTAATACAGTGTTTCGTTGGTGTCTTGGATATTACGCAGATAAATGTGTTTATCCATATCGCTTTCGAAACTCTTGTATTGCTGGTAGGCACGTTCCACCTGCTCTTGGATTGTTTCGGTAGACTCTGGAAGCAAGCCTTCTAAGTTGAATGAACTACGTTCTTCAGCAGAGAATGCACTGCCTTTGTTCAAAAGAGGGGTTGCTAAAAGAGCCGGACCCGCATATGGAATATATAGTGGGCGTTTATCGTTGTTCATTGGGTGCCTTATGTAGGGTTGAAGGATGCGCACCAAATTTTAACGGGTTCACCATTTAGTTGTAAACATGCGTTGATGCACATCAATGTAATGTCGCAAAAAAACTCAGATACCGCCGAAAATATCGGCAATATTGGTTGTTTAGAGATACCTAAAGCATGATTTTTTTACTTGGGTATAATGTTCTGCATCATCAAATCAAATCCAATTTCTATGTTTCAACTACCTATCGACAGCCTGCAAGCTGAGTTTGACCAACATGTGAACCAAAACCATCTCGTGGTGGAAGCCGAAACCGGGTCAGGTAAATCTACCCGTTTGCCTATGTGGGCGGCAAAACACGGACGCGTGCTGGTTATTGAACCTCGTCGAATCGCTTGTACCTCATTAGCTGAGTTTCTTGCAGAGCAATCTGGTGAGCCAATAGGTTGTAAAGTAGGTTACGCGATTAAACTTCATGCCTACTTTGATCTCAATACTGAGGTGGTATTTGTCACTCCGGGCGTGGCACTGCGATGGTTTACGGAAGACAAGCTGGCAAGCTTCGATATTGTGATAGTGGACGAGTTTCACGAGCGCCGTTGGGACATTGATCTGCTAACGGCAATGTTGAAGCAAGAAAATCAGCATCGTTTGATTGTCACCTCCGCGACGTTAGAAGGAGAAAAGCTCGCTTATTACCTTGATGCTAAGCGTTTGCGTTCTGAGGGGCGTTGCTTTCCTGTGACGGTGACACATCGTTCTCTAGACAGCCGTTACCTACCGAACAAGAAAGGCTGTGAAAGTGATATTGTTAAAGCAGTAAAAGAAGCACTAGTAGATGAAGAAGGCGATATTCTGGTGTTTTTACCAGGCCGAAAAGAAATTACTCAATGTGCCCAGATGCTACAGAGTCTCGACGATGTAATGGTAGTGAAGCTCCACGCTTCAGTCAGTGATCAAGAGAGGCATCGGGCCTTAACCAAACAAAAACAGAGGAAAGTGGTATTAGCAACAAACGTCGCTGAAACCTCGCTCACGATCCCTAATATCCGAGTCGTGATTGACAGTGGATTGGAACGTCGAACGATGCAGCGTAATGGACGTACCGCGCTAACGCTCACTCATATTTCTAAGGCCAGTGCCGCGCAGCGAATGGGTCGGGCAGGCCGTGTTGCCGAAGGGGCTTGTATTCGTCTATATGGTGAACATGCGCCTTTAGAATTAGTGACGCCTCCAGAATTGCACAGAGAAGAGCTCGTCGAGCCTATGTTGGCAGCGGCTTGCTGTGGGTACCGCCTTTCAGATCTCGCTTTTCTTGACCTAATCCCAGAAAAATCTCTCAATGCCTCACACCTCGCTTTACTCTCTATGGAAGCCATTGATGAGGATGGTAATGTCACACAGCATGGCCAAAAAGTATATCCATTACCGATTGATGCATTGTTTGCCGATCTTGTCACTAGGATTCAAACTAAATCAGAGAAAGAAGCAATGATAGATTTAGCCGCTGCATTGTCTGTTCCCGCGCAACTTTATCAGCTACAAGGTGGCGAATCTGCGGAGATCTTGGCTCAAGAGGAGCGGTATGGTTGCGATGCCTCTTTGATAATTCGTCTGGTTCGAGGAGAGCAATTCCCTGGGGTTATTGTTGATGCCAACGTATTAGAAGAATCGCAAGGTTTGGCGAAACAGATGCGAGACGTGTTTGAACTGCCCGATCTTGATGTTGCCTCTCGATACAAACGTGATGCGTTCATTAAAGCCATTGCCGCTTTGCATTCCGAGCTTGTTTTCGTGCGTCGAACACGCCGAAGAGAGGCGTTAGGAAATGGCACATTGGAAATGTTGGTAGGGCGCAGCAGTCGTTTCCCTGATAAAGAAGAAGCTGCGTTAGTGCTCGATAGTCATAGCGTGCCGGGTAAAGGCGTTAAGCAAACGCTTAATCTTGCGTCGGTAATGGTGCCGATACCGCTGCGTTTGTTGCGCGAACTAGAGCTTGGCGAATGGCAACAAGGCGAAACAAACTACGACGAAGAAAGGCCTAGAGCAACTATGCACTTGGTTTATGCAGGAAGAACAATATGTACTGAATACCAGGAATTACAAGGCAAAATCGCCATTCAGTCCATCATCGAAATGATTGAAAAGGAAACCTTATTACCGGGGTTTGCACCTCTACGACAACAACAAATTCAACATTGGAAATTATACAACGCACTGGGCCTTAATGACCAAACCTCAGGTGCTCAAGCTCTTACGTCACTGACCTTTTCTAGCTGGTTGAGCGAGCAACTGGAATCGTTGGGTATAGAAAGTGTCGATGATATGGCCTTATTTGAGCCAGATGACTTGTTGTTTGATGGTGTTCCAGCATGGGAATACGATGACTTCGCTGAGCAGTATCCGCTCGAGCTGTTTCTTGCTGAACTCAAGCTGGATGTTAAATATTTTGTATCCCGAAAGCTTGTGCATGTGGTCTATCGAGGTGGTAACCGCAAAGGAGACCCAAAACGTTGGGAGTTACCACGTTGGGCTGGCTGGAAGGTACAATATAAAAAAGCCAGTCGTATTATCGATATAAAGTAGATGTTTTTAAAGTGGAATAAGAATTGCTAGGGGAGGCTTTCTCTTGCTGTTTATCGTCGAACAAGAAGACGATAAGGAATGATATTGCCGCAGATGGTTTAGTGGCAAAAGGATCATGATGAAGTATAAAGTAATTCCATTATTGTTGTGCCCCGTATTTGCGTATGGGAAAAATATCACTCACATTTCTACTTATGAAGATAACTACGTTTTAGGCACATACACCTCAAATATTAATCAAGGTGCTTATGAGGAAGTGGTATCTGAAATGGACTCTTCTTTACAAGACTTCGAAGTCAAATTTCAAATATCTGCGTCTATCCCATTTTATCGATTTAACTCGGCTACTGCGTTGGTCGGGTCCTATACTCAAAAATCGATTTGGCAACTTGGAAACTCTGATATTTCCTCTCCATTTAGAGAGACCAACTACAAGCCACAAGTTTTCTTAGCGCATCAATCGAACATGCTTTTGTTCAATCACTTGGAGACTGGTTATAAGCACGAATCTAATGGCCAATCGAGTTTGCTATCTCGCAGTTGGGATCGATTATATATTGCCGCAGAACGATTTTCTGGGCCCGTTGAATATGGTGCTCACGCGTGGTGGGTGATCTCGACAGAAAATGATGATATGGAAAACTACTACGCGCCGTACGAGTTATGGGCAAAAGTGTATACCGGCGCTGGCGTTTTTAATACTCGAGGATTCTATAACTTTGCGGACGATAAGGGTGGAGTAGAACTGGGTTATACTTTTTACTTCAATGATATTCTTGGTGTATATCTTCAGGGTTATCATGGTTACGGTGAAACACTGATTGACTATGATCATTCACAGACTCGAGTTGGTCTTGGTATTAAGCTGGTGAATCTATAAGAATTTCATATTGTTCATGTCGCTTAGATGCTTTTTTTAGTTTGCCGACTGAAATATTAATCAATTGAATGCTTATATAGCAAAGCTGTGCATTACTTGTTACAAGTCTGGTTTTAATATTTCCTTTTGCATATAAATTAAGGAATAAAAGACGAATGTTTTATATCCCATTGCTATATCAAAATAGTTGAACGATATTTGATATATCTCATTTTCGAGTGTCGGGGGGCATAGAATGGTTCAACAAGGTAAGGCTTGTATTGAGTTCGATTACACTAGTTTTTTAGGGGCAACTGGTAGTAAGAAGTGGACCTTCTTAGAAGCGTTTGCCACTATCGCTCCCATTTTTGGTTTGATGTGGAAACAAAACCTTGCAGAGGTAAGCCTACCTGAAGATCGCCTTTGGGATGCCGCATTAAAATCGATGTCTTCCCGTCAGAGCGATGAGTCTAATTTAGTTCGCTTGATGCAGTTAGCAAAACATGAAGGAATACATGAGTTACGTATTGTGATGCCATATGCGTTAGACGTAAAACAGATAGAGTACATAGAGTCTCGAAGTCAATCAAAAGTAGAAGCGACGGAGCAAGATGTACTTAATATTAAGTTCTGAACGCGGTCTTCTTAGCACTTACAAAAATTAAATTCTTGCAACAAATAAAACGCCCTACATGAAGGGCGTTTTTTGTGTTCGGCTGTCCTGTTCTCAAGGAGAAAACACGTGCCAGAATGAGACCAATAAAAAGTCCGCTTGAATGCGGACTGTTCTGGTTAGGCTAATACTGTTCAAATATCAGAGGTCGTTAGTCTATCAACCCATACTCTTTGCTCAGAATTTCAATAATTTCAGCTTTTGGGTTTTCACTTAAATGTATGGGTTTGCGCGTAATTTTCTCTGCGATACCGATGTAGGTCTTCGAAATATCCATCAAAGACTCAACAGGTAAAGCGTTGTCACGAGCAAGCGTTTCACGTTCCGGCATACGCTCTTTATTCAGCAGAATATCTGGGTCAGGGAAGTGGTTAAGGAGAAACTGACGGAAACCTTCTTTCGAGTTCTCAACAATATTTCCAGCTTGATACTCTTTCGCATCCCAAATACGAGAAGAGTCTGGTGTGCCCACTTCATCCATGTATATCAGCTTTTCATTGCCCACCGCATCATGAACATATCCGAACTCGAATTTAGTGTCGACGAAAATTTGGTCAATTGCTTTTAGTGCGTTACTGATAACGTTAAAGCCTTCTTTTAATAGCTTTTCGTATTGCGCTATGTCTTTTGCACTTGAGAAGTTAAAGGCTTCGAAGTTGTCGACGATGTTTTGACGAGTAATATTCACATCATCCGCTTCTGGCACATCAGGAATACCTTTTAGAATGCCTTTGGTGGATGGCGTCATCAACAGTTCTGGAAGTGCTTTGTCTTTTTCCAAACCCTCTGGAAGTTGAATGCCACAGAAATCGCGTGCACCGTTGGCGTAAGCTCGCCACATTGAGCCTGTGATGTATTGACGACAAATCGCTTCAATTTTGACCGGTTTGGCTTTTTGTACGATCCAGACGAATGGGTGAGGGATATCCAGAATGTGGCTATCGGCTAGTCCGTTATCTTTAAATAGTTTGAACCAGTGATTAGAAATCGCATTCAGAGCAGCCCCTTTGCCCGGGACGCCTTTAAGACCGCCTTCTGCATGCCAAATACAATCGAAAGCAGATATGCGGTCACTGATTACCATGATTGCCAGAGGTGCATCTGGAGCAACATCGTATCCTTTTTCTTTGATTAGTCGGGCGCTGTCTTTTTCAGTTAACCAATAAACTGAGCGAACTTTTCCGCTATGAACGGGTTTTTGGGTACGAATTGGCAGGTCATCATTGACGGCAAGTACTTGATTAGCAAGGCTCATTGAGACATTCCTATTATCTTAATCAAACGTCATAAAGAGAAGATATTCAGTGAAAGTATGCACTGAATAAAGCGAATGAGGGCATCATACCAGAACTATTTTTGCTCGCCAGAGAAAAAGCAAACGTTTGCCTTTATTTGGCAAGATAAAAACGCCTCCTTAAAGCTTAGAGAAGGAGGCGATGGAGGGTGGATAACGTCGATCTTATTAATGGTACTTATTAACTCTGCCTTCGACGAAAAAGACTTCGCATTGATAACGCTGAGCAATATCGCGAAGCATTGACTGATTCATCAGTGCAATTTTGGTTGATGCGACAACGGCGCTCGCATTACCAGATTGAATGGCTTTAATAACGATTTCGACTTCAGAAAAATGTTGTGAAGGCTTAATTTGAATAATATTTCTACAGCAAATGCTAGAGGCTGCAAGTTGATCAAAGTCAGGGCGAGGACACTCCGCAGTAAACATAATCCATTGTTTCTGTTGTGATAGATCGGCCAGCTTAGAAAGAAACTGATCCGAAACCGCCATCGGTTGAGTTGTTTGCGCCAATACGTTGTGACGAGAGTATGTATGAGATTGACTATGTAACTGCATATTACTGTTCCTTTATACATGCTGTATGCTTGTACAGTAGTTTGTTTTTGATGGCTGATCAACAGTTTTTCTCAAATTATTTGTCGGTTTTATCTATAAAAATAAATTAAATTTTATTTAAGTTTTTGAATTTATTGGGTTTAATTATTTTGTTTAATATGTATGACAAAGATTAGAAATGTGAAGTGATTAGGATCTTAATGTGTTTTATACAGGTGCTTACTAAGTTGTATACAGTGTGTTTTTTTAGTGGGGGTAAGAATAATGGGTGGAGTAGTAGAGTTCGCAAAGAAGATGAAAAAGCGCCTTTTAAAAAGGCGCTTTTGAAAATCAGTTCCGTTGATTCAGTCTTGCTTAACTTGCACGTTGCATGCGTTTGCGCATTTGCAATTCGCCTTGATTAAATAGGCATACGTCGATTTTTGCCATGTCGTAACAAGTTTTACATGAATGATGGTGTTTACCATCTAGATAATCGTGACGAATGACAAGACTCGGTTTTTTACACCAATCACAGGTGCCTTCTTCAGTGAACATTGATTTTCTCCCCACCTAGATTATTTAGCGTTGTTAGGTGTTATTTTTCGCCGAGCATTATGGCATAAAAAAGAGACTCAAGTTAAATGTCTGTTAATTTATTTGAGAGGGAGATCGATTGCGGACCTTTGTTTTACTGAGGTAAGAATAAAGCTGTCATTAGGTTGATGCTGGTTTTTACGATTATGTAACATTTTGTGAGATAAGCTTAAAGGCTTGATTTAATCGTTTCATTTCTTCTTCACTTCCTCTAGCGTCAGGATGGTACAGCTTAGAGAGCTGTCGGTAACGTAGCTTAATTGCTGATATGCCAGGAATGGTTTGAGGTGTGTAGCCAAACATAGCGCATGCCATCGCCAGTTTATGATTGTCGGTATGAGTCTGGATTTTCCTAAACTCTTTGAAAACTTTCTCTAGTTGTCGCTTAAGTTGTTTATTGGTGAACTCCAACTCGTTGACCTTTGAATTAAGTTGTTGAGTAAGGTTTGCTTTTTGGGTTTCGCGCGTCTTTCTGTGTTGTTGATGTGTTTTGAATCCAACTAAGCTGACGGTTGCAATGAATACTATCGCTCCAAACCATATTAACCATTGTGACACTGATGAGTTTTGGTCAGAACGTGTCGTTACCGTGCGCTTTCCTTGTGGTAAGAATTCCGCCTTTCTATCTAGCGCTTCTATTTCTGACACTTGCTTGGCCCGTAGTTGATTGAAACGCTGCTCCAAGTATTGATTATAGGCTTCTTCGGCTTTGGGGTTTTGAACCGCAGCGAGTTGATACCAAGCTTCCACTAATTGAGATGTTGTGACCCTGTCTTTATTATGCCGCACAAACTCGGCAAGGAGAAAACCACGATCAGTGGGATCGTTTAGTGCGATGGATGCTAGCCAATAAAGTGCTCGGGTGTCGTCGATAGGGCCATTTAGGGCTTGAGAAAAGTCTCGGGCGAGTTGTTTTTGTGCAGGGATATAATTCTGGCTAGCGGATTGCTCTAACCAATAACGAATATCTGAGGGAACTGAGTTTGTCGATGCTGCTAATTGTTGTGCGTATTCGAATTGCTCAGCAGGGTCTGTAGGGCTTTGGGATGCGAAGATATAGCCCGAAAAACAGAGGCTCAATAAGCAGATAAGGGCAGTGATTCTGAAAGGCATTGATATGTCAGGCCTAATGGTTATGGTTAGGCCTGCTCCGATAATTGTTATTATTACCGTTATGGTGCTATCAAATTACTTCAGTGGCAAGATCTGGATTTCAACACGACGGTTGCACGCACGACCTTCAGAAGTTTGGTTTGAGCAAATTGGGTTACGTTCGCCATAGCCGCGTGCAATTGCACGCCCAGGTGCAACGTTTTGTGAGACTAGAAATTGACGAACTGCTTCTGCGCGGCGCTCAGACAACGTTTGGTTGTAAGACTCGCTACCAGTGCTATCTGTGTAGCCATCAATCACTAAGCTGGTATCTGGGTACTCAACCAGAATGCGAGCCACTCCGCGAAGGGTGTTATGAATGCTGGCATTCAGTTGGTATGAGCTTGAAGAGAAGCCAATGCCGTTTTCCATACGCAGTAACAATTGTTTTTCACCAACTCGTTGAACTTGTACACCAGAGTTCAGCAAAGCACGACGTAGCTCTGCTTCTTGTTGATCAAAATAATAACCTACGCCAGCGCCAGTCGCCCCACCGGCTGCAGCACCAATGAGAGCATGTTGGCGGCGTTCTTTTGCGTCATCGCCCGTAGCTAGGCCGATAGCAGCACCAGTGATGGCACCAATAAGCGCACCTTGTGTGGTTGAGTTAGTTTCGTATTCACCCGTTGTTGCGTTTTGGCGTTGAGTGGCTTGGCAGCCAGCGAGAGCTAGTACTAGAGCCAGAGCAATAGACATCTTTTTCAAGGGAAATCTCCGTATAAAACTGAGGCGAAAGCATGCCTCATGATTAGATAATAATTATAAACGAATTGTTATTGATATGTGTTATGTAAAAGCAAGACTAATAAAAAGAAGTTTGTAAGAAACTTATTTTTATTATCAACAAGATGCTCCAACGATGTCGATTTCTTTAAGGCGCAGCGAGTTAAAAGTAAATTCTGATTATTCAGATTGATTATCTAACATTTTCCTTGCTTGTTCGCCGCTAACACCACGGTTAACCGAAACTTTTCGACCTTTCTTCAAACCAACTTCGTAGTCTTCAGTTAGGTTTTTCATCGCTTCTCTAAGCTGCTGTTTAAAAGTTTCTCGGTCAATGTTTTGGAATTCTTTATCAATATAATCGTTGATTTTGTTTGCTGACTCTTCATCTGGTGAGATGATAGGGAGTTTCTCTATCGCGCCTTCTATCCAGCCTGAGACAAAAGAGTTTACGCGGCGTGTCACTTCTTGGGAGGAAGTTCCAGTGCCTGCAAAACTGTTCCGGAATTGTCCGGTACTCTCGTTCATTTCGCGATAAATAATATCGAAAGCAAACGCAGCAAAAATCGCACGGTCAGCTTCACCAATAAACTCAACACGTTTGAGTCCTTTATGATTCAGTAGTACGGCTTCAACTCCGAATTTGGTATTAATGCCACGGATCACACGCAATATAGTTGCACTGATATTTGTTGGTAACAGGTGGGAAGATTGTGTTTTCCCCATTCTGATAAACTCAATATCATCTTTATCCAAACCATATTTGAGCATGAGGCGGTGCGCCATCTTGATAGCGTTGGCAGCCTCATTAACGTTGGCGGAGTTGCCCAGTTCTAAACACTTGGCAATTTTTTTCAGAGCTTTTTGTTTATCCATCGACAACCAGTAACGAAAGCAGAAAATTCATGAAGTCAGACATATTACCTTTTTTGATATAAAAACGAAATACAAGGTGTCATTAAGGATACAGAGGCATAAATAAAAACAAGCCTCGCATGTGCGAGGCTGAGCGCTTTTAGGTGATCTTGAACAGGCTAGTTAAAATTGAGTGTTCATCCAAATGTTTTAGAAACCGAGCTGACTGAGTAAATCATCGGTGTTATCGGTTGAACTTTGAGGTTTAGATTGCTTTTCTGCCATGTTTTTACGCGTGGCTTCCAAAATGTCGTCAGGGTTTTCGTCCTCTGCGATTTCAAATTCTTCTAGTTGTATAAACTCCGTTTTATCCATCGCCAGCTCCAGATAGAAAATGTTGTTATTCTCCGTAGAGAACGTCACACGACGCGCTTGAGGTCGGTCAAGGTTCGTATCAACCTGCAGAATGACTTGCTTGTTGAGTGCGAGCATTTTAGGTTGGTTTTGTGTGATATTTGTTTGGAGTTCTTTACGAATCTTATTGGTGAAATCTCCCACTAATTGATTCATCAATTCACCGAGAATATCGCCAACTTCATCGGAGGTATGAGAGATCGCCAATTCTTCTTCTGGCATACCCATAGCACGCATGTAGTTGGTATAAATCTCCAAAGCCGCTTTTGCAGTAAAGTTAATCACGACTAAACCGGTAAACCCGCCATCAAACAGTACAAAACAGCCAAAATCTGGCTTGAGGCTAGTTTTGTTAATTTTTTGCACCATTGCTGAATAATTGACTTGAGAAGAGGTGGCCGAAGTAAGAACGCCAGAAACTGACTGGCAAAGTTTGAGAAGGATATCTTCGGTTGTAACCACTTTATTTTTTTTCATTCTGAAAGCTCATCTAGAAACGCTATTTTCCCCCAATGTAAGGCATTAAGCGTTAAAAAATAAAGCATAAGTTTAATTATTGTATTGAGATTCTAATTTGCTCGTCTTTTTAAATGTTGTAAAGTGACCAAATTCAAAAAATATTACTCTACTTACTCTTTATGGTGTCTTGCTTTGTGATAGTTACCTTGTATAAGAAGTGAGCAAACCAATAGATAACCCGAAGCTGATCGGATCAGCGCCGTAGGGGCAGGAAGCAAATGTTACCAAGATTACACTCGCAAACTGATGTTGACCCTCTTGTTCTTAGTTTTCTGAAAGAGCTTGAACAAGCCGGATTTACTGGTGATATAGAAAACCAATATTCAAGTCGATTAGCGGTTGCCACTGATAATAGTGTCTACCAACAACTTCCTCAGGCGGTTGTCCATCCCAAAACCACTCATGATGTTTCCCTGATAGGGAGACTAAGTAATAAAGAAAAGTACGAAAGAATCACCTTTTCTCCAAGAGGCGGCGGTACTGGTACCAATGGTCAGTCTTTAACGAAAGGAATTGTGGTTGATTTGTCCCGCCACATGAACCAAGTACTTGAGGTTAATGCAGAAGAGGGTTGGGTTCGTGTTCAAACGGGTGTAGTGAAAGATCAGTTAAATGATGCTGTTCGTCCTTACGGTTATTTCTTTTCTCCCGACTTATCGACCAGTAATCGTGCAACCATCGGGGGAATGGTCAATACGGATGCATCCGGTCAAGGCTCATTAAAATACGGCAAAACCTCAGATCATGTCTTATCGCTTCAAGCCGTTTTTGCCGATGGTTCTGTTTTAGAATCGGATCTCTCTCATGGTTACCCGAAAGACGGTGAATTTGCCGCTACTGCATTGCGCGTTACGGAATCGGTATGTCGTGAAAAGCGTCAACAGATTAATGATAAGTTCCCAGCCCTAAACCGTTTCTTAACAGGTTACGATTTAAAAAATGCGTTAAATGAAGACGATGATAGTTTCGATATCACTCGTATTCTGTGTGGGGCCGAAGGTTCGCTGGCGTTTATTACTGAAGCGAAGTTAAACCTGACGCCAATTCCGAAAGCGCGGACGTTGGTTAACGTAAAATACAGTAGCTTTGACTCAGCACTGCGCAACGCACCATTCATGGTTGAAGCGAATGCGCTCTCTGTCGAAACCGTTGACTCTAAAGTGCTTAATCTCGCGAAGCAAGATATCGTCTGGCACACCGTGAGTGATTTACTTACCGATGTTCCAAATAAAGAAATGCTGGGTATCAATATGGTGGAATACGCAGGTCAGGACGAAGAAAACGTCGCGGCGCAGGTTGCGGCGCTGACCGCCAAGCTCGATACTATGTTGGAAACAGAAGAAGCGGGCATTATCGGCTACCAAGTCTGTAGCGACCTTGCGAGTATCGGACGTATTTATAATATGCGCAAAAAAGCGGTGGGGTTACTGGGCGCGACAAAAGGACGTGCTAAGCCAGTCGCATTTGCTGAAGATACTTGTGTGCCGCCTGAAAACTTGGCGGATTTCATTGTTGAATTCCGTGAGCTTCTGGACGGTAAGTCACTCAATTACGGCATGTTTGGTCATGTGGATGCGGGTGTTTTACACGTGCGCCCTGCGTTGGATTTATGTGATCCATACCAGGAAGCACTGATGCATGAAATCTCTGATGAAGTGGTCAAACTGGTGGCGAAATACGGCGGTTTGATGTGGGGAGAGCACGGTAAAGGCTTTCGCTCTGAGTATGGCCCGGAGTTCTTTGGCCAGGAGTTGTTCACCGAGCTGCGACGCGTAAAGTCGGCATTCGATCCACACAATAAAATGAACCCAGGAAAAATCTGCACACCGCTAGACAGTGGTGCAGAATTAGTAAAAGTGACAGGCACCAAACGCGGCTACTTCGATCGTCAGATTGATGTTCAGGTTCGTGACAGCTTCAAGCAAGCAATGGAATGTAATGGTAATGGCCTGTGTTTTAACTATGACACCAGTTCTCCGATGTGCCCTTCTATGAAAGTCACGGCAGATCGCCGTCACTCACCAAAAGGGCGGGCGGGGTTAGTTCGTGAATGGTTGCGTCAGCTCACTGAACAAGGGATCGATATCCTTGACTTAGAGAAGCAAACGCTAGAAAACAAAACCCCGATAAAAACCATGATTGAGCGTGTTCGTCACTCCATTAACCGTCGTCACGATTATGACTTTTCACATGAAGTTTATGAAGCAATGAATGGTTGTTTGGCATGTAAAGCGTGTGCGAGTCAGTGCCCGATTAAAGTTGATGTGCCGAGTTTTCGTTCACGCTTTTTAAACATCTATCACTCTCGTTACCAACGTCCAGCGAAAGATTATCTGGTTGCGAACATAGAGACTATGCTGCCGATGATGGCGAAAGCGCCAGGTGTCGTAAATGGTGTTTTGAAGCAGTCGTGGGTGAAAAGCTTAACGGCATCCACGGTTGGGTATGTCGATGCGCCGTTGTTATCAATACCTACCCTGAAACAACGAGTAGAGTCGCTGACAACGCCTTATGATCTGCAAGCACTCAGCGGTTTGTCTTCGTCTGAAAAGAGCAAGCATGTTTTAATTGTTCAAGATCCATTCACTAGCTACTACGATGCCGATGTTGTAGAAGATTTCGTTAAGCTATTGAAAAGTCTGGGCATGCATCCGGTGCTTCTGCCATTTAAACCGAATGGTAAAGCGCAACACATTAAAGGCTTCCTACGTCAATTTAAAGACACTGCCTCCGATACGGCGAAGTTCTTGGCGATGGTAGCGGATCTGGATATCCCATTAGTTGGCGTCGATCCTGCTTTAGTGCTGTGTTATCGAGATGAATACGCTGAAGTGCTGGGCAGTAAGCGAGGCGATTTCGAGGTGCTAACGGTTCACGAATGGTTATACCCGAGGCTAGAAGAGTTCGAAGTAGGTAAGCAATCAACAGAACAGGAACCGTGGTATCTGTTTGCGCATTGTACTGAAAAAACCAAAATGCCTAACGCTGAAAAGGAATGGGGTGCGATTTTTTCTCATTTTGGCGCTGTGCTTAATACCGTTCCCGTCGGCTGTTGTGGCATGGCTGGCACGTTTGGTCATGAAGTTGATAAAGTATCAATGTCAAAAGACATTTATAATCTAAGCTGGAAACCAAACTTAGAGGCGTTAGATAGTGAGCGATGTTTGATGACTGGTTACTCATGCCGAAGCCAAGTGAAACGTTTTGAAGGTATAAAGCCTAAACATCCCGTTCAGGCGCTGTTAACTTTGATATAATCACATCAAATTAAGCCCAGTTTTACTGGGCTTTTTTAGAAGTCACATACAACAATTTCAAAGGATATGAATCTTGAGAAAACTTGAACTCAAAGTCCCACCTGTTGCGGTGTTTTTGTTGGTCATACTACTCATGTATGGACTGACAGTTCTGGTGCCGAGCCTGAATATTAGTGTGCCCTTTGTAGAGGTTGTGGTTGGCGGGTTAACTTTGCTCTCTGGTTATATGGGCATTGCTGGTGTATATGAATTCCATAAAGTAAAAACGACGGTTAACCCTGTAAAGCCTGATACGGCCTCTTCCGTGGTGAGAACTGGCGTATTTGCTTTTTCTCGCAACCCGATGTATGTGGCGCTACTGCTCCTAATCATTGCAATTGGTTTGTGGTGGCAGCATTTGAGTGTGGTGCTTTGTGGCGTCGTATTTGTCAGTTATATGAATCGATTTCAAATCAAGCCAGAGGAACGTGTTCTAGAGCGATTGTTTGGTGAAGAGTATGTGGATTATAAAAACCATGTCCGCCGCTGGATTTGAGCGTCGAGTTCGGTTTCATTTGGATAAGAAGTAAAAAGAAAGCCCAACATCAGTTTTGAGCTTTTTTTATTTAAATACATTTTTGCGCTTCTTGAGGCAGTCGATTAGGCTGCCTTAACGTACTTTGCTAAAAACGCATCCTTACGCTCATTAAAGCGTTGTACCAGATCATCGACCGCATCTTGGTCGTAGGGTTTCAGTCCACTTGCAACCATGCGTTTGATGCCTTTTCCTACCACTTCGCCATCTTCTTTAAACGCAAAGTTTAGAGTGACAACACCGCGCTTTCCTTCGACATCGAATGTTGCGCCAGTGAAATCAACTTCAGGATGCGTTAGGTTTAAGTGAGAAAACTCCACTTCCATGCTTTCGTAGATAACCAGTGGACGTTGGCAGTTGATCATCATCTGCTTTTCTTCCATTAGTGGCACCATGATGTGCGGGAAGTTCATACCTGAAAACTGAACGTAGTTTGTGACAACATGCTCGATAAATTCGGGGTCGTGATTAATTTCACCTTCACGAGACATCCGCAAGTACTCTTTGCCTGCTTCGTCAACGACGGCGCTTTCTTTTTCACACTTATTCTCAATATGAAGTGCAACACCATCGTTGACCATGCCTGAAAAACTGAAGCGCATCTTTTGGCTAACGCCTTCTTTGCTGAGGAGAACAGCGAAAAGCAGATCGCCAGGGACGCAAAAACGCTTGTTGTCTTCATCATGAATGGGGTTGTAGTCGCCCGCTACGCGTTTAGCAAAGTGACTTGCTTGCTCACGAGTGAATTGAAACTGGTGATTAGTGTTTGAAAAATAAGGTGTTAGAAACATAATTTTTACGTAGTAACCAAAACTGTAGGGGATTATATGCGAATATCTGAGTAGCAATGGTCCATCCAGTGAAAACTTCACCGTATCTTAACAATGAGACACTATTTCGGCAGATAAATGTTTAAAAAACGCATGCTTAAGCGACTCTTTTATTTGTAGAAGGAATAAATGTACTACTCGGCTTGAACGATTCTACATAACGTATAAAGCAGTCACTGCTGAATAGCAGTATAGACACAAAAAGGCTCCACGTTTTAGGTGGAGCCTTTAACCTATCAAATTATTTTAGAATGAGACATTCATCGGGTCGGATTAAGAGACACTTGGCAATAGGTTTTCTGGCATTAAAGAGTTGTGAACCGCCAGTTTAAGTAGTGTGTTCGCTTGTTCAATGTCTGGTGCGAAGTAACGGTCTTTATCGTAGAAAGAGACCTCCTCACGCAGTATCTGCTTTGCAATTTCAATGCGCTCAGAAGATTTTTTTGGAGAACGGAAATCTAAGCCTTGTGCGGCAGAAAGGTATTCCACTGCCAAAATGCCACGAGTGTTTTCGCCCATTTCTTTCAATCTTCGGGCCGCAAACGTCGCCATTGAAACGTGGTCTTCTTGGTTGGCAGAGGTTGGCAAGCTGTCGACTGATGCGGGATGAGCTAAGGTTTTGTTCTCACTTGCAAGTGCGGCAGCGGTTACTTGAGCAATCATAAAACCAGAGTTTACTCCACCATTATCGACTAAGAACGGCGGTAATTTCGATAGAGCGCTATCGATAAGGAGTGCCATACGACGTTCAGATAAGCTGCCGATTTCAGCGATAGCAAGAGCGAGGTTGTCGGCTACCATCGCAACGGGTTCAGCATGGAAGTTACCACCTGAGATAATGTCATCATCTTCGGAAAATACGAGTGGGTTATCAGACACTGAGTTTGCTTCTACTTGAAGCACCTCTGCAGCACTGCGAATTTGTTGTAAACATGCTCCCATTACCTGTGGTTGGCAACGCAGTGAATATGGATCTTGTACTTTCTCACAGTTGGTGTGGGATTCTCCAATTTCGCTGGTGGTATCGAGTAGATAACGGTATGCGAAAGCCGCATCCATTTGGGTTCGATGGCCACGAACGCGATGAATGCGTGGATCGAATGGACGTCGGCTGCCTAATGCTGCTTCTACTGACATTGCGCCACATACGGTTGCTGAAGCAAATAAATCCTCTGCAATAAATAAGCCTTCCAATGCAAATGCGGTAGAGGCTTGCGTCCCGTTAAGTAGTGCGAGGCCTTCTTTAGGTGCAAGTGTGATGGGTTCTAACCCTGCAATTTTTAGGGCTTCTAGGCCAGAAATGATGTTGCCATTGTGACGAGCTTGTCCTTCACCTAGTAGCACAGTACTCATGTGAGCGAGGGGAGCTAAATCACCGGATGCCCCAACAGAGCCCTTTTTAGGTACGCAAGGGTAAACTTGCGCATTGACTAGGTCGGTAAGCATATTAATGACTTTTAAACGAATACCGGAAAAGCCACGAGACAGACTATTAATTTTCAATACCATCATCAGACGAACCGTTTCATCTGACATAAACTCACCGATGCCAGCGGCATGAGATAGCACGATACTGCGTTGTAGGGTTTCTAAATCTTCTGGTGCTATTCGTGTGTTAGCCAGTAGACCAAAACCCGTGTTGATTCCGTAAACCGTCCGATCTTCTGCGATGACCCGATCCACGACTTGCGTGCTTTCTTCAATAGCCGGAATGGCTTCAGGATCCAAAGTAAGGTTGACTGGTGAACGGCTCACTTGGCGTAGTTCGTTTAAGCTAATATGACCTGGCTTTAGCGTTAAATTTAACATCTCTTTCATCCTTACTTGAGCTTCTTCAGTTCTTCGTTGAGCATTGGCAAATCTAGCCCTTGCTCTGCTGCACATTGTTTAGCGATATCGTATCCGGCATCAGCATGACGCATGACGCCGGTTGCTGGGTCGTTATGTAGCACGCGGGCTATACGTTGTGAGGCATCTTCACTGCCGTCACAGCAGATAACCATACCTGAGTGTTGCGAGAAGCCCATACCTACGCCACCACCGTGGTGCAGTGAAACCCAAGTAGCGCCGCCAGCTGTATTGAGTAGTGCGTTTAATAGTGGCCAGTCTGATACGGCGTCAGAACCGTCCATCATGCCTTCTGTTTCTCGGTTCGGACTCGCTACAGAGCCTGAATCTAAGTGGTCGCGACCAATGACAACGGGGGCTTTAAGCTCACCATTTTTTACCATTTCGTTGAATGCTTGACCGAGACGTTCACGATCTCTTAACCCAACCCAACAGATTCGTGCTGGTAAGCCTTGGAACTGAATACGTTCGCGTGCCATATCTAGCCAGTTATGTAGATGTGGATTATCTGGGATCAGCTCTTTTACTTTTTGGTCCGTTTTGTAGATATCTTCTGGATCGCCAGATAGCGCAGCCCAGCGGAAGGGACCAATACCCTCACAGAATAGAGGGCGAATGTAGGCTGGAACGAAGCCAGGGAAGTCAAATGCGTTTTCTACGCCTTCTTCCAATGCCATCTGACGGATGTTGTTACCGTAATCGAGCGTGGCGGCGCCGCGGTTTTGCAGATCGAGCATGGCTTGAACTTGTACGGCCATGGATTTTTTCGCAGCTTTGACCACCATTGCTTCATCTTGCAGGCGTATTTCTGCCGCGTGAGACATGCTCCAGCCTTGTGGCAAGTAGCCATTGAGTGGGTCGTGTGCAGACGTTTGGTCTGTCACAACATCAGGCGTGATATTACGTTCTACCAATTCAGAGAAAACGTCTGCTGCATTACCTAATAGCCCAACCGACACTGGTGTATTTGATTCTTTGACGATGGCCAGCGCTTCATCCAAAGATGTCGCTTTCTTGTCGACATAGCCTGTACGTAGACGGTAATCAATACGCGATTCATCGCATTCAACCGCAATCATAGAGAAACCCGCCATCGTACCAGCAAGCGGCTGTGCGCCCCCCATACCGCCAAGGCCACCAGTCAGAATCCAACGGCCTTTTGCTTCGCCGTTAAAGTGTTTCTTCGCAACCGAAACGAAAGTTTCGTAGGTACCTTGAACGATGCCTTGTGAGCCAATGTATATCCAGCTGCCAGCGGTCATTTGGCCGTACATCATCAAGCCTTGTTTATCGAGCTCGTTGAAGTGTTCCCAGTTTGCCCAATGAGGGACGAGGTTTGAGTTTGCAATTAGCACGCGTGGGGCGTTTTTATGGGTAGGGAAAACACCAACAGGCTTGCCTGATTGAACTAAAAGCGTTTGGTTATCTTCGAGTCTTTCAAGTACTTCAACAATCTTGTCGTAGCACTCCCAGTTTCGTGCTGCGCGGCCAATGCCGCCGTATACCACCAATGAATGTGGGTGTTCTGCCACATCAGGATCGAGGTTGTTCATCAGCATACGAAGAGGGGCTTCGGTTAGCCAAGATTTCGCGCGCAGTTTATCTCCGTGAGGTGCACGAATTGTTCTGCTTGTATCAAGTCGTGGATCTTGTCCCTGGCGCTGTGTCATTTCAGACTCCTTTAGTTTCTCGTGATGACCAAGTCCTTGCTCAGCCGTAATAATAAGTGGCATCGAGGATATGTTATGGTTTGTGCTGCTTCTCCGCCATGGCATTAGCGATGTCCCAGCACAAGCGGGCAGCTAGGCGTGCGGTTTGACTATCAACATCATAATTCGGGTTGTATTCGGCGATATCAGCCAGCATGAGCTTATTTTTGTAATGAAGAATTCGGTCTAAAAATGGTGCGATTGTGTCGTAACTTACTCCTCGAGCCGCGGGAGCGCTGACTCCTGGCGCGGTTGCCGCTGGAAATACATCCAAATCAATGGTCAGGTAGAGATAGTCACAATCGTCGATAAAGTGCTGAAGCTGGGTTAGGTGGTAGCTATGGTTTAAGTAGCTGAGTTGATTATCTTCGACGTACCACACATTAAGAGCGTCCGCTTTTTCGAATAACGCTTTGGTATTGCTGCAGCGGCTTACCCCCAAGCACGCATAGTGAAAATCCCAGTCGTTACGCTGGCAAAAATGATGAATTTGGTTGAAGGGGGTGCCAGAGCTTGGTCTGATGTCGGCGATGCTGCTCTCGAATGCGCGTAAGTCGAAATGCGCATCGAAATTGATGATACCGATTTTAGGCTTCTTTTCTGGATGGTGCGCTTTAAAATACTCCGCTAAGCCGGAAAAAGAGGCCCACGCAATCTCATGCCCACCACCTAACACGATGACTGGTGTGTGAGGCAGTGCGCTTGAAATGGTTGCCGCACATAGAGATTGGCTCTCTTCCAGTAAGTCGTCTTCGCACACCACGGTACCTAAGTCATACAGTGGGGCGTCTTGGTGCCATGCTAAATTAGCGAGTGCTCGTCGGATTAAGTCTGGTGCTTTTTTCGCGCCGATACGGCCTTTATTTCTTGCTACGCCAGCGTCGGTGGCAAATCCTAATATGGAGACGCCTTGCGAGATTTTATCCAACTCGTTACTTTTTTGGCGTTGAACCACGTGATGAATTCGCTGACCAAGTTTGCCGTCCTCGGCATCATGACGGCCTTGCCAATGAAATAGGGGAGAGTGTAGGTCTGATTGAGACATGTTATTGGCCTCCGTGTGAAATGTATTCACCATTTACTATACGACCTACTAGACGTTTTGCTCCTACTTGATAGCTTAAATCAGCAGGGCTTTCGATATCCCAGATAGAGAAGTCCGCATCAAACCCTACTTTGATGGTGCCACGTGAGTTTTGATAACCCAGAGCTTTGGCTGCATTTTGCGTTACACCACGCAGTGCTTCTTGCGGTGTAAGGCGAAATAGTGTGCACGCCATATTCAGCATGAGTGTGAGATCAGAAAACGGTGATGTACCTGGGTTGACGTCCGTAGCAATTGCCATCGGCACGTTATGCTCTCTCAACAACTCAATCGGTGGTAACTGAGTTTCTCTTAGAAAATAAAAAGCGCCAGGCAGTAGAGTGGCGACAGTGTTTGAGCGAGCAAGTGCTTTAACACCTTGCTCATCTAAAAACTCGATGTGATCCGCTGACAGACCGTTGTATTGCGCAGTGAGGGCTGTACCACCGAGATTCGAAAGTTGCTCTGTATGCCCTTTAACCTTTAAGCCGTGGCGTTTTGCAGCTACAAACACTTTTTCTGTTTGTTCAAGATTGAAACCAATCGATTCACAAAAAACATCGACACTCGTGGCTAATTCTTCCTTTGCGACAACAGGGATTATGTCCTGACAAATGTGCTCAATATAGTCATCTGCACGGCCTTGGAACTCCGGCGGAATGGCGTGAGCGGCAAGAAGTGTCGTGGTGATTCTAACTTTGCGCTCTTGTTCAAGCATTTTGGCTGCACGGAGCATTTTTACTTCATCATTCAGTGTCAATCCGTAGCCTGATTTTACTTCCACCGATGTCACCCCACTAGCAAGTAAACCATCTAAGCGAGGGAGAGCAAGCTCAACTAATTGTTCTTTTGTTGCCGATCGCGTGGCATGTACCGTTGAAAGAATCCCTCCGCCTTGCTTAGCGATTTCTTGATACGGCACACCGTTTAAGCGCATTTCGAATTCGTTTGCACGATTACCTGCGTAAATTAGGTGGGTATGACAATCGATTAAGCCAGGGAGTACAAGTTTGCCTTGGAGGTCGATAGTTTGAGGATAATGTTGAGGTGATAATAGAGACTCGGTTTGCGGATTGTCTTCGCCATTGGCACAAGTACTGATCGCAACAATTTTTCCAGTTTGAATACCAATACGAGCTAGAGGCGTAGGGCGGTAACCTTGTTCTCCTGATTGCATTGTAACCAGACGTGCGTTTTGAATCAGCAAATCCATGTGAGTGCCCCTATTTATTTGTATTTTTAAATGTATATACAAATAAATAGGGCAAAACAGAAATGATGACAAGAGTTGTGTTGCAGAAGTGTGATCAAAACATAGAGGGTGTTAAGTGGGTATGTTATTTAAAGGAGAACTTTTGAGCTCAGCTTGTATTTGTTGCCAGGGTGATAAAGCAATGCAGTACTGACCAGTTTGTCTTGACTCCAAGTCCGTCGGTTGAGCAGTAAGCACGGCTCATGAGCCTGCATTTTTAGATCTTGCATAATACGACCATCTGGCATAATTGCTTCAACAGTATGCTCTATAGCGTTAAGTGGACAGTTATCTGAAAGATATTGGTTAGGGGTGATGTGAGTGAAGTCTTGGGTTAAATACAGTGGCGCATATTGGCGGTTTACCCAACGTAACTCTAATTGGATGGGAGTGTTGTTTTCATAGTGAATGATCTCACTATAAAACACTGTAGTACCGAGCATGACGCCCAACTTGGTCGCGATGTTATCATCGGCTTTTATAGCCACTTGTTTGAGCACTTTGCTGCGGTATTGTCGTCCTCGGTCACTCACTTCTTCAGCAATATTTCGAATATCTAACAGTGGAGATTGTGATTTTTCTACAGGAGCGCAAACAAACGTGCCGAGCCGAGGTCGGCGTTGCAGTTTTCCTTCGTTCACGAGGTCCCTGATTGCTTTGTTTACTGTCATTCGGCTGACGCCAAATTGATCGGTAAGCTCAATCTCAGTAGCGATACGATGACCGACTATCCACTCTCCAGCATCAATTTTATCGAGGATAAATTGTTTGATTTGAATGTAGAGTGGTACAGACATAATGATTCCTTTATTTGACTATACAAATATTGCTTAATTTAGGTACGGATTGCAAATCATTCTCTCCAAACGGCATCGATAGGTTTGATTTGAAGGCTAGAATCTTGATCCTTCGTTTTATTACGTGTGTTGGGTTGTGATAACGAAATTCGCCTATATCCTTATGGTTTATTGCTTGCAGTGCATAACGCAATTGTGTAAACAAAGGAGCAACTATTTACAATAAAACGGTCGTAAAGGGAAGGCATGTTTAAGAAACTAAAAGCATCACTGGGGATTGGCTCAGCCAAAGTTGATACAATTTTAGATGAAATGAGCGTATATCAAGGTTCGACGCTGAAAGGGCATGTTCATATCAAAGGTGGGGACGTTGAACAGCAAATTGATGCCATCACTATTAAGCTAAATACGGAAATGAAAGTAGAAGTGGATGATAATGTGAGTTATCAAACATTCACTATCGATCAATTAAAAGCGGTTGAACCGTTTGTCATTCAGGCAAATGAAGAAAAGCAAGTTTCGTTTGAGCTTAAATTGCATGATGAAACACCAATTACGGCTGTCAGTGCGCTTAAGAATCAATGTCATGTATGGGTAGAAACAACGCTAGATATTGATTTTGCAATTGACCCTCGTGATCGTGATTACATTGAAGTGAAACCACTTCCTTGCGCATCACGCGTTATTCAGGCGATTGAGCAGGCGGGCTTCACCATGGTGAAAGCGGACGTGGAAAAAGGCTTCTTGCGTGGGAGCACATTTGCCTCTCGTTCAGGAATTTATCAAGAGCTTGAATTCCGCAATAATGGTTTTCTCTCCACCAAAGAAATTGAACTGTCCTTTATCTTAGAAGGGCAGGTTATGCATTGTTTGGCAGAGATCGACCGTTCGTTGAGCCTGGCTGGTGATCAATATCGTTCATTTACCTTGCCGATTAATGCAACCGATGCACAAGTTGCAGCAGCGGTTGCACCTGCGCTAAACCTTTAACTCTCTCAGCTTTCTGAGTTTGGTGAGAATAAGTATCGATATCCCAAGCTAAATGCGATATCGGTACTGTTGTCCATGTTTCTTGCATTCTCTACCGCTAAAAATTCAATAGCAGAGCTCTCCATTACATATCGATAGCCAAGTACAAGCTCGTTGGATGCATCAGCAAATTCTGCAGGTCCTTCTGTCGATCCTTGATACCAATGATACTCAACCACTAAGTGATGGTTTTCTTCTAACGCATAACGGTATCCCACCGCAGTGGCAACAGTATTATGTCGATAAGGCAGTTCAAGCAAGGCGCGATCATTTGAACGAAAAGTCATGCCTACCATCGAATAAAAAGCATGGGCATCATTCAAGTAGCTGTAATTCAGTTGGAAGCCTTGTTCAAAATTACTGCCTTTAAAGGCAGCGTGAGCAACATCATTAAAATATAAGCTACCACCAACCGAGAGGCCGTGATGCTCATTCTGTAATACTTGATATTGCACGTAAGTAGAGATGTTATTGGCAAGTGTTTGTCCTTTAAAGTCATCTTCCAGTACATCATATTGCCGCATTGAGATGTAGAAACGGTCTCTATCTACATTATCTCGTCCATTTTGTCCGATGCCGAACAAGTTATGGAAACTTTTAGTCAGGCCATCTAAGTGGTTATCAGCTGCGAAAACCCATCGATAATTGAGCTCCCATTGCCAACGGCTATTGATTTGCCACTTGCTGCCGATCTCGATTTGATTATGGTAGTAATCAAGAGCGTATTCATCGGTATGAGCCCATACACTAGCCACGGTTCCTGAGCCGTAGGCTTCTACTAAACCAGAAGGAAGGCTATGCCCAGAACGGAGTATATTGGTGTGACTCACCACTTGCATTGGTGATTGCGCGTAGGATCGAAGCGGCCCGTATTGAGCACCAGACGTGAAGGCAGGAACTGAAAACATAGAAGCACATATAAATCCAATAAGACGGTGTCTAAAATTCATCATACTGAATACCTCTGACAAACGACTTAATAAGACAACTATAGTGTTATCGAGCAATGAATGATGCCTTTTAATTATATCAATTGTCTATTTAAACGGTATCAAGTAAGCCGTTTAAGGTGAATCTCTCTGCGCGCAAGCCTTATGGATAAAACTAAATCGCGCTTTGCAATCTAAATGTGAGCTAGGTACAATCTCACTTTTGATAATGGTCCGGTATTCGTGTTACCGAGAGGCCGTTATTGACTCTCAACTATTTTCCAACAAATAGCTTCTAATTTGAATAACATGTGTTGCTTGGTGTGCAACACCACTGTAAAGGACATAGCATGCCTATAATTACTCTTCCTGACGGCAGTCAGCGTCAATTTGACAACCCAGTATCGACAATGGAAGTTGCGCAATCGATCGGCCCAGGTCTTGCCAAAGCAACGATCGCTGGTCGTGTAAATGGTAACCGCGTAGATGCGAGTGATCTGATTGAAGAAGATGCAAGCCTAGAAATCATCACAGTTAAAGATGAGGTTGACGGTCTAGAAATCGTTCGTCACTCTTGCGCTCACCTCCTTGGTCACGCTATTAAGCAGCTTTACCCTCAAGCTAAAATGGCGATCGGTCCTACGATAGATAGTGGTTTCTATTATGACATCGACCTAGACGAGTCTCTAACGCAAGAAGATCTAGAAAAGATTGAAAAGCGCATGAAAGAGCTTGCGAAAACCAAGTACGAAGTTGTTAAGAAAAAGGTGAGCTGGCAGGAAGCGCGTGATGCGTTTGAATCACGTGGTGAACCATACAAAGTGGAAATTCTAGACGAAAACGTATCTCGTGATGATCGCCCGGGTCTTTACCACCATGAAGAATATATCGACATGTGTCGTGGTCCTCATGTTCCACACATGGGCTTCTGCCAACACTTCACACTATTGAACGTGGCAGGTGCTTACTGGCGTGGTAACAGCGACAACAAAATGCTTCAACGTATCTACGGTACGGCTTTCCACGATAAGAAAGCACTGAAAGCGCACCTAACTCGCCTAGAAGAAGCGGCGAAGCGTGACCACCGTAAGATCGGTAAACAACTAGACCTATTCCACATGCAGCAAGAAGCTCCGGGTATGGTCTTCTGGCACCACAATGGTTGGTCTATCTTCCGTGATCTAGAAGTATTCGTTCGTGACAAGCTAACAGAATACGATTACCAAGAAGTAAAAGGTCCACTAATGATGGATCGTGTTCTTTGGGAACGCTCTGGTCACTGGGACAAATACGCTGATGCGATGTTTACGACGTCTTCTGAGAACCGTGAATACGCAATTAAACCAATGAACTGTCCAGGTCACGTACAGATCTTCAACCAAGGTCTTAAATCATACCGTGATCTGCCGCTACGTATGGCGGAGTTTGGTTCATGTCACCGTAACGAACCATCTGGTGCACTGCACGGTATTATGCGTGTACGTGGCTTCACTCAGGATGACGCTCACATCTTCTGTACTGAGAGCCAAATCCAAGAAGAAGTAACAAACTGCATTAAAATGGTATACGATACATACCAAACATTTGGTTTCGACAATATCGTAGTGAAATTGTCTACTCGTCCAGAGAAACGTGTAGGTTCAGACGAAATCTGGGATCAATCTGAAGAAGCATTGAAACTTTCTCTTGAATCAATGGACATCCCATATGAGATTCAAGAAGGTGAGGGTGCATTCTACGGTCCTAAGATCGAATTCACGCTATATGACTGTCTAGACCGTGCTTGGCAGTGTGGTACTGTTCAGCTTGATTTCAACCTACCAGGTCGCCTAGGCGCTACTTATGTAGGTGAAAATAACGAACGTCTTGTACCAGTAATGATTCACCGTGCGATTCTAGGTTCACTAGAACGCTTCATCGGTATCCTAATCGAAGAATATGCTGGCTTCTTCCCAACTTGGTTGGCGCCAGAACAAGCAATTCTTATGAACATTACTGATAAACAGTCAGGTTATGTTCAAGAAATAGTACAAAAACTACAAAAAAGTGGAATTAGAGCCAAAGCGGACTTGAGAAATGAGAAGATTGGCTTTAAAATCCGCGAACATACTTTGAAGCGAGTACCGTATATGCTTGTAGTTGGTGACCAAGAAATGGAAGCTGGCGAAATTGCAGTACGTACCCGTAAAGGTAAAGATCTCGGCAAATTTAAAGTGGATGACTTTATTGCATACATCCAAGACGAGATCTCAAGCCGTAAGCTCAATCTGGAGGAATAAGCTATTAAAGGCGGAAGACGTGGCCAACAGCCGGTAAAACAAAACCCGCACCGTATAAACGGTGAAATTCGTGGTGTTCGTGAAGTTCGACTAACAGGCGCTGACGGTGACTCAGTTGGTGTTGTATCGATTCAAGAAGCCATTGCAGCTGCTGAAGAAGCTGGTATGGATCTCGTTGAGATCAGCCCTAACGCCGAGCCACCTGTTTGTCGTGTGATGGACTATGGTAAGTTCCTCTTCGAGAAGAGCAAAACTGCTAAAGAGCAGAAGAAGAAGCAAAAGCAGGTCCAGATCAAGGAAGTAAAATTCCGTCCTGGAACTGATATTGGAGACTATCAGGTAAAACTACGCAACCTGACGCGTTTCCTTGAAGAAGGCAACAAAGTGAAGGTAACAATTCGCTTCCGTGGCCGAGAGATGGCACACCAAAGCATCGGTGTTGACGTTCTAAATCGTCTTAAGGAAGACACTGCAGAACTTGCTGTAGTGGAATCTTTCCCTAAGAAGATCGAAGGTCGCCAGATGATCATGGTGCTAGCCCCTAAAAAGAAGTAATTAACGGCTCATAAAGTAACTTAAACCTAGTCGTTTAACACGACGACTAGGTTTTGTTCGCCTTAATTACATTGTTAATTAAACTACTACAATGCGGAGTTATTCATCATGCCTAAGATGAAAACCAACAAAGGTGCTGCTAAGCGTTTTAAGAAAACTGCTGGCGGTATTAAGTTCAAGCACGCTACTAAACGTCACATCCTGACTAAGCGTACTACTAAGAACAAGCGTCAACTACGTCCAAATGCAATCCTTCCACGTTGTGAAGTGGCTGCAGTAATCCGTATGTTGCCATACGCTTAATTCTTTTTAGTTATCAATCGTTTAGTTTAGGAGAAGCATAATGCCTCGCGTAAAACGTGGTGTACAAGCTCGTGCACGTCATAAGAAAGTTCTAAAACAAGCCAAAGGTTACTACGGAGCACGTTCACGTGTTTACCGCGTAGCTTTCCAAGCAGTTACTAAAGCTGGTCAATACGCTTACCGTGACCGTCGTAACAAGAAACGTCAATTCCGTCAACTTTGGATTGCACGTATTAACGCTGCGTCTCGTCAAAATGGTCTATCTTACAGCCGTTTCATCAACGGTCTTAAGAAAGCATCTATCGAGATCGATCGTAAGATTCTTGCTGATATTGCGGTATTCGACAAATCTGCATTTGCAGTTCTAGTTGAAAAAGCAAAAGCTGCTCTTTAATTAGCAGTTTAGGTTTAAGAAAAGGGGGAGCTTAGGCTCTCCTTTTTTATATCTTCGCATAACTCATTCCAAGGATTTTCCCTTCGTATAATTGACACACTCTCATTATCATTCCCCCGCCTAATATCTACTTCCACTTTCTTGGTTTTATCTCCTCAACTTAAATGATAATGTAAATTGATATTAACGGCTTGAGGAACTACAAATGATCTGCACAACGACAGAGACTATTCCAGGAAAAGATATCGTAGAAATACAAGGAGTGGTAACAGGTAATGTTGTTCAATCTAAACATATTGGCCGTGACCTGATGGCTGGCATTAAGAGCATCTTCGGTGGAGAGATTCGTGGTTATACCGAAATGATGAGCGAAGCGCGCAACGTCGCAATTCAACGCATGGTGCAAGACGCAGAATATAAAGGCGCAGATGCGATTGTTGGTATCCGGCTGACAACCAGTTCAATTGTGGATGGTTCTTCTGAAATTTTAGCTTTTGGTACCGCTGTAAAACTTGCTAACTGATATGACTTGTAATAAATAAACGCCACGAACGGACATAATAGCGCCATACCATAAAGCTACCAACGTGGTTGGTTGATAAATTAATCAAAAAGATCGAGTGAGATAGATCGACTTCATTGTTTTGATTGACAGTTAGAGCGTTAAGGAAAATTTATCGTTACTATCCGATATGTTTATTGTGGTATTGATAGATATATATGAGCAACTATCAATGCTTACTGTTTCTACTCAGGAGTCGTTACGTTGAAGTCATTTGACTGGGACACATATTTCGAAACTGGAATTGAAAAAGTTGATGAGCAACATCAATACTTAGTTGGTTTTATCAATAAATACGGCGAACTTTTGACGCAAAACAGTATTGCTTTAACGGATATCCAACTTGCGCTTTTTGATCTATCTCGATATGCCGAGTTTCACTTCAAGGAAGAAGAGAGTTTGATGCGAGAGGCTGGTATATATTCCGAGCACCTAAATAGGCATATTCAAGTTCATCGCGCGTTTATGAGTGATATTATCAGCATGCAAAGCTTCATCAATGAAGAAAACAAAAAAGCAGCGAAGCAGTTGCTGGATTTTCTTATCCATTGGCTGGCGTACCACATTCTAGGAATTGATCAGAATATGGCGAAGCAAGTAGCCGCTATACAGTCTGGTATGTCACCGAAAGCAGCATATGATAATCAAGAAAAACAAGTAAATGCTTCAACAGAACCTTTGCTAAGGGCGTTAACCGAACTATTTTCACAAGTGTCTGAGCGTAATCGAGAATTGCTCAAGCTTAATTTGGTTCTGGAAGAAAAGGTTGATGAAAGGACGCGACAACTCTCCGACGCCAATAAACAGCTTGAAGCGTTATCATTAACAGACTCTTTAACACAGCTCCCTAATCGTCGAAACGCGATCAAGATACTAAAAACGTTGTGGGATGATGAGGACAGCAAAGAATGGTCCCTTGTTTGCGTAATGATAGATGCAGATTACTTCAAGCAGGTTAATGATACCTGTGGGCATGAGGCTGGAGACGTGGTCCTTCAAGAGCTCGCACAAGCACTGACACACTATTTCCGCAGCGATGATATCGTTTGCCGTTTAGGGGGCGACGAGTTTCTCGTGATTTGTCCGGATACTGGTTTAGAGGGGGGATTGCATGTCGCCGAAGTAGTAAGAAAAAAAGTATCTGGTATGCAAGTATCAACATCAGTCGAATCTTGGCGAGGCAGCATCAGTGTGGGAGTAGCGGAGCGCCGAGGTGATATGGGTACCTACACAGATTTAATTCGTGTGGCAGACAAAGGGGTGTATCTTGCCAAGCAGAATGGTAAGAACTGTGTTCGTTCCGTCCAAAAATTGACTTAATCCAACGGAGATAATTCCTCCAAATGCTAATCACCAAAGAAACGTACTTTTTGTCTTATTCTTAAAATCTGGCGCCACTATATTTGGTCGATTCGTAAAATAGTCTCGATAAATGCGTGTCATTCCAAGAGACGCGGCCTTTATACTTTTTGTGTTCTTTTTACTCAATAACCTTTTCTTTTCATAATTCAATTTGGCATTGGTGTCTGGTTTGGCTACTATGTACAGCTATCAAAAAACCAATCACTCCTTTATGGACACTACCTGCAGGTAGATGAGGAAACGATGCAACATCTAGAAGAGATCATTGCTAGCGCAAGCAGCGCCATTGACGCTGCCGAATCGCTAGTCGCACTTGATGAAGTGCGTGTTCAGTATTTGGGTAAAAAAGGTGAGCTAACTGCTCAACTGCAAAGCCTAGGTAAACTACCACCAGAAGAACGCCGCGAAGCGGGTCAAGAGATCAACAAAGCGAAAGGCGCAGTTCAGCAAGCTATCGCAGCTCGTAAAGATGCACTACAGCGTGCAGAGCTGGAAGCGAAACTCGCAGCAGAAACAATCGATGTTACTCTACCAGGTCGTCGTATTGAGAACGGTGGTTTACACCCAGTAACTCGTACTGTAGAGCGTATTGAGAAGTTCTTTGGTGAACTTGGTTTTAACACCGAAGCTGGCCCAGAGATTGAAGATGCATTCCACAACTTTGATGCGCTAAATATTGCTGCTGATCACCCTGCTCGTACTGATCACGATACCTTCTTCTTCAATCCAGATTTGATGCTTCGTACTCATACGTCTGGAGTACAGATCCGTACGATGGAAAATGGCAAACCACCATTCCGTTTCATCGCACCGGGCCGTGTATACCGTAACGACTACGACCAAACTCACACGCCAATGTTCCATCAAGTGGAAGGTATGTTGGTTGATGAGAACGTAAACTTTGCACAGTTGAAAGGCATCCTGCACGATTTCCTATGTAACTTCTTCGAAGAAGAAGTAGAAGTACGTTTCCGTCCATCTTACTTCCCATTCACTGAACCTTCAGCAGAAGTAGACGTGAAAGGCAAAAACGGTAAATGGCTAGAAGTACTAGGCTGCGGTATGGTTCACCCGAACGTACTACGTAGCGTGGGCATCGATCCTGAAAAATACTCTGGTTTCGCATTCGGTATGGGTGTTGAACGTCTAACGATGCTTCGTTACGGCGTGAACGACCTACGTGCGTTCTTCGAAAACGATCTTCGTTTCCTAAAACAGTTCAAGTAATCCAGAGGGTTCATCAACATGAAATTCAGCGAATCATGGCTTCGTGAGTGGGTAAACCCAGCGGTTACTACTGACGAACTTACTCATCAAATTACAATGGCCGGCCTAGAGGTAGACGACGTTCTTCCTGTTGCGGGGTCTTTCACTGGCGTTAAAGTGGGTCACGTTGTTGAATGTGGTCAACACCCAGACGCAGACAAACTGCGCGTAGCTAAAGTTGACGTGGGTGAGGAAGAGCTTCTAGACATCGTTTGTGGCGCACCTAACTGTCGCCAAGGTCTGAAAGTAGCAGTAGCAACAGTTGGTGCTGTTCTTCCAGGCGATTTCAAAATCAAAAAAGCGAAACTACGTGGCCAACCATCTCACGGCATGCTTTGTTCATTCACTGAACTAGGCATCGATGTTGAGTCAGACGGCATCATGGAACTAGTAGAAGACGCAGTAATCGGTACAGATTTCCGTGAATTCCTAGGTCTAGATGACGTAACGGTAGACGTAGATCTAACAGCAAACCGTGCTGACTGTTTCAGCATCCGTGGCCTAGCTCGTGAAGTTGGCGTACTAAACCGTGCTGACGTGACTGAGCCATCAGTAGAAGCAGTTGCCCCTTCAATCGACGATAAAGTGTCGATTGAAGTGAAAGCACCTGCTGCGTGCCCACGTTACCTAGGTCGTGTGGTTAAGAACGTAAACGTTCAAGCTGAAACGCCACTATGGATGCAAGAGAAACTGCGTCGTTGTGGTATTCGCTCTATCGACCCAGTAGTAGACATCACTAACTACGTTCTTCTAGAGCAAGGTCAACCAATGCACGCATTCGATCTAGCGAAGGTCGAAGGTGGTATCGTCGTTCGTATGGCTGAGCAAGGTGAGAAGCTAACACTTCTTGACGGCAGCGAAGCAGAACTAAACGCTGATACATTGGTTGTTGCTGACCACAACAAAGCACTGGCAATCGCAGGTATCTTTGGTGGTGAAGAGTCTGGTGTAACAACTGAGACTAAAAACGTTCTACTAGAGTGTGCATTCTTTGCACCTGACCACATCCGTGGTCGCGCGCGTAGTTACGGTCTTCACACTGATTCTTCAATGCGTTTCGAGCGTGGTGTGGATTACGCACTACAAGTGAGCGCAATGGAGCGTGCCACTCAGCTTCTTGTTGAAATTTGTGGCGGTGAAGTAGCACCTGTTGTTGCTGTTGAGTCTGAAGCAGACCTACCTAAGCCAAACAAAGTTGCTCTACGTCGCACTAAACTAGACAACCTACTAGGTCACCACATCACGGATGCAGACGTAGTAGAAATCCTAGAGCGCCTAGGTTTAACTGTTGAAGCTTCTGTTCTTGAAAACGGTGAGTCAGGTTGGAATGCAGTTGCACCAACATGGCGTTTCGATATCGCTATCGAGCAAGACTTGATTGAAGAAGTTGGCCGTATCTACGGTTACGACAACATCCCTAACCAACACCCAGCAGCAGCACTTAAGATGCACAACCACGTTGAAGCGGACCTTCCACTGAAACGCGTTCGTGATCTTCTTGTTGACCGTGGTTACCATGAAGCAATCACATATAGCTTCGTTGAGCCAGAGCAACAAAAGCTAGTTGTACCTGGTGTTGAACCATTAGTGCTTCCAAACCCAATTTCTGCAGACATGTCAGCAATGCGTCTTGGTCTTATCCAAGGTCTGCTGAACACGGTTGTTCACAACCAGAAACGTCAACAGCCACGCGTTCGTCTATTCGAATACGGCCTACGTTTCATCCCATGTGAATCTGCAGAAAACGGCATGCGCCAAGAGCCTATGCTAGCAGGTGTTATCGCAGGGACTCGCGGTGAAGAGCACTGGGATATCGAAACTAACACCGTTGATTTCTTCGACCTTAAGGGCGATCTAGAAGCGATTCTAGAGCTATCTGCGAACGAAAAAGCGTACTCTTTCGCAGCACTGTCACCTGAAAGCAAAAAAGCTAACCCAGCACTTCATCCAGGTCAATCTGCGGCAATCATCGTAGATGGCAAAGAAGTGGGCGTGATCGGTACCGTTCACCCTGAGCTTGAGCGTAAGTTCGGTCTAAACGGTCGGACTATCGTATTCGAAATCGAATGGTCTGCAATCAACAGTAAAGTGATTCCAGAAGCGGTTCAGCTTTCTAAATTCCCATCAAACCGTCGTGATATCGCGGTAGTTGTGGATGAAGCGGTAGCATCTGGCGACATCGTTAATGCTTGTCTAGAACAAGGCGGTGAGTTCCTGAAAGATGCGAAGTTATTCGACGTATACGTAGGTAAAGGCGTTGAAGAAGGCAAGAAGAGCCTAGCAATCGCTCTGACTCTACAGTCAGTTGAGCGTACGCTTGAAGATGCTGATATCGCTGGCGCGGTAGATGCTATCGTTGCTCACGTTTCTGAGAAGTTTGGTGCAGCTCTGCGTGACTAAGCGTTAGGCGAACTACCTCTTTTAAGAAACTAAAAACCCTGCCAAATTGGTAGGGTTTTTTATGTTGAGGATTACCTTATCGTTGCTCACGTGCTATGCCGCTTACGTTACCTCTGATAACCTCAAAAAGCTGGACCAAATTAAGGGTAGCGCCTCAATCGAGAGTCGGATCTGTCGTTTTTTCTGCCAATACACGCTAACGCCAGTTTATTAATAATTAGCTGAGTGAGAGGGTGTAGCTCAGTAAAAGCGGCAGCGTAAGAATACTGAAAAAGTTACCAAATAGTACCATTGATGCCACTTTCATCGGTTCTATATTCAGTCTTTCAGCAAATAGGTAATTCATGACGGCTGGTGGAAGCATTGTGAAGAGTACCATCATCTGCAATTGCATCGTTGGAAGGGGTATTAACCAATAAATAAGTGCAAACGCAACCGCCCCAGTTGCAAGTGACTGCACGGTGCACAATACACCAACCTTTAAACCGTCCACTCTTAAATGACACATTTGCGCCCCTAGAGATAAAAGCATCACGGGTACTGCCGCTTGGCCAAGTAGAGCAGTCGCTTCGTATAAGGGCGTCCATGCTCCCACAGCCGACACGTTCAGACACAGAGCCAACGAAGCTGCTAAAAAGATCGGCATTTTGATTATCTGCTTAAAAGGGTTCCCATGACTAAGCAGCATCACGCCTAAGCTGATATGCAGACACGCCGAGACGACAAATAACAACACTGCTGATGAGAGCGCAACTTCTCCAAACGTATAGGTAAATAAGGGAATGGCTAGGTTTCCACTATTGCGAAACATATGTGGCGGCGCCCAGGTTTTAAACGAGAGTGACGTCAACCGACATACAGGGATCATGATCAGAGCAGGAACCAAAACCGCGACAATTGCTGCCAAAAGGAGTGGTCCCTGATTCGAGTTTAACGGCATGCTAGCGAGCGAAGAAAACACCAGCGCAGGTGTGAAAACTTCAATATTAATGCGGTTAATTGGACGAAAGTCAGGCTTGATGTAACGACCTACCAGATAGCCGACTCCGACGAGAGCAAAAACAGGGAAAAGAATATTTATGATCTGATTAATCATGGTCGTCTTAATTAGAGGTAAGGATATGAGTTCGAGAAGCCCTAATGAGCACATTAGCAACCTTTGTATATTGCGTCACCGCTGGCCAGTGAGAAGCGTGGGTTAAATCAAGCTTTATAAGCACATTTGTACCGTTAGATAGTCATACCTTTAAGTCCATGCATTACGTGTCGAGTTACATACAAATTACTGAAATTACGATAAGTTTTGTATCAAGTGCTGGTAAAACAATCCATCACTGACATTTTTGTTAAATAGTGATTAATGTTGATATAAATTCAGTTATTAGTTGTTTTAACTGGGTTGGTTTCTTTTGTAAGATGAAGTAGAAACAAAAATATTAAAACCTTGGTGTTTAACAATAATTTTCATAATGCTATTCCATTGTTTGCCAATAAAAAAATTGGCGAAAATCATAAGCTTGTCATACACTTACCGATGTAACCCCGATATGTTGTTGAATTGGTAGGGTAAAACTGCTCTGGCGCTACACTAAGTAGCATTGTTTAAAATAGCTTTGAGGAAAGTTTTATGGCGCTCACAAAAGCCGAACTGGCAGAAAACCTGTTTGATAAATTAGGATTTAGTAAACGGGACGCCAAGGAAACGGTGGAAGTGTTTTTTGAAGAGATTCGTAAGGCACTGGAAAGTGGCGAACAGGTAAAACTGTCAGGTTTTGGTAACTTTGACCTTCGTGACAAGAATGAACGACCTGGTCGTAACCCGAAAACCGGTGAAGATATTCCAATTACTGCTCGACGTGTAGTGACGTTTCGCCCAGGGCAGAAGTTAAAAGCGCGTGTAGAGAACCTGAAGAAAGTACAGTAAGCCGAACAAATAGATCACGCGAAAGCATGGTCTTTTTGGCGTAAACACGTGTCTTATACAAAGAAAAACCATCGCAACGCGGTGGTTTTTCTGTTTCTTGAAGTTATTTTGGGATGCGTCTAAATACTTTACAAGCTAGGAGGGTCAGTTATTTTCCACGCCTTAGCCTATCAAGCAATATTGCTAAATAGCGATTATGCCGCCTCTAAGTGAGTGGTTAAGTAAGGTTGCCACGCTTGTTGATATAAGTTCTTAGATTGGGTACGCATGTTTCTAATTGAAGCGAGTTCTAATTCGCTGAGTTCACGTTTCTCTATCATGGCTTGACGTTCAAGTTTCTGAACTTTCTCGTAAAGGTCATGCTCAGGACCATTTTTCACATTAGCTATTGCTTTTAAGTGCAATTGAACTTCTGCAACCAAATTAGTTTTAGGCAGGCGAACCAACAAATTTAAATCGCGATAACCAGAAGGACTCGGTTTTTTAAAGCGATTTTTAACTTTTACTATGGTTGTTTCTCGCTCTAAGGTTTCATAAATTGAGACCAAACTAGCCACATCTTCCGCAACAATGGTTGCACGAGCAAGATCGGTAATACGCTCCACTTTTCCATCCAGTTCTAGGGCTATTTTTGCTTCTGCACGTTGTTTGGATTTCACACCCGCAAAGTACGGCTGAGCATCATTAAGAAGTGCCGTACTTTTACAAATAGTTTCAAGTTCGAATTGTGCTTGGTGTGCTTTACTGTAGAGGATGTCGAAATCAGAGTATGGCTGTGTTGGTGTTGAGTCGATATTTTGAATGCCATATAAACCGCTGAGGCTGTGTTTAAAGAGTTTCGCGCAAACTTCGTCTTGATTAGCTGAACGATTTTGTTCGTCACTCGGTGGGGGGGTAATAGGAAGTGCGGCGAACGCCGGCGCACGGCTGAGTACCAAAAGCATCAATGCAGTAGTACGTAGAAATAAGCTCATTCACTCTCCTTAACTTGCATTCACTTAGAAAATAGGGAACATAAAGGTCGCTAAGATTGGCAAATTAGGTTCTAACTCATTAATGGGGCCTTTGTGAAAGATCCCAAGGTTTAACTTTAACCTTAAAGTGGAATCGTGCATTAGATCACCATTTCTCTTTTCTTTATTCTGTTGTTTAGGGTAAAGACACCCTCTACTAAGGAATGGTGACATCCTATCATCGCTCTATTAACTAAAGATGAACGACATAGACAAATTTGAGAAAATCGTTAGTCTTACGCCACAAAATGAAAATTAGCCGATAAGTAGAAAATAAAATGAGAGACCAAGAGTTTTGGCACAACAAATGGGCCAGTAATCAAATCGGATTTCACTTGGAAGATGTAAACCCACTACTACCTGCCTATTGGCCGCACACTAATCCAAAGCGTGAAGATAAAGTATTGGTTCCATTATGCGGTAAATCAGAAGATTTGATTTGGTTAGCAATGAAGCACGATTCAGTTGAAGGTGTCGAGCTAAGCCATATTGCTGTTCGATCTTTTTTTGCTGAGCACCTTTATACGCCAATGGTGACTCCGCTTAATGGTATGCACGAGCTGTATCAGTTTGATGAGCTCTCGATTTATACCGGTGACTTTTTTACGGCGCCAGTATCTCAAGCCGATATCATTTATGACAGAGCCGCGTTGGTGGCTTTACCACAAGACATGCGAGGAGAGTATGTAGAGCGCCTCAAGCAACTTTTGAATCCAGGCGGTCGTATTTTGCTTGTTACACTCAACTATCCTCAAGAAGAGATGGCGGGGCCTCCATTTAGTGTGCCAGTCGAAGAGATTGAGCAGTTATTTTCAGGTTACAAAGTTACCTGTTTGAACGTAGATGAAGCTGATGAAAACCATCCTAAAATCGCCAAAAAAGGCTTAAGTCGCTTCTCTGAAGAGGTGTACTTAATCGAGAGCGAATAGGATTTCCTCGGTTTGTAAAGCGAAACAGCGCAGCAATTAAAGCTGCGCTGTTTTTTGTAGGAATGGAGCGCGTTTAATAAGTGACATTCACTTTTGACGCACTCTCAATAGCATCTTGAACGGCTTCTTCGGTCGTTTTACGTCGAGTAAGAACAACACCTAAGCGGCGGCGACCATCAATCTCAGGCTTACCGAATAGACGAATTTGCGTTTGAGGTTGAGCTAAGGCTTTGGTTAGATTGTTAAAGCGAATGTTTGTTGAAGTCCCTTGACCAAGTATTACGGCGGACGCTGATGGACCATATTGCACAATTTTATTAATCGGCATTCCGGTAAATGCACGTACGTGGAGAGCAAACTCTGACATTTCTTGAGAAATCATCGTGACCATGCCTGTATCGTGTGGGCGAGGAGAGACCTCATTGAAAATGACTTTATCGCCTTTAACAAACAACTCTACACCAAAGAGGCCGTAGCCACCGAGTGCGTTTACCACTTTCTCTGCCGTGTGTTCTGCTGCTTTTACTGCGTTTTCTGACATGGCTTGCGGTTGCCATGATTCGCGGTAGTCACCATCTTCCTGACGATGGCCAATTGGAGCACAGAAATGAACACCATCAACAGCTCTGACGGTCAATAAAGTGATTTCGTAATCAAAATCGATAAAGCCTTCAATAATGACACGCCCATAACCTGTGCGTCCGCCTTCTTGTGTGTGTTCCCACGCTTTTTGAATGCCGTCTTCGGTCTTAATAACACTTTGGCCCTTACCTGATGAACTCATGACAGGCTTAACCACACATGGGATACCGACGTGTTCGACTGCGCTTTTGAAATCATCGTAGTTATCAGCAAATTGGTAAGGGGAGGTCGCCAAGTTAAGCGTTTCTGCGGCTAAACGACGGATACCTTCGCGGTTCATCGTGAGCTGAGTTGCTTTTGCCGTTGGCACCACGTTCAAACCTTTTTCTTCAAGTTCAACCAATTTATCAGTAGCGATAGCTTCGATCTCTGGTACAACATAAGTGGGTTGTTCTTGATCAATAATTTTTTCTAAGGCTTGACCGTCTAACATATCAATCACATAACTTCGGTGAGCGACTTGCATTGCTGGAGCATCGGCATAACGGTCGCAAGCAATAACCTCCAATCCAAGTCTCTGGCATTCAATCGCGACTTCTTTACCAAGTTCGCCAGAACCCAGAAGCAATACACGAGTAGCATTTGCGCTGGTTGCAGTACCAAACATAGTGTTCCCTTACAAAATAAAGTGATGAGATAGAAATTGCAGAGGATCATACTGATTTTTTTTAACGAAGCAAACGTTTGCGTGGTGGTTTTGATAATAATACCCTGCAAAATATGCAGGGTTATTGGGCGCAGCTAGGAGAGACAGGGGTTACACGTTTGCAAAGCTTAAAGGAATATCAGGATTGATTGTTTCTAGTGTTGATTGTGTGTCCGCTAAGTGACTGATTTTCCCCTTAGCGCTTTCTGCTAAAGCGGCCGACTTAATATTATCGAAGGTATCGCTCGCCATCAGAATTTGGATTAGAGCTACCTGCAGTGGTGGCAGGCTAGGGTTGAACGCAGCATTCTCCGCATAAGCTCCTTGGAAAACACGACCACTTACCATTTCAAGAGAAATACCACTCATATTGTTAGTGTATGGTGAGTGACTCATATTCATTGCATCTACTGCTTTTTGAACAAGAGCATCCTCTTCATCGTAGGTAAAGTTGTGTTTATTACCATCCATAAGACGCAAGTTTATGCCGAGATCACCAGGACCGAACGCTTCTGGAAGATAGTTATGCAGAGATTTTTCTTCACGCTCAGGAAGTTGAATTTTAAGCTCTGCTGAAGTCGTCAGTTCGTTCATGAACTGGCGACAGTGACCACAAGGGCTGTAGTTAATCGTGATGTCTTTAATACCACGTTCACCTTTCATCCAAGCATGGCTAATAGCACATTGCTCAGCATGAACCGTTTGTCCGAGTTGAACGCCGAGAAACTCCATATTTGCGCCAAAGTAAAGACGACCCGACAGACTACGAACGATTGCGCCTACATAGAATTCGGAAATTGTAGCGTAGGAAAACGCAGCGGCAAAAGGAAGCAGAGCAACACGAAGCTCTTTATCTGATAAGCCAGTAGCTGAAAGCAACTGTTCAAACTGTTGCTCTGAAAGCGTAGCATCAAAATCATCCGCTTGAATGATAGGAGCCAGTTGTTTGGAAAGTGCTTCTGGAGCGCTCGCTAGCGCCTGTTCAATGCGACTTTTCATGTTGAATCCTTGTTATTGCATGGACAGTTATTCTATGTAAAAGAGAGAAATATTCTGTGCTACAAATCACACTGGTGAGTGTAATTGAATTTTCTGTTACACAGTTTGAGTGAGCTCACACATGTGTTCGATTGCACTCTCGTGAAGCGTTAACTCAGTCTCACTATCAAGTATATTAGCGTATATTCATATTCTAAGTAGCAGCAATGTGCTATGACCACGGTTATGCTTGATTTAGGTCTATTTCTAAAGTGCTTAGAGAATCGCTATTTGGTCGTGCGCAGGAAGGTGGTGTTGATTAACGTTAAAGAGGTAAGGAGGGGGGCCTGATAGAGGAGGACAGGCCAAGAGCGTTTAATCTACTGATAAAACCAGACTGCTAAGGCAAAAAAACTTGGAGCTAAAAGAGAAGTGATGATGCCACATAAAACTAATGCTAACGATGAAAACGCAGCATCAACTGGTTGTTTCTCTGCGCAAGTGGCTGTGCCCAACGCGTGAGATACGGTACCCATCGTTAAACCTCGTGCAATAGGGTGTTTAATGCCAATCAGGTTATAAATTGGGTATGCTAAAATCGCCCCCAGGAGACCAACAATAAGCACTAAGATTGCAGCCACTGCGGCTTCGCCTCCTAGGTGGCTAGAGATTTCCATCGCAATCGGTGTGGTCACAGATTTCCCCAGCAAGCTTGCGATTAAACTGATATCTGCTTTAAAAGCAACGGCTATTAACGTTGTCGTCATCATCGACATCACGCTGCCTACCATGCAAGCAAATGTGATGATGCGCCAGTTCGCTTTAATTTGTGGGAGCTGTTCATATAGCGGGTAAGCCAGAGCAACTACGGCTGGTTGAAGTAAAAAACTGATCCCTTCGTTATCCGCATAATACGTTTCAAACGGCACATTTAAGTAAGTAAGCAAAGGAATGAGCACTGCAATACTGATCAACAAAGGATTTGCTAGAGGATTATTCACTTTGATTGCGATTTGGCGCGCGACAAGAAAAACCGCAATGGTAACAACTAACCACATATCAGTGCTTCTCCTTTAGCAAGTAGTCCAGCAGCCAAGCGAGACTGACCAATACAATGAGTGAGCCTCCAACAGCGCTAGCAATAATCGGCAGTGCGTTGGCAAGTAGTATATCGAAGTGCTGCATCAGGCCGACGCTAATCGGAACGAACAACAGGATCATATAGCGGATGAACAGCGTAGCCCCAGGTTTTACCCAATCGACTTTGACAACCCCCAGCGTCATGGAGAAAAACAATATAAGCATACCGATGACACTTGCTGGTACGGAAACGCCAGTGAATTTTTGAATGGTAATACCGATGCCAAGAGCTCCCATAATGAGGAAGAAGGAGATAAGCAGTTGGATAAGTTGTAAGAATCGGTCTTTAATCATTTCGGCAGCATATAAACGACAAGCACACCAGAAGGTGCGCTTGTATCAGGATAAATTAGGAAGCGAGGTTCTCAACATAACGGTATACGGATTTTAATATCGCAAGCTTCTTTTCGTCACTTTCATGTTCGTGAACTAAGTTCTCTAAATTCAGCATGTATTCTTCGATTTGATTTTCAAATACTTCTCGGCAGTGCAAAGCCCAACGCCTTTGTTCTTGATCATCTAGCGTTCCAGGGAAGTTACGAGCACGGTAGCGGAACAATAATGGTTTTATGCGCTTATCGTCGAATTCAATATCCAGCGCGGCTAGGTTATTCGGGTCTGTTTCACGAATGATATCCATTGCGGTGCGATCAGCAGGAGAAAAGAACCCATTATAAAGTTGAGTATCAACGTCATCACTCTTTTCAAACTTACGTTCGATAGAAAACAGGTTAATCAGTTTTTCTCGAATTTCAGGATGCTGACGAAGTAGCGACAGGTTGGCTAAGCATCGCTGACGATCGATACCAATCTTTCCTGCGTTTTCAGACGTCAGTGTTTTTGCTGGCGCAAGAATAGGGCATTTGTTCAGGTGAACCAATTTGACTGGAACAGGCAATAACTCTCCCAGATCCTCACGTTTAGTGTAGAGCCTTTCGTGTAACTCTTCGGCAGATAGCTCAAGAATTGGTTGCGGATTTTTGGCTAAGTCAATCGTAATAACGGCGTTATTATTTGTCGGGTGCCACGCGACAGGTACAATCCAACTGGTGTATTGGCATTCGCGACCCAGCATGCCTGATACGTGCATCAGTGGCGTCATATTAACGATATCGACTAACTCGTTTAACTTACGTTTCTGACGCATAGAAAAGAAGTAATCAAATAGCTTTGGTTGAGCCGCTTTTACTTTTTTCGCCATTTCGATAGTTGCGATAACGTCTGCCATTGCATCGTGCGCATTACTGTGTTCGATACCGTTGGCGACAGACAAGTGCTCTAATTTAAAGCTGGTAAAACCGTCTTCATTTTCTGGCCATTCAACGCCTTCTGGACGAAGGGCATGGCACGCTCGTAACACATCGAGTAAATCCCAGCGTGAGTTGCCGTTTTGCCAACTCCAAGCGTAGGGATCAATGAAGTTGCGATAACAAGTATAACGAGTAACCTCGTCATCAAAGCGAATGCTGTTATAACCTAAACTGGTTGTTTTGGGTTTAGCAAGTTCAGCGTGAATTTTAGCGATAAACTCAGGTTCAGGAAGGCCTTCCTGAATTGTTTTTTGCGGAGTAATACCGGTAATAAGCGCAGCTTCTGGGGATGGGAGATAATCAGCGGGTGGCTGGCAGTACATGACTAACGGCTCACCGATGATGTTAAAGTTTTCATCTGTGCGAACGCCAGCAAACTGGCTTGGGCGGTCTTTTGCGGGATTAGTTCCCCAAGTCTCGTAGTCAAAGAAGAAAAAAGTTGGCTGATTATCTTGGTGCATTCTGCTTACCGTTTACGGAACCGATAACAGTATTAGACCATTCAACGCTTTGACTAGCAACGAAAGATGCAAGGTGAAATTGTGAAAATATCAAGTCGATGACGAGCCATCGGCTTGATATTATGCATACTACGGCGTAGAAAACTTGTTCAAGCTTTATGCTTTGGTCTCTTCTAGTGTTGTTGCACTTTCTCTTGACTTCAGTACTCGGCTAGCAATCGTGCCAGCCGTCATTGAGCCTGATACGTTAAGTGCGGTACGAGCCATATCAATCAATGGTTCGATAGAGATAAGCAGCGCTGCAATAGTCACCGGCAAACCCATCGCAGGAAGAACAATCAATGCAGCAAAGGTTGCACCACCACCAACACCAGCAATACCGAATGAGCTGATAGTAATCATGCCAATCAAGGAAAGGATAAAGTGTAAGTCTAATGGGTTTATGCCCATACTCGGCGCGACCATTACCGCAAGCATAGCCGGATAGATACCTGCACAGCCATTTTGACCGATAGTGGCGCCAAATGATGCCGATAGATTGGCAATCGCTGGTGGTACGTTGAGCTTGGTGATCTGTGCTTCCACATTGAGTGGGATAGTTGCCGCCGAGCTTCGTGATGTAAAAGCGAAGGTCAATACTGGCCAAATCTTCTTAAAAAATTCCGTAGGGCTGACACCAACAAAAGAGACAAGCAAACCATGGACGACAAACATCAATGCAATCGCAACATAAGACGCAACAATAAAGCCAAGCAAGTTAAGGATATCACCCGCGCTTGAAGTTGCTACAACCTTAGCCATTAGTGCGGCAATACCATATGGCGTTAAAGCCATGATCATCTTCACCAAACGCATCACGATAGACTGAGCTGCTTCAACAAAAGTACGAATCGGTGATTCCAACTCTGTTTTCTCCATCATGACTTTGCGAGCGGCAATACCCGTTAGCACACCGAAAATAACCACGGCAATAATCGACGTAGAACGAGCGCCAGTTAAATCCGCAAATGGGTTTGTTGGAATAAAGCTGATTAACATTTGAGGAATGGTCAGGTCGCTAACGGTACCTGCACGGCTTTCCAGCACAGCGATTCGAGCTGTTTCACGAGTCCCTTCGGTTAGGCCTTCGGCTGACAAGCCAAATGTTGTGGTAACTAAAATACCAATGAGCGCAGCAATCGCCGTCGTGATCAATAGAACCGAGATTGTCAGGCCAGAAATCTTACCCAGCGAGCCGCCTTTTTCTAGTTTAACCACGGCAGAGATCATCGACACCAACACCAGTGGCATGATAACCATCTTCAACAGACCCACGTAGCCACTGCCAACGATGCCAACCCACTCAAGCGTTTGAGAAATGGTGTCGCTACCTTCACCGTGAAGCAATTGTAAGGCGAGACCAAAAAGTGACCCCGTAACAAGGCCGATTAACACGAGGCGAGAAAGAGAGTGTTGTTTTTGTTGTTGGTTAAAAAGAAAGAATAATACGCCAACAAAAACTGCGAGAGAGGCTATCACTGCAAAATTCATAATCTGACCTTATTAGTCCGCCGAAAAGACCGACTGTTTGTTCTTTGGAGTTATTGATTGGCGCGTAAGATAACGCTCTGGATATAACTTTGAAAATGACAAACAGGTATTAGTTAGATCAAAAATGCATATAAACAGCAGTGATGAATTATGAGTAAATAGTACTTAGCATGCAGATTATACTCATGGCTATTCGTAGGTTTGCAATAAGTTGAGTATCTCCTGCCTTTGCAAATAAACCACCGAATCTTCTTGATAACTGAAAATTTGATAAATCATCGCTTTGGCGACATCTTCTGCATCAATCGGTAAAAAGTTGGACAACTTACCGAGCATGAGTGGGCGAATGACTTTAAAAATACCTTGCACTAGCTTCTCATCGGTACGAGGGGTTTCACGTTGCCCAACAAGCGGTCCCGGTCGAGCAAAGACCACTTCCTCGAAGCCCATCGCTTCGATTCTTTGCTCCGTTTGTCCTTTACAAGCGAGATAATGGGAAGGGGATTGGCTGTTTGCGCCCAGACTTGATACCACAGCTAAGCGTTTTACGCCGATTGTTTTCATTTGCTGCGCCACTTTACACACTAAATCTACATCCACTTTACGTAGATTTTCTTTATTGCCCGCTTGCTTCAGTGTTGTTCCTAAGCAAATAAATCCGATTTGAGGGGGTGATTGCTGTTCATCCCATTGATGGATAGATAGATCGGCGTCAATGATAGGGACGATTTTGTTTGCAGGATCGGGGACATTGTTGATAGGGCGCCGAGAAAGGCAATATAAAGGACCAACACCTGATTGAGTAATAAGGTTAGCGACTACTTTTGAACCTACTAAGCCAGTTGCGCCAGCAACAATCACGCAGGTGTTGTGGTTATCCATGCCATTCTCCTATCTGGAACACGTACCCAGCTATTGTATCTGATTTCATAGGGTTACATATACTCAAATGCGCTCAAGTTGAGTGCTTCTGCAAGAATAACGGCGCTTCTCAAAGAGAAGGTTGATTAGCACTGCCTCTCGTGCGCGCTAAAGTATACAATAATCTGCTTATTCAAAAGACTATCTATGTATAGATTACGATATAAAAACGTGACTCGTATTCGTTAACTAGATTAAACAGGCGCACACCCTGAATAAATCAAAGGAACTAAAAATGGATTACGCTTTTGCTGCAGAAATACAAGCGCGCATAGACAATAAAACCAAGCCCGTTGGTTCTCTGGGGCAACTCGAAAAAGTAGCGTTACAACTCGCGCTTATTCAAAGCCAAGATAAACACAAAGCCGTGGAAAAGATTGAGATTTATCAACCTAGTATGTTGGTGTTCGCTGGTGACCACGGTGTGGCCGAAGAAGGGATCAGTATTGCGTCAAGCGAAGTGACTCAGCAAATGGTGGCCAACTTTCTCACCGGTGGCGCGGCCATCAATTGTTTCTGCGACATCAACGACATTCAATTCAAAGTAATAGATTGCGGCATGCTGGCACCGATGAATGTCCTTGTCCCAGAATTTAAGTCTCACCCCAACCTCATTGAGCGACGCTTAGGCAATGGCACGGGCAACTTAGCCAAACAGACCGCAATGTCGCAAGAGCAAGTGGCATTGGGGTTGGAGTATGGGGCGAAAATCGCAGAGAAAACGATTCTATCTGGTTCAAACCTACTGATGTTCGGAGAAATGGGAATTGGAAATACCAGTTCGGCTTCGGCGTTGTTATCAGCGTTGAGCCCGTTAGAGGTTAATCATTGTATTGGTTTAGGAACGGGCATTAACCAACAGCAGTTGAATCGTAAGTATAAATTGGTGGCTCAAGGTGTTAATCGATGTCGAGGGCTCAGTACAAAAGCGATTTTAGCGCAAGTTGGCGGGTTTGAAATCGTACAAATGGTTGGGGCTTTTCTTGAAGCTAAACGACTGAAAACGCCAGTTTTAATCGATGGGTTTATCGTTTCTGTCGCGGCTTATATTGCCACCTTGTTAGATGAAAATGTGCGTCATTACCTGCTTTTTGCTCACTGTTCTGAAGAGAATGGCCACAAGTTTGTGTTGGAGTATCTAAAAGCGGAGCCCTTACTCGATCTTGGACTGCGTCTAGGCGAGGGAACCGGAGCGGCACTCGCATTGCCGTTATTAAAAGCAGCAGCCCAGTTCTACAACAAAATGGCCAGTTTTGAGAGTGCAGGAGTAATGGTGTAGTGTCAGCAACTGAAAAAAACAATCAATCCTCATTACGTTACCAAGGTGAGTTGCTTCTACTGGCAGTCAGTTTTTTTAGCCGCTTACCCGTACCTCAAGATCTGCCGTACAGTGAAGAGCGCATGAATCAAGCTGGGCGCTATTTTGCCTTGGTTGGCCTGATACTTGGCGTGCTTTGTGCCCTAATATTCTCATTCGGGACACTGATTTTCCCACCATCGGTCGCTGTAGTATTAACGATGATGTTTAGCTTGTTGCTTACCGGTGCATTCCATGAAGATGGGCTGACTGATATGGCTGATGGTATTGGTGGGGGTATGACAGTGGAACGTCGTCTTTCTATTATGAAAGACAGCCGGATTGGTACGTATGGCGCGGCGACATTAGTCATGGCACTATTGGCCAAGTTTATCTTTTGGAATGAGCTTGCTCATTTGTCATCCTTTGGATTGATCATTGTGGTGGCTTATACTGCGAGCAGAGCTTTAGCCGCTACGCTTATTTATGATATGCCTTACGTCAGTGATAGCGATACCTCTAAAAGTAAACCTCTGGCGAGTAGGCAATCACCTTTAGAAGTGGCGATCTTGTTGTTGACTGGTGGCGTTGTAATGCTTTTACTTGGCACCTCGCAGGCCATTGTTATGACGTTGGTTCTCGTTGTCTTTCGTTGCATTTTCAAACGTTGGTTAACCAAGCGAATTGGCGGCTTCACCGGGGATTGCCTTGGTGCGGCGCAGCAATTAGCAGAGCTGCTTATTTATCTTACTCTTATTGCGTTTTATTACCTGCCATGAAGCAACTTATCTTAGGCGGAGCTCGCTCCGGAAAATCGACGTTTGCAGAACAAACCGCAAGACAGTTGTCTAGAACGACCCAAATCTCTTTACATTACGTCGCAACGGCGTTGCCCTTTGATGAAGAAATGCGAGAGCGAATTGCACACCATCAAAATCAGCGAGGAGCTGGGTGGCAAGAACATGAGTGTCCGCATAACCTTGCTGCGTTGCTTGCAGGTTTTAATAGTGATGATGTTGTGCTAATAGATTGCCTTACATTATGGCTCAACAACTGGATTTTTGAGCTAGGCGATGCTTGTTGCAATGAAAAGCTAGAAGCCGAAATTAAAAAACTGGAACAAGTCGTGATGGGGTCAAGTGCTAACTTGATCTTCGTCTCCAATGAGGTCGGCATGGGTATCGTGCCAATGGGGACTGTCAGCCGTCATTTTGTAGATAACGCCGGACGAATGAATCAACGATTAGCAAGAGCTTGTCAGCGAGTGACGTTTGTTGCGGCAGGCCTGCCACTGGTTTTAAAAGACGAGACGTGAATCGACTTATCTTGCTGAAAGCACTTTTAACTTGAAACAGCAACAGCCTTAGAGATGGAAAATGAAATCGTTCAATATTTACCTTATGCGTCATGGCAAAGTCGATGCTGCACCGGGATTACACGGGCAAACTGATTTAAAAGTGAAAATAGCCGAGCAACATCGCATTACTAAGGCATGGCAAGACAGTGGCCGTGTGGTTGGCGGGGTGGTGTCTTCCTCACTTTCGCGCTGCAAGGAACTGGCTGACCTTATCGCAGAGCCGCAGCTATTACCGATGATCGCGAAAGACGAATTACAGGAAATGGCATTTGGAGATTTTGACGGTGTGCCTTTTGATATACTTACTGATCATTGGAAAAAGCTTGAGGCCTTCTGGCAATCACCATCTCAACACACGCTACCGAATGCCGAGAGCTTGAGTACATTTTCTCAGCGTGTTAACTGTGCTTGGTCTCAAATCATCAACGATATCAATGATGACTTATTAGTTGTCACACATGGTGGCGTAATTCGAATGATTTTGGCTCAAGTTTTAGGCGTGGATTGGCGCAATCCGAAATGGTATTCGACGTTAGCGATAGAGAATGCGTCCGTTACTCACATAACCATAACCATCGATGACCAGATTTACGCCTCTGTTCGTTCGATTGGCGTACCTCTTTTAGAAAGTTAATATTAGGAGCGGTTGCCTTTAAAAGTAAAAACAATCAAGGAAGAAAAACGCCTCCAGCCACGGAAGTCGTCGGTTCTCAACCTTCTACCAACAGGAAAAAGGGAAGCTGGCTCAATTAAATCAAAGGAACATAACAAATGACCATACCGAGTTGGGACTTATCTATTGTCTATAACGACCTTGCCGACCCACGTATTCAACATGATATTGCTCTGGTTGAACAATGCATCGACCTACTTAACAAGCAATCGACCGATTGTGACAATGTTGAAGTCATGCAAAACGCGATTTTAACCAGTGAAGCAGCCAGTCGTTTAGCCGGCACCATTGCTAATTTTGCTAATTGTTATGCATCTGTTGATGCCACGAATACCGAAGCAAAAGCGTTGCTCGGACGCATGACGCGTATTTTCTCTGAGCTTTCTCAAGCATTCAGTCCGTTTGAGCTAACGCTGACTCACGCAGATGAAGCATTTGTTTTGCGTGTGTTAGACCACAAAAACCCAGATATTAGCGGACAAGCCTTCTCGATTTTGAATTGGAGAAAGTTGGCGGATACTCGCCTTAGTAACGCAGAAGAAAAACTGTTAGCAGCGATGAGCGTAGATGGTAAGTCTGCGTGGGGGAAGTTGTACGACAACCTGACTGGCTCATTAAAAGTACAGTTAAATTATGCCGATGGTAAGAGCGAAGAACTTGGTTTTTCTCAGGCAGCGAGCATTCTTTATGGGAGTGAGTTTGATCGCCAAGAAGCCGCTTGGCGAGGGGTCCAAAGTGCGATGCAAACGCACCAAGAGTCATTTGCGGCGATTTTGAATGCCCTTGCCGGTTGGCGTCTAACCGAAAATAAAAAACGCTCTACCAAGCGTGAAATACATTTTTTAGAGCCGAGCTTACATGCTAGTCGAATCCAAGCCGAAACGCTAGATGCCATGATGACGGTCGCAAAAGACAACCGTGATATCGGCCAGAAAGCGGGTTTTTTGATGGCTCAAGTGCACGGTTTGGATGAGATGAAACCATGGAACCACCTTGCGGCTAAGCCTGCTTTACAAGGGAAAGCGAAGATCTACGATTTTGATGAAGCGATTGATGTTATTTGCGAAGCGTTTGAAACCATCAATCCGGAGATGTCTGATTTTGTCCGGTTAATGGTTCAAAACGGTTGGATTGATGCTGCGCCGAATGCCAATAAACGTCTTGGAGCGTATTGCACTAAGTTACCAGCGACGCGTACGCCGTTAGTATTCATGACTTGGAGTGGCAGTCGTTCTAACTTGATGACACTTGCACATGAACTTGGTCATGCTTTTCATAACTGGGTGCTTCGTGATTTGCCGCTTTGCCAAACTTATTATCCAATGACGTTGGCAGAAACGGCGTCAATTTTCGCAGAAAATATTGTCCGTGATCATCTTATTTCTAAGGCAGAAAGCGTAGATGATAAGTTGGAAATGTTATGGGAGGAGTTGTCGTCAGCGTTCGCCTTGATGGTTAATATTCCCGTTCGTTATGAATTTGAAAAAGCATTTTATCAGCGTCGGCAAAGCGGGGAGTTGACCGCGCAAGAACTCTGCGACCTTATGTCTACTACGTGGCGAGACTGGTATGGCGAGGTTATGAGCGAACCAGATCCATACTTTTGGGCGAGTAAGTTACACTTTTCAATCTCTGGGGTGAGTTTTTATAACTACCCATATCTATTTGGTTTCTTATTCAGTAAGGGGATCTACGCGCAACGAGACAATAAGGGGGACAATTTCTACACCGATTATCTTAATTTGTTGCGTGATACTGGCAATATGGTGGCAGAAGAGGTGGTTGCAAAGCATTTAGGGATGGATTTAACTACATCAGACTTTTGGCAACAAAGCGTTGAATTAGTGCGAGAAAAAGTTGATGAATTTGAGTTATTACTCGCACAACGTAACTAGTTTTTGGTGTATTCATAATTCACACGCCTGATAACGATAAAATTTGATCAAATCATAATGATCTAAGTCAGGGCTGTGGTAAAGTTCACAGCCCTAACACTTTGTAATTGTTTAAAAAGTAAACGCCTCAATGCTTGGTTTGAGTGCATGGCGCGAAAAGGTATCGGATTTTCGAGGGAAATGGTGAGTTCTACTCATAAGTGGGATCGCAGCAACAAAAATCCTTTGTACAATTTATTAACATACCCGCCGTGCTATTAAGGAGTAACGCATGACGAAGTCTCTCTTTCGCCAATCGTTTTTAACTGACACGTTAGATATTAATTTCGATGTAGCGCCAGCGGAGCAGGTGTTATCTAACGGAGTAAAACTTAAACTCTATCAACGTGGTGTGCTAGAAGTTACCCCTGAGAATTATACTCAGGAGACGAAGAACATCATCATCTCTTGTGGGGTTCATGGGGATGAAACAGCGCCGATGGAACTGGTAGATTCAATGATTAAAGACATTGAATCTGGCTTCCAGAAGGTCGATGCTCGTTGTTTATTCATTATCGCTCACCCAGAGTCGACTCTGGCGCACACTCGATGCCTTGAAGAAAACCTCAACCGTTTATTCGATGAAAAAGAACACAAACAGACGAAAGAATTGGTGATTGCCGACATACTTAAGCTGTTAGTCCGAGACTTTTATCAGGGAACCGATCCTACAACACGTTGGCATCTCGACTTACATTGTGCCATTCGTCAATCGAAGCATTATACGTTTGCGGTAAGTCCGAAGACGCGTCATCCAATACGTAGCAAAGCGTTAATGGATTTCTTGGATAGTGCACATATTGAGTCAGTATTGTTATCAAACGCACCGTCGAGCACATTTAGCTGGTACAGTGCTGAGCACTTTGGCGCACAAGCGCTGACAATGGAACTTGGTCGTGTGGCGCGCATTGGAAACAATGCCCTAAATAAATTGACCGCGTTTGATTTGGCTTTGCGTCACTTGATTGCAGAAACTCAAGCTGAACATTTGCCGAAGCCGTGTATTAAATATCGCGTGAGTCGTACGATCGTGCGTTTGAATGAAGATTTCGACTTCATGTTTGATGATAACGTCGAAAACTTTACGTCATTCGTTCACGGTGAAGTATTTGGTCACGATGGTGACAAACCTCTGATGGCAAAGAATGAAAACGAAGCGATTGTATTTCCAAATCGCCATGTTGGCATTGGTGAACGGGCGGCTTTAATGGTTTGTGAAGTAAAAACTCGTTTTGAAGATGGTGAGTTGGTTTACGATTAATCCAGCCCCAAGACACGAAATAATTGCAATTTACCGAGGCTTAACTGTAAGGTTAGGCCTCGTTCGTATTTATCGGTCATTATGGATTTTCAACAACTTATCCTAAACAAGGAGCGACGCTGGCAACGCAATTTTTTGATTATGTCAGTGGTGCTCGCATTGCTCTCTGCCATTCATTTAATGGTTGGAGAGATTTTTCTTTCTCCTCTTCGCCCCCTCTCCGCATTCGAACAAAAGTTATTATTCGATTTGCGCTTACCAAGGTTGGTTTCAGCGGCGATCATCGGTGCTGCATTGGCAGTTTCTGGGGCTACATTACAAGTATTGCTTGGCAATGTCTTGGCTGAGCCTGGAGTGCTTGGTATCTCTGGTGGTGCGAGCTTGGCGATGGTACTGGTCATGTTTGTATTACCAGTTTCGCCTACACCCATCATTTTTATGTTGGCGGCGATTGCCGGCTCTATGGTATTTACGTTTCTTTTGGTGGTCATTGCTCGAGCCATGCATCTCACCACCGCTCGATTGCTTTTGGTCGGGGTCGCATTAGGTATTTTATCAAGTGCAATTGTTACTTGGGCATTTTACTTTAGTGACGACCTCAGTCTGCGTCAATTGATGTACTGGTTGATGGGAAGCATTGGCGGTGCAAGTTGGTATCAACACACCGTTACTTTAGTGATGTTGCCAGTTTTGATCTGGCTGTGTTGCAAAGGCAAACCGCTCGATAAACTCATGCTGGGAGAAACCCATGCCACTCAGCTTGGTATTGATGTGCATCAAATGCGCTGGAAATTGATTTTGGCTATTTCTGTTTTGGTCGGTGGGGCTGTGGCTTTAGGTGGGATCATCAGCTTTGTAGGGTTGGTCATTCCACATTTGTTACGTTTGGCTTTTGGCACGGAAAATCGTTATTTACTGCCGCTCTCGGCGATGTCTGGTGCAGCTCTATTAGTGTTTGCAGATATCGGCGCGAGATTGTTGTTAGATTCCGCCGAACTACCGTTGGGTGTAATGACGACGTCTATCGGCTCGCCTATTTTCATCTGGATGTTGGTGAAGAGTCATGATGCAGGTTAAGCATATTGCGGTAGGTCGCCGACTATTGCCACTTTCATTTGAATGCAAATTAGGCGAAATAGTGCACGTTGTCGGGCCAAATGGTTCAGGTAAAAGTACGTTGCTGTCCGCTATTTCTGGAACCTTAACCAAAAGGGATGGCATGAGTGGGGAAGTGATCCTTGGTGATAAAGACTTGCTTGCTTTACCTCTTTCAGAACAAGCGCACATTCGCGGCTATTTGTGTCAGCAATCTCGACCAGTATTCAATGTAGATGTATTTCAATACCTTGCGCTATCGTTACCAAGTGGCGCTAACATTACGGACAGTAAAGTACGTGATGCGGTGAACATGGTGGTTGAGCTTGTTCAATTACAAAATAAACTGCACCGTAGCATTCAAACTCTCTCTGGCGGTGAGTGGCAACGGGTGCGGTTGGCTGGGGTGTGTTTGCAAGTATGGCGAAGCATCAATCCTTATTCGCACTTTTTGATCTTGGATGAGCCTGCCGCGCCCTTAGATATTGCACAAGAAGGTTTACTCTATCACTTGATAAATACAATGGCGGCTCAGGGTATTGGTGTTTTGGTTGCCAATCACGATCTCAATCGAACATTAAAACATGCCGATAAAGTACTATTACTTAATAATGGTGTACTTCATTCTTCTGGTGATGCCAGTGAGGTATTAACAGAGGAGGGGCTAGGGGAAGTGTTCAAAACCCAAGTCAAAAAAATCATGGTCGAAGACAGACCATATTTGATCTTCGATTAAGGTTTCGCGTTGATGTGAATCGAGCGCCCATTAATACAAAGTAGGCAATAAAAAACGACCCACGAGAGGTCGTTTTTTTATCTTGCATACCTAATTGAACGCTTATTGAGTCAGCGGTTTTAGGTCGGCTGGACGGTAGTAAACGGATTTCAGTACTTTGCCTTTACGAACGGTTTTACCTTCAGAGACGAAGTCTTCTGCGCATTTCGCGATGATGTATTCACCTTTTTGTACTGCCATCAGCTTGATGCCTTGTTCAGCATAGAATGCCTCAGTTTCAGCGTATTCTTGTTCGTTACGGCACACTTTACTCATGTTGCTTGAGTGTACTTCGTCCCAGCACGGGATAAATTCGATACCACGGTTTACGGCCACGTTTAATAGCAGGTCGATGAGGTAGCTGATCGCTAGGTTATCTTCTACTTTGCAGTGGCCAAGGTGGACTAGGCGGCCCATAAGGACATAAACGCTGTCTACAATTGCGTCAGCTTGCTCAGTTTTGCAGTCTGCTTCTGCTAACTCGGTCAGCTCTTCGATCGCTAAAGATGTGTGTAGCGTGTCTGCTTGTGCATCTAGGCTAGCAGCGTCTGCGACTTGTAGATCAAACGTGCTGCGGAACTCGGTGATGTCACGGTATAAGTGATCAAAAATCTCTTGGGTTAGCTTTGACAGTTGCATTCTAATTTCCATTGAATCGATTGAGGCGGCAATGATACCAAACCGTAGTTTGAACCCCAAGAGATGAGGCTTTAACTGACGATAAATCTGCTTCTTGGAGGCGCATGCTCTAATTAGCGAAACAGATAAGGGAAGAGGTGTTTACGTTCTTCTTCCGACAGCGCTGAAACGCGCGCGATATTGGTATCGGGAATCGACTCTGGGTCAGGGTAGTGCTTGAGAACTTTTTCCATACTCTCTTCACGGATCAAGTGAAAAATTGGATATGGCGAGCGATTGGTTAAGTTCTCGTCGTCTTCGGGTTCAGCCCCTCCAAAACAGTAATCAGGATGAAAGGTCGCGAGTTGGAAGGTGCCTTCCCAGTTTTGCTGTTTGATCAAGCCTTCTATCCAATCAATGAACATGTTGTAGTCCCAAAAGTCTTGCAACATGTTTGGTGCTACAACCAACGTCGTTTCAAGCTTCTCTGGCTCTGTATTATTGAGTTCAATCAGCTGCAATAAAATATCTTCTAGTAGTGCTTCTTCTTGTTCGGCTTCACTTACCAAGATTTTGATTTGCTTATTGCGCTGTGGTTTGGCGGCAAAAGGACAGAGATTGAGCCCGATTACCACATCATTTAGCCACTGTTCGACCTGCTGAGTGATCGCCTCGATATCGGTAATAGGTGTGTTGTGTGTTGAACGCGTTGACATACGACTTTCTGGTTTTTATTTAAGTAACGTAAGCATAGCAGAGTCGGTGATCCAAGTAACCACGAGATGTTTATTCTACTTTGCAGTCTGAGCGACGGTTTAACTGCTCTTAAAACTGGCCGGATCGGTCGTTTTACCCATGCGTTTGCTTTCAGTAATGTGTTTTAAGTATGCGATAGCGGCAAACATTGCAAGATAGACTACGCTTCCGCCAATGAGAACGCTGGACCAGCCACCATGCTGCCAACAGTAGAGCAGTAAGAACCCACCTAAACTTCCGCCGATATAGTAGTGAACCAAGTAGAGAGCGGTTGCTGTTGCCTTTGCTTGTGTCGCACTTTTGCCTACCCAACCGTAGGCTAGCGTGTGGGTAAAGAAGGCGCCAAAGCTGATTAATAACAAACCAATAAACATTGCCGTGAGGTTTTCAACGGCGGCAATCCACATCCCTGACATACTCACAATCGCGCCCACAAACATGCCGAAAATGGACGAGTAATGCTTACTCCAGTGGCCTGCGCAGCGAGAGGAGAATGTCCCTCCCAAATAACAGATAAAGATCAATGACGCTAAGCCGACAGGCACATTGTGAGGTGCGCTAACCAGTCGAAACCCCATCACAGAATAGAGGTTTACAAACAAAGCGAAGTTAAGGCCACCGATAAGCATCGCGAACCACACTCGTCGGTTTCGGAAGTGACCAATGAGGGCTCGATTTTGATGACGTAAGCTACTTGATGAAGGCGTGAAGTTGTGTTGTGCGGGAAGTAAATAGTAAACACTGATCACTCCCATAAGGGTGATAGCCATCATGACCTTAATCGCAGTATCGACGCTGAAGTTGTCTGTCAATAACCCCCCACTGATACGTCCCGCGATACCACCGAGCGAGTTGACCGCAATATAAGTCCCGATTGCCATAGAGAATGCGTGTTTGTCGAGCTCTTCGGCCATGTAAGCAACCGCAACAGCCGCAAAGGCCGCAAGTGCTATCCCGATGAGTGCGCGGCACACTACTAAAAATAAAAACGAATCGCCAAGTAGCATTAGGCCAGAAAGAGCAGGAATAGAGAAAAGGCCTGCCATCATAACGGGTTTACGGCCTATCGATTCAGACAATACGGCCATGGGAACGAGACTGAATGACAGTGCCAGTGTTGACGCTGCGAATAGCCAGTTCACTTGCGTTTCTGAAATAGCGAAAATTCGCGCAAAGGCAGGCAGCATAGGCTGCAATAGGTATAAATTGGAGAAAACTAAAAAGGAACCAAGCGCAAGAGAGAGCGTAATACGTTTGTATTCCGGCGTGCCAAAAGTGACCATGAATTCTGCCTAATCGGAGCAAATAAGAGAGATTGTGATCAATCTATCAGTTCATCTTGAATAAAAAAAATATATTAAAAATATGAACACTATATATTTTTGATCTAATGGAATCGAAGCAACTCAAACACTTTTTGGCGGTCGCAGAGCATCGAAATATCACTCATGCTGCTCAAGCTTTACATATCGCTCAGCCTGCTCTAAGTATTTCTATTAAAAAGTTTGAGCAGTCTTTGGGCGTGACGTTATTTCGTCGGGATGATAAAAAAATCAGTCTAACCAACGAGGGTGAAACCTTGCTGGTGCATGCTAAACGCGTCATTCAACAGCTATACGACGCACAACTTGCCATTGATGAGCTTAAAGGTCTGGAGAAAGGAGAGGTCCGTCTAGGGACACCTTCGATGATGGGCAGTTATTTTTTTCCTCGTATCGTGATGGCATTTAAAAGCCAATTTCCGAATTTAAAGCTGACGCTGGTTGAAGCGGGAACCCAGTCTATTCGTCGAATGCTGCTTAATGGACAGTTGGATATCGGTGTGATTAGCTGTGAGGATGTGCCGGATGATTTGGAAACCGACCATTTATTTACCAGCCAAATGGTGGCCGTGGTGTCACCCGAGCATCAATTGGCTCAAAGGCAATCTCTGTCTTTTGATGTGTTTTTTGAGCACGACTTGGTTATGTTTCAGCACGGTTATTTCCATCGTGAGTTTTTAGATCAAGTGAGTAAAGAGCACGGTTTTACCATGAAATCATCATTTGAGACGAACTTATTGCCTTTGATCCTAAGTATTGTGAAGCAAGAGTTTGCGATTACCGCATTACTTGAGTTAGTGACGCAAAATGAGCAGGGAGTGGTCGGAGTGCCATTCGATCCGCCAGTAACGCTTGATCTCGCGTTGGCATGGAGAAAGCAGGGATATTTGTCTATTGCTGACCGAACATTTATCGAGTTTATTAAGCGCTACGTATAGCGTAATTCTGCCATCAATAAGAGCGTTAGAAAATTCTGACAGGGTGGCCTGACTTAAAGGGGAGATAACCCAGTGTCATTGAAATAATTGAATTATAAGCGGTTAAAGTCCACATCTGGCAATGATTCAAAGCCAGGTTTTGCAAAGTAATAACCCTGCATCAGGTCGACCCCAATACTGCGTAAAAATAGCATCTCTCCTCGAGTTTCAATGCCTTCAGCTAAAGGTATAATATTCAGCTCCTGGAGCATAGTGACACAATTTTTAACGATCACCTGGCGTACCGTATCCGTATCGATATCACGAATTAATTCCATATCTAACTTAGCAATATTCGTTTGAAAGTCAGCAAGCAGATTTAACCCAGAATAACCAGAGCCAAAATCATCTATAGCGGTTTTAAAGCCAAACTTTTTATAGCTGTCAACGATATGCTTTATATGTTGGTTGTCTTCAACCTTTTCAACTTCAGTAAACTCAAACATAATTTGACTGAGAGGGAAGTGGTGTTCGTTCGCAGTTTGTAGTGTTGTTCGGATACAACGTTCGGGACGATAAACAGCGTTAGGTAGGAAATTGATACTCACCATTGTGGTGATGTTGAGTTTCGAGGCTAAAGAAATCGCTTTTATTCGACAGAGTTGATCAAAGCGGTATCTATTCTCGTCGTTGACTCGAGAAATGATAGAAAAAGCAGATTCGTTTTGTAAGCCTCGAACCAGCGCCTCATAACCGAGGGCGTTCAGAATTCTGTGTCAGCTAATTTTGGCTAAATATCTAAGACGTCATCCAAGCGACCTTCAAAATGAATCGCCAGTTGAGACAATGTCATATTCCAATTCTGTATTGGCATTGTCCATTTCTTAGAAGCATTCAATATCCCAGCATACAGTAGCTTAAGCAAGCTATTTTCATTTGGGAACCCACCCTTAGTTTTGGTCAGTTTACGGAATTGGCGATGTACGGCTTCAATAGCATTTGTCGTGTAAATAGCCTTTCGGACGTATTCTGGATATTTGAAGTAAACCGATAAATTTGCCCATTTGTTCCGCCAGGAACGAATCACTATTGGGTATTGCTGTCCCCATTTGGCTTCCAAACGATCCAACTCCATCTCGGCCGCTTCTTTGCTGACAGCCCGATAGACTGGCTTCAAGTCGGCCATAAACGCCTTCTGATGCTTAGAGGCAACATATTTCATAGAGTTACGGATTTGGTGAATGATGCATTGCTGAACTTCTGTATCAGGATAGATGGTTGCTATCGCTTCTGGGAAGCCTGTTAGCCCATCTACGCAGGCGATCAAGATATCTTCAACGCCGCGGTTATACAGATCTGTTAGCACGGAGAGCCAGTAATTAGCGCCTTCCGACTCTGACAGATAAAGACCGAGTAGCTCCTTTTTCCCCTCAACATCTAAGCCCAATATTGTGTATATCGCTTTGCTAACGTAGCGTCCGTCTTCTTTGATTTTATAGTGGATGGCATCAAGCCAGACAAAGGGATAAAGTGCATCGAGCGGACGTTGCTGCCACTCCTTCAGCTCAGGTATCAAACGGTCGGTAACACCTGTGATGGTGGCCTCAGAGACATCAATGCCATACATATCTTCTACGTGACCACGGATATCACGGTAGCTCATACCGAGCGAGAACATGGATAGGATCTTACGGTCGATCTCATCGGTCAATTTAGTCTGGTTCTTCTTAACTAACTGGGGTTCAAATGTTCCAGAGCGGTCGCGTGGGGTATCCAGTTCAAACGTGCCGACAGAAGACTTAATCGTTTTCTTGCTTGAGCCGTTCTTACGGTTAGGTTGCTCATCACCTTCAAGGTGCTGTTCGAGTTCTGCTTTCAAAGCAGCTTCTGTGATTTGTTTAATGAGCGGAGTTAAGAAGCCATCTTTACCTGTCAGGTCTTGGCCTGACTGAAGGGCTTTAATAGCTTGTTCTAGATCGAAGTCTTTGTTCATGTGTCATTCCTGTTTTGTATATCATACTGAAATGACACAGATTTCTAAACACTACCTCATAACCAAATATTTGTTTAGACGAGCATTGAACAATGGGTTGAAATGCCATTGTAAAGTCGAAATCAAGCTCTGTACATTTGCCACATTGTTCGCAAGAAATCTCTTTATAATGTAATGGCTGGTTCATGTTGGAAGTTTCCTCGCTCATCGCGTTCGGCTTATATTGGAAGGACGGCTTTCATAGGGTGAAAGAGGGAAAGTCGTTTCTGCTTATGCTGATATTCTTTATATTATAATCTGTTACAAGACTTTGATATAGCATGATTGTGGAACATGTTGAGTTTCCACTCACTTCTTTATAGCGAATCGAATCATTTATTGCGTTGTCCATGTATTCCTATGAGCGATTGTATAGCTTTTCAAAATTCTTCGGATTCCAACCGATCATCACTTGGTCGCCGATTTTTAGTACTGGAAGTGAGCGTGCGCCAATCGCGTCTAACTCTTTTCTACCGCGTTGCATCTTAGCGTTAGTTAAGCGGTATTTGTAACCTTTTGAATCTAAGTACCTTTGTGCATCTTTGCAATGAGGGCATTTGTCTGTCACGTACAAAACAAGTCTACGCATACACCTTCTCTCCATTATCTTTGGGAGGCGAAGTTTAACCACCTTTCGTGATAAATGAAAGATGAACCCAAGGTGAAACTATGGCTTATCTCAGGTATATTTAGCGCCTTTCTTTTGTCATAGCAGACGTTACATCTATGCATCCGTCACTTCGATATATTCAAGGTTATCCGAAGAACATCACCGAGCAGGTAAACTCACTGATAGAGAGTGGGAAGTTTATTTCTTGGTTCGAAAAACGCTACCCCGCTAGGCACCAGGTCAAAAGTGACAAGGCACTCTATGAGTACGCGATGGCAATTAAAAATCGCTATATGAAGAAAGCCGCGCCGATCAGTAAAGTGGTCTACGATAAAAAAATTCACGCAGTGAACAACGCGCTCGGATTGCACAGCATAATTAGCCGAAATCATGGTGGTAAGCTCAAGTCTAAAAATGAGATCCGTATTGCCAATGTGTTCAAGGATGCACCAGAACCATTGTTACGAATGCTGGTGGTACATGAATTGGCGCATACTCGGGAGAAGAACCACGACAAAGCATTTTACCAGTTGTGTTGTTATATGGAGCCGGAGTATCACCAATTGGAGTTTGATGCTCGACTGTTTATGATTTTCCTCGATTTAAAAGTGAACTCGAATGAAGAATAATAACCGTGGTGTGAAACAACACACACCAAAAGCGGCTAAGGCGAAGCAGGGTAAAAAAGCAAGTCAAGCACCCGCCAACGTGAAATCGCCACTAGAAAAAAGCGAAGTGGACGTTATTAAAATTGCCAAAAGTGGATTGCATGAGCGCAATGCCCACCGTGGTCGTTACGATTTCAAAAAACTCATTGCAAGTGAACCCAATCTCAAGCCATTTGTGATTAAGAATCCTAGAGGGGAAGATTCAATTAACTTCTCTGATCCCAACGCAGTCAAAATGCTGAATAAAGCCCTGCTCGCTGCATATTATAATATTGAGTTTTGGGACATTCCAGAAGGCTACTTGTGCCCGCCAATCCCTGGCCGTGCAGATTACATTCACCGTGTGGCTGAATTGCTTGATGGCGAAGTCAAAGGTAAATATCCACACCATAAAGTACGTGCGCTTGATGTTGGTGTCGGGGCTAACTGCATTTATCCCATCGTGGGGGTTACTCAATATAGTTGGCACTATATGGGAAGTGATGTCGACCCGAAATCCATCGAGTCGGCACAAGCTATTGTGGAACGTAACGCCAGTTTAAACGGCAAGATCGAACTGGTACAGCAAACCAGTGAAACCAACATTTTCCACGGTATTATTCGGTCCGCTCAATGCTTGGATGTGACGACATGTAACCCGCCATTCCACCGTTCTGCAGAAGAGGCGGCGATGGGCAGTCAACGCAAGCTGGACAATTTAAAAGCGAATCAGCGGAAAAAAGGCGTGAAACCTCTAGTTGACCAAGTGAAGCGGAGCAAACCAACGTTGAACTTTGGTGGTCAAAACGCCGAACTATGGTGTGAAGGGGGAGAAGCCGCTTTCATTCGTAAAATGGCCAACGAAAGCCAAGCATTTGCTGCTCAAGTATTGTGGTTTACCACGCTTATATCCAAGAAAGACAACGTCCGTCCGATGCGCCAACAGTTAGAGAAACTAGGTGTAAAAGCGATCCGTGAGGTTGAAATGAGTCAAGGGCAGAAAGTCAGCCGTTTTATGGCATGGTCATACATGGACAAGCAACAGCGCAAAACTTGGATTGAGTTGAAATAACGCCATTGAGCTTCGAAAGTGTCCCTCCACAGGTAGGGGCATTTGTTGACTCTCTTAAATTACAATTCCGGCTTGTGCAAAACGTGCCATGATAGGTTTGTGCTGCTGCTGATACCAGCTTGCTGGCATGTTCAATTTTAGCTGGTTTTTTTCTTGTTTGCTTATCACAACATAGTGCAAAAACTCATTAATTGTTGCTTGCATTGCTCCAAAGCTCATCTCTCCATTTTTGCTCATGGTCTTCAACAACCCAACGATTGTTTCTTCAGCAATCAAGGGTTCAATAACCGCATTTTTCCGTGCTTTGATGGACTTTGAAGTGGGCAGCTTTGCACGTGCGGTTTCCCAACAGGCTTTATTGGTTTTGCTGACGAGGTTGTGTTGGTAGCAGAAGTAGCTAAATAAAAATCGCGAAAGGTTTTGCCATCGTTGGGCTTGGACTTCTAGCCAGATGTGTTGTAGTTCGATATCGGCGTCGGACATAGTGGTGAGTCATAAAAGAAGAAAAGAGCCTAGTTTATATCGATTTGAGACAAACACCAAAAATTGCCAGTAAAGCATAAAATCGAATATGACTGGAGTCACTTGCGGTAGCTTAAAATTCAGCAATAAAATAAAAATTGATGTAGACGATCAACTGAAGGCAATGGCTCCCCTCGTACTCAAGAAGGGGAGCAGGTAAAAACGGCTAAGCCAGTGTGATTATTTCGCCAAGAAATACTTCACAAATTCTGAAATCTTCACCATATCATCAACGGCGATAAACTCTTCGGTTGTGTGTACTTTTGCCATGCCAGTAGAGAGGTTAACGGTTGTAAGCCCCTTCTTATTGAAGTTGTTTGCATCGCTACCACCGCCAGTGCCTTTGGTAAACGCTTCGATGCCCAACTCGGCGAAAGTAGCTTTGATGGCGCTGACGTGTGCGTTGTCTTCTTCGATAACAAACGCGTCGTAGGCTCGGCTAGATTCGATTTCGACCACAGCACCGTGTTTTTCACATACGGACTCTAGCGTTGAGATCATATGATTGACCTGAGCATCCAACTTATCGCCATTCAGAGAGCGCGCCTCAGCGACTATTTTGAGTTCTGCCATTACGATATTGGTCGCTTGTCCGCCGTTTACCATCCCGATGTTTGCTGTGGTTTCTTCGTCGATGCGAAGTAGCTTCATTTGGCTGATGGCATCTGCTGCGACCATGATGGCGCTGATGCCTTCTTCTGGTGCAAGACCAGCGTGCGCTGGGCGGCCTTTAATCGTCGCGATGATTTTCTGTTGGCCCGGTGCTGCCGTCACGATGGTGCCGATAGGGCCGCCAGTATCGAGCACGATCGCTTCTTTTGACATTACGTGTGTCATATCGAAGTATTGAGAGCCGAATAGGCCTCCTTCTTCATAGACGGTGAAGGCCAGCTCCAGTGTTTTGTGTTCTAGATTTTCGGCTTGGATGCAGCGAACGGCTTCCATGATGGCTGCAATACCCGATTTGTCGTCACCACCCAAGATAGTATTATCTTTGGAGCGTATGATGCCGTCTTCGATAATGGGTTCAATACCGATGCCCGGCGTCACCGTGTCCATGTGGCAGCTCATTAAGATAGAGCCTTCTTTTTTACCTTCTAAACGCGCATACACATTAAAGCCGTTCGAAATGTGTTCTGGTACAGGAAGTTTGTGAACCGTAAAGCCTAATTCGCCCAGTTGTTCAGCCAGCGTTGTTGCAATTTGTTTTTCGTTTGTTGATTCGCTGTCAATGCGTACTAATTGGCAGAAGTGTTCAATTAGACGTTTTTGATTGATGTGTGTCATTAGGATGTCTCTTTTTCTGGTCGAGATCGCTGCGCTGTGGCACGAGATCGAAAGGGAACAGGTCATCACTTATGACACAGCTAATTTTTAAGGGAACTGAGGTGAATCAATAAAAGGGTGTCCCTGACATGATTCTGACCAGTGAGTCTCACAAACTGCTTAAGTCATCACGAAAACTTAACGTCACTTTTTGGGGGAAGCAAGGTGGATTGGAAATCAGTCGCCATCGACTCACCGCGTCCTTTTATTTTTAGAACAACGTTGCCATAGAAAATCTGTTGGTAACAAGTTATTTACATATTTATCTCGACGTAAAGACAAAAATAGAGACCTAATTCATTGAAAATATTTCACTTATTTGGCTTTTGCTGCAGTTGTATAGATACGCATAGTGAGCGTAACAAATAATTTACAATTAGATGTGATGAACACGAAAATAGAGATTTACGTTCGCGTATTTCAATTTCTTACTGTCTGCGCCAAGTTAGAGAAATAAGGTCAAAAAAATGAGTGAGACAAGGAGAAGTCATAATGGCCACATATAATCCATTAGGCACAGACGGATTTGAGTTTGTTGAATATACGGCGGCAGACAGCAAAGGTATTGAGCAACTCAAAACCCTGTTTGTCTCGTTAGGTTTTGCAGAAATTGCCAAGCACCGTTCAAAGAAAGCGTGGTTGTATCGACAAGGTGAAATCAGTTTTATCGTCAACGCACAACCGCATAGCCAAGCCGAAGAGTTTGCGAAAGAGCACGGGCCATCAGTATGTGGGATGGCGTTTCGAGTAAAAGACGCAACCGCGGCAATGCAGCATGCGCTGGACAATGGCGGTCAGGAATATAAGACTGAAATTGGTCCCATGGAACTCAGTATTCCGGCGATTTACGGCATTGGCGAAAGCGTGCTTTATTTTGTTGACCGTTATGGAAAACAGAGCATTTATGATGTCGATTTCCGTTTTTATGATGCCGATGAGTGTTTATCGCAAGCGGATGTTGGCCTTTACGAGATTGACCATCTGACGCACAACGTCAAACAGGGCAATATGGATGTTTGGTCCGGCTTTTATGAGCGGATCGGTAACTTCCGCGAAATTCGTTATTTCGATATCGAGGGGAAACTCACTGGCCTTGTAAGCCGTGCGATGACTGCACCTTGTGGCAAGATCCGTATTCCTATCAATGAGTCGTCTGACGACAAATCGCAAATCGAAGAGTTTATTCGCGAATACAATGGCGAAGGTATTCAACATATCGCGTTAGCAACAGACGATATCTATGAAACCGTCAAAACGTTACGTCAGCGTGGTATGGACTTTATGCCAACGCCAGATACCTATTACGAGAAAGTAGACCAACGTGTGGAAGGCCATGGTGAAGACGTAAACAAATTGCGTGACTTGCAAATTCTTATTGATGGCGCGCCAATGAAAGACGGCATTTTGCTGCAAATCTTTACCCAAACTGTTATTGGTCCTGTGTTCTTCGAAATTATCCAGCGTAAAGGGAATGAGGGCTTTGGTGAAGGTAACTTCAAAGCGCTATTTGAATCGATTGAAGAAGACCAAATTCGCCGAGGAGTACTCAACGATGCATAAATGGATCACATTTCCTCATCGGGAGGGAGTGTGCTCTAAACAAGCACATGCAGATTTCCCGAAAGAGGCAATTTTTGAGCGCGAAGCAGGCCGAAGCGGGTTCTTTGGTCCGGCGGCACATTTCCATCATCAACATGCGCCGACAGGATGGTCGGAGTGGGAAGGTGAGCTGCGTCCACGCGCTTTCGACTTCAATCTGGTCGAAAAAGCCAATCACATTACGCCTTGGGCGGTGCCACGCTTACTGCATAACAACGATTGTAAGATTCGTGTTTGGCGCATGGATGAAAAGATGGACTTTTTGGTGCGAAATGCCGATGGTGACGAGTTGTTATTTATCCACCAAGGGACGGCAGACCTTTACTGTGACTACGGGCACTTGCAGGTGAGTGAAGGGGATTATGTGATGATCCCACGTTCAACCAGCTGGCGGTTAGAGCCAAGTGAACCGATGTTCATTTTGATGATAGAAAACACTGATGCGGCTTATACCTTGCCTGAAAAGGGCATCGTGGGAAATCACGCGGTGTTTGACCCAGCGGTTTTGGAAATCCCGTCCATCAACGACCCGTTCCGCGCTCAATATTCGGAAAATCAAACACAGGTGCAAGTCAAACGTCACGATAAAGTCAGTGTGATCACCTACCCGTTTAATCCGCTGGATGCCATTGGCTGGCATGGGGATTTGGCCGTGGTAAAAGTGAACTGGCGTGATATTCGTCCACTTATGTCACATCGTTATCACTTGCCTCCGTCGGCACATACTACCTTTGTAGGAGTGGGGTTTGTGGTGTGCACGTTTGTCCCTCGCCCGATTGAGAGTGATCCCGGAGCGCTGAAAGTAGCGTTCTACCATAACAATGACGATTATGACGAAGTCTTGTTCTACCACGCAGGTGACTTCTTTAGTCGTGACAACATTGAGGCGGGCATGGTGACATTCCATCCAGCTGGCTTTACCCACGGCCCTCACCCTAAGGCATTCAAAGCGGGACGAGAATACAGGAAGAAGTTTACTGACGAGGTGGCGGTAATGATAGATACGCGCCACGCACTTCAGTTTTCGGATGAGTTGGAGAAAGTAGAAAACCAAGAATACGTCTATAGCTGGCAAAAGAAGTAAGAGGCAAGAATGAAATTAGCAACCAAAAAAAATGGGACTCGTGACGGTTTGTTGATGGTCGTAAGCAAAGATTTAACCCGTTGTATCCCTGTCACGGAAGTTTTTCACCCGATGAACTTAGCGCCAACCATGCAAGTTGCCCTCGATCATTGGGCAACTTTAGCGCCGCAATTAGAAGCCTTATATACCGCACTGAATAACGGTACTGTTGCTGGGTTTGAAGAGTTTGAGGCGCATTATTGTGAATCTCCGTTGCCACGAGCTTATCAATGGGCGGATGGTAGCGCGTATGTCAATCACGTTGAGCTGGTTCGTAAAGCACGTGGTGCAGAAATGCCTGAGAGCTTTTGGACCGAGCCATTAATGTACCAAGGAGGGTCTGATGCGTTTATTGGTCCTTGTGACAATATCGAGTTTGCCAGTGATGAGTGGGGTATTGATTTCGAAGGGGAAGTCGCTGTTGTCACGGGGGATATACCAATGGGTGCAAGTATCGCTGAGGCGCAAGAATCGATCCGACTCATTATGTTGGTGAATGATGTGTCATTGCGCGGTTTGATTCCTGCGGAATTAGCCAAAGGGTTTGGTTTCTTCCAATCCAAACCTTCCTCGGCCTTTTCTCCTGTTGCGGTAACGCCAGATGAATTAGGCGGGGCATGGTACGAAAACAAAGTCCACTTACCACTGGTGTCAACTTACAATCATGAGCCTTTTGGTTGCCCGAACGCAGGGGTGGATATGACGTTTGATTTTGCCGATTTAATTGTTCATGCGACGAAAACGCGTCCGTTATCAGCCGGCGCCATTATTGGTTCTGGCACGGTGTCAAACAAGCAAGGTACGGAATACGGCACTTCTATTGTCGAGGGGGGCGTCGGTTATTCCTGTATTGCTGAAGTGCGTATGATTGAAACCATCCGCGATGGAAAACCATTGACCAACTTTATGTCGTTTGGCGACTCCATCAAGTTAGAGATGTTCGACGCAGAAGGAAACACTCTTTTTGGCGCCATCGATCAGCAAGTCAGTCAATATTTAAAACGCTAAAAGACACCTCGACGGGTCAACAGGACTTAGGAATAGCAAATGAGCGACGGCATGATTTTATATGGATATTGGCGATCTTCCGCGACATATCGAGTGCGTATTGGGTTGAACTTAAAACAACTGAATTATGAGTCCAAAGCGGTACATCTAGTGCGTAATGGCGGTGAGCAGCACAGTGAGCGTTATCACCACCTTAATGCGTGTGAGTTGGTGCCTGTGCTGGTGGACGGAGACTTACACCTGAATCAATCGCTGACGATTATTCAGTATCTTGAAGAAAACTACCCTGATATTGCGGTTATCCCACAACAGTCACCACTGCGTTACCAAGCGTTAGCCATGGCTCAAGATATCGCGATGGAGATCCATCCCTTAAATAACTTACGAGTGTTACAGTATCTAGAAAGAGAATTAGCCTGCGAGCAGAAACGAAAAACAGCGTGGATTCATCACTGGATTCACACAGGCTTTGCTGCATTAGAAGAGAAACTTCAAAAGCATCGCAAATTGCATGGCGATTGTAAGTTTAGCCTGACAAGCTCGCCATCTATTGTCGACGTTTGTCTGGTACCACAATTTTATAACGCACAGCGCTTTGGTATGGATACCTCTCTTTACTCAACCATTAACGCTGTTGTGCAAGTATGTAATCAACTACCGGCTTTTATTGATGCGATGCCAGAGAACCAGCCTGACGCAAGCCAATAAAAGTACATGAAACGAATTTAATTTAGCTCAGGCGACGAGGCTCGCTTTATTCTGTACACATTTATGCTCTAAAAATCTCGTCATTATTACGGTCTAAAATCGATAGCTTTAGTTGCTCTAATAGTGGTTTCCCTTTACGCTTTGAGCAACTAGTTGTTTTTGGGCACACTTTATCTATGACCAACATTTTTATCATCGTTGTTCTTCTGGTTGTTTTCTTCTTTATTATTCAAAAGTACGTCATTAAAAATGATGATACTCGAGACTATCCATATCGCTCAAAAGGGCCTTTATTAAGAGGTCAAGAAGGCGCGTTTTATAATGCTTTAAGAGCAGCAGTGGGTGAACATGCGGTGGTGTTTGCCAAAGTCAATATGTCGAGTTTAGTGGCCCCGAAAAGCACTAAAGACAAAAAGCAGTTTTTTGTTGCGAATAATCGCATCTCCAGAAGCTACTTTGATTATGTCATTTGTGATCCCAGAACGTTAGAGCCGCGCGTGATTCTTGAACTAGATAATGGACAAGAGTTAAGTAAAGGCAAGGTCGAGCGTCAGAAGCTACTGATTCATGTGTGCAAAACCGCTAATTTGCCCTTAATGGGGGTATCGATAAAACACAGCTACCAAGTAGGGCGCTTGCGACGCTTGCTTGCCGCGCACATTGACTTGATTGAGCCAGATAAAGAAGTTCGATTTTGTAAGAAATGTGGCAGCCCGATGACAATCAAGACGGCCACTCAAGGCGAGTTTAAAGGGCGACGTTTCTTCACGTGCAGTCGCCAACCTAATTGTACGTACACTGAAAACTATAATGTGGTGTTTGAGCCCGACGATGAATAATAGGGGGCATCACCATACAAAAAAGGCTTTGATTCCCAAAATCAAAGCCTTTTTTACATTCATGAGAATGCGATTGTAGCTTACGATGGCCAGTATCCGGTCCTATACTTTGATAAAGTAAACAGAGTAGGCAAGCATCATGCGATATGAATGGATTCTTTCAGCGTTGTTAATTGCGTTCAATGCCAGCGCGATACCTAACCTAAAGCCGTTGGAGTGTGAGTTAACAGAAACACCGCAAGATCACTTCTTATTTTACCGCGAGCAAATGGTTTACCACAGCGAACAGTTTGTTATCTTTCAAAACTTTAAAGGACGAGTCAGCACTCAGGTCGATGTAAAAACAGGAGAGCTCATTCGCACTACTTATATCGGCAAGCCGTTTGAGCCAAAATACCAGATTTTATTTGGTTCTTGTCCTAACGTATCGCAAACCTTACAAATATGGATGTTGAGTGAAGTGCCTTATGATAATTAAGTAAAGGGAAAGGGAAATTTGGCAATCACTCAAAGTGAACGGCTCTTTTAGAAGAAATGGGTGGGGGTCACTAAAGTTAAGCAACATGTTGAAGTTATGGGGATTATTTAACAAAAGTGGTGAGGGAAACTATTAGCTAGGGCATTTAGTGAGCTTGAACACAGATATAACATGTTTTTTGACATGAACACAAAATCATTGATCTAACTCCAAAATTTCGTTTCGAAACAATGTGCATAATCTTTTCTTGAAGTACTTATCTACGGTATGGTTCGTCTTTTTTGAACATATAGAAACAGTTAAAAGGCGTATCTCTGCGGCTGGGGGATAAGACTCCTAACGCCAATGTTTTATGGCCAACCATCTCAGGAAGAGAAGTAGTATTATGCGCCCTTATCTCAAATACATTATTCCAACGTTCATTCCATTGCTTATCTGGTTAATGCCCTTATCTGCCTTCCCATTTGACGGCATGACGATCGTCCAACAGCGAGTTATTGCAATATTCTTGTTGGCTGCTTTATGTTGGGTGTTTGAGCCCATTCCGATTTACGCCACTTCGGTGGTTATCATTGTGCTCGAGCTGTTACTCGTCTCAAACAAAAGTATCGTGCTATTCCGTTTACAAGAAGGACAGGCCCATTTTGGACAGCTTTTGCAATATAACGAGATCATGGCTACGTTCGCCAGTCCAATTATTATGCTGTTTCTTGGCGGGTTCTTTTTGGCCATGGCGGCAACCAAGTATCGATTAGATGTCAACTTAGCGCGAGTGCTGCTTAAGCCGTTTGGGCAACAACCTAAATTTGTCATGTTAGGGTTAATGTTGATAACGGCTATCTTCTCAATGTTTATGTCTAATACTGCGACAACCGCAATGATGCTCTCTATTCTTACCCCCGTGATTGCGGTATTTGGCCCTAAAGATCCCGGCAAGATTGCTTTTGCGTTATGCATTCCCGTTGCTGCAAATATTGGTGGCATAGGTACGCCTATTGGCACACCACCAAACGCCATCGCGTTAAAGTACTTGGTTGGTGATAACTTGATTACCTTTGGAGAGTGGATGGTATTTGGCGTGCCATTCGTGATTGTGATGATGGCGCTGGCTTGGTTCCTTATTGGCTTCTTATACAAAGCAGAGCAAACGACCATCGACCTAAACATTAAGAGCAAGTTTTTGAAAACGCCAAAAGCGATGATCGTGTACGTCACATTCGCCGGTACGATAGCTCTTTGGTTGATGGGTTCTGTGCATGGCATGAACTCATACACAGTGGCGTTGATACCTGTCGCTGTCTTTTCTTTGACAGGCATCATCAATAAAGAGGACTTAAAGAAAATTTCTTGGGACGTGCTTTGGTTGGTGTCTGGCGGTATTGCACTGGGTTTGGCTCTTGATAAAACAGGGTTAGCAAAGCTGGTGGTCCATAGCATTCCGTTTGATGAATTTTCTCCATATGTGGTTTTGTTTGGCGCGGCTTTATTGTGTTTAGTGATGGCGAACTTCATGTCACATACGGCCACGGCGAACTTATTAATGCCGATTATGGCAGCGCTTGGTACTTCGATGGCTTCGTTGACACCTTTAGGGGGGGAGGTCACGCTGATCTTAGTGGTCACGTTTGCAGCATCACTCGGTATGTCGTTACCCATCAGTACTCCACCAAATGCTTTGGCTCATGCCACCGGCCATATAGAAAGTAGCCAAATGGCTCGTATTGGTGTGGTGTTAGGTGTTGTTGGGGTATTACTTAGTTTTGTCATGGTTTGGGTTCTGCACACCGTAGGGCGCATTGGATAAATCATGTACGAAACGAAGTTAGATGCGTTAGTGCAACGCTATTTTAATCACCTTGAACGTCAGTTGACGGTTTCGGCTGGGTCGGTATTGATTGAGCAAGCGGGTTACAACGAGCGTTTGTATTACGTATTGTCGGGCGAGTTGGCCGGTTATTATGCCGATGATGAACAAAAGCCGATTCAAGTGTTCTCTGCGTCTCAAGGTGCGTTTATCGGTGTGCATAGTTTCTTTTCAGGAACATGGACTGCATCATCGACGGTCATTGCGCAAACAGATGTCGAGCTAGCATGGATAGAGCGTGATACGCCCGCGATAGAAGAAGATAAATATGGCCCTTTGACCACGCAGTTTATGACGGTGATGGTGAATGAGCTATCGCGTCGTCAGCGCCGAGCAATGCAGGAGGCGCTGGCTAAAGAAGAAGCATTACAAAAGCTACATACCGCTGAACAAATGACGACATTAGGTCAGCTCGCTGCTGGTATTGCGCATGAGCTTAATAATGCAATTGGTGTGGTGAGCAGTAAATCCCAGCGCTTGGAGTCAGTGATTATGGAATTGCTGGAAGAGGTCCACCCAGAAGCCAGCCAGTTCTTTGATTTCGGATTAATGCAAGGGCAGAAGGTGTCCTCGAGTGAAGCGAGAAAGCGAGGCCGTCACTTCGAGAAATATTATGGTTTACCTAAAGACTTAGCACGAGATCTCGCGCGTGCAGTTCCAAATAATAGCCTTTCTGAACATTGGCTAAAAAGGCCAGAGGAAGCGATTCGGTTTTGGCAGATGGGCCGAGATCTTCACGATCTGCGTATCGCATCAAAACATACAGTCGGCATTGTTCGTTCAGTAAAGCAGCTTGGCAGAACCGATATCGATCTAGATGAAGCTTTTAACATTAACGATTCCATCAATCGGGCGCTTGCTTTGTTGCAAAGTGATTTGAGGCGAGTGAGTGTTCGTTTTAGTCCAGCGGAGCTACCGACATTTGTTGGGTCTCAAACCGAATTGGTGCAAGTTTGGGTCAATATCTTGAAGAATGCATGCGATGCACTGGGAGAGAGTGATGAGCCTGGTATTGAAATTCATACCAGAGAGAGTAAAGGCAAGGTTTTGGTTACTATTGCCAATAACGGTCCCGAAATCGATGAAGCCACACGCAGAAAAATCTTCCGACCCAACTTCACCACGAAAAAAGGCGGATTGTCGTTTGGGTTAGGGCTGGGGTTATCGATTGTTAAACGCATCATAGCCGGATATAACGGTTCAATTGTGGTAAAGAGCGATAGCGACAAAACTATTTTTAGAATCAAGTTACCAGTAGAGGATGAACATGGAGAAGCTTAATTTAATTTGCGTTGATGACCAACGAGAGGTGTTAAGCGCGGTTCTACAAGATTTAGAGCCGTTAAGTCAGTGGTTAAATATTGAAGACTGTGAGTCTGCCGATGAAGTGCTTGAGTTGATGGATGAGTTAGATGCGGAAGGAGAAATGATAGCGTTGATCATTTCTGACCATGTGATGCCGGGTAAGACAGGGGTTGAGTTACTGACGGAGGTGTCAAAAGACAGCCGTTTTGTCCACACCCGAAAAGTGCTTCTTACTGGACAAGCCACTCATAGTGATACCATCAATGCAATTAACTCGGCGGGGATTGACCGCTACTTTGAAAAACCGTGGCAAGCTAGCCAATTAGTTGAATGCGTTAGAAACTTGGTGACACTATTCATTTTCGATATGGGATTGGATTACACGCAATACCATGAACACTTAGATCAAAGCGTGGTGTTTGAACGTCTACGTTAGCCAAGGTTTGTCAGGTTGTTTTCGCCACAGCCACTTAGTTCTGAAGCCTACTTTTTAGAGAGGGCAGACAATTGAACGTGGCTGTGCGGAATATTAAGAGAAGTTAACTCAGTGAATAGCGACTAGCGCTCGCTACAGACAATGGCTTGGAGAACCAAAAACCTTGTAAATAGTCGACCCCCATATTAGCGAAAAAGTCATACATTTTTGCGTCTTCTATGCCCTCAATAACCACCTCAATATTGTTCTCCTGACACATTGTAATAAGAAACTTCAAATACTCTTGAGAAGAGCGATTGGTCAGTGTTTTCCATGCCATCGACTTATCAATCTTTATTTGTGTCATTGGGAGATCGAAAAAGCTGTTTAATGAACTATAACCTGAGCCGAAATCATCGAGTGAAAGCGCAAACCCTAGCTCTCTAAGTGTGCTCAAAGGTGCAATAGCCGTTTGGTTATTATCTAAAATGAAGGTTTCTGTTAGTTCTAATACAATGGATTCTGGTGCTACGCCAGCTTTGTCTGCCATTGCTTTAATTTGTGCCGGAAATTCACTATTCATGAGCTGAAGGACAGAGACGTTAACGTTAACACGAACCTGGTTCTGGTACCGTTCACGGTAGTTTTTGATGAACTGACAAGCCTTTTCGAACACTTGGTAGCCCAGTTCGACGATCAAACCTTTGTTCTCTGCGACAGGAATAAACTCGTCTGGGTAAATTTCGCCAAACTCTTTACTACGCCAACGAATTAAAGACTCAAAACTGACCACTTCAGCATTTTTTGCATCAACGATAGGTTGAAACTTAACGCTTAAGGTCTGGTTTTCTAGAGCGCTTTTCAGGCCCTGTTCGATGAAGAAGTATCGATCAACCGCATATCGCGTTTTTTCACTATAAATAGCAACGCGATCTTTATTTTGCTCACGGGCGTACTGGCAGGTTCTTGCTGCTTTACGTAAGATCTCGTCAGCTGAGTGTGTTCGGTCGATACAAGGGTATAGCCCGATGCTTAGATTACTACCGAGGTACTGGCCTTCTTCAATCACGGCTTCATGGTAGGTTTGCTTAATGTTCTCGGCATAGCGCTGAAGGGTTTTTGTTGAGCATTCATCGTGAATTAAGATGGCGAAATCATCATCGTGTACTCGGTAAACGGAGCTATTCGGAGAGGGCAAATGACTCAGTGTTTGCAATAACTTTTCAACCAGACCATCAACTAACTCGCTCCCATATTGATTGAGGTACGATTTTATTTCTTCAATTTGAATGTAGCAAATAGATGCGCAAGAGTCGGCAGCTCGTACACCATCTTCAATGTCGAGTAGGAGACGAGCACGGTTTGCCATTCCAGACGCATTGTCATGAAACGCGACTTGGTGGATGTAGCTTTCCATCAGTTTTCGTTCAGAAATATCCCGATGGCTGCCCACCATATAGTGGCCATGTTCTGTTTCTTTTGTCATTGCCACGCCTTCTATCCAGACATATTGTCCATTGGGTTTACGAAGGCGATAGGTGGTGGTGGCCCTAGTGTTATCCGTTTTGATATGAGCATCCACTCTTTTTGACAGTCTTTCTCGATCTAATGGATGCACTAAATCTAGCCAGTGTTCGAGTTTGATCCGACCTGCACTGATACCAAACTGCTCATAAAAGCTTTTATTGTAAAAGGCCATGGTACCAAATTCATCCATGTAGAAGAGACCTTCGTTGAATACATCAAAAATATGAATGAATCGTTCTTCAACGATTTTTAGGAACTCTCGGTCATTCTCTGAGGCATGCTGGTCAAAACGGGTGGTCAAGACATTTCCTCCTCGTACCATTTGGCACCATAGATGAGTGTGGGGTCGGATAACATACAGTTGATCCGTCATTCCGCAGCCAATTTCAGAATTAAAATAATGTGATCCAGTGATCGTTTACAACTGTTAGTGCGACAGACATCTTGACCGCGATCCCCAGTTTTGATCTATTACTGTTATTTAACGGTCACTTATTATGTCTGCTGCTCAACCTGTCATTAAACGCCTAGACCACTTAGGGTTAATCGCTGCTTTCTGTCATGAAGTCGGTTTACCAGGCATTATTGATCGCATCATTCCCAAATACTCGGATCACAACGTCTCACACGGCGATGCAGTCTTAGCAATGATTCTTAATGGTCTTGGCTTTCACAGTAGAACGCTGCATATGTTCTCTGACTTCTTCGAGACGAAGCCTGTTGCCAAGTTGCTCGCTAAAGACATTGAAGCGCACCATTTAACTGACGATGTACTCGGACGTACGTTAGATGCTTTATATGAAGCAGATGTGTCCGCACTTTATCAAGCGATTGCAGAGCATGTCGTTGATAAGCTTGGGCTTAAAGCAGACTCTGTCCACCTTGATATCACGAGTTTTCATGTCGACGGTGAATACATCCAAGACGAAGATCTTAATGCCATCAAACTGGTAAAAGGCTACAGCCGAGACCACCGTCCAGAGCTAAATCAAGTGGTCCTTGAGTTGATTTGTGAAAACCAAGCCGGCCTACCTGTTTACATGCAAGCGCTCAGTGGCAACACCAATGATGCTAAGGCATTTTCAGAGGTCACTAAACGGCATATTCATTGCCTAAAGGCAGCTCAAAACAGTCGCTACTTCATCGCCGATGCCGCTCTATACACCGAGGAAAGCATTCGTTCACTGGATGAGCAACAACAGAAGTTTATTACGCGTGTTCCAATGACCATTAAGTCAGCCAAAGAAGCCTTAATGAACCTTGAGCCAGAGCAGTTGAGCCGTATCGGCAATGGTTACTCGGGTTGCTGGGTTGATGCTGACTATGGCTCGGTATCTCAGAAGTGGCTATTGGTTCATAGTGAACAAGCAACCAAGCGAGAAGAAGCAACGTTCTATAAGAACTTAGACAAAAATATCACCAAAGAGCTGAAAGCACTGGGACAACTAATGAAAAAGAAGTTTGCTTGCGCAGTGGATGCCGAGCAAGCAATGAGCGACTTCGCTAGCCAGTGTTATTTGCTTGGCTTTGCACAACCAACCATTGTTAAAGAGCCAATCTATTCAGGTCGCGGTCGGCCGAAGAAAGACGCAGAGCCAACGGGATACCACTATTTGATAGATGCTACGCCTTATACCGATCTAGAAAAAGTGAAGATGGCCAAGCTTAAAGTAGGTATGTTTATTCTCGCCACCAACGATACTGACTACGCCGATCTAACAATGGCTGCGTTACTTGAGCATTACAAGTCTCAGCAAAAGGTAGAGCGCGGATTTCGCTTCTTGAAGAGCCCTGAGTTCCTAACATCATCAATTTTCCTGAAGAAACCTCAGCGAATCGAGGCATTGCTGATGATCATGACGCTTAGCCTACTCGTTTACGCAAGCTTAGAGCACAAAATCCGAGAGAGTCTCACTAAGACCGAGGAATTCTTTCCTAGCATGGTAAAGAACAAGACGACAACCAAACCGACGGCACGTTGGGTATTCTTAAAATTCGAAGGTATCGACACACTCGAATTTGGCGGTCAAAGCTTCATCACGGGTGTTCAGGAGCATCAGACTCGGCTGCTTAAGCTTCTTGGCGTACTGTATGAAGCGGTTTATTCCTAAATTGGCTGCGGAATCTCGGGTTGATGTGTAGGATCACATTACTATCACAAAAAGATGTATTCAAATCGGGTGACTATCATTTTATGGGTTATTGAGTTAATAGCATTTTAAGATTAGGCGGCTAATCATCGACATTTATAAAAATTAGTCAATAGTTAATATGATTTTATAAACACCGATTATTAATGCACTCCTCAGGTATAAATTATTTTGAAGAATTATATATTTATTAGAGTGTAATCCATACTAATATAAAGGATTTAATATGTAAATCGACGTATTAATTGACAGAATTCCCATTATTTGTAACCAATTTATAATGCTTATCAGGTTAAGAGCTGGGAGCTTTTATAATGTTCTCGTCACTATTTAGGTGTAGCAAATGTCACGTTATGGATTACGACCCTAAAATTTAATCAAGACCGCTGAAGGTATTAAAAAACTTGACACAAGTGGTGTGAAATATGTTGGGGTGGAGCAAACGTTATCCGAACAAAGGAGGCTTCAAACCTGTCGCGGACAAAAATCACTCAACCAAACCCCTCTCAACCTTTGAAACCAGAAGTAAAATGTTTTTTACCCCGTAAATATAAACGTTATATCGATGTCACTATGATCGACTTGAAAAGTAGCGCGCCTTTCCCTTAGAGATCAATACAATCTACTGATTATATGAATCCATCAGGGGCAAATATTCCCCCTCTGAACTAAAAGATAGCGGCGAGCTCGTAACACTCCGTTATGTTATTCCTAATACCGAATAGACGTCAGAGCAAAGTTTTTTGCTTGCTATTTGACTCACTTTATCGCTTAAAAAGCGAGTGTTTTGCTTGATAACCAGACTGGTTGACGCGTTGTTCGTTTCTACCTTATTGATAACATGAGATTCTAAAAATAATTACGTGCGCCAAAAGCAGCTAGAATAATAGCTCTAGATGAAAAAGGATTTCGTATGTTTAAGCACGCTTTATATCGGACTTACACTAATGGATTAAAATTAGCGGCGCATGTATTACCAATGCCGAGACCAACACTCTTTTCTGGACCTGGCTCGACGAATGAGTTATTGGAATCGATGACTGAGTTGGGGTTTGAGCGAATATTATTAGTCACAGATAAAGGGTTAATGGAAATAGGAATGTCAGATTCAGTCGTGGAGATGGCGGCTAAATTTGGTTTGAAGCTAGAGGTTTTCTCGCAAGTAGAGTCAGACCCTACTTACGATCAAGTGGAGAGCGGACTTAAGGCGTATCAACATTTTCAGTGTGAAGGGATATTGGCATTAGGGGGCGGCTCTGCAATAGACTGTGCAAAGGTAATTGCTGCAAAAGTGACCAATAAACGTTCTGTCAAGAAACTTGCAGGGTTATTCAAAGTGTGGCGAACGCCAGCACCGCTATTTGCAATTCCAACGACATCAGGAACTGGCTCTGAAGTAACCATTGCTGCCGTAGTCTCAGACCCTGATACTCATCTTAAAACCCCGTTAATGGATCCGAAACTGGTTCCTTTAATGGCGGCTTTAGATGCAAATCTATTGGTTGGTTTACCTGCCAAAATGACTGCGGATACAGGAGTCGATGCGTTGACTCATGCGATCGAAGCGTATGTTTCCCGTAATGCTACTCAAGAAACAAAAGCTTACTCAATTGCCGCAATCAAGTTGATTTTTAAATACCTTCCTATGGTTGTTGAACGGGGAAGCGATATACGAGCTCGGCACAAAATGGCAATGGCTTCTTATTACGCTGGTTTAGCGTTTACCAAGGCGAGTTTAGGTTACGTTCATGCTTTTTCTCATACACTAGGCGCTAAATATGGTTTACCTCACGGTATGGCGAACGGCTTGGCATTACTGCCCGTGTTACGCTTTTCATTATCAGAAATTGAACCTCAACTAAAAACACTTGATGCAATGACAGGAGATAAAGAAGCGGGAGATGAGAGCGCCCAGCGCTTCTTAAACAAGATAGAGTCTTTGTTTTTTGCTATCGAGATTGAACAGGCCACTAGTGTTATCAAGCATGAAGATGTTGCATCTCTTGTTCGCTTGATACTGAAAGAAGCGCATTGGAATTATCCTGTTCCTAAGTTTATGAACCGTCAAGAATGCACTCGGTTATTATCAGACATAAGCGATCTGTAATTATTTATTTACAATTGTGGTTTTTTATCCTTACACATTGCTTGATCTTCTGCTTAATATCTTACAGTATCGGTATCATTACGAAGATGGTATTGGTTTCGGTACGCCCTTGCCCGATCTAATGCTGATAATTTCTATAATATGTAAAGATAACTATACAATGAGTCGTTCTAAAGTATTTGGTAGCACCTTAATTATTGCGGGAACTACAATTGGAGCTGGTATGCTGGCTCTCCCTATTGCCTCTGCGGGCATTGGTTTTTCTACCTCTCTCATCATTATGTTGAGTTTATGGGCTTTGATGGCATTTACTGCCTTGCTCATGCTCGAACTGCATCAGCATGCTGAAAGCAGTGCCACGCTGCATACATTAGCTAAGCAGATCCTTGGACAAAAAGGTAAGTGGGTGGCGAGTTTCGCCATGTTGTTTTTGTTTTACTCATTGTGTGCCGCGTATATTGCTGGTGGCGGTGCTCAGTTTGGTGATCGACTCACGCAATGGTTTGATCTTGATATTTCAGCTTCGACCTCGACCATCATCTTTACATTGATTGTGACTTTGGTTGTTACCGTTGGTACGAGTACAGTAGATAAAGTGAACCGTGTGCTGTTTGCGATGAAGCTCGTGGTGATGGTCGTGGTATTGTCTTTCTTAGCTCCGAATGTAACCGAGTCTTACTTATTGAGCATGCCGATAGAGCAAGGTCTGATAGTTGCTGCTATTCCTGTTATTTTTACTTCGTTCGGCTTTCACGGAAGTATTCCTGCCATCGTAAACTACTTAGATGGAGATATGTCTTCTTTGCGCAAAGCGATCATTATCGGTTCTACAATTCCATTAGTGATTTACATTTTCTGGCAGATCGTCACTTTGGGTGTCGTAAGTCAAAATGTCTTAATCGAAAATGGCGGCTTGAGCGCGCTAATTGGTCAATTATCTCAGACGGTTCATCAATCCAATTTAGGTAACGTTGTTGGTGTTTTCGCAGATTTAGCGTTACTGACTTCTTTCTTAGGGGTAAGTCTTGGTCTCTTTGAGTTTTTAGGCGATACGATCAAAGGCAATCACGATAAACCCAATCGTTTAGCCGCCGCTTTAATTACATTCACACCACCACTTGGATTTGCTCTTTTTTATCCGCAAGGGTTTATTATGGCGCTTGGCTATGCAGCCATTGCTTTAGCGATTCTGGCGATTTTTTTACCTTTGGCCATGGTGATCAAGGTGCGTCGTTCCGGTGAATTTAATGGCGAGTATCGTGTGCCTGGCGGGCAGGGGGCGTTGGTAATGACAGGTATTGCAGGTACAGGCATTGTATTGGCTCAGGTATTGATCACGCTTGGTGTTCTCCCTACACTTGGCTAGAGCTGTTTTCAAAAAATATGGTCTTTTATCAAGCCAATGAGTTTTGCTCATTGGCTTTTTTAATCTGGATCAAACTACTGTAAGGTTTCCAAGGAAAAATTGGTGAAAATCTACCATTGTTTCGTACACTTAAATTGTAATATATCAATAATTTAAGTAGATAAAACCGCTCAAAACTTATTAAAATTTCTGACATTCATGAGCGCTTTCTTCTTGTCTCTCTGCTTTAGTGTGGAGGTGAAGTATGGCATACAGCCGTTTTTATCTGTTTGCTAAGCCGATCAATGAACAACTGCAAACGCTGAAAGATAGAATGCCGGTATACCTACCGTGCATTGACCGAGGGTCGTTTGCAAAATACCACTTTGCTCAAGATGTGATCAAATTCTTTGCAGAAAGTGAGTTCGACACTGGGTGTTTAGCTCATCACGTGTCGTCTTTCCGTAAACTGCCTCACCTCAACATTGCATCGAAAAATGCGTTACCTCGTATCGTTGATGATCTTCGCAATATGAACTATTGCTCTCGGGTTCAAACCTTATTGAAACAGGGGTATCAGTCTTCAGTGGCGATTTCTTGTTATGACCAAAAAGCATTTACTGGCTTTGTTTTCTTGAACTCTGTTCAGCCTAATGCGTTTAAGCATCCAGAGCACTATACAGGCCGAGAATAATGTTAAGAAATAGAATAAAGGAGCTGAAATATTGACGGAAAGGAATGCATAAACAATACTGTTTTTATATACAGTTAAAGTTTGGAGGTGAAGTATGTTGTGGGAAACCCTTGAAAGAGTAAACCGCTTACGCCAACAAGCTCTTGCTAACCCTGATTTTGTTCAAGCAGCCAAAGAGCATGAACAAGCACTTCAGGAGCAAGAATGCCATTCTCAAACCAAGAAAAAGCGTTCAACTAAAGACAAGCAGGGTAAAAAACCGCTGGCGGATATTTATAAAGAAGTCGAGTTTGGAGCTGATGCTCGGCATTAATGACTCAGTTTTGGCTTTGCTCTTATGCTCATACGCCATAGCATAAACAAGTTATCTATCATGTGAGGGCAATGTGACGACATTGCTCTCGCCCATCTAAACCAACGATCAGTGATGGTATTAACGTATAAATAAACAGCTCTGTTGGATTGCGGGGTATTGATTTAGAAATCTGCTTTGCGAACAAAGTGAGGGTTTTTGTACTTTTTGGGCGGGCCAAACGATGACACGACGAGTTTGTTCCACAGTATTTTATCAAACTCAGCCTTTGGAATTGAAGGGTAGAGAGTTTCCTCTTCTTCTCTCGCAAAGTTCATATACTGTTTTTTCTTAATGTGGTTGTATTTTTTCGCGACTTGGTTGTGTTTTCTCACCCACTCTAATTTGTATTGGTGGAGTACTTTTTTACCTTCATCCTCACTCATTCGAGAGAGGAATAGCCGCTTATAAGACACTTTTCTATCCAGCATTGTACGCATGACGGTTTGGATATACTTACCATGGTGCGTAATGGTGATGTCATTTTCATCAATAGGGGTGACACACCAGCCTTTAGGAAAAAAGTCTGGCTTCTTAAATTGTTTATTACGCTCCATTAATGCCTGATGTAAAACCAAATCAGAAGTGCCTCGGAACGTCTTTTGCCATTTACCGATACGAATTTGAATCGAACCAGGTAAACGATAGATGTTAGTAAACTTATCTTTGTCCATGGACTTGGGTCATGAGATTAATATGTATTATGAGAAAGTAGCCTTGAGTATCAGACTGAAGTAAATGGAGATTTTACAACGACCTTGCGTGATATAGCGAGGAGTTATGTCAATAATCGGTAAGAAATGAAAAATTAGTTTAGATTGTGAAGGAATGGAGATTCAATGAAGACTGAACAGGTTGAAGCGCGGTAAGTACCTTCCCACTTTGGAGAATGAGTTGAAATTGAGTTCGGGAGGTGAGCCCTCCCGAATTTTAGTGATTTAGGAAGCGTCAGTGGCGGCTTGACCACTACGTTTAAATACGAATCGCCAGATAAATAGAACAACAGCAATGTAGGCTAAACCGACGCCCAAAGCCTGCCAGTGCAGGCCATTATACATAGCGATTGGCATAAGGGAGATGATGAAAATGTCAGTAATTGATCCCGGAACATAAGCAATGGCATAGTCATCCAATACTTTGCTGCGCATTTTAGGATCGACGATACGTAACAAGGCGATTCCCATTGCTACCGTACCCGTGAGCCACCCCCAAGAGAAGATGCCTTTTTCGAACCAATTATCTCCCATAATGCGAGGTGCAACCCAGAAAATGAGCCACAAGGTAAACGCAATACCACCAGTCGCAAGTACAACCATTGGCATTAAGTACTGTGCTAACACTGTGATTTTGATGGCAGAGATACCAAAAATAATCAAGTAATCCGTACTAATGCCGGCGGCGTGTTTAAATGCGCCATCACAAAGGTAACGAGACGCTTTGGTTTGTTTTGCAATAATACGAACCAACATGCCTCCCAAAAATCCAGTTACAAACGTTGGGATCTGTACTTTGTCATGGAAGGCGGAAAGATAGTTTGCCGCAACGTATGAGAATCCCGTCACGACAACCACAAGTGCGGCATGAATCGCAAATGAATCCACAGACAGCGACGACATGGTATCTTTCATTACTGACTCTTGCTCTGCTGGCTTAACCAACCCTTTGCGTTCATGTTCATCCATACTATCGAAAGTCGTAAAGCTACGAATCCATCCCATTTTCAACGCAAATTGAAGCATGAGCATGCCGACGGAAATTGAAATGAAGATTCCAACCGTGGCAAAGGTTAGACCTAAGGTAAAGCCATCTTCCCAGCCAAGCCCGGTGAAGATTTCTCCTACGACAGAAGCTGAACCGTGACCACCCATAAACCCAGCAGACATGGTAATTCCGAAGCCCGGGTTGATATCAGGCCAGAAGAATGTGGTTAGCGCTAAGCCAAACATGCCAGCAAACAGCCATTGCGACACGGATGCGATTTGGTTGAAAGCCCATAATGAACCGGCTCTTTGAGCCACTACTTTTGGTGATGGGACGTCTGTAGCTAAACCTAACGCAGAAAAAAGTGCAGCAGTTAACAGGCTTGCGTTTGCGGTAAAGGTTTCTGTCCATGGCAATACATTAAGTAGAGCAGGGCCAAAAATCAGGCCGAGTAATCCTGCCAGTACAGCAGACGGAATGTACATACGTTGCAGCAAAGGCATGTGTACGCGGATAACTTTTGCTGTGATCAACAGTAAGCCAGCGATGGCTAAGTCAGTCAGCATTAGACCTTTTGGCATTTTTTGTCCTCCAGTAAATGCATCCAAGGCGCTCATCCTTTGACCAGCCTTGATGAATAGGTAACTCCCAGCGGAAAAACCACGAAAATAGCCACCATTGCGGCATAGAGTCATGGCTGTTCTAATCAGCACTCAGGAGTACTCTAATATTGGTGCTGAAGACCATGCGATCTTCAAACATATAAAAATGAGTGCAATAGTTGTGAGTGATCACGAAGTGTTGAGAAATTTGGATGAACTTCTCAATCGCAATCATATTTGTTGATACTTCACTCAGAAAGGGCGTGTATCCTAGTCAGTTTGTTAGAGCAATGCAATTGAGGTTAATCAATATTTAGTATCCAAAAGTAGTTAGTTCGCATTAACCTTTTGATAAGTAAATATATTGATTAAGAAAAATAATTTGTCGAAATGATGATTTTGGACGATGTTGTATGTGATTAGCGGTGTTTAGAACAAAATGACTGAAGAATTGAGTGAAAGTAATAAGAAACTGGTTCAAAAAGCTGGGTTTTTTCACTTTTGATGTTGAATTCTATTCGGTTAGGATGACTTTCGTCAGCGATGTTTTAGACAACGAAAATGGATGTTCGAAGTTCAGGTTAATCTTCTATGAGCGGGCCCTGTTAAATTCGATTGTCGCCAGTACTAAACGCAATGATCTGGCTGATTTCGCTTAGGCTTCGACCACACTCTTTTTGCCATTGAATAAATGCTTTGTTAGCACTGGCGAGGGACTTTTTCGTTTCTTTACCACCTTCGATAATTTTGCAGTTACGTAAATAGGCTTCTACGTCATGAGAGAGAATAAAGGTATCGACGCCCATTTGACGTAAAGTATAAGGGCCTGTATTGCCACCCAAGCGGCTACCGTGTTTTTTCAAGTATGCCCAAAGGTCAGTGATTTGCTCTTGAGGCCAATCCGCGATCATTTTTCCAAATGAGCCGTATTCGAATGTTGCTGCGTGGATCATGTGGGCATTCGCAGGAATCGACATGACCTTAGTCAGATGACGGATAATTCGTTTGTCTGCCGCTTTGGCTTCCCACTGCTCATCAGAAAGCATCAACAATGGTTCGATTTTGAACCCGAAAAACACGGCTTCAAAGTTTGGCCATTTATTTCGCACAACACGCCACGAAATGCCACTTTGAAATACTTTCATCGAAAATGCTGCTAACCATCGGTCATCAGGAATTGCAGCTAAATCTTCTTTACTCAAAGGATGAGAGAGTAGCGATTCAAGTTGTTCTTCGCCGCCTTTACGCTCGGCAGCCCGTTGATAAATAGCGTCAAATTTTTCGATACTCATAAAAAAGAAGTTAGCCTTATTTGATGTCGATATGGGGTATACATACTACGCTTAAGTGGCTGAATCGTAAATTGATGGAGTGTCACAAATGAAGAAGGTTACATTAACGTTTGTTGGTGAAGGTTCGGGCCGTGTCGCTGAAAAATTTTATAATTGGCTTGCTGATGGCGGGTTGGAAGATGGATTGATTGAAAATCTATCAGATCGAGAAGTGTCGGTGGTTGGCATCAGTGATATGGATAACGAAACCAGAGATATTGTGATTACCACAGAGATGAACTAACTCTTTTATACTGAATGGATAAAACAAAGCCCTTCGTTAAGGGCTTTGTGGCATTAGGCAGTCTGTAAAGTTAATGGTGAACTAAAGTTAAGCCATTTGGCAGTGCATCTCCGAATACACGTTTCGATTCACTTTCAGACAGCTCTTTTACTTCTTCAACCAACGAAACCCACGATTCAGGCACTTTACTTTGTTTTAGCTTCGCTAGGACTTGCTCACGGTACTCGTCTGAAATGTCGAATAGACGATCACCTGTTTTGCGACAAATCATTACGGCTGCGAATGCGACCATGGGTTCTTTTTGCCAATTCTGCCCCAACAGCTTAGGCAACCATTGTTCCGCTTGTTCGCGAGGTATGACGTTGTGTTGACTACCATATAACGGAGTACGAGACGCCAAACGTCCCACCGCCCACCAATGCGCTGGTTGGAACTGATTGTGGTTAGTGGCTTTACTTAAAAACCAAGTCGCCAGTAGTACTTTGTCGTCCACTTCTAAGTGTTCAAGAGATGCTGACAAACGCACCATTGATTCATAGCCCATCTCCTGCGCGGTTTTTGCCGATTGAGGGTTCTTCATTGCGCCGGGATGCAAGTATTTGGCGATGTCAGCCAAGATGGTTTCTTGCTGCTCTTGATTCAATCCGCCAGCGATGCGACGCCAAAATACCCACCAATCTGTCCAGCCTTGATGGTTCTTAAATTGAATGTTTTGTTGATACAGTCCCCAAACTTGTTCAATACGCCAAGAGTCTGTGGGATCACCAAAGCCTGGGCGAAGTGAAAAACCAGCGAGACGAAGCCAGTTTTTTTCATGTTGTTCTGAGCGGCGACGACGTTTACGACCTTGTGCGAAAGTATCGAATAGTTGACGTAAGGTCGTAAAGTCCCATTCATCGCGTTTACCGAGTTTCTTCTCAAGATCTTTGGCTAAGGTTTTGATCTCTTTGCCTTCTGCACTTTTCTTGTTGCCGCTGTATAGGCGAGAAATTAATGCCTTACACTCGTTCAATCTCGGGTGAAGTTGAACTTGTTCTTCGTCGTCCGTTTGTTTGTTACGCACTTCGAATTCCAGTTCCCAACGCTTGCTGTCGTCTTCGACACTGACACACTCCATCTTAAGTGTGCCGACTTCTGTCAACTGACAAGCGAGTTGCACTTCTACACGCTCCTTTTGGTTGGCATGTAGAAGTGCACCGTCACCTTCTAGTGTGGTGATATAAGGAGGAAGAGGAGCAAAAAAATCCGGGTCGACATCGACCATTACGCCATTTTGAATCGTGGTGTTGTTGGTTAATGTATCGTGTGTCGAAGTTAGCAGGTTAAAACGAACTGGCTCACCAAGCGTTAAAGAAAAGCGGCGACCGCTTAAACGAATCTCATGCCCTTCTTCTGTTCCCTTTGCAAGTAGACACAGTGCTTTACCCATCTTGTTTTTCTCTTGCAGATGCAAGAAGTAAGAACGAGCGGCGCCACCACCGATTTTTAGCTGTGCGCCTCGACGTGCTTTACCAAACGCAACGGCACCAAGTGCGACGGACCAGTCCGGATGTGGGTTGTCTAATACGGTAACAGGAGCGCCTCGCCAAGCGGAAAGTAGGGCAGCGATGCGTTCTGTGACAAGGTCACTATTGAATACCCCCCCGTTTAGTAGCACACCAATAGGAATGGCGGTTTGTTTGTCGTCGTCAATGCCCAGTGCGGCTCGAGATACTTGTTGATGATGAGTGAGGAATTCGGCAACGTGTTTGCTCACGGCAGGGTCTGCAACGTAAGGAAGACCGAATTCAACCACTGCGCTGCGGCGTTTGTCTGGGATGGCGCTGAAATCTGAAAGCGGGAAAAAACCATCCAGAGCAATTTGATGCACCTCTTGTTTGCTTAGCGCAATACTTTGCGTGCCGCCAAGTAACTTAGAGCCGCTACCCAGCATCGTGATTTTCACTTCGTCTGGTGCGCGTGCTGAAAGCAGGTTTTCCTTCGCTTTACGCGTTTGTTGAATCAGTTTAGTTAAGCTCGCAGCGGTAAGTTTTTTATTTTGATTGAAGCGGCTTTCTGCGAGGTGTGCGAGTGCTAAGTCTAGGTTGTCACCACCCAGCATTAAGTGTTCACCAACGCCGATACGATTAAGGGCTAAATCGCCACTATTGTCATTATTTGAAGTAAAGCGAGCTTCAATCAAGCTTAAGTCAGTGGTACCACCGCCAACATCACAAACTAGGATGAGCGGTAGTTCCTTGAGCTCATCAGCTACCGTTTTCAGGTGACGCGAATACCAGTCGTAACACACTGCTTGTGGCTCTTCGAGCAAGATGATTTTCTTTAAGCCAGCCAGTTCTGCAGCTTCTAGCGTCAACTTACGCGCTGTTTCATCAAACGATGCCGGAACGGTGACGACGACGTCTTGATCTTCCAGTTTGTTGCTTGGATGGCGGTAGTTCCACGCTTGACGAATATGGTTTAGGTAGCTTGCACTGGCGATAACCGGTGATACTTTATCAACGTCTTGTGCACCAGCCCAAGGAAGGATGTCTGAGCGGCGATCCACCGCTTGGTGTGATAGCCAACTTTTCGCGCTGGAGACCTGACGGCCTTCTACTTTCGCGCCTAATTCACGCGCCCACTCACCGACGATCACGTTTTTGATATCGCCAGAAACTGGTTGGTTTTCCCATGGGAGTGTTAAGTCAGAAGGGGAGATTTGCCCTTCTGCTGGATGGTAGCGGAAAGAGGGCAGCAGCGGCTTACGAACCACTTCACCAGGACCTATTAATTGGTCTATTTCAAATAGGGAGACTTCAGATTGTTCAAGGTTGTCGGTGATTTCACAATACGCGACCACAGTGTTTGTAGTGCCTAAATCAATACCAACAAGAAAACGAGGAGATGTCATACAAACCTTCGTATATTTAAAAACGGCACCCAGTTGGATGCCGTTTGATTTCTACTTACTCTTCTTCATTTGAGTCGCTTGTCGCGTCTTCGCGCACATCGAACTCAACATGCCATTTTTGACCGTTATCAGCAGCAATGGCTTCTAAGTAAAGCGTACCCAGCTCTGTTACGCGAGACGCTAAGGTGACCGGAACTACGTCACCTTCACGACGACCTTCAGAAACTGGAAGTGTGACTTGAATTTCAGGTAGTTCCTCAAGCTCGTCTGGCGCCCAATAATCGAGGTGCGTACCCGCGAGATCATCACGGCGCACAGTTGAACCGAAGAATTGGAAGTTGACCGGCTGACCGATAACCAGACCAAACTCTTGGCTTGGCACATCAACGCTTGAACCTTCTTCCATACCAAATGGGGCGATACACAGTGCTTCCATTGGTGGAGCCATACCCGGGATCGCTGGCATGGCACTTTCGATACCTACATAGTAAGCCGACGCGATACCACCACGGATACGGACGCCTTGACCGCGACGAACCGATCCGTAGTAAGCTGCACCACTCGCTACCGCTAGGTCTAGGTCCACGCCTGTCAGACGTTTCGCCATTTCCGCGTCGGCTTCAAGTAGCCATTCATTGATCGTATCTTCTAAGCGAGTCGCAAGAAGCGTCGACTTAAGAACACCACCGTTGAATAAGATTGCAGTTGGTTTGATGAAGTCAGCCGATTGAGTTGCCTCTGAACCCGGCATACCCGGCATATTCGCAAACGGATCAAAGTCTTGAGCCGGTGCTGACTCACTACCGCTTTGCGCGTTTGCTTGCTTAGACAAGAATGCGGCAATGTGACGAGTGATGCCCGCATCTTGTGCGTAAGGCAGACCCATTTTCGTTAGTGCACCACGGTTACGCTGAACAGGGTGGTCAGTAATCGCCACTTGAGGGAAGAAGCCATCAACCAGTGTTTGTTGTACTTCTTCTTGAGTCAGTTCTGTTTTTAACGTTGCACCAAGCAGTTTAGAACCACGGCTAGGCACGACGATTGGCACCGCTTGCAGTTCGCTGTCGTTCAATAGCGCTTCTTTCGCATCACGACAGGCGTGCGTCATGGCCTGAACTTGCCATGGTTGCAGTTCCTTGCCTTCTTGCGCTAGCTTCATTTTTAGGCGGTAGGCAAGAGCAAGGTCCATGTTGTCACCGCCGAGCAGGATATGCTCACCTACAGCGATACGGTTGAGTGTTAGGTTGCCGTTTTCTTCAGTGACTTCCACTAAAGAAAGGTCTGTTGTACCACCACCGATATCGACGACTAAGACGATATCGCCGACTTCAACGTCGTCACGCCACTTGTCGTTGCTGTTATCAATCCAGTTGTAAAGTGCTGCTTGAGGCTCTTCTAAAAGCGTTAGGTGCACAAAACCAACGTTACGTGCAGCTTCTGCTGTTAGGTCGCGAGCCGCAGGGTCAAACGATGCAGGAACGGTGATCGTCACATCTTGCTCAGCAAGATTATGGTTTGGGTTCGCGTGGTTCCAAGCGTCTTTTAAATGCTCGAGGTAAAGCTCAGTTGCGCGAAGCGGTGATATTTTTTCTACGTCTTCTGGGCTACCCGCAGGAAGAAATGCATCACGACGGTTTACACCACCGTGGCAAAGCCACGATTTTGCACTAGCAACAAGGCGAATCGGTGTTTTTGAACCCAAGTTACGAGCGATAGCTCCAACCAGTGCTTTTGGCTCGTTTGACCACGGTAGCACGCGTGATTGTGGGCTCATCTCGTGTTCGTGCGGTTGGTATAGAAACGAGCCGAGTTGGCTGCGAGTTTCTACCGTGCCAGGCGCTGTTAATTGTGGGATAGGCATCACTTGTACACGAGCATCTTCATCGTGAGTGTCAATAAAAGACATCACACAATGCGTTGTGCCTAAGTCGATACCCACACTGAACTTAGGAGGCAGGTGCTCTTGTACCGTTTCTTGAAGGTGTTGTTGGTGTGAAACGTTTTCTTGGTTCATGTGTTCCATTACAGCTCAACCTCAGCTGGTGCGATCACTGATGGATCGTAGTTCTCTGCCAGTTTAGGTAACGTCATCGATGTTGCCTTCCAGCCTTTGTGAACGAGCGTACCGTGGAACGGCGCGCTACCAGTTACGTTGCCAGTTAAGCGGATTTCTTGTGGATTAAAGTCTTTTTCAATCGTAATGCGAGTTTCTTCGTCTTCGTTACGCACATGCGTCAGTGCCACATAGTCGTTCAATACTTTTTGACCGCCAGTGTGAATCACGCGAGCAGCGGCACCGACTTCTTCGTCAGAGAATGAAGTGAGGTCTTCTTTTAAGAAATCGATAAGGCGCGCCTCTTGTTGCATGATAGAAAGCAGCTGCATTGCAGAAGCTGTTGAAGCGGTTGCGAGTTTCGATTCCACCTCCACGACTTTTTCAACGATTTTTTCTACTTCAACGACCTTTTCAACTTCAACGATCTTCTCAACTGGCTTTTCAACTTCGACGATTTTCTCGACCGGTTTTTCTACCACTTTCTCAATCACTTTAGACTTGCGAGATACCGCGATCAAAAGAAGCAAAACGCTCGATGCCGTTAGGCCAGCGTGGAGCATATCGAACGTTTGAGGAATTAGGTTCAAATCAATGTTCATGACATTTTCTCTTTCTATTGATGATTGGTGCTCAGCATTGGCTCATATGTGTTCACTAAAACGATCGTCTTTGCGATCTTGCACCAAGTTTAGACATTAAAATGATGACGGATGGTAGCATATTCAAGACTTAAGGCTGTAATAATTCGTGGATATACCGCATGGACAGGGTGAAAAATCAACAATTGGACTAACCATTATAGTTGTTGCTTGATGTTTGCTCGTTACTAAAGCTGTATTTCAGTAAAGATGAAGATCTTGAAAGCTTATACCATAAAATGGATAACCAACTTTACCTAAGTAAGAAAAACGGTCGGCATAGCGTGTCGATAGGTGATTAAATTCGAGTTTTATATGGCATTACGGTAAAATTTAACGCTTTGAAATTTATGTTAGGGATCAAGACAAACTATGAACCATAACCGTATTGTATGCTTCGATTTAGAAATGTGTTGCTGGAACGAGAATGGCGTTGGCAGCACGGGTGAGATCATCGAAGTTGGGTTAGCCGAAATAGATTTGTCTAAAGGCGAAATAGTCAAGCGAGCTCAATACTATGTAAAGCCTGAGTTCGATGAAGTCTCATTGTTTTGTGTGGAGTTAACTGGTATATCGCCACGTAAAATCGAAAAGCAGGGTCGCCCATTAGAAGAAGTGCTTAAATCTATGATCAAGAACTTCGGTGGTCGCAATAAGATTTACGCGTCGTGGGGTCGTGACGATATGATTTTATTGGAAGAGTGTAAGCAGAAAGGCATTGAAGCGCCGTTTTCAGAGTTCATTAACTTAGCGACGTTATACCGAATTCAAAATCGCCTTAAAGATAAGCGTATTGGCCATCGAGCTGCACAAGAAGCCAAAGGTATTGATTGGGAAGGTCGCCAGCACTCAGGTTATGTGGATGCGTACAACTTGGCTAAGCTTGCCTTGACGATGCTTTAATCACTGATATAACTCTTCGTTCGTAACAAATAGTTCGTAACAAAGTTTCCATTTAACTTATATTATTTCTTTGTCACAGCGCGTAGCGAGTTCAAGTGTCGTTGAATGCACGTATTTTTATAATACGACTGTTGGCTTAAAAAACGCGCTGTCAGCGCGTTTTTATAACCGCTTCGTTACCCCAGCTGGGTTGAAATTCAATCTCGTACTTATTTGATGTGTCTGCGTAACTACTGAGATTGAAGTTTCGCACGAATGAATTCACTGTGGTCGACGTAGAGCAATTCTGCTGTTTTACGAATAACGGCTTCTTCTAGTGGATCAATTTCACCATCGGCATAGGCGACTTCCCACATACTCTGAATCAAACTGTAGCGAGTTTCTTGAGTCAACTCTCTTAGCTGAGATGTGAAGTCGTACAGCGAAGCAGAATCTTGGACTTTTTGCTGCGCCTGTTCCAAGAGCTGATTCGACTGTTCCTCATTTAATGAGAGGAGCTTCATCAGTAAAGAGCGTTTGGTTTCATACTCTTTTTCATCGGTTTTATAATCGGCCCCTGACACTTCACACAGCAAACAGGCGATAGCCATGTTAGGAGAAAATGTGTTGTTTTGGCTTAGGTCTGCGCCATCAATGAGTTGTTTGAATAATGAGGTTAGAGAATTAAACATACTGAACACCGAGCTATTGTCTATTTTGTTAACATGGTAATAGATACGGAAAATCTCAAGGTGTAGTATCAAATTTAGCGTACCGTTAACCCCTTAGGAACAATCAAAAGGTCAATAAAAACTCAGTTATCTCAACCTTCGGCACGAGTTGGCGGGAAATGAATTTCTTCGTTGTCACTTGTTAGGATACTAATTTGACTTGGTTTTCCCTGCTCATCTAAGCGCAGTTCACCGATGGCACTGTGATTCACCAAGCGATAAAAGTTGTGGGAGCTTGGGGCGCGTTTGTAAATCTTCAAACGCTTACGCTTTGTGAACCAGTTTAGCGGTGAGCGAGGGCTATATAGCATTCTGTCTAGGCCATCGCAGATGTTCAGCAGTTGCGTTGGAAATTGATTTTTAATCCCACTGCAAGTGATTTGATAGATGTTTGGGCTATTTTTTCGATAGCGCAGTTTGATGTCATACGCGAACGAGTAATGTACATCGCCTGACAGAATGACAAAGTTGGTCGGTGTTTTCGTGTGAGTGAAAATACTGATCAGAGTATTCGCGCTTCCAGGATGTGTCATCCAGTTTTCGGCGTCGACCATCAAAGGTTTTCCAAGCACAGTGACCACTCGTTGTAAGGCTTCTATAAACTTCACACCAAACATGGGCGCTGCAGAAACAATAATGACCTTATCTTGATGGACAAGCTCTTGATGGAAGTCAATCATGGCTTCCCAATCCATTAATCCTGACGGCTTGTTCATTTTCGACTCAGAACGCCAACGTCGAGTACGAGTATCTAAAACCACCACTTTTGGAGTCGTAGGGATGGTGTAATGCCAATTTTCAAAGCGGTATAAATATTGGATAAACGCATCCTGATCTTGTGACGAGTTCTCGCTGAAAAAACGTTGCGCGATGCTCATAAATTCATCATTGAATTTTTCAGGGGCGTTTCCCCATCCTTGGCATAGCCAATAAGCGATAAGACTATTACCAATAATACGTTTTGCAAAAGCGTTACTATATGCCGCTTGCTCCCAACCAATTGTGAGGTTCCAGTCGTCGGTGACATCATGATCATCAAAGATCATGTAAGTTGGAATATGCGCTAGTAATCGCTGAACTTTATGTAAACCCGCGATGAATTTTTCAATGTGAATTTTTTCGTCGCGCCACTGTTGTTGCCATTTTGGAGCGAGCGTTTCCCCACCGACAGTGAATCCACTTTCTAGCAAACGATCTGACTGAATAAGCTGCCACAAGGTAGGAGACCAAACCAATAAGTACATGGCGAAACATTCGGCAAAACTTATCAGGTGGTTCTCACATTCTTTTGCGCTGAAGATTGGTGTGCCACGATGAGGGAAAAACTTGTTGAGTAAACGGCCATCACTGGTATACCGGGGCAACAACTTATCGCGTCCATAATAGCAGTTGGGGTGCTGATAAAGAGCGGTGGTATCTGCTATTGGCGCTTGTTCAAACTTTTCACCGGGTAAACCTAATAATGCGATGACCTGCTCAATTGCATCGAGTGTTGGACCGGCAACATGGTCAGCATAGATTTGGTCGCCACTCATTATAAGCATGTCTGCACGATCTTCGATGGCTTGAGAGGCTATTTTGTCATCTGCTGTTACTAAAGAATCTTTACTAAAATGGTGTGGGTTACGACAAGAACCATGCAGAACATAGTCGGCCTTTTCACTGATGAAAAATGTCACGCCTTGATTTGGGTTGTCATCTTGTTCATAAATGAGGTGCGGGAGCAAGTCTGCCAGCGAACCATGTTGGGTGGTAATCTGATAACGAAGCGGTTGATGAGTAGGAAACTTGCCCTTCAACGTGAGTAAGTTTACCCAAGCGTTTCGACCGATTTGAAACTGTTCTGGTTGTTCATTTAGCGAAGATTGATAAAGGATATCGGCATTTTCATCGGTGATTTGCACCATGCCTTCTAATCGTTCGGTGGTGACAAGCCAAATGTTGATTTCAGTCGCCGTTACTTTGCGTAGGATAGGACCCGCAATAATAAGAGGAAGTGGAGAGTTTTCAGTCGTGGTCAACAAAGCTGGCAATGTAATTCCTTATTCGTTGGATGCTTCTTCTAATATTTCGATAACTTGAGAACTACTAAGTTCATGTCCCATAAGAAATAATCCTAACATCGCATCTGCTTTTGAAGCATTGTCACTGTCCTCGTCGAGGAGTTGTTGAAGTCGAGCTCGAATTAGGTCAATTTCATGCTCCACAAAACCACGGCCTTCTTCTTCCCCCTGATCTTCTTCTGGCGCATTATCAAAGTGTAAAAATAACATATCGCCATCAAGTTGAGTCTCTACCAATCTTTCAGGTAGCCATGCTTCTCCCATAACAATATCTGGGTCGGCTTCGGTTGGCAGGTTATTGAGATGAGAGATAAGTTCTGATGCTTTCACTTTTTACTTCATTATGTTTGATGTTGAACTAAGTTAGGGTGTATTGAAAAGTGCGATTAACTCTAACAAGTTATTGAGTCATTTTATAAAACGATGGGACTCAAACTGTCACGAGTATGACAACATTTATCATTGTAACGGCCAGAATCAAAAGAACATAAGCTTAAAACCGCAATTCATTGATGTTTGCATTTTTATTAACCAGTTTTATTCGTCACTTATGAAGAGATTAACTCTAACTACTCTCGCTCTATCTCTCGTGATGGTCACATCAACAGTGATAGTGTGAAATAAAAAAACATGGGGTATAGAAAAAAATAGACGCGAAAGGTCGGATTTGTTGCTTGCTTGATTTTCACCCATCATGAATAGTGATGAATACGACAACGTTACTATCCACACTCAATTTTGTTTATCGTGCAAAAGTGAAAGCCGTTTGTGATGCATCTGATGGCGTAAACAGTGTTAGCCACATGAGCATCGACTCCTCATATAATATTCAAATTGAGGCAATGAACTGTACTAACGAGGAATTTGCCAAGCGTTTTTTCCTTATTCACGGGGAAGGACACCTTGAGGGCGACGGCTGGTTAGTGCTTTACGGTAACTCTTTAAAGGTCGAGGTAGGGAACGACATAGAAATCCCGAGCGATTTGGCCTTTAACGCGATGATAGAAAAACTGGTGAGTGAGGGAAACCAAGCGTTAGAGAAACTCTACTTGGATGGCCTACATCGCTTGGATAAAGTGCATCGCTTAAGTCGAAAGAAAATAACGCCTCGTCGTTAATATCATGCACTTTCAATAGAAAGAGCAACACAAAAAGAGCGATTGGCGTTCACCAACCACTCATCGTTTTCATGCGATTTTAACTTATGACTATGCGAGTGTAGCAAGTTGGCCTTGTGCCTCAGTCATGCCTTTCGCTGCGGCTTCTTCACCCATGTTTAGCGCTTCTGCATAAATAAACTCTATATCGGTGATGCCAACGAAACCAAGTACCGTGCGTAAGTAAGGGGTAATGTTGTCCGTTGATGAACCTTTGTGGATGCCACCGCGTGTGGTTATAACGATTGCTTTCTTACCTTCAATCAAACCTTGAACGCCGCTCTCGGTATATTTAAATGTCACACCCGCGCGAGCAATCAAATCAATCCAGTTTTTAAGCTGAGTTGGAATTGTAAAGTTGTACATTGGCGCTGCGATAACCAAAGTGTCTGCGGCCTTTACTTCTTCAATAAGGGTGTCAGACAAGTCGACCACCGCTTGCTGTTCTTGTGAAAGATCTTCCGTTGCGCGAAGTGCAGTGGCAACGGCGAAGTCCAAAACTGGTAATGGGTTGGCAGCCAAATCGCGAACAGTTAGCTTGTCTTGGTCTACATTTTTGATGAAGTCTTCAACCAGTTTGTTTGATTGAGAGTAATCGCCAAGGATGCTTGATTTTAGAGCTAGTACACGAGACATAATGGTTATTCCTTAAATAAGTGCTTTTGACTATGGGAGCCATTATAAGCGAGGCACGTTGGTTAAAAAGTATAGGGATTTGCTGAACATGTTCGAAAAATTTGAATGTGGTTTCGGTTATCTTGTTGCAGATCTTGTGTGATACAATCCGCGCAGTTTTTGTAATGAAAAGAATAGGAAACGCTTTGACTTCGTCACAGCCCCCAAAAAAGAATCCCGCTGAAGAGCAAGCGACACCGTCAAATGGTGTGCAAAAGGCGACAGCGAAACAAGATAAAGCACCTCAGGCTCAAGTGAATAGCGCGGCGTCTCTACGTAAAGCGTTAAGCCAGTGCATGATGCGTGACCGCTTCCGTTTAAGTAAACGCATTTCTGGTGCGAGCAAAATTAAGAAAGATGCAGCACGTAATGCTGTGTTTGATGAAATTGCACTCGACATTGCTAAATCGATGATGGTTGCGGAACAACGCAGCAACTACAAACCAACGATTGAATACCCAGAAATTCTGCCCGTCAGCCAAAAGCGTGACGACATCGCTAAAGCTATTGAAGAAAACCAAGTGGTTATCGTCGCGGGTGAAACCGGTTCTGGTAAAACCACTCAGCTGCCAAAAATCTGCGCTGAGCTTGGTCGCGGTAAGTTCGGTCTGATTGGTCATACTCAGCCTCGTCGTCTTGCAGCGCGTTCGGTTGCTAACCGTATTGCCGAAGAGATGGAAACCAAGCTGGGTGAGTTTGTTGGTTATAAGGTTCGATTCAACGATCAGATCTCTGAAAATACCCAAATCAAATTGATGACGGACGGTATCTTGCTGGCTGAAATTCAGCATGACCGTTTCTTGAATCAATACGACACCATCATTATCGATGAAGCGCACGAGCGCAGCCTTAACATCGATTTCATCTTGGGTTACTTGAAAGAGTTGCTACCATGTCGTCCTGATTTGAAAGTAATTATCACGTCGGCAACCATCGACCCAGAACGCTTCTCAAAACACTTCAACAATGCACCAATCATTGAAGTATCGGGTCGTACTTACCCAGTAGAAACGCGTTACCGCCCATTAAGCGGTGATGACGACAATGATCGTGACCAACTTGAAGGCATTTTCGAAGCGGTAGACGAATTGTGCGATGAAGGTTTAGGCGATATTCTGATCTTCATGAATGGTGAACGTGAAATTCGAGACACCGCAGATGCATTGTCTAAGCGCAACCTAAAGAGCACGGAAATAGTCCCGCTTTATGCGCGTTTGTCAGCGGGAGAGCAGAACAAGATTTTCCAACCTCACGTAGGTCGCCGTATTGTATTGGCAACCAATGTGGCAGAAACCTCGTTAACCGTTCCCGGCATCAAATACGTGATCGATCCGGGTACGGCACGTATCAGCCGATACAGTTACCGTACTAAGGTTCAGCGTCTTCCAATTGAACCAGTCTCTCAAGCAAGTGCCAACCAACGTAAAGGTCGTTGTGGTCGTGTGGAAGAGGGGATTTGTATTCGTCTGTACTCAGAGGAAGATTTTGAATCACGACCAGAATTTACGGATCCGGAGATTTTACGCACCAACCTAGCGTCGGTTATTTTACAAATGACGGCATTGGGTCTAGGTGATATCCAAGCGTTTCCATTTGTTGAAGCACCGGATAAGCGTCATATTCAAGATGGTGTGCGTCTTCTAGAAGAGTTGGGGGCGATTAACGCAGACATAAAAGATCCGAAGAAACGTTTGACGGCAATTGGTCGACAACTTGCGCGTTTACCTATTGACCCGCGCTTAGCGCGCATGGTTTTGGAAGCGCCCAAGTATGGTGCACTTAAAGAAGTAATGGTCATTGCCGCAGCCCTATCGATTCAGGACCCGCGAGAGCGCCCGTCAGATAAGCAGCAAGCGTCAGACGACAAACATCGTCGCTTCTTCCATGAAGAGTCGGATTTCTTAACCTTTGTTAATGTATGGGATTACATCCAAAAACAGCAAAAAGAGTTATCGAGTAACCAATTCCGTAAACAATGTAAGCAAGATTACTTAAATTATTTGCGCGTACGTGAGTGGCAAGATGTGTACTTCCAGATTCACCAATCCATGCGTGAAATGGAGTTTAAGCTCAATAATGAGCCTGCGTCTTACCATAGTGTGCACAGTGCTATTTTGGTTGGTTTGCTGTCTCATATCGGCATGAAAGATCAGGAGAAGAATGAATATCAAGGTGCGCGTAATGCGCGCTTCCATATCTTCCCAGCATCAGGCTTATTTAAGAAGCAGCCAAAATGGATCATGTCTGCTGAGCTGGTAGAAACTTCAAAGCTTTGGGGTCGTGTTATTGCGAAAATCCAGCCAGAGTGGATTGAGCCGCTGGCTAAACACTTAATTAAACGCAGTTACAGTGAACCACATTGGTCGAAGAAGCGCGCTGCTGTTATGGCTCATGAAAAAGTCATGTTATACGGCGTCCCAATTGTACCCAAGCGCTTGGTAAATTACGGAAGTATCGACGCTTCTGTTAGTCGTGAAATTTTCATCCGCAGTGCGCTGGTTGAAGGTGAGTGGGAGACTAAACACGCATTCTTCAAGCAAAACCGTAAGTTACTTGAAGAAGTCGAAGAGCTTGAGCACAAATCCCGTCGTCGTGACATTTTGGTGGATGACGATGAGCTGTTTGATTTCTATGACCAACGTGTTGGTACCGAAGTGGTGTCTGGTAAGCACTTCGATACGTGGTGGAAAAAGGCATCAAAAGAAAATCCTGAACTGCTTAACTTTGAAAAGGAGATGTTGTTCAAGGGCGACGCCAGCCATGTCACCGACTTGGATTACCCGAACTTCTGGCATCAAAATGGTTTGAAGCTCAAGTTGAGTTACCAATTTGAACCCGGCGATGATAGTGACGGCGTCACAGTGCATGTGCCGCTCCCCATCTTAAACCAAGTGGAACCAGCGGGCTTTGACTGGCAGATTCCGGGGTTGCGTCATGAGCTTGTAGTAAGCTTGATTAAATCGCTGCCGAAGACACTCCGTAAGAACTTTGTGCCAGCACCAAATTATGCGGACGCATTTTTAGCGCGTGTTACACCAATGGAAGCGCCGCTGCTTGACTCCCTTGAGAAAGAACTCCGACGTATGACTGGTGCCGAAATACGGCGTGAAGATTGGAACATGGAGCAGGTGCCAGAGCACTTAAAAGTCACCTTCCGCGCGGTGGATCATCGAAACCGTAAATTGAAGGAAAACAAAGATCTTCATGAATTGAAAGAAAGCTTGAAAGAGAAAGTTCAGGAAACACTTTCTAAAGTCGCGGATGATGATATTGAACAACAAGGTTTGCACACATGGAGCTTTGGCGAACTGCCAAAGGTGTACCAGCAAAAGCGCGGTGGTTACGAGGTAAAAGCGTATCCTGCTCTGGTGGATGCGAAAGATAGCGTAGCGATCAAACTGTACGAAACGGAACATGAGCAAGTGTCTGCTATGCGGGCAGGTCAGCGACGTTTAATCTTGTTGAATGTCCCGTCGCCAATCAAATATTTGCATGCCAACTTACCAAATAAATCTAAGCTCGGTCTGTACTTCAACCCTTATGGTAAGGTACTTGATCTCATTGATGATTGTATCGCGTGTGGCGTTGATAAATTGATCGAAGAGCAGGGCGGTTTAGTTTGGGAACCAGAAAAGTTTGAAACGCTGAAAGAACACGTTCGTGCTGAATTGGGTGATACGGTGGTGGACATTGCCAAGCAAGTGGAAATCATTCTTACGACTGCCTTTAACATTAATAAGAAATTGAAAGGGAAAATTGATTTCACCATGGCGTTTGCACTCTCTGATATTAAGGCACAAATTGAAAGCTTGATTTTCAAGGGCTTTGCGACAGAGTGTGGCTGGAAACGTCTTCCAGATATCCTTCGCTATATGCGTGCGATTGAGCGTCGTATGGAGAAGTTACCAATCGATCCAAACAAAGACCGGTTGCACATGCTAAAGATTGAATCGGTAATGAATGACTATAAAGAGTTGCTGAACAAAATACCGAAAGGTATGGCTATACCGGAGAACGTTAAAGAAGTGCGTTGGATGATCGAGGAGCTGAGAGTGAGCTATTTCGCTCAACAGTTAGGTACGCCTTATCCGGTTTCTGATAAACGAATCAAAAACGCGATTGATGCTTGTTAATCAATATGTACAATGACGCATAGTGTGTTTTAAACGGTTGATGATCGGCTGGTACAGTAATTGCTAGTAACATATTAAGCGTATTTCTAGTGCTTGGGAGGCAATAATTCGCCTCTCTTATATTTGTAATACCAACGGCTGAATAAAGCAGGCGTTGGTAATAATAAAGAGTAAATAAAGGTAGATGATGAAAAAAACTCTATTAGCAGTGGCGTTACTTGGCGCATCTTCTGCGGCAATGGCAGATTCTTGGGTTTACGGTGGTGCAACCGTTGGTCAGTCTGACTACAAAGGTGAGACTGATACGTCTTACTCTGTACATGTTGGTACTGGTATTCTGCCTCTCATCGGTATTGAAGCTGGTGTCACTCAACATGGTGAATTTAACGTAAATGGTCAAGACACTAAGTTGACGTCTTACTATGCAGCACTTAAACCTAGTATCGATTTCGGTCCACTACATATTTATGCGAAAGGTGGCCTCCACCAGTGGGATAAAGAAGTGAAAGGTGGTCAAAACGATGACGATTTCGATCTAATGTATGGTGTAGGTGCAGAATACTTCGTCTTTGGCCCGATGTCTGTTGGTGCAAGTTATACCAACTACACCGCTGACAAAGAGGACATAGGTACATTCTCTCTAAACGCGACACTGCACTTCCTATAAGCACCCTCTTTCGCAAGTCTATTTGAAAAAACACTGGCAACACGCTGGTGTTTTTTTGTCTGTAACTCAGAGAAACAACAGTCGAATCTAACCTATTGATTGATTAGTCTTAAAATGCCTACGACTTCCATTATCATGATGCCTGATAGGCTCGACCAATGCATTGCCACGAAGCGTTTCGCTAAACATTAACGTTCGCTTACTGAATACCGATAAAAAATGGGCGTTTGAGCTAGATTTGAGTGCAAGTCATCTTCGTTTTTATTAATTTTACAGGTAATGAGAGAATCATTAGACGTCGTAGTTTCTGTGTTTGATTGCTTTGTGTATCTATGTCTCCATTTGTCTTGAAAATGCAATAAATATGATGCTTTTGCAAAATACTGTGATTGTTGCTAGTATTCGTCCGCTTTAAAACTTTAGAGTTCAAATTAATGGAGGGCGGTATTGGAGTTCTTCTCAATTGAGGAGCGTTTCAAATTAACGTTAAATTTGTATTTATGGATAATGCATTTAAAAAATATAGTATTGACACAACAGACTATCAGGTTGGACAAGATAACGTTCAAAAGTGGGGATTCGATATACATAACCCCGTCTTTGGTATCAGTGCAGGTCTCATAGCTTTCTGTCTCATTTCACTTCTTCTTGTCGAGCCAAGCACGGCTCGTGACGTATTAAACGGCCTTAAAAACGGAATTATCGAACAGTTTGATGCGTTTTTTATGTGGTCGACTAACTTCTTCTTATTGTTCGCTGTTGTTCTACTTTTTTCTCCGCTAGGTAAGATACGCCTAGGTGGTAAAGAAGCAACACCGGACCACTCAACTGTTTCTTGGTTGTCGATGCTTTTTGCCGCAGGTATGGGGATCGGCCTTCTCTTCTGGAGTGTAGCTGAGCCAACCGCATACTTTACCGACTGGTGGGGAATGCCATTAAATGCCGTACCATATTCGGAAGAAGCGAAATCTCTTGCGATGGGGGCCACCATGTTCCACTGGGGTGTTCATGGTTGGAGTATTTACGCACTTGTTGCCTTAGCACTCGCATTTTTTGCCTTTAACAAAGGTTTACCACTTTCGTTACGATCGGCGTTTTACCCAATTTTTGGTGACCGTGCATGGGGTTGGTTAGGACATGTGATCGATATCCTTGCCGTTTTATCAACTCTTTTTGGTCTTGCTACTTCGCTTGGTTTAGGTGCTCAACAAGCAACCAGTGGTATTAATCATGTGTTTGGCCTAGAAGGTGGTATTGGTACACAAATGATTGTGATTACCTTTGTTACCTTTATCGCGGTGCTATCTGTGATTCGCGGTATCGATGGCGGTGTCAAGCTATTAAGTAATGTCAACATGGTGGTGGCTTTCGCGTTACTTGTTTTCATTATCTTTATTAGTTCCGATACGGCATTGGTTTCTCTGCGTGATACGACTATGGCTTACATCGAAAATATTATTCCGCTGAGTAACCCTCATGGCCGCGAAGATGAAACCTGGATGCACGGTTGGACAGTGTTCTACTGGGCTTGGTGGGTTTCTTGGTCACCATTTGTCGGTATGTTTATCGCCCGCGTATCTAAAGGGCGTACCGTTCGACAGTTCTTATTTGCAGTGATTGTAGTTCCAACGATAGTCACTCTTATCTGGATGTCTGTATTTGGTGGTATTGCGCTTGACCAAGTTGTGAATAATGTCGGTGAGTTGGGTGCGAATGGTCTTACTGATATTTCATTGACGTTGTTCCATGTATACGATGTGCTTCCATACAGCTCGGTGATCTCGATTCTATCAATTGTGTTAATTTTGGTTTTCTTTATCACATCCTCGGACTCTGGTTCACTCGTTATCGACAGTATTACCGCTGGTGGTAAGATTGATGCACCAATACCACAACGTATTTTCTGGGCGTGTATCGAAGGTGCTATTGCTGCAGTAATGCTTTGGATTGGCGGTAAAGAAGCCTTGCAAGCATTGCAGTCGGGTGTTGTCACCACAGGACTACCGTTCACTTTTGTGCTGTTGGTGATGTGTGTAAGCTTGGTTAAAGGTCTAAGAACTGAGCTTTCAGCTTATAAATAACACGGCAAGACTTATTCTTTAAGTGTAATGCCGAGCGTAATGCGCTCGGCATTTTTTTACTTTTCTTTTTAAGAAATCCCATTTACCTTAATTACCCCAATTTCAGATGAACATATGTCTATCGCTAAACTGATCCTCATTCGAGGCCTTCCCGGCTCTGGTAAAACAACCTTAGCAAAACAATTAATGAAAGAATTGGACGCTAAGCACTTTGAAGCTGATATGTTTTTTGAGGATGAGAGCGGAGAGTACCACTTCAATCCGGTTCAATTGCCTCAAGCGCATGAGTGGTGTTTTCAACAAACTCGAAAATGGCTCAACAAGAACAAAGTGGTCATCGTAAGCAATACATTTGTATGTCGTTGGGAAATGCAACGTTACCTAGATTACTGCAGCAAAAAGGCGATTGAAGTGGAAATCAGAGTGTGTCGCGAAGAATATAAGAGCGTTCATGATGTACCACCAGCGACCATAGAGAAAATGCGTCGCCAATGGCAGAATTAAAAAGTCACTGTCCCCGCCACCATTCACCACCAATGTCTTTCATGAATGAAAGAATCATGACGATCCCAAAGTAGAACTTACTTATTAAGTACGTAGCTGTGAGCAAATCCGACTTTGGATAGAAAGCTCAACGTTAAGGTCGTCCATGGATGATTTTATAAGACATTAATCTCATAAAAACCAGAAAACTGGACGCGTTACAGATTCATTTCGACGTTGCTTAGGATGGTTTTCAGAACAAATGTACATCTTGTCTAAATTTTATGATTTTCTTTGTAACTGATGACTTATGTTATTGTGCTGAGTCGAATAATAAATAATGACAAATAGGTCATCGAGGGCAGTTGCGTTTCAATAAAGTTTTTTGAATAAGGTTTCCTTATGCCATTGAAAATGACTTTGATCGCGCTTGCTGTCCTGACGGCGTCTGCTCAGTCTCAGGCTGATACATCTCTCATTCCACAGGTTTCATTGGCTCAGACGTATCAAGATGGAATTGATGTCTCTGAGTACTGGTACAGCGAAAAACTGGACGGCATACGCGCTTATTGGACTGGTCATCACTTTGTGACTCGAAACGGAAATAGGATATATGCACCAAAGTGGTTTATTGAGTCTTTGCCAGACTACCCGTTAGATGGTGAGCTTTGGGCTGGCCGAGGTAACTTTCATCTGGTACAACAAACCGTACTCGATAAAACACCGGTCGAGTCTGCTTGGCGAACAATCGACTTTATGATTTTTGATATGCCGTATTCCGCAGGAGATTACCGTAAACGCTATTACAATATTAAGGACTTAGTGTTTGAGCTTGATGAGCCCCACATCAAATATGTTGAACACAGAACGATTAAAAATGAAACTCACTTGTTTAATCAGTTAGATAAGATATCGATATCCGATGGCGAAGGAGTAATGTTACGTAAGGTTTCCAGTCGATACCAAGCTGGCCGTGGTAGTGATTTGCTAAAATTAAAGCGATACGCCGATGATGAAGCTTTGGTGATTGGCCATAAACCGGGAACAGGGCGGTTGTTAGGTATGGTAGGGGCATTATTAGTGCGTTTATCAGATGGAACAGAGTTTTATATAGGTAGTGGGCTCACCGACGAAGTTCGTCGTAAGCCACCAAAAATTGGGGCAACGGTGACTTTTAGATATAACGGTTTTACTCACACTGGCAAGCCTCGTTTTGCAAGGTTCTTGCGCGAGCGCGTTAAAGAGTAGACCGACCGCCAACAGTTACACCACACCGCTTGAAGAGAGCTTGCCAGAACTGAACATGTTTTAGGATCTGTGTTCTAAAAGCTTTATGTGCGTCTGTTATTCCATATGGATGTCCATGAAGTTGCATTCGCCACTCGACCAGTTGAATACCGCTGCTGATTTGCTGGTAAGTACTGTCTAAGTAAGCCAAGTAAGGTTGTACTTCTTCAACGTAAATTGAGTTAAAAACATTGTTTAAATAACGAAACTGAGTAGTGTCACGGTTCTCCCCACACTGCACATTACTTTGGTTTTGTTCGAGCAATTGTGTCGTGACATTCAACCAATGAGAGGCGTTGACCATTGAATAATAAAGGCGACCCAGCAAGCGAGATTTTTCGATCTCTTCCTGATACTGAATAAGTGCGACATCGGGTAGGCGGGAAATCGTTTGAAGAGGCACGTCGTACATTTCGCTGAAAAGGCTAAACGCATCACTGATGTGTGCTACATCACTTACGTTTTCGACTGATAACCAATCAGAAGCCGTTAATTGCTTTCGCATTGCATCACTACTAAGTAATACGTTATCGAGGTGCGTATCGAAATGTTGCCACTTTTTTGAATACAGCTCTTCCAGAATAACGCGCTCGTCATTACTAAGATTAAAGTCCGTTAGGCAGGTATTCAGTGTTCTTAATAGCGAAGTCTGATAATCAAAGTCGTGAAACGCGTCCTGAACTTTGCCAAGTTGTGAATTTTTTTCTGCTAGTAGATTGAATAGGCCACATTGGCGTAGCTGATAACTCTCTAACAGACCTATTGATAACCTTGGAAGTGGCTCGAATAACGCGCGCTTTGAAGGGATGGTAATTGCCGGCTGTCCTGCCATTGGAATGGTTGGAGAATCCAACACATTGGCTAAACGATGGTGATATTTATCAAACACGGCATTTTCTGAGTTAAACCAGTTGCTACAGCTGCCAATAAGGAATGTTGAGAATAATAAAATGAGTCGCACAAAAATCCTTTTTTACTTCTCTATCTTTATCTGTGTAAAAAAGTATACCCGTATCACTGTTATTCGATCAAAAAAGCCAGCATTTGCTGGCTTTTATATTGAAATAATCTCAAGGAGCTTAAACCTTGTACCTTAAATCATCTTTTATTGAACGGAAAAATTTAACTGTATTTCTGGATCTTGACGGTGCATCCAACGCATCCTTATTCCTAGCATTATCGCTGCGGAAGACAGACCGATAATAATACCAAGCCAAAAACCTTGTGCGCCCATTGGGTCAACTATCCAGTCCGTTCGACCAAGGATATAACCCATAGGCAAACCAAAGACCCAGTAGGCAATGAATGTACGGTTAAAGATGGCACGCATGTCTTTATAACCGCGTAGCGCACCTGCTGCGATCACCTGAAAGGCATCGGTACATTGATAAACCGCTGCAAACAGTAACAACTGCATGGCAAGCGTAATGACTTCGGGGTTGTTGGTGTAGAGTTCGGCGATCAGTTCTCGAGATAACACGGTTAACACAGCTGTTAGTACAGATAAACTTAAACCGACCATGATTCCCACTCGAGATGCAACACGTGCACCGTCTACGTTTTCTTCGCCAAGTCGGTGACCAACTCGAATACTAACCGCAGCACCAATACTCATCGGCAGCATAAACACCAAAGAGGAGAAGTTTATCGCGACCTGATGAGCGGCAACGATAATCGGACCTAATGGTGACACTAAGAGTGCAACAACAGCGAATAGCGTCACTTCAAAGAACAGTGCCGCAGCAACAGGGAAACCAAGTTTAAAAAGTCGAACTTGCGCCTTCCACTGTGGGCGGTGCCATTCACCAAAAAGGTTGATACTCTTTAAACGTTCTGACGTGATGACATACATAAGAAGCAGCGCAAGCATTACCCAATAAACGATAGTTGTTGCAACACCGCAACCAACGCCACCTAGTTCTGGCGCACCAAACTTTCCGTAGACGAAAATCCAGTTGAGAGGAATGTTGAGTAACAAGCCGATAAAGCCAATGACCATCGCTGGTTTAGTTAATGACATACCGTCCGTAAAGCTTCTTAAGGCTTGGAAGAGCAAAAACGCTGGAACGGCTAAAATGACGGCATATATGTAACCCACCGTTTTCTCTGCCATGAGCGTTTCGACGGCCATGAACCCGAGAATAAATTGGGTTTGAAGCAGGACAACAATAATCGGAATACTGATCAACAGCGCTAAAACAATTCCTTGCTGTATTTCAAATGGGATTTTTGCTCGACGACCGGAACCATTTAGCTGCGCAACGACTGGTATCAATGCCATTAATAAACCCACACCAAATAAGATGGAGGGTAGCCAAATGCTTGAAGCGATAGAAACCGCAGCCATATCTGTGGCACCTACGCCACCAGCCATAATGGTATCGACAAACCCCATGCCTGTCTGAGCGACAGAAGCGATCAATACAGGAGTCGCCAGTTTTATAAGACTTGATGCTTCTTCTTTATAGCGATGCACGAAAATACTCCAGAGCGGAACAATAAGTTAAAAGAAAGGAGTGCTCGAAGACAAAAGATGTGATGCACTGATCTGATGGTTGATTTTAATCACTATAAGGTGAAAAAATGCCTCGGAGAAACTCCGCGCGAATGATAAACAATTGTATGTCTATATTCTATAGTTAGACAGCGAATAGTGAAGAACACTGAATAAACGTTTGCTTAGTTCATGATACGTTTATATTAATAGGTAAAAAATAATGTTTACAGGAATAGTTCAAGGTACGGCTAAGGTTGTCCAGATTGATAGGAAAGAGCGCTTTCAAACGCACGTAGTCGAGTTAAATGGCAAACTGAGTGAGGGACTAGAGATTGGCGCATCAGTTGCACACAATGGCTGTTGCTTAACCGTAACCCAAATAGTGGGAAACCTCATCCACTTTGATTTGATGCAAGCGACGTTAGCATTAACCAATTTAGGGGCTTTGGTGGAAGGTGACAGCGTTAACATCGAGCGCGCAGCAAAATTTGGTGATGAAATTGGTGGCCACAATATGTCGGGCCATATTAGTTTGATGGCGGATATTGTTGACATTGTCGATACGCCAAATAACCGCACGATTTGGTTTAAACTACCGCAAGATGCAATGAAGTATGTACTCGCCAAAGGCTACATTGGTCTGGATGGATGTTCACTCACGATTGGTGAAGTCGAGGAGCGCCGCTTCTCGGTACACTTGATTCCAGAAACGCTACAAAGAACATTATTTGGCATGAGAAATGTGGGAGAGCGCGTTAACATTGAATTTGATCCACAGACTCAAGCTATAGTTGATACGGTTGAGCGAGTTCTGGCTGCGAAATAACGTTAGAATATGAAAAAGGAGCTATATCGCTCCTTTTTCGAATTTAATTTTCTGTCATTTTTATTTTGGTTGTATTTGAGTTTTTATTCGTAATTATCATCAATAAACAATTCAATCTTCTCTTGTAGTTCATCTACACGCAAGTTTAAGTGGATTGCGTGGCAACATGCTGGGCAATCATCATAAAACTCTTGATCACCATTACTCGCATCTAATGTGATGCCGATCGAATGCCCACAGTGCGGACACTTCACATGTCTTTCAGTATAATTTTTCATGCAACAACTCCTAGTCTCGCAGGGCTTGGCAAACTTGTTATAGAAGTACAGCCCTAGACTTACTTTGCCTACAAGGAAAGAGGCACAATCTAAAGTTAAGTCTTCTTTGATATTAGGTGGAGTTGTTGCTAATTGAGTCGAAATAAGTACAAAACTTGACCCCAAACTCAACCTTGAACTTGGGGTCAATATCCGGAGTGATATGCCTCGATATTTTACATTTTGAAATGATTAATGCCTTCCAAATCAGTAAGAAATAATTTTATTGATCGTCTGTTGTGCTTGTTCCAAGTAATGGCCTCCAAATAAATTACAATGATTAAGAATATGATAAAGATTGTAGATGTCTTTACGGTCTTGATAACCTGGCAATAGTGGCATAACAGACTCATAACCTTGATAAAATGCAGTATTGAATCCGCCAAAAAGTTCCGTCATTGCGATGTCACACTCTCTATCGCCCCAATAACAAGCAGGGTCATAACAAATAGGACCGAAAGCCGTTAATGCCGCATTACCATTCCATAAATCACCATGTAGTAATGAGGGGGCAGGGTTATGATTTGCCAAAAGCTGTTTCACGACGTCAATAAACTCTTCGATATCAATTAGGGTAACGCCTTTCTCTTTGAGTAGTTGTAACTGCCAACCAATTCGCTGCTCAGCAAAGAACACGCACCATTTTTTATGCCATTTGTTTGGTTGTAGGGTCGAGCCAAGATAGTTATCGGTATCAAACCCAAACTCTTTTTGCTCTCCCCATTGATGGAGTTGCGCCAGTTGTTGCCCGAATGCGAAGCTACTTTTGACATCTTCTAGTGGTTTAGTAGGGAGATAATTAAGGATAAGAAAAGAGTTATTCTTGGTTTTACCAACTAGAACAACCTCTGGGACAAAAAGAGTGGACGTTTCTCGTAACAAGTGCAGACTTTCTGCTTCAACTTCAAATTTAGATAAGAACTCACGGTCGTTAATTTTTACGAAATACCGTTGTTCACCGTCATTGATCATATAGCTTTCACTGATATCTCCACCAGACAGCCTTACTTTTTCGGCGATTTGATATTCGAATAACAACGTATCAGAAAGCTGTTGCGATATTGCTTGCCACATACAAAACCTCGCGAATCTATTTGACCACCAATAGTTTAGGATAAATAGCGAAGTGTTGACGCTAAGTTGAGCATACTTGGGCAAGAAAGTTTTTATTTTGCTAGTCAATTTATATAAATGTGAATCAAATCGCTTATAAGCCTATGATTTATCGACTTAGCATATGGAGCTGCACGTATACAACAGGTATTATTATTTTTTTGACATTAGTTCCATGGTGACATGAAAATACTTATATGTGATGACTCGGCGGTTGCAAGAAAGCTGATCGCTCGCTCCATTGTACAAGATACATCATTGCACCTTCTTGAAGCTCAAGACGGGCATGAGGCGCTTAATATTCTCGCAGAGCAAAATATTGATATTTTGTTCCTCGATTTGACGATGCCTATGATGGATGGGTTTGAGGTTTTAGAGTCGCTACCTGTCAGCAGTTATCCCACTAAAATAGTCATCATTTCCGGCGATGTTCAAAAAGAAGCGAAACAACGTTGTATTGATCTGGGTGCGCTCGATTTTATTGCTAAGCCCTTGTCAGAAGAGCAGGTGATACCGCTTTATGAGCAGCTTGGGCTCCATTACGCATTTAAACCCATCGTTACTCTTAGCTTAGAGACTCAATCACGAGAAGAGATCTCTTCGTTAGCAAAGTTTCGAGAGGTTGCTAATATATCGCTCGGTAAAGGCGCAGCAATTATGGCTGACCATTTACAAGAGTTCATTCAGTTGCCTGTTCCCCATGTAGGCCCTTTATCTTATGGGGAACTTCATATGATGTTGGTGGATGTGATTGGCCGAGATGGTTCGGTTGCCGTCGCTCAACGTTTTGTCGGCGGTGGGATTCACGGAGAAGCGTTAGTTTGCCTTCGAGGTAAAGACATCAATCAAATCGGTGAAAAGTTAGGTTATCGTTTGGAGTTTACGCCACATAATGAAATTATTCTGAACGTCTCTAATCTCTTGGTTTCTTCTTTTCTCACTTCACTGGGCAGTCAACTTGATAAGCAATTCTCACTTCGCCAGCCAAACATCATTGACACATTAACTCCATATAATGAAGACCAAGGTAAGTCAGGCGAGCTCTTTACTATCGAATATACCTATATGGCAGAAGCACTTGATTTTGAGTGCGAGGTTCTGTTTTTAATTGACAAGCCATCTGTAGAAATTATCTATGAAATCATGGAGCTAATATAATGTCCGATATTGCGTTGGACATAGCCGACTTTCATTGGGTTACACAAATTTTAGATACAATGGACTCAGGACTGATCGTACTCGACCAAGAGCATAAAGTCTGTGTGTGGAACAGTTTTATGCAGTCATACAGTGGGGTATTGTCTCGAGATATTCTCGGTGAAAGTCTATTTGACCATTTTGAAGAGTTACCTAGAGCTTGGCTAGAAACCAAAATTAAAACCGCCGCCGATCTCGAAACTCGTTCATTTTCTAGTTGGGAAAACCGACGTTACCTTTTTAAATTTAACAACTTTTCTCCGGTTTCAAACAGCATAGAGTTCATGTATCAAGACATCGTTATTACCCCTTTAAGGGCGCTTTCTGGGGAGGTGAGTCATATCGCGATACAAATAAATGATGTTTCCGAAACAGCGAGAAGCCGTATTCACTTAAAAGAAACAAATCAACATTTGTCAGAAATCAGTCGCAAAGACGGTTTAACAGGTTTATTTAATCGTGCTTACTGGGAGCAATCCTTAAAAGAAGAGTTCGCTCAATTAAAAGTAATCGACTCGCGATGCTCACTAGTCATTTTCGATATCGACCATTTTAAAAAGGTCAATGACACTTATGGCCACCCGACTGGAGACGAAGTTATTCGTCGCACGTCTTCTTTGTTGAGAAAAACAGCAAGGAGCAGCGACGTATGTGGCCGTTTTGGCGGTGAAGAGTTTACGGTGCTGCTTCCCCATACGAACCAAGAGCAAGCTTGCTACTTTGCCGAACGTTTACGTAGAAGAATTGAGCAAGAGATCGTGAAAGTGGAAGATTTTTTGATTAATTACACGATAAGTATTGGTGTTTGCGAATATAAACCTTATTTTGAAACTCATACTCAATGGCTTGAGAATGCCGATGCTGCTTTGTATCGTGCCAAAGAAAATGGTCGTAATCAAACCTGCGCGCATGAAAGCGACTGAATAACAGACGGTTTCACTACACATTCCGTGCTTTCAATTTTTTGAATGAACGCATACCAGGTCGAAAATCATCCACTTAGTTTGTGAATGTTTATTAATATGAAATAAGTTAATGAAATTTTCTCGGCATGTCTTACTATTGAAACTATTTCGCTTTCAGCTTCGAAGGCTTGCAATAAACGGAGAAAAACAGTGGTTGTAGAAACCGATGGATATCTCGCTCTTATCGAGCACTTGTCGCTAAATCTAGATATTTTTACGACTGAAATTGGCGATATTGGAACTGAAAGCATCGAAGATGTAGTAACCGACATGGTAGCTTCGAACATCATGGCTCTTTTTGAACAGAACCCAGAGCTTCACTCAAGCGTACGCTTTAAATTACTGAAAGAAGCCGATGCGGTAGTTGAAGACCTTGGCGAAGTCCTTGCTGGTGTTTGGAATAAAAAAGCAACTAACGAGCAGATTGCATTCTTAGATGAGTATATCTCTTTGGTAAAAAATCTGTTTGATACCGCTGTGGCAACGTACGACCGATCTTTATTGGATTAAAACAGCTTAAAACAAAACTATTTCTCGTCGATCAAATAAGAAGAGTTACAATGTCACTCTTCTTATTTGCCAGAACTTAGAGGCCCAATAAGGGTTATCTATTCTCGAAATAATCACACCTTTAGACGTTGAGGCATGCATAAACTGCTTATTACCTAAGTAGATTCCAACATGATATATCGTTCGTCTTGTCTTAAAAAAAACCAAATCACCTTGCTTAGCGTCTGTCCAGCTCAATTCAACACCTTGCTTTGATTGCTGCCTTGTTGTCCTCGGTAATGAGTATTGATAAGCCTCGATAAAGGCCTTTTGAACAAATGCGGAGCAATCAATACCAGATTTTTGAGTGCCACCAAGGCGATAGGGCGTGCCATGCCACTCATTGTAAAATTGGAATAAATCTGGATTATCGGACAATAGTTGGTGAGTTGGCGTTATCATTTGATCTCGTTCACTAAAGTCAGGTCCTGACGAGCAGGCTGTTAATAGAGCACTTAGTATCAAAGGAAAATATATACGATGCAAATCATCCGTCTTCATCTTTATGGTTCATAACTGTAGTATTCATGCCACAAGCAATCTATGCATTGAAAATTATGGTTTGTTCCACTTCTGTAATGGAAGCATCACAAAGCTGACTCACTCCCAATAGTAACGCAAAAAAATACGTTTTTTCACTCTCACAGATTCACGCTGTCAGCGCAATATATTCACTAGTTGAGCAGCTCGCAGGGCATTAACAAGCGATGTTATATAAAAAACCAGTTGCATTAAACATAAAATGTAATCTGTACTTAACTATTGATAAAGCGAGGCGTATAGTCTTCATTTTTCTTCTTTGATGATTTAAGCGGCGCAGGGTGTTCTGTGTTAATAAAACGACAGAGACCTTGTGATTGTCGACATAAAGGCATGATTGCTCTCAAAAATGGCGACAAGATTATAAATTGGTTGATTAGTTCTATATGCTCTTCGCCATTAATTAAAATAAGGAAACGAAGATGGATAAATTCGTAGTGTTTCTCTTATGCCTTTTTTTAACAATCGGTGGTGTGGCTCATATTTATGACAACGTTGTCGATGGTTTTTTACCGTATGATTTTGCCCCGCGTTGGTTAAATATCTATTGGAGTGTATTGGGCATTTTGGATTTGTTGGCAGCTTACCTTCTTATCAGGCATCGTAGAGTAGGACTGGTCTTAATGCTATTACTCCTAGTGACCAATGTTATTTTCAGTTCTCATGCGCAATACACATTGGAAGTTTTAGATAACAATACCGCTTTGCAAATGAAAACACTGTTTTTGGGCTTCTCGATCGGTGTCTCCATTTGGCTATGGAGCGCACGTAAGCACCAACAGTCACGCCAGATATTTCGTTAACTTTTAGTGCTCATTTATATAAATTAAGGATTATTAACAGGGATTCGTTATGAACAACTTTAAAGACTTGGCCAGTTTCGCCGCCTTGAGTGCATTAACAGGGTTAAGTTTTGGTACTCTCTTTTTTAGTCTTGTTTTTGTATATACCTCGCTTGAAACGGAACAAGAATTAAACATAAATGCATTAATTTGTGTTGTACTGGGAAGCATTGGATTACTTATTGGTGTCACTCAGTTGAACAAAAAGCGCCAATTGAGCGAGGGTTAGAATAATACGGATGAGCTTCCCAAAGCTGGAACACCAACTGTACTGGTTACTTATCCTTATTTCTCCACTCTGCTTGATTCCTTTTCACTCTGTCGCTGTTCACGATAGCGAAAGGGTTGAGTGAGCAGTTTATCAAGCCTTTGTTCTTGCTTATCTCGTATTTCCGGAATTCCAATCACTACGCCATCATGACCTAATTCTGGTTGTGCCCGATAGGTGCCAAACCAGCGGTCCCATACCGAAAGAAAGAAACCAAAGTTGGAATGAGTTTCTTTGGCAATCACAGAGTGGTGTACGCGGTGCATATCTGGCGTAACAACGAGCTTCCTCAACCATGCATCAACAGGAAGTGGCAATTTCGCATTGCTATGATTAAACATGGCACTGGCGTTTAGTACTATTTCAAACACCACGATTGCCAGCGGGGAGACGCCTAAAGCAAAAACAGCTCCTATTTTGACTACCATCGATAAAAGTATTTCAATGGGATGAAAGCGTGCACCAGTAGTGACATCAATATCTAAATCGGCGTGATGCATACGATGGAGCTTCCAAAGCGGTTTTATTTTGTGGAAAACAATATGCTGAAGGTAAATGATGCAATCGAGAAATAATACCGACAAGATGATATTCAGCCAACTCGGTAGGGAAAGTAAGTGAAACAATCCCCACTGGTTCTCATTTGTAATTATGGCTGATTGAAATGCAGCAATCGGCATCACAACGGCGATAATAATACTATTGAGAGCCACAAGAGAAAGGTTGTTAGCCCAACGAAAAATCCGTGACACGCTAAGATTTTTCCGTGGTAGCGCATTTTCCCAAAAGGTACAAAGCAGCAATACCCCAATAAAAAAACCTAGCCTTATCCATGATGGGTCGTCAAACATCGTTTCTGTCATTGAGAATTTCCTTTTTTCTTTACTTTGCCATAGACCGAGTATTTCGTTAAATGCTTTCAGAATTAAACGAGGGGCGTTGAGACCTTACCTTGAGGCTAACGCATTATCCCAGTAGAATCGCGTTCTATTTTTTACGTGGCATTACTACTCATGAGAATTCACGCTTTCCATCGCTTACTTCAGTATCGACAATCTATCTCAACGAAACCTTTTAATGCACGAGGGTGTAAAGTGGTTCGATGTCAATATTGTCAGGTTTCTGAGCAACATTGTCTGTGTGAATTACAGCCCAACATTGAATCAAATATAGCGTGCATGTTGATAGTGTCTGAAAATGAAGTGTTTAAGCCAAGTAACACGGGCCGCTTGATAGCTGATACGATTCAAGAAACGTATGTGTATCAATGGAACCGCACAGAACCCTCACAAGAAATGATCGCATTATTAGGCGATGATAGTTTCCAACCTGTGGTTGTATTCCCGGCTGATTATGTTGATGACTCGTCTCGTTTAGTTGACGATTTAAACTTCGAGCGTTTACAAAAACACCAAAACCAGGATAAGAAATGGCTATTGATTTTCATTGATGGCAGTTGGCGTGAAGCAAGAAAGATTTTTCGCTGTTCAGAGTTCTTGCAATCATTGCCTGTCTTATCTATCGAGCCGGAATCTTTGTCAGAATACATCATGCGTCGCTCTGATAACGAGCAACACCTTTCCACCGCAGAAGTCGCAACCTTAGTTCTAAAGTTAGCTGGTGAGCATAAAGCTTCAGAATGCCTCCAGCTGTGGTTTGAAGCCTTTCGTGAAACGTACATGTTGACCAAAACCCGTGTTAAAACCGACCCTAATCGGCCTCATCTGAAACGTTTCAAAGCATGGATCAAAACCGAGAGCTGACTCTAAGGAATGAACTTTTGTTGATGGCTTGTTGTTCAACTTGCCTCGATGAGGAGATAAATCTGCATTTGGTCACGGTTTGCAGGCGTACAGATATGGATAATGCCAAAAGTTTATACTTTTTGACTCCAGTTAATGTTGGGAGTCGTTTAAGCATTTTTAGGAGAGAAGTACATGTATTACGGCTTTGATGTCGGTGGCACTAAGATTGAGTTTGGTGCATTTAACGATAAGCTTGAGCGTGTAGCAACAGAGCGCGTACCGACACCAACAGAGAACTATGCTCTATTGGTTGAAACGATTGCAGAATTGGTAAACAAGTACGATGCCGAATTTGGTTGCGAAGGTACTATTGGTCTTGGCTTGCCAGGCATGGAAGATGCGGATGACGCGACCGTTCTAACGGTTAACGTGCCTGCAGCAAAAGGCAAACCACTGCGGGCTGATCTTGAAGCTAAAATTGGTCGCAGCGTAAAAATTGAGAATGATGCGAACTGTTTTGCGCTTTCAGAAGCATGGGATGAAGAGTTACAAGACGAGCCTTCTGTACTTGGGTTGATCTTAGGGACTGGCTTTGGTGGCGGCATGGTTTACGAAGGTAAAGTATTTTCCGGTCGTAACCACGTAGCGGGAGAGATGGGTCATACTCGCCTACCTATCGATGCTTGGTTCCATCTTGGTGACAATGCGCCGTTACTAGGCTGTGGTTGTGACAAAAAAGGTTGTTTAGACAGTTACCTATCAGGTCGTGGCTTCGAGCTTCTGTACGAGCATTACTACGGTGAAGAGAAAAAAGCGATCGATATCATCAAAGCAAATGCTGAGGGTGAAGCAAACGCCGTCGAACATGTTGAGCGCTTTATGGAGCTGCTCGCTATCTGTCTTGCGAATATTTTCACTGCGACGGACCCGCACGTTGTCGTTCTTGGTGGTGGTTTATCTAACTTTGAGTTGATTTACGAAGAGATGCCAAAACGTATTCCAAAGCATCTTTTGTCAGTGGCGAAGTGTCCGAAAATCATCAAGGCAAAACACGGTGATTCAGGCGGTGTACGTGGCGCTGCCTTCCTAAATATCAAATAAATACTCGTTGAGCTGAAATTCAATCGCGCCAAAAATTTAAAGCCCTGTCGAATCACGACAGGGCTTTTTAGTTTTGATTGTTAAGCTGAACTTACTTGTTCTTTTTACCTACACCCAAGTTTTCTTTTTGAGCGAGAGTGATTTTAGTAAAGCCAAGCTTTTTGAAGTGGTTGTCGCGGTAGTTACGGACTGCTTTGGTGTCTGAAACCGCTTCGATTTGCTGTTCCATCTTTAGGTATTCAGAAATGTCGATCCCTTCAGCTTCAGCGACGGCTTCCTGAATGTTGCGGTGCTGTTGGTAAGAAAACGTCAGTTCTTTGTCTTCGTTTTTGTATGTGTAAAGAATGGTGCGAGCCATAGTTATCTCTCGAATATATTTTATAAGTGTCTTTAGCCAAAGCAAGTGACTCACCACAATATGGAGTGAGTAATCGGCCATCAAAATGCCAATGGTTAATGGTGTTGATTTCCAGTCACAGTGATAAACGAGATTGCTTTGTTAAAAACGAAAGGTCAGCAATGCTGACCTTTGCGAACGACTTTCTAGTCAAACTAAAAGTTAGATTCTGCCTTGAAGTGGGATAATTGTCACGCTTTCTCCCATTTTTACGGTATCGACAGCGGGCGATATCTCGATAAGACAATTCGCCTCACTCATTGAGCGCAAGATACCAGAACCTTGCTTGCCAGTTGTTCGAACCGTTAATCGTCCGGTTTCATCTAATTCATAAATACCCCGGCTGAATTCAGTACGACCTTGACGAGAACGCAGGTTCTCAGTAGCAATTGCGTTTACTTTCAGTGGTTTCCAGTTTTGTTCACTTTGCATCTTACGTAGCGCAGGTTCAACAAAGTTAATAAAGGAGACCATTACTGCCACCGGGTTGCCTGGCAAACCAAAGAATGGCTTATGATTGATTTGACCAAATGCCAATGGACGGCCTGGCCGCATGTTGATACGCCAGAAATCGATTTGGCCTAACCTATCCAGCGCTAATTTGATGTAGTCAGCATCACCCACAGAGACACCACCAGAAGTCATCACGACATCCGCTTGCGCTGAAGCGCTTTCTAGCGCCTCAATCATTCGCTGTTCATTATCTTCGAGAATACCGAAATCCAAGATCTCACAGCCGAGCTTTTCAAGCATACCTATAATAGTAAAACGGTTTGAATCGTAAATAGAATTCGCTCTTTGCTCTGTCCCCGGCGCTTGCACTTCGTCACCGGTAGAGAACACCGCCACTTTCAACTTGCGGAAGACATTTGCTTTGTCAAAACCTAACGAAGCGATCATGCCCATTTCTGGGGGGCTGAGGCGAGTGCCAGCAGTAAATACCTCGCTGCCAATCGCGAGATCTTCACCCGCTTGACGCACGTTTTGACCCACTTTGATGCTCGCATTATCAAAGGTGACATTGTCACTCTTCTGGGTCGCTTGTTCACGCATGACCACGGTGTCACCGTTAATCGGTGTTGGTGCACCTGTCATGATTTTCACCGCTTGGCCGATTTCTAAAACTTTATCATAGGCATGGCCAGCCATCACTTCTGCGACGATTTGGTAGCTATCGCGGTCAACATCATCACTGCGGATAGCATAACCATCCATCGCTGAATTGGTGTACTGCGGTACGTTTACTGGTGAAACGATATGTTCCGCAAGAACGCGGCCGTAGGCATTTTCAATTTTGCATGCTTCGACTTCTTTAACGGGATTGACCAACGAGAGAATCTTTTCTTGGCCTTGAAGCACGGAAAGGAAAGCGGGAGAAAGAGTGTCACAACATGCGGCTTCTTTTTCTTTCTCATTTGATGCTGGTGCTTTTGCACCTTGAACGTATTGGAGAATGAACTGAGCGATGGCATCCAAATCATTGATGCTCATTTGCGGCAGTTCAGAATCGAGTTGGCCGCTGTCTGAAGCAATCGCGATGATGTTTTCATCATGAGGGTAGAGCCAAGGTTTGCCGACATCTTCGCGATGTAGTTCGATTTTAGGAAAAGCGATATTTTTGCAGCCCTCAACCAAGAGCACATCAAGTTGGTCTTCATCAAAGCGCGTCAGTAGGTATTCAAACTCGGCTTCGGTTTCTGGCGTTTCTGTCATTAACGCAAATCGGTTGCGAGATGCAATCAACATTTGAGATGCGCCAGCTTTGCGAAGGCGGTGGCTGTCTTTACCCGGCTGATCGACATCGAAGTTGTGGTGTGCGTGCTTCAGCATACCAATACGCAACCCCGCTTCGGTGAGTGTTGGCAGTAGTGCTTCTAGCAACGTAGTTTTACCAGTGCCTGAATAAGCCGCAAAACCAAGAATAGGAATATTTAACGTGTATTTCATGATTCTAGTTGTCCAAATTGTGCCAGTTCTTCTGGAGTGTTTAGGTTGACGAAACAGTTTGGTGAATCGCTGAAGTCAACGTAACTGGTGTTGCATTCTTTGTAGAGTAAGATGATTTTTCGATCACCTCGCTCGAGGAATGCCGTCAGTTTTGGTAGTACGCGTTTGTGGTATAGCGTGAACACTGGCTGTTGATGATCGCCATCATGCGCGACCAAAATATCGCTATCTTCTTTCGCCGCTTGGCAAAAGCGTTCAACTAAATCGGTATTGATTTGAGGGCTATCACAAGGCACAAAGCCAACCCAATCGGTATCAGCATGGACCAGGCCTGCGTGGATGCCCCCCATAGGACCAGGAAAATTTTTGAATTGATCGCTGAACACAAAACCAAACTTTTGGTAAGCCTCTTGGTTTCGGTTTGCATTAATGAGAATACGTGGAGTCTGTGGCGATAATCGTTCAATAACGTGTTCGATGAGTGGTTTTTGATTTAATTCGATCAGACCTTTGTCTTTTCCACCCATGCGGCTGGCTTGGCCACCAGCCAAAATGACCCAACTAGTTTGTGTTGGTTGAAGCATATGCGTTCTCTTGGGATGTTTCTTTTGGTATGACATACAACAGAGGAGACTCTATCAAAGTCTTGTCTTTAATCCACCACTGTTTTTTACATAGGTCGGTGAGGGCGTTGGCTTGATGGCTTGTCACTACGATGCTCGATCCTCTATCTAAAAGATCTTTCGCCATGACGACTAATCTTTCAATCGACTCTTTATCTAGTGATGCGCTCGGTTCATCCATCAATAGAATCGAGGGTTTTAAAATCCATGCCCGTGCCATTGCAACGCGTTGCTTCTCACCGCCAGACAGAACAGAAATGTGCTCATCTGCTAAAGTCTCTAAACCTACCATGCGTAGCGCGTTAATAACTTGAGCTCGCTTATCTTTTGGTGTGTCTTGTTGATATTTTACACCATACACTACGTTCTCAAAAACGGTACCGTCGAACAAATACGGAGATTGATGGAGGTAAATCACATCGACACGACCATTGCGGCGTGTTTGCCTTTTCAGCCACGTATCTTTTGGTGCGACCACGTTACCTGTTGAAGGTTTTAGCAGACCCGCGAGGATTTTAAGTAGGGTCGTTTTGCCCACACCATTGTCCCCCTTGAGATAAATGGCATCGTTTGGCCCGATGGCGAGTTCTGGGATGTGGAAAAGCACACGCTCTTTAAAGCGCATAGACAATTGCTCGGCAGTGATTTTTATCGTCATAATACGGCCTTACGTTGGTTTGATAGCGAGTCGATTGTGGAGGTCATGTTCTTAGGTAGCCTTTGCCTCTCATGCTGGATAAGAAAAAGTTTAGTGCCAATGCTAAAGATAGTAATACAATCCCTAACGCTACTCCTTCTGCAAAGGCGCCTTTGCTACTTTCCATTGCGATTGCGGTCGGAATATTGCGAGTCACACCCATAATATTACCCCCAACCATCATTGAGCAGCCCACCTCAGTCACGATGCGTGAGAAACCCGCAATAATGGCTGCAAGTAGGGGAAACCGAGTTTCCCAAATCATTGTCGCTGCAACGCGAGGAATGGAAACGCCCAACGTAATCGCGGTTTCAACTGCACGTCGGTCACTAGATTGCAACGCTCCATGCATCATGGACACCAACACCGGGAAACAAATGATCATTTGGCCGAAAATCATTGCTTTTTGCGTAAAGAGCATTTGCCATCCACCCCAAGGACCTGCTCTTGATAGCAACATATACAGCAATAAACCAATTACCACCGTTGGTATTGCTTGCAGGGTATTGACGATCGAAAGCAAGAACCACTTACCTCGGAAGTTTGTGTAAGCAAGAACAAAAGACATCAAAATAGCAGGCAAGACCACCAAGGATATCGCCGTGATAGAAACGCTAAAGGAGACCGCCACGATCTCCCATAAGTTTGCATCAAAATTCACCAGTAAGCGAAGCGCTTCTACTGTTGTATCAGCAAGATTCATATTGCGTTATTTGCTTTCTGCATTAGCAACAAACAGTTGTTTACCGTTGAGACGGAAGCGATTGATTAGCTCCTGACCGCGTGGGTTAACCAACCAGTCACTGAATGCTTTTGCACCTTGATAGTTAATTGTCGGGTAACGTTCAGGGTTCACAAGAATCACTTGGTAAGGGTTAAATAGCATTGCATCACCTTGGAATAGTATCTCTAAATCCAACTTGTTTTGATAAGCCAACCAAGTGCCCCGATCCGTCATCGTGTAGCCTTGCATCTCCGACGCCATGTTTAGTGTAGGCCCCATACCTTGACCTACGCTACGGTAACCGCCAAAGTTTGGTTCGATTTTGGTTTGTGCCCAAAAGCCCATTTCTTTTTTATGTGTGCCAGAGTCATCACCGCGAGAGATAAAGGTCGTATTTTGGTTTGCGAACTCTTTGAATACATCAAGAACAGACTGCTCATCTTTGATGGTGGCAGGGTCGGCTTTAGGGCCAACAATCACGAAATCGTTGTACATCAATTTGCGTGGAAGTACGCCGTAGCCTTTTTCGACGAATGTGTCTTCCGCTTTTGGTGCGTGGGTCATGACTAAATCCACGTCGCCATTTTCGCCCATTTTGAGCGCTTTACCTGTGCCCGCCGCGATGATATCGACTTTGTAGCCTGTGTCTTTTTCAAACTGTGGTAGTAGGTAATCCAGTAGTCCAGAGTGGTAAGTGCTGGTCGTGGTTGCTAAGCGAACGTGTTCTGCTTCTAGAGCAGAAAATGCAGAGTAGCTTACAAGCGTGATTGACGTTGCGGCCAGCGTTAGCGCCATTTTTTTCATTTTTAAGTGTTCCTTTCTTATGATTTTTGTGACTTCTAACATCATGATGATTAAGAAGTGTCCTAGGCCATCTTACGGGCTTAAATCACAAGTTACCTCAGGGGGACTCGAATATCTGAGATGACTTGGATACTTTTACATAGCAAACAAGATGCCAACCTATTACAAGGCCAAAATGTTCGATTTATGCGCGGATTCATGGACTTATTTGCACAAAAAATTGAGTTGGTACAAAATGTCGCACTTTTTGTAGGGTATCTCTGCTTTAACTTGGTACACTCTGTCCCATCGGAATCCATCTAGGGTAAATATGTCTACTCAATCCCATATTAGTACAAACCAACACTACAACGCTTTTTCGGTACTGGTTGTTGATGATGAATTAGGCATGCAAGCCATTTTAAAAAAAGCACTCGGTAAGCTTTTTTCTCATGTCGATACCGCAGGCAGTATCGAAGAAGCGGAGTTGCTACGTAATTCTCGCCACTATGATTTAATCTTACTCGATATTAATTTGCCTGGTCGTTCAGGGATTGAGTGGGAAGAAGCCTTTGAAGATGACGATAAACGCGCTGATGTGATTTTCATGACTGGTTATGCCGATCTGGAAATCGCCATTCGTGCACTCCAGCTTGGGGCCTCAGATTTTATTCTTAAACCTTTTAATCTTGAGCAGATGTTAAAAGCGGTGAGCCGCTGTATGGATCGTCGCTTGAATGAGCGCATGCAATATGCGATGAAACGTGACTATCAACGATATAACACGTCAGAAATCATCGGAGGTTCAGAGAAAACACGTCAACTCAAGCAGCTTATAACCCAGTTTGCACCATCTCGAGCTTCTGTTTTGATCGAGGGAGAATCGGGAACAGGTAAAGAGCTGGTGGCGAGAGGTCTCCATCAAGTCAGTGGACGAACGGGGCCCTTCGTGCCAATTAACTGTGGGGCGATTGCGCCAGAGTTATTAGAGAGCGAGCTGTTTGGTCATACATCTGGGGCTTTTACGGGAGCGAAGAAAGCTCGTGAAGGTTTATTCCGTGTCGCCAATGGTGGCACCTTATTCTTAGATGAAATCGGTGAAATGCCGTTAGCAATGCAAGCGTCATTACTACGTGTGTTAGAGCAACGCACGATCCGGCCCGTTGGATCTGAAAAAGAAATCAGCATTGACGTACGAATTGTCGCTGCGACCAACCGAAACCTACAAGACGAAGTGAATCAGAGCAACTTTCGTAGCGATCTGTATTACCGTTTAAATGTGTTGAAAATAGAAGTATGCCCACTGCGTGAGCGTAAAACGGATTTGTTCGAGTTAGTACCTTTTTTCAGTAATATGCTCACTCGCGAGCTCGGCACGTCCTCGCCAAAGTGGGCGCATGAAGATATGGAAGCAATGAGTGAATACGATTGGCCGGGCAACATTCGTGAGCTCAAAAACTTGATTGAACGTTGTATTTTGCTCGGCAAACCGCCTGCACATTACTGGCGAGAACTGAACAGTGGGCAGTCTTTTCCTAATGTTTCGATTACCGTCTCACACTCTGCTGAACTACCAACTTTTAAGGAAGGTAAAGAGTTTACGGGTGAAGGTTACCCAACCCATTGGACATTAAAAGAAGTCGAAAAGGCCCATATCCAACAAGTTGTTAACTCATATGAAGGCAATAAATCAGCCGCAGCACGTGAATTGGGAGTGGCCCGCAAAACCTTAGAGCGCAAATATAAAGAATGGGATTCTGAGGATGAGGAATATGACAACTAGCGTCCAGCAGCGCAAAGGGCTGTCGAAATGGACGCACCGCCTTAAAACGATGGTGCGCTATCGCTTATTGATCTTAACCTCTGCGCCTATTTTCCTCACTTTAATTGCCTTAATAGGCATCACCATTTACTGGTCAATTCATTACACATGGCAAAATGCGTTGCTTGATGTATCAGAGCGATTGGGGGTTGCGAACAACAGTGTGACATTGTTGCAGCAAAAGCAGGCAAATTACGTACGCGCATTTGCCGATTCCTACGATTTTCGCATTCGTATTAATCAAGAGATGCCGCAAGAACAACTGCAAGTTTGGGTGACCCAGCAAAAAAAACGCTACGGGTTAGATTTTCTCTCTTTCCAACGAGTTAACTCGATGGAAAACAAGTTTCGTTTTATGGATCTCACCAAGCGCGAGTCCTTTTTTGATGTGCTCAATAAAGCAGAACTAGAACGGCTTACCCCCAACTTGGCTAAACGTTCTGAGGTGCCGATTCTCGCTGATGGAAGAGTGGAAGCTCGCGGTTTAGTCAGTCGGACGGTTATTCCTGTTTATAGCCAAGCCAACGACTTAATCGGTTTTCTTGATGGCGGCTTGCTCTTGAATAACAGCACCGTATTGGTTGATCAAATCCGTGATTTAATTTATCTCAGCGATAATGATCGTTTGCGCCCTGTCGGAACGTTGACGGTATTCCTAGACGATTTACGAGTCAGCACCAACGTGCCGTTGGATAGTGACCACCGTCTAGGGCGTGCCGTCGGTACGCGAGTGAGTACCGACGTTTACAACCACGTTCTTACAAAAGGTGAGCAGTGGGTCGACCGGGCATATGTTTATGACGCGTGGTACATCACGGCTTACCAGCCAATCAAAGATCAGTACGATAATGTGATTGGAATGCTTTACACCGGCTACTTGATGTGGCCCTTTGTCAAAGCGTACATGACGAATATTGCTGAAATCAGCGTGATTACTCTGATGCTGCTATTGATATCGGGCGTGATTGTTTATCGGGGGTCACAAGAGCTGTTTAGACCAATCGAGCGTATTCACAAGGTAGTTAAGCAAGTTCAACAAGGTAAAGAAAAGCGCATTGGCCCACTGGGTTTAGATGAACACCATGAGCTCGCTCAATTAGCGAGACAATTCGATGACATGTTAGATGCGTTAGAACAACGTAAGAGTGAGCTAAAAAGCTCTGCTACACAGCTTGAAGGCAAGGTTCAAGAGCGAACGGCAAGCCTACGTGAAAAGACCAATGAGCTTGAGCTGCATATTCAATTACTTAATCAAACGCGTCATAAATTAGTTGTGCACGAAAAACTCGCGGCATTAGGCGAGCTAACGGCGGGCATCGCGCATGAAATTAATAACCCAACGGCGGTAATCCTAGGAAACATAGAGTTGATTCATTTTGAACTTGGTGAGGATGCGAGCCGAGTTCAGGAAGAGATTGATGCGATTCACGCACAAATTGATCGCATCCGAAATATTACCCGCAGTTTGTTGCAATACAGTCGTCAGGGTGGAGTGCAAGATGAGATCACATGGCAGCACATTAACCCTATCATTGATGAAAGCATTACGTTGGTAAAAACAGGGACTAAGAAGCGTGATATTGAGTTTGTGGCCGATCTGCGAGCGCATACATCTGTCGAGATCAATCGTCACCATTTGCTGCAAATTTTGGTCAACTTACAAATGAACGCTATTCATGCGATGAACGGTAAAGGTAAGTTAACCGTCATGAGCGAAGACTGGATCGAAGGTGGAGAAATAAAAGGTGCAGCGATCCACGTGACCGACGAGGGTTGTGGGATTAAGCCAGAAAATCTAAGCCGGATTTTTTCACCATTTTATACGACTAAACGTGATGGAACTGGGTTGGGGTTGTCTGTCTCCCAAAGTACCCTTAGCCAAACAGGCGGTGAGCTTAAGGTTGAATCGGAGTGGGGGAAAGGCAGCACTTTTAGTATCTACTTACCGAACAAAGCTGAAATGTTATTGGAAGTAACGAATATCGGCTAGAAGATCGTATAAGCAACAGTATGAACCCTAGAAAAGGATGAGTGACGATACTGATCCTTTTTTAATTTAAAAATGAGTTAAAGATCAGGCGGCTTCATTCTGCGTGAAGGCTTAGGTCACGTTGCCAAATAATGAATTAATAAAAACAACACTTGCAGTATGTAGCTCGAACAAGTACCGTTGCGCGGTTTTTCTCAATACACCCAAAGTACTAAGGTATAGGTTTTGATCTCCACTGCGAATATTACACAACAATTCGGCGCAAAGCCGTTATTCGAAAACATTTCAGTTAAGTTCGGCGAAGGTAATCGCTACGGCTTAATTGGAGCTAATGGTTGTGGTAAATCAACCTTTATGAAGATCCTCAGCGGTGAGCTTGAGCAAACCAGTGGTAATGTAAGTTACGACCCGAATGAACGTGTGGCGAAACTAAATCAGAACCAGTTCGCATACGAAGAATTTACAGTTATTGATACCGTGATCATGGGCCATAAAGAACTATGGGAAGTGAAGCAAGAGCGTGACCGTATTTACTCTCAAGCAGAAATGAGCGAAGAAGACGGCATGAAAGTCGCGGATCTCGAAGTTCAGTTTGCTGAGATGGATGGCTACATGGCAGAAGCAAAAGCAGGTGAGCTTTTGCTGGCGGTTGGCATCCCGATGGAGCAACATTTCGGCCTAATGAGTGAAGTAGCGCCGGGCTGGAAACTTCGTGTGCTTTTAGCGCAGGTCCTATTCGCAGACCCAGACGTTATGCTGCTTGATGAGCCAACCAACAACTTGGATATGGACACGATTCGCTGGTTAGAAGATACGCTGAACGCACGTAACTGCACCATGATCATTATTTCGCACGACCGTCACTTCCTAAATTCAGTATGTAGCCATATGGCAGACTTAGATTACGGTGAGCTGCGCATTTACCCAGGTAACTACGATGAATACATGACTGCAGCTTCTCAAGTCCGTGAGCGTCTACTTAACGACAACGCAAAAAAGAAAGCACAAATTGCTGAGCTACAAACTTTCGTTGCACGTTTCTCTGCCAACGCATCGAAAGCAAAACAAGCGACATCACGTGCTAAGCAAATTGATAAGATCAAACTTGACGAAGTTAAAGCATCTAGTCGCCAAAACCCATTCATTCGTTTTGAGCAATCGAAAGAGCTGTTCCGTAACGCTCTGGTTATAGAAAACCTAAGTCAGGGTTTTGAAAACGATTTATTTACTAACTTCAATGCCATCTTTGAAGTCGGTGAACGTGTTGCCATCATCGGCGAAAACGGTGTGGGTAAAACGACACTACTTAACACGCTTGCTGGTGTACTAGAGCCTCGCACTGGTCAATATAAATGGTCTGAAAACTCAAATATTGGCTACTATGCTCAAGACCACGCCCACGACTTTGCCGAAGACATGAACCTAACTGATTGGATGGGTCAATGGCGTCAAGAAGGGGATGACGAGCAAGTGGTTCGTGGCTTCCTTGGGCGTATGTTGTTTGGTCAAGACGACATCAAAAAATCAGTAAAAGTCCTATCTGGTGGTGAACAAGGTCGTATGCTGCTTGGTAAGATAATGATGCACAAACCAAATATGCTACTGATGGATGAGCCAACCAACCACATGGATATGGAATCCATCGAATCATTGAACAATGCACTTGAAGAATACAAAGGTACGCTGTTCTTCGTATCGCACGACCGAGTCTTTGTTGATTCTCTCGCTACACGTATTCTCGAAATCCGTAAGGGTAAGATCATCGATTTCAAAGGCACTTATGCTGAGTACCTGAAATCACGTAGTGTGGATGAGTGATCGCGAATTAAGTAAAAGTAAAAAGACCTCATAATGAGGTCTTTTTTTTTTGTGGCTTTAATCCTTAAATTGGCCCGTTAAGTAAGCGTAAATCCCAACGAGACCAAATGTAATGATCATCGAAAGCATAATGCCACTTGGTGTGAGCAAAAAATTCCACAGTTGGTCATTGTCCATCGTCCACATCCTTTGTGAGTCCGTATCGTTAGTTTATATCATCTGATGATTTAGCAAGGCGTTATTGCTCACCTTTTACATCAAACTCAACTTTTTCTGCACCAGTGAATACTTGGAAGCGTAGACCTTTAGCGCGAGCGATGGTCGTAATACCAAATTGTTTCGCGAGGTCGAGTCCCATTTGTGTTACTCCAGAGCGAGAAAGAAGCACGGGAATACCCATTTGAGCGACTTTAATAACCATCTCTGATGTAAGGCGACCAGTTGTGTAGAAAATTTTATTTTCACCGGTTTCTTGTTCGAGCCACATCTCACCCGCAAGGGTATCAACCGCATTATGACGACCAACGTCTTCGACAAAAGATAACACTTCATTACCCTTGCAAACCGCACATCCATGCACGGCTCCGGCTTTTTTATACGTATCATTGTAATGGGTTAGTGCTTCTAAAGCGGCATAAACTTCCGATTGTTTCAGTGGTACTTGGGGAACCTGATAATCCTCAAGCTGCTTCATGACATTGCCGTACATGGTGCCTTGACCACATCCAGATGTGACGGTTTTCTTTTTAAGTGCGCCTTCTAGGTGCTCAGTATTTTCTTTGGTTATCACCGCCGCAGAGTGCGTCTCCCAATCAATGATAACCGATTCAATCGCTTCAGGATCAGACAGGAAACTCTGGTTTTTTAAATACCCCAGCACCAAGGCTTCAGGACGCGACCCCAGCGTCATTAATGTCACTACTTCTCTCCAGTTTAGCATTACCGTTAGAGGGCGCTCACAGGCGATTTGTTTGGTAAGCTTTTCTCCATATTCATCGTAAACGTCGACTTCAATGGTTTGCAGGGGATTTTCACTGGTTTTAATAATATTTGGTTTTAGCACAGTCCTATCCTAGTCGTTGAGAGGGCGATTCACCCCATCAAATATTTTCGTTTATTTCACGGTTTACAAAGCAAGTCTCATTCCAAAATAGCGTTTACTACAAAAAATGCGAAGTTTTATACCCACGGCGCATTAAAACTGCGAGTTCGCAGTAATGACACATCAATGAATTAGAGTTTCGACTACTTTGGTATTTATGGTCTTAACTAACGAGAGTCCTGAGAATAATTTCTGGCTCGGATATTGCTATCCAACCATGAAATGGTTAAAAAAAGTAAAGGTCAAGATGTCCTTTCCGTCTCCGTTTTTGGACCAAAATAGAAAGCTGGGTGAGCTATGTCGGATAAGAAAAAGTTTGAAACAAAATACAAGAAAACTGAAGATGAGTGGTTGATTGGGGTTGAACTTGTTGAGCATGAAATCAGTACGGGGATTTGGGTTACCACCCAATGGCAGTTAACGGGGTTTGCGCTGAATCCGACAGAAGAGACTCCGGACGTTTGTTGGTTGCAACTGCACAAAGATGAACGCACCGACTACCGATTTAATTTAAGCTCTCAGCAACCTAAGCTTTTCCTAGTGATGGATAATGTTGAGTCTGGTGAAAAGCCAACAATACAGCTCTTGACGGCTTCGCAATCCGTCGCGGCTCAATACATGGACGGTGATAACCTAGTATTATCTAATGATATGCCATTAGCCGTTCAAGCGTGGATGGAAGCCTTTATAGGGCGTCATGGTGAGTTGTTAGAAACAAGACGAAAGAAACGTAAAGGAGCGGGGAGAGCAAATGGCAACTAGTTTTTTAAGCCGTTGGTCGAAACGTAAATTAGAAGAATCCTCAAACTTAGGTGATGAAGAAATCACACCGGTTGAAGAAGAAAAAGCACCAGCGAGCGTGAGTGAAACGCTAACGCCAAGTACCACTGTTTCCCTAGACAACTCTGAATTCAATGAAGCCACTCAAGACACTACAACAGTCGTTGACATTGAAAATGAACAACCAGAAGAGATGTCGATTGCAAGCTTATTGGTTTCTGAGGCGTCTGAAAGCATAAAAAAAACCGCACTGCGTAAGCTGTTTTTGTCTGAAGAGTTTAATGTCCGTGATGGGCTCGATGATTACGATGACGATTATAGTAATTTGAAGTCTCTGTCTCAGGAGGTCGCTGAGACTTTGCGTGATTGGGTGAAAGAGCAAACAGAAGAAGAACCGCCGGAAGAGATCACTCAAGCTATTGATGCTGATAAGGAAGTTTTATCAGAGGATATTAAGCAGGGCGAAACAAGCGCCACCACGCACCAAGATGAAACAGATTCGGATAAAAATACAGCGCTTTCAAGAGGTGATACTTTAGAAGGTAAATTGATGCCTGAAGACATGGGACAAAATATACCACACAAACAATAGGTACATTTTGACTAAATACTCAATGAACCGGATGGGACAAAATGTCTCATCCGGTTTTTTTGTCCCTATAAATTGTCCGTCAAATATGTAAAGCGTTGAAATTAAAAGCTTATTTTATTGGCACAGCACTTGCTAAACATTGTTTAATACCAATCTCATTGATATTAGTACTGAGCCACTGAGACTTTTCACCCATAAGTTAATCAGCAGAATCTCTGGCGCTAACTACAATGATAGATGGAAAAGACTATCCATATTTATAAATGGAATTGAGCAATGTTGAAAAAACTATTAGAACAAGCGACTTCCAATAACGGTAAAGCGAGGCGCTACGCTTGCGAAAATACCGTAGAGTTGATGAACCTTATTCCACCAACCGTTAGTTATGAAAGTGGCGGTAACACCTTGATTGTTGGCCCAACTGCAATTATTGAGAGTGCAGCGGCGCAATTGTCACAAATGAATAGCTTAACGCTGCTTTCTACCGATGGTGAAAAAGGGACGACCCAAGGTCTTTACTATGCAAACTCGGTGCAGGTTTCTGGGTTCCTCGGTACGTTCGAAGTCATTATCGAAAATAACGACTCGATCAACAACCTAGCAAAAGTAGCCATCAACAGCGACTGTTTTGATATCGTACTTGATCTTTGCCTTAACAGTTGTATGTCGGAAGAAGTGCCTGTCCCGGGGTATTATCCAGTAGGTCGTGGTTATCCAAAACTGGCTGAAGCGTTAGAAGAAATCCCAACACTGATGGGAACCTTCGATAAACCCAAATATTTCCGTTTAGATACTGATTTGTGTGCGCACAGTTCACGTGGCGTGAAAGGTTGTGAGCGTTGTGTCGATGCTTGTCCGGCAGGCGCGCTATCGAGTGAAGGCAGTGACAAAACAGGCCACCGCATCGAGATTAACCCATACCTTTGTCAAGGCGTAGGGACGTGTGCGACGGCGTGTCCGACAGAAGCGATTCATTACGCATTACCAAACCCGCAAGATACGCAAAAATTCATTGAACGCACGCTCGCGAATTATGAGCAGGCGGGCGGTTTAGACCCCATCGTGCTGATTTGTAGCTCTCGTCATGAAACCTACAACGTGATGGCACTCAAAGCGCTACCAGATAATGTCATTCCAATTGTGGTAGAAGAACTGCCTTCGATTGGAATCGATACTTGGTTTGCCGCACTTGTGAACGGAGCCACTCAGGTTCTGTTTGCGGCTTCGCGTTATATGCCACAAACCATTATTCGTGTGCTCAACACTGAAGTGGGTATTGCTCAAGAACTTCTTGACCAACTTGGTATCGCAAAAGAAACCATCGATATTCTGTATCTAGAGTCGTTACGCGAAGGTGCACCAACCCTTTGTACTGAGTCTTTTGACTTGGCTTTAGGTGATTTGCCAGGCAATAAGCGTCAACGTTTGTTCACCGCATTAGACGCATTATCAGTATCTCGTATTCCTGTAGATAACATGGTGGAGTTACCTGCCAATGCGCCTTACGGCAAGGTTTCTTGCAAAAGCAAAGACTGCACGTTGTGTATGAGCTGTGTCGCGGTCTGTCCAACGCGCGCGCTGCATACCGATGGTCAATCTCCCTCGCTTAAATTCGTCGAGCAAGACTGCATCCAATGTGGTTTGTGTGAGAAAGCATGTCCAGAAAATGTACTGACGCTGACTCCCCAAATGAACTGGGTAAAAGAAGAGCGTCAGAAAGCGGTGGTGATTCACGAAGAAAAGGCGGCGGAATGCATTCGTTGTCACAAGCCTTTTGCGCCCCAGTCCATGATTGACATGTTACAAAACAAGCTTCGTGGGCATACGCACTTCTCCGATCAAGCGGCTATTAATCGCATCGCGATGTGTGAAGACTGCCGTGTGGTCGACATGTTTGAGTCGATGGCTGAAGACCCAATGAGTCAACTGAAATATTAGGAGCTCACAGTGGAGACACAACAAGAACAAACACTGAGAACTGAAATTTATCTCATGCTTTCTACACTTTTTCGGAGCGCGCCCAGTGAGGACGAGCTTGGATTCTTAAAGTTACTTGAAATTGAATCCTCCGAAAGCGCCATGCAAAAAGCGTGGCTCGCGCTGCAACAAGCGGCGAATGAAGCAAATCGTGAAGCGGTTGAAGACGAGTATCAAGAACTCTTCATTGGTATCGGTCGTGGAGAAGTGGTGCCATTTGGTTCTTGGCATCGTACTGGCTCGATGATGGAAAAACCGTTAGCGGAAATTCGTCGAGATCTAGAACTGCTTGGCATTGAACGTGCAGAAAACGTGAAAGAGCCTGAAGACCATATATCGGCTCTCTGTGAAGTAATGGCGATGCTGACAGACGAGGAAGAGACATTACAACAAGCCGTGTTTAACAAACACATCGCGCCTTGGTTCCAATCTTTTACTCGTCAGCTAGAGAGCGCGGAAAGTGTGAATTTTTATAAGCCAGCCGCGCAACTTTGCGAGGCATTTTTAACCTTAGAACAAGTGCGCTTCAGCGTGAATACCAAAAGTAGTAAAAGCAAATTAAAAATTGATGTGAAAAACGTCACAGATTACGAGTAATCGGGTAGTACTTGGTCATATCGATAGAGAGGCATAAGTCTCCACAGATCTACCGTAAGGTAAGGAAGCAATGATGAATAATAAAGAAATAAACACAAGCCGTAGAGACCTCCTCAAAGGCTTTACAACGGCTGCCGTTGCTGGTGCTGTTGTTGCGGGTACCACGAAAGTGGCCGTCGCTTCAGAAAAGGTTGAGCCTTCTACAAAAGACATGAAGAAGACAGGGTATCGCGAAACTCAGCACATTCGTGATTACTACGACACACTTTAGGAGATAACGGATGAAACTTATCAAACGCTCCGACAGTGTGAGCAAAGAAACGAATCAGCTTGGCGTTTCTCGTCGTGCATTCATGAAAAACACTTCGCTTGCCGCTGGTGGCGCCGTGGTTGGTGCTAGTCTATTCGCACCGGGCATGATGAAAAAAGCGCAAGCGAAATCGGTCGATCCAGAAGCGAAAACAGAAGTAAAACGTACTATCTGTTCTCACTGTTCGGTGGGTTGTGGGATCTACGCAGAAGTTCAAAATGGGGTTTGGACGGGTCAAGAACCTGCCTTCGACCACCCATTTAACGCTGGTGGTCACTGTGCAAAAGGCGCAGCACTGCGTGAGCATGGCCACGGTGAGCGTCGTCTTAAATACCCAATGAAGCTTGAAAATGGTAAGTGGAAAAAACTTTCTTGGGATCAAGCCATTGAAGAGATCGGTAACAAGGTGATGGACATTCGTAAAGAGTCTGGTCCTGATTCAGTTTACTTCTTGGGTAGTGCGAAGCACAGCAATGAGCAAGCGTATTTGTTCCGCAAAATGGCATCACTTTGGGGGACTAACAACGTTGACCACCAAGCGCGTATTTGTCACTCAACAACAGTGGCGGGTGTCGCGAACACTTGGGGTTACGGTGCGATGACTAACTCTTTCAATGACATGCACAACTGTAAGTCGATGCTGTTCATTGGTTCTAACCCTGCAGAGGCGCACCCAGTAGCGATGCAGCACATTCTGATCGCGAAAGAGAAGAACAATTGTAAGATCGTAGTCGCGGATCCTCGTCGTACTCGTACGGCGGCAAAATCCGATCACTATGTTTCTCTTCGTCCTGGCTCTGACGTGGCGTTCATTTGGGGTGTGTTGTGGCACATTTTCGAAAACCAGTGGGAAGATAAAGAGTTCATTCGCCAACGTGTTTTTGGTATGGATGAAATCCGTGCTGAGGTTGTGAAATGGACGCCAGCAGAAGTTGAGCGCGTAACAGGCGTAAGCGAAGAAGACGTTTACCAAACAGCAAAACTGCTTTCTGAAAACCGTCCGGGCTGTATTGTTTGGTGTATGGGGGGGACTCAGCACACCACAGGTAACAACAACACACGTGCTTACTGCGTACTTGAACTTGCTCTGGGTAACATCGGTAAATCCGGTGGCGGTGCGAACATCTTCCGTGGTCATGATAACGTACAAGGCGCAACAGACCTTGGCGTATTGTCTGATACGCTTCCTGGTTACTACGGCCTTTCTGAAGGCGCTTGGCGCCACTGGTCAAAAGTGTGGGAAGTTGATTACGAGTGGGTGAAAGGTCGTTTTGATGATACCGCTTACAGTGGTCAAAAACCAATGCACAGCGCCGGTATTCCAGTCTCTCGTTGGGTGGATGGTGTTTTAGAAAACAAAGATAACATTCGTCAGCGTGAAAACATTCGCGCCATGTTTTACTGGGGTCACGCTGTGAACTCTCAGACACGTGGTGTTGAGATGAAAAAAGCGATGCAGAAACTCGACATGATGGTGATTGTCGATCCTTACCCAACAGTGGCCGCGGTAATGAGCGATCGTACCGATAATGTTTACTTGCTTCCTGCAACGACTCAGTTTGAGACTTACGGGAGCGTGACGGCATCTAACCGTTCTCTGCAATGGCGTGATCAGGTTGTCGAACCTTTGTTTGAGTCAAAACCAGATCATGAAATCATGTATCTATTGTCAAAAAAGCTGGGTTACTCAGACTTGTTGTTCAAAAACATCCGTGTAGAAAACAACCAACCTTTGATTGAAGATCTCACTCGCGAGTTCAACAACGGTATGTGGACGATTGGTTACACCGGTCAAAGCCCTGAGCGTCTAAAAGCGCATCAACAAAACTGGCATACATTCCACAACACTACGCTAGCAGCAGAGGGGGGGCCTGTTAACGGTGAAACCTACGGTTTACCTTGGCCGTGTTGGGGGACACCTGAAATGAAACACCCAGGCACTCACATTCTTTATGACACCTCTAAAACGGTGGCAGAAGGTGGTGGCAACTTCCGTACGCGCTTTGGTGTGGAATTTGAAGGTAAAAATCTGCTAGCGGAAGACAGTTACTCAAAAGGCTCTGAAATCAAAGATGGTTACCCAGAATTCACTGACAAGTTACTTAAGCAGCTCGGTTGGTGGGATGATTTAACCGCTGAAGAGAAATCGGCAGCTGAAGGAAAAAACTGGAAAACTGACCTTTCTGGCGGTATCCAACGTGTAGCGATTAAGCACGGTTGTATCCCATTTGGTAACGCGAAAGCGCGTGCGATTGTTTGGACATTTCCAGACCGTGTGCCACTGCACCGTGAGCCACTCTATACGCCTAGGCGTGACCTTGTCACGGACTACCCTACATGGGATGACAAAGAGGCGATTTTCCGAGTACCTACGCTATACAAATCTATTCAAGAGCAAGACAAGTCTGGTGAGTACCCAATTGTTCTCACTTCTGGACGCTTGGTTGAATACGAAGGTGGCGGAGATGAAACCCGTTCAAACCCTTGGCTTGCTGAGCTTCAACAAGAGATGTTTGTCGAGGTGAACCCGAAAGATGCGAACGATCTTGGCTTTAGAGATGGTGACGATGTTTGGGTTGAAGGTGCAGAGAAGGGCCGTATTAGAGTGAAAGCGATGGTGACACGTCGTGTTAAACCTGGTTTAGCATTCATTCCGTTCCACTTCGGCGGTGAATTTGAGGGTGAAGATCTTCGCTCTAAATACCCAGAAGGTACACAACCGTATGTAAGTGGGGAGTCTGCCAACACGGCAACCACTTACGGTTACGATCCGGTTACTTTAATGCAAGAAACCAAAGTAACCCTATGTAACATTCGTAAAGCGTAAGGAGTCTAACCATGGCACGAATGAAATTTCTATGTGACACCAAACGCTGTATCGAGTGTAACGGCTGTGTTACTGCATGTAAGAACGAAAACGACGATGCGCTAGAATGGGGCATTCAACGTCGTCGCGTTGTTACGCTAAATGATGGTGAAGCGGGTGAGAACTCGATCTCTGTAGCGTGTATGCATTGTACGGATGCACCTTGTATGGCGGTTTGTCCGGCTGACTGTTTTGAGTATACAGAAGATGGCATCGTACTTCATAACAAAGACTTATGTATCGGTTGTGGCTACTGCTTGTTTGCTTGTCCGTTTGGTGCGCCTCAGTTTCCTAAACAAGAAGCATTTGGTGAACGCGGCAAAATGGACAAGTGTACCTTCTGCGCGGGCGGTCCTGAAACTGAAGCAGGTTCTGAAGAAGAGCGTCAAAAGTACGGTGCGAACCGTATTGCAGAAGGTAAATTACCGATGTGTGCATCACTATGCTCAACAAAAGCATTACTGGCCGGTGACGCAGAGAAGGTCTCTGACATTTTCCGTCAACGTGTTGTTGAGCGCGGCGCGAAAAACGCAGGTTGGACAGACGGTAACGATCTTTCTTACGATGCGACGAAAAGCTAAGTAGGGAGAGGCACATGTTAAACACGCTTAAACGTGCGTCTCTAGTAATGCTGTCAATGATGACGGCATTACTTCTGACTTTTGCAATGCAGGCTTCTGCAGAGGAGCAGTCTTCTAAAGTAGTACAACAGGAGATGACACAGCTCGCAGGAGCAGATTACTGGCGCCAAGTCAGAGAGGGACAAGAAGGCTATACCACATCACAATCACCAGAGCATGGTGTGTTAATCAGTAAACCTGGTGAAACTTGGTATATTCTTAAAGAAAAATGGATGTCTCCTGCTGGTGCTGTCGCGATTTTCGGCAGTATCGCAATGGTAATTATGGCTTATGTATTTGTAGGTCCGCTAATGCTAAGCAAGCCACGTACTGGCAAAAAAGTGAAGCGTTGGTCCCGTTTGGATCGAGCTCTTCACTGGAGTATGGCGTTTACTTTTTTAACGCTGGCCTTCAGTGGTTTGATGCTCGTTTACGGTAAGCATTTCTTAAAACCGTATGTTCCAACCGAGTTTTGGGGCTTTATTGTCATGTTGGCGAAACAGTACCACAATTATATGGGGCCGTTGTTCTTCGTCTTACTGATACTTGTTCTACTGAAATGGTGGCGTAAGTCAATTCCAAACATGACTGACGTACGTTGGTTCATGAAAATGGGCGGTATGGTTGGTAAGCACAAAGGCACACACCCCTCTGCGGGGTTCTCAAATGGCGGTGAGAAGGCAATCTATTGGTTATTGATCTTCTTCGGTATTATCGCTGCGATTAGCGGCTTGATTTTAGACTTCCCCATTTTTGATCAAACTCGCCGTGATATGGAGCTGTCGAACCTAGTTCATGCGATTTCAGCGCTAATTCTCATCTGTGGCTTTGTCTTCCATATCTACATCGGTTTGTTCGGAATGGAAGGGGCGCTAGAAGGCATGGTGACCGGCGAAGTTGATGAGACATGGGCAAAAGAACACCATGACCTTTGGTACGAAGAAGTGAAGTCTAAAGAAGCGATGGGCGAAGCTGAGTCAAAACCAGCTGCAGAGAAAGGAGCGAAAACGAATGAACAAACATCATAACGGGATTTGGATTGCGTACATCCTGAGCTGTTTGACCCCGTTTACGTTTTTGGTCTCAGGCGTTATTGCAATTATCTATGCTGGTTACCGTTTAGATAAGGGAGAAGACAGCGAGGTAGTGATTTCTCACTATTATGGTTTGATTCGAACTTTCTTTCTTTATTTGACGTTTTTTGTCGTGCTAATTGTAACGGTTGCAACTTCTAACGGTGTTTTAATTGGAGTTAGCGACTATTGGGTACAAAACACGTTGATTGAAAACATCGCGTACTTCATCCCTTGGGTTGGAATGTTGTTTGCGGCTTTAGCCATCTTTGTTTGGTTGATTCGTATGTTCCAAGGTATGCAGCAGCTGCGTCATAATCAGCCACATAGACCGTCGACAGGGCCAAACCTTTAGTTAATCTATACTACTTAAAATAGCCATTAAAGAGGTTATGCCGTTCACTTAAAGTGAGCGGCATTGCTCCGCTCTTCTAGCAATTTCCTTTCTTCGCTTGCCCTGGAGGACAAAAGTCACCATTGCCTCGGTGTTTATCGTCATTCGTGCTGACTTTTACTTTTACATCGTCTATTTCGCCTTCAACGTTGGTTAGCTGACAACCCGCTAAAGTTGTAAGTAATATAAGCGCCAGAGATACTTCTCTCATTGCGATTCCTCAAAAAATATAATTTTAACCGTGATCATTACGACCATAGTCTAATCCATATTACTACTGTTGCTATTCTTTCAGTGTTAAGCTAATGAAAAAGAACGACAAGGATAAGTTATGAATTTCCCGTATAGAAATATTGTAGTACTTACTGGGGCTGGTATCTCTGCCGAATCTGGTATTCAAACATTTCGTGCTCAAGATGGTCTCTGGGAGAATCACCGAATTGAAGATGTGGCAACACCTGAAGGATTTGCTCGCGATCCGGACCTTGTTCAAAACTTTTATAATCTACGTCGTAAAAAACTCCAAGACGAAACCATATCACCGAATGCGGCACATAAGGCCTTGGGTCACCTTGAGGCTGAATTAAAAGGCAAAGTGACGGTAATCACTCAAAATATAGACAACCTTCACGAAAGAGGCGGCAGCCAGAATGTAATTCACATGCACGGTGAGCTTCTAAAAGCCCGATGCAGTGAATCGAATCAGGTCATTGAGCATAATGGTGATATTGCAACTGGCGAACTTTGCCATTGTTGTCAGATGCCTTCTCAAATGAGACCCCACATTGTTTGGTTTGGAGAAATGCCTTTAAGAATGGGGGATATTTACGCTGCGCTGGAAGAGGCAGATTTGTTTATTTCCATAGGAACTTCTGGTGTGGTATATCCGGCGGCGGGGTTTGTTCATGATGCAAAAATGCATGGTGCTCATACGATTGAAATTAACCTTGAGCCTAGTGCAGTAGAGAGTGAGTTTGAGGAAAAGCGCTACGGAAAAGCGAGCATTGAGGTGCCAAAATTAGTTGACGAGATATTGGCTCTAGAAGGAAAAGATAGGATGTAACAAGTCCCACAGGCGAGAGCGCTTGCCTTGTAAATGAGAACAAAAAAGCGGCTCATGAGCCGCTTTTCATCTCTTTAAAACTAACGAATTAGTTGTTCACTTTTAGCTTTTGGAAGTACTCATCGTACATTACGCTCGCTTCGCCAACTTCGTTTTGCCATGTTCCGTTGTCCATCACTTCTTGTGGTGGGAAGATGCTTGGATCGTTAGCAAATTCCTTAGGGAGGAGGTCATGCGCTGTTCCAACTGGAGTAGGGTAACCAATCTCTAGAGCAATCTTCGCTGCGTTCTCTGGACGTAGTAGAAAGTCGATCATCTTATGGGCGGCATCTGCGTTCTTCGCGCCAGCAGGGATGGCAAGGCTATCCATCCAGAGGATAGTGCCTTTTTCGGGCCAGATGATGTCAATGTTCGCGCCTTCTTGACGAGCTATGTATGCAGAGCCGTTCCACAACATACCAAGAGAAACTTCACCGGCTAAGTATGGGTTTGCTGGGAAGTCTGAGTTAAATACCAAAACGTTTGGCATTAACTTCTTCAATTCTTCGTACGCCGCTTTGATTTCGTCTGGGTTCGTCGTGTTCGGAGAGTAACCAAGCTTAGTCAATGCGATGTGAAAGACTTCACGAGAGTCATCCATTAGCATTAGTTGACCTTCCCACTTACTATCCCAGAAATCATCCCATTTAGTCACAGTCGACGTGTCTAGCATATCTGCATTGATACCAATACCGGTCGCACCCCAAATATAAGGAATAGAATAGTTATTATTTGGGTCAAACGGTTTATTTAGGAAATTAGTATCAAGTTCGGAAAAGTGAGACAGTTTCTCTTTATCGAGCTTTTGCAGCATGCCTTCTTTACGCATTTTAGAGACGAAATAGGTAGACGGTACTACCAAGTCGTAGCCAGAACCTTGGGTTTTCAGTTTTGCGTACATACTCTCGTTAGATTCGTATGTAGAGTAAATAACTTTAATTCCAGTTTCTTTTGTAAAGTCTTCAAGAACTTCGTTTGGAATGTATTCCGACCAGTTGTAGAAATACAGTTCTTGATCAGCAGCTATTGCAGGGGGAGCGATGAGCGTCGCTGCACATAGAGCGCTTGCGTAGAATTTACTTTTCATTTGTTTTCCGTTTTGTTTCGCGATTGGATAAATCAATACTAGTGGTAGTTATCAAGTTGAGCCAAATCGCATTAAGCACAAATCTGTTTATTTAGCTCGAACACGGTTATCTAATCGTTATGAGATAATAGAGCCAAACAAACCTAACAACGTACAATTATATCAGCCAATTACAAAAATAGGCAGCGTATTGCTACCTATTTTCTTTCAGTCGATGGCTTGTTATGTAAGCTTATTGTCCCGCTTTCAGCTTCAGGAAGTAATCTTCGTACTTGACGGTTAGGTCACCAACCGCATCTTGCCATTCAACTCGATCAAGGTCTTCTTGAACAGGGAATAGTGGTGCAACCTCTTTAAACTTAGCGTTCGATTCCGCCACGGCCGTTAGATAGCCAGTATCACGAGAGATTTGCTCTTCAATTTCAGGCCGCAGTAGAAAGTCGATCATTTTATGTGCCGCTTCTACATTTTTCGCACCGGAAGAGATAGTAAAGTTATCAACCCAACCGATACCACCTTCTTTAGGAAATACGAGTTTAAGGTTCAGGCCTTCATTTTGAGCAGCTGCAGCGCTGCCGTTTCAAAGCATACCAACGCCCACTTCACCAGACATGTAAGGTGCGCCAGGATTATCAGAGTTAAAAACTAGAACGTTGGCATCAACTTTTGTAGCTCAGCGTACGCTTCATCAATTTGGTTAGGGTCTTTTGAGTTGCCTGAATAGCCAAGTTTACGCAGAGCGATGTGGAAGACTTCGCGAGTGTCGTCCATCAGCATTACTTGGCCTTCAAGCTCGGGCTTCCATAGATATAGATATAGAGCTGCCCAGCTTTGGAAGTTGTTTGGATCGTACATATCTGCGTTAATCGCTAGACCTGTAATCGCAACAACGTGTGGAATAGAGTAGCCCATTTTTTCATTGACGTTAGCTCCAAACCAAACGTTGTCCAAATCATTTTGGACGGTAGATAGAAAAACAGAATGGTATGTAACCATTCTGTTTCGTGATGTTAACGGATATGGGTTTTACTTTACTTTTTCTCTTGCGAGCAACTGAGAAATTACGACAAGAATTAAAGAAACCACCAACATGACCGTTGCAAGAGCATTCACTTCCGGTGAAATACCCACCTTAACCATCGAGTAAATTTTCAATGGTAGGATTTCATACGTTGGACCTGTTACGAACGAACTAATAATTACGTCGTCCAGAGACAGGGTAAAGCTAAGCAGCCAACCTGCCGCAACTGCTGGTTTTGCAAGAGGAAGGATAATCTGTTTCAAGATAATCCATTCACTTGCGCCAAGATCTTTTGCTGCTTCTAACATCTTCACATCGAAGCCATTTAAGCGGCTGTATACGGTTACCACGACGAATGGCAAACAGAAGGTGATGTGAGCAATTAATAGAGTAAAGAAGCCTAGCTGTGCGCCTAAGACTAGGAACAGAGCAAGTAATGAAATCGCCATGACGATATCTGGAGACATCATTACGACAAACAGCATACCGTTTACTGCCCCTTTACCTTTGAACGAGTAACGGAATAGGGCAACAGCGGTTAAGCTACCAATGATGGTTGCCGCTGTCGCTGAAAACACCGCCACGTTCAATGAGTGCCATGCCGCCTGCATTAAGCTGTCGTTGTTGACTAAGGTTTCATACCATTTGGTGGTGAAACCGCCCCATTTCATACCAAATTTATTAGCGTTAAATGAGTTTACGATTAGTACAACGATTGGTAGATACAAAAATGCATAAACCAACGCCATAAAGCTAAATCTAACTGTGCGTCCCATTAGTTTAGCTCCACTTTTTTATTCAACAACTTGCCTGCTCGATAGTAAGCGTACAGCATTACCGCCATTGCAAAGGTGAGGGCGATACTCGTCGCTGCCCCAAATGGCCAGTCACGTGCATTCAATACTTGGCTCTTAATTACGTTACCGATCAATAAGTTCTTCGCGCCGCCTAGAAGGTCAGAAATGTAGAACATCCCCAAAGCAGGCAGAAGAACTAATAAGCAGCCACCGATAATACCAGGCATTGTTAAAGGCAAAATCACTCTGGTTATCGTTTGGAACTTGTTTGCTCCGAGATCTTTTGCCGCCTCGATGTATGTGTTGTCTAACTTCTCAATCGCTGAGTAAAGCGGCAGAATCATAAATGGAAGCAAAATATACACAAGGCCAATCATTACCGCCGTTTCGCTGTACATAATACGCATCGGCTTATCGATGATTTCCATTGCCATCAGCGACTTGTTCAAAATGCCCTGTGTGCCTAGAACAATCTTTAGTCCGTAAGTTCGAATCAAAGAGTTCGTCCAAAATGGTACGATCACCAAAAACAACATAAATGGACGCCATCTTTCAGGCATTTTGGCTACGATGTAGGCAAATGGATAGCCAATCACTAAGCAGAACAGGGTTGCCACAATTGCCATGTAGAACGAGTGCATCAGCACTTTCGCATATAATGGGTCTAACAGACGCAGGTAGTTGTCGAAAGTGAATGTCATTTCGATTAAGTTTGCTTCATCACGCGTTAAGAAACTGGTACCGATAATCATTAGATTTGGAACCAACACGAATAGTGTTAGCCAACCCACTACGACGGCAATGATCGCGTTCTGAAGATTAATCTTCTTGCTTATCATTGAGTACCACCTCCCAGCTTTCAACCCAAGTAATAGCGACTTTCTGGCCGAGTGAGTGGTCCACATCTGGATCATCTTCGTTAAAGAACTCACTCACCATTACACGCATACCTGAATCTAATTGAATGACAGAGTCTAACGTCATACCTTTATAAGTACGCTCAGTTACGTGACCTACAATGCCTTTCTCTTCAGATTCTTTAATCTCTTCAATACGTAAGTCTTCAGGGCGAAGTAGTACTTGTAGTTTGTCGTCTTTCTGTGCTTCCTTATCGTAGTAAACGACGGATTCAACACCTTCAATTTCTGCGCGGATGCGTTTGTCATCGATGCGCTCTAGCATGGTTGCATTGAACACGTTGATCTCACCAATAAAGCGAGCAACAAACAGGTTCTTAGGTTCTTCGTAAATCTCACGCGGAGAGCCATCTTGTTCGATAACGCCATCACGCATCACGATAATGCGGTCTGACATCGATAAGGCTTCTTCTTGATCGTGTGTTACAAAGATGAAGGTAATACCAAGTTGACGCTGAAGTTGCTTTAATTCGATCTGCATTTGCTTACGTAGTTTGTAATCCAGCGCAGAGAGCGATTCGTCGAGCAGCAGCACTTTTGGCTTGTTAACGACCGCACGTGCAATTGCGATACGCTGCTGTTGCCCACCAGAAAGTTGATGCGGCTTACGCTGGGCCATTTTCTCGAGACGAACCATGCGTAATGCTTCCATTACTCTTGGTTCAATTTCTGCGGCAGGCGTTTTCTGCATACGAAGACCAAAAGCGACATTGTCAAATACGGTCATGTGTGGAAACAGTGCGTAACTTTGAAATACGGTGTTGACGTGCCTTTGTTCAGCAGGAACCTGTGTTACATTTTGGTCATCCAAAATGATTTGACCGTTATCTGCCGTTTCAAACCCTGCGATCATGCGTAAAACTGTTGTTTTACCACAACCAGAAGGGCCAAGAATGGTCAGAAATTCGCCATGATTAACATCCAGATTTAAATTACCGATGATTTCCTTTCCATCGAAACTTTTACTAATACCAGATAAACGAATAACTGGTTTTCCTGCTTGCGGTTTTGCGTTCAACGTCTGTATTTCCCCCACGTTCAAGTTGGGCTTATTCCCACTGATGTGACACTAGCCATTCACTTTGAGGCGCGCATCATAATCACCAAAGTTGTGAAATTAAAGAGTTTTCTCATCTTGAAACAGAAAAAATTTTGCAGGAAAAAGTAATTATTCCTTACCATACTGTTTTATAAGATTAATTGGTATTTAAGCTCTGTTTGATAGTGTTACGCTTTATTCAACAATTGTTTCTAATTTCATACCTACTGAGTGGTCAATTATCAAGCACATAGTAGAGATTGCAAGGGTAGGGTGTGAGTTATGGATGTTAGACGAGGAAAGATTTCTTTATAATGATGGTCAAATTAATTGACTGGTATTCCAGTAAAAATTTCACAAGTTAATCTTGGATAATATATGAACGACGATTTTGAGAAAGATTTCAATCTTGGGGGGAGTGTCGAACGAGCTTTGTCTGGCGACTACGAACTGAAAGCAGGTGCTGTTTTCAGTGAGGCTTGGCGAGCAACGATTCAACACTTTTTATCATTTTCTCCCGCCATTATTGTACTGCTTTTTGTCCAGTTAGGGATTTTCTACATTGCATTACAACTACAGCTCGGCGACCCAAGTATTATTTTGGACGCGATAGAAAATCCTGAGTCTTTCACAAGCGATATCGTGTCAGCTATTTATGTCGCGAACTTTAGCTATGAGGTTATCAGTGCCCCTATCTATGCGGGCATCAGTTTGATGGCGATGAGCCATGTGGCTGGGTTAAAAACCAAGTTACGTCACGTTGGTAAAGGGTTACAATTTACGATTCCAGTCATTTTAGCCACATTGATGAGTTTAATGCTCCAAGGGGTCGTGGGTATGATTTTACCGCCATTATCCTTATACCTATCTTTAGCATTTAGTCATTCTATCTTGTTAATTTGTGAGAAAAGAATTCCCCCAATGCAAGCCTTATTGCTTTCGCTTCGTGCTATCAACAAGAAGATTTTTGTTGTTGCAGGGCTTTTCTTGGGTGTGATGTTGATGTTTATTGTGGCAGCTATGTTCTACGGTATTGGTTTGATTTTTGTGTTGCCGTTCTTTTTCCATTTAAAAGGGGTGCTTTATCGCGAAATGTTTGGTATTAAGCTCAAGATCGTAGCAGCACAGAAAAATGACAATGATCACGACGGTGATTCAAAGGTGTTTGATGCCTAAATCTTTAAAATTAATGAGTTTACGATTGGCGGCGACCTGCATAGCCGTCACTTTCATTTCCATAGGTCCGTATTTACACTACGAGCAACAGTTTAAATATGTTGAGAATCCTGATGTGCTGTCCGAGACAATTAAGCATGTCGATTTGTCTCATTTGCCATACATTGGTGATATCCCTGACTTCAACGCAATAAAAGACACCAAAGAGAAAAAAGCGGCGTTTTTTGATTTCTTAAGACCTAAGATAGCAATTGAGAATCAACGAATTCGTCATGAACGAACGTTTCTTACCTCTTTAAAGCTAGGGAGAATCACTCAAGAACAAGAAGAGTACGCACAGCGATTAGCGGCTCTGTATTCTTTGCCTTTGAGCGACAACAAGGTTGATCAAGCGTGGCTGGATGAAATGCTTGTGCGAGTGAATGTCTTACCAGAAGCATTGGTTCTAACTCAAGCAGCAAATGAATCTGCGTGGGGCACTTCTCGTTTTGCTACTCAAGCGAACAACTTGTTTGGTCAATGGTGTTATAAGCAGGGCTGTGGAATTGTTCCTGCGCAACGTGGCGCTGGCAAAGTTCATGAAGTTAAAAAATTCGATTCTGTACAGCAGTCGGTTCATGGCTACTTTATGAATGTCAATCGAAACCCAGCGTATGCTGAACTGCGTGAAATCAGAGCTTCTCTAGCCGAAAAGAACAAAGACCTGTTATCGGTCGCAACGGCGTCAGAGTTAACTCATGGATTGCTAGCGTATTCTGAACGTGGCATTGCTTATGTACACGATCTTCGCGCTATGATTCGTCATAATAACGCCTACTGGACACAATAAAATAACGGATAAAATGAAAAAGTTAAGCCTAAGTCTATTGGGAAGTGCGGCGCTAATACTTGTATCGCCAATAACCCAAGCTCAAGAGTACATGTTCACGTACTCAAAGCTATACACTCAGCTCAAAAATAATACTAAAGAAGGCCACGAGGACGTTAAAGTGGGTGTGTTTTTTGTCGACTCACAAACCCAACAGATCTGTACGATCGAAAAAGCGTGGATGGAAAAAGAAGAGCACTATGAAGAACTTGTAATTCCGGCTTCACAAGAACTTCCTTTACCCGTTGACAAGAACCTTAAATCAGCGAATCCGTTGGTTTTTGTGGATACCCCAACAGGTACACGTTGTGATTATTCTCTTGTTGTGATGACGAAAGAACCGTTACTGGGTAATGTATCGTACGAGCAGCTTTCTTCTATCATGCCTCAAATGCAGACAATGCTGGAAGACCTCGGAGGTATGTTCGCTGATTGGTTTACTCCTGAAGTCCAAGGCGTAACGATGGAATTTGCAAATAGACTCAACGCGAAAGTGATTTTCTCTGATGGAACTGAAAAACCGATAGTAAATGGTAAAATACAAGTGGCTTTAAGTGAAATTGGTGTAGGTGGGATGATGACATTACCAGAACCTACAATGAGAGTTCTGCCTTACTTACCAGATGCGAAGCAATAAACTTTCTTTCGTATGGTGAGAGCTGCTTTTTCGCAGCTCTTTTTGTATCTAACTACTAAATGATACTTAACAACACACTTCTGTTTGTTCAATATATTTTTATTACCTAACTATCAAGCAAGCATTTAATCCTGTTGTAAAAGCTCGTATAATCCACGCCCCAAAGAAACCACGTTAGGAAGTCCTACCGTCGATTTATCGGCGATTTGAGAGCCCGCAATGAACCAAAAAGATCCAAGAAAAGAAACCCTTGAATTCAACAAACTTCAAAAGCGTCTGAGAAGAAATGTTGGGAATGCCATTACTGATTACAACATGATCGAAGAAGGTGATGTGGTCATGGCATGTATAAGTGGTGGTAAAGATTCATTTGCGATGCTTGATATCCTATTGAATCTTCAAAAAGCCGCTCCAATTAAGTTTGAAGTTGTTGCCGTTAACCTTGACCAAAAACAACCAGGGTTCCCAGAACATATTTTGCCCGATTACTTTGAAACGTTGAACATTCCTTACTACATCGTCGATAAGGACACCTATTCAGTCGTCAAAGAGAAGGTGCCAGAAGGTAAAACCACTTGTGGTCTGTGTTCACGCCTACGTCGTGGTACGCTTTATTCGTTCGCAGAAAAGATTGGTGCAACTAAATTAGCACTCGGTCACCACATGGATGACATCGTAGAGACCATGTTTTTAAATATGTTCCACGGCTCTCGCTTAAAAGCAATGCCCCCAAAGTTACGTTCTGATGATGGCCGCAACGTGGTTATTCGTCCTCTGACTTATTGTCGTGAAAAAGATCTGATCAAATACGCAGAACATAAAGATTTCCCAATCATTCCTTGTAACCTCTGTGGATCACAAGAAAACTTACAGCGTCAATCGATTAAGGCTATGTTAATTGAATGGGACAAGAAGACACCAGGTCGTGTTGAGGCGATTTTCAAGTCAATTCAAAATGTAAGTCCAAGCCAATTAGCAGATCGTGACTTGTTCGATTTTGTAAACTTACCATTGGATCGTGACGGTGAGCGTGAAGAGTATCAGTTCAATGAAGCTGTTGTTTCTTCAACGAACATTGATGAGTCAATGTTTATCGACGTGACTAATATCTAACGATAAGCTTCAACAAAAAAGGAGGCCGAATGGGCTCCTTTAACTGCTAAATCTTAAAAAAGCCCCTCAATAGTTAGTTGCTCTTTAATTATTGGGGGATTTTTATGAATATTAGGCTTGTGCTAATTGGTTAGGTTGCAGTATTAGGGTCTAGCGGACTAATGTAGCCCTTTGGTTTCAATGCTAAAACGTCACAATTGATTTTATCAATGACATGTTCTGCGGTGTTACCAATAAAGACAGCAGACAGACCTGTTCGCCCCGTTGTTCCTAAAATAACCATTGCCGCATTTAAGCGCTCAGCCGCCGCAGGGATGATATCTTCTGGCAGTCCTTGCTCGACAATGGTTTGCTCTTCATCTAAGCCGTGTTTTTGGCGTAAAGCCTTCATTGCCGTTAAGTGATGTCCACGGACTGCGTCAGTGTAAGTTGTTGGATCAAACTCGGGTAACTCTATTGTGATGTTTGCCGGAGTTACAGGATATGCATTAACAAGATATGGCTCGGCATAAAGTCGGCTAGTCATCTCTTTTAATCGTTCTACCATCGCGTCATTGAGATCAATGTGAGTTGAGTTTTCCGATCCCACATGAACAGAAGCAAGAATATTCGCGTGTTCAGGCCAATCTGCATTTTTAATCAGAAGCACTGGGATAGGGCATTTGCGTAATAAGTGCCAGTCTGTTGGCGTGAAAATCACGGACTCAAGAACGTCGTGCTTACGCGTCCCTTTGATGACGAGGTCGTGATGGCCAGCATAAACTTCAGCAATAATTGCTTCGTAAGGGCGGTTGTGCCATACAACGCACACATCAAAGTCGAAGCTATCATTTAGATACGGTTGAGCAATCTTACGCATCCACTGTTCACGTTGATGGATAACCCCTCGACGCATAGCATCTCTCTCATCGATAGACAGCATTGACGTCATATCGTACGAGAAATCGTAAATGGATAAAAAGAAAGTGATTCGGCTTCTGGATACACTTTTTTGAGCCAATTGGACGGCTCTTGCAAGTGCTGGTTGCTCATCACTATTGATGTCAGCAACAACAAGAATCTTACTGTATATGCTCATAGCTAAGCCCATTTATATTGCAAAACCAACTACTGAATATAAATCAAATCAGTATTTTGGGGTACTCACTGTACATTCTTACTGTAGCTTAGTTTGGGGAAATTTTAGAGGACTTTTGCAGGGAATTTATAAGAAATATGATGTGGCTCATTTTCGAGCCACATCAATAAATAGCGTTACTTATTCTTTGGTTACACCAGCTAATTCCATTAATGAGTCATGGTCTAAGATAGTGATATATTTACCTTTTACACTTAAAATCTCGGACTTCTGGAAACGGCCTAACAGTCGGCTAATGGTTTCTACCGTTAAGCCTAGATAATTACCGATATCACCACGAGTCATGGTTAAGCGAAATTCTCGAGGGCTAAAGCCACGCTGAGAAAAACGAGTGGATAAGTTATAGAGGAAAGCGGCGAGACGTTCTTCGGCATTCTTCTTAGAAAGAAGCAGAATCATTTCTTGGTCACCTTTAATCTCATTACTCATCAAGCGCATAATTTGCTGACGCAGCTTAGGCATTTTTCCTGATAAGTCATCTAGGATCTCATAGGGAATTTCACATACCATCGACGTTTCAAGTGCTTGAGCAAAGCTAGGGTGGGAGTCCCCAGTAATAGCGTCGAAGCCGACTAGGTCACCAGCTAAGTGAAACGCTGTGATTTGCTCATCGCCTTGCTCTGTAATCGTATAACTCTTAATGGTACCTGAGCGAATAGCGTACAGAGATTTAAGCTCATCTCCAGCTTTAAAAAGCTCTTGTCCTTTTTGGATAGGCTTTTTACGCTCGATGATTTGGTCCAACTGGTCAAGTTCAGACTCATTCAGAGTGAATGGGATACACAGCTGACTAATGCTACAATCTTGGCAATGAATCGCGCAACCGCCTGATTGGACACGCTTTGTTGCAGGTTTTTCAGAAATCATAACAACCTTTCACTATTTGATATACATCAATATTTTAGCATCGCTTAATCCCAAAGGATAGCAAAAATATCGCTTCTAAAGCGTTTCACGTTATATGAAACCGAGTAACTCCATGGCCCCTACCGCGGTGTAAAAGCCGTAGCCAATGAGGATTAATGCAGAAATATTTCGAAATATTAACGACTTTTGTAATTTCTGGAAATAACTCGCACCGAAGCCAATCGCAAGCATAGCTGGAAGGGTACCGAGGCCAAAAGCCAGCATGATTAAGCCGCCGTCAGTAGCACTTCCAGAGACTGCCGACCATGTAAGTGCAGAGTATACTAATCCACATGGTAGCCATCCCCAGATAAAGCCGAACGGTAATGCATGAAAAGGATGTTGTAATGGCAACAAATTTTTGCCTGCAGGAGAAATAAACTTCCATATATACTGGCCAGCTTTCTCGATAATCAGTAAACCTTGCCACCACTTAGCAATATAAAGTGCAACCATAATCATAAATAGGGCAGCAACAAATCGTAACCAAGCCAGAGACTGGGTAAGTCCGCTGAGTTCAGACAAACTAGAGATGGTGCCGCCTACTAGCCCGCCGATTAAGACGTAACTGGCCAGCCGACCCATGTTGTAAAATAGAGGAATAAGAGAAGAGAACTTACTTTTTGGGGCACCCATGGAGAGCAATGACGCGATACCGCCACACATTCCCATGCAATGACCAGCACCAACGAGGCCAACCATCAAAGCACCGATGAAATCAGGATTCATATAATCTGGCTATCTTTTAGTATTATCAGGTTTTTCTTCTTCATCGAGCAAAATGTTATGTCCTTGTCGCTCAAGATCTTCAAACTGATCACTTCGTACCGCCCAAATAAAGACAGCTCCAGCAACGCAGACAAGAATAATCGCGATAGGAATTAAAATATAAAGGCTTTCCATATTTGCTTTCTCTACTTATTTCTCTTTGAGTAGGCGCAAAGAGTTGGATACGACGATAATTGAGCTTGCAGACATGCCGACTACTGCAACATAGGGAGCGACCAAACCAGTAACCGCTAAAGGCAAAATTAACAGGTTGTAACCCAAAGACCAAGCCAAGTTTTCTCGAATAATCTTTCTTGTACGTAGTGCAAGCAAGCGTGCCTCTAGTAGCTTTTCGAGATTATCCCCAAGTAACGTCATATCAGCAGAAGCTTTAGCGACATCTGTACCACCGCCCATTGCCACAGAAAGGTGAGCACCGGCTAGAGTAGGTGCATCGTTGATACCGTCTCCAACCATCATCGTGATGCTGTCTTTATCTAGGCTCTTAAGAAACGCGAGTTTGTCTTCTGGTTTTGCTGACGCAACGACGTGAGCGATACCAATTTCATTCGCCACAGGTCGGGCGTTTGAGAGAGAGTCACCTGTTAGCAGTGTTGTCTTAATTCCTGCGTCAGCGAAACGTTGAATAAAGGCCTTACTTTCTTTTCGGATTGGGTCGCGGTAGTAAAAGCTAGCGACATGCTCTCCATCAACTGAAAGATAAACCGCATGACTTTCATCACTTTCTTTGCCTTGAACAAAAGCAGCACTGCCTATCTTAACGATTTTGCCATTCCATATTCCCTCAATCCCTGAACCAATCACGTTTTGTACTTCAGACACGACAAAGTCATCATTGACGTAACTTGCAAAAGAACGAGCGATAGGATGGTTAGCATGGGCTTCTAATGCTGCGGCTAGAGATAGACAATCTTCTTTTGGAAGATCACTCAGCACTTTTGTATCACAGATCTCAATATCGCCTTTCGTTAGAGTACCTGTTTTATCTACAACTAAGTGATTGATCTTACATAAGGTTTCAAAGACATGGCCTTTTCGCAGTAAAATGCCAAAGTTCCCCATACGGGATGCTGCGCATGTTAAAGCCGTAGGTGTTGCCAAGGAAAGAGCACAAGGACAGGTCGCGACGAGAACAGATAACATAATCCAGAATGCATCATCTGGTTTTGTCTGATGCCAATAAAGCCAAGTCCCTGCAGAAATGATTAGAATAGCTCCTACAAAGTAGCGCGCAACAACGTCTGCAATCTCAGCGATTTTTGGCTTGGAATGTTGGGCTTCATCCTGTAGGCGTACAATGTTGGAAATCATCGAATCAGCTTTAGAGCTCATGACTTCAAGCTCAAAGGATTCATCACCATTGAGTGTTCCTGCGTAAACCGCATCTCCCTCTCTTTTGACCACATGGACTGATTCACCAGTTAACATGGATTCATCAATATGAATTCGACCGGAAAGGACGTGACCATCCGCGGGAATATGCTCTCCCGGAAGAACGCGAATTCGATCGCCAACTTTTAATGTTTTAACTGGGATTTGCTCTCCGTCTAACGTTGTCGCGATAGCTGGAATTAGCTTTAATAGGTTTCCACTTGCCGCCGCTGCTTTACGTCGAGCGCGCATTTCTAAAAATCGGCCAACTAAAAGGAAGAAGGTGAACATGGAAATTGATTCAAAGAATACTTCGCCTTGCTCTGTAACGGTAGCAAATAAACTGGCAACGTAAGCAAAAATTAAGGCAACAGAGACAGGTACATCCATACCCAAAGTTCTGCCTTTTATGCTGCGCCAAGCGTTTAAGTAAAAGGGCATAGCAGAATAGAGCAGAACAGGCGTGGCAAATATCAAGCTTACCCAACGAAAGTAGTTTTTAAACTCAGGCTCTAAATCGCCAAATACTTCGAGATATAAAGCGACGGCAAGCATCATTACTTGCATCGTAGCCAGACCCGCAATACCTAATCGGTAGAGGTATTGCTTCATCATACGATGATAAGACGCTTCTTGCTTATCGGCTTCAAATGGTGCGGCTTTATAACCAAGCTTATGGATCACCGAGAGTAACTCACTTAGTCGAACTTGAGTTTTATCCCAAGCAAGCAATGCGCGGTTTGTTGTCGTATTCACACGAATCGAAACAAGACCTTCCACACTCGAAACTTGCTTCTCAATCAACCAAGCACAGGCAGCACAGGATACTCCGTCCAAAGAGAGGGTCACTTCCGAGGTGTTGTCTCGATTACGAACAAACTCTGATTGCAAGTCTTCATTATCGTAATGAATAAGCGCTTGAAGTTGCTCTGGGACTAAGTCCGCTTTTTCTGCGGGTGCCGTGCGGTACTGGTAATAAGAGGTGAGACCACTGTCTACGATAGTCTGCGCGACGGTCTCACAGCCAGGGCAACACATGTCCCGTGTTTCACCGAGTATCTCAACTTTAAAATCCGTGTTTTCTGGTACATCGTCACCACAGTGATAACAGGATTTACACATAGACTTTACTTACTTCATTAATGGTGTTGAGACGGCCGGGAATTCGACTTTACCTTGGATCATCCATTGTCTGTCATGGGGCTGAAGCTCTATAAACCACGGGCCTTGGATAGACTCTTTTGCGGTGAGTCGGTAGTTACCTGAAGCATCTGCCGTCACCAGCTTTGTAAAGTCTCGGTTTGGAAGGGTGCGATGGGTAAATGTTGCATTTAGAGCAGGGTAGTGAGTCAGCTTACCCTTGGAGAAAGCGATCACCACGTCGTTATTTTCTGAAAAGATATTAGCGTTAAGACCGAGGTCACGAGCAACATTCATTTTGCTAATGTCAATGTTGATACCTTTGCCTTTTTTATAGTAATCCTCGGCAACGAGAGAAACGGAATTATTCGAAAATACGATCACAGTAACCACCGTCCATACTACAACAGTAAGAGGAAGAATGATTAGGAACCACGGCCAAAATTGTTTATACCAAGGCTTTACCATAAAAATGTTCTCAACAGCTAAATGAAAAAATGTAAGGTTCTAAATCTAAAGGAAAGACAGCCCCTTGCATAGGGGCTGGTATTTATTGATATGTTACTGATTCTCGGAGTTACTTAAACTCCAGACATAAGAGGCAACGAGCTGAACTTTATCCTCACCTAAAATGTCTTGCCACGCAGGCATAACACCAGAACGACCATTCATTACCGTTTCAGTTACGGCTGCACGTGAATCACCAAATAGCCAATTCTGATCTGTTAAGTCAGGGGCACCTACTGCTGGGTTACCTTTACCGTCCGTACCGTGACAAGCTGCACACACGACAAAGCGCGATTTACCTGCCGCTGCTTCACGTGCGTTCACTTTACGGCCAGAAAGGCTCAGTGTGTAACTTACAACTTCGCGCACACCTTGCTCACCAAGCGCATCTTTCCACGCAGGCATTTGACCAACTCGGCCATCCATAATGGTAGTGACGATGGCTGTTGGCTCACCGCCATATAGCCAAGCATCGTCAGTCAGATTAGGGAACCCTTTTTGACCACGAGCATCAGAGCCGTGACACTGAGAACAGTTTTGTAAGAACAGACGCTGACCAACCTTCAAAGCTTCTGGATCTTGCGCAATTTCAGGTATTGAGCGCAATCCATCATCATTATGGGCAAGCTTACGGAATGCTTCGCCAAAGTAGGCCTCTGCGTCATCCAGTTCCTTTGCGTATTGGTTTAATTGCTTGTTCTCTTGTGCTTGAGCGATCGCTTCTTTTGACTCTTCCAGTGAACGTACTGTTTGAGCCGAACTTTGCCAGTTCAAGAAACCTTTGAAGTTTCCTAAGCCTGGAAATAGAGCGAGGTATACCGCTGCAAACACAAACGTGCTCACGAAAAGGTAGGTCCACCATTTTGGTAGAGGGTTGTTTAGCTCGCGAATACCATCGTACTCGTGGCCCATGTCATCCCCTTCCTCGACGCCCATTTTATCTTTAGCGCACCAAGTCAGGAGGATCGCACAGCCCACTAACGTACCGACAGTAATCACGATAATCCAGAGACTCCAGAATGTAGTCATTACTTCTTCACTCCTTGGTTATTTGGGGTCGTTTGTTCTTCGTCAGCAAATACCAAGTTGGCATCTTCCTCAAAACGTGCTTTACGTTTTTTACCGAATGCCCACCATACAATGCCGATAAAACTAGCAAAGAGCACAACGGTATAAATGCTATGAATTGTACCGAAATCCATATTACCCCCTTACTTCATTGCATGACCAAGAGACTGAAGATAAGCGATGATTGCATCCATCTCTGTTTTACCTTCTACTTCTTTAGCCGCATTCGCGATCTGTTCATCTTTGTATGGGACGCCGAATTGGTCGCGGAACACCTCAAGTTTCTTCTGCGTCAGCTTGCCATCTAGTACGTTTTCAGCCAACCAAGGGAAACCTGGCATGTTTGATTCTGGTACGAGTTCTCGTGGATCAAGCAGGTGAACGCGGTGCCATTCATCAGAATAACGACCACCAACACGAGCTAAATCCGGACCTGTACGTTTAGAGCCCCACAGGAATGGGTGTTCCCAAACACTTTCACCCGCTACCGAGTAATGACCGTAACGCTCCGTTTCTGAACGGAAAGGGCGAACCATTTGGCTGTGACATACGTTACAACCTTCACGGATGTAGATATCACGACCTTCCATTTCCAGAGGAGTGTAGACACGTAAATTCTCTACGCTCTCTGTTGTTTGCTTTTGGAAAATCAGCGGAGTGATTTCTACTAGCGCACCCCAACTGATAGCAAAAACAATAAAAATAGCCAACAAACCGACATTACGTTCTAGAATTTCATGGCGATTATTAGAATTATTACTCATTCTTAAATCTCCTTATGCCGGATGCGGAATAGCTTTTAGGCTTTCTTTAGGTGCACTTACTGTCTTGTACGTGTTGTATGCCATTAGGAACATACCAGATAGGAAGATGAAACCACCCAAAAAACGCACAAAGTAGAACGGGTAAGATGCTTCTACAGACTCAACAAAGCTATAAGTTAACGTGCCGTCAGAGTTAACCGCGCGCCACATCAGACCTTGCATTACACCAGAGATCCACATCGCAACAATGTAAAGCACAGTACCAATTGTCGCTAACCAGAAATGTACGTTAACTAGACCTACTGAATACATGCGTCCTTGACCAAATAGGCGAGGAACTAAGTGATATACAGAGCCGATAGAAACCATCGCAACCCAACCTAACGCACCAGAGTGTACATGACCAATGGTCCAGTCTGTGTAATGAGAAAGTGCGTTAACCGTCTTAATCGACATCATTGGGCCTTCAAAGGTAGACATTCCATAGAATGACAATGAAACAATTAGGAAGCGTAAGATAGGGTCATAACGAAGCTTATGCCACGCACCAGACAGCGTCATAATACCGTTGATCATGCCACCCCAAGACGGAGCAAATAAAACTAACGACATCACCATACCTAGAGACTGAGTCCAGTCTGGTAGTGCAGTGTAATGAAGGTGGTGAGGGCCAGCCCAAATGTATAATGAGATCAATGCCCAAAAGTGAACGATAGATAAGCGGTAAGAATAAACAGGACGTTCAGCTTGCTTAGGAACGAAGTAGTACATCATACCTAGGAAACCAGCGGTGAGTAGGAAACCGACCGCGTTGTGTCCATACCACCATTGAACCATTGCATCCACAGCGCCAGAGTAAATCGAGTAAGACTTACCAAGGGAAACAGGGATAGCCATACTGTTCACGATGTGAAGTACTGCAACCGTGATAATAAAGGCGCCGAAGAACCAGTTTGCCACATAAATATGTGACGTATTTCGTTTCACCAGAGTGCCGAAGAACACCACCGCATAAGATACCCACACTAACGCAATTGCGATATCAATAGGCCATTCTAGCTCAGCATATTCTTTTCCCGATGTTAAACCGAGAGGCAAAGTAATGGCGGCTGCCAGGATGATTGCTTGCCAACCCCAAAAGGTGAAGGCAACGAGTGGGCCACCAAAAAGACGTGTTTGGCATGTACGCTGTACAACGTAATAAGACGTTGCGAACAGAGCACTTGTACCAAACGCAAAAATTACCGCATTAGTATGCAGCGGACGTAAACGACTGTACGTCAACCACGGCGTATCAAAGTTTAGCTGTGGCCAAACTAATTGAGCGGCAATCAAAACACCAACAGCCATACCAACTATGCCCCATAAAATGGTCACAAGGGTAAATTGGCGAACGACTGTATAGTTGTAGTTTTGTTCAAGCTGCTTTACTTGGCTCATTTGCATGCTTCCAATTTCTAATTAACTACACTTTACTTTCAACACGACTTGCGTCGTAACACCACCCAAGTAAACTCAAGAATTTAAGTGTTATCATCACCTTATTTCTATTGCTGACTTTGATAAAAAGTGGCATTTTCAGCATGGCACTATACTTGAATTAACAATTCAATGACAGGGTAGTAACCTTACAGGGCCTCTGGAAATCATTTTTTATTTAAAAAGTTTGAAGTTTGTAACAAGGATATTAGTAATTATGCCGGCACAAAAGTTAACAAAGGCGCGACTTGCACAAATCTTAATCATGCTCAGTGTTTTAATCGGAGCCTTTTTCTGGCGGACCTTTACACACGAGACCATCAATACCATTGACTGTTCACAAAAAGAGCGATGTGATGTAACAATTGGAGAAGAAAAAATCACGATTAATCGTGATTCATCAGGTATTTCGATCGAAACGATAAAAAGTAGCACTCTGAAAGTTGATCAAAATCAATCTGGTGAATATGTTGTTCTTCGCGAAACCGACCAACATATTAAATGGGGTTCTATTTCGGAATCTAATAAAATCAGCTTTAAAAAAGACAAAAACATTATTGTCGTTCAGCTCTAAATCAGAACTGCTACGAGATAATTGTAACTTTTTGATGAAATACATACCTTCTTACTTAATGAAATTTGATCGGAATGGTATAACAACAGCGTGATATTCAATTATAAAAGCGTATGCATTGCCAAACAGTTTTTACTCATATCATCGATGAACATTTAGCTATCGAAAAACTTCGTTCTGAATTGACTCAGGCAAGCTTGTCGTATGTCTTGCTTTACTACACAGAAGAGTATGATTTTAAGTCCATTCGTGAAGCTTTTCTCAAGTATTTTCCTAGAGTACCTTTCCATGGCGCAAGCTCTTGCCAAGCCGTTATGACGGAGGAGGGGTTTCACTCAGGCCCCGTTATTGCGGCGTTTGCTATTTATGATTCAGAGTCACATGCTTATGGTACGGGGATTTCCAAAGACAACATAAGTGACAGCGTCTCTTTTGCGTTGGATATGGCGCTTAAGAGTGCAGGTCGAATCGGCGAAGTACCGAACTTGATCCTTCTCCATGCAACTCCAGGTCAAGAAGAGTCAATTATAGAAGCTATTGATGAGAGGTTTGGCACGCTTATTCCTATTATCGGCGGCTCTGCTGCAGATAATAACATTGAAGGTAAATGGTCAGTTATCACTGCTCAAGGTCATCAAACATCGGGCATTAGCGTCACTCTTTTTTACTCTTCCCAGCCTGTCGATATCGCTTTCAGCGCAGGGCACATACCTACAAATATCAAAGGGATAGCAACCAAAACTAATGATAGATGCTTACTTGAGATTGACCATCACCCAGCGTTAGATATTTATAGAAAGTGGACCAGTCATCAAGATAATCAGACAAATCAAGATGACCTTTTATTTACTAACTCCAGCGCATACCCGCTAGGTCGTGTGGCAGGTTACCTTTATGAACGACCATACTACAAATTATCCCATCCTATTCGCGAGACCCATGATGGTGGAATCGAACTCTTTACAAGAATAGAAGAGGGAGAAGAACTGACTCTAATGAAAGGGAGCCGTGATCACTTAGTAGCGCGTCCCGCCAAAGTTGTAAATGCAGCCTTCAATCAAAAGTTAGAAGAATCTCGAAAAATAGGTGTGATAAGCATCTTCTGCGCAGGCCCTATGTTGCACTTAATGCAAGACATAAATAGCGTCTGCGAACAAATTAATCAGGAACTAGAACACTTACCTTTTATTTGCCCGTTTACCTTTGGTGAGCAAGGGAGATTCATTGGTGGTGAAAATGGACACGGAAACTTGATGATATCATCAGCAATCTTCCATAGACCTTATGAAAGATAAATACATCGATATATTTCAACAGGAAGCGTTGCAAGAGGCGTTAGTCGATCTCAAGCAGGCTAGGCAAAGAGAGCGGTTACTTGTGGAAGAGAATAAAGCGATTCTCTCTGCAATATCTGCGATGAGCAAAGCCAAAAATATTAATGAGATATTTACCGAATTAACCAACGTTTTTAAGAAGTACATCAGTTTCGACGACTTTATTGTACTTACACGTGATGGTGAACACTATCCATTCAAAACCTTAATAACGACGAATAGCGTGTTTGACTCGGTTAATTGGTTACAAGGTGACGTAATGGATAGGGCTCTAAATGGTGAGTGTATCTTGCTATTTGAGCCAACAAAAATAGATGAGTTTGCTAATTTAAATAGCTTCGTCAAAAGCCACGTCAATTCAGTTGTTTTAACAGGTCTTCGCTCTGAAGTAACACAAACTGTTATCTTATTGGTCTGTGCTCAGAAAGGGCACTTCAGTATCGAACAAAAAGAAACGCTTAGGCGATTTAGACCCTTAATCGAACGCGCTGTCATCGATATTGAAACTAAAGAAAGGTTACAGCGTATCGTCGAGGTGAGGACAACTCAGCTTGCTAAGGCAAGAGAAGAGGCCGTGTTCGCTAATCGTTCCAAATCTGAGTTTTTAGCAATGATGAGCCATGAAATACGTACCCCTCTAAACTCTGTGCTTGGAATGTTCGATATATTAAGGCAATCAACGTTATCAGAAGAGCAAATTGACGCACTTAGCCAAATGGAATGCTCAGCAGAATTACTTCTGGCGATAATAAGTGACATACTCGATTTATCCAAAATTGAGTCAGGCAGTTTCCAGTTAAATGAACAGTGGATAAGCTTAAAAGACACTGTCACTTTTGTTGTGTCTCAACAAAAACAAATGGCCAAGAAAAAGAACCTTCACTTTGAATTTCACTACACCGTTTCACACGATAAACAATTTTGGATTGATTCAACAAGACTCTCTCAAATCCTTTTTAACTTGATTGGTAACGCGATTAAATTTACCGATTTTGGCACGGTGAACATTTCTGTTTCTGAGCAAGATGACGAGCTCATTGTAACCATTTCGGATACTGGTATTGGTATTTCTAAAACGAAATTAGAATATCTGTTCACGGCGTTTTATCAGGGTGACAGATCAATAACCAGACGTTTCGGTGGGACAGGATTAGGCCTAGCAATAACAAAACACCTTGTCGAGATGATGCGAGGAACAATACAAGTTGAGAGTGAAGAAAGTGTAGGCTCTACATTCACGATAACAGTTCCTGTTCTAACTAGGAATAATCAGTGTCGTCCCGTTAAAATAGAGCCTAACCAACCAAATAAAGCAATGGATCTTCTTGTGGTAGAAGATACCGAGTCCAACCAGTTGGTCATAAAGTTGATCTTAAGTAAGCTTGGTCATAACGTACATATTGCAAACCATGGCGAAGAAGCATTAACGTTCTTAGAAGAAAACAGCAATTTGGTTGATATTATTTTTATGGATGTATCTATGCCGGTAATGGATGGTATTACTGCAACAAAGTTAATTCGTGAAAAAGGAATTCAGGTTCCAATCATTGCGTTAACGGCACATGCTTTAGAAAGTGACCGCGATAAATGTTTAGAAGCAGGAATGAACAACTTCATTTCAAAGCCAGTTCGAAGGCAAGATATCTTCAACGCAATACAGTCTTGTGAATAGCATTAATATAGCTCTTAACAATCGATAGATTATTAAGAGCTATATTAAGTATTTTATGGTAAATAACGATTATGTTTAATTGCTTTTCGGATCACAGAGCGGAGGGGGTTAAGCTAGGTGTGTTAAGTGAAACTCATTTGTCCATAATTTAACATAATATACATAATGCGAACTTGAGTTGCTCTAAATTGGTGAGTGAAAACACTCCGTAAAGCATTGAAATACTTGGTAATCCTAGCCCGTTAAACTTTTTTGCAATCTTCGCCCAAGCTTGTTGAGCTTCATAGGTTTTCGCTTTATCAGCAGCTAGGTATACCAATACTGATTCTATATCGGCTCCCACTTCTTTCGCTAGAAAAAGCACTTCTTTTTCAGTTAGATAGCGTTGTCCATTTCTTATATTTGATAGTTTTTGAGTGCTTATCCCTAAGTCGTGAGCGATTTGCTTGTCTTGCACATAATTCTTCGCTGATTTATATGCGTCTAGCAATTGGTTTATGTACATTTTTAAATCCTCATTAATGCGCTTGCTTTTTCATTCTAGCTTAACATCATGCAAATTCGGGTATTTACACTATGCAAAACTGCATGTTTAATAATATGCATATTAGCATATTAGACCGCCTCGCTTGGGGCGTTTGCCCTTGACGCTTTCGCGCTTGGCTTTGGCGGTCACTCTCTCAACTGGTCAAGGTGGTTGTTATGTCTCGTTCAATGTTCGTGCTCTGTCAAGATTGTTTGAAAGTGTCCATTTATTCTGATGCTCGTCATAACGAAGATGAACTATGCAGTTGTGGTGGTCAATTCTGTGGCTGTTCATTCTGTAATGCTGAGGCTAAGCAGATTGTCGCCGATGACAAGAATCATGTTTTACATGGCCTTTCTGATTCGACACTTTTTGAGTTGAGCGAGGCTTAATCATGGATTCCATTTATTTTGACAATGAACCCCAAATCGGAATCAATGCCTATTTTCCTTGGGGTCACCACTTCTTTAAAAATCAGTCAGATTTCAATCTGTTTCTGAATATTCATTACGGTAATGACGAATACCAACTGATTGAAATCACTGACGAAAACTATAACGAACTGCTCTTAAAGGGGGTCTTTCATGCAATCTAAAGATGAAGTACGCCCTGTTAAAATTGACCACTTAGCATTTACGTTCAATTACGGTGATTTGCGTCACCTCGATAAGTCTAGCGACCAAGATTTTGTCAATTTGCAGCTTCCTGAGTTTCGTCAACCTGCCGCTGGTACTCCTGAGGCGATTGAGGGTGCTATGCAGCGACACAAAGATAAAGTTCGTAAAGTCCTTTCGCATCGCTTTGATGAATTCATGTTTAAAATTTTTGGCTTTCGTTTGTCGCCTATGCGTGGTCGTGGTTTGCATGGTTATCAAGATTCGATGGTGATTCTAGATTCAACAGGGACAGTTGAATGCGGTCTGGTCGGTATTGGTGGTAACAATGATACGGTTTTTGTCCAGATTAACGGCTCTGGTTGTACCAAGCTTTTTGATTACACCACAAACAAAAAATTGCACTACTGGTTATCGACGGTGCTCGGTGTTACTCGCCTCGCCCGTCTTGATTTAGCGGTGGACGATTACACGGGTATTTTTGATTGTTGTTACGCTGAAATGTGTTTCTACAATGGTGCTTTTCGCACTTCCAATCGTGGTCGTGGCCCTTCTATGGTGCCGCACAAGCGGATTACTCAAAGCGGTGAATTGTTGGAAGAAGCCACTATTGTTGGTTCTCGTTCTTCATTGGTTTATTGGCGTGTTTACAACAAGAAATTAGAGCAAAAAATCACTGACCCTGAGGTGATTTGGTATCGAAATGAAGTTGAGCTTAAAAAGTGCGATGTGGATATGCTCGCCTCTCCTGCTTCGGCTTTTGCTGGCCTGTGTGATTTTGCTGCCAGCATTGAACCTGCTGAACCTGTCAAATTTTCTCAAAACAAGAAAGCGCAAGGTTTGGAATTCTTTTCACGTATCGCTTGGGCTCGTCGCCAGTGCGGTAAAGCGTTATCTGAAGTTATCGCCATGACTGAAGGTGACTTGGGGGAAGCGTTCGGAATGCTTATCCCTGAAAAATATCGACGTATTAATTTTAACGAGCTTGGCGTTCCTGATGCTTACGCTCATCTCAAATCATTAACTTTAGAGAGTCAAGATTATGCCAGTAATTACTGCCGTGGTTATTAAAAAGTTCCCGAAATCGGGAATGGAATTTGCGGAATTATCCGTTCTTCGCACTGTCGAGCAAGTGGATGTTGAAAAATTCAAGCAACGCGGAATCGGTTTGAACACTGATATTCCTTACAACAAACAACCTATTCGAATTAATTTGCAATACGCAGAAAAGCTTATTGATTCAAAAGCCTTCGTTCCCAATCGTGAGTATGAAATTCGTTTCGGCTCTAACATTGACGACCCGTTAGATATCCAAGCGGTGGAAATTGTGCCTGTTGATGAAGAAATCAAAAAGCATTTTCAAGCGAGCTTTAAGTAATTATGACTTTGACGGTTTGCGCGGAAATCTTAACTGATGGTTCGATAAAGGCGTTTCCTTATGAGCCATTAGCTAACTGTACGTTTGTGATTGTGAGTAATGATGATTACAACCTGATTTCCAGCCGTTCAAACCTTCAATTTGATATTGATGCAGCATTTTATGCAGAAATAACAGGCTATTTGCTGCTGTCTTTTGTGTCCGGTCATGTGCTCGGGCGAATCGTTAAGGGGCTTGGTAAAGCCTAATTTTAAAACTATTGGAGTTAATATCATGAAAAAATTATCTGTTCTTTTGGCTACTGCGGTAGCGTCTGGCTCTACTTTCGCGGCTGACCATTCAGCGGCTATCGGCACGGCGGTTACTGAAGGTCAAGCAAACTATACGCTAGTTGTTGTTGGTCTGATTGGCCTCGCGGCTATCGGCTTCGGTCTTCGTATGATGATTGGTGCGATGCGCTCGTAATTACTATGCAAGAAACACTAACCGCTATTCTCACCTTGCTTTTCGCTCTCTCGATGTTTGGTGGGTTTGTCGGGGGTTTTAAGTCTGGTGTTAACGCCTCCTAGTGGGGCGTTATTTTTATAAGGTATACAAATGAGTATTAAACAAAGCATTGCGTTACTGGTTGTTCTTATGAGTGTTTCGTTTAGTGCTTCTGCTAAATTGGTTCAGGTTAAGAACGTTGCTTACGTCACTCGTCTTTCGGGTTGTCCTGTGTCTATTGGTCAGGTTATGGATGACTCGTATCTTTTTGACTGCCCTGTGGGTAAAAAAGACCCATCTGGTCGTTACATTATTAGAAGTACTTCCACTTCTGGCTCTTGGGTGAGTTATCACTACGGTATTTCTTCGCGTAAGCAGTGGGTTAACTACGCTGCTATTGATAGTTGTCCTGATGGTACTCAGTTAAATCCTGAGACTGGTTTATGTGAGGAGCCACCGCCTCCCCCTTTCTGTAGTCGTCCTGACACGATAAGTCAGATGAACCAATATGAGTCTAACTGTCTTGCTGATGGTGGCTCTCCAACAATTATTTGTAATGACCAAGTTGACCCGCCTGACTTTCGAATGTCTTGCGATATTGCTCCACCTCCACCCGAGGGGTGTGAGCCGGGTTCCCCTTCATTTCCTGCATGCTTGGACGATGAAAACAAATGTGATGAAAATCATCCTGATTGGAATCCAGAATACGGAATGTGTTGTACGCCAGAAAATAATTGGTGTGACGTTCCTCCACCTGAGTCTTGTACCATCTTTTCCCCAAATTGGCCGGAGTGTTCGGGTGATACTGATATCGACCCTCCAACGGGTGGCGATTTAGGCGACCCTGATAAACCATCTGGCGGTGGCGGTGGTGGCTCTACTGACCCTGATAAACCTGAGCCGGATGTTGATAATACTAGTGACACTCTAGCGGCTATTAAGGCGATGAATAAGGATGTTAACTCTCAGTTAACTGGTATCAATAACGACATGAACAAAAACCAAGCTGAAACAAAATCAGCTCTGGATGCTCTCAAGGCTTCTGTTGATTTAAATACCGATACGGTTGTCGATAATGCAAACCATGTGGCTAACGCCATTAAAGGACAGTCAGATATGTTGTCTGGCATTGGTAATCAAACCAACGGCTTGCTTACGTCTGCAAACAATCTTTTAAACAACGGCTTTGGTCAGCTATCCAATGACCTTGGCGACTTGGAATCAACCAACCAAAAGGGCTTTGGTGATGTGGTCGATGCTATTGAGGGGTTAGGTAAACCTATGGTTGATGGTGGCAGTGGTGGTGCTGTTGTTCCCCTTTATTCAGCTACCCAATTACACAACTTAAACGCTGAAATTACTGTCCTTAAAAATGAGTATAAGGATTTGCTAAACCAGTACCGCGCCTACTTCAATTTTACGTCTGATGTTAACGGCGGTGATTACAACGCTCATAACATCGAACTCACGGTTCGCGGAAATGTAGTCCGTCAACAGAATGCAGTTATGGCAGCGTTACAGGATAACGCAGGAATCATCGGGGCGGTGGTTTTGTTTGTATTTGGCTTGTTAGGGATAAGATCAATCGGAGGGGCTTTCTAATGTATGAGTTTTTTCAATACATCACCAATATGGGTGAGACCATTCTTAACTATTTCAGTAATGCAGGTAGCTATTTTGATGCGGCTTTTGTGTGGCTCCAAGCATGGTGGATAAAAATGAAATTCATGGTGATGATTGAGTTTTTGCGTATCTCTTATTTGGTGGCGACAACATTATTGGATGAGATTGGTTTTAGCTCCCTATTCTCTGATTTGTTTAACTTGCTCCCCTCTGAGCTTCGTTACTGGGGGATATTATTTAAAGTGCCTGATGGGATGGCTATTTATGCCAATTGCGCCACTACTGCACTTGTAATGAGAATGTCGAGGTAACAACAATGGCAATTAGTATTAGAACGGGTGGCAATGGCTCTTATAAGTCCGCTTACACGGCATGGTTTGTTATTCTCCCTGCTCTCAAGGCTGGTCGTGTGGTTGTGACCAACTTTGAGGGTATGCAGCCCTTAGAAGAAATTGAAAAGCGCTTGAATATTAAATTCCCTTCATCTGCTAAGTTGATTCGTATTTTCTCGCGCTCTGAAATTGGTATTGAACTCTGGCAGCATTTCTTCTGTTGGTGCCCTCTTAACGCTCTCATTGTTATTGATGAGTGTCAGGATATCTTTTCTAAAAACATCGGCTTCGATGGTCGAAAAATTAAATACCGCCCTTTAGAAGAATTTCTTCCAAACCTACCTAAAGGCTATAAGGAGTTTTTCGATTCTCGCCACGTTCCTGTCGATTTGAGTACGTTGCAATCGTGTGAGATAGACGATTTAGGCGTGGCTGAGTACGACGAAAATGGTCGCATAATCTACCCGTTAGCTTATAACGAGGGCTTTATGCGTCATCGAAAATACAACTGGGATATTGAGTTGCTCTCTCCCGACTGGCAGCAGATAGATAGCTCAATCAAGGCGTGTGCTGAGCAAGCTTTCTTTCACAAAAATAGGGATGGTTTTTTCTTTGCTAAGCGTAAACCGTGGATATACAAACACCCTACCAATGTGACTAAACCAGTTATTCCGCAAAAGAAAGACGCAAACCTATTCCCTCAAAAAATCCCCTTGGAAGCGCACCTACTTTATAAGTCTACGGGTACGGGTGCGGCTACTAAATCAGGTGGCTTGAATACGCTGTTTCGCTCTCCGAAATTCTTTCTAGCCTTGTTCTTAATGATTGCTTGTCCGGTGTATTTTATTTATGGCGCTATGGATTTACTTACTGAAGATGAAAGTCAGGTTTCAACAGATGAACTTGAGACGAAAACTAACAGCCAAAATTTGGAATCTGTTCCGGCTGGACGGGCTTCGACGTCTGTTCAAGGGGATTCTGTTTTACCTAGCGGTGGGACTGTTAATTCGAGTAGTCAGCAAGGCGGCTCTCCTTTTGTTCCTGTAACGGATGTACTTTATTTTGATGGTCTTCAAACTGCTTATCTGTCGGGTTTTCATAAGAAAACCATTATTCGCGAGAAAAACGGGATTGATTTGAAAACGACGGTGTTTGACGTCGTTATTAATGCTTATACCGATGATGGGCTGTATTCATTAAATAAGCGTTATTTAAAGGCGGTTGATGTTGATTTTGAACTGTTAGACGAATGCTTAATGGTACTTAAACAAGGTGAGTTAAAAACTTTGATAACTTGCGAACCTAGTGATGGTCGGGGTGATAACTCAGAATCTAATGATACTGATATGGCTAGCATTGGGGCGTTGCGTTCTGATGCGATGAGTGAAAATTCTTTTATAATGTGAGGTTTTTAAAATGGAAAGTATTGTCATAACACCTAAAGACTTTTTAGATTTAACAGAATTATTTTTCTGGTTTATTTTTGCGGGTACGTTTACGGCGCAGGTATATTTACGGCGTTACTGGTTTGGGATTTGATTCGTTTTGGTATTTCTGCTTTGTTTAAGTTGCCCCGCAGGGATAAGGAGTTGCGGAGCGACGACGGGGCACCAAGCCGCCCACTTAACTAAAGATAGCCTCCCCACTTAATCGGCGCGGTCAGTAGCCTAATCTAATTGGGTTCTGACACCCTCCTTCCTGCTAGACCATTTAAAACGTTCAGGGCACTCCCAAGTTTCGGCTCTATCTCATCTTTCTCATAGTTCTCTAAATCAATCGAGTGTCGAGATTGATTTTTCTTTGGTGGTTGCCCGACAATAAGCGACGACGACGAAAACTGAGGAGGAGAAGCGCAGCGGAGGGCAAACCCCCGTTCTGTATTACGGGGGTAAATTCCACGGAACTATCAACTCTCTCCGTGTATCTGCAAGTGTAACGCGCCAGTGTTTGAGCGTTAGCGAGTTTTGCTATCATATTGCGAACCGGTATTCCTGGAACAAAACTATTTTTGCTATCATTAACCCATTTTTTACCTGGCTCGATCGATTAAAAATGCTATCATTACTTGTCCAGGCAAATTCTGCAGAAAGGGAAAATGATGGCTATTACAATTCGAGATACAGAAAAGCATGAGGAAATGCTATCCACCTTGTCTTCATTGACACGTCAATCAACAAAATCAAAAGCTCTTATCGAAGGTGGTTATACTGCTATAAGGTATGAACAGATGTATAAAGATGAAAAGGAAAGAAGAGAGCGTCTACAGCGTGAACTTTATGATTTGCGTAGTAAAGTTAACAGGTACGTTTCAGCTTTTAGCGCGCTCTCTGAAATTGAATAAAGGGGCTTAGTGCCCTTTTTTTATTTTCATTAGTGCTCTGACGTATTTCATGATCTCTTTTGCGATCATCAAATCAGGTTCTGCCCCTAGTTCAAGTAGTGCTATTCCCGTTAGTATTTGTTGCGCTGTAACAAATTGCCCCGTTGGTAGTTCTAATGTGTTTTTATGCATTTTGAAAAGCTCCCAGTCCTCGGAGGTGGCTAGTTCCCTCCCACTGGTCATTCTCATCAATCGTTTACACTCTGGCGGTATGCTCTGCCCCTTGTCCCATTTCTTGACAGTTGTCACACTTTTAAAACAAAGTTTTGCCGTCTCTTCTATGCTTAATCCGCATTCGAATTCACGAAAAATGTAATTCTTGTTCATTTTTCGAAAGTTTGTCATATACGCCTCGTTTATTAAACGAATTGGTATATAACGTAAGTTGATGATTATTCAACATAAGGTGACATAATGCGCACTTGGCGTAAGGGTCAGAAGATTAGCATTGGCGCTGCCAGATTAGTTACGCCGTATTTGGCTTTTGCTGCCTTTTCATCATAACGATTAGAATCAATCATCAACTCCGTTTCTATTTTATCAAGCGAGCTTTATGCTCTTAAATTGAGAACGATTAATTAGAAGATATGTGTAATCGAATATACTTTTCTGGGAAATTATAGCGATAGCGTTTTCCTACCTTTAAGTTAGATTTTACATATCGACATACTTTTTTGTCGCCATTGCTAGTTACTCGCTTTATGGCTGCTTTCTTACTCTTGTGCTCCATTTCTATCATGACATCGCAGTAGCCTTGATAATCGTCGAATTTATTACTCACTTTTCTTTGGAGTTTCGTTTTGATTTTTTTCGCCAAAGGGTTCGTTTCCGCATCGTCAGCTAAAGCTATTGACGACGTGCTAACAAAAAATAAAATCATTAAAGTCACAACGTAGCGCATTTTCATTCCATTTATATTATCCAATTGAGTCTTCTATCTTAATTATCTTATCTATGAATACGAAAATGGGACGCAACATTGCGTCCCATTTAACACTGTACAGTAATTGATATGTAGATTAAGCGCGCTTCTTTCCTTTGCTTGCTTTAAATCCTTGATGAGGGAAAACGTTTCTAATTTTTTGCTGGACTTTTTTAGGTACATTTTTACAAAACACCAATCTCATCCCTGTCCGCTGGTTGTACACTTTCATCTTGCCAGTAAACGGATTATGCTCACCGATATCTTTTAGGTTATGCTTAAATGATGGCGGTAAGTGCCCTTTTATTTTACTAATGTGCCCGTTATCAAAAGATACTTTGAGTATCGGTCGATCAACCGCAATTAACCAAAATATCACAATAGCAGCAATTAAAATTACGTATAACATATGACGCTCCCTAACCTAATTGGATAGCAACTTACTTAAATCTTCTTTGATAGAGGTAACTTTCTGGCTCGCTTTTTCGCTTCTTGAAGCCTCTGAAAGTAAGTATTCAATGGCATCAGAGAGCGTACATCCCAGTTCATTTGCTCGACTAGAAAGCTTTTCCCATACCCTGTAATCCAAATCTATGGATTTCTTCTTGGTATGAACTTGTTCTGCGTTGAAATGGCGCTTCCTTTTTGCACGAATAGCCTGTTTGAGTTTGTTCTCTATCTCTTCTGACATATGGTTTTCTATCCAGGCCAGTACAAGTGTAGGTTCGTGCTCTAGGCGCTTTAACTCTGCAACGGCAGACTCGGCTGCACTGGTGTCAATGTGGCGAGTAATAGCCTCCCCATCCTTCCATTTGTTTATCAAGTATTTCCATTTCCACCCGCACTCTAAATTTTCAAGCTGCTGATATTTCATCTGTTTCCACCTACAAAGATAGCCTAGTGACAGCGTAACCCAGATGTTGAAGTTCGGCAAACAAATACATTAGAAGTATCGATGCTGATCACTCATTTGTCTAAGCCTTGTTCATCGAGTATTCTTCATTTTAGATAGCGTAAATTGGTGCTAGGGAGTTAATGCTCATTTCGTTATAATGGTGGCAATATTGAATTATGATGAATTTTAATGAACCAACTTAACTGGCAAGACGTTACTCCTTCGCTCGAACAATACGAAACGCTTTTAAAATCAACTCGTACACTACCTAAAAAGACATTTGTAGACCTTCAACCGAGAATGGCGGCGACAATATCGCGATTTTCAAAAATTTTCGGTTTAACACGTGTTTTACTTATCAATTGTGTCGACAATTCTATATACCGAGATTTTATAAGCGATTCTGTAAAGAATGAAACCTCATTGCCGGTAGTCACCACAGAATCTCTTGATGCCAAACTTCTATTTGATCGCTATAGCGTAAGTGAAAACGGTGAGACTGTTTTCCAGTCAGGGCTGCTTTCCAAAGCCGACAATGGTTATTTGATCGTACCTGCAAATTTAATTTTAGCTAATCCGGGATATTGGCCCAATATTAAATCAGCAGTTCAAAAGCATCCCATCGATCCATTGAATTTGAGCCCTACTCGTCTTGCGTCTTCTCCGATTTCGTCATGTCGCTATGATGTAAAGCTTGTCGTAACTGGAGAAAGAAGCCAGTTGGCAGAGCTTGAGTATATTGATGAAGACTTCCGTTCAGGTTTCACTATGTATACAGAAGTAGAGGAAGATATTCACTTATCGCAACAAAACTTAGCTGATTACCTTAGTCTCGTTAATTGGATATGTTCCGAGTATTGCTTACCAAGTTTGGATGACAGCGCATTTAAAAGATTGCTTTTGGCTGGAATGCGTTATACCGAAGACCAACATTATCTTCCTTTGGGGGTAATGTGGCACTGTCAATTATTGAGCCTTGCGAGTCAGTACAGTTCAAATGAAGAGCTTGATTATGACGCGATAGATAGAGCGATTGATGACAAGTATTACCGTGAGTCATACCTGCCACAACGTGCTGTTTACGACATTCTTGATGGGCAAGTGATTATAGAAACAACGGGTGAACAAGTCGGACAAATTAATGGCTTAACGGTGGTTGATATGTCAGGTCACCCAGTTTCTTATGGTGAACCTGCACGTATTTCATGCGTTATTCACTTTGGTGACGGTGATGTTTCCGACGTTGAGCGTAAAGCTGAGCTTGGTGGTAATTTGCACGCCAAAGGCATGATGATTATGCAGGCATTCCTAAGCTCTGCGCTCAAGCTGGACGAACCGTTACCTTACTCTGCCTCTATTGTGTTCGAGCAATCGTACAGTGAAGTCGATGGTGATAGTGCATCCCTTGCGGAGTTATGTTGTTTGGTCAGTGCTTTATCAGCATCCCCTGTTAATCAACAAATTGCTGTAACCGGCGCTGTCGATCAATTTGGACGAGTACAAGCTGTTGGAGGGTTGAACGAGAAAATTGAAGGCTTCTATCAGGTCTGTAAGCATCAAGGTTTTACTAGGAACCAAGGTGTGGTCATGCCAACCAGCAACCTCAAGCATCTTGCTTTGCATAAAGATGTAATAGAAAGTATCAAGAGTGGCGAGTTCCATATATGGTCAGTTTCTACCGTTGACGAAGCCATTCCTATTATTATGGGTAAACCATTTAGAGGTGAAGACGACAGCATTATTGGAAAAATTGCTGAACGTATTGAAAGTTTTGAAAGACATGAGCATACAGAAGGAATTGTGCAACGCATCAAAAACTGGTTTGTTTAGTACTGATCGGAGTTGTCTAGCGTACACGTGTTCACTAAGATGCACCTGTCAAAATTTGGAGTAATTGATAATGCAAAACAAACGTGATTCTTACAACCGTGATGATCTTCTTGCTTCGAGCCAAGGTGAGCTGTTCGGCCCTGGATACCCGCAGCTTCCTGCACCGAATATGTTAATGATGGACCGTATTGCTAAAATGTCCGAGACTGAAGGTGATTTTGGTAAAGGCTTGATTTTAGCTGAATTGGATATTACTCCAGATCTTTGGTTTTTTGATTGCCATTTCCCTGGTGACCCAGTAATGCCTGGTTGTCTTGGTTTAGATGCAATGTGGCAGCTTGTTGGTTTCTTCCTTGGTTGGGTTGGCGGTAAAGGCAAAGGCCGTGCATTAGGCGTTGGCGAAGTGAAGTTTACTGGTCAGATACTACCAACGGCGAAAAAAGTGACCTATGAAATCCACATGAAGCGCGTCGTGAATCGTAAATTAGTGATGGGTTTGGCTGATGGCCATGTATATGTTGATGGTAAAGAGATTTACGTTGCCAAAGATTTGAAAGTCGGCTTGTTCCAAGATACTTCAAACTTTTAATTATCAATAAGTACTCAATATCTTTTGAAAGACTCTCTCTGGGAGTCTTTTTTAGTTTTGTAGAAGAGTAAAAAAGGCTCCTGAGAGCCTTTTTGAATCCTTATATTTGTATGTGGAGAGTTATTTGTAGAGACCAGATTGTCTTTCATCTCTGGCATCACGCCAACCACCTAACCAATATGACCGAGCATCAACTTGTTGATACGGGCAAGCCTCTTGAGACCTTCCATTCAACCCTGCCTTATAGCCTTGAGATTGAGCTCGCTCTAGGCGATCACGCTTTTGTCTCTTCATAGTTAATTCCTCATACAGGTCCATTTACTAAGTAAAGCTGTTTGGTGAAACTTTGATGGAGTTTTTATGACTCCATCTATAAGAATCGATCAGATTACGTATTTTCTCAAGGCACAAAAAAAGCAGAGGCTCAATTCTGTGAGCCTCTGCTTGATTTAAAAATTACTAACTATTTTCTACGGAACCCAAACAATCCAAGCATGGTCAAAGCCAACCAACCAAGTCCAGCGCCTTGACGTTCAGACGTTGTTTGTTCAAAAGAACGAGAACGAATATCTGCTTTATCTGCACCAAGTATCGGAAGCAGTTTGACCGCGACTACTTTCTCGGCATTCGCTTCACCGCTTTTACACAAAGAGTTATGCGCAGTACTGTCATACCCTCCTTCACACTTAATCGCGGTAGCAGAAATAACGCCAGCGTCGTTAATATCTGTTGCGTCAATGATACGGAATTGGTTATTTGCTTCGGATTGGTCACCACCGTTGGTCAAATCATCTAAGAACCATGCTCTATTATCAAAAATAGCTTTGCGCTCTGCTACAGTTCCAGTTGAGTCGTATGGATAGATAAAACCACGTTTACGGCGCGGCTTTCCATCGTCCTCACGAGTAGTCTCAGCGTCTAGTTGACCGACGATTTCATTGTACGCGTTAATCCCACCCATCTTACCGCCGGCGCCATTGAAGAAAATACCAGTGGTTGGATAAAATGCGTTTAAAGTATCTCGTACATCATCTACGATAAACAACCGATTTGGATAAGCACCAGCAGTAGCGATTCTTCGTTTCGCCTCGCCGATCGCGACAAAGTTTGAGTTGACATCCGTTAAGCGTGAGTTTGAGTGAATAGTATCCCCCCCCTCACGTTGTCTTGCACCTACAACAACTTTGCTTTCCCAGGTCGAGTTTTCAACAGAACTTACAGAGTCAAGCGTCCCAACAAAAACAGTCGCATTTAGATAATTATCATCAGAGTAAGTATTGTACCCGACACCATAGACTGTAGTACCGAAAGTGACAAGGTCACGCATACTGCCTTGGGCAAGCTTTTCACCGTCTTTAGCATTTTTACTTGGCCAAGCTATTTCACGGACATTTCCACTTGCATCCCAAATTGCAGCTTTTGAGGTGTGATGCGAGCCATTTGTATTGCTTGCTGTTCTGGAAACACTACCTACTGTAAAGGTACCGTCTGTATTCCACGCGTGGCTTTGTACAACACTTGCTTGGCTGAGAATATTTGGCTTAATAGGCGAAACAACTCTATTTCGTGTTTCCAGTGTTGATGAGTCTGATGTGCTAACAACGCTTTGATTACCAATCGCTGCGCCGCTTTCTGTTAGATGATTAATAACATTGTTATATTCATTCGTGTAGGCGTCAGCATTGCCTTCTACAAAAGCTAATGCGTTAGAAGTGAAATCTTTATTTAGCTCTTTGTTCCAAGGCGCCCAGTTTACTGCAGCCCAAGATTCACAAGTGGAGTAACCAAGTTGGTTGAAGCAATAACTTTCAAAATCGTCAAACTCTTCTATGTTATAAAAGCCCGCGTCCATGGCAAACGGGATTTCTTCACGGTAGCTGTTACCATCTACTGCTTGCGTTGCCGATATCGGCGTTGTACGAGTCTCAAGCGCTAGTTTAAATTGCTCTGGTGTACAGTTCGCTGCAGCATCAAAACAACCTTTCGAAAATGGGACCGGTTCAGCGATGTTTGGATCAACGTAAACATCACCCTGCTGGATTGCAACGCCATAAGAGGTTTGAGCCGTTACATCGTCTACACTATTTCCGTCAATTTGAGGAGAGACTTCAATAACCTGATACAATGCCGCATGTGCATTCATTGTGGTGCCAACCATTATCGCAATGGCGGTCAATTTGAATTTATTACTACAATTCATTGAAATATTAACTATCCTGTTGCGTTGCTTCGAGTTCTTCCCATCTCTCGAATGCGATTTCCAACTCCTGCTCTAGCGCAGCAAGTTGTTCCAATACCGGTTGAGTCTGTTCTACAGGTTTTGCGAAGAACTCTGGGTTGTTCACTTGCTCCTGTAGGCTCTCAATATCCGACTCTAATTGTTCAAGTTTAGCTGGTAGAGCTTCTAATTCTCTTTGCAGCTTATATGATAACTTCTTTGTGTTGTTCTTAGGTTGGGCTGTTTTGGGAGTTTCCTCAACCACTTTCTCATTTTTCGTTGTTTTTTCAACCGATTGACGAACAGCTCTCGCTTGCTCGCGCTGTTGTCTTGCATCGTGATAACCGCCGACAAACTCTTCAATTATTCCGTTGCCCTCGAAGATCCAGCTTGTAGTCACCGTATTATCAACAAATTCTCGGTCGTGGCTTACTAGCAATAACGTACCATGATAGTTGGCAAGCATTTCTTCTAAAAGTTCCAACGTTTCGATATCCAAATCGTTGGTTGGTTCGTCTAGAATAAGTAAGTTGTTTGGCTTCAATAAGATACGAGCCAACAACAAACGGTTTTTTTCACCGCCAGACAGCGCTTTAACCGGTGTTCTTGCGCGTTTGGGGGCGAATAAGAAATCCTGAAGGTAACTTAGCGCATGACGTTGACGCCCGCCAACCATCACTTCTTGTTTACCATCAGCCAAGTTATCAAGCACCGTTTTTTCTGGATCCAAGATTTCTCGATATTGGTCAAAATACGCGACGTCGAGTTTAGTACCGCAATGCAGACGACCAGATTGAGGTTCTAGCTGACCTAATAGCAATTTAAGTACTGTACTTTTACCACAACCATTTGGGCCGACAAGTGCGATACGATCGCCACGCATGATATTAAAGCTAAAGTTGTCAACGATGGTTTTGCCTTCGTAAGCAAAAGAAATATTTTCAGCTTCAAAAACAATTTTCCCTGACCGTGAGCCATCATCAATATTTAGATTAACTTTCCCCTGCACATCACGACGACTCGAACGCTCTTCGCGGAGTTTTTTCAAGGCACGAACACGCCCTTCATTTCGAGTACGACGAGCTTTAATACCTTGACGGATCCAAACCTCTTCTTGCGCCAACTTCTTATCAAATTCTGCATTTTGCATTTCTTCGACTCGAAGCATCTCTTCTTTTTCAATCAAATAATTGTCGTAATCACCAGGAAAAGAGGCGAGTTGACCGCGATCTAAATCGACAATGCGTGTCGCCATCGATTTGATGAACGCGCGATCGTGAGAGATGAAAATGATTGAACCTTTAAAATCTTTTAGGAAATTTTCTAACCATTCGATTGTTGTAACGTCTAGATGGTTCGTCGGTTCATCCAGAAGCAATACATCTGGGTCACAAACAAGAGCACGCGCCAAGGCGGCTTTACGCTGCCAGCCACCGGATAAGTCACTCAACTTGGTCTCTGGACTTAACTGCAATGCTCCGAGTACATTTTTAACTCGGTCTTCAAAACGCCAAGCATTAGAATGGTCGAGCAGCTCTTGAGTCTTCGCTAAACGGTTAATGTTTTTCTCACTTGGATCTTGAGCAACAAGATCCAAAAGATCGTGATAGATCTTAAGTTGCTCGCCTACCTCAGCTAAGCCGCCAGAAACATATTCGTAAACAGTGCCTTCTTGATTAAGAGGCGGGTCTTGTTCCAGTCGAGAAACCACAACATCTTGAGTGACCTGAATTTTACCGTCGTCTAAAAGTATCTCACCAGCCAGCACTTTCATTAATGTTGACTTACCAGCGCCGTTTCGGCCGACTAGACAGACTCGTTCGTTTTCTTGCAAGGCAAACTCTGCGTGGTCGAGTAACGGATGATCTCCGAACGCAAGTTGTGCATTATGAATGGTAAGTAATGCCATTATTTTCCAACCAGTTTGTAAGTTGTTCTAAATCGAACGGCCAGTTCAACTCAGAATCTTGATATTTTAATACAGGAATCGTGACGCCGTAACGAGAAAATAGATCATCATCAAACGCAATGTCGATAATATCCGTTTGTTCTCCTAACCCCGCCTTTTCCACTAAAGTAAATGCCATCTCACAAAGATGGCATCCCTCTGTGCTATACAATATCAGCACTTTTAATGTCCTTATCTTTACCTATTAATCTGCGTGAGTTACCAACCAACAATTGTGGATGTGCTTATTTCGCGCAAAATCTAATGGCAACGTTTGAGATGAAATATTCTGAGCTTTTAAGCCAAGTTCGGCTAGGGCTGCTTCATCCATCTTAAAGTGACGTTTGTTATTTGAGAAAACAATCGTGCCACCTTGTCTTAAAAGGCGTTTTAGATTCGTCATTAATTTAATATGGTCACGCTGAACGTCAAAAGATGTTTCCATGCGTTTTGAGTTAGAAAATGTAGGTGGGTCGATAAAGATAAGGTCATACTCGCCTTTTGCACCTTCTAACCATTGTAAACAATCTGCTTGTTCATAATGGTGTTGTCGACCCACACAGCCATTAAGTTGCATGTTGTCTTTTGCCCAATTGAGGTAGGTATTAGACATATCTACCGTCGTTGTTGAGCGTGCTCCACCCACGGCGGCGTGGACTGTCGCACTGCCGGTATAAGCAAACAAGTTTAAGAAGTCTTTGCCTTGAGCCATTTCACCAAGTCGACGACGGGTGATCTTATGATCGAGAAAAAGGCCTGTATCAAGGTAGTCATGAAGGTTTACGATCAGCTTCACACCATACTCATGAACTTCTAATGTCTCTGAAACCTGTCCCAATTTTTGGTACTGGCTACGCCCTTTTTGTTTTTCGCGAACTTTGAGTACGACTTTGTTTGCTTCTACACCAGTAACTTGAATAGTCGCGCGAATAATATCGGTTAAACGGCGCTTAGCTTTCTCTTCGGGGATATCTTTCGGGGCCGCATATTCTTGAATCACGATGTGATCACCATAAACGTCAATTGCAACGTTGTATTCTGGTAAGTCTGCATCGTAGATTCGGTAACAGTCTAGCTTCTCTTTACGAGCCCATTTACCAATCTTACCGATGTTCTTTTTAAGACGGTTTGAAAAATCGGGAGCGATTTGAACTTGCTTATTATCAGTTCCTTTGATTTCTTCAATACTACGAGCTGCAATTGTGTAGTTTCTTTGGTGACACGGTAACGCACCATTATTTAGCTTAAATTGTTTCTCAGCGCGCATACGCAAACAGCTAAGTAGTTCATCGGAACTAGAGAAAATTGAGGCTTTGCAGCCACCGAACTCAGATTTAAGCTGTCCACCAAATGCAGTATACAATGCTATGAGGCCCGGCTCGGTACCCAAACGTTCACCATAAGGTGGGTTCGAAACGATAACCCCATTTTCGAAACCTGTTGGTCGAGTAATGGTCGCAGCATCGCCTTGAGCAAACTCAATCAGCTCTTCAACACCCGCTCTGCGTGCGTTTTCCTGTGCGACTTTAAGAACTCTAGGATCGTTATCAAAGCCATAAAATTTAGCGTCAACTTTTTTGACGCCGCGTCGAGCCTGTACACTCGCTTCCGATTTAATCTCAGCCCACGTTTCTGGCTCGAAATCCTCTAACACCTCAAAGCCCCACTGTTTACGCTTAACGCCAGGCGCCATATTCGCAGCCATCATGGCCGCTTCGATAAGCAGCGTACCCGAGCCGCACATTGGGTCGAGTAATGGCTGGTGACCATCCCAACCACAGCGCATGATAATCGCAGAGGCAAGCGTTTCACGAAGTGGTGCTCGACCGGATTCTGGGCGGTAACCACGTTGGTGGAGCCCACTTCCTACCATGTCTACGCCAAGTAGCGCTTTGTCTTTATGTAAACGGACATGAACTCTAACGTCGGGGCTCTCTTTACTGATATTAGGACGCGGTAGTCCTTTGTTTTCAAAACAGTCTACGATGCCGTCTTTGACTTTCATCGCCCCGTATTGACTGTTTCTAATTTCATGGTTTGTACCATTAAAGTCCACAACAAAGCGTTTTGAGCTATGAAATTGATTAACCCAATTAATCGCGGATGTGGATAGATACAAGTCCATGTCGTTGTTACATGTGAACTCAGATAAAACACGTACAAATCGAGACGCTAAACGGCTCCACAAACAACAGCGGTAAACTTGTTCGTTTGTCGCTTTAAATTTTACGCCTGCCTGTACTGGTTTCGCATTTTCGATGCCTAGTTTAGTCAGTTCTTCAACAAGCAAGTTTTCCATGCCATTTGAAGTTACCGCGAGATATTGATTCATAGTGTTCTTTCGCTGATAAAAATGGCTTCAATTATACCTGACTTTAGGATCAATGCCTCGTTTTTAAAGGCATTTTCCTATCTGTTAGAACAAACCCTCACCAGTTTTATAATCTGAAAGTTTCAACATTTTTGATTCTCACCACTTTTGCACAATCAACGACTTTCAAGGGGCGCAAGCGAAGTGAATACTTATTCTATGTATCTTTGGACTATACCAGAATAACTGAATAGGTGAAATTTACTTACATTTCCTCAATATAGAGGAATAAATGACGAAAATATAAGTGTCGCGTTGACTAATCCTAGGAATTATTAAGATGAAAAAAGTGAGATAAAGTGACCAGCTTCATATTTACATGTTTAGAAAAAACACAATTGTATAAGCAATTAGGCTTAGAGGAGTAAAGAAAGAGACAAAAAAAATCGACCGATACGGTCGATTAAAGAAGACATAGGAACGAAACAAAGAAAAATAAAACTGATTTAGCCAACCATTGCCATCGGAGTGAGCGCTAATAAATGGCTTGCGCAAGCCATACGGTCATGCATCACTTTAATTGGTTGGCCGAACTGAAGTACTTTGCTGCCATCGAGAACAAACTCGTTCTGACCCGCATAAGCACACAAACTTGATGTTTCACCGGGCTCTAAAACGATAAATATACCTTCAGAGTATTGATTAGTGAGAAATACCATGCCCCCTTCTTCCGGCTCATAGCCAGTTGACTGGGCATCGAAAAACCAACTTTTAGGTTGAACAGGCTTGTGAAAACGCTGAGCTGCGACGCAATACAGTGTTAATTCAGCTTGGCGGTATTCATTGATATCGAGACAACGGATGCGTTCATTGAACGTTTGGAAAGCACTAGCGTCATCGACGGTAAATTCATTTTTAGAGAAGGCGCTGTTGACCAACAATTTTCGGGATAAATTGGTTTGGAAAATCATTTCCTCCCCTAGATCCAGCATTAAGAAAGCTTTCTGCTCATCATAATACCAATTCCATTTGTCGCTGGGTTTAAGCATTATTCCGTTCTCTCTTGATTAGTAAAATCAGTGGTTAAGAGGTAAGACGCTTAATTACCTACTCGTTATTTTTGATTTTACAAACCAACGGACAAAAAAAAAGAGGAAACAAGTTCCTCTTTTTTATGTAATACGTGCTGATTTTTCAGCAATTTTTAAGTAATACTAGAGATTCTTAACAATATCGCGTACAAGGCCAGGGCCGTGATAAATGAATCCTGTGTAAACTTGGACTAGCTGCGCGCCCGCCATCATTTTTTCTTTTGCGGCAATGTAAGAGTCCACACCGCCTACACCGATGATCGGCAGTTTATCTCCCAGTGTTTGATGAAGTTTACGAACTACCTCAGTCGAGCGAGATTGCACAGGTCGGCCACTTAAGCCGCCAGCTTCGTTAGCGTGCTTCATGCCTTCAACCATCGTACGATCAAGTGTTGTGTTGGTCGCTATCACACCATCAATGTTGTTCTTGAGTAAAGAGTCGCAAATCCGGTTGATTTCATCATCGCTCAAATCTGGCGCAATTTTTAGCGAAAGCGGAACGTATTTATCGTGCTTTTCAGCAAGTTCCGCTTGCTTAGCTTTTAACTCAGAAAGAAGAACATCAAGTGCTTCACCGTATTGAAGTGAACGCAATCCTGGAGTATTTGGCGACGAGATATTGACCGCGATATAGCCAGCGTACTCATACACTTTTTCCATACAAATCAAGTAGTCTTCTGCCCCTTTCTCTATCGGAGTGTCTTTATTCTTTCCGATATTAATTCCGAGAACGCAATCGAACTTGGCTTTTTTTACATTTTCAATCAAGTGATCAACGCCGAGGTTATTAAATCCCATACGATTGATGATGCCCTCAGCTTCAACTAAACGGAACAAGCGTGGTTTATCATTACCAGGTTGAGGACGAGGCGTTACGGTACCGACTTCAACGAAACCAAAACCCATAGCATCAAATGCTTCAATACATTCGCCGTTTTTGTCTAAACCTGCGGCAAGGCCTACAGGATTGCGGAATGTTAATCCCATGCATTCAACTGGACGAATTGGTAATTGCTGACGATAGAGAAGATCGAGTGGTGTGCCGTTAAAGCGTTGGAAGTTCTTGATTGCAAGATCATGTGCCTTTTCGGCATCAAGTTGGAAAAAGCCAGTTCTGGCTAAACGGTAAAGCATTGTGCCTCCGAGAGAAAAAAAGCTCCGTATAAACGGGGCAATATTATTTACTGTTTTCCATCGTAATTCAATGAAAATGAATGTATTAAGAAAAATCCAATATATTTTTTATACTTTTTATTTAAAAACAATCAATTAGCATGAAATATCAACCGCAAAGTATATAGTAAATACTCGGAAGTAATCGATTTCAATGTCTTTAAAACTCAACTTGAGTTACGGTGTAACCTTATAGTAGCAAGTCATCTATAATAACGATAGAGAATAAAAAGCCCCGTTATTACGGGGCTTTTATCGGAAGTTTAACTCACCTATTCTTTCGAAGAACAGTTCAAGTTTAGAAGCACCAGCTCACGAAGTGCTACCGAGAATTTGGCAAATTCATGTACTGAGCCTACTTTAAACTCATTTAGGATACTTTCCCAACGTTGTAAAGATTGCTTATTGGTTATCATCCAATCATCCAGTGCTTTGATGACATCTAAGTCATCGGTGGCACATCCACACGTTATAACTTGTGCAGTAAGTTGACGTTGTTGCCAATCCAAATCTTCACGAAATGCCGCTCTTGCTAATGCTTGCCAATTGTTATCAACGGCTTGGCTATTAATCTGCTTCAAGAACCAATGCAACGATAGACGGTCTCCTAAATTGAAATACAGTCTTGATGCTTGCTCAACGGTTTTTCCTGTTTCACTCGCAACAGAAGAAATATCCAATGCGGATTGTAGGCTAGATAAACGAGCAACTTGGTGTGCAAGTTTCTCTTCTACCCCTCTTTCTATCCAAACCTGAGCGAGTTCGTTGTGCTCTTCAACTTCCGATTCAACCAGCATGGTATCTAGCGCTTCGGTGATAATATTGACATCTTGTTTATAAATAGCAATCAACTCGCCCACGGTATACTTACTGCTGCGGTTACGAAGTAGCCAACGAGCAATACGGCGTAGCGCACGACGAACATAATACATAATTTCGTATTGAGCTTGTGCCGTTGCGATATTATCAAGCTCTCTTGTTTGCTTAAGAATGTCTGATAAATCGAAGATTTCACGCGCAGCACTGTAGGCATTTGCAATGTCTACTATGCTTGCCCCTGTTTCTTCTTGCAAGCGAGTGACAAAGTTACAGCCCATTTCGTTAACCATTTGATTTGCTAAGGCTGTCGCGATAATTTCTGCTTTCAGTGGATGGTTTACCATCTGACTTTTATAGTTACAACGTAACGCACTTGGGAAGTACTCAACTAGCTGTTTAGCATGGAATTCATCATTGGCGATTTCATCCGTCGCTAATTGTTGTTTCAGTACCATTTTTCCATAAGCAACCAAAACTGACAGTTCAGGACGCGTAAGTCCTAAGCCTTGTTTTTCACGTTCGATCAAGGTTTCGTCGTCAGGAATGTACTCCAATGCACGGTCTAAGTATCCTGCTTTCTCCATAGTATGGATGAATCGAATTTGTTCCTTAACAATGCCGACGCCTTGCTGTTCCGTCACAGAAATCGATTCTGACTGACGGTACGCATCATCTAATACAATTTCACCAACTTCATCTTCCATCGATTCGAGGATTTGGTTGCGTTGTTTCATGGTGAGATCACCATTCGTGACCAATCCATTGAGGAAAATCTTGATGTTAACTTCGTTATCCGAGCAATCAACGCCACCTACGTTATCAACGAAATCCGTGTTGACTCGGCCACCATTCAATGCATATTCGATACGGCCACGTTGGGTCATACCTAGATTACCACCTTCACCAATCACTTTTGCTCTTAAGTCACGGCCATTAATACGTAGTAAATCATTAGCACGGTCACCGACATCGGTATGTGTTTCAGTCGACGCTTTAACATACGTACCAATACCACCATTCCACAACAGATCCACTTTCATTTTAAGGATCATTTGAATCAGATCATTAGGAGCTAAAGAGGCTTTTTTAGTGCCTAACATTTTCTGAATTTCCGGTGTCAATTGGATCGATTTTGCACGGCGTGAGAAAATTCCACCACCTTGGGAGATCAACTCCTTGTTGTAATCCTCCCAACTTGATCTTGGTAGATTAAATAATCGATTACGTTCTTCCCAGCTGGTGGCAGAGTCTGGGTTTGGATCAATAAAGATGTGCATGTGATTAAACGCAGCTTGCAAACGAATATGTTTCGATAGCAGCATACCGTTACCAAACACATCACCCGCCATGTCACCAACTCCAATCGCAGTGAAGTCCGTAGTTTGACAATTAATGCCCATTTCACGGAAATGGCGTTTTACTGATTCCCAAGCTCCCTTCGCGGTAATTCCCATCGCTTTATGGTCATAACCGTTAGAGCCGCCAGAAGCAAAGGCATCACCTAACCAGAAGTTATATTCAGCAGATACTGAGTTCGCTAAATCTGAGAATGTTGCGGTGCCTTTGTCGGCAGCAACAACCAAGTACGGGTCATCTTCATCGTGACGGATGACGTTCTGTGGAGGAATCACCTCGCCTTCAATGATGTTATCTGATACATCAAGCAACGCTCGAATAAAGCGCTTATAACAGCGTTGACCTTCCGCAAAAATTTCATCGCGGCTTGTTAGCGATGGCTGACGTTTACAAACAAAACCACCTTTCGCCCCAACCGGAACAATAACTGTATTTTTAACTTGTTGCGCCTTAACGAGACCAAGAACTTCGGTACGGAAGTCTTCTTGACGATCCGACCAACGCAATCCTCCGCGTGCAACCTTACCGCCACGAAGGTGAACACCTTCTATATCTGGTGCGTAAACGAATATTTCGAAAGCTGGTACTGGTTGCGGAATTTCAGGGATATCGCTTGGCTTCATCTTCAAAGATAACCAAGGCTTAGGCTGCTTATCTTCGTCCACTTGATAATAGTTGGTACGCAGCGTCGCCATGATCATATCGATATAGCGACGAATGATACGATCATCATCAAGGCTTTCCACGCGATCCAACTGTCCCGTTAATTTCTTGATAAGATCATTTTGTCCTTTTTCGCTGCCTTTGTGTCTTGGATCGAATCGTTTAGCGAACAGCTTTACTAGCCCAGTAGCCAAATCTGGATAATGAGTTAGTGTATCTTCGATATATTGTTGACTGAATGGGAAGCCTACTTGGCGCATGTAACGTGCATAAGCGCGAAGAATAGAAATCTCACGTCCAGAAAGTGAAGCACCTAGAAGCAACCGGTTGAAGCCATCGCTTTCAAGATTACCAGCCCAAATAGCAGCGAACGCTTGTTGGAAACGGTCGCGAGCTTCACGAAGATCAACGGTTCTTTCGCTCTTATGTAGCATGGAGAAATCAAGGATCCAGGACGTCTGTCCATTATTTTTCTCGATCTCGTAAGGTGATTCACCGATCACTCGCAATCCCAAGTTTTCTAACATTGGCATCACGTCAGAAAGGTGGATTGGCTCGTCACGATGATAGAGTTTTAAACGAACAGCTTTGGAATCAGCGCCCTCTTCTTGAGAACGGTAAAACAACATGCCTAATTTATTGTCGTCACTGAGTGCTTCTAAGCGTTCAATATCAGCGACCGCAGAACCCGGCATCATGTCTTCTTTGTATGAACGAGGGAAAGCCCTCATGTACTCTTTTGAAAGAGGCAGACCTTTACTTTCACCAAAGTTAGCGATGATGGACTCTTCAAGTCTGTCATCCCAAGAGGTAGAAACTTCCATTAGATTTCGCTCGATTTTTTTTACGTCTACGTCAATGTTGTTATTGTCTACACGAACAATGTAATGCGTTCTCGCTAATGGGCTTTCAGAGAAGAACGTTGTAAATTCAACCTCTTGTTCACAGCCAAAGTACTGCTTAAGAATGCGTTGAGTTTGACGACGTAATTCCGTGTTGTAGCGATCTTTCGTGACATAAACCATGCAGCTGAAGAAACGACCAAACGGGTCTTTACGAACGAACAAACGCAGCAAGTCACGATCTTGCATTTGCACAACACCCATACCAACTTCCAGCAACTCCTCTTCATTCGCTTGGAGCAATTCATCGCGAGGGTAATTTTCTAGAATATTGTGAAGTGCTTTATATGAGTATGACCCGTGGCGGTATCCACTTGCCTCTAAGATTCGATGTACTTTTTCTCGGATCAGAGGAATGCTTTGCACGGCTTGGTTGTAAACTGCAGAAGTGTAAAGCCCGGTAAAGCGGTGCTCACCGATGACTTTACCATTTTTATCAAACTTCTTAATGCCGATGTAATCGGTATAAGCAGGACGATGGATACGAGATGCTTTGTTACCTTTTGTGATAATTAAAGCGTATGGTTTTTTCGCTTCTAATCTTGCTGAATCGGATAGATCGGATAATTTAATGCTGCGTACACGCTTGTCATCAGCAAATAAACCGAGCCCCTTTTCTTTTGCAGGTACCAATTCTGTTTCGCCATTAACCTCTGCTAAGTCATAGTCTTTATAACCCATAAAGGTGAAGTTGTGATTCTCAAGCCAACGAAGAAACGCGATGGTTTCATCCATACGATCCATTTGGATCGAAACGCGATCTTTATTCTTTTCCAGATCGTCGGTAACGAATTTGAGTTTATCGACCATTTGCTTCCAATCATCAACTACTAAACGAGTATCAGATAAGATTGTTAGCAGCTCTTCTTTAAGCGCCTGCATTTTTTCTTTGCTGGTAAGACGGTCTACTTCAATGTGGAATAGTGACTGAAGTACGCCCCCCTCACCGTTTATATCCGTGACTTGACCTTTTTTATCACGCTGTAACTGAGTAGGATTGTTTAGCATTAAGTGGCAAACAAGATCCAAGCGTGTGAGCGCCATTTTGACTGAGTCGACTAAAAATGGACTATCTGGAACAACGATTTCTACAATTGTGTGGGTGGATTGCCAGCCATGTCGACTAACGGCCGGGTTAAATACTCGCACCGAAATGTCTTCAGGTTTTTTTTCGTTAATATGATGCCAAAGACTGACAACGGCTCCATAAAGATCAGATTCATTTCGATGAATCAAGTCATTATCAGCAATGTTACTGAATAAGTGTTGAGCAAGTTTAGTTACAAGCGTTTGGTGAGGTAGTTCGAGTTTGTCATGAATCAGCTGGTAAACCTTTTCAAGCAAAACCGGCACTACATTTTCACGCGCGGTCATATTCACACTCCACATTAGAATTGTTGTTTTGTAGGGACTTAGTCGCTGGGTCGTTACCCTAAAAACTAAGCATAGGTAATGCATATGCCCATTGTAAAAGCATAATTACAAATGTTTAACAACTAATCGTACTGATAAGAGGTGCAATCTTTGATTCTGTGACTAAGATTCCTAATTAACTCTCTACAAAAACAAGGCATCACAGAGTTTCTAACTTTAGAAACTTATTATTTTGGTCAATTGTTAGTCTAAACTGGCCTCTGATGCCGAGTTGATTAAGAAATGGTCTAAATTTAGCTGCGGGCAACTGCAGGCGTAAACCATTATGTGTTATGACTTGAACAACACTTGCAACACCAGAGTAATGAGATAAAAAAGCTTGATAGGAGATGTTGAGGGTAAAGTAGTAATGGGTCATGAGAAAATTAAGTAGAAAGTAAATTAGGGTGCTCGTGATGACCACCCTATTGTTTAGTTGATTATTCGTCTAGTGCTTTAGTCAATTTTTCAAATAAGTCTTTAGCGAGGTTATCCATACTTTTGAGTTTTTCAAGTTCCTCTCGAATCAAAGCTTGTCGCTTTTCATCGTACTTACGGAACTTAAGCAATGGATCAATCATACGAGATGCTACTTGTGGGTTGGAATCATTTAAATGACGAAGAATTTCTCCGGCAAATTGATAACCTGAACCAGACTTGTCATGGAAGCGAACTGGATTAGCATTTAGAAAAGATCCAATCAAACTGCGTATGCGGTTTGGGTTCTTTAAGCTGAATGCATCGTGACTCATGGTCGCTTTCACTTTCTCAAGCGCATTGTTTGCTGGGTTACTACCTTGCAGTGCAAACCATTTATCCATGACCAAACCATCGTGTTTCCATTTGTCGCTGTAATCCGCCATCAATGCTTCGCGGCATTCAAGCTGAGCCGTGTTCGCTGCACTCATCGCTGCAATCGTATCAGTCATGTTGTTCGCAGATTGATATTGCGCTTTCACTAACTGATTGCCTTTCTCAGTATGCGCTAAGTACTGCAAGCATTGATTGCGTAACGCGCGCTTCCCAATAGCTGCATGGTCAATGGTATAATCCGCTTGCTTAAGTGTATGGTAAGTAGCACTTAGCTCATCTTCCAACTCACAAGAAAGTGACAGGGTAATGCTGTTTAATACTTTATCGACAGCATCGATATCAACCTGTTGGTACCAACCGGTGATTTCATTGATCGACGGAAGCGATAGGACTTGAGCAATAAAAGCTGGCTCCAGGTTTTCATCGAGAATCACACCACGGAATGCATCAACCAACTCTTCAGAAAGCTTAATCTCCCCACCCGCTTGAATACGGCGTACGTTTTGGAGAATGTACTTCGCCAATAGCATTTGGCTTGCATCCCAACGAGCAAAATCGTTTGTTGCATGCTTCATCAAAAAGATTAACTCACTATCTTTGTAATCGTATTCTAATTTAACGGGAGCAGAAAATTCACGTAGCAAAGATGGGATTGGTTTTTCTTCTACGTTTTCGAATACAAACGTCTGTTTGTCTTGCTTAATATCTAGAACATTGTGAACGGTTTCCCCGTTGATCATTAGAGGAATAACTTGGCCCTTCGAATCATAGAGTTCGATATCAAATGGAATATGTAGCGCCTGTTTTTCTGCTTGATCGTATGTCGGTTCAGTAAATTGCTCTACCTTTAGCGCATACGTTTTTGCATCGGCATTGTATTCGCTATTTACACGCAGGGTTGGCGTACCTGATTGGCTATACCAGAGACGGAACTGTTGTAGATCGACACCAGTGGCGTCTTCCATTGCACATACAAAGTCTTCACAGGTGGCCGCCGTTCCATCGTGACGTTCAAAGTAAAGTTTCATCCCTTTTTGGAAACCTTCTTCACCCAGTAACGTGTGGCACATACGGATCACTTCACTACCTTTCTCATACACTGTTAAAGTGTAAAAGTTGTTCATTTCAATTACTTTTTCAGGGCGAATTGGGTGCGACATCGGGCTTGAATCTTCAGCAAACTGAGGTCCACGTATAATGCGTACGTTATCAATACGATTTACGGCGCGAGAGCCTAAATCCGATGAAAACTCTTGGTCACGAAAAACCGTTAAACCTTCTTTTAGGCTTAGTTGGAACCAATCACGACATGTTACTCGGTTACCCGTCCAGTTGTGGAAGTATTCATGTCCAATCACGGCCTCAATACCCAGATAATCACGGTCTGTCGCAGTTTGATCATTGGCAAGAACATACTTAGAGTTGAAAATATTTAGCCCTTTGTTCTCCATTGCGCCCATGTTGAAGAAATCAACGGCAACGATCATATAGATATCAAGATCGTACTCAAGATCGAATCGCTCTTCATCCCATTTCATTGAATTGATCAAAGAAGTCATCGCATGACCCGCACGATCTAAGTTACCTTTATCAACAAAGATTTCCAGATCGACATTGCGACCCGATATCGTCGTGTATTTATCACGTAAGACATCAAAGTCACCCGCAACAAGTGCAAAAAGATATGCTGGTTTCGGATGAGGATCTTGCCACTGAACCCAATGACGACCATTCTCAGCATCACCTTCTGCAATACGGTTACCGTTACTTAGCAAATACGGATAAGTCATTTTGTTTGCGATCACTTTGGTAGTGAACTTAGCGAGAACATCTGGGCGATCCAAGTAGTAAGTAATACGACGGAAGCCTTCTGCTTCACATTGAGTACAGAATGCTCCACCTGATTTGTATAACCCCTCTAGTGCGGTGTTTGCTTCAGGATCAATCTTTGTAATGATCTCAACCTCACACTCTGCAGGAAGATCAAAAAGCACGAGCGAGGTTTCTTTCACTTCATGATGTGCCCAATCTTCGCCATTGACTTTAACCGAACGTAACTCCAGCCCTTCACCATCAAGTTCTAATGTTGTTGATTCACCTTTTTGAACAACCTTAGATACTGCTGTCACGATTGTGTCGTTATCATAGAGGTCAAACGTGAGGTCGATGTCGGTGATTGAGTGAGATGGCGTTTGATAATCTTTACGATATTTAGATTGAGGAGCTTGAGCCATGTCCATAAATCCTTGTATTTAGAACAACAAATATACCAAGCCACTAGGTAAAAACTTAGTGCTAGTATTACGATATAAGCCATTTTTAGGGATTGTGGTACCAGAATACAAGTCTTTAGCATAAAAAACGGATCTTTTAGTGTTCTAGATCCGTTTTCTGATCAACATTTAAACAACTAGACTTGCTGTTATATAGATTAACTATTGTTAAGGTGTCACACGATTCAGCACCGCGTACATATCCCCGTTCGAATCTTCAATCGTTAATTTATTTTTGTTGAGTTGGTATGTCGTTCCATGCTCTCCATTTTCATACAGCAGTACTAGATATTCGTCTTCCGTATAAAACACACCTTGTTTTACCGATTCTTCACCTGCTTCGTTAGACACTCTAAACATAAATACGAAGTCAGGCTGGAGAATCAAATCCATATGATTAATATTATTCGCAATCAATCCGTCGCCTGATACATGAGAGCTTGACCAAATACCAGCAAGCGTATTCGACAATCCCTTAGTAAAAGTTACCCCATTAAGATCGAGTGTATTGTGATTGTTCCGATACGCATAAATCTGCGGTTCATCCGTATTCAACCCAAGCACAATCGTATCTTCGTTGACATTGTAAAGACCTTGCCAGTGATCAACCGAGTAGTCTTTCTTCTGAATATCGATGGAAAATGTGTAATCTGAACCCAGTGTCAGCTTGATCGCACGGAAGTTTTCCGCCGACTCTTTAGGGTTTGGATTCATTAAATACCAATCGCCGATGAGAAACGGGGTATCGAAGTGACTTAATTCATCTTCCTTTGTGTTTTCTCCACTCAACACAGCAAAACAACAAAAGCTAAGTAAAATAAAGAACCATTTCATATCGGCATCCTTAGTTTTCTTTTAGCTTAGGCATTAGTCGTTATTTTCGCGATAATTTTGACATAGATCACTTAAATTGTTTGTACAAAAAAAGCAAATATCCCACTTGAGATTGGATAAAAACAAAAATAAAAGACATAAAAAAGAGCGAGTCTTAATGACCCGCTCTTTTTTATAACGAATTGCCAGTAGTTATGACTGATTTTGAGCTTTAAGCATATCAACCATAACAGCAACAGACTCATCTAAATAAACATCAGGCGCTGCATAGTCTTTAGGTACATCATCCAAAGTTTCGAATGCTTCCTTCCCTAAAGCGACTTGACGTTCATTGATGCGTTTTAAGCGAAGTGCTTCTTCCTTATCCGACTCATCTTTACGAATTTTTTCGTTTAGAGACAACATATTATTGTCTTTGTCTTTACGATATTTTTCGATGTCTTCATTGATGAAACGAAACTCCATTTCATCCGTAATACGCTTGTTATGAAGTTCCGTCAGATTTGATACTAATGCATCATGACTTGAGAATGTTTGATACTTAGCTTTGTCAATTTGATCCCAAGGTAGTGCATTGTCTTCAACGCTTTCACCTGTCTCTGAAGCCTCTATTGGCGTTGGGTACGAAATATCTGGTGCGACACCACGATTTTGCGTACTTCCACCATCAATACGATAGAACTTCTGAATCGTGTACTGAACATAACCTAGCTCTTTATCGAACAGATCGTAGATGTGATTCAGTGAGCGGTGTTGTTGAACCGTACCTTTACCGAACGAGTTTTCACCAAGAATAATTGCGCGATTGTAATCTTGCAGTGCTGCCGCAAAAATTTCTGATGCAGATGCGCTGTAACGATTAATTAATACGGTCAGTGGGCCGTCGTAACTCACTTGGCCATCAGTATCGGCATTCACCTTAATACGACCATAGCTATCACGAACTTGAACAACGGGACCGTCTTTGATGAACAATCCCGTTAGCGCCGTAGCTTCGGTTAGTGCACCGCCGCCATTATTACGTAAATCGACAATCACACCATCCACATTTTTGGTCTTCAGTTCCGCAAGCAGTTTATCGGTATCTTTCGATAGGCCAACATAAAAACTTGGTACTTCTAAAATGCCAATCTTTTTATCATCTTTTTCAATGATTTCAGATTTAACCGCGCGATCTTCTAAACGAACTTTATCACGAACAATTGTGACAATGTAACTCTTAGCTTCATTCCCTTCAGGCAAGATTTGTAAGTTAACTTTAGTACCTTTCGGTCCTTTAATTAACTGGACGACGTCGTCCAATCGCCATCCGATAACGTCGACAATCTTTTCACCATCTTGTCCAACGCCAATGATACGATCCCCTTCACCCAGCTGGTTACTTTTAGATGCAGGGCCTCCTACGACTAACGAACGAATAACGGTGTAATCGTCTGTCATTTGTAGAACAGCACCAATGCCCTCTAGGGAAAGATTCATCTCTGATTGAAATTGTTCTGCATTACGAGGAGAAAGATAACTCGTGTGCGGATCGATTTGTCGTGCGAAGGCATTCATATAAAGCTGGAATGCATCTTCGTTGTTGGTCTGAGTGATTCGCTTCATCGCATTGTTATAACGCTTTTCTAAAACTTCTTTAATTTCTGGCCATTCTTTACCAGTTAGTTTTAGATTTAACGCATCATATTTAACGCGTTTGCGCCACAATTCGTTGAGCTCTGCTTCATCTTTTGGCCACAAAGCCTCTGAGCGATCTAACTCAATCTCGTCATCGGTATCAAACTTGATCTCTTCGTCGAGTAAAGTGAGCGCATAGGCAAAGCGATCAAAACGCTTTAGCATAGAAAGGTTATAAACATCAAATGCAATCTTGTTCTCACCAGCTTTTAGCTGGTCATCGAGTTCAATTGACCTATCTTTAAATGAATCGATGTCCGCTTGAGTAAAAATATTTCTATTGTAATCAAGCAGCCCCACATAGCGTTCGAAAATCGCTTTGGAGAAATCGTCATTTAGACTGAAGTGCTTATAATGAGATCGGGTAAATCGCGAGGTGACTCGTTTGCTGGCTGTTTCGTGCTGAACTTCAGGCGCGAGTACCGGCAAGTCATCTTTGTTTAGTTTGGCTTCAAGAGCCTGAGCTGATGCTGCTAACAATAAGCTAGCAGCAATCAGTGTCACTTTTGAACGGCAATTCATGCGTATCATGCGTAGGAGTATCTCCTTTATGCGCGCAAGTGCTCCGCTTTTACAACCATTTGAAGGCCGTTAGCAAGTTGAACACGTACATCATCCTTATTGATCTCAACAATGGTCGCAGCCATGTTTCCTTTGCCCATATTCACGTTTACTGTGTTGCCAACGGTGATTTCATCAGCGTTTAGTGCACGCGTTTCGACTGGCTTAGTCTCTTTAGGTTTGTTCGTACGACGAGGCTGTTGAGGCTTCTTAGCCGCAGGTTTTGCTTTCGCCTTACCCTCTTCACGAGCTTTCTGTGCTTGCTCTTTGCGACGAGCCTGAACTTTCGCTTTGCTTTCTGCAAGCGTTGTCTTTGCGTGTTCTACGTGCTCTTCTTCTAGCTCACCACAAGGGTTGCCATCTAGATCTACACGTACTGCACCTGGTTTTACACCGTGTAGGTAACGCCATGATGAAGTGTACTGTCTTAACGCTGCACGAAGCTGTGTTTTGCTTACTTTTTCGTCTTCACTTAAACGTTCCGCAAGATCTTGAAAAATACCAATTTTCAGAGGTTTTGCTTCACCTTCTAGAGTAAAGCACTTAGGGAAACATTCAGCAATATATGCGATAACTTCTTTGCTGTTTTTTAACTTTTCAGTCATGAGGGGTCCTGATTTGAGCGGATTTCCGCGAAGCATTAAGAAAAATATTCTCGTATTATAGTGACATGCCAAGGAAAAACCACACTCATGGGCTAATTTATATGTCGTTCGCGTGTGAATTAAGCAGCTTTTCTACTTCAGCCAAAAAATGCGTGAGACCTTGCTCGTCTGTTTCATTAAATCGACCGATAATTGGGCTATCTATATCAAGTACACCAGCGACTTCGCCATGGATAGAAAATGGGATCACAATTTCCGAATTACTGGCCGCATCACAAGCAATATGACCCTCAAACTCATGAACGTCGTATACTCTTTGTGTAGAGTTAGTTTGTGCTGCTGTACCACAAACACCTTGCCCCATAGGAATGCGTACGCACGCCGGATTACCTTGGAATGGGCCAAGAACAAGCTCATCACCTTTCGTCAGATAAAAACCTGCCCAGTTGATGTCTTCTAGCTCCATGAATAACAATGAGCTTAGGTTTGCTAAATTGGCAATAAAGTCTGGCTCAGATTCAATAAGAGCAACGGCTTGTTTGGTGAGTCTTTGGTATTGTTCTATGTTCATATTAACTTCCTACTTACTATTAAAGCTTCCATTCTCACGGTATGGCGCTAAAATACTGCCTACTTTATAATAGGACTTATTCTCAATTACAATGCTTCTTAAAAATGACACTATTAACCGTTCTTGGTTGATAACACAAGTAAAAAAGCACAAGTCCAAGCTAATCGCAGCGAACTTGGTCGCCGTTCTTGCAACCTTGATTAGTGTTCCCATTCCCCTTCTCATGCCTTTGATGGTCGATGAGGTTTTATTGGATCAGCCAGCGAAAGGCTTAGCCGCGATGAACGCCATTCTCCCTCAAGCATGGCAAACCCCAACAGGCTATATTTTCTTTACCCTATTTTTGGTCGTATTGATGCGTGCAGCCAGTCAAGCATTAAATATCCTTCAAAGTCGGCAATTTACCCTCGTTTCTAAGACTATTACGTTCGAGATGCGCAGTAAAATGATCGACAAACTGGGTCGCATCAGTATTCGTCAATACGAAACTAAAGGCAGTGGCGGTATTAACTCCCACCTTATCACTGACATTGAAACCATTGATAAATTTATTGGGTCTACGTTAGCAAAATTCGTCATCAGTTTTCTGACCGTGATTGGCACGGCAATTGTGCTACTTTGGCTCGATTGGCGACTCGGTCTGTTTATTCTATTAGTCAATCCTGTGGTGATTTATTTTTCACGTAAACTCGGTAGCATGGTTAAGCATCTAAAGCGAAAAGAAAACCACTCTTTTGAGATTTTCCAAAACCGCTTAGTGGAAACCCTAGATGGTATCTATCAGCTACGTGCAGCAAACAAAGAACGTGAATTTCTCCAGCAACTTAAAAATAGCGCCGACCAAGTTCGTGTCGATGCCGACAAATACGCTTGGCAATCCGAGGCGGCCGGTAGAGTGTCTTTTCTACTTTTTTTAATTGGGTTTGAGCTATTTAGAGCAATCGCGATGCTGATGGTTATGTTCAGCGATCTCACTATTGGGCAAATTTTTGCGGTATTTGGTTACTTATGGTTTATGTTATCCCCTGTTCAAGAATTGCTTGGTATTCAATTTTCTTGGTATAGCGCTAAAGCCGCATTAAAACGTATCAACGATTTATTAGTCCTTGAAGAAGAACACAGACCCGTCTCTAAAGTGAATCCTTTCAGCGAAGACCAAGAAGTTGATGTGAAATTAGAGAACGTGAACTTTTCTTATAATAATGAAAATAAAATTCTGAATAACCTCTCCTTGCATATCCCTGCCGGCAAGAAGGTGGCTCTCGTTGGTGCAAGTGGCAGTGGTAAGTCAACCTTGATTCAGTTGTTGATTGGTGTTTACCGTCAAAACTCCGGTAATATCCGCTTTAATGATGAGTTAACGGATGATATTGGTTTTGAAGTCATCCGCGACAAAATTGCCGTGGTATTACAGCAACCTATACTATTTAACGACACCTTGAGGCATAATCTGACGCTCGGAGCGGATTTTGATGAAATGTCACTTTGGCGAGCACTCGAAGTTGCTCAGCTTCATGATGTTATTTCTCAACTCAACCACGGTTTGGATACACAAGTTGGTCGCAGTGGGATTCGTTTATCTGGTGGCCAACGTCAGCGCCTTGCTATCGCAAGAATGGTGCTGAGCAATCCTCAATTTGTTATTTTAGATGAAGCAACATCCGCGCTTGATACTGCAACTGAAGCTGCATTACATAAAGCGTTAACGGAATTCTTACGTGGCAGAACAACATTAATCGTTGCGCACCGTCTATCCGCTGTAAAACAAGCAGATTTGATCTACGTGTTAGAAGATGGAAAAGTAACGCAAACAGGAACTCATGGTGAGTTAGTTGAGCAAGAAGGCTTATATCAAACCTTATACGGGGGCATACAGTCCCACGCTTAAATCGTTCAAGCTAGAGAGGTCGTTATGACCTCTCTGTCTAAGCACGCCATGCAACCTAATCATGTGCGTTTGTGTCAAGGGTGCGAACTGCCTGTCGATATTGTCGACTTACCTAATAGTAAACATGCCTACTGCCCACGCTGTGGGACGCAGTTATATCGCGGCGGCAGCCCTAGTCTTTCGGGTAATTTAGCCATTGCCGTCACCTGTATTCTGCTGTTTATTCCTTCTCACTTTTTCAATTTTATTAGCATCAGGCTGTTTGGCGTGATGATCCCAGCGACTCTGCCATCTGGCATGATCACGCTGATGGAAGAAGGGTTCGTTCTTCTCTCATTATTGATCATGTTTTGTAGCTCGTTAGCACCACTGACCGTTTGTGTCTCAGTTGTAACCGCACATTTATCACTACATACTCGATGTTTCAAAGGATTGAGAATTTCGCTGTGGCTGATCCAACACCTTAAACAATGGGTGATGCTGGATGTCTTTCTTGTCAGCATCGCGATCTCTTGTTTCAAGCTACAAGATTACTCGGATATTTTTGTCGGGCCAGGGTTGATCGGCTTGGTTCTTCTGCAAGTTTTTACTGTTCTGTTAGTTGCCCGAATCAGTGTGCGTCGCTATTGGGAAGCATGGAAACCGGAAAATACTTACACGTTTGAGCATAAGGATGTGCATTGCCACGAGTGCCATTTATCCCAACCTGAAGGTGATAATTGCCGTCGTTGTCATCATGCGTTATACCATCGCAAGCCAAACTCGATTCAGAAAACTTGGGCATACCTCGCCGCAGCCACGATAGCGATTTTTCCAGCAAACATAATCCCAATTTCAATTTTAATTACTAATGGCCAGCAGTTAGAAGACACCATTATTTCTGGCGTAGCGTCCTTAGCAAGAAGCGGTATGTATGGCATTGCTATTATTATTTTTGTCGCCAGTATTATTGTGCCAGTTATCAAAATACTTGGCCTTGCCTATATCATGCTGTGTATTCAATTCAAACGTTCGGTGTTTAAGAGACAGCGAATGATGGTTTATTTTGCGGTAAAGTGGATCGGTAAATGGTCGGTGATGGACTTGTTTGTTATTTCTATCATGATGACCCTCGTCGATCGCGGTCAAATACTCGATTTCACACCAGGGTATGGCGCTGTTGCTTTTGGAGTGGTGGTTGTGCTGACTATGCTCGCAGCAGAAAGTATTGACCCTAGACTTATCTGGGACCAAGACCACAAACAATCAGAAAAAGAGTCAATGAATGAGTGATCATAACAATTCTCAAACGTCATACGTGCCGGATGTAAAGCGGAGCAAAGGTATATCTCCTCTTTGGTTATTGCCAATTTTGACGATGGTTTTAGCCGGTTGGCTTGTGGTTAAGTCGATACACGATGCTGGGCAACGTGTTCAAATATACTTTTCTGATGCCGCGGGGTTGGTCGTTGGACGTACAACGATCCGCTATCAAGGCTTAGAAGTGGGCATGGTGCGTGATATTAATCTCACAGAAGATCTTGGCAGTATTTATGTTGATGCCGATATTTACCCTGAAGCGACAAAACTACTCAACGATAAAACTCGGTTCTGGTTAGTAAAACCAACCGCAAGTCTAACGGGCGTTTCTGGGCTAGATGCCCTCGTGTCGGGGAATTATATCTCGATCCAGCCTGGAGATGGTCAAGACTTCGAAACGACTTTTCATGCACTTGACTCTGCACCTACCGATTTACGTGTCACACAAGGTTTGAATATTAAGCTGAAAAGCCGGGATTTAGGTGGCGTTTCGGTTGGGTCTCAAATCGTTTACAAGAAAATTCCGATCGGCGAAGTATATAGCTACCAATTGGATGAAGATGCCAAATCAGTCAGCATTCAGGCCAACATTCAAGAGCAATATCGACACATTATTAATAACCGCAGTCGGTTCTGGAACGTCAGTGGGATTGGAGCAAGCATCGGATTTAAAGGTGTCGATGTTCAACTAGAGAGTATGAGCGCCCTACTCGGCGGTGCGATCGCGGTTGACTCACCTGACGATGGTGAACCCGTTGAAGAGAATACTCAGTTCCGTCTATACCAAGATTTAAAAACGGCAGGTCGAGGTATCGCGGTTAAAATAGCGCTGCCCGACGATAGTAAGATCAGCGGTGAAGGTGCGCCAATCATGTACCGAGGTATCGAAATTGGTCAAGTTACAGACTTAAGCTTGACTGAAGGCCGACAAACTATATTGGCATCCGCTGCGATTCAGCCGGCATTTAGTGACATGCTGACCTCCGGTACTCGCTTTGTTTTAGAAGAAGCGAAAGTATCACTCTCTGGTGTCGAAAACATTGCGAATTTAGTTCGTGGAAACTTTTTAACGATCGTTCCGGGGGAAGGCGAACGCTCTCGCCAGTTTAATGCTATTCGAAAAAACGAGTTCAATCAGCAACAAGAAAAGTCCATTGCAATTCGCCTCGTATCCGACAATTCGTTTGGGTTAGATAGCGGCGCCAATGTGCTTTATAAGGGCATCGTGGTAGGTTCAATTATCAAGGTTGGTTTGGTCGATGAGCCCCAAAAAACACAACGTGATGTATTTATGGATGTACTGGTCGATCATGAATACAAACACCTGATCAAATCGAATAACCGTTTCTACGTGACAGGCAGTGCTTCTGCCGAGTTGACCGAATCGGGCTTAAGCGTAACAGTGCCTCCTGCCAAACAACTGCTTACTGGCTCTATCAGTTTTGTGAGTGAAGGTTCACAGAGTATTCAGAAAAACTACCAATTATTCCAAAATGAATCCCTTGCAGCACTTGCCCAATACAATCAAAGTGGCTCAAAATCGTTAACACTATTTGCCTCTGAGTTACCGCCAATTTCTAAAGGCAGTCCACTGCTTTACCGTAACCTGCCCGTGGGTAATGTATCGAGTTTCCATTTGGTTGATGGTGGCGTAGTGATCAAAGCAACCATAGACAACCGCTTTACCCACCTTCTTACCGCGCAAACGGTATTTTGGAATCGTTCTGGCGTTGAAATCGATGCTTCACTCACAGGCGTAAGTGTTAAAGCTCATCCTTTGAAATCATTGGTCGAAGGGGGCATTGCTTTTGATTCCGTTCCGGGCGTAGAAAATAAAATCGGCCCGCGGTGGAAGGTTTATCCAGACCAAAAAGAAGCACGTAAATTTGGCCGAATAATCTCGCTCGAAACCGACGGAACTCAAGAGGTAGAGCAAGGTACACCTATAAAATACCAAGGCGTGAAAGTGGGTGAAGTCTCGCTGGTTGTGCCTAACTTCCGTCGCAAAATGGTTGAAGTCACCGCGCGAATCCTTCCGGAATATGTAGACAACATCGCGGTAGGCGGTTCTCGCTTTTGGCTGACAGAACCAGAAATTAGCCTTAGTGGCGTGAAAAATCTTAGCGCTTTGGTTTCGAAGTCGATCAATGTGGCACCTGGTAAAGGCCAAGCTAAATTTTCCTTCCCGCTGGAAAAAGGATCAGACCATGTAAAAGGCACCATGTTTACTTTACAAAGTGAACAGCGCGGCTCAGTTCAAGTCGGCACTCCGATACTTTATCGTCAAATGGACGTTGGCCAAGTCATCGGGGTAAATTTGGGTGAATTTGCGGACCGCATCGTCACCACTATCAAGATCAAGCCTGAATATGCTTACCTAGTTCGCCAAAACAGCGTGTTCTGGAATGTTTCTGGCGTTGATGTGTCTATCGGTATTACAGGCGCGAATATCAAAGCAGGAACGATTGATAGCTTAGTTCGTGGTGGTATTGCGTTCTCAACACCTGAACAAAGCAAAATTCCACCCGCCGCTGAAACAGGTCAATCTTTCTTTTTATACCCAAGAGCAGAAGAAGGTTGGACACAATGGCGTACGGCGATTCCAAAGCCTTAATACTTCAGCTAAACATCTTCCAAAGAGCAGCCATCGCTGCTCTTTTTTATTCGTTTCTGCCCTGCTTTCGTATATCATTTGCGGCAAATTTGCATACGAGGCTTCACCTTGCATCCTAATGTCTATATCCCAGAAGCATTTCTGGAAAAAATCCAAACTATCCTTCCTACTCACCTCAACATGGATGACTTTGTTGCTTCCTGTCAAAAACCGCTGCGCAAAAGCATCCGTGTAAACACGCTTAAGATCAGTGTTGAAGCGTTTCTCAAACGAGCGGAAGATAAAGGATGGAAATTGTCATCAGTGCCTTGGTGTGATGCCGGCTTTTGGATTGATGCTGACGAGTCGGTTATTCCCTTAGGTAATACTGCTGAACATATGTCTGGCTTATTCTACATTCAGGAAGCGAGCTCGATGATGCCTGTATCCGCTCTCTTCATGAATGATGAATCGTATAATGCGGTTTTAGACACCGCCGCCGCGCCGGGATCAAAGACAACACAAATTGCTGCGCTCATGAATAATGAAGGTGTATTAGTTGCAAACGAATATGCTGCGAGTCGTGTCAAAGTGCTGCACGCCAATATTGAGCGCTGTGGTGTGCGTAACTCGGCTTTAAGTAACTTTAATGGACGTGTATTTGGCGGTTGGCTTCCAGAACAGTTTGATGCCGTTTTACTCGATGCGCCATGTTCTGGTGAAGGCACGATTCGTAAAGACGAAGGTGCGATGAAAAACTGGACGCAAGAGTCAGTTTTTGACATTGCACACACGCAAAAGGATCTTATCGAGAGCGCATTTCACGCCTTAAAACCGGGCGGCGTAATGGTCTACTCAACGTGTACACTGAGTACAGAAGAAAATCAGCAAGTGTGTCATCATCTCAAAGAGACATTTGGTGACGCGGTTGAGTTTGAAAGCCTTAGAGACTTGTTTGAAAACGCAAACGCAGCACTAACAGAGGAAGGTTTTTTACATATATTCCCTCAAGTCTACGATTGTGAAGGCTTCTTTGTCGCACGTATTCGTAAACTTTTCGCAGTTGAAGCCCCAGAAGTGAAAAAGCGCATGGGGAAATTCCCATTTGCCAAAGCCTCCAAGAAAACATCCGAAGCCATTGCTCATCAGCTTTATAATGCATTGAGTATTGAACTACCGAATGACAGCTCAGTTTGGTTACGTGATAAAGACGTCTGGTTATTCCCTAATGCATTGGAGCCAATGATTGGCGAACTGCGTTTCTCACGTATGGGAATTAAAATTGCTGAAACCCATAAAAATGGCTATCGCTGGCAACATCAGGTCGCAACCGCTTTAGCGACTGGTACAGAGCAAAACGCTATCGAACTGACCATTGAAGAAGCACGCGAATGGTACATGGGCCGTGACGTTCGCCCACAAACGATACCTGAAGGAATAAACACAGGGAAAGGTGAAGTTCTCGTCACTTATCAAGGCGCTGTTATTGGACTTGGGAAATGGGTCAGTACCCGTATTAAAAATGGCCTTCCTCGCGAATTAGTACGAGATAAGAATTTATTTTAATTTAATGAGAAACGATAAATAAATGAAAAGCCATCGTATTTGCGATGGCTTTTTAATTCAGAGGCATGAAAACCTCAGCGCTTACTAGCTATCCGAAGACGCTGTACTAAACTGAGTGTATCAAAAGAGCACTTTGATACGGCGTTTCTCTCTATATACACATTCACCAACCAACACATGGTTGGAAAGTTTAGCGCAGGCTCTGCGGAGCCGTTTCCCCTAGGCCCAAAAAAAGGAAGAGTTTGGGCCGCTTTTTTTTTGCTGTTGTAACTGGGTAGACCACCAGCTAACGAGAGGCGCTCCAGCACTCTGATTTTCTATGGAGCGAGACGAATACCGTCTTTTTCGATAACGATTTTACCTTGCTTGTACAAAGTGCCAATCGTCTTTTTGTAAGTTCCTTTACTTGTACGAAATGCTTCAAATATCGCTTCAGGCGCCGACTTATCGTTTAATGGCAGAAAGCCGCCCTTCTTCTCAAGTAAATCAAGAATCTTGCTTGAAAGATCGTCCATTTTCGCTACGCCTACTTTTTGTAGTGCTAGGTCAATTTTACCATCTTCACGAGTTTGCTTAATGAAACCTTTTAGTTTTTTACCAATGTAAAGCTTACCGAAAACGTCTGATGGGAAAATCATGCCCCAATGCTTTCCGTTCACAATGGCTTTATAACCCAGTTGGCTGCGCTCTGCGATAATCAAATCAACTTGCTCGTTTATCTCATAGTTTGCTGGGGTTTTGTCCAACCATTTATTGAACTTTGTTGTACCAACAATGCGCCCAGATGCTTTATCGGTATAGACATACACTAAGATCGTTTGTCCTGCAGAAAAGCGAGTTCGTTGCTCACTAAAAGGAACCAACAAATCTTTCTCTTTAATCCCCCAATTGACAAACGCACCCGTGCTGTTCACGCCCTCAATTTTCATCAGGCCCCATTCGCCAACTTGGGCGATTGGTTTGTCAATGGTCGCAGCAAGCTGACTTTCTGAATCGAAGTATAAAAATACGTCTACGTAATCACCAACTTCAGTACCTTCTGGTACATGTTTGTTGGGCAGTAGGACAGAGCCGTATTCATCACCATCCAGAAATACGCCAAAATCAGCCTTTTTAATGACTTCTAAGCTGTTAATTTGACCAATTTTAATCATTGATTTTGTCTCTTTTAAAATTTACGTGGAATTATACCTAAACTAACAAAAAATTCAGAGAGAAAAGCAAATCGCTCTGTTATGCTGTTGTCGTTCAGCTATTTGCCCCAGTCACTCTCTTAGCAATATTTCTCTTACCCTATCCATAAAACAGTGAGGTAAGAACGCTTTAGCAAAGTCAGGAGCTTTCTTTGGTCACCGTCGATAAACAAGACTCAATAACGTTAAAAATCAGTCACGCACTCGCAAATAGCAAAAGTGTCGACCTTGATATTTACTTTTTTTTACCCGGTGAACTTGGTTTAAACGCCGATATCATCAGTGAATCCGAATTCTATTACACTTCTATTACGCAGCAACGATCTTATTACAGTACCGAAATCCTTCTTCCGCTAGTCCATAGCCGACTGGCCAAACGTGGCCGATTATCAAATCAACAATATCGCGTGAGTTTAAGTTTATTCGCATATCAGTACGTTATTGCGTTAGATAAAGCCGTCGCGAGTTTGAATAAACAAGAAATTAACTCGGTAACAGAAGATGAAGTAGATGAAGTGATCGAGCTAACGCTTGAAATACTAAAACGCTTAAGACGTTCTATCCCCTATGAAGAAAACTTAAAGCGTTACTACATTAATATCGATAATTACCTGTCTTGGTATACCGAACAGAAATTTCTGTCGTTGGTTGCTCACCTTCCACGCGAAGGCGATTACAGCACGATCAAAAAGCGTTTAATTATCTTATGTGAAAAAGAGCAGGCTCACAGAAAGCTCAATAAGTACAACTCACCTAGAGTCGTCGAAGACGTTACCCGCCTCTCTAACAAAATGCGTTTGTTAAGACGTTTAATAGAGCACCCTATCATTCTTAGGGAAGAAACCGTCTCCATGGGTAACAACATCAAACGGGCAATCAAAGGAATTGCAACAGGGTTGGTGATGGTCGTGGTTACATCGACCGTGATTTTAGCACGTGATTACCTTGGGGAAATTTCTGCGTCGTTTATTATCGCACTGTCTTTTATTTACGCTCTGCGCGAGATATTCAAAGATGATTTGCGCGATGCGATGTGGCGCTGGATTCGTAAAGGCAAACCCAAGTGGCGTAAAAAGTACATGGATCCTACGACGAAAAAAGTGGTTGGGAAAAAATTAGAATGGTTGGATTATCGAACGCTTGCAAGCTTGCCGGATAAAATTCAAATTATACGTAAAAAACGGGTCGTTCAACGAGAAGAGCAAATACTGCACTATCACGAGAAAACCGAGATGGCAACTTCTCTATTTTTAAGTGGTTATGAGCAAACTCGCGAAACGTTGAATATTAGTTTACGACCTATCATCCGTTTGATGGATAAAAGTTCGAACCGCGTTTACCGGCTAAACGAAGGTCAAGTGACGAAAGAATCGGTAGAGAAGCGTCACCTGCTTAATGTGATTGTCAAAGAAGACAACCACACCGATGAACCCGTTTATTATCGCTGGAAAGTCGTACTTAACCGTTCTAAAATCGTATCTATCGAGAAAATCGAACTCAATTAGAAATCGTTCTCTGAATTAAAACGATTAAGCAGCCTTCTTCTTTTGTTGAGCTGCTTTTTTGATCGATAACGTCAAAGAAAACTCAGCCATTGGCTCTGAACCATGCAGGGTTGGACATAGCGCAATGATTTTAACATCACGATTTACCCGCTCTCCGGTCGCCAAGGTATGATCAAGCATTTCATCAATGACATGACCATCGTGACAAACAAAGTGCACGTCAGCTTCTGGTCGTTTTAAAAACTCGGCTTTAACCCCTTTAAACGCCAACGAGATCGCCTCGCCTTTTGCTTGCGCTTTGCTCATCGCAAGAAAACCACCAGCTACATCAGCGCCAACCGCTAAAGCACCAAAATACATGCTATTTAGATGGTTTTTGGTTCTTCTCCGCAGGGGAATGCGCACTTCAACATGTTCACTATCAATCGCAATGATCTTAGGATGGCACAACCAAATCAGAGGCACTTTAGAAAAGCCAAACAGATTCAGATACAGGTTTGCGCGGCGTACAACTGATAACATTTTTGGTCTCCTTACCAATCTAGTCAGACCAGTTAATCAATCAAGCCTACCAATGTCAAAGAAATGTTAATAAAACCTCGATCTTCGCTGCTAATTATGCTTTCTCACGCTACGTTGTCACAAAGCATGCCCGGCGTACATGAAGCCACCATCCTTTGCCAGAGCTTTAAAGTAGCCCTAGAACTAACGGTTATAAATTCAAATGTATATATTGATTTAGTGATCAGGTTTGATCCTTTACACATAGGCGCTCTAAATGAATACAACACCTTTGTATACAATTCGGTATTTCATCGCGAAGATTCCCGTGAAACGGTTTATTCCTGCCTTCAATTCCGTTATCTTTACCTCTTCGCAATAGAGAATAAAGCTATAACATGCCAATAAAAACAGATGAATTGAGAACCCAACCTTTGGGTCCAATGCCTACCCCTGCAGAACTGGGTAGTGTACATCCTATTACGGATGACGTTGCAGACCGTATCGCTCAATCTCGTCGTCAGATTGAGAACATTTTATCGGGTAAAGACGATCGCCTGATTGCTATCGTTGGTCCGTGCTCAATTCATGACACAGAAGCCGCCATTGATTACGCCACTCGTCTGAGTGCAATCCAAGATAAGTACAAAGATGAGTTATTTATCGTGATGCGTGCTTACTTTGAAAAGCCTCGTACCGTCGTTGGTTGGAAAGGTTTAATTACTGATCCTAACCTAGATGGCTCCTATGCACTTGAAACCGGCCTTCATAAAGCACGTAAACTGCTACTGGATATCAACAAACTTGGTCTGGCAACTGCCACTGAGTTTCTTGATATGATCACGGGTCAGTACATTGCAGATTTAATTACTTGGGGGGCAATTGGCGCTCGTACAACAGAATCTCAAATTCACCGTGAAATGGCTTCTGCTTTGTCGTGCCCTGTTGGCTTCAAAAACGGCACCAATGGTAATGTGAAAATTGCGATTGATGCAATACGTGCCGCTCAATCACCGCACTACTTTTACTCGCCAGATAAAAATGGTCGCATGACGGTCTACCGCACAAGTGGTAACCCTTATGGTCATATCATTCTGCGTGGCGGAGAAAAAGGCCCTAATTTTGATGAAGCGTCGGTGAAGCAAGCGTGTGATGCGCTCGCGGAATTTGATATTCCACAACGTTTGATTGTGGATTTCAGCCATGCAAATTGTCAAAAACAGCACAGAAAGCAAATTGACGTTGCTCAAGACATCTGTAATCAAATTCAGTCAGGCAGCACTCGCATTGCGGGTATTATGGCAGAGAGTTTTATTATTGAAGGCAATCAGCCGATGACTGATATTAATAATTTATCTTACGGTCAATCCATTACTGACCCATGCTTGGGTTGGGAAGATACCACAACAATGCTAGATATGCTGGCAGACGCAGTAAAATCCCGCAAGTCCCTATAACACGATAATCAAGGAATCTTCATGCCATCGTTTGATATTGTTTCTGAAATCGATACGGTTGAACTACGTAACGCCGTTGATAATGCTAACCGTGAACTGTCTACTCGTTTCGATTTCCGCAACGTAAATGCGAGTTTTGAGTTAGTCGAAGAAAACGTAAAAATGTCTGCGGAAGGTGACTTCCAGCTGAAGCAAATGCGTGACATTCTACGTAGTCACTTGGCCAAGCGTAATGTCGATGCAAACTCGATGGACGCACAAGAGCCAGATGTCACAGGTAAAAACTGGCACCAGACCCTCCAGTTCCGCCAAGGTATTGATACGCCAACGGCAAAAAAACTGGTTAAGTTGATCAAAGACGCGAAGCTAAAAGTACAAGCCTCTATTCAGGGTGACAAAGTTCGTGTAACGGGTAAAAAACGTGACGACCTGCAAGCAACCATGGCAGCAATCCGAGAAGCCGAACTCGGACAGCCGTTCCAGTTCAATAACTTCCGTGATTAATAATATCTCCTACTCTTAGGTTTAGAAATCACCACCTAAGAATTGTAATAAAAAACGCCAGCGATAGATTCGCTGGCGTTTTTGAAGGTACGTATGTAAACATCATTAGATAACTAAATCTTGCCCTTGCAGCAATAAAAATTCACTTGTCCCTTGAGGAATAAACACGCAAACGCGGAGGTTTTCGGTTTTAGCTTTCGCCAACATATCCGAAAGTTCAGCCGCGCTAGTAAAACCTTGTCGCTCGGCGTCTCTTCTTACCAATTCTAGAACATCAGCTTCACATCGCGTCGAATACAACGCGAGCTCAGCCTGCTGCATGTAGCGAACCGCTTTTATCGGTAGCATCTCTACATCTTTGCCAACTTGCACCCATGTACAACTGCCTTTTTCATCCAGTGGACTTGTCATCGTTTGCTGGTAAATCATTTCTAGCTCTCGATTGTTGCGCGCATTTTCAACGTCAGGATTGGCAAAGAACTGCTCCCAAAATTTACGGCGTAAATCAACACTTGGTAATGCTTCTTTGATCGAATTGCGTTTTGAGTTAGCAAAGTCCGCCATCAAGCCCATATTCTGCGGCAGGATGGATTCAAGTTTTTCACGAATATTGCGGATTAAGACAGGAGATGCCCCACCGCTCGAAATGGCGATTTGAATACGGCCACGATTGAGCATCGAGGGGGTGATGAAGTCACAGTAAGGTTTATCGTCAACCACATTAACCAAAATTCCAAGCTCCTTTGCATCCTTAAAGACTTGGTGATTCAGTTCCGGATTGTCGGTTGTCGCCCATACTTGAATGAACCCTTGAGTGACAATGTCACTAGAGTAGAAGCATTGAATCCAGCGAATTTTATGCTCAAAGGCTAACTTAGATAGAAAATCAACCAATGTAGGAGAGACGATAGTGACATCCGCCCCCGCCTTTATTAAAGCTTCCACCTTACGGCTAGCCACCTCTCCACCACCAACGACAAGAACGGGTTTATTAATCAAATCTAAGAACAGAGGAAAATATCGCATTTCAATCCATGATTACTCTAATTAGCTATTAGAAACTATGCTACCAAAAATGGGGCAAGCTCATCACCCTGTTTCGATATTACAAATAATTTTTGTTCGAATTTTTACTGAACTCAGCCAAGCTCAACTAATGACAGTTTTAATAACAACTTTTTATTCTCTTGTTTTGGACACTTTTCTGTTGATAGTTCTGATGCACCAAATTGGCCCTGAACTGCACTATTTACAAACAATTAACATTTCGTCATTCTAATCCCCAAGGCGCTTTGTGAATTCTCTCAAAAATCCATTTAAATTATATATTTGAGAATTTACAGATCCTTTCCTACGCTTATAACTGGTTGATTTACCGATTTGCTGTTTCTTCGAAATCAATCACGTAGGACGATAATACTAACGAATTGGACTCGTTGTTTCAGGTCGCTCCTGATTAAACATGGATCATACAGGAAGGATACAAATGGCAAATAAACTAACAGTTCTTGCTTCCGTCGTAGCGGCTTCTACTGCCATGATGGCAACATCAGCTCAAGCAGCAAGCGCTACTCTGGACAAAGTAACAACACAAGGTTTTATTACTTGTGGAGTAAGTACCGGTCTACCTGGTTTCTCCAACCCTAATTCAAAAGGTGAATGGGAAGGCATCGACGTAGAATATTGCCAAGCACTGGCTGCAGCCGTTCTTGGGGATAAAACAAAAGTTAAATATGTTCCCCTAACCGCGAAAGAACGTTTCACCGCTCTTCAATCGGGTGAAATCGATGTACTTTCACGTAACACGACTTGGACACTTCATCGAGATACAGCGCTCGGCCTAAACTTTGTCGGTGTAAACTACTACGATGGTCAAGGTTTCATGGTGAAGAAAGAGCTTGACCTTTCAAGTGCGAAAGAACTTGATGGTGCCTCTATATGTGTACAGTCGGGTACCACTACCGAACTTAACCTAGCCGACTACTTCCGTAATAATAGTATGTCTTATAAACCTGTCGTATTTGATACGGCTGCACAAACCTCCAAAGGTTTTGACGCTGGTCGATGTGATGCACTAACAACCGACCAGTCGGGTCTTTATGCGCTGCGCTTGAACCTTAAAGCCCCATCTTCTGCAGCGGTTCTTCCTGAAATTATCTCTAAAGAACCTCTAGGCCCGGTTGTTCGTCAAGGTGATGACCAATGGTTCAATATTGCTAAATGGACACTGGCGGCAATGGTGAACGCGGAAGAATACGGTATTACCTCTAAGAATGCGGACGAGATGTTGAAATCGAAAGATCCAAACATTAAGCGGATTCTGGGTGTCGACGGCCCTAAAGGTAAAGGCTTGGGTATTCGTGATGACTGGGGTTACCAAGTTGTCAAGCAAGTAGGTAACTACGGTGAAAGTTTCGAACGTACGGTCGGTAAAGGCTCGCCTTTGGAAATTTCTCGTGGTGTCAATGCGCTATGGAATGCAGGCGGCTTTATGTACGCGCCACCAATCCGATAAACGAGTTAATCAGGGCGGGTTACGCCGCCCTTTTTCTTGATTACATTCATCTGGATGAGTAAGGAACACTCATTGGCTGGCTTTAACCAAATGAATTTGAAATAGATGAAAATTGATCATTTAGAACCATCTATCGCAAGTGAATAAAAAGTGGTTGAGCCGACACGGAAGTCACTTATTCGTGCAGAGTGATATCTATAATTAAGGTTTGAGGTTATCGCTGTATGAAACCGACAAAAGATGCATCGCCAAGTACGATGTCCAAACCAAGCGGAAGCAAGAGCCTGATTTATAATCCCGCCTTTCGTTCTGCTATTTTCCAGATCATTGCCATAACTGCACTGGCATTCTTCTTTTATACCATTGTAAGCAATGCCCTGAATAATTTAGATGCTCGAGGTATCGCAACTGGTTTCGGCTTTATGAACCAAGAAGCAGGGTTCGGTATTGGGTTAACTCTGATTGAATATGATGAAACTTTTTCTTATGGCAGAACTTTTATTATAGGTCTGTTAAACACCGCTCTCGTTTCATTTTTAGGGATTATCTTAGCCACTATTATTGGTTTTACAATGGGGATAGCGCGCCTATCTTCTAACTGGTTAGTCAGCCGACTCGCCACTGTCTATATTGAAACGTTCCGAAATATCCCTCTTTTATTACAAATTTTCTTTTGGTATTTCGCAGTGTTACAAGCGCTGCCATCCCCCCGACAAAGCATGAGCCTTGGCGAAGCGATATTCTTAAATGTACGGGGACTCTTTTTCCCTGCCCCTGTGATGGAAAACGGCAGTGGTATCGTTGTCGCTTCATTTATCGGTGGTGTGATTGCAAGCTTGTTAATTGCTCAATGGGCAAAGAACAAACAGCGCTTAACTGGGCAGCAAACCCCGACGGGAAAAATTGCTCTTGCGCTCGTGATTGGGCTACCTTTGGTCGTTTATTTCCTTGTCGGCATGCCAATTTCATTAGAATACCCAGCCCTAAAAGGATTTAACTTCCAAGGTGGAATTAGCATTATTCCAGAACTTGCGGCGTTACTTTTGGCATTAAGTGTCTATACCGCTTCCTTTATCGCAGAAATAGTACGCTCGGGAATTAATGCCGTGAGCCATGGTCAAACTGAAGCCGCAATGTCTCTTGGCTTACCGCGCTCAAAAACCTTGAAGCTTGTTGTTATCCCACAAGCACTAAGAATCATTATCCCTCCATTAACCAGCCAATATTTGAACTTAACCAAAAACTCCTCGTTAGCGATGGCGATTGGTTACCCTGATCTTGTTTCTGTTTTTGCTGGCACAACACTGAATCAGACCGGTCAAGCGATTGAGATTATTGCAATGACCATGGGCGTTTACTTAACCCTCAGTTTGATTACTTCTGCGTTAATGAACTTGTACAACCGTAAAGTCGCGCTGGTGGAGAGATAATATGAGCACACATAAGTTTCAACCTGATCTCCCACCACCCGCCAATACTGTCGGCTTGGTAGGTTGGATGCGTCAACATCTTTTTAATGGGCTCATAAACTCTCTTGTCACAGTGATTCTTGCTTACGTAGTCGTCACAGCTCTTTGGAGCATTATCGACTGGGCATTGATTAGTGCCGATTGGTTAGGCTCTACGCGCGATGACTGTAGCCGTGATGGTGCATGTTGGGTATTCATCAGTGTCCGTTGGGAACAGTTCATGTATGGTTTCTACCCAGAAGCGGAGCTGTGGCGCCCTCGCCTGTTTTACATCACGCTGGCTATCTTTACTGCATTGCTCGCCTATGAAAAAACACCAAAGCGAACTTGGATTTGGCTGTTCTTCGTCAATGTTTACCCTTTCATTATCGCGGCCCTTTTATACGGCGGTGTCTTTGGCCTTGAAGTCGTCGATACCCATAAATGGGGCGGATTACTCGTCACATTAATTATTGCGCTTGTTGGCATCGTTGTATCTCTGCCGATTGGTGTTGTCTTAGCGCTAGGTAGACGATCAGACATGCCGATTATTCGAAGTATTTGTACAATTTACATCGAAATATGGCGTGGTGTTCCGCTTATCACTGTTCTGTTCATGGCGTCGGTGATGCTTCCGCTGTTTATGTCAGAAGGTTCAGAAACCGATAAGTTGGTCCGAGCACTCATCGGTGTAGTGATGTTCGCCTCCGCTTATATGGCAGAAGTCGTTCGTGGCGGTTTACAAGCAATCCCTAAAGGGCAATATGAAGCCGCAGATGCGCTTGGTTTAAGCTACTGGAAAAAAACAGGGCTGATCATTTTGCCTCAGGCATTAAAGATCACAATCCCTTCTATCGTAAATACTTTTATCGGCCTATTTAAAGACACTAGTTTGGTGTTAATCATTGGTATGTTTGATGTACTAGGCATCGGGCAAGCTGCAAATACCGACCCTGACTGGCTTGGCTTTGCCACAGAAAGTTATGTATTTGTCGCGTTAGTATTTTGGATATTTTGTTTTGGCATGTCGCGTTATTCGATATGGCTTGAAAACAAACTTCATACCGGTCACAAACGATAACTCATCAAGATCAAGGACGTATTATGACTCAACAACAAGACTATATGATCCAGTTGAAGGACATGAATAAATGGTATGGTGAGTTTCACGTACTAAAAAACATCAATCTCGAAGTGAAACAAGGCGAAAAAATTGTTATCTGTGGCCCTTCCGGCTCTGGAAAATCCACCATGATTCGCTGTATTAATCGTCTTGAGGAGCATCAAGCTGGTAGCATTTATGTTTCTGGTACCGAGCTGACTGATGATTTAAAGAACATTGAAGCGGTCCGCCGCGAAGTCGGAATGTGTTTTCAGCACTTCAACCTTTTCCCTCACCTAACCGTTTTAGAGAATTGTACTCTTGCTCCTATCTGGGTTAAGAAAATGCCAAAAGACGAAGCAGAGGCTGTTGCGATGAAATACCTACAGCGCGTTAAAATTCCTGAGCAAGCAGATAAGTACCCAGGGCAATTATCTGGCGGTCAACAGCAACGTGTAGCGATTGCTCGTTCTTTATGCATGAACCCGAAAGTCATGTTATTTGACGAGCCCACATCCGCTCTCGACCCAGAAATGGTCCGCGAAGTTTTAGATGTCATGGTGGAGCTTGCCGAAGAAGGCATGACCATGCTTTGCGTAACGCATGAGATGGGCTTTGCCAAAGAAGTCGCCGACAGAGTCATTTTTATGGACGCCGGAGAAATCATTGAAGAGAACAACCCTGTCGACTTCTTTGAAAACCCCCAATCCGATAGAACGCAAAACTTCCTCGCACAAATACTGCACCATTGATGCCTTATTTTGTCGCAATTTATGATGACATCTACATCTATAGAAGCACTGATTTCAATAGAATCAGTGCTTTTTGTTACTAAAATCGAGAAACTGTGTGACAATCGGCTTACTTTGCCTAACAGTAATATTGTGTTACAAGTTACCACATACATAACACCTTATTTCTATTATTATTTTATCTTAGTTATGTATGGTTAGGGCTTGATTTTTTGAACTTTCAATCCCATAAATGTACTTATAAGAAAGTCTCTTATCGAGGAAGATTATGAACAGTCCAATGTTTACCCGCACTTCAACACAAGAAAGTGCTCTACAAACCAACAAAGTGTTGCGTAATACTTACGCTCTACTTTCAATGACGCTTTTATGGTCAGCAGGCGTTGCTGGCGTTGCAATGGCTTTTAACTTACCACATCCGGGCATCATCCTAATGTTGGTTGGTTTCTACGGTCTGCTTTTCTTAACAGAGAAAAACCGTAACAACAGCCTTGGCCTTGTATTTACTTTCCTATTCACTGGTTTCCTTGGCTATACCATTGGGCCAATCCTAAACATGTACATTGGTGCAGGAATGGGCGACGTCGTATTAACCGCTCTTGGCGGTACTGCCCTGTCCTTTATGGCCGCATCTGCGTACGCACTAACGACAAAGCGTGACTTATCACTGATGGGTGGTTTGATGCTGTCTCTGTTTGTCGTGCTTGTTGTAGGTATGATTGCAAGCATCTTCATTCAATCAACGATCCTACACCTAGCAATGAGCAGCTTGTTTATCGTTTTCTCGACAATGGCGATTCTGATGACAACTCAAGGTATTATTCGTGGTGGAGAAAATAACTACATTTCTGCAACTATTACGCTATATGTGTCAATCTACAATATCTTCATCAGCTTGCTAAGCATTCTAGGCATCATGAATGATGATTAACTTGTCAGAGTGAATCTAAAAAGCCCGGAGGTAAACTTCGGGCTTTTTTTATTTGTCGCAGAATAGAAATAAACCGTTATCTACCACTTTATTTAAATATCGTCAGCTACCTCATTTTTACCATCAAAACTCTGTTAAAGGTGAACGCCTTTGCATAGGCATTCATTTTTATTATTACTCACCCCGATAATTTTCTAACAGACTGAATAACTTCCCATAATTATGACTAAGAATAATTTAAAACCATAATTTGTATGCTTTTTCTGCGCTCAGGCAAGAAGTCCTAATTCTTTTGTTGAGAACATCCGTACCTGTAAGCTAATCTATAAACATCCATGACCACTTAGCGGATAAACGTTATGTTCGTTTACAACGGAAAAGAAATTGAAACTGATGCTCAAGGTTACTTGTTAGACCATACTCAATGGGAAGAAGGTATGGTTGAGCTTTTAGCGAAAGAAGAAGACATTGATCTTACCGAGGCTCATCTGGAGGTCGTACATTTCGTACGAGACTTTTATGAAGAGTTTAACACCTCTCCTGCCGTCCGCATGCTTGTCAAAGCAATGGAGAAAGCGCACGGACCTGAAAAAGGCAATAGTAAGTACCTATTCAAGCTATTCAAGAAAGGTCCTGCCAAACAAGCAACCAAATTAGCAGGCTTGCCAAAACCAGCTAAGTGCTTATGAGACTATAAAATTTTAAAGCCGCGGAACGGTTTATACGACGCCTCTTCTCGAGTCACGCTATCCACGGTGGCTGTCCGCGGCCCTTCTTGTAACCACTCTGAAAAGTCAGTAATTTGCTGCTCTGTTCCACACGCCAGCACTTCGACATCACCATTATTTAAATTCTTCGCGTAACCGGTCAAACCAAGTTTTAAACCTTGATGAGATGTATGGTAACGAAAGCCAACACCTTGAACATGACCTTTTACTATAAATCTCTCACACTTTACATTCATCGTTGTACCGCTTCTTTTTATTGAGTGATATATTCATTTCATCTATTCACCCCACTAAGGATAGTGGGTTTTTGTACGGTTATAATAATTATGAAAGAAATTCCATTTCGTTGGATTGATAAGTATCTCATTCACTTAAAAATCCAAGAGAAGTTCTACTTACTCTTTTTTCTTCCCGTTCTCGCTCTCGTTATGCTCACTCTTGTTCTCAATAGTGCAGCAAATACTCTTATTTCAGGAATGTACCAAGAAGAACTCGTGCTGATAAAAGGGCTAATCGAAGCAGGTAACCTTTCTCAAACACAAGTATCCAACTTACTAGCTAGCTCTGAAACCATTCGATTAGGCTCTGGTTCAGACTCAGTGTCAGTCCTTAACGGCGCATATAGCTTAGTTGCCAATCACGAACTTTCGTTGTGGTCAGCGCTTTCTGTCACTCAAATAAGCCTTATTTGTGTCGGCCTATTCATTTTAGCGTTTGGTGTTTACTACATTATGACGTTCATCGGTGGCGCTATGTTTACCATGAATAAGGCTTTAAACACGTTAGCGGATGGGGATTTAACCGCGCGAATGCACTTTTTCCCTGTTCGTGACGAGTTTAGTGAAATTGCTATTACTATCGACAAAGTGGCAGTGCGTGAACAAAAAATGGTTCTCTCGATCCAAGAATCTGTCGCGTTGATGCAACAGATAAGTGCCGACTTAAACCAATCCATTCATCACAGCTCTGATATATCGAATACCCAACAGGAACACTTAAACTCACTGGCAAGTGCCACCGAACAAATGGCATCAACCATTCGTGAGGTTGCAACATTAGCGCATGACTCAAGTACACAGACAGATGACGCACGAAGTGTTGCACAGTCTGGGCAAGTTAAAGTTGAAAACACGCTTCACTCCATTTCGGAGCTGTCTACTGAAATTCAATCTGCTTCTAAAGCGGTAGAAGAGCTAGACGCGAATGCTGCGCAAATTGATGAAGTGGTTACCACTATCAACGCTATTTCAGAGCAAACTAACCTACTCGCATTAAATGCAGCGATTGAAGCCGCACGTGCGGGTGAGCAAGGTCGGGGTTTCGCCGTTGTCGCTGACGAAGTTCGAGCATTGGCTGGACGAACTCAACAAGCAACAGTAGAAATTCAAGCAATGATCGAATCGTTACAGCGTAACAGTCAATCTCTAACAAAACTGATGGAAGTAACGGTAAACAATGCCAATGAAGGCCAAACTTTAATGGCAGAAGTAAACCATGAAATCGGCTCACTAGCAGATAAGAATCAGACCATCTCTGACAGTAGTATCCAGATCGCGACTGCGGCCGAAGAACAAGGTGTCGTGGCAGACAACATCGCGTCTAGCGTTGAAGATATCCGCATTCAAGCAAACAACGTGTGTAATATGATCAGCACGACGTCGCAAAACGTAGAGCAACTTCGTGCGCAAAGTGACACGATGGAATCTCTCCTTACAGGCCTCAAAGCTTAAAACCTATCTCTCTAGCTATAAAAACGGTCACTTAGGTGGCCTTTTTTATGGCTCGCATTTTATCGTCTACCTCTAACATGTTCCCATAAGTCTACAATTAAGGCTTAAGCAATGGCTTGGACTGCTGGCTGATGTTGCTTTTGCCAGTAACATCCCGGACAATACGCCCCTTTCAAAATTCAACAAGAGCTACAAGAAATGACTGCTGCTATCTATTTGGTTAAAGGTCGTGAGAAATCGGTTAAGCGAAAGCACCCTTGGATTTTCTCTAGAGGTATCAATAAAGTTGAGGGTGAACCAAAACTTGGCGAAACCGTTGATGTATTCACTTACGATGGAAAATGGCTAGCAAAAGCCGCGTATTCTCCGGTTTCTCAAATTCGTGCTCGTATTTGGAGTTTTGAAAAAGAAAATATTGATAAAGCGTTTTTCGTTAAGCGTTTGAAACATGCACAACTTCTTCGTGAAGACATCATCGAGCGAGATGGCCTTACTGGTTACCGTTTAATTGCCGGAGAATCAGATGGCCTTCCGGGCGTAACTATCGACCGTTACCAAAACTTTTTTGTATGTCAGTTGTTGAGTGCCGGAGCCGAATACAATAAGCCCGCTATCATTGAAGCATTAATCGAATGCTTCCCGGAAAGCAATATTTACGAACGCTCTGATGTGGCCGTTCGTAAAAAGGAAGGCTTAGACGAAACGACTGGTGTTCTGCATGGTGAAGAACCTCCGAAGTCTGTCGTTATCGAAGAGAATGGCGTAAAAATCAGTGTTGATATCGTTGGTGGTCACAAAACTGGTTTCTATCTAGACCAACGTGATAGTCGCCAACAGTCGATGAAATACATGAAAAATAAAGAAGTTCTCAACTGCTTCTCTTATACTGGCGGCTTCGGCCTTTATGCTCTTAAAGGTGAGGCAAAGCGCGTAATTAATGCCGACGTTTCTCAGCCAGCACTCGACACTGCAAAGCACAACGCAGAATTGAACGAATTTGATATTTCGAAAAAGCGCGCCGTGTTTCTAAACGCAGACGTATTTAAGCTGCTTCGCGAGTATCGTGACCAAGGCACAAAATTTGATGTTGTGATTATGGATCCGCCTAAATTTGCGGAGAGTAAAGCGCAACTCAACGGCGCTTGCCGTGGTTACAAAGATATCAATATGTTAGCCATGCAAATTCTAAAGCCGGGTGGCACGTTGCTAACCTATTCTTGCTCGGGACTAATGGATCAAGTGTTATTCCAGAAAATTATTGCAGACGCTGCCTTAGACGCGAACCGCCAGGTGAAGTTTGTAGAGCGTTTTGAGCAAGCAGCGGATCATCCAACTGACACTGCTTATCCTGAAGGTTTCTACCTAAAAGGCTTTGCATGTAAAGTGCTTTGACACCACCTCAATGGCGCTTGCGTTGTTAAGAAAAAACGGAGCTTTTCGCTCCGTTTTTTCTCTCTTCTATTATTCTCTTAATTGCTCAAGATTAGAAATCAGACTATTGGCAATATCGGCTGCAGAAGCACCATCAAAGTTAACCTCCAACTGTTGTCCATCTTTGTTGATGGTTAAGGTTGAGTTCCCGGAGCCTTCAGTTATAGACAAGGATATGCTATTCACTTGACCAGAAAAATCACCAGACTCAAAGTCATCAAGTAATGCCGACATATCGGTGCCAGACACATCATCAAATAGATCTCTTAGTTCAAGTTTATCACCTTCTGACGCATCAAAGTCTGTCACTGAGTCCACAGCATCATCCATTTGAGTCCAAACAAAGGTATCTTCATCGCCTCCACCAGTAAGGATATCGTAGTCTAAACCTCCGATTATGATATCTTCACCTGCATTACCTGAAATAGTATCCTCTCCTTCTCCACCAAGTAAGATATCGGCACCTGCTGTACCGATAAGCGCATCGTTATCATTTCCGCCCACGCCTGGAACACTGCCAGCACTGCCGGTGACAGAGACAGTAAGTGCACCTATATCAAAATCACCGTTTGACGATTCAGTTCGATAAGAGATTCTCGCACTGTCTCCATCATCCAAATTATTTGACGGGATAAAGACCAATTGATTGTCTACGATGAGCACTTGACCTTTACTTGAATCAACCACTGCGTCAGCTAATGTCAATGTGGCTGCGTTGTCGTTATTGGTGTCGTTTGAAAGCACATCAACCACTATTGGTGTGCCTTCAGGTGTAGATGCAGCATCATCAACGGCCTCGACAGAGTTTGGCTCTAAATCAAACGAAACGGTTTCTACAATAGTATCTCCATCACCGTCTGTTAGTACATAATCGAAATCAAACTGTGTTGCAACTGCAATCGATGAAGCAAAGAAGGTGTACTCCCCAGTATTCAAGTCGATAACCACAGAATTTTGACTATCTACTACAAGCGTTACTGTTTCTTCAACAATATCAACAATCGCCGTTGCTCCTGTATTGTTGGCACCATCATCCACCGTAATGGTTGTGCCATCAAACATCACCGTAATACCTGTTGCACCACCATAGTTAAACGACGATACATAACCACCATCAGCACCAAAGAATGACGTACTTCCACCCATACCAGACGAACCTAAAGCGCCTGTAATTGGTGTAACGACCGATTGGATAAGTATCGCTGGAAGGCTATTGATATCCGGAACAATTATTGGTGAAATTTGCTTATCTATAGGGTTGTTCGCATCATAGGCAACTGGCTCTAAGAACTGAGTCGACGCCCCACTACCAATACCATAAGCAAGTCCTGTTACATTGTATTGCTCTAGCTGCGCTTCCCAATCCGCCTGTTCTGTCGCATTAATCTGATTCCCAGGAGAGTTAGGGTTACCATCCGACAGGAAATAGCTGAGGTTGTTTGCGTCTTCAAGTAACTCAACATTACCCCATACGTCATCTTCGACAGCAAGTGCAATGGCATCGTCATAGTCCGTACCACCACCTGCAGTTAAACCATTGATCAGATCGATAGCTTGATCAACATCCATCCAAATTGTCGTTAAATCATTAGGTAAACTGTTATCTGACGATTCATTACCACTTTCACCAAGAATATTCGCGTTACTACTAAAAGTCGTGATTTGAACTTTGGTATCTCCAAGCAGTTGATATTCTAATAACAATGCTATCGATGCACTTTTCAGCACATCAAGGCGCGAAGTAACGACATTAAAGCTCGAACCCGTGACAGAGTCCCACCCCATCGAACCTGATACGTCTAAGATTAACTGAACATTGGAACCAGTTGTTTGCATGGCATTAACGTCTTCTACAACCATTTCAGCAAATGGTGAATCATCTTCAATGGCGACTGTAGCGGTTGCTGAGCTAGTAACACCGAACGCATTTGATGCAATAACAGGAACTTCTAAATCTATCACATCTTCACCACCACCATCTGGGTGATCGACTTTTCCTAGTAACTCTGCTGATAAATTGCCTAGGTCATCAACCGACACCTCGATAATAGGCTGACCGCTTGCGGAACCTGTTAGTATTTTATCGCTGTTCGATAATGTCCAAACTAAGGTGTCCCCACCACTTGAGATTAGTGCCGTTGGAAGACCCAATGTGACACTCTCAACCGTCGAACCTAAATTAAGTGTGTCGGTATCATTAATGGAATCTGTTGTATCAGTGAAACCAGCCAATGCGGCACTGTCGACATTCGCATCGGACAAACCTTCTTCAGATACGCTCAACGCTACACCAGAAATCGTTGGTGGTATCGCTGGATTAACCGCAAATGATCCAGAAACACTATCTCCATCGGCATCCGTTACTGTATACCCAAAGTCGATATAACCATCACCTATTGGCTTGCTGAGTGGCTCGTACTGAACGAACTCCCACTTACCTGTACTCGGCGTAAACTGCACTTCGAACGCAACAACATTATCCGTTGAACCAACTAAACGATTAAGGTTTTGCGGATCGACGCTGACCGTAATATCGTCACCATCTGCGGTCTTTAAACCAGACTCTGCACCTGTTAATACTGTTGTTCCTGGACCATCAGCACCGTAGGTAGAACTAATCGTTCCTTCTGCAGACGCGATCGGAGTGCCGCCATCAGAACCAATAAAGGTAATGGCTCTAACAGTAAAGTCACTATTATCTTCGATATTCGAAGCATTACCATTACCCGTTGCTTCCAGAATGATCTGGTCGAAACCACCTTGTTGAACACTAAAGTTTGCTGCGAAATCGCCACTCTGAGCATCTGAACTAAATGTTTGCTGGGCAATAAGTACGCCATCTCGATAGAATGACGCCAGCCCTTCTTCTAGTTCACCACCAAACATTTTGGCAAATTCAATTTCAGCACCAAATGCAACTTTATCGCCTAAATCTATAATGAGTTTTTCAGATACTCCTTGCTCGTTAGCAAAGCGGTAATCGATCTCGTTATCCAATGGGAAGCCGTTATCACCTGAACTTTTAACACCAATACCATCTGAAGACTGATTGATTTGTGCAGCACCAAGCGTAACCGATTCATCTGAAAGAAAACCTTCAGCTGTGACTACAACATCACCAAAAGATCGGCTGAAAGAGTCTGACCCATTACCTATAAAACTAACTTGCCCAGTAATAACATCAGGGATATTCAGGTTTGTTACATCTACAGCTTGTACATTGTTAGGAACCAATGGGCGGTCATCTTCAACGACAATGTTTAGGCTTTCAGACGTTGTGCTTTGACCGTCACTGACTGAAATCTGCAAATCAAAGTCAATGATATCTTCAACATCGTTCACCGGATGATCTAGTGGTTCAAACAATGTGACGGTGTAATCCCAAGATCCTTGTCCTGAGACGGCAGGTTCAGTGAGGACGACTGTTGCAACAACAGCCAAACTTGCAGTAGAAGCCGTCAATGTTTGATTATTACTGTTCCATACCCAAGAGACCGGTTCCCCGCCCGATGTAAGCGTATTTGGACCAGAAAGAACTACTGAAACATTTGCGGTATCAGGGTCTCCAACCGTAAATGTTCCTGAGAAACTGGCAGCATTTACTGTGTCGGTAGGTGAACCAGTATTGTCAGGAATACCATTGGTTAAACCTTCTTCCGAAACAACAACATCGATGACATCAGAGATAGTCGGAGGTGCATCGTCGTCGATAATGGTTGCGTTACCGAGATCTGAGCCTGATACAGGGCCAACGCCGACAACAGAAACGCTAAAGTCCTCATCTTGCTCAAATATTGCATCATTTACAGTATCAATGCGTACATCGAATTCCGTCAAGCCTGCCGGAACCGTGACTAAGCCGGAGGCGGGCACCGTGGTCCAGCCTGAGCCAGTATTGTATTCCAAGGAGCCTAGATCCCCCGCTTCGGTATCGCCAAGGTTTAAGCCTAACTCGACTTGAACCTCCGCTTCAGAGGCGTTCGATAAGGTGACTTTGAAGTTGGCGGTTTCCCCTTCATTAATCGTGCCCGCATCGCTGATGGACACCATCGGACGGTCATCATCTGGATCCGACCCGGGGCCATTGCCGTCATCGACGATGGTCGCCGTGCCGGTGTCGCTGCCTTGCACCGCACCCACTCCCGTGACATCCACACTGAAGTTTTCTGCGCCTTCATACACTTCGTCGTCAATCGACGCAATGCGCACATCGAACTCGGTCAAGCCTGCCGGAACCGTGACTAAGCCGGAAACGGGCACCGTGGTCCATCCCGAGCCGGTGTTGTATTCCAAGGTGCCGAGATCTCCTGCTTCGGTATCGCCGAGGTTTAAGCCTAATTCAACTTGAACCTCCGCTTCGGAGGCATTCGTCAGTGACACGACAAAATTCGCCGTCTCTCCTTCATTAATCGTGCCCGCATCGCTGATGGACACCATCGGACGGTCATCATCCGGATCCGATCCCGGGCCACTGCCATCATCGACGATGGTCGCTGTGCCGGTGCCGGTGTCGCTGCCTTGCACCGCACCCACTCCCGTGACATCCACACTGAAGTTTTCTGCGCCTTCATACACTTCGTCGTCAATCGACGCAATGCGCACATCGAATTCCGTCAAGCCTGCCGGAACCGTGACTAAGCCGGAAACGGGCACCGTGGTCCATCCCGAGCCGGTGTTGTATTCCAAGGTGCCGAGATCTCCTGCTTCGGTATCGCCGAGGTTTAAGCCTAATTCAACTTGAACCTCCGCTTCGGAGGCATTCGTCAGTGACACGACAAAATTCGCCGTCTCTCCTTCATTAATCGTGCCCGCATCGCTGATGGACACCATCGGACGGTCATCATCTGGATCCGACCCGGGGCCATTGCCGTCATCGACGATGGTCGCCGTGCCGGTGTCGCTGCCTTGCACCGCACCCACTCCCGTGACATCCACACTGAAGTTTTCTGCGCCTTCATACACTTCGTCGTCAATCGACGCAATGCGCACATCGAATTCCGTCAAGCCTGCCGGAACCGTGACTAAGCCGGAAACGGGCACCGTGGTCCATCCCGAGCCGGTGTTGTATTCCAAGGTGCCGAGATCCCCCGCTTCGGTATCGCCAAGGTTTAAGCCTAACTCGACTTGAACCTCCGCTTCAGAGGCGTTCGATAAGGTGACTTTGAAGTTGGCGGTTTCCCCTTCATTAATCGTGCCCGCATCGCTGATGGACACCATCGGACGGTCATCATCTGGATCCGACCCGGGGCCATTGCCGTCATCGACGATGGTCGCCGTGCCGGTGTCGCTGCCTTGCACCGCACCCACTCCCGTGACATCCACACTGAAGTTTTCTGCGCCTTCATACACTTCGTCGTCAATCGACGCAATGCGCACATCGAACTCGGTCAAGCCTGCCGGAACCGTGACTAAGCCGGAAACGGGCACCGTGGTCCATCCCGAGCCGGTGTTGTATTCCAAGGTGCCGAGATCTCCTGCTTCGGTATCGCCGAGGTTTAAGCCTAATTCAACTTGAACCTCCGCTTCGGAGGCATTCGTCAGTGACACGACAAAATTCGCCGTCTCTCCTTCATTAATCGTGCCCGCATCGCTGATGGACACCATCGGACGGTCATCATCCGGATCCGATCCCGGGCCACTGCCATCATCGACGATGGTCGCTGTGCCGGTGTCGCTGCCTTGCACCGCACCCACTCCCGTGACATCCACACTGAAGTTTTCTGCGCCTTCATACACTTCGTCGTCAATCGACGCAATGCGCACATCGAACTCGGTCAAGCCTGCCGGAACCGTGACTAAGCCGGAAACGGGCACCGTGGTCCATCCCGAGCCGGTGTTGTATTCCAAGGTGCCGAGATCTCCTGCTTCGGTATCGCCGAGGTTTAAGCCTAATTCAACTTGAACCTCCGCTTCGGAGGCATTCGTCAGTGACACGACAAAATTCGCCGTCTCTCCTTCATTAATCGTGCCCGCATCGCTGATGGACACCATCGGACGGTCATCATCCGGATCCGATCCCGGGCCACTGCCATCATCGACGATGGTCGCTGTGCCGGTGTCGCTGCCTTGCACCGCACCCACTCCCGTGACATCCACACTGAAGTTTTCTGCGCCTTCATACACTTCGTCGTCAATCGACGCAATGCGCACATCGAATTCCGTCAAGCCTGCCGGAACCGTGACTAAGCCGGAAACGGGCACCGTGGTCCATCCCGAGCCGGTGTTGTATTCCAAGGTGCCGAGATCTCCTGCTTCGGTATCGCCGAGGTTTAAGCCTAATTCAACTTGAACCTCCGCTTCGGAGGCATTCGTCAGTGACACGACAAAATTCGCCGTCTCTCCTTCATTAATCGTGCCCGCATCGCTGATGGACACCATCGGACGGTCATCATCTGGATCCGACCCGGGGCCATTGCCGTCATCGACGATGGTCGCCGTGCCGGTGTCGCTGCCTTGCACCGCACCCACTCCCGTGACATCCACACTGAAGTTTTCTGCGCCTTCATACACTTCGTCGTCAATCGACGCAATGCGCACATCGAATTCCGTCAAGCCTGCCGGAACCGTGACTAAGCCGGAAACGGGCACCGTGGTCCATCCCGAGCCGGTGTTGTATTCCAAGGTGCCGAGATCTCCTGCTTCGGTATCACCGAGGTTTAAGCCTAACTCGACTTGAACCTCCGCTTCAGAGGCGTTCGATAAGGTGACTTTGAAGTTGGCGGTTTCCCCTTCATTAATTGTGCCTGCATCGCTGATGGACACCATCGGACGGTCATCATCTGGATCCTCGCCCGGGCCATTGCCGTCATCGACGATGGTCGCCGTGCCTAAAACGGGGGTATTTTGCTCATCAGTACTTCCTGAAAGTGTGAAGGTTTCTGGACCTTCGAGCACGGAGTCATCTACAGAGTCTAAAGAAACGGTAAAAGTGCTCTCGCCAGAAGGTATCGATACAGTAAAAGCACCGTTCTCATCGACTTGAACCTCCTCCGTTAAGCCATCAGAAAAGGTCACAAGTACCGTATCATCAATATAGTCGACACCAACTTGGTCAGATGAACCACCAGTAGCGGAATCATCTGATAACGAAAAATTGATGTTGGTATTGTCTTGAATTGGCTGGCTCAGCGTAATATCAAAGAAAACTCGATTACCCTCATTAACTACCGGGTTCGAGATATCCTGAACAAAGTTTGTCTCGGGTAATGGCGCGTTTCTCGCTTGAATATATTCAAGTAAAGAGAGTGCTTGAGTACTTGACAGTCCAATACCATCAATACCGCTTGTCTCAAAATTGGTACTTGCTAGTGATTCGGCACCAGTTCGATCTACCGCGCCCGTTGTCTGCGGGCTAGATCCAATATTTTCACCCGCTGCAGTTTCGAACTCTTCACCAAGCTGAGTTGGGTCCTCTCCACTCGCTATCGCTTCAATCAGTGCAGTAATATCATCGGTTACATTTATCGCGCTGCCTTGCGGTGTCACTTGTTCGATGACAAGCTCTGAAGTGTCTGAAACCTCTTCAATAATTAATTCCCCGGGTTGAGGTAATTGTCCTTCTTCTAAGATTCTAATTTCCCCATCCAGCCCGATAACTACTATGTTGCCCATTAATGAGCTCAAAGTTAGTCGATCCATATCTACCTCACCCCAATTCAAACCAAGTTAAAAGTTTGTTACTTCTACATTTACGTCTATAGTTTAGTCAAAATCATTATATTTTCGTTGTATGTGTGATTTATATTTTCGTTATGTGTGTGACTGTCAATAGTTAGACCGATTAATAACTCAGGGGGTGAGGTTATTTGAAAGCCATAAATTACACAGGTCGTGAAGCACTATGATATTAAGAACTCAAACTTTTCTTCTGCTTAAACCCACTGTGTTGCGAAGCAATATTTACCACATGGTCTAGGATTTAAAGGGAGAACCTTTGGATTTTTCGAATAAAAACCTTGGTTTAACAGTCGGTTGAGATATTGCTTATCCAAACACTGTTTTTTACGATATTTCATCTCACTTTTGAGATAAAACTGAGGTGAAATAGCAAAAGCAACACAAATTTTTAGGAGAATCACCGTGAAATGGAACCGACTAAATATTGCTTGCTGCTGTAGCTTAATAGTGTCTTTACCCGTTTTCGGTCAAACCTTAGAGCAAGCTGTGGCATTGACGTTAAAAAATAATCCAGATATTAAAAGCGCATTTAACGAATTCACTAGTAGACGCTATGTTAATGAAGCTTCTTCTGGCGCTTACTTGCCTTCCATCGATTTAGATGCAGGGATTGGCTATGAAGGACTTGATCCATCCGATGAGGTCGGTCGTGGGGACACCGACTACACTCGGAAGGAAGCTTCTGTGACATTAACCCAGCTCATTTGGGATGGTAGCGCAACCTTAAATGATATTGATCGAACCGCTGCTGATGCAGAATCGGTTAGGTTCCAACTATTGGCTGACGCATCAGACAAAGCACTGGAAGTCACTAAAGTGTACTTAGATGCGGTCAAAGCCTATGAAATTTTGAAACTTTCTGAAAGCAATCTTGCGGTTCATAAAGATATTTATGACGACATTAAAAAACGTGTAAATTCAGGTATCGGTTCAACAGCGGATTTAACTCAGGTGGAAGCACGTTTAGCCAAGGCGCATGGTAACTTAGCCGCAGCGCAAAATAATTTATACGATACACATACAATGTTCACTCGCTTGGTGGGTCAAACTCCGCAAGGGCTGGTGTTTCCTAGAGCCGATCAAAACTTTATTCCATACACTGTTGATGAAGCGGTAAGTTTAGCCTTTGAACTGCACCCTGTCGTTCAAGTCTCGCTCGCTGATGTAGACTCCGCAAAATTTCAGTACAAACAATCTAAAGGGGTTAACTACCCAACTATCTCGATTGAAGCGTCTCAGACATGGCGCGACGACGCTGATGGCCTCAAAGGCCGAAGTGATGAAACGCTTGCGATGCTACGCTTGCGTTACAACTTATTTAACGGTGGTAGTGATGCGGCGAATTCTGAAAACTTCGCATACCAATTGAACAAAGCAAAAGACTTGCGTGAAGGCGCATATCGAAATGTTGAGGAAGGATTGAGACTCTCTTGGAGTGCACTGGATTTAACGCTCCAACAAAAAGAGTTTTTATCCGATCATGTTGATTCTGCATCAGAAACGGTCATTGCTTACGAGAAGCAATACCGTATTGGTAAACGAACATTACTCGATTTGTTGAATACAGAAAATGAGTTATTTGAAGCACGTAAGGGTTACGTCGATTCAAAGTACGCTGAGCAGTATGCAAAATATCGAGTGATGAATGCAACAGGTCAGCTATTGAGCGCTTTGAGAGTCGAAATGCCTAAAGAATGGCTACAAGAAGTGGAGTATTAATGATGAAATATATAACTATTATTGCACTATCATTGGTACTTTCAGCTTGTAGTTCATCCAATAATAATGGGGACGAATATGAGTACATGGCCACTCCGCTCGCCGAACAATGGGCTGACCATTTAGACGATGACGGTGACGGCGTGATCAACGAAAGGGATTTATGCCCAGGTACACCGCTCGGAGCAGAGATTGACAATGATGGTTGTGGCTCCTATGTGGATTCATCACAAGAGATGCAAATCCGGATTTTGTTTGCTAACGATTCTGACAAAATTAATCCTATTTTCTCAAAACAAATTCTTGAACTGTCGAATTTCTTGAAAGAGTACCCAGATACTTCCATTGAGATCCAAGGGTATGCCAGCAAAACAGGCAGTGCAGAACACAACCTCGATTTGTCCAAGCGTCGCGCAGAGAATGTGCGAAAAGAACTGTTGAGCAATGGCATCAGTGGCAGTAGAGTGGCTATCGTGGGTTATGGAGATACGGTACTAGCAACACAAGGCACAGATGAAATTAGCCATGCATTAAACCGTCGAGTAACAGCAACCGTTATAGGCTATAAAGGGGAAGTGAAAAAAGAGTGGACTGTTTTTACGACTCTTCCTAAGAGCTAAACATTGAATCATACCGTGAAAAAGAAAGGTCAGCACATAACGTAATGCATGTAATTTAGGTTAATTCTCACTTTTTATAAGGTCTCGTTGCATAACAACTGGGCCTTTCTTTTTAGGTTCCGTTAACCGTATTATGCTTTAGGAATCGGCGCTTTAGTGTTAGTCTAACCGCGTAATAACAATGAGAGTTTTGAAATGAGCAAACTTACATCAGATATCCAAGCAAACCTTGACCTTTTCGTTGCAGAAACGAAAGAAAGCCACTTAGTTTGGGGGCTACGTAATGAAGAAGGTTGGCTATCTTGCGATTCAACTGAATTCGAAAACAGTGAAGTCATGCCTTTCTGGTCTTCTAAAGAAGATGCAGAAACACATAATGTTGAAGAATGGGCTGATTTTACAGTACTAGAAATTCCGCTAGATATCTTTGTTGAAGATTGGCTTCTAACTCTTGCAGAAGATGGCGTTCTTGTTGGCACAAATTGGAATGCACAGCTAGAGGGTAAAGAGATTGAACCCCAAGACCTCGCTAAGCTATACGTAAGCTAGTTTGTTCTAACTTTAAAAGTAGCGGCATTCGTTTTTAGGCTGAATTTTACAGACCTTCGACTTCCTGCTTTTGAACCAACGACTGCATCACGGCTTCTTTGTTACTTAAATAATCATCGAGGCCTGTTTTGCGTAAGTCGCAGGCTGGGCAATCCCCACAACCATCGCCGATAATACCGTTGTAACAAGTTAACGTGGTTTCACGAATCAGTTGCAATGCATCGTATTGGTCGGCCAATGCCCAAGTTTCAGCTTTGTTCAACCACATCAATGGCGTTTTGATAATCAAGTTACGATCCATACCTTTCACTAGTGCCGCGTTCATCGCTTTAACGAAGTCATCACGACAATCAGGGTAGCCACTAAAATCCGTTTCGCATACACCCGTTATCACCGCTTCAGCACCGATTTGGTAAGCATAAATCCCCGCAAGGGTAAGAAATAGGATATTACGCCCAGGAACAAAAGAGTTTGGCAAACCATTCTCTTGCAATTCATGTGATACAGGAATGTCATCACGCGTCAAAGAGCTGATCGCAAGTTCATTGAGCAAACCGACATCCATAACTTTGTGTGCCACCACTCCCAGATCTTCCACCACTTGTTGAGCGACCTCAATTTCCAGTTTGTGGCGCTGGCCGTAGTCAAAGGTGACTGCATGAACTTCATCAAATTCTTTAAGAGCTTGAACCAGACATGTTGTCGAATCCTGCCCACCACTGAAAACAACGACGGCTTTTTTCATTTCTCTCTCCGGGCTTAAGCAATATTTAGGTATTTATGAGTTTGAACAGACAAGCGCCAATTACGAGCAATACATGTCTCAATACACAATTGGGTTGCGCGAGGCTTCTGACTTATAGGCTGTAATGCAATCACCGTATTCGTGGCAACATTCGCGTCTGCTAACAATGCATCCAGATGGTCGATGTCTTTATGAGTCCCGACGGGATGTTTGATCTCATTAGCACGTTCCAACGCACTGTTAAGTACAGGCAGTTTAGCTTTCATGGCCACTTTCGGTGACGCTGTCACCCAAGTGTTTTTTGAAGTGACCACCTCTGACGTTCCACTCGTTTCGATTTGGCATTGGCACCCCATATCTTCAAACGCATTGGTTAAAGGCCGTAGATCGTAAAGGCAAGGTTCTCCCCCAGTAATGACTATGTGCTTGGCGTTAAAATCCTGTTTTTTATATTGCTCTACGATGCTCTGAGCAGATGCAACACACCAAGTTGGGGAGTCTTCCTTCTTCACCAAAATATCGCCAATCTGACGTCGGTCACTCTCATCAGCATACCAAGTCTGTTTGGTATCGCACCATGAGCAACCTACCGGGCACGCTTGAAGGCGAATAAAAACGGCAGGTATTCCAGTGAAAATCCCTTCCCCTTGGATGGTCTCAAACATCTCATTTAGCTTATACAACGTGAACTCACTCAACTCATCATACTTCGAGGCGAAGACCATAATGTAGAGGCGTGCCTAGGTCAATTTAAACCAAAAAATTAATTGTTAAAATAGGTCATTTTGTAGTTTCATAGTCACCGTCTACTTAAGTTTGTTGGTCATATTTCGGCCACACTAAGTTCTGCTAAAGTTCCCTAAGGTTTAAGGTAAGAAATGATGTACAAATTGATCGCATTAGATATGGATGGCACTCTCTTAAATAGTGACAAAGCAATTTCTGAAGAAAACAAACAAGCGATCGCTAAGGCTCGCCAAGCTGGAGTTACTGTTGTGCTGGCTTCAGGCCGCCCATTAGAAGGAATGCAAGATAAATTGGATGAATTGGATATTCGCTCCGATAAAGATTTTGTTCTTTACTACAATGGATCCATGGTGAAAAACGTAGGTACGAATGCCATCATCCACCAGCAAATTATTGATGGTAAAGCAGCAAAATTGATTGCGCGAAAAGCCAAAGAACTAGGTGCATATGTGCATGCATTTAGCCAAGTTCATGGACTAATCACCAATGAAAGCAACCCATACACCGACATTGAGGCGAAGATCAACGGCCTGACTGTGACTGAAATGAACTTCGAATTTCTCGAAGATGATCACCCTATCATCAAAGCAATGATGGTCGCAGAGCCAAGTAAGTTAAAAGAAGTGATTGCCGCGTTACCACAAGAGCTCCGTGAAGAATTTACCGTAGTGCAAAGTGCAGCCTTCTTTTTAGAGTTTCTCAATCCGCTCAGCAACAAAGGCATTGGTGTCTCAGCAATTGCAGAGCATTTGGGCATTAAAGCTGAAGAAGTTATTTGTATGGGGGATGCAGAAAACGACCACCACATGCTGCAATTTGCTGGATTAGGAATCGCGATGGAAAACGCAATGGATGAGACTAAGAAAATCGCTGACTATATTACAGCAAGTAATGATGACCACGGTGTGGCCAAAGCGATTGAAAAGTTCATTCTAAATGTATGATTTGCTCAGTATCTAGAAATCGCTCCTCACAATCTTGTTACGATTGATACAAAGCCTTGCAAGTAAGCAAGGCTTTCTTTATTTGAAGTACACGAAAATCATCATGTTCCTAATACATAGATTGCTGTTTCTCATGTGTGAGCTTTCTCGCCAACAGAACAAACAACAGCATCAGCAATGGATAATGGAACGTCGATAATACCAACGACCATAAGCCGCTATATGATATTGCCGCAGTGAAATACATATATAGTTGCTCAGCTAAAAGCAACAATAGTGTGATAAAGATCATCTGACGAGAATCTAACTGTACTTTTGATTCTTTAAACGTCATTACCAGCGCAGAGGCTGTGAACAAAATAGCGAGCCAACGACCAAATACAGGCAATGGCCAGATAAAAGAAATGACCGCAGTCATCGCCGTCATTGTGAACCATACCCCTTTAGAACTCAGCAGTTGATCAACATTCACCTCTTGGTTTGTTTCCAAACGTAAAACGTGCCAAGCCACTAGGCTTCCTAATAGCGCGCCAAACAACATATCTAAAATGAACGCCGAACCAAGGAAAAACTTGCATAAGATAACCGTAAGAGTGGCAACTGACACAACCGCCGCTGTACTGTTAAAACCAAGCTTATGAGTTCTTTGGAGCAAAAAGGTAAAAATACAAAACCACACCGCAATAGGTAAACTTGGAAAACTAAATCCAAAACTATGTGCAAGCTTCGCCATTGGCATATACACATGTGGCCGAGGAAGTGAAAAGCCCTGCTGCGCGACGAGTACCATAAGGGATGTTGCGCTAATAGCGAAAAAGAGTCGGTATACAAATCGACTGTCAAAGCGCATCATGATGAAAGGAAACAAAACCAGTAATATGACCGGTTTTGTCAGCGCCACAACGAAGTTAGCAACTTGACTCGCTATCTCATAACTCTCTTCTGAGAGAGCCCCTACCCAACTTTGTAACCCACCCAGCCATACCAGCTCTATTTGACGGAATGATGGTGCGGACTCAATCAGCTGAGTCACGTAAGAAACAGGCTGCGTTGTGGCTTGCTCAAAAAATTGAATAGCTTTGGGCCATTGGGCAGGATAACGATATAACGATGCAGAAAGCTCTGCTGGGTTAAGCAGCATGGCGGACGCAACCTCAACGCCGTAGTGAGGTGCAAACCAAATAGGTAATTCATTCCCTCCCAAGGAGTTATTCATTGAAAATGCAATGATCTCTGAATCCGAGACACAATCGTAATATATGGCCGTCTCTGTTTGACCTAACGTTTTACCAACGGTAACCACCAGTCCGGTTTCTTCCCACGTTTCTCGTTGAACAGCAACTTTCGGGGACTCTCCTTCGAGAACCGTCCCACCAGGCAAAGAGATTTTATTGGTCAATACCTCATGGACCAACACAAGCTTATCAACAGTTCGCACCACACATAGCGCGCCTTTTACACCTTCAGCGGGTGACTGCGTTGCCGCAATTGAAGATACAGGTAACAGAATACAGAAAAGGGCGAGGGAAAATAACTGTCTCAACACAGGGTATGGCCTTAAATAAAGAGAATCATGACCAATGAATAATGACAGCTAAACCAATCTTTTTCGACAAAAATCAAGTAACGAGTGATGCAAAAGAGATAGACCTAAAAGTTCTAATTTGATTAATCATTGGAAAAGGTCAATAAGGCAATTCTGTATGCCGCTTTTTATTCGCCGTTAATGGCTTTCTTAGGCAATGAATGTGATGCCCAAACCCATGCTTTGCATAAAGCGATAACGCCCCTTGATTAAAATGCCACACCTCTACAAACATCTGTTTCGCACCGTAATCGATAAAAGTCGACTCAATTTTTTCAATAAGTGCTTGCGCGGCCCCTTGATTACGAAACTCTGGTGATACATAGAGCTCATCCACACTTCCCATCATGACTGGTTTACTGACTGTAGATGTTAACTCACAAAAGTGGCCTGAGATAAAACCAATGACCTCGTCTTTCCATTTCGCCACATAAACCAGACACTCGGGATTATCGAGATAACGAGCAATGCTTTTCTCTTGCTCAATGTCCTCAGCGGTTTTGAAAAGCTCAGGTGATTGCATATGATGCTCATCATGCAAATCGAACATAAGATCGTTAAGGGGTTCAAGGTCGTTAAAGCACGCAGATTTAATTACGAACGCAGACATACTCAGGTTTAGGTTTACCAATGATTGAATGACGATAGTGTGTGAGCAAAACCTCGGGTTGGCAAGCTGCAAAACCACGTTCACAAAAATTTGTTCTGCTAAAACCAAAAAAGCCTCTGCACTTAATGAGCTTACAGAGGCAGAACCAAATCACAGAGTTAGAGGGGCAGAGTTTTGGCTAGAAGTTTGAGGCGAGTTACCCAACCATGCTTAACGTCGCAATACTCTTTCTATCTCATTTAAACTGCTTGGGTCATCAATCGTCGATGGCACAGTGTATTTTTCACCATCAGCGATTTGACGAATCGTTCTACGCAAAATTTTACCGGAGCGCGTTTTCGGTAAACGATCGACCACTAACGCATGTTTGAAACAAGCTACCGCTCCAATCTCGTTACGTACTTTACCGACTAATTCACCTTCTAGGTCTAGTTCATCGACTTTGACTCCATCTTTCAACACAACAAAGCCAAGTGGGAGCTGTCCTTTAAGTTCATCGTGAATACCAACAACAGCGCATTCTGCAATCGCCGGATGCCCTCCCACAATTTCTTCCATTTCGCCTGTCGACAAACGATGTCCCGCGACATTAATCACATCGTCAATACGTCCCATAATAAACAGGTAGCCATCTTCATCGAGATAACCACCATCACCTGAGACATAGTAACCAGGGAATTGGCTGAGATACCCTGTCTCAAATCGGTCATGGTTACGCCACACCGTTGGCAGACAACTTGGTGGCAGCGGACGTTTTAGCGCAACAAAACCTTGTCGGTTTGGTCCGACAGGCTCGCCAAGTTCATTCAGTATCTCTACCTGATAACCCGGGATCGGTTTGGTTGAAGAACCCGCTTTAACGGGCATCATTTCAATACCCGTTGGGTTACCGGAAATAGCCCAACCTGTTTCTGTTTGCCACCAGTGGTCAATAACCGGCTTGCCAGTTTTGCTTTGTACCCATTCGAGCGTCGGAGGATCCAACCGCTCACCGGCCATAAAGATAGTTTTTAAATGCGACAAGTCATACTGTTTTAAACACTCACCTTCAGGGTCTTCTTTTTTAATCGCGCGGAACGCCGTCGGTGCAGAAAACAAGACATCTACTTTGTATTCATCACATACGCGCCAGAATGCGCCCGGATCGGGAGTTCGGACCGGCTTGCCTTCAAACAAAATCGTTGTACAACCGTGAATAAGTGGGGCATAAACAATATAAGAATGTCCGACTACCCAACCGACATCGGATGCCGCCCAAAATACGCCGTCTTGTGCAATATTATAGATAACACTCATTGAATACTTCATGGCTACTGCATGGCCACCATTATCACGCACTACCCCTTTCGGCTTGCCTGTGGTGCCCGAAGTATAGAGAATATAAAGTGGATCTGTTGCTAACACTGGTACGCATGCATGTGGCAGAGCTTGACCGTATTCTTGTTGCCAGTCTAAGTCTCTTTCTTGACTCAGATTAGCTTCGCATTCTGGACGTTGCAGGACAAAAACTTTTTCAGGTTTCCAGCGGCTGTCCATAATGGCTTTATCCACCATTGGTTTGTATGGGATAACCTTATTGATCTCAATCCCGCAAGAAGCGGTCATGATGACTTTTGGTTCTGCATCTTCAATGCGCACAGCCAGTTCATTTGGCGCAAAACCACCAAATACGACCGAGTGAATCGCCCCTAACCGAGCGCAAGCGAGCATCGCCATCGCGGCTTCTGGGATCATCGGCATGTAGATGACCACTCGGTCGCCTTTTTCTACGCCTTGATTGGCTAGCATACCTGCGATTTTGGCGACTTGATCACGTAATTCTCGGTAGGTGTAAGCCTTTTTGCTGCCCGTGACTGGCGAATCATAAATAAGGGCTATATTGCCACCTCGACCTTGCTCGCAATGGTAATCCAGTGCTAACCAGCAGGTATTCATCACACCATCAGGAAACCAACGTTCAATCCCATTGTCATCGGCTTTCAAAATGGTCTTAGGCGATTCAAACCAGTCAATGCTCTCCGCTTGAGCACGCCAAAAACTCTCCGGTTCGTTTTGCGCCCATAGATATTCTTTTTCGTATAGAGACATATTGCTTCCTCCAGAATGTCCTGACATCACACTCTTTCTATTCAAAGACATTGGAGGGAACACGCACAAAGCCCTCCATCAGTATTCTCGCACTTCGGCTCATAATGGCTTTCTGTACCACCCAACCTTGCTCAGTTTGCTTCGCTTTTGCACCGACTTTCAGCGTTCCTGACGGGTGACCGAAAGTGACCGACTCTTTTTCACCGCCACCAGAGGCAAGGTTCACCAACGTTCCCGGAACACAAGCCGCTGACGCGATCGCAACCGCCGCTGTTCCCATCATGGCATGATGAAGTTTGCCCATCGACAACGCACGAACCAGTACATCAACATCGGATTCATTGACTGCTTTTCCGCTCGAAGCAACGTAGTTTTTCGGCGTTGATACAAAAGCAATCTTAGGTGTGTGCTGGCGGGTTTGCGCTTCTTTCAGGTCAGAGATTAGCCCCATTTTTAACGCACCATGTGCACGGATGGATTCAAACATCGTCAATGCAGCCTGATCATTATTGATGTCATCTTGCAGTTCAGTGCCTTGATAACCAATCGACTCAGCGTCAATAAAAATGGTCGGAATCCCCGCATTAATGAAAGTCGCATTGAACGTACCCACATCAGGAACCACTAAGTCATCGACCAAGTTTCCGGTTGGGAACATGCTACCTTCACCATCAGAAGGATCGACAAAATCCACTTGGATCTCTGCCGCAGGAAACGTAACACCATCGAGTTCAAACTCTCCGGTTTCTTGCACAAAACCATTCACAATCGGCACGTGAATCAATATGGTTTTGTTGATATTCACCTGCCAAACCCGCACAGTGACCATTCCGTTTTCAGGAATACGATCTTGTGGAATCAAACCAGCATGAATGGCGAAAGGACCCACTGCCGCAGACAAATTGCCGCAATTACCACTCCAGTCAACGAATGGCTTATCAATTGAAACTTGTCCAAATAAGTAGTCAACATCATGTTCTTCTCGGTTGCTGCGCGAAACAATCACCGCTTTACTCGTGCTAGAAGTTGCGCCGCCCATGCCATCGATTTGCTTTGCATACGGATCTGGGCTACCGATAACACGTAATAATAATTTGTCACGTGCTTCACCAGCCACTTGCGCTTGTTGCGGTAAATCTTCAAGACTAAAAAAAACACCTTTACTCGTACCGCCACGCATATAAGTAGCGGATACCTTGATTTGGCTTTGGCTTACGTTATTCATCTCCCGCTCCTATTGCGCTAAGAAGTCTTGAGCAAAACGCTGTAATACACCACCCGCACTATAAACATACAGTTCATCACCCGTATCTAAGCGGCACGTGACAGGAACGTCAACTTTTTCTCCGTTGCTGCGTGTGATGACCAAAGCCAAATCGGCGCCGGGTTTAATCTCACCAACCACGTCGTAAAGTTCAGTACCATCCAGCTCTAACGTATTACGATTGATCCCCGGCTTAAACTGCAGTGGCAATACGCCCATACCGACCAAGTTAGTACGGTGAATACGCTCAAAACCTTCCGCTACAATCACCTCTACGCCGGCTAATCGAACTCCTTTTGCCGCCCAGTCACGGGATGAACCTTGACCGTAATCCGCGCCAGCCACAACAATGAGTGGTTGTTTGCGATTCATGTAAGTTTCTATCGCTTCCCACATGCGAACCACTTTGCCTTCTGGTTCAATTCTCGCTAGAGAGCCCTGCACGACTTCGCCGTTCTCCTTCACCATTTCGTTAAACAGTTTCGGGTTCGCAAAAGTCGCACGTTGCGCGGTTAAGTGATCGCCTCGGTGAGTCGCATAAGAGTTAAAGTCTTCTTCCGGAACGCCCATTTTGGTTAGGTATTCACCTGCGGCACTGCTCGCCATGATCGCGTTTGATGGCGATAAGTGGTCAGTCGTTATGTTGTCGCCTAAAATCGCCAAAGGACGCATACCAGATAAAGATCGTTCACCCGCTAGCGCGCCTTCCCCCTCTTTTTGCCAATAAGGCGGACGACGAATATAGGTACTCATTGGACGCCAATCGTAAAGCGGGTTGGGATTTTGCTCTTGGTCATTCAGTTTGAACATCTGAATGTACACCTGATTAAACTGTTCTGGTTTAACGTGCTCACCGACAACGGCATCGATTTCTTCGTCAGTTGGCCACAAATCATTAAGGTGAATAGGCTGACCATGTTTATCCGTGCCCAGTGAATCTTGCTCGATATCAAAACGAATAGTTCCTGCCAATGCATACGCCACGACCAGCGGTGGCGATGCTAAAAAAGCTTGTTTCGCGTAAGGATGAATTCGACCATCAAAGTTACGGTTACCAGAAAGCACCGCTGTCGCGTACAAGTCGCGGTCAATAATCTCTTGTTGGATTTTGGGATCCAGCGCGCCGCTCATGCCATTACACGTTGTGCATGCATAGCCAACAATACCAAAACCGAGCTTTTCTAATTCTGCTAATAAGCCCGCTTCTTCAAGATACAAACGTGCCACCTTTGAGCCCGGCGCAAAAGAGGACTTCACCCAAGGCTTGCGCACAAGGCCAAGCTCATTGGCTTTCTTCGCCACAAGTCCGGCTGCGACCACATTTCTTGGATTACTGGTGTTGGTACACGAGGTGATCGCAGCGATGATAACCGCGCCATCTGGCAACTCACCTTCTTTTTGTTCCCATGACCCAGAAATACCACGCAGTGCCAGCTCTGACGTTGGCAAACGGCGGTGCGGGTTTGAAGGGCCAGCCATATTACGACTGACGGATGATAAATCGAACTCAAGAACGCGCTCGTAAACCGCAGTATCAAGATCATCGGCCCAGAGTCCGGTCTGTTTCGCGTATTTCTCTACCAGTTCAACTTGCTGGTCCTCACGACCCGTCAGTTTGAGGTAATTGATGGTCTGCTCATCAATATAGAACATGCCTGCTGTCGCACCGTATTCTGGTGTCATGTTCGAGATAGTGGCACGGTCACCGATAGTCAGATCTCGTGCCCCTTCACCGAAGAATTCGAGGTAAGCAGAGACAACCCGCTCGTTACGTAAAAACTCAGTAATTGCGAGAACAATATCTGTTGCGGTAATGCCTGGCTGGCGTTTACCGGTCAGCTTTACACCCACGATGTCTGGCAGACGCATCATCGACGGACGACCTAGCATCACAGTTTCGGCTTCCAGACCACCGACACCAACCGCGATAACACCCAGCGCATCGACGTGCGGGGTGTGACTGTCAGTACCAACACAGGTATCTGGGTAAGCAATGCCCTGCTTCGCTTGCACCACTGGCGACATTTTTTCTAAGTTGATTTGATGCATGATGCCGTTACCCGCAGGGATCACGCTCACGTTTTCGAATGCTGTTTTACACCACTCGATAAAATGGAAGCGATCTTCATTTCTGCGATCTTCAATCGCACGGTTTTTCTCAAATGCGTCAGCTTCAAAGCCCGCATGTTCTACCGCAAGTGAGTGGTCGACAATTAACTGAGTTTCGACCACGGGGTTTACTTTTGCAGGATCGCCGCCCTGCTCTGCAATTGCATCGCGCAGGCCAGCTAAATCAACCAATGCTGTTTGCCCAAGAATGTCATGGCAAACAACACGTGCAGGATACCAAGGAAAATCCAGATCGCGTTTGCGTTCAATGAGCTGTTTAAGGCTGTCTGTTAATCGGTTTGGCGCGCAGCGGCGTACCAGTTGCTCTGCTAACACTCGTGAGGTGTAAGGGAGCGTTTCATAAGCTCCCGGAGTTATACTGTTTACGGCTTCGCGGGCATCAAAGTAATCCAGTTGAGTTCCCGGAAGCGACTTTCGATATTGGGTATTGATATTGATGTTCATAGTTTGCTTCCATCCAGTCTGTATATCTTCCTTCACCACCACCTTCCATTGCTCCAGAAACGTCGTGATGAGGGGATCTCCTTCCTCTGCAAAGAGAGAAATACAAAGGAAGGAGATGGCGGTCAATCAAAGCAAATACATACTCTGATTGACCTTCGCGCTAGCGATTCTCGATAGGCACCCAATCCTGATGGTCTGGGCCCGTGTAATCCGCACTTGGACGAATAATGCGGTTATTGGCACGTTGTTCATACACGTGCGCCGCCCAGCCAGTTAAACGGCTCATGACGAAAATGGGCGTGAATAGTTTGGTCGGAATGTCCATAAAGTGATAAGCCGATGCATGGAAGAAGTCGGCATTACAGAACAAGCCTTTTTCACGCTTCATGACCGACTCCACGCGCTCGGACACTGCGTATAGGTGCGTATCACCCACTTGCTTCGACAGCTCTTCTGACCAACGTTTGATCAGTGCATTGCGAGGGTCGCTTTCGCGATAAATGGCGTGACCAAAGCCCATGATCTTGTCTTTGTTAGCGAGCATTTTCATGATGTTGGCTTCTGCTTCGTCTGGCGTGTGCCAATCTTCAATCATTTCCATCGCGGCTTCGTTTGCGCCGCCATGCAAAGGACCACGGAGCGTGCCTATCGCTGCGGTAATACAAGAGTGGATATCTGACAATGTCGATGCACAAACGCGGGCTGAAAACGTTGACGCGTTAAACTCATGCTCTGCGTAGAGGATCAATGAACAATGCATCACCTGTTTGTGCAACTCGGTTGGTGCTTTATCGGTTAGCAGTTTAAGGAAATAACCACCGATGCTATCTTCGGTCTGATCTTCTGTGTCGATACGTACACCATCATGACTGAAGCGATACCAGTAACAAATGATGGCAGGAAAAAGCGCCAGCATACGTTCCGTCGAATGCAGTTGCTCATCGAAGCTCATCTCCTGCTCTAGGTTCCCTAACACAGAGCACCCTGTACGCATCACATCCATTGGATGAGCAGTTGCAGGAATCAGTTCTAACGCTTGTTTAAGCTCGGCTGGAAGGCCACGTAGGCTTAGCAGGTATGTCTTATAAGCATCGAGTTCTTGCTGACTCGGTAAGTGACCGCGTAACAGGAGATGCGCCACTTCTTCAAATTGAGCGTTGTTTGCAAGATCTGTAATATCGTAACCACGATAAGTAAGACCAGTTCCCGTTTGACCGACAGTACATAAAGCGGTGCTTCCCGCGCTTTGACCACGAAGGCCTGCACCGCCTAATTCTGCTTTCTTTTCTGCAGCTTGAGACATTGTTTGAACTCCTTTTCTGTCTGTCTTTGCTCTCTTTGGAGCGTTTTTAGCCAGACGAATTTCACGTTATTGGATTAGATATATTCCGATTATCTCTTCAAATAATTTCTTGGGTTTCCGTTTATTCTTTGCTTCGCCGCTATTTCCCTTCAGAGAATAACTGGTCAAGTTTGTCTTCGTAGTCATGGTAGTTCAGATGTTGATACAACTCTTTACGTGTTTGCATTGAGTCAACTAATGCTTCCTGATTACCCACTTCTAAAAGGTGTTTATAAACCGTTTCTGCGGCTCTGTTCATAGCACGAAACGCACTAAGTGGATAAAGCACCATGTCCACTTTTGCTTCCGCTAACTCATCACAGCCATATAATGGCGTCGCGCCAAATTCCGTAATGTTCGCCAAAATAGGAACATGCTTACCAGTTGCTTGTTCAAGCGCGTTAGAGAACTCAAGATATTGGTCCAGCTTGGTCATCGCTTCAGGGAAGATCATGTCCGCCCCGGCTTCAACACACGCAATCGCACGTGCAATGGCACTGTCCATACCTTCAACCGCAAGCGCATCGGTACGCGCCATAATCACGAAACTTGCATCGTTGCGCGCATCAACCGCGGCTTTTACACGGTCAACCATCTCTTGCTGGCTCACAATCGCTTTGTTAGGACGATGACCACAGCGTTTCTGTGCGACTTGATCTTCCATATGAACCGCTGCCGCGCCCGCCTTTTCCATTGCTTTGACCGTACGAGCAATATTAAAAGCACCGCCAAAACCCGTATCAATATCGACCAAAAGTGGCAAATCACACGCGTTAGTGATGCGGTCAACGTCAACCAGAACATCATTTAGCGTAGTGATTCCGAGATCCGGCAATCCGTATGACGCGTTTGCGATACCGCCGCCAGACAAGTAAATCGCTTGATGCCCCAAGTTCTTCGCCATCATGGCGCAGTACGGGTTAATAGTGCCGACAATTTGCAGCGGATTGTTTTGTTCAATGGCGAGTCTGAACTTCGCGCCCGGTGTTAGGCTCATGACGAATTCCTTCTAGTCTTTGTCTAAACTTTCTGTATGTATAATTTGTGATTGGATGAGCTTTCGACTTCCTGAGATGTGTCTTCTCATCAGCATTTCTGCAAGCTCTTCATCGCGATTACGGATGGCTTCCAGAATGAATTTGTGTTCGGTGAGTGCCTCATTCGGACGAGATTGCGCACGTGGCGACTGATAACGGTACATGCGTAGCAAGTGGTAAAGTTCATCGCACAACAGGGAAATTAACTTACGGTTTCTACTCGCTTGAATGATGCGATAGTGAAAGTCAAAATCCCCGTGCTGATGGAAGTAAGACGCCCCTTCCACTTGGTCAATGTGCTCTGAATGTGTCGACAACAGCATCTCTAAACTCAACAACTCTTCTTGTGTGATATGACGAGCAGCGAGTCTTGCAGCCATGCCTTCCAGTGCTTCGCGAACCGAGTAAAGCTCTATCAACTTTTCTGGGGAAAGTGTGGTCACTCTTGCGCCCACATGAGGAATACGCTCGATAAGTCCTAATCCTTCCAAACGCATCAATGCTTCGCGCAAAGGACCACGGCTGACTTGATATTTCTTCGCCAGTTCGGGTTCCGATATTTTATGACCAGGCTTCACATCGCCATTCACAATCACTTCAATCAGTGTTTCTGTCAGCGTTTCTGACTTGGTGTGCTCTTTCTCAGAACCCAATACTTTATAACGAGCTTTCAACTCAGCGTTCATAATCAGACACTCACTTAATCGACATCAAAATGTCTACAATTTCTTAACCTGCATTTAAAGTAGTCGATCGAAGTGTCGACAATCAAGCAAACTGTCGACAATTTAGACTAAGGTCGTAGATAAAAGTGCTTCAAGTGACGATTAATTGCTTATTTACTACGTAAAAATAGAGACAAATAAAAAATTGTCGACAATGTAGTCATTGAGACAAAGTGTAACTTTAAATAGAAACAGAGCTCGCCTCCGTCTACAGAACCAAGCAATGAGGATTATTTGACCATTTGCTACTATCTTTGCGCCAACAAATTGAGTACCGTTAACAACATTAGAACAAAAAACACACAAAGGAACATGTATGCAAATGGACTTTGCCCTCTTGTTCGCTGCGGGCGTGGTTGGTGGGATCATCAATTCCATTGCCGGAGGTGGAAGCTTTATTACTTTTCCAGCCTTAATGGCCGTTGGCGTGCCGCCTATTATCGCAAATGCGACGAACACCTATGCCGCATGTGCTGGTTACATCAGCGGTGCTATCGGGTTTAGAGAAGAGATCCTTAAAAATAAGCAAGAGTTACTGTTTACGGTATCTTTTAGCCTAATTGGTGGTGCGTTTGGTGCTTACCTGTTGCTCAATACACCTGAGTCACTATTTTTAGAGGCCATTCCTTGGCTGCTTTTGTTTGCGACTGTGCTTTTTTTGACCGGATCACGGTTAACCATGACGATCAAGGCCGTCACAAAAGAACACAAACACGCGGGTGTATTAGGCGTGATAGCGTTGGGCTTATTGTTGGTTGGAGTATCCGCATACGGCGGTTTTTTCAATGCCAGTTTAGGGGTTGTTGTACTGAGCTATTTAGTGGTGGCGGGTCATCAAGACATTAACTTAATGAATGGGCTAAAGCTGCTTGTTTCTACTTGTGTATCGCTCATCGCCATCTTAATTTTTATTGCGAACGGTTCAATTGATTGGAGCAAAGGCAGTATTGTTATGGGAGGAACTTTGCTGGGGGGGTATCTCGCGGCGCGGGTTTCTCGTCAGTTAAACCCCACTCATGTAAAAGGGTTTGTCACGGTTTCTTCAATCCTCATCACGATCTACTTTTTCATTGATGTGTACACTTAACCTCGCTCTCCCATCCTAATTTAGATAAATAAACATATAAAACGCCATCTCGTAGATGGCGTTTTATATTAAGTAAACAAAGAGGAATGATTACTCAATCAAACCGATTTCTTTATAGTATTTTAGTGCACCTGGATGAAGTGGTGCTGATAAACCATCCTTGACCATTTCTTCTTTCTTCAAGATAGAGAAAGCAGGATGAAGACGACGAAAATCATCAAAATTTTCAAATACCGCTTTTACAACGTTATAAACCACATCTTCAGAAACGGCAGTAGAAGAAACAAACGTAGCACCGACACCAAATGTCTGTATATCGTTATCCGTACCACGGTACATGCCGCCCGGTACGCTGACAACGCGATAGAAGCTGTTGTCTGCGACCAGTTTTTCTACATTAGGTCCCGATACCGTAACGATATTGCTATCACACGATGTGGTTGCTTCTTTAATGGCACCACTTGGATGACCCACCGTATAAACCATGGCATCGATTTTGTTATCACACAGTGCTTTTGATTGCTCTGCGGCTTTAAGCTCTGAAACAAGCTTAAAGTCATCATTGCTCCATCCATACTGCTTCATTAATACTTCCATAGTACCGCGTTGACCTGAGCCCGGGTTACCGATATTGACTCGCTTACCCTTTAAGTCATCAAACGTTTTGATGTTGGCATCTTTACGAGCAACGACTGTGAACGGTTCTGGGTGTACGGAGAAAACAGCACGTAGCTCTTTAAATGGTCCACTGCTCTCAAACTTACTGCTTCCATTGTAAGCGTGGTATTGCCAGTCAGACTGTGCGATACCCAGATCCAGTTCGCCTGCACGGATAGTGTTGATGTTGTATATTGAACCGCCCGTACTTTCGACCGAGCAACGGATACCATGCTCTTCACGAGATTTGTTTACCAAGCGACAGATAGCCCCACCTGTTGGATAGTAAACGCCCGTTACCCCACCGGTACCAATCGTGACAAAAGTCTCTTCAGCTGACGCAGCAAAGCCTGTAGTTAACGCTGCCAACGATGCAGCAAGTGCAATTTGTTTGAACTTAAACATTGAACATCCTTTTACCTGTGTTTGTGACCGTTTAAGTATAGCAAGAGTTAACAATTTGATAACATTTGATTTCGCAACATTGACTTCAGTATGCTTTCGTTAACTCTGCAATCTATCAGGCGGCTCAAAATCACATCAACAAAATACCTCGCATACTTAATGTTAGCTATTGCAGTATCGTTTCTAGAAAATGAAAAATATTAGTACCTAACCGGACTCCAATGGCGTGAATCTGACACAAAAAGAGCACCAATATCAGGTGCTCTTTGATTTGAAACCTAGTTTACAAGCCGCCTTCTTGTTGCGCCTGTTTTACCAATACCTGCCGTTGAGCTTCCTTCTCAGATATCACTTGTTTGTCCTTATGTACTTCCTGATTCAATGCTTCTGGAATGAAAACAAAGTACTTGTTAAGAGTCATCGTTAGAACCTCAATTTGCTATTAATCACCTTCTTGGTCAATGGAAGCAACATCAGAAAACACGTTTTCTTAGCTCCTTGTCGCTGGTTTCAAACAATAGAGGATGTTTATTGATGACACATCCTACATGCGCGGGCTAATTATAGGAGTAGCTTAACGGCTTACCAAGCACTCTTTTTCATCGTTGATGCACCTTAGTTTCATTATTAGAAATGGCTCAATATCGATTATTCACTAAATTTTTGTTTATAAAGGATAATAATTTTTAATACTCAGGGATGAGATTCAACCTAATAACGTGCAAGCATTACAACAGACATGAAAAATAACTCGCTTAGCTCACTCTCTCTTTTGGCAAAAAACGCTTAACGAGTCGCCAAAAACTAGACCAAATACACAATTAAATGCATGCACATATAAAACAGCATATCAATCTGTCTACCGGTTCAATATTTAACCTTTTTTGAGAAATCTTTAGCCACTTTTTTGGGTGTAATCGCGAAGAAAAGCAGACAATCAAATGTAAGTGAAATGAATCAATTTGACGCGTTCTCACTCTTGTCTATCCCCGCTCTATTTGGGAGGCCTATATGAAAAGCAACAAACTTGGTCATGTAATGACTTTCAGCAGAATGTTTTCCTTCATTGCTTTTTTGATCGCAACGTTCGCATGGGTTCTAAACATGTATGCGCTCTTTACCGTTTCCGTACTGGCGATTGTTGTTAGTGTCACCTTCTATCTCAAAGATAAGCTTTACCAACATAAAAGCCGTATCACTGAAAAAGAGCACCTAGGCGCTAAATAATGGATAAAAAAAGGATGCCGCGAGCACCCTTTTAGATTGTCTTAAGTCACTTAAACGTATTATACGTCGTAAGTAGTAGACGCAGTGTCGCCACCTGTACCAGTCCAGTTCGTGTGGAAGAACTCACCACGTGGACGGTCAGTACGCTCGTAAGTGTGAGCACCGAAGTAGTCACGTTGAGCTTGAAGCAGGTTAGCTGGTAGACGAGCGGTTGTGTAACCGTCTAGGAAAGATAGCGCAGAAATCGTACATGGCATTGGGATACCAGACTCTAGAGATTTCGCTGCTACTTTACGCCATGCTACTAGGCTGCCTTGTAGGATGTTTTTGAAGTACTCGTCAGAACCTAGGAACGCGATGTCTGGGTTTGCTTCGTACGCATCACGGATGTTGCCTAGGAATGCAGAACGGATGATACAACCACCACGCCACATTAGTGCTACGTTACCGTAGTTTAGGTCCCAGCCGTTTTCGTTCGACGCTTCACGCATTAGCATGAAACCTTGAGCGTAAGAGATGATCTTAGAAGCCAGTAGAGCTTGACGTAGTGCATCAACCCATTCTTGCTTGTCACCTTCAACTGGAGTGATGGTCTTCTCAAACAAAGCTTCCGCTTCAACACGTTGGTCTTTAAGAGCAGACAGGCAACGAGAGAATACAGACTCAGAGATAAGCGTTAGTGGGATACCTAGGTCTAGTGCGTTGATACCAGTCCACTTGCCCGTGCCTTTTTGGCCTGCAGTGTCTAGGATCTTCTCAACTAGCGCTTCACCGTCTTCATCTTTGTAGCCAAGGATGTCAGCAGTGATTTCAACGAGGTAGCTGTCTAGCTCAGTCTTGTTCCAGTCAGCGAATACTGCTTGCATCTCGTCAGCAGACATACCTAAGCCATCTTTCATGAACTGGTATGCTTCAGTGATAAGCTGCATGTCGCCGTATTCGATGCCGTTGTGTACCATCTTAACAAAGTGGCCCGCACCGTCGTTACCAACCCAGTCACAACAAGGCTCGCCAGCGTCTGTTTTTGCAGAGATACCTTGGAAGATAGGCTTCACCGCTTCCCACGCTTCAGCCGCGCCGCCTGGCATGATTGAAGGACCGAAACGCGCACCTTCTTCACCACCAGATACACCAGTACCAATGAAGTGGATGCCTTTCTCACGACAATGCGCTACACGACGGTTAGTGTCTGGGTAGTTCGTGTTACCACCATCAATGATGATGTCGCCTTCGTCTAGAAGCGGGATTAGGTTTTCGATGAACGTGTCTACAACGTCACCAGCACGAACCATAAGCATCACTTTACGTGGTGTTTCTAGCTTCTCTACTAGTTCTTCTAGAGAGTAAGCACCGACGATATTGGTGCCTTTCGCTGGACCTTCTAGGAACTCGTCTACTTTTGCAGCAGTACGGTTGTGCGCCACAACTTTGAAGCCGTGATCATTCATGTTTAGGATAAGGTTTTGTCCCATAACTGCTAGGCCAATTACACCGATATCACCTTTCATTGTTTCTCTCCAATTGTCTTTCATTGACGAGCAGCAAGTTACGCAATTTTCGCTGCTGCGTCCAAATCTAAATACCATTCTGTTAATCCCTCTCTCGAGTGGATCTTCGCTGCCGGATATGAGAGCGTGTCAGTAATAGAATTGCTGATCTCTTCAACGATGTCGGCTTTACCCGCACCAAGTACCAAGTAACTCACACGTTTCGCGGCTTCTATAACGCGAACGGTCTTAGAGACACGCAATTGGCCTGATTCGGGATGAGATGCCACAATGGCAAGATTTTCATCATCGTAATTGGTGTAGCCAGGAAATAGAGACGCAGTGTGGCCATCTGCTCCGACACCCAATAAGATCCAGTCGAATACTGGCGTACCATTTTCTGTTGGGATTACGTCTAACATCTCTTTGGCAAAGCGTTCTGCTTCTGCTTTTGGATCATTTTCACCACGGATACGGTGAATATTTTCAGCGGGAATCTTTACTTGGCTAAATAATAACGCGTTTGCCTCGCCATAGTTACTTTCCGGATTATCAGGGGCGACACAACGCTCGTCTCCCCACCAAAAGTGTAGATTTTGCCACTGAACTGAAGTTGCATAAGCCTCAGAGGCTAAGAGTTTGAATAACATTTTCGGCGTACTACCACCTGAAAGCGAAATATGAATCGGTCTCCCCATTTCGCTAAACGCTTTCATGTCGTTCGCTAAGCTTTCTATTACTCGCTCCGCAGTTTGATAAATCTTATGGTTGTTCATAGTTCACAGTAGTCCGTATCTGTTAAGTTTTTACATGGGAAACGCCAAGCGCGATCGTCACGCTCTAGCAAATTATCTGACTCTTTAGGGCCCCATGTTCCGCATGCGTATCCGAAGAGTGATTGCGGGTCTTGTTTGAAATCAAGAATTGGCTGTACGTACTGCCAACATGCTTCCACCGCATCACTACGTGCAAATAGCGTAGCATCCCCTTTTAGGGCATCAAGAAGAAGACGCTCATATGCCGTTAGCATTTGCGTTTCTTGAAGGTCAGCGTAATGGAAGTTCATTTTGACTTCCTTCGCTTTAAAACCCGCCCCTGGCTCTTTCAAACCAAAGCTCATCTGGATACCTTCATCTGGCTGAATCCGGATGATTAACTTATTCTCTGGGGCATTTTGACCAAACACTGGGTGCGGTGTTTGTTTAAAGTGAATCACCACTTCAGTCACACGAGTCGGAAGACGCTTACCTGTACGAACATAAAAAGGTACGCCATTCCAACGCCAGTTATTAATGTACGCTTTCAAACCAATGTAAGTCTCAGTACGAGAATCGTCCGCTACGCCTGGCTCCTCTCGGTAACCACGTAAGCTTTGTCCTCTGACTTCTGAAGCCGTGTATTGACCTAACACTAAGTCGTTACGCAGGGCGTCTTCGTCCAATGGTTTTAGACACTGAAGTACCTTCACCACTTCATCTCGCATTGAATCTGCATTGATTTGTGCCGGTGGCTCCATACCAACCATCGCCAAGACTTGTAGCAGGTGGTTTTGGAACATATCTCGAACCGCGCCAGAATTATCGTAATAACCACCGCGCTCTTCAACGCCCAAGAACTCCGCACCTGTGATTTCCACGTAATCAATAAAGTTACGGTTCCATAACGGTTCAAACATTGCGTTTGAAAAACGGAAAACCAATAGGTTTTGAACGGTTTCTTTGCCTAGATAGTGATCAATGCGGTAAAGCTGATGTTCTTGGAAATGTTCATGGATTTCTTTATCTAAAGTACGGGCAGATTCAAGATCATAACCGAATGGCTTTTCAATGATCAGACGCTTCCAGCCGTCCTCTTCGTTATTTAGGCCATGAGCGGCAAGACTTGCAGGAACCACACTGTATAGACTAGGAGGTGTCGCTAAATAGAAAAGTGTATTACGTTGCTCAAACTGGTATTCGTCGGCTAGTTGGTCTAAACGAGAAGATAGCTTGCTGTAATCTTGCGTGTCAGAAGTGTTAATAGCTTGGTAATGCAGATGGCTAATGAATGCATCAAGCGTTTCTGGCTCAGTTTTTTCCATTTCCTGAAGTGATTTTTTCAACTTCTCGCGATAAGACTCGTCACTGTACTCTGTGCGACTTACTCCCAGAATCACAAAGTTTTCTGGTAGCTGCTTATTCGCGTAGAGGTGGTATAAAGCAGGAATTAACTTTCGGTATGTAAGGTCACCCGAAGCACCAAAAATAACGATGCTACTTTTTTCTGGTATTACCATCATCTTTCCCTTTAAAACTAGGTACTTATTGTGCGCCTGGATACGGCTAAAGGATAAGCCAACCCTATCAATGGCACCTCAAAATAGAAAATTGGCCTTACCTATTACGTTGATAGGTAAAGTCTATAGGCCCACAGAACCTCAAAAGTGGCGCTTCTTGAGTCTTTGCGAAAACACGACGTCACGACGTATTGAGGTCATTTGGGTCACTTATGTCTCAAGAGTACAAACTGTACTCAGTGGAGGAGAGTCCGACACGGTGCAGTATTGTCTACGACTATTTGATTTACATCAACACTTGCCAGTGCAAACGTTTAAATAAGTTACACATAACATCATAACCGATTGTATTTAATAAATAAAAAAGCCTAATTAAAGTTAGCTAAAATTTAAACAAAAACGCTAATTTGAGCAATGTTTATCCAGTTTTGCAACCCCTTACAAAGTTGACGTGACCGACTCAAAACCTATTTTTAATTCGCCTATATGATAATCATACTCAATTAAGCATAATGACGATACTATCAATGCGGAACCATCCTGAAAACAGCTTCTTTATGTGTGCTCATGACCACTTTTATTCACTGCATCACCGCTCAAAACTCACATTAATGCTGGCCTACATATCGAACATTTCTGCTTCCTCGAAGCGAATAACTCATTGCTCCTTGAGCCGTTGATGTGATGCAAACAACAGCAAGTTTAACGGTTAGTTTATGGCCGTGATGAAACATAAAACGACAATTATTGACTGAATTCAGCATTCGCTACCAACCTAAAATCCCATACATAATTGCCCCCTTAAAGCGTGATCATCGTCACGGTCATTTCAGGGGTTTTTGAGGCATTTTTAGACTTTACCACGTATACTTTTTAGTCAAAGAAGCCTGTAAGAGTTTCAACATGGAAAACAGTTAAGCTGGAAGTCTGTTAAACGCTCAATATTTGATGTCAGTCATTTGAATAAAAATAAAATACAATACAAATACTGATTATATGACAAGGACTTAGATACCATCTAAAACTGAATAAAAAACTATAGGTATAGATACATTTATAGTTAAAAGGAATACCGAACATGGAACGCGATACATTTGGAATTTGCCTGAATAAGGCCATGCTGTCAGAGAATATATATTCAACTTTTACCCACGTCAGAGCTTATGAAAATAACGGAGGCAATACTTCTGAACTCAAAGTATTGCTATCGTTCCCTCAAATGAGTGGTAAAGATTTATTGAATACAATGCGTGGTTCTCGCCAACTTGAATGGCGGGCAGAATTTCACTGTCCATACCCATATATTAAATGATTTTTGACTCCTACGCGGCCTGCTATACTCATGAGCTGGCCGCATGGTTTTCCACCTAATTCTTCCCCTCTCCACTTAACAGTGTGAGCCGAATCCTTTATATTAGAGTTATTACTCTACAACAAAGCAGCCACTATGAAAAAAACGGAAAAGTTTTGGATTCTGGGTTTACTCAGCAGCTCCATTTCTTTTGCCTGTCATGCGGCACCTATCACCTTTGATACTGCATGGCAGTTGTTATTAGAAAACAACTACTCTCTCAAGGCTCAACGCTCAAACGTTGATAATTATCAATACCAACAGAGGGCGACAAACCACCTTAACTGGCCTCAAGTGACCCTTGGTGCAAATTACACGCGTTTAGATACCGACATCACGCTGTCAGGGAAGCAAATACTGGATAGCGCCGAAGTTCCAATCCATTTACCACTACCGCCGCTTATTACTGGGGCGATCGCGAATACGACTTCGACCATTACTGAACGCGATATTTTCTCTTCTTCTATTCGGGCAATTTGGCCGATTTTTACTGGTGGCCGTATCTCTGCGGCACAGTCAGCAGCAGAAGGAAAGACGGATGAAGCGCAAAGCCAGCTTTTGATGGAACAACAAGCGCGTTTCGAAGATTTATCTAAATATTACTTCTCGGTTGTACTCGCAAAAGAAGTGTTAACAACACGAAAAGCGGTTGAGGCAGGATTAAAGAAACACCGAAATTTTGCAATTAAACTCGAAGAGCAAGGACAGATAGCGCATGTAGAGCGTCTACAAGCAGAAGCCTCACTAGATAAAGCCTCCGTTGAAACCCGTAAAGCAGCAAACGACTTAAGCATTGCTCAAGCCGCGTTGGGTAAACTTCTGGCTCAAGACGATGCCATCGAACCCATAGAGTCGCTATTCATAAATGAGAATCTCCCACCTCTCACTGCTTTTATTGATCAAACCTTGCTCACCTACCCTGGACTTGAACTTCTTGATGCCAAACACAAACAAGCATCAAGCTTAATCAAAGCAGAAAAAGGAAAATATTATCCTGAGGTTTATTTGTACGGCGATTACAACTTGTATGAAGATGACTCGTTGGCAAGCCAAATGAAGCCAGACTGGTTAGTTGGTGTCGGCGTAAGTATTCCGTTGATTGAGTCAACAGGTCGAAGTGAAAAAGTAAAAGCCGCGCAAAGTGTGGCCTCACAAGTTGATTCATTAAAATCTCAGGCAAAACAAGACTTGTCGTTATTAGTGCAAAAAACGTATCTCCAAGCACAACAAGCCATCGACGAAGTTCAAGGGCTCGAATCAAGTATTACGCTGGCAAACGAAAACCTACGTCTACGAGAAAAAGCGTTTACTCAAGGACTTTCTTCGTCTCTAGATGTCGTTGATGCACAACTTTATGTCGCCAATATTGAGACACAACGCTCAGCAGCGCGTTTCCGCTATTTGATTTCTTTAACAAAACTGTTGGCTCTTAGCAGTGAAATGAACAACTTCGAACAATACCAACATACCGCTTATATCCCTGCTTCAATATCCAAAGAGGTGAAATAAATCATGGCAGCGAAATCTCTAAAACCTGTTTTCCTATCACTTTGTGCTTTGGGTATCGTCTCTTGGATTGGCTATCAATTTTATCAAGCCTATCAGCCAGCACCCGTTCGTCTCCAAGGGTTGATAGAGGCTCAGCAGTACAGTATTTCTTCTAAAGTGGCGGGCCGTATTGATGAGGTAATGGTTCGCAAAGGTGATAATGTTGAGAAAGGGCAACTTATCTTTACGCTTCATAGCCCTGAAATAGAAGCGAAGCTAGAGCAAGCAAAAGCTGGTGAAAAGGCGGCAGATGCTTTAGCGCAAGAGGCAGAAAAAGGCGCCCGTGAACAACAAATTCAAGCAGCCAAAGATCAATGGCTGAAAGCCAAATCTGCCGCGGATTTAATGGCGAAGACTTACAACAGAATCAATAATCTTTATAAAGATGGTGTCGTTGCAGAACAAAAACGCGACGAAGCATTAACCCAGTGGCAAGCCGCGAAATACACACAAAGCGCAGCGTACCAGATGTACGAGATGGCAAAAGAAGGCGCTCGTAGTGAAACAAAAGTCGCTGCGGCTGAAAAAGCTCGTATGGCTTCTGGTGCTGTCGCAGAGGTTGAAGCGTATGCCAAAGATACGCAAATCTACAGCTGGTTTGATGGCGAAGTTTCTCAAATATTACTTCAAAGTGGCGAGTTAGCACCGCAAGGTTTTCCTGTCGTCACAGTTATTGATACGCAAGATGCTTGGGCAACGCTTAACGTCCGTGAAGATCATCTAAAGCACTTCAACAAAGGCTCAACCTTTAACGCATATCTCCCAGCTTTAGACAAAAATGTTGAGTTTAAAGTAATGCATATTGCCGTAATGGGTGACTTTGCCACTTGGAGAGCAACCGACGCGTCTCAAGGTTTTGATTTGCGCACGTTTGAAGTAGAAGCTCGTCCAACTCAAGCGGAATCTAAGCTGCGCATGGGCATGAGTGTTGTTGTTGAACTCTAATCACAACGGGTGGACTTTATGACGATTAAGATTTCACAACGGCATATCTTGCGCCGAGACAAGTGGTTACTATCGTGCATCACTTGGGTGCCGCTTTTACTGGCTATTACCATATGGGGCGTATTCTCAGCAGGTATTGCTCGGGATCTACCAATAGGTGTCGTAGATTTACAACACTCCCAACTGTCCAGAAAACTGACTCAATTTTTAGATGCTTCATCTAGCTTAGCGGTAAATTATCACTACACCAGTGCGACTGAAGCAAAAAATGCGATGATCGAAGGCGATATTTACGCTTATGCGGTGATTCCACCGCAATTCGATCAGGACATTTTTCAGCATCGTCAGCCTCAGCTTTCTGTATTTTACAACAGCCAATATATTTTGGTCGCAAAGTTGGTCAACTCTGCTGTTGCACAAGCACAAGGATATTTCGATGCTCAGCTTGAGGTGATGAATAATTTGGCGCAAGGGAATACCACAACGCTTGCTGCAACGGGCCAAGCCGTACCTGTTTCAACTCAGATCACAGCCCTATTTAACCGCAATAACAACTACGCTCAGTTTTTGGTTACCGCGATCGTTCCAGCAATTTGGCAGATTGGTATCGTTGTAAGCACCATTTTGATCTTAGCGGCACATTTTCGTATTTACGCTGGGAAAACGCAGTTTGAGTTTCTGGGCGACAAACCATACGCAAAGCTGGCTTTTATTTTGAGTCGATATATTCCTGTATTTATGCTGCAAGGCGCACTTTTTCTTTATTGGTTTTATCTCTTACTAGATTGGCCAATGGCGGGCAGCTTCATTGTCATATTACTGGCTCAGTTAAGTACAATAATTGCCTGCATGATTATGGGAGCGTTATTCTTCTTTTTATCAATGGATCCTGCCCGCGCTATGAGTTTTGCAGGCGCCTTTACTGCGCCTAGTTTTGCCTTTATGGGGGTTACTTTCCCAGTCTCTGACATGAATACGCTCGCTTACGCTTGGCGATCATTATTACCCATTACCCATTACATTGAAGTGCAGATCGGCCAAGCCAGCTATGGCGAATCCACTGTAGAATCTTTACGTACTTTATGCCCGATGATTGGCTACGTTGTGCCTTTGATACTAACCGCCGCCTTAATGAGTAAATACAGAACGGCTGCACTTAAGTGTCGAAGCGAGGAGGCTGTATGACATTATGGCAACTGCTTAAAGCGGAAATTCGATCCGTTCTGACGAATCCGGTCGTGACATTAACCGTGTTTGGTGGGGTGGTGTTCTATTCGTTTTTATATCCTCTGCCTTACGCGCAACAAACACCACGTGAACAGCCAATTGCAATTGTAAATTTGGACGGTAGTCAAACCAGTTTGACACTTGAACGTATGGTCGATGCGACTCCACAAGTACAAGTGATGACTCGGCTTCATACCATTGCAGATGCGAAACAAGCTTTTTTAAATCGTGATATTACTGGCTTCTTAGTCATCCCTGAGCACTTTTACAAAGACCTGATGCTAGGTAAAAGCCCTACCCTCGCTTATGCTGCTGATGCTTCTTATTTTTTAGTTTACGGGACCGTAGTTGAAGGTTTAGCACAAGCTGGCGGAACGTTAGGCGCGCAAGTGAAAGTCAGTAAAATGGTGATTAATGGCGTACCTCTGAGTATGGCTAGCCACAACTACTCCGCAGTTAAGCTGAATATGAAACCGACGTTCAACCCAACGATGGGATACATCGAATATGTGGTTCCTGCTGTGTTTGTGCTGATCTTACAACAAACGCTGATAATGGCAGTGGGATTACAAACCGGCTCACAGCGTCACGGACGTGGATATTGGTCTCAAGTCTCAACGGGCTCATTGATACTGGTACGAACCCTTGTCTTTGTGACGGTCTACTACTTGCTGAGTGCCTATTACTTGGGGTTCAGTTTCGAACGTCTGAACGTTAACCATATCGCTAAAGCGGATGAATTGCTCACTATGCTGTTGCCATTCTTGCTTGGATGCTGCGGTCTAGGCTTTTGTTTGGGCTACTTATTACCAAGACGAGAATTAGTGACTTTTGTAGTATTAGTGAGTTCAATGCCACTAATTTTCTTAGCTGGCTTTATCTGGCCTGTGGAATCGATCCCTGCCCCACTGCTTTGGTTGGCCGACTTAAGCCCAAGCACATGGGCAATTAAAGGCTTTCTGGCACTAAATCAAATGGGGGCTACGTGGCAACAAGTGGCTGAGTATTGGACGGGGCTTTGGGCTCTGACCGTTCTTTGGGGAAGTGCGGCATATTGGATTGCAAGACGCAATTCTAAACCAGTTGTGACGGAAAGCATAAGCTAGCTTTCAGACTAAATATTGGGTCTAAAAAACAAAGGAGCCACTTTCGAGGCTCCTTTTGTTCCGTGCTTTTAGAAAACAGATGTAATACTTAAGCAACATCATCCATTGATTTTTTCCCTTGAACTGGCGGGAAAAACTCATCATGCAATGCACAAATCGCATGTTGGTATTCTTTATCACTTACGACGAACTGAACGTTTACGTTTCTCATTGATGAGTGCAGCGCAACCGGAGTCACGCCGTTATTCATTAGAGAAAGTACACCTTTAGCCAACGTTTTGTTGGTATCGATTTGAGAACCGATGGCTGAAATCAGCGCAACCATGCGGCCTTTTATCGAAGCGTTTGGATAACGTTTCTCTGCTTTATAAAGCACTTTGTTCAAGCTATCCGTGCTGCCAACTAAGTAGTAAGTGATTGAGTTCGCATTCATCTCTTTACCGACCAAACTAACGCAAGCATCTGAGATGATCTCCATTAACTCATAACTTACATTATCCGCTTTCCCTACCATTGCTTGGTCGAATAAATGCAGTGCGAATACTTTTTCTTTACCCGCAATAATTTCAACTTTGTCTTCTTCTGGACGGTAGCTTGAAGAAATTAATGTACCTTCATGCTCAGGTTCAAACGTATTTTTTATTTGCAGCTCAATACCACTCTCACGCAAACCTGCTGCCGCATTCGGGTGAATGGCTTCCATACCAAGGTTAGCAAGTTGATCTGCCACATCATAGTTTGTACTACCTATTGGCAATACTTTTTCAGGGCCGACGACGCGAGGGTCTGCAGAGCTCAAATGATATTCTTTGTGAATTACCGCTAAATCCGCTTTTGTGATGGCGGCAATGCGGCTAAATGTCATCTCACTATAACCTCGGTCATAGGTATGCATTAGCCCTTCTTTACAGTAAGCATAACCAGTAACGATTGGCAGTTCTTTTGACACATCAATATCAGCAAATGCGTCGCTAATCGATTCTTCAAGGCTTCTTGGCGCTTGATTATCCCAACCGGACAGGTCAACGAACTTAGCGTTAATACCCATATTTTTTAGCTTCAATGCGGTGTTATAAGCACTGTGTGCCTCTCCAATAGACGAGAGAAACTCTCGAATTTGAGGTAAATATTGGCGCAATGAAAACTGACCGTACTGACAAGTTTCTAGAATATTCGCAATACAGTTTTTTGCTTCAGCAATTCGTGAGCGGATAAATTTATCTGCGCGCATACGGCTCATTGGGTCTGCAAAAATATTTTCATTCGTTAATAACATACGGCTTTCTACGTATGTTAAAGCTTCTTCCCATTTATCATCACGCTTTGCGATAAGTTGATATACGCCTGGTTTGCTGGTTTTTTTACATTCTAATAGTGCGTCGGTCATACCGCTGTATGCAGATACAACGAAGATACGATTGTATGGCGATTTGGGACGAAGAATAATATTGTCGAGAACAGCATCAAATGCTGTCATTGATGTACCGCCGATTTTTTCTACGGTAAATGTCATGATAAGCCTTTTTTTGATTAATAATTTTAAAAGAAAAAGAAAAGAGATATGAATGTGAGGCGACAAGCGCCTCACATCAACCGGTTAGTCAACGAGAGGGTAAACACCATTTTCATCGTGAACTTCAGCGCCGGTAATAGGCGGGTTAAACACGCACGCCATTACCATTTCTTTATTCTTATATGCTCTCAAGTAGTGCTCATCGTGTTTATCAAGGATGTATAGCGTTCCCGGTTTAATTGGGTAAGTTTCCCCGCCTACGACTTCAATCTCACCCTCACCACTCATACAGAAAACGGATTCTAGGTGATTCTGATAGTGAATATGCGTTTCAGTATCTTCATAGATTGTTGTGATGTGGAAAGAAAAACCCATGTTGTCATCTTTTAACAACATACGGACACTTTCCCAGTTATCTGACACAACACGTCGCTCACTATTGCGACACTCATCGAGCGTTCTAACGATCATAGTTAATAATCCCTATTAAGATGCTTGTTTGAAATGTTTCGCAGCGGTGGTTTCTACTGCGCTTTCAAAAATGCTTAGTCCTTGGTCTAGCTCTGATTCGCTAATCGTTAACGGACAGAAGAATTTCACGACTTCGTCGTCTGGGCCGGCAGTTTCAATAACCATGCCGTTGCCGAAACAGTCTTTCGCAATTTCTGAGGCCATATCGCCGTTAATGCATTCAATACCGATCATCATGCCGCGACCTTTTTTCTGCACGAACATTTGTGGGAAGCGGTGCACACAGCGATCAATAACATCGCTTACTTTTTCTGAACATTGCTTGATGTGTGTTTCAAAATCATCGTTAGCCCAGTAAATTTCTAATGCTTTAGCCGCTGTAATGAACGCGTGATTATTGCCACGGAACGTGCCGTTATGCTCACCTGGTTTCCACTGGTCCAGCTCTGGCTTAAGTAGCACAACCGCCATTGGTAAACCGTAGCCGCCAATAGATTTAGACAAGGTCACGATATCTGGCTGAATGCCTGATGGTTCAAAGCTAAAGAACGTACCAGTACGTCCACAACCAGCCTGAATATCATCGACAATCATAAGAATGTCATTTGCTTTACAAATTTTACTTAAACGTTGCAGCCATTCATTCGACGCTGCATTCAAACCACCCTCACCTTGTACTGTTTCAAGTAGCACAGCTGCTGGTTTGTCCATGCCCGCTGAGTTGTCGTTAAGCATGGTTTCGAATAAAGCCAAGCCATCAACGCCTGCATAACCTTCAAAAGGAATACGAGTAACGTCATTTAAGCTTGAACCATTACCTTGTCTGTGGTGTTGATTACCTGTTGCCGCTAATGCACCTGCTGTACAGCCGTGGAAACCATTAGTAAATGCAACAACACTACTTCGACCTTTCACTTTTTTCGCTAATTTAAGCGCTGCTTCAACAGCGTTAGTACCTGTTGGCCCGGTAAATTGAACTTTATAGTCCAACTTACGTGGTTTTAGGATGTAAGTATCTAACGCTTCAAGAAACGATGCCTTCGCTTCTGAGTGCATATCCAAACCGTGAGTAATACCGTCCATTTCAATGTACTCAAGTAACGCTTGCTTAAGCACCGGATTGTTATGTCCGTAATTTAGAGATCCCGCTCCAGCAAGGAAGTCTAAGTAGCGTTCACCTTGTTCTGTTTCCAGCCAGCAACCTTTCGCTTTACGAAAGATAACTGGAAAGTTGTTTGAATATGAGCGTACGTTGGATTCCTGCTTTTTGAAAATATCCATGATGAGACCGTTTTTAATTCCTATTGTTTGAGTTTATTTGAGAGGAATGCGATACAAATACTCTGTATCGTGTTTGCCTTTAAAGTGGGCTTCTTCATCCAAAAATGTGCTTACTTGGCCATGATTGCCGTTCATCGCATCTAATTTTTTGAACAATGCCCAAGAGGCTTTATTTTCTTCCGTGATGGTTGTTTCTACCGATTTAACACCGCTTAATTCCTCTCTAATGAGAAGTTCTTTCAACATGCGGATAGCTAAACCATTACCTCTAAAACGAGGAGAGACTGCAACTTGCCAGATAAATAAAACGTCTTGTTCGCTTGGTTTCTGATAGCCCGAAATAAAACCTGCGATTTCGCCTTTGTGCTCAACCAAAACACTGGTTTTGCTAAAGTGCGTAGACTGTAGAAAATTGCAATAAGAAGAATTCATGTCCAATGGGGGACAGTCTGCAATTAAGCTGTAAATGTCGTCACCATCAGAGATTTTAGGTTCACGAAAAATCCATTTTTTGCTTGAGCTCTCTCCAATCTCTGGATAAAGGACCCAAGGTGCTGATGTGATCATGTGCAAATACATATCCTTTGAGGTCTAATTAAATTTCCTTTTTATTATGGGCATTTCTCGCGACTAAAAATCAAATAATCGGGCATTTTATCCGCTTTTTTGTGATCTGCATCACAAAAACAAGCCAATCAGCCAAGTCTTTAAATCGTTCGATGTCTAACTTATTAAAAAGTCATTTAAATAAACCGTACAAAAAACGCACAATAAACTATAAATTTTCAGCACGTTCATTATCATCAAAACTTGATGACATAAAAAAACGGCATGCTTTCGCATGCCGTTTTTATCAATAATATTGATAGACTCTACTTCACTTTTTCCTGGTTTTACTTTTTACTTTTGGCCGCGGTTCATCCATTAAGCCTTTCACCAGAGAAACTGTGGCAACGAGCAATACAATGGTAAATGGTAAGCCAGTGGTGACGGCCATCGCTTGAGCCGCAGCTAAGCCACCGCCAAGCATTAACGCAATTGCCACTAAGCCTTCAAATGTACACCAGAATACACGCTGAGGCGTTGGTGCATCGACCTTACCGCCCGCGGCGATTGTATCAATGACTAGGGAACCTGAGTCTGACGAAGTGATAAAGAACACAACAACCAGAACAATACCGACAAGAGAGGTGATCTCTGCGAAAGGCATAACATCCAACATTGCGAATAATTTTAGTGGTAATTCGGCCTCAAATACCGCTTGGTATCCGTCATTAACGTATTGACTAATCGCCGTTCCACCGAATGCAGTCATCCAAAATACACATACGGTAGAAGGGATCAAAATCACACAAATGATGAACTCACGTACAGAACGTCCACGAGATACACGAGCGATAAACATGCCCACAAATGGTGACCAAGAGATCCACCATGCCCAGTAGAATGCAGTCCAACCTTGAGAGTAGTTTACATCTTCACGTGCAAACGGCATTGAAAGCGCTGGAATGTTCGTCACATAGGATGCAATATTTTCGAAGAACCCCGTTAGGATGGCCAGTGTAGGGCCAACAACAATCACAAATAGCAACAACAATGCAGCTAGGACCATATTGATTTCTGATAGACGCTTTACACCACTATCTAGCCCTGCCACAACAGAGATTAACGCAAGGGCAGTGATGACAACGATCAGTACAACTTGCGTTGTGTTTGTCATTGGTATATCAAACAAAAAGTTCAAACCTGTCGCCGCTTGAGAAGCACCATACCCCAATGATGTAGCCAAACCAAACACGGTCGCGACAACAGCCAATATATCGATGATGTGGCCAGTCCATCCCCATATGCGCTCACCGAATAATGGGTAGAAAATCGAGCGCATGGTCAGTGGCAAACCTTTGTTAAACGAAAAGATAGCCAAACCAAGAGCTAATAATGCATAAATTGACCAAGGGTGAAGCGCCCAGTGGTAAACAGTCGCGGCCATACCTAACGTTGATGCAGCACTTGCATCCCCTTCTGCACCACCGAGGGGAGCCCAATCGGTACGGACGCCGTTTTCGACACTCACGCCACCAATCGCTGAGCTAAAGTGAGACATTGGTTCCGACACGCCGAAGAACACCAAGCCGATGCCCATACCAGCCGCAAATAACATGGCTAACCAGCCAGCATAAGAATAATCCGGCGTCGCTTCTGTACCACCGATTCTCACACGGCCAAGTGGCGTAACAATCAGCAGTAAACAAACCACCACAAAAACGTTACCAGACGCCAAGAAGAACCAGTCTAAATTGGATACCAGCCATGATCGTAAGCCCGCAAAAAACGGTTCTACTTGTTGACGAAATGTCAGTGTCGCCACAACGAATAGGATGATGGCCATCCCAGAAATTGCAAAAACACGGTTATGAATATCAAGACCAAAAGGCCCTACTTTTAACGCGACATTGTCCTGACCAATTTGGTAGTCAGTGTCTATCGCATTTACCTTTCCATCGGGGCGTTGAATGCCTCCGTTATTATCATTATCGGTGCTCACGGATAATCTCCTTAAAAATACGTGACCAAATTTAAATTACTTTTGTCGGAGTCTGAGTGATGTAACATTGGCATCACTACCAAGCACATATTCAAGTAAAAACATATTCTAAATTAAGATCTGTTTGTTTTTCTTCGTCACAGACCCTAGCTACTCTAGGCCACAATCATAATCATCTCCCCATAAATCATTGCGTTTTGTTCTTTAATGATAAACAACTTTTATTGCCAAATCGAAGAAATGGGCATGCTTCGATCAAAGTGATATTGCAACTGCGCTTGAAACAACTCAGCGGTTGCAAGAGCATCAGTCAATGCATGATGAGGCTGATATGCTGGAAGGCCGTAGCGCTCTCGAGCGTGCCCTAGCCTTACTGAGCCAGGTTTTTTACCTTTTAATTTGTTGAGAATTCCCATGCACTCTCGACGCTGAATCGCATATTCAATATCTAGTGTATCAACAACTGGAAATTGTATACCTTCACCAATACAGTTAACTAAAGCGTTATTAAAAAACTGCCGTTCGATGTTTTTATAATGGACCAACACAACCTTGCCTGCGAGTGCATCTAATATTTCCCCCAAGATTTGGGGCAATTGAGGTGCGTTTTTGACTTCAGAATCTGTAATCCCGTGGATCACAACCGATTCTTGATTGAGCTCACGATTAGGATTGATCACCCAATGCGCTGAGCCATTACATTGAACACGATCAATGTTGAATGGCACAAGACCTATCGTGAGAATCGCATCTTCTTCGGCATTCAGACCCGTCGTTTCAAAATCGACCGAGACAAACGGCACTTCTTCTAAGGGAGTGCTACCACTGACCATAGGGGTTGAGTAGTAACGTTTAAGCCTTTCGTCTTTTGCCTGTGCAGCGAGTTGTTTGAACAAGCATGACCACTCCGGTATTTGAGCTGTATTCAGCAGCGGTTGCTCTTTCGTTCTACTTGTCGAGAACCACATCATTTACCACTTCTCTGGTAACGGAACTTAATAAAGTTCTGGGCATTACTGAAGATCTGAAATGCCGCTTTTAGATTGCGTCGCTCAAACTCAGACATGTTTTCTGGTTCTATATTATTATCAGGCTCATCGCCATTCTCGATGTCTATCGCTTGGTGACGAATGCGAACCATGTAAATCAACTCCATTGCATCTCTCAAGTCCATTCCTCGTCCTTTGGGCAGTATCCCAGCATCGTTAATATCATCCAAACGATCAAATGAGTTTTGTGAACGGGAACCAATAGCAAGCGAATGTACTCGTATTAGATCTGCAAGTGGTGCCGTACCTCTTCGTTTCAAGTTGATAGAGTTGCGGTGTCGACCATCTTTTTCCATAACAAAGTCTTTGAAAAAGCCTAATGGCGGTGTCCTGCGTATCGCGTTATAAGCCATACAAGCAAGGAAACGATTATTTCTTTTTGCTCGTCGCACAATAAAACTACTCAACTGTTCGGCCCACTTCACACGCCCGTGCACACCCAAGAGATCAAAGAATATATTGCTATTCAACAATCTTTCTGGCGTTGGGTTGTCAATCCAGTTGCCAAAACACTCTTCCCATTCTGCACGAGTTTTACGCCACTCCGGATTTGTCGCCATGATACCTCCGGTACAATAAGCATAGCCGCATGCCGCTAATCCATCACAAACAAATTTGGCAAATTTCTCGAAGTACTCACCGTGTTTTTCTGCATCGTAACTATTGTCGAGAATAAGCGCGTTATCTTGATCGGTCACAATTAATTGCTCATCTCTGGCCATCGACCCCATGGCCACGAGACAATACGGTATTGGAGCAGGACCAAACTCCTGCTCCGCCAACTCTGCTAATCGTTGCTTGAAGCTGCTGCCAATAACGGACATTGCTCGACCAATCATATGGGCGTTTGCATCTTCGTTAACCATACGAACAAAACAATCTTTGACTTGTTCAGAGACTAATTTCAAATCGTCAACACTGGTTTGCTGAAATATGGAGCTGACAAGCAACAAACTGTTTTGAGATTCATAACGAACGATATCTGTCATGCCGATAATACCAATCGGCTTTTTATCTTTTAAAATAGGAAGATGGTGGACGTTGTAGCGCAGCATGGTCAACATGGCTTCAAAAACGTAGGCGTTATAATCTAAAGAAACCACGTCATAACTCATGACCTCACTAACAGGCACATTGGTATCAATACCTTGGGCTAATACGCGAATACAAAGATCACGGTCAGTAAGAATGCCAAGCAGTTGTTCATCGTCCTCTTCTGTTAACTCTTCAGCTGGACGAACAATCAGCAAAGACGTGATGTTTTCTTCTGCCATAAGTATCGCCGCTTCCTGAATGGACGCGGTTACTTCTAACGTTATCGGTTCTCTGGCAAGTATCTTACGTGCCTTTGCGGTAGTAAAATCATTACCTTCAGAGCGGCTTGAAATAGCAGTACGTAGTCGCGCACTGTCTTCCAGTTCCATGTGGTCTGCAAAGTTTTCAAATTCATCACAGAGCTCATTAAAGATAGTTTCAGGAATACAGTAAACCAAGGTATCTTCTATTGCTTTGGCTGGCATACGAACACGATTGTTCATTAGCAAGCCCATCTGGCCAAAAAGTCCACCAGCATCAATTCTGTTATACAACTCACCTTTACGTCGATAGATCTCTACCGCGCCGCTTCTGACCATATACAAGTCGTGAATCGTGTCTCCAGAGTTAAGGATTTCAGTCCCTTGCCGAAAGTACGCAACTTCAGCATTGAGAGCGATGTTCTTCAGATACTCCTCTGGTAGTTCATCGAAAGGTGGATACTGGCTAATGAAGTTGAGCACTTCTAACTGTTCGGCTTCCATTCTTTATTCCATACATTGCCTAAACTACAGCGATAAATATCACCAAGAATTAAATCAAGCAATAAATAAATCTAAGATTAACAATACTTAACTTATTTCGTAGAACAAAACACCACCCAACCATTAGACCTCTAATAGTTTTAAGTCTAAACCACAGACCAGGCCCTCTCTATAGATATGCACCCATACTGACTTGAAATGTTCTGATAAAATTCAAAATTAATTCACCCTATTATTATGCTTATGCTGAAACCACCACACTTAAACTATAAGCCATTGTTTTTAAATTAAATTAAATCAATAAAAATGTGGGGCTTTACTTATGCGTCGCATGTATTCCAATACAATTAACATCATCGCATTCGTTGAAATTTGAACTAAAATTAATTAGAGTACAAATCGTTAGACAGTTATAAACACACAAAAAAGGACAAATAACATGGATCCCATACTGGAAGTTAAGGGACTGTATAAAGTGTTTGGAGAAACGCCTGAAAGAGCTTTCTCACTTATCGAACAAGGTATCGATAAAGACAATATATTTGAACAGACAGGTTTAACAGTCGGCGTAAACGATGTATCTCTCACCATCAATGAAGGTGAAATTTTTGTTATCATGGGCCTCTCCGGCTCGGGAAAGTCCACCCTCGTTCGTCTTCTCAACCGACTTATTGAACCTACCAAAGGGAATGTTTACCTGAAAGGTAAAGACATTGCCCACATCTCTGAAGATGATCTGCGAGAAGTTCGTCGTAATAATATCTCGATGGTATTCCAAAGTTTTGCGCTCATGCCCCACATGACTGTAATCGAAAATGCAGCATTCGGCTTAGAGCTTGCCGGCGTCAATATTAATGAACGTAATCAAAATGCTCTTTCTGCATTAGAACGTGTAGGCCTAGACCCTTATGCAGAATCTTTCCCTGATGAGCTTTCTGGCGGTATGAAACAGCGTGTTGGCTTAGCGAGAGCTTTGGCTTGCGACCCTGATATTCTGTTGATGGACGAGGCATTTTCAGCCCTCGACCCACTGATTCGTTCTGAAATGCAAGATGAACTGATCCGACTGCAAAACGATGATAAACGTACGATTGTATTCATCTCTCATGACCTAGACGAAGCAATGCGCATCGGTGATCGTATTGCCATTATGCAAAACGGTGAAGTTGTCCAAGTTGGTACGCCAGATGAGATATTACACAAGCCTGCAAATGATTACGTGGAAGCATTCTTCCGTGGCGTAAACATAGCAAGTGTATTGACAGTAAAAGACATCGCTCGTAAAAAACCAGCGGCAGTCTTCAAAAAGTCTGAGCATGATGGGCCAGGCTCTGCAATGCAGCTCCTGATGGATCATGACCGTGATTACGGTATTGTTGTCGATAAATCTAACCGATATTCCGGCATTGTGTCTCTCGACTCACTGCGCTTGGCTCATAAAGAAAACCGTTCTTTAACCAGTGCACAATTAACGGACGAGGTCACTCTTCAGCCAGACCAATCAGTTAATGATATTTTGGGTTTGGTAGCCGGCGTTCCTTATGCCGTACCTGTAGTAGATGAGCAAGGTAAGTACTTTGGTGTCGTGACTAAATCACGTCTTCTGCAAACACTAGATAAGGATTAACACGATGTCATCAGAACAAACTAATAATGATCCCTGGTCGAACACTGCCCCTGCTCAAGATGACCCTTGGTCGCAAGGTACAGGTACAGAAGCTGCGCCAAGCAATGACTGGCTAAGTTCAGAGACCGTGGAACAAGCGCCATTCGATATTATGAACCCGTTTCAAGATGCAGTATTGCCACTCGATACATGGGTGGAGTCAGGCCTAAACTGGTTAGTAGAACATGGTCGTCCGGTTTTCCAAGCGATTCGGATTCCAATCGACTTTATTCTGACCTCATTTGAAACTGCGCTGGTATCGACACCCGCGCCGATAATGGTACTGATTTTATTCTTGTTAGCGTGGCAATTTTCAAACGTAAAACTTGGTGTCTCAACCTTCGCCTCTCTTATCTTTATTGGCTTGATTGGCGCCTGGGCACAAGCCATGACAACACTGGCACTGGTGCTAACCGCCGTATTTTTCTGTTTGTTAATTGGGTTACCAATGGGAATATGGTTGGCGCGAAGCAACACTGCAGCTAAGTTTGTGAGACCAGTTTTGGATGCCATGCAGACTACTCCAGCGTTTGTTTATCTTGTTCCAATCGTTATGCTATTTGGTATTGGTAACGTACCGGGTGTTGTTGTAACGATCATTTTCGCCCTGCCTCCGGTCGTGCGTTTAACGATTTTGGGTATTCAACAAGTCCCTGAAGAGCTTATAGAAGCAGGTCACTCCTTCGGTGCAAGCAAGAAACAAATGCTATACCGCATTCAATTACCATTAGCTCTACCTACTATCATGGCGGGTGTGAACCAAACCTTGATGCTTTCGCTTTCTATGGTGGTCATTGCGTCCATGATTGCTGTAGGTGGTTTGGGCCAAATGGTGTTACGTGGTATCGGCCGACTGGATATGGGGCTTGCCGCTGTTGGTGGCTTGGGTATCGTAATTCTCGCAATTTTATTGGACCGCATTACTCAAGTTCTGGGTGTAAATGCGGGTAACACCAAGCTCCGTTGGTATCACACAGGTCCTGTTTCATACCTATTAAAACTGAAAACAAAGACGAACCAAGACGATCTAAAACTTAGGAGAAACATCAATGAATAATTCATGGAAGAAAGCGCTCTCTGTGGGAGCATTAAGCACTGTCGCATTTTCAACTTATGCTGTGGCAAGCGAATTGCCAGGAGAAGGTGTCACTGTTCAGCCCGTTCAATCGACTGTTGCTGAAGAAACGTTTCAAACTTTAATTGTAAATCGTGCGCTAGAAGAACTTGGTTACGATGTAAAACCAACCAAAGAAGTGGATTACAACGTCGGTTACACCTCTATTGCCAAAGGGGATGCAACTTTCCTAGCAGTAGGCTGGTTCCCTCTTCACGCTGACAAATACACCATGTCTGGTGGTGATGATAGTTTCTTCCGCAAAGGACGCTATGTCAGTGGTGCAGCCCAAGGTTACCTTATCGATAAAAAAACCGCTGAGAAATACGACATCACTAATATTGGTCAGTTGAAAGATCCAAAATTAGCAAAACTCTTCGATGCGAATGATGATGGTAAAGCAGATCTCACCGGTTGTAACCCAGGCTGGGGTTGTGAATTAGTGGTTGAGCATCAACTTGATACTTTCGGCCTTCGTGACACCGTAACTCACAACCAAGGTAACTACGCAGCAATCATCGCTGATACCATTTCTCGCTATAAAAAAGGTGACCCGATTCTTTACTACACTTGGACACCGTACTGGGTAAGTGGTGTATTGGTTCCGGGTAAAGACGTAGTTTGGTTAGAAGTGCCATTTTCTTCATTGCCTGGCGAGCGTAAAGACATCGACACTACCTTAAAGAACGGTAAAAACTACGGCTTCGAAATGAACTCGATGAGTATCGTGGCGAACAAAGAGTTTACCGAAAACAATCCAGCAGCAGCTAAGCTGTTTGAAATCATCAAACTTAACATCAATGATGTGAGTGCGCAGAACATGATGATGAGCCAAGGTAAAAATAGCTCAGCAGACATCGAATCTCACGTGAATGGTTGGATCAAAGCAAACCAGAAGACATTTGATGCATGGGTAGAAGAAGCGAAAAAAGCGGCGATGTAAACTCTATCAACTGATTCTGCTTATAAAAACGTTAGAGCCAACTGACACCATCAGTTGGCTCTTCTTTTATTGTCTCTTTTCACTCTCTACGCTCACCATTTGCGAAATGGCACTCCACCAACCCACATTCAAACGCTTTAATTGTCGATTTAAATTTCATTTCTTAAGAGTTTCTTAAGTTTTGCGCTTTACCTTACAGGTAACAGACAAAACAAGGAAGCGCTAATGAAACACTATGCATCAAATTTAGCAAAGGGGTTTACGCTAGAAATTGTCTACTCCACACACCCATTGTGGAAAAATGTTATTGAGCATGTTTCTCAGCGTTATCAAGAAGCATTTTTTGCCGAACTGAAACAATTTATGCCAGCGTATTTAACGCTTATCAATGATGAGCATATTATCTCTGTATGCGGGTTTCGCATCGCTGAAAGTCAGCCTTTATTTCTTGAGCAATATTTAGAAGACGATGCACATAAACTTGTCTCCTCTGCTTTTAACTGCGAGGTTACGCGTGCGAACTTGGTGGAATTTGGTCATTTAGCTTCTTTCGCAAAAGGCATGTCTTCGCTGCACTTTTACCTCATCGCAGAAATGTTAGTTGAACAGGGATTTGAATGGTGCATCTTCACCGCCACCGACCCGCTACATGCCATGATGACACGTCTAGGCTTAGAGCCTCAAATCATTGCACAAGCCGAACAAAACAAAGTAACCGATGCACAGTCTACGTGGGGCTCTTACTACGAACATCAACCTCGTGTTCTGGCAGGGAATCTGCTTAAAGGCCTTGAGCGCCTAAGATTAGTCCAAGAAAAGAAACATAAGCAAGCGTAGGTAACGTATGAATATTCTCCTTGATAGTATTGTTAAATGGGCAAACGCTACCCCAAATCATGCTGCTTTGATAGGTGTCGATGACGCTGGCCAAGCGGTTGAACTCACTTACTTTGAATTACTCAACAAAATCGAACAAGTCGCTTCAGAGCTCATGACGCAAAACATCAAGGCATTCGCTCTACGTGCAGAAAATAGCGTTAACTGGGCAATTGTCGATTTAGCCGCAATGGCAGCTAATATTGTGGTCGTGCCTATCCCGACTTTCTTTTCTGATGCTCAAATCGAGCATACGCTAAATCAATCCGGCGTAGATACGTTGATTGGCGATTGGCAAAACTGGTTGTCATCTCACCCAAAATGGCGTTCTACCGTACAAGACAGCAAGGTCTCAATCGCTAATTTACCTTTACTTCGCAGACAATCTAAAGAGCAAGTGACTTTCCTGCCCAAGACAGGGAAGATTACGTTTACTTCGGGATCCACCGGCCAGCCCAAAGGTGTGTGCTTAAGCAATGACCATCTTTGCTTAGTGGCTAAATCACTTTCTGACGCTGTCAATGGTACAGCTCACTCACACTTGGTGTTACTGCCTCTTTCTACGCTACTGGAAAACATTACTGGTATATATGTACCACTACTGTTGGGGGTTAAGTCGTATATCTTGCCTGGACAGAAAACGGGATTACTTGGTTCAAGCCATTTCGAACCACGTTTATTTGCACAAGCTTTAACCACCATAAAACCAGAAAGCTTGGTCCTGACGCCTGCGTTGTTACTCGCCCTCATCCAGATCGCGAAGCAAAAGTCGTCGCTTGTCGAGTCACTCAAGTTCGTCGCTGTTGGCGGCGCAAGAATATCGTCGCAGCTGATTAACGCTGCACGCGCACTTAATATTCCAGCATTTGAAGGATACGGACTGTCTGAATGTGGCTCCGTTGTTTGTTTGAACACACCTGCCGCATTCAAACCTGGCTCCTGTGGAAAACCACTTCCTCATACTCAACTTCATATCGCGGAAGATGGTGAACTGCTCGTCAAAGGCAACGTTGCTCTTGGTTATTTGAATGAGCCGTTTACTCAAGAATGGTTAGCAACTGGCGACTTAGCCCAAATTGATGCGCAAGGCTTTGTCACTCTCTCAGGACGCAAGAAGAACCTTATCGTCACCGCGTATGGCAGAAATGTCTCACCGGAGTGGATTGAATCAGAAGCGTTGGCGTTTTTGCCGATGACGCCACTTATCGTTACGGGTGATAGCCAACAAGCATTGTGCGCAGTCGTGACGAACAACGAACACGTTGAAGAGAAAGTTCGTGCTTTAAATAGCACCCTACCCGATTACGCTCAAATCCGAACCTTATTGCTGCTTGACAACCCACGAACCATCTCTGGTTGGTACACGGATAACGGCAAGCTCAAACGAAATCAAATCGAACATGATGTGGCTCAGTTATTAACGAGCACAACGCCTGAATTAACGCTGCAAGCGCAAAAGCTCCAACGCATCGATTTGCCCTTTCAGCAACACATTACATCTTTCCAAACTGCATCTTAGTTAATGGCTTCTTAAGGAGAAGGTTATGACTTTATTTTTCGAACAACTCAAACAAAGCACTGCCGCAGCTCAACAAGCCATGTTATCGGCACCAGTGATTGCCGACGTAGAACAAGGTAAGATTTCAACACTGATGTATATCGCTTTTTTGACTCAAGCTTACCATCACGTTAAGCACACCGTTCCCTTGCTGATGGCGTGCGGCAGTCGTTTATCATCTGAATATGAATGGGTTCGAGAAGCCATTGCGGAATACATCAATGAAGAGAAGGGCCATCAAGAATGGATTTTGAACGACATCAAAGCGTGCGGCGGCGATGCCGATGCGGTGCGCAATAGCAAAGATGTAGGCCAAGTCGGTGCGCCTATTGAATTGATGGTTTCCTATCTTTACCACAACATTGACCGCCACAACCCACTCGCGCTGTTTGGCATGGTGTGGGTATTAGAAGGCACCAGCGTCGGCATTGGTGGCCAAATGGCAGAAAAAATCCAGTCAACGCTAAGCCTACCGCCGTCAGCAATGACTTACCTAGTTTCACACAGCGTGTTAGACCAAGAGCATCTGCAATTTTTTAAATCACTGATGAATAACGTTACCAAAGTGGAAGACCAACAAGTCATTATTAATGCCGCCAACATGGTGTTTCATCTCTACGGACAGATGCTACATACTCTGCCCTCATTCTCTACTCAACAAACAGCATGAGGTAATGCATGTTTATAAATAACAGCACCATTCTACTAACAGGCGCAACGGGCGGAATTGGGCAAGCCATCGCGCAAGAGTTAGCAAAACGCGGTGCCAGCCTCATTCTTGTTGGGCGAAGCGAAGATAGCTTGCAAACACTACAGCGTGAACTGTCGAATCCAGAACGCCATAACCTGGTCATTGCAGACATCACCTCATCAGAAGGATTAACAGCGATTAAAGATCGAGCGCGCCAACATCAAAAAGTGGACGCATTGATTAACAACGCAGGCAGCAACGATTTCTCGTTGTTAAGCCACAAGCGACCAACGCAGATTGCAGACGAAATCCAACTCAATCTCGTTGCGCCGATGCTGCTATGCCAATCGGCGTTGACGTGGTTAAAACAGCCTGGGGTGATTCTCAATATTGGTTCGACTTTCGGCTCAATTGGCTACCCAGGCTATACCTCCTATTGCGCGGCAAAAGCGGGGTTGCACCGTTTTACCGAATCGCTCGACAGAGAGCTGTTCGCAACCGGAATCCGTGCGCTGTATTTGGCACCAAGAGCAACAGCAACCTCACTGAATAGCGATGCCGTCAATCAGATGAATCGACAATTGGGTAATAAAACTGACTCACCCGAGGTCGTCGCGCAACACGTTGTGACCATGTTGGAAAAAGAAATTTCTGCAAAATGGATAGGTTGGCCAGAAAAATTATTCGCTCGCATCAATCAACTGTTTCCCGACGCTGTCTCTTCTGCAATTCGCAAGCAACAAGAGACCATTCAACAATATGTAAACCGAGTCAGTCACTGAGAGGATACTCACGATGAATACCAAACTACTATTTTGCACTGTGATAACTTGTTCAATGCTCGTTTCAACAGCAGCGTTGGCGCGCAACACTCCAATTCAAGACGTTCAAAAAAAATGGGCTGAATGTCAATACAACACGTTCGACAGCGATGAGAAGGAGCAATGCTTTCATCGCGCCATTGCAAAAACCAGCATCTATCTTGATCGAGAACCAGGTAGCCCAGAACTCACGATTTGGCTTGCGATCAATAAAGCATCACTTGCTGGCGCTCAAGGAGGTCTAGGCGCACTCTCTTTAGCCAAAGAAGCGAAATCTCTGTTAGAAAGTGTGATTGCATCCTCTCCGCGTGCGCTTGATGGTTCAGCATACACGAGCTTAGGCTCTCTGTATTACAAAGTCCCAGGATGGCCACTTGCCTTTGGCGATGATGAAAAAGCCGAAGAAATGTTAAAAAAAGCGTTAGAGATCAACCCAAAAGGTATCGATCCGAACTATTTTTATGGTGACTTCCTTATAGAAGAAGGTCGCGATAAAGAGGCGAAAGTGTATCTCACCCGCGCCAAACAAGCATCACCACGCCCAGACCGTCCTATCGCCGATAAGGGCAGAAAAATGGAAATCGAAGCGACTCTTGGGAGATTAAAGTAACCGATGCGCTTATTACTTGTAGAAGATGACAAATTACTCGGTCAATCCATGGTGACGTCATTAAGTCGCCATGGATTAACTGTGGATTGGGTTGAAAAAGGCGCTGGTGTGACAAGCGCACTAAAAACTGAAATATTTACCGCTGTAATTTTGGATCTCTCCCTACCCGACATTGATGGGTTAGAAGTTTTACGGAATATTCGAAAAGGAGGCTTCAATCTTCCCGTGATGATACTCACGGCACGAGACGACATACGTGACCGTGTACAAGGGTTAGACGGTGGTGCAGATGACTATCTGGGCAAACCTTTTGCACTAGAAGAATTACTCGCAAGATTACGCGTATTGATTCGCCGTCAATCCGGTAGCGCGGAAGAAGTTATTCAGATCGGATTACTGTCTCTGTCTTTATCCGAGCAAAGCATTCGATACGATAATGCCCCGCTTAAACTGACACGCAACGAATTCAAGATCCTGACCAATTTGATCACTAATGCCGGACGTGTACAAAGTAAAGAGCAATTGCAACAGACACTGCATGGCTGGGATGAAGGTTCAAGCGATAATGCTATAGAAGTTCACATTCACAACCTGCGCAAAAAAGCACCCAATGTGATCATAAAAAATATTCGTGGTGTAGGGTATATTCTTGAGAAATAAAAAACCGTACTCGATTAAACGTCAACTCACTTTATCCGTCGGCATATTGGTGAGTGTACTCTTACTTATCTCGCTATATTTTAGTTTTCAATCCGCCAAACACGAGGTGGAAGAAGTTTATGATGCAAGGCTTGGACAATCCGCTAAATTGATGTTGCTTACGCTCTCTATTTCAACCCAAGAAAACACTCTCGCTAACCATAAAGAACTGTTTGACCAGTGGATGAAAAATATTGAATTGTTAGCTAAGTCGGATGATGACCAAGCGACAAAGTTCGGCCACCCTTACGAACAAAACCTAGTTTTCCAATTTTATCGTAACAATAAGCTATTCTGGAGTTCATCTCCGTCTCTACAGCCCCTTTCGTCATCCTTCCAAAATAATGGCTATGCAAACGTAATTAAAAATGGCGTTCAGTGGCGCACGTTTCAACTTTCTTTGCCACGAACAACGTACCAAAACGAGTTTGTTGTTGTGGCCGAGAAACAAGAAATCAGACAAGAGATAATCCATGAGATCGCACTGTCTACCTCAATAGAGCAACTTCTACTGTTGCCGACCCTCCTGCTCTTACTCTTTTGGTTAATCGATAGATATTTTCGTCCTATCAAAGCGCTTCAGAGCGCCATTACTCAGCGTCATGTACATCGCTTAGATCGCATTCATGTTACAGACAACACCATTGAGCTTGCCCCACTGATTAAAGCATTAAACGCATTACTTTCTGAGCTTGAATTAGCGTGGCAACGTGAAAAGCGTTTTACTCGAGCGGCCGCACACGAGCTAAAAACGCCACTGACCATACTTCGTCTCAATATAGAAAACGCACTTGAAAGTAATGACCCCGAGCAGCTGCGCGGCGACCTACACAACATACTACAAGGCATTGACCGAACAGACCGTCTAATTCATCAACTGCTAACACTGGCGAAAGTTGAAAGCTTCTCAGAACGCGGATTTGACAGCATAGAGTTAACACCGTTACTACAAACCGTGATTGCCGACTTAGCCCCACTGGCGTTGAGGCAAAATCAAGATATCAGTCTCTTGCCTTCTCAAGCACAGTTGGCGGGAGATCGCATGTTGTTAGAGGTTTTGTTCCGCAATTTAATTGACAATGCGATTCGGTATTCAGGAAATGGAAGTGAAATCCTTGTGAGTATGATTCAAAATCAAAATACCATCAAAGTCCTAATTTCGGATACTGGCCCAGAGATACCACCAGAAACAAGAGAGCGGCTTTTTGAGCAGTTCTACCGCGGCCACTCTGAAACAGGAGACGGTGCAGGTTTAGGCATGTCGATTTGCAAAGACATAGCAACACTCCATAGTGCAACCATTGAGCTCGCCCTAAGAGAAAATGAGATGAATACCTTTGTCGTTGCTTTTCCCAAAACGGATCGAAAGATGATGCAAGGCATTACCTAACCACCTTTCCTCGTTGATGAGTAGCCCCACATTATAATTCACGTTTATTTCACGCTTGCTTTGTTAAAAACAACACAAGATAACAAAATTATTCGAATAACTATGAGTAACGTGCCAAAGAGATCCATTTGGGGACCATTACAGCCTATTGTTGTTTTTTCCTTGTTTTCACTCGTTTTTTTATCTGCTTCACGCATTGTTCTCGCTTCGTGGCAACTTGAACGAATTGATACTTTAAATGACTTCTTTTATATACTCGCTCAAGGTATTCGTGTCGATGTTGCTACATTGTGCTGGTTATTTATTTTGCCTGCTCTCCTTTCAGCCCTTTTGCCATTAAATAAGAAGATTGGCGGATGTTGGAAGTGGCTTCTACGCCTTTGGATGGTTGCTGGACTTTGGCTGATTGTGTATATGGAACTCGCGACTGCACCATTCATTCAGGAGTACGACTTACGTCCAAATCGCCTATTCGTTGAGTATCTAATCTACCCTAAAGAAGTAATGAGTATGCTTTGGGCTGGTTACAAACCAGCGCTTTTTATTGGTGGTATAGGTACGGTTTTAACACTTTTTCTTGGTTGGAAATGGAGCAAAAAACTGACCGACCGCGCACAACAGGTCAACTGGAAATGGCGTCCACTATTAGCAATATTTGTTGTTCTTCTTGGCGTTACTGGTGCGCGATCATCACTAGGTCATCGTCCACTCAACCCTGCAATGGTGGCATTTTCCAACGATCCATTATTAAATGACCTAGCACTCAACTCTTCATATTCATTATTGTTTGCCATAAATAACATGAAGTCAGAAAAAAGCGCTGAACAGTTTTACGGCAAGATGGACAACCAAAAGATGTTGGAGTTAGTGCGAGCCTCTTCAACTAAATCAGACTTTGACCTGACTTGGTTACCAACGATGAACAGTAACCCCGCGATATATCAAGGTAAGCCGAAAAACTTGGTGATTTTGCTACAAGAGAGCTTAGGCGCACAATTTATTGGTTCTTTAGGAGGCTTACCACTTACACCCAATCTTGATGAGTTAATGGCAGAAGGCTGGCAATTCACCCAAATGTACGCCACAGGTACGCGTTCTGTGCGGGGCATTGAAGCCGTGACAACGGGCTTTCCACCGTCGCCTTCTCGTGCAGTTGTAAAGCTGAGCAAAAGTCAGACCGGCTTCTTCACCATTGCCCAGCTACTGAAAGAGCAAGGTTATCAAACCGGGTTTATTTACGGTGGCGAGGCCAACTTCGACAATATGAAGACCTTTTTCTTTGGCAATGGCTTTGACCAAATTGTGGAAGAAAAAGATTACCCAAAACCAAACTTTGTTGGCTCTTGGGGGGTAAGTGATGAAGATCTTTATAACAAGGCGGATGAAGAGTTTAACCGCCTTTCAAAAAGCGACAAACCATTCTTCAGCTTAGTATTTACATCCAGCAACCATAGTCCATACGAATACCCCCAAGGTAAAATCGATCAGTACGATGCAAAGTACATGACTCGTAACAACGCCGTGAAGTATTCAGATTACGCTCTGGGCACCTTCTTCGACAACGCAAAGCAATCCTCCTACTGGGATGACACTATTTTTATTGTGATTGCGGACCATGACGCTCGTGCTTCTGGCGCTAGCCTTGTTCCAGTTAAGCACTTCCACATCCCTGCGTTGATCATTGGTAAAGACATTCAGCCACGCAAAGATGACCGTATTGCAAGCAATATAGATATGCCGCCAACGCTGCTTTCTTTAATTGGTATCGATGCGAAAACGCCAATGACTGGCCGCGATTTAACCAAATCAATAGCTAGGGAGGATGAGCGAGCAATGATGCAATACGACAAAAACTTTGGTTATTTAACGCGCGATAACTTGGTTGTACTTTCTCCGGGCGGAAAAGTGTCGACCTTGGAGTATGACTTTAAAAACCAAACAATGAAGCCATTGGACGTCGATGAATCTGTAATTGAAAGAGCCAAAGCTCACGCGCTATTTGCTTCTAAAGCGTATCAAAACAACTGGTACTCTTCGAAACAGACTAATTAACCCCCTTTTATTCGCTGATATAACATGACCTCAGCTCATGCCAGTACATGAATACCATTGGAGTTTAGAGACCTAAGTTGCAGGGGGTAAGTCCGTTCTCCGACCCATTGCATTACGATATCGTTTGAATTGCTTCTCAACCATTCCCATTCAGACGTCAATAAATTAGACTCGAGTAAACACCAGCGGCTGTATGAAAAATAAAGGAATGCCCATGAGCTCAAGTATGATCCTTAGTGACTCCCTCATCGAAAGTGGACGCGATATCCCTCTTCAAGAACTTCTGTACGCCAAGCGCGTCTTGGATAACTACATGGCGGTGGCTAAAGAAAGTAGCCCGCTTGAGTTGCTCACTGAGATGAAAGTCGCGGCGAAACAAGTGGAGTATTTCACCACCACGAGCAATCCTTGTGAAGCCCGCAACGTCATTAGCGCAATGATTGAAGAAATAGACAACGCAGAATCTTTTGAATCATTCAAAGCGCTCGCTCGCCGGCCATCTCAGGCATTAAATGAACTAATTGAAGATCGCGCCCAACTGATTAAGCGTGAACGAGAATTACTCCTCGCATCGGGTTATGATGCATCACGTATCTAATCTTACGTAAAAAAGGGGCTCAGTGAGCCCCTTTTTTGTTCTCGCTTAAGCCAGAGTTGCTTATAAACCCATGTCTTCTGTGAGCGCTTTGATCTGCTTTAGGTCAAGTTTATAAACTTCAATCATCTGATCAATCTGACTTAAACGCGAGTTTGCTTCATCATGCTTATCACACGCATCTGATTTTACATCCCAAGACTTACCTTCTAGGAATACGTCGCACTCTTTTTTCAGCTTCTCTATTTTAGGCAGTAACTTTGTACGCTCTTTCTCGAGAGACTCTAACTGTTGTGAAACTTTCAGCTCTTTTTGGAACACTTCACGTGAACGCTCAAAAATAGTCGCTTGCATATCAGTCTGACGACTTAGCTTTTCGTTTTCAGTCTTTGTGGTATTGATTTTATCTCTCTGTTGTCTCACTTGAGATTCCAGTGACAGATTGACTTTCTCGAGTTCAGTTAACTGCTTTTGTAGTTTCTTGAGCTCTTGTTTGTGCGTTACTTCTTTCGCTGTAAGAAGTTCATTTAGTTTGTCTTGAAGTTCTTTATCTAGGCTTTCTTCACGTACTGTAACTTGAGAAACTAATTGTTGTTTATCTTGCGTTAGTATTTGGTATTTTTCTTCTAAAACGCGGTAGGTCGATTCCCACTTATTCGCCGTCACTATGGAACCGACAAGACCTCCAAATGCTAAGCCTAATATCGCAGCAATCGCGATATAGATGTGAGTGCGTTTGTCACGTTCTTCAATGACAACCACGTCGTCTTGTTCTTCCATATTTTTCTGAGAACTCACCGTCTGTTACTCCAAGGGTTCTTTGCTTTTGCTTTGCTAGCGAATCAACTCCGCAAACATAATCGATGCGGTATAAATCAGGAATGCGCCAATTAATGTTATGACGGTCGCTTTTTGAACTTTTTCATTGGTTCGATAACGAAATAGCACAAACGCTACTGCAATCAACATCGCAATAACTAACAATCTGGTCATACAGCCTCCTTGTCCATTTGTGAAAATTTGCTTAAGTCTATAGACAATCCCGCAAAAATTCATTGTAACCTATTTGTACGCTTCATAAGGTCAACTTAGCGTAGATTTTAAAGTAAGTGCTCCGCTTTTAAGCAATTTTGTGGTCTTAACTGAATAACTTATTTTTGCCCTGCTGTAATGCATTCATAGGAATGAAAGTTTTTCTTTAGTTATTTTTATCCCAAATGAGTGCTTTATGCAGCCGATAACCTTGATATCGGCGCTGACTCAGCCCAAACGACCACATTTTGGTTGAATTCGTTGGAAATAAATGAACACGGAGTGTTGAAATAGCCCAAAAACATGATAAAGTTCACACGTTAATGATGGCCAGCATCATTAACTAGCCTTTACTCATTTGATTGAGTAATTGTTCCGATGAAGACTGCAGGAGAGTAGTTATCAATCAAAAGTTAACATTTGATTAGCATAACTCGCCGAAGAATTAACTATTTCAGGTGCTACTTAGGTAGCGGGGACTGTTGTTGGAGGAACCTCTGGAGAGAACCGTTAAATCGGTCGCCGAAGGAGCAAGTCTTGCACTCATGCAAGGTGAAACTCTCAGGCAAAAGGACAGAGGAGTGGAAAGTTACAACCTGATTATTTTGTTCGGCCCTCCCGCCTTCAATAAATAGCTCAGTTCGATTAGAGATCATTGATTTCGTCCTTTCCCTCTTCTCCTTAGTTAGTTGTTTTTATTAAGGGGAAATCATGAACGACCTACAATCTTTACTACAAACCATAGATAACCTTGTCTGGGGTCCACCGCTGCTTATTTTGCTTGTGGGCACCGGTGTTTACTTTACTTTTAGCTTAGGTTTGATCCAATTTAAACACCTCCCTACTGCGTTAGCGATGGTATTCAGTAAAGATAAATCATCTGATAAACAAGGTGATGTTTCTAGCTTTGCAGCACTTTGTACTGCACTATCTGCAACTATCGGTACAGGTAACATTGTCGGTGTTGCAACTGCAATCAAACTTGGTGGACCAGGTGCCCTTTTTTGGATGTGGCTTGCTGCTCTGTTTGGAATGGCAACCAAATACGCTGAATGCTTGTTGGCGGTAAAATACCGTCGTATTGACGATAAAGGCCAAATGATCGGCGGTCCAATGTACTACCTGCAATATGGCGTTGGTTCAAAAGCTCTTGCCATCATGTTTGCGGTATTTGCTTTGGGTGTCGCTTGCTTTGGTATTGGTACGTTTCCACAGGTGAACGCGATTCTGGACGCCAGTGAGATATCTCTCGGTGTCGACCGTGAACTATCTGCGTTTGTACTCACTTTTTTGGTGGCAGTTGTTACCTTAGGTGGTATTAAGTCAATTGCAAACGTGGCAGGTAAAGTGGTCCCAACAATGGCAGTGCTCTATGTATTGGCGTGCTTAAGTGTGATCATCATGAATGCCGACCAATTGCTAAACGCCGTTGAGTTGGTATTGGTATCTGCATTCACATCCTCGGCAGCGACAGGTGGCTTCTTGGGCGCAAGCATCATGTTGGCTATCCAATCGGGGATTGCACGTGGCGTGTTCTCAAACGAATCCGGTTTGGGTAGTGCACCAATGGCGGCGGCGGCAGCGAAAACAGATTCTTGCGTAAAACAAGGTCTGATTTCAATGACGGGTACTTTCTTCGATACCATTATCATTTGTACGATGACGGGTCTTGCTTTAATCCTGACAGGTGCATGGCAAAGTGACTTCGCCGGTGCAGCAATGACGACTCATGCGTTTGCGGTTGGCCTAAACGCCGACACATTTGGACCAATGCTGGTGTCTATCGGCCTCATGTTCTTCGCGTTTACGACCATTCTTGGTTGGAACTACTACGGTGAACGTTGCGTGGTCTTCCTTTTTGGTACCAAAGCTGTGCTTCCATATAAGCTAATCTTTGTTGGTTTGGTTGCTTCAGGCGCATTCCTCCACTTGGATATGATCTGGCTGTTGGCTGATATCGTAAATGGCCTAATGGCGATTCCTAACCTCATTGGTTTGATCGCTCTACGTCACGTCGTGTTGGCAGAAACAAAGCTGTTCTTCAGTCCATCGACTCAACCTGATGACATTGACGCAGTGAAAGTGTAATTCAATAACGAGTTGTTACTGGCTGCTATTCAAACAAGTTGGAAGCTGTAAAAAAACAAAGCCCGCAGTTAAACCTCGGGCTTTTCAATAAGTAGCTTAACGCCTAACGCGACTAAAACAGCACCGGTCGTCCCTTCCATCCATTTCATAAATCTGGCGTTTTTTAGTAAGTTTTTCGCTGAGTTTAATGCTCCCGCTAGGCTACATTGCCAGACCATCGCAATGATAAAATGAACAGACGCCATCATCATTGATTGCAGCAAAGGCGACCCTTCTGGGTTTACAAACTGCGGTAGGAAAGCCAAGTAAAATACCGCGGTTTTAGGGTTCAATACATTCGATAGAAACCCCTCTCTGAACGAACGTTTACCATTAAAAACCTCATGGATTTGATCTGTCACTGATATACCTTTATTCGGTGACATCAGTGTCTTTAAGCTGCTTAAGCCTAACCAGATAAGATACGCTGCACCAATCATTTTGACGATTTGGAACAATTCGGCCGATTGAGCGAGGAGCGCTGCAATCCCTACCGCTGAAAAGAACGCATGCACAAACAAACCAAAGCAAATACCTAAACTGGTCGTACAGCCATCTTTTAAGCCAGCTCGACTGGTATTACGAATAACTAAAGCCGTATCTAAGCCTGGGGTCAGCGTTAAAATTGTGATGGCAATTAGAAATGCCTCAAAATTTAAAATATCCATATTATTGTGATCATTGATTGGTAATCGGATACCAATACCGTCAATCTAAGTTATTCGCAAGCTTCTTTTTTATGAGATCTATACAACTGGATGAATCTGTGGAGAATGATACATCATTATTTGTTAATAATTAGTAAATTAGATAACGCAACCTAAAAGAAACTTGAGTGCCCCCTTAATAGTATTTAGTGGCCGGTTAGAGGGGTTAGGAAAACAAGAAATAAGAGTAGTCACATGAATGCATTTACAAAACTCGTCGAACATTCAAAAAAAGTCGCCAATTTTGACCATCTGTCTGCCATTATTGGCTGGGATCAAGCTGCCGTTATGCCTTCGGGAGGTGCGCAAGCCCGCTCCAATGCAATGGCTGAACTCGACGTACATATCCACTCTCTCATGACTCAACCACACCTTAGTGATCTCTTCGACCAAGCAGAAGAAGAAACATTATCAGCCAACGAAACAGCCGTTCTGCGTGAAATGAAACGTGGATGGCAACAAGCAAATCTATTACCTGAATCGTTAGTGCAAGCTCAGTCTCTCGCAGGATCAAAGTGCGAGCATGCATGGCGTACACAACGTAAAAAAAATGACTGGCTAGGGTTTGAAAAAAATTGGGCCGAAGTCGTCAAACTTTCGCAAGAAGAGGCTCAAATTCGGTCAGAAGCCAATGGCACAACGCCCTACGACGCTATGCTAGACATTTATGAACCAGGAACGGATTCGGCTTCATTAGATCAGCTTTTTTCTGACGTAAAAACATGGCTTCCATCACTGATTGATGAGGCGATTGAAAAACAGAGATCAAATCATACCTTGCTTCCTAATGGTCATTATCCGGCTGAAAAACAGAAAAAACTTGGCTTAGAAGTCATGAACTTACTCCAATTTGATTTTGAGCATGGTCGACTTGATGAGAGTGTCCACCCATTTTGTGGCGGAGTACCGACAGACGTACGCATCACGACTCGTTATGATGAAAGTGAATTTGTACAATCATTAATGGGTATCGTTCACGAAACGGGTCATGCTCGCTATGAGCAAGGATTACCAAAAGATTTCGCGGGAACGCCTGCAGGTAAGGCTCGCTCAATGGGTATTCATGAATCGCAGTCTTTATTCTTTGAAATGCAAATTGGTCGAAACCGCGCGTTTATTGAACATCTTGCTAAGCTTACATCGAGCCATTTTGTAGGCAACGAGTTTTCACAAGCAAACCTAACTAATATCTATACACATGTAGAAAGAGGCTTTATCCGTGTAGACGCTGATGAGTTGACCTACCCTGCACACGTTATTCTTCGCTATGAAATAGAACGCGACCTAATGAATGGAGTGATCAAGCATACCGACGTGCCTGAGCTGTGGAACGAAAAGATGAAAGCCTACTTAGGCCTAGCAACAGAAAGTAATTTCAGAGACGGTTGTATGCAGGATATTCACTGGACGGACGGAGCATTTGGTTACTTCCCGAGCTACACCCTCGGTGCGATGTACGCGGCTCAGTTTATGGCGGCTATGGGTAAAACGGTTAATGTTGACGCAGCTATTTGCAGTGGAGATTTAAGTCCGATCTTTACTTGGCTTTCAGAGAAAATTTGGAGCAAAGGAAGTTTGCTAACAACGGATGAACTGGTGAAGCAAGCGACGGCGGAGACGCTCAATGCGCAACACTTCCAAGCCCACTTAAGAAGTCGTTACCTATAAATTCGGAAACAATTGAAAGCAGGTTCTCTATCAATCGAACACTTTTTTATCGTGATAGAAAACAGCGAGAACTGGATGTAACTATTTGATTAAATAGGAATAAAAAGCCCAAGGCATCTCCTCCTTGGGCTTTTCTGTATTTATTATTTATTGCGCCAGTGCGGGGAGCAATTTGGGTTTATACAGGCAGTTTTCACCGTCCGGTCTCGTTTTAAAACGGCGATGTAGCCACATATATTGGCTCGGGCTAGCCATAATCGACGATTCCACTATTTTGTTGACAAAAATCGCAGCGCCCTTAAGGTCATTTTTTGGAAAACCGTCAACGGGCGCACTAATGGTCAATGTATAATGCCCATTCTCGCCTCTTACCATAGTAAAAGGTACAATCGCGCAATCCGTTGCATCAACTAGTATACTGGTGCCTGTTGTTGTACAAGCATTCTTAACAGCAAACAGAGGAGCAAACGTTGAACGTCTAGCGCCATAATCATGATCGGGTGCGTACCAAACACGCCCGCCTGATTTCAGTGTCTTCAGCATGGCTTTAACGTTTTTACGATCGATCAGAGTACGGTTAGAACGTGAACGCCCTTTGTATTGAAAGTAATCGAAACACGGATTGTTGTTGGCGCGATAAACCCCCGTCCCTGACTTTTTAATGCCAAACGCACGAGCACCTAGCTCTAAATTCATAGAATGGACAGCAAGCATTAACACGCCTCTACCCGACTTCTCTAACGCTTCTAAGTGTTCCATCCCTTCAATCGTAACGTGTTTATTGACTCTTTTGTCGGGCCAAAACCATGCCATTGCTGTTTCAAACAACGCGATGCCGGTGTTGTCGATGTTGTCTCTTAAAATCGCCTCGCGTTGGCTTTCTTTCATGGTTGGAAAACAGAGCTCAAGGTTACGCCTGATCGTAACTTGACGCTTTTTCATGATACGCATGGCTAAACGACCGATACCACGACCCAATGCTAATTGAATTTTGAAAGGAAGGAGACTGAGTAGGTACATCATTCCAATGATGGATAAGGTTCCCCAATAACGAGGCAATAGAAATTCAGCCTTAAATTTAGGCATTTTGTATTTATTCATGTGAGTATCGTCAGATGTGCCCATCTATTATAAGTAATTAAAAAGTAATGATAATTGGTTAAGCTTTCTATCATTGATAGCGCTTACTGCATAAATTAAAGCGCGCGGGTTTGATAGTTCTTCGACACACTACACAATAAGAACCTTGCAGGAATATGTAGAAAATGTAAAAGCGGCAAAAAATGAACGGCCACGGTAACATCGATTGGAGCAATTGATCTACTCTCTTTGTGAAAGTTGGGATAGATATAACCGAGTGCTTTCCAGATCTTGAATTTAGTATCAGCCTCGCTAAATTTTTATCCCCAAAGAGCCGCCATCACAAAAATAATCAGAAAAAAAACCGCAATGAATTTAAGTAAATAAGACAGTTTCAAGTTAATCTAGGCCTTAACCTTGGGATAAGGTCAAGATTCGGAGTGCAATCGCTTATTACAGGCAGAACAATGCGAACACAGCGTATGATATATATCCAGTAGGAAAGAAGTCCTCTATTTACTTAAACACCGCTATCCGTGTCCAACTGTTTTTGATAACAGGTTCACTATCGTTACTCCCATGATAATAAACCCAATTCCAACCAACGCTGGTAAATCAAGCCGCTGCCCATAAACAAAGTAACCAACGGTCGCGATAAGCACAATCCCAGCCCCACTCCATATCGCATATACGACACCGACAGGCATCGTTTTCATCGTTACAGATAATAAAAAGAAAGCAATGCTGTAGCCAACCAATACAATCGTACTTGGCATTATTTTTGTAAATTGCTCTGTTTTGGGAATATAGGAAGTAGCAATAACTTCACACACAATTGCTATCGATAACGCCATCATCGGCGGCATAGAGACAAGCATTTTGAACATAAGGCATCAACGCTCAACGGAAATGGTAACCGACAATATGTCAGGATATTAAGCCGCGCATTATACCCAACTCATCTCATGATGCTACACCGATATTAGTGACTAAGCGCCATCGCCTTCTCCTAGTCCTCGACGAGATGGAGCGTGACCCACTTTCTGGTATTGTTGAGAAATAGCAAAATAGATGTGCATATCAATCGGCTCTGGTGTATTGAGCAACATCTTACCCACTTCACGTTGAAAGTGACCATAGTTACCTAACTCATCCGTCAACCCTAGCTGCACGTAAAATGCTTCATTGGCGAACATTCCATACGCATACTGATAATGACTCAGATCCTTACTCTTATCATAACCAAGCTCCTTAAGGGCTTGATCAATCTCTTTCGGCGCATAAGTGTCTTTATCGCCAAACGAGCGCAGTAGCACATTAGGAACCTCTTGAGCGATGCTCTGAATTTTTGTTTTTCTCTTAAAAATACCGAACATAATGTCCTCCACTGACGATGTTGACTGATATTTATATGTGCGCACACTCATGCGCTGACTATTTCTTATTATGGTTCATGAATGAGGGACTAGGTTGCTATTTAAGTCACGTTTGTATACTAACTTGATCTCATAACCACCATCAAATAGTACTCACGGCTTTTCAAACAAATCTGACCAGAAACTCTGCTCTAATCACAATCATATGACCACGCATGGACGGTGAAGCCTAATAGCATCAAGACCCGATTTAAAAGTCATATTTCGTGTCGACATCTAAACTTAATTAAGTTAGTTTTAGAAGTATAGACGTCTACAATAACTTCACTTAGGGACTTAGGGAGAGAAAGTCGTGCCAATTAGAATTCCAGACCAATTACCAGCTACTGATGTACTAAGGACAGAAAACATCTTCGTCATGAGTGAGACGCGTGCCGCGAGTCAGGAAATACGACCTTTGCGAGTCCTGATCTTGAATTTGATGCCAAAAAAAATAGAAACTGAAACTCAGTTTCTACGCCTACTCTCAAACAGCCCACTGCAAGTAAACGTCGAACTGCTTCGCATTGACAACCGTCCAAGTAAAAACACGCCAACCGAACACTTGGATACTTTTTATCGACAATTTGAAATGGTAAAGGGTAAAAACTTCGACGGTATGATCATCACCGGAGCACCGCTTGGATTAGTTCAGTTTGAAGACGTTATCTATTGGGACCACCTTAAAACGATTATGGAGTGGGCAAAGGATCATGTAACGTCCACTCTGTATGTGTGCTGGGCAGCTCAAGCAGGCTTAAAATTACTTTACGATCTTCCAAAAAAAACACGTAAAGAGAAATTGTCTGGCGTCTATCATCACCAAATTCACAATCAATTCCATCCTATTTTGCGTGGTTTTGACGACTCTTTCTTAGCGCCTCACTCACGTTATGCTGACTTTTCACCGCACTTTTTAGAAGAGCATACCGATCTGGATATTCTCGCGACGTCAGATGTCGCGGGTGTTTATTTAGCGACAACAAAAGACAAGCGAAATGTGTTTGTTACCGGCCATCCCGAGTACGACTCTCTCACATTGCACAACGAATATGTTCGCGATTTGAGTGAAGGCATGGAACCCGCTATTCCGGTCAATTATTATCAGAATAACAATCCAGATAACCCTCCGATTGCGAGTTGGAGAAGTCACGGACATTTATTGTTCTTAAATTGGCTTAACTACTGCGTTTACCAACAAACCCCTTACGACCTTGACCACTTTAGTGAGGAGGCTTTCACTAAAGACGATTAGAGCTTTACTAAGCATGTGAACTAAGCCGCCATATCGCGGCTTTTTTATACTAGTTTGCAAACCTGATCGCATAGTAATTTTTCCTCCATGGGCTTTTGCTGGGTAATTCATATTATGCTGTGAGATTCAGGGATGTAGGGACGAAGAATGAAAACAATTAAGCTAAGTGCACTTATATTGATATCTCAAGTTGCACTCGTAGGCTGCGTCACTGTAAACAAAGATGGCGGTCTCATAGCAAAAGCGGATCCGGTGGAAATGGCAGAGTCACGTATCGCTCTTGGCCTTGGCTACTTAGAGGGTGGTAATATGGTTCGCGCTCATGACAATCTACAGCAAGCTTTAACTCACGCGCCACAGTACTATCGAGCTCAATTATCCATGGCTCATTACTACGAAACCGTTGGTGAAGATTCCAAAGCCGAAAAAATGTATAAACGCTCGTTACGCCAACACGCTAAAAACGGCAACGTACTAAATAATTATGGTACCTTCCTTTGCAAACGAGGCGACTTCCAAAAAGCAGATCAAATGTTTAATCGTGCGATTAAACAACCCTACTACTATCTCATTCCTGCCAGCTACGAAAATGCCGCATTTTGCGCATTAAAATCGCAAAATAGAGATAAAGCACAATACTACTTCGCTCGCGCGATTGACCACGATCCCCACAGGCCCAGTTCTATTCTACAACTTGCTAAGCTAGAGATTGAGGAAGGGAACTACACTGACGCAAGAATAAGATTGCTGAGATTTAACCAAACGTATGGCATCAAGAAACCCTCTTTACAACTAATGATTCTATTAGAGCGTGCGGCAGGAAATGAATCACTAGAGCAAAAATATCAGAAACAGTTAGAGCAGATGTCTTAATTCTAGCCAACGAGAAAATCGATATCCAAATAATCTAAGATGTTTGGGGTATATATTGGCAGCCTGTGGATCAAGTGGTTAATTTGGCTTGGATTTATTGTTACCTTCATTTTTCAATTGTTTCTCTCTACGTCGTAACGCTCGGAAAAACTTTGATTCCTCGTGATGCCACCCGATAACACTGATAGGGAAACCAACGATCATCATGATAAAAAAATCCGCGGGTAGCTGCTCGAATATGTCATTAAATGAATGCAGCTCCCCAAAGATAAACAACCCTATAACTTTACCGAGCAATAATGTACAGAAAATCATAAAAAATGATTTCATGATGTAATGCCACTTACCTTTCTTACGTTCTTCTCGCCAATAAACGTACTTGTGTTCGCGGTTGTACATTTCTCCCCCCTCTAAAAGTGACAATGTCACTCAGAATAAACATTACGGTTAAATGCTTTCGTCGCACGTTAATCATAGTGTGAATCAGAAGTGAGTGCTTGGACAAAGGTTGATATCACCTAATCGCGGTTAGGTAAGTATATCTCCAAATAACCTCAAAATACTGAGTTTACGAGAATGACAGGTTGTTCAGGCGGCAGATAGTTTTGAGAACGTCCTAATAGTGTAAAGGAACAGTGTTAATGCTTTCTAAACACCCAAATTGGACCAATCAACAGAAACTGAAAGTCTTCAAAAAAAGAAGGCTTTTTACCCTCAATTTTGTGACCAATGAACTGCAATATCCATAACACGCCAAATAAAAGCATGGAAATATGTAACACCGGAAGCGCCAGTATTTCCAATGACCAGATCAGGCTAATGCACGCTAGCGTGTAACCTAGCATCATCATAAAAACGCTGAGAGAAAGACGATAATAGAAGGCCCACACGGGCACGACAGCTAACCAGACCCAATTAAGCTCGAAACCAAGAATGGGGATTTGAGGGATTGACCAGATGAGTCCGACGATAGAAAGATAAATACCCGGAACGGCAACAGTGTGGATTTTTTGATTAATTGGGTTTTGATGGCTCTCACCATAGTCCTTTAGCCATTCAGATAGTGCTCGCATATTGCTTCCTTTTTTCGGCCTACTTCTTTTTATATAGCCCGAGGTTGAAAAAGGTGCGAATTTTTAGTCACTGCAATGTTTACACTTCTCTCTTTTCTGGTTTCACTTTGACTCTGACATGCATCACTCGAATTGGGGCAATAACAGCTTTAACGCTTGGTTAATCTGCTCTTTCTCATCGCTTGCCAAGGCCTGAATCAGCGCCTGCTGAACTTCAACATGTTCTAGGATTAACTTATCGATTAGCATTAAACCTTTATCGGTCAACTCAACCGTAACACTGCGTCGATCTTCTTTGCTGTGTGTTCTCGTTATGAACCCTTTCTGTTCCAGCTTATCTAAGCGGTTCGTCATTGCTCCCGAGGTAAGCATCATCGACGCAATCAGTTCAGAGGGAGTAAGACAATATGGCGAGCCAGCTCGACGTAAGGTAGTCAAAACATCGAATTCACCCATTTTAAGATCATACTTCTTGTGCAACTCGGCAACGCGAGCTTCCATATGCTTGGCGATCCTCATTAGCCGCCCCATTATTGCCATCGGTTTTGTGTCGAGGTCTGGCTTTTCTTTAGCCCACTGCTCTACCACTTTATCAATAGCGTCCATTACTTCTCTCCAAGTATTGCTTAATATTTATTTTAACATAAAGATACTTTACAAAAAGCAACCTTGTCTATACCTTTATAGTCAATTACCTCAATGTAAAGATATTTAACATGAATATTCTACTTGCAATGATCCCTGCCTTTTTCTGGGGAACCACTTACGCGGTAACACAATTTACGGTACCAGACTGGCCCCCAGTTTTGCTGGGCGCGCTAAGAGCATTACCAGCAGGTTTGTTATTATTGGCAATAAAACCGTCTTTCCCGAAAAAAAGCGAGTGGAAAGTGCTGCTTGTGCTGGGAACCATCAACATCGCTTGCTTCTTTGGCCTCATTTTTGTGATGGCGTTGACGCTTCCTTCCGCTATCTCCGGTGTTGGTATGGTTTCGGTACCTGTATTTGCTATGATTTTTGGTTGGGCAGTATACAAACGCCAGCCAACTGTTATTCAAGCCGTAAGCGGAGCCACGTTGATTGTCTTAGCTTGGTTCTTATTTGACCCAAGTGCTATTACGTTAAATCCAATGGGCTTGTTAGCGATGGTATCAGCCATTATGTGTATCGTAATAGGCAGTAGCATTACCAAGTCCTTAGGGACAAAAATGCATTGGTGGACGGTGGTGACATGGCAGCTGATTTTGGGGGGAGTGATCATGTCCATCGCAACGGGTGTGCTTGCGATAACTAACCCGGCCCCATATGTGAATGCTGTCCAAAATACATCAATGACAAACATTCTAGGGTTACTATGGGTTATCGTTCTCAACACTGCCTTAGGTTATGGTATGTATGTGTGGTTACTGCAGCGCATGTCTGTCGTTGACTTCACATTTGGTGGTATAGCAAACCCCATCGCTGGGATTTTTTCCGGTCTACTATTACTAGGCGAGACCTTCACCCCTCTTCAATACAGCTTGATGCTAGGCATGATTATTATGTCATTGCTCCCGCAACTGATTGCTTCTGTAAGAACCAAAAAACAAGTGCTGTCTCCCTAACAAAATATATTAACGCCCGAGAATAAAGGCGGGCGTTCTGAAATTTCTTCCTATTGAGCAGACGCAGTAGCCCCCTTCTTCATCAAACACGCCTCTAAATAAGAAGCGTGTTTGAATCCGCACACCTTGCGTTAATGTTGCTTCTCTTGCGAACTTGGAAGCTGAAGACATATCGCTCCGGCGCAGAACAACGCGAACACTTGTACCCCCCATCCTGTTTGGAACTGCCGAGACAACTCGACCGACAGAATAAATATGAGAGGGAACAATGACGCTAATAAGAAACCACCACCTTGCATGATCACACTAAGTGCATTTGAATGCTCGATACTCTCATACCTTTCTAATGCAAGCAGCATGCAAATAGAAAAGGCTCCTCCCAAGCCAGCACCACATAGTACCGCCCAAGTATAGGCATAGAGCGTTGGCCACAACATAACTCCCAGCATCCCTACAATTAAAGAAGCCAGCATCAATAACAACCACGCACGTCGATCACCTTGTTTTTTAATAATTATCGGAAGCACTAATGCACAACCAGCTTGTACCATCGATAATACAAGGATCATGTGACTACTTTGCTCTGGTGTGAAGCCAAACTTCTGATAATAGGGAGGTAACCAGGTTACAATCGACGCATACGCTCCGTTGACCAATCCAAACAAAAATACTAGTTTCCAAGTACTTCGTTGGTAAAAAAGTAATATCCAATTGGATCTTCCACTCTGAGAGAGTTTACTGCGAGGCAGTATCAGCCAAGTTAATATGAATGCAACCAAACATGGTAATGCTAACCAAGCCATACTTTTCTGCCATGTTATACCCTCAGTAATTAACGCTTGCGTGACGAGTGCCCCTAATGCCCCGCCAACCATTAGTGATGCTGAATAGCAACCAACCACTATCGGCATATTTTTTTGGAAGTGCTGCTTGATCAGGCGTGGGACACAAGACTGAATCACTGCAACTGCTCCACCACAAATGAAGGTTGAGAGTATTAACACCGACCCTTCCTGGGCAAAAATTCGGATTATATTTCCTAGTGTTAACGTTATTAGTGCAATCAACAAATAACTGATTTTTTCCGCTAAGAATGGAAATCGCGTGATAATTAACGCCCCCATCCCCATCAGAGCCATCGGGATTAAGGTCAAAAATGATGTTGTGGAATAGTTTAACCCCGTGTCTTGAACAATTTGTTCAATTGCAGGGCCTATCGCCACCAAAAATGGTCGTAAGTTTAGTCCAATCAATATGACTAAAACAAAAACCTTTATAGACCGCATATCAAACGTATATTTACTGAGCACTTTCAAAAAAAACACCTTATTGATTCTTTTTAACCGCGAAATTTTACGCTGTGATCTTGATCTTATTAAATTATTTTTTTAAATAACAGCCATTTAAAAATCGAATAATATTTTATTTTCTATCATAAAGTGATAATTTTACAGACAATGACAAGATAAAAACTATAAATAATGAGCATCATGTATCATACGAATAAAGCAGCTAGGCTAGTTATAGTGTTATTTTTAGCCATTTGATCGTGGATACTAGCAAGGAGCCTAGAGATGAAGTTAATCCACCCGCAGCTATTACTGACTTACATCGCGGTATGTGAAACTGGAAGTTTTACTCGTGCAGCAGATAGAATCCATAACTCTCAGTCAACCATCAGTCAACAAATTAACAGATTAGAGTCTATCATCGGTGACAATCTATTAATTAGAACATCACAAAAGGTCAAATTAACGGAGAAAGGAGAGTTTGTTTTACGCTATGCGCACCGCATTATTGAGCTCAATAACAGCATGCTGGATAGTTTAAATGCGACATCCGAACAAACGATCATTAAAATTGGCGTTCCTGACGACTTATCTGTCGACGTTACACGTGCAATTATGTCTTTTCAGCGCACAGATAACGTCTTATTTGAGTTCACTTCAGGCTTAAGTAACGATCTATACCAATCCTTCTTAACTGGAAAATATGATATTGTTCTAGCAAAGCAACCCATGCTTGGGAACGCGTTTGCTTATAGACATGAGCCCTTAGTTTGGCTTGATAGTGCTTCTGCACCTACCTTTCATAACCCTATTGTCCCGTTAGTGTTATTCCCAACGGGTGCTTTGTACCGTGACCATATTCTGTCATCACTAGACAGTTTAGGTTATAGCCACCGAGTCAATTACTGCAGTAGTAATTTATCCGCTATAATGACGGCGTCCGCTGTCGGCTTTGGTGTTACTTTGTTACCACAGACGTGCAAAACTCACGAACATGTCGTAGTCGATGAATTGCAAGCCTTGGCACCAGCAGATGATCTATATCTAGGGCTGTATATTAGTGATATGCACAGTCCTGTTTTGAATAAAATAGCAATTACATTGGTTCGATTATTTGAACTGGAATATGTACACTCTGGAAAATTTCACATATAAATACAGTAAATAATCATATGGATGTTATTAAAATTTCAGACCCTCTGTATAAAGAACTAGAAGTCAAATCTAGACTTTGTACCAAAGTTCACTCTATATTCAATTCTGCATGTAATTTAAGCAGCGACTTAGGTTTGATTTCGGTAGTGTGCAAGAATAAACGAATGAACCCTCGCGCGATGATGATCAACGACGAGACATGGTTTCAAAGCTTACTGCCTAATCAGATCATTGAAGTGGGCTTTAAACAAGATACTCACCTGCAACATGGTCTTCATCTACTGCTACCCCCTCAGTCAGTGACTTTATTCTCACCTTATCTAAGTAGCGAAGTAGCCTTTCCCAATCAAATAAATAAGATGGTTTATGAATATTTAAATAAATATCAAAAAGAAATGGGGATATATTCTATATTAGGTCAGAGTAAAAAATTGCCTATTTCTTCAAGCGTTAGCTATTATTCACCCATGCTGTTAGATTACTTCCTACCCCGTATGGATGATTTTATTGAAGCGCTAAAAATACAATCCTCATCTATCGATTTAACAAATTTTCTCGGCTTTGGTTCTGGATTAACCCCCTCCTCTGATGATCTACTCGTCGGCTTACTGTCTGTATTAGACAGTCTCAGACACCCATATTTTTCAATATTAAGCTCCGCATGCCTCAATTCACTTGATAAAACGACCGACGTTAGTCGTGCAATGTTATTCTCAGCCTGTGATCAACAATACAGCCAAGAGATCGTCGAATTATACTCCGCTATCAGTAATAGTGGAGATATAGAGGGAAAGATAATCAATCTATTAAAGATTGGACACACCTCTGGGCATGATACTTTATGCGGGATATTTATTGGTCTAAAGCTATTTCGATGACATATCCCTAGAACTTTGTCTTCAACGTCTCCCCCTTAATGCTCAACTGTAGGCAACTTACAAAATGATGTGAACACTCATCATGCCTTGTCACACTAAAAGTGAGGCTCGAACCTTATCAAGGCTTTCGATATGTCATGTGAGCCATAGCACACACGCAGTATTGCTGCCTATTGAGCGATGGCAAGAAAGCGGAAACTTACTAACAGTAAAGACGGTAAACAAGAAAGGAAAGTTTGGCTTGAGATACAACAAAGCCCGCTGAAAAGCGGGCTTTGTATAAAATTTGGTGGGTCCGGGCGAACTCGAATCGCCGACCCCTACCATGTCAAGGTAGTACTCTAACCAACTGAGCTACGGACCCAAATTTCAGTTCCTAACCATTCAACTCAGAATGGTGCGTCCGAGTGGATTCGAACCACCGACCCCCGCCATGTCAAGGCGATACTCTAACCAACTGAGCTACGGACGCATTTCTCTAGAACGAGAGGGATATTAGCTATAAGCTAACGAGGGTGCAAGCACAAATTCACGAACTTTGAATTGTTTGGCGAAAATATAAACTCTACCGCTGTTTTCAGGTAGTTTTCGTGATAATACTCGGCTCACCTTTTTTATAGTGACAACCAGCTCTACCCGACCAACCATTTCATTACCAACAACCGTATGGTTTAATTTTGATGTGATGCTGCTAAACCACTTTTTCGTTTCATCATCGCGAAAATCCCACAACGCTAATAACTGAAGGCGCGCACGCTCTTAATGCACTAGATGCACGAATTCAGTTGTGAGAAAACTGACGACGGGGGACACACTTTATTAATAACTCCATTTATCCCGATATTACGTACAACACCGTATTGTAGTACGAGCCTTTCACCTCATCGTCATCGAGAGTTTGATATCTTATTGGTATCATTGGCAAGGTTGTTCATCTAGGAGCTTTAAATGAAACACACTCACTCTTCTAATCATTTTATCAAGATAGGTTTGATATCGATCATCGCCTTATTGAGTGGCTGTACTCAAGGTGATTGGCGTACCGCAAGCCGAGAGCCTGCTGGTATCGCGCCAAATCCATCAGATGTAAAACAGGCTGTGATTGAGTTTTATGCTGCAGATGCATTTGGGTGGCGTGGTTGGTTTGCCGTACACACGTGGTTCGCTATCAAACCTCAAAATGCGACTGAATATACCGTATATGAAGTGATCGGTTGGCGGGTAAATCGAGGACAACCAGCGTTATATCAATACCAAACAGGCACACCTGATCGTTACTGGTATGGCGCTAAACCAGAAAAGATCCTCTCGATACAAGGCGAAAAAGCTCAGCAACTTATCCCTCAAATAGAAAATGCAATCAGCCAATACCCTTGGGCGGAAGAGTACACACTATTTCCTGGCCCCAATAGCAATACCTTCCCTGCTTGGGTTGGCAAGCAAATCCCAGAGTTAGAACTTGACTTGCCGTTTCGAGCGATTGGCAGTGGTTACGCCAGCGAGTAAAAGCGAGATCATCAATCGCATTTAATTTAAGTCAGGACTTAACTCGATTCTATTTCTTCCGTTATGTTTGGCTTTGTAAAGCGCATTATCAGCGTCTTTCATTACAGCAGCGATGGGGATATCATTCCCCTTCCAATGGGAGACTCCGATTGATACCGTCACCTTATCAACCACTTGGAAATCATAATGCTCTACTGTTTTTCGAATCCGCTCTGCGACGTCAACCGCGTGGTGAACGTCTGTATCCTCGAGGAACATCATAAACTCTTCTCCTCCTGAGCGGCACAGATGGTCATTCGCTCTGGCTTGTTCTTTCATTAACTGAGCAAACTCTTTGAGTAGATGATCACCAACATCATGTCCATAGTTATCATTAACACGCTTAAAGTGGTCAATATCTAGCGCTAAGAGTGAGAAGGCTTTGTTTTGCTGTTTAAATAACTCAAGTAGTTTTTCTAATCCACGTCGGTTTAACAACCCTGTCATCGCATCAGTAAGCGTATCTAACTGCAATTTATCTATGGTTTTAGAGACGATACCAAACGCTTTAAGAAAACTGCTCTTCAAATTCGATGCTTCAAAATACCAAGCTTTGACCTTTTTAAGTTCATCGATTGATGAAGAGTGCTCTTCGACTCCTCTTACCGCCCCCGCTAACTGCCATAATGGTTTTGAGATGAGAACAGAAAAAAGCCAAATCAGTAAAAGGGTCAATAAACCGATAGGAATCGATTTGAAAAAGACGTTCCACATTTGCTCGTCTAGTACTGATAACGTAATAGATTTCGAACGTTGAGCAACGACTCCCCAACCTGATGCCTCAACCGTTGAATAGCCAGCGAGCATTTCTATATCATTTTCGTTAGTTATTGTTTTGTTGCCACTCTTCCCCATAACCACAGCGTTAATGGCCACATTATGGTCAATCACCTCGCCGATTCTAGATTTATCTGGGTGATAGATCAGCGTTTTATTCTCATCCACAACATAGAGATAGGAGCCATCTTTATAGGCATGCTGATTAAGCAACGTCCCTAGAATGTTGTTTTGTTCTAAGTAAATTGTACCGCCTACATAGCCGAGATACTGATTAGATTCCGAAAATATCGGGTACGATAACGTTAACAGATAATTCCCTGCTGGTGATACAAATGGATCGGTGATAATCGGCGCTTGGGCGTTCAAAGACTGACGTTTTCTTTCCCCAGTCAATGTGACTCCTTTAACCTGAACCGTCTCCGGTGATACCGAAACAATCACTCCCTTAGCATTAACGATAACCACAGAATTAAACGATTTTGTTTGCGTCCTCAATCGCTCGGTTTCATCATCAATAAACTCAGTGTCATGCATCTTCCCATTCAACAGATTTGCGCTGTATTTTAGCTGGGACATTGAGCTTTCTATGAAAGAGTCTGTCATCTCTGACATCTTTTGTGCATAAACACGATTTGACTCTAACGTGTTATTGACTATCAGCTCTCGCTGTACAAGATAAATTGAATAAAATGCGTTGATCAAAGTAACAAACACACTAAACACGCACAGTATTACAATCAGGTTTCTAAGGTTAATTTTTTTTCTAAAAGACATCTGCTAACTGCCAACGTTGATGACTATCCATATGAATGAGTGTATAGATTATATGAAATAGCTTTATTTTTCAGGTTGTAATTGCGAGTACTGTTAATACTCCGTTTAAACCGGATATTAAGTATGTTCCTATCTAAACTGCATACCGGTGTTCATTGGAGATGCTTGATTCTTTGGAGAAAGAGCGTCAAGCTATGCCTCATGAAGATGAGACGGAATCACGCACTCAAACAATTTTTGAACGTCAGCACAACGCCACTCGTGATGACAACGTTCGTGACCGTATCAAGCCCGTGCTGCTTGCTTCTTAAAGATTATGCACCACCATGATTTATCATGCGCTGCGGATCTAACCAATCACTGCCTATCGTCATTTTAAAGACGATGAAAAGTTTGAACGCGCTAGCCCTAACACGCTGAATTGATGAGTTATCTTGCTACCATGCAGACCATGGTGCTGGTTGAACATCATTGCAACGTCATCTATCACTAAATTGTCGTACATATAAAAGATCAGTTTGACTCTTATTCATCCTCGTTAACCAGTATGAATAAGGTCTGCATCCTGGTGGTGTTGGCTAAATATGCCCAATCGGCTCTCTTTAACGTGGATATCCAGAAGCAACAAGCTTTATTAATGTCGATCATGCCATTAAACCGCTGGCTATTACCGCAAGGTGCTTAGTTGAAACAAAACGAATGATAGACAAACAGTGTAACGGTTCAAAGTTGTAATCTCTCTGAACCGGAATCGTGAATAAAGTCTGCAAGGCAATGCAGCTAACATAGAGAAATATTATAAAAATCATAATTTAAAGGAGTATATATGACAGATTCAAGGCTTAACGTTGATGTAAGTGCAAGCCTTACGATGGTTGTTGTCTGCTTTATTTGGGGAATGCAACAAACCGCCATAAAATCTATCGCGGATGATATCGCCCCCGTACTGCAAATCGGATTTCGTTCTTTTTTGGGCGCTCTGCTGGTCTGGATAGTGATGACGGTTAAAAGAAACTCGCTTAAGCAATCCAAAGACTATGTTATCTCGGGAATCGTGGTTGGAACTCTTTTTGCTCTCGAATTTTTATTTGTTGCAGAAGGATTAAGATACACATCAGCATCGCATATGACGGTGTTTTTATACACCGCTCCCATTTTCGCCGCAGTGGGTCTTCAGCTGTTTAATAAAAACGAAACACTTGCCGGAATGCAATGGTTTGGTATCGCGCTTGCCTTTTCCGGTATTGCCGTGGCGTTTATATCAAGAGATGAGATGAATAGTCACGAGATGCAAGATATCTTGCGGGGAGATATCATGGGGCTTATCGCTGGCTCTCTATGGGGGGCGACGACGGTTGTTGTTCGCTGTACTCGTCTTGGTCTTGCTTCCGCTGAGCACACCTTATTCTTTCAACTGGGAGGAGCGGGATTATTGCTGTTAAGCTATGCAGCCGTGACTGATCAACTTACCTTCTCTCTGAATTATACTGTTTCTATCAATTTGTTTTTGCAGGTTATTTTTGTCAGCTTTGCTAGCTACTTAGCTTGGTTCAGTTTGATTCGAAAATACAAGGCATCACAACTGGGGGTTCTCTCGTTCATGACTCCTGTCATCGGCGTACTAGCCGGTATTATCATTCTTAACGAAAAGGCGCATGCGGGATTCGTTTGGGGGGCAATACTGATTTTAATCGGTGTGATGATCGTCAGCGTCTGGCCTTGGCTCTACTTAAAAATAAGGGCAAGACCGACCAACTCGTAACGGGTGTAGACTACAAAAAAGGACTCTCGCTCTGTTTTGTAGTCTAACTTCTTTTTCTTCCTGCCATTGTTGATGAACTCATTTTCAATTAGGCCGTCAAGCACCGTATCTTCAGCTTCACTTTAACAATACATTGCTCATTCTGAATGAATAAAACGAACCCGTTCATTAATAAACCAATCATTTCACGACTAAAACAAATATCTGTTATCAATCCACTATAATTCGACGCTTAGCGCTTCTCAACAAATCACTGGCTTGTTTTTATTGAGTCTCAGTGAAAATTGTCATTAAATAATGCCAGTTATATCAGTTAGATCAGTTAGATTTCTTAAACATATCAAGGAAGGACAAATGCCACATATACATGACACGATTGTCGCGTTGCAACACACTAGCCCTGCGCAGAAGGAATTTTATCAAGCCGTAGAAGAGGTCTTAACTTCCCTCGCCCCATTGATTGAGAGTAATCGTCAATATCAAGAACAATCCATAATCCAAAGAATAATAGAGCCTGAAAGACAGATCATGTTTCGTGTTCCTTGGGTAGACGACGCTGGTAATGTTCAAGTCAACAAAGGGTACCGTGTCGAGTTCAGTTCAGCACTCGGTCCGTATAAAGGCGGTTTAAGATTTCACCCATCAGTGAATGCAAGTATTATTAAATTCCTTGGCTTTGAACAAATTTTTAAAAATGCACTCACAGGCTTACCCATTGGTGGTGGTAAAGGCGGTTCTAACTTCGACCCGAAAGGCAAATCTGATGGCGAAATTATGCGTTTCTGCCAGTCTTTCATGAATGAGTTATACCGTCACATCGGTCCTGTTACGGATGTTCCTGCTGGAGATATCGGTGTCGGCGCTCGTGAAATTGGTTACATGTTTGGTCAATATAAACGTTTGACCGGTCGCTACGAAGGCGTATTAACCGGAAAAAGCCTACTTTGGGGTGGCTCTCTCGCGAGAAAAGAAGCGACAGGATACGGCACCGTCTATTTTGCGAACTGTATACTAAAAGACCGTCAAGATTCATTAAAAGGTAAAAAATGCTTAGTGTCTGGTGCAGGTAACGTCGCTATCTACGCGATTGAAAAACTCTACCATATGGGCGCGACCCCGGTTTCTTGCAGTGATTCAAGAGGCACCGTTTACCATGAACAAGGCATCGACCTTGAGCTGCTAAAACACATCAAAGAAGTGAGACGTGCCAGCTTAGAAGAGTATTTGCACACTTACCCAGAAGCAGCTTATACACCCGCTGGTGATTACCCTAATGATGGTCATGCTGTTTGGCGCTATCGAGCGGATGCCGCGTTCCCATGTGCCACGCAAAACGAGTTAACGTTGGCCGATGCACAAGCCCTTATCGATAACGGGTGCCAATTGGTTTGTGAAGGCGCTAATATGCCAAGTACTCAAGAGGCGGCCAATGCCATTGTCGATTCCAATATCGCTTATGGGCCAGCAAAAGCGGCAAACGCAGGCGGCGTAGCCACCAGCCAACTTGAAATGGCTCAGAATGCGAGTATGCAGAACTGGACTTTTGAGAAAGTCGATGCCCATTTGCAAGCCATCATGGAAAACATTTTTACTAGTGCAAATGAAACGAGTAAGGAGTTTGGTCAACCGGGTAACTTAGTGTTTGGTGCCAACATTGCTGGCTTTAGAAAAGTGGCCGATGCAATGATCGAACAAGGTATCGTTTAAATCAACCGCCACCTTCTAGGAAGGTGGCGTTATACGACCGAATACTGCGATTGATAAATATCTGAACACTTGGTTTATACTCAACTAATTTCAATCTGCTTGGTTCCGCGAGAATTACTTTATTCAACGGTCTGATCATCGGATGAGCTTAAATTAACGCTCGTTAATAAAGTCTTAGACCCAAACCTTACCGTTATAAATTCGCCCCCTCCCAAAAAAAACACATGCCTTCAGCATAATTTCATCACCAAGAAAATGACCCATCATGTGTGCTTACGTATCTTTGACTTCTGAAAAATTCAAGAAAAACTCAAGCCAAAGACAACGCATTGAATCCGCCCCTTGAAGTTATTAAGCGTATGCATTCAATTGCTTACAAACCTATCATCATCCAAACGTGATCCCTTTCAAAAAATGTAATAAAGCTGAATTAAGGGGAAAAATGTCCGTTCTTTTCGTTTGCGTTTATCAAATTATAGCGAGGAACAATAACGAAAATGGAACAACCCTATGTCTACAATTATGAGTTTAATCGGCATTGCCTCGCTGATACTGATAGGATATCTGTGCTCAGAAAACCGCACCAGTATCAACTTCCGTACTATCCTTCTCGCACTCTCTATGCAGATAGCGCTTGGCGCTTTTGTCATGTATGTCCCAATAGGGATGAGCATTATTGAGTCTCTGAGTCATGGTGTGAACGACATCATCGCTTTTTCAAACGCAGGCCTTAAGTTTGTCTTTGGTAACTTGGCTGACTTCAAAGTCGGCTTTATCTTCGTCATCAATGTCCTGTGTGTGGTGATCTTCGTTTCCGCACTGATTTCCGTCCTGTATTACTTAAAAATCATGCAACTTGTCATCAATACCATTGGTGGTGGGTTATCGAAGGTGTTGGGAACCAGCAAAGCGGAATCACTTTCAGCCACAGCCAATATTTTTGTTGGACCAATCGAAGCGCCTTCCATGGTTCGACCGTTAGTAAAAAACATGACTCGCTCAGAGCTATTCGCTGTCATGACCGGCGGCCTTGCCAGTGTGGCTGGTGGCACGATGGTTGGCTACATCAACTTAGGTATTGATCCTAAGTACATTCTTACTGCCTGTTTTATGACTGCACCAGCAGGTTTACTTTTTGCCAAGTTATTATGCCCTCAAACCGAACATGACCTCGTCAACAACCAAATTGACATCAACTCAGCCGATAAACCAAAAGGTTTGTTAGAAGCCATTTCGGATGGTTCGAGCATGGGGATGAATCAGGTCATCGTCGTTACCGCGCTGCTTATTTCCTTCGTCGCGTTAATCGCTCTGCTCAACGGCATCATCGGCGGTATCGGCTCAATGGTAGGAATCGACGCTCTTACACTAGAAACCATCATTGGTTACCTCCTCGCTCCATTGACCTTTTTGATGGGGGTCCCTTGGTCAGAGGCCATCACGGCAGGCTCGATCATTGGTCAAAAAATAGCGATCAATGAATTTGTTGCTTACATCAATTACTTAGACATTGCGCAGCAACTGTCAGAAAAAACACAAGCCATCGTCGTGTTTAGTTTGTGTGGCTTCGCCAATATTGGCTCTCTTGCGATGGTCGTTGGTGGTATTAGCGCCATGTGCCCTGATAAGCGTGATCTCATTTCGTCTATTGGGCCACGTGTACTGCTCGCTTCCATTCTGGCAAACCTTATGTCTGGCACCATCGCGGGCACACTTATCTCTCTCGGCTGATTTTAAATAAGGAAAAACTATGTCTACTCCTCATATCAATGCAAACGCAAACGACTTTGCTGAAACGATTATCATGTCTGGCGACCCGCTAAGAGCCAAATACATTGCTGAGAATTTTCTAGACGACGTTCGTGAAGTGACCAATGTGCGTGGGATTCTCGGCTTTACTGGCACTTATCAGTCGAAACCCATCTCTGTGATGGGACATGGTATGGGCGGCCCATCCGCCTCGATCTATTTTCACGAACTGATGACTCACTATGGCGTCAAAAACTTTATCCGTGTCGGTAGCTGCGGTGCCATCTCGGATGATGTAGAACTGAAAGATTTAATCATTGCGCAAGGCGCGTCAACGGACTCAAAAATAAACCGCATCCGTTTCCGTGATCATGACTTGGCGGCATTAGCCAACTTTGAACTGCTGCAAGCCTGTTACCAAGTCATTCAGTCTAAATCGGTTAAGCACAAAGTCGGAAACGTCTTCTCGTCCGATTTATTCTATCGTCCAGATGAAGATTACTACCACCTGATGGAAAAATACGGAATATTGGGTGTCGAGATGGAAATCAACGCACTCTATGCGCTTGCCGCAGAACATAAATGCCGGGCTTTGGGCCTTTGTACCGTTACCGACCACATCACCCAGCAGCAGCATCTTAGCTCTGATGAGCGTCAAATCGGCCTCAACGATATGGTTGAAATCGCATTAGAGACTGCGCTTACGCTGTAAGCTCACTACAAATTTTTCTATCACAAACCAGAGGCTAGGCGTCTCTGGTTTGAGTTTGGCAACAATAACTTGGAATCACCATGAAACGTGCAATTCTCGGCTCCGTTTACCACACCCCCACACTCGGTTCGTTCGAACAATTAGAAAATGCTCTGATCGTTTTTGATAGCGAAACAGGACTGATTGAAAGTGTAACCAACCCTGCTCACACGGATTACGCTGCTCAAATTCGTCATTTTAAAAACCTCGGAGGGCTTGAAACACTCAAGACTGGTCAATATATCTTGCCAGGGATGATCGACCTGCATATTCACGCCCCTCAATGGCCACAAGCTGGCAAAGGATTAGACTTACCGCTTGATCAATGGTTACAAACGTATACCTTCCCACTCGAAAGCCGCTATCAAGATATTGAGTTCAGCAAAAGTATTTACCCAGGGCTGGTCAGTACATATCTGTCTCACGGCACAACAACCGCGGTCTATTTCGCGACGGTTGATGTGGAATCATCGACTTACTTAGCACAAGAATGCTTAAGCCAAGGTCAAAGAGCCTTTGTGGGTAAAGTCGCGATGGATGAAAGCTCGATGTGCCCCGACTACTACATGGACGATGGCTATCAAGCCTCAATCGAATTGACAGAAACCTTCATCCAAAACGTACGTAACTTGGATGGAAATCATGGACTCGTCGAGCCTATCGTTACCCCACGCTTTGTACCGACTTGTACCAAAGAAGCGATGCGTGGCCTAGGTGAATTAGCGAAAAAGTACCATTGTGCGGTGCAAACTCACGCGAGTGAAAGTGACTGGGCCAGAGACTTTAGCGAAGAGAAATATGGCAAAACAGACGTAGAACTCTATGAGGAAGCCGGATTACTAGGCCCAAAAACGTTATTAGCGCATTCAATCTTTTTAACTAAAAATGACTTGGATATTGTACAACGTCATCACTCATCGCTTGCACACTGTCCTCTATCCAATACGTTTTTTGCCAACGCTGCGCTACCGTGTCGCGAACTATTAGATACCGATATCCAAGTCGGCCTTGGATCAGATATCGCGGCCTCTCCTTATCCGTCACTGTTTCGCTCATGTTTCGATGCTGTTACGCATTCTAGAGCACGTGAAAATGGCGTTGATTACACCTTATCGAGCGACCAACGTGGCACCCCAAAAGCCAGAATTACACTGCTAGAAGCTTACTGGATGGCAACCGTTGGTGGAGCTAAGAGTCTAAAACTCAATGCAGGTACAATCCAAGCCGGTCAACTTTTTGATGCGATATGCATCGATACTACCCATGAAGAGCTCAACATCTTCCCTAGCCTTGATAGTACTCAAGATATTTTCGAAAAAATCATTGCCTATACGGATAGAAACCATATTATTAAAGTCTGGGTAAATGGCCGAGCTGTTAAGCAATTGAGTTAATAATGCCCAAATAACCTCAATACACAGGTTTGAGGTTATTTGAGAATATGCATGATGTCCCCTTTACCCATATTTTTAAGATTAGGGAGTGTCACATTGCAACATGTCGTCTCGGTGCTTGAATCATCTGGCGCTTACAAACACAATTATGATAAAAATGTGTATCTTTTAAAACAGTCGGTCGCGGTTCCGTCGTTGATCTTTTGTATTAACGCTAACCTAACCATTTCTTATATAAACAGTAACGGCAATGAATTCATTTTAAAGATTGAAGAGAATTACACCGGGTTTATTGGGGAAATGGAGTTTTTCCAGAAAGATAATCACGCCTTATTTAACGTTAAATCTAATCAGCCTGGCAGTTACTATAAACTCACCAAACCTCAAGTATTAAAAGTTTTATCATCAAACCAAGACGTTTTTTCCGATCTAATGGAATTAATGACTAAAAGATATAATACCAATGTCAAAAAACTGATAGAAAGGCTCACCCAACCAACAAGAACCAGTATAGAAAATCAAATTCTTCAAGCCCATAACCTCGCAGGTCAAGGTTATTTTGAATTGTCTTCAAACTTGAATTCAAAAAAATTAGGTATCACTCCTCGTACTTATCGACGAATTATTCATGATTTAATTAGTGAGGGAATATTAGAAAAATCAGGAAAACGCTACAAATTATTAATTGAACTATAATTCAGAAGGGATATAAACACGCCGCCGCAACAGTGCGGCAGTGAATACCTTCCCTTTATCGCTAAACCAAAACACCCCATCATCCACTCGCACACAACCAGCCCCACAAACCCTCAATAAATCATTGATTAATAGAGCTTTTACACTAAAAAGAAACCTCTCATTAATGAAACCTCAGTTTGCACTCACGCCTTAGTGACGCTGCTTCACACTTCAGAATAAATGCCGTTATACCTCCCGTTATCCTGTCGTAAGATACACAGGATTAATTATAACAAAAACTAATATAACAATTTAAGCCGCTTGCGCGGGGAGAGCATATATGCTGAGTAATTTAAGATTAGGCTATAAAATATCCGCTGGATTTGCCTTGGTATTAGGGCTTTTAATTATTGTAGTGACAATGAGCATGATCGCATTTAAACGCGCCGATGATGGATTGGATGATTACCGTGCATTATCAATACAAGGTAACTTGCAAGGGCGAGTACAAACCCACCTGCTGCTGGCACGCATGAGTGTTAAGGACTACCTGATAGGTCATCAACAAGAAGACTTGACCAAATATCAAAAAGAGTTCAAGGCGCTACAACAATTGTTAGCCCAAGCACAACAAGCGTTGGCTGGCACCGAACAAGAAAAGGAACTGCAAGATGTGGTTCGCTTGCTCAAAGATTACGACCAAGCCTTCGTTCAAGTGACGGATTTAATCCGTCAGATCTATGTGGTCAATGACGCAGAGCTAATGCGTGACGGTGAAGTCATGCGGGAGCGTATTGCAGAACTGCTAGAAACCACTCGGCTGAGCGGCCAAATGCCAGCTTACTATGTGGCACGCTCTATTCAGGAGCACATTCTCACCGGACGTTTGTTCTTGGTCAAATATTTGCAAAACAACCGTGACGAGGATTTTGCCATGGCGATGCAAGCGATGAATGCCTCGGTGGATAAAAAAGTCAAACAGCTCTCTTCACTATTAACTTCCGGTGCGCATCGTTCACTTTTTAACGAGTTTGTTACCGCGCACGATAACTACATCACCGAAATGCAAGACGCGCAGCGCTTAATTACTGAGCGTAACCAGCTCGTAGCCAATACATTAGACATCCTTGGTCCACGCATCGCCGATGAAGTTGAACAGGTTAAATTGCTCATCATCGACGCAATGAACCTGCACGTCGCTAAACTAGAACAAAGCAATCATGATAGTTTGGTAATGATGCTGATAATCACTCTCGTGGCGCTAGGCAGTGGCATTGTTGTGGCGTATTTCATCATCCGCAATATCACCCAACCTATTTCTTTGGCAGTGCAAGCCGCAAATCGTTTGGCTGAGGGCGATCTGACGCACAGCGTAACGAGCACTCGGAGCGATGAAGCGGGTCAATTGCTCACCGCGATCGGAAACAGCAGCGAACAGCTGAAAGCGATGATCATGACCATGGCTGGTGCCAGCGGTGAGCTGTCATCGGCTGCTGAAGAGCTAGCGGTCGTCACCGAGCAGACTTCCAAAGGGATTATTCAACAGGAATCTGAAACCGAAATGGTCGCCACAGCCATGAATGAAATGGCCTCAACCGTTCACGATGTTGCTGATAATGCACAAAAAGCATCACAAGCGGCCACGCAAGCCGACAAAGAGGCGGAGTCCGGGACAAAGGTGGTCGATCAGACGATCAATGCCATTCATACCTTATCAGCGCATGTAAACGACTCGGCTCTCAAACTCGGTGGGGTAGAAAAACAAGTACTGAATATCGGCACGATTCTAGATGTCATTCGAGGTATTGCCGAGCAAACTAACCTGCTAGCACTCAATGCCGCGATTGAAGCTGCACGTGCGGGAGAACAAGGACGCGGATTTGCAGTGGTTGCCGATGAAGTTCGCTCATTAGCGGGGCGCACTCAAGAGTCCACCGCCGAAATTCAGAACATCATTTCTCAACTGCAAACAGGCACTCGCGAAACCGTGGCGGTAATGAGTGAAGGTAAAACACAAGCCGATTACTGTGTCGAACATGCCGGTGAAGCCAATAATGCCCTAGAGACGATCAATGGTGCCATCCGGGTCATCAGTGACATGAATATGCAAATCGCCAGTGCGGCTGAGCAACAAACCGCCGTTGCTGAAGACATCAATAAAAATTTAGTCAATGTCAAACAAATTGCAACTGAAAATGCAGCGGCTTCGGATGAAACCCGTGGTTCGAGCTTAGAGATTGCGCGATTGGCTGAGCAACTAAACCAAATGGTCGTGCAGTTTAAAATCTCCTAGCTTTACTTTACGCACCGCCTACGACTTTTATAGGCAGTGCGTAATGCTTGCGCTACGGGGCTTGGGGTAGCTTGTAGCGCAAGAGTCAGTTTTACTTAGTAGCCGTTTCGAGTGCAAGTATCATCATATTATCAAAAGATGTCTGTCTCTCTTCTGGGGTTAGCTCTCCACCTTTTACCACGTGATCGGACACGGTCAGAATACTTAACGCTTTGACACGATTTTTTGCCGCAATCGAGAACAGAGCAGCAGACTCCATGTCTAATGCCAATATGTTCATCGTTTTTAGCGCTGGCATTAGGTAATCAGGGTCTTCATAAAAGAAATCATTGGTAAAGATATTACCGACTCTCACATCGATAGACATCGACTCAGAAACATCCCAGCAATTTTTGAGCATAGAGAAGTCCGGTGCAGCCGCATAATCATATCCCGCAAATCTTGCTCGGTTCATCGCGTTTCCGGTACTGGCGGCATTAGGCACAATGATGTCTCTTAGCGCGATATCTTCAGCAATCGCACCGCAGCTCCCCACACGAATCAACTGTTTGACCCCATATTCATTGATTAATTCGTTGGCGTAAATCGCCATTGATGGTGTCCCCATCCCAGAGGCTAAGACTGACACTGGTTTACCTTGGTACGTTCCCGTAAATCCAAGTACATTTCTTACGTCGCTCACTTGCTTAGCATCCGACAAGTAGTTTTCGGCAATAAACTTTGCTCTTAGCGGATCTCCTGGCATTAGAACCGTTTCAGCAAAAGCACCTTGTGGTGCATTAATATGAGGAGTCATGACTATCCCTTTTTTGTATATATTGGACCCATAATTCTACGTAATTGTAGATGAAAAAAAACGGACAAGTGTCCGCTCTGCTCAGGAAAGGTAACAAGCTCGATGTTAATCTAACGACGCGAGAGGCGAGGTTTTTCATCAAGCCCGATATCTTGGAAGACTTGGGATAGAAACATGGACAAACTGAACGCGTCGCATATAAAAACACCACCTCTCAGAGGTGGTGTTGCAGATAATCATGATCGGAATATTAATAGTATTCCATACTCACTAAATTGGTAATCGTCGTGCCCGAACTGCCGGCAATGATTTCTGGTAATTCATCTAATGCGCCAATGGCGGCATTTCCCAAGCCTTTAGAGACAAATTGGCAAACTGCATCAATTTTTGGTGCCATTGACCCCGGTGGAAATGAATATTTGCTTAACTCTTGTGGGCTCGTCAATTTGATGGCTTTTTGATCAGGTTTACCATAATTAAGGTACACCGCACCATCTGTAAGAATAATGAACAAATCGGCTTCAGTTTGCTCTGCCAGTAGCTCTGCCGTTAAATCTTTATCAATAACACATTCGACACCCACCAGCGCCCCATCTTCTGCTTGGAATACCGGGATCCCCCCGCCGCCACAAGCAATGACGGTATTACCACTTTCTAGCAAACGAGTAATTTGCGCCGATTCTACGATATCTTGAGGTTGAGGCGATGCCACAACGCGACGGTAATAGTCACCATCTTTCTTGTAGATCGCCGCTGGATTTTCAGCGCGCAATGCTTCGATCTCACCATCACGGTAGACCGGACCGACAAACTTAGTTGGGTCATCAAATGCGTTGTCATTAATATTCACGCATGTCTGAGAAAGCATCGTTGTAATACTTAGGTTATTGTCTGCATTGAACAGCTCTTGCTGAAGCATATAACCAATCATTCCGCAGGTTTGGGCACCTAATACATCCAATGGATAGGCCGTTACTTCCGGCTTTTGCTGTTGATATTGGCTGTTTTGTTCCATCAGAAGCCCCACTTGTGGGCCATTCCCGTGAACAATCACCACTTGATGCTGCTTGGCAACTTCCGCTATTGCGGCGGCGGCTTTTTTAATATTGATACGCTGATTGGCGGCCGTCAATGGTTGACCTCGCTCTAATAATGCGTTGCCGCCTAATGCTAAAACAATTCTCATCGTTATTCCTCGATTAATAAGCCCCATCGATACCCAGAGCACATTGAATGTGCTCCAAAGTAATCATGGAGGAATTGCGCCAGTGGAATCACTGGCGCAATGGTTGAGTGTCAATACTTGTCTGGCTAGATCTTATTAGCGAACGCCAATAAGGCTTTTTCAAAACACTCCAAAGGAGGATTGGTAATACCACAGCCTATCATGCCGACACCCGGCTCTTTATGAGCAATCGCCGTGTTGATAATAGGAAGAATCCCCGTTTCAAGCACTTTACGAATATCGATGCCCGATGAAGCACCTTTGAAGTTCAACAAAGGAATCGTGATATTAGGGTTTGTTTTGGTTGTAATTTCATCCATCTGAATCGAGTAATCAATCGCTTCTGCCACCGTGCCGCCAACCAGCGCAACGATAGCGGGCGCCGTTGCCATCGCGAAGCCACCAATACCATAGGTTTCTGTGATCGCACTGTCACCGATATCTAGGCCGGAGTCTTCAGGCTTGTAGCCCGCAAATAGAGGGCCAACCACTTTCTGCGCTGGGCCAGTAAACCAAGTAAACCCTGGCATACCGCTGATTCGAATACCGAATTCCACACCGTTACGTGCCATGGTGGTCACGAGGGTGCTGTTTTCAATGCCGTGCCCTGCATCCAAAGCACATTTACACATCGCCATCCAAGTCGGGCCTGAGAAATAGTCACTTGATGCAATAAAATCAAACACTTCACGCTTCTGTTCAGTCGTAAAATCAGTCTGTAGAATACGTGGTGTCAACGCTTGAGCCAGCAGAGCCGTACCAGCGTTGTTGCGGTTGTGACACTCATCGCCCATGTGCAGCGCTTGTGCCAACATCAGACGCAGATCAATCGGCTCACCGATTTCCATCGCCGCTTTGAGCATTGGACCGAGCAAATCACGCATCCATAGTAGACGCTCCACGACACTTTCATCGTTAGCGCCCATACGCAGAATCTTCGCCATCTGCTCACTGAGGTTGGTGTAAACTACGTTTCCGTACGCTTGGTTTTTCACAACATGCATGTACATTGATGCTGAAGTGACACCCGCCATAGAACCCACGCAGTCATGCTCGTGACAAGGCGAGAAGGTTATTTCACCTGAGCCTGCCAGTCTAAAGGCTTCATCTAAATTATTCGCTAAACCTTCAAAAATCAGAGCACCGGTAACCGCACCACGCATTGGACCATTCATATCTTCCCATGCAACCGGTGGACCCGCATGCAAAATAGTGGTTTTAGTCATGCCAGGTACCACATCAATTGCACGCTCATACCCTACTAGGACAGGGTGTGAGTTAATGATGCGATCGACTGCTTGTTCATTCGCGGCTTCGATTTTAGCGGCAATTTCAGGTTGCGCCAATTTATCTAGAGCATCGATGACCGTTTTATTACCACCCGCAATTGGTTGCCAGCTCACTTGAGTTACTGGCGCTTGTTGTTTCTGAATGTCTTGTTTGAAAAACTCCAAACCCACGTTAATCACATTCAGGCCTGAAAACAATTGTTCGACTTTGCTCATCTCTTATTCTCCTTTGCTCACAAATCCACGTGCCAGTAGTCCGGTGTTTTGGCTGCTGCTAGAGATAGTGACTCCCGCTTGCGCCAGTTTCTCGATCTGTTCACTCATGTCCGGAGTGTCTAAATCGGTTCCGAGGACATAACCGAGAATTTCCAGATGTTGACCACGCTCTGCGGCTTTCTGTTTTGCTTCAATAATGGCAGGAAGCGTTACGCCTACTGGGTCTTGGTGGGAGCCGTAACCAATCACAAAATCAAGCAATATCACGCCAACTTCGGGATCGTCGGCTTCTTTCAACAAGCGATCAATGCGTGATGATGGGTCAATCATCGGGTGCGGACGGCCGTTGGTGAAATCATCATCACCAAAGTCGATAAAAGTATGCGCCTGACTAACGTCAATATCTGCCAAACGCTGTTCTGGTTTTTTCGCGATATTGCTGTAAACGTCGGAGAAGTGTTCACGAGCTAACATCATGGACTCTTCACACAAAGTACCGCCACAGAACAAACCACGGATGTATTTTTGCTCAGGTGCTAATTTGGCTTTAATTTCTTCAATTAATGGTAGGTTAAGCGCTCGTTTGTTGATCCCAGCTTCATCCACGCCAGCCAAAATCACCGATTGCAACGCCGCTTCTTTCGTGGTTTTAGCAAAGTGTGCGCCTGCTTCAACCACTGGCGCTTCATCCCCGCCCAGCAGACAAACCACGACAGGTTTAGACATGGATTTCACTTGTTCAAGCACTTTGGCTTCAACACTTTTCGCTGCCGGTTTAGAAACGATCAGTACGATTTCAGTATTAGGATCGGCTTCAAGAGCACGCAGGCCGTCTAACATCATGACACCGCCTACCGCTTCACTCAGATCGCGACCACCCGTGCCAAGCAGTTGGGTAATGCCGCCACCAAAATCATGAATACGCGCCGCGACTTCTTGGCTACCCGTGCCTGATGCCCCCACGATACCGATATTGCCAGCACGAACTTTATTCGCAAAACAGAGGCCCACGTTATTGATGATCGCAGTGCCACAGTCAGGCCCCATCATCAGCAGCCCTTTGTCATGAGCGAGCGTTTTCAGTTCAATTTCATCTTCTACTGATACGTTGTCACTAAACATCAACACATGTAGATCATTATTCAAGGCAATCAGCGCTTCGCGCTTGGCAAACTCACCAGGTACAGAAACAATCGCCAAATTGGCATCAGGTTGCTGTTTCAACGCGCTTTTTAACGTTGTAAACTTCTGCTCTTGTGCGCCACCGAGGCCAGTCGAAGACTTATCGCCGCCTTTTAATAACTTTTCGACTTCTTCCAGTGTTTGTTCACACACTTCTTCGCTCGCCGCTTTCACGACAATAAATAAGTCACCGCTATTGGCCGTACGAATCTCATCGTCCAATAGACCGACATTATCCAATACCCCCTTGTTCATGTCGGTTGCCATGGCAACAAACGCCTGTTCAACATCAGGTAATTCGTTGACTTTTGTCGACAATGCCATTAATGACACTGAATCAAAATAGTTATTTTTTTTGACTATTACTTTAACGACCATGTTCGCCTCTTTTTATTTCCACTTTATTGAGATAATAGTGACGCTAACTTTGTCACTATTAGCTCAAAGTTTTAATAATTAATTAATTCGTTTTAATTATTCCGGTTAATACATGATTATTTTTTAATTAAGCAATTGTTGCTTAACATCTAATAATTCACTGCTGTCATCACAAACATCAATTGCATAATTGATCACCATTAATGCTTGCTTGTTTTTACCCAGTAATTCTAATGATTTGCCTTTATGCAAATAATAAAGAGCATTGGTATAATCATGAGTAATTGCATTTTCTATCGCACATACGGCTTCGCTATGTCGTCCTAATGAACGCAAACTGTTACTCAAATGGAACGAATAATCATAACGACTTGGCTCCGCGGCCAGTAACTGATACATGGTCTCGACGGCCGTTTGATGCATCCCCAACTCTCGTAAATAGTTCGATTTGTGATAACGCACAAAAGGCGAACGAGGATTAGCTGCAATGCCCAAATCAAATTCTGCTAACGCTTGCTCACTTTGTTTGGCTAAACGATAACTATTGGCAATATATAAATGAAACTCTGCCGGATTATCGCTTAATGATAACCCCTGGCGATAAGCGTCAATCGCGTCTTGGTAACGCCCCAACTCCATCAACACGTAACCACAGTAATAATGGTAGCCCGTTCGGTCGGTAAACTCTGATGGCTTAGCGGTCAATACGCCAAGAGCATCTTCATATTCAAACGCCGCTAAATGTGCTTTCACCTCACGCAGCGCCGCGCTTTCGCTTGCTCGTACTGCTTCGGCATCCGTCATTAACGCCACCACACGAGTTTGTTGTCGTGCTTTAGCGTGTTGCAATGCGCTAATGCCATCGCGATCTTTAAGGTGTTGATCGGCACCGGCGGATAACAGCATGTCGATCACATCGCCGTACAAGTACCCGCCATCACCAAGCACGACCGCCTCCAAAAGAGCAGACCAACCCAGTTTATTCGCGTGATTCACCGGAATCCCTGCCGCGAGGCTCACTTGAACCGTACGCAAGAAGCCCTTTTCACTGGATGGTAATAACGGAGTACCACCAAAACGGTTAATACTGGTGACATCCGCCCCGTGTAACAATGTCAGTGACAACAGATCATGGAAGCCATTAGCGCCAGCACACAGATATGGTGTCAACATGGTGACATCACGCGCGTTCACGTCGGCCCCCCGCTCCAGTAATACCTTGACCATATCGATATTGTTATTTTGTACCGCTATCATCAACGGAGTGCAGCCATTATCATCACGGCTTTCAATTAATGCACCAGTCTCTAGCTGTTGGATTACATCATCTCGTGACCCCGCCTTAACCAGATCGTGCAGTGATAGTGAAATATTGCTATTCATAATGCTTCCTTTACACCGTTTCAGACTGTAATTTTTTTGCTTCTAATTCTTCAGCAGTACTTTCTTTGAGGTTGTAGAAGTGCTTAACACCAAACAGCCCTGCCAGCATTAAATATGAGTACACAAACATCATTGACTCAGGTTGTGCAAAGCCAACACCGTTGGCGTGAATAAAGCCAATAATGGAGAGGAAAGCCGCAACCAGTGCCGCAACCACAGCTCGCAGCGGCGTATTATTGATGGAGAACACCACCATACAACCCCATAGCAAGCTAGCCAGTGGCGCGCCGTTGCCTAAACCCACCATGCCTTCGTAATAGATACCTTTAGCTGCCAGAGCATCGATGCCAACTTCATGCGCGTTAGTACCTGCGGTCGCTAAAGTGTTTTTGAACATGGTCAGAGCCCAATATCCGACCCACGGGAATAAACAAACAAAGATAGCTGGAACTTCCAGTTTTGGAGACTCACGTACCACCTGATTAGCAGTAACGATACCGATGTATACAAGGATTGGCGCGATTGCAGCACCCGGGATTAGACTCAGTAACAGCGCACCTAGACCAAACAACGACACGAGGAACACGATGATACCGTTGAATAAGGTATAACCGATACTGGCCCCCATCTGTTTGTAAGCCGCGTGACCAACATATACAGTCACAGGGAATGGATTACCTAAGAACGCCCCGATCATGGACGAGAAACCATTGACCGTCATCACTTTACGAGTTGGGTAAGCATCGCCAGCCGCATCAGCACTTTCAATGTTTTCTAAGTCAAACACATAGTTGGCAAGACCCAAAGGCACCGCTGAAGCTAAGTAAGGTAGAGCATGAGGAATACCTTCGACAAAATCATCGATGTGCAAACCTGGAGGGTTAAAACCTACGTCAGACAGTGCAGCAACAATCGCTTCTGGCGACTGCAAACCAAATGCCCAAGCCAGCACGGTGCCAGCAATAATCAATAACAAACCAGTCGGGATTTTAGGAAACAGTGGGCTAGAGCCAAACCAGTTAATAAAAATCAGCCCTAATACCACAAACGAAACAACTGGCGTTGAGAAGGCTTGTAACATTGGGTTTAAAGCCAACAAGGTCAAACCTAACCCCGCTAAACACGACAGCAGCACCGTACGCGGGACGATGCGACGGATCGCGTCACCAAAGAAAGAGCCGATAAGTAGAATCATCGCTTCAACAAAACACCACACGAGAGCAATCTGGATAGCAAATTGCGCATTTTGTGTGGTTTGGTATACCGGCATGATAACCAAAAATGTGACGGTAAAAATGGAAGGAGCGCTTGGCCCTGAAGGTAACGCTGTAACGTCATCACGACCGGTTTCTTTTCTTAATTTATAAGCAAACCACGCATAAAAAACACTGGCACACATAACGGCAAAGCCGAATGCAGGCGCAACTTGCCCCATAACAAAGTCTTTGGGCAAACCAACCACAAAAAGCAACAAGCCCATCATGGTTAATAAGTTAGTTAAGTTATTGGTAAATAAGCCGAAAAAAGCGGCCCAGTCGCCTTTTCGCCATAATTGAGTCATATCCATAATCATTTCCCTAAATTTAATTAACGTTATTATTCACACCGTTAAAGCAACATTAAAGCTAGCAAGTTTGGGTACGCTTTATAAATTAATAAAATGGATGATGGCTATCTGAAGTAATAATAGTCACCAACAAATACCACCCCACTTAACATTTAATTAACAAAAATGACGGCATTTGTGTTTTTTATGTGATAGTGAACAAATTTCAAAAATAATCCCGTCGATGTTATTCGTTTTATATCCATGAACTTAATCACAAAAATAAAAGAGATGGTGCTTGTTAGGTTATTTGATAAGTAAATGAAGAGCATTAATTATTTAAATTAGCAGCATAAGTCGAGTAAGTGTATTTATAAATACCACTCGTTCAATACAGACTCCAATGACCTTGTCATGCCTTACTTCCGGCTTTTAAAACGACTGGTCTACAGCCTAACTGTTTTGTCAGTGAGGTATAAATACAACTAAAGTTTAATAATTAAAAAAATGCCATATATTGAATCAATGAAGCGCATACTGAACGACTGAGACATGTGATTTATATCTCATCCATTCATTAATATCCCTGTTTGGGTATTTACCGCTGAATTAACCTACTCTTTGAATGACTGGTTTATTTTTCCGCCCCAGAAAACACAACCCAAATCACAAAAAAAACCGATATGGTTATTGTTGCTAGAATGATAATAAATTGGATTTTGATGGTTAACCTGTTGCTAACGAACCTCTAAGGGCCCTTATTTATTGGATTAGATTCCCATAATGGCGCTATCACTATAGACATTAATGGCAAAAACGTTAAAAATAAAAATATCAACAGTACTTATCGCTTAGATCTCGTTTAATCTCATTTATTCGACTGATGATAACCAAAGACAAAAACCAAGAACCAAGAACCATCCAAACTTAACCACATACTCAGACATTTACGGTGATATAAAAACTTCAATAGCTTTAATTAGTAAGATCATTTTACTTCCAGATAAACACTTGCATGTATGCAACAAACCACCATGCTCATGAGTTTATATTTTATTGCTTTTATCATTCGCATCTAAATATAAATATCGCGCAATGCAAATAGATAGTTATCATTTTTGGATCAGCATCTGATTATCTTGATGCTGCGCATTGGGCATCTCTTATAAAAAAACACAGTCCAAACTAAGAGGACTCAATGGGAATTATTTATGTCTAATTGGAGTATCAGAAACAAACTTTTACTCGCACTCGCTTGTTTAATGCTTGTGATAATTGGGGGAATTTTTTTATCCATTACGCTATCACTGAAAGAGGTAACGACAAAAACCACCGATTTTTCGGCTAAAATGCTCGAAGAGAACACGGTAGAAACCATAGCGTTCGCGACAAAGAGCGCGGAAGAAGAAGTAGAACAGTACATCAACTCGGCATTAAATCTCGCAGAGGCTTTCTCTTCAACTCTTGAAGCAACATCGTTAAAAAATGATGGTTACCCTCTCGACAGGAAACAAGTCGAGGCCATCACTCAAGAATTGCTCGTTGACCATCGTGAATTCAGCGCTCTGTACACCTACTTTGAACCTAATGCTTATGACAATTTAGACAACCAGTTTGCTTCTCGTGGCTTAAGCCACAGCACGGACAGTGGTTCTTTAGAAGTCTATTGGTATCGAGATGGTTCAGAGGTCATTCAAGAGCGTATTACCGATTCAGATGAAAAATACGACGGTAGCCTTAACGAGTTTGGTAAGCGCAATGCAGAATGGTACCTATGCAGCCTAGAGACAAAAAATAACTGCATATTAGAACCTTACCGCGAAGAGGTTAGCGATGGCATTTCCCAACTGATGACCAGTATCACCTACCCTGTTTTAGACGGTAATACTTTCTTGGGGATGGTTGGCATTGACATATTTTTGCCAGAATTACAAAAGTTAGTCACTCAACTCTCTGACGGCCTGTTTAATAACCAAGGCGAAATGCTCATCATTTCTGAGCAAGGGACGATCATCGCTGATAGCGCGTTAAGTAATGCTGCTGGGCAATCACTCAAAGCGGTGAATCCAAAATTATGGGCGCAAATAAAAGACGTCAATAATCAAAGAGAGCAGAGTACTCAAGATTCATTGATATCGGTGAGTGAAATTACACTAACAAAATCGTCAAAATGGACTTTAGTTTATCTATTGCCTAAGTCTGTCGCATTAGCCGATTCCATCACCTATCAAAAGATACTCACTTCAAGTTTTAATGAGATTAATTCGACATTAGCCATTCAAGCACTCATTGGTTTGATCCTTGCGCTCGTTGTGATTAGCGTGATGCTCACTAGCTTTACTAAGCCATTGGTCAATATGAGTAAACACTTTCAAACTCTTGCCAGCAGTGACGGGGATCTGACGATAAACATTCCTAGCCAGAAGCATAAAGAATTGGATGAAATGGCCACCGGCTTTAACAACTTTATTGATAAATTCAGAGCCATGATTGTGATAATGAAGAGTCAATCTAGAGGCATAGGCACGAATTCCGAGTCTCTGTTGCAATCCTCCAATGCTTCAAAACAAGCAGCACAAAGTCAATCTTCTGAAACCGACAGTATAGCAACAGCAATGAACGAAATGGCTGCGACTGCGCAAGAAGTGTCTGTCCTCGCTCAAAACACCTCACAGGAAGCCAATGAATCAGACAGGTTGTTAAATAAAAGCTTAACCATGTTTACTAAAACGCTTTCAGATATTCATGTGGTTGCCAAAGATATGGATACCGCGTGTGAAAGGATGTCGCAAGTGGCATGCAGAAGCGAAGATATCTCAAAAATATTGGACGTTATTAGAGATATAGCAGAACAGACCAACTTATTAGCACTGAATGCGGCGATCGAAGCTGCCCGTGCTGGTGACACTGGACGTGGTTTTGCTGTGGTTGCAGATGAGGTGCGCAACCTTGCTTCCCGTACCCAACATTCGACCGAAGAGATTGACGCGCTAATTCATAGCTTACAAACTGAAGTTGATAGCACGGTAAATCAAATAGAAATAAATAGAGATAAAGTATCGAGTGCGGTTAAAGATGTCGAAAGCAGCAATCAAAGCTTACAAGATATGACGAGCATCATCGGTAGTATCACAAGTAACTCAATGCAAGTGGCGACAGCTGCTGAAGAGCAAAGCTCCGTGACCGAAGAAATCAATCGCAATATCACCGCGATAGTGGATACAGGACGACAACTTAATCATCTCTCTGAGGAGGTTGAAACCATTAGCCAAGAGATGGAAAGCTCAATTTCTGAACTCGATAAACAACTCAATATGCTTAAGTCATAAGTTCCGCGACCGCAATTCACCCTCCCCACAAACCCCGGCTGACTGAATAAGCTGGGGTTTATTAACACTCAAATTTAGCCTTCATTACTATACGTTGGTTTCATTCATTGCATTACATGGGGTGACTAACGTATACATTGCTTAGATCTCACTTACATATCAGTGGTATAGGTCTTATTTTCAAAAGCAAATTCTCTATCTATTTGTACTTGTTACACAATCGGTGTTTAATACCTTTAGTTCAATTTTCTAGCCAGTAAAGGTTCTCTATGGCAACGATCAAAGATGTCGCGAAAGAAGCCGGTGTTTCTGTCGCCACGGTTTCACGTGTGATCAACAAATCCCCCAAAGCGAGTCAACGCTCCATCGACTCCGTGACCAAAGCAATGAAACAGTTAGGTTATCGTCCCAATGCTGCCGCTCGAGCATTAGTCAGCCAAAGTACCACGACCATGGGCGTTTTGGTCGGTGATGTGTCCGACCCATTTTTTGGCTCAATGATTAAATCCATCGATCGCATCGCACACAATAACGGCAAACATCTTTTGATAGGCAATGGCTACCACAACGCAGAAGATGAACGCCAAGCGCTCGAATTACTCATTAATAGCCGTTGTGATGCCATTGTCATTCACTCTAAAGCCTTATCGAATGAGGAGCTGGTCAGTTACGCCAATGAAGTAAAAGGCATGGTACTGATAAATCGTCATATTCCACAATTAGCTGAGCGTTGCATTTCCCTTGATAACCAAAAAGGCGCGTACATAGCAACAGAGTATTTGATCCGTCATGGGCATCACAAAATAGCGCATATCGCGTCCTCTCATCACATTGAAGATACCCAAGAGCGTCAACAAGGGTATCAAGCCGCACTCAAAGAACATGGCATCGAATTACCCAAAAGCTATATCGAATACGGCGAGCCAAATAGTGACGGAGGCGAAGCTGCAATGACTAACCTGTTAACTAAATCACTCGAATTTACTGGCGTGTTCGCCTACAACGACTTTATGGCGGCAGGTGCTTTAGCGGTGTTGAAAGAAAATGACATAAGAGTGCCAGAAGACGTCGCGTTGATCGGTTTTGATGACGGGTTAATTGCGCGTTTTGTTCATCCTGGCTTAACCACGATTCGCTACCCGATTGAGATGATGGCAGAACGTGCGGCACACCTCGCCTTAGCCTTATCACGTGGTGAAATTATTGAAGAAGAAACCGCTATATTTAGTCCAACGCTAGTGCGCAGAAACTCGGTATAAGCGTCTTACCACATGCGGAAACAGCGTTGATTTCAGTTTGAAATATCGGCGATCACGTGCAGAGGGGCGTAATCGAGGCCAAACAAGCGATCAACTTGCGCAAGGTATAATTCCGCAGTAGCAACGGCATCACTGAGTGCGTTATGGGCTTGATACTCAGGTAGTTCATGCCCTTCCCTAATTGAGCTTAAGCGCCAATCAGAACGGACAGGCCGTAATTTTTCACGGTACTGCTCAATTTTTAACGTATCCAACCATATTAAGGGCAATGTCGGTTGTTCAAACTGCGCTCTGACATAGCTCTCTAAAAAACGTTTTTCCATTACGCTGCCATGCGCAATGAGAATTTTTCCCACCATCGCATCAAACAGTTGAAAAAAAGCCGCATGTTCATCGATGCCGAAAGTGTCTAGTGTTTCAGGCCTTAAGTGGTGGATTTTTACCGAGTCGGCAGTTGCGGCGACTGGCTGATTGATAATAACGTGTCGAGCACTCCCCAAATGAATCTGATTTTGGCGAACTTCAACCCAACCCATACTCAAAACTTTGTCTTGTTCAGCATCAAAGCCGGTGGTTTCGAAGTCTAAGACTAATGTATTGAGGGACTTGATATCAGCGACGGCACTGGGCAACGGCGTGCGCAACAGCGCATTCAGCGATGCTGGTAAATGCGCCGTTTCAAGGTTATTACGCTCGGTTTCTAACTGCGCAAAATGTCGTGAGTATGGACGAAACATATTAGGCACCAAACTTCATTTTTAACGCATCTTGATAGCCGCCAATAATTCGGAATGCATCTTTTAAATGCTGTCGTTCAAAGCTGCCAAACCGGTCAGGAAAGATTAAGTTTGTCACACTGAGCCCTTCTCGCAGGCACTTCAGGTGATGAGAATACCTCATTTGCGTGACATAACGATAGGTGCCAATTAAATCCTGATATGAGTTTTCGTTCAGCACTCCATGCTCAAACGCGAACTGAATTCGCTCCTCCGTCGAGAGCGTTCCTCCCGCCCCACCGCTGAGCGCATAAATTCTCGCAATATCCACCAGCAAGCCAATCGCCGCTTTTTTTATGTTCAGCGTTTTTCCATCACTATGGTCACTTTCTAAGACTAAGTTGTTAAATATTCCCAAAGGCGGGCGATCCGTGAGCAAGTTTCTCACCAGTGCCGACATCAAACGTGGGTTATTTTGAATGCACTCGTTACGATAATGGTCTATTTGATCAAACAGGCTCTCATCCCCCGCGATAAAGCGTATCTCTAAAAAGACGTTTAAGTTAAGCAGCAAATCGTATTCAGGGTTATTCGCCCATTTACGATAGTATTGTTTCCAAATAAATAGCGGTTGGTTCCATTTTGAAGTGGCCGCCATAAAGCGTCCACTACACAGTGAATATCCACAGGCGGCTAACCCTTTACAGACATACATTGCCAAGTGCTGAAAATAGAATCTATCAGCCTCTGTGGCGGAATCCTCGAGCACCAACGCATTATCTTGATCCGACCCTAAATGCACTTCACCTCTGGCATGCGACCCAGCGGCTAACCATGCGTATCGACAAGGTGGCGTCCCGACCGTTTGTTCTGCCAACTTGAGTAATTGTGATGTGAAGGCATCATAAATCATGCTAAGTACTTGGCCGATAATAGTAGCAGGCAAATGCGCTTCGACCATTGCCTCGAATACAGACTGACGTTCATTCGTTAAGCCGATGAGTGCATCTAATGTGTCACAATAACCAATTTTCTCTATCAGAAAGATGGCTTGAACACTGTGTTTTTGAATCAATTGTTGCGGAGTAATTAAGCCGACTATCTGTTTATCGTGGTTAATCAGTGGGACATGTTGAATGTTATGTTTCATCATAAGGTGAACGGCAGAGAGAACCAGTTCATCCTCTGTGAGCGTTTTAGGCTCAGCGGTCATGATATCAACAATAGGCCGAGAGACATCCATCGCCTCCGCCACCACACGATTGGTGATATTTCTCTCACTGACCATTCCAATTAATGCTCTACCTTCTACAATCAGCGCACACGAACAGCCTTGATGAGCGCGCATTTTTTTTGCCACGGTTTGGATGCTCATATTCGGACTGACTAAAACAATATCTGAGAGTGCCACTTCTTTTACCGTCTTAAAATACAGCCCCTTTTCAGCCTCAAGCAATTCAGTATTCACACTGGATTTAAGCCGATGATTCGCGTCAATCGCGAGCTGGTCAGCAACCGACCCAAGGTGAGCCACTTTACTCAGTAATCTGGCATAGTTAAATTTATAAATCAGACAGCTTTCAACGGTCACTATCTGATAATTGTCTTGTTCTAAGTTAAAACCGAAGACATCATTTTTACCTAGTCGAGCCCTCAGGTTCCCGTTGGGTAAGCGCTGCTCAATCACCCCTGATCGGATAATATAAAGATTCCGCTCTTGCGAGTCGTTCAGTGAAATATGTTGCTCTTTTCCCCAATAAAGAATATCAGCATCAGTGGCAATACTGTCTAGGATGTCATCGGGGATGCTAGAGAATGGCGCGATCGTTTTTAGAAAAGAAACCACATTAGGCAATAAGGTAGAATCCATAGGTACTCCGTTTATACCCTAGATGTTCAGAAATTGTGCGAGACAAATAAAAAAGCTCCGCCAGTGTATAGCGGAGCTTAATCAACGGTCTACTTACCAGAATAGTGCATAGAGAACGGTCAGCACGATCATAATTCCGTAAGCCGCGATATTGAAGCTGCGATCAGTGGCAAACATAGATGCCGTGACACTGATACCTTTTGGATCATCATCGTGAACAGAAGTACTCAAGCTAGTCAGAGCAATCACCACAATGGTAAACAGCAGCGTGTATAGCATCTGGTTCATAAATGGCATCGCAATTGGCATAAACTTCAAGAACAACGCAAAAGGAATAGACGCAACAACACCAATAATGGCACCTTTGCTGGTTGTTTTCTTCCAGAATAGACCTAACAAGAATACGGCTAGAATGCCCGGGCTAACCAGACCAGTGTACTCTTGAATATATTGGAATGCCTGACCAATACCACCTAACATTGGCGCAATAAAGCAAGCAATAACCAGCGCAATAACGGCAGCTGAACGACCCACGTTCACCAGTTTATGGTCACCTGATTCAGGGCCAATGTACTCTTTGTAGATATCCATGGTAAAGATAGTCGCTGTCGAGTTAAGCATAGACGCTAACGAAGAAACGATCGCAGCGGCTAGTGCTGCAAAGACGACTCCTTTCACACCGACGGGTAGGAATTGAGTCAACCAAGGGTAAGCTTTATCAGCATGTGCTGCACTTGGCAGGTTGGTTGCGCCCACCTCACCAAGGTTGGCCAGTAGTTGGGCATCAGAAGTAATGACGTAAGCAGCAATGCCTGGAATAACCACTAGGAATGGCACAATCAATTTCAAAAATGCCGCAAACACAATACCTTTTTGTGCTTCAGCGATCGACTTAGCGGCAAGGGTTCTTTGAATAATGTATTGGTTGAAACCCCAGTAATATAAGTTAGCAACCCATAAGCCACCAATCAGTACCGCGATACCCGGCAGGTTCATGTACTGTGGGTTACTTTGATCAAGAATCATCTCAAAGTGGCCAGGTGCTGCGTCGACCATTTTTGACATGCCGGCCAACCAACCGTCATCACCACCAATATAGCTAACCGCCATAAAGGTCGTCATGAAACCACCAAGGATCAGGAAAAACACCTGAATAACATCGGTCCAAACCACCGCAGATAAACCACCGTACACCGAGTAAACCAAAGCAAACAGTGCCAAGCCCACAATAGAGTATATTAACGGGATGCCTAAAATGGTTTCTAGCGCCAAACCACCCAAGTAAAGTACCGAAGTCAGGTTGACGAAAATGTAAAGTGAGATCCAGAAAATCGCCAAAATGGTTTTGAGCTGCTTATTGAAACGCTTTTCGACAAACTCAGGGATGGTGTAAATCCCTTTTTCAATAAAGATAGGTAAGAAGTATTTACCGACGATAACCAGCGTGATGGCAGCCATCCATTCGTATGACGCAATCGCTAATCCAATCGAATAGCCAGAGCCGGACATACCGATAAACTGTTCTGCTGAAATGTTTGCAGCGATCAGTGACGCACCAACCGCCCACCAAGGAAGGGATTTACCTGCAAGGAAGTAATCCTCTGTACTTTTTTGCACCCCTTTCTTGTCACGGGACACCCAAAGTCCCACACCAATAATAATTGCGACATAAATAGCAAACACCATTATGTCGATGGAGCTTAGCCCATGTTCTACATTAGACATTTGTTTCATCCTATAGTTTGTTTACGCCGATTAGTGTAAACGTTACCACAAAAGCAAAATGCAACATAAATCACAGATATCAGCACAACCTCGCAATAAGACGCACAATGCGTGAATGATCACAATTATTTAGCTTGATACTTTTATCAAAGTAGAAAAACACAACACGGCAATGTAAACGATAACAAAAAACGCTTGGGAAAGGAGTTAATTTAGAAAAATAACCGTTATTCTCAAACCACATCGACGCCTCGTTTAAAGTAAACAAGCACTACTATTTTTTGAGAATGGTGAAAAAGATAGATGCTCAATCAGCGTCATAGTTTGCACAGTGGGCTATGGGATTTCTGGCTTGAGTCTTTTGCAAACTCAACCCCACTTTGAAGTGAACAAGGACTGTGGTTTCGTAGGTGGAATGGCGGAGAATTTCCGAAGGATTTGATGATGAGATCGTGTTAATAACACACTTTCGAAGGATGAGTTGCCTTGGCTCACAGGGTTTGTCACGAGTTTTAATTAGAATATTAGCTATTCACATTATTGTCGCACCTGCAAACCAAGTCACTCTTACTATAAAACACCTTGAAGTCATTGACGCATACAAGGTGGATTAAAGCTTTTATCTCGCGTTTTTAGGCGTCGCCATGCTTTTCACACCATTACGGCATAGTAAAAAGTACCCCAGTGATGCCATCAGAATTGAGTCCAGTGATGGGATGCCCGTTAGTGTAAATATGTCATTAACGGTCGCAAAGCCAACCAAAGAGCCGATTCCCCACGCGACGAATGTCATTGGCTTGATTGCCTTTTCCGTTTCAAGCAGAGCTTGGTCGTAGCCTTCGCGGCGATTCATAAAGAAATCTGCGATATAAATACCCGCAATAGGTGGCGTCGCAATTCCTAGGAATAGTAGGAAAGGAATAAACCACGCCATGATCTCCATGCTGCCAAGTACCGTTGCTAATAGGCCTAATGCGACGGTGATCTTCCACTTAGGAATTTTACTTAACAGTGTCGATACCACTAATGTGCCTTGGAACATATTACCGGCGTTACCAGTGATACAAGCAAATACCAGTAAGACAGCAGCAGGAAGCGTCGTTCCAATCACCGCCATGGCGCCGAGCAATGAGCCCTCAGAAGTAAGCGAGCTAGGTACTGCGCCGACAAAGAACAGCACTGGATAGGCCAAGCCAAAGGTTAATACACCGGCAATCGCTGCGTGCTTGCGATTATGAACAAAGCTACCGAAATCTGGCGCAGTCGCGACTAACACGATAATCGTCCCGACAACTGAAGAGACTGCCGCACCGAATGGGAGTTGCCCTAGTTTCTCTGTTGCGACTACATCGCTGCCTGTCGCAAGGAACAGCACCACAAACATAAGAACAACAATCACAGGCACGGCCACTTTAGACACTTTGCCCAGTATTTCAAAACCAAACGCCGTGGAAGCAACAAAAATAACACAACCAATGGCGACTAATACCGGGATCGGCACAGACACACCAAAACTACCCAATACATCATGAACACTGTGACCAAACATATTGGCCGTAACAGCAATCCAACCAAATAAGCTGATCGCCATGATCACGTTAATGGCGATGGCTCCTTGATTACCAAAAGAAAACTTTACGATACCGTAAGTCGGCAACCGTGCTTTTTGGCCGATAGAAATGTTGATCACCGCCAGAACCGTTAAGATAATACTCCCGATAGCAATAATTAACGCGGCGTTGCCCAGTTCAAGCTGGCTACCCAAACTCGAAGAAGCCAACAGCACAGGGGTAATCAGGATACCCAGTAGAATCATGGCAATCTGAATACCAGAAGCGGTAGTCGGAGCGTCATCACTTTTTCTATTATTACTCATAATTCAAAACCTTTTGTTCGATTTTTATTATTGTTTCCAGTCATCTCAATGTAGGGACTAGCGATGAAGCTAACGAGATGACTGGAATCAGATGATGGAAGTTAGCTCAATGTTTGCGTATATTTGCGCCAACCACCGGTATGGGTAATTTCTTGCTGGCCCTCAACTAAGCAAGGTTCGCCTAGTACACCGAGTATCTCGCTGCCATCGGCTAAAATGACTTTACCAATCGAGAGACCCGCAGGTTCATTGCTCAGTACCGTCGCAAAAGCGTCCATTGGTAGTGACCAGATTTCTAAATCGACAGAGTTGTTCTCTTCGGTGGTACGAATCATTGCTGGGTGATCATCATTGATTGACCACAATCTATAATGCTTATCGGTGACATCTTCACGCACGAATTCTGCCCCAACGTTAATTAAGTTAGGATTAAGTTTTAAGCCACGCATTAGTGTGCCGTTTACTGCTAGTAGCGTCGTTTGTGTTGTTGACATGGTGCTCTCCAAAAAAGCCCAGCGCACTGGGCAAAATAAAATCAAATTACTGACGAATCCAAGTGCCTGTTGTACCGTCAAGCGCTTGTGAAAGTGTGTTAGCTTGGGTGATTAAACCTGCGCCTTGTGGGTTTGAAGCGATAAATTTCAATAATGCTTCAACTTTTGGCTTCATCGAGCCTTCTCCAAACTGACCTTCATCACACAACGTCTGTGCTTGCGCAGGCGTTAAGTTATCAAGCCATTGCTCGTCTGGTTGCCCAAAGTTAATCGCGACTTTTTCGACCCCAGTCGGAATGATTAGCATGTCTGCCTTGAGCTTTTCGGCCAATAATGCGGAAGCAACGTCTTTATCAATCACAGCCTCAAGACCAGTGAGATTGCCTTGTGCATCGCGCTCTACCGGAATACCGCCGCCGCCACAAGCAATCACTAAAGCACCGCTTGCGACTAAGTTTTCAATGCTTGAAAGCTCGACAATCTCAAGAGGTTGTGGACTTGCGACACAACGACGCCAACCGCGTCCAGAATCTTCCATAATGCTCCAACCTAAGGTTTCAGCATTTTTTTCTGCCACTTCTTGGCTCATAAACGAACCAATAGGTTTATTAGGCTGAGCGAAGGCGGCATCGTTTGGGTCCACACACGTTTGTGTGACTAAAGACACCACTGGGCGTGAAAGATTACGGCGATTCAATTCGTTGGCTAAGGCTTTTTGGAACATATAACCAATGGCACCTTGGGTATCGCCTACCGCGTAATCAACCGGTACGGGTGACACTTCATGTTCCGCCAACTCTGAGCGGCGAAGAATGAAACCGACTTGAGGGCCGTTACCGTGTGTAATCACTAAGTCCCAGCCACGCTCAATCATATCAACCAAATAACCGACGTTTTGCTCAACGGTATGGTATTGATCGTTAATCGAGCAGTGCTCGTTATCATCAATTAACGCATTGCCACCAAAAGCGATGACAGCTAAAGGACGTTTACTCATAGTGATTCCTCTGTATTACGTTGAGCGTCTAATGCACGCAGTGCATCAACAAAACATTGCATTGGCGCGCTCGTAATCCCGGCACCAATTTGGCCAATACCCGCCTGTTTATGAGCGATACCCGTATTGATGATTGGGAGCACGCCGCTATCTGCGACTTTACGTGCATCGACCCCAGCAGCAGTGGGAGCAAAGTTCAGTGCAGGCAAGGTAAAGGCAGGATTATTGCCAATCGTAATCGTCTGCATTGAGCGGCTGTTATTAGTGGCATCGTCTGGCGTACCACCAACAAACTTGACGATTGCAGGAGAAGAAGCCATCGCAAAACCACCAACACCGGCGGTTTCCGTAATCGCACTGTCGCCTAAGTCTGCCGCGGCATCTTCGACGCTAAAGCCAGGAAAGAACAAGCCATTAACTGGATTGGCTGGCGCCTGGAACCACTGGTTGCCCGTCCCAGAAAGTTGAATGCCGAAGTTAACGCCATTTCGTGCCATTACGGTCACCATGGTGCTATTCGCTACGCCTTCAGCGGCTTTCAACATGCTTTTGCACGCCGCCATTGAAAGGTTGAGGAAAAAGTGATCATTACCAGTGATAAAACCGATCACACGTTCAAGCTGGCTTGGCTCAAGCTTTGCCGACAACAACGCTGGAAGCAGTTGCTTCAACAATAACCCTGTGGCAGCCGCGTTACGGTTATGAACTTCATCGCCCATGTGCAGCGCTTGCGCCATAATTGGCTTAAGCTCTAGGCCATTCATTTGGCGTACTGCCGCTTTCATCGCTTGCGCAAGCTCAGTTCCCATCCATTCAAGACGTTCAATCACATCGCGGTTATTGGCACCAAAACGCAGAACTTTACCTAGCCCTTCGTTAAAGTTGGAAAAGACCCGCTCAGTGCCCGTTTCGGTTTGGTTTTCGACCACCCAAACTGGCATTGAACGACTGATGATCCCCGCCATCGGACCGACGGCATCATAGTGATGACAAGGTTCAAAAACGACCTCTCCAGAGTCGATCATAGCTTGCGCTTGTTCGATGTCTTCGGCCCATTTTTCAAATACAATCGCACCAAGAATCGCGCCTTGTACTGGTCCACACATATCAGCCCACGCAATCGGTGGCCCCGCATGTAGGATCAGTTTGCGCTCCGCTAAGGTGGGAATCGCTTCACCCGCTAACATCACATCAACAAGTGTTGGTTGGGCGGCTAAGTAACGCCCCATCGCGATCTGGTTCGCTTGTTCAATATCAACCGCATTGGTCAGCTCAGCAAGCGCTAAGCCTCCTGCCATGTCACCATTTGCCGGCGGCTGCCAATTCAGGGCAATCGCGGTGCCGCCTGCACGGTCTATATTGGTTGCAAAGCTGGTTAAACCAGCGTTAAGGACCGTCAGTTTTTGATTGAATAAAGCTTTCATTCTGCTCTTCCTTATTGATTTTGCTGGTTAATGATAAGTGTTGCGAACTCTGCTGCTTGAGCGTTGCAGTCAGCAATGATGACACCTTGCTCAGTTAACATTTGGCTGATTAGTTCACGTGATTGGGGATCAGAATCCGTACCACAGACATGCGCAATGAATACCGGAAGCTGGTCTTGCTCTTTTTTCAGCCCTTCAATCACTGCAATCAACTCGTCTAGTGGCTGCTCCGATGCGCCGTAACCCAACACCACGTCAAATAGCACGACGGCGGTTTGTGGATCGCGAGCTTCTTGAATAATGCGTTGGTTGCGCAGTGTCGGGTCAATCATTGGGTGCGGACGACCTTGAGTAAATTCATCGTCTCCTAAATCAACAATGGTGTGACCCTGACTTTCCCAAATGTTATTTAATGAGTGGTAGGCGGTCACCGGCGTATTGGAATACCCCGTAATGTCTGCCTTATCGCAAATTAACTGAGCTTCAAAACAGAAGGTACCACCAGCAAAAACACCACGAACATAACGCTGCTCTGCGTTCAAAGCTTCGGCATGGGCAAGCACGGTGCTTTTGGTGGTTGGTGGGATGCTTTCAGGCGCATTAACGGTTTGCTCATTCAGTAGTGCAACCGCGACTTCAGCGGAATGTGCTAATGTCTCCGCCGAGTAAACACCATCGCGCTGAATATGCTCGTCTGATGCACCAAGGAAGTGCACTACCACAGGCTTCACTGTCGACTGGGCCACTTTTATAATACGCTCAGCAATCTCTTGTGCTGGCGGTTTTGATATCAGCACAATAACGCGGGTTTGCTCATCTTCAATTAATGCTTGTAAGCCCGTCAACATTGAAATACCACCGACCTCTTGGTGCAAGTCGTGACCACCGGTTCCTAATGCTTGAGAGATACCAGCGCCTAGTTGGTGTACGCGACACGTTGCTTCTTGTAATCCGGTCCCCGACGCAGCAACGATACCGATCTCACCTTGGCGAACCACGTTTGCAAAACCCAATGGCGTACCATTAATGATGGCGGTACCACAATCCGGCCCCATGACGATGAGGTTTTTCTTTTGTGCTAATTGTTTAATTTTCAGCTCATCCTGTAATGGCACATTGTCACTGAACATCATGACGTTAAGGCCAAGGTTGAGCGCTTTGATGGCTTCCGCTGCCGCGTATTCACCAGGAACTGAAATCAGTGCTAAATTCGCGTCTGGATTTTGCTCTAAACCTAAAGCGAAGCTCGTTAGAGGCTGAACAAAATCGCTTTTGCTGCTCGCTTCGTGGCTATGTGATGTCAGCTGTTCTTCCGCTAACGCGATCGCTTCATCGCACGCTGCCTCTTCACCTTTTACGGCAATCACTAAATCGTTTGGTTTCGCACTAATGTCAGAACCAAAGCCTGCATCAGCCATGCGGCTCAAGTTAGCTTCGGTGCCCATGACAACCGACGCATCTTCAATTCCGTCGAGTTTATTTAATTGTGCTGATAACTGCATCAAAGAGACTGAGTCCTGATACATATTTTCAAATGCTTTATATTTAACTGTCATAAATAACCACTTTTATTGGCATCAATAATAGATCAATAACTATTTAGGCATACGATTGACTAATATTGATTGAGTTGTAATTGATGAGCTCCAAATAAAATACCCGAAACAATGTCACAGCCGGAGCTAGAACCTATTTCAAGTACATTATGTAATGCTTTTTCCACTTCACTCTCTAAAGTGGAAGTAAAAATTGAATAGACTAACCATAAAACGGGTTGGGAAATGTCGCCTTTACTCGCTTGCTGCAAATAATGAAGACTCACCTCGTTTGTCTTCTGCCAGTTTGACTGACATGACTTAACCATCGTAGATAGCACCACAGAGCAGGTATGGCTTAACTCTGAAAATTCTTTGCTTACGTAAGTGAGTAAAGCAAACACACCGCATATAAAATCATCGCCAGACGGTGTTAACCCCTGCCCTTTTCCAATATTCTCTGTAATTAACTCAGGCTCAGAAAATAAGTTAAAATTGAAATAAAGTGCTTTCTCTCTTAAGTATTCAAGATGGCTTTTAATATTTAAGTTATCACTTTCATTTTTATTTATATGTTGCGTAAAACAACTTTCTAAATAACGGATGTTATTAAGTAACCGTTTTTCTTGATACTCTCTCGGCTTTGGTGGACGGCACCACCATTTCGCGCTTCGGCTATCAATCGTGAGTAGAGGCTGAGCCTCAAAACGCAAAATACCACCACGATAATAGACCCTATCCTTCACTTGACATTGTTTAAAGATAGGCTGACTTGCCATTGCTACCTTTAACCCACAAGGCGTATTTGGCAGAGAAAGATCAAGTAAGGAAACCCATGGTGCAGTTGGGTCATTGGTGACAATGTTGATGGCTTTATCAAACACACTGTGAATATAGCCATCAAACGCCTGTACTGGGTATAGGTTCCCTTTCTCGTGAGCGAATAACATCGCTAATTAACGATTATTTAATCGCTTCCATGATCGATTTTGAGTTTGATACCCAACCAAAAATACCACCTTGTGCTTTGATCATATCTAGGGCGTATTTTTGGAAATCTGGGAAGTAAGAACCGACACAGTCTTCAGGAATGATGCATTCATAGCCACGATCGTTCGCTTCACGAACGGTTGTGGTAACACACACTTCTGTCGTGACACCACAAACGATCAGCGTTTTGATGTTACGATTTTGCAGAATTAAGTGAAGATCTGTTTGATAGAATGCGCCCTTGCCAGGTTTGTCGATGATCGGCTCACCAGCGATTGGGTATAGTTCAGGAATAATGTCATGACCTTGTTCGCCACGGATCAGAATTCGCCCTTTCGGTCCCATTTCACCGATGAATGTCTTACCACCACGCGTTAGCTTCGCCGCTGGGCAGTCCGTTAGATCAGCACGATGGCCTTCGCGAGTGTGAATGACCGTCAGGCCAGCTTCACGGGCCGCTTCAACCACGGCCATGCACGGCTCAATTGCAGTACGTACCAATGAGACATCATTACCAAGTGCTTCACCAAAGCCACCGGGTTCAACGAAATCACGCTGCATGTCGATCATGACAAGAGCTGTTGTTTTAGGATCAAATTCTAGGGCAAAGGGTTCAGCATTAAATGACTTAATCATAACTATCATACCTTTTGTTATTAGTGTTTATTGACGCTCTTTTGCGTACGTAAGGAGTGTATAGTGGCGATGAGAACAAAAAAAGTGAGAAAATAAGGGCTCAATCATCAAAATAATTGACCAATCAATAGAGGGGTAAGACCTGTATCACATCAACCGCACGGTTGCTGGTGATAACACTGCAAATAGTAAAGCCCACTGATAACTCAACGAAGTTTTTGCATCAAATCATCAAAATTTCGCGTCATTTTAGTGCCAAAAGTGAGAGCTTGGTTGGGCAACCACCGCAGAAAGTAACACTTAACGCAAATGGGCTTTTACTAGTGAGCGAGATAGTTAGTCAATTGGTACGCTCATATCTATACTAGCTATGCCAATTGAACTTATGTTCATTCTTAATCAGATAGTCGACACACCATTCCAACACGGGGCTTTCGCGCTGAGCATGCCAAGCATAAAACAGTTGCGTCGGTTGCTTATGCTCTATGATGGCTTTTTTCAGTACCTTACCTTGGTTGAGCTGTTCTTTAATCCGATGGTGAGGGATATAACCAATCCCAATGCCGTCCTCAATCATTTGAGTTGCCGTGGTTAATTCAGGAGCGTAGATCATGGTTTGCCCAGTAAGTGACCATGAGATTCGTGGTGATATATGTTGCGAGGTATCGCGAACCACCACAACCGGATAGCCGCGCAGTTCTTCGGTGGTCAGGGTACCCACATGAGAAGCTAACGGGTGGGTTTGGCCGACAATAAAATCCCACTCGACAAGGCCGATAGCATGATAAACAATACCTTCCAATTTAGGCGGGGAGTTTGGCGCACCGATAACCAGATCAGCACGACGTCCATACAGAGCATCCCAACAGCCATTATACACTTCGGTTTTGATCCCTATTTGTGTCGCAGGGAAGTGTTGGTTAAGTTGACTCACCAGCTCGGTAATGCCTCGGCGATTAATAATGTTGTTGATCGCAATATCAAACGAGACATCGACACCACGGCTAATCATGGTGCTGTTACGTACCAGCTCTTCAAACGAATCTAACATCCAGCGGCTTTGTTCAATAAAGTAATGCCCCGCTGGCGTTAACCTCACTTGTCGCCCCGTACGGTCGAACAAAGTAAAGCCAAGCTCTTGCTCGAGCTTCTTCACCGTATAGCTTACCGCGGAAGGTACTCGGTTTAACCGCTCAGCAGCGACGGCAAAACTGCCAGAATGGGCAATGATATGAATAGTTTTCAACGACTCTTTCGATAATGGCATAGCAACAATCACAATATAATAATCGTCTCTAATATACCTAAATTCTAGAAAAATTGCTTTCAAGTTTATCAATAGTGGTAATAAATTACACAGTGCGGGTCGAGGGTATGATTGGTAGTCGCGCCATTAACCTGATAACTCTCTATTAAAGGAGGAGCCGGAAATGCTTTTCTTGGAGAGAAGGAGAAAATCTAACAACCAAGCAAAGTGGTATCACTTCACTTGGTTCCTAGCGTTGACCTGACGATAGATATTATTTTGTATTTGTTGTAGGTATAGGGGATAACAGCGCTTCTAACTCTTCTGGGGTGAGTATGTCTCTGACGCTTAGCATTCTGCGCTCGTCATCGAGTGCTATTTTGGTATGATTAAGTAAGTACCTTTTTTGCATTGGTGTTAAGTCTTTGAGCGACTCAATCAGTGCCCTAAAATGATGATTGTTCATTGCCATACTTTCCCCCAAGTTTAAGCCTTTTAATTTGTTTTATCCCATATTTTCAGTAAGCAAAGATGTGTTGACTATTGGCTGCGCCAGCTGAATATTAACTATAGTTACATCTCAACGATTTGCCGCAGTATTATCTTTATCTTTATCTTTTCTTGGACTTTGATGTAACGGTCGATATATATTTATTCACGACCAAACCGTCGTTACTAGCAGCATTGATAGATGAGAGGCGTGGGGTTGGTGGCAGCGTAGTATGGCGCAGAACATCTTGGTTAGGGCAACTTGTGGGATTTCCCCCTATATTGAATATCACAATAAAGCGGCTAAATCGCTCACTGATTGAGTGGCACCACAAGTTACCTCTGTCTTTTATAAAATAATTAGAAGCTTACTTTATCTTCATCAAAGTAATAACGTGCTGGCGCGATATCCATACCGCCCGTCACAGACAGACAGACCCCGGTAATGAAGCTAGCAGCATCACTTGCTAAAAAATTTACCGCATGAGCGATATCTTCTGGTTTGCCCATCCGTTTGATCGGTTGAGTAGATAAAAAGTTATCGATGAACTCGTCGTTTAGATTCTCTTTGACCGCATTCGTCGCGATCATCCCAGGTAATACGGCGTTACAACGTATATTATATTTAGCGTATTGAATTGCGATTTGACGAGTCATATGGTTAATCGCATTTTTGGCCGTACCATACGAAATACTGGACATTTCTGCACTCAATGAAGAGAGAGACGAGATGTTCACGATACTTCCTGCTCCACTCTTAACCATATGTGGCACCACGCATTTGACCGGAATAAAAACACTGTTAATATTTGCCAACATGTTTTTTTCCCAGTCTTCCGTTTCGGTATGAGCAAGGTCACGATCTTTCTTCAGATCCACACCACCGAAATTATTGACAAGAATGTCTATTTTTCCTTCCTGATTAATGACTTGCTCTATCATTGGTGGATAGGTAGTGTTATCAAAAGCGTTAAAAAATAGACTGTAGGCAGTCCCGCCACGCCGATTAATTTCTTGAACGGTTTGCTCAGCAAGTTTTTTGTCCCAATCGGCAACAAACACTGTCGCCCCGCTTTGGGCGAGGTTTAATGAACATGCTTTACCAATACCATCGGCACCCGCGAGGATTAAAGCAACTTTATTGTTTAACGTTGTCATTAGCTCTCCCTATATGTTGTCTGAAGGTCGAAAACCATTGTTTCATATACTATAAATATTTTCACCCCTATGGACCAACGTTGTCACCGATGGAGCTAACAGCACTTTAATTTCTCAAAAAATAAACAAACACGCCCTTTATAATAAAGATCGCGTTTGAAAAAATGGTTGTATGATTAGCTTCTCAGCTATGAGGACCACCTTCCCTAATACTTCGTTATGCCACAGAATTAACCATCGTTTTTTGTTTCATTCAAGTGACGAAACTCAGTCCAAATTTTTGCACAATCGTCACGATTGTCCTCAATATGGACCATATTTAATGTCGATGTGTCACTACCGTCTAAATAATCTCTTAGCTGCTGATCTGAAAAACCATGCTTGGCCGCGTCTAAGTGGGTAGATGCGTAGTAACATGTTTTTATCCCTGCCCATAGCATCACCGACACGCACATTGGGCATGGTTCGCATGTCGCATACATCACACAATCTGATAGGTCTAAGGTATCCAGCTTCTTACACGCTTCACGCACCGCAACCATCTCTGCATGACCAGAAATATCCATGTCTTTGAGCACCGTATTGGCAACTGAACAAACAACCTCGCCATTTCGTGTTAGAGTCGCACCGAAAGGTCCCCCTGTGCCTTCACGCATACCTTCAATAGTGGCATCGCACGCGAAGTGAAAGTACTTATCCATATCTTTGTTTTCTTTTAAGTTACACATGATATTTCTCCGTCTTACAAATAATATGAGTAAGGTTTATTTAGCCATTTGTACGAGCACCAACCACTAAAAATTAAGGCTCGCAAGAACCTTCAACAAGTACTCTGAATCCATCGCACACATCGCTCTTTTATGTTTAATACTCGCTTTCAAAGTCGTCTCACTCTTCAGCATGTTTAAACACATCTGTCTGATCCTTGCGAAGTTCTCTGCACTTTCTTCCGCTCGTTTTCGGCAAGCATCTTCACCAAATGTCGTATCGAGGGACCAATGCATCGACTCGACCAACCAATGTGAACGCGTTGCATTTAACAATTCTTTAGCATTTAAATTCTTCGAGCTAATGTAGTATCTCACCGTGATTTCTGACTCTTTCGCCACGGCTTCTTCTTGTCTCACAGAAACAACGATACCCATCGTTTTTAGCTCGGGCCAATCAAACTCTAAATCACCTAAAACGCTTAAATCTGTGTTGGTTAATGCCAACCTGGTTTCTTGTCTGCCACGTGATTTTTCTTGTGTGCTGTAAGAATCACCATCGTGTTTTTGTAGCATACTCATATCGAAATAATTATCGAATGCTTGCTCTAAACGACCTTGATTACCTTTCACCGCCAATAAGTAATCTGCGTTTTTGTTTAACACTTTTTGAGCAATTTTCTTTTGGCATCCCATCGCGTCAATAGTGACTAAACAACCTGATATATCAAGCAGTTCGAGCAACTCTGGGATGGCGGTGATCTCGTTGCTTTTTTCGTAAACTTTATGTTGTCCGAGACTAACACCATTTTCAGTCGCAAAAGCGTTCACCATGTGAATTGCGCCTAAGCCACGAGAGTCATCATAAGAGCCCCTGACAGTCTTACCATCAATGGCAATGACTTCACCTTTAGTGAGCTCACAGCAATCTTTCATCCATTCAATGAAGCACTTTTGTAGTCGAGTCGCATTAATCATTCCCATCGCTCTGGCTATCGTCGATGTTGATGGTATGCCATGGCTAAAATCACCAAGTCGCTTCAAGAAATCCAACTTAGCTTCACCGTAAAGGCTAATCGCTTTCCAGTCGTCTTGACCAGAAAGCACTGCACAAATTGTTAACAGAATGATATCGGTTAACTTATGTTCGACTTTGCCTTGTTGTCGGTAATCTGGAATGACATCGAAATGCATAAATGGGTGCTGGTTACTCATCGTTGGACCTCCAATTTGTCTATGGAGGTATTAAAAAACACTGAAAATGATCTACAAATCGATCATCAGACAATTGGTTGTTATGTGATAACGCTAACTAGTGAGATTCTAAAATTGAGAACTCACTACGCCACGAACCCTTTAAACATGGGCATGTACGTGAATTTTCCCTGCCTAAACCATTGTGCCGTAAACACTAAATTCAAAACAAATCGAAAATGCCACGCGTTGCGAATCTGCCTTAAACGCTTTGTTAGGTTTGTAGCTTCGTGGTCTCTGTATGAACTCTTTTCTACAAATCTACGTAAACAAAAATACACCAAACATTAGCGGAGTCATTCATGTTTTCTCTTTTTAAGAGCAATCCAGCCAAAAAACTCAAGAAACGACACTCAATGCTACTTGAGCAAGCTATGCTCGCCCAGAGGAAAGGCGACATTAGGACTTACTCTCAATTGACCGCCGAGGCAGAAGAGATTTTTAAGCAGATAAAGGATATTAATCCTTCAAAAACCTAACGCCGCATTAAGGCGAAAAGACAAGTAAGTTTAACTATTATATATCAATAAGTTAACCTAAAAATTATAACCTCTTTAAAGATTCATGTAGCGAATATGTAGCTTTAGGATTGTACATATTTCTTAAAACTCTAGACAGTCCACAAGTGCTTTCTGACGCATGTTTGGACATTACCGAGTTACGATGCAGGAGAGTATTCCGACTTTTCGGATAAGCTACAGTACTGAAAAGCATATACACCACAAGCTAAACTCAGTATGCCGCTACCAATCTAAATGAACTTAGGAGCTGTACCCAAAACAACTTCATGATTTCTGAGAATCGACTCAACACCTCTACATGCAGTCTATGTTTAATAAAAACTGTGATTTTGATCATAAGAAATATATTTATAGTCTTCAATCATTCTTACTCATTAACTTTTCAAAAAATAAAACCTTTACATAGCCTATCTTTAGTATGCCGATTTCATATAAGGAGAAATTGTATGCGACAATTAGGAACATGGGGATTGGCTATGTTAGTGGTACTGAGTGCTAACGCATCCGACCCCAAAGACGCAACTAAATTCACAATAGATGTAAACAACCAAGTCAAACAATACTTACCATTTAGTGACAAGAAGGACTTTGAGAACGCTCAAAAAGGCTTTATCGCCAAGCAAGATATGGTAACAATCAAAAACGAAAAAGGCGACGTTGTTTGGGACCTCGAAGCGTATAAAAAGTACATAAGCTTAGACAAACCTTCTCCTGACACTGTTAACCCAAGCTTATGGCGTAATGCCCAATTAAACATGATCAATGGCCTGTTTGAAGTTGCCGATGGTATCTATCAGGTTCGCGGCTACGACTTATCCAACATCACATTTATTAAAGGTGATACTGGGTGGATTGTATTTGACCCGCTTATTTCACAGGAAACAGCGAAAGCAGCACTGGATTTTATCAACAGCGAATTAGGTGAAAGACCGGTTACTGGCGTTTTCTACAGCCATAGTCACATCGACCACTTCGGTGGCGTACGAGGCATTGTCGATGAAAAAGACGTGATCTCAGGCAAGGTTCCTATCGTCGCTTCTCTGGGCTTTACCGAACATGCCGTATCTGAAAACGTAATTGCGGGTAATGCAATGGGTCGAAGAGCAGTTTACATGTATGGTGCTCTACTGCCAAGAAACGAAAAAGGTGGTGTAAACGGCGGTTTGGGTCAAACGACGTCTACTGGCGTGGCAACAATGATCAAGCCAACCGATATCATCGAGAAAACTGGTGAAGAACGTACAATTGATGGCGTTAAAATGGTTTTCCAATACACTCCAGGTACGGAAGCGCCAACCGAAATGAATATCTGGTTCCCAGAGAAAAAAGCCCTTTGGATGGCAGAGAATACCACCAACACAATGCACAATATCTTAACCCTCCGCGGTGCTCAGGTTCGAGATGCGTTGAAATGGTCAAGCTACTTACAAGAAACCATTGATATGTGGGGCGATGCTGTGGAGGTGAAGTTCCAAAGTCACCACTGGCCAATGTGGGGTCAGGAAGACATCGTTAAGTACTTTAAAAAACAACGTGATATGTATAAGTACACTCACGACCAAACAGTTCGTTTGATGAACCAAGGCTACATTGGCTCAGAAATTTCAGAGATGATCGAATTTCCAGACGAGATTGGTAAAAGCTGGAGTTCTAGAGGCTACTACGGCACCTTACGCCATAACAGCCGTGCGGTTTATCAGCGCTACATGGGTTGGTACAACGGTAACCCATCTGACTTAAACAATCTGCCACCAGCGGATGCCGCAGTTAAGTATGTCGAATACATGGAAGGCGAGCAAGAAGCCATCAACAAAGCACAAGCTGACTTTGATAAAGGTAATTATCGTTGGGTTGCCGAAGTGCTTAAACATGTCGTGTTCGCTAACCCTGAAAGTGAAAAAGGGAAAGCACTACTAGCGGACGCCTATGAACAAATGGGTTATCAAGCCGAGTCTGGTCCTTGGCGTTCGGTTTATCTACAAGGGGCTTATGAGTTAAGAAACGGCACTCCTAGTGCAGGCGGTACTAATGTTGCCTCTCCTGACATCATTAAGAATATGCCACCAGAGATGTTGTTCGACTACCTAGCCGTGCGAATCCTACCAGAGAAAGCGGCCGGTAAAGCGTTTGTGATGAATCTGGATTTCACTGATCTCGACGAAAGATACTCTTTGTATGTTGAAAACTCAGTACTTAACCATACGAAGAAGCTCGCTGAAAAGCCTGACGTTTCACTGGAACTGACTAAGGCTACGTTAGATGACGTTCAGCTTGGTAACATCACCTTAGAGAAGGCGATTGCAGACGGCTCTATCAAACTGGATGGTGACCCGCAAGTATTGAAAGACTTTGTAGGAATGTTAGATAACTTCAACTTCTGGTTCAATATTGTAACACCTTAGGGAGTAAGTATGACGAAGCGTATAATAACCTGCATTGCTTCGGGTATTATCGCATCAGCAAGTCCAACTAGTTGGGCTTGCTCTTATGATGGGTTGTTTACCAACCCATTTAGCGAGAGCTACCCCGGAGCATTGGATGTATCCATTGCCACACAGCTAGCCGTTAGATCTCAATCAATGCAGCCCTTAGAAATCATTGATGGTGAAGCAGGGTTGAGAAGAGCAAGTTGGTGGCTAAACTTGATGACCAAAGCACACCCAGATTTACCTAAAGGTTCTTACGTCTACGTGGTTGATCGCCAGCTATGGTCACGCATTAGTGAGACAGACAATTCAATTGAAGTTCACGTCTCACCTCCTACCGATAACGTCAAAGTGCTGCAAATCTCCGAAGCCGCTCTGCACAATCTGATATCCAACCAGATAACGTTCGATCAAGCTCGCGAGCTTGGGGTATTGACTGAGACCTAATAAGCACCGATAACTAATCTTTGTTGTTTGTTCAATTAAATGTGACATAAAGGCTTTCCTATCTTACTGGAAAGCCTTTATATTTTTAGCTGTCTACTTGTTCCGAGTAATCCTAAGACACCTTCAAACTCAATCTAAGAATATGATTAGTGCTCTCAAACCTTTAATGTCCAATTAAAACCTTTAGCGTTTCGGTCATTCATTGCTTACATCTTATTGATTTTGAAGTATCGCATAGAATGAGCAATACAAATTTACATGCTGATTCGGATAATTTTTGGTAAGGAAAATTCGTATGAGCTACTAGTTATTAATATTTTACTCTAGCAACGAATGGGGCATAAACTTGTTATCTCTATTCATGGTTACATCATCACCGATTATTCAGAACTGTAATTAGTTTTATGTAGAACGGGTCAGTTGCAGGATTGTAGGAATCAGAACCACCCCAATAATAGTTTCCTAGTACCATTTTTACGTTGTCGTAGTGATGACGCAAAGCAGATGACCTCTTTCTGGGTGTTGTTCTGTTAATTTGCACTTAAATCTGATCCACCATTTGCACTGAAAAGTGATCCACCTAAGTAAGTCTATTCTAGACTACATTTTTACGTTAGTTTCTATTTGGTTTTCTCCTTCGACTTCTTTTTTGATTCCTTAAAACATAGCTGTCGTTACCCGTTTCAATGATGTGACAATGATGAGTCAGCCTATCCAGCAATGCCGTTGTCATCTTTGCATCACCAAACACTTTCGACCATTCCGTGAAGTTGAGATTGGTGGTAATGACGATACTCGTACGCTCGTAGAGTTTACTGAGTAAATGGAACAGCAATGTCCCACCCGCTTGGCTAAAAGGGACATACCCAAGTTCATCTAGTATGACTAAGTCGCAGCTCACTAATCGATTAGCGAGGCGGCCCACATGACCCGCTTGCTTCTCCTGCTCTAGCGTATTGACGAGTTCTATGGTCGATAGGAACCTGACCCGCATTTGATGGTGTTGTATGGCTTGTACGCCCAACGCCGTCGCTAAGTGCGTTTTCCCTGTGCCTGGACCACCAACAAGCACGATGTTTTGGCTGTCTTTGATAAACTCACAGCGATGCAGACCTCGTATTAGATACTCATCGACTGTACTCTCGCTAAAGTCAAAACCGTATAGGTCTCGATAGACTGGGAACTTTGCCGCTTTCATTTGGTAAGCGATACTGCGCACTTCACGGTCTGCTATCTCTGCTTTTAACAAGGTTTCAAGGATGGGTTGAGCTTGTTGATAAGCAGGAGAGTTTTGAGAGGCAAGTTCAACAATACTGCTAACCATGCCGTGAAGCTTGAGTGCCTTTAATGTGCTTAATAACGCTTCATTGTGCATGACGTTTTCCTCTTAATTCGTCATATCGCGACGTATCACTGGTTGGCTCGGTAACCAGTCGCAACCCTTGAGAGACGGGGACGGGTACAACTGGAGAAGGATTGAGTAAGCGGCTTAAACAGTTTATGACGTGTTGTTTTGATGGTGTGCCTGCTTCCAGTGCCATATTAATGGCTTGCTCTACCAGCTTTTCATCGTGATGAATAACCAATGACAAGATTTCGACCATTTCCTTATCGCCGCCAAGACGCTGTAATAATATTGATTGCAGGTGCTTAAAGCTCTCAGGGAGCAAGTGAAACGGTGCGCCATTACGCAGAGAGCCTGGTTTACGTTGCGCAACCAACAGGTAATGTCGCCAGTTATAAACAATGTGTGGCGGCTCATGTTTAGGATTAAAGACTCTTTGGTGCTCTGCTATGGGCTGACCTTCTGCCACCAAAACAATACTATCGGGGTAGGCGTGCAGACTCACTCGTCGGTTTGCGTAACTTGCAGGCACGGAGTATTTATTTCTGTCGAAGTTCACCAAACAGGTAGAGGAGACTCGCTTGCTTTGCTCGATAAAACCATCAAACGGCGCTGTGACTTTCATTAATTGGGAGCGCTCACTTAGCCACGTTTGCTCTATGGTCATATCACGATATTGAGGGTGTCTACGTGACTGCCAGTCCCGTAAACATTGGGCTTCAAGCCATTGATTAAGCTCTTCTAAGGTTTTCACCTTAGGAGCGCGCTGCCAGATGATAGAACGCACATCCCGCACGTTCTTCTCGATCTGCCCCTTTTCCCAACCTGCGGCTGGGTTGCAGAAGTCGGCTTCAAACAAGTAGTGACTAACCATTGTTAAAAAGCGACGATTCACTACTCGATCTTTGCCATTTTTGACCGCATCAACCGCAGTTTTCATATTATCGTAGATCCCCCGTTCTGGAACGCCTTGGAACACGCGAAAGGCATGGTTATGGGCATCAAATAACATTTCATGACTTTGAGAATAATAGGCTCGAAGGAGGAATGCGCGGCTATGACTGAGTTTGAAGTGAGCGACCTGTAGCTTGGTTTTATGGCCATTGATATAGGCCCAATTTTCGCCCCAATCAAACTGAAAGGCTTCACCAGGGGCAAACTCTAGCGGCATATACGTTCGTTTAGACGCATCGAGTTTTTGTTCTTCGCGCCATTTACGTGCAAATGAAGCGACTCTGTCATACGAGCCGCTATAGCCTAGCGGAACGAGGTCTTGAAAAAGGTTTTTGACCGTTTTGCGCTGCTTTCTCGGTCGCTTCATTTCTCGTTTTAGCCAAGAAGTCAGTAATTCTTTAAACTCGTCTAGTTTACTCAATGAATGCCGCTTTGGATAAACAGGTTCGATAGTTTGATCTTTCAAATAACGTTTAACGGTATTTCGGGATAGTCCAGTACGTCTGGCTATTTCTCTTTGCGACATTCCTTCGCGGAAATGCCAACGACGAATAACACTTAATAATGACACGTCAATCACTCCATATTCTCCTGCTAAGACTCAGCAGGATTTAGGTTAGATGATGTGGATCAGTTTTCGGTGCAAATCAGGGGGTGAAGTGGATCAGTTCTGGATGCAATTTAACAACTCAAATCAGGCGCAGTTTCAAAGCAACTGTTACTGAAACCACTTGGGACTTACAACGCCGTAGAAAACTGCCTAAAAGCATCAAAAAAACCTTTTGGAAAGGCAATGTCACAAGGCTGACTTTCAACGAGTACATTCGCGTCTGAAACGGCAAAACAAAACCACAACATTAACAACCAAACGAAACTTCAGCAAACCGCACCCAGACGCAAAACCGAGCAAAAATGCAAAATTTCTTAGCCTTAAATATTCTGATTTAGCTGCGTTTTTCCACTGGCAACTAACGCCGCGTTAAGTGGTGAGCAACGCAGACCACCTAACCTAAACCATTGTGCCGTAAACACTAAATTCAAAGCAAACCGAAAATGCCAAGCGTTGGGAATCCGTCTTAAACGCTTTGTTAGTTGCCCTTACCTGATGCTAGTGCTAACATTTGTGTGTACATTAATTTAGGAGCAACTCATGGACACTAGAATTCAATTTCGTGTTGATGACGAAATCAAACGCTTAGCTCAGCAAATGGCTGAGAGCCAAGGACGCACACTTAGCGATGCTTGCCGTGAACTTACTGAGCAAATGGCTGAACAACAACGCAAAGCATTATCTCACGACGCTTGGTTAACTGAACAAGTAAACCTAGCGTTTGAGAAGTTTGACTCAGGAAAAGCTTCATTTGTTGACCATGACTCAGCAAAAGCACGAATGGCAGAACGAAAAGCAAAGATTCGTAGCCGAGGTCAACAATGATTTTATGGGAAGAAGAATCGCTAAATGATCGTGAGAAGATCTTTGAGTTTCTTTATGACTTCAACCCTAATGCGGCAGACAAAACTGACGAAATTATCGAAGTTAAAGTAGAAAATTTACTTGAGCAACCACTAATGGGTGTTCAACGTGATGGTATTCGAGGACGATTACTAATTATCCCCGAAATCTCAATGATAGTTTCTTACTGGGTTGACGGCTCAGCAATTCGCGTAATGAGAGTTCTACACCAGAAGCAAAAATTCCCTACCGACTGATTGTGGTCGGTGGGCAAACTAACGCCCTGTTAAGGTGTGAGCAACGCAATACCGAAGCTCCCGATTACTACCTTAAACACAAAACGCAACGCATAGTAAAAATGCCACGCGTTGCGAATCAATCTTAAACAGATTGTTATGTTCTTATACTAACTTGATCGTCAAACCAGAATTAGGACCATTTGGTAAGCCTAATGCCGTATCTACACCGACATTAACTCTCAAGTCCTCTAGCAGCTCCTTTGGAGCAATGATTTGTCCGATCTTTTCTTCAGATGCGCTACGAGCGTTAGTAACTTCCTTACCACGATAAACTTGAACCATTTTTCCTTCTTCAATCGCACGTGCGCATAACCCACGACAATAAAAGCGATTAAACTCACCTTCAGCCAATGTCTGCGGAGCCGTATAAGGGACTTTGGCTACAGTAAAACCACCTTTAGGCTTTTTCCTTTGATAGCTATCAACTAATATTTGGTTTGATTCTATCTTACTCTCCAACCAAGCCTCATCATGCTCAGTAACGGCTTCAAGTAAAAGGTTATCCCATGTATCTTGCAGTCCCTGCTTCAAGAATTTGCTGTAGTAAACGTTCGCATTTTCAAAGTCTACGTTTACTTCGCCACGCATATAATCACGAGTTGTTGTATCTAGGTTTTCGAAGAAAATTGGCACAGTGCATTCCTCATTGTAATTAAGCACACTAGTTACATTGGTATATATTTAATGCAAATAAAGGGAGCAATTCTCAATACTTTACAAAACTAGATGCACATCACATACATGCACAATGGAACATAACGCCTTGTTAAGGGGTGAGCGACGCAATACTGAAGCCACAGCAACCACCTTAAACACTAAACTCAACGCACAGTGAAAATGCCACGCGTTGCGAATCTGCCTTAAACGCTTTGTTATGTGGCTGTTCCCAATTGTAGCTCTACGGCTGAGATGATTTTCTTTGTAGCTACAGTTTTTCGATAACTTGCACGATTATCAACCTTATTTACGTAAGGTAAAGGACGTCCTAAATCAGTATATTGTTCGACGGTTGGATCAATGATTTCATCTGTCGGGGAAAGCAACCAATAATGAATTATTCCTTTTTCATCTGTTGCTTTTTGCAGCTTATATCCCGAGCTACTGCCCCCTAGGAGATTGTACATTGCTAATGATGCGTGGTGGCAATGACCACACATTGAGTGTTCTAACACGTTCTTGTATTGAAGTGGAATCAAGTCATCACACAGCTCAGAACGCACCAAATTATAAATGTTCAGTTCTTCATTTGTCATAGCTTCCTCTTTGCCACATAACGCCCAATTAAGTAGCCCGAAACGCCCTGGCTCACTTTCCGCATAACGCGGCAACATAAAACCCAACGCAAACCAAAAGTGCTAAGCGTTGAGGGTCTGCTTGAATTGTTTGTTATGTTTTACCACAAATGACTGATTATTTGGCAAAGAACTGCATTATTGACCACGTTTCAAGAAGTCAGTCACACGCTCACACTCACTTGGGCGCCAGATGCACGAAACACAAAGCGCGTAAGTCCACTTCCCTGCCCAATGAGGCAACCCGACTTAGCTTCAACAAGCGTCCTCTCTTTCCAACCAAAGCGCAGAACAATGGTAAATTGCCGAGGCAACTGCCAAGCCGACATGCTATTTGGCAAATACGCCCAAAACGACTTAGAGCCAGTGAGATTTGAAACCAACCATCACGACCTGAAAATGAAGCAACCCACGAACATTTACCTGTTTTACGGGCTGAGAAATTCAAGAATTTGGGCCGACAATGCGGATTTGCTGAGACAACTCGAACGAATGGCTAAAGGGACAAAGAACAGAGATCGAATAATTTTTAAACCATTGAAATACAAGTAAATATAACGCCGCGTTAAGTAGTGAGCAACATTACCACCTAACCTAAACCATTGTGCCGTAAACACTAAATTCAAAGCAAACCGAAAGTGCCCAGCGTTGCGAATCTGTCTTAAACGCTTTGTTATATTTTTATTTATAGACGACCCTGAAGCGCTCTAAAACCAACAGCATATCCTCTGCGGGCTTAATACCAAGTTCGTCGCACTCTAAGCTAAAAAATTTCCAGTGAGCTTCTCGCCACCAATTTAATGACTTGTCACCCTCGCCTTCTTCTGCTGCAAACTCCGCTTTAACATCGCTATATTTACATTTATTGACTGATGTAAGTTCAATAATACAAACTGGTTTGCCGTCCCAGTTAGTCACCACTTGAAGATGACCAACTTCTGGCATGGGTTCGCCTTCATGACTGTACCAATACTCCAAACTGCAAGAAGCACGTTTTTCTCCACGCAGTATTAAGTCGGCACAGACATTGGCGTTGTACTCATCTGCGCAGAAATAGTCAGCACTGAAAGAGGTATGTTTTTTCGCAATTTCATTAGGTAATGAGCTTAGATACTCGTTCAAATAAGCCTGACTTCTTTCTTCCATAGCCTTGAATCCCAATTAAAAATATAACGCCCAATTAAGGGGTGAACAACGCCTACACCCAAACCTAAAGCATTGTGCCATAAACACTAAATTTGAAGTAGAAGCAAAGTTGTGAATCCCTCTTAAATTGCTTGTTAACTGTTTTCTCAACGTTTTAGTCCTGAGCTGACAGATACTCAGCCAAAGATTGCCCCACCGCGTAGTCGAGTTTTTTAAGAAGTTTTTTTGCCGAAATTGGAGACAGTTCAATCCAATTCTCTTCATCAATTCGAATAGTAATTAAGCCACCCTGATTAAGATAAGCATCCATATCAATAGGCTCTTCTTCGCCACCGCCATAAGTTAATAACTTAGCCGAAATCTCTATATCTTTAGACATTACATTTTCCTCTAAACAGTTAACGCCGCGTTAAGTGGTGAGCAACGCGGCCATCCTACCTAAACCATTGTGACATAATCACTTAACTTAAAATAAGCCGAAATCGCCAAGCGTTGGGAATCCGTCTTAAACGCTTTGTTATATGCGTGCTATTTGGTTACGCTGTTTAATTGCAGTAAGTCCCACTTGTTACCATATAGGTCTTGAAACACCACTACTGTCCCGTACTCTTCAACTCGTGGCTCTTCGTTAAATACAACGCCATTTGCCTTCATTAGTTCGTAGTCTCGCCAGAAATCGTTCGTTTGTAGGAACAAGAAAACACGACCACCAGTTTGATTACCTACTGCTTGAGTCTGTTCTTTGGTACTAGCTTGAGCCAAAAGTAGATTCGTACCATTAGAATTTGGAGGAGAAACTTGAACCCAACGTTTGCCACCGCCTAAGTCAGTATCTTCGATCAATGTAAACTGAAGTTTTTGAGTGTAGAACTCAATAGCGTCATCGTAATTCTCAACAACTAGGGCGATATTTCCGATTTGTTGTTGCACAAGTTTAGACATGGTTATTTCCAATATTTCAAAACCCTAATTCTACACTACGTTATGATTTTTTCGAGAAAGCATATAACGCCTTGTTAAGGGGTGAGCGACGCAATACTGAAGCCACAGCAACCACCTTAAACACTAAACTCAACGCACAGTGAAAATGCCACGCGTTGCGAATCCCTCTTGAACAATTTGTTAGTTGCCAAGCCTAACACGTTGATTTTAATTTATTATCGCTTTGTTACCACCGAATTTTCGTATTTTTGTGGACTCAAATCAGGCGTAGTTTTAAAGCGACTGTCAATGAAACCACGTGAACAAACAACGCCGTAGAAAACGAACTGGCAACACCAAAAAGCGCTTTTGAAAAGACAATGCCACAATGCTGACTTTCAGCCAGTAAATCGGCTTCTGAAATGGCAAACAAAACCGTTTGAAAATTAATGCATGGTTTCTGAAAGACGAAGACTTGGACAAAACTCGAGACCAAAACAACGCAGAAATTTAGTCTTAAACTTCTACTTTGGCTGTGTTTTCCTCATTGGCAACTAACGCTCTGTTAAGGTGTGAGCAACGCAATGCCGAAGCCTCCGCTAACCACCTTAAACACTAAACGCAACGCATAGTAAAAATGCCACGCGTTGCGAATCACTCTTAAACAGTTTGTTATGATTCGGACTCACCACCACTTGGGCGCAACTGACTTTGAAGACCCAGTAGGAAGTTTCGAAGAACTTGGTCTTTGCATTCTCTGTAATGCTTATTCTCTGGCTTACGGAAAAATGCACTCAGTTCATGCTTGCTCAAACGAAAATCGACAAGTTGCAAAATCTCGAGAATATCCTCAGCCTTCAAGTTCAAAGCAATACGCAACTTTTGGAATACGATATTATTACTTAACTTCTCTTCTGGCTTAGGCTGCTCACCTTCGCGTTTGCCACGCTTGAAATTGATAAAACCGTTTAGAAATACAGCTAACTCTGTATCGCTAAGTTCGACAAAAGATTCATCGTCCTCTTTTTTCAGCCAACTAGTGACTTGTTCATCCGTCACATTTAAGTCTGCTAAAGAGAAGATTTCAGCCATTACACTGTCTTTTAAATCGAATGTATAACGTACACGGCGCAAAATATCATTATTGGTCAAAATAGTTCCTAGTCTTAGGTAAATCCAGTGCTATCAACGTGATTACTGGAAGACTTGGATTTTATCAGATTTGCGGTTTACTCCCTACCAATTTGCGAGAGAATCATAACGCCGCATTAAGGTGTGAGCGGCGCTTGGCTATACTTGAGCGAAGCGAAACTGCCAAGCGTTGCGAATCACTCTTAAATGCTTTGTTAGGTTTATTTTTTCTTCAAAATTTCATAAGCACTATTTATCAACTTCATCATATCGTCGCTTGTTTCAGAGCTATGAGATTTATCACCATGAAATATATGAGATAGACGTTTATAGTTTTTCTTGATTAGTTGTAAATCACTGCACCCCTCAGGAACACCTAGAATTGCATATGGAGAAAAGTCGTTTAGCCCGTTAGACCTTGTACTTCGTGGACTATTTCGAGAGAGCTTCTCTAACTGCTCAATTTCTTTTTCAAGTGCATCTATAGTTTCCTGCAGCTCTCGATTTTTGTGATGTAACCTAGCAACTTCCTCTCTCTGAGTCTGTTGCCATTTTTCAACTGCAATCACACTGTTTTTTGCGCGAATCCAGTCTAAGTAAAAATACCCTTGCTCTTCTAGATCATCCAGAATTACATCAGCGCCATCATTATCATATATTGCAATGTAACCTGACTCTTTTCTCAAGATGTGGAATTTAAACTCATTTCTTCGTCTACCAAAACTTCTCACTGGAACTCCTTATAAACCTAACGCCCAATTAAGTTGTGAGCAACGCTGCCACTTTACTAAAACACTACACCGTAATCACCAAACAAGTTGAAACCGAAAGCGCCGAGCGTTGCGAATCAGCTTGAATTGTTTGTTATGTTTTACCACAAATGACTGATTTATTTAGCAAAGAACTGCTTTGTTGACCACATTTCAAGAAGTGAATCACAAGCTCACACTCACTTGGCCGCCAAATGCACGAAACACAAGGCGCGTAAGCCCACTTCCCTGCCCAATGAGGCAACCCGACTTCGCCTCAACAAACGCCCTCTCTTTCCAAACATAGCGCAGAACAATGGCAAATTGCCGAGGCAACTGCCAAGCCGACATGCTACTTGGCAAATACGCTGAAAGCGCCTTAAAGCCAGTGAAACTTAAAACCAGCCACCACGACCTGCAAATGAAGCAACCCACGAATATTGGCATGTTTTACTGTCTGAGAAACTCACGAATTTAGGCCGACAATGTGGATTTGCTGAGGCAACTCGGACGAATTGCCAAAGGGACAATGAACAGAGATCGAAGAGTTTTTAAGCTATTGAAATACAAGTAAACATAACGCCGCGTTAAGGGGTGAACAACGCCACCACCTAACCTAAACCATTGTGCCATAAACACTAAAGCTAAACTTTGAACCCAAACCGCCAAGCGTTGAGAATCCCTCTTGAACGCCTTGTTAGCAATATGATGCCAACATTAAGCACTGAACTCTTCTAAAGCTGATATTGCCGCTTCGGCTTTGCTAGTTTGAACAAAAACATGGTCGTGATAGTACGCCGCTATGACATTTGCACTTATGCCTTTTGAAGCTAATTTTGTTGCTACAGCTGCCGTTAGACCAACTGCCTCTAAACTAGAATGGACTGTCAATGTGATTTGACTATACGAGCCTTCAAAAGATAAACCCGCTTTTTCTGCCACTGATTTTGCAAGTACAAGAGTCAAACCTTCAGGCTCCATAAAAGTAGCTACTGGATTTAACTTGCAATACTCTTCTAGGCTTCCGGAAACAGTACAAAATACAAACTCAGCTTTAAGTAATTTGGGATGCATTGAACGCAGTAGTTCGTCTAAATCTGTAATTCCTGACATGCTTGATATTTCCTTATATTGCTAACGCCGCATTAAGGGGTGAACAACGCATTCCACCCGAACTAAACCATTGTGCCGTAAACACTAAAGTTAATTCAAACCAAAACTGCCAAGCGTTGTGAATCCCTCTTGAATGCTTTGTTATGTGTAAGTTCCCACCAGTACTAAGATACTGACCAAACCGAATAGCACCCAAGACAAATGCTTACCTTTAGAGCCAAATAAAGCAATGACAAAGTGTGCACCAAACGTAATTGAAACTATTTGTCCAACCATAAATTTGTTTATTTCAGGCTGAACTAACGCGGCAACAATACCCGCAAACCCAACCCATGTTATTGACGTTAAATGCCAAGAAAAACGCAATGTCCGTTTCGTAAAATCGTCGCTACCAAATAGCTTTGGTAAATTATCTCGTTTGAACAATCTAGAGAGAATATAACGCTCGCCAAGGTAGGAGTGAGCGAAAGAAACTGCAATTAATAAAAACACAGCAATATATAATATGAACTCCATTTCTCCTCCTTACACATAACGCCTTGTTAAGGTGTGAGGCACGCGATACCAATGCTTCCGCATAACACCTTAACCACTAAAACCAATACATAGTAAAAATGCCACGCGTGCCGAATCACTCTTGAACAATTTGTTATGGCGCTACGCTCAACGTTAGCTCTTGTATGTCAATTTGGTCTACTTCCCTGCCCAATATCCGCTTGTACTCGACTAAACGATGAACTGGGATAACTGGCAACTCTATGCCTTGATAATTTTTAATAACTGATTCTGAAAAGGAGATTTCAAGCTGGTGCCAAGAGCCATCTTGATGTGATTGTATCTTAGTATGTTCAGACAAACCGATTTCAATTTTTTGATTTTGGTAAACCAATTGGAAATACTCTAAATCCCAACCATATTCGACATAATGAGTTAACGGTTTGGATATGTATTTTGATACATGCGATAACACTTTATCTGCGTCTGAGTTTCGAATATAAAGATCTATATCTGCGACTTCCCGACTTCCACCATAAATAGTTGCCGCTAATCCACCTACTATTTGATACTCCACAACCTCTGCATCCAAGATTTCTTTGAGCCACTGCAAGGCTACTTTAACTTTATCACTCATCTAGCTCCCTTAGCTGAATTTTGCCCTGCGCCATAACGCCGCATTAAGGTGTGAGCAGCGCTTGCCTATACTTTGAGCGAAGCGAAAATGGCAAGCGTTGCGAATCACTCTTAAATGCTTTGTTAGCTTTTTTTAGTTCTGCACGTAAGTATTTGTTTATGTAATTTAAGCGGATTGACTGACTTCCGTTTAACGGAATACTAATTACAGGCGTATTGTTTTTATTTGCTCGGTCGATTTCCAACCTAACCCACTTAGATTTTGAAACAGAATCAGTGTTAAGTAGCACGACCAGATCAGAATTATCTAGTTGCTCAATGACAAATTTTTGTTTGTCTTTTGCGTCATTATCAATGATGTCTACAAATGGCTTGCCGTAATCAGAGACAACCTCTGATATAGACTTAAGATGATCAACTGTGATCACCTCATCTCGAAGGGTATAGCTAATAAAAATGTTCATTACGCAATGCGACCTTGAGAAAACAAGAAAAATCCAACTACAGACAAAGACATTAGAACGAAGTAAAGCGACATAGATAAATTAAACATAGCGTTGCCCCAACTAACATTTACTATTGAGAGATTATCGGTTGAAAGTTGGTTTCTTGATGCTATTGCCTGAAGCCTTATATTCATGCGTTTTCTGGTAACTCGTTGATAATAATATGCAGTAAAGTCAGCAATCCAAAAGCCAAACGCAACAAGAAAGGGAACTACAAAATATGAAGGGTCTAGAGTATCAGATGTTAGTTTACCAAGTGCGACAGCTGCTATACCGATTACCGCAACACATAGTTTTTTAAATTCGAAACAGTTTTGACTAATTTTCAAAGTCGCTTCATGAAGTTGATCAACTTCAACCCAATCCATTTCGTCAGCAGCATTACGCTTGTACTCTTGAAAATTACTGTCATCACTCATTCAATCTAATCTCTATTTTTTCTTTATATGCCGCTATTATACTGGATAGTATTGCGATAAAAAGCTAACGCCTTGCTAAGGTGTGAGCAACGCAATACCTTAGCCTCCGCATAATACCTTAAACACATAAACCGACGCATAGTAAAAATGCCACGCGTTGCGAATCACTCTTAAGCAACTTGTTATACCGCTTGGTTGAGGCTAAAATGACCAACATAAAGACCACTTAAGAGACCGATTATATGACCACTAGAATTTTAGCCGATGTTGCTGCAAGCATTACTGAGTTGAAAGCTAACCCTATGAAAGTTGCAACTAGTGCTTACGGCGAACCTGTTGCTGTATTAAACCGAAATGAACCAGCATTTTATTGCGTACCTGCCGAAGCGTACGAAATGATGATGGACAGACTCGAAGATCTTGAACTACTCGCTATCGCTAAAGAGCGTGAATCTGAAGAGAGCATTTCGGTAAATATTGATGACCTATAAACTCGACTTTAAAAAGAGCGCACTCAAAGAGTGGAAAAAGCTTGGTTCTACTCTGCAACAACAATTTAAGAAAAAGCTAATCGAGCGCTTAGATAACCCACATGTTCCGGCTTCAAAACTTTCTGGAGCTGACAACATGTATAAAATTAAGTTGCGTCAATCAGGCTACCGTCTCGTCTACAAAGTTGAAGACGATGTAATCATTGTAACCGTCCTAGCAGTTGGAAAGCGCGAACGTAGCGATGTTTACCGTAAAGCCATGAAAAGGTTAGATGACTGATTGCGGTATAACGCCGCATTAAGGTGTGAGCAACGCTACTACTGAACATAAACCATACCACCGTAAACACAAAACCCAACCTTGAACTGAGAATGCCAAGCGTTGGGAATCACTCTTAAATGCTTTGTTATGAGTAAATTATGGCTTAACGCTGATTTCTTTTAACACTTTCGCTGGATTACCACCAATTACGACATTGTCTCCAAAACTCTTCGTTACCACTGCACCAGAGGCTACCACCACATTGTTCCCAAGGGCCACACCAGGGTTGATAACCGCATGACCACCTATCCAACAATTGTCACCAATGGTTATTGGCTTTGCTAACTCTAAACCACTGTTCCTCTCGATTGGGTCTAAGGGATGTGTCGCAGTATAAATTCCAACTTGAGGTGCAAGTAAACAGCTCTTACCAAATTTTACTTCCGCAACATCCAAAATCACGCAGCCGAAATTAGCATAGAAATTATCACCAACATGAATATTAGAGCCATAGTCACAATTGAAAGAAGATTCGATGTGAATATTGTCACCTGTTGTGCCGAACAAGTGCTTAATTATTTCAACACGCTTTTGTTGAAACTCAACAGAGGTTGTATTCAACTCTTCAGTTAACAATCTAGCGTTCAATCTTAGCTTTAATAACTCTTCATCACTTGGATCATAAAGCTCACCTGCTAACATTTTTTCTTTTTCTGACATTACACTTGGACTCCAATACCAATTTACTCATAACGCCCGCTTAAGTGGTGAGCAACGCTACCACGACACTCAATTGTTGCACCGTAAACACAAAAGCCAAATCAAGCCAAAATCGCCAAGCGTTGCGAATCCGTCTTAAAGCGTTTGTTATGTTTATTTTGTCGCCATAAACTTATTTTTGACTTCAGATACAATTCTTTGCGCTATTTCAGCTTGTTTATTAGTAAATGTATCTGGATGATCGTAGCAAAACTGAACTTGGTTCCCTCCCAGATTCTTAGCATAGGTAAATTCAATACCGTCTATATACTCATCATGTAGTCTAAGTAATTCGTTCAACCGAGGGATATCGGCTTCTCCACCAGGATGAATTTCAACCAAAAGATCATTTTGTTTCATTTTTTCAATAGAGTTACTCATAAATATTTTCCTTTTTGACTATAAACATAACGCCGCGTTAAGTGGTGAGCAACGCAAACCACCGAACCTAAACCATTGTGCCGTAAACACTAAATTCAAAGCAAACCGAAAATGCCGAGCGTTGGGAATCTGTCTTAAACGCTTTGTTAGGAGATTGTTCTCGACATGCTATAAAATCTCTCGTCAGCGCTATCAATTACAAATCCAACTCTTTTATAGAGGTGGAAAGCTGGACTAATTTTAAATACACGTAACCTAAGTCGATTAGAGCCTGATTTAATGGCTAACCTTTCACATTCAGAAAGTGCTAACGCACCAATACCTTGATTTTGGCATTTTTCGCTGACTTGCAAGTCACGGATGTAACAACCATCGTTATCAAACGCCAAACGAATTGCCCCAACAACCTCACCATTAAACAGAATATCGAAGTTATTTAAATCATGGATTTGAGCTTCTATTTTTGAGCAATCCCAATCAACAGAGTAATGCTCGTAATATGAACGCATGTTTAAGTAAGTGATTTTAGCCGAAGCTGATAAATCTTCTGTTTGTTGATACGAAACCATTGAATCTCCTAACGCTAAGCTAAGTAGTGAGCAACGTAATACGAAGCCACCGCATAACACCTTAAACGCATAAATCAACGCATACTAAAAATGCTACGCGTTGCGAATCTGCCTTAAGCGCTTTGTTAGTTTGCCACCGCGATGAAGCCAAAGGTTTAGCGCCAAGGTGCTGAATTAGCTATGAAACTAATGGTTTTAAACGCAAAAGTAAAACGGGCAGCTCAGAATTTAAACCCAACCAACAAAACGCACTTGGCTAAGAAGACTTTCGTAGATGCCGACGGCCACAAATACCATCTTTCAATGTTCCCGCTTAACGTTCAAAACCAAAGAAGCAGCGTGCAAGAATATTGAGAAATGAACCTTACTAACACGGAAGAAATGAATAACACGAAAGCCAATTAACCGAAAAACTGGCTACGCGAGATGCCTATTTCGATGAAAAGTCTTTGGGAAATAACAGGTGAATAGCTAGAACGCAGAACAAGGCTTTTAGACCATAAACGTTTTTCTGCCCTTTGCAAACTAACGCCCTGTTAAGGTGTGAGCAACGTAATACCAATGCTCCTGCATACCACCTTAAACACTAAAACCAACGCATAGTAAAAATGCCACGCGTTGCGAATCACTCTTAAACAGTTTGTTATGTATCGGACTCGATTTGTTCCACCATTGAAAGTAAAAAGAATGCTACAACGAAACTAGTGTAATACCACAAAGGAGCCAAAGACAAATACGCATTAATTCTATCCGTAGCAAAAACACCAACAAAACCAAATGTTAACAAAATCAATACGATTAAATGAATAGTTGACTGATGAATGTATATATAGGCGTAAATTACAGCCATATAGAGCGCAAAACTAAAAAATGCAGCCCATATAGTTTTTCCAACGAAAATCACCACTATTTGGAAGTAGTACCAGAAACCAGAACTGTCAGGATCAACTGAGAAACTAAAACTATCCAGCGATAAAATGTACTCCGTTTGATATATATAGCAGGCACATAACAACGGAAGAACTAGAACGGTACTGAGATCTTTAAGGTTTTTTATATCTGATATTTTTGGAACTACATCCATTAAAACTGTCCTTTTTCGCGAGATACATAACGCCGCGTTAAGTAGTGAGCAACGCAGCCACCTAACCTAAACCATTACACCTTAAACACAAAACTCAATTTAAACTGAGAATGCCACGCGTTGCGAATCTGCCTTAAACGCTTTGTTATGTTCGTAATTTACAGCGTGCGCCTAACTTCAAAAACCACAGATTCAGAGGAAGTAATAGTATGCCACCAACTGCCCATAAAGCATCATGCAGATAAGGAAAAACAACTCCACCTTTTAGCAGATTCAGCCCAAAGACTACTTCTAATAATCCACCAATCAACAGAAGAACGAAATACAACGGGATATATATTACCGAGACTATCCATTGAAATATTTTTACTGAAATCATGTCGTTATGAAGAAAATACGCTAAAGAAGCTTGAACAATTGAAAAGATGAAAGCAACTAATATCATTCCTTGATTTCTCATTTTTCACCTTAGAACATAACGCCCTGTTAAGGGGTGAGCAACGCAATACCTAAGCCGCCGCATACCACCTTAAACACTAAAACCAACGCATGGTAAAAACGCCACGCGTTGCGAATCCCTCTTGAACAGTTTGTTAGCTTTTAATACCGCCCCATTCCATGGAACATTCCACCAAAAAAAGCCATTAAAAGACCAAAAATTATACTCAGAATTATAAAGGCGGGGATCGAAGCAATAACCAATTTAACCATAAAAATAACCATCGACATAAAAGGCATTTTTACATCTACAACAGTAACTTCTTGTTTATCATTTTCTACAGACATAACCATTTCCTTATCGCTAATAATAAGCAATTAGTTTAGAACACTTGGTAATTTAATTCTTTGAGGTGATTATTGTTTATCTTGAAAGCTAACGCCCTGTTAAGGGGATGATGACAATCTTTAAAAAGCCTTTAAAACATATACTTAACTAATAAGTAAACATCCAAAACCACAAGGAATGTAGCAAATATGTAGCGATAAAAGTGAACAAAGCAAGCACTCTACCAACATGCTTTTGTACAATAATGAGTTTCGAAGAATCGAATATTAGCAATTCATGAATAATGTCAGGTATGGAAAAGACGCTTAGTAAGGAGCCCAGTCCTACTGGCGAAGACTAGAACGTCTGTTTTTATGTATTTCGAGACTTGAGCTCCCTATTAGTCGGATGGTTTATCGTTTAGACGCAAGTTTAATATTTTTAATTATTTAAAGCATTAGCCTTACTTTTTACCCAAGTATTAAACTTTATTAATATCAAGTGGGTAAAATCTACCTGACTAATCTACACTTTCTACTTATTACAAGTCATTTTTCATAGTTCCTTGGAGGGGAAACATAATGAGGCTCTCACCTTTGGCATTCGCTTTACTATCTGTCAGTTGTACCACTTTGGCGGCAAGCCCAACAAAATCTTTTGCGGATAGAATCTATGTTGGCGGAGATATTATTACGGTCAACGACTCTGACCTTACCGCTGAGGCTCTAGCCATTAAGAATGGTCGAATTTTAGCTGTCGGCAAAGAATCGGAACTGATGAAGTTACGAGATGATAAGACGAAAATTTTTGATTTAGATGGAAAAACCATGATCCCGGGCTTCATTGATGGCCATGGACATGTTTTTAACACGGGCATTCAAGCTTTATCTGCGAACTTACTTGCCGATCCTGATGGTAATGTGAATAGTATTGCGTCGCTGCAAGAAGAACTAAGATCTTGGGTGGCGAAGCCAGAAAATGGCAAGCATGGAATCATCCTGGGGTTTGGTTATGATGACTCACAGCTAAAAGAGCAAAGGCATCCTACTCGGCAAGAATTGGATGAAGTATCTAAAGACCTTCCGATACTTATTATTCATCAGTCAGGTCACTTAGCGACGTTGAACACTAAAGCATTAGAGTTGGCAGGTTTGAAATCAGAGAGTACCGATCCTGATGGCGGTAAGATTCGTCGTGAGAGTGATGGAAAAACACCTAATGGTGTGCTGGAAGAAACCGCTTTCTTTGGGACCTTGCTACCACTGCTTTCCAAACTCAATGCCAAAGAGAATGAAGCCATTTTTAAAGCGGGTATGGAGCTTTACGCGAGTTTTGGTTATACCACAGCTCAGGAAGGTCGCGCTTCGATTTCGGCAGTGAAAACCATGTACAACTTAGCTCAAGAGGAAAAACTCCCTATCGATGTAGCCGCGTATCCCGATATTCAAGTAGCTCAAGAAGTTATCTCTCCTCCGTATTACTCAAGCGAGTATTCTAATGGATTTCGCGTTGCTGGGGCTAAGCTTAATCTAGACGGTTCTCCTCAGGGGAAGACTGCATGGTTAACTGAGCCTTACCTTGTTCCACCTGTCGGTCAAGAACAAGGCTACAAAGGTTACCCGAGTATGAGTGATGAAAAAGCCGCCGAGTATATTGAGTTAGCCCAACGTAATGAATGGCAGTTGTTAACCCATGTCAATGGTGATGCTGCAATTGATCAATTGCTTAACGGTATTGAAGCGAGTCAGAAAAAGCTCGGTATACCAGACCGAGGTTTTATCGCGATACATGCTCAGACCGCTCGTAAAGATCAAGTAGAACGATTTAAGCAATTAGGCGTTTTTCCGTCGTTCTTTCCAATGCATACCTTCTACTGGGGTGATTGGCACATGAGTTCCGTTTTAGGTAAAGGTCGTGCAGAAAATATCTCGCCTACCGGCTGGGCACGAGATTTGGGGATGATCTATACGTCTCACCATGATTCCCCAGTGGCTTTTCCTAACTCAATGCGTGTTTATTCTGCGACAGTTAACCGTGTGAGTCGTAGTGGTCAGGTTTTGGGACCTAAACAACGCGTATCGGCGCTGGACGGATTAAAATCGCAAACACTATGGGCGGCAACTCAATACAAAGAAGAGAAAAACAAAGGCTCTCTGGAAGTTGGGAAGCTTGCAGACCTAGTTATATTGTCTGATAACCCACTAACGGCAAAACCCGAAATACTTTCTGATATCAAAGTGTTAGAAACGATAAAAGAGGGTCAAACGATTTACTCAATTGACCAACAAGTCGCATTAGGTAGCTGTATAAACACCAAACGATGTCAGGAAATCGCAACTACGGCAATGATTTCTACAGGGCTATTGCATCACTCACATTGATTTATTGTTTCATATGTTTAGTCGTAAACATAAAAATAGGAAGTCATTTGTTCTTCCTATTTTTTTGCTAGCCCGTAACTAAAACTGAGGAGTATTATTGCATATTTAGAGTGCTTATTGAGTCCAAACATTTATTGAGTTAACGAGAAATTCACTTCCTCGATAAATTACGGTACCTCAAAACGAACGGCACGCTATAAGAAAGGATAACTTTTAGTATGAAAAAACTCTTCCTCGATGTATCAAAGAGTAATTAATCTAAAACATTTAATGTGGCACAGGCTTTTCAGGAGAAAAGCCTGTAACAGCTTCTATCTGTCAGCAGTCTGTTTTCTCAGACAACCTCAGAGCGTCCTCTAGCTCAACGCCAAGGTATCGAATTGTGTTATCAAGCTTCGAGTGTCCAAGTAAGATCTGTACAGCCCTGATGTTTTTCGTTCTGGCATAGATTAAAGTTGCTTTGGTGCGACGCATGGAGTGAGTACCGTAATAGTCAGCATTCAATCCAAGCTTTACAGCCCAGCTCCTGATAATTGCTCGATAGAATGAATAGCTGATAGGTTGCCCAGAGCGGCGGCTACTCGGAAATAGAAAACTGCTTGCCTCTAGGGATGCTGCAAAAATCCATCGGCTAATACTTTTCTGTGTTCTTGGTGTAATCTCATAGTGGACATCGGTTCCCGTTTTTTGCTGGATGCACTGAACCCTGTCATAGATAACTCCTTGCGAAGAAACATCGTAAACGTGTAACTTTAGCAAATCACTCGCTCTTAACTTGCTATCTATAGCTAGGTTCAGTAACGCGAGCTGCATCAAATCGTTTTCAATCTCCAGCCTAGTTCTGATCCGCCAGATCTCTTCAAGCTTAAATGGCCTTTTGATGCCACTGCATTTTCCAGAAGATGACTTTCTCATGATGACCTCCTCTCAGTGTTTTTGGTCAACATGAAGTTTGGCAGTCACATTTAGTAGGCCTCAGAAAGATCTGAAATGTTGGTGGACATGAACGCGTTAGCGGCGCATAAAACGTGTCAAAAAAAGTAAATAGACATCTTTAGAAGATTCGAACTCTCGAGCACAAGCTGCCAAATTTAAATTTATTTAACATCAATAACTTAATTCCATTATAATTCTTAGCTTTGTACCAGCTTTTTGAACAAGAAGATCATCACTAGTCATCACAAACCGTTAGTGCATTCCACAGTTCTTCATTAATAATTTCAATCTTGCGCCCTTCTTCGCGATAGGTTAAGACTGATTCAATTTTTCGACCATAACTCGTGAACCGCCAATCTCGACTCGCAACTGCACCAAGTACAAGTATATCAAGTCCCTTCACAACGTTGCCTTTTACTTGGGCACCTAAAGACAAAGCTTTTTGCTCTTGGATCTTTCTTGAACCACTTAAAAACTTACCCGTAAAACAAACTTGTTTCCCCTTGAGACAAATTCGTCCTTCTTGAGTTGTCGAAAAATCAGCTGACATACCATAAGCAAGGCCTGTTTCCAGCAGAGATTGACCAGAAATAGCCTTGATAAGACTTAATAAGTCACATCTTTCACTATCATCAACAATCCCATCTTCCAGTATCATATCAAGACGCTTTTTTATTGCGTTTGCAGGCCACTTACTAACAAGGTGTTTATCTTTACTAAGTAGCTTTCCTAGTTTTTCTATCTCTGCATCACATAAAGTGTCGTCAGCGCTTATACCACTTAGAAACCCAAGAAGATGATTGACTGTGCCTTCATAGCCACCATCTTCAAGGTCACCATAATTAAGTATGTCTTGCAGCATTTGCTGCATATCAATAAGTTCAGATGTTGTTATCACACCGTCTTCTAAGATATCTTCTACTTGTTCATGAATATCAATGAAATCTCCATCTGTTAAGTTGAAGACATCGTTGTCCTTCCATGCTCGAAGATAGACTTCCTCTAGTTCACTCAAATGCTTATCAGCATGAATACCATCTAGAATTCCTTTAAGTGTTAATATTGCCTTAGCTTTGTTTCGTTTGTAATTAAACGCCAAAGTCTGAGGTTGTCCGTGGTGATCCAATACTGCTGTTGATTTAGTCGTCATATTATGCAACCTAATTAGTTTAAACTAATGGCATACGGATAAATATCTCAACGTGATGAAATCATCAAGAGCAGATGTAACAATTGCCACGAAAAGTATTCGCAAAATATCGATTATGTTTACTACGTCAACTCTCAGCACCTTAATGAATTTAACTAATTTCAAACGAGTACAGATGTATGGTTGTTTAACGCATATCTATAGTCATTTGGTATAACCAATTGACTGCACTCAAACTCAGGCCAAACAGTACCCGAAAAAGTTAGGTTCGCATTTCAGGGACACCACAATGAGTAGCACATAAGAATTAAACGATTGCAATTCAGTTCCGTAACTCATTTTGGGGCATAAACTTGTTATCTCTATTCATGGTTACATCATCACCGATTATTCAGAACTGTAATTAGTTTTATGTAGAACGGGTCAGTTGCAGGATTGTAGGAATCAGAACCACCCCAATAATAGTTTCCTAGTACCATTTTTACGTTGTCGTAGTGATGACGCAAAGCAGATGACCTCTTTCTGGGTGTTGTTCCTAACGCGGCTTGGATTTGTGCTTTCCAAGGGTGATTACTACCCATGATGTTTTCATTTCTAGCAATAAGCTTGGTAATAAAGTGCTCTCCGACCAATCTATCGGACTTCAACAGATTACAGTCACCATGAGCGAGCACTAAGTTCCAAATTTCATCGTGATTTACTACCTGTCTTGGCAAGACATGATCAAAACGTGGTAACTTGAACAGGTTGTTCAATGAGTTCCTCTGCCAGTTCCGCTAGTACGGGACTAGCGTCTATTGCGTGAACTTGGAAGCCCAATTCTTTAAACGCTTTTGAGTCGCGCCCTGAGCCACAGCCTGCATCGAGAATAACGCCGCCATTTTTTACCAAAGGTAAAAACTCTCGATAAATACTTTCCATATCAACGCTGATTGTACCGTCGAAAAACGCTTGTGCATGTTGGTTGTAATAGTTCATAAAATCTCAAATGAAGCGTATTTACGCTACTGATAAATAAAGATTAACTACTCTCTATCTTATCTCAATTTCTCAATGTAACAAAAGTTACCCCACTTACCCCACTTACCCCACTCGATTTTTGCAAGATAACATGGCGCTACTTGTTGAATAGATAGAAAGAGTATCAACTGTCACGCGTAAACCTACATTTGGGGAATGACGAGCAACCCCAAAATGGTTTTCCTGCATTTACGCCTCGTTTTGCCACTCTTTGTACCAAGGGGGAATGACAATTAGGACATAGTGTTGTTGTTGGTGTCTCTGTGACGTCACTGACTATTGCCTTATCCTTATGATAACGACCATCTTCAATCAGATGAACCAACTCACTGCCGTTGATTAACCAAAGTCGTTTATCTTGAGCGTATGCTATCGCCTCTGAGGTAAAATTTCCTGAAGTTACAATCATCATTTTAGTCGCTTGATTCTCAATCATGACCGCATACATTTCACGAAGCACTTGGATCCCAACTTTACGTGTTTTCCAATGTTTGCACTGAACTAAAATCCGCTCACCATCTTTCGTTAACCAAATATCGACGCCGCCATCGGGCTTGTGAGACAAGTTTTGTTTCACTTTATATCCTTGGTGTTTAAAGTACTCACCTATATAACTTTCAAACTCAAGCCAACTCAATGAGCTTAATGGTTTAGAATCTTTTCGCCTCAAGATATGGTTAGTTGTGGTTTGATAGGTTTTTACTCGTTGGTATTGTTTAAAAAACGCGATCGGAGCTGGTATAAGGAAAAGGAAAGTAAAGATCGGGGCCATAATAGGAAGGTTCGGCCCCACAGCTTTAAAGACAATATTATCCGTGTTTATAGCCAGTGAGGGCAATATATAGGTCATTCCTACATATATAGCGATGGCAAACAGAACGCTAACCCACCAAGGCGCATCCATTAGGTGTAGAAGAATTCCATCATTTTTCTTTGCCATAACGTCTCATATCCTAAAATGTAAAGCACATATTAAACCAAACGCCTATCGTAAAAGTTTCGAGACAGTACTCATTCTGGATTTACCAGTCGTCTTAATTCATTAAATCTTATAAAAATAACCCACTTACCCCACTTAATATCAATTCAAGTGGGGCAAGTGGGGTAACTTTGGCTACTTAGTGAAATGCGTGTTGAGGACGTACAGTCGGGAAGCAATAGCGGTTTGAGCCATTGAGCATTTTTTTCTCTAACTTGCCCTCTTTAACCAGTTGATTCAGTGCTTTGCCAATCACATTTCCTTTCGATCCGTCTGTGTTCAGGACTTCACATATCTGTTTGGTCGATAGCCACTCCCTCGCCTTACCTGCGCATTCGACTAAATGGTCATTTAACAAGTTATACCAAGTGCCTTTATCTACGTATTTCGCCGACTCTTGTGATACTTGTGATTGTATCTCAGGCGACAACATCCAAGGGTGACGTTCAACCATGAACTTGTATTTCACTTCTAACCAAAATTGGCGCAGCTGCTCAGGCTCTTTCAGGGTCAATTCACCGGTGGCTTGATATTCCCAACCCAGTATTTGATTAAGTGTATCCATATCCGTTTCACCCACAAGCTCAATGACCGCGTAGCGGGTATTTCCGGTTTCGTCTTTTAGAAAATCCGTACCGTTTACCGTCGCAATTAGGTTGGTTTGACGCTCTTTCTTGATATCATTGCGCGCATAGGGTGGACGCACCGTATCACAGGCTCGCGTTATGAATGCTTTCAATGCCCCTTGGCAGTTCTTTGTTGAACGTTCTAGCTCACCCAATTCCACTATCCATGAGCGGATCACCGTGAGCACGCTGTCTTTGTGGTCAGGGTTTAGCTCTGCACCTTCAAGAAAGGCACTCGGCATTACATTGGCAATACGCTCAACAAATGCGGTCTTTTTGTAAGATTGCTCACCTTGTAAGACGGGCACGAGCTTAGATTTAAAATTACGAACAAAGAGACATGCTACACAGGAAACCAACCAGTGTAGCAACACGGTGTTAGAGAGCGTTGGATTCTGTTTATCTAAGCAGTTGAGTACCGCCTCCACTCTTGGCTTTCTATCCCACTCACCATCAAGCCAATCCGCGATTGGATGGTAGCTACTATCTTGTGCAATGGCGTTAAAATGATCATCAATGGCCGATTTGGGTAATGAGTAAATCGACGCCAGAGAGACGAGCTCACTTCTGACCATATCAGGAAAACCGATACAAATATTGTCTTTGAAGATATCAGGCTCTAACGTCATTTTGTTGAGCTTTGCTTGATAGCCTGTGCTCTTAAGCAATTCTCTCAGGTTATCCGCCGTGTTTAATACGATTTGTTGTCCCGATTCTTTATATCTGACATGAGGAAATTCTGGTGCATTGCCATCGTTAAGCATGGAAGCCCTCCCCTTGTAGCAAGTGGTCACGTTTGACATGACTATCTAGCCACTGGTCTAAGTCTTCTTTGAGATAACGGACAGCACGACCAATTTTAATGAAAGGCGGCGCTGCCGTTCGGCTCTTGCGTTGTCCTTCCATTCGAGCTTGGCGTAAAAACGAACGGCTCATGCCGATGTAAAGTGCAGTTTCTTGCTCTGTGTATACACGTTTATCCAGTGGGGATTGAGTCATGTTGATGTTTCCTCTTGTTCATTGAGGTTTCAACTTAATGACTGCAAACGTCATATGACGTTATCAACGACGATGACGACGACGTTTTATCCCAGCGTTCTAATTTGCCGTCTCACATCGACCAATACATTCTTTCTGAATGATTCGTAGGACATGGTATTTTCATTATCCCCGCGGCCAAACCACGTCACAGAGTCCTGAGTAATACTTTCAACCAGCGTATCAATATCAAACTGACGGTTAAACTCGTTTTCTCTCACATCTTGTCTTATGATGTTCCAAACCTTATCCGCTCTCGCTTTAGAATGCAGTTGTAATACTCGATAGGCTATTTGTGCTATCGGATGGATTGGCATCGGTTGGGTAACCGAATTCAACCGAATAGTAGTGGGTGCTTCAACCACTCCAGTGCAGTTACTAGCAATAGGGTTAACCGTTAAGCCTACCGTTGCCTCAGTAGTATTCACCGCTTGGCAACCGCCATTCATGAGTGCGGCTTTACCAAAGACACAGACAACCTCCTCCATATCAACCCGTATTTGAGAGGGTTTAACCGTTAACGTATCGGTTGAAAGGCGCTGACCACGCTGACTTGGGTATTGCTCAACATACTGATGAACCTTTTCATCGTTTAAGATCTTCGAGGCTCTCGTGATGAACTCTCCAACCACGCTTTCAGTGATTAGGGAAGCATTAACCGCCGTATAAGCAAGGAATGCTTTGTTCGGTTGGTTTAACGCACTCGATAAGTACTTAAAGTCCGCTTGTAATACGTTATCAAACGCATCCGTAACCGAACGCCAACGGTTGATCCCATGTGGCTCAACCACAATGACGTGTTGAACGGGTACTGGCTCTAACGAAAGCGCAAACTGTTTAGATGGTCTGTCCGTCAGTTGAACAATGCCTTTATAGTCGAAGATGGCCGCAACACCTTGACTAGATGGATGAATAGCCCCAAGACGTTGAGCAGAGATCTGCGCATACAAACTCAGCTTCTCTTCTTCAATGGCTTCCAGTATGTCCCACTTGGTTAAATAGGTTTTATCACAAGCTTCCTCAAGCCTGACATAACGGCGTTTAAACTGGCTCACTTCAATCCCTCCTTGAATTAACACCACTTAAACACCGAATTACAGCACCAATACCACTGTATAAAAAACCATACCCTTGATAATTCGAGTGATATCTCGATTTACTTTGTAACCTAACCAATGAGATTCACCGCTGCCGCTTTATGCTCAGGGGCTAAATGTGCATAGCGCAACGTCATCTTGAGATCCGCATGTCCAAGAAGTTCACGCACAATATTCAAATCGACGCCCGCCATTACCAGTTTGCTTGCAAAATGATGCCGCAAGTCATGGATCCTGAAATTCTCAATACCCGCCTCTTTCAATAATGATTGCCATTGATATTGAAAGAACTCTACGGGTTGGTTATTCGCTACGAAGACATAATCGGCATCAGAGTTTTGTGCTCGCCAACTCTCTAGTAGATTAAGCACCGTATCGTTAAGCGGTATCGTTCGAGTCTTCTTTGATTTGGCATTTTCAGAGCGAATGGTTAAATAACGATTGGGGAAAGAAACATACTCCCATCGTAAAGTCTGAAGTTCGCCTTTTCTCATGCCTGTATTCATAGCGGTGATCACTAATGGCTCTAAGAAATCAACGAACATGAGAGGCTTCTTCGTTCTATCGGACGCTCGAATGCTTTGATTTCGGTTTTGAATACTATCCAGTAGACGCTGTTCTTCTTCCTTAGATAAATATCGTATTCGGGTGTTATCCTGCTTAATGAGTTTCACGCTGCTTAGGTTGTGGCTATCTATGAACTCCCACTCGACAGCACGATTGAATGCCGCTCTAAGGCGATTGACACAATACTCTATCGTTGAGGGTGCGCGACCTAGCTTTCTACGTTCGGTGATCCACTGCTGTATATCCCAAGCTTTGACCTCATCCAATGGTTTGTCTAAAAGGTGGGTAAAAGAATTCGCAATGCAAGAATAAGCCTGACTCGCCCGTTTTGGATTCATTGAAATTAAGTAATCTTTATAGTGTTCGGAAAGAAAACGACCAAGCGTGAGACTTTTGCGCATCTCTGCCTTTTTCGCTTCATGACGAGATTCTTGGATATCCACCCCGCTCGCAACTAATCCTGCTTTCTCTTTGACTAAATCTCTCGCTTGAGCGGGTGTGAGTGAATCCGCCGAGCCAATGAAGTAATTTCGTTGTTTGCCATTTACGCGGTAATAAAAGTAATATTTGATTGCGCCTTTTGGAGAGATACGGGCATGAAAGCCACTTATCTCAGTATCATTAAGCCTCCCCTGTTCGACGGTAAGTGCTTTGATTGAGGTGTTGGTGATCTTCTTCTTAATGGGCATGCACAAGTCCTCGTGTAGCGTATATGTAGCAAAATTATTGTACGTACACCCATACCCACGAACAACAAAGAACAAACCAGATTCATATAAGTACATGTTTTTATGCGAGTATTCGCTCATTCTTGTTCATTGGTGTTTACTGAGAGTTTTTACTCATTCCCACTGTTAAGGGGTGAGCAGCGCAATACTTAAGCCGCCGCATACCACCTTAAACACTAAAACCAACGCATGGTGAAAATGCCACGCGTTGCGAATCCCTCTTGAACAGTTTGTTAGCTTTTAATACCGCCCCATTCCATGGAACATTCCACCAAAAAAAGCCATTAAAAGACCAAAAATTATACTCAGAATTATAAAAGCGGGGATCGAAGCAATAACCAATTTAACCATAAAAATAACCATCGACATAAAAGGCATTTTTATATCTACAACAGTAACTTCTTGTTTATCATTTTCTACAGACATAACCATTTCCTTATCGCTAGTAATAAGCAATTAGTTTAGAACACTTGGTAATGTAATTCTTTGAGGTGATTATTGTTTATCTTGAAAGCTAACGCCGCGTTAAGTAGTGAGCAACGCTACCACGAAACATAACCATACCACCGTAAACACGAAACCGAACGATGGAATGAAAAATGCCATGCGTTGGGAATCTGCCTTAAACGCTTTGTTATAGAGCATTTCCCAACACCAATGATGCTAGTTTCCACACACCATATAGAAAACTTCCAACTGCTCCTAAAATGGAGAGTCGCAACAATTGATGCTGAAGTGTACCAGCGATTTTCACTATATTTTCTAAATTGGCTAACAAAATAAAACAGGCAATAATGGTGCAGACCACACAGAAGAAGAATGCGCTAACTGAGTGAACCAAAAACTCTTGGTAATCAGGCAACTGTTTCATTTGACTATAAAATGACGCTATAAACGCAATACATGCAACCGACAAAGTTGCAAGATGTTTGAGCATATCTATAGACACTTTACGTTTTTCATAGCCAGGTATAATATGTTGCATAAAACTCCCAAATTTGAATATTTTCACTCTGCTCTATAACGCCCAATTAAGTTGTGAGCAACGCTGCCACCTTACTCAAACACTTCACCGTAATCACTAAACAAATTGAAACCGAAAGCGCCGAGCGTTGCGAATCAGCTTGAATTGTTTGTTATGTTTTACCACAAATGACTGATTTATTTGGCAAAGAACTGCATTCTTGACCGGATTTTCTGAGCCGAATCACACGACAAAACTCACTTGGCCGCCAGATGCACGGAACATAAAACGCGTAAGTCCACTTCCCTGCCCAATGAGGCAACCCGACCAACGTTCAACAAGCGCCCTCTCTTTCCAACCACAGCGCAGAACAATGGCAAATTGCCGAGGCAACTGCTAAGCCGATATGCCAATTGGCAAATACACTCAAAGCGACTTAAAGCCAGTGAAACTTATAAACAGCCGCCACGACCTGAAAATGAAGCAACCCACGAACATTAGTATGTTTTACGGGCTGAGTGATTCATGAACTTGGGCCGACAATGCCGATTTGCTGAAGTAACTCGAACGAACTGCCAAAGGGACAAAGAACATAGATCGAAGAAACTTTAAGCCACTGAAATACAAGTAAACATAACGCCGCATTAAGGTGTGAGCGGCGCTTGGCTATACTTGAGCGAAGCGAAACTGCCAAGCGTTGCGAATCACTCTTAAATGCTTTGTTATGTACGTGGTTGATTCTATCCCCAAAAACACCCATAAGTATCGTCTTCCAATACTTCAAAGAAAGCTTCTAGGAGCTGAATTTCTGGAATTGGCTCATACGAATGCCATTTTTGGTCGGATTTCATCCAGTAAATTTTCCACGCGTCACGCGACTTATAATATTTGACTTTGGCTACTGGGCACTCCATTTTTTCGGATGCGTCATTCCACTTAGGACGTATCTCAAATATTTCGATAACCTGCCCCTCTAGCCGATACCCAATGTCAAGTTGGTTGCGGATCTCTTCTGGCGGTCGACAAGAATCGAGGTATTTCTCCACTGCCTTTCTGTAACGCTGTTGCTCAATTTCTGAAAATGCCATATCTACTACCTAACCCTTTAATTAAGCTAAGTTTACGACCAAATTTCATTCGTTGGCTAGGTTAATTTTCGAGAAAGTACATAACGCCGCATTAAGGTGTGAGCGGCGCTTGGCTATACTTGAGCGAAGCGAAACTGCCAAGCGTTGCGAATCACTCTTAAATGCTTTGTTAGTTGCGTTCTTGCCACTCCGAACGCAACACCCCATATTTCACTGAATCGTAATACTCGCCTTCATAGTAACGTACTTTTCTTAGCCTTGCTTCTTGTTGAAAACCCAACTTCAGCGCCAGAGACATCATGCGCGGATTGCCTGACCATGTTGTCAAACCAACCCTTTCGATTGTGTTATTTTTGAACAAGTATGATATCCATTGAGGAAGAGCCAACGCAGCGATACCTTGCCCCCAAAACTTAGAATCGTAGATCACCACACCAGCTTCAAGCCAGCGAGTTTCTTCACATTCCCAATAACAACTGACTGTCCCTATCGGAGTATCATCGACAGTGATTAACTGTAAATCTGAGCCGACTAATAACCGTTGAAACGAAGACTTTTCAAACTGCTTTAATGAAGGGTGAGAGTACGGAAAGAGGGCGTTCAGAATTCTGTGTCAGCTAATTTTGGCTAAATATCTAAGACGTCATCCAAGCGACCTTCAAAATGAATCGCCAGTTGAGACAATGTCATATTCCAATTCTGTATTGGCATTGTCCATTTCTTAGAAGCATTCAATATCCCAGCATACAGTAGCTTAAGCAAGCTATTTTCATTTGGGAACCCACCCTTAGTTTTGGTCAGTTTACGGAATTGGCGATGTACGGCTTCAATAGCATTTGTCGTGTAAATAGCCTTTCGGACGTATTCTGGATATTTGAAGTAAACCGATAAATTTGCCCATTTGTTCCGCCAGGAACGAATCACTATTGGGTATTGCTGTCCCCATTTGGCTTCCAAACGATCCAACTCCATCTCGGCCGCTTCTTTGCTGACAGCCCGATAGACTGGCTTCAAGTCGGCCATAAACGCCTTCTGATGCTTAGAGGCAACATATTTCATAGAGTTACGGATTTGGTGAATGATGCATTGCTGAACTTCTGTATCAGGATAGATGGTTGCTATCGCTTCTGGGAAGCCTGTTAGCCCATCTACGCAGGCGATCAAGATATCTTCAACGCCGCGGTTATACAGATCTGTTAGCACGGAGAGCCAGTAATTAGCGCCTTCCGACTCTGACAGATAAAGACCGAGTAGCTCCTTTTTCCCCTCAACATCTAAGCCCAATATTGTGTATATCGCTTTGCTAACGTAGCGTCCGTCTTCTTTGATTTTATAGTGGATGGCATCAAGCCAGACAAAGGGATAAAGTGCATCGAGCGGACGTTGCTGCCACTCCTTCAGCTCAGGTATCAAACGGTCGGTAACACCTGTGATGGTGGCCTCAGAGACATCAATGCCATACATATCTTCTACGTGACCACGGATATCACGGTAGCTCATACCGAGCGAGAACATGGATAGGATCTTACGGTCGATCTCATCGGTCAATTTAGTCTGGTTCTTCTTAACTAACTGGGGTTCAAATGTTCCAGAGCGGTCGCGTGGGGTATCCAGTTCAAACGTGCCGACAGAAGACTTAATCGTTTTCTTGCTTGAGCCGTTCTTACGGTTAGGTTGCTCATCACCTTCAAGGTGCTGTTCGAGTTCTGCTTTCAAAGCAGCTTCTGTGATTTGTTTAATGAGCGGAGTTAAGAAGCCATCTTTACCTGTCAGGTCTTGGCCTGACTGAAGGGCTTTAATAGCTTGTTCTAGATCGAAGTCTTTGTTCATGTGTCATTCCTGTTTTGTATATCATACTGAAATGACACAGATTTCTAAACACTACCTTGAAGGTAGTCGTTGTTCCAAGAAATAGCACGTACAAATATAGAAGAACCACCTAGAATGTCCCTTGCGACAATTTCTGCCTTGTCATAAGAGTAACCGCCTTGACCATCATTTGAATATGTTTTCATTTGAATTGTATTGGAAGGTTTTTTGTCAACTCTATAGGTAAATGTAAAAGGCTTATTCTTTGATTCAATTAGAGTATCTGCAGAAACTTCAAAACGAACTCGGCCGTTCTTACATTGAAAGCCAATGTTAAAGTAGTTGTTATACTGATAATTTACTCCGCTTGAATAAGCATACGAATACTCTTCATCTGTAAGTTGATCTTTTTTCGACTTATAAGTCCATGCATCAAAGTCATACGCTGAAGACGCACTTGTAAACAAAATCAGTATTGGTATCAATTTTTTCATATCACCTAGCTCCTTGATAAACTTAACGCCGCGTTAAGTGGTGAACAACGCAACCACCAAACCTAAACCATTGTGCCGTAAACACTAAAGCTGATTCAAACTAAAAATGCCAAGCGTTGTGAATCCGTCTTAAACGCTTTGTTAGCTTCATGCTTATGAGTTACAAGACTGATGATCGTTACCTTTATCTCGGCATACAATATACCTAGTTAACTTCTTGGATAACTCTACGTCATATATGGACTGCTGACTGCGGGAAGAGTTTATCCAACTAACAAATTCATTTCGGCAAAAGTACACTTCTTGCCTAACAAACATCCCATTCCCAATGCGAAAGGCGGGGTCTCCAACGCGACGATCACTTGGGTGGTTGGCGGCATACAATTGATTGTAACATGCCCCCCACTTATTGTTGGTACTGGGAGGTACCCCGTCATTTGCTCGATAAAGCCATACAGCCCCGACTATTACGATGATTGCCCCGTAAAACTTAAACATCATTATGCCCACAATTGTATTTTATATTGCAAATTATAGACAACCTTGCCAGAGTGAAGCTAACGCTAAGCTAAGTGGCTAACAAACCTGCCACCTGACTCAATTTGAACACCTTAAACACACAACTTAACCAAACCAAAAATGCCGAGCGTTTGTTAGTCCGTCTTAAGCGCTTTGTTAGTTTGCCACCGCGATAAAACCAAAGGTTTAGCGCCAAGATGCTGAATTAGTTACAAAACTACTGGCTTTGAACACAAAAGTAAAACGAGCAGCTAAGAATTTAAATGCAACCGACAAAACGCACTTGGCTAAGAAGCGACATACGACAAACAACCACGGTTTGAAGCACTTTAACTAACAAAGGATTCGTTCGACCAACCTGACAACCAAATGTGACTAAGCTATTTGTTAACGAATGAGCCGCCAAGACAAAGAAAACGCACCAAAGAACTAGCAACAATGTTAGAACCTGTAAGTGACTAACTCACCGCAAACGCTTCCAACATAGTGCCACCGGAAAGTTCGTGAGATTGAAAAACGAACAGGTGAATAGCTAGAACGTAGAACAACGCTCTTAGACCACAAACGCTTTTCTGCCCTTTGCAAACTAACGCCCGCTTAAGTGGTGAGCAACGCAATACCGATGTTTCCGCACACCACCTTAATCACTTAAATCAACGCATGGTAAAAATGCCACGCGTTGCGAATCCGTCTTAAAGCGTTTGTTAGCCGCTCATTTTCAAAGGTTATTGTTTACTCAACAGGAACTTACGCAAATCTCTTTCGGCACGCATAACAAACAGAATAAATACTTTGTCTGCGTCTTGTTTATAGAATACACGACATGGATTAACAACAACCTCACGGTAACTTAAATGTTCTAATTCAGGTGGAATACGCCCTGATTCCGGAAAACTCTCTAGACGCTCAACTTTAGAAAAAATCGTTTGAACCAATTGCTTTGCTGCAACGACATTTTCAAGTGCGATGTATTCAGCGATATCATTGAGGTCGGATAGCGCTGGCTCAGTCCAGATTATTTCAGCCATTTTGACATTTTGTCCTTGGCTTCTTCGTGACTAACCACTTTGCCATCAGCTAGTGCGCGTTCGCCTCGCGCAATACCCTCAAGAATTGACAAACGGTTTTGCATAAACTCGTAATCATCAACATCGATCAAATATGCTGATGGTTTACCGTGCTCGGTAATTAATACTGGTTCTTTAGTGTCGTGCAGATCGGCGAGGATCTTAGTTGCTTGACGCTTGAGTGACGTGACTAATTCTACTTTCATGAGAGCAACTCCAAAGGAATACTATAGTGATACTATTCTATCACTTTACGTATAGCAAGCTCCATGACGGCTAACGCCCAATTAAGGTGTGAAGCACGCTACCAAGATAGTCAGTTTGAGCACCGTAATCACTAAACTAAACCCAAACCAAAAATGCCAAGCGTGCTGAATCACACTTAAATTGTTTGTTATATTTTTTACGGCTGATAGGGCTGATTAAATGCATTACACCAGCGTAGATAAGGGTCTGAAAATTCGACTTTTTTCGGGCTAAACGCATGCTGGTCGTATGGCCAATAATTTTTTGCATGATTTTTCAGCCACTCAACTGTATCGACATATTCCTCATGGCTTTGATCGGACAATATTTCTAACACACTCTGATAACCATGTAAGCCACCACTATCTTCTGGTGGACAAGCCATTTTTCCGTCTAAGCATTGAGGGAAAGTAGAATCTAAGGAAGCTAAAAACATACCAACCAAAGTGACTTCGTGATGCCAACTATCACCAAAATCATAAACATAATCAATAGTATTGCCCAGTGATGTGAAATATTTTTTGGCCGAAAGTTCCCAACCTGCAATTATACTTTCATCATGCTCTGACTCGGGAAGGCCGATCCGCTTACCTTTTGTAGGACCAGCTTTTCTTGGAGAAAATTCATGTAAATGGTAATCAAGCCAACCCATTGCATCTTGAATAGCAACATGCAATTCCCAGAAGTTGTAATGATCTGGCACATCAATTTCTCGCCAAATTTCCGGTTCGCTTCCCGATAGAGAAACTCTGAATCGAAGAATCTTTTGATGCATAATTTATAGTCCTATGAATTCAAATAAAAATATAACGCCGCATTAAGGTGTGAGCGGCGCTTGGCTATACTTGAGCGAAGCGAAACTGCCAAGCGTTGCGAATCACTCTTAAATGCTTTGTTATGGCGCATTGTATGCCTGGTATGCGGTTGCAATTGCTTGGACGATACCAACTAAGACCAAGCACACTGTCAGATACTTAATATGGTTCGCTTGCTTAACGTTGTCATTATGAACTAACTCTTCTCGCTCCATTCTTTCGATTGTTTCAACAGCTTTAGGTCCGACTTTAAACCAGCCATTATCCTTTTCTGGGGTCAACTCACCAGTATCAGCCCATGATTCCAGACATAGTTTTATGAATGCTATATCTCGATCTTTATTTGGGTGATGTAGCCACATCCCTCCTTCCAACAATGGCATTACATTAAGACGATGAAAACGAGCCCTAGGCTCTACTAACTGTTTTTCAACAATCGCTTTTAAAATCATATGGCGGTCTTTTTTAAGCAGCGGCTTTGCATTGAAGTCGAATTGTTTACGATGTTTCCAACGACACAATAGTTTTTTATAACCAAATAAATCACTTACAAACCCGTAAAATAAACCATGAGTGCGAATTGTTAAAAAATGGTAGAAATTTAAGACATATATTTCAGTTTTTAAAGCAGTTAGCCGCTGATATGCGAAGTACTTTCGATCTCGAGTTCCTTTACCTCTGTTCTTAACCTGAACTTCAACACCTTTCTTTAATAATGAAGTAATCAGATACTCATCTCCAGTATCTTCATTCTCCCACCGAATCTGGTAGTAATTATTACGATCTTCATTTCGTTTGAAGAAGTAACTTAACAATCTTTTGTAAAGCATAAACATCATACAATATCTCGAAATTTCGACTACCCGTTGCGCCATAACGCCGCGTTAAGTGGTGAGCAACGCAGACCACCTTACCTAAACCATTGTGCCGTAAACACTAAAGCTGAATCAAACCGAAAATGCCGAGCGTTGGGAATCCGTCTTAAACGCTTTGTTAGGCTAATTCTGCCTGAAGTTCTTGAATGCATGTTTGGTCTTGTTGTAAATAAAACTTAGAACCACACCGACAACGACAAACAGACCAAAGTCAATTAGAGCTAGTTTAAGACTGAACGGATCTGAAAACAGGTTATAGGTGAATCCCATTTGTGAACCGATAAATTTGGCTATAAAAACCGTAGCTATGATTAGAAGTATATTCACTTGTTACCTGCAAAATTGACTTGAAGTAGAGTTCTACAGCACATACTACTTTTGCTCACTTCTCAGGCAAGGCAGAAAGTCTCGATTTACCTTGAAATGGGAATGAAATATGAATTTTACCCCCATTAGCCTAACGCCGCGTTAAGTAGTGAGCAACGCTGCTACTTAACCTTATCCATAACACCGTAAACACTTAAACTGATTAAAACTAAGACTGCCAAGCGTTGCGAATCTGCCTTAAACGCTTTGTTAGCATTATTCTTACTCCCAAATCAGCTTTTTGAAAATCATGGTCATATTGACCTACGAGTTCTTCCGCATATTTGATGCTTGCTGAATCAGTTACGCTGATGTAAGCAATAAATGCCATTGTTATTGAAGCAATCAAAGATATAAATGCACTTCCAATATGCGAGGGTGACAAAACGATGTCGCCTGTATATAAGGATGTGAACTGTTCATATGACCAAAGCCCCAAATATATTGCAGGCATAGCAGTCAGGAAATACAGTGAAAAATTTCGTATAGGTTTAAGGTAATACTCACGCTTGCGACGATTCAGATCCACATACTTATCTGATAATTTCAATGCTTGAGATTCTACAACCACATAAGCTTTGCACTTTTTATACAATTGAATAGCCTTACTAGGTTGATTCGAAAGCAATAAGGCTTCTACTACGTCAAAGTCAGCATTTAACTTAAACACCGATTTAAACTGTTGTTCAACGACTAATTTCATTGACTTGTTTGATTCAGCTTCAAAGCATTGATAGAAAAGCTCAAGGCTTTTAATCCGGAACTGGTTTCGAGCGGATAACCAATCGTTAAGGAACCTAAATAATGGAATAGCTACTACCAGAAAGGCGGTAACCTCTGCCAATGAAATCAAATTATGCTCTCCTCAGTTGTAATGCTAACGCCGCATTAAGGTGTGAGCAGCGATTGGCTATACTTGAGCGAAGCGAAACTGCCAAGCGTTGCGAATCACTCTTAAATGCTTTGTTATATTTTTATTTCAACCCAGCGATAGTTCTAAGATCGTTGTCATTGAGGAAAAATATTGGGGCTTCCATAGTGTCTTCAGAAGAAGTCATTATCGACAAACCTGAATACAAACCTTTAGACAATTGAAACTGGTCATTTTCGGGAATTTGAAAAGGTTGAACATAACGAAAGCCATTTTTCTCATAAAAATCAACTTTACTATCAGGGCATACCAAATTAACACTACTCACTGAATCTGTTAGATTCTTTAAAATATTTGTACCTAACCCATTGTTTCTATACGGTTCATGTACAAATATTTTGTGTAGATAGGTCGCTGGATGCTGGGGATGAATAAACAACAAAGCAAACCCGTACAAAGTTTCACCTTCGTGCTGCACCGCAACTTGTAAATGACCCGCGTTGTAACACTCCCTCAAAACATCGGAAATATAACCTAACGCTACTTTTTGCTTTTGTTCGTCAAAATCAAATGCCAACGAAACCATTACTGTTGATAGCATGATATCACTGAGCATTCCTTCAGCTTCAATTTTGAATATTTCATCCAAGAAAAACTCTGGTTTAATTTCCATAACTATACCTCTATATGTTAAATACGAACTGAAAAAATATAACGCCTTGTTAAGGTGTGAGGCACGCGATACCAATGCTTCCGCATAACACCTTAACCACTAAAACCAATACATAGTAAAAATGCCACGCGTGCCGAATCACTCTTGAACAATTTGTTATGGCGCTACGCTCAACGTTAGCTCTTGTATGTCAATTTGGTCTACTTCCCTGCCCAATATCCGCTTGTACTCGACTAAACGATGAACTGGGATAACTGGCAACTCTATGCCTTGATAATTTTTAATAACTGATTCTGAAAAGGAGATTTCAAGCTGGTGCCAAGAGCCATCTTGATGTGATTGTATCTTAGTATGTTCAGACAAACCGATTTCAATTTTTTGATTTTGGTAAACCAATTGGAAATACTCTAAATCCCAACCATATTCGACATAATGAGTTAACGGTTTGGATATGTATTTTGATACATGCGATAACACTTTATCTGCGTCTGAGTTTCGAATATAAAGATCTATATCTGCGACTTCCCGACTTCCACCATAAATAGTTGCCGCTAATCCACCTACTATTTGATACTCCACAACCTCTGCATCCAAGATTTCTTTGAGCCACTGCAAGGCTACTTTAACTTTATCACTCATCTAGCTCCCTTAGCTGAATTTTGCCCTGCGCCATAACGCCGCATTAAGGTGTGAGCAGCGCTTGCCTATACTTTGAGCGAAGCGAAAATGGCAAGCGTTGCGAATCACTCTTAAATGCTTTGTTAGCTTTTTTTAGTTCTGCACGTAAGTATTTGTTTATGTAATTTAAGCGGATTGACTGACTTCCGTTTAACGGAATACTAATTACAGGCGTATTGTTTTTATTTGCTCGGTCGATTTCCAACCTAACCCACTTAGATTTTGAAACAGAATCAGTGTTAAGTAGCACGACCAGATCAGAATTATCTAGTTGCTCAATGACAAATTTTTGTTTGTCTTTTGCGTCATTATCAATGATGTCTACAAATGGCTTGCCGTAATCAGAGACAACCTCTGATATAGACTTAAGATGATCAACTGTGATCACCTCATCTCGAAGGGTATAGCTAATAAAAATGTTCATTACGCAATGCGACCTTGAGAAAACAAGAAAAATCCAACTACAGACAAAGACATTAGAACGAAGTAAAGCGACATAGATAAATTAAACATAGCGTTGCCCCAACTAACATTTACTATTGAGAGATTATCGGTTGAAAGTTGGTTTCTTGATGCTATTGCCTGAAGCCTTATATTCATGCGTTTTCTGGTAACTCGTTGATAATAATATGCAGTAAAGTCAGCAATCCAAAAGCCAAACGCAACAAGAAAGGGAACTACAAAATATGAAGGGTCTAGAGTATCAGATGTTAGTTTACCAAGTGCGACAGCTGCTATACCGATTACCGCAACACATAGTTTTTTAAATTCGAAACAGTTTTGACTAATTTTCAAAGGTAGTGTTTAGAAATCTGTGTCATTTCAGTATGATATACAAAACAGGAATGACACATGAACAAAGACTTCGATCTAGAACAAGCTATTAAAGCCCTTCAGTCAGGCCAAGACCTGACAGGTAAAGATGGCTTCTTAACTCCGCTCATTAAACAAATCACAGAAGCTGCTTTGAAAGCAGAACTCGAACAGCACCTTGAAGGTGATGAGCAACCTAACCGTAAGAACGGCTCAAGCAAGAAAACGATTAAGTCTTCTGTCGGCACGTTTGAACTGGATACCCCACGCGACCGCTCTGGAACATTTGAACCCCAGTTAGTTAAGAAGAACCAGACTAAATTGACCGATGAGATCGACCGTAAGATCCTATCCATGTTCTCGCTCGGTATGAGCTACCGTGATATCCGTGGTCACGTAGAAGATATGTATGGCATTGATGTCTCTGAGGCCACCATCACAGGTGTTACCGACCGTTTGATACCTGAGCTGAAGGAGTGGCAGCAACGTCCGCTCGATGCACTTTATCCCTTTGTCTGGCTTGATGCCATCCACTATAAAATCAAAGAAGACGGACGCTACGTTAGCAAAGCGATATACACAATATTGGGCTTAGATGTTGAGGGGAAAAAGGAGCTACTCGGTCTTTATCTGTCAGAGTCGGAAGGCGCTAATTACTGGCTCTCCGTGCTAACAGATCTGTATAACCGCGGCGTTGAAGATATCTTGATCGCCTGCGTAGATGGGCTAACAGGCTTCCCAGAAGCGATAGCAACCATCTATCCTGATACAGAAGTTCAGCAATGCATCATTCACCAAATCCGTAACTCTATGAAATATGTTGCCTCTAAGCATCAGAAGGCGTTTATGGCCGACTTGAAGCCAGTCTATCGGGCTGTCAGCAAAGAAGCGGCCGAGATGGAGTTGGATCGTTTGGAAGCCAAATGGGGACAGCAATACCCAATAGTGATTCGTTCCTGGCGGAACAAATGGGCAAATTTATCGGTTTACTTCAAATATCCAGAATACGTCCGAAAGGCTATTTACACGACAAATGCTATTGAAGCCGTACATCGCCAATTCCGTAAACTGACCAAAACTAAGGGTGGGTTCCCAAATGAAAATAGCTTGCTTAAGCTACTGTATGCTGGGATATTGAATGCTTCTAAGAAATGGACAATGCCAATACAGAATTGGAATATGACATTGTCTCAACTGGCGATTCATTTTGAAGGTCGCTTGGATGACGTCTTAGATATTTAGCCAAAATTAGCTGACACAGAATTCTGAACGCCCTCTTTTCAAAGTCGCTTCATGAAGTTGATCAACTTCAACCCAATCCATTTCGTCAGCAGCATTACGCTTGTACTCTTGAAAATTACTGTCATCACTCATTCAATCTAATCTCTATTTTTTCTTTATATGCCGCTATTATACTGGATAGTATTGCGATAAAAAGCTAACGCTGCGTTAAGTGGTGAGCAACGCAGACCACTGCACTTAAAGTATTGTGCAGTAAACACTTAAGCTGAGGCAAACCAAAAATGCCGAGCGTTGGGAATCCGTCTTAAACGCTTTGTTAGCTGCTTGGTTCATCGTAAAACATATCACGTGCCGCCATATATGCTTTATGTACTTCATAGGCTTGATCTGTAACTTCTCCTGAAATCATACCTTGCCAATTTGATTTTAAACATTTTAACCGACCTTCAGTAAGACTGATCATTGACTTAGCAGTCTCCAATGTAAATTGATCGCTCGGCTTGAACACGGTATTTTCATGATAGCCAGAATAAAGCCCCATGTTTTTTATCAAATCAAATTTCTTTACAAAATCTAATTGCGTTTCGTATCGCTTTAAATCTAGATTTCTTATTAAATCCAACTCATCATTCATATAGTCGAATTGTGCGATAGATCTTAGTTTAGATTGATGACCTGTAAGTTTTTTATTGAAATTTTTCCAACCTATTTTTTCTTTACCTTTCAACCGAACTCTAGTTCCATAAATCATTGGAATTTTAGCTATCTCTTCACTTGCTAGATGGGCTAACACGTAAGCTCGCGGAAAACGACTTGCATTGAAAAGAATTAATGACTCTTCTAGAAGTTCACAAGCATTTTGGTACGCCATTTCAGATAATTGTTTTAACTCGTTGTCTGAATACATAAATATAATCTCTCTGTACAGCTAACGCCTTGTTAAGGTGTGAGGCACGCAATGCCAAAGCCTCCGCATACCACCTTAACCACTAAAACTAACGCATAGTAAAAATGCCACGCGTGCCGAATCACTCTTGAACAATTTGTTATGTTCAATTTCCAAAGTGCTTCTGACGCTCTTCCCGCAAAAGGTTTCTCATTTGCGTACCGACAGCTGAAGCTAAAGCGCCTGAATCAGTATGAGAGCAATCCCTATTTATAACCGCTTTATTCAAGTCTGCAATTAGCCGATTTATAATTTTGCCTTGATCTGAATCTGGTAATACCAGAGTGACATTCAGGCTGTTTTCCATCATCTCAGAGTATAATTGAGGTAAATTCAACGGCATTTCATCGCCTTTATGATTACGAATTACCATACCCAGACAGGAAACAGATGATAAATACTTTGCCGTATTTCTTTGGACGTTATCCCAATGAGATATCGCTAGACTTGCAGCATGTACTGCATTTTGTGACTTTTGGTTTTTCCGCGTTACATAGACTAGAGCAAGTGAAACAAAGACACTTCCCAAACCAACAAGAGCTGTAGCAGATACAGCGACGATATCAGTTACAACACTAATAACAAACCCTTGCAGTTCATCGCCAACCACCTGATTAGACAACTGAATCTTATCCAAAACTAATTACTCCAATGAGATATGGTTGAACATAACGCCGCGTTAAGTAGTGAGCAACATTGCCACCTAACCTAAACCATTGTGCCATAAACACTAAATTCAAAGAAAACCAAAAATGCCCAACGTTGCGAATCTGCCTTAAACGCTTTGTTAGTTGCCATTCTACACCTTTGATTTCCAGTCCATTTCCACTTTGCCAACACCGTTTTTGATGCGCTTTGAAAACTCAAATCAGGCGCAGTTTTAAAGCGCCTGTCACTGAAACCACTTGGAATTAGCAACGCCGTAGAAAACTGACTAAAAACACCAAAAAGACCTTTTGGAAAGGCAATGCCACAAAGCTCACTTTCAACGAGTACATTCGCGTCTGAAACGGCAAAACAAAACCACAATATTAAAAATCGAACGCAACTTCAGCAAGCCACACCCAGACAAAAATCGAGCACAATTGCACAATTCATTAGCCTTGAAATTTCTGCTTTAGCTGCGTTTTTAACACTGGCAACTAACGCCCAATTAAGTAGCCCGAAACGCCCCAGCCCACCTTCCGCATTGCGCCGTAAACACTAAAACCAACGCAAACCAAAAGCGCCACGCGTTGAGGGTCTGCTTGAATTGTTTGTTATGTTTTACCACAAACTACTGATTTATTTGGCAAAGAACTACTTTATTGACCGCATTTCAAGAAGTGAATCACACGCTCAAACTCACTTGGCCGCCAAATGCACGAAACACCAAGCGCGTAATTCCACTTCCCTGCCCAATGAGGCAACCCGACTTAGCCTCAACAAGCGCCCTCTCTTTCCAGCCAAAGCGCAATACAATGGTAAATTGCCGAGGCAACTGCCAAGCCGACATGCTAACTGGCAAATACACTCGAAGCGACTTAGAGCCAGTGAAACATAAAACCAACCGCCACGACCTGAAAATGAAGCAACCCACGAACATTAGTATGTTTTACGGGCTGAGTAATTCATGAACTTGGGCCGACAATGCCGATTTGCTGAAGTAACTCGAACGAACTGCCAAAGAGGCAAAGAACAGAGATCGAAGAAACTTTAAGCCACTGAAATACAAGTAAACATAACGCCGCGTTAAGTAGTGAGCAACGCTACCACGAAATCTAACCATACCACCGTAAACACGAGACCAGACGATGGAGTGGAAAATGCCAAGCGTTGGGAATCTGTCTTAAACGCTTTGTTATAAAACAATTTTTCCATATTGGTAAACATGATCTGCATACAATTTACCACCGATTTCATAAGCTTCTGGAATAACTTCTTTCAGCGAAAAACCACACTTGGTTAATACTTTTTCTGAACCAATGTTACCCTCAGTTACGACTGCATTAAACGATTGGATATCTTGCTCTTCACATGCCCAGTTAATCAGAGATTTTAGAGATTCAGTGCCGTAGCCAAGACCATGGTATTTAGGTTGAATTAGAAAGCCAACTTCAGCTGCACCATCACGCATACGAAAGCCAGTGACTCCAATCTTTTCACCAGTTTCACTTGCAATAATGGTTAAGCACAACCAATGATCAGAAACCTTAGTCCACACTGGGAGTCGAGAATTAAAATTGTCCTTAATTTCCTTAGGTGATGGTTCATCAAAACAGAACTTTATTACCGCAGGATCTCGATTTAAAGATTGGTATAAATCCCAGTCTTTCACTGTGATTTGAGTCATTTCTAGTCTATCCGTTACTATTTTCAAATGCAGAACTCTCCTTGTTTTATAACGCCGCATTAAGTGGTGAGCAACGCAGACCACCACACTAAAAGTATTGTGCCGTAAACACTTAAGTCGAAGCAAACCCAAAGTACCGAGCGTTGGGAATCCGTCTTAAATGCCTTGTTATGCATATTCTATCTTGAGTGACGCTATTTGATTTGTTAGATCTTCACTTGCCTTAAAGTAGAGCGAAGTTTCAAACAGAGTTGCAATTACTACATTGAATGACGACTCTTCGATAAACTTCATCGACTCCTTTGAAGGGCTTTTCTGTATAACAACATTGTTGTCATCAAAATGTTTTGAAGCAAGAGCTTGTAAACCACCATGAGAAAAACGGCAAAAATGAGCATATAACGTATTGTACGCATCGACCTCATTTACTTTCTTGAATTTGTCAAAGACTGCCATCGGTTTTTTATTGGGAATGGATGCTAATATCGATTCTACTTTTTCTTGTGATACACCAGAGTAAAACGGATTATCTGGCTTAAATTGCTTATAATATTTGCGCTCTTCTAATTGGCAATTTAAGTCAAATTTTTCAATATAACTTTCATCTTCAAGCAAACACTTCAGTTCAATATAAGTTTCGAGAACAGACCTCATTAAGATTTCGAGAGAGCTGTACTGACGAGAAATTAATAGTATTTGAATATCATCTGTTATACCCAATATTCGCGCCATACATGATGCTACAACTTTATCTCGGTGATTAGTCATCTTGATACTAGATAAAACTTCATCTCGTACTGGTATTAGTTCATCGTATGTCATTTTTGCTCCATATGCATAACGCCCAATTAAGGTGTGAAGCACGCAAACACGATACTTAATTTAACCACCATAAACACTGAACTTAACTCAAACCAAAAATGCCAAGCGTGCTGAATCACTCTTAAATTGTTTGTTATATTTTGGTTTGCCAGTGATCTTCTAGGTTGTTAATCAAAGATTTTGCCAACTTAACTAGCTCACCGAGGGAGCTTTTACTGACATCAATAGAGTCTCCATTTTGTGTAAAGCCTCCCCGATGAACACAATCATGCCTTAAAGATATAGCTTTAAAAAGCCACTTAATATCGCCAAACTCATACTGGAAGACTTTTGAATACATTGGCTTTATCTTCTTCATATCATGGAAGATTATACTTTTTAAGTGCTGGGCAACTATAAAACCTATATTTTCACTTTTTTCATAGATTTCTTTTAGTGAAAACTTTTGTTTAGATAGCTCAGGGTCACTCTCGACCAATTTTCGTTTGAACTCTTCTGAGTTTAAAATTTTGTGGATTGTAATTGATGATAGATAAGATTCAATAGCTGTCACTACATGTGTATGTAGCATAATTAAAAGGGCTCTTTCTACCTTTTGCCCTGATTGAATCTTCAACAATGCTTCAACGCTAGTGATTGAATCTTGAAACAACTCAAACTGTTTAGTTGTTGCAATAGCCCAAATTGCATCTTGCTTATCTTCATCGGAAATATAGTTGACTGAACCCATCCCCCCACAATTTGGACATGGCCCTGATTTATTCCCTGTGAATGTGACATTAGAACAACCTTCGATAAAGAAGCCTGATGGGAATTCATTTCCACAATTATCACAAACAGCCATTAGATGTGGCATGAATTTTCCTCCAAAATATAACGCCCTGTTAAGGTGTGAGCAACGCAATACCGATGCCACTGCATACCACCTTAACCACCTAAACCAACGCATAGTGAAAATGCCACGCGTTGCGAATCACTCTTAAACAGTTTGTTAGGGTACTTCTTGCTTGACATGAGTGCTTAAATGCATAGTATAAATTTCAAGCGGTTATCCGCGAGGTGTCAGGCAAAATTAAGGTAACTAAATACCAAAAGTAAGATACTGAAACTAACATAACTGAATACAGATTAGAGTAAAGAGCTACATAAACTAGACTACTATTTCAATGCTTAAGATGCTAAAGCTCATAAGATTGAAGACAAACACTAATATTAAAACTCTCTCTAATTTAACTTAAAACGACTAATTTCAATATACCTGAAACTCAAAATACACCTTCAAGCCTGATAGTCACCAACCCTTAGAGGCGTTGACTATGAAGATTAGTTTTAGTGTTTCTGCAGCATTTCATGCTTGGTTTCTGAAACTTGAGTTTGCTTTCGACAGAAGTAACTCTAGCCAAGGTGAAGCAGAGGAAGCTTAAATTCCAAGCCCACTGTTGATATGGTGGGCTTTTTTACGTTTGTACCCTAACGCCCAATTAAGGTGTGAGGCACGCAATACCGATGTTGCCGCATACCACCTTAACCACTAAAACCAACGCATAGTAAAAATGCCACGCGTGCCGAATCACTCTTAAATTGTTTGTTAGTACGCTACTCCAAAGCCTTTGGCACACACCAAAATATTGAAATATAACACGAAACTTTTGGCTAAAAACACTGAAGCTAAACGGACAGCCGCCAAACTCGAACCCACTCTCAAAACGCAAGTTGGTGAGAAGAAAAACATATAAAACTGCCCAATTTTCACCACATTCAAATTAGCAAAGAATTCGATCATCGGACTTGGACAACCACGCCGACGAGCCGGATTTACGATGAAAAACCAACCACAAAAAAGAAGCCGCGCCAAAGAAATAGCCTGTGAGTGAGAAACCGTAAACGGTGAAATAAACGCAAGCACTCCACATATAGTGCCACCGGAAAGAACGTGAAAGGCACATTTATTCAAGTGTAAAGCTAGAAAGAAAAACCGATAAACACCGAAATTTATGACTTTTGATGCCAACCCAGTACTAACGCCTTGTTAAGGTGTGAGGCACGCAATACCAATGCTTCCGCATAACACCCTAACCACTAAAACCAACGCATAGTAAAAATGCCACGCGTGCCGAATCACTCTTGAACAATTTGTTATGCGGTGGGTAACTTGTCAAAGCCTAACCTAACAGCTGCAATACATAAGACTAGGTAAATTAACATAAAATAGACCGTTAATATTGCCACTTTCCAACGACTTATTGGCAATTCTTTAAATGTATTAACTGCCTCTCGACCAGAAAAAAACATATAACCCACGGCACCGACGCTAAGTAAAATCATGAGGAAATATATCCCAAATTCACTTGTTTCGGGTTTATCGAGACCATTTCCAAGTAATGCTGCACCAACTAGCATCGCAACAGGAGAAACCAGACGTTTAATTGCCTGATCAATTGAATCCAAAATCTGCTTTACGTGTTCCATTGATTATCCTTATCCCTCAAACCGCATAACGCCTTGTTAAGGGGTGAGCAACGCAATACTGAAGCCACTGCATACCGCCGTAATCACTAAAACCAACGCATAGTAAAAATGCCACGCGTTGCGAATCCCTCTTGAACAATTTGTTAGCTTAAATTATGTAGCACCATGCCACACCACCCCAAAACATAATATTCAAAGTCCAGACCATCACACTTTGAATAGGGAGCATATGAAAAACTAACTGTGGACATGCCCTAAGCTCTCTCAGCGAGAACAACATTTGAGGCTGGAAGTCCCAACTGGTAGCTAAACGCAGACCTCTTTTAAAACGAGGATGATTCACCAAATATTCGGCGTAAGATGAGTAAATTGTCCACAAGCCGAAAAGACCAAACAGCTCAATTATTGAGATAACTTCCAAACTAAATGGCAATAATGAAGGTCCACCAATGAGTAAAATACCTGCAAATATCCATTTTTTACTTCTCATTACACATCCTTGTTAATGATTTAAGCTAACGCCGCGTTAAGTGGTGAACAACGCAACCACTCACCTAAAGCATTGTGCCGTAAACACTTAAGCACAAGCAAACTGAAAATGCCAAGCGTTGTGAATCCGCCTTAAACGCTTTGTTATGACTATGGTATCTCAAATCACCACCAAGCAAGTCAAACACTGTCTTTAACAAGGAATTTTAGCAATGTCTTTAGTTTCATTTTATGTCACCATTGTTGCTGTCTTTCCGCCTGTAATATACGCCCTGTAGCAGCATCAACGCCATACTGCCTAAGATGATTCCACTAACTTGGAAACCAGAGAGATTAGAATCCTGAAGAGCTAGGTAAACCAAAATGCCTGTAATGGGCGTTAAGATGAATGAACGCCTCGCTTTTTCCTGAGTACTAAGATTCCACCAAAACAGCTTCTTCATATGTAAAAATCCTTTTCATTCGAGATAGTCATAACGCCCAATTAAGGTGTGAGGCACGCAATACCGATGTTGCCGCATACCACCTTAACCACTAAAACCAACGCATAATAAAAATGCCACGCGTGTCGAATCACTCTTAAATTGTTTGTTAGTACGCTACTCCAAAACCTTTGGCACACCCCAAAGTGTTGAAATATAGCACGAAACTTTTGGCTAAAAACACTGAAGCTAAACGGACAGTCGCCAAACTCGAACCCACTCTCAAAACGCAAGTTGGTGAGAAGAAAAACACACAAAACTGCCTAACTTTCACCGCATTCAAATTAGCAAAGAATTCGATCATCGGACTTGAACAACCACGCCAACGAGTCGAATTTACGATGAAAAACTAACCATAAAAAAGAAGCCGCGCCAAAGAAATAGCCTGTGAGTGAGAAACCGTAAACGGTGAAATAAACGCAAGCACTCCACATATAGTGCCACCGGAAAGAACGTGAAAGGCACATTTGTTCAGGTGTAAAGCTAGAAAGAAAAACCGATAAACACCGAAATTTATGACTTTTGATGCCAACCCAGTACTAACGCCGCATTAAGGTGTGAGCGGCGCTTGGCTATACTTGAGCGAAGCGAAACTGCCAAGCGTTGTGAATCACTCTTAAATGCTTTGTTATGTTTATGCCCCAAAGTAGCACCAAAAGTAGTTCCACCAATATTCAATTAACTCTATTTTGTCTACTAGCGAGAGTGTTGTTGCAATTGCTAGAACAAATGTTAACCACGCAACAGATCTTTGTGTCTTAGTTTGAGATGACTGAAGTTCAAATAAACTTGCATCCTTTTTGTAGCTTTCTTTAGTTTCTGTGAAGAAATTAATTCCTTTTCCTGTAACTTTGATCCTTTCATTTGGTCGGTCTTTATTTATGATTTTAAACTCACCAGATTCAACACATGATTCCACAACCAAATTGACTGATGACGAAATCGCAGACCTTGAAATTACACCTTTATATTCTTTATTCGGGTACAATAGATCTACGAGGTCTTTCCTATCAAATGAGCCATAATTGACAAAATAATCGTTGCTAAAAATAGCTTGGAATATTTCATACTTGGACTTCACAACATCTACAGGTCTAACTTTATTGAATAGTTTATTTTTAATAACTTTCAGCTTACTTTTCAGTATTGAAAAATAAAAAATTCCCAACTTTCGATATAAGAAATATTTAAACAATTTTATAGTCGAATACGTATTGTCATGATCTGACCAGTTGTTCAACACGATACCAATTGATACTTTTATAAAAGCAAGGTGATCATAAGAAAGTAAGCATTCCTTCTCAGGGATTGAGCCTGAGTCTTTTCCTGTAAGTAATCGAACCCCTCCCCTGACTGTTGAACTTGATGGAATAAATCTGAGCTTTACATTTGAGTACTTGACCAAATCCTCTCTGATAAATTGGTAACTTTCTAGTCGAGTATCATTTGCAATAAAAAGTTCAACGCGATAACGCGGTAAGAACCTAAATTTATCCGATTCATCATCTAAATGCTTTGCAAAGTATGAAATTAGATAATATCTAATTAAGCTTCTGATACTATTTAACTTTTTTATGTACAACTCGAAACTTTCCTCTTATAAACATAACGCTGCGTTAAGTAGTGAGCAACATTGCCACCTAACCTAACCCATTGTGCTATAAACACTAAATTCAAAGAAAACCCAAAATGCCTAGCGTTGCGAATCTGCCTTAAACGCTTTGTTATACAAATTATTCACCTGACTTTACCTTTTTCCATTCGTCTTTGACTATAAAACTACATTGCTCAATAGAATCGAAGCACATTTGGGACATTTTTGTATAGTTGAATAGACCGCCTCGAATATGTTGCAACAATTCCTTGTTCATCTGATCGATATTGTCCATCAAATCTATATGTAGCTGCTCATCCATATTTAGGTGCAGCCTTACTAAGTTACTTTTTCTTAAGATTTCTTTGTGCAGCGCTAATACTTCATTTCGTTGTAGCTCACCATCAATTGAAGCATTTGGCAGATATTGAAAGTCACTCATAAGCTCAGAAACTTGTTCTCTTAGACTAATAATCCAGTCTTGCCTATTCTTAGACACTACTGAAGACTTAATCTGCTTTTTAGCAATTAAAATCGACACTGTTGGCCCCACAATGACTGCAATTAAAGCTGTGACTGCACTTATTGTCTCAATATTCAATGAAAATCTCCTATTTGTTATAACGCCGCGTTAAGTGGTGAGCAACTCCAACCACCCTACCTAAACCATTGTGACATAATCACTTAACTTAAAATAAACCGAAATCGCCAAGCGTTGCGAATCCGTCTTAAACGCTTTGTTATGAGCGTGGTTCAGCTAGGTGCTCTATGCCCAATTCTCGTTGCTTGCGCTTACTTAAACCACTCGCGACAATTCGGTATGATTCCGATAAATAATACTTTAGGTCATCGTCTAATTTGCCTGAAGTCTCAACTTGCTGTATCCACTTCATTCCACGACTAGCAAAATATGGAGCCGGTTTATAACCTTCACAATCACTTAGAAAGTCGAAATTTAAGTTGGAGGTTTTAAACGTGAATGCAGCTTGAGAACCATCGCTCCAACCTCCTATGGCAAAAACTTTACCACCAACCTTCCATACATCGGAATTACCCCATTGAACGACGTGACTCGTTCCGGCAAAAGATCCGCAAAAATGGTTAAATTCTTCGTAATTCATACTGATTTCCCTATTAGCTCATAACGCTGCGTTAAGGTGTGACAAGCGTTTGCCATACTTGAGCGAAGCGAAACCGGCAAGCGTTTGGAATCACCCTTAAACGCTTTGTTAGCTGCGTTCTCAAATTAGACCGTGTAATCAAATACGACGATATCTTCAAGCAACGGCCTAAACACTTGCTTCAACTTCTCATGTTCGACATGCGGAAGATAGTTTTGGCGCCCAGTTTCATCTGCGAAAGTCATTAAAACTGAATGCGTATAACCTTTACTTTTACCTTCGGGGCTATCATTAATACCCCACTCTACCGATTCGACACCCGCTACTTTCTCAGGCATAGATTCAAATAAACCTTTAAGTTTGTCTATTTCTGAGACCGACGATGCGTCTTTAAATTTTATTAGTAAGATATGTCTAATCATTCTCTTCTCCCTAGCAGCTAACGCCGCGTTAAGTAGTGAGCAACATTGCCACCTAACCTAAACCATTGTGCCGTAAACACTAAATTCAAAGCAAACCAAAAATGCCGAGCGTTGCGAATCTGCCTTAAACGCTTTGTTAGTTGCCATTCTAAACCTTTGATTTCCAGTTTATTTCCACCTTTGCCAACGCCGTTTTTCAGCGCTTTGACAACTCAAATCAGGCGCAGTTTTAAAGCGCCTGCCACTGAAACCACTTGGAACTGACAACGCCGCAGAAAACTGGCCAAAAGCACCAAAAAGACCTTTTGGACAGTCAATGCCACAAAGCTGACTGTCCACGAGTAAATGAGCGTCTGAAACAGCAAAACAAAACCACAACGCTAAAAATCGAACACAATTTCAGCAAACCACACTCAGCAACAAAAAGGAGTAAAATTGCACGATGCATTAGCCCAAAACTTTCTGATTTAGCTGCGTTTTTCCCACTGGCAACTAACGCCGCATTAAGGTGTGAGTAACGCGACCACGAAACTTAACCATACCACTGTAAACACTGAACCCAAAGACGAAGCAAAAATGCCAAGCGTTAGGAATCACTCTTAAATGCTTTGTTAGGCTTTTTGTAGATGACGCCGTAGGTTTTTGTAATATATTTTAGTAAGTTACCATAATTTTCATTGATGTGCTCTTCGATATTTTCTGCCGTTATGGCTAATGAATTTTCAACACTTTTAGCTACCATTGGGTTTTCCCAGTTCATATGTGAGCTACCCAAAGTCATAGCGAATGCTTGCATTCTGTCATGTTGCCAAACAATGTAATTACATGCGTTAATGCAATCTTCGAAACCAATCGGTTGATGAAGTTGGATGCGAACAAGCAAAGATTTTATACGACTCGAATTCTGACCACATGGCTCAAGAGCCGCAATTAACTGTTTTGATAAGTCATTGCCAAACTCATTTATTACATAAACGACCTCAGGATGAGGGAGTGACTTGTCTAGTTCAATGTAGTCTTTATGTGACTCAAACCGAATATGGCTAAATTTTACAATCTGTGCAGGTACTACAGAATGACGAATAAATTCATTTACTTCAGTAACTAACTCATCAAACAAAGCGTTTACTTGCGCTGATTTTTGCTGAATTTTCCATGAAGAAAGAGCACAATAAGCAACAACAACAGTAAGTAGCCCCGAACCAGCTTGTACGATCCCACTCCAGTCCCATTTTGAAATCACCAACCAGATATCTTGCATATTTCTCCTAAAGCCTAACGCCCTGTTAAGGTGTGAGCAACGCAATACCGAAGCTCCCGCATACCACCTTAAACACCAAACGCAACGCATAGTGAAAATGCCACGCGTTGCGAATCACTCTTAAACAGTTTGTTAGCTTGTAAGTGGAATGTGGAGCATACGTGAATCTGACACAATGAGATCGTATCGTTGAATGAACTGATCAAATTTTGATGGATCGTCACTGTATGATTGAATCCACTTATTACAAGCCTGACCAAACTCATGTATTAATGCTCGATAGTCATAATACTTAGCATTTTCTTCCAACAACTCAACTTCCGGAGGAATACTGCCGACATAAGCAACCAAGCGTTTTATGCTACCTTTTTGGACTTGCCTTGAATCCAAGTTACTCATGTGTAAGAGTGAATTTCGATGCTCCCAAAGCTCTCTAGGAGTAACCTCGACTGATGTTAAGTCAGCATACTCATTTAACCATTTAACAAACGGGGTATCTTCACCTCTAGAGCTTTCGCCAAACTCGATATAGCCAATCGAGTCAACAGCTACAAGCATAAGCTTAATGCTAGAAACATAATGTCCTGCTTGATATAAGACTCTGAAAGGTTGAAAGAAGTCATCGTTTATTAGTTCTGTAAAACGAAAACCTTTTTCTGTTATGTATTTATCACGCCAATCTACAGTCATTTGTTCTCCTACAAGCTAACGCCCTGTTAAGGTGTGAGCAACGCAATACCGAAACTCCTGCATACCACCTTAAACACCAAACACAACGCATAGTGAAAATGCCAAGCGTTGCGAATCACTCTTAAACAGATTGTTATGCCTTATACTCCAACAGTTTTTCGATACCTTTTTTGGAGCCTTTAACTGGGTACTTTTTACCTAATACGTCCGTTAAAAAATATTTTTTAAATAACAAGCCATCATGATTAACTGCATATAACTTTGCAAAATCATCATGCTTAATTCGATACTCGTAAATATCTCCATCATCCAGTCTCACTGCGACATCATGGACAAAGCCGCTAGATACGACCGACGGTAATCCATGCTCATCAAATACTATTGGTTCATCTTTCAGCGACCAAGAGCTTGATGATTTCCTTGAAATATAACCACAAAGATCAGATAGAAATATTGCTCTTTTTCCAGTGTTAACAGCATATATGCGTAAAAATGGGGGCGGATTATCTAAGTTCTCAGATTGATCTTTGGAGTAGTCATATACTACCTTGCAGAAAACTTTTACCCGACTTCTATCTCGATAAATTGCATACCCACTCACAAGTAAACTGATAACGGAAATCACCAAAGCAGACCAAGTTACAACACTTTCCAAATTCATTTATTCCTCTAAGGCATAACGCCCTGTTAAGGTGTGAGCAACGCAATACCGAAGCATCTGCAAACCACCTTACACAATAAACGCAACGCATAGTAAAAATGCCATGCGTTGCGAATCACTCTTAAACAGTTTGTTAGGCTAAAACTCCGGCAAGTTTTCTAAGTTGTCTTCCTCTTTGCTATTATCAGTAGTTTTGAGGTAACTAATTCCATTAACCTTGATCACAAAAACCTTTTGACCCTTGCTGTACTTGCCTTGGTTATTTTTGTAGATAGTTACAAATGTAGTTCCTTTTTCGATGGCATCAACTATAGCCTGCCTAGTATACGAAGCCCCTTCACCAACATTTTCGCCTTTGTCCTCATGCGCATATAGATGTGTTATGTGAGTGTGCTCAGGGTTATATCTTACTGCTGAAATTAAGTAGTCGGCCCATTTAGCCATATTTAGTCCTCGTTTGTGTATGGATCTAAACTGTAACTAACTTAACTGACAAAAAGTATGAACAAGCACACATAAAGATGAACGCATTCTTTAGCCTAACGCCGCATTAAGTGGTGAGCAACGCCTACCACCCGACCTAAACCATTGTGCCGTAAACACTAAATTCAAAGCAAACCGAAAATACCGAGCGTTGGGAATCCGTCTTAAATGCTTTGTTATAACTACTTTTTCCTTAATGGTTGACATGCTAATAGAAAGAAGCAAAACGCAAACGTGCTCCCTACTGCTGCCAAATAATTGAGTCCACCGTAGTTTACCAGTAAAGACATAACTGTAGGGGCAATAAAAATAACTGCATATATGAACAACCTCACTGGTTTTAGTTCTTGTGAACACTTCTTACATGTTATGTACTTATCAAGGTTTATAGTTAATTTGGCACCAATGGAAATGGGCGCACTACAATTTGGACATTTAAACATATGTACTCTCATCTAGTTTCAATGTAGTACCAAACTAGCCAAGGAGGTCGAACTGTGCAAAGAACTTGGAAGGTAATTCGAGGTAGTTCAAACCTGACGGTAGTTATAACGCCCAATTAAGGTGTGAAGCACGCTACCACGACACTCAATTTGAACACCTTAATCACTAAACTTGACCCAAACCAAAAATGCCAAGCGTGCTGAATCACTCTTAAATTGTTTGTTATGATTTTATCCCGACACGCTCACCAAAAGCCGATTTATCATACCTTTGAAATAACTCTTCTTGCCACTCTTTATCGATATGTAAATGCTCTAACAATGAGTATCGTTCTACAAGTTGTCGATACTTATAAAAATCATTTTCTGGATCATCGACAATACAGTTAATCGCTAGTAATTGAATCACATCTTTATTCAAGAATGAACGTACTATATTCGAGTAGAACTTTTCAGTTGGTGAAACATCTTTGGTAATCGCCACATTGAATTTCACGGGCTCTGCGCTGAATTTACTATGTTGTAAGATAAACTTAAGAATATGGTATAGAACACGAAAATAATGACTCGTATCACTAGATGACTCTCTCATCTTGGTAACTCTTTGATCAAGAGAATTACCTGTGCCATTTTTTATTACTGTACTATGTAGCCTAGATATTTCTGATGCTTGAGGGATGTCTCTGACAATTAATCGCTCACTTAAACCTGAATGGACTGCGTTTAGTTGGTTTAGAAGCGAAAAAAATGTGTCCTCAAATCTCTTTTTTTCTTGAGTTAACGCTTGTTCTCTTTGGGCTTTCTCTGTTTCCCTTAGCACATTCTGAGTTTCAGATAGTTCTGTTTTTTGAATAAGTACAGACTGAGTTAGCCAATAAAATGCTAATAAGGCAATTAGGGGATTAAGAAGTCCACCGACAAAATCTCCGAAAGTACCCCACATGGAACTATCAGTAGAAAATCCTTGTTTATTTATAAAATAAAACCAAATTAAATACGTTGCTGGGATTGCAACGATTAGGAAAAAAGCAAAGATCTTCGATCTTTTAATAGTTTTTGCTAAATCTGATGTTTCCAATATTACCTCCAAAATCATAACGCCCAATTAAGGGGTGAACAACGCCTCCACCCAAACCAAAAGCATTGTGCCATAAACACTAAATTTGAAGTAGAAGCAAAAATGCCAAGCGTTGTGAATCCCTCTTAAATTGCTTGTTAGCTTTGTACTCCCAGCTCGTGCATTAGTTTCTTTCTACACTTTTCGACAGACTCAATGGCTGACGAATAACCTGGGACTGCTGATTCTAAAATTGCTTCGTCAGGTTCACTGCTGAGAGCAAGTTCCATACTAGATAGCATACCTAGAGATTGAGATAAGTCTGACAAGGCTTGCTGTGCTGCTGAAGTAAGGTAAAGGCCGTGAACCATTTTAACTTTATCTATAGCGACGCGATAATAATGAAAATGTCGATTATCGGCTAAAGTGTCGACATTACTCCAAACGTAATGTTCATTTGGTGATCGTTCTGCGAGTTGTTTCCAACTGTATAGATGAATTTCTACGAGTAACTCATCAATTGCAGTCAGCGCGTCCAAGCTCTTAGATTGAAATGACTGACGAAGAGCCCCTTTTACATCTAGTTCTGTTTTTATCTTTTCGAGTTCAACAGCATGCTGACGTTTAATGGATTCTACTTGGTCTGTAATCTGCCCAATATCTTCTTTTGTCGCTAAGTTTTTGGCTTTTTCAGATAAATACTTGGGAAAGTAGTTTCTAATAAGAAAACCACCGATGGATACGGATACCACCACAGCAATGTTTAAGATTAACACTAAATCTTCCAATTGACCTCCAAAGAAGCTAACGCCGCGTTAAGTAGTGAGCGACGCCTCCACATAACCTAAACCATTGTGCTGTAAACACACAACTCAATTTGAACTGAGAATGCCATGCGTTGCGAATCTGCCTTAAACGCCTTGTTAGGCTTATATTTCATCAAAAGTAACAGAGTGCTTCTCGCCACTTAAAACACCCTGATATACAGAACATTCAATCTGGTTGTTTTTCAGGCTATCAAATATAGCAATTTTCGTTTTTTCTGAAACTCTAGGACCAAGGTAAATGGCTTTGATAGCTTCTTTAGGGATATCAACTAGATAAATTTTATTACCAAACTGATCTAGGACTGGTCTATTTTTGTCGTTTTTTATTGGATAAAGTCCAAGAAAATTTATTGTCAACCTAAATTCTTGCTCATAGCTCCACGATAGGTCTTTTGTACCTATGATTTGCTTGTTCGTATCAAATGAATCTAGCTTTATACATGGCTTATTCTCCGTATACACCATACATATAGGATCAGTAGCTTTACCAGTTTGATCTTTTTTATGGAAAAACTCATGTTTAGAGTCAAAAGCGATCACATAGCCACAATAAGAGTCAGAATAATGTGACCACATCAAGAGAGAACTGTTTGTCTTGGAAAGAGACAATACACCAAGAGTTTTATCTAACATATTGGTGATCTCTTGTGTCATCAACGAATCTTGAATCGCTTTGCCCCAAAGCTCTTTGAGAGTAACGATTGCATTCTCATAATCACTTTTGTTCTCAACCTGCTCGATAGGGCTAAGTTGATTCCAAAGCTCATCCAACTCATCGAGAGAGCTTTGCATCTGACTTTTAAAGGCATCTTTGTTATCTACTGAATGATAAGTCTCGTAAAAGTCATTCAAAGAGCTAAGTTGCGTAAATCTAATTTTCAGGTTACGAATGACATCAAGTCGCTCGACTGGTAAATACTTGAAGAGTATCAATCTTCCTCCTATAAGCCTAACGCCGCATTAAGGTGTGAGCAACGCTACCACGAACCTAAACCATATCACCAGAATCACGAAACCCAACGATGGAATGAAAAATGCCAAGCGTTGGGAATCACTCTTAAATGCTTTGTTATGTGCTACTTTGACTTACTTTTCTGAATAGAATTAACCAAAATATTAAGTCCATATTTCACAATTTTAGAAATAACTGCTTTAGTTTTTAACCATTCAGATATTGAAGGAGAAACCGCATAATACGCTTTAACAAACTTGTTACCTAAATATGAGTTCATTAAATTTTTATCTCTAAAGTCTCGAAGCTCTCTAACCTGCCAACATTCTGCGTCACCATATACAGCGGTTGCAATAAAGCACATGGACGACTTGAAATTTCTCACTTCCGCAGCGCAATAAGGGCAAATAGATCTTTCGGCTTTTCCTGCATATGTAATCATACGAGGAACTATTTTCTTATTACAACTCGGGCAATTAATTCGATCGTCCGTAGTTGTAGCTTTTTTAGCTTTATTCGTAATAACTACATCAAAAGCTCGTGGACCTTTATTTCCAGGCTTTGAAGAAAACTCTACCTCATCACCGTTACTTGGTAGCTCTGCACCCTTAACGCCTTTAACATTAAAATAATGGTCATCACCACTTTCAGAAACAATAAAGCCAAAGCCCTTGTCTGAGCTAAACCACTTAACTTTTCCTTTCACAACACAGCCTCAAAATGGAAAAACCAATGTGACATTTTACTGTGTTTTCATTTAATGCAAAAGGTAGAGTAGCCACCTGTATCACATAACGCCGCATTAAGGTGTGAGCGGCGCTTGGCTATACTTGAGCGAAGCGAAACTGCCAAGCGTTGCGAATCACTCTTAAATGCTTTGTTATGCGTAATCGCTATTGGTGCCGAAATCCAAGCTACATGTATAACACCACCAACCGTCACCATCTTTATGCATACGTACTGACTTATTTCCGGTATCTAAGCACTTAGGGCAGAATGGACCATCTTCAGTCCCGTCTTCTAGTTGTTTCCAGTAGATCCCTCCTTTAAATACCATTGCTTTTCTATTTGAAACTTCGCGCCTCAATTGAGACAACTCTTCTTTGAGCCCAAAGTTTTCTTCTTGCAACTCTAAAGCAGCCTCGCGAAGCTCCATTATTTTTTCTTGTGCTTCGATTGTTGAGCCCTTTTTGATTAATTCAACAATATCTTTGTATCTTGGAATTGCCATTTTATCTCCTTACGCATAACGCTAAGCTAAGTAGTGAGCAACGCAATACAAAAGTCACCGCATACCACCTTAAACACATAAATCAACGCATACTAAAAATGCCACGCGTTGCGAATCTGCCTTAAGCGCTTTGTTAGTTTGCCACCACGATGAAGCCAAAGGCTTAGCGCCAAGATGCTGAATTAATGATGAAACTACTGGATTTAAACACAAAGGTAAAACGGACAGCTCAGAAGTTAAACCCAACCAACAAAATGCACTTGGCTAAGAAGCGACAGACGACAAACAACGACGGTTTGAAGTGCTTTAACTGACAAAGGATTCGTTCGACCAACCTGACAACCAAATATGATCAAGCCATTTGTTAACAAATTAGCTGCCAAGAAAAAGAAAACGCACCAAAGAACTAGCAATAATGTTAGAACCAGTAAGTGACTCACTCGCCGCAAACGCTTCCAACATAGTGCCACCGGAAAGTTCGTGAGATTGGAAAACGGACAGGTGAATAGCTAGAACGTAGAACAACGCTCTTAGACCACAAACGCTTTTCTGCCCTTTGCAAACTAACGCCGCATTAAGGTGTGAGCGGCGCTTGGCTATACTTGAGCGAAGCGAAACTGCCAAGCGTTGCGAATCACTCTTAAATGCTTTGTTATGCTTTGCTAACTGCTACACGAAAATCAGCTAAGTGCTCTGGAAACAAGACACCAACTCGACCAGTTTTCTTGTTAAAGCCCAATTGACCTTTATCCATGATTGCTTCAAGTTGTTTACTAATTTGAGCATTCATTTTGCTTAAAATGTAGCGAATGAAATCATCAACAACGTTGTAATCGTCTTTTATGGAGTCAAATTTAACAGAGGACATCGACACTCCAATTGATTTGTCCCAAAAGTCTTCATATTGGATAAACAGCGGGACTGTACCATTGAAATACACATCTCCTATGGATAGTTTATTAACTTCAACGTTGCCGTGTAACAGATCATTCCGTTCATTCATTAACGTATGGAATTTTTTACATTCGTCAGCCGTATAATCGACAATTTCTTCAAAACCTACACAGTTTAAATGTAGTGATTGCACCCTAATGTCAATTGGCTGTCGTAGAGCGTTTTGAAACAACCTTTCGTTTGATTTAATTTCAGGCTTACACAGTAGAAATAGAGCCAAATTGATAAATGATTCTGCTAGTACAGGAAGCATTGAACGCAAACCAAATGAAAGCCCGACAGCATGACTATATTTATCCGTCATCTCTTCCCAACGATTGCTAAATTCGGTCATATCTTCTGATGATGTAGGCTGCGGAACTTTATCCTTTGCAGGGTTGAGGTTAAGCTCGTCCAACTTATTCATATGCTGTCTGACAGCCGACAAAATTCTATGGTATGGGTTTACAAATTGAGTCCATTTCTCTAACTCTTTTCGTAGTTCAGATATTTGTTTTCCATAGTTGCCAATATCTGATTTAACCTGACTAATAAACATGTCTAAAGTTAAACCTTTATCTTTAAAGTCACCGACTAAATGTACCTCTGTTCGAAAGTTGTGACCTTGTATAGACGTTAACCCAAAGTCACCGGCAAGTGTCCATTCCCATTGAATGAGGTTGTCTGAATCATTAGATCGAAATAAGTTTTGCATTCCATTTGGCTTTCCGTATTTAGCATACAGGTAACAATAAAGATCAAGGGGTTTGATCTCATTGGTAAACTCCCATATATCTCCTCCTTTGGGAAGCTTTCCACCTTGCATGATTTTAACAATGCAAGAAGGGCTTATTGATTCTAATTCTAAAAAGTAATTGTTCAAATTAACTCCAAACTTTATTGCAATGCATAACGCCGCGTTAAGTAGTGAGCAACATTGCCACCTGACCTAAACTATTGTGCCATAAACACTAAATTCAAAGAAAACCAAAAATGCCTAGCGTTGCGAATCTGCCTTAAACGCTTTGTTAGTTGCCATTCTACACCTTTGATTTCCAGTTATTTCCACTTTGCCAACACCGTTTTTGAGCGTGTTGAAAAACTCAAATCAGGCGCAGTTTCAAAGCGCCTGCCACTGAAACCACTTGGAATTAGCGGCGCCGTAGAAAGCTGGCTAAAAAGCACCCAAAAAACCTTTTGGAAAGGTTATGTCACAAGGCTGATTTTCAACGAGTGAGTTAGCGCCTGAAACGGCAAAATAAAACCACAACATTAAAAGTCGAACGAAACTTCAGCAAACCACACCCAGACAAACATCGAGCACAATTCATTAGCCCTAAACTTTCTGCCTTAGCTACGTTTTCCCCACTGGCAACTAACGCCCTGTTAAGGTGTGAGCAACGCAATACCGAAGTTGCCGCATTCCACCTTAACCACTTAAAACAACGCATAATGAAAATGCCACGCGTTGCGAATCACTCTTAAACAGTTTGTTAGGTTTTTACTCAAAGAGTGCTCTATAAACTGGCGAAGATTTACTCTCATTTAAATCTATGACTTTTACATGCTTCGAAGCATGCATGGCAAGTTTACGATCCATTGTAACCAAGTACGCATCTTCAATCTTTGCGATGCATGCAAAAACCAAATCTGCTCCATACAACTTATCAAAGCCATCCAACGTAAATAATTGATTAGCTTTTCGAATTAGTTCTTGGTCAACATCGTACATAAGAGCTCGGTCATCTAAAAGATAGAACTCTCTAAGAACCGGTTTTCCTTTGCGAGCGAGCTTTGAGACCGTTGCATTTACTTCGAAAACAGCGAGAGTTGGAAATATATTTTGATAGTCAATATCAATCCAACCGTCAGAAAGATCTTTAAATAGGCTTCTACCCGGTGAATATCCATCATCATTCGATTCTTTAATATTTACTATTGCTGATGTATCCCATACAAACTTATGCATTTTACCTCCGAAAAACCTAACGCCCTGTTAAGGTGTGAGCAACGCAATACCGAAGCTCCCGCATACCACCTTAAACGCCAAAACCAACGCATAGTGAAAATGCCACGCGTTGCGAATCACTCTTAAACAGTTTGTTAGCTTTGTTGGTTGATTGATTGTTCTGCTATTAACTGCCATGAATGTACGTCAGGCTTACATTGCAACAATTTTAAATCTTTGCGTCCCCATGAGAGAAGGATCTCTTTAAGTTCATCACCGGAGAAGTCATTCTTTTTAGTTACATTCTTATATACATGCCGACCTAAATATATTTCCTTAATAGCATTTTCTGGTATATCAAAACAATACAATGGACGCCCTGCTACTGAGATTTTATTCCAAGCGTTACTGCGCCCCTTACCGAAATGGTAGCTAAACGGTAGAGCTGATATGTCCTTAACAACTCGAACTTCTTCTTCGTAGCTCCACTCAATAGATTTGTACAAAAATGCCCTTTTGATTAGATTAAACGAGTCAGAGTTAAATTTGATGCCATTTCCTATACTCATCAGTTCTTCACTACTTAAAGTAGGCAAATTTTTATGTGGCTTGGTTGCCGAATAGACGATTTCTCCATACTGACAAGGTATGACGCACGCATCTTCATCTGTAAATCCAGCTAATTTAGCATCAAAGCCAATTACCACACCTTGATGTTCGTCTCCATAGTGAGCCCACATCAATGGATTCAATGGTTGCCTAGTAAGTGAAAGCACACCATAGTTTCTTGAAAAACGATTTTTACACGCATTCGTAGCCATGCTTGCAGTTACGAATGAATCACTACCATCCTCGAATCCAAAAGCGGTGCATTCAAATGGGTCGTTCAAGTCTTCAAGACAAGAGAAGCCAAGTGATGAATTTTCAATAACAGAAATAGCCGCTTTAAACGACATATATTTATACAGAATCAACGTTTATCCTCAAAAAGCTAACGCCGCGTTAAGTAGTGAGCAACGCTACCACCCAACTTAAACCATTACACCGTAAACACTAAACCCAACATTGAACTGAGAGTGCCAAGCGTTGGGAATCTGCCTTAAACGCTTTGTTATGCTACCTTTTCGCCATTGGATGGTCTGGGTTTAATTGAAGAAGATCCCATAAGTTTCCATACAAGTCTTCAAACACTGCTACCGTTCCATAGTCTTGTTCAGCTGGCTCTCGGACAAAGTTAATACCAATAGATTTCATGCGCTCAAAGTCACGCCAGAAATCGTCAGTATTTAAGAACAGAAATACTCGACCACCTGCTTGATTACCAATGAAATCTTGCTGCTCTGGCTTCGAGGCTTTGGCAAGTAGCAACGTAACACCATGAGAATTTGGTGGAGCTACAACCACCCACCGTTTATCTTGTTCAGGTTGATAAGTATCTTCAATAAGCTCAAATTTGAGTTTGTTTACGTAAAAATCAATTGCTTCATCATAATCGTTTACAACCAAGGCAATATGGACAATGTTCTGTTTCATAGTATTCCTTATTTAAGATTTCGCCCGGTAGCATAACGCCGCGTTAAGTGGTGAGCAACGCGGCCATCCTACCTAAACCATTGTGACATAATCACTTAACTTAAAATAAGCCGAAATCGCCAAGCGTTGGGAATCCGTCTTAAACGCTTTGTTATATGCGTGCTATTTGGTTACGCTGTTTAATTGCAGTAAGTCCCACTTGTTACCATATAGGTCTTGAAACACCACTACTGTCCCGTACTCTTCAACTCGTGGCTCTTCGTTAAATACAACGCCATTTGCCTTCATTAGTTCGTAGTCTCGCCAGAAATCGTTCGTTTGTAGGAACAAGAAAACACGACCACCAGTTTGATTACCTACTGCTTGAGTCTGTTCTTTGGTACTAGCTTGAGCCAAAAGTAGATTCGTACCATTAGAATTTGGAGGAGAAACTTGAACCCAACGTTTGCCACCGCCTAAGTCAGTATCTTCGATCAATGTAAACTGAAGTTTTTGAGTGTAGAACTCAATAGCGTCATCGTAATTCTCAACAACTAGGGCGATATTTCCGATTTGTTGTTGCACAAGTTTAGACATGGTTATTTCCAATATTTCAAAACCCTAATTCTACACTACGTTATGATTTTTTCGAGAAAGCATATAACGCCCTGTTAAGGTGTGAGCAACGCAATACCAAAGCCGCCGCATACCACATTAAACACTAAACGCAACGCATAATAAAAATGCCACGCGTTGCGAATCACTCTTAAACAGTTTGTTAGAAAAGGGACTGCTGATTAGGGTCAACATAGTCGATCACCAATCCCTCTGATGATAGATCCAAGCTGAAGTTACGAATAACAGCAACGATAATGGAAACAAACTCTACGGTTATATCAATTGCTTGTTGTGCGTCTTCAGATGAACACTCATTAGCTGCATGCATGATTTTGTTGCGTAACCTTTGAATATTGTCTCGCTCTCGCCAAAGAGTTTCCGAAGATTGTTGGCGCTTGTACTCATTAATTGAACAACCTAAGTCTACATTTTCATCGATCACATCGAAAACTAGATCTTTGAATCTATCGATTCCACTTTGTTTGAGTAACCCACTTGAGATCATTTCTGCCGCATATTCGTTATGAACCATTCCATACACTATAGGCTTTAACAAAACTGATTTAATTAACACCTCGGTCGAAATTGCTGCATAAATTAACGAAACCGTAGGATCTACCTCAAGAAGAGCTTTGCTCTTGCGTAGAAACTTAATAGCATTCTCAGCTAAGTCAGGCTTTTGACGATAATACGACTGCATTCTCTCAAAGATAAACTCTTCAATAGCTTGATCTCTGTGCTCCTCATACAGCTCCTCTCGAAGTTCTTCCTCAATATTGGAGTACATTTCATCCATGTATTGATCGTATTGAGCATCATATAAATCGTATCCCAATTCTAACCTCCATTTTCTAACGCCCAATTAAGGGGTGAGCAACGCTACCACCCAACCTAAAGCATTGTACTGTAACCACTAAATTTGAAGTAGAAGCAAAAATGCCAAGCGTTGGGAATCCCTCTTAAATTGTTTGTTATGTTTTACCACAAATGACTGATTTACTTGGCAAAGAACTGCTTTGTTGAGCGCATTTCAAGAAGTAAATCACAAGCTCATTCTAGCTTGGCCGCCAAATGCACGAAACATAAAACGCGCAGATCCACTTCCCTGCCCAATGAGGCAACCCGGCTTAACTTCAACAAGCGCCCTCTCTTTCCAAACAAAGCGCAAAACAATGGCAAATTGCCGAGGCAACTGCCAAGCCGACATGCTACTTGCCAAATACGTTCAAAGCGACTTTGAGCCAGAGAAATTTACAACCATCCGCCACGACCTGCAAATGAAGCAACCCGCGAATATTTACATGTTTTACGGGTTGAGAAATTCACGAATTTTGGCCGACAATGCGGATTTGCTGAGGCAACTCGAACGAACTGCCAAAAGGGCAAAGAACATAGATCGAAGAAGTTTTAAGCCACTGAAATACAAGTAAACATAACGCCGCGTTAAGTGGTGAACAACGCCAACCACCAAACCTAAACCATTGCACCTTAAACACTTAACCTGATTGAAACTGAAACTGCCAAGCGTTGTGAATCCGTCTTAAACGCTTTGTTAGGTTTTGGGCTTATTCTCCCAATGAACCCCAATCTGTTAGATTTAATTGCTTGCGCCTAATGTAGTAGAAGGTTGCCATAACCAAACCAAACAAAGTGCCAGCAAGTAACGAGATGAAAACTGCTTCTAAAACTGGTTTACCTAGCTCGTTCCACACGAGAAACCATTGAAAGATTCCCCAAACAGGAGCGAAGAAAGCCACACAAAGCATAACGTTTGCAAAATAGGTTTGGTAATAAGGTGGCGGAAAACACATGCCAAGTTTACGTAGCCACTTTACAATTGGTGGATTGTAGTTCGACTTCCAAACACCTTTGTCACTTAATTCTTTGTGAGCAAGTTGCAGCTTCGTTTCATAATCCATTATTCAAAATCCTCGAATTCGATGTTTCCCGCGGAGAAACCTAACGCCTTGTTAAGGTGTGAGGCACGCAATACCGAAGCTTCCGCATAACACCTTAACCACCAAAACCAACGCATTGTAAAAATGCCACGCGTGCCGAATCACTCTTGAACAATTTGTTATGAGACATTTTTTCGCAATAGATTCTTTCTGTGCTTTTGATACTGCCTACTTTTAAAAACCCAATCACTGCCTGCGAGAAATACCGCGCCAATGACAGTAACTAAATAAAGCCGGTACGAAATAAAAGGCGACAGGTTCAAGTAAAAATCGTTTTGAACAAATGCAGTACCAAATATAAATGGTACACAGAAAGCTAATCCATGAGTAAGACAGTGCCTTAGAAAGCCTCTCTTTTGAATCTTGAGCCACTGAACCTGTTTTTTCCGTTCCATCTATTCCACTCTATTCTGCATTTTTAATGGTGGCTCATAACGCTGCGTTAAGTAGTGAGCAACATTACCACCTAACCTAAACCATTGTGCCGTAAACACTAAATTCAAAGCAAACCGAAAATGCTAAGCGTTGCGAATCTGCCTTAAACGCTTTGTTAGTTGCCATTCTAAACCTTTGATTTCATCTCCATTTCCACTTTGCCAACACCGTTTTTGAGTGCTTTGAAAAACTCAAATCAGGCGCAGTTTTAAAGCGCCTGTCATTGAAACCACTTGGAATTAGCAACGCCGTAGAAAACTGACTAAAAGCACCAAAAAAACCTTTTGGAAAGGCAATGTCACAAAGCTCACTTTCAACGAGTACATTCGCGTCTGAAACGGCAAAACAAAACCACAACATTCAAAATCGAACTCAATTCTAGCAAGCTACACCAAAGCACAAAACCGAGCAAAATTGCACGATTCATTAGCCCGAAATTTTCTGCTTTAGCTGCGTTTTTCTCACTGGCAACTAACGCCGCGTTAAGTAGTGAGCAACGCAAACCACCAAACCTAAACTATTGTGCCGTAAACACTAAATTCAAAGCAAACCGAAAATGCCGAGCGTTGGGAATCTGTCTTAAACGCTTTGTTAGGTGAATTACACGAAGATTACAAATAATTGGCCGCTTTTTCATAAGCTTCAAGCTCTATCGGAGATTCCCGATAACCAAAGATTGCGAGTTGCAGTAAATACTTTTTTGTAAACTCATCAAGACCTAACTCTTCTGCTTGTTTTACATGAATTAACTCATGTGAGAGAAGCAATTTATCACCCTTAGCTTTAGTGGAAATCCAAATACCATAGCCAAACGTAGTGCCTGTGAAATAAGGAGAATCAAGACCTAACCGCTGCATCTGAAATAAAAGTGACTCGTTTTTAGGTAAAGGCAATTTGTCCGCATAATAAACACGTACTTTTTCAGGGTGTTTAATGCCAATTTTACGAGCTATTTCGAGGTATTGAGGCAATAGTGACTCTCCTTGAGATAAGGCTATATTTTCATTGTTTCTTACATATTTGATAGATAATGGAAAATATGCATCTATTTGCTCCACTAAGTGAACTGGCGGATTTGAATAGACTTCAGATTTATCTTTGCAGCCCAGAACTGAAAAAATCGAAACCGCCAACATTATGGACTTTGAAACAGTCTTCATACTTTGAGTGAACTCCTTTTCACCTAACGCCCGCTTAAGTGGTGAGCAACACTGCCACAAGACTCAATTATTACACCGTAAACACAAAAGCCAAATCAAACTAAAAACGCCGAGCGTTGCGAATCCGTCTTAAAGCGTTTGTTATAACGCTGTTTTCATGACTTAGACTTTTCACCAAGATATTGCGAAAACCTCAAGAGGTAACCATCTGGGTCTTGCACTAAAAACTCGCGCTGCCCAGAAAGGCTATGGCCAACGTCATACCATGTATCTTTCTGTTCTTTGAACAATGATATCCCAGCTAGCTTGATACGTTTATAAACAGGTTCGATGTTCGATAGTTCAATTTGAAAATTTACACCACGCCCGAACGGCGCTTCTAAGCTTCCTGTAGCCCAACCGTTATCATGAATTTGCTCCAACATGATTTGTACTTGTTCAAATTCGATGTAAGCAAAATCTGGTTTTGTTCTTTGACTTCTAACCTTAAACCCTAAGATTTCACAGTAAAAATTCAGTGATTTTGAGAAGTCTGATACCGATAATTCTGGCACCATTGGATTCCAATATTCTTCCATACAATCCTTAATATGTGTGATGAACTCTACTGCGTTATAACGCCCAATTAAGGGGTGAACAACGCGACCACCCAACCTAAAGCATTGTACCGTAACCACTAAAATTGAAGTAGAACCAAAAATGCCAAGCGTTGGGAATCCCTCTTAAATTGTTTGTTAGGTGTCTCTCAACGCGCTCAGTACCTTTAGCGCAAATTCGTCCCAACCTGGCGCAGTAAAGGCAATACTCCTTACCTGTTTAACAGCATAAATGGCTTCTATAGGTGACAGCTTTTTGGTGCTCATTAAATATGCAGCCAAAGCTAGACCAGTGCGATCTTTACCTGATCTACAGTGAATAACAACCACACCATTGCGCTCGTGCTGTTCAATGAAATTGAGTATTTGTGGGAGAGTCTTTAAGCAAAGATCCAAATCACCATCGAGAGGTGGTGCATTACTTGAAAGCGGAACGTTTTTGTAGGCAATACCCAATGACTCCAGAAGAGAAACATGCACCATTTCACCGTCATTGACAGATAGTATGGCAACTACATTGTTATTGTGTAGTTCATTTAGATCCCACATACAGTTGTCAGGACCACACCTACCAGCCACTGATTTTTCGATAAAAAATAACTGCTGCAAAATAGTTCTCCATTAGGCACCTAACGCCGCATTAAGGTGTGAGCGACGCTTGGCTATACTTGAGCGAAGCGAAAATGCCAAGCGTTGCGAATCACTCTTAAATGCTTTGTTATGAATTTTTATTTCTCATGAAATACTCATAGTTTAACAAGCACTTAATTAACTGATTTAGAGAATGCATTAAACGATACGAATCTAGTATTTTGCGTGTAAAACCTAAAAAGTAAATTTCATTTGGTTTTTCCTGCTTCATCCCCTCCTGTCTAGGGAAGTACGTTACTTTTTGAGAAACTTCATCATATTCAGCTTTATAGTGTGCAACCGCATTTCTCAACTGATTATCAGCGACACTCTTTGAGATCGGTAGCCAAGTATCATCAATGAATTCGAGTTTCTTACCAAATGGCTTATTCGCAAAGTCGTTAAGATTTTTAATCTTCTCATCTGAGAATTTATTGTGGTCACTACGTTTTAATAAATTATTAACACCGGCTACGAGCACAATTTGTCTGGATATTATCTCTGAAATGTCTTTATAAAGATCCTTATAATTTTTGAATTCACGTGAAGACACGCGATAAGGAACTTGCTCATTTCCATCGACATAATCTTTATCGTAGTCTAGAAATAGTGCAGGTCTGAGGGCTAGTTCTAGCTCCAATATTCTCGGATAAATCTCAAAGCAATCCTCTTGAAGATTGAAAATAAATTTAGATTCAACTATTTCTTTAACAAATGAGTCCATGATGTTTTTGTCTTTTTTGACAATATCATTGAACTTAGTAAGGTACAGACTGACATCTTCAGCATTAGATGTTGGGGTTGAAAACGGATAAAAAACCTTCGCAATAACACAATACATCATCATATTAATGTCACAGTCTTTAAACGATTTAGCAGGTTCATCAAACTCTTTCTCCGCAAGATCAGAGAGGACTTTGTTTCTTTTTCTCTTGTATAAGTTGACCAAGCGCTCAATGACTTCATGCTTCTTGTACAACTGGTTCAACGAATCGAGTCTAAAGTTGTGGATTTGAAAATTTTCACGTCCAATACGACCAATAGCTCTAAGAAAAGGTGTCTGCCCCATCACATAAGGCTCAAATGACACTGGAAAATCAATATGCAAGTCAATAAATGGGTTTTCACCAGTAAAGTGCCCATCCAATGGGTAGCTTTCTGCGCCGTACATCTTGGGCTGTTTACCCTGTTCAACAGTTACTTCTATTCCAGATCCACAAGATGGGCAGGCAAACCTAAAAGGCTGAACATCTCGGTTAGACATACCAAAACGGCAATCAACTAACCCTCCACAGGTTGTACATTTTAATCTTTCATTAAAGTTCACTAATTACACCTTACCTAAAAATTTCATAACGCCAAATTAAGGTGTGAACAACGCTACCACCTTACCTAAACCATTGTGCCATAAACACTAAACTGACTTGATGTGACGGCGCCAAGCGTTGTGAATCACTCTTAAATTTATTGTTAGGCTTCTGTACGCTGAGACAGGGTTAGGACCATACAATGCGAACCAGTATGGGATTAGTAACCCAAATGCCATTGACCCACCTATAAACGTGGTTGGGAAGCTTTGTAGCACTAATTCAAAAGCCTTATCGTACTGCTCTGGACTCAACGTTGACTTACTTACGTATAGCTCATAAGAGAAGCAAACCGGCTGATATATCGACATTCGTAAAAACCAACTCAGAGCACTAACAGGAAGCAAAAACAAAAACGGTCTCGTCCACACTGAAGGCACTATAAAGTGAATTGCAGGAATCAAGAACAGAAAAGACACATACAAGGCATTCGCTGATATGTTCTGGGTGCTAAATGTATAAGACTGACCTTCATACATCATCAACACAGAGACCCCGAGCACACTAATTAGGAATAGCTTCCAAAGTTCTTTTGTACGTGAAAAACGAAGCAAGCAATAGCCTACAACCAATAGCAAGACCGTAAACCAAATGTAAGCATCCCAGTTCATTTCGAGGAATCGAGGACGAGATGTCTGAATAATGATCAAAAACGCATACGCTACGGGCAGGTATAGAAAGAAAACAACTCCAAGACGTAAAAGTGCCCAAACCGCCTTTCTTATCATCTAGTACTCCTCCTAGAAGCCTAACGCCGCGTTAAGTAGTGAGCAACATTGCCACCTGACCTAAACTATTGTGCCATAAACACTAAATTCAAAGAAAACCAAAAATGCCTAGCGTTGCGAATCTGCCTTAAACGCTTTGTTAGTTGCCATTCTACACCTTTGATTTCCAGTTATTTCCACTTTGCCAACACCGTTTTTGAGCGTGTTGAAAAACTCAAATCAGGCGCAGTTTCAAAGCGCCTGCCACTGAAACCACTTGGAATTAGCGGCGCCGTAGAAAGCTGGCTAAAAAGCACCCAAAAAACCTTTTGGAAAGGTTATGTCACAAGGCTGATTTTCAACGAGTGAGTTAGCGCCTGAAACGGCAAAATAAAACCACAACATTAAAAGTCGAACGAAACTTCAGCAAACCACACCCAGACAAACATCGAGCACAATTCATTAGCCCTAAACTTTCTGCCTTAGCTACGTTTTCCCCACTGGCAACTAACGCCGCGTTAAGTAGTGAGCAACGCTACCGCCTAACCTAAACCATTGTGCCGTAAACACTAAATTCAAAGCAAACCGAAAATGCCCAGCGTTGCGAATCTGCCTTAAACGCTTTGTTAGTTGCCATTCTAACCCTCTGACTTCCAAATTATTTTTACTTTGCCAACGCCGTTTTTCAGTGTGTTGAAAAACCCAATTCAGGCGCAGTTTCAAAGCGCCTGTCACTGAAACCACTTGGAACTTACAACGCCGCAGAAAACAGGCAAAAACTACCCAATAAACCTTTTGGAAAGACAATGCCACAAAGCTGACTTTCCACGAGTACATTCGCGTCTGAAACGGCAAAACAAAACCACAATATTAAAAATCGAACGCAACTTCAGCAAACTAGATATGGAGACAAAACCGAGCACAATTGCACCATTCATTAACCTTAAGTTTTCTGCTTTAGCTGCGTTTTACCGCTGGCAACTAACGCCCAATTAAGGTGTGAAGCACGCAATACCGATGCTACCGAATACCACTTTAATCACTAAAATCAACGCATAATAAAAATGCCACGCGTGCTGAATCACTCTTAAATTGTTTGTTAGAGTGCTCACAACAACCGATTTAATGAATGCAGAAGTTTTCTTTCAGCAACCTCAAGTTTCAAAACTTGTTCTTTCTCGGTTTTATCATCAATGAGGAGTTGAGACTTAACTAATAGGCTCATTACCTCTGTGATACATCTGTCATATTCCAACAAAGCATCAACTACCTCAGTATTACCAACAATGCCAGCAAGAGACTTTGCTTTAACTCGATTGACTTCATTATCCGTCATTTTTTGAGATGCTGAATCTATGACTTTCCCCCATCCTTCTCCAGCGTTATATCGAGAACTAACTAAATATGATATGTAGGCCCGTGAACTACCTTGATACTCAGATAAAGCCTCAGCAAAACTGATCACGAGAGCTCTTTTAGCTTTGTCGTCTTCTATTGTTTTCTGGATAGCCACTTTGCGCTTTTCGATAAAATATGGAACTAAACCAGCTGATAAGCCAACTAGTGCTGGTATCCCAATCTTTAATGCATCTTTGTATAACTCAATTTCTTCTGGGGACATCAATTTCTCCTGCACTCTAACGCCCTGTTAAGGTGTGAGCAACGCAATACCTAAGCCGCCGCATACCACCTTAATCACTAAAACCAACGCATAGTAAAAATGCCACGCGTTGCGAATCACTCTTGAACAGCTTGTTAGGCAAATAGTCAAAGTGATTTAATGCCTTGACCCAATATCATGATCTTCATCACCGCCCTCAATTAACCTTGTTAATTCATCACACAAGACTAAACGATTATTATGTATCGTGAACTGGGCTATAACTTTGACTTTTATAATCGAGCCATCTTTTTTGTGGGCTGTTACTACATGGTTACTGAAAAGAACATTGCCCTCTTGAACCAAAGTAAGAAAGTTAACATCTAATGTACTAATAACTTTCTTCTGTGCCTCTATATGATTTACAAAGCTATCATAATCCAACTCCACTCCATCCACTTTTTGTATATAAGATGGGTCGACGTACTGCTCAATTAATGCAACATCTAACTCTGGCGCCATAAGAACATCTGTAAATAAATTTTTAATAAGTGCTTTTTCTAAACTCATTTCAATTATCACCTCACCAATATTTGCCTAACGCCGCATTAAGGTGCGAACAACGCTAAACACCGAACCCAAACCACTGCACCTTAAACACTTAAGCCAAGTTTAAACTGAAATCGCCAAGCGTTGAGAGTCACTCTTAAATGCTTTGTTAGGCGCTTCACGCAAATAGTTAAAATTGGATTTAGAAAACCACCTTTTGGAAAAATAAACACACGTAACCCACTGAATTTGATTGAAACCCAAATGCTAAAGCGGCTAAGCCTCTGAAACCCACTGCAACCAAACCACCAAAGAAATTGGCTTCTCAGCACGTAAACATGGAATTTGGAAAGGTTAACTTTCAAAGCTGAATTTCAGCCAATGAACTGGCTCCAAAGACAGAGAAAATCAAAGCGATTTGAGCCAAAGAAAATCACAACTAACCGACCCAAAAATCCAATGAGGCAACTCGCGAACATTGGCATGTTTTACGGGTTGAGTGATTCAAGAATTTGGGGGGACAAAGCCAGATTGCCGAGAAACTGGGGCAAATTGCCAGAGAGGTAAAAAGAGATTGGATCCAAGAATTTCTTTACTGCGCCTAACGCCGCGTTAAGGGGTGAACAACGCCACCACCTGACCTAAACCATTGTGCCATAATCACAAAAGCTAAACTTTGAACCAAAACTGCCAAGCGTTGAGAATCCCTCTTGAACGCTTTGTTATGTGCGCGCCTGCTCTTGCACGACCCTCACCCACTTGGAACGCCACTCCTGCGCTTCCATTGGGTCTGGCCAGAACTCTTTCTGTTTACGGATAAGCCCATTTTCTACCGTATGGAAAGTAATAGCACGCGCCTTTTGAACGCTATCAGTTATAGAAACATCAGTGACTACTGTTTCGCCATCGCAGACGATTGAATGAACGACGAACTCCCAAGTACCATTTGCTGGATAGTAAGAGTTGATTGCTGTGAAGTTGTCTCGTCCAACAGTAAGCTCACCAGATTGAGGCCAAAACCCTTCAAAATCTGGGCTAAGCCACTCACTTGCTTTCGCGAAATCATTAGTTTTCATTGCGTCCCAAAAAGCTAAGACGACTTCCTTTGAATTCATTATTTCCCTCCAAGCACATAACGCCGCGTTAAGTAGTGAGTAACGCCAGCACTGAACTAAACCATTGCACCGTAAACACAAAAATCAACTTGAACTGAAAATGCCACGCGTTGCGAATCTGTCTTAAACGCTTTGTTAGGCAATTTTTCCAACTACCAGTGACTTTTCTTCTAGCCATTTCAACGCTACCAATGCTGCAACAGAGCAAATTTCTTCGTCATGACCGTCAATGAACTTTTGTTCTTCTATTTCAGCAGCAGGAAGAAGTTCACCTGAGTAATCAGCAAAATAACAAGTTAGTTTTACAGAGACACCTTCAGCTTTACCATCAGCTTGAGCTGTGAAAGTTTCCATGTACTTAATACTGCTTGGAACAAGGTCAACAGACAGTTCTTCTTTAATTTCTCGAATTAGAGCTTCAGCGTCACTTTCACCGATTTCACGCTTACCACCGGGAAGATAAAATAGGTCTTTACCTTTAGATCTTACAGCCAAAAACTTACCGTCTTGAATCAGAACCCAAGCGAGCTTATCAATTACTTTATTCATTATCCTACTCAAAAATTTAAATATTACCGGATTGCCTAACGCCCGCTTAAGTGGTGAGCAACGCAATACGATGCTTCCGTATACCACCTTAATCACTAAAATCAACGCATGATAAAAATGCCACGCGTTGCGAATCCGTCTTGAAGCGTTTGTTATGGTACATTTCAACGCACATCTAGACCAAGAGCCTTTCGTCCGGCTTCCAAAATGTCCAACAGGTGTCCAGCCTTATAATTATCATCTAGATTTCTAGGAAAAAATTCATGGCTACGGTTTCTCTTGTCGATTGAGATCGTATTAAACACCAATTCCAAACTATCAATGACGGACTCAATTTCTTTTATTGGTATGGTCGGCAAATCGAAGTTTAACTTATTGGTTAGATCGTTGTGCGAAATACGTTTATTGCGATGAGTTTTGATTTTCGTAAAATTAGCCAATATATCAGATTGGGCATTTTCAATGACTTCTAATGCCTCCGAAGAAAACGGCTTGTAGGTTGAGATGAGCGTTTTCAAGCTTAGATTGTGTTTACCACATGTTTTTTCGGGGTCTAGTAATCGAGAAATGATCAGTAGTACGTGATCATGCAGCCTCAACTTAATGGTATCAAATAACAACGGATGTGACGGAAAAAGAACTTCACGCCTACGCTTTTTATGCTCATGTCCATATAGATCTAAAAACAAATACCAATGATTTTCCAGATCCCATAATTCTTTTTTAAACGCTTCAAGAATATCAAATTGACTCATAATTTCCCTATGTACCATAACGCCCAATTAAGGTGTGAGGCACGCAATACGATGCTCCCGCATACCACCTTAATCACTAAAACCAACGCATAGTAAAAATGCCACGCGTGCCGAATCACTCTTAAATTGTTTGTTAGTTGCCCATCTCAAAGCCTAGTGCTAACATTTGTACACACACCAACAAAGGAATACATCATGGACACTAGAATTCAGTTTCGTGTTGATGAAGAAACAAAACGCCTAGCTCAACAAATGGCTGAGAGCCAAGGTCGAACTCTAAGTGATGCTTGCCGTGAACTTACTGAGCAACTCGCTGAACAACAAAGAAAAACATTATCTCACGATGCATGGCTAACTGAACAAGTAAACCTAGCATTTGAGAAGTTTGACTCAGGAAAATCCGTTTTCGTTGAACACCAAACGGCTAAGTCTCGAATGGAAGAACGCAAAGCCAGAATCCGTAATCGAGGTAAGCAATGATTTTATGGGAAGAAGAGTCACTTAATGATCGTGAAAAGATCTTCGAGTTTCTCTATGACTTCAACCCTGATGCGGCAGAAAAAACTGACAACCTCATTGAAGCAAAAGTAGAAAACTTGCTTGAACAACCTTTAATGGGTGTACAACGAGATGGCATCCGCGGACGATTGCTCATTATTCCTGAGATTTCGATGATTGTCTCTTACTGGGTCGAGGGCGATATCATCCGAGTTATGCGTGTACTCCACCAGAAACAAAAATTCCCTACGGATTGATTACTCGCTCTGGGGAACTAACGCCCAATTAAGGTGTGAGGCACGCAATACCGATGCTAACGTAACCACCTTAATCACTAAAACTAACGCATAACAAAAATGCCACGCGTGCCGAATCACGCTTGAATTGTTTGTTAGTACGCTACTCCAAAGCCTTTGGCACACACCAAAGTGTTGAAATATAGCACGAAACGGCTGGCTTAAAACGCTGAAGCTAAACGGATAATTACCGAACTAGAACTCACTCCCAAAACGCAAGTTGGCGAGAAGAAAAACACACAAAACCGCCCAACTTTCACCGCGTCAAAATTAGCAAAGAATTCGATCATCGGACTTGGACAACCACGCCAACGAGCCGAATTTACGATGAAAAACCAACCACAAAAAAGAAGCCGCGCCAAAGAAATAGACTGTGAGTGAGACACCGTAAACGGTGAAATAAACGCAAGCACTCCACATATAGTGCCACCGGAAAGAACGTGAAAGGCACATTTATTCAGGTGTAAAGCTAGAAAGAAAAACCGATAAACACCGAATTTTTGACTATTGATACCAACCCAGTACTAACGCCGTGTTAAGGGGTGAGACAACGCTACCGCCAAAGCGGATATGACCACCTTAATCACTTAAACCGATTTGAAGTGAAAGTGCCACGCGTTGACGAATCCCTCTTAAACACTTTGTTATGTTTTACCACAACTGACTCGCTCACATGGCAAAGAACTGAATTGCATAAGAAATTGTTTAACTCACGTCACACGACGTTGTGGAATTAACCGACAAAAGCGATAAACACAAAGCACGTAATTCCCAGAAATTGGATTGAGGCAACTTTGATGATTTTCAGCAAGTGATGGCATCACTGTCAAAAAAGCGAAAGACAAAACCCGAATTGCAGAAAACCCCGCTGCCGATTTGCTAATTGGGAAATATAACCCAAGCGACTTTAAGCCAAACCGATTATCAACGCGCAAATGCAATTTCAAATTGAAGCAACCCACGAACTTTGAAGCGTGATTATGTTTGATGGATTCATGAACTTGGACGGACAATATTTAATTGCTGAAACAACTCGAACGAATTGCCAAAGAGACCAAAGAAAAAAACGCCAAGAAACCTTTTATTTCTTCTAAATCAAAGTGAAACATAACGCCCAATTAAGGGGTGAGCAACGCTACCACCCAACCTAAAGCATTGTACCGTAATCACTAAAATTGAAGTAGAAGCAAAAATGCCAAGCGTTGGGAATCCCTCTTAAATTGCTTGTTAGCAGTTACTTATTTCGCTGCTCTCGAATTAGTTTTTTACCTTTTACATTAAAATCAACGATAAATTGCTCGGCTTTGCACATCATTTCATGTTCATAGTCGCTATCGTCCGCATTATGCGATTGGTGCCAATAACGAAGTCCTTTATGAAGTTCACTTTCAAACTTTATATAGTCTAATTCAAATTTTTGTCCATCAGGTAAGAAAGAGATCGCCCAGTCAACTTTGGTTAAATAATCACGCTTTGCGGCCTTAAAATCTGAATATGCTCTCTCATGATCAATTTCGATATATATGAGCTTGTCCGCTGGAATACCTCGTTGTATATCATGTTTATTGATCATACTAGCTACCAAGCGTCTGTAACAGCTAATTGCATTTGAAAATGATTTTTCTAGATCTACGAATGCTTTAAATTTCTCAGCATAAACAAACTGCAACTTCCACACTGAAAAGGCTTTAGAACCAAAATACAGTAGCCCTGCTGTTGCTAAAGCTCCGATAGCTGTAAAGCTCAAATTGAAAATTTTCAATATATCGGGGTCAATTAACCAATTAGCTCCGACAATAAAGCCACTCGCAGCTAAGCTGATGCAACAAACCCATATTGCTTTATTTGATACCACTGAACCTCCGTAACTGCTAACGCCGCGTTAAGGTGTGAACAACGCGACCACCAGACCTAAACCATCGTGCCATAATCACAAAACTCAACCTAGAACTCAGAATGCCAAGCGTTGAGAATCACTCTTAAACGCTTTGTTATGCATATTTTCAAGGTCTAGCTCGATGTTAATTCCACTGATTTGAAAGCCAAATGATCTATAAAACTTTTCTAACCTAGGCTTGTCACCATGCATCCAACCTTTCATTTGGCTACAGCCTTTAAATTTTGAGTGTTCAATAGCAGTAGTAAGCAACCGACTTCCGATTCCTTTATTTTGGAAATTACGCTTTCGCTGAATACTTAGAAATACAGGCATAAAACTAGGCCAGAAATATAGATAGGAATCTTTAACGCATAGATCACAAAGGTCAGCAACTGTTCCTTTTACAATGATATTGATATAGCCGACTGAATGACCATTTGGAAGTAAGGCTTCTATGCGAAATCCATCAAGGTCTGGTAATTCAATCACTTCGATATCTATGTCCATATAGACTCCATATGCATAACGCTTTCTATACGGCTATTTGCCGCCTTTCAAGCAAGCTACCGCCCTCTTTCTCGACAAAAGAAATATGAATGTTAGCACTTACCTACATGAAACAAATAGAAAAATAGTATGGATATGTGTGTTCGAGCGCGCAATTAGACGGCTAAAAGAACGTTAATTTTGAGAAGAGTGATAAATTATCAAAACTGTATAAATAAACAGGTAAAGATAACAATGAAAAGTCAGTTTTTATTGAGTGTTAAAGAACATATGATTACCCGTCACTATGCCAACAAAACAATTGATAGCTACTTATTTTGGATAAAGCGCTTCATAGCTTTCCACCAGCTTGCACATCCTTCCACATTAGCTGAAGACGATGTTGTTCAATTTCTTAGCCATCTAGCTGTTAAAGAAAAAGTAGCAGTAAAAACGCAAGCTTTGGCACTTAATTCAATCTCTTTCTTATACAGAGACTACTTTCAAACCCCTTTATCCCTTGATATGAGGTTTCAAAAGTCACTAACTGAGAAGAAACTACCTGTTGTACTAACACGCGAAGAAGTCAGAAGGTTCGTTCAACATATGGATCCGAAATATAAGCTACACACTCAATTACTTTATGGTTCAGGCCTTCGAGTGATGGAATGTTTGAGGTTAAGAGTTCAAGACATTGATTATGACTATGGCGCCATTCGTGTCTGGCAAGGAAAAGGAGGAAAAAACCGAACGGTCACGTTAGCAAAAGAACTGCACGAGCAGCTTAAAGCGCAAGTAAGTCTCGCGAGAAATTATTATTTTAAAGATCGGCACATGCCAGGATACGCTGGGGTCTATATTTCTGAAGGGTTAAGACGCAAATACCCAAAAGCAGAATTGGATTTTAACTGGCATTTTTTGTTCCCGTCAGCCAAGCTAAGTATTGATCGAGAAACTGGAGAACTAAGACGACACCATATTAATGAAAGTGCGATACAAAGAGCGGTAAAGCGTTCTGCAAAAGATGCTGGAATTGAGAAAGTTGTGACTTGCCATACACTACGGCATAGCTTTGCAACCCACTTATTAGAATCTGGAGCTGACATTAGGACCGTTCAGGAACAGTTAGGACATACCGATGTTAAGACAACACAGATCTACACGCACGTCATCGAACGAGGTGCAGGCGGTGTGTTAAGCCCACTATCGAGTCTTTAGGCAAAACAAAGCCACCTCAGAGGGTGGCTTTGGTAAAAAATAACTTATTGACGGACACCGAGTTTCACATTGCCTTTTGAATCAAACCAAAGCGCTTGTGAGCGACGGCGTCCAATTAATATCGGACCATCGTCATAGAAGAGAAAGTTTTTCCAATGCTTTTTAAAAATCGACCATTTTGTTTCGATTACATTGTACTTCTCATAGCAAAAGTACACGGTCACATCATCTTGCCAATCAATATGAACTTCTACTTCTTGTGGCATTTCTGGCTCATCCGATTCCCATGCCGCCATCCAATCGACCGTTTTTGACCAATTAGGCTCATTCATAGGCCAATCTTGGGAGCTTAAGTGATCCATATCTGGACTTTGGGCACTAATATTCTCTTTCCAAAACTGAGCTGATCGCGCTTGGCTCATTGGTTTTATTAACGCTAAGTCTTCTTCTGGCACCGGCATTGACTGGTGAGTAAAAATCCATTTTCTTTGGTATTCGTCCAAAGGCAAATAAGACATTCAGTCTCCTTTATTACGACTTCAGCCAACCTTTTATAGTGGCATTTTCAATCAACTTTTGGCTTTGTTCCATAAGGGAACAACGCCAACTTCAATTCATTTATTAATAGTAAGCACTTGTTCACGCGTGACACCATGCGCTTGCCAACGTTGACCATCATTATGATCGCTCAAGAGCACTGGAATCAACCGTTCGAGTGTTTGAGCATCTTCTGCGTCATCACACTCTGCTGCTTCAAATTGATGTTATAGCGCGAATAGTTGTTGGTCTTGTTCTCTGCAGGCTTGCCAAACAAAGCTTCTGCGGCTTTTCTAACCATCCCATACTAATGTTTCTCTTGTTGCCAACTTGGATTAGTTAATGACGCTAACACGTGGTCTTGCCATTTACCATTAATCAAAAGGTAGTCTTTTGCGTAACCTTCTTTACTAAAACCAACGTGCTCTAACACCGCTTCACTTCGTTTGTTATGCGGCATATAGCCCGCTTGGATGCGATGTAGCTTTTGAACATCAAACATATATTCGCAAGCCATTTTTAAACCGCGGCGCATATAACCATGGCCTTGTGCTTTTTCTGCCAAGGAGTAGCCAACGTTACACGAATAAAATGGGAATCGGCTCAGACTGCTAAACGAGATCGTACCTAACATCTCACCTGAGTTTGCATTGATCAACAAACAATAATAACCAAGCCCCATACGGTGCAACTCGTTAAGTTTAATAAGCCTTTTTAACCAACCGTTGACAGAGTAAAACACGTCATCACGAGCTGGTTCAAATGGTTTTAAGTGCTCTCGGTTAATTTGGAAATACTCGGCAATCATGTCGGCGTCGCCAATCTCAGCAGTACGCAGAAGTAAGTCGCCGTCCTGCTTATGAACGGCGATGGATGAGCTTTTATCTTCCATTACAAATGACAATCCCCGTTTACCATCTGACTCGATTTAATTCTTGCGAATCCCATAATCACGCAGTTTATTGGCGATAGAAGTGTGCGAGACATTCAAACGTTTGGCCAACTTTCGGCTTGAGGGGAATGACTGATATAAACGTTCCAATATCTGGGATTCGTAGTCACTCATTATCTCATCCAGAGAGCCGTCGATGTTGAGAGTGATGTTGCCGCCACCTACTGTCTGCGGCTGTGGTAAATTAAAGTGTTCAGCTTTTAACAAATCGCCATCCATTTCAGTCAACGCGCGCAGTACCATATTGTCGAGCTGGCGCATATTTCCAGGCCATTGATAATTAGCTAACGCATCCACTAACCCTTCATCAAATTCAGGTTTATCGATACCAAGTTGCTGAGCATGCTTAGCCACAAATAAATCCAGTAATGGCACGACGTCGTTTGAGCGCTTGCGTAAAGCTGGGATACTTAACGTCAACACATTTAAACGGTAGTATAAATCTTCTCGAAACAAGCCTGCTTCAGATAGTTCAGCCAAGTTATGTTTGGTTGAAGCGATAATGCGGACATCTGCGTGCATCTCGTCTTCTGCGCCCACACGGCGGAAGTTACCATCTTGGAGAAAACGAAGAAGCTTAATTTGCAGGTGTGAACTCATCTCACCAATTTCATCAAGAAATACCGTGCCACCGTTCGCTTGTTCGAAAATCCCTTTGTGCCCTTGCTCATGATTGAATGACCCCGGAGCATGGCCGAATAGTTCTGTTTCCGCGACATCGTCCGGCATTGAAGCGCAGCTTAATACTAAGAACGGTTTGCTCGCACGACTTGAGCGGCTATGGCACGCTTTAGCTAGCATTTCTTTACCAGTGCCAGTCTCCCCCTCAATCAATAGCGGTTGATCAAGTACGGACAACTTTTTGGCTTGGTTCATTAATGCTTTATGGCGATTGGACAACCCAACAAAATGTTCAAAACCAAGTGGGTTGTGCAATGGTAGCGCTTCTTCAATTTTGGCGACTTGTTGATTAGAACGAATCGTCATAAGAGTGCTGGCTAAGGTCGAGTTTTGTGCCTCATCTCGGATATAAACAGGCATAAGCTCAAGAATATAATCTAAGCCATCAATAACGAGATTTTCTCGTGTGCGACCATTAACGCCTTCCGTCCAACGAGAAAAACGTACGCTTGGTAATAATGTACCAATTGGAGTGCCAATCACTTCTTGCTTGTGAAGCCCAAGTAGTGACAAGGCAGACATGTTTGCCATATCAACGGCGCCTCTAAGATCAATGGCAAAAACCGGATCAGGCAAATTGTCTACCAATGAGAGCAGCTCAGTGTTGTGGCGCTCCATCGGCATAAACTGGATTTTACGTACGTCTTTCACCCCCGGTATACGGCGGATTTCAGCCATCAATTCACTGAACGTATCAAAGTCAATATCTGGGCAATTTAGATAGATAATGCCGCTGATGTCGATTTCGATACCACGTAAATCGATACTTTTTGACGCTAAAATATCGAGTAATTCTCGGGTTAAGCCGAGTCGATCTTCACATAAGACTTCAAGACGCACTGAAAATATCCCAATTCGCAACTGTCAGGAAAAGTTGACAGTAGTTTCTACCATGCTTGGTATGGCGTCAAGCAATCCTACCTATCAAAGGTGATATTCGTTACGGTTTCATCGTAATTGATGCAACTTTCGCCGCTACGGCTTTGCGAATCATCCCGAGTTTTACTTGGCGCTGCGGGTACCAAGGTAAAGGACGAAGTAATGTCATGGCTTTTAGACCTAATCGAGCAGTAAGAATCCCGACACCAAGTCCCTGCCCTGCTCTTGCTGATACTTTCCCCGCCAAATCCATCGACATTAAGTCCATGCCTGCATCTATGGCTAATTCACTGGCCCCCGCGGCGGCCATGTTAACGAATACCGCTCGCAATAACTTAATCCGCGAGGCATAGCCCAACTCAACGCCATATACTTTGGAAAGATTATCGATCATTTTAAAGTTGCGCCACGCCACCAACAGCATATCGGCGGCCGCCAGTGGGCTGACTGCCACTAAAGCCGCTGACTCAGTGGCGTGCTGAGACACGATCTGCGTCGCCAGCTTGTCTTGTTGGCTGACGACCATTGCGTCATACATGTCGAGAATTTCTGCGTCACTGTGCGCCGGATTGATGCTGTTCTTCCATCGATCAAAACCTGGATTTTCTGCCAGTACGCCACTTTGTTCGGCCACTTTCTCGCAAAACGCTTTACCTTTGCCGACACTCTCGCTCTGCACGAGAAGTTCACCTTCTTCTTGGATACTAAAATGATTTCTTAGTTTTCTCAGTTTCCACAATTCTTTACCTATTGCGGCTAAGCCCAAAGAAGCGATCCCTGTGATAAACCCAGCCCAGCCTAACGCTAACCAATCAGAGTTTTGTATCGCTGTAACAACGGAGTCCACCGCCTGCCACCCTAGCAAACCTGCAAAAGCGCTAAATATTCCTGTTGTGAACCATTTTCGTCCTGATTTTGGACGGATCACATGCTCAAGTTGGCGTTCTGCTCCGGTTTCTGCTTGCTCTTCTTTCATTTCAACTGGCACAAAGGCTTCATTTCGACCAAAGGTCTTCTGTGCGGTTAACTCTAGATCGTCTGATTGCACCTCTTTTTCTAATGCCTTTTCAGAGAAAACTTGTTTTTTCTTCAATTCACTCATGTCAACTTGTCTCCAATCAGGTAATCCAGCGCTTTATCCAAGCGAATGTGTTTCACTGGCTCATCATTTGTCGAAGGCATCGGGCGGAACGACGTAAAATCAAAACCACTGTTTTGCCAGTAAGCTGCATTAGGAAGCTTTTTAGGCACATCTCCTGGGAACATCGTCATTGGTTCACCATCTAATGTGACCCCTTGTAACGCTGGAATGGTGTGATCTCCAGACGCAATAAAGCCTGTTGTGGTTGCCTGAATAGAAGCGATGCTCATGCAGCTCATCTCAATATTCTCGTAAGCCGCTGTTTGCCACGCCGGATGCACCATTTGTTGCAGTAAAGACACCAAGTTGGGATGCTGGTCAGGCGTAATGTGATCGGCTTTTGTTGCCGCGAAAAGTATTTTGTCTATCTTGGGTGAGAACAAACGACGCAAAAAGCTGCTGCGACCATAACGGAAACTACGCATGATTTGTTCGAGTGCTTGGCGCATATCGTAAAACGCTTCATCACCGGCATTGAGCGGCTGCAAACAATCTACCAGTACAATCTGGCGATCGAATGTCGCAAAGTGATGCTTGTAGAACGCCTTCACGACTTTCTGCTGATATTCATGAAAGCGCGCTTCTAGCATCGCCAAGTTGCTGCCTTTCACTGGCTTGGTTTCTGAGTCATATCGACACGGAAAGAATTGCAGCACGGGCGCACCTGCAAGTTCGCCCGGCAGGACAAATCGCCCTGGTTGCACCCAGTGTAGCCCAGCGTCTTTACATGCATGAAGATATTCTGTGTAGCAATGTGCCACCTTCTCTAACTGCTTTTCGTTCACGTCGGCAGAGAGATCGACATGGTCCAATTCGGCGAGCCACGCTTGCGCTAACTCGCCACGCTGCCCTTTAAGTGCGTCAAATTGAGTTTGCGACCATGTCGCGAAATCCATATCCAGTAACGGTAAATCAAGCAGCCACTCTCCAGGATAATCGATGATATCGACGTTCAAAACTGCCGTTTTACTCAATAGCTTTTTGGTGGCTTTGTTTGGTTTATATTTCAGCGCTAAGCGAATCTCGCTTACATCGCGCGTTGGCACTGGCCATTGAGGAGGGGTAGCATGTATCTGGCTCATGGCTTCATCATAGGCAAAACGGGGGACCATCATATTGGCTTGTGGCTCTCGTTTCGCCCCAATAAGACGCTTGTCTCTTGCCGCGGTCAACAAAGGCAAATTATCGTGGGTGGCCGTGTGGAGCAGCTGATTAACAAGTGAAGTAATAAACGCCGTTTTACCCGCGCGAGAAAGCCCTGTCACTGCGACTCGGACGTTAGAGTCCATACCTCTGTTGATAAAGTCATTCACTTCTTTCTTAATTCTTTTCATTGCTGTTCTTTATCTCATCCACTTTGTGTAGCTATAAACATTCAACCTGTATGAGTTTAACTTTATATACCTTAATTAAAGATGAACAAAGTATTCACGCTCAAATGGCCAAAAATAGAAAAAGCCCCTGAGAACTTCAGAGGCTTAAACTTTTGATCTTTTATCGCTTTACTTCCCATACCGTCACGACACATACGGCAAAGCAAGTTATAGGCCCAATATGGTTTAATCATTCTCGATCAGTTTATAGATAACAAATAGGGCAATTTCCAGCATCAGCCATAATGCACAGGTGATGGTGACATATTTACCATTAAAGATACTGATACCGTGAAGAATTAAGTCGTAGCCAACAAAGCCGCCTACCACTACAGCAAGAATAATTTGTAGAATCTGAATAAAACGAGGCATGCGGTCTCCTAATTATTGTTTGCATAACATTGAATTGCTATACCTAATTATATAGACAAAAAGTGCAGTTTTCGCTGCACTTTTCCCAATTGTTTGCGATTTAAATCAGCACTTTGTCACACTCTCTCTATTGAGCACTGCAAGATTACTGTTTCCTTTACGCTTCCATTTCCTGAATTTTCACTTTCCAAGTATCTGGACCGACTTGGTGGGCATTCACACCGTTCGAGTCTACCGCAACCGTGACTGGCATATCTTCGACTTCAAATTCGTAGATCGCTTCCATGCCTAAATCTTCAAACGCAACAACACGAGATTTCTTAATTGCTTTTGACACAAGGTACGCCGCACCGCCTACGGCCATTAAGTAAACCGCTTTGTGGTTTTTAATCGACTCTACGGTCGCAGGACCACGCTCTGCTTTACCAATCATCCCCATAATGCCGGTTTGTTCTAACATCATATCAGTGAACTTATCCATACGTGTTGAGGTTGTTGGACCTGCCGGACCGACAACTTCGTCACCTACGGCATCAACTGGGCCTACGTAATAAATAAATTTACCGTTGAGGTCGACCCCTTCTGGTAGGCCTTCGCCACTTTCTAACATACCTTGAATCCGTTTATGCGCAGCATCACGGCCAGTCAGGATTTTACCAGATAGAAGAACGGTTTCGCCTGTCTTCCACTCTTGTACCTCTTCTTTCGTTACCGTATCAAGGTTAACGCGACGCGTATTTTCGCCCGCTTCCCAAGTGATGTCTGGCCAATCGTCTAGTTTAGGTGGCGTTAGCTCTGCTGGGCCGCTGCCGTCAAGCGTGAAGTGTACGTGACGAGTCGCCGCACAGTTCGGGATCAAACAAACAGGCTTAGAAGCCGCATGCGTTGGCGCGGTTTTGATCTTCACATCAACAACGGTCGTCAAACCGCCAAGGCCTTGCGCGCCGATCCCAAGCTTGTTCACGCGGTTGAAGATATCCAGACGAAGTTCTTCCTCTGCGTTTTGTGGGCCACGATCGATAAGCTCTTGAATATCGATGTGTTCCATTAGCGATTCTTTTGCCAGTACTGCTGCTTTTTCAGCCGTACCGCCGATACCAATGCCAAGCATGCCTGGTGGACACCAACCCGCGCCCATGGCTGGTAGCGTTTTTTCTACCCATTCAGCAATGTCGTCAGATGGATTTAGCATTACCATCTTGGTTTTGTTTTCAGAGCCGCCACCTTTGGCCGCGATCTGAATTTCAACTTTATCGCCAGGAACCATATTGATGTGTACGACAGCTGGCGTGTTGTCTTTGGTATTAATACGTTTACCAGCCGGATCCATAAGTACTGACGCACGCAATGGATTATCTGGATTCGTATAAGCTTGTCGAACCCCTTCATCTACCATTTGCTGAACCGTCATGTCCGTTGAGTCCCACTGCACGCCCATACCGATATTGACAAAACAAGTCACGATACCGGTATCTTGGCAAATTGGTCGATGGCCTTCGGCCGACATACGCGAATTAATTAAGATTTGTGCAATCGCATCTTTCGCGGCTTGGCTCTCTTCGCGGTGGTAGGCTTTTTCAAGGGCTTGAACAAAGTCTAGCGGGTGGTAGTAAGAAATATACTGTAGCGCATCAGCGACACTGCTGATCACATCCTGCTTGCGTATTACCGTCATTACATGCCTCGTTATCGTTATGCTTCCATTATTGGCTTGGCTTCAATCGTGTTTGTTGAGCTTATTGCTCTTTTGAGTGAGCTTCGTTTTTTATAAACAATTGTCGAACGGCTGATATCGACACACGAAACATTGAAGTCGCCTACTCGTATAGTTAAAACCCTCTCTGACCCCTTTGTATAGAGGGAGTTTGGCTATACAGGGGAATATGATACTCTTGCCGACCATGACATGCCATTCAGTGAACGATCTCTTTGTCACAAATTACACAAATGAACAACATAGACAACCAATTCATTGATTTTAAAGCGTTAGATTACGCACCCGATCTTGCTCTTGACCTTTTTTCATGCATTCAACATAAGCCTTGGGCAATGTTGCTGCGCTCTGCGTCAAAAAACCATATTGATAGCCGTTTTGATGTGCTCGTTGCTAACCCAATCGTCACGTTAGAAACCACTTCGAAAAGCACGCAAATCATAACGCCATTCGATGAGGTGGTGTCTTATGATGACCCTTTTGCTCTTCTGCAGCAGTTACAACAACAGTGGTTACCCCATGTTGAAATCAGCCATGAATGGGACTTACCTTTTGTTGGCGGCGCGCTCGGTTACTTTAGTTACGATTTAGGTCGGCGCGTAGAAACGATGCTAGAACTGGCCGAAAAAGATCTCAACACGCCAGATATGGCAGTAGGTCTGTATGAATGGGCCGTCGTTATTGACCACCATCTCAGAAAAGCCTGCCTAGTCGGTCAGAATATCGAACAAGCTTGGCAGTGGTTAAACGAGCAAGAAGCTGAGCAAACCAATGACTTCACCTTAGCGGGAGAGTGGCACTCCAATATGACGCAAGAAGCTTACTCGTCTCGCTTCGATAAGGTTCAAGAGTATTTGCTCAGTGGCGATTGCTACCAAATCAACTTAGCACAACGCTTTAATGCCCCTTATACAGGCAGTGAATGGCAAGCCTATTTGAAGCTCGAATCTGCCAACCAAGCGCCTTTTTCTGCGTTTATTCGCATGCCAGAATCGTCAATTTTAAGCATTTCACCAGAGCGCTTTTTGGAACTAAAAGATCGCGTGATAGAAACCAAACCAATTAAAGGCACTCGCCCGCGCAACGCCGATCCAGAACAAGACAAAGTCAATGCGTTAGATTTGCAAACCGCAGAGAAAGATCAAGCAGAAAACCTGATGATTGTAGACCTATTGCGTAACGACATTGGCCGTGTTGCATCACCGGGGAGTGTGCATGTTCCAAAGCTGTTTGATATTGAAAGCTTTCCTGCCGTTCATCATTTAGTGAGTACTATTCGCGCGGATTTAGATAAGCAATACGCCCCTGCGGACTTGTTGCGAGCCTGCTTCCCTGGCGGCTCGATCACGGGAGCGCCAAAAGTTCGCGCCATGCAGATCATCGAAGAACTAGAGCCGCATCGCCGCAGTGCTTACTGTGGCAGTATCGGTTATATTTCTCGACATGGCCGTATGGATACCAGTATCACAATTCGCACACTCGTGGCTGAAAATAACACCTTGTATGCGTGGGCGGGCGGCGGTGTGGTCGCAGATAGTGATTGCGCCGCGGAATACCAAGAGACATTGGATAAGTTGTCCAAAATTCTTCCTGCATTGCTATAGCACAACTTAGCCGATTAGAGTGTGCCACAATAAACGTCTCCGCTTGGACAGGTTTATCCGTCATTCCGCAGCCAATTTCAGAATTAAAATAATGTGATCCAGTGATCGTTTACAACTGTTAGTGCGACAGACATCTTGACCGCGATCCCCAGTTTTGATCTATTACTGTTATTTAACGGTCACTTATTATGTCTGCTGCTCAACCTGTCATTAAACGCCTAGACCACTTAGGGTTAATCGCTGCTTTCTGTCATGAAGTCGGTTTACCAGGCATTATTGATCGCATCATTCCCAAATACTCGGATCACAACGTCTCACACGGCGATGCAGTCTTAGCAATGATTCTTAATGGTCTTGGCTTTCACAGTAGAACGCTGCATATGTTCTCTGACTTCTTCGAGACGAAGCCTGTTGCCAAGTTGCTCGCTAAAGACATTGAAGCGCACCATTTAACTGACGATGTACTCGGACGTACGTTAGATGCTTTATATGAAGCAGATGTGTCCGCACTTTATCAAGCGATTGCAGAGCATGTCGTTGATAAGCTTGGGCTTAAAGCAGACTCTGTCCACCTTGATATCACGAGTTTTCATGTCGACGGTGAATACATCCAAGACGAAGATCTTAATGCCATCAAACTGGTAAAAGGCTACAGCCGAGACCACCGTCCAGAGCTAAATCAAGTGGTCCTTGAGTTGATTTGTGAAAACCAAGCCGGCCTACCTGTTTACATGCAAGCGCTCAGTGGCAACACCAATGATGCTAAGGCATTTTCAGAGGTCACTAAACGGCATATTCATTGCCTAAAGGCAGCTCAAAACAGTCGCTACTTCATCGCCGATGCCGCTCTATACACCGAGGAAAGCATTCGTTCACTGGATGAGCAACAACAGAAGTTTATTACGCGTGTTCCAATGACCATTAAGTCAGCCAAAGAAGCCTTAATGAACCTTGAGCCAGAGCAGTTGAGCCGTATCGGCAATGGTTACTCGGGTTGCTGGGTTGATGCTGACTATGGCTCGGTATCTCAGAAGTGGCTATTGGTTCATAGTGAACAAGCAACCAAGCGAGAAGAAGCAACGTTCTATAAGAACTTAGACAAAAATATCACCAAAGAGCTGAAAGCACTGGGACAACTAATGAAAAAGAAGTTTGCTTGCGCAGTGGATGCCGAGCAAGCAATGAGCGACTTCGCTAGCCAGTGTTATTTGCTTGGCTTTGCACAACCAACCATTGTTAAAGAGCCAATCTATTCAGGTCGCGGTCGGCCGAAGAAAGACGCAGAGCCAACGGGATACCACTATTTGATAGATGCTACGCCTTATACCGATCTAGAAAAAGTGAAGATGGCCAAGCTTAAAGTAGGTATGTTTATTCTCGCCACCAACGATACTGACTACGCCGATCTAACAATGGCTGCGTTACTTGAGCATTACAAGTCTCAGCAAAAGGTAGAGCGCGGATTTCGCTTCTTGAAGAGCCCTGAGTTCCTAACATCATCAATTTTCCTGAAGAAACCTCAGCGAATCGAGGCATTGCTGATGATCATGACGCTTAGCCTACTCGTTTACGCAAGCTTAGAGCACAAAATCCGAGAGAGTCTCACTAAGACCGAGGAATTCTTTCCTAGCATGGTAAAGAACAAGACGACAACCAAACCGACGGCACGTTGGGTATTCTTAAAATTCGAAGGTATCGACACACTCGAATTTGGCGGTCAAAGCTTCATCACGGGTGTTCAGGAGCATCAGACTCGGCTGCTTAAGCTTCTTGGCGTACTGTATGAAGCGGTTTATTCCTAAATTGGCTGCGGAATCTCGGGTTTATTGTTGTATATGCTCTGGGCCAAAGGTATGGGAAACCTGACTGACATTCACGGCCCGTTTACTCAAACCTTTATGACCATCACTACCGAGCCCACTAACTCTCTTGGTGTTCACACATGTTTCATCGTGTGAGGTATATAATATGGGATGGATGAGATAAGTAAGGGTTCACAGTTTGATTATTGATAAAACAAGGTTATTACAGAATTTTCAATTGCGCCTTCCAACGGGCTATCACCAAGAATCCCTTGCCCGCTTGAAGTTTATGAAAGAAAAACCGCTACGAAATGCGGCGGTTCTCATTGGTTTTGTAGAGCGCCCTGAAGGTTTACAAGTAATTTTGACCAAAAGAGCGACGCACTTACGCCATCATCCAGGACAAATTAGCTTTCCCGGTGGAAAGTTTGAAGCCGAAGATATCCACTTGATGAATACTGCGCTAAGAGAAACGAAAGAAGAGATTGGTATCGAGGATGAACACATTCACGTATTTGGTCAGCTTCCAACACTGCCAACGATTAGCCAATTTAATGTGACGCCGTTTTTAGCCTTTATTTTCCCCGACTATAAAACGCATATTGACCCAAACGAGGTGGAGTCTGTTTTTGAGGTGCCTGCAGACCATATTTTAAACCCGAAAAAGCTGTATAGCACCCAATTTGAACTAAAAAGAAGCAACCATCGTATATTTGCCATCCCATATCGACAGCATTTCATCTGGGGCATGACGGCTCAAATCATCGAATCCATGCAAAAACACATCATTTCTCACTGAACAATCCTTCATATTGATGCTTTTATTGAGTTGAACATTATGTGCATCAATATTATTAGAATGTTACTTCATAAAAATTCATTCACATTAGTTTAATTTTCAACTTCAATCGCAATCGTTTGCAGTGAAATAAATTTACACAACCTCACCTATTGATAAGTTTTTCTAATCTCACTCATTAGCAGAAATCACGAGTAGCACATCATTTTCGTGATAAAAACCAGATTTTTGATAAATCATTCAATAAGCGCGAGCAATACATGATTCAGATCTAATTTTCATAGTGTAAAATCTTGCAAAATCGCTCCCGAATTATTTCCTGTTCCCAAAACGAGTAACTCAAAAATGAATACAACTACTTCTGCGGTTTCGACCGCACAATCACCTAGTAAGTTTTCTTACAAAGACTTCACCTGGTGTCTGTCATTATTCGGCACGGCAGTAGGTGCAGGTGTACTGTTCCTTCCTATTAAAGCGGGTGCGGGTGGTTTTTGGCCATTAGTAATCCTAGCCCTAATCGCTGCACCAATGACTTGGTTCGCACACAAATCTCTCGCTCGCTTCGTTCTTTCAGCAAAAAAGCCTGACGCGGACATCACTGACACTGTAGAAGAGCACTTTGGTAAGACTGGCGCCAACCTTATTACTTTCGCTTACTTCTTTGCTATCTACCCAATCGTACTTATCTACGGTGTTGGTATTACAAACACGGTTGACTCGTTTCTAGTTAACCAAATTGGAATGGAGTCCATTCCTCGCTGGCTACTGTCAGGTGCACTTATCACGGCAATGACAGCGGGTGTAGTATTTGGTAAAGAACTGATGCTGAAAGCAACATCAGCAATGGTTTACCCTCTCGTATTCATCCTACTGGCCCTGTCTATTTACCTTATCCCTGGTTGGAACACTTCAATGGTAGATGTATCACCAGACTGGAGTGCAATGCCTGCTATCATTTGGTTAGCAATCCCTGTTATCGTGTTCTCTTTCAACCACAGCCCTATTGTCTCGCAGTTCTCTAAAGAACAACGTCGTGTATACGGTGACGGTGCAGTTAAGAAAACAGACGCTATCACTGGCGGCGCAGCGATGATGCTAATGGGCTTCGTGATGTTTTTCGTATTCTCTGTTGTACTTTCTCTTTCTCCAGAGCAACTAGCGACAGCACAAGATCAAAATATCTCTGTTCTTTCTTACCTAGCGAACGTTCACGAATCACCACTGATCTCTTACTTGGGTCCACTGGTTGCCTTCGCAGCAATTACTTCTAGCTACTTCGGCCACTTCTTAGGTGCTCATGAAGGTCTAGTCGGTCTGGTCAAATCTCGCTCAAACTCATCGGTAAGCAAAATTGAAAAAATGTCGCTTATCTTCATCGTAATCACAACTTGGGTTGTGGCTATCGTTAACCCAAGCATCCTAGGTATGATTGAAACAATGGGCGCGCCAATGATTGCGGCAATCCTATTCTTGATGCCTGTTTTCGCGATGCAAAAAGTGCCAGCGATGGCGAAGTTCAAAACTTCAGCACCTGTGCAAATTTTCACAGCAATCTGTGGTCTTGCGGCGATTACTTCTGTAATCTACGGCGCTCTTTAATCATTCCGCTCCACTGGGCATGATTAATCCAAAAATATAACGATAAAATTAAGCCTCCCAACTCCCCTTGGGAGGCTTTCTTCTGAGGTAATCGATATGATTAGTGTTTTTGATATCTATAAAATCGGTGTTGGACCTTCAAGCTCACACACTGTAGGCCCAATGAAAGCGGGCAAAGAGTTTATTGATGACCTTCGTGCAATGGGAAAACTGCGCGACATCACTAAAATCACCGTTGACGTTTATGGATCATTATCACTGACAGGGAAAGGTCACCACACAGATATCGCGATCATCATGGGTCTTGCAGGCAACTCCCCTGAGAAAGTAGATATCGACTCTATCCCGGGCTTTATGGCTCGTGTAGAAGAAACTGAACGCCTTCCTGTTGGCATGCACTGTCATACAGTATCGTTCCCACGTGAAGGTGGTATGAACTTTCATAAAACCAACTTGGATCTGCACGAAAATGGCATGCAGATCCATGCATGGATTGAAGACGAAAAAGCGTACTCGAAAACCTACTACTCTATCGGCGGTGGTTTCATCGTTGATGAGGAGAACTTCGGAAAAGAAGTTGAAAATCCAATTAAAGTTCCTTACCCATTCACTATGGCTGAAGAGCTGGTAAATCAATGTCGCGAAAGTGGCCTATCTATCAGCGCGCTAACCATGAAGAATGAACAAGCTCTCCACTCTGATGAAGAGACTCGTACTTACTTCGCGAACATCTGGCGCACAATGCGCGAATGTATGGATCGCGGTATGAACGAAGAAGGCATTTTGCCTGGTCCACTACGCGTACCTCGCCGTGCGGCAGCCCTTCGTCAGCAACTGCTTACTTCAGAAAAAACCACTAACGACCCTATGTCAGTGGTTGACTGGGTCAACATGTTTGCTTTTGCCGTTAACGAAGAAAACGCAGCAGGTGGTCGTGTTGTAACTGCGCCAACTAACGGTGCGTGTGGCATCATCCCAGCGGTACTGGCTTACTATGACAAGTTTATCCAAACCGTAACTGAGAAAGACTACATCCGTTACTTCGCAGCTTCTGGTGCCATTGGCGGCCTTTACAAGCGTAACGCGTCTATCTCTGGTGCGGAAGTTGGCTGTCAGGGCGAAGTAGGCGTGGCATGTTCAATGGCAGCAGCTGGCCTTGCTGAACTTATGGGTGGTAGCCCAGAGCAAGTATGTATGGCGGCAGAAATTGCAATGGAGCACAACCTTGGCTTAACCTGTGACCCCGTTGCAGGTCAGGTGCAGGTGCCATGTATTGAGCGTAACGGCATTGCAGCAGTAAAAGCGATCAACTCGACTCGTATGGCACTACGTCGTTCTTCTGCTCCTACTGTCTCTTTAGATAAGGTTATCGAAACCATGCTGGAGACAGGTAAAGATATGAACGCGAAATACCGTGAGACTTCTCAAGGTGGTCTCGCCATTAAAGTTATCTGCTAATCACTTTTAGTTCATAACGTTACTGGCGCTAAAAGCGTACAAAACCCGAGCAATGCTCGGGTTTTTTATACTCTAATATCCACAAATCACCGATAAAACAAAGGCAAACTTATCGCTTGCCTTTGTGTCGAAAACTTAATAATAAATTTAATTTACTCGCCTTTGTATATACACCCTGCTGTACAAGTTTCTTTAATCTCGACTTTACTTAGCAGCGGTAGACTTGGCTTAAGTTGTTGCCAAATCCATTTTGCCAATACTTCACTGGTCGGGTTTTCCAGACCTTCAATATCGTTTAGGTAATAATGGTCCAGACGATGATAAATTGGGTTGAATGCCGCTTTGATTTCTGCGAAATCCACAACCCAACCAGTATGTGGATCGACCTCACCTTCTACATAAAGACGAACCAAAAAAGAATGTCCATGTAAACGACCGCATTTATGCCCTTCAGGCACGTGTGGCAAGTGGTGTGCCGCTTCAAACATAAACTCTTTGTACAATTCTGTTTTCATCTTGATTCTCAGGCTTAAAAAAACACGTCATACTAAGGAATTCACTTCCAAGAGACAAGTACAACCCAATACAGACATAGTCCATGCTCTTGGCCGTTTCTGATGTTAATCATTATCGCTTCCGGCTACTGCCGTATTTTTGTCGCATGCCAAACATTTGATTACGCCGCACTCACATCACAATTACATATTCCCAACATGAGTGGAGTCACAATCATTCATTTGGTTGTTCGCAGTATGCATTTATGTGCATTAAGATTGCGCCGTTCGTTCCAATTACACTTATAAGAATATGCACTCAACTATCACTTTTAAACTCTTGCTCACGTTAATCGCTGTCTTCAGTTGCGTTTTAGCCGCCTCCACCGCTTACCAATACCACCAACAAAAAACGTTAATAAAGGATGTTCTTAGTGAACAGCTTCATGATAAGGCCAGCAATTATTTTGATAGCCTGAACATGATGATGCTCACTGGGACCATGTCACAGAAAGAAACGCTCAGACAAAAAGCACTTGCCCAAGAAGGCATTGAGCAAGTTCGAGTGTTGCGTGCCGAGGCCGTCACCACGCTCTATGGACCAGGAAAAGCAAGTCAACAACCTGTTGATGACATTGATCAACGAGCCTTAAATGGCGAACTAGTCATTGAACCCATCACAGCCGATTGGGGAAAAGGGCTTGTTGTCGCACTGCCAATGAAATCCAGCGAAAATTATCGTGGTACTAACTGCGTTGCTTGCCATGTTGCGCCTGAAGGCAAAGTGCTTGGCGCGATCCGCTTGGAATACAACATGAACCACGTCAATTCAATGATCAATAAACAGGCCATGTTCGCGATGGGCATTATGGCTGTTATTGCCTTTATCGGTTTTCTTATCACCATGGGATTAATTCGTAAGATCATTGTGCGCCCAATTCAAAAGACGTCTCAATTTATGTCGAATGTGAGCAACACTAAAGACCTCTCACAACGACTCACCCACCAGCAGAATGATGAGGTCGGCCAGCTCTCGATGGCAATCAACTCTTTTATGGATACCGTCTCCGAGAGCTTAGAGCGTGTGCAAGACACCTCCCATTCCCTTGCTGGATCCGCTGGGCGACTGACGAATGTGGCTCAGTCAACGGATAAAGCCGCGAATAACCAACAATTAGAAACCAGTGAAGTGCAAAGCAATATCACTGATATGTTGCAGCAACAAACCGCCGTTGAGAACTCGACGATCGATGCTACGACGTTGGTCAATCACACCGTCGATCTCGCCACATACAGTGCGAGTCAGGCACACAGCGTGAGTGAGGACATTAAGAATTTGGTCAGCGATATTGATGGCGTGCGCGAAAAAATCACATCGCTCAACCAGAGAACGGAAGAGGTTTCGTCCATTCTTGGGTTCATTAAAGGCATTGCAGAACAAACCAACTTACTCGCCTTGAACGCTGCCATTGAAGCAGCACGGGCGGGTGAGCAAGGTCGCGGCTTTGCAGTGGTTGCGGATGAAGTACGAACGCTTGCTTCCCGCACCGCCGAGGCCACCAGCAACATTGAGCACATCATTGCACAGTTCCAACAAGGCAGTGAAGAGTCGCTCTCTTCCGTCGATCATGTTTGTCAGTCTGCTCACCAACGCTCTGTTGATGTCGAGGCTCTTTCAGCAACAATGCATAAGATGGTGGATGAAATGCACCAAGTGCTCAAGCATGCAGAAAATATCCAGAGCCAAGCGCAAACAACATCGGATGTGGGTACACGTATCCAAACGAAAGTTGATGTGATTACATTACACGCTAACGATACATCGCAATCGGCATCCCATACTCGTGATATCAGTGTCGATTTAGAGCATCTTTCAGAGCGGTTGGAGCAATTACTTAATCAATTTACTCTTTCGAAAGAGCAAAGAGAGGATAATTAGAAAAATTCTCCCCTTCAAAATGAATATAAAGGTTGAAGCTGACGATTTGACAGGTAATATATTCGGTTGAATCTGTAAAATGCGACCCAACTCAGCGCTTAGTTTGTTTTTTAAACAAAGTTATTATGAGACAAGCACTTTAATAAGCATTGCGTTGAATTTTTACCTCAATGGAGAATATTAAAAAAATGACTTACGCGCCTGTATCTGACGTACTACGCGGTAAGCTAGCAGTAGACAGTGAAGTTACTGTTCGCGGCTGGATCCGTTCACGTCGTGATTCCAAAGCTGGAATCTCTTTCCTTGCCATATATGACGGCTCTTGTTTCGACCCGATTCAGGCCGTGGTCCCAAGTAATCTTAATAATTACGAAGACGAAGTACTTAAGCTAACAACTGGCTGCTCTGTTGAAGTAACGGGTAAGGTTGTAGAGTCTCCTGCGAAAGGTCAAGATTTCGAGCTGGCCGCCACTGCTGTGAAGGTTGTAGGCTGGGTTGAAGACGCAGAAACTTACCCAATGGCAAAAACACGTCACTCTATCGAATACCTACGTGAAGTTGCGCATTTACGCCCACGTACAAACGTAATCGGTGCGGTAGCACGTGTACGTAACTGCCTTTCTCAAGCGATTCACCGCTTCTACCACGAGCAGGGTTACTTCTGGGTTTCGGCTCCGCTGATCACCGCATCGGACGCAGAAGGTGCTGGTGAAATGTTCCGTGTTTCTACGCTAGACATGGAAAACCTACCTCGCACTGACGCTGGTAAAGTGGACTACAACGAAGATTTCTTTGGTAAAGAGACATTCCTAACGGTATCTGGACAGCTCAACGCAGAAGCTTACGCTTGCGCACTGAGCAAAGTTTATACATTTGGACCGACTTTCCGTGCTGAAAACTCAAACACAAGCCGCCACCTAGCAGAATTCTGGATGGTTGAGCCTGAAATTGCATTTGCTGATCTGGATGACGTAGCCAAACTTGCTGAAGATATGCTGAAATACGTATTCAAGGCCGTTCTTGAAGAGCGTCGTGATGATTTGGAGTTCTTCGCACAACGCATCGACAAAGAAGCATTAACTCGTCTTGAGAATTTTGTTTCTTCTGATTTTGCACAAGTCGATTACACAGATGCAATTCAAATCCTGCTTGAATCTGGTCGCGAGTTCGAGTTCCCAGTTGAGTGGGGTATCGACATGTCTTCTGAGCATGAGCGTTACCTTGCGGAAGAACACTTCAAAGCACCAGTAATCGTGAAAAACTATCCGAAAGACATCAAAGCGTTCTACATGCGAATGAATGACGATGACAAAACGGTCGCCGCGATGGACGTTTTAGCACCTGGCATCGGCGAAATCATCGGTGGTTCTCAACGTGAAGAACGTCTAGACGTTCTTGATTCACGCATGCGTGAGATGGGTATCGACCCTGAACACATGAACTGGTACCGCGACCTACGTCGTTACGGGACGGTGCCGCACGCTGGCTTCGGTCTCGGATTCGAGCGCCTAGTCTCTTACGTGACTGGTATGGGCAACGTTCGTGATGTGATCCCTTTCCCACGTACTCCACGCTCTGCAAACTTCTAATTCTACGCAGTGACACAGAATCAAAAAGACCTCCTAAGTGGAGGTCTTTTATTTAACATTCACATAAGCTCGAATAAGCAATACCTTCTTTACGACTATTCCTCTTCCAAGTCCGCTCTTACTGCGTACTTCACGCCAACGATACACAAAGCAAGCATCACAAAAGGAATCACCGCCGCCGTGTATTCGGTCCACACCTTATGAGAAAACGACTTCGCTAAAATTAAGTGAGCAAAAACTAATAAAAACGCGCTAAAGATAGCTACGGCTATCAACCTTAATTCATGTTTAACCAACTGTTTTTTCATCATCACCCCTATCAGAAATTCTAGTGATGATTGAAGCACGGCCCAAATAAATCACTCTGATACAATTGGAATGAAAAAAAGCTAAACAGTTGGTTTAGCGAAGCAGATCACCTAACTTCTTGATTGCACTTTCTAGTTTTTGATCAACAGGGAGTGAAGTATTTAACCTTAAACAGTTCTCATATTGTCCATCCATGGAGAACAACTGACCGTACGCGACCGTCACTTGCTCACCGAGTAATGCTTGATAAATGGCTTTACTACTTTTACCTACGGGCAGTTGTAACCATAAGAAATAGCCCCCATCAGGAAGATGAAATGTGACCTCCCTAGGTAAGTACCTCTTGACCATGTCAGCGAATACCTGTTGCCGCTGTTGTAGCGTCTTACGCAACTTTCTTAGATGATTGTCATAGCTGTCATTTTGCAGATAATGCGCAACCCCCTGTTGAATGGGCGCACTCCCCGATAACGTCGAGATTAATTGAAGTTTTTGCACCGCCTCATTAAAGCGTCTATTCACAACCCACCCTAATCGATATCCCGGGCATAAGTTCTTAGAAAAAGAACCGCAATGAAGCACGCGATCTTGTGAATCATAAGTTTTCAAAGAAGTTGGTTTCTCAATATCAAAATGCAATTCAGCGTACACATCATCTTCAATAATGTAGACATCGTATTTTTCTGCCAAGCGCACCACTTGTTCTTTTTTTGCTTCAGATAAAGAGCTCCCGGTTGGGTTATGAAAATTCACCATCAGCCAACACGCGCGCACATCATGTTCAGAAAATGCTTGTTCAAGATGATCTAATGAGTGTCCGTACTGCGCATCTACAGGTATTTCAATCACCTTTAAACCTAACCGCTCAACCGCCTGAAGAGCACCATAAAACGTCGGAGATTCGATAACCACCGTATCTCCTGGTTGAGTGACGGCTTGCAAGCTAAGGTTTAAGGCTTCCAATGCACCAGAGGTGATCACAACGTCATCATGAGAGAGAGAGTTGCCGCGCTGAATATAGCGCTGTGCAATTAAGCGCCTGAGTGCTTCGAACCCTGGAGGTAAGTTATCTAAAAGCGTATCCGGTCCCATTTTACGACCCGAGCTGGCTAGATTGCGGTTGAGCGCTTCAAGAGGGAACAGACAAGGCTCAGGAAAGGCAGAGCCCAAATGAGTCATATCAGGCGTCGCTTGGTGCTTTAAAAAAGCATACAATTCATCATTCAGTTTGGTGTGTGCCGTATTGTTAGTACCATTCACACTTTCGATCCGTTGCTGCTTTGCAGTCACATAATAACCCGACTGAGGTCTTGCTATTACCCACCCTTGTGCTTCTAACAATTGATAGGCTTGTAGTACAGTACCTGTACTAATTGAATAATTGCGACTTGTGACACGCAAAGAAGGTAATTTTTCCCCTGCCCTCCATGTATTCTTCTGAATCTGCGCTTTGAACAATTCGGCCAATTGATGATATCGATTCATGTATCCCTCTTTCACTTGCGAACGCACCTTAGCATACTTCGCGCCAGCATTCTGATATCGCAACGATCAATTTAGCAAGGTTATCGATAGCAATTCGCGATACAAAAATGCGGCATTATGTTCCATACTTTCAGTCGTATGACTTTTATTTCAGGAGGAAACGATGAAAGTTTTTACAATGGACGACCTCTCATATCGTGGCGCACACAAAGGTGTACATAGCTGGAACCACCCTGGCAGTAAAACCCCTTATTATTGGCATCCTGACTGGTTGCATATTGCCGAAGACGCATTAGGTGAACGCAAGAAAGCCGACCTAGAAGTGCCCGATGGCGAAACGGCGACAGAAGAACACGCAAAAACCGCTATTGTTAAACATATTAATGGCGAATAACTCATCACGCCCAAATCAACTGCCATCAATGCTGGACTACGAACGTCAAAACGAATGCCCACATCAAGGAGAAAAGTGGTAAGAAAATCAGAGACGAAATGTTGCTGAGTGAGAGGTGTGTATCGTCATGAGCGAGCTGCCTGCAAAATAAATTGAGATTTGTCACATTAATTCTTATCACGTTTGTTACATTTATATAGGAATGGTGATGCACACCTCAACTCATAAATTATGAGAGAAAACACAAATGACGAAATATAAAGAAGAAGACCTCAAATACAAAGGTGAATCCAACGGCGTACATTCTTGGAGCTCACCTTCAGGCCAGCCTTATTACTGGCATCCAGATTGGCTACACGTAGCAGAAGATGCGACGGGTTCACACCCCAAGCAAAAGCTTGAATTTGAGAAGTCTGAAGTACCAACAGAAAAGCACGCATTAACCGCGATTTTGAAACATATGAATGACTGGGCAACCGATAAACTTTCTTCTAACCCGGAGATTGAAACCAACGCGGTTGAGTCAGAGATTGAACTCAAAAAATAGGTTCATCGTAAAAATGCGAAAACTGAAACGGTAGTCAATGGTACAATTTTGTCGCTAAACAAAAACAGACACAAACTGCCGTTTTTTATACCCACTTATCCTCCTACCTGCACTCCGAGAGAGCTTTAGATAGTCACGATACAATTACATTCTCTAAATAGTCACCATTACTCACAATAAGCCAACCACCCTTGTGGGCTACATACGCTGTACTAAAATAATAGGCTATGAACCTAATCGTTCCTATAAAACATAGGAAGGTATATACTTTGGGGAATAAGCTAATTTATCGATATGCCAAAGCAACACTAGGTAGTATTGGGAACACCAGATGTTAATGAGAAAAATGGACGCACCGCATGATATGCAGGTAGGTGCATTATTTAAAACAAGAAAACACGGTTACGTCACTGTTGTAGAGTACTACAATACTCATACCGTCATTGTAGCTTTTGAAAATACAGGGAATATACGTGCAACGACTGCTGCAAAGCTTCGTAGTGGTCAAGTTTCTGATCGCTCCGTTCCACCTCAATCCTTGATGGTGGGTGAAAAAGTTGAATCGGTTAAATACGGGCTGCTTACTATTACTCAAGTCGAGGCTGATAATATCGTCGTTCTCGAGGACAGTCTCGGTAAAGAAGTTCGCATGTTAATGGCTTCGGTACAAAAACTTCGTGAACGGACTGATACCGAAGAAGATACTCATGAAGCTGTTATAGCACCTACGTCATTAACCGCACTGACTAAGCGAAATAAGAAAACCAAAGACATCAACAGTCTACTTAAAAAAATGCTTACAGATTACGGTAAGTAATTATAAAGTCATTAAGCGACATGACTATCTCGCCTACCCCATCCAAATTCTAAGCCGCATATTTTATTTAATACTCAATTCAATAGAAACTTTTAATAATTAAAAAAACCACCAAAAATAAGATCTACGTCACAAGATCAATCTGACTTTGTGACGAATAACCCATCAAATTAACCATATCTTAGCTATTCTTTTCTCGTCCAATAACAGAATAAGACAATATTCTTAATTACACCCTACAGGGAAATAATATTATGAAAAAAATAATGGTTGTATGCGGTAACGGTCTTGGTACCTCATTAATGATGGAAATGGCAGTTAAAGAAGTTGCCAAAAAAATGGGTCTAGAAGTCGAAGTTGATCATGAAGATCTTTCTTCCGCATCATCAAGCAAAGCTGATATTTGGGTTGCAGCCACCGATGTAGCAAGCCAATTAGCCGATCAGGGTAAACAGAATATTGTGAGCCTAGCCAATATTTTTGATAAAGAGTCAATTGAAGAGCAATTACAAAAATTTGTGTAAGGAATAGTAGTATGGCGAATTTCTTTGAGTTTATGCTGGGCATATTAAAAGAGCCCGCAATCATGGTCGGCCTTATTGCATTTGTAGGCTTAGTTGCTCAAAAATCCGATGTTTCAACAATTCTGAAAGGCACTGTTAAAACAGTCATGGGCTTCCTTATTTTAGGTTTTGGTGCCGGAGCCCTAATCGGTGCGCTAAATAATTTCTCTATTGTATTTATTGAAGCGTTTGGTGTCAGTGGTGTTATTCCAAACAACGAAGCGATTGTTGCACTGGCACAAGAAGCATTTGGCTACGAAATGGCCCTTATCATGTTCTTTGCTTTCATGGTGAATATTCTTCTCGCGCGATTTACTCCGTTAAAATTTATCTTCTTAACCGGTCATCACACCATGTTTATGTCAATGCTCGTTGCAGTTATCCTGTCAACGGCAGAAGTCAAAGGTGCGGCACTGGTAGCAGCGGGGTCAATCATTGTAGGGTCTTTGATGGTTATCATGCCCGCACTTGTGCAGAAATACACTGAAAAGGTTATGCAGACTGATCAACTCGCTATGGGTCACTTTTCTACATTCTCATACATCATTGCGGCTTTTATCGGCTCTAAGTTTGGTGACAAATCGAAATCAACCGAAGATCTGAAAGTACCGAAAAGTTTGATGTTTCTACGAGATACGCCAGTAGCCGTTGCCGTTACGATGGCGATATTCTTCTTATTCTCATCGATTTTTGCTGGCGGTGAGTTTGTAGAGTCTATCTCTGGAGGTCAGAACTGGGTCGTGTTTACGTTTATGCAATCTTTGGTGTTTGCGGGAGGTGTGTACATTGTACTTCAAGGCGTGAAGATGTTGATTGCTGAAATTGTGCCAGCCTTTAAAGGCATTTCTGACAAGCTTGTTCCAGGAGCAAAGCCTGCTTTGGATTGTCCGATGGTATTCCCTGTTGCGCCCAATGCGGTACTAATTGGTTTCTTATCTTCCTTTGCCGCCGGTATTATTGCCATGGCAATACAAGGGGCGCTGGATTTGACCATTATCGTGGCTGGTGTCGTTCCTCACTTCTTCGTTGGTGGCACCGCAGGCGTATATGGTAATGCCATGGGTGGCCTACGTGGTGCCATTTTAGGTTCTTTTACTCAAGGGCTGTGTATCTCGTTTCTACCAATGATGTTGTTACCAGTACTTGGGGGCTTAGGTCTTGAAGCAACGACGTTTGCAGACTTTGACTTCGGTGTAGTAGGACTAATTCTTGGGTGGATTGTTTCATGAGTATTTTTAATTTAATTGGCGATAACAGCATTGTTATTTCTACAGAAGAAAATTTAAGTGTTGATGCAGCATTAGATCTCACCTGCTCTAGATTAATTGAACAAGGCAAAGTTGAAAAAAGCTACCTAGAGGCGATTAAAAGTAAACACAAAGAAATCGGGGCGTATTATGTACTAGCCCCTAAGATTGCCATGCCACATGCTCGTCCAGAGGATGGTGTTAATGAAGCTTGTTTACAAGTCACTGTATTTAAAAATGGCGTTGACCTAGAGTCGGAAGATAATGGTGATGTGTATTTCTCGATAACTCTTGCAGCATTGGACTCGGATAGCCACATTCAAACCATTGTGGCCTTATCTGAGCTATTCCAAAATGATGAGGATATCGATGCAATCATTTCTGCAGAAAGCAAAGAAGAGATTATCGAGATACTGAAGAAATATTAACGGTTAACTACCACTGGTAAGCAATTAAGCCCTCAAATATACGAGGGCTTAATTTTTCAAACCTTTAACGCGCCGCTTCAATTCAATCTTAACTAATATTAATCGATGGGTTGTGACTTAATTCGTTCTATCGCATGGATGTAATATCTGGCAGTATCCCTAAGCCACCAATCCCTGAATTGTATGAATTCGAAAGAATGAGCAGCAACTATAAATTTTAAGATTCTTTGTCAACAAATAAATAAGTACATTCGCTTAGCCAAAATTGCATATTTAAACGTCCGACTACTCTCCCTCGACTAAAGCCCAGAAACATGCACAAAAGATCACCTGCGCCAGTGTAGATATCCTTTTTATTCGTAAGTGTTCACCAAACCCTATTGACATAAAAACTGTGACCTCTAGCACTTGATCCCACTTTAGGTATTGAGTGATCATTTTTGAGCTTCATCATAGTTATATGACTAGAAAAAAAGCTCCTAAATACCAAGACGCACCACCTAAAGTCTCTGATCTGAATGAGGCTAAGGTGCTTATTGATGAGCTGTGGGAGCAGCTCAGGCACTATGAAGATAAGCTTACCACTAGCTCCAAAAACTCTTCAAAATCGCCCTCATCAGACAGTCCTAAAGATCGCCATGAGCGAAAAAAGATGAAAGCTCTGGTGGTCGCAATTCGAGAGGAGCTAAAAAAGGCCACACAGGGCATCAACGAAAACTTTCCCCGTTAAAAGACACGGATATCATTATTGATTGCTTCCCTGATAGTTGTCCTTGTTGCGAACAGTCTGACATTGATGTTCATGACGGCCCTTACTACCGACACCAAGTCTTTGATATTCCCAAGCCCACTGTCGATATCACCGAATACCGTTTATTTTCAGGTCAATGTCGGCACTGCAAAGAAGCCGTCAAGGCTCAAAAGCCTGACGATGCATCACAAGGGATTATAGGGCCTAACTTATTAAGTTACATTGGGGTTCTTGCGGGGCAATATCACCTCAGTGTTCGAAAAATCCAATCTCTTCTCAAAGAACAGCTTGGCACAACCTTTTCAGTTGGCGCGATCAGCGAAGCTCAAACGAAAGTCGCTTCAATGCTAACGCCATTACATCAAGCGATAAAACAAGCATTAAAGAAAGCGCCTTTGATTCATGCTGACGAGACCTCTCATCACAGAAATGATGAACAAAGCCTTCGCTGGTGTTGGTTAGTGGCAAGTGATGACCTTGTCTATGAGCAAATACTTTATTCGCGCTCGACCTCATCAGCGAAAAAGGTCATTGATGAAGACTATGCAGGCATTGTGGTCAGCGACCAGTGCCCTAGCTATAACTGGATAGCCGCAGACCGTCATCAGTTATGTTGGGCACATGTGAAGCGTAACCTTCAGCAAATGGCGGATTATAGTGGCGGTGGCCACACCGCTTATATTGGCAGACATCTTTGTTTGCTGACGAACGCCATTTTCCATACTCGGCATCGTTATGAACAAGATGAGTTAAATTATGCGCTATACTTACGAAGAATGCGTAGGTTGCAGAAATCGTTCGATCATTGGTTGAGCAAAGGGACTGATGTCATGGTCAAGCGATATCGGGGGCGATGCAAGTTACTGCTCAAACATAGAGAGAGCTTGTGGGTTTTCCTCAAGATAGTGTCAATCCCCTTAACCAATAATGAAGCTGAGCGATGTATTAGAGGTTTTGTAATCCAAAGGAAAATCAGCTTCGGAACGACCTCGGATGCAGGCGATAAATTCCGCAGTAGGATACATACCCTCATCGAAACCTGCAAAAAACGTGGCTTGTCGGCAATGTCAGTGTTGAGTGAGATCATCACGGCTGTTGTGGCGAAGAGACCGTACCCCAACATCTTTGATCTATAGGCTGTTCCCCCCGTTAATATCGAGTCAAGTTACCTTGGTGAACGATTACTTTTATTCCTTGCCTAGCTGACGTTTTCATAGCAAAACTCTAATTATGTTAGATTTTCGTTTCAAATCGCAATTTTTTCAGGTTTTCTTTTCATGAACGGTTGTAACGAATATGGCTGAAAGGTATAAATATCACCAGACCCCTTCGATTAACATGGATGAAGATTATGTTTGAAAAAGTAGTTGCCGCTCCGGCTGACCCTATTCTTGGCCTGACTGAAGAGTTTAAAAAAGATACTCGTGCTGAGAAAATTAACCTTGGCGTAGGAATTTACAAAAACGAGCAAGGTGAAACACCAGTTCTTACGACTGTCAAAAAAGCTGAAGCAGCACTCATCGAGACTGAAACAACCAAATCTTACCTCACTATTGAAGGGACAGCAGAATACGGTTTAGCCGTGCAAAAACTGTTGTTCGGTTCGGATGCTGACATTGTTGCAGAAAAGCGTGCAAAAACGGCACAAGCACCCGGTGGTACTGGCGCACTACGCGTTGCTGGTGAATTCATTAAACGTCAGCTTGGCGACGTAAAAATCTGGATCAGCAACCCAACATGGGCGAACCACAATGGCGTATTCGCTGCGGCAGGTATCGAAACTGCACAATACAGCTACTACAATGCAGAAAGCAAAGATAAAGACTTTGATGCGATGCTAAGCGATTTACAAGCGGCAACGGAAGGCGACATCGTGCTTCTGCATGGCTGCTGTCATAACCCTACAGGCATCGACCCAACAGCCGAAGAATGGGAAGCACTGGCCAAGTTGGTAGCCGAGAAGAACCTTCTACCTCTGTTCGACTTTGCATACCAAGGTTTCGCTAAAGGCGTAGAAGAAGACGCTGCAGGTCTGCGTATTTTTGCTAAGTACAATAAAGAGATCCTCGTAGCGAGCTCATTCTCAAAGAACTTCGGTTTGTACAATGAGCGTGTCGGCGCATTTACGCTTGTAGCAGAGTCAGAAGAAGTGGCAACAACGGCTTTCTCACAAGTAAAAGCGATCATTCGTTCTATCTACTCTAACCCACCAGCGCACGGTAGCGCAGTTGTGACTCACATTCTAAACAACCCAGCACTACGTGCAGAATGGGAAGCAGAAGTCGCAGAGATGCGTGATCGTATTCAAGAGATGCGTGAGCTATTTGTTGCGACACTTAAGTCAGAAGGCGTAGACGCAGACTTTAGCTTTATTGAGCGTCAAAATGGCATGTTCTCGTTCTCTGGGTTATCAAAAGAACAAGTTAATCTCCTTAAAGATGAGTTCGCAATCTATATTGTCGGCTCAGGTCGTATTAGCGTTGCTGGCATGACTAAATCAAATATGGGCCCACTATGTAAAGGGATTGCAGCAGTTCTTTAAGTGACGTAAACCCATTATCAGAAGAAGCAAAAGGTCAGCATGTGCTGACCTTTTTATTTATCTTGACTTAATAAATGAACTTTAAACTCAAACCCACTTCATTAATGTAGTCCGAGCTTTCGCCGCTGTAATCAGTGTCTCGAAATTGGTAAAAAAGCCCACTGCCGATAACGTCGTGCCACTGATAATTAAACCCGATCTTGACGTTATTTTCGTCGACGATATCACTTCGATTTACTTCCACTTCTGCCGTTGCGATGAGCTTCTCACTCAACAAGTAGTTGACACCTACAGTAACAGCCTGGAGCAGTTCACTATCGGAAGATAACGTATTATCTGTTTTATCATTGGTTGCTTTGGCTTTGATTGCACCGACCCCGTATGTACCGTAGATATCGAATAGCGGAGTAATACCTTGACGATACCCACCACCAACTAACAAACGGTCAATTCGGAGTGTAAAATCATCCGGATGAAAAAACTGTGCCGAATAATCAACATTAAACAACCAATTATTGGTAAATAAATAGTTGCCGCCAAAATTAACTGTGGTCGCGTTAGAGTTATCTAACCATTCTTCGTTTGTGGTGCCTGCACCGACATCAAGATGAAGGTGCTCGTAACCAAATTTTTCACCTTGATCTACAGCTGAAGCGCTACTCACTACAGGTAAGACTGAAAGTAGCCCAAACACTAAACTTCTCACCATTCAACTTCCTTTTATGAGAGTTATCTAAACTTATGAGAACTATCTAAACACGATATGATGCTAAGACTTGAGAGTCTACATAGTAGTTGAAGTGCTGATTTCTTGCCGTGCGGTATGTCAGAATCTTACGACTGAGTATGAAAAACAAGGATCGAATAAGACTCTGTTTTAAAACTAAGTTAAGATTGCTTTATTATTTGCGAACCAAAAGGCACCTTGATGGATGCAGAACTTCTCGAGATATATAACTTTCTCGCCAAGTACCCCCCGTTCAATGAACTCCCAGAAGAAACACTGAACAAAGTGACTGAAAGCGTCGAAATATCGTACTATCGACAAGACACACCTATCATCCATTTTGGTGATTATATTCAGGATCTTTATGTGGTAAGGAGCGGTGTTGTAGAAGTTTATCGACGTAAAGGGGAGCTCTACAACCGTCTTGATGAAGGTGACCTATTTGGCCAGATGGGCATGCTAACTAATAACAAAGTTCGTTTTCCGGTCAAAGCCATTGAAGACTCTTTGCTCTATTGTATCCCGGGTGATGTATTCCAAGAAATTTACGATTCCTTTGACTCATTCGCAGACTTTGTTGAAGTAGAAAACAGCGCACGCTTACGACTTGCTATTTCAGAAAACAAAGATGCGAACGACCTTACCACATCGAAAGTGAAAACATTGCTAACTGGCGATGTACATACCATCGATCGCGGTCAAACGATACAACAAGCCGCTCAATTAATGGCAAATGATAACGTATCTGCCCTGCTCATCGTAGAACCTGACTTTGTTCGTGATGAAGACGACCCTCAGTCCCCTGTACTAGGTATTATTACCGACCGTGATTTGTGTACACGCGTGTTGGCAGAAGGGCTATCACCGCAAGACGACGTGTCAAGTGTGATGACGACCGAGGTAATGTCTCTCGACCACAATGCCTACATCTATGAGGCGATGCTGACCATGTTGCGCTACAACGTGCATCACCTTCCGGTGGTCAAAAATCAACTACCGATTGGCATTATCGAAACAACGGACATCGTCCGTTACGAATCGCAAAACTCATTGTTATTGGTGAGCAGCATTTTCCAACAACAAACCATTGAAGATTTAGCCGTGGTTGCTGAAGAGGTAAGCAGTAGCTTCGTGCGCCTGGTCAATGAAGATGCCAACTCTCACATGGTCGGCAGTGCAATGTCAGTGATTGGACGAAGCTTCAAACAGCGTTTATTGGAAATGGCCGAAGAAGCGCTTGGTCCCCCTCCTATCCCGTACTGCTTCCTCGCCCTTGGCTCTATGGGACGAGATGAGCAACTGTTGGTCACAGACCAAGACAACGCCATCATCCTTGATGATACTTATCAAGAAGAAAAGCACGGTAAATATTTTGAAGCATTAGCAAAATACGTCAGTGACGGGCTAGATGCTTGTGGATACAAATATTGTACTGGCGATATTATGGCGACAAACCCAATGTGGCGTATGACTCGTTCCGAGTGGGAAGAATGTTTTGCTGATTGGATTGACAACCCAAACCCGAAAGCACTACTGAACGCTTCTATCTTTTTCGATTTATATGGCGTTTATGGCCGTTTAAAATGGGCTGAGCAGTTAACCAGCTTTATTGTCCGCCGAGCACGTAAAAACAACCGATTTTTGGCTTGTTTGGCTCGCAATGCTCTTAACCGCACCCCACCTCTCGGTTTCTTTAAAGACTTTGTGATGGAGAAAGACGGCAGACATAATAACTCCATTAACCTCAAACGTCGTGGCACGGCTCCTTTGGTCGATTTGATTCGTGTCCACTCCCTAGCTGTTGGCTCCCGAGCACAAAACTCGTTCGAGCGTCTTGATGACATTATTGACGCCGGCATTTTGCCAAAAGGCCGTGCTCAAGATTTAAAAGACGCGTTAGAATTTATTTCTATGGTTCGCATTCGCCACCAAGCAACGGATGTTGAGCTGGGTATAGAACCTGATAACAACATTGAACCAGAAAACCTCTCTGAATTTGAACGTCGAAACCTAAAAGATGCTTTCCAGATTCTAAGTAATGGTCAGAACTTCCTTAAGTTCCGTTATCAAGCTAACAAGAATTTTAAGTGAGGTTTGCATGATTAAGAAGCTCTTTCAAAAGCCGACAATTCAATGGCCGACTAAGTTTGAGCAAAAACTTGAGCTTGCTAAAAATGAGAATTTAATCGCGTTTTATAGCAATAAACTGCCTGATCCAGAAACACCGCTTTCCGAAATTGAGTTCGTCGCTTTAGATTTCGAAACGACTGGTTTAAATCCAGAAAAACACGACATCATTACCATCGGTTTGGTTCCATTCAACCTGAAACGCATTTCCTTACGTGATTCGCGTCACTGGAAAGTACGACCTCGAAGAACGCTGGATGAGGATTCGGTTATTATTCATGGCATTACTCATAGCGACCTCATTGACGCTCCTGACTTAGGGGATATTTTAAGTGAGCTGCTACCGTGCTTAAGCGGCAAAATTGTGGTGGTACATTATCGCCGTATCGAGCGAGAATTTCTCGATATCGCCCTCAAAGCACGTATTGGTGAAGGGGTTGAGTTTCCAGTGTTAGATACGCTTCATATCGAAGAAACTATCCAGCAGAAACGTATAAGTTCATTATGGGAACGGTTAAAAGGGAAAAAGCCCGAGTCTTTGAGACTTGCTCAGTCGAGGCGTCGCTACGGCTTACCAGATTATACCCCTCACCACGCGTTAACGGACGCGATTGCCACTGCGGAGCTACTACAAGCGCAAATCGCCCATCATTACAACGATGATAAGCCCATCGGCGAATTGTGGTTGTAGTGACACCCGGTATAGAACCAACATGATAAAAATAAAAAAAGGAGCCATTTCGGCTCCTTTTTTGTTAGGTCAATTCACGCCACTACAACTTAAAGCGTTTGATCTCTTGTTCTAGCTCATGAGAAAGCTCAGAAAGATGCGCGGCTTGCTCTGCGGCTTGGTGAGCTTCTGTCGACAACTCATTCGACACGTCTCGGATACCTTCCGAGTTTCGAGTGATTTCTGTTGTTACCGATGCTTGCTCTTCTGCTGCAGACGCGATTTGCGTCGCCATATCATTGATACGTTCCACTGCGGTGTGGATCTGCGTCAGACTTGCTGCTGCCGAGTTCGCGTCATCAACACTTGTGTCAGCTAAGCGTCGACTATCACCCATGATACCAACGGCTTTCCCTGTTGTACCTTGGAGCATCTCGATGGTTTCTTGAATCTCTTGAGTTGATGCATGTGTACGTTGGCTCAATACACGGACTTCGTCAGCCACAACCGCAAAACCACGACCTTGGTCACCCGCACGAGCAGCTTCAATTGCCGCATTAAGTGCAAGTAAGTTCGTTTGTTCAGCAATACCTTGAATGGTCGATAGAATCGTATTAATGCTGTTACCGTGCGCTTCTAGCTCTTGGATAACATTGGTCGCGACTTGAACTTCTTGTGCTAAGTTCTGGATAGAAACTTGTGTCTGTTTGACTTGATTAGAACCATGTGAACAAGCTTGAACCGCTTCTTCAGAGTTACTTGCAGTGCTATCCGCATTACCAGCGATCTCTTGCGTTGCAGCGGCCATTTCATTCACCGCTGTTGCAACCATGTTGATTTCATCTTGCTGGTAAGAAATACGCTGACTACGCTCTTCAGCCTGCTGTGCTGTTGTACGAGCCTGCTCAGATAGCGCCGTGGATACATGGCTTAACTTGGTTACCATCGTATGCATATTACCTACAAAGCGGTTAAAGTTTTCAGCCAACTTACCGACTTCATCATCGCTGCGTGGTTCTAGGCGTTGAGTCAGATCGCCGTCACCAGATGCAATTTCTTCCAGTGCAACTGATACACGGTTTAAATCACGGAATAGGAAGCCAACTAACCAAGAAACAGCGAGAATCACCACAATGGTGATCATTACCGCAGCAATCAACAAGTCACGCAACAAAATAGCATGGCCAGCTTCTTCGGTTGCGCGATCCATTTCAATCGCGAACATCCAATTTGTACCAGATACTTTGTTGAAGTAATACATCTTCTCTTTGCCTTTGATGATGGTCTCTTCAATTCGACCTTCTTCAGCCGCGCGCTTAATTTCCTCTTCAGAGAAATCTGTTAGCACGCTGGTAATGGGCTTAAGCGTTAAACTTTTATCCGGATGGGCAAGGAAAGTACCTTCATTCATATCAATTAACATAGCGCGAGCATTTTTACCCGCATCTAAGTTAATCACGTCACTGATAAGTTGATCGATCAGTACGTCTGCCCCTACCACTCCAATAAACTGGCCATTTTTCATGACTGGCTCAGCAATGGTCACGAGAAGTGCATTCGTAATTGCATCTTGATAAGCGGCAGTGATGATCTGCTTACCGGCTGCATTGGCATCTTTATACCAAGGACGGGTGCGCGGATCATAATCAGCACGGTTACGCTCAGGATGAGAGCGATACATGTCACCGTTAGGCGTACCTAGGAATATATCGTCAAAACCACCAGATTTACGAGCTTGTTGTAAGAAAGGCACAACATCTTGCTCTGTCGAGTAGTCGTTGAATGCCGTAGCAATATCTTTGCGGATATTGACCCAATCAGAAATTCCTTCTGACGCCGTTGTACTTAGGCTTTGTGCACGTGAATAGACACCTGAACGAGTCTGATCAAACAATTGACCAGCCGACAACCAAGTAAGTGCTGTTGCCATCACAACAACAGCAGAAAGGCTTGCGCCAATAAGCTTTTGTTTTAATGATAAATTCATATTTATATTTTTTGAGTTGGGAGAACAGTTAAGGTGTGTGAATAATACACACTTTTTCATGACTATTCATTAAATTTAAAGAAAACACAATAACACATTAACTCTTTGTAATGCTTGAACTTTAATGTGACATTTTTTTGTCTGTGCGTCATAAAAACCACACACAAAAAAGCCAGCGATACGCTGGCTTTTAACTATTTGTTTCTCAGACAAAATGACCAAGTTACTGACGCTCGGTTCTCATTCCCATTAATAAGCTTACACACATTGCAAGCAGAACAAAGGTGAATGGCAATGCTGTTGATATTGCACCAGCCTGTAGGGCCTGAACCGCTTCCGAGCCACCAATCCATAGCAGAGCAACCGCAATTGCACCTTCCATGAATGCCCAGAAAATACGTTGCAGCACAGGTGCATCCACTTTACCACCAGCCGTGATGCTGTCGATGACCAGTGAGCCTGAATCTGAAGAGGTGATAAAGAATACCAATACCAGAACAATCGCAATGATAGATAGCAAGCTACCGAATGGTAAAGCATCAAACATCTGGAACATAGCCAGTGAAACATCGGTTAAACCATTAGCGCCCAAGTCACCAACTTTGTCGACAACTTGCTCAATGGCCAAGCCACCAAACACTGACATCCAGATCACCGTCACTGCGGTTGGTACAAGTAATACAGCAGTAATGAACTGACGTACCGTGCGACCACGAGATACACGTGCAATGAACATACCGACAAATGGTGACCATGAAATCCACCAAGACCAGTAGAATACCGTCCAACCTTGGAACCATGCTTCATCAGTCCGATCAAACGGCTGACTTAGCGGAATAATATTTTCTATGTACGCCATCAGCGTCGTAGGAATTGAACCCAAGCTTGCAGCCCAGCCAATTAACCCAACGAGAATCAGTAGTAAAAAAGCCACGACCATGTTGATATTACTGATGACTTTAACACCACCATCAATACCGCGTAACACAGAAACAACCGCAAGTAGAGTGACAACAGTAATAACAACAATTTGTAACCCTAGACCGGGCTCCACACCAAACACATGGTGAATACCGCTTGCTGCCTGTTGAGCACCAAGGCCTAATGATGTTGCTAAACCAAACAGCGTCGCTAGTACGGCTAAGATATCGACAATGTGCCCTGCCCAACCCCATGCACGGTCGCCCAGCAGTGGGTAGAAGATCGAGCGCATTGATAACGGTAGGCCTTTGTTGTAGGCGAAAAATGCTAAAGAAAGTGCTACAACGCTGTAGATTGCCCATGGGTGAAGACCCCAGTGGTACATGGTTGCACCTAACGCCAACCTAGCCGCTTCTGGTGTATTTGCTTCGACGCCTAATGGGGTTTCGTACCAACCCGTAAAGTAAGCAACCGGTTCTGCAACACTCCAGAACATCAAGCCGATACCCATACCTGCAGCAAAAAGCATGGCAAGCCATGACATAAATGAGTAATCAGGGACGGCATCCTTACCACCTAAACGGATTTTACCCATTGGGGAGACGATAAGTGCCAAACAGAAAATAACGAAAATATTACCTGCAATAATGAACAACCAATCGAATGAGCCAATGATCTTCCACTTAAGCCCGTCAAGTACCGTCTTTGCGGTGTGTGGATCTAACACTAATGCAGCGACAAGAAACAGCGCAATTAAACCTGCACTAATACCAAAAACAGGATTGTGAACATCAAAACCCCATTTTTGAACGTTGTCCTGACCTACCGTATAGTCGGTACTATCGATACTGTACTTATCTATACCTTTTGTCATCGTTCCTCTCTATTTTTGTACTATTTTTTACGCACCAAACAAAAAATCATTCGAACACGATACGTTTTGCGCCTCGTGAAAGCGCAAGATCCTATCACTTGAAACGTTTTTGTCTATCTTTCGCTATGAAAAAATCCGATAACTTACTTTTCAAGTAGAAATTTCCTCTACCAAAAGTACAAACCTTTGCCACAATAGTTAGACCACAAACATTTATTGCTATAATAATTTAGGTCTTTCTATTGCACATGCATGACGCAATGAAAATAAAGTAAAGAAGCTACTTAAGATTGTAGCGGTAATTTTTGAAGACCCCCCTTTAAATAAGGGCGTATTTAAGTTAGTGTCGCCTCGTTAAATGTACCTTACAGACTGGATGAAAAAATTGGAAAAGTACGAAGAAGTATTGGTCTCGATTCGTCAGATCATCCGCGCTATTGATTTACATTCTAAAAAACTGAGCAAAGAATCTGGATTGACCGCTCCACAGTTAATATTAATGCGTGCTATCAACGATTTAGATAACGTAACTATCAAACAGTTGTCTAGCCACACGAATATGAGCCAAGCGACCGCGACGACGATCCTAGATCGCCTAGAAAGAGGCCAGTTCGTTGAGCGCCAACGCAGTGTTCAGGATAAACGTAAAGTGCATGCTGTATTGACCGAGAAAGGCCAAGAGGCATTAAGACAAGCACCAACTCCGTTGCAAGAACACTTCATTCGCCGATTCCAAAAACTAGCAGAATGGGAACAAACTTTACTGCTTTCTTCGGTTCAGCGCATCTCAACTATGATGAACGCTGAAGATTTCGATGTCGCCCCAATGCTAGAGCTCGGTAGCATTACAAAATTAGATTAAGTTCTTCTTCTCCACCGAGTGCTCGCATTTAGCGAGCACTATTCAGTTAGCCCCATCTCAAACGCATACTTCGCCAACTCAGCCGTCGAGTGCAAATCCAGCTTATGCTTGATGTTATGCCGATGCGTCTCTACCGTTCGATAGCTAATACTCAATAATATCGCGATTTTTTTGCTGCTGTTCCCTTGGGCGACTAGCTTAAGTACCGCTTCTTCTCTGCGGCTAAGAGGATTGGTTTTTTGGTTAGCAGGCAGGACTTCTTGAGTAAATAACGTCTGCGTGACCGACTCACAAAAGTAAGTCGAACCTTGATTGACCGTTTTGATCGCTTGTACCATCTTGTCGGCCGAAATCTCCTTCAACATATACCCGACCGCACCGGCTTGCATTACTTTCATGATGTACTCACGATTGTCATGCATTGTCAGCATGAGTATTTTGCTCTCTGGCCGCTCCTCTTTGATAACGCCCGTTGCTTCAATGCCGTTCATTATGGGCATGCTGATATCCATAAGAATAACATCCGGCCTGAGGTGCTTCGCGACCTCAATCGCTTCTAAACCATTACTGGCGGTGCCGAGAACCTCAATATCAGTCTCCAACTCCAAACGTGCCATAAATCCATCTAATACGACTTGATGATCATCGACAATCACCACGCTAATCGGTTTATCCATAAACTAACTCATCCAAATTCAGCAGCACGGTAATTTCTGTCCCTAATCCAAGTTCACTCATAAGCTCAAACTCCCCACCTATAAACTCAACACGTTCTTGCATGTTTCTCAACCCAATGCCTTGCTGATGCACGGCTTGGTTGACCACAAAGCCAACACCATCATCACGTATGAGTAATTGCAGCATATTGCCCATTTTTTGCAAAATAACGGTGACTTTTTTCGCTCTAGCGTGTTTTTCAATGTTATTCAGAGACTCTTGAGCGACCCGATACAAGGTGGTGGCCACTTCCGAGGTCAATTTATACTGTTGGATATCAAAGTGATTTTCGATATCAATTCTGGAGTGCGAATGAAAGTCCTGCAATAAAGTCGTCAATGCTGCCTCCAAACCAATATCATCCAGAGCACTCGGGCGCAGTTGGTGGGAAATATGCCTCACCTCGTTTATCGCCGTCACCAAGGACCGTTGTGATTTGTCTAGGTGCGCTTTAAGCTTTTCATCTTCCAATCGGTGACTCATTAAATCCAAATGGCATTTGCTGGAAACTAACAACTGATTAATGCCATCATGGAGCTCACGCGCAAGATGCTTTTTCTCATCCTCCTGAAACATAACGGTTTTATGTGCTAACTCTTTGAGGTTTTTATCGGCAAGGCGATGTTCATGCAAATTAATCGCTAAAGTAAGAACAATGATGACTGCCACCGTCACGGCTAATATCATCACTACTGAGAAAAAGGTTGTTTCGATGTTTTGATTCACAGCAGCGCGCATATCGGCGATCTCTTGGCTCACATCTTCAATGTACAGCCCTGTGCCAATCATCCACTCCCACTTTTCAAGCCAAGCAGCATAACTGAGTTTGGGGACCACCTCTCCTGTAGAGGGTTTTTGCCATAAATATTGATGAAATCCACCACCCGATTGTGCTTGGTATAACAATGCCTCGATTAAACGGTCTCCATTTTCATCTTGTAAATGAAGCAGGTTTTCTCCGACTAACTCAGGCAAAACGGGATGAACGAGGTTAGTACCGTTTTTGTCGTATACAAAAAAATAACCATCCGAGCCGTAACTTAAACGATTTAAAATGGCCTTCACACGTGTTTTAGCGGTAGTTTTCTCTAGGGTTTGATCGTCATAGATATGAGAGATCGAATCAAATGCTACGTCTACGGTATCTTTTAACGCCGCTTCTTTTGATTGGATCAAGTTTTGATGAAAAATTTCTACCTCTCTAGTACCAAGCGTTTTGGTTTGATAGATAGAAATCCAACTGATACTGGCGGACACCAATACCACCGGTATCAGTGTTAACAGAATTAATTTTGCTTTAAGAGGCATCCCTTCCCTCCATGAAACGCTGCCTATACCCAAAATAAACTCAAGACGCCGAGTTCAGAACAACCGAGCATCTTGAAGTTATTTGGATATAGTAATCATCAGCAGCTTATCAACTTGCTTTGAAAGGTGAAAACTCTCAGTTCACAAAATCGCTTTTATTCCCACCCATTGTTTAACTCATGCCATAAAAGCCTGGAAAAAAGAGCAGTGAAGCCAGCACAACAACTTGAATAGCGATAAACGGCATTACGCCTTTGTAAATATCTCGCGTTGTCACGCCCGTAGGTGCTACGCCTTTTAGATAAAATAAACTGAAACCAAATGGAGGCGTTAAGAAGGACGTTTGTAAATTCATCGCAACAAGTATCGCAAACCAAGTCATGTTGATCCCCATGAGTTCAGCGACAGGAGCGATTATCGGCACAATGATGAAACAGATCTCGACGAAGTCTATAAAGAAGCCCAAAATCAAAATCACAACCATAGTGATAATAAGAAAACCCCACTTATCACCCGGTAACTCTAGCATCCACTCTTCAACTAGGTAATCACCACCTGTGTAGGTGAACGCCATGGAAAACGCTGTCGCCCCAAGTAAGATAGCAAAGACCATTGCTGTCACTTTAACGGTTTCTTTCGAAGCGTCGTAAACCATCGACCAACTAAACTGCTTATACAGCAGTGACAATACTATCGCGCCAGCACCACCAAGCGCAGCAGACTCGGTCGGTGTTGCAATCCCAGCGAAGATAGAGCCCAGAACCACGATAATTAATGCCAATGGTGGTATCACGGCTTTCAGTGCCTTAAACACCTCTTGCTTACGGCTGATAGACTCATCACGTTCAATCGCTTGCGCCGCTTGAGGGTTCAACTTGGCATAAATAAGAATGTAGATTACATAGGCGACCACTAAAATAATACCTGGCCAGATAGCCGCTTGGAAAAGGTCCCCGACAGGAACCCCAAGAACATCACCAAGCAGGATCAACACGATAGAAGGTGGAATAATTTGACCTAAAGTGCCGGACGCACAAATGGTTCCACATGCCAACCCTTTGTCGTAATTGTATTTCAGCATGACTGGCAACGAAATCAACCCCATTGCAACCACTGATGCCCCAACCACACCCGTTGAGGCGGCGAGCAATGCACCAACCAATACGGTCGAAATCGCGATACCACCACGTACGCCTCCGAACAGACGTCCCATGGACTCGAGCAATTGTTCTGCCAGTTTCGTTTTCTGTAACACCAACCCCATAAAAACGAACAGTGGGACGGCCATTAGCACCGTGTTTTCCATGATGGATTGAATACGATATGGCATGAACGCAAACATTTCTACGCCTTCAGCCCAAACACCGAAAATCAATGCGATCCCACCAAAAGTAAACGCAACAGGGAACCCGAGTAGAAGCGCAAATAACGCGACAAAAAACATCACTATACCGATCATCATGAATTCCTTTTACGACTTACCGTTATTACCGGCATAGATAAGATGAGGGTTAACAATTTTATTAATCGAATGCAGCAGCAACCCAATGCCACTGACCGCCATAAAGAAAAACGACAGCGGTATCATCGCTTTAATAATCCAGCGATAAGGCAAGCCGCCAGGATCGCCGGACGTCTCCCCTAGCGCGTAACTTTCTTTGGCAAAATCGATACCAAACCAAGCCACCAATAAACAAAAAGGAAAAAGAAAAAAAAGTGTGCCTATGATGTCGATGACCGATTGCGCTTTGTAAGACAAGCGTTCATAAAAAATGTCGACTCGTACGTGACCACCCGATTTAATCGCGTATGGGACCCCAAGCAGAAATACCGCAGAGAACAAGTGCCACTCCATCTCCTGAAAGGCAATCGACACGTCATTGAACACGTATCTCATCACAACGTCGTACACCACGTTTGCTAACAACAAAATGAAGAGGATACTGGACAACCACCCCAGAAAATCACCGAAGCGGTTAAATAGTCGCTCAATATAAATAAGGCTTCTCATTCCGAACTCCGTGGAACGTGTGGGTGTGCTCCACTGTGTTATGGAGCACTTTTTATATCAATCACCGTAAGTCTTGCGGGTCATCCAAGCTTTTGAAAACACGAGGTAACGACGTTGAAGCCTTTGATTGTAGAATCACTACTTATCGAAAAGTTCTGCCTTAACCTTCAGTATTCTTTCTACCAATGCCGCACCACTTACTTTGATCAGTATTTGCAATCTTCTCAACGAAAGTTTTTCCTTGAGCTGAATTCAGGCTAGCCATACCAAGGCTAGCCCGTTAGTGCAGTGCTTATTGTGCTTGGCTGTTTAAGTAAGCTCGATGTGAAATATCTGACCAAGGGCGAACTTGCTTTAAATAGTTCGCTTGAGACTCTTGAATCTCCTTTGCCAGAGCATCTTTGTCTGCGTGCTCTTGCAGCAAACGATCATTTGCCTCTCGTAATGCAGACACCACTTCTGGCGGGAAGTCTTTTACTTCAACATTTGGATATTCCGACTGGATAGAGGTCCAGTTTTTACCACTTTCGTGTTTAGACTGGGTGTACATGTCGTAAGCGGCCGTTTTCATCGCTACCTGTAAAATTGCTTTCAGATCGTCAGGTAGTCGATTCCAAGTACGCTGGTTGACTAAGAACTGAAGCTCTGTTGCAGGCTCATGCCAACCTATGTAGTAATATGGCGCGATTTTGTGGAAACCCATACGTAAGTCTAACGATGGGCCAACCCACTCCAGCGCATCGATTGTACGGCGCTCTAACGAAGTATATAACTCGCCCGGTGCAATGTTGGTTGGTTTTGCACCTAGCTCAGCCAAGATCTCACCAGCAAAACCCGGAATGCGCATTTTCAAACCTTTAAGGTCTTCAACGGATTTGATCTCTTTTTGGAACCATCCTCCCATCTGTGTATCCGTATTACCGCCAGGGAAAGACATTAGATTATGCGGCGAGTACACCTTTTCCATCAGTTCCATACCCCCACCGTAATAAAACCACGCATACTGTTCTGTCGGTAGCATTCCGAAAGGCATAGAAGTGAAGTAAAGTGTGTTTGGAACCTTTCCTTTCCAATAATAAGAGGCCGAATGACCCATGTCGTATTGGCCAGACTTAACCATGTCAAACACACCAAAAGGCGCTTTGTGTTTGTTAGCAGAGTCAATACGGATTTGAAGGCGCCCGTTAGACATCTCCTCTGCCATTTTTGCCATATTTTTCGTTGCATCCCCAAAAATTGGGAAGTTGGGGCCCCACGTTTCAGCAAGCTTTAAGCGGTAGACTTTTTCAGCCGCACTCACAGAAGTCGTCACGACAGTCATAGCTGCGACGACAGCGGTTATTTTGAGCACTCGCTTTAAAGATTTTTTAATTAGACTCATTGTTCACGTCCTTTATCACCAGAGTTATCGTTGTCATCCATTTCAAGGATTAGGTGTATTCGTTATAAAAGATGTAACAATGTTGTCCAATGCGAAATAAGCATGAACACTGAATTTCGCTTTTTACTAAAAGACTTATTATCCATTAGTATTACGTATTAATACGCAATATATAAATAACACCATATCTCTATTTAAATAAAATCAATAAATTGGAATCTTATCCTGGAGCGAACTTCAAAAAGAGTACGTACGTATTCTTTCATTAAAGAATTTACATAATATTAAAAAAAACGTGACAAAGCCCTTATCTAAGCCTCTAGAATTGAGTTTGTTGAGATAAAGAAAGCCAGAAGTTAAGGCAAAAAAATACCCCGCCGATCGTCGAGGTATTAGAAACAGAACGGTAGCGGTAATCAAACTGCTTTGTAAATAACTTTATTACCTACTAACTGCTCTTTTTGAACTAGGTTATCTTCAAGAAGCTTCTTCAGTGCGCCAGTAGCCCAGGATGCCGCTTTAGTGTCTTCTTGACCTGCAGCTAAACCGATGCCTTTAGGGTTGATGCCTTCAGCATTTGCTACAACGATGTCTAATACTTGTTGTTGCTTAGGAGTAAGGGCAACATCAACAGTTTGCGCTGCAGCTACTTTCTTCTCAGCTACTGCTTTTTCCACAACAGGTTTTGCTGCTGCTTTAGATACTACAGCTAAGTTAGCTACTGTCGCTTTAATGCGTTTTTGCAGTTTCATCTGCACTTTACGCTTATGAGCAAGTCTCATTGAATATTTCTCCAGTTCACTGCATCTCAGCAGGGATGAAAATTTGAAGCGCGTTTTATATCAAAATTTACAAACAATTTGTAGGTTTTAGCGGCGAAACGCGATGAAAAATACGCACAAAGCTTAGAACGTCTACAATTTAACCAGTTATTTTGTGAACGGATTTATTGAATACTGGGTATAAAGACAGAGGTTTCTTTGCTCGCCTAATGAATAAAAGTGCATAAAAAGAAACGGAAGTCTTCACGCTAGTGTTCAACGAGGATAAAAGCATGCAAACGCTTCATCTGACAAATTCACACTTCAAATCTGACTCCCCGATCAATAAACTGATTTTGTTGCTTGTTGCACTGATCACTCTGTTTTTAGTGATACTGTCACCTGGATGGAAACAAGCAATATTATCCGTGATGTTGATGACCGTGATTGTTGGCTTCGCCATCTTGATGATCAAAAAGAGCCAAGTCGCTTTCACACTTACCGCTTCACACTTTCAACAACACTTATTCAAAGGTGGATGGGTAATACGCTGGCGAAACGTTGAATCGATTGGTATTTGCAGTTACCAACAAGATGGATGGCACCAGCCATTGCCTTGGATAGGGATACGTCTAAAAAATTATTCGCCTTATTTAGATTCAATTTGCCCACGTATAGCAACTGAAATCCTCTTAGGTCAGCGCGCGTTACTCTATTTAGGTGCGAGACAAAATCAATGTGAAGAGAAATTTGAAGATATGGTGCTTGACCCCAAACCTTATATCAACCGCAATGGGGTCCAATACAAAGGCCTACTTGCCATGTTAGCCAATAGGATGAAATATCAGCGAGGCTTTTACGGTTATGACCTGTTTATTTCTGCCAGTGACCTCGACCGAGAAGCGGAAGAGTTTGTGGGATTGACTCGACGATACTTAGCGGCCGCCGAGCCAGATTAGTGCTAACTGACCGTCATTCGGAACAGGCTTTAGTAGATTGGCATCTCATCGGCAACAAACGGGTTTGTTTTGCGTTCATGACCAAATGTGGATTGCGGACCGTGACCAGGTATAAACGTGACATCATTACCCAATGGCCAAAGCTTTTCTTTAATCGAGCGAATCAAGGTATTAAAGTCCCCTTGAGGAAAATCCGTACGACCAATACTACCATTGAAAAGAACATCACCAACAAATGCCAAACGTGCTTCTTCACTATAAAGAACCACATGACCTGGTGTGTGACCCGGAGTATGAAGCACCTTTAATGCCTGCCCACCAAACGTGACAACGTCACCTTCATTCAGCCAGTGGTGTGGTTCAAATGCTTCAGTCAGTGGGAAACCAAACATCTGGCTCTGCCCTTCTAAACCTTGCAGCCAGAAATTATCTGCCTTGTGAGGGCCAACGATCTCAGGACTACCGAGCATGGCTGCCAGCGGTTCTGTGCCCCCGACATGATCCAAGTGACCATGTGTGAGCACCAAATTGACGACCTCGACACCAAGCTCTTTGATCAACGTTGCAAGCTGCTTTTCATCACCGCCTGGGTCAACCACAATGCCTTTCATTGTTTCATCACACCAGACAATTGAACAGTTTTGAGAAAAAGCTGTCACTGGGACAACTTGATATTTCAGAGCCATAGAAAACCTATTTCCAAACAAATTTGCGTTAAAAACTGCGGCAACTATGACACTAACCCTAGGTGACTTCAAGACTTGCAGAAGCCGCTACATCACTTACCAAGAGCGCACCGCCCCAGTGTCAATATGTATAAAATCACTACTTGGGTAGTAACCGACACCACCTGCTTTCAAGCTTATCGCAGCATCACGAACATCGGACAATTTCACACCATCGAGACGGAAATCTATCGCCCTACCTTCCATATGAAGACTCTTCTTTGCTACTCCCGGAGAACCTTGACGTAGAGAAGCGTTGGTCGCAGGAGCGCGGTAACCAGAAATCACGACGACTTCAGATTCAGTACCAATCAACTTTTGAATTTGAGTAATCTGGTCGAATAAACGTCGATCCATTGGATGCACTTCATTACGTCTATGATCACGACAAAACTCATTCAGCTTTTGTAATTCATCATTGATGTAACCTTTACCATCGAAGTAACACGTTTCGAGTAGCTCTCCAGTATTAAGGTTATTCATCGCCAACACGCGCGGTTTATCCGGAAGCGAAGCCCATGAAAGGGCTGGCATGGTAGACGCTAATACAACGCCACCAGCGGTGATTTTAAGGAAATCTCGGCGGGAAAAATTACGACTTACCATTTTAAAAATAATGCTCAGTAACCAAATAGGCAGCGGACATTACCCAAACCCAATCGTCACGTCAAACGCATAAACGTGACCAGCGTTTAGTAAAGCCCAGTTCAGTTTTGGTTAATGATTGAACGATAAAGCTATTTTCTCTTTTGTAAATTTTCGTTAAATTTTTTGAGTGTATCAACCTCGATGATCGTATTGATAAATATCGTCGCGGTAATAGAGCGTCCCTTCTTCAAGCCATGCTGTTTGATAAATAATATGCACTTGAATCCGCTCTGCCAATGGAACCGACGTATTTGGTCGGTTAGCGCTTTCCCGCTTCTTCGCCAAGCGGGCTTCTAGTCCTTGTGCTTTAAACAAAAGTTCAGCAAGCTGATCGGCATTTTCTACGCGGACACAACCAGAACTAAACGCTCTTCTGTCTTGCTCGAACAAGTTTTTACTAGGCGTATCATGCAGGTAAATGGCTTGAGGGTTTGGCATGTTGAATTTATACAACCCTAATGCATTGTGAAAACCGGAAGTTTGTCGCATCCGATAAGGGAATGCTCTTGGGTTCACCGTCGCCCAATTGATGGTCGTAGGGTCGATAATTTGGTTGGATGTCCAAGAGTGGATGATTTGAATGTTATGTTCCATCAAATACATTGGGTTGCGTTTCACTTTCGGAATGATGTCTTTCACCATGATCTTCCATGGCACATTCCAAGTTGGGTTTAGAATAACGGAATCTAATGTCCCGGTCATAATGGGGGTTTTTCTTGATGCTCTACCCACCACCACTTTAGATTCAAAGAGGGGTTGGCCATCGTGCCAGTAAGTCACTTCGTAACCAGGAACATTGACAAATACCACGTTGTCTCGCGCTTTGGACCAAATCCGCGAACGTTCGGCATTCAACGCCAATAAATGTAATCGTTGTTGCGGAGAAAAGTTTATCCATCGAATTGTATTAGGGCCGATCACACCATCTTGTTTTAAGCCATGAATTCGTTGAAACTCTTTTACAACCTGTTCTAACGTCTCATCATAGCGTTGCGTGGTTAAATCTAACTGGCTGACATCTACCCCTACCACTTCCATTCTTTCAGCCAGCAGCGGCTTATTTTCTAGTGGATCACCCACACGTGCTAAACCTGTTTGTTCATATAGAGGGTATTGATATTGAGTATGTTCTAATAGCGATGAATAGGCGGAGTAAAACGTCTCATCCATTTGCAATGGAGAGCGAAGACTCGCTAGAAATAGGCCAAGCTTACCTACGGTGATTTCATTACTAAGCACTGACAGAATGTCGATACTCGGTGCAGGAAGCGTGACATGAGCTTGTTTTGCAAACAGCCAGCTGACGCCTGTTTGAGGGAGTTGTTCAAGGTAACTGAGATACAACAGCAGAGAGTCGGTCATCACCAAATCAAAGTCGAGGTTATCCCCTTGCCATTTCACTTGATTTATTCGGTAGAGTTGATTTTCAAACTCTTTAGTGACATCAGCAAGCGCAACAAGATTCATTTGAAAAATGAGCTCTTCCACATCACTTTCATTTTCCCAATTCAGGCGATAGTTGGTACTTTGATATAATCGATCAATCACCTCTGGGTAATGGATCAGTTTTTCTAATGACAGCTGTTGCACTGCTCCCTCTTGCTTCGTTTGGGCTGAAGCTTCAAAGGAAACTGCGACAGACGCGCTAGAAAAACTGCAAAGCGGCATCATAAGCGCCGTCATTATTAAAACTCTAGCAAACACTGAAACCACCATTGCGTTACTTGAACCACAATGAAAAGTATGGCAAACATCTCACCGCTTGCAGGTTTAAAATTAAGAATACCGCAAGGTAAATTGACGCTACTTCTTCAATATCGGACGATAACTTGACCTTTTTTAAACGATTTTTGACCAGTGATTATCCCATTGGATACCGCTAAAAATCGTGCTTTTAAATTCATTTGGCCTCTGCTCAACGGCTTTACCTGCACCTGAGCTTATCCTAAATTCATCTCCGTAGATCACGACACCTGATGCATCAGGTAGTGCATTTAATTCCACGAGCTTGCCTGTCCCCTTTGACCAAATACCGTAACAACTACCAGGTGGCGATGTCGCCAGTATCCAATCTTCTGTCGCGGCAATGCTTGCAACATAATGATTGAAACGCGCCCATTCTTCAGGCTCTGCTTGCAGTGTTTGCATCTCGCCACCTCGGGTATGCATAGCAAGAAGCGCAGGGTATTCATCAGGTTCACCACGATATTGCTGCCCGCACAGTACGGTTTCTGAGCCATCATGGGCTAAATGGCGAATACTGAGCTTGTGATCCAGTAAAGAGGCTTGGTCAAGCAACGCTCCATCTTGTGACAAGTAGCTCAAGGTTGGCGTCATGCTTGCTAAGTTTAGCGGTTCGCGACCATTAGTATGCACACCACCAACACCAATCGCTAATGTACCGTCGGGCATCATGATCACTTCATGAGGGCCAATACCAAAGTTCGTTAATTCATCAATCTTTTGATATTGTTTTTGTACATCATAGACACCAATAATCCCTCGGCTTGTGCCCCGCTCTCCTTCTGTTGCGAACAAATAATCACCATCGTGAGAATAAACGCCATGCCCATAAAAATGCCGCTCTGACTTTGCGAGTTGAAGCTTAACCATTTGCTCGGTGCGATAGTCAAATACCATAAAAAATGTTCCGGGGCGGCGGCCAAATACCACCGCATGTCCTTGCGGATTAGTGGCCACACCGTGTCCGCGATCCGGAATCGGCAGCGTTGAAATCGGCATACCATGCTCATCCGCGACCACCGCTGCGTATTTATCGCGCCCGATGATCGAGCAACCAATCAAAGCTGGTTGTCGATAAGCAGTAGAAGCACAGCCAAAAGGCATAGCAGGAACTCCAGCTCCAAGCAACGCCGCTTTTAGTAGCGTTCGTCGAGTTTGATCAGTCACCATCGGTTGCATTAAATCCTATGACTACGCCAAGTTCGATAGCAACCTCTTCATGGATAAGGTATTTCAGTTGCTCAAGCTTGTTATATTGTGACAACACCATGCGATAACCATCTTTAGTTTGCAGTGCCGAAAAAAGGCTTGCCTCTTCAGGCCACGTCTCTAAAGTCAACTCAAACTGACGCGCAACACGGTTCGCCAACGGTGCTTTATCTTGCTTTCTTAACAACGCATCCAAACCATTACCATTCGCAAAATAGAGGACCTTTAAGCTTTCAAGGTTCGCCTTTAAATTTGACAGTGACGTTCCCGAGCGCCAAGACTCAGAAAAATAGGGGCGAGGCTGGCCAATTTTCGCCAAGGGCCGGCTTAATTTCTTCATACTGTAATCCAGCTGATTAGAAAGCAGAGAGATGTACTCTGACTCCCACTCTGTCAGCTGCATTGATTTCCAAGGGTTTTGTGCCCAAGCCGTGGCAATGACCTGCGCTTTATTGTGAAGGTTTTCAGCGATAGCCATGCCCGTCATGCAAGTATTGTGATTTGTAGCAAGCGTCGATGCGTTATCGTAAAGTAACCACTCCAACCCGCCTAAACCTTGCACTGTCACGCTTTGAGCTGAAATTTGGTCGGCTGTCCAGATGAGATTCGATTTGGTTAACACCGACATTTTACGCCCTGTGGTGTTTTTCTTGTCGGGCCAAAACTGAACGCTCCATCCTTGTTTTAACGCGGTCGCTGGGCCACGCTCTTGACCTTGGAGTGCCATCCAAGCGAGCATGGATTCATGCCATTGCAGCTTCGCAGGTACATCATCTTTCATCTCTGAAGAACAATAAGCAGTTAAGTCCCGTTTTAGCTGGGCGGTTTGTGCTAAAAACTTGTGTGCCGATTGAAACTCAACTTCATACACACCTTGAGAGATATGACTCGTTGTATCAGGCTGAGCACCATTTAAGTTTGTGCTCGATTGGCAACCCACCAAGCCTACAGTCACGGCGACCGTACTTGCTAACATCATTTTTTTCACGGTCGATTCCTTATAAGGAGTTCAAAAATGCAATCAGTGCATCACGCTCTTTCTTACTAAGCGCTAATACATTTTGTTTGGCCGTTTCAGCCTCACCACCATGCCAAAGTACCGCTTCCATTAAGTTACGAGCACGACCATCATGTAAAAAGTACGTATGACGGCTCACTTCTTTGGTATAACCGATTCCCCATAGCGCTGGCGTGCGCCACTCTCGACCATCCGCAAGATACTCAGGTCGGTGATCCGCAAGCCCTTCTCCCATATCGTGGAGTAACAGGTCGGTATAAGGATGGATCTCTTGTTCAGACAGTGCTGGTAAACCATTGCGCTTCGCCGTCTTCACGTTGGTCTTGTGGCAGCTTTCACAACCAGATGCAGAGAAAATCTGCTGCCCTAACTGGATATTAGGCTCGTTGACATTACGACGAGTCGGTACCGCTAGGTGTTGACTATAAAACTCAACAAAATCGAGAATGTTTTGACTGACTTCCAGCGCCCCACCATTTGGCATATCGTCACAAATAGTTTGATTCGATGTGCAATTTTGCTGAGGAAATAAGTGGCTCGTCAAACCCACATCACCATTAAACGCCGCAGCGTTTTGTTGCATCAGTGTCGGTTGTCCGGCTTTCCAGCCAAAGCGGCCAACTGCCAAGTCTCCTTTTTCGATGTCCCAGACTCGATTAACCTTACCTGAAATCCCATCGTGGTTGACATCTTGCTCATCCGCCCAAGCAAATAGCGTTGCGTCTGGAATGCTTTCTAGTAGTCCTAAACCGATCATCGGCGGCGCAACACGGGCAGAAAACTGGGTATCAGGATGCATTTCACCATAACCCAAGTGGGTAATTTTCAAATTTGGCTTCCTTAATATAACGGTCGTGCCATCTTCGAACTGTACCGGAACATCTGTATAGGTAATGTCTATCTTTCCTTCCGGTTTTTGATCTTGAAGAGCAAAGTCTTGCAATTGATCACCATAGGTTGGTTCCGGAATCACACCATTTTTGATGTAAGCTTGCTTTTGCTCCGCTGTCATCGCTGGGATGCTTAAACGTACTAACATTGACACTGCATGAGTATCGCCAGATTCCGGCGGATGACCGCGACCATCTTTGATATGACAGTTTTGGCAACCATTGGTATTAAACAACGGCCCTAATCCATCACGCGCATCAGTAGAAGCAGGTGCTTGCACCCAAGGGTTTCTAAAAAAGCTATTGCCTACACTGAAATCAAGACGTTTGCTCATTGGAAGATTGGCAGCTGGGAGCGAATAGGCGTTTGCGCCTTCTTTTTTAACACTGGTTTTACCGCCAGACCTAACGTCGTAAGCCATAGCAGAACAAGAAAGGAACACGGCTATCGCCGAAATTAAGTATGGTTTCATATCATTGCTCAAAAAATACAACAGGAGGGATACCACGAGCTCAAACAATAAAGGGTTCAAAAAGAACCCTTTATCTATTGGGTTGTCGGATTAAAACTCGTGATCAGCAGTATCTGGACTTAGGCTATCGATACCAACAATACCCGCGGCGCGTTCAATGGCGCCCGTTTGAGCGACTAGCGACATGATTGCGTCATTCACTAACGCGTTACCTTGCGTATTGCCTGCTGCAATCAACTGGTCAAAATGCTGACCATTCTTTTCAGCAGATGTGACAAGCTCACCAACTTGATGGCGTGTAACGTCGAATTGCTTCTGAATTTCTTTTGCTGCTTGCTTATCTTGCTGCGCCACTAAATCGGCAATGCTTGGCCCAGAAAGTAACGTGCCATCTTCACGTTTGTACAAGCCAGTGTAAACGTTATAGATGCCTTGCTCATTGTAGTAATGAGAGTTGTGCGTATTGTCAGAAAAGCAATCATGTTCATCTTCTGTCGAGTTCGCTTCTAAAGCCACTTTCATACGCTCACCCGCCAGCTCACCTAACGTTAGAGATCCCATGCCGAATAGCATCTTACGTAACCCATTATCGGCAGAATCAGATATAAGCGCTTGGCGGTAATTATCTTTGATATCCGCAGACCACTGTTTTTCCATCCATTCCAGATCTTGCACTAGAAGATCCGCTGCCGCTTGTAGATATTCACCACGGCGATCGCAGTGTCCATTCGTACATTCAGCGCCTACAACGAAATCTGTATAAGCACGCTGGCCTGCGCCAGCATTGGTACCGTTCAAGTCTTGACCCCAAAGTAGAAATTCAATGGCGTGATAACCTGATGCTACATTCGCTTCAGATCCCCCAATTTCGTTCAGGTTTGCGATAAGTTCTGGGGTGATCTTTGCAATGTCGAGTTGAGAAGCGCCAATCGTTAAACTGGTATTCGCGATAATATTTGCCGCTGCACCTTCGTTACCCAGTTCATACTGGTAGTCAGTGGCCACGTAATCGATTAAACCTTCATCCAGTGGCCAAGCATTCAATTGGCCTTCCCAATCATCAACGATAGCGTTACCAAAACGAAAAACTTCAGACTGTTGGTATGGAACGCGAGAGTCAAACCACGCTTGCTTTACTTCTTCAAGCTTTGCAGCAGACGGAGCGGTTAGAAATTCATCGATTTTTTCATCAAGTACCTTCGCTGTCGTCACTGAATCAGCGAAGACCGCGTGCGCAACATCAGCATAATGTTCGACAACTTGTTGTTTCGTTACTTGAGCCGCCACCGTAGAACCACTGGCAATGAGAAATGAAGCCGTTATAGATCGGACTAACACGCTTTTTGCATTCATTAGGAGCATCCTTGTTGAACAATTTATTTTATTGATTAGTAGTGCTAATTATTCTTATTTACACTTAGATTGGCAAGATAATACAAATTTACAATTTTTTTGCAACTCCCAGATACAAAAAAAGCCTCATTATTATGAGGCTTTCAAATATAAAAAACTGATTTTCTCTTTTATATTAGAACTTTAGCTTATGCTTTCCGTGAGAAACCTTCGCTTTAAGGTAATTTTCATTATCTTTTTTAATATGTGCTGACGTATTGACAACCTCGACGATCTCAATGCCATATTCTGCTAACTCACGAATTTTTTTAGGGTTATTCGTGACGAGTCGAATCTTGCTTATCCCCAACGCTTCCAACATTTGCGCAGCTTCGGTAAAGTCTCTAAGATCATCGTCGAAACCTAAATGGTTGTTCGCTTCATAGGTATTCATTCCTTGGCTTTGCAAGCAATATGCATCAATCTTGTTGTATAGACCGATACCACGCCCTTCTTGACGTAAGTAAAGGATGATGCCGCCGAACTCGCCCATTCGCTGAATGGTTTCTTCTAGTTGCTCACCGCAGTCGCAGCGAGACGAGTGAAAAACGTCACCAGTGAGACATTCTGAATGCATTCGTACTAAAGGCGTTTCTTGCGTTTTATCCGCTTGCCTGAAGATAACTGCCACATGCTCTTTATCTGTCTTCAGGCCATGGAAAGACAGGATTTCAGCATCGATATTACTTTTAGCCCCGACTTTAAAATCTACTCTGGCACGTACTTCAGCCATATCTATACTCACTCGATTTATTGCTTGATGCGCTTGATGCGTGTTCGTTATTATTGCGTTCATGGGATTCACTCATTGCTTCTCAACTATGGGGATTGATACCGTATTTTTCAATATAGAGATCACAATTGAATGAATCATACTCTCTCAGGCCTGCAAAGACGATGGTGACTTCGCGACGCGGATGAAATGTTATATTATAACATTTTCGCCAAACTACAATAAAAAAACCCAGACAAATTCTGTCTGGGTTTTTTTAAAAAGTAGGGGTTAGGAAAGAGATTTAATGCGTTTGGCTACGCTTCCAAACCGTAAGCTCTATCCATACTGCTTCGAGTTCTTGAATTTCCTCGTCGGTTAACACGGCGAGAGTCGAAGTAACTTGAGGCAGTTTCGGTGTTTGCAATGCACGAATCTGCGAATAGAAGTCCTGTTTTAACTGCGATATAACTGAATCCACTGCGTACACCTACTTAGTTCTTTTATTACTTATCCAGCTCAAATCTGATAGCTTGCTAAATACGGAGCCTTCATCAATCGTTGAAAATGATAACACTCTGCTTGTTAAGTGCACAATTTATTTTCCAGAGTGGAATAGTAATCACATTAATGACGCTTTAACATTCGCTTTGAAAATAAGACGAAAAGGATAAAAAATAACACAGGAAAGATCCACAATATCGCCGTTGCATAATTAAATGGAGGTTGATATAGAGCGATATTCCCATACCGCTCGACTAAGTAATCTTTTACTTCTTGCTCACTACTTCCTTCGTTCATCATAGAGTAGACCTTTAGCCTCAAGTCTTTCGCGGCCTGTGCGTTTGATTCTACAAGGTTTTGGTTTTGACATTGCGGACAACGTAAGGTCTTAGCAAGCGACATTGCTCTCTGCTGCAATTCAATCGAATGGAACTCAAATAGATCTACATGTTGCTTTATTGGCTCTCCTTTAGTAATGGGAGAAAATAACGCCAACATGAAAATAGTGATATAGAAATATTTAAAGTACGACATTAAAATACCCTGAAAATAGCGAGTCTCATTTATCAATACTTAACTTGCCTCTATATTGAGCAAAACTATTGCAATATTGGCATTATCGCTAATACGGTAAGTACTAATAGAGACAACGGAAATACCTACCGCGGTTATGGCCTTATTCGCTAGCCAAATAATGTTGGTCGGCGCTCCGTTAGCATCGGAAGATAAAGCTCTCATCGAACCTTATAATGATGTCTTTGAACAAAACCATCCTGACCAATATCACTCTTGGAAAGCGACTTCAGAAAGCCAACATATCGAAGATGCTTTAAGCGAAGATCCAAACATGGTGCTTATGTGGGCAGGCTATGGCTTCGCCAAAGATTACAATAAAGCACGTGACCACTTTTACGCCATAGATGATGTACGCCAAACCTTACGTACTGGTGCGCCGAGCGATGAAACTCAGGCCCAATACCGATGGTTTGTTGGAGCTGAAAAAGCCCCGACTTTGCGCGCGTGATAGAAGAGCGTGGTGACGACGGTTACTTTGAAGACAAATGGGCCGCTTGGGGGCTGAAATCGTCAATCCTATTGGCTGTTCAGATTGTCACGATACGCGTTCTGAAGGGCTTAAGAAAGGCGAGCTCGCGCTGGCATTAACTCGCCCGTATGTAGAGCGTGCTTTCGACACCATCGACAAAAATGTTGACCAACAATCTCGAACTTACCGTCACAATTGCGTTGATACAGGTACAAAAAAGCCGAGCGTTTAAGGCTCGGCTTTTAATATTAGAATAGCGACAAAAGATTACTCTTCATTGCCTTCTTCTGCATCATCGACGGCAGGGGTTTCTGGAGCATCCTGTTGCGTATTTGCTTCAGTTGACTCAGTGGCTTCCGTTTCTTCACCACCTGTTAGCTCTGCTTCATCGATTTCTTCGATGCGCTGTAGGCCAACAACTGACTCATCTTCTGCTGTGCGGATTAACGTCACACCTTGAGTATTACGACCGACTTGACTAACTTCAGAAACACGGGTACGAACTAAAGTACCAGCGTCGGTGATCATCATCATCTCGTCGCCTTCGTCGACCTGGATCGCTCCAACTACTGGACCGTTACGCTCAGAGACTTTGATTGATACCACACCCTGAGTGCCACGACCTTTTGTCGGGTACTCATTAAGCGCGGTACGTTTACCATAACCATTCTCTGTAACCGTTAGTATGTCGCCTTCATGTGATGGAATGATGAGAGAGACGACTTGGTCGTTTTCTGCCAGTTTCATACCACGAACACCTGAAGCGGTACGACCCATAGGACGAACCCCTTTAAACCTAATTTCAGGCTGACCGTTCTCATCAAGAACTGGATTACCATTTTCATCAAGTACAGGAATTTCTTCTGCCTCTTTAAAGCGAACAACTTTACCCGCTTTCGAGAACAGCATGATTTCATTTTCACCATTAGTGATATCAACACCAATTAATGAATCATCATCACGCAAGTTAACAGCAATTAGGCCATTTGAACGTACGTTGGCAAATTGATTCAACGGCGTTTTCTTAACCGTACCGTCACCTGTTGCCATGAAGATGAATTTATCTTCTGAGAACTCACCTACGCGTAGGATAGCCGTGATACGTTCATTTTCTTCTAGTGGAAGAATGTTCACGATAGGCTTACCACGAGCAGTACGACTCGCAAGCGGCAGTTGGTAAACTTTCAAGCGGTATGTTTTACCACGGGTAGAGAAACATAAGATGTTGTCGTGGGTATTCGCCACTAGAAGACGATCAATATGGTCTTCATCTTTCATCCTCGTTGCGCTCTTACCTTTACCGCCACGGCGCTGTGACTCGTAGTCGCTCAGTACTTGGTACTTAACGTAACCACCGTGAGACAGCGTAACTACGACGTCTTCACGTGCAATCAGCTCTTCCATGTCAATGTCATGGCTAGCTGCTGTGATTTCTGTACGACGAGCATCGCCAAAGCCATCACGAACCAATTCTAACTCTTCTCGGATCACTTCCATCAAACGCTCAGTGCTCTCGAGAATGTGCATTAGCTCCGCGATTTCTTCTAGAAGTGTTTTGTATTCACCCAGAATCTTCTCGTGCTCTAAACCTGTTAGTCTGTGTAAACGTAGATCTAGAATGGCTTGTGCTTGCTGCTCTGTTAGGAAGTACTGACCGTCACGGACACCATATTGCGACTCTAGCCATTCAGGACGAGCGGCATCAGTACCAGCACGCTCAAGCATTACCGAAACGTTACCTAGATCCCAACCGCGCGCGATAAGGCCCGCTTTTGCTTCAGCAGGCGTTGGGGCTTTACGAATAAGTTCAATGATTTCATCGATGTTAGCCAGCGCAAGCGCTAGGCCTTCGAGGATGTGCGCACGTTCACGCGCTTTACGTAGTTCGAAGATGGTACGACGAGTCACTACTTCACGACGGTGATCAACAAAACACTTCAACATATCTTTCAAGTTGAATAACTGTGGCTGGCCGTTATTTAGCGCCACCATGTTGATACCAAAAGTCGTTTGCAGCTGAGTTTGAGCGTAAAGGTTATTCAGGACCACTTCGCCCACAGCATCACGCTTACATTCAATAACGATGCGCATACCGTCTTTGTCAGACTCATCACGTAGCGCGCTGATGCCTTCAACTTTCTTATCTTTAACTAGCTCTGCTATCTTCTCAATCAAGCGGGCTTTGTTGACTTGGTAAGGAATTTCACTGACAACGATGGTTTCTTTACCATTTTTCTCCACTTCGATATCAGCTTTTGAGCGCATGTAGATTTTGCCGCGACCTGTTTTGTACGCGTCTACGATGCCTTTACGACCACTGATAAGTGCTGCCGTTGGGAAATCAGGACCAGGAATGTAATCCATTAATTCATCAATCGTGATTTCTTCATTATCGATGAATGCGAGGCAACCATCGATCACTTCGCCAAGGTTATGTGGCGGGATGTTGGTTGCCATACCTACTGCGATACCAGAAGCACCGTTGACCAATAGGTTGGGAATTTTTGTCGGAAGAACCGCTGGGATCTGCTCAGTACCATCATAGTTAGGTACGTAGTCTACGGTATCTTTTTCTAGGTCAGCCAAAAGCTCGTGGGCAATTTTTGCCATTCGAACTTCGGTGTAACGCATTGCCGCAGCAGAGTCGCCATCAATCGAGCCAAAGTTACCTTGACCATCGACCAGCATATAACGAAGTGAGAACGGCTGAGCCATACGTACGATAGTATCGTACACAGCACTATCACCGTGAGGGTGATATTTACCGATCACGTCGCCGACAACACGGGCTGATTTTTTATATGGTTTGTTCCAATCGTTGCCTAGTACGTTCATCGCGAATAATACGCGGCGGTGTACTGGTTTTAGGCCATCACGCACATCTGGAAGAGCACGACCCACGATGACTGACATCGCGTAGTCTAGGTATGAACCTTTAAGCTCATCTTCAATGTTTACGGGCGTGATCTCTTTAGCTAAATCGCTCATAGAGCCATTATCCCTCTATTATCTGATCGTAATTACGATACGTGTAAGGTGCAAAAATATAACACATAATGCACCAGTTCGGCATCACTTTCCCTCTCCTTTTATCAGGTTGTGAGTTTGGTTATGAATCAAATGTCGAGAATTTGCACACTCATCCCATATCTTTCTGATTAGTGGTTATATTTCGGCCAGTATTGAGCAAAATAGGAATCAACACGTGCAAACCGAGATTAATCTGTTTAATCCTGAACAAACGTTGGAGTATACTGACCCCCTCTAAAGGACTCAGATTGAACGTTGTACAACCATGATGACTAAAGCACAGAACGTCGACCCTAGTGAAATTAAAAAATTCGAGGACATGGCTTCTCGATGGTGGGATTTAGAAGGTGAGTTTAAACCGCTGCACCAGATTAACCCACTTCGTTTAAACTATGTACTTGAGAAAGCAAATGGCTTGTTTGGTAAACGTACACTTGATGTCGGTTGTGGTGGTGGTATTCTCGCAGAGAGCATGGCAAAAGAAGGTGCCCTTGTGACCGGACTCGACATGGGCAAGGAACCATTAGAAGTTGCACGCCTGCATGCATTGGAGACCGGTACTCAACTTACTTACATCCAAAGTACGATAGAAGATCATGCGATAGAAAACGCCGCAACCTACGATGTGGTAACTTGCATGGAGATGCTAGAACATGTACCAGATCCCCTCTCCGTTATCCGTTCTTGTGCAGCACTGGTTAAACCGGGTGGACACGTCTTTTTCTCGACCTTGAACCGAAACATCAAGTCGTACTTATTTGCGATTGTCGGTGCAGAGAAGCTGCTAAAGATTGTTCCTGAGGGCACTCATGAGCACGAAAAGTTTATCAGACCCGCTGAGATGATGAAGATGATTGACCAGACCGATCTAACTGAAATGGGCATCACAGGGCTACATTACAACCCTCTAAATGACACTTATAAGCTTGGTCATAATGTAGATGTAAATTACATTGTCCATACTAAAAAAGATTAATACCACGTTGTGTTAAAAATACTTTCCTTGATTGACATCTCTTGCGAAAAATGAATCAAAATTGGTAGCACAAAGTTGCTACTTTTTTGTCTTTTTATGGATAAAATTCGTGCTCTAGCTTCCATTTTGACTAACCCATTTTTCGTAGGTAAAAACGGTCAAAGATCAAGGAGATTTTTTTTACATGCGGTTATTTATAAACCGATCTGAAAACCTTGCTTTTAAGCACTCAAGTCTGCCCTTTTCTCATCGGTTAGTGCTCACTTACTGATTTTTTTATTTTGTTAGTTATCCACAAGTCATCCCAAATCTGTGCCTTGATAAATCAGTGTAATAGCTCTATCTTGTAACCCGAAATCAAATCAACCCCTATATGTTGTGCTTGAGCTACAATATATATGGATAAAATATAGATAGACTTTGATCACAAAGCCGCCGCAAGCTTTACTCATATGGCATATAAACAAACAAAAATACGGCTTTTATCAGTTTTCTTAGGGAAATAAAGCAGAATGAACCAACAACTTACCGTCACCAAACGTGATGGCCGTAAAGAAAGTATCGATCTGGATAAAATCCACCGCGTTATCACTTGGGCTGCAGAAGGTCTAGATAATGTCTCAGTCTCCCAAGTAGAACTGCGCGCTCACATCCAGTTTTACGACGGCATCACAACGACAGATATCCACGAGACTATCATCAAGTCTGCGGCAGACCTGATCTCTGAAGAGACTCCGGATTACCAATACCTAGCAGCTCGCCTAGCGGTATTCCATCTGCGCAAAAAGGCGTATGGCCAATATGAGCCACCTACGCTTTATGACCATGTGTCTCACCTTGTCGATTTAGGTAAGTACGATCAACATATTCTAGAAGACTACACAAAAGCAGAACTCGACGAACTTGATGCGTACATCGACCATAAACGCGACCTAAACTTCTCTTACGCTGCAGTCAAACAGCTAGAAGGTAAGTACTTCGTACAGAACCGTGTGACGGGTCAAATTTACGAGAGTGCTCAGTTCTTATATATCCTTGTCGCTGCGTGCCTGTTTGCGAAGTATCCAAAAGCGACACGTCTTGATTACATTAAACGTTTCTACGATGCGACGTCGACATTTAAGATTTCTCTACCTACACCAATTATGTCTGGTGTGCGCACTCCTACTCGTCAGTTCAGTTCATGTGTTCTGATCGAGTGTGGCGACAGTCTTGATTCTATCAACGCAACAGCAAGCTCGATTGTTCGTTACGTCTCTCAACGTGCAGGTATCGGCATCAACGCAGGTCGTATCCGTGCGCTAGGTTCTGAGATCCGCGGTGGGGAAGCATTTCACACAGGCTGTATTCCGTTCTACAAATACTTCCAAACCGCAGTAAAATGTTGTTCGCAAGGTGGTGTTCGTGGTGGCGCAGCGACTGTATTCTACCCAATGTGGCACGGCGAAGCTCGCTCTCTAATGGTGCTTAAAAACAACCGTGGTGTAGAAGAGAACCGCGTTCGTCACATGGACTACGGCGTACAGCTGAACAAATTGATGTACCAACGTCTGGTTGAAGGTGGCAATATCACGCTATTTTCCCCATCGGACGTACCTGGCCTATACGACGCATTCTTCGAGAACCAAGAGGAATTTGAACGCCTATATGTGAAATACGAAAACGATCCTTCGACTAAAAAAGAAACGGTTAAAGCGATCGAGATGTTCACATTGCTAATGCAAGAACGTGCATCCACAGGCCGTATCTACATCCAGAATGTTGACCACTGCAATACGCACAGTCCATTCGACTCTGAAGTCGCACCCGTTCGTCAATCGAACCTATGTCTGGAAGTTGCACTTCCAACTAAACCATTGACTAATGTTGAAGATGACTCAGGTGAGATTGCGCTATGTACGCTTTCGGCATTTAACCTTGGCTCGATCAAGTCACTTGACGACTTCGAAGAACTGTCTGAGCTTGTTGTTCGTGCTCTTGATGCATTATTGGACTATCAAGATTACCCACTACCAGCCGCATACAAATCGACCATGAACCGTCGTACACTAGGTGTTGGTGTGATTAACTTTGCTTACTACCTCGCGAAGCATGGTGTGAAGTACTCCGATGGCAGCGCAAATGGCCTGACTCACCGTACGTTTGAAGCAATGCAATACTACCTATTGAAAGCATCGGTAGAACTCGCAAAAGAGCAAGGCAAATGTCCTTTATTTGATGAAACGAACTATGCAAAAGGCTTATTGCCGATTGATACGTATAAGAAAGATATCGATCTAATTTGTGACGAAGAGCTGCACTATGACTGGGACGGCCTACGTAAAGAAATTATGAAACACGGCCTACGTAACTCAACACTGACTGCGCTAATGCCTTCTGAGACGTCTTCTCAGATCTCTAATGCGACTAATGGTATTGAGCCACCACGTGGTTACGTCTCTGTAAAAGCATCAAAAGACGGTATCTTGAAGCAAGTTGTACCAGATTTCACTGAGCTGAAAGACAATTACGAGCTGCTTTGGAACATCGGTTCTAACGACGGCTACCTACACCTTGTGGGTATTATGCAGAAGTTCGTTGACCAAGCGATCTCAGCGAATACTAATTATGATCCATCTGGCTACGAGACGGGTAAGGTTCCAATGAAGAAACTGCTTCAAGACCTACTGACTGCATACAAATTTGGAGTGAAGACACTTTACTACCATAACACTCGTGATGGTGCGAAAGACGAACAGAAAGATGCTGTTCAACCACAAGATGACGATTGTGCAGGCGGCGGTTGTAAGATTTAATCTTACCCATTCCAACCATTCGTAAAAAACCGACTATCGAAAACCTCCTCTTCATGGGGAGGTTTAAAAGGAATTGAGGCATTATGGCTTACAGTACTTTTAACCAAAAAAAGAATGACCAGCTCAAGGAGCCTATGTTTCTTGGTCAATCAGTAAACGTTGCTCGCTACGACCAACAAAAGTTCGAGATCTTCGAAAAACTCATCGAGAAGCAGCTTTCTTTCTTCTGGCGCCCAGAAGAAGTTGACGTATCGAGCGACAGTATCGATTACAACAAGCTACCTGATCACGAGAAGCACATCTTTATCTCCAACTTAAAGTACCAGACGCTGCTAGACTCTATCCAAGGTCGTAGCCCAAACGTAGCGTTGCTCCCGCTTGTTTCTCTGCCAGAGCTAGAAACTTGGATTGAGACTTGGTCCTTCTCTGAAACGATCCACTCTCGTTCATACACACACATTATTCGTAACATCGTCAACGACCCGAGTGTGGTATTTGACGACATCGTAGAAAACGAACATATTCTTAAGCGTGCGAAAGACATCGCGCACTATTACGATGACTTGATCCAAGCAACGAACGATTACCACCGTTACGGCGAAGGTGATCACGTTATCAACGGTGAAACGGTTAAAGTCAGCCTGCACGATCTGAAGAAGAAGCTATACGTCTGTCTGATGTCGGTTAACGCATTAGAAGCAATCCGTTTCTACGTGAGTTTCGCTTGTTCATTTGCTTTCGCTGAGCGCGAGTTAATGGAAGGTAATGCAAAAATTATCAAGCTCATTGCTCGTGACGAGGCCCTTCACTTGAATGGTACTCAACACATGATCAACCTACTACGTAATGGTCAAGACGATTTCTCGTTCATTCAAATTGCAGAAGAAGCAAAACAAGAGTGCTTTGATCTTTTCAAAGAAGCAGCAGAGCAAGAGAAAGAATGGGCAGAGTACCTATTCAAAGACGGTTCCATGATAGGTCTAAACAAAGACATTTTGAGCCAGTACGTTGAGTACATAACGAACATCCGTATGCACGCGGTTGGACTTCCAGCGGCGTACCCAGAAGCAACAACCAACCCAATCCCATGGATTAATGCTTGGTTGTCATCGGATAACGTTCAAGTTGCACCTCAAGAAGCGGAAATAAATGTACACCCATTAAAAACACCTGTTTTTTGTTACGACCCTGCTCACCAACAAGCCGCTTAGGATCCAGTCCAAAAACATTTCATTAGTAGCTATAAAACAAAAATCTAAAATCTGCTGTATTAGTGAATAGAAAAGGAAATATCAGATTATGAAATACTCTACTTTTAACACCCAAAAGAATGACCAACTCAAAGAACCAATGTTCTTTGGGCAAAATGTTAATGTATCACGTTATGACCAACAGAAGTTCTCGGTTTTCGAAAAGCTTATTGAAAAGCAGCTTAGCTTCTTTTGGCGTCCAGAAGAAGTCGATGTATCTACTGATCGCATAGACTATCAAAAGCTTCCTGACCATGAGAAACACATTTTTATCTCTAACTTAAAGTACCAGACACTTCTTGATTCAATTCAAGGCCGTAGCCCAAATGTTGCTTTACTACCTTTGGTCTCTCTACCTGAAGTTGAAACTTGGATTGAAACTTGGTCATTCTCTGAAACTATACATTCAAGATCATACACACATATCATTCGTAATATCGTCAATGATCCATCAGAAATTTTTGATGATATCGTAGAAAATGAAGAGATCTTGAAACGTGCCAAAGACATAGCGCACTACTATGATGACCTTATAGAAGCAACCAATGACTATCATAGATTTGGTGAAGGCAAACATACCATTAATGGTGAAGAAATTGCGGTTGATTTATATCAACTTAAGAAAAAGCTTTACCTTTGCCTAATGTCAGTAAACGCGCTAGAAGCGATCCGTTTCTATGTTAGCTTTGCTTGTTCATTTGCATTTGCTGAGCGTGAACTCATGGAAGGTAATGCAAAAATCATCAAGTTAATCGCTCGTGATGAAGCACTGCATCTTTCAGGGACACAGCATATGATCAACTTGCTTCGCAATGGTCAGGATGATTTTACCTTCATGCAAATTGCTGAAGAAGCTAAGCAAGAATGTTTTGATTTATTTAAAGCTGCTGCTGAACAAGAAAAAGAATGGGCTGAATACCTATTCAAAGATGGTTCAATGATTGGTTTAAATAAAGATATTCTTTGCCAATACGTGGAATATATTACGAATATACGTATGCAAGCAGTAGGTTTGGATGTGGCTTATCCGAGTTCGACTTCAAATCCGATTCCTTGGATCAATGCTTGGCTATCTTCTGACAACGTTCAAATTGCACCTCAAGAAAGCGAGATTAGCTCGTACCTTGTCGGGCAGATTGAAAATGATGTTTCAATTCAAGACTTTAAAGGTTTTGAGCTGTAATGCCAAATCTAAAAATAAATCGAGTTACGACTATCTCATCAAATCCATCGAACACTTTGCTTGAAACGATGGAAAATGCGGGATTATCACCAGAATACAACTGTCGAGATGGTCATTGTGGTGCATGTCGCTGCAATCTCGTATCTGGTGAGATTGAGTATATTGGTTTTGCAATGGCATACACAGAAGGCAATCAAATCTTGCCTTGCATCTGTAGAGCAAAGACTGATCTCGAATTAGATGCTGTTAATTTTACTCATGCAGCAGTTAAAAGTGCCTAATCTAATCTGTGTGATTGGGAGTAATATACATATAGGCTGAATGCAGTCTGTCAGCTTCGTTTCATCGGTGTGATTAGATCTGACAGACTGGCGGATTTATGCCCTATTCCGTACTAGCAACTGAGAAGAAATCCTTCTTAGTTGCCTAAATCACACATGCCCCAAAATCGCTATTCCTCTAACAACGATGGCTAACTGCATTGACGCTGCTTGATTATTTCTGAAGCACTTTCAATATATCAAGACAATGCGTTATTACAGTATGACTATCGCTACTCATATATGCTGTAATGATGGCACCTTCTTTTAGTACACATATGGATTCCAATAATAGCGGGTCGTTGCTACGAAGATGTCGTTGAATTACTTCACGTACCTGCTGTTTATGATGATTACAAAAATGGGCAATTTCACTATTTGTATCGCTAAATTCGGCGGATGTATTAATAAAAAAGCAGCCTCTAAAGTCGCCTAGCTCAGGTTCCTTACTATCAAACCAACTCTCTAATGCATTAAATAAATTGTTAATGACACTGGTATCAGAATCTGACTCGGAAAGCTTACTATCCAACCAGTGTATAAAACGGTCATGTCGTTGGTGTAATGTCGCTAATATCAAAGCTTCTTTACTGTCAAAGTCTGTATATAAGGTTTTTTTAGCCACACCTGCGCATTTCAGAATTTCGTTAATACCTATGGAATTGATTCCGTTTTGATAAAAAAGCGCTAACGCTGTGTCGATTAATATCTGACGTTTTTTACTCATAGACATTCTCCTTTAAAACTATGTTGACATAGGCAGACCGACTTGTCTACCATTCAGCAAGTAGACAAATCGGTCTACTTAACTAAAAGGGAGAGTAAATATGAATCGTATTCTGTTGGCAATTATTGCAGGGATCGGTGCAAGCCTTGCTATTGGAGCATTGTCTTATTTTGAACATGAATTTAATGATATAGCTTTACTAATGGCTCCATTTGGAGCGACCACGGTATTAGTGTTCGGGGTTCCTGAAAGTCCATTGGCTCAGCCTAAAAATGTCATTCTTGGACATGTATTAACGGCTTTTGTTGGTGTTTTATTTGTTCAGTTTATCTGTGTATCGGCACTAAGCTTAGCATTGGCAACGGGAATCGCTGTAAGTGCAATGCTAGTAACAAAAACCACGCATCCGCCTGCTGGTGCTAATCCAATTTTAATTATGCTATCAGGACAAAGCTGGGGATTTTTGATTACCCCTGTTCTCATTGGAGCGGTCATTATTGTATTGATCGGTAAAAGTATCGGCATATTTAGACAAAAATGGCTTGTGAATGCTGCTTGGTTGTGAAAACCAGACAAACAGTCTTTGATTGACAAAAAATTATCAGATGGGGCCAGATATACATCACTTATCTGGCCCTGAATTGAATCATAATTGACCCATTTTGACTAAGTCTAACTAATGTATGCTTATTAGACTTCAGATGACCAATCTTCAGGGTTAGTCAATCGTGTTTTGTCCGAAAAACTCTCGGCACGAATGTCCTGGGGGTTGTAAATAGCGCATGATTCCATAGATAAACAACCACAGCCAATGCATCCTCCAAGATCACTTTGTAGAGCCTTCAACTGTTGAATACGATGCTCAAGCATAGAATTCCAATTCGAGGCCATTTGTGTCCATTGCTTCTGACTTGGTGCCTTATGTTTTGGTAGCTCAGATAATGAATCTGCAATCTCTTCTAAAGTTAGCCCTACCATCTGTGCTGCTTTGATTACTGCTATTCTGCGCAAAACACTGCGATGATAGCGGCGTTGGTTGCCCTGATTACGCCAACTATAAATAAGCTCTTTTTGCTCGTAAAAATGTAAGGTTGATACTTTAATTCCAGACCTTCGAGCAACTTCACCTACCATCATTTCCATATTGTGTCCTCCTATTGAACTGACATTTATTCAAATTATATGAAAAAACACTTTACCTAAAGTTAACTTGAGGTATTAACGTAGCATTAAGTTGGTCTTACAGGGAATAAAAAGAATGGAATTAGAAGTCAAAACACGTACAGAAACATATTTAACTGGGAGATTCTTTGATGGAATATCTTCAGGGCTTTTTATGATGGCTCTTCCTTGGGTAATGCTATTAAGCCCTCATATGGGAGCTTTTGTCGCTATGCTCGCTTTATCATGTACAGCACTTTCATTTATTCTTACGCCTTTTTTCTCAACTCTGATTGACCGATTTTCAAGAAAGCGATTGCTGGTTTTGGTTCAGTTATTACAATCTGGAACTGCCGCTATCGTTGCTGTTTTTTATGAAATTGGGTATGAATCTAACTGGTTACTCGCGGCTGCCCAGTTGGTCTTTTGGAATTCGAGTAACTTAGCTTGGTCAACCAATAATGCCTTTACTCAAGAAAATTTCTATCAAAATGAATATGCTTCAATTTCGGGAAAGCAAGAGATAATTATGCAAGTGACAACTTTAGGAGCTGGGGCTTTAGGTGTCATTTTATTGGAGGCGTGGGGGATGTTTGAATTTTCTAGCTTTGCTGCGATTGCTTCAGGAATTGCTGCTATCAGCTATATGTTGACACCTTATCGCCGACAACTGCTTCAGTCTAGCTCAATCTCTTTTGTAACTCAGTTGAAACAAAGCCGAGAGATATTTATTCAACGGCCACATTTTTACGGTTTCTTACTTTTATCCGCGTTAAGTTACCCAATATTAACGTTCCTTGCCAAGTTAGTACCTATTTGGTTTGCAGAAACTGGTACTTCAGGTGATTGGTTTGCTGGTTATAATATTGCCTTTGGAATGGGGTCATTAGTAACTGGATTATTGATTGGGAAGTTATTAGGTTTAGGCTCACATCAGAGTATTATGATTGGCGCTATGGGGTGTGCAGCTATAATGCTGATAGGAATGAGTTTATCTTCATCGCCATTACTACTACTGTTTTTTACTTTTTTCTTTGGCACATTTAACGCGTTAAATCGCATTGCTAGAACAAACTGGATGCATCATAGTATAAGTATTGACCAACGGGGGCTAGCGGATGGTGGGTTACAGATGTTTTCTACCTTAGCACAAAGTATTAGTTACGTAGCTATCGCATATCTAAGCCACTTTGGTGTAACTCAGCTTGGTTTTTTCTTTGCGGCAGGTGTTATGATTGTGTCAGTTTTGTTTATGATTCGTCTGAATCAAGGGAAAGAGCTTGCTATTAGCTCTGATTAAATCAAGTTTTCACGATATATGACATCTGGTGTAAAACATTTCTACTGTTTTTTTGTTCTTTACGTTGTAATAGATATGGTTTCCAAAATTAGCAGAATCATTTACATTCTCTGTTTTTTTGATAGAGTGCTGACGACCTTTAGAATCTATTTCGATGTATATTTTTTCTTCTTTTCTCACTTGATTGAAAGTGTGTGCAACTTTCGTCATTTTAAATATCATAATGTTACTCCTTCTATGAATCATCTAATCATAAAAAGGGGAACTTACAATAATGAAACTATAATTATAAAAAATAATTATTTTCTTTCCTTCTACGATCTGTAGAAATCAAGATTATTTAAAATAAAAACAATTAGCGTATTGACTAAATGTTTTGTTGGTATATATTTCTAAATAGATACAAGTTATCTATTTCATTATTATTAAATTGAAGAATAGTATTTAAAATATCCTTTGTTTTGTGTGAAGATACTAAAGCAAATCAAAATTAACTCTGAACTAAAGCCATTGGTTCTGATTTGCTTGAACTCTACTTCGGTAGAGTTTTTCTTTTGTATAAGAAAAAAAAGAAGTCTTTCGACTTCCTTTTTCTTTTCTCATTATGCAGGTGGTGGAGTTGCGTTAACGTATAAATCACCTGTTTTGTAGTAAGGGAATCCTCCATCATTACAACCAAATAATCTTACTTCTGAACCTGAAGCTTCATATGTTGGTTCGCCTCCTGCGTCTACGTTATTCGCTTCTATGTTGATTTGAGCACATAGTTCATCACTTTGGCTTTCAGGAATCCAGATATAATCATCTGATAAAGCGTGAAAATCATAGCTATTCCCTTCGCTTAAAATCGGAAAGTCTTTTAAGTAACCTTCAATAACTAAATCTCTAATTGCTACAACTGCATCATTTTTATCTAAGCGTTGTTGAGTGATTGCCATTTCTAAAGTTTGACCGTGTTGCACAAACGTTGAAGCTTCAATTTGTATTCTTGATCTATCTAATGATTCTCCACCATGGTAGATTGAAGTTAATGCTAAAGCTGCTACTAATGCAACTGAAATTATTGCAATAATTAAACTGAACATAATTTTTAATTCCTTTTATATTGTTAACTTTGACTTAGTTAAAAATCCATTTTTTAACTGTCATAAGTATTTAGTTAACATATAAAAAGAAGCCGTCAAAAATTACGTCTAGAATTTTCTTACTTATTATTATGCTTTAAAATTATCACTATAATATTTTACTTAATTAATGGTGTTTTTTTATAAACCTCCTAGCATAAATATTTTTTAATTTTTTTGCTTTTTACTGAAAAAACAAAAGGTGGTTTTGTGTTAAAAACTAAAACTTTAGATTTTATGATTACAAGTTTTTCATTATCTGTTCTGCCTTATAATTGACAATCATTTTATATACTGTAATTTTTATAATATATAACAAATAAAAAGGAGTTGATTATGACGAAGAAAGAGCTACACATTTACTTAATGAAAGAGATAATGAATACATTCTCTTTAATACCAAAAAAAGCAAAGCAAAAAGAAATAGCAAAGATTTTAGGGATCTCACAACCAAGAGTTAGTGAACTTTCTCGACCTGAAGAATTTCATTACAAGTTTTCTATAGATAAACTACTAAGTCTTATGGAAATATTAAACCTTCAGACTTCTATGAAGGTTTTAAAAGGTAACTCACGTAAAGAAGTTAGGAAGCAAATAGAAGAACTAAGAGGTGAATAATTGAACAAGCTCTAATCAGTAGAGCTTGTTCAATTAGAGCCTCAATTAGCATAAACTTATTTTCACAACTAAATTCTAAGATTCAAAAACATCATTTAATAGACAAGAAGTAATCTTAGTAGCATTCGAGTTTGTTGTATTTATTTGAGCGCCATTATTCTTATAGTCGATCTCAGTCAATAAACCAGCACCTTTAATAGTAATATCTTTAATCCCCATTGTCCGAAGGTCTTCAACCGAGTAATACCATCCACTTGTATTTTTCTCAACTTGGCAGCTATTACTTACTGTCTGGCCATAAGTAGTAATTTTTTGGTCTACACCGACATAATTAAAAAACACCGTTTCCTTTACACGCAATCTATTAAGATAAGCCATAAATTGAGACCTGTCTTTCTGTGGTACACTTTGTTCCCAAAGCTCATCAGACTGATGTGTTCCACCATGCCAACCAATCAAAGAATTAGTATTAATTACAACAGATTTTGCAGCAGGTAGTACGTAGTTGGCACAAGAAGAAAAGCATAACTCACTCACTTCCACATCTAGACCACGTTCTTTTACAAAATAACCAAACTCAATTCCTACGGCCATATCGCCACCTGAACTAGTAATCTTGAGTTTTTTTATTGATTTGTCACTTTCTCTGACTAATCGGAGGGCTTCTAACACCGCATCTCCAGTAATCATTCCATTATAAATGAGGGTATCTCTCACAATTTGGATTTTGTGACTAGGCGGGTAAGTGACAACAGTTTCAATGTTTTCTTCTTGGCAACCAGTCAAAAAAGCAAATAGAACTAATAAATATAACTTTTTGGATTTCATAACTAAGTTCCTTAATTTTTTAAACTGTATTTGACAGTACAAGGGTTTCCCACTGCTACACAATCCTCAGGGATATCCTTGCACACAACACTCCCAGCACCAATTACAGTTCGATTTCCAATAGAAACGCCAGGTAAAATAATTGTTCCATAGCCGATCCATACATCATCACCAATACAGACGGGAGCGATTTTCAAACGACTTAGTTCATCTTGCTCTCCTCTACGATCAATCGAGTGACCACTACAATCCATAACAACGACATTCGGTCCAAATATGACATTTTTTCCGATAGATACTGATTTGTATGAACAGATCGAAGTTCCTTGTAAAGTAGTGTTACTCCCGATTGTTATTTGCCCATATTCTGCGTCTGAAACAGAGACACAAGTTAACTTTGTAGGGCTAGAAGGGAAAGCAGGACTTATCGTTGATTCAATATAACAACCAACATCAATCTTAATACATTGTTCGGTTCTATCTGATGACAATGAGGAAGTTCTCTCATTAACCCTTGTAAGGGTGATTGCTGGGCAACCTGAAAAACTTACCCAAGGTTCCATTCCAAAATATTGCCCATAACGATTCATGACCTCTTCATCTGTTAGATCAGAACCATCTATAGGGCAGAGTATTCGATTTGACTGATACAACATTTATTTCACCTCGCTTTAAATGAGTTTGATACTTCTGAAATCACTCCATCTTGTAGAAACAACACACGATCCGCAGATGCTATTGTTTCGGGGCGATGTGCAATCATTAATATAGGGAGATTGACATCTCTAAAGGTCTGACAAACTAATGACTCAGTATGGATATCCAAGCTACTCGTAGCCTCATCTAATATTAAAACATCTGGCTTTTTATAGAGTGCTCTAGCGATTAAAATCCGTTGTTTTTGACCTCCAGATAGACTCCCTCCCATTTCACCTATCAGCGTGTGATAACCCATATTTAATTTTTCAATATCATCGTGAACACCTGCTTTTTGAGCACACTCAATTAGCCATTCTTCGTCTAACTCAGAACCGAAAAAGGTAATATTTTCAATAATAGAGCCACTAAACAGCTGATCATCTTGAAGAACCGACCCTATACGCTCTCTAACTTCTTTTATTGACAGGTTGGAGTTATCAAAAAAATTAATGGTCCCACTCAGAGGTTTATAAATTCCAAGTAGTAATTTAGAAATGGTAGACTTACCACAACCAGAAGAGCCAACTAGCGCAACTATTTCTCCTCGTTTGAGAGAAAATGAGGCATTATTAAGTAAAAGAGGCTCATTTTTACCATAAGAAAATGACACGTCAGAAAAATTTATTAGTTCCTGATGATTATCGTTGTTTAATTGACTAAACTTGAATCCGTGACCATCATTCTTTTCTTTTTCGGTTAATACTATATCTGCAAGCCTCTCGTTATACACAGATAACATTTTATATTCAAAATACTTGTCAATTAATGAACTTATGCTTCCAGAAAAACGACTTTGGTAAGATAAAAACGCAACTAACATACCAATAGTAAATTGTTCATTTAATACTAAGCTAGCTCCAACCCAAAGAACTGAAGCTGAAACTAAACTGATAATAGTTACGTTAATGGTATTATATATCATCCCCAACTTTAGCTCATGAAGTTGGGCATTTCTTCTATTAATATTTAAATTTCGCCACGAAGATTCACGCCAAGGCAAACTACCATTAACTCTTAAACTCAGTATTCCTTTAACTGTTTCTAAAAAATAACTTTCTTCTTTCGTATTTGCTTCCCAAGTATTCTCTTCTGCTCGTTTGAAAGGAGCAAACCAAGCAAATCTTAATAATATATATAGTATTGAAGCAACAATAGCGATGGACGAAAGTGTTGGGCTGTATAGCAGCATAACTATTACCGTACCAATAACTAAAACAAGATCTAGCAATGCTTGGATTACGCTAGTTGTCAGAGTATTTTGAATCACATTGATTGCAGCAAACTTTGCACTGATATTGCCAATATCCCTTTTTTCAAACCATTCAATAGGTAACCGAAATAGATGATGGAACACATTTGCTGTCCATTGCATATTAAAATTAACGGATAACGTAATGGTTGCCCATTCTTTGGCTAGACCAATAAGAGTCTGTGTTGCCGTGATAAGAAGAATTGAAATGATTATCAATATTAGCAAGTTTTCGTCATAACCGACTAAAACCTCATCAATCACTATCTGATTAAGCATTGGTAATAACAAAGCTAACGCCTCTAAAACCAACGCAAACATAAATATTTTAATTAATGACGATTTTAATCCGACTGTCCTACCAATTAAATCTGAAAGTTTAGCTTTGTCCTTTTCATCATTCTTCTTGAAATCATGAGTCGGAGTTAACTCAAGAGCTATGCCAGTGAAATGTTTATTAACTTCAGACATGGTAAGAGTAACAATACCATTCGCAGGATCGTGAATGATAACCTTCTTACCTTTAACTGACTTAAGAACAACAAAATGATTTAAGTTCCAATGTAAAATACATGGTTTTCTTAATTGCTCCAGTTCATCTAAATCAAGTCTAACTGCACGTCCAGAAAGGGAAATCAACTCAGCGCATTCAATCAGCCTAGAAAATGACATACCATGCTGCGTGATACCAAATTTTTCACGTAAATGCCTTAAACTAATTTTACAACCATACCAATCGGCGATCATTGCAAGACAAGCGACACCACATTCAGCGTTTTCAGTCTGTCGCACCAACGCTAACTTTTTGCTGAAGCCCCAATCAATTTTATTGTTTATTTCCACAGCTTAAATCTTCCCTTTTACTGTGTATAATGGTTCTAAGATCCATTCATAGACCTTTCTAGTATCTAACTCTATATCACCAGTTACCGTCATACCTGAAATTAGAGTTTCTTCTTTACCATAAACTGTGATAGTAGATTTTGATAATTCGACTTTGACTCGATATAAACCTTCAACTTCAGTGTTTTTGAGTAGCCGTCTATTTTCGATCATTTCGGGAGCAATAGAAGACTTTGATATATTAGCGATTGTTCCAGTTTGAACACCGAACTTTTCATAAGGAAAGGCATCAAATCTCAATCGTACATTTTGGCCAACTTTAAGAAACCCCACACTTCTGCTAGGTGCGTATAGTTCAACAAAGACTTTTTTACCTTCTGGCACAATAATAAGTAGGGGTTGACCATTAGTCACAGAGTGACCTTCTTCGGCCAGAATCGAAGCAACAATACCACCAATAGGCGAAAGAACTTGACTATCACTATTATGCAAAAACTCTACTTTACTCTGCGTAATTTCTTCTAATTGTCTATCTATATCTTTAAGAGTGATGTTTAGGCTAATACTAAGATTTTTAGAAGTGGCAATTAAGCTTTCCTTTTCTCGTTTCAATCTCTGTAAATTCAAGTTATGACCTTCAACTTGTGATTGTTTAGCCATCAAATCAAGTTTTTGTTTTTGATAGTCTAAATCTGAAAGAAAATTATTTTTTAAAAGAATTCTTTGCTTATCAAGTATTGATTGGGTAAGGGATAATTCATTTTTGGATAAGTTAAGAACATTATGTAAAATAGTTAGTTCCGCTTCTAAGCGTTTAATCTCTTCAGATATAACTTGACGTTCAAAATTAACCTTTTCTTTTTCTTGTTTTCTTCTCTCTGTAATCAACTGATATTGGTTATCAATTGAATCTAAAAGTCTACTTTTCACGCCAATGCCAGATTCATCAAAACGTTCTGTTTGTATTTCATAAAGTGGTGTTAGGCTTTCGACAACCTGTCCTTCTTTTACGAACAACTTATGTATGTAACCTGAGTCATTAGCTTGAACTTTAATCATTCCCCCTAAAGGGCTAACCAAGCCAACTAATGTTTCTCTCCTCGTGTATTCACCAAAAGTTAGAAATGTAACCACAGCAAACAAAACCAACATAGAGCAAAAAAGGTAAACATTTTGATTCAATGAAGTTTTAAGTAAAATTCGACCTTCATTTGTTGTTTTTTGAGCTTCAAAATATTCAGGTCGATATATGTGTTTCCCCCTTGCTACCATATAAATACACTCTTAATCAAGTTCTGTAATGTCTATGCAATTATCTTTGCTTCTAAGTATATTTCTATTTATTTTGGTAGATGAAATGCCAGCCCCACACTGACATATTTTAGTTCGGCAACGGGTAGGTTTAGTTGGGAGATTAATTTCTTTATCGTAAATTGAGCCAATTGGACCATCTTGCATACACCATGCTCGATAAATATCACCTGAAAATGTAACAACCACACTCTCAACACCTGCATAACAATCCCACCCTATAAAATTAACTTTATCATTAATTAACAAATCAAAAGTAGATAATGTATCGACTGAACCATCTGAATATTCAACATTTAAAAAAGCTCTAGGCTCAGGTAGATCTTTTTCATCGGGTCTACCTCTGAATTTTTGCATCAACTTTTCTTGTTCTTTAGTATATGTATATTTATGTGTAATTCCTCCGCTACCAAAACCTTCAAATAAAGGTTGCAATGCGATTGAGCATTTAACTTGCTTCTTTAGATTCATTGCGAAAGCATAACAATCTTCAAATGTAATCGTTCACCAAGGTAACTTGACTCGATATTAACGGGGGGAACAGCCTATAGATCAAAGATGTTGGGGTACGGTCTCTTCGCCACAACAGCCGTGATGATCTCACTCAACACTGACATTGCCGACAAGCCACGTTTTTTGCAGGTTTCGATGAGGGTATGTATCCTACTGCGGAATTTATCGCCTGCATCCGAGGTCGTTCCGAAGCTGATTTTCCTTTGGATTACAAAACCTCTAATACATCGCTCAGCTTCATTATTGGTTAAGGGGATTGACACTATCTTGAGGAAAACCCACAAGCTCTCTCTATGTTTGAGCAGTAACTTGCATCGCCCCCGATATCGCTTGACCATGACATCAGTCCCTTTGCTCAACCAATGATCGAACGATTTCTGCAACCTACGCATTCTTCGTAAGTATAGCGCATAATTTAACTCATCTTGTTCATAACGATGCCGAGTATGGAAAATGGCGTTCGTCAGCAAACAAAGATGTCTGCCAATATAAGCGGTGTGGCCACCGCCACTATAATCCGCCATTTGCTGAAGGTTACGCTTCACATGTGCCCAACATAACTGATGACGGTCTGCGGCTATCCAGTTATAGCTAGGGCACTGGTCGCTGACCACAATGCCTGCATAGTCTTCATCAATGACCTTTTTCGCTGATGAGGTCGAGCGCGAATAAAGTATTTGCTCATAGACAAGGTCATCACTTGCCACTAACCAACACCAGCGAAGGCTTTGTTCATCATTTCTGTGATGAGAGGTCTCGTCAGCATGAATCAAAGGCGCTTTCTTTAATGCTTGTTTTATCGCTTGATGTAATGGCGTTAGCATTGAAGCGACTTTCGTTTGAGCTTCGCTGATCGCGCCAACTGAAAAGGTTGTGCCAAGCTGTTCTTTGAGAAGAGATTGGATTTTTCGAACACTGAGGTGATATTGCCCCGCAAGAACCCCAATGTAACTTAATAAGTTAGGCCCTATAATCCCTTGTGATGCATCGTCAGGCTTTTGAGCCTTGACGGCTTCTTTGCAGTGCCGACATTGACCTGAAAATAAACGGTATTCGGTGATATCGACAGTGGGCTTGGGAATATCAAAGACTTGGTGTCGGTAGTAAGGGCCGTCATGAACATCAATGTCAGACTGTTCGCAACAAGGACAACTATCAGGGAAGCAATCAATAATGATATCCGTGTCTTTTAACGGGGAAAGTTTTCGTTGATGCCCTGTGTGGCCTTTTTTAGCTCCTCTCGAATTGCGACCACCAGAGCTTTCATCTTTTTTCGCTCATGGCGATCTTTAGGACTGTCTGATGAGGGCGATTTTGAAGAGTTTTTGGAGCTAGTGGTAAGCTTATCTTCATAGTGCCTGAGCTGCTCCCACAGCTCATCAATAAGCACCTTAGCCTCATTCAGATCAGAGACTTTAGGTGGTGCGTCTTGGTATTTAGGAGCTTTTTTTCTAGTCATATAACTATGATGAAGCTCAAAAATGATCACTCAATACCTAAAGTGGGATCAAGTGCTAGAGGTCACAGTTTTTATGTCAATAGGGTTTGGTGAACACTTACCTTCAAATTGACTAGGATCCATCATCACATTAACATGTAATCGAGTAATACGGGATGCTTCCAATATTTTAGCCACTTTGATGAAATGAGTTTCACTCTTAATATCATTTACATGATAACTTAAACTAACACCATTTAAAAACTGAACATTTTGTTCCCACCATTTCAAAGATTTTGAACCATTCGAAATAATACTAACTAATCCTTGGTGTTCACAAATATATCTGATCAAATCAGGAAAATATCGTAACAAGGTTACTTCACCACCCCCAAATTCAAAATAAGGGTTAAAACGTAGCTTACTTGAATGTTCAATAATTTTTTTCACAAAAAATATTACCTCCTCATATTTTGGATGCTTGATCGTTCCACCATTTAGATCAGAGTGGCAATAATTACATTTATAATTACAATGATTCATCAAAGCCCAGTTAATACCAAAGTAAGCTTTATCATTATTAATTTTTAGTAACTTATTCATAGTTAACCTTAAACCAAGTCAATTGTTTATAATTCGAGTAGTAAAGAACATTATAATAACCGCACCATATAATTATATGTAACCTATAGCCTACAACTTCAAAAGCTCAACTCAAATATAAATCCATTTAGGCAAATTACTTTAAATTTATTATAAGTCAGTTTAACTTATGATTTCATCTTTCTGACAACCAATTCACAAGCGGAAAATATAATTACCCCAGAAATCACCGCGATAATAAATGAAATATACTTACTATTTGTTAAATCAAATATGAACGAATAAACAAGTGCTGTAGAAAAAGAACAAAAAAATATTTTAAAGTACATATCCAAACCCCTGAAATGAAACCTACTTCAAAGAAGAAATAGGTTTCAAAATTAAATTTTAATATCCGTTACCCATTCCGCCAGTTGGAGAACCCATCATTCCACCTCCAGATTGTAACCCATTACCCATATATCCACCTGAACCTACATTGGAAGTACTCCCACCTTGATTACCATTGTTACCGCCTTGAGCTGCAACCATGCAACTACCAGTTACAATACTTGAAACTGTACTGACAATATTACTATTTTTTGTAACTAACCCAGCACCAACGGCTGCGACCCCTCCAACTATCGAACAACCTATCACCTCTCCGTAGCCTCCATCGCCACCACCATCAACCATCATGATTTCTTCTGCATTCAAATTGTACATATTAATTTCCTTTTATTTATACAGTAAAAGAGTACTGCGCTCATAATTGATTACTCGAAGTTTATCTAGTTAACCAATGTTTCTTTCTACCAATCAATTCGTCTAAATAACCTGTTAGATTTGGTAGCCAAGTAATAGTTTCCAAGAGTAATGAGAATAGAGGAGCTTTGAACATTGTTTTGTTGTCAATGTCAGTTTTTAAGTCGTAGTCTTTTATATATTCATTAACTAAGTACAGATATAAAGACATATTGAGCAATCCTATTACCAAAGGAATCCATATCTGGAATACAATCATTAACCCTAATAAAATTAAGCTTGACGGAAAAATATATTGTGCTGCTGTTATAATAAACCATGGAGTTGAGCACAAACCTGCAAACCAATGTGTTTTCCAAGCTACAGCATAAGCTTCAACTCGACCTCTAGCCCACCTTCTCCTTTGTTTAAACAGACTCTTTACATCCGTTGGACATTGAGTAGTTGCTCTAGCTCTTGGCGCATAACCAGTCTTATATTTATTTGATATAGCCTTCCAACACCATGCAATATCTTCGACAAGCCATTCACTCCATCCACCTAACTCTTTCACAACACTTGCTCTATGAGCAACAAATGCACCTGCTAACACTGGTACACACCCCAACCTGTCTTGAGCTGCTCTTATTGCCCCATAAAAACTAATATGTTCATAATGTTGTAATAGCCCAACAAAGCTATCTTGATAATTATTAGGTGTAATATACCCGCATACTGCCGCATAACGCTTGTTTGACCATAGCTTTTGAACGAGTTCATAAATCCCATTTTCTTCGATAAATGTATCACTATCGACAACAACATAAACATCACCTGTAGGAATGCCTTCTTTTAACACGTAATCTAAAGCAAACCCTTTACGTCCTTCATTAAATGGTTTTTTTATTAATTTATAATTTTGTTGTCTAACCGTAGACAGCCATTCTTCAACTACTTCTGTAGTGCCATTTGTTGAGCCATCATCAATCAAGAGAACTTCCATTTCATGTGGGTAGTTTTGCTTTTCCAAGAAGGATAGTGCTTTCAATAGCAAACCTTCATCTTCATTATAAAATGGTACAAAAACCGTCACAGAAGGCGTTTTAGTATTTTGACTATGTTCTTCGATATATTTATACGCTACTAAAAGCACAATCGTTGTTAACAATGTTATTGAAGAGCTTACAATTAAGAAAACTTCTATCCAGTCGTACATAAATTTAACCTTTACAATAATATTCAATTAATTCATTTACAGAACATTTCGTATAACCTGACTTAATAACATTTTTATCGTTAAGTATCTTAAATGATGAATATTTAAACTTTCTAAGTTTAAAACTTATGTCTCCGACTTTTAGCCCTTCTTCTTTTGCAGACCTAACAATAGTTTCTATAAAATCATCTGCATTAAAATCACCTAGAACTCTTCTATGAAGCGAAACGAATGATTCTTTCAATTTAAACGCTAACTTTAAATTTTCAGCGTCTTTTTCCTCCACCCCTAACTCATCAAGTAAGGCGAAATTTTCATGATAATTGAGATGATTAAGAAACTGATCTATCAGTCTTTTTTCTTCGGTTTTGGAAATAGAGTCCTCAAATGTCGTGTAGTTATTCAACGTTGTTATTATGTTTTGTAACCAATTAGTAATAAGGAGGTGATCATCCCAAACGGCTCCAACTCCATCGGCAAGCACATAGTTCCCGAAATCAGGCACTGCTGTTATCGTTCCGAAATCTAAAAACCGACCATCAATTCCAATATTTGAACTTGTCAAAGATCCATGTGGTATCCCTTTGATTCTTGAATATGCTATTTGTTTGGCTATTTTGGAGATTAGTGAATCCAAACAAGTCAATAGCTCGTCTTTTGTAGAAAGCTCTTCGTTACCGACCTCAGATGCGATGTTCAGGTACTTAATCGCTTCTCTTACTCTATTTGCATCATTTAATCGCAACTTTTTATTGTCATAAGAAGGCCAAAAAAAAGTGGCTCTCTCAAAATGAGCAGGACGAATAGCGAATTCTCTAATGGCTAAAGCACAAGGTTTTTTAGGTTTGTCATCTAAATATAGAAATTCTTGCTCTACATTGGTTTTGATAATTGCGACTGTTCTAATTGCTCCTAAAGGTAGATGTTTTTGGCATATTTCACCCCAAATAGCTTCTGATATAGCTTCATCTAAAAACAACTTACCAGTAGAATGTGATTCGCTCATGTTCTGGGCTAGTAAAGGGGTTATACCAATCCCTTTGACTTGGAAAGCACCATCAAATCCACATCTAGCGCTCCCGCCATTACATACTTCATGTCGTGATCCATATCGATCAGCCCAGAAAACCTTACGCCGCTCACCCAAAAGTCGGTAATCTTCTGTATAGCCATCCGAAACATAGGCAAATTCATCTAGTAACAGGTTTTCTATTTCTTCAATTTGCCCTGAAATACCATAAAGACGCAAAAGTTCTTTGTTTAACCAAACAACTTCCGCACCTTTTAATCTTCTACACTCAAAAGGTACAAATGAAATAGTAGGTAACTTTTTATTAAAAACATCACATTTTGACGTAGTTACTTCAGTCACATTATTAAACATAAGAATATTTCCTATTATGTTTAGTGATTAAACCATAATTATCTCGAATACAAATATTGATTTGTTTAAAAGAAACATTTGCGTCTTTTCTAGCTTTTTGATATAGACTTCGAACAACAGATTTAGACATTGTATTATCAGTAATAGCAAGATCTACAATTATTAGATGTTCTCCTTCATTCCAACACATTGGATGAAGAGCAAAACGTTTCTGAGTAAGGTATTTATTTAATGTTTTCTTACTTACCCAAGCCCATAAAACATAACCGAAAGGTTCTAAATCCCCTTCATTTTTCAATAAAAAATATTGATCATGAAGGATTGCTGGTTTAACCCAGTGCAAAAAAGAACGAACATTAATATCCGATCTATCTGCTATTTTTGCGGAAACTTCTAAAAACTGCCCTAATTCTTGGAATACCTCTTGCTTATATTTCCCTTTCTGTCTATGTCCAATAAACTTTTCATTGATAACACCAATACAGGGCTTACACAAATCACACATAATTAACCACACATGCCACAAGATGGAAGCACAATTAACCACAATTTATACATGATCAATTCCTACGCACTTAACTTGCGAGTAACAATACATAATTCGCTATATCTAGTTGTAGCGCTTTTGGATGTGGTTTACGGGAAAAATGAACAATCTGGTTTATTCAACCCAGAGCCTAACAACGAAAAGCTTATGAGTGTGTTTGACACTCTGAATGATAAGTATGGGCGTGATACTGTGTTTCTCGGTTCACAAGGCACACAAAAGAAGTGGGAAATGAGAAGAGATCTTTTAAGTCCTCAATACACAACTAATTGGAAGCACATTCCAGTTATTAGTTGCAAATGAAAAAAGCCACTGTTTAAGCGGCTTTTCCTAAGTTTTATTTGTGCTAATGTGATTTGTAATGCTAATACAGGTAATGCTAATACAGGTAATGCGAATCATGCGCTTACGGGCAAGCTCTTCTGATAAAATGCCGATTCTTGCCTTCATACCATCCTCACTCCTATATGCTGTGCTATGTCTTTTACAAGCAGGTCTAGAAAGTGAACAATGTTCTGATTCTCACAAGAACGTTCTGTTAGCTACTCCCGCTTTTTATTGACGCAATCACTTTTAACAAATCTGCCGCGATTGCTGGACATTTATCGTTCATAAAAACCGTTACTTCATCACCGAATTTCATGGTTACGATACCGTTCTTATCGACACTTAACAGCGCGAAAGACTGCCTCAAATCAAGAGTCGAGTTACTGGCGTTAGTCGTGGTGTCAGCCATTTTCCCCTCATCGCTAGCGAGTATGCTTACAAAAAGGGCAACAATTGTTACCCAAGATGTTTACTTGATTGTTCTGTTTAACTTTTCGACGGTTTCAATGGAATGTTGAAATATCGCGTCCTTTACTAACATGAACTCTTCCCCTGGAAATTGTTTATCTATAGAGCTAAGTGCGTTACCAAATTGAGAGAGAAAATATGAGATGATTTCGAGGCATTCCACCTTACTGATACCGACCTGACTCGCTGTCTGCTCTATGTGCCGAAAGAGAATTTTGTTGATATGGTATTTGTATCCTCTCGATGCTTTCAGTCCTATTGCTAACTTTAGTTTTCGCTTATTTAAGCCTCTCTTACCGATAGCGGGGTAAGCCGACAAAAGATCGTAAAACGGCGTTAGTTGATAGCATCCATTTGAATCGATATGCACAGAAAAATTCTTGAGATGACCATCTGTCGCACCAAGAAGATACTGTAAAACCAAGAACTTAAAAAAGTCATGATTGTTCGCCTTACTTTCCGCAGAGAGACTCAAAACATCAACAATTTTGGAGACTCCTTGGTTGCTCTCCGATTGATATTTTTTTAGTTCAGGCACACCGAAAATTTGGCAGAAATCTTCTTGGTGTCTACGAGACACAACTCCTTCGCCAAAACATCGGTCGAACCTTTCCACAGCAAGAGCTTTAGCTCCTGATTCAGTCTCTATTATCTCTATATTGGGAACGTTAAAACCAAGTTCCTTGGCAATTTGAGTACAGATGAATTCATTCTCAATGCTGCTGCTCATATCTAGTACCGAATTGCTTTGTGCAATCACATCCATTGGATATTTAACGATGTGGCTACTCAGTGATTTCCCTTGAGGCACGTACCATTTACCATTCAACTTAGTCAACGTTGTTTTTCGCTGTGTCCCCGAAATACAAGGTCGATAGTTTCCAAAGAATGGGAGAAATGATTTACGTAGCGTAATGAGTTGATCTAATTCATTTGTCGAGATTTCTCGATATTGCCATTCAGTGTTTGGAGGTTCCTTGCTTCCTGAAAATGAAACACCACCAGTGCAATCGTGACCAATTTTGGAGAGTAAACTTAGTGCATTTTGGGATTGCACTCCGACCGAGTGAGCAAGACTAAATCGTTCTTCCATTGAATCAGGAAGAAGATTATGCGTAAAGTTCAATGCATTAAATGATGAAATCTCTCCCTTTCTTAGTGGCAGGCTTAACGAGATCGGGAAGGCTGTATCATATGCTAACCATTCGTCAGAATATGAAAATGACCAGTTAGTCTTCGATTGTTGGATAAACTGCCCCACGAGCATATTGTTGTTTGCGGCATATGCGTAAAGTATGGAGTTGTACAAATTAACTCCTGATCTTTGTAACAGTCACACGCTACATCCTATTTGATTCTGAACGGAGAGTGTCGATTGTTAGCGTAAGGGCATTCAGCATTCCATTTAGCTTCGCCGTTTCAAAGTTTAACGTTCGTGTTCGTTCTGCGATGACATTTTGAATTCTTGGAAAGCATTCACTCAATTTTCTATATGCTTCTGCCTCTCCTGCTAGTTCTGTTTTTTTGGTCTGTACAGAGTCAATCTGAGCTTGTACATGTTCAAGCACCTCAGAAAATTCATCTTCACTGCCATTTTTAGAAGTAAAAGGGCTAATACGGCACCCTGACATTGGTACAATGGAAGTGTTTTGATTCCATATTTTCACAAATTCAGGGTTTTGATCCCATTTCGGGGATAGCTGTATAAGTAGTTCCTCTTCTCTCAACCGACATATTTGTCGATAAGCAATTTTTCTCAATTCTTTTTCATCAAACTTTTCGTAACCTATATCGATTTGCTTCATACGTGAAACGAAGTCGTTAAGTGTGATCTTCTCATCACTCTCTAGGGAGTTGTAAATACTAAAGAATGGTTCTCTTAATCGTACAGTCATTGGGGATGCCTTAGCAAACTACCATTAACCCAATATAATGGGTTGAAATAGAAAGATCAACGTAGGAAAAAGGAGGTAAATCTGAAAACAACTTCATCTCGAAGTATCTAAAAATTAAAATCCATAAAAATGAATAAGATAGTGCGCGAGTTTGCAAAAAAGCTACATACCCAGAGAACCATAAAAAAAATTTCCCAAGAGAAACTTAGTTTAGCGTGCGGTTTTAACAAGAAGTTAGTCGGCATACTGGAGCGGAGTGAACAGAGAATAACATTGGAAAAGGTTTACATATTGGCTGCCCACTTAGACTGCTCAATACACGATCTCTTACCTTCTGAAGATCCAAATCATATTGAGGAAATGATTAAAGTAGACGATGTACACCAATAAATAAGTATAATCAATAACTTAATCAACGCACCAATTTCCTTGCCAAAAGAGAAGTTAACTAGCGTTACATGAGCAAGTTACAACCGTCAGAAAAGAAGCTTTATTAGCAGGTGTTTTTTCATATAACGTTCTCTTAAAAAAAGTCTATATCTAAATGAGGATTATTCTTTAACAATTCCAGCTTGCTCTCAACCTCTTGGTGCTCTCTTTGCTGTTTGGCTCGGTAAGCAACTTCAACTTTTTCCGCTTCATGCTTTTTCTGTTCAAACGCTTTAGATTCACGAAGCCTAGCCGAGACTAGATAAGCTTCTTGTGATGCAAGACTATTATGCCCGAGCTTGTTTTTCAAATGAACTTTAGCAGCTCGCATTGCTCTACTTGGATCTTTATCACCAATTTGGAGTTGCTTTTCATACTCATCTTCAAACTCACTAGACGCGAATAAGTGCCTGAGTGCATGTATAACTTTCCCTTTTTTCCAGCCCAATTTACGGCAGTATTTCGATATAGCTTGTGTCATATACCTCTTCGTCATTCTGCAACCATCAGTAGTATTAACAAAGAGTGCGCCATCCCAACTAGCCAATAATTCTTTTGATTCCAAATAAGGCTTCAACGAATGGTTAATGTAAGATTGAATTTGTAAAAGCAGTGAATAATCAAGATCGAATGACTTACCATATCCGAACTTTTGCTTTTTAGGAGTGATGGGAGCAGTGCCGTCAGACTCAGCTTGATGGATAACATTGTCAGTAAAATCTGAAGCATTTAAGCTATTCAAACTGATTCGTCTGAATGCACTATGTCTAGCAATATTTACAAGCAGTTTGTCTCTATTTTTAACAAATGAAGATTTCGCTGTTTCATCAATACATTCTAACAATTCGAAATATTCAGCATCAGTAGGTATATCTTGAGGGTTGAGGGTTGACGATGCATTCGCAATCTTGAATAGTAGAGGATAGAATTTTAGCTCTTTGTCTTTATTAGAGCTATCGAGCCTTGTTCCCTCATGGTTAAACATCCCTGATTTAATTCTATGGTCATCTGTACAGCCAATCAAAAAAGGCCTAGCCACTCGATCTAATTCATAGTACTTTGCGATAAACTTGTATATATATGTTAAATAAACATTAACGCTTCGTTTCGCTTTATATTCATTAGCCTTGCCACTTTTACTCTTTATGGCTTTCACTAACATTATACCTCGATATAGTTCCAACACCTTGTCATTACATCTTGCTAGAGGTATATCATTCTCCATTAAATAGGATAAAAACCGCTTAATTTCATAAATCCAATTTCGGTCATGACTTGATGAATCAATTGAAACTCCATCTGGAAACAGAGCAAGCACTGTAAACGTAACATCACGTATCACCCGATGATCTTCACCATAAAAAATGGGATAATCGCGGCCTGATTTCCTAGAGTAAATAACCCGAATACATGAGTTCGAAGATAATGTAGAAGAGTTATTTTTAATGATGTTTAGCAAAAGCAACTCCTGTCAATCGTTTTAAAGCCTGTGTTTCAGTCTTTATTCCATTTCTAAAAACTTCCTCATCTCCCAGTAGATAACATGCATGTTTAGCACGAGTAATAGCTGTATATATCCAAGAATTATCAACCAAATATGTGGAGTTAGCGACAATAATAGTTGTGTGAAATTGACTTCCTTGACTTTTATGCGCAGTAACAGCGTAAGCAAGGCTTATTTTTTGTGTATAAAATTCGGTTTCAGTTAAGTACACATCATCTTCAATATCTTCAAATTTAATCTTTATCGCATACTTGACCACTTCTCCTGAAACCCCATAGAATTTACCTTGAGGGTATACTTCTAAAACTGTTCCAACAACGCCATTAGTCAAATTCTTCTCATAATTATTTTCATTAAATACAACTTTATCTCCAGCCACAAACATCGTCTTATCAGGCTGATAAATCGCTTTCGTAACGTAATCATCACCAGAAATTGGATTAAGCATATTCTGAACTTCCTTGTTTAGCTCTGCTACCGTGGCTTTCGTGTCAGCAATCAACTGCAAATCATAATTAATCGAGTCACCAATTCTAGAATGAATGGCTACATAGAGTTTCGCTGCATTAGTAATCGTGCTTTGTAAATCAGAATCATGCTTGAAACTAACCCCCTCAAACATAATTTTTTTCATCGGCTCAAACTCAGGTACTTCGTAATCCAAGATTTTTTGAGCCATATCAGGAATACCCGCTGTTAGTTTCTGCCGCTGAGTAACAGTCAGTTTAGCTTGCGGTATCCAATTTTGTTTCACCAAAAGTTGGAAAACTAAACCAGCTCCTATAGGCGGGAGCTGTCGATTATCACCTACCATGATTAAGTTGATGTTGTTTGGTATACTCGACAACAAAGAATACATGGTCGGTAGATCTATCATACTAGATTCATCGACTATGATAATGGCTCCTTGATAGTGGCTAGTTCGACCAAAGCGAGTTGTCTCACTAACAAATTTACAAATGGTCTGTGAGTTCCTCCCTGTGGCTTCTCGCATGCGTAACGCGGCCTTACCAGTCGGTGCTAACAAAACAACTTCCCGTTCAGTGTCTCTGTATTGCTCGATAATAGCTTCAATAACAGTTGTCTTCCCTGTTCCAGCGCCACCTTGAATAATACTCACAGGATTAATCACAGAGTTTTTTATCGCATTTATCTGGTTCGCGTGTAATGGAAAACCAGAATAGTGTTGATAATACTCAAGTTTTTCTTCCGAAAATGTACGAGGAAACAAACGAGTTCTTGCAATTTCATTTAGCCGAAGTTCAACGTAAGACTCCATAATAAATGCACCTGTAGATTGTACGAGGCCATTTTCATGTACATAGAATGCATCTTGGCTATCTGTGATTGTATCGATACCGTATTTAGTTTTCTGTCGTAATTTTGTGTCAAGATCATTAGCAGACATTGCTGTATTCCCACCTTCTTGGTAGCTTCGGTACAAAATATCTTCAGCGCAAGCCACTAACCTTCTTTGGTCATTTTTACAGATATTCCAGTTTGTCTGCACAAAAGTGTCTAGCTTTTCAAAAGGCAGAAAAGCACTTAAGTAGTAAGGGTCACGTTCTAAAATTTCTCTACAATTATCACCCCATGCACTAATACATTTTTTGGAAAGAGCATAAGGAAACTGCTTTTCAACTAAGTAGTTGATTGTCCTTAGTTCCTGATCATATTTCTTCCATGCAGCGATTAAAGTGATAATTTTTGTTGGATGGATACCTGTATCGGACATAATTTGTTCAACATCTTGCCTATTTAGTATGCCGATTAGTTTATTTCCGTACGTACTTACGAGTTTCTGTGCCGAGGCAATGCCGACACCAGGAATATTTCTGTCCCGAGCAATCCATTCTTTAACAAGATTACTGCTGCTATTTATTGTTTTACGATTTACTTCAACAGTATAAAGCTGATCACCAAATTGCATGCTGTACTTGAACTCACCTTTAAGTTTAAGGTGTTCGCCGACAACTATGGGTGGACCAAGTAGCAGTCCATAATCGATAACAGCGGAAATTTTTGAATTATCATTAAGACGAAGTCTTAAAATATACGAATCGTCGTGACTAAATGGAATCGATTCAACAGTACCTTCGCATTGTTCAAGTTCTCCTGTAGCAACAAAAAGCTTTTGTTTCATCACTATTCCTCAGATTCTGGTTTTTGTCGGATGAACTTACCTGTTTTGATTAAGTGAGAGTGACTGATTTCTGCACGGCGGTATTCATCTAACTTAGCTTCTGATAATGCTAACTTTTTCGTAAGTGAATCAACCAACTTACGCAACTGGCTAATTGTATGACTGTTATCATCACCAATTCTTCTCTGATGTAACTTTTTACTATTTCCTTGTGCAATCTTTACTGCAAGTTGATTTAGTTGTTCTTTTATATCTTCATTTTGTAAAGCTGCTTCACCCAAACCAAGTTCAAGTACCAGCTTGCGCTTATTTAAGCGTCCTTGGTAAAGGGGGAATGTATCATTCTGTTCTATGTATTGACGTAGTGTTTGAGCATTTTCTTTGCCGCGTTCTACATTTGTCTTAGCCATTCGGCACCTCCTTCAAAGAACGAAAACGCCCAAGTGTGTCGTTGAGTCTCTTGATCTCCTTATCTTTTGCTGTGATCTTCGCTTCAAAGAAGATTTCAATATCACGTATTTGCTCCATGATATCTGAAATTTGTCCTTTTAATTCTGATTGTTCTAGTATCAAGTCAGCTATTTCATCATTTTGAACTTTAATTAATTTATTTTGGTTTGCAATTTTTTCCTCTAAAGCTTTCTTTCCTGACTTAGTAAATATCGATAATTGGTCTTCAAATTTTAATTTCAGCTTTTTCAATTCTGACTCTAATTGAGTTAGAGTGAAGTCATTAGATGATGTGTTAAAAAAATTTTTAAATGTAGTATCATTGGTTGAACTAATTTGATAATTTACGTCTTTCCATCGCCTAAAGGCATCCTTCGTTACGGGTATACGATATAAACGAGGAACGCCTTTAATATAAAGCTCATTTCCATCGGCATCTTTTTTAATGGGGATACCATTAGAAGACCAGTTCTTTATCAAATTTATTTTGTTAACAATATTTTCACGAGCATGCTCTTCTCGGCAATTGACTTTACACAATGTTTGACTCCTGTTCATATAGTTCAATAATTCGATCTAATTCACTGACACTCTGTTTAATTTGTTTGATTTCTAGAAGCGTTTTTCCACCTCCAAAAACCTCATTTAAGTCAAAGCTATCGTCTAACTCTTCATTTAATCGGTCACGTTCAACTTTCAGATTCTCAATATGTTGCGTCTGTACGTCATGAAATGCACAGCCTTTACATAAGGTGGCTTCCGCATGCTGTCTCTCAATATCGCCAGTAGTCTTATTAACGCAATTACCATCAGAATAATTGGCAATTTTTTCCGAATTGGTACAATTAGCATGATAGAATACTTCGACTGAATACCCTTTATTTTTAAGATTAACTGCAATATCTTCTGCTGCTTTCTCCTGAACGTCTTTCGTCAGTTCTTTAAACTCTACATCACTGTATAGTTTTTTAAACATCGCTCGACATGTTGCTTGAAAGCCGCCATGAGACTTTTCTTCAAGCGCTTTACTGACTAGGTCACGTAGTTTACTATCACGAGCATCATTAAAAATTTTTCGAAATTGGCTATCGTCCATATCGGAACGAGAAGGGAGCATTTTAACTGGAATGGTATTTCTCATATCTTTAGCAATCGATCTAGAGTCTGCATCTGTGACATAAATTTCGGTCGTTTCAATTGAACCGTGTCCGTAATGCTTTGACAATGCTAAGAGGTAAGGATTATCAAATTGATAAAAGTAAGCAACAGCAAAATAACGACGTAATTGCTTAGGGGTTGGTATTTTGATGCCTTCTTCCAAAGCTAATGCCCTTAGAGGATTATGCTGCATTGTTGATCCAGCATATTCAATTGCGAGGCTAGTATTAGCAGAGTCTACACTAGCTAATTTAGGGGAAAATAATGGCGTATTTGGTTCATAATTTACTGCTACTCTTTCATTTACTTCATCTAGTAAATTCAGTAAATGACCAACAAACGGTCCCACGACTGCTTTCTCTCGGTTTGTAATTTCCTTTCCCTCCTTCTGTATATATCTATATATTTCAGTCAGGTTAAAAATGGTATCTAACTTAAAATTTTCACTCTTAATGCCAATATTTTTATTAACAATTTCCTCTAACCGCCATCCTGTATAGATAAGCGATAAATTAGCAATAGCAGCTATGAAAATCTTGTATGCTTCTCCAAGAGAAATTAAGTCATTTCCGAATTTATTAGTAGCCTTTTCTTTTGTCGATTCTCTCAATTGACGATAACCAACAATAGCGAGTTGCCTTTTACCTATTTGAACGAAGTTCTGTCCAAAAATCACCTCTTCAAGAGCACTTTGTCTCTTACATTTACCCAGCTCAGGAGCGAGAATTATATTCTTGTAAGTGTTCACCAAACCCTATTGACATAAAAACTGTGACCTCTAGCACTTGATCCCACTTTAGGTATTGAGTGATCATTTTTGAGCTTCATCATAGTTATATGACTAGAAAAAAAGCTCCTAAATACCAAGACGCACCACCTAAAGTCTCTGATCTGAATGAGGCTAAGGTGCTTATTGATGAGCTGTGGGAGCAGCTCAGGCACTATGAAGATAAGCTTACCACTAGCTCCAAAAACTCTTCAAAATCGCCCTCATCAGACAGTCCTAAAGATCGCCATGAGCGAAAAAAGATGAAAGCTCTGGTGGTCGCAATTCGAGAGGAGCTAAAAAAGGCCACACAGGGCATCAACGAAAACTTTCCCCGTTAAAAGACACGGATATCATTATTGATTGCTTCCCTGATAGTTGTCCTTGTTGCGAACAGTCTGACATTGATGTTCATGACGGCCCTTACTACCGACACCAAGTCTTTGATATTCCCAAGCCCACTGTCGATATCACCGAATACCGTTTATTTTCAGGTCAATGTCGGCACTGCAAAGAAGCCGTCAAGGCTCAAAAGCCTGACGATGCATCACAAGGGATTATAGGGCCTAACTTATTAAGTTACATTGGGGTTCTTGCGGGGCAATATCACCTCAGTGTTCGAAAAATCCAATCTCTTCTCAAAGAACAGCTTGGCACAACCTTTTCAGTTGGCGCGATCAGCGAAGCTCAAACGAAAGTCGCTTCAATGCTAACGCCATTACATCAAGCGATAAAACAAGCATTAAAGAAAGCGCCTTTGATTCATGCTGACGAGACCTCTCATCACAGAAATGATGAACAAAGCCTTCGCTGGTGTTGGTTAGTGGCAAGTGATGACCTTGTCTATGAGCAAATACTTTATTCGCGCTCGACCTCATCAGCGAAAAAGGTCATTGATGAAGACTATGCAGGCATTGTGGTCAGCGACCAGTGCCCTAGCTATAACTGGATAGCCGCAGACCGTCATCAGTTATGTTGGGCACATGTGAAGCGTAACCTTCAGCAAATGGCGGATTATAGTGGCGGTGGCCACACCGCTTATATTGGCAGACATCTTTGTTTGCTGACGAACGCCATTTTCCATACTCGGCATCGTTATGAACAAGATGAGTTAAATTATGCGCTATACTTACGAAGAATGCGTAGGTTGCAGAAATCGTTCGATCATTGGTTGAGCAAAGGGACTGATGTCATGGTCAAGCGATATCGGGGGCGATGCAAGTTACTGCTCAAACATAGAGAGAGCTTGTGGGTTTTCCTCAAGATAGTGTCAATCCCCTTAACCAATAATGAAGCTGAGCGATGTATTAGAGGTTTTGTAATCCAAAGGAAAATCAGCTTCGGAACGACCTCGGATGCAGGCGATAAATTCCGCAGTAGGATACATACCCTCATCGAAACCTGCAAAAAACGTGGCTTGTCGGCAATGTCAGTGTTGAGTGAGATCATCACGGCTGTTGTGGCGAAGAGACCGTACCCCAACATCTTTGATCTATAGGCTGTTCCCCCCGTTAATATCGAGTCAAGTTACCTTGGTGAACGATTACTTTTATTCCTTGCCTAGCTGACGTTTTCATAGCAAAACTCTAATTATGTTAGATTTTCGTTTCAAATCGCAATTTTTTCAGGTTTTCTTTTCATGAACGGTTGTAACGAATATGGCTGAAAGGTATAAATATCACCAGACCCCTTCGATTAACATGGATGAAGATTATGTTTGAAAAAGTAGTTGCCGCTCCGGCTGACCCTATTCTTGGCCTGACTGAAGAGTTTAAAAAAGATACTCGTGCTGAGAAAATTAACCTTGGCGTAGGAATTTACAAAAACGAGCAAGGTGAAACACCAGTTCTTACGACTGTCAAAAAAGCTGAAGCAGCACTCATCGAGACTGAAACAACCAAATCTTACCTCACTATTGAAGGGACAGCAGAATACGGTTTAGCCGTGCAAAAACTGTTGTTCGGTTCGGATGCTGACATTGTTGCAGAAAAGCGTGCAAAAACGGCACAAGCACCCGGTGGTACTGGCGCACTACGCGTTGCTGGTGAATTCATTAAACGTCAGCTTGGCGACGTAAAAATCTGGATCAGCAACCCAACATGGGCGAACCACAATGGCGTATTCGCTGCGGCAGGTATCGAAACTGCACAATACAGCTACTACAATGCAGAAAGCAAAGATAAAGACTTTGATGCGATGCTAAGCGATTTACAAGCGGCAACGGAAGGCGACATCGTGCTTCTGCATGGCTGCTGTCATAACCCTACAGGCATCGACCCAACAGCCGAAGAATGGGAAGCACTGGCCAAGTTGGTAGCCGAGAAGAACCTTCTACCTCTGTTCGACTTTGCATACCAAGGTTTCGCTAAAGGCGTAGAAGAAGACGCTGCAGGTCTGCGTATTTTTGCTAAGTACAATAAAGAGATCCTCGTAGCGAGCTCATTCTCAAAGAACTTCGGTTTGTACAATGAGCGTGTCGGCGCATTTACGCTTGTAGCAGAGTCAGAAGAAGTGGCAACAACGGCTTTCTCACAAGTAAAAGCGATCATTCGTTCTATCTACTCTAACCCACCAGCGCACGGTAGCGCAGTTGTGACTCACATTCTAAACAACCCAGCACTACGTGCAGAATGGGAAGCAGAAGTCGCAGAGATGCGTGATCGTATTCAAGAGATGCGTGAGCTATTTGTTGCGACACTTAAGTCAGAAGGCGTAGACGCAGACTTTAGCTTTATTGAGCGTCAAAATGGCATGTTCTCGTTCTCTGGGTTATCAAAAGAACAAGTTAATCTCCTTAAAGATGAGTTCGCAATCTATATTGTCGGCTCAGGTCGTATTAGCGTTGCTGGCATGACTAAATCAAATATGGGCCCACTATGTAAAGGGATTGCAGCAGTTCTTTAAGTGACGTAAACCCATTATCAGAAGAAGCAAAAGGTCAGCATGTGCTGACCTTTTTATTTATCTTGACTTAATAAATGAACTTTAAACTCAAACCCACTTCATTAATGTAGTCCGAGCTTTCGCCGCTGTAATCAGTGTCTCGAAATTGGTAAAAAAGCCCACTGCCGATAACGTCGTGCCACTGATAATTAAACCGATCTTGACGTTATTTTCGTCGACGATATCACTTCGATTTACTTCCACTTCTGCCGTTGCGATGAGCTTCTCACTCAACAAGTAGTTGACACCTACAGTAACAGCCTGGAGCAGTTCACTATCGGAAGATAACGTATTATCTGTTTTATCATTGGTTGCTTTGGCTTTGATTGCACCGACCCCGTATGTACCGTAGATATCGAATAGCGGAGTAATACCTTGACGATACCACCACCAACTAACAAACGGTCAATTCGGAGTGTAAAATCATCCGGATGAAAAAACTGTGCCGAATAATCAACATTAAACAACCAATTATTGGTAAATAAATAGTTGCCGCCAAAATTAACTGTGGTCGCGTTAGAGTTATCTAACCATTCTTCGTTTGTGGTGCCTGCACCGACATCAAGATGAAGGTGCTCGTAACCAAATTTTTCACCTTGATCTACAGCTGAAGCGCTACTCACTACAGGTAAGACTGAAAGTAGCCCAAACACTAAACTTCTCACCATTCAACTTCCTTTTATGAGAGTTATCTAAACTTATGAGAACTATCTAAACACGATATGATGCTAAGACTTGAGAGTCTACATAGTAGTTGAAGTGCTGATTTCTTGCCGTGCGGTATGTCAGAATCTTACGACTGAGTATGAAAAACAAGGATCGAATAAGACTCTGTTTTAAAACTAAGTTAAGATTGCTTTATTATTTGCGAACCAAAAGGCACCTTGATGGATGCAGAACTTCTCGAGATATATAACTTTCTCGCCAAGTACCCCCGTTCAATGAACTCCCAGAAGAAACACTGAACAAAGTGACTGAAAGCGTCGAAATATCGTACTATCGACAAGACACACCTATCATCATTTTGGTGATTATATTCAGGATCTTTATGTGGTAAGGAGCGGTGTTGTAGAAGTTTATCGACGTAAAGGGGAGCTCTACAACCGTCTTGATGAGGTGACCTATTTGGCCAGATGGGCATGCTAACTAATAACAAAGTTCGTTTTCCGGTCAAAGCCATTGAAGACTCTTTGCTCTATTGTATCCCGGGTGATGTATTCCAAGAAATTTACGATTCTTTGACTCATTCGCAGACTTTGTTGAAGTAGAAAACAGCGCACGCTTACGACTTGCTATTTCAGAAAACAAAGATGCGAACGACCTTACCACATCGAAAGTGAAAACATTGCTAACTGGCGATGTACATACCATCGATCGCGGTCAAACGATACAACAAGCCGCTCAATTAATGGCAAATGATAACGTATCTGCCCTGCTCATCGTAGAACCTGACTTTGTTCGTGATGAAGACGACCCTCAGTCCCCTGTACTAGGTATTATTACCGACCGTGATTTGTGTACACGCGTGTTGGCAGAAGGGCTATCACCGCAAGACGACGTGTCAAGTGTGATGACGACCGAGGTAATGTCTCTCGACCACAATGCCTACATCTATGAGGCGATGCTGACCATGTTGCGCTACAACGTGCATCACCTTCCGGTGGTCAAAAATCAACTACCGATTGGCATTATCGAAACAACGGACATCGTCCGTTACGAATCGCAAAACTCATTGTTATTGGTGAGCAGCATTTTCCAACAACAAACCATTGAGATTTAGCCGTGGTTGCTGAAGAGGTAAGCAGTAGCTTCGTGCGCCTGGTCAATGAAGATGCCAACTCTCACATGGTCGGCAGTGCAATGTCAGTGATTGGACGAAGCTTCAAACAGCGTTTATTGGAAATGGCCGAAGAAGCGCTTGGTCCCCCTCCTATCCGTACTGCTTCCTCGCCCTTGGCTCTATGGGACGAGATGAGCAACTGTTGGTCACAGACCAAGACAACGCCATCATCCTTGATGATACTTATCAAGAAGAAAAGCACGGTAAATATTTTGAAGCATTAGCAAAATACGTCAGTGACGGGCTAGATGCTTGTGGATACAAATATTGTACTGGCGATATTATGGCGACAAA
>NZ_PDJL01000005.1 GCF_002563795.1 Vibrio sp. ES.051
TGGGTTGAAATAGAAAGATCAACGTAGGAAAAAGGAGGTAAATCTGAAAACAACTTCATCTCGAAGTATCTAAAAATTAAAATCCATAAAAATGAATAAGATAGTGCGCGAGTTTGCAAAAAAGCTACATACCCAGAGAACCATAAAAAAATTTCCCAAGAGAAACTTAGTTTAGCGTGCGGTTTTAACAAGAAGTTAGTCGGCATACTGGAGCGGAGTGAACAGAGAATAACATTGGAAAAGGTTTACATATTGGCTGCCCACTTAGACTGCTCAATACACGATCTCTTACCTTCTGAAGATCCAAATCATATTGAGGAAATGATTAAAGTAGACGATGTACACCAATAAATAAGTATAATCAATAACTTAATCAACGCACCAATTTCCTTGCCAAAAGAGAAGTTAACTAGCGTTACATGAGCAAGTTACAACCGTCAGAAAAGAAGCTTTATTAGCAGGTGTTTTTTCATATAACGTTCTCTTAAAAAAAGTCTATATCTAAATGAGGATTATTCTTTAACAATTCCAGCTTGCTCTCAACCTCTTGGTGCTCTCTTTGCTGTTTGGCTCGGTAAGCAACTTCAACTTTTTCCGCTTCATGCTTTTTCTGTTCAAACGCTTTAGATTCACGAAGCCTAGCCGAGACTAGATAAGCTTCTTGTGATGCAAGACTATTATGCCCGAGCTTGTTTTTCAAATGAACTTTAGCAGCTCGCATTGCTCTACTTGGATCTTTATCACCAATTTGGAGTTGCTTTTCATACTCATCTTCAAACTCACTAGACGCGAATAAGTGCCTGAGTGCATGTATAACTTTCCCTTTTTTCCAGCCCAATTTACGGCAGTATTTCGATATAGCTTGTGTCATATACCTCTTCGTCATTCTGCAACCATCAGTAGTATTAACAAAGAGTGCGCCATCCCAACTAGCCAATAATTCTTTTGATTCCAAATAAGGCTTCAACGAATGGTTAATGTAAGATTGAATTTGTAAAAGCAGTGAATAATCAAGATCGAATGACTTACCATATCCGAACTTTTGCTTTTTAGGAGTGATGGGAGCAGTGCCGTCAGACTCAGCTTGATGGATAACATTGTCAGTAAAATCTGAAGCATTTAAGCTATTCAAACTGATTCGTCTGAATGCACTATGTCTAGCAATATTTACAAGCAGTTTGTCTCTATTTTTAACAAATGAAGATTTCGCTGTTTCATCAATACATTCTAACAATTCGAAATATTCAGCATCAGTAGGTATATCTTGAGGGTTGAGGGTTGACGATGCATTCGCAATCTTGAATAGTAGAGGATAGAATTTTAGCTCTTTGTCTTTATTAGAGCTATCGAGCCTTGTTCCCTCATGGTTAAACATCCCTGATTTAATTCTATGGTCATCTGTACAGCCAATCAAAAAAGGCCTAGCCACTCGATCTAATTCATAGTACTTTGCGATAAACTTGTATATATATGTTAAATAAACATTAACGCTTCGTTTCGCTTTATATTCATTAGCCTTGCCACTTTTACTCTTTATGGCTTTCACTAACATTATACCTCGATATAGTTCCAACACCTTGTCATTACATCTTGCTAGAGGTATATCATTCTCCATTAAATAGGATAAAAACCGCTTAATTTCATAAATCCAATTTCGGTCATGACTTGATGAATCAATTGAAACTCCATCTGGAAACAGAGCAAGCACTGTAAACGTAACATCACGTATCACCCGATGATCTTCACCATAAAAATGGGATAATCGCGGCCTGATTTCCTAGAGTAAATAACCCGAATACATGAGTTCGAAGATAATGTAGAAGAGTTATTTTTAATGATGTTTAGCAAAAGCAACTCCTGTCAATCGTTTTAAAGCCTGTGTTTCAGTCTTTATTCCATTTCTAAAAACTTCCTCATCTCCCAGTAGATAACATGCATGTTTAGCACGAGTAATAGCTGTATATATCCAAGAATTATCAACCAAATATGTGGAGTTAGCGACAATAATAGTTGTGTGAAATTGACTTCCTTGACTTTTATGCGCAGTAACAGCGTAAGCAAGGCTTATTTTTTGTGTATAAAATTCGGTTTCAGTTAAGTACACATCATCTTCAATATCTTCAAATTTAATCTTTATCGCATACTTGACCACTTCTCCTGAAACCCCATAGAATTTACCTTGAGGGTATACTTCTAAAACTGTTCCAACAACGCCATTAGTCAAATTCTTCTCATAATTATTTTCATTAAATACAACTTTATCTCCAGCCACAAACATCGTCTTATCAGGCTGATAAATCGCTTTCGTAACGTAATCATCACCAGAAATTGGATTAAGCATATTCTGAACTTCCTTGTTTAGCTCTGCTACCGTGGCTTTCGTGTCAGCAATCAACTGCAAATCATAATTAATCGAGTCACCAATTCTAGAATGAATGGCTACATAGAGTTTCGCTGCATTAGTAATCGTGCTTTGTAAATCAGAATCATGCTTGAAACTAACCCCCTCAAACATAATTTTTTTCATCGGCTCAAACTCAGGTACTTCGTAATCCAAGATTTTTTGAGCCATATCAGGAATACCCGCTGTTAGTTTCTGCCGCTGAGTAACAGTCAGTTTAGCTTGCGGTATCCAATTTTGTTTCACCAAAAGTTGGAAAACTAAACCAGCTCCTATAGGCGGGAGCTGTCGATTATCACCTACCATGATTAAGTTGATGTTGTTTGGTATACTCGACAACAAAGAATACATGGTCGGTAGATCTATCATACTAGATTCATCGACTATGATAATGGCTCCTTGATAGTGGCTAGTTCGACCAAAGCGAGTTGTCTCACTAACAAATTTACAAATGGTCTGTGAGTTCCTCCCTGTGGCTTCTCGCATGCGTAACGCGGCCTTACCAGTCGGTGCTAACAAAACAACTTCCCGTTCAGTGTCTCTGTATTGCTCGATAATAGCTTCAATAACAGTTGTCTTCCCTGTTCCAGCGCCACCTTGAATAATACTCACAGGATTAATCACAGAGTTTTTTATCGCATTTATCTGGTTCGCGTGTAATGGAAAACCAGAATAGTGTTGATAATACTCAAGTTTTTCTTCCGAAAATGTACGAGGAAACAAACGAGTTCTTGCAATTTCATTTAGCCGAAGTTCAACGTAAGACTCCATAATAAATGCACCTGTAGATTGTACGAGGCCATTTTCATGTACATAGAATGCATCTTGGCTATCTGTGATTGTATCGATACCGTATTTAGTTTTCTGTCGTAATTTTGTGTCAAGATCATTAGCAGACATTGCTGTATTCCCACCTTCTTGGTAGCTTCGGTACAAAATATCTTCAGCGCAAGCCACTAACCTTCTTTGGTCATTTTTACAGATATTCCAGTTTGTCTGCACAAAAGTGTCTAGCTTTTCAAAAGGCAGAAAAGCACTTAAGTAGTAAGGGTCACGTTCTAAAATTTCTCTACAATTATCACCCCATGCACTAATTACATTTTTTGGAAAGAGCATAAGGAAACTGCTTTCAACTAAGTAGTTGATTGTCCTTAGTTCCTGATCATATTTCTTCCATGCAGCGATTAAAGTGATAATTTTTGTTGGATGGATACCTGTATCGGACATAATTTGTTCAACATCTTGCCTATTTAGTATGCCGATTAGTTTATTTCCGTACGTACTTACGAGTTTCTGTGCCGAGGCAATGCCGACACCAGGAATATTTCTGTCCCGAGCAATCCATTCTTTAACAAGATTACTGCTGCTATTTATTGTTTTACGATTTACTTCAACAGTATAAAGCTGATCACCAAATTGCATGCTGTACTTGAACTCACCTTTAAGTTTAAGGTGTTCGCCGACAACTATGGGTGGACCAAGTAGCAGTCCATAATCGATAACAGCGGAAATTTTTGAATTATCATTAAGACGAAGTCTTAAAATATACGAATCGTCGTGACTAAATGGAATCGATTCAACAGTACCTTCGCATTGTTCAAGTTCTCCTGTAGCAACAAAAAGCTTTTGTTTCATCACTATTCCTCAGATTCTGGTTTTTGTCGGATGAACTTACCTGTTTTGATTAAGTGAGAGTGACTGATTTCTGCACGGCGGTATTCATCTAACTTAGCTTCTGATAATGCTAACTTTTTCGTAAGTGAATCAACCAACTTACGCAACTGGCTAATTGTATGACTGTTATCATCACCAATTCTTCTCTGATGTAACTTTTTACTATTTCCTTGTGCAATCTTTACTGCAAGTTGATTTAGTTGTTCTTTTATATCTTCATTTTGTAAAGCTGCTTCACCCAAACCAAGTTCAAGTACCAGCTTGCGCTTATTTAAGCGTCCTTGGTAAAGGGGGAATGTATCATTCTGTTCTATGTATTGACGTAGTGTTTGAGCATTTTCTTTGCCGCGTTCTACATTTGTCTTAGCCATTCGGCACCTCCTTCAAAGAACGAAAACGCCCAAGTGTGTCGTTGAGTCTCTTGATCTCCTTATCTTTTGCTGTGATCTTCGCTTCAAAGAAGATTTCAATATCACGTATTTGCTCCATGATATCTGAAATTTGTCCTTTTAATTCTGATTGTTCTAGTATCAAGTCAGCTATTTCATCATTTTGAACTTTAATTAATTTATTTTGGTTTGCAATTTTTTCCTCTAAAGCTTTCTTTCCTGACTTAGTAAATATCGATAATTGGTCTTCAAATTTTAATTTCAGCTTTTTCAATTCTGACTCTAATTGAGTTAGAGTGAAGTCATTAGATGATGTGTTAAAAAAATTTTTAAATGTAGTATCATTGGTTGAACTAATTTGATAATTTACGTCTTTCCATCGCCTAAAGGCATCCTTCGTTACGGGTATACGATATAAACGAGGAACGCCTTTAATATAAAGCTCATTTCCATCGGCATCTTTTTTAATGGGGATACCATTAGAAGACCAGTTCTTTATCAAATTTATTTTGTTAACAATATTTTCACGAGCATGCTCTTCTCGGCAATTGACTTTACACAATGTTTGACTCCTGTTCATATAGTTCAATAATTCGATCTAATTCACTGACACTCTGTTTAATTTGTTTGATTTCTAGAAGCGTTTTTCCACCTCCAAAAACCTCATTTAAGTCAAAGCTATCGTCTAACTCTTCATTTAATCGGTCACGTTCAACTTTCAGATTCTCAATATGTTGCGTCTGTACGTCATGAAATGCACAGCCTTTACATAAGGTGGCTTCCGCATGCTGTCTCTCAATATCGCCAGTAGTCTTATTAACGCAATTACCATCAGAATAATTGGCAATTTTTTCCGAATTGGTACAATTAGCATGATAGAATACTTCGACTGAATACCCTTTATTTTTAAGATTAACTGCAATATCTTCTGCTGCTTTCTCCTGAACGTCTTTCGTCAGTTCTTTAAACTCTACATCACTGTATAGTTTTTTAAACATCGCTCGACATGTTGCTTGAAAGCCGCCATGAGACTTTTCTTCAAGCGCTTTACTGACTAGGTCACGTAGTTTACTATCACGAGCATCATTAAAAATTTTTCGAAATTGGCTATCGTCCATATCGGAACGAGAAGGGAGCATTTTAACTGGAATGGTATTTCTCATATCTTTAGCAATCGATCTAGAGTCTGCATCTGTGACATAAATTTCGGTCGTTTCAATTGAACCGTGTCCGTAATGCTTTGACAATGCTAAGAGGTAAGGATTATCAAATTGATAAAAGTAAGCAACAGCAAAATAACGACGTAATTGCTTAGGGGTTGGTATTTTGATGCCTTCTTCCAAAGCTAATGCCCTTAGAGGATTATGCTGCATTGTTGATCCAGCATATTCAATTGCGAGGCTAGTATTAGCAGAGTCTACACTAGCTAATTTAGGGGAAAATAATGGCGTATTTGGTTCATAATTTACTGCTACTCTTTCATTTACTTCATCTAGTAAATTCAGTAAATGACCAACAAACGGTCCCACGACTGCTTTCTCTCGGTTTGTAATTTCCTTTCCCTCCTTCTGTATATATCTATATATTTCAGTCAGGTTAAAAATGGTATCTAACTTAAAATTTTCACTCTTAATGCCAATATTTTTATTAACAATTTCCTCTAACCGCCATCCTGTATAGATAAGCGATAAATTAGCAATAGCAGCTATGAAAATCTTGTATGCTTCTCCAAGAGAAATTAAGTCATTTCCGAATTTATTAGTAGCCTTTTCTTTTGTCGATTCTCTCAATTGACGATAACCAACAATAGCGAGTTGCCTTTTACCTATTTGAACGAAGTTCTGTCCAAAAATCACCTCTTCAAGAGCACTTTGTCTCTTACATTTACCCAGCTCAGGAGCGAGAATTATATTCTTGTAAGTGTTCACCAAACCCTATTGACATAAAAACTGTGACCTCTAGCACTTGATCCCACTTTAGGTATTGAGTGATCATTTTTGAGCTTCATCATAGTTATATGACTAGAAAAAAAGCTCCTAAATACCAAGACGCACCACCTAAAGTCTCTGATCTGAATGAGGCTAAGGTGCTTATTGATGAGCTGTGGGAGCAGCTCAGGCACTATGAAGATAAGCTTACCACTAGCTCCAAAAACTCTTCAAAATCGCCCTCATCAGACAGTCCTAAAGATCGCCATGAGCGAAAAAAGATGAAAGCTCTGGTGGTCGCAATTCGAGAGGAGCTAAAAAAGGCCACACAGGGCATCAACGAAAACTTTCCCCGTTAAAAGACACGGATATCATTATTGATTGCTTCCCTGATAGTTGTCCTTGTTGCGAACAGTCTGACATTGATGTTCATGACGGCCCTTACTACCGACACCAAGTCTTTGATATTCCCAAGCCCACTGTCGATATCACCGAATACCGTTTATTTTCAGGTCAATGTCGGCACTGCAAAGAAGCCGTCAAGGCTCAAAAGCCTGACGATGCATCACAAGGGATTATAGGGCCTAACTTATTAAGTTACATTGGGGTTCTTGCGGGGCAATATCACCTCAGTGTTCGAAAAATCCAATCTCTTCTCAAAGAACAGCTTGGCACAACCTTTTCAGTTGGCGCGATCAGCGAAGCTCAAACGAAAGTCGCTTCAATGCTAACGCCATTACATCAAGCGATAAAACAAGCATTAAAGAAAGCGCCTTTGATTCATGCTGACGAGACCTCTCATCACAGAAATGATGAACAAAGCCTTCGCTGGTGTTGGTTAGTGGCAAGTGATGACCTTGTCTATGAGCAAATACTTTATTCGCGCTCGACCTCATCAGCGAAAAAGGTCATTGATGAAGACTATGCAGGCATTGTGGTCAGCGACCAGTGCCCTAGCTATAACTGGATAGCCGCAGACCGTCATCAGTTATGTTGGGCACATGTGAAGCGTAACCTTCAGCAAATGGCGGATTATAGTGGCGGTGGCCACACCGCTTATATTGGCAGACATCTTTGTTTGCTGACGAACGCCATTTTCCATACTCGGCATCGTTATGAACAAGATGAGTTAAATTATGCGCTATACTTACGAAGAATGCGTAGGTTGCAGAAATCGTTCGATCATTGGTTGAGCAAAGGGACTGATGTCATGGTCAAGCGATATCGGGGGCGATGCAAGTTACTGCTCAAACATAGAGAGAGCTTGTGGGTTTTCCTCAAGATAGTGTCAATCCCCTTAACCAATAATGAAGCTGAGCGATGTATTAGAGGTTTTGTAATCCAAAGGAAAATCAGCTTCGGAACGACCTCGGATGCAGGCGATAAATTCCGCAGTAGGATACATACCCTCATCGAAACCTGCAAAAAACGTGGCTTGTCGGCAATGTCAGTGTTGAGTGAGATCATCACGGCTGTTGTGGCGAAGAGACCGTACCCCAACATCTTTGATCTATAGGCTGTTCCCCCCGTTAATATCGAGTCAAGTTACCTTGGTGAACGATTACATATTCTTGACATCGACAAGCGATTTAGCAATAGTTTGATGCTGTGCAACCACTTGATAAAGAAAACGAATAGTACTGGTGACTTCGAAAATGCTCGGCATTTTAGTTCGACTAGGCTCTTTAGTTGCCATTTCGTTTGAAAGAACTTCGGGATTAGAAATTGGTTTGTCTAAGCCTGAACAAAAAAACAAACTATTGATTGTAACGAAAGAATCTAAAAAATATCGTGAAGAAAATCCATGCTCTGAAGTGATATTTCCATTGTATTTATAAGGTGTTCTTAGTTTCTCTGGCAATACCATTTCTTCAACTATTTCATCTGGGATATCATTCAAACCTCGACCAAATATTGCTGAACCAAGACATTGACGGAATTCCATTAAATTAAAGGCATAATCAGACCCGCTTTTTTTTGATATTTCGCTACGTTTTATAAACCAGTTTCTCGAACGAATTTCATTGGTAAGAGCATCCCATCTCTGCTTTATTTTTAAGGCACTATACCAACCATTTATTATTTCTTCTTTGAATGTTTTAACTAAACGTTCTCCTACGGATTCAATACTAGTGCATCCATTTATCGAAAAATATTCAATACAAAGTAATGATATTCTAACATTATCCTGAAAACTTTTATGTGATTGATTAGAAGTCGGAGGAAAAGTATCAACAAGCATATTAAGGTGCTTTAAAAGAGGCAAAATAAATGGAGTTTGAGTTATCGGGACAGATTCACCACGATACGGAATATAATAGTCAGATAGAATGTACTTTCTCTCTTTCATTGCTCCTTCTATTCCACTACTTAAAGAAAGTACAATTTGTTGATCGTCATTATTAATCAAATGGAGAAAGCGATTATTTATAATTATTTCTTCATTAAAAATAGATATTATTTGCTGTTTCTTATCACCGCCAATATAAACAATATCAATATTATTTAATGCTACCATTATTTATCTTCCTTTTTAGATTCAACATTGTTTATTATCTCCATAAAGTGACGATAAATAGTTGGACGTTCCTGTTGAATAAAAACACATAGCAATGCATTAAAAACCACTTTTTCAGCTTCGAATGCTTCAAATTTTTCTTTATTACTAATCATGAAAAAATAGTGACTACGATAATACTCTCGCTTCAGTAATGCCCGATAAATCGATTGGCGATTTAGAACAATACGATTATTTTTACACTGACTATGGCAATACTTTCCGTTACAAAGATCACCTTTGCTTTGGTGTGAGTCTGGTGAGTCATAGGGATTTATACATGATGATCCATCTCCGATCTCATAATATCCTTTAGTATCAGTAGTAACTTCCACATTAAATAGCTCACTGCTTTCAACTGTAATTATACTTGCCTTTTCAAATTCACGCATAAAACACAATATATTATGACGAAGAAATGCACTGGTGATATGTTGTTCAATGTAATGCTCTGCCGTTCTTCTATCTGCATGAGCTAAAAGTATTTTAATTTCATCCACTGTCGCATCATCTAAGAAATGCTTGGTGGCTACTAAATTACGCAATCCATCTAGCGTTATTTTTTCTAGGGAGTGTTCTTCAATGAATAAAGAATAACTTTTATTTACCAAGTATTGAAAATCTTTATTTAGGTTAAACCTGATTAAAGGATTATTACGACTTCCATTTCTTGTTGAAACCCAATCGAAAAGATGCTGTTCTCTACGCATTTTTATGTCGTAATGTACAATTATCTGTTTCGTTTTTTCAAAATGTGTTTGTAACAACTTCCAAGCTAGCCACGAGTCACGCTCTCGATTGGTAAATGTATGGGCAGGTAATTCTTTAGACGTTTTATTTTTTATAGCGCCGTCTAAAATTACACTAGTTCGATTAAATGTGAGATTACATTCAGTCAAGTCTAAATATACATCTGTATTTAGTGGATATTCAATCTTTAATATTACAAGTGCCGCTAAGAGTACTCTAGGTGGTAGAGTCCCTCTCATTAAAGGGTGAAAATGATGAAATCTTGAACCTGCGATACTTCTTGAAAGCGATAATCTATTGCAAACATTTAAAATAATCTTTCTTGAATAGTAAGATGGAAAGTCAGATTTATATTTATTATAAAACGGCTCCGTTTTTTGGAGAATTAATTCATAAGATTTTAAATCATGAACTGCTGCATTTAAGTATGATTTGTGGATCAATGTTATTTCGCCTTGAGACTTCTCTTTTGCATTCTCAGTGCTATCAAGTTTCTTCAATACCTCCCACAAAGTGTCTTTTTCTTGTATCTGTCTCGCTTTATTAGAAGCCGATTGCTTACTTCTGAACCTAGGCCAAGTCCTAACTGGCCGACCACACTTTAGTTTTGCATTTGTCTTTGTTAATAGAGTGCATAGTGCTGTCGGATAAGATAATGGAAGGTTTTTATCTATAAAGAGTTGATATAGTGACGCTCTATGTGAACACAACTGTTCCAGTGTCACCTCTGAAGCTTTAGACAAAAAGAAACTCAGCTCTTCATGTTCAGTTAGGTTACATATCAAAAATCGTAGACATGAATCCTGTGACGATCTATATGACTTCGGGTGCTTTCTTCTGTATGTCAGTATTAGGTCTAAGAATGAGCCAGCATCATATTCAAAGGGAATTTCCAAGATAGACTCTGAGGCTCGGTTGCCCAATTTGTCTACTGCATACTTAAGTTCCACCTTTCTAGTCGTGACATTTGGCATGTAGATAACTACTCACAAAACTTCAACCATACATTGAAAGTAGTAGCGTCCTTTCTTGGTGTCAAAGTTTTCTATGTGAACATTAAGAGATTTCCTCGTACCTTGTGGGCCAAATTGACAATCAAGTAAGTGTGGACGACTTTGAAGGGTTTGAGCTGTAATGCCAACGATCAAAATCAACAAACTGATAAGCATCGAATCCAATCCTTCCAATACGATTTTGGAAACTATGGAGCAAGTAGGCTTACTACCAGAATATAATTGCCGCGATGGCCACTGCGGTGCTTGTCGCTGCAAATTAGTGTCTGGTGAAATTGAGTATGTTGGTTTTGCAATGGCTTACACACAAGGTGATGAAATTCTGCCTTGTATCTGTAAAGCGAAATCTAACTTGTCACTCAGCGGCGTTAATTATGCGATGAAAGAAAAGCGCGCATAACAAGCACTGTAAAAACATAGCCGAAAAAAGCCAAGGCATTGCCTTGGCTTTTTGTTTATTTAACGACGATGCTGAGCATGTTAGCTAAAGCGCACTGCTTGGGATGTGCATCTCTTTTATTCTTTCTAAAAACGCATAATGCGCAAACATCGGTTTACGCTCCAAGTAGCGGCGCAGCAGATCAAGTGCGGCCGTGCTGATAACTTTAACTTGATCATCTCGGTGATACTTTTTAGATAGCTTATACACCGCCCCCCACTCGCCTGACGGAGTCGATAACGCAATAGAGAATATTCCTTGATCTATTTGACCAGTCACCAGAGATAAGTCAGTCGCACACTTTTCACGCGTTGCGCCCGCCAAAGCAAAAGTTGCAGCTAATGGATCACCATTATCATTAATCGCTTGCGTATGATTTGATAATATCCAACCATGTCCAAACTGCTTTTCTGCATTCTTGTCACCATTCAACCAATAGGTTAAATACCCTCCACTACTCTTTTCTGATACTGATAGCGTTAAATCCTTATCAACCAACAACTGGCCAGCATGCTCAACCATAGGTACATCGATACTGACCGTATTCGTTTCTAAGTGCCCATTAATAATTTGCATCAGCTTTAAACGCTGCTCCAATTGATCTACGGGACCGAACAGTTTGACTTCGATAAAAGGAAGATAAGAACGATAACCCAACTCGTATTCTTGAGGGAGTTTAAGTTGATCGAGTTTATCCGAAATAACGGACTCGGATAAACCAAATGTGTAAATACGACTGCAACAAGCACCTTCCACCTCAGGAAACAACCTTCTTAAATCGGGCAGAACTTGCGTCTCCGCCATCAATTTAAACTCACTGGGAACACCTGGTGTGAAGTAAAAAACCGCATCGTTAATTAGCATTTTAAAGCCACATGCGGTACCTATTGGGTTGTCTAATATCTCTGCTGTTTCTGGTAGCATAGCTTGTTTTAAATTGCTATCGGGCATTGGAATACCACGTTTAGCATAAAGATTTTCTAAACGTTGCAGCCACTCTTTGAATAGCACGAGTTTACAATCTGCCGCTCTTGCGGCGGCAGCGGCACTCATATCATCCGAGGTTGGTCCAAGGCCACCATTAACGATAACAACATCATTGTTAAAACTCAGCATTAAGAATTCTTCAATCAAACTCGACTGCTTGTCACCGACGGTTGAACGCTTTGTTAAACCAAATCCATGCTGATAAAACAAGCTCGACAACCAAGCTGCATTGGTATCAATAATATCACCGTGAAGCACTTCCTCACCGGTACTAAGCATTGCTATTTTCAAAACTGACTCCTGAATATAAGCATAATTGTATTTGATCGTGGTGCTAATACCTCAGTGACACCAAGTTACAGGATTCAGAACATTAACACTGGTATCTTGAGGTTACTTGTTGGGTATCTACCATTTTCTTTTTTATTAGACGGATCTCTGAGAGATTTGTTAGGGCTAAATGAAGGTCAAGTATTTAAATGGTTGATGTTTTAAGAGATAATTGTGAGCCCGATCATCACACCCACTAACTCGGAGACCTTTGTGTCAAAATCATCCATGCTCAAGAAGACTATAACTGGCCTTTTCTTGACTTCGTCAGCGCTTGCAAACGCAAGCCAGTATGGCCTGACCAGTCATGCAGGGTTTTCTAACACACCTGATTGCCTCTCAGGTTACTGCGAAACAACGACTCTGTACACCTTCGAAGCTCAAAATCATAGTCTCGCTTTTGAACAGCATAACGGTGATTCATTAAACCTTGATGCAGGTCTTCAACCTAAGCATCTAATCGTTCCTCAAGACAAAGATTGGGATTACCTGATGGGTCAAACCTATACGATTCTTGGTCTTAGCGTTGCAACCGTCGGGATGATGACTTTTTTACCAGAAAGCATTACCAAATGGGATGAGGAAGACCGCGACATGAGCCAGCTAGGCAGTAAGTGGAAAGACAACGTATCCAGCGGCCCTGTTTGGGATCGCGATGAACACTTCCTTAACTATGTCATGCATCCTTATTTTGGTGGGGTTTACTATACTGCTGCGCGCCACTCTGGCTACAACGAATTTGAATCGTTTTTATACTCTGCAACCATGTCGACATTCTTCTGGGAATACGGTGTTGAAGCATTTGCAGAAGTCCCGTCATGGCAAGATATCTTCATCACTCCATTTTTTGGTGCCATTGTCGGTGAGATGATGATAACCGCAGAGCAAGATATTATTGCTACTGGTGGGGAGGTGATGGGTTCTGAAACGGCAGGTGATGTTTCACTCTTCCTCCTCAACCCTGTAGGCCACATTCACTATTGGGTTACAGATGCATGGGGCGGTAGTGCTGAGTTACAGTTCAACTCCTCACCTTGGTTTGGAAATCAAGACGTCGCAAAATTTGCGATGGATGCAGGCGCAAACTATGACAGCCAGTTTTATGGTGTCGAACTAAAGGTCACGTTCTAAGCGTGTTGATATCATCTTGATGAAGAGCAGCCACTTGGCTGCTCTTTTATGTCCCGCGCATTATTTTGATCATTTACATCACGAATTAGTGTGAAAATTGACTTTCATCAAGCATAACTCCCTTCTAACACCTACACTGAATAAAAGGATTTATTCCAATAACTTAAGCAGTACGTTTAGTTTATACGCACTGCACCGGAACCTTATTCTAGGAGGGGACATATGAACACTGTATTTATCGTGAACTTTGTCGGTCAAGCGTCACCTGCGACCATCAAACAGCTTGCTGCAGTCACTCATGAAAATGGAGGTAAATGGCTGATCAGTAAAGTTAACTTTATAGAAGATCAAGTCGCGGGCGTTATCAAAGTTGAGCTTCCTGAAAAAAATGCTGACATCGTTAAAGAGGCGTTCTCTTCTTGTCAAACCCTAGTGGTTAAGTTTGTTGATTCAGAGCCCTACTCACACAATGAAGATACCATTTTCCAACTTCGACTCGATGCTAATGACAGATCTGGCATCGTGAACGAAATCACTCATATCCTTGATAAGCAAGGAATTTCTATTTTAGACATGGATTGTCAACGTGTATTTATTGCTAGCGGTGGTGGTGTCAGCTCGAGCCTATTTAGCGCCAAGATGGCAATTAGACTGCCGAGTGAACTAGAGATTGACGACGTTGCGAACGAGCTAGAATCCCTAAGTGAAGATACGCGAGTGATTCTTGAAAGCTAGTTACAGCCAGATAAAATAAAAAAGAGCAGCCACACGCTGCTCTTTTTTATTAGCATCAATAATATATCGCTTACTTAACTGCCCATTGAGAAAGTGAACGTTTGAAATCAGAGTAGTCAAATTCGTTCAGCTTTTGAAGCTCACCATTCGAGCGTTCACAGTAAACCGAAGGCATACGTAAACCGTTAAACCAATTCAACTTAACCATGGTATAGCCTGCGCTGTCCAAAATGTGTAAACGTTGGCCGATCTCGAGAGGCTGTTCGAAGTTCGCCACACAGAACTGATCCCCAGCAAGACAAGAACATGAACCAATCACATACTCGTGCTCGCCTTTTTCGGATGCTTCTAGAATGGACGCTGGCTCGTTGTAGATAAGCGTATCCAACCGGTGGGCTTCTGTCGCCGAATCCACGATCGCGGTCTTCTTCATGTTCTCCACAATATCAACCACAGTTACGACAAGATCGGTTGTCTTAGTGATGATCGCTTCACCCGGCTCTAGATACATTTGTACGCCGTGTTTCTCTGAGAAGGCTTTAAGCGCTAAACCCAACTTCTCGATGTCGTACCCCGGCCATGTGAAGAACACGCCGCCACCCATGCTTACCCAGTCCAGCTTATCTAGGTACTCGCCAAACTGCTCTGAAATAGCATCGAGTAAGCCGATAAACGCATCCACGTCTTTGTTCTCACAGTTTATGTGGAACATTACGCCATCAATACCATCAAAAATTTCCGGTTTGATGTGATCAGCCAGAACACCAAGACGAGAGAATTGACGAGCTGGGTTTGCTAAGTCTTGCCCTGCATAGCTCACACCTGGGTTTAGGCGCAAGCCAATCGATGCTTTGCCTTCGACAATATGACGATAAGCCGCTAGCTGTGACTGAGAGTTAAAGATCATCTTGTCACAGATGTCCGCCACATCGCGAACGTCATCTTCGCTGTAACCCACACTGTATGCGTGTGTCTCACCACCGAACATTTCGTAGCCAAGCTTCACTTCAAACGGGCCAGAACTTGTTGTTCCGTCTAGGTAAGGCTTGATGATGTCGAATACACCCCATGTTGAAAAGCACTTCAGTGCTAATACAAGCTTCACACCAGAGATGTCTTTTAGCTGTTTTGCTTTCTCTAGGTTCTCAATCAGCTTGTCTTCATTGATCATGAAGTATGGCGTTTTTAGTTCGTTCTGTTGCATTTTGATACCTTACGTCCCTTCGCCTTAGCAAAGGCACGATAAAATCGAACAAAGCCGACGCAAGTGCATCGGCTTAAACGTACAAATAAGAGTCGCTAAATTCTTACTTCAATTTATGGATAACAGGTTGTCCTGGCTCCAGTTCTTGAACATGCCAATCTAGACCAATAAATGGCATGGTTTCTAGGAACGGGTCTGGATCTAGCTGCTCCATGTTGAACACGCCTTTGTCTGCCCACTTGCCACGGAAGAACTGCAAAGCCGCAGTGATCGCAGGTACACCCGTAGTGTATGAGATAGCTTGATGCTCAACGTCTTCGTATGCGACTTCGTGATCAGCGTTGTTGTAAATGAACACACTGCGCTCTTTACCGTCTTTCTTACCTTGAACCCAAGTACCGATACACGTTAGGCCAGTGTAACCAGGAGCTAGTGATGTCGGATCTGGCAGTAACGCTTTAAGCACGTGTAGAGGTTGAACAACCGTGCCGTCGTGAAGCGTTAGTGGATCAGGGCTTAGTAGACCGATGTCACGCATTACATTGAAGTAATTTAGGTAACGATCACCGAACCCCATCCAGAACTCAATACGTTTCGCTGGGATGAACTCTTGCATAGATCGAACTTCGTCGTGCGCCATTGAGTACACTTTATGTGACCCACAGTTCGGGAATTCAAACTCAAGCATACGTGAGTGACAAGGTACTTGTTTCCACTCGCCGTTTTCCCAGTAGAACGAATCGCCTTGAATCTCAAGCATATTCGTTTCTGGGTCAAAGTTAGTTGCGAACTTCTTACCGTGGTCACCTGCGTTTACATCCATTACGTCGATAGTATCGATTTCATCGAACAGATGCTTCACTGCGTATGCGGCAAACACCGAGACTACGCCCGGATCGAAACCGGCACCAAGAATACCTGTGATGCCCGCCTCTTCAAATTTCTCACGGTAGCCCCACTGCCAATCGTAAGCTTGAGGTACTTGTTGGCCTTCAGAGCACAAATCAACCGAAACAGATGTATCAAGGTATGACACTTTAGCTTGGTAACATGCTTCCATAATAGACATGTTCACCCAAGGAGGACCTGCATTGATCACTAGGTCAGGCTGTACTTCTTTAATTAAAGCAACTAAAGAATCTACGTCGTCCGCGTTTACCGCACGAGCTTCTAGTTTCTTAGTTGAATCTTTCAGATTGTTTTTCTTATGAATCGATTCGATGATTTTCTCACACTTACCTACGGTACGTGATGCGATTGTGATATCACCCAGAACGTCGTTGTTTTGTGCTGCTTTATGTGCAACTACCCAGCCAACGCCGCCTGCACCAATCTGTAGAATTGCCATAGTTTTCCGTTACCTTTGTTAAACTAGCTCTGCCGCTAGCGTATTGATTTTTGAGAGCAAAGATTCAAAGTCCGCCGTCGTCAGACACGGGTTCAAAATCGTAAATTTAAGCGCGGTTTTATCGTCGACAATGGTTTCACCCAATACCGCGATACCGCGTGTTAACGCTTCTAAGCGCAACGTTTTGTTCAGTTCATCAAGATCCGCTGATTCATGTGTCGCGCGGAACAGAACCGTAGATAGTGATGGTTCAGCCAACAACTCAAAGTGTTTGTTATCTCGAATCATGTCCGCAACTTCAAGCGTCTGACCAAGTAAATGATCGTACATATCGCCTAGGGCTTTTGGCCCCACGCTTTGCATCGTCATAAACACTTTTAGCGCATCAAAACGCTTAGTTGTAGCAATAGACTTATCCACCAAGTTCGGTAGTTCGTCGTGTTCGCGGTTCAAGTAGTCTGCATGATGAAGCAGGAATTTAAAGTTAGACTTGTCATTCACCAACAGCACGCCACAACTGATGGTTTGGTAAAACAACTTGTGGAAGTCTACGCTGATGGAGTGTGCACGCTCACAACCTTTCAGACGGGCTTTTTGGCTACTTAGAATCAGAGCTCCACCGTATGCACCGTCGACGTGCATCCACATGTCATGTTTCGCTGCCATATCGGCGATAAAGTCTAGGTCATCAATAGCACCGTGATCCGTTGTGCCCGCTGTGCCGACAATTGCAAATGGGATCAAACCTTCTGCTTTTGCCTGATTGAGAACTTCGTCTAACTTAGTGACATCCATCGTTCCATCGGCATTAGCATCGACGGTCATAACCGCTTTTTCACCCAATCCCATCCAAGACGCTGATTTTTGAACCGTGAAGTGGGATTTTTTCGAACATACAATACGCAGCTTCTCTGCGTATTCAGGAAGGCCAAGCTTTTGAATTGAGTGTGCACTGAGTTTGTCAGCAATCCAATCACGCGCAAGCATCAAACCCATTTGATTACTTTGCGTGCCGCCGCTCGTGAAGATACCGTCCGCTTTTTCACCTAACTCGTATTTATCGCATAGCCAGTTCACAACTTTCTGTTCAACATAAGTCGCTGATGAAGCTTGATCCCATGAGTCCATTGATTGGTTCAAAGCCGCAATCATTGCCTCTGCGGCAATAGCAGGCATCAACGGTGGAGTATGAAGGTGAGCGATACAATCTGGATGTTGAGTAAAAATCGCGTTTTTCGCGACCAACTCGGCTGCATCATCAATAACCGTTTTGAGAGGCGCATTTTTATTGTCAAGATCAACAGCATGGATCGCTGCTTCCAATGCTTTTGGATCCATACCTGAGTATGGTGCAGCAACCTGTTCAAACACTGATTTCATTGCAGTCGTGGTGTGATTCATCACCGAAGCAAACTCATTGCTGCCCAACGCTCCAGTGTGGATGAAATGCTTCTTCCATTCATCTTGTGGCTGAGTTTCGATGTGACTACCGCCAGCGGCTAAAATCGCGTCTTCAAATACACGTAAAGCAAAGTCGATTTGCTCAAACGAGATGATAAGAGGAGGAAGGAAGCGAATTACTGCGCCTTCACGTCCGCCTTTCTCAACGATCAAGCCACGCTCAAGTGCTGCGCGTTGAATGGAAAGAGTGAGTTCACTATCCGCTTGAGGTTCGCCAAATTTATTGAGCTCACCGTTTGGATTTTTAATCTCCACACCAAGCATCAAGCCTTTGCCACGTACCTCTGCGATACAGTTCACGCGCTTTTGAATGCTCTCAAGACCGTAGCGCAAGTACTGGCCCGCAATATTGGCATGCTCAACCAGATTGTCACGCTGGATAATTTCTAAGGCTTTCGCACCAGAGACCATGGCTAACTGATTGCCACGAAACGTACCTGTGTGTTCGCCCGGGCTCCAAGCATCATGCTGCTTGTTGATAACCAATAGCGACATTGGTAAGCCACCGCCAATAGCTTTTGATAAACACAGGATATCTGGAACAATGCCTGATTCTTCAAACGCAAAGTTGTAGCCAGTTTTGCCAACACCACATTGGATCTCATCGAAGATCAATAAGATACCGTGTTCATCACAAATACGGCGAAGCTCTTGTAGCCAGAATGCTGGTGCAGGCACCACACCACCCTCTCCTTGCACTGGCTCAACGATGATCGCAGCAGGCTTCATAATGCCCGATTCATCATCGTTTAGCAGGCGATCGATATAGCGAATACTTGCTTTCGCACCTTCATCACCCTCGAGTCCAAAAGGACAACGCAGATTGTATGGGAAAGGCATAAAGTGGACGTCTGACATTAAACCCGTTCGACGCGCTTTCGTACCTAGGTTGCCCATCATGCCCATTGTGCCGTTAGTCATACCATGATATGCGCCACGAAAAGCAAACATGGTGTTGCGGCCAGTAGTCTGCTTCGCGAGCTTGATCGCGGCTTCAACTGCATCGGCTCCAGACGGGCCACAAAATTGGATAACGCTGTTCTCGCTAAGCTCTTGAGGAAGAAAAGATTTAACAGATTGAATAAACGTCGTTTTTGCTGATGTTGCAATATCTAGCGTCTGATATGGCAGACCGGAATCTAATTGCTCTTTCAGAGCTTGGTTGATTTCAGGATGGCTATACCCCAAAGCTAGAGTGCCCGCCCCCGCAAGGCAATCTAAAAAGATCTGTCCACGTGTATCTTCAACCAAGCAACCAAAGGCCTGTTTGATTGCTATCGGCAAGCGACGTGGATAAGAACGTACTTCAGATTCATGCTCAGCCTGATCAATCAATACTTGATCTGGCGTTAAGTCATACGTCCCCTCAACGATAGGAACCTGAGACGAAAAAATGTTTGCGATATTGCTATCGACTTCAAAGGCAGTGCTCATACTACATAATCCCTTGAATTATAATAATTCTATATCCTGTATTAATAATCATTGGAATGAAGTTACAGGAGGTGTGAATCCCCCTCCATATTTGTCAGTACATAAATGACAAAGACAGAGCATCCGCCACGGTGCTTGTGACTTTATATGTCAAGGGATTAATCAAGGTTCCGTAATGCACCCGTTTTGTAAAACAGGACATTTCGGCAGTATGAAGCTGATTAGTGTGTGTTTATTCAAAGATTTCAATGTTGGGTTTCCCATTAATATGCTGCGTTTACAGCATTAGTATCCCGTCTATCGACAAAAGGCTTTGCCGATACCTACCCTACGCAGTGTCACAATCAGCTTGAATGGTCACTACGCGTATCCCCCAGAGATCAAGCGTTGTTAATTACGCTCCGAGATTGCGCGCGAATTTATCACAAAATAAAATCTTCTGGCAACGATTTTCCATATTAGTAACAGTGATGTAAATCACAACAAAGTCTCCCCTTAGTGAGATTTTAACATTCGTACTCATCCACCACGCTTTTCTTCTTTTCTCAAACACCTGTTATTTAAACACATCTCCCTAAAATATCAGCGCTGTGAACCAAAAACGGCTTATGAATATGCCAATCTTTAATCGTAGAACATTATTTTCAGTATCCAAGGCATTTAAAAGCGCTGGTATTCACGTCACGGCTTTGCCTAAAGCGTGAGTCTTTATTCACAGAACCTTGATTGACCAAACTTAAACTAGCCGATGGGTATGACCTTGGAGTGACGTGACTATGGCTAGAATTAACAAGAATGTGAGTTAATGAGCTAAAGGGGCTCAGTGCTTAACGAAATCCATTACGGAGAAGAAATTTAAGATTTGAAGAAACACAAAAAAGGCCCAACATTTTCATGCTGGGCCTTAAACTTGGAGCGACACACGAGGTTCGAACTCGTGACCTCAACCTTGGCAAGGTTGCGCTCTACCAACTGAGCTAGTGTCGCATTTAATATGAGATGGTGCCCCGGGCCGGACTTGAACCGGCACAACGCGAACGTCGAGGGATTTTAAATCCCTTGTGTCTACCAATTCCACCACCAGGGCACACAAATATTCTTTGTGATGCCTTTACAGAAAAGTAAAACACCATCTGATACCGCTAACGCCATATCAATAAAATTTGGAGCGACACACGAGGTTCGAACTCGTGACCTCAACCTTGGCAAGGTTGCGCTCTACCAACTGAGCTAGTGTCGCGTTTATTTTCGAAAGCCATTCACTCTCAAAAGAATAATGGAGGCGCCTCCCGGAGTCGAACCGAGGTCCACGGATTTGCAATCCGCTGCATAGCCACTCTGCCAAGGCGCCTCATTATAAGAAAATAAACTTTCTTATCAACACCCGTTTAAGCATTGCTCTCTTGGGTACGGGATGCATTCTACGGATTCGAGCGATCGAGTCAACACTATTTTTATTTTTTTAAATCGTTTGACTAGATTTTGTTCGAGAGGCAGTAGATTGTTTAGTTTTACTACTAAAACACTCTTAAATACACTTGTTTATCATAGAGTTTTCACTATGTCCTACCCCGCCAATAGAGAGAGGAACCTACTTAAGCCTTCATAATCGGATGGCTCAATGACTTGAAAGGCTCCAACCATGAAAAACAAGACTTAGATCACATTGAAGTGATAAATACAAAAAAGCAGGCTCATTAGCCTGCTTTAGAACATCTCTATTTAATGATGCTCTTCGTTCAACAAATCATCTTTTGCGGCAGCTAAGTATTGAATCATCGACCAATACGTCAAGAAGGTTGCCACATACAGGGCAGCAAAGCCAAGCCAAACCATCCAATCATCATAGCGCCATACCAATACCCATAGAGCGAACATTTGTGAAACTGTCTTCACTTTGCCAACCCACGATACCGCAACGCTAGCTCGCTTCCCTATTTCAGCCATCCATTCTCGCAATGCAGAGATAATAATTTCTCGGGCGATCATTGTTACGGCAGGGATAGTCACCCAAATAGAGTGATAGTGTTCTGTTATTAAGATCAATGCTGTTGCCACCAGCACTTTGTCTGCGACCGGATCGATAAACGCCCCAAAACGTGAAGTTTGGCCAAGTTTACGAGCCAACATGCCATCTAACCAGTCGGTAAAAGCCGCTACCCAAAACACCATTGCTGCTGCAAAAGGTGCCCACGAATAAGGTAGATAGAAAACAACCATAAAAACAGGGATTAAGAACAGTCTAAGAAGAGACAGAATGTTCGGGATATTCAAACGCATTTTATTATTCTCTTACACATTGCGGGTTAATGTTGCGGGATTTTCCTTATTGTTTCAATGCTTGGAAAATAATTTCTGCTAAAGAGTAACTAATTCCCGGTACTTTGGCGATTTCTTCAACACTTGCTCGTTTAAGTTCTTGTAACCCCCCCATGTATTTAAGCAAAACTTGACGCCGTTTTGGACCAACACCTTCAATCCCTTCTAAAGCGCTCGTGCGCCTAGTTTTCCCCCGCTTTGCTCGGTGTCCCGCAATTGCGTGATTGTGGCTTTCATCACGAATGTGCTGGATAAGGTGAAGCGCAGGGGCATCGCTCGGTAAATTAAGCTCTTTCCCCTCTACGGTGATTAAGGTCTCCAAACCAGGTTTTCGCGTCACGCCTTTTGCAATACCAATCATAACCGGTCGCTTTGGCCAATCTCCCCAATAACGAGAAATAATTTCGTGCGCACGGTTTAACTGGCCTTTACCACCATCAATAAAAATAATGTCTGGGATTTTCTCCACATCCAACTGTTTCGAATAACGACGCTCCAGCACCTGCCCCATAGCAGCATAGTCATCACCTCCTGTGATTCCCATAATATTGTAACGACGGTATTCTTGCTTTACTGGGCCTTCACTATTAAAGACCACACAAGATGCTATCGTACTTTCCCCCATGGTATGGGAAATATCAAAGCACTCCATGCGAGCAATCGACTCCATATTCAATGTTTCACGAAGTGCATGGAAGCGTTGATTGATCGTCATCTTATGATTGATTTTTGTAGTAATCGCGGTCAATGCATTCGTGTTGGACAACTTCAGGTAGCGCGCCCGTGAGCCCGTTGGCGATATATGAAAGTGAACCTTACGACCAGCAACTTCACTTAATGCCTTTTGAATTGGGACGATATCCTCAGCTAAATCTGGGTTCAAAATAATGCGAGAAGGAATAGTACGCGCTTCATTTTGACTCAAGTAGTATTGCGTCAAAAAGCTATCGAAAACTTCCTGCTGGCTGGTATTGTGTGGGATTTTAGGGAAATGGCTCCGACTACCGAGCACTTTACCTTGCCGAATCATCAATATATGAATACATGCGATGCCATTTTCTAGAGCAAAACCGAGTACGTCCATATCGTCCATGCTGTCTTCCGATACGTATTGTTGTTCTTGGACACGTCGAATCGCTTGGATTTGGTCACGAAACTTAGCCGCCTCTTCAAAACGCAACTGTTGACTCGCCACTTCCATCTTCTCTATTAACTGCTTAAGTACCTGTTGATCTTTTCCTTGTAAAAACATGCGCACAAATCCGACCAACTCCGCGTATTCCTCATCTGAGATAATGGTGTCAACGCATGGGCCTGCACAACGGCCAATTTGATACATTAAACAAGGACGGGTACGGTTCGCATATACGGTATCTTCGCATTGGCGCACAGGAAAAATCTTTTGCAGTAAATGTAAAGTCTCACGCACCGCTCCAGAATCAGGATAAGGACCAAAGTACTCGCCTTTCCGTTTCTTCGTCCCACGATGCATCGACAACCTTGGATGCTTGTGACCGCTGATAAAAATGTACGGGTAAGACTTGTCATCGCGTAACAGAACATTGTATTTCGGCAAATACTGCTTAATGTAGTTGTGCTCTAAGATCAGTGCTTCCGTCTCAGTATGAGTCACTGTGACATCAATTTTGGCGATATTACTGACGAGCGCACGCGTTTTTTCACTGTCTGCCTTTTGCCGGAAGTAGCTGGAAAGGCGCTTTTTAAGATCTTTGGCTTTGCCTACATAAATAACAACAGCCTCGGCGTTGTACATTCTGTAAACGCCGGGCTGATGAGTTACTGTCTTGAGAAAGGAAACCGAATCGAAGGGAGGAGTCACACTATAAGGTCTCGGTATCCAACATTCCGTGGCGGATCGCTAAGTGTGTTAACTCAACGTCACCATTAATATCCAATTTACTAAACAATCTATAGCGGTAGCTATTGACTGTTTTTGGACTTAAATTAAGTTGCTCAGAAATATCCGTTACTTTTTGACCTTTTGTGATCATTAGCATGATCTGTAATTCGCGCTCAGATAGATCTTTGAATGGGTTTTCAGAAGCTGGAGAGAATTGACTCAAGGCCATTTGCTGCGCGATCTCTGGGGAGATGTAACGCTGCCCACTCTTAACCACACGAATCGCGTTTACCATTTCGTCAGGACCTGCACCTTTGGTTAAATAACCAGACGCACCAGCCTGCATCACTTTGGTTGGAAACGGATTCTCTGTATGAACGGTTAGTACGATGATTTTTACATCTGGATTTACACGAAGAACTTTTTTAGTGGCTTCTAAACCACCAATTCCTGGCATATTCATGTCCATTAAAACAACGTCAGCATGATTGCTGCGACACCATTTTACTGCTTCTTCACCGCTGTCAGCCTCTCCTGCTACGTTCATTCCACGGACGTCTTCAATAATACGTCGTATCCCTGTGCGAACCAGCTCGTGATCATCTACAAGGAAAACATTTATCAAACTTGTATCTCCACACTTTGTATTGGTTCTGCACCCACATAACCATTGTTAAATGTGGATATCAGCATGATTGCCTATATAATAACGTAATCGACAAAAAATTGCTTTATATGAATATGTGCTGAAACGCAAAGTTTAGCAAGAACTTATTTTTATATCTGGTCAGTCAGACTGAATTTGCATATCTACCACAAAACTAGCCGCGTAAAAATCATCATACATTTCAATTTAACTGAACTTAAAAACGGCCCCTCTCCCAGCTTAGCGCTTATTAGCAACGAGTATCGCTTAAAACTTGTCACAACGCCCAATCGATATTTAACAATATTATCAATAAGTTACTGTTTTGAAGGTTTGTATAGGAACTGGCCTCTCATATATAAACCAAATTAACACATCCAATGAAATAACATTTGCAAATGCAAATCGTTTCATTAAAATCACCGCCGCAATTATATTGCAATCAAAAATTGGATATAACTTCTTAAATATCAGGAAAATATAATGAAAAAGCTATTAGCAGTGGCAGCACTAGCAACTCTTCCTCTTTCTAACGTTGCGTTAGCGGATTCAGAAATCGGTTGTGGTTTAGGTACTATGGTTTTCGATGGAAAATCAGGCAAAGTGTTTAAGGTATTGGGAGCAACGACTAACGGTACGTCCGGTAACCAAACATTTGGTATTACTTTCGGCACTTTAGGTTGTGACGGTAATGGCACAATCACATCAGCTCAAAAACTAGCGCTATTTATCGATGGCAACATGGACAACCTAGCTCGCGATATTGCGAAAGGTGAAGGAGAAACTCTTGCTACTCTTTCTGAAGTTTGGGGCATCCAAAAAGCTGACAAAGCAGCATTCAATCAAATGGCTCAAGAAAACTTTGCGAAAGTATTCAAGTCTGAGAATGTGACTTCACAAGAAGTATTCGCTAACCTAAACAATCTGGTTGCGGCAAACAACGCACTAGCGACTTACACTATCTAAGCGCTTGTTCCGTTATATAAAAGAAAAGTGCCCGTTTGGGCACTTTTTTAATGTCAATTTTTTGCGGTATTCAATGAAGCTCTCTTTTTGCACACGCTTTCTGCTCATTTCATCAAGCGTACTTTTACCATCCTTGTCTGTACAAGCTAACAGCTTAGATTTTCAACAGCTTGCACAAACCTCGTACTGGCTAAAATTAGGCCATTATCTTCCAGCAACACTCAGCCACTACAAAAGTACTGTCGACTCGCCAGATTTTTTCCTCTCTGACGAAGGAAAAACCAATCCAAAAGCTGAGTTAGTCGCATCATTTAACGCTTTTTATCACGCAGATGAAGCGACTCAAGCTGAAATGCGTTGTCACTACCCTGCTCGCTTTACATGGCTAGAAAAGCAACAAGGACGCTCGGCCGTCTTAAACTGTCCAAAGATGGAAGACTGGAAAGCAGTGCTAAACCCTGCGGGCATGACGTTAGTCTTTCCTACTGCATTTATGAATAACCCATCTTCAATGTTTGGCCATACCCTACTGAGGGTAGATGCTAAAGATCAAACACGACATAAAGAACTGGTTGCTTTTGCAGTGAACTTTGCGGCCGAGCCTCAAACCGATGACAACGCAGCACTTTATGCCCTGAAAGGCTTAACAGGTAGTTACCCTGGGCGATTTACCGTGATGCCATATTATCGCAAAGTACGTGAATACAACGATATTGAGTCTCGTGACATATGGGAGTACAAACTCAACTTGTCTGAGGACGAAGTTAATCGAGTTCTATTACATCTCTGGGAAATGCAAAAAGCCGAGTTTGATTACTACTTTATTGATGAAAACTGCTCTTATCAGTTGCTTGCTCTTTTGGAGCTTACACGAGATGATCTTTCTCTTGTCGATGACTTTCCAGGTCATGCAATCCCATCAGATACGGTCGAAACACTTGCGAACAATGGCCTTTTAGATGAGCCTAAATACCGCGCTGCTTTTGGAACTCGCTTACTCCACCAATTAAATGAAATCGATGAAAAGCTGTTTGAGGCGGCTATCAAAGCCAAGCAAGGCGAGTATCCTAGTGAAACAAAGTTTACCGCTGAAGAGCGCGCTGCAATTTTAGAATTTGCCTATGAGTGGCTCAATTATGAACTCTATGATGAAGGGCTTGAACGAGATCCTACCGCCAGACAGCTTACTCAACTTCTCTACCAACGCAGTCGAATTAAAACAGACTCGCCATTTTCTCCCGTCCTTGCTCCAAAAGTTTCACCTGAAAAAGGGCACGCTTCTGCTCGTGCTGGTTTAACTTATCAATATAATGACATCACCAGCAATCGCGTGAACTTTCAATGGCGCGCCGCTTACCATGACTTACTCGACTCGCAAGCTGGCTTTATTCCAGGTGCAAAGATTAGCTTTCTAGACACGGCTTTTAGCATTGACCAAAATGCAAATTCAAGGTTAGAAAAGCTACATATGTTGGATGCCATGGCTTTAGCACCAGGTAACAAAGTTTTTGACAGTTTGGCTTGGAATATCCGCAGCGGTTTCGATCGCATGCCTGATAAGAACAAGCTCGCTGGACGGTGGTTTGCGCAAGGTGGGGCTGGTAAAGCGTGGGGGCAATCCGACAAACTCCACTTATACACTCTCATCTCTGGCGAAATAAGTGGAGGTGAGTTAACGAATTATGACCTTACTCTCGGTGCAGGCGTCGAGACAGGCATCCTATGGCAGGCTAGCATCAATCATCGCATCGGCATTCAAGGTCAATATTTGCACCTGTTGGATTCACATACAGATCAAAATGCGAAAGTGACTGCCAGCTGGAACTGGACTCTTAGTCGAAATTGGGCGATTCGTGGCGAACTCGAATACCAACATTGGTCTCGAGAAAATACCTCAGCAAGCCTCACCGGATACTTTTACTACTGAGTTTTTGCTAATATCCTCTATTAAGTAAAAGGCTACACGACGTAGCCTTTTTTAGTTCTATAGGAAGTGTGTCGTTGACAGTTCAGCAAGGTTTTTTACTAACCCGTCAAGCTCGGGACTTTTCAGGAAAAACTCAAATTGATCTTTGGGTTTCCACAGAGAATGGACCCGCAAATTTAATGATACAGGAAGAAAAGCCTGTCTTTTTTATCGAACAAGATAAACAGACTCAAGTTAAATCCATCGCTAACGACAGCAATATCCAAGTAGAACTCAAGCCTTTAGCGCTCGCGAGTTTTGACCTGACTCTTCTGAGTGCTTGCTACTGTCACACGATTAAAGAATCTCACACGCTTTCCAATCTCTTAGCCAAAGAAAACATACTGACTCTAGAAACTGACATCAAGCTCGCAGATCGCTTCTTAATGGAACGATTTATAAAAGGCAGCATTGAGTTTACCGGTCAATTTCAAACCAAGTCGAATCACACTAAAGTGACACAAACGCAATGTCGTCAGGGTAAGTATATTCCATCTTTGCATGTGGTTTCTCTCGATTTGGAGTGTTCTGAAAAAGGCATCCTTTACTCTATCGGATTGGACAGCCCTATCGATTCACGGGTCATTATGGTCGGAGAGCCAGAACCTGCAAACACTGCAATACAATGGGTTAAAAATGAGAAAGCTTTGCTCGAAGCGTTAATCGTCTGGTTTAAACGATTTGATCCAGATGTCATTATCGGTTGGAACGTCATTGACTTCGACTTCCGTCTGCTTCATAAACGCGCAGAATGGCATAGTATGAAGCTCATGTTAGGAAGAGCCGACCAAGCGAGTTTTTTTCGTAGTTCTGCTCAAAGCCAGCAAGGTTTTATTTCTATTCCCGGGCGAGTAGTGATGGACGGCATCGACACACTGAAGACGGCAACCTATCACTTTCGCTCTTGGTCGCTTGAGTCGGTTTCTCAAGAACTTTTAGGTGAAGGCAAACAAATTCACAATGTGCATGACCGTATGGATGAGATCAATCGCATGTACCGTTCGGATAAGCCTTCTCTTGCCAAATACAACCTGCAAGATTGTGTATTGGTGAATAAGATCTTCGACCACACTCACCTACTCGATTTTGCGATTGAACGCTCTCGCCTGACTGGGGTTGAACTTGACCGCATCGGTGGCTCTGTCGCCGCGTTCACTAACTTGTATTTACCGCAGATTCATCGTGCTGGGTACGTTGCTCCCAACTTACAGCCAGAAAACTGGATAGCTAGTCCTGGTGGCTACGTAATGGACTCAATACCGAACCTGTATGACTCCGTATTAGTGTTGGACTTTAAGAGTCTATACCCTTCTATCATTCGTTCATTCTTGATTGATCCAATGGGCCTCATTGAAGGCTTACAACTAGAAATTGGCAAAGAAGAGTATCAAGCCGTACCGGGTTTTCGCGGTGGGCAATTTCACCGAACTAAGCACTTCTTACCTAAAATGATCGAAAAACTTTGGGCTGCGCGTGATGTAGCCAAGCAGAACAACGAAAAAGCATTTTCTCAAGCTATTAAGATCATCATGAATTCGTTTTATGGTGTATTAGGCTCATCAGGGTGTCGTTTTTTCGATACTCGCCTCGCATCCAGCATCACGATGCGCGGACATGAAATCATGAAGCAAACCAAAGTACTGATCGAAGATCAAGGCTATCAAGTGATTTACGGCGATACAGATTCCACTTTCGTTTCTTTAAATGGCGCCTACCGTCAAGCAGACGCAGATCAAGTCGGACACCAACTCGTTGAGTACATCAATACTTGGTGGAATGAACATCTACGCGAGGAATACAACCTCACTTCAATGTTGGAAATCGAATACGAGACTCATTACCGTAAATTTCTTATGCCAACCATTCGTGGTGCAGAAACCGGTTCTAAAAAGCGCTATGCTGGATTAATAGGCGAAGGAATACATGAGCGTATTATCTTTAAAGGGCTTGAAAGCGCACGGACCGACTGGACGTCATTAGCACAAAAGTTTCAAAACACACTTTACAATATGGTTTTCCACGGTGAAGACCCAAGTAACTATGTTCGTGAGATCGTTGAAAAGACCAACCACGGTGAGTTTGACGAACAATTAGTCTATCAAAAACGTCTACGCCGAAAGCTGCATGAGTACCAAAAGAATATCCCACCGCAAGTTCGCGCGGCACGTTTAGCCGATGAAATAAACACCAAACTGGGGCGCCCGCTACAATATCAAAATCGAGGCAAAATCGAATATATCATCACAATAAACGGTCCTGAGCCTTACGAGTACCTCAACAGTCCTATTGATTATCAACATTATATTGATAAACAGTTAAAACCTGTGGCTGATGCAATTTTACCCTTTATCGGAACCAATTTTGATCGGCTTTCAGCACCGCAAATGGGTTTGTTTTAACCGATGCGAAATTCAGTTTTCTGATATTGCTTGACCAGCCAACCACCAAACGCGTCGATTAAACCAATAACAGAACGTTTAGGGATCGCGCGGCCAGATAGCAAAATCCCTAACCGCTCTATCTCTAGTTGCTTTTCAGGATGATAAGTCAAAAAGACCTCACCACACTGAATAGGATCGTCAAACCAGCGTTTATCTCGATACATAACCAATGAGTAAGATGCCCTCAATAATTTTTTCGCAATCACTGCCTGAGCTATCCCTTGCTCTTCTGCTGTCTTTGCTTGGGCAATTTTCTTTCGATAGACAATAACCCAATCTTCTATATCCATATTCCAATGTTTGGCGATTTCCCAACTCGGGACATAATCACCAAAACAATCGGCTAAATCATCACCGTATACACAAACACAACAATGTTTGAGCATGAACCCCCACGTAAAGATACTATCCAGATTGGCGACTTCGCTAACCAATGCTGTACGAATGGCTACACCGTTGACTTGAGGGTGACTTTGCTGCGCACGCCACTTAATCGTATTGAACAAGGTTACTCGGTCAGTTTCAAATAACGACTTGGTCACGACGACTAAGTCCAAATTCGATTTTCCTGCAACGGCTGTTTTTCTCGCGACACTGCCATAAACATAGACACTATGCAGATTTCGCCCAAGCCCACCTTTAAGGCAAGTAATGGCTTCTCTGATTAAAGGAGAAAATTCTGATTGAAAAGGCTGCTTTGGGTCAATAACGGGCAGGGACATGAGTGAAAACGTGATCTCAGGTTATAAAAAGACGATACGTAATATGTTCTCCCACCATAGGGTCTGAATCAAGCCCAATGATGCGTTTAATGATGGGAGTGAGGGCAACTTTCTACGATAAATTTTAATGCTAGGTGGTTAACTTAGCGCTATAATCAGCGAGTTTTGCTTAATAAGTATGAATAGGAATATACAATGCCAAAGGCAAGTGAAATCAAAAAAGGCTTCGCCATCGAGTCGAATGGTAAAACGCTGCTAGTCAAAGACATCGAAGTAACGACTCCTGGTGGTCGTGGCGGCGCTAAGATCTATAAAATGCGTTGTGCAGATCTCAACACAGGCGCACGCGTAGATGAACGCTACAAGTCAGATGACGTTGTTGAGACAGTAGAAATGAACAAGCGTGCTGTTATGTACTCTTACGCTGATGGCGACGAGCATATCTTCATGGACAACGAAGATTACTCTCAATACACCTTCAAACATAACGAAATTGAAGATGACCTACTGTTCATCAACGAAGACACCCAAGGTACCCATGTGGTTTTAATTAACGGTTCTGCCGTTGGTTTAGAACTTCCTGCTTCAGTGGAGTTAGTGATTGAAGAAACGGACCCATCAATCAAAGGGGCATCAGCATCTGCCCGTACCAAGCCAGCCCGTTTCGCTTCTGGCCTTGTGGTTCAAGTCCCTGAATACATCGCAACGGGTGACCGTGTGGTGATCAACACGACTGAACGTAAATACATGAGCCGAGCATAAGCATGCCTGATTTAATTTCTTACGACGATGCCATCGACGCCGCGTACGACATTTTCCTTGAAATGGCCCCTGATAATTTAGAGCCTGCTGATGTAATTCTGTTTACTGCGCAATTTGAAGATCGTGGTGCCGCAGAGCTTGTTGAAACAGGCGAAGACTGGGTGGAGCATATCGGCTTCGAGATCGACAAAAAAGAGTATGCAGAAGTACGAATTGGCTTAGTAAACGAGGAAAGTGACGTACTTGATGACGTATTTGCTCGTATGCTAATCAGCCGAGACCCAGAGCATAAATTCTGCCATATTCTTTGGAAACGCGATTAACATTCCCTTTGCCGTGAATAACAGCACCAGCCTCGCGCTGGTGTTTTTTTATCTATTGGAAGCGACTGCTCTTTGTATCTCGCTTGGCATTCTGTTCTTATACCTAACAATAGATAAGAAAAAGACCTGCCACTGGGCAAGCCTTTCTAATATTTATTTTTCACTATCAATTAACGATGTTTGTTACGTGCGCCTGTTACACCAGCGTTGTTCTTTGGCTTGCGGCGAGCAGGATTATTACTACGGCCCTTAGGCGTGTTCACACGTTCTTCGTGGCGCTTAACTGCACGACGGATTTTTTGACTACGTGCACGTTCACGCTTACGAGACGTATTGTCTTTGCTAAGGTCAAGCATGGTCTCTTTCTCTGGGCGAAGCTCTACAAGCTCACGCAGGTAGTTTACTTCTTTCAGATCAAGTTCCATCCAACCACCACGAGGCAATTTCTTATCAAGGAAAATATCACCATAACGTACACGCTTTAGACGACTTACAGTACACTCTTGTGATTCCCATAGTCGACGCACCTCGCGGTTACGGCCTTCGTTGATCACTACGTAGAAAGTGTGGTTCATACCCTCACCACCTGCATACACAACATCTTCGAAGCGAGCTACACCGTCTTCCAGTTCGACACCTTTCACTAGATTACGAACTTTTTGTTCAGTTACTTCACCGAACACTCGCACTAGGTATTCACGCTCAACTTGGCGGCTTGGATGCATTAGACGGTTTGCCAGTTCACCATCTGTAGTGAAAAGCAATAGACCAGAAGTATTCGCATCCAGACGACCAACTGAAATCCAACGAGAACCACGAATCTTTGGCAGGCGATCAAAAACTGTACGACGGCCTTCTGGATCGTGACGAGTACACAACTCACCTTCCGGCTTGTAGTACGCCAGGACACGACAGATCACTTCTTCTTGTATCTTTGCAGATACAATGTGACCATCGATACGAATCACGCTGCTCTCATCTTCAAGTCTTTCACCAAGTTTAGCCACTACACCGTTCACGCTTACGCGACCAGATTTAATTAACGATTCAATCTCACGACGAGAACCGTGACCAGCACGTGCTAATACTTTTTGTAACTTTTCGCTCATTTATCTACCTATGTGTCGTCTTCACAGACGTCTAGACCAAGAGTGGTCTGTATTTTGCTAATTACCCACCTCGTGGGATTTTGGGTCAGGCATTATACGTAACTTTCTTGCTTAATGTAAACGAAATCCACGCTATTTACCAAGCCAAATCTACGTATAAAATCGCCGTTCTCTGCGACTTTAGATCTCAACCAATCAACCGTCCTTTGCTTACTCACTAAACCAGTTAAAATGAAATAAAAAATATCTATATTTTCGTTTTGATTTTAATTGAGTTGGTTAAGACTTGAAAAAACCTTAGCACCTCAAACGCAAAAAAGGAGGCACATCGCCTCCTTTTTCTTCTCTTTCTTATCGCTTATTCAAAAGGGCTGGGGTCACCAGAACCCAGACGAACCACAACAGGCTCACCGTCGCTAAAATCGATAACGGTTGTTGGTTGCTCGCCAAGGTAGCCACCACTAAGAATCACATCAACCGCATACTCAAGTTTATCGCGAATCTCTTCTGGATCTGATTCCGTTACGTCACTACCAGGGAGAATCAACGACGTAGACATCATGGGTTCGCCTAGCGCTTCTAAAAGATCCAGCGCGATTTGATTATCAGGCACACGAATGCCGATCGTCTTACGCTTGGCGTTCATCAAACGACGAGGGACTTCTTTCGTCCCTTTAAAGATAAAAGTGTATGGACCCGGCGTATTATTTTTCAGTAGCCGGAATGCAATATTATCCACACGCGCGTACAGAGAAATCTCCGATAAATCACGACACAACAAGGTGAAGTTATGTTTGTCATTCAAACGACGGATTTGACAAATACGTTCTAGCGCCTGTTTGTTCTCCAACTGACAGCCAAGTGCGTATCCTGAGTCCGTAGGGTAAACCACGACACCGCCGTTGCGAATGATTGCTACTGCTTGATTAATCAAGCGAGCCTGTGGGTTTTCTGGGTGAACGTAAAAAAACTGGCTCATTGTAATTCCTCATTATCGAGCCTCTCGACTCTATATTCTTATTTGGAGATTGAAGTCGTTTTACTGAGCAATAGCCAGCGAAGGATCAATCCCCCAATCTTTCCAAACTGGTTCTACGCCTGCAGGCAACCAGAGGTTTCTTCCTAACTCCATCCAAGGTGATGGATAGTGGAAATCACTGCCTTGAGACGCTAATAGGTTGTATTGTATAGCATAATCAGCCAAGTTGCGCCTTTCTTGTTGCGCTTGCTGCGGCTGCGCTACTTCCATCGCATCACCATTAGCTTCTACAAACGCATCGAGAAGACGCTTAATCCACTTCGCTGTCAACTTATATCTGCCAGGATGCGCTAATGTAGCCAGACCTCCAGCCTTATGAATGGCGTCGACCGCCTCTTCCATCGTGCACCAATTAGGCGGCACATACCCCGGATTATTACGCGTTAAATACTTTTTAAAGACCATTTGCATGGTTTTCGCATAACCATTGTCTACCAACCATTTGGCAAAATGCGCACGCGTAATTGGCGCATCGCCCGCAATTTTCTGCACTTCTTCTAAAACACCTTCACGTGTCACCTTTTGCAAACGTTCTGCAATCAGCTCAGCTCTCTTAATACGGTGCTTTTGCTGCTGTTCTATTAGCGTAACCAAAGCTGAATTTTTAGGGTCAATATTCAAACCGACGATATGAATATCTTTATTCTGCCAGACCGTTGATATCTCAATGCCATTAATAATTTTAATTGGCAAGTTATTGTCCTTCACGTGCTGCTTAGCCAACGCTAATCCGTCAACCGTATCGTGATCTGTGATCGCCAAAAACTCGATATCAAAACTCAGCGCCCTATCTACCAGGTCTTTAGGATCAAACCGACCATCCGAGGCTGTGGTGTGGCTATGTAAATCAATTCTCATATTTTTGTCGTTTTAAAGCTTTTTTGGGGTTGACTTTTCACTCCCGCACTAGTTAACTAGTACACAAATACAAAGTGCATCATTTAAGGTTTACCATGTTACAAGAATTTAACCAAAACCAAAAAGCGAAAGTTACGATTTGTCTGGATAAGACAAGTTCATCAGAACTTGCTTGGTGGCGCATTTGGACAAGTTCTTGGTGGGCAAACGTATACTTCTAATTTAAAGAAACAAACGTTACAAAGCCCGCTACTTCAGCGGGCTTTTTTATTTTGTCGCTCTACTCACATTTCACTGCCTTAAGATTTACCGGATAAGGATAACTCTTGATTGGGAGAACGTTTGCTTTATGCGACTATGTATTCTAGGAAGATTTGAACAGCAACAAGGAGGTCTTGTGAACAAGGCCATAGAAATTAAAAAACTTGGACACATAGAAGTGTTAAACGCTTCTGTTCCTTATACTCAAGATCCAACGCGCTTATTCCATACCATTTGTGAGAACAAGACAGATAGCTTGCTTTTAGAGTCTGCTGAAATCGATTCAAAACGGAATCTAAAATCCCTTTTAATCGTCGACTCTGCTGTTCGTATTGTTTGTTACGGTCATAACGTCACCATGCACGCCCTCACCGATAACGGCAAAAATTTACTGACACACCTGAACCACAACGTGCGCCATGAAATTGCGAATGAATTTGATGGCGAAACACTCACACTCACATTCCCTCAGCCAGGCGATACCCTTGATGAAGACTCTCGTCTACGTGAAGCCTCTTCGTTTGATGCGCTTCGCTTAGTCCAACACAGCTTTGATATTTCAGATCACGGCAAACACGCACTCTTCCTTGGTGGCTTGTTCGCGTATGACTTAGTGGCGAACTTTGAACCGCTTGGTAATGCAGAAACAACCAATCAATGTCCAGATTACGTTTTCTATGTGGCGGAAACCTTGTTGGTGGTTGACCATCAAAAGCAATCTTGCCAACTGCAAGCCACTCTCTTTGTCGATGATTCACAGAAAACAACCTTAGAAAATCGCATTGCCACCATCCGTTCACAATGTACGTCCCCAAAGTACCTTCCAAGCGTACGTGAATTAACCAATATTGCGGTACAACCAAGTGTTACTGACCAAAACTTTTGTCAGATCGTTCGTCAACTAAAAGAGTACGTAGTGAAAGGCGATATTTTCCAAGTGGTGCCTTCTCGCCGATTCACGCTAGCTTGCCCTTCTCCACTCGCCGCTTACAAAGAACTAAAACAGAGCAACCCAAGCCCTTACATGTTTTACATGCAAGATGAGCTATTCACTTTATTTGGGGCCTCACCAGAAAGTGCATTGAAGTACGAAACCGAGACCAACCAAGTTGAGGTTTACCCCATCGCGGGGACACGCCATCGTGGTAAACGCCCAAATGGTGACATTGACTTTGACCTAGATAGCCGTATTGAACTGGAGCTACGTAGCGACAAAAAAGAAAACGCAGAACATATGATGCTGGTTGACCTCGCACGCAACGATGTGGCTCGTATTGCACAGGCTGGTACTCGTCACGTGGCCGACTTATTAAAAGTCGATCGTTACAGCCATGTGATGCACTTGGTGTCTCGTGTGGTTGGTCAACTTCGTGAAGACCTGGACGCACTACACGCTTACCAAGCTTGCATGAATATGGGCACATTAACGGGGGCGCCTAAGATTCGTGCAATGCAGTTGATTCGTGACGTTGAAGGCGCGCGTCGAGGCAGCTACGGCGGCGCTGTAGGCTACTTAACAGGTGAAGGCACACTCGATACTTGTATCGTCATTCGCGCTGCTTATGTTGAAAACGGCATAGCACAAGTTCAAGCCGGTGCTGGTGTGGTGTTTGATTCCGACCCGCAATCCGAAGCGGACGAAACGCGTGGTAAAGCTCAGGCGGTAATCTCTGCTATTCAAGCGGCACACTCTTTACCTGACACGAACAAGGAGTAGCAGACAGACATGGCCAACATCATATTCATCGATAATTTTGACTCTTTCACCTACAACCTTGTGGATCAGTTCCGCTCGCTAGGTCACTCAGTCAAGATTTACCGAAACAACATCCCAGCAGAAACCATCGAGCAAGCGGTGAAGGAGCTTGAAAACCCTGTGGTTCTGTTATCCCCCGGCCCTGGATCACCGTCAGAAGCAGGCTCAATGCCAGAGCTTATTCAACTCATGAAAGGCAAAGTTCCAATGATCGGTATTTGTCTTGGTCACCAAGCGATTGTTGAAGCGTACGGTGGCATCGTGACTGGTGCTGGCGAAATTATCCACGGAAAGGTCTCTATGATGGAACACCAAACCCATGCGACTTACGCTAATTTGCCATCACCACTCGCAATAGCCCGTTACCACTCTTTGGTGGCAACGCACATCCCAGATAGCTTAACGGTTACCGCTGAAGTCGATGGTCTAACCATGTCGGTTGTGCATGAAGAAGATAAAGTATGTGGGTTCCAGTTTCATCCAGAGTCAATTATGACAACGTACGGCGCTACCTTGTTAGCGAATGCTATCGAATGGGCACTAGAGAATGACAACACATAAGGAAATGGGCAGAGGCATTATGGAATCAATTATCAATAAGTTATACGAACAAGAGTCACTGACTCAAGAAGAAAGTCAACAATTGTTCGACGTTATCATTCGTGGTGAGCTAGATCCTATTTTGATGGCATCCGTTCTAACCGCATTAAAAATCAAAGGCGAAACACCAGATGAAATCGCAGGCGCAGCAAAAGCGCTGCTGGCAAACGCAAATCCATTCCCACGTCCAGACTACGATTTCGCTGACATCGTCGGCACCGGAGGCGATGGTCATGACACCATTAACATTTCAACCACTGCGGCATTTGTCGCCGCTGCGTGTGGTCTAAAAATCGCCAAACACGGTAACCGCAGTGTTTCAAGCAAGTCGGGGTCTTCTGATCTTCTCGACTCATTTGGTATTAACCTAGCAATGACCGCTGAAGATACTCGTAAAGCCGTCGATGATATTGGGGTCGCATTCCTATTCGCTCCTCAATACCACGGGGGGGTTCGTCATGCGATGCCTGTACGTCAAACCATGAAGACACGCACTATCTTTAACATTCTTGGTCCATTGATAAACCCTGCTCGCCCCAATCTCGAGTTAATGGGTGTTTACAGTGAAGAACTGGTTCGTCCTATTGCAGAAACCATGCTACAAATGGGTATGAAGCGCGCCGCTGTCGTGCATGGTAGTGGGTTGGACGAAGTTGCAATTCACGGCGCAACGACCGTCGCCGAAATCAAAGACGGCAAGATCACCGAATACACGCTAATGCCAAAAGATTTTGGTTTAGATGCGCACCCGCTGGAAGCGATTAAAGGTGGTGACCCTGAAGAAAATAAAGCCATCATCACCAACATTCTGACAGGTAAAGGCACCAACGCACAATTGGGCGCGGTAGCGGTGAACGTTGCATTATTAATGCGTTTATTCGGCCACGAGGATTTGAAAGCCAACACGCAACAAGCGCTAGAGGCGATGAATTCTGGTAAGGCTTACCAATTATTACTCCGACTTGCCGCACACGCCTAAGGAATTGATGAAGATGACTGCTCTCAACACTCAACAAGTTGACAACTTATCCGAACACGTCTCGAAAAAGGAAGCTGAAATGGCGGAAGTGCTTGCCAAAATTGTGCGAGATAAATATCAATGGGTCGCAGAACGTAAAGCCTCACAACATTTGAGTACTTTTCAGTCGGACTTGCTCCCATCTGACCGCAGCTTTTATGATGCGCTGAGTGGCGAAAAAGCCGTGTTCATTACCGAGTGTAAAAAGGCGTCCCCGTCAAAAGGGTTGATTCGTGATCATTTCGACTTGGACTACATCGCTTCAATTTATAATCACCACGCAGACGCGATTTCTGTTTTAACTGATGAAAAATACTTCCAAGGTAGCTTCGACTTTCTGCCACAAGTACGCAAACAGGTAAAACAACCCGTATTGTGTAAAGACTTTATGGTCGATACTTACCAAGTATACCTCGCTCGTCATTACGGTGCCGATGCCGTCTTACTGATGCTTTCCGTACTTAACGACCAAGAATACCAAGCTTTAGAAGAAGCAGCCCATAGTCTGAACATGGGCATCCTAACCGAGGTCAGCAACCGAGAAGAACTAAACCGCGCGGTTAAATTAGGCGCTCAAGTGATCGGCATCAACAACCGTAACCTGCGTGATCTCAGTACCGATTTGAACCGAACCAAAGAACTGGCACCGACTATTCGCAAGCTTGCACCAGAGGCAACTGTCATTTCGGAGTCCGGTATCTACACCCACCAACAAGTTCGTGATTTAGCGGCATACGCCGATGGCTTTTTGATTGGCAGTTCCCTGATGGCGGAAGACAACCTAGAGCTTGCGATACGTAAAGTGACACTAGGTGAAAACAAGGTGTGTGGCCTAACTCACCCTGATGATGCCGCCAAAGCGTACCAAGCAGGCGCCGTATTTGGTGGGTTGATTTTCGTTGAAAAATCCAAACGGGCTGTTGACCTTGAAAGCGCACGCCTAACCATGAGTGGCGCACCTCTCCATTACGTCGGGGTATTCCAAAATCATGACATCGACTTTGTTGCTTCTGTGGTTACCTCACTAGGTTTAAAAGCGGTACAACTGCACGGTCAAGAAGACCAAACTTACGTAAACCAACTTAAAGTGGAACTACCAGCAGGCGTTGAGATCTGGAAAGCTTACGGCGTCACCGATGCAAAACCAGCACTGCTTGCTGACCACATCAATCGTCACCTTTTAGATGCCCAAGTAGGTAACCAAACAGGTGGAACAGGTCAAATGTTCGATTGGTCACTGATCGGCGATCCCAGCCAAATCATGCTGGCAGGAGGGTTGTCACCAGAGAATGTGCGCCAAGCAGCGGCATTAGGGTGCTTGGGGTTAGATTTAAATTCTGGTGTTGAAAGTGCACCAGGTAAAAAAGATTCACAGAAGTTGCAAACCGCATTTAATGCCATTCGCAACTACTAAAAATTACGAGAAGGAGTATCACATGGCAAAATTGAATGCCTACTTTGGCGAATACGGCGGTCAATACGTTCCGCAAATACTAGTGCCAGCACTGGATCAACTAGAACAAGCATTTATCGATGCACAGGAAGACCCAGAATTTCGCAGCGAATTTATGACACTTCTTCAAGAGTATGCAGGTCGCCCAACCGCTTTAACTCTAACTCGCAACCTAACAAAAGGTACGAAAACCAAGCTGTACCTCAAGCGCGAAGATCTCCTTCATGGCGGTGCGCACAAAACCAACCAAGTGCTGGGCCAAGCCCTATTAGCAAAACGCATGGGTAAAAATGAAATCATCGCAGAAACGGGAGCGGGTCAACACGGCGTGGCCACGGCGCTTGCATGTGCTCTGCTTGGGCTTAAGTGTCGTGTTTACATGGGCGCAAAAGACGTCGAACGTCAAAGCCCGAACGTGTTCCGTATGAAGCTAATGGGCGCCGAAGTCATTCCTGTTCACTCAGGATCTGCAACACTGAAAGACGCATGTAATGAGGCACTACGTGACTGGTCTGCCACCTATGAAGATGCGCACTACCTACTGGGTACGGCAGCTGGCCCTCATCCATTCCCAACCATTGTTCGAGAATTCCAGCGCATGATTGGGGAAGAAACCAAGAACCAAATCCTGGCTCGTGAAGGTCGTCTTCCTGATGCTGTTATCGCGTGTGTGGGTGGTGGCTCAAACGCTATTGGTATGTTCGCTGACTTTATCGAAGAGGAAAACGTTCGTCTAATTGGGGTTGAGCCTGCAGGTAAAGGCATTGACACCGACCAACACGGCGCACCACTCAAGCACGGTAAAACGGGGATCTTTTTTGGTATGAAATCACCGTTGATGCAAGATCCCAATGGACAAGTTGAAGAGTCTTACTCTGTGTCAGCAGGCCTAGACTTCCCATCTGTAGGCCCTCAGCACGCGCACTTACTCGCTATTGGTCGCGCGGAATATGATAACGTGACAGACGATGAAGCTCTAGAAGCGTTCCAAGAAATTGCACGTAACGAAGGCATTATCCCTGCACTTGAATCGGCTCACGCGCTAGCACATGCATTACACATGGCACGTGAGAACCCAGAAAAAGAACAGCTATTGGTCGTTAATCTCTCTGGACGTGGTGATAAAGACATCTTCACTGTACACGCCATCTTAGAAGAAAAAGGAGTCATCCAATGAGTCGTTATGAGAAGATGTTTGCGCGCCTAAACGAAAAAAACCAAGGGGCATTCGTACCATTCGTCACCGTCGGCGATCCAAACGCAGAGCAATCTTACAAGATCATGGAAACATTAGTTGAGTCTGGCGCTGACGCACTAGAGCTCGGTATCCCATTCTCTGATCCACTGGCAGACGGTCCAACAATCCAAGGCGCAAACATTCGCGCTCTGGACACCGGAGCCACGCCCGAGATTTGTTTTGAACAGATCGAAAAAATTCGCGCAAAATACCCAGAGCTCCCAATTGGTCTATTGATGTATGCCAACTTGGTTTACTCACGTGGCATCGAGCACTTCTACGAACGTTGTGCAGAAGTTGGCATTGATTCCATTCTGATTGCAGACGTACCAACCAATGAAAGTGCAGAGTTTGTTGCCGCCGCGCAGAAGTTTGGGATTCACCCTATCTTCATTGCACCACCTACCGCCAGTGACGAAACACTAAAACAAGTTTCTGAACTGGGTGGGGGTTACACTTACCTACTTTCTCGTGCCGGTGTTACAGGTACAGAGACAAAAGCAAACATGCCGGTTGATCATCTACTGGTGAAACTGAACCAATACAATGCCCCCCCTGCATTACTCGGCTTTGGTATTTCAGAGCCAGCCCAAGTGAAACAAGCATTAGAATCAGGCGCTGCAGGTGTCATCTCAGGTTCCGCTGTCGTTAAGATCATTGAAAAAAATATTGATCAGCCTCACATCATGTTAGACAAACTGGCTGGGTTTATTTCCATGATGAAAGCAGCCACACAGAAGTAAAAAATTCTTGATGTAATAAAACACCAAACGCCTGCTTAATTCACGTGAGTGGGCGTTTTTTTTCAACTCAATGACCCATTCCACTATCATCGCCATTCAATGCCAGCACCTTTCAAATCACCCGTTAACATAACGCTTACAATTGGCCAAGCGCTCAGAATGTAAAGTGATTAACATTTCATCTAGCCAAATCAGAAAAATTCGAGCCCATAAGCTCATTATTACAAATGTCGATCAAATTTATCGTGCTAGTTCATAGAATTCAGGTTGAACGCTTCATGCCCATTAATGTGTTTTTTCACAAAAGCACATCATCATCCAAAAGAATAATCAACAGCAAAACCAATACTAAAAATCAATAGCAAACGATTGCTATTGAGCAAAAAATTAGCACCAATCAATAAAGCATCGATTAATTCATCAATAACGCCCTGCTGCATATTGCCAATTGTAAATGAAAAGTGTACAAAGCAAGACGAGATAATTATCCACAAAACAATTATTGGGTAGTGGGTAATTTTAGGATTTTACATTTTATTAGCACGGAGGTTATGTAAGTGTTAAAAGAAAAGAGTTTACTAAATAACATTGGCGTACAAGTCGTTATCGCCATGATTGTGGGCACAGCCGTTGGTGCTGCTATGGGTCATGATGCGACTGTATTTGCTCCTTTAGGCGCTATCTTTATTAGTTTAATCAAAATGCTGGTTATCCCTTTGGTTGCTGTCGCTTTGATTTCAGGTGCAGCAGGCCTTGGTAACAGCCAGTCAGCTGGTAAAGTTGGCTTAGTCACTTTAGGCTATTTTGGTTTAACATCCGCCTTAGCCGTTGCGCTTGCGCTATTCATGGGTGAAGTATTCCAACCGGGCATGGGCATCGACGTTTCCGGTGTTGAAGGCATGTTCTCTGCAGAATACGCTTCAAAAGGTGAACTACCTACTTTTTGGGCCACCATCACAGGTATGATCCCAACCAACGTTTTTCAATCACTAAATGAAGCGAACATCCTGCAAATTCTTGTTTTCTGTATGTTCTTTGGTATTGCCATTTCCAAGCAAACAAAAGAGCGACGTGAGCCAATTATCAATGGTGTTAACTGCATCGTCGATGCAATGGTTTGGATGATCAACAAGGTTATGATCATTGCACCGCTAGGCGTATTTGGTTTGATGGCAGAAGCAGTGGGTACGTTTGGTTTTGGCGCGCTGATGGTTGTGTTCAAACTGTTCGTTGTTTATATCGCAGCAATCCTGATCTTTGGCTTTATTGTTTACCCAGCAATGGTTCACGTGTTTACCAAAACTTCAGCGAAGAAATTCCTCTCTTCAATGAAGAAGCCACAAGCAGTTGCACTTTCAACTGCCTCTTCGATGGCAACATTACCTGTGACAATGGACACTTGTGAGAAAGAGCTCGGCGTGAAAAATTCAACAGCGTCATTTGTTCTGCCTCTGGGTGCGACCATCAATATGTCGGGTAATGCAATCTACTACGGTTTAGTCGCTATTTTCTTTGCACAGCTATTTAATATCGACCTAGGTATGGGCGCTTACATTGCGATCATCATTACTTCTACATTAGGTGCGGTTGGTCAAGCTGGTGTTCCTGGTCCTTCTTTCTTAGTCGTGGCGGTACTACTGGCGGCAGGTATCCCAATCGAAGGCCTTCCACTACTGTTTGCACTTGATCGTATTTTCGACATGATTCGTACCGCGCTCAACATCACTGGTGATGCGGCCTGTGCGGTCATTGTTGATGCTATGGTTGAAGAAGAAGCTGCCGAGGTTGAGCTTAAAAAGCAAGAAGCTTAAGCGCTAATCAAAACACGCAAGCCGCTCATTACGAGCGGCTTTTTTGTCTATGCTTTATATTACGCCACTCTATAAAATAAACCCAAACGCGTGCTAAGCATAAGCTATCGCCCATATCACGACCGCTTTTATCCAATGGTTTCGAAGTATTCACATTGCGTTAAATTCCGCTAGACTGTCAACAACTCAATAACTAGGTAATTTTGCCATTATGAAGCAGATCCTTGATTTTATTCCACTCATTGTCTTCTTTGCTCTGTTCAAGATGTATGACATCTACATTGCAACTGGCGCACTTATTGCCGCAACCGCAATTCAAGTTGTGTTGACATTTGTACTGTATAAAAAAGTTGAAAAGATGCAGCTAATCACATTTGCTATGGTGGCTATCTTTGGCGGTATGACCATCTTTCTGCACGATGACAACTTCATCAAATGGAAGGTGACGCTGGTTTACGCTGTGTTTGCGATTGGCTTAGCTGTCAGCCACTCGATGGGAAAATCAGCAATAAAAGGTATGCTTGGTAAAGAAATCACCCTTCCCGAACGAATATGGACGCGCATTACTTGGGCATGGGTGGGCTTTTTCTCATTCTGCGCAGGCTTGAACATTTATGTAGCGTATAAGCTGCCACTAGACGTTTGGGTTAACTTCAAAGTATTTGGCTTACTGATCGCCACGTTTGCCTACATGATTGCGACTGGCTTTTACATTTATAAGCACATGCCAAAAGAACAAAAAGACAACCCGTCCGATGTGTCGTAGATGATTAAAAACTCAGTTTTGCTATAATCTGCGCCAATTTACTCAAAACAGCGACCCGAAGGTCGCTGTTTTGTTCAACGTACCAATAAAACAGATAATACATAATGCAGGGGGTCTGCATATTAATGCTTTTACAGACCACTCTCGCAACTCCAGTATATGTGGTTATTTAGGTACAAACCGTATTGGCGCTTTATTTGAGCGCCCTCTAAGATTTAGGATGTCATTATGAGTCAAGAATTTAACTCTCCGAAAGGTCAGCTACTCCTTCGTACCCTTGCAATGCCCGCTGACACCAATGCTAATGGCGATATTTTTGGTGGTTGGATAATGTCTCAGCTTGACTTAGCTGGTGCAATTCTAGCAAAAGAAATTTCTTCTGGTCGTGTCGTTACCGTATCCGTTTCGAGTATTACCTTTAAAAAACCGGTTGGTGTGGGCGATGTGGTTTGCTGTTACGGCGAGTGTACCAAGATTGGTCGCACATCCATGAGCGTTGATTTGGAGGTATGGGTAAAGCCAGTTAAAGAACAAGGTGTTGGCGATAGATTCATGGTATGCGATGCCACGTTCAACTACGTAGCCATCGACAGTGAAGGTAAACCACGCCCGGTTCAGAATTAATCTTTTCACAACTTTATTGACCAAAGAGAACCTCACATTTGCCACTGTTCACTTGTGAGAGACACAAAAAATTCGTTAAATTAACACGTTACCCTATTAATTAAGGAACTATGCTATGTGGTATGTCATCTTTTCTCAGGACGTCGAGAACTCGTTGGAAAAACGCATGAGCGTTCGCCCTCAACACCTACAGCGTTTGCAAAAACTGCAAGATGAAGGACGCCTGCTAACTGCTGGTCCAATGCCAGCGATCGATTCTGATAATCCTGGAGAAGCTGGGTTTACTGGTTCGACTGTCATCGCTGAGTTTACTTCTTTAGAAGATGCCCAAGCATGGGCAGAAGCCGATCCTTACGTTGCGGTAGGTGTTTACGATAATGTGATCGTAAAACCGTTCAAAAAAGTGTTTTAATTTATGAAAAAATTACTGTGTCTTTTCCTCGTTTTTGCCGCGCTCATTGGCTGTTCATCGAACAATGATGTTCAACGCCAGTTAGAGCTTATGGCATCGAACCGAGCGGGGGTACTGTCTGCTGGATTACCGCTGAAGTATGGACCATTGCAAATCATGAGAGTCTCTTCTAACAAGAATGTTGTAGAGATGATGATGATTTATAACGACGGTGCGTTAGGCGCCAAACCACTAGACCAAGTACTTAATACCAGTATCTATACTTACTGCAGCGCCCCAGAGATTCGTAAACAAATTGATATGGGCTTGATGTATCGGATTAAAGTTCGTAACTCTCGCGGTCAATTAATGGCGGATGAGTTAGTGTCAGGGCAAACCTGTGCTCAGCTCAAATAATCGCCGCCATTCGCTTTTACTAGGACACAAATAATCAGCGGTGAAGGCTAGATAATGTGACCAAGCACTTGTCGCCAAAATTCAAAAGCGGAGATATCATTCTCCGCTTTTTCGTCTTCGCCATTCTCGGTTACGCCAGCTCAGTACGTAACTTTTTAGCGGCTGATACCAAGTTTGCTAACGCCGCTTCCGTTTCTGCCCAGTTACGCGTTTTTAACCCACAATCTGGGTTAACCCAAAGACGCTGAGCCGGGATCTTTTCTGCCGCTTTTTTAAGTAATCCTTCAATCCATTCTTCCGTCGGAATATTGGGTGAATGAATATCGTACACACCAGGACCAATTGCATTCGGGTAGTTAAACGCTTCGAATGCTTTCAGTAGTTCCATATTTGATCGCGAAGTTTCAATCGTGATCACATCTGCGTCTAATGCTGCCACAGAGTCAATGATCTCATTAAATTCGCTGTAACACATATGGGTATGAATTTGTGTTTCTGGTTGAGCACTTGCAGCCGAGATCTTAAACGCATCCACTGCCCACTGTAGGTATGCTTTGTGATCGCGTTTTTTGAATGGTAGACCTTCACGAATGGCTGGTTCATCAATCTGGATTATATTGATACCCGCATCTTGTAAATCAGACACTTCGTCACGTAGCGCCAATGCCAATTGTTGAGCAATTTTCTGACGAGTGACGTCTTCACGTGGGAATGTCCAACACAAAATCGTCACTGGACCTGTGAGCATGCCTTTCATTTGCTTGCTGGTCAGAGACTGGGCGTAGGTCGACCATTTAACTGTTATTGGCTTTTCGCGTTCAATATCAGCAACCACAATAGCAGGTTTAACACAGCGAGAGCCGTAGCTTTGTACCCAACCAAATTTCGTCGTTTGGAAGCCAGCTAAGTTTTCTGCAAAGTATTCGACCATGTCATTACGCTCAGCTTCGCCGTGTACCAGTACATCCAGATCAAGCGCTTCTTGACGTTTCACTGCATCTGCGATGTGTCCTTTGAGAGCATCAATGTAATCAGATTCAGAAAGTTGGCCAGAGCGATAAGCACCACGCTGAACTCGGATTTCTCCGGTTTGTGGGAAAGAACCAATGGTCGTTGTTGGCAGCAATGGCAAACCTAATACTTCAGCTTGATGTGCGGCACGCTCAGCATACGGAGCATTGCGCTCTGAAAGTGATGCCGTGATACTGTTTAGACGCGCTTGTACTTGAGGTTTGTTCACATGCGTTGCCGTCTGACGCGCTTTGATTGGCTGACTGTAAGCATCACAAGCCAGAATGGCATCTTGATCACCATCTAGTGCTTTACCAAGTAAGGCCACTTCTGTCACTTTCTGTTTTGCGAAGGCAAACCAACTCTTCACTTCTTCGCTCAGTGCCGTTTCAAGCTCTAAGTCTACTGGGCTGTGCAGTAAAGAACATGAGCTTGCCAGCCAAAGTTTATCACCTAACTTGTCTTTTACTGGCTGTAAGCGCGCAAGTTGTGCACTTAGATCAGAACGCCAAACGTTGCGACCATTGATGACTCCAGCAGATAACACCCAATTTTTAGGTAGTTTAGCCACCACTTCGTTTAGTTGATCGGGCGCTGAAGATAGGTCAACATGTAGGCCATCGACAGCAAGATCAACAATCTTGTCTAAAGTGTCGGTCACCGCATCGAAGTACGTGGTGAGCAGCACTTTCACATCGCTACGCATCACTTGGTAAGCCAACTTAAAAGCGTCCGCCCACTCGCTCTCAAGTTCAAGAGCCAAGATTGGCTCATCAATTTGAACCCACTCAACCCCTTGATTTGCCAATTTAGCCAAAATCGCTTGATATGCGGTTAACAATCGCGGTAGCAAGGTTAAACGGTCAAAACCTTCTTCGGTTTCTTTACCCAAATATAGGTAACTTAATGGGCCAAGCAAAACTGGCTTAACTTTGTGACCAGCCTTTACCGCCTCGTTCACTTCCTCAAACAACTGAGGCCAACTGACTTCGAACACATCGTCTTTACTGAACTCTGGCACGATATAGTGGTAGTTAGTATTGAACCATTTAGTCATATCAGACGCAGCGGCACCTGCGCAGCCGCAACCGGTTTGGGATTGGCCGCGACCAACCTTAAATAAAGTATCAAGATCAGGGAAACCATCTGCGTGACGCTTTGGCACGTGGCCTAAAAGCAACGTTGTGGTGAGTACATGGTCGTACCAAGCGAAGTCACCTGCGGTGGTAAAGCTTAACCCTGCATCCGTTTGCTTCTGCCAGTTTTTAGCACGCAGATCCGCCCCTACTTTCTTTAATTCAGCCTGATCAATTTCACCACGCCAGTATTTTTCCTGGGCAAATTTAAGCTCTCGTTTTTCACCAATGCGTGGATAACCTAGTATGTGCGTTGTTGTCGCCATGTCCCTATTCCTTATTCAGTATGTTTGGTCAGAGCACCTTTCTCCATTTAAAAAGGCGTCTGGATGGCTAAACTATCTCTCTTAAACACGGTTTGAACAATGTCCATTTATTCAACTCGTTTATTAAAAAAATTCATACTGCCCGATCTCACTCGCAATTAGGTCAAGACAATAGACGTCTAGACGTTTACATATCCACCTTTTATCGTTAAGTTAGAGTTGTTCATGGCGAACCACAAAGGATGAAAGGGATTCATGATAGAGCTAAAACATTTACGGACACTGACTTCGCTTAGGGATACCGGTTCTTTGACCGCTACCGCCACCGCCTTGCACTTGACGCAATCAGCGCTGTCTCACCAAATCAAAGATCTGGAATCTCGCATTGGCGGACAACTCTTTCTTAGGAAGACTCGACCAGTCAAATTTACCTCTGAGGGCGAAATACTATTGCGCCTCGCGGAAGAGATCTTACCGAAGCTAGCGAAAGCAGAAAATGAATTAGCAAGCCTGAAGGAGGATGTGAACGGTCGGCTGCATATGGCGATTGAATGCCACTCTTGTTTCCAGTGGTTGATGCCAGCATTAAGAGAGTATCAACTGGCTTGGCCAAGTGTGACCTTAGATTTTTCATCCGGCTTTGGTTTCGAGCCCCTTACTGCTTTGTTAACTGGCGAGCTCGACTTGGTCATCACTTCCGACATTCAACCACGCTCAGAAGTTCACTACGAGCCTTTATTCGATTTCGAAATGCGTTTGATCACATCCACCCGCCATCCTTTGGCCGACAAGGATGTCATTGAACCGCAAGATCTTATCGATCAAACGATGCTTTCCTACCCTGTTCAAAAGCAAAGGTTGGATGTGGTTAAACACTTCTTACAACCTGCGGGCGTAGAGCCAGCCAAATGGAAGCAAGCCGACAATACGTTGATGTTAGTACAAATGGTATCAGCTGGATTAGGCGTAGCGGCACTACCAAACTGGGCAATTTCTGAATTTTCTCGCCAAGGACTTATCACCAGCAAACCTTTTGGCAAAGGACTCTGGCGACGTTTATTTGCAGCAACACGCAACTCAGAAAAAGACAAACGTTATTTACAGGCCTTCTTCGCAACCGCAAGACTGCAATGTAAAAGCCACCTTGACGGGATCAAGATGGCTTAAGAGTTTAGCTCTAAGATGGGTTAGCGTTCATACGCTTTAAATTGATTGGTAAGTGGGTCGTATTGATAACCGAGCGTATCAAGCTTGCCCACGACCGATTCTACGTCCATTTCATAAACTGAGACTAACTCGTCAAAACTGTCACACTCCAAGCGCAGTTTTTCGTTGACGATACCTAGTAAAATAATGCTGTCTAGATTACCTACATTGCTTAAATCCATCGCGACACTCCTCTTCGACAACTATACATACAGCGTAGACATAATTGGGTAAATTTAAAGTGAGGCTGGTCTTAAATCATGCCGTCAACATAGCCTTAAACAGCGAGTGAAAATAGACCTTGTAGACTCGTCATTGATGATAAAGCAAGCAACAAGGCCACACTCAGTTGTATTTTTTCTGGTGCCTTATGAGTAAAAATATGCCAGCACCAAACGATGATAGCAGAAATCAACATGGCCAAAGATAATAGAATCGGCTGCGTCGCGGCGTTCAGTGTCGCTTCATCAAGCTGGTAAGAAGAAAATAGCGTAGCAATCACTAAAAGCATACCTGACACAATCCCCGCGACGGGCAAAATTTGGTGAAAAGCTTGTAAACGACTGCGTGCAATCGTAAGAAGCAGTTGAGAAAAAGACGCCCCGAGAAACAACACCATGAGAGCCATGGCAATCGCGGCAGGCCAACTCGGTTGTTCAAACACTTGGATACTCACAAACGCAAAGGCCAAACCGTTAGCTAGGTGCATTGCCCATAACGGTCCCTTATCGCGCGTTTTCTTTGTTTGAACCTGCGAATAAAAATAGAATATCGCAAATACGACCATAAAAGCTTCAATACGCAGTGAGGCAACGGCCAACCATAATACCGCCACGGCAGGTAACATTTTGTGCAAACGACCTCGTTGACCCGGACAGATATCGCCTTTGATCAAAAGCAAAGTCAGTAGCGCTTGTGCGCCAAATAACATTGGAGGGAAAGTAACCAGCAATTGTTGAATCATATTGAATGCGAGCTCAAAAGTCGTTTTGGGACGGCGATAATAGCAAATCACCCATCGTCAAACCACCTAAACACAATGTGCCTTTTATTTTACATCACTCACAGCCCTCACCCCTTTTTAATCAGACTCATGTTCACGACTCACGGTATAACCATAATACTTTCAAGGTGATATTAAACAGAAAGCCACCGATATAGCGTTGATACTTTTACAAACCAAATAAAAGTCGATCAACTAAGCTTGAATAGATGAGTTTGGTATAGATACCTGATCCTCAAATCGCTATAATTCGCGCTCCCCGGAACAGAGAACAAAATATGACCAATAACATCAATCCTATTCATGAGTACAAAAAATACTGGGCCGAGTGTTTTGGTACGGCACCTTTCTTGCCGACCAGCCGCAAAGAAATGGATGCCCTAGGATGGGATAGCTGTGACATTATTATTGTAACGGGTGATGCCTACGTGGATCATCCGAGCTTTGGTATGGCTATCATTGGCCGTCTTTTAGAAGCACAAGGTTTTCGAGTCGGTATCATTGCTCAACCTGAATGGCAAAATAAAGATGCGTTCATGCAACTTGGTCAACCAAACCTGTTCTTCGGGATCACTGCGGGTAACATGGACTCCATGATCAACCGTTACACCGCAGATAAAAAACTTCGTCACGATGATGCATACACACCAAATAACGAAGGGGGCAAACGCCCAGACCGCGCGACTTTGGTTTACTCTCAGCGTTGTCGTGAAGCCTATAAAGAAGTGCCTATTGTTTTAGGTGGTATCGAAGCCAGCCTACGCCGTGTTGCACACTACGATTACTGGTCAGATAAAGTTCGCCGTTCGGTACTGTTTGATGCGAAAGCCGATATTTTGCTCTTTGGTAACGCTGAGCGCGCGCTTGTAGAAGTAGCGCATCGCATTGCAAATGGTGAAAATATCAGCACCATGACGAATATTCGTGGTACGGCCGTGAACTTGCCAGCCGCGCCAGAAGGTTACACGATCATCGATTCTTCTCGCATTGAGAAGCCACGCAAAGAAGCGTTCGTACCCAAGAACCCATACGAAGTAGAAACTCAATGTGAAACCAAGAAAGATGAGCCAGTTGCACAGCCAATCACGATTCGTCCATCACGTCATGATGCAGCAACTACCGCGGTTCGCTTGCCTTCGTTCGAGAAGCTAAGAAATGACCGTATTCTGTATGCCCATGCCAGCCGTGTGTTGCACTTGGAAACCAACCCATACTCTGGCCGCGCCTTGCTCCAACGCCACGGCGATCGCGAACTTTGGGTAAACCAAGCACCAATCCCGTTAACAACCGAAGAGATGGACTTTGTGTTTGGCCTGCCATACGCACGTGTTCCTCATCCTATGTATGGCAAAGCAAAAATTCCAGCGTATGACATGATAAAAACCTCGGTGAACATCATGCGTGGTTGTTTTGGTGGCTGTTCATTCTGCTCCATTACCGAGCACGAAGGCCGAATTATTCAAAACCGCTCTAAAGAGTCAATCATTAACGAGATTGAAGAAATTCGCGACAAAGTTCCGGGCTTTACCGGCACGATTTCCGATCTTGGTGGCCCTACTGCAAACATGTACCGTCTGGGCTGTAAAGATCCAAAAGCGGAAGCGAACTGTCGTCGTCCTTCTTGTGTATTCCCGGGCATCTGTAACAAGCTAAATACAGACCACAAACACACCATCGATCTATACCGCGAAGCGCGTAAAGTAGAAGGGGTGAAGAAAGTGATGGTCGCATCCGGCGTACGGTACGATCTTGCGATCGAGTCTCCCGAATACGTGAAAGAGTTGGTGACTCACCACGTTGGAGGCTACTTGAAGATCGCACCGGAACATACTGAAAAAGGCCCTCTGGATCTGATGATGAAACCGGGCATGGGCACGTATGATCGCTTTAAAGAGATGTTCGAGAAGTACAGTGCAGAAGCAGGTAAAAAGCAGTACTTAATCCCTTACTTTATCTCTGCACACCCAGGCACAAAAGACGAAGACATGCTAAACCTTGCGCTGTGGCTGAAGAAGAACAACTTCGAGTGTGATCAAGTACAAAACTTCTACCCATCGCCGATGTGTAACGCAACCTCGATGTACTACTCAGAGACAAACCCTCTGAAACGTGTGAAGTACAAAAAACGTGAAGATATTCCAGTGGCTAAGGGTGAGCGTCAACGCCGTCTACATAAAGCCCTGCTGCGTTATCACGATCCAGCCAACTGGCCGATGATCCGTGAGGCACTGGCCAACATGGGTAAAAAACACCTCATCGGTGATAAACCGACCTGTTTAGTACCTGCGGAAGATATGGGTTCCCAAACCCCCGCACAACGCCGTAAGTCAGGCCGTCACGGTGCAAACCGTTTCGCGACTAAACACACCAAAAATCAACCGGGGTTCGGTGGCCACTTAAACAAACGCCCAGAAGGCGGCTCACGTGATGAAAAAGCATCAGGTAACCGTAACAGTTCAGGTAAAGTACAAGGCGGGCAACGACCAAATAACAATGCTCAACGTCCGAACGGCAAAGGTGCAAATCGCCCTGCTGGTAACAAATCTCAAGGACAAGGTCGCCCACAAGGTCAAGGACAACCAACTGGCCAGCATAAGCCAAAACGTCGTTAATTCACTAAGAATTAACCAGCCAACAAAAATAAAAAGGCTCCAGAAATAATTCTGGAGCCTTTTTATTTTTACCCGACTTTTATCTCAACGACCTTGTCGGCAGCGAGCTCTGTTAGGTTATATGAAGGATACAAACTCGTTTAACTAAGCAAGCTTAAACTTGCTCATCTCACCATGAAGATCACTGGTCTTCGTCGTTAGTTCGTTGTTGATGTCCACCGATGACGACATGATATCCATCACCTCTTCTGCCACCACCGCAATTCTAGTGCGTATACATCAGGATTAATTGATAGATAGTGAAAAAAGCAGTTTCACATTTACATGAACCCTCACTACTGTATTTTGGTTACACATTGAACGCAGACACAACGATAAAAGAATCATTGTCGACAACTTTTTCACACCAGTAGTGAATAATGTTCGTTAAGATTGACAGTCGAATGTATCGAAATTGGATAAGAATAAATGCAGCGTGTACTTTTGGTGGAAGATAATCGTGAAATAGCGGGAATGTTGTTCGATTATTTTGAGTGTGCTGGCATGCAACTCGATTACGCAGATAATGGTGAGTTAGGCTTAAAACTGGCGATGGATAATGCTTTCGACATCATTTTGCTTGACCTTATGTTGCCGCGCATGGATGGCCTAACGCTGTGTAACAAGCTACGAGATGCGGGCAATAACACGCCAGTATTGATGCTGACTGCGCTCGATAGCCGTGACGACATGCTGAAAGGCTTCCAGCATGGTGCCGACGATTACCTAACAAAACCGTTCGACCTCGATATTCTTAAAGCGCGTATGACCGCATTAATAAAGCGTTACCACGGCACGGTTGCCTCGACCAAACTTCAGTACGGCGAAGTGTTTATCGATCAAAAAACACATCAGGCTTATCGTCAGAACAAACTACTGGCATTAAACCCTACTACTTATACGATACTGGAAATGCTGGTGAAGAGCGCTCCTGACGTCGTCACGCGTGAAGCGATCGCTTTTCGCTTATGGCAAGAAGATGAGCCAAATAACGACGTACTGCGTAGCCACATTTATCAACTTCGGGGCCAGCTCGACAAGCCATTCAAAGAACATTTGTTGAAAACCATTCCCAAAGTTGGCTTTCGCTTGGAGTCGAAAGCGTGATTCGTCGTTTATTTAACAACACGAGAACTCTGACCGGACGCTTGGAACTGTTCTTCTTGTTGGTATCGATTGTGATTGGTCTACTCTGTTTTGCTCTGGTCAGTGGCGCCCTGCTTTGGTCAGAAGATCGTGTCGGTGAACGACGAATTATGATCGACAAGAAAGAAGCCATTGAGCATTTTCGGAGCCACCCAAGTGATGGCATGATAAAACTCGACTTGCTGACCACCGCTTACAACGATATCAGTCTGGTTCCTGAAATCTATCAACCCTTTATTCAAGATAAAAATTACTTTCTCGCAGAGGTCGCTGACGAGCCAGACACCCGCATGATTTACATGAGCACCTACACGCATGATGGCGAAGAACATCCAATTATTTTAATTTCTCTCATCGATGAAATAGAGATCACCTCCACCGAATTTGTGTATGTCATCTTGATAGTACTGGCGGTTGTCACGGGACTACTGCTCATTTTCGGTGCTCTCTTATCGAGATTGTCTCAGCGTTTAATCGAGCCAGTCAGTGCGCTAAAGTCCCAATTAGATAGACATCAAGGCGACACTACTCAAAAGTTCGTTGTTCCTGACGGCTCAGCCAATGAGTTTCAAGCCCTAGCCAATCAGCTCAACGAGTATCGAAGCCGAATCAATCAAGTGATAAAGCGGGAGCAGGCCTTTGCGCGCTATGCGAGTCATGAACTGAGAACCCCCTTAACGGTAATGAAAGGCTCAAGCAGCATGCTAGCGAGAGGTCCTAGCACTCCCTTTCAAGAGCGTCAGATCGGTCGTATTCAAGGTGCAACAGAGCAAATGTCGACAATGGTCGATGCGCTGTTAAGCCTCGTTCGGTATGAGCGGAATGCCAATGACAACCCCACTCGCATGATATCCGAGCAAGAGCTCCATCACATTGTCGCACTCAGCCAAGCGCAAGCGGATCAAAAGTCGCTCACATTTAACATCTGCGTATTAGGCCATCCGCGAACCAAGGCGACCACTGCGGTACTCAATATTATCTTGAGTAATTTAATTCGCAATGCCATTGCAGTCACGTCTGCGGGAGCCATTCATATTACGATGACAGATAGCGCGCTGTACGTTCGAGATGAGGGCGAAGGCTTCTCTGCAATTCCTGATGCGGAAGGCCATGGTTTAGGCCTGATGATCGTAGATGATTTGTGTCGCCGTTATGGTTGGCAATTCACCCTTAATACACATCCCAATGGGGGCTGCGAAGCGAGCATTGATCTGTCCATTGAGAGCACCGAATCAGATCCGCAAACACAACCCTAAAGCGAAAACTCCTACAACCTTCATTCAATAACGGGTAAACTGTGCCACCTTTCAACTGGCAAAGGTGACACGGTTCATTCCGTCAGAATCAATATGAAACTCTCAGAAAGCCCCATCACCCAACATCGCTTTAATGGACATACGTTTTTTCTAAAACGTGATGACATGCTCCACTCTCATTTTTCTGGGAACAAAGCGCGCAAGTTTATGGCGTTAATGGAAGAACAAAATCCGCACATCACGACCTTGATAAGCTATGGGTCTGCTCAATCTAACGCTATGTTCTCATTGGCGGCCTTAGCCAAAATTAAAGGTTGGGCGTTTGAGTTTTATGTTCACCGCATTCCACCTTGGCTGAAAAGCCTCCCCATCGGTAACTATCGCGGTGCGCTCGACTTAAGCATGCAAATCACCGCGCTGCAAGACATTGGCAGCCCTCTTCATCCTAGTGAGTACATTACTCAAGTTCGCGGACTGGATGATTCGACTTTGTTCATTCCTGAGGGAGGACGTTCGTACCTTGCAGAATCAGGCATCAAACAGTTAGCGCGAGAGATTCTTGATTGGACGCGAGTTAGAAGTAAACAGCAACTTGCTGTAGCACTGCCTTCCGGCACAGGTACCACCGCCTTGTATCTTCACAAACATCTAAGCCCACATGGTATCGAAGTACTCACTTGCCCTTGTGTGGGAGACGCCAGCTACTTAACAGAGCAGTTCAACCAACTCGATGAACGTAGTCATCCGACCGTTTTAACAGCGCGCAACAAGCACCATTTCGGTCGTTTATACGAAGAAGATTACATGACTTGGAAAGCGCTTTATGAGCAAACCGATCTCGAATTTGATCTGCTTTACGACCCATATATGTGGCAGTGCCTAACCCCGTGGTTGGAAGAGAATAGTGACAAAACATTGATCTATATTCATCAGGGAGGGTTACTTGGCAACGAATCGATGTTGCCAAGATATCAACGAGAGTTCGAGTAACCGACAAGTTACGTGGCACTTGATGCGCCGTTAGTGGTAAGTGATTATTTAATCAGCGTCAGGATCTCTTTAAATTCTGGAGCTCGACAATCTTCTACCATCTCATATAAGCACATTTCCAGCCCCGTTAACACCACGCCATGCGCGGTTAATTTCGCAAGTGCCAACGCTTTATTTGTCGAGGTACGAGAAGAAATACAATCGGTCACCAACTCAACACGATACCCAAACTGACGCAAAGCGCTCGCGGTCTGATAAACACAAATGTGCGCTTCAATACCACAAACTAACCACGTATCGACGTTTGCATTCTCTACAGCCAGCTTAAACGTTGCCTCTTTGCCTCCATCAAATGTGTACTTAGTAATAGGCAAATGTTCTTTTTCAAGCACTTCACGGATTGGCTCCACCGTTGGCCCCAACCTTTCTGGGTTTTGCTCTAGCCAAAGAATAGGCAACTTCAGCGCTTTGGCACCTTTAACGAGTTTGGTGATATTTTCAATCAGTGCATCACTTTCATGCATCAATGTAGCAAGCTTTCCCTGAACATCTACCACAATTAAGCCGGTGCTTTCTCTCGATAACATTCCTATCTCCTATGTTGATCGACCACAACAAATAGTACCCAATTAGTTGAGTAAAGATAATGTATCAGACTCCATAATGTTGGAATAAAAAACATGAAAAAGATGACGGTTGCTCACACTCTTCAACCAGCATTGGGGGAGAAAAGGACGCCACATAACAAGAACCCCCTCGAGTTTCCTCGAAGGGGTTATATTGTTATGCCTAAGCGTATGGCCAGGGTTTATTAGAGCCCTACCGTCATATGTAGACTGTAAAACAGACCACGACCTACCAGCTCTGATGCTAAGATCAATACCAGAGCCACGGTTAAGTTTACTGGATTAACACTCGACTTATTCACCATTGGTAATACCCAGATAAATAGGCCTGCCAACAGAAGTCCTACTTGTATAGCAAGGTAGCTTCCTAGACCATTCACTAGATCTGACGCCTTAACAATAGAGCTTTGGATGTCGCCGACTAGATTCATTTTACCGACTATCACTATCAAGCTAATCGCGACCGCGACAATCGCAAGGATAACCATATTGCGATCGACCGAGAAGCGGCTGTCTTTAGCTGAAACGATCACCAATTGTGATAACAGCAAGCCACAAACCACCATGGTCATCACGAAGCTTAATGGTGTGTACATATTGAACCAAGTTGGTACCGTATTAATCATGTATACATTGATCATCGAATACATAAAAATACAGCCAAGCACCATTGCGCCAATCATAAGGACTTTTTGAGCGCCCGCGCCACCTTTCTTCAATACGGATAGCAGCCATTGTAGTCCGCCTACAGCAAAGAAAGCCGCACCAAAGAACACCTCATTAGATAACCAAGCCGAACCCAACTGGTTAAACGAATTAAATGCTCTTAATGGTGATCCCAAATGAGTCGTCGAGAATAGAAACCCGAGGCCCATGATCGCCCATAAAGCAAACATCGGCACTTTGTAACTATTAATTTTCTCTTCATCGAACCCCATGACTAACGAGCGAGCACTGATCAGTAGATAAGCGCCAACCGCCATTTGCGCTAATACCGTAAAGAAGATTAAAGAATACTCATGGAAAATCATCTTAAACCTCCTTCGGGTTAGCTAGGAAACCAGTGGTATCGCCCGTTGGTTTAGCATTCTTATTTAACTTAATCACGATATTTGGCAACGTAAGATGTGATGATGGTAATGGTGCCACATCAGCGTTGACACCATACTTCTCTCGCAACACATGGATTTCACCAAACTCGAGCGCACGCAGTGGGCATGATTCAACACACATCGGTTGTTTACCTTCCGCGACACGTTCATAACAACCATCACACTTGGTCATGTGTCCTTTTTCGGCATTGAACTGTGGTGCGCCATACGGGCAGGCATTGCTACAGTGTTGGCAGCCAATGCAAATGTCTTCATCGACGACCACTAAGCCATCTTCTTCTCGTTTATGCATTGCCCCTGACGGACACACCTTCACGCACGCTGGATTTGTACAATGGTTACACGCGATAGACAAATAGTAAGAGAAGACATCATTTTGAATCCACGTATCCCCATCTTGGACAAAGCCACCGCCAGCGTATTCATATACGCGGCGATAATTACGCTTCACATCCAAGTCCCGATAATCTTTACAAGCAAGCTGGCAAGTTTTACAACCTGTGCATTTACTTGAATCTATGTAAAAGCCGTATTGTTTCATCCTGACCTACCTTATGCTTTGTTCGCTAACTGAATATCCACCAAATTGGTGTGTTGAGGGTTACCCTTCGCTAGTGGGCTAGGTCGTTGGGTGGTTAATACGTTAATCGAACCAGCATGATCGATTTTTTGTCCATCAGGCGCGTACCAGGCACCTTCGCCTAACGCAACGACATTCGGCAAAATACGTGGCGTCACTTTGGCTGGTATATGCACTTCACCACGATCATTAAAGATGCTCACCATATCGCCATTTTTGATTCCACGAGCCTGAGCATCGATAGGGTTAATCCATACTTCCTGACGCGCTGCTGCTTTAAGCAAAGCAACATTACCGTAAGTAGAGTGGCAACGCGCTTTAAAGTGAAACCCTGTTAGCTGCAATGGGTACTTAGCCGCCAGTGGATCATTGTGACCCTCAAACGAGTCTGCATAGACAGGCAGTGGGTGAATCGTTTCGTCTTCTTTTAGCGTCCACTCTTGGGCAATTTTCGCTAGTGTCTCAGAGTAGATTTCGATCTTACCACTCGGGGTTGAAAGCGGGTTCGCTTCAGGATCATTACGAAAATCTTGATAGGCGATGTAATCACGTTGGTATTGACGCTTATAAATCCCCAGTTCTTTCATCTCTTCAAAAGTTGGCAGAGAAGGATCTTGCTTGCGAGTTTCTGCATACAAATGCTCAACCCACTCTTGCTGTGTTCGACCTTCGGTAAACGCTTGACCAACCCCCATACGCTTAGCTATCTCGGAGCACATTTCATAGATACTTCTTGCTTCGAACTGAGGTTCTATCGCTTGTTGTGCATAGATAAAGTAAGGCGCATTCGATGCTTTACCGTCCATCGCCCAATCGTCCTGTTCCGAGGTGGTTAAGTCCGGCAAGATAATATCGGCGTATTTCGCGGAAGAAGTCATGTGGTTATCGATAACCACAACCATTTCACAAGCTTTGTCATCTTGTAAAATTTCGTGCGTTTTATTGATATTCGCATGCTGGTTTACTAGGCAGTTCCCCGCGTAGTTCCAGATCATCTTAATCGGGTTAGCTAAACGCTCGGCGCCACGCACACCGTCAGTTTTATCTGTCATCTCATGGTGACGATAAATCGCATCGGTCCACAAGAACATGGAAATAGAGGTTTTTACTGGATTAGGAACTTTAGGGAAACGAACAAAAGGAATATTGATGTCACTTTCGCGCGCGCCCGTCGAGCCACCCGTGACCCCAACAGAGCCCGTCAGTAGTGACAACATAGCGATTGCACGTGATGCCAATTCACCATTAGCGGTACGTTGTAAACCCCAACCTTGATGAATCGCACAGGGTTTATTCGCGCCCATTTCACGAGCTAACTTGATAATAGTGTCGACAGGGATGCCGGTGATCTTAGAAGCCCACTCCGGCGTTTTCTCAACGCCATCGTCACCCAAGCCTAAAATGTAGGACTTGTAATCACTGTTTTTTGGTGCTGAAGCTGGCAGCGTTTTCTCATCGTAACCAATACAATATTTATCTAAGAAAGCCTGATCGACATAATTCTCAGTGATCATGACATGAGCTAATCCCGCGACTAACGCTGCATCGGTCGATGGACGGATTGGGATCCATTGGTCTTCACGGCCGCCGGCTGTATCGGTATAACGTGGGTCAATAATAATGGTTTTGACATTAGACTTGTTTTTACTCTCGACATAGTGGTGAATCAAACCACCACCTGACATACGCGTCTCAGCCGGGTTATTACCGAACTGAATGTTAAGCTTCGCATTTGCCAAATCAGAGAAGGAGTTATTCATCGCCCAGCCACCGTAGGTGTGACTGAGACCTTCCGCTATCTGCGCAGTAGAGTAATCACCATAGTGGTTTAAATAGCCACCACATAAATTCATCAGGCGAGCGATTAACGTAGATGCCGGCGGCCAAGATTTAGTCACCGTACCGCCAAGCGTGCCCGTACCGTAATTTAGGTAGATAGAATCATTACCGTAATCTTTGATAAGACGTTGCATCGTGGTCGCAATTTCATCGTAAGCTTCTTCCCAGCTGATACGCTTAAATTTACCCTCACCACGTTTGCCAACCCGTTTCATTGGGTATTTAAGTCGGTCTGGGTTATACACTCGGCGGCGCATTGAACGGCCACGCAAACACGCTCTTACTTGTGGGCTGTCACCAAAAACGTCTGTACCTGTGTTGTCGGTTTCAACGTATTTGATCTCTCCATTTTGCACGTGCATGCGTAGCGGGCAGCGCGAACCACAGTTAACCGTACACGCACTCCAAACGACCTTCTCGTCACTCGTAACGGATTCTGCAGCATTAGCAGGGCTGGATTTAAATGGTAAACTGATACCACTAGCCAAAGCAGCTGCACTCCCCACCGCAGAAGTGGCTTTAATGAACCCACGACGAGTCAAGTTCATCAAATCAGATTGCTGTTTATTTTTTGTCATAATTATATGCCTTAACATTGCTTACCGATAACACTTTAGGGGTAATGACGTGCTAAGAAAATAACGACCACAATCTCTATTGATATATGTCAAAGTTAGTATGAATTTTATTATAAATTGTCACTTTCTTTCATTTTTGAGGTGAATTCTCAGCAATATTCTGGAGAATGTCTAAACACTTCGCGAGATTAGAGCATCAAAATGAAAAACATTATCAATACTGGGAAGCTTTTGGGAACATTGTTCTACCACAAGCGTAATAAAGCCGAAACTATCGAACTGGTTAGCGCACTAGTCTCAGAAAATGTTCTTCAAAATGAAACGCTGATTGCACTTTCAGCTTTGGATGCAGAACAACTTGAACATGACTTTAGCGTGTTATTCGAAGGGATGGGATTCATGCCGATTCCACCTTGGGGGTCAGTGTACTTAGACAAAGAACAAGTCTTATTTGGCGCGTCAAATACTCAATATCGCCTATTCTTACAACAACACGGCATCGCCTTAGACTCAGAACAACGTGAACCGGAAGATCAGTTCGGTTTAATGCTATTAGCCTACGCGTATTTGCTTGAGCAAGGCAACGCCAACGCCGCCGCGCACGAGCTAATTGGTCAACACTTGATGCCTTGGGGGAAAACCTACCTAGAACAGCTGAGTGACAAAGCACCAAACTTGTTTTATCAATTATTAGCTAAAGATGTGTTGGGATGGCTAAACTTTTTGCTTCAAAAACAAAGCATTCATGTGTCGCAAAAGAAGATATATTTAGATGAACGAATCGATTGATAATAGTCGACGTGGTTTTCTGACTCGTTTTCGGCAACCAGTAAAACAGGTTCAACAGTCAGAGATCACTCCTCGCTCAGTAGCTCGTCCACCTCAGGCTGTGGACGAGGCTTTATTTGAACGTCTGTGCGATGGTTGTGGTGACTGTTTAAAGGCTTGCCCGAACAGTGTTATAGAACTAGGCGATCAACTCGCTCAACTTAACCTCGATTATAATGAATGCAGTTTATGTGGTGAGTGCGTCAAAGCCTGCCCTACTGATGCACTCCATACTGCTATGACAATAGATATCAACTTACGTCCGCACTTTACTCAAAACTGTAATAACTACCTGCAGATGGAGTGTCAGCAGTGTGCCTCTGCTTGTCCACAGAACGCGATCTCTATTCAAGCCGATAAACTGCCACACTTAAATCACGAACTATGCAATGGTTGCGGCCAATGTCGAGCCAGTTGTTACGCCAGTGCTATTGTAATGCAACTGTACAATCATCCTCGCTGACGCATATTCTGATATTCTTGCCCATATTCCAATTTGACGTGTCAGCGAACTAACGAGCCAACCAAATTCTTGCCAATATTCCGACAGGAGTGGTCACGCCGGTGGTGATGGAAGATACCTTGCCATTTTTCAAAATATAAAGCGTTGGTGTGACATTCACTTTCCATGCTTGCATTATTTTGCCTTTGGGATCGTTTATGTTGTCAAAACGATACTCTTTTGACTGCATAAACTGTTCAACGCGCTGATCTGGCCCAGACGTTCCTGAAACACCAACAATAGTATAATCATCGCTAAGCCAGCTGACACTTGGGCTAACAAACTTACATGCTGGGCACCATGTCGCCCAAAAATAGACGACCACAGGCGCTTCATGACTTTGAGCAATCACATCTAAGTATTCACCATTCGTCATAACTGCGCTCAACGGCGGTGCCTGCTCTTTAGGAATATCTTTGGTGCGGTACCAATCGATGGCAACCGATATCACGGTGATCATGAGTACCATTTGCAGCACCTGACCAAGCCAGTACTTCAGTGACTTGCGTTTTTTTTCTGCGTTCACAGACTCGTCTCCCCGTTCGCCTGTTGCATGGCTTTGATCACAAGGTTGTCAGTCAAAATCACGGGTAAAGGGATACCTTCAGGCGCCGCTGGACCATATACGATATTGAATGGCACACCATAACGCCCATGCGATCGTAAAAAGTTTGTCACTGAGTCATTTGGGTGTGTCCAGTCGCCTTGTAATGGTTCCACATTAGGGCTTTGTAATAACGAATAAACGGGATCTTGCAAAATGACACCGATCTTATTCGCTTTACATGTCACGCACCAATCTGCAGTCACATTCACAAATACCACCCGTCCATTATTGACATGTTCTTCAATTGTCGCGTCAGACAATGTTTGCCACGCAAGATCCTCAGGAAGCGGTTTCGCCCACTGATTCGCGGTGACACTGCCAAGCAATAAGCCACCTGCAATGATCACCAACGACGCGATGCTTGAGACTGCAAACGCCTTATCGCCGTATACTCGCTTTACCCGAGCCATCATCACTATCAAGGCGCCCACCGCAATTAAAGCCACCCATAACACCGGAACGTGGTTCGCCATAAGAGACAACAACCAAACGCTGGTTGCCAACAGCATGACGCCAAACACTATCTTAACGACATGCATCCATTGGCCAGGTTTTGGTAACTTCAACGCAATGCTCGGGAAAACCGCAACCAAAATCCAAGGCAGGGCCATGCCTAAAGCTAGCGCAGTAAATGTCGCAAACAGCGTCAGCACATCTGCACCCAATGCAAAGGCGACGGCGGTGCCTAAAAATGGCGCAGAGCAAGGCGTCGCAAGTAACGTGGCAAACATGCCTTGAACATAGTGGCCGATCAGAGAGTTACCACCTTTTGACGCCAACCAAGTATTGGTATCAGATGAAAGACGAATTTCAAACAGCCCTAGCATATTGGCGCCAAATAGACTGGTGACGACTACCATCCCCCCCAAAAACCAAGGGCTTTGGAACTGAACTCCCCAACCGATGGCGTTGCCGGTCAGCTTTAACGCTAAAATAAAGCCAGCCAGTAGCCAAAACGAGGTAAGAATCCCCAATGACGAGGCAATAAATTGCGTACGGATTTGACGACGCTCAACCCCTTGTGCCGCTACGATACTGCTGAGTTTCATGCCAAGCACCGGAAGGACACAAGGCATAATGTTCAAAATTAATCCACCTAGGAGTGCCAATAAAAATACACTCGCTAAAGAAGTCGTCGGTAATGACGCGGCTATCGGCTCTGCTTTTGCTTGCGTGACTTCTTCCACCAGCAGGTTGGCATCTTTGATTGAGACGAATAAAGACTGATCATTAAGTTCCACATCACCAAGCCACGTATCAACCACATAATTCGCCGTTAGGCTATCGCCTTCTTGATCAATAGCCTCCAACTTGAAGCTGTAGTCGCGAGTTGCTTCATCGACACCATCGACCAACACTTGCGGATTATCCCAACCTTGCGTGTTCGTTAGCTTGATTTGCAATTTTGATTGTGCCGCATCCCAACTTGTTTGTGTGACGTCAACAAATGGTGAAGATTGCGGGACGCGACTCACGGCCTGGGCATAACTGAACATCACGTCTTCATCGATGTTTAACTCTGAAGGGTGAAACGTCAGTTGCATTGGATAGTCCGTTAACACACAAATGGTGGTGCAGGAAGACAAGGTTAACACTGCATCAAGTTTGACCGGTTTGGACATATCTTCAATATGCAGCGTCATCGGGAACAAGGTATCGCCTTTATAACCGAGCGTTTCTATACCCAATAATTCGAACTTTTGAGGATACGGCCATTGCCAATCCACTTTGGTTAGGTTGTTTGAGTTTTGCCAATCAATAGACGGCGCGATCCCCCCTTCCCCGGGTGATCGCCAATAGGTTTTCCAATCACCCGTTAACTGCACATCCAAATAGCCAGTGAGTGTTTTTGCCTGTGGATCTTGCTGGCCTGTCAATACGAAGCGGGTTTTGACAGGCGGGTGCTGAGGATTGGTCATCCAACCGGTATCGGGTGTCTGAGCAAAAAGTTGGAGAGAAAATAGATTCAAAACCAACGTCATGATGAATATCGACGTTGTTCGAATCATTGTTGTCGTGTGATTCATAGTGATTCCTAATTAAAAAACAAATGTAATACGTGGCTGACGGCATTGGTCAGAAATCACTTGTCATTCTCGGAATACACAAAAAGTTAGATGGACTCGATACTTGTATCGAATTGGTTCCGTCCATTGCCTTGCGCGGGTAACAACACTACCGCGCCAAATAGCGGATACCAAAATCCCAACGAATAATACAACAATGAACGCCTCAAGTTGGTGCTGAGCAAACTGGATTAACTTTTCAGACAGCTCACATTGACTCAAGTCTTTGCCTTTATCTGTTTGGACGACATAAGCGTCATCCCCCACTAACATCGAAGGCGAGATCGTTTCATAATTTATTGAACATGATGATGCCAAGCCAGAGTTTTGCATCAAACACACGACAACGACCCAGCCAATCATAGCCAGTAGCCATTTCGCCCGTTTGTTGGACGAATTATATCGTGAAGTCAATAAACTCATAATCAATCAGAAACAGAGAAAAACGTTGAAGATAATACCCAAGTTGCCGTAAAGCTCAAGTTGTATATGCCTAATGGCATCAAGATACAGGGTTCAAATCGTGGCCGCGCCTGTCAACCACGTTACTCTTACTGAACCAAACCTCTTGAGGTTAGTTGACTATGGTTATTCACACATCATCAAAGTGCTAGTTTACCGTAAATATACGCCAGTTCTGCCACCGTTTTCGCTGAGAATTTTTTCAGCAAATTCGCACGATGCACTTCTACCGTCCGCATCGCAATACACAACTCATCGGCAATTCTAATGTTGCGTTTTCCTTCAATAATCAAACGCAAGATATCTTTCTCTCGTGGCGTTAACGATGCGTAAGCGGCTTTCGCTTCGGCCATATTAAAGCTTAATACCGACTGCGCCTGACCTTGTATAATCGCTTGCGCCAACGTATCACCTTTGACGGGCTTTTGGAAAAAGTTCACTGCGCCAGCTTGCAATGCATTAACCGCCATTGGCACATCACCATGCCCCGTCAAGTAAATGACCGCTAACGGGCTATTAGCCTGATTCAATATTTGATGCACTTGTTGACCACGCAGGTTAGGCATTCGACTATCCAGAATCACACAACCCGCGTGATGGACATCGACTTCATCCAGAAAAGAGCGTCCATCAGCAAACGTCGTCACCTCAAAATCATGTTCTTCTAACATAAATGCCAGCGAATCACGTACTGATTCATCATCATCGACCACATATACTGGCAGCGGATTTTCACTATTGCTCATCAAATGTTCCTTTTAAGGCATTAGGGTTGTCGACCCTCGGTTTGATACGGAAAGACAAGCTCAACCAAACAACCATGAGGCTTGGCTGATTGGATAACCAACTCTCCCCCGTGCATTTCCATCACATCACGGCAAATCGTCAAGCCGAGCCCAAGCCCTTCTTGTTTACTGCTCACAAAAGCTTGCGTTGGGTTGTCTTGCTCTAACCCCGTACCATTATCCAACACTCGAATACAGAGTCGCTTAGCTTGATAGTCAGTATGAAGCGCGATTTTACCTTGATAATCTGACATGTGATATTTTTCTTGAAAGTCGACGCAAGCATCAATGGCGTTGCTGATCACATTGACCAACACTTGCTGAACCCCAACCACATCCGCCAATAAGGGACGAGTCTTTCCCTCTGTCGTGGTCACCATAGATACATTTTGCTTTTGCATCCTAAAATGGAGCAACTCTATCGTGTCTTCAATTAACACATCCATGTTACACGGCGCTTTTTCGACACTGCGTTTGCGGATTAAGTTTCTTAAACGCTGAATAATCGCATCGGCTCTTTCTACTTGTCCCTGTATTTTTTCGAGCACGGGTACAATATCTTGATGCGGACGTTTCTTGGCCAAGCGTAACAGGCCGCCTTCGCTGTAATTGCGAATCGCCGCCAACGGTTGATTCAGCTCATGGGCAAGGCTGCTGCCGATTTCTCCGACGATAGCCACTCGTTGTGAATGCTCGAGCTGTTCGCTTTTTTCTTTCAATCGCAATGAAGTCTGTTCAAGCGCTTGCTTACTCTTGCTGAAGCGGTACTCAAGCCAAAAGTGGTAAGCATTTAACACAATCACAAAAATGAACAATGCCCATGCCCACTCCTGATGGGTGCGTAGCCAACGTAAAGCGTCTTGCCACCAAGGTTGTTGTAGCGGGTGAAGATCTAATGCCTGATAAAGCTTATCAATCGTCAACAAGCTAACGGGAGAGGTCCATCCCGATGCGCCTGCGGCGATAATCGCAGGATGTTCCGGCGGCATGGCGAGCAATTGCTGCGCCACTCTTTTCGCCAGTAGCGAAGCGCCTCGCTCTGTTTTAGCAAACGACCAATTGGGATAGAGAGACGTTGAAACGGCGCAAGATGACCGTTCGCTTGACTGTGGGTTCAAAACCCGGAAACCGTCTGGCTGTAACAGCCCTTCCCTTTGCATCTGTTCTAATAAACAAGCCGGAACGACGGCAGCTTGAACATTGCCATCGCGCAACTGGTACAAGTTTGCATCAATAGGGAAACCGAGATAACGAACATCCGCGAAAAAATCGTTCGGATCGAGTCCCATTTCTACGATTTGGTAACGCAACGTCAGATAGCCCCCAAAAGCTTTTTCCGAGACCGCAGCCACTGGCAATCCCATGACGTCTTGCAATGATTGATAAGAAGAGTTAGCACGCACCACTAACGCAGAACCAATGCCGTAATTCGAGTTTTTCGGCGCGCGACTGGTCAGTGTCGCCATCCAAGAAAGCGCATATTGCCGACCCAATCGAACGGCTTGGCCAGGGTTGGTTAAGATGAAATCCATGCTTTGAAACTTCACCGCTTCTCCCATCTCATCCAAATTGAGCGGATGAAGCACAAAATGCACATCAGTAATTTGCTGATTTAACCAATCGATGGTTGGCTGCCATCGCTGCTCTGCGTAAAGGTGGCCACGTATCGCTAAAACGCCGATGTCGGCTTGCGGCTTAACGTCGTGCTGTGGGCCTTGAATGGTAGAGGTAGCTTGAGCCACAAGCGAAAATGCAGCCAAGCAAAGAATCAAAAACTGAAGCAGCGGCGGTGCGTTTTTCATGATGAATCAAATCGTTCCGTCGAAAGTGTGCCGCAAGGATAGCAGCAACGCAGCGTAAACCACATTTGTTTTAGATCAACTTTGGTCTGGGTATGTGGAAATCCACTATATCAGCATCACGACGCATTTCTCACAATGGATGCAGTCAGTCAGATTAAATACAACTAAGCAGGTGAGTTATGGATTCCACCAAACGTCGCTTTCTCAGCGCCGTCACAGCCGGTGCGGCGCTGATCCCCGTCGCTGGTATTGGTACCGCAACCGCGGGAAATGTTATTCGAAATAACCAATCCGCCGACCGAAAAGGACAGGTCGGCAAACGCTATGCCATGGTCATTGATTTACGGAAATGTGTCGGCTGTCAAGCTTGCACCGTGGGTTGCAGTATTGAGAACCAAGCGCCTATCGGCCAATTTCGTACCACGGTGAAACAGTATGAAGTCATCCTAGATGATGGTTCCAAGGCCACTAAAGAAGCCAAAGCCTTTATGCTGCCTCGCCTCTGCAACCACTGCGATAATCCGCCGTGTGTGCCGGTTTGCCCTGTTCAAGCCACGTTTCAACGTGAAGATGGCATCGTCATGGTCGATAACAGCCGCTGTGTGGCCTGTGCATACTGCGTGCAAGCGTGCCCTTATGACGCTCGCTTTATTAACGAAGAAACCCTAACCGCAGACAAATGCACCTTTTGTGCACACCGTTTAGAGCAAGGCTTACTGCCTGCTTGTGTGGAAACCTGTGTCGGTGGTGCTCGCGTTATCGGTGATTTAAATGATCCAACCAGCGAAATTCGCCACTTAATTGCGAAGCATCAAGATGACATCAAAGTGCTTAAACCCAACGAAGGCACTAAGCCACATGTGTTTTATATCGGAATGGATGAACGTTTTACTCACCCTGTCGATGCGCAACCCGCCATTTACGACCCACAAGGAGAACACGCATGAACATCACTGAAGTGTTAATCCAACCTCAAGCAATGGCTTGGCTACCGTGGGCTGTGCAGTATTTCTTCTACATCGGCTCGGCTTACGCTGCCGCTATTTTGTTCTTAATTGCTTTGCTGTTTGAACAACATACCAGCCATCGACTTCGTGTCGCCTTGGTGCTGACTTTAGCCATCGGTGCTATTGTCGGTCCACTGGCTTTAACCGGGGATTTGCACCAACCCGGACGTGCGTGGCATTTTTACGCCCATATCACGCCATGGTCTTGGATGTCTTTAGGCTCACTCTTTTTGCCTGTTTTTTCTGGTTTAGCAGTCATAACCGCGTGGTTGTATCTGCGTCATGATCTTATGGCTTTGCGCCATCAACCGGGAAAAATATTGCCGCTGTTATCGAAATTGTCACTCGGTGAGTGGGCAATCACACGCAGAACCATGCTTATGGTCTCTGGGGTAACCGTGTTTTCTGGCCTAAGCATCGCACTCTATACCGGGGCTGAAATTGCCATCGTTCAATCACGTTCTTTATGGCATCAACCAGCATCACCCATTCTTTGGTTCGTTACCGCATTTATGGGCGCTATCGGCTTTGCTTTGCTGATTTGGCTACTGATACCTCAACAGTCAAAAAACCTCACTGCGGGTGATACTAACTTACTCAGAAAAGCGTTAGTCATTAGCGGCGTGTTGACTCTGATACTCCTGCCGATTTGGGCTTCTAATAACGCGACCTTTTCTCTCTACTCAAGCGAGCAGTGGGTCAGTCACATTGCCCTACTCACTTTTATCACCTTAGGTTGCGTATTACTCACGCTTATCACACTACGTGACAATAAAACCTCCGCCATTACATCGACGAGCTTGCGACGCACTATGGGGGTTGCTTGCATATCGTTGGTTGCTTTAACCAGTGCTTGGCTGGTTCGTTGGGTCACGATCATGGAAGTACAAACTATCGCCAAATACGATGCAGGACTTTATCCATACCAACTATCCATGGATGGTAACGGCTGGATAGGCATTGTAGGCATGCTCGGGTTGTGGCTTGCATTGGCTTTACTCGGCTCAGAACTGATTCAGCCTAAAAAGAACACCGAAGCAAACGCGACTTCATTCACCTTAACTGAACGCTAATCGAAGAGGATTTCATTATGGATAACAAACGCCGTCAGTTTTTGAAATCAGGCCTTGCTGTGGGTGGGCTTGGCGCATTCGCTGCAGGTTATGCCACAACCACCAAACACATGGTCGAAGGTGCACTTGAAGGCACCGCAGGTAAAAAGACTCGTGACATTCACCACGGCAACTCCCTTGAGCCAGAATACAAAGTCAATAACAAGGGCAATCTGATCCCAAACCCAAACCAGCGTGTTGCACCCTCAATGTGTTTTGGCTGCTGGTCGCTGTGTGGTTTGCGTGTTCGCGTTGATAACCGCAGTGACGAAATTTTGCGTATCAGCGGCAACCCATATCATCCGCTTTCTCACCAGCAACACATTCCGTTTGAGACCCCAGTAAAAGAAGCGTATTTGAGTATGGCGGGTGAGTCTGGCCTCGAAGGGCGCTCAACCGCCTGTGCTCGTGGCAATGGCATGTTAGAAATTCGTAACAGTCCATATCGCATAACCCAACCACTGAAACGTGTTGGGAAAAGAGGCGAAGGTAAATGGGTCCCAATTAGTTATGAGCAATTAGTAGACGAAGTCGTCGAAGGTGGCGATCTCTTTGGTGAGGGTCATGTTGACGGTCTACGTACTATTCGAGATTTAAACGCTCCCGTGGATCCAGACAGCCCAGAATATGGCCCGAAAGCGAACCAGTTGTTAATGACTAACGCAGGGAACGAAGGCCGAGACGACATCTTCAAACGCTTCGCTTTTAACAGCTATGGTACACGTAACTTTGGTCACCATGGATCTTACTGCGGCTATGCGTTCCGTGCTGGCAGCGGCGCATTTATGAATGACTTGAAAAAGTTCGCCCATTTAAAGCCTGACTTCGACAACGCGGAATACATCATTTTCATTGGTATGTCGCCAGCCCACGCGGGCAACCCATTTAAGCGTCAGGCTCGTCAACTGGCGAAGGCGCGAACTGAAGGCGAGTTGGAATACACCATCATCACTCCAAGCTTACCTGCAGGCTCATCTAGTTTAGCGGCCGGTGACAACAACCGCTGGATACCGATTAAACCTGGCACCGACTCAGCACTAGTGCTTGGCATGATCCAGTGGATCATTGACAACCAACGCTACAATAAAATCTTTTTATCTCAGCCGGGCGCTAACGCCATGAAGCGAGCGGGAACAGCACACTGGTGTAATGCCACGCATTTGGTGATAAGCGATGAGCAGCACCCTAGAAACGGCACGTTCTTGCGTGCGTCCGATCTTGAACTGGCGTTTGAAGGCGAAGCACTGTCTGATTCTGACCCGTATGTTATTGTCGATCAACAAAGCGGTGAGTTTGGTGTTCATACCCAAACTGATGAAGCGGCACTGTTTGTCGATAAAACCGTGACACTGGCATCGGGTGACGTTCAAGTTAAATCTTCCCTGCAAAGACTCAAAGAAGAGGCGTTCAAATACAGTTTGGACTTTTACAGCCAACAATGTGACATCGCGGTGGAACAAATCATTGAGTTAGCAAAACGATTCACCAGCCACGGTACCAAAGCGGTTGTCGATACCCACGGTGGCAACATGCACACGAACGGTTTCTATAACTCATTTACCATTATGATGCTCAACGCCTTGATTGGTAATATCAACATGAAAGGTGGCGCGATGGCAAAGGCGGGAGGATACCCGACTTCTGGCAATGGGCCTCGCTATGACTTCACCAAATTTGCCGGCAAGGTTGGCCCGAAAGGCGTCTTCCTTTCGCGTAGCAAATTTCCGTACCATAAAACCAGTGAATATCAACGTCGTGTCGCAGCAGGCGAATCTCCTTACCCGACTCGCGCCCCTTGGTACCCGTTCGCCGCGCCTCTGCTTACTGAGCATTTATCTGCGGCCATTGACGGATATCCATATCGTGTAAAAGCGTGGATCAATCATATGGCGAACCCGATGTATGGTGTACCCGGCTTAAAAACGTTGTTAGAAGACAAGCTTAAAGACCCAAAGCAATTAGGATTGATTGTCTCAGTCGACGCGTTCATCAACGAAACCACCGCTTTGTCTGATTACATCGTACCGGATACCGTGACCTACGAAAGCTGGGGAATGGCAACTCCTTGGCATGGTGTGCCAGTGAAAACCGTCACCGCTCGTTGGCCAATTGTTGACGCTCGTACAGAGAAAACCGTCGATGGTCGCAGTATCTGCTTAGAAAACTTCCTGATTGATGTTGCGAAGAAAATGCAATTAGGCGGATTTGGCGATAACGCCATTCAAGACGCGCAAGGAAACTGGCACGGACTTCATAGTGCGGAAGATTTCTACTTACGCTCTGCGGCTAACTTGGCTTACGTAAAAGGCGGGGTACATGAAGTGTCCGCCGAAGATATTGCGTGGTCAGGTTTGGAGCGTTTGATCCCAAGTATGCAAAAAACATTAACCCCCGACGAAATGAAACGCGTGGCGTTTATTTTTGCGCGCGGCGGTCGCTTTGAAAATGCAACCGAGGCATATCAAGGCGAACAGATGAAACATAAATGGACACGCCCTGTCGCGATTTGGAATGAGACCGTCGGCAGTGCAAGAAACACCATGACGGGTCATTTTTATACTGGCTGCCCAACCTGGCACCCACAAAAGCTGGCCGATGGCACACCGTTAGATGAGCAATATCCAAGTTCAGAATGGCCGTTCAGTTTAACCAACTTTAAGTCCAACATTCACAGTGCAGTATCGAATTTATCGCCAAGGTTAAACTCCATCAAAGGAGTTAACCCAGTTTATATTCACCCTATCGACGCAGAACGCGCAGGTATTGAAACCGGTGACGAGTTTATTATCGAAACTCCGTCAGCCAGTACTAAAGCTCTCGCGATGGTGGTCAGTGGTATTCGCCAAGGCACTCTCGGTTTTGAGCACGGATTTGGACATACGGAGTTAGGACAGCGTTCACACTGGATTGGAGAGCAAAAGCAGCCCGTGCAAACGCGCAGCCAAGACGGCGTAAACATTAACGACATTGGTTTGGTTGACCCTACCCGAGAAGGAAAAGGCGTTTTACTCGACTGGGTCGTCGGTGCCGCCGCACGTCAATCCTTACCCGCAAAAATCTTCAAAGCGTAACAAAGCAAATAAGGGCAGCGAATTTGAGCTGCCCTTTATCGTTTTTTATTGGGGATAATCTATAATCTAAGCAGTAAGCCAATAAGGGCTCGCGTTTACCCTGACTTTCTAAATATGTGGAAATCCACAATACCCTTACTTGTTGACAAAGCCGACAATCTTATTCCCAAGTGACTTCAAGAGGCAGGATAAAGAGCGTTATCTTGGCCCGCAGACTTTGTTAACGACGCTGGATTTAGTACCACAAATCGTCACATCATTGTCGCGTGTGTAATCCGAGCCACCTTCGCTGAACCAAGCATCTTGAAGCCATTTGGGAATATAAATAAAAACAGCAAAGTGAGTCAGCATGTCAAAATTTATTCCTGTGGTAACGGCCTGTTTACTGTCGACCACAATGGGCGCGAGCGCCTCATCAATTCCAGAAAAAGCCCAAACGTGTAGTGGATGCCATGGTAAAGATGGTATGGGTCAAGCCAACATCGCCCCTATGATTGCCGGATTAAACGCCGACTATCTCAACACTCAGATCGAGCTATTCCTCAGCGGGGAACGGCAAAATGTCGTCATGCAAGGCATGGCTAAAGAACTCAGCGATCCCAATGACCGTAAAGCAGTGATGGGATATTTCGCTAGCCTGCCAAGCTACGAATTCACTAATCCTGAGCAGCGCGGAGACCAAGCTGATATTCGCAACCCTTATCGTCAATTGATTTTCCAAGGAGATTGGAACCGCAATATTCCTGCGTGTGCAACTTGTCATGGCGCAAGCGGTATGGGGGTCGACAAGTTCCCCCGCCTCGCCAGCCAACATGCCGACTATTTAAAAGCACAATTGATGGCATGGAAAAACGGCACTCGCAGTGGTGATCCTCTCAATATGATGAGCACAATCGCGAAGAATCTCACTGACAAAGAGATCGAAAACCTTTCCTACTACTTTGCCTCATTACGTTACTAGGAGCAGATATGAAACGTTTCTATTCTTTGTTAGTACTCCCTATCCTTTCTGTTGCTGCGATGGCGAACGATCAATTACCCGACCGACAAACAGAATTACCTGCCGTTAAAAAAGAAAATCATGGTGAGTATTTACAACCTCGTGCTCTCAGTACCATTCCCAATACGAAATTTGGTGAACAAGTAAAACGCGGCTATTCGTTATTTGTGAATTCTCAACAAATGCGCGGGCAATATATTGGCAATGAACAAAACTGCGTGAACTGCCACATGGAAGCTGGACGCAAAGCTAACGCAGCGCCGTTGTGGGCAGCGTACATGGCCTACCCGGCTTATCGTAAGAAAAATGATCGCGTCAACAGCTATGCAGACCGAATTCAAGGCTGTTTTGAGTACTCGATGAATGGCAAAGCACCGGCTTACGACTCACCAGAAATTGTTGCGCTTAGCGCTTACGCTTATTGGCTGTCAATGGGCGCACTACTTGATGGTCATGGCATGAGTGATGAGCCCATTCCTGAATTAGATGCTAAAGCATTACAAGTGGGTGGCAAAACGGAAAACTTCCCATTACCAGATGCAATTGCCCAAGCACTACCAATCGAAGAACGCAGTAATCTTACTGGACGTGGCTACCCAAAAATCGCCGCACCAGCTCAAGCTCCATCGCCTGAACGAGGCGCTTTAGTGTATAAAAATAACTGCGAGACGTGTCATCGCGCCGATGGTTCGGGCATCAAAGGCCGTGATGGGCATTCGTATATTCCACCGCTTTGGGGTGAAAATGCCTACAACTGGGGCGCTGGTATGCACCGCATTAATACCGCGGCTTACTTTATTTACGAAAATATGCCACTTGGAAAAAGCGTACAACTAACCGAGCAAGAAGCATGGGATGTCGCCGCGTATGTTAATAGTCACGAACGTCCTCAAGACCCTCGCTTTAAAGGCAATGTCGACGCGAACGCAGAGAAGTACCACCAGCATCAAGGCTATTACGGAAAAACGCTTAACGGAAAACAGTTAGGCTCGAACGCATTTGATAGCGGAACAGTAGACTAGAAAACCGCCAACTCCCTGCCCAGAGCCTCTGGGCAGGCTTTGCTATTCCTCCCTAAAGAAAGACAAAACAAGCGTGCCTAGTGAAAACAGAGTATTCTTAAGGCAAATGAACCCAAAACCTTTCCGATGAGTATCCAACCTAATTCACGTCAGTTAATTTCTTGCGAAGAGTGCGGCCTTGTCGTTCGCATTCCTGAACTTGATCTGGGACAGAAAGCTCAGTGTCCTCGATGTGCGCATTCACTGACAAAAATTAATGCCAAGCCCTATCAAAGCGTGATTGCGGTTTCATCCGCATGTTTGATTATGCTGCTACTCAGTATCGCCTTCCCCTTTATGTCGTTTAGTGTGCAAGGGCTATCACAAGAAATCACGTTGCTACACGCAGCAAAAATGCTGGCAGAATTTAAAAATGCGCTTCTTGGCATCCTACTACTGGCCACTGTCGTCGTGTTGCCCGCTATCTACGTAGGATTAATTTTATTTCTCCATTTTGAAGCTCTAAAAACACGCAAGCATACGCCATCTAAACGGCAGCAAAGGATGGCAAAAGTCTTATGTCGGCTTCTGTTTCGGGTCGAACCTTGGTTGATGGTCGATGTGTTCTTAATTGGCGTTTTGGTGAGCTTAATTAAAATCGCGTCTTTGGCCGATATTAGTATGGGCAGCTCATTCTGGGCGTTCTGCGTTTATGCTCTGTTAGTGGTGAAGTGTATCTCGATGGTCGATAAAAATTGGCTTTGGGGGCACTTTATTCCAGCCATCACACCACCTAGTGTAAAAGAAGGTGATACCCACCATGACCATAATCACATTGGTTGCCATACGTGCCATCAACTTAATCCTATTGAAGATAAAAAACGTCAACACTGCATTCGTTGTGAAAGTCCGATTCATAAATACAACCCCTTAGACAATTTACAAAAAGTATGGGCTTTATTGTTCGCCTCAATCATTTTTTATATTCCGGCAAATCTCTACCCAATGATGTATACCGTTAGCCTTGGTCAATCGGAAGGCTCAACCATTATGGAAGGGGTCATTTTGCTATGGCACCTCGGCTCTTACCCGATTGCAATGGTGATCTTCTTCGCCAGTGTGTTTATTCCGATTGCTAAAATGTTCGCGCTCGCCTGGCTGTATTTTAGCGCCCAAAGAGCGCAATACCTTCCACCTGAAGAGAGTATCTCGCGCTTAAAACTATACCGCCTCACTGAATTTATTGGTCGTTGGTCAATGATCGATATTTTTGTCGTCGCCATTTTAGTCGCACTGGTTCAACTACAGAACTTAATGGCCATTTATCCAGGCCCTGCCGCACTGTCTTTTGCTGCAGTGGTCATTTTTACTATGCTTTCTGCAATGATTTTTGACTCACGTTTGTTATGGCCATTACCACAAAGCGAAGTGCAGGAACCCATATCAGATAACTTAAAAGAGAACACAAAATATGAGTGATGAGAACAACGTAACCGCTCAGATCAAACCGCAACAGCAGATTTCAGCCATTTGGCTCGTTCCAATCCTCGCGCTAGCAATGGGAGCTTGGATGCTGTTTCAATACATCGACAGTACAGGCCCACAGATTACTTTACAGCTACCAACCGCAGAAGGCATTGAAGTCGGCAAGACCGAAATCCGCGCTCTGAACGTAAAAGTAGGACTGATCACTGACGTCACATTAAGTGAAAACTACGATCACATCATCGCGACAGCGCAAATGAACAAAGACGCAAAGCGCATGTTACGAGATGACACCATGCTCTGGGTTGTCAAACCTCGTATTGGTCGTGATGGTATTTCTGGTTTGGAGACATTGCTTTCTGGTGCTTATATCCAATTGCAACCCGGTAGCTCTCAGGTCGAAAAAGAACAGTTTACGGTGTTAGACATCCCTCCCGTAGCCTCGCCAGATGCAGAAGGGTTACGGATTGTATTAACGCATCGTGAAGCCGGTAAACTTAGCGTTGGTGACCCTGTGATTTATAAAGGTTTTACCGTTGGCCGCGTCGAAAAAACTCGCTTTGATGTGGATACTCGTCGAGCCATTTATCAACTCTTTGTGTTTAAACCGTACGACAGTTTAATTCGTACTCGTACCAAGTTCTGGTTGAATTCCGGCGTAGATTTGCAGTTAAATTCAGAAGGCTTTGAGGTCAAGTTCGGCTCACTAGAAAGCATGCTAACCGGGGGCGTAACCTTTGATACGATCCCGGGTATTGAATCTGGCGAACGGCTCACAGACGACATGACCAACTTCCGCTTGTATGACGATATTAAACAACTGCGTGAAGGGATGTACGACGACTACATTGAATTTGTTATGTTATTTGATGAGTCTGTCCGCGGTCTTAAACGTAAAGCGCCTGTAGAATATCGTGGTCTTCGCATTGGTACTGTCACGAAAGTGCCTATGCGTTTACCAACGCCAGAAGAAAACTTATCTGCGAAAAAGATCCCTATATTGGTGCGCATTGAGTTAGGACGGGTATACGGTGACTTACAACCCCAATCCTTGCCGATGTTCAAGAAAAAACTGAAAAAGGAGTTTGCGCGAGGCCTTCGTGGCACCTTAAAAACGGGCAACTTGTTGACTGGCGCTCTCTATATTGATGCCGATTTTTATCCCGACGATGAGCAATATGTACCAAGCGAGTTTGAAGGTTTGGAAGTATTCCCGACCATGCGCGGTGGTTTTGCTCAGGTTCAACGTCAAGTGAATGACTTCCTCAATAAGATTAACACCTTACCAATGGAAGAAACACTAAGCTCTCTCAATTCAACACTAAAAACTTCGGAGAAAACGTTGGCTTCAGTAGAGCGCGTTGCGAACAGTATTGATAAACTTTTAAGTCAAAAAGACACTCAAGAGATCCCTGCTGATATTCGCCAAAGCTTGCAGCAGTTGCAAAAAACACTCGATGGCTATGGACCAAACTCAACCCTGTACAGTGAAATAGAAACCACGCTCAGAAAGCTAGAAAGTGTGATGACGGAGTTTAAACCTGTACTGAAGCAATTAAACGAAAAGCCAAACTCTCTTGTATTTGGAGAAGATGAAATCAGTGACCCAACCCCAGTTAAAGGCCAAAAATAATGAAACGAGTATTCTTTTTGTCTATCGCACTATTGGTCGGCCTTACAGGTTGCAGTAGCGCTCCAGAAACTAAAGGGGCTTTGTACCTTCTACCTAAGGCGGAAGCTGTAACACTGAGTAATTCTGATATTGCGCAGCGCCCTGCATTAGTTGTTCGTCCAGTGCAATTGGCAAGTTATTTGAACGAGAATGGTATCGTTTATCGCACCTCTGAAACGCAAGTTATTCAGGCGAAACACAATCAATGGGCGCAGAGCATTTCTGAGCAAATCACTCAACGAATCGTCGCAGATCTACGCCAAAAACAGCCCCATTACTGGCCGACTGAAATGAACAACCTGTTGGATCAAAGCGATGAAGCAACACTCCAACTTACGTTAAATAAGTTTAATGGCAGTTACAAAGGTAATGTCGAAATTGAGGGCGAATGGTTACTCATTAATGCTGAAGGTAAGGTGGAAAACAGTGCGCCAGTACAAATCTCTCAGCCTCTAAAAGAGGAAGGCTATGAAGCACTCGTCGACGCTTTATCCGTCGGGCTGGACAGTTTGACATCGGACATTGCCAAACAAATTTAAGTTCAATATCAATTTATGGGAAGCAAGTTGCTTCCCTTTTCCGAGGCTTTCATTTTTGTCGCTGCTAAGTTGTGGAGTTACAACTTGTAGCGATCATCAATGACCGTTGTCTCTGGGAAGGTTTTACCCTCATCCATCGCTTCCTCCGTCTCTTCTTTTACTTTGGTGTCGATCCAGAAATTGCCGATATCCATTGGGTGAAGCACCCATTCTGTCGCTTTAGTCATGCCATCTTTAGGAATGTTAACCCAGCGCCAATGGGCAACTCGAGAATAAGGCACCATGTAACCAGGAACGATGATATTTGCTTTACTGACATAGTTTTGGATTTGATGCGATAGCTCGTAACGCTTCTCCTGATCAAACTCAGAGTCGTAGGCTTCAATCAACTTGTCCAGTTCAGGACTGCTGTAGTTGGTATGAGCATTCGTTTGTGGTCGATTCGCATTATCAGAGTGTAGGTACTCCCAATATGCTGGGACCTCACCAGAACCCATATTCAAAAACGCTAACTGGTGCTTTTTCTCAAGAATGTATTTAAACGCCGATGAGCCATCAACCAAGTTTAACGTGAACTCAAGACCCGCGAGTTTTGCTTGTTCTTTCAGGTACGCAATACGCGGTGTCCAAGAATTGTATCCATAGGTGATAGCAAAGCTCAAGCGTTGGCCCTTGCCGTTGACACGAATACCATCTGCGCCCACTTTGTCAAAGCCCGCTTTTTCGAAATGTTTAACCGCTGCATCAGCGTCAAACTTAGGCGGCGTATGGTTAGGAGCATCATATTCGCCGTGGCCAAAACCGAGTCCATGTGGCTTGCGTGAATAATCTCCACGCATGATATTTTCAATCATGCCGTCATAATCGGTTGCTGCCATAACACCTTTGCGCACTTCTAGGTTATCCAACATCGGCATTGCTGTATTCATCCAAAGACCACCAGCCCCTTGTGGTGCTTCGTTAAAGCCCCAGTATTTTTGGATATAGCCTTTTTTATACACTTCACTATCGGTCTTATCATGCCAAAAGTTTGGTAGTACCATTTCGAAATAATCAAGACTTCCCTTCTCAAAATGCTTCATCGCAATATCAGGATCGCGAATCACCTTAATGCGGACTTTTTCTACGTTGTAACGGTTTTTATAGTAGCGGTTGTTATACCCCCACCAATCTTCGCCCACGTGTTTGAAGGTAACACTCTTACCTTTCTTCACTTTGTCTAAATAGTAAGGCGCTGCCGTTGGCTCAGCTTTAAAGTTGAATTTTCGGACGAAGTTATCCGGCATACCATCATTATTGGCGTCCTTTTCACCGTCAAAGAAGTGTTCCGGACGAGGCTGAAAACCATTACTCGGCATATTGATCATCACCATCAGTAAATCATGGCTTTGAGCAACAGCAAGATTCACCTTGATCGTGTAGTCATCAATCTTTGCAACGCGAACAATGCTGTTCGTGAAGAAGTCGTTGTACCACGGGTCAATAATGTCTTTTGACCTGTAGTACTTCATCATGAAAACATAATCATCTGCGGTAATCTTTTCGCCATCAGACCATTTTGCCGTGTCATCAAGTCTAAAGAAAACCGTTTTGTTATCTTCTTCGAATGCCCATGACTTAGCGAGTTGAGGTATCCATTTCCCAGTATTTGGGTGTCGCTGAGCAAGTTTTGGCGAGCCGTCCATCAGGTATTGACGCAAACCAGAGTTCGCATCAGGGCCAACGCTACGTAACGTCTGCGGAAAACTTGAAATATAAGTACGGTAGGTACCACCACGTAAGGCGTTTTCAGACGCAAACAGGGGTTCATTGTTATTTGAAATCCATTCAATACCAACCGGCAACTCTGCCGCATTCAGTTGAAAACTGGCAGCAGTCAATGTTGCGAGCACTGGTAATGGCCGTTTTTTAGCCATATTTCTTCCTTTTTGCTTCCGAGCTAAGATCAACACAAGGGAAACGGCGTGTTAGCCGTATACTTAAGATAATAGAATACAAACCTAATAATTGACTAAAATGCGCCCTTCAGAAATGAAAAAGGTGAAGCACTAATGCTTCACCTTTACTAGAGGATTAAAGGTCAATTACATATTCGCTAAGCTTTCATTAATTGACTTTAATATCTCTTCAGGTTCAACAGCTTGCGTTATAGGACGGCCAATAACAAGGTAATCAGAACCGGATTGGATAGCGTCCACTGGCGTCATGATACGGCGCTGGTCACCTTGCTCAGAGCCTGCTGGTCGGATTCCTGGTGTCACTAACTTAAAGTCTTGACCAAGTTCGCTCTTCAGTAATGACGACTCTTGCGCTGAACATACGACACCGTCAAGACCTGCGTTCTTCGTCAGTGTTGCCAGACGAATCACTTGCTCCTGAGGTGCAAAATTCAAACCAATACCTGCCAAGTCACTCTGTTCCATGCTGGTTAATACCGTCACACCTATCAGCAACGGGCGATCTTTACCATAAGGCTCTAAAATCTCGCGAGAAGCCGCCATCATTCGCTCACCACCGCTGGCATGTACGTTCACCATCCATACGCCTAGTTCAGCGGCCGCACGTACTGCTTTAGAACATGTGTTTGGGATATCGTGAAATTTTAAATCCAGGAATACAGAAAAACCACGCTTGTGAAGCTCACGTACGAAATCAGGACCAAATAGCGTAAACATTTCCTTGCCTACTTTTAGACGGCATGACGCAGGATCAACTCTATCTGCAAACGCAAGCGCATCTGCTTGGTTATCATAATCCAGTGCGACAATAACTTTTTGGTCGATCATTTCATCTCCTAATTATTTTGGTTCTTGTTAAATAAAAGGTTAAAAAAATGCAGCGGACAGAGAGCCTGCCTGCTGCATCAAAGCTATTCACCATCCAATCCTCGGATTGGCTTGATCGTCCCCCATCCTTTACAGGAAGGACAATGCCAGTAAAGAGAATGAGTAGAAAAGCCACATTGCCGACATCGGTAGTGCGGTTTCACTTTTAACTGTTCTCCAACCATCGCTTGTAAGGTCGAAAGGCTGTCTTTCGCACGACCATCTTCTGCTTCTGCAATATGATAATCAATCAGGCGATAAAAGCCTTTCATGGTTGGATTCTTAAGTAACTGTTTAGTAAGCAACTCTTGCGCAGAGCCGATACTTTCATGGTGAGCCACCAACTGTGCCAGCATTAATTCAGCAGACACTCCTGCTTTTTTATCAATGCAGGTCCTTAGAAACTCGACCAGTTCATCTTCTTGCCCTAGATGGTGGTAGCATTCCGCAATGGTAGGTAACACATCGCTAATGAAGTCCTTATCTTGCTCAAGTACACCTGTTAGGTACTTGATGGTATGCTTGTAATCTTCAGACTCTAAATAAATTCGACCTAGAGAAATACTCGCTCGCACACATTTAGGATCTTCTGATAACGCCTTTTTAAAATGCTGCATGGCTTTATTAGTATTACCATCAGCTTGATCTAGCATGGCAATCTCACACCAAAAGTGCGCGATATTTGCACGTATTCGCGAGCGTTTATTGCCCATTTTCGCTAGCTGATTAGCATAATAAATCGCTTTTTCCCATTCACGCGTTTGCTGGTAAATGGTAACAAGCTGCTGAAGCGCCCCTTCTCTATGATCAGGCTCTTCGACTAGTTGTTCAAAAATTCTTTCTGCACGGTCTAAAAAGCCAGAAACCATGTAGTCTTTCGCTAGTTGCTGAAGCGCGAGGTTTTTCTGGTCCAGTGTTAGCCCTGAGCGGGAAATGAGGTTTTGGTGAATTCGAATTGCACGGTCTACTTCTCCACGAGAACGAAAGAGATTACCCAACGCAAGGTGAGTATCAATTGTCTCGTTATCAACTTGGAGCAATTCAATAAAATGGTCTACGGCTTTATCTGATTGATCAGAAAGAAGCAGATTAAGACCCGTCATGTATTGACGAGAAATTTGATGAGATTGCTTCTGCTTGTCTTGCTGAGCGCTGCGATGTCCCATGTACCAGCCATATGCAGCAGCTATAGGCAATAACAAGAAGAGTAGTTCAAGCATTAAAGTAAAGCCTTATCCTTATGCCTGTTTTTCGATGGCTGACTTATTCGCCGTTTTTTCCGCTTCAGCAGGCTCATATTTTTTCAGTTGTTTTTTCAAACGACGAACTCGCAGCTGAGTCTTTAGTTGGAGACTACCCAAGATCATCCATGCTAAAGCAAAACCAACGACAAATACCACGCCTAATAATGTGGATAAGTGGAACTCTCCTTTTGCTAGAAGATAATTAAAGGTCACAAGTTCTTGGTTTTGCGAACCTAATGCCAATGCAATTAAAAAGAGAGCTAAAACAACAACGATTTTTATAATTTTCATGTTACATCACCCTTCTAGGAGTAAGTCGGTAAGATTATGCAGGAAAATAATTCTTCAGACTACGTATATTAGCAATAATCTATACCCAAGTAACCTCAAGATGCTTAGTTTATAGACACGCCTAGAAGTTAAAATTATTTGAGTGTCGACACCTGTTCGTAAAACGGTCAGAGCCAATACAAGTAAAATATTCTCGCTGGGTCATGACTTCGATGTTGTTTGGGCATATTACAAAAAAAGCGGCATACAAAAAAGTATGCCGCTTTTTCTGCAAACTAATAAGAGTGCCTTAGCCAATATTGACACGCTCACGAAGCTCTTTACCTGGTTTGAAATGTGGAACGTATTTACCTTCCAATTCCACTTTATCGCCTGTTTTAGGGTTACGACCTACGCGAGGCTCACGGTAATGAAGAGAAAAACTACCAAAGCCTCGGATCTCGATACGATCACCACTCTCTAGCGTAGAGGCCATGTGCTCTAAAATATCTTTTACAGCATCCTCTATCTCTTTCGCTGATAAATGTGTTTGCTCAGCACAGAGTCTTTCAATCAGTTCAGACTTAGTCATAGTTGCCCTCTTTGAGTATCTTTATCACTTATTATAGTAAGTAATACTAATTCCAACAAACACTTGCTAACAATTCCAGACAAATTTCACGCAAAATGCGCAATGAGGAAATGCCTTTTATTAAGATAGTTTACCGTCATTAGTATTACTACTTAAATATGCTCAAATATAAAAAAGGAGCCTTGCGGCTCCTTTTTTGCTTAAGCGAGTATATTATTCGCCTTTAGCTGCTTTGAAAGCATCAGCCATTGCGTTACCGAAAGAAGATTCATCTTGCTTGTTAACAGATGCCATTGCTTCTTGCTCTTCAGCTTCGTCTTTAGCTTTGATAGATAGGTTGATTACACGGTTCTTACGGTCTACACCTGTGAACTTAGCTTCAACAACATCACCAGCGCTTAGGATTAAAGCAGCATCTTCAACGCGGTCGCGAGATACTTCAGATGCACGGATGTAACCTTCAACGCCTTCTGCGATTTCAACAGTAGCACCTTTAGCGTCAACTGCAGTTACAGTAGCGTTAACGAGAGTACCTTTCTTGTTATCAGCAACGTAAGCATTGAATGGGTCATTTTCCATTTGCTTGATGCCTAGAGAGATACGCTCACGCTCTGCGTCTACCGCTAGAACAACTGCAGAGATCTCGTCGCCTTTCTTGTACTCACGTACAGCTTCTTCGCCAGCAACATTCCAAGAAATGTCAGATAGGTGAACTAGACCGTCGATGCCGCCTTCTAGACCGATAAAGATACCGAAGTCTGTAATAGACTTGATCTTACCAGTAACTTTGTCGCCTTTAGCTTGTGCTTCAGCGAATGACTGCCATGGGTTAGCTTTACACTGTTTCAGACCTAGTGAAATACGACGACGTTCTTCGTCGATTTCAAGAACCATAACCTCAACTTCGTCGCCAACATTAACAACTTTAGATGGGTGGATGTTCTTGTTAGTCCAATCCATTTCTGAAACGTGAACTAGACCTTCAACGCCTTCTTCGATTTCAACGAAGCAGCCGTAGTCTGTTAGGTTAGTTACGCGACCAGTTAGTTTGTGACCTTCTGGGTAACGCTTAGCGATTGCTACCCATGGATCTTCGCCTAGTTGCTTAAGACCTAGTGATACGCGAGTACGCTCACGGTCGAACTTAAGAACTTTAACTTGGATCTCGTCACCAACGTTAACGATTTCAGATGGGTGCTTAACGCGCTTCCAAGCCATATCAGTGATATGTAGAAGACCGTCAACGCCACCTAGGTCAACGAACGCACCGTAATCAGTAAGGTTCTTAACGATACCTTTAACTTCAGAACCTTCTTGTAGAGTTTCTAGAAGCTCGTCACGCTCAACGCTGTTTTCAGATTCAATAACAGCACGACGTGAAACAACTACGTTGTTACGTTTTTGGTCAAGTTTGATAACTTTGAACTCTAGCTCTTTGTTTTCTAGGTGAGCAGTGTCGCGGATTGGACGTACGTCTACTAGAGAGCCAGGAAGGAAAGCACGGATACCATTTAGTTCAACAGTGAAACCGCCTTTAACTTTACCGTTGATGATACCAACAACAGTTTCAGCTTCTTCGTAAGCTTTCTCAAGTACGATCCAAGCTTCGTGACGCTTAGCTTTCTCACGAGAAAGTTGAGTTTCACCGAAACCATCTTCAACAGCGTCTAGAGCTACATCTACTTCAGCGCCAACTTCAACTTCAAGTTCGCCAGCAGCGTTCTTGAACTGTTCAGCAGGGATAGCAGATTCAGACTTAAGACCAGCGTCAACAAGAACGAAACCGTTCTCGATAGCGACTACAGTACCTTTAACGATGCTGCCTTGTTGGAATTCTGTTTCGTTTAGAAACTCTTCAAAGAGTTGAGCAAAAGATTCAGTCATTTAGTTAATCTTCAATAAATTAAACGTCCACGGGTATCCTACCGCATGGGGTTATTAAATTCGCCAGTCATCATCCTTGCGACCAACGCTCTTAGTCTAGCCGAGTATCATTACTCAGCTAGCTTCGATTCGATATAGTGTAGTGCCTTTTCTACCACTTCGTCGATAGTCATCGACGTAGAATCTAGCACAAGCGCATCCTCTGCAGGGCGTAGTGGCGCCACTGGGCGGTTACGATCTCGATCGTCACGCTCTTGGATCTCGCTTAAAAGGTCAGGAAACTTAACATCTAACCCTTTCTCTTGCAACTGTTTAAGGCGTCGATTTGCACGCTCTTCAGCGCTCGCATCAAGGAAAATTTTCGCTTGTGCTGCAGGGAATACAATTGTCCCCATATCACGACCATCAGCGACTAGGCCCGGAGCAGCCTCAAAGGCACGCTGACGGCGTAACAGTGCTTCGCGAACACGTGGTAGTGCCGCTACTTTAGACGCTGCCATGCCCGTTTCTTCTTTACGAAGTTCACTTGATACATCTTCGCCTTCTAAAATCACCTTAACTAGGTCACCTTCAGCGACAAATTGAACGTCTAGGTGTGTTGCCAATGGGACAAGCGCGTCTTCTGACTCAGTGTCAACACCATGATGAATCGCAGCAAGGGCAAGTACACGATAAATCGCACCAGAGTCTAAAAGTTGGAATCCCAGCTTTTCCGCTAGCAACATACACAAAGTGCCTTTACCTGCACCACTAGGTCCATCTACGGTTACAACCGGAGTTTGAGAGGACATGTTCTTCTCCACCTATAATTTTTCAGCAATTCGCTCGGTTTTCGAGGCGCACATTATACGTGCAATCGCCTCTTGGAGCGAGGAAAAATGTCGTGTAAGACATCCACCCAATACGTAATTGGATTTATAAAGTGGCTTAAAGCTCAACGAATAACGGCGAGAGTTTCTCCTCGCCGTTTACAAATTCAATCGCGGTTAAATTCGTTTAAACAATCGGCTTTTGACCACGCTCTGCCAGCTTTAAGATCACGCTGTCAGCGACTTTGCCCGCGACACCTGCTAGCTTGTCTGCCAGTTTTTTCTTTTGAACATAATGCACAGCGAGTACGGTTTTCTCTTTGCATGCTTCAACGACAATATCATCAGATGTCGTGATGTCGTCGACTAAACCCAGCTCTTTTGCTTGTTTACCAAACCAGTGCTCACCAGTGGCTACTTTATCTAGGTCTAGACTCGGACGACGCTCACGAATGAAGTCTTTAAACAAAACGTGTGTTTCTTCAAGCTCTTGCTTGAATTTATCACGCGCTTTGTCGGTATTCTCACCAAACATCGTTAACGTGCGTTTATATTCACCTGCGGTTAATTGTTCGTACTCAATGTCATGCTTCTTCAACAGTTTGTTGAAGTTAGGAATTTGCGCGATAACGCCGATAGAGCCCACAATCGCAAATGGCGCAGAAACAATCTTATCTGCTACACATGCCATCATGTAACCGCCACTTGCTGCAACTTTGTCAACAGAGATGGTCAGAGGAAGACCAGCGGCTTTAATACGGTCAAGTTGAGAAGAGGCGAGACCGTAACCGTGAACCATACCACCGCCAGATTCTAGACGAAGCAACACTTCATCACCTTCACGTGCGACAGCAAGAATAGAAGTGATTTCTTCTCGTAATGAGTTCACTTCTTTCGCATCGATACTGCCATTAAAATCGAGAACGAATAAGTGAGGTTCACGCTTGCTATCTAGTGCCCCCTCTTTATTCGCTTGCTTGATCTCTTTTTCACGAGATTTGTTTTTCTCTTTCTCTTCTTTCTTGACGGCTTTATCGCGCGCCTTAATGAAAGCATCGTCATGTAAGTGATGCTCTAACTGCTCAACAGATTGTTTGTGTTGTTCCGAAAGATTGGTAATCTCTAACTCCCCTTTCGCTGCACCCGACTTGCCACCAGCCGATTTCACAATAATGAGTAGAACAATTATCGCGGCAACAACCGTGATGATTTTGGCCAAAAATAGACCATAATTTAATAAAAATTCCAACGAGAGCTCCTTTATCTCATTCTAGGTTACGTCGTTATGTTACGCAGAAACATCAGCGAGAAGGCAACGAGTTTTGTAACCACTTGTTCTGATTGATAGCGTTCGGATAACATACCTAACGAAAGTTCTGGAATTGGTATAACACATGAATTGGTGTATTGTAACCATCTCGTCACGATTACCAAGATTTTCCATTGAAGAACAGACGTTTTTAGCGTCAATTAACTATCATGGACCCTCTTACAATAATAAGGATTTATCACCGTGAACTACTCTGTTTCAGCTGATGCCCTAAAAGGTAAAGTCATTCTTGTTACTGGTGCTGGTAATGGCATCGGCCGTCAAGCCGCGCTTTCTTACGCCGAGCACGGCGCCACTGTTATTCTCTTAGGCAGAAATGTTCAAAATCTTGAATCTCTCTATGATGAGATTGAAGCAGCTGGCTACCCACAAGCCGCTATCATTCCTCTTGATCTAAAAGGCGCAACGAAACAACATTACATTGATATGGCGGAAACTATTGAGGGGCAATTTGGTCGCTTGGATGGGCTACTACACAATGCGGGTGTACTGAGTGCGTTGTGCCCATTTGAGCAGCTCAACGAAGAAGACTTCGATGACATCATGCAGATCAATGTGAAAGCGGAAGTTTTGATGACTCAAGCACTACTGCCTGTGATGCGTAAATCAGAAGCGGGTCGTATCGTGTTTACCTCGTCAACCGTTGGTCATTCTGGCCGTGCTTTCTGGGGCGCATACGCAATCTCTAAATTTGCTGTAGAAGGCATGATGCAAGTGCTGGCTGACGAGCTGAGTGATACACCAGTCCGTGTTAACGCGATTAACCCTGGTGCAACCCGTACCCGTATGCGTGAAAAAGCATACCCAGGTGAAGATTCGAATACTCTAAAAACACCACTGGATATTATGCCACTGTATCTCCACCTTATGGATCCTTCAGTGACAAATGTAAACGGTCAATGCATCGATGCACAGCCGAAACGTAAGTGATCCCCCTTACCTAACTAACCTCGTGCAATTGATTTAAGAGGCAGTAAATGTTGCCCGAGCGCAGAACCCAGCTTAGCTCAACTCAAAAAGAACTAAATGGTGAAAGAAGTTCTTGAAAAAAGGGAGGCTGTCCCTCCCTTTTATACCTAAAGCCTATTTCGCATCATTTACAAGAACAAGCCGCAGTCTATCTTGTGCTGCTTCAACTAATAAGTCGGGCTGGAACTTAGAAATCAAACGATCACAGCCCACTTTTTGCACCATCGCTTCATTAAAGCTGCCACTTAGTGAGGTATTTAATGTGATGAATAATTTTGACATTCGAGGGTCATTACGAACTTCGTGAGTAAGTTTGTAACCATCCATCTCCGGCATTTCCGCGTCTGTAATCATCATCAGTAGTTCTTTTTCAACATCCTTACCTTCATCACACCAACGCTTTAGAACCGTCAGCGCTTCTAGGCCATCGCGACACTCGATGATGTTCATGCCCAATTGGGAAAGCGTATCGCGAACCTGATTACGAGCCGTAGAAGAATCATCCACAATTAAAACATTACGTCCGACCATTGCTTGAGAAAGCTCTTCATCTAAAATATCGGCTGAAATCGTGACATCGTAATGCACAATTTCCGCTAATACCTTTTCAACGTCAATAATTTCAACAATCTGAGAAGCATCAGCATCTCTGACTTGGGTGATAGCCGTTAGATAATTAGAACGACCAGATGTTGACGGTGGCGGCTGAATTTCTGTCCATGCGGTATTAATAATATTCTTAACTGAACCCACCAAAAAACCTTGAACAGTACGATTGTACTCAGTCACGATCAGATTTTCTTCTTCCGCTTCACCACGCAAAGCAGGGAAGCCAATAGCACCGCGTAAATCAATGACAGGCACCGCTTCACCTCTTAGGGAGGCTACACCACGAATGTTATAGTGAGAGCTAGGAAGCTTGGTCAACGGTGGAAGCTTAATCACCTCTTTGACTTTGAACACATTAATAGCAAACAATTGACGACTATTTAAAGTGAACAGCAGAAGCTCTAGTCGGTTCTCACCAACTAAGTTTGTACGCTGATCAACCGTATTTAACACTCCGGACATACTACTACCTAAATTCTGGATGATTATTGTTTTATTCTAAACCGATGCGTATACCACGAGGTTATATACCCAGATAATTTCGTGGTAAATGGTTTAACGAAAATGGCCTTGGAAATGGGGACTATTCCGCTAGGTTACTTTGATTAAGGAAAAATCACTGGTAATACTCTGGCTCTGTAACTTGGAATCGTTTGGGTATATATATATTCAGTGAGCTTTTTAAGAAATTACATGAATGGCACAAATATAGCAATGTAGCACCACTCAGATTCCTCCTTGGCGTATTATATAATTGAAGTCAATACATCGTCTTACTTTTCGTTTTTATTCACGATATGAGACGCACGATAACCTCACTGGGAGTCGAGGCCAACTTTGCTCGATTGAGGGGCAATTTTTCATTTACTGGCTTATCGTGCCTTCCGAGTGTTTGAACAACTTTACCTTTGAGAGAGCGTTTCGCTCAACGAGTATTATGCCTTAGATTAAGCTATCAGTTAGTCTCTTCAATCAGCTCAGCGATTAGTCAATCCGCTGAAGTTTACTTTGTTAGACCACCATTAATTGACGATGCTGAACTTGGGAAACGTGCATAAAAAATCCGATAAACACTGTTTATCGGATTTTTACATACACAAAGGATCGTTCAATTATTTTGACAACTATTGACTTAGCTGAACGTCATGAGAGCGAATACTCTCCTTTTCTTCTCTGCACCTGAGAATTAATCCCCAGCAAACATATAGCCTTCTCCGTGAACCGTCACGAAAATCTGTGGGTTCTTTGGATCAAACTCCATCTTAGCTCGCATACGTCGAATCAAAACGTCAATGGTACGATCATTCGGCGCGTCCACTCGATGACTAATCATATTCAAGATACGCTCACGACTTAACACCTGATTCGGGTACGACGATAACGCGACCAAAAGTTCATACTCCGCTTTGGTCAGTTTCACGGGGTCGCCATTACGGCTTAGTGCACGGCGCTGAATATCAAATGTCCATTCTCCAAAGCGAACAATGTGTTCCTCATTGGCTTCTGCCGTTTTATTACTACCGTGACGGGCTGCTGAAATACGCCACAGTAGATTCTTAACGCGAACCAAGAGTTCCCTGAGTTCAAAAGGTTTTGTCACATAATCGTCAGCGCCCATTTCTAGACCTACGATTTTGTCAATGCTATCCGTGCGTCCTGTTACTAATATGATGCCAATATCCGACTGGCTACGTAGTTCGCGAGTAAGCATCAGGCCGTCTTCACCCGGCAGGTTAATATCCAACATGATAAGGTCTACATCACCCGCTTGCAGAACTTCGCGCATCTCTGCGCCACTTTCTGCTTCGCTAACTTGATAACCTTCATTTTGGAAATATCCCGCAAGCTTACTACGCGTTACAACATCATCTTCTACGACTAATACGTGATAGCTCATTTACACCACTTCTGTCTTCTTATTATCCAAGACGTATTCTATTCATAACTAGTAACATTTCTAGTCATAGATACATTAAAAAGCAAGATTTAGCGTTTTTATTGATTCAAAACAAACTTACCCACCACCATTAACAAATGAACATTTTTTGCTATAAAACATAACAATTATAGTTACTGCTATTCATTTTAATTGATTACACTTAGGAAATATCCCTAATTGACCTTATGGTGCACGACTTAAAGCATCATTCAGGAGCCCAAAAATGCAAGAAGTGAAAGCTTTTAATGAAAAACGCGCTGAAATTTACTGGTGGTTTTCGAGCTTGTTCGCCAAAGAACTATCAGATAAAGAATTGGAAACCTACCACAGTGTTGAAATTCGCAGTTTTTTAGCGGGTTTAGGTGAAAATGAATCCCTTAAACCTGCTGTTGACAGTCTTGTTAACGCATTGAATCGCCTACAAGATCGTCAAGACGCACAACTAGAGCTTGCCGCAGATTTTTGCGAACTGTTCTTGAAGACGGAAAAATACGGCGCCCTCCCTTACGCTTCAATGTACATTGGTGAATCAGGCTTACTCAATGACAAACCAGCGGAAGAGATGGAAAAATTAATGAGTGAATTTGGCGTTCAGGTTGATGTTAACCTCAAAGAGCCAGCCGATCACTTAGCCGTTGAGCTCGACTTTTTAGGCAACATGATCATCCGCTCTAATGAACTAGAACAAGACAAACATATGGAAAAAGCGTTTGTTAAACAAAACTGCTTCATTCAACAACAGTTGATGTCTTGGCTGCCACAATTTGGACAAAAATGTAAGCAGCTCGATGAATTCGGTTTCTACTCAAGTGTTGCGCAACTATTAATTGCATTTTGTAAACTGGACAGCACTTACCTTCTTGGTGAATAATCGCCGCCTGTTTTAAGAAGCCCTCAAATCGGGCTTCCCATATTCGCAATGACTTCAAGATGCTTGGTAGATTATTCGTTTGCTTTTAATCTAACGCAAAAACACCCGGTTACTTAGCAGTCATAATGTGACTTCAAATACACAAAACACTGGTTGAAAGCATTGCTAGTCAGCCCACATAGAGCTAAAATGTGAGCGCAAACGATTAAATATGATTTATATGTAAACCGCTAAAATATAGCGGTTTTTGTGTTTTCTTAATGGGCTGATGACGATTTATCACCATATAGAAAAAAAATAGAACTCATCGACCAGTTGCTACACACTTTTTTGCCGCTCTTAGGATAACCTCTGCCAAACACACTCAACATGAGCGTTTATAACGCTAAGTGTGAAAACGATACTGGTATTGAGACACTCCATCACGGCATTTTTAAGTAGCTCGATACAGGACACCATTTATGGCCACTATAAAAGACGTTGCTCGCTTAGCCGGCGTTTCTACGACTACTGTTTCTCACGTTATCAACAAGACACGTTTCGTTGCCGAAACAACTCAAGAAAAAGTAATGAAAGCCGTTGATGAGCTTAACTACGCACCTAGCGCGGTTGCTCGCAGCTTAAAATGCAACTCAACTCGCACTATTGGCATGTTAGTGACTCAGTCCACCAACCTATTTTTCTCTGAAGTAATTGACGGGGTTGAGAGCTACTGTTACCGCCAAGGTTACACTCTGATCTTATGCAATACAGGTGGCATTTACGAGAAACAGCGCGACTACATCCGCATGCTAGCAGAGAAACGTGTAGATGGTATCTTAGTGATGTGTTCTGACCTGACGGAAGAGCTAAAACAGATGTTAGACCGTCATGCTGATATTCCTAAGGTCGTAATGGACTGGGGTCCAGAAAGCTCTCAAGCTGATAAGATTATGGATAATTCAGAAGAAGGTGGCTACATTGCAACCAAACACCTGATTGACAACGGCCATACGGATATCGCTTGTCTAAGTGGTCATTTTGAAAAACTCGCGTGTCAGGAGCGCATTGCTGGTTTTCGCCGCGCAATGACAGAAGCAAAGTTACCCATAAACGAAGATTGGATTCTAGAGGGCAACTTTGAGTGTGATACCGCCGTGTTGGTTGCAGAACAAATAACGGCAATGGACAAGCGTCCAACAGCCGTTTTCTGTTTCAACGATACTATGGCGCTGGGCCTTATGAGTCGTTTACAACAAAATGGCATTAAAGTACCTGATGATGTATCTGTCATTGGTTATGACAATATTGAATTGGCGGAGTACTTTTCACCACCACTTACGACTATTCACCAACCGAAGCGTCGTGTAGGTAAAAATGCATTCGAAATTCTACTTGAGCGAATCAAAGATAAAGAACATGAAAAACGTGTTTTCGAAATGCAGCCTGAGCTTGTCATTCGAAATACTGTGAAAAAAATGAACTGATATTAGCTTTAATATATAACACTGGCTCCAAGCGCTCTTCCGGGCGCTTGTTTTTTAATAAAAAATAACATTTACAACACATTTTCTTGCTTATAAAATCGTTAATAGTAGGATAACTTGCTGTTTTATTTGGATGTGACTCAGTCTTGCCCTTCTTATTCTTTTAGAGTCAAACTTCTTCTTGAATATGCACAAATATGCACTAACTCACATTTTTACTGAACCAACATCACACTTTTAGGCGTAAAGTGTGATGTTAATTCAATATACGAAGTATGATCCAACTGTCACGCACAGGGCAAACCATCCGAAAGGATGGGACGCAAAGCCTCCGGCCTGAACCATCGTATACGATGGAAGGTAGCGGGGTTACCGATGGCAAATATGCATATAATGAGTTCACCCTTTATTGACATTGTGTCTGCATGTATTTGCTAACCTCTCGGACCTGATTTTTGGTGGCGTAATATTAATTACACCGAGATAACACATCATGGATAAACCGATACTCAAAGACTCTATGAAGCTATTTGAGGCACTTGGTACGATCAAGTCGCGCTCGATGTTTGGTGGCTTTGGTCTTTTCGCCGATGATACGATGTTCGCACTAGTTGTGAATAATCAACTTCATATACGAGCTGACCAAAAGACTTCATCTGATTTCGAGAAACAAGGGCTAAAACCATACGTTTATAAAAAGCGTGGTTTTCCAGTCGTAACTAAGTACTACGCGATTTCCAGCGACTTATGGAGATCAAACGACCACTTAGTTGAAGTAGCAAAGCAATCCTTAGAAAATGCAAAAATGGAAAAAAAGCAACAAGCGACAAGTAAACCTAACCGCTTGAAAGACTTGCCTAATTTGCGTCTAGCTACTGAAAGAATGCTAAAGAAAGCTGGCATCGAATCGGTAGAAAAGCTAGAAGAAGAAGGTGCGCTTAATGCCTACAAAGCGATAATAGACACACACTCCGCCGCTGTGAGCATTGAGCTCCTCTGGGCACTAGAAGGTGCTATAAACGGCACTCATTGGAGTGTAGTTCCTCAAACTCGTCGAGACGAGTTGATTAGCGACCTTCAATAGAAATAAATCGCTAACCATAGAGTAAACCGCAGATAACACTGCGGTTTTTTTGTGAAATTTTTTCGGACTAAAATCTGTCTTATAAAGCATACCCAAGTGGAGCAAAAAATATGAATAAGAAACTGATTTTAGGTCTTACCCTATTAGCGCTAATCATCTTTTTAGGTGTGAACTTCAGTCAATACCTAACCCTAGAAAATGCTAAGGCACAACAACAACTACTGACCGCTTACATCGACCAAAACTTCGTGTTTTCTGCGGCAGTTTACTTCTTCGCTTACATCCTCATTACAGCATTTTCCATTCCTGGTGCAACAGTTGTCACTTTGCTTGGTGCGGCTCTCTTTGGCTTTTGGGCAAGTTTATTACTGGTTTCTTTTGCCAGCACAATGGGGGCGACCATTGCATTTCTAAGTAGTCGTTACTTATTGCATGATTGGGTTCAAATCAAATTTGGAGGAAAGCTCACTGCTATTAATCAAGGCGTTAAAAAGGACGGTGCGTTTTATCTATTTTCTCTTCGCTTAATCCCTGTATTCCCTTTTTTCTTGATTAATCTGCTAATGGGGTTAACGCCAATGTCAGTCGGCCGGTTCTATCTGACGAGCCAAATTGGCATGCTGCCAGGAACGGCCGTTTACTTAAATGCAGGCACTCAATTAGCCACGATTGAAACGTTATCTGGCATCATCTCTCCCGCTGTCTTAGTGTCATTCGCATTATTGGGACTATTTCCAATTATCGCTAAATGGGTTATGAATAAGGTAAGACCAATACCCAACCAACAAAATGGAAGCTCTTAATGAAGATATTTATCGCTAAGAACCCTGCAGAAGCACATATTGTATGTGAATTGCTAAAAAGCGAAAAAATCTCCTGCGAAGTTCGGGGAGAAGGTATTTTCGGTCTAAAAGGAGAATTGCCATTTAGTGATGATACGGACCCTTATGTTTGGTTACTTGCTCCTGAACAAAAGTTAAAAGCAATCGCAATTGTGGAAGCATACCAAAAACAATCATGCCGACATGAATACCCTGATTGGCAATGCCCCAAGTGTTTAGAAGTGAATGAAGGGCAATTTGGCGCCTGTTGGCAATGTGGGCATCAAATAGGGGAACCTTAGCACTCTCTCCTGCTCTCTCGTTTCATAATTTAACTCTACACCGCCAAGCTTTGCTGCTTGATAAATGCGATTGAGTACTGATTGAAGTCTTCAGGGCGTTCAACATTGCAAACATGTCCGCAATTCGGAATTTCACGTAAGACACTAAACTTATGCGCCGCAACCATCTCTTTCACGGGTTGAATGAACATATAGTCCCGTTCTCCCATTAAATAGAGAGTGGGGATTAGCAGTTCTCTATCTTTAAAGTATTTCATTAGCGGGTTGACATCTGCAGCCAAAATAAACCAGCGTTTAAACTCTTTTTGACAAAGCTTCTTAGCCTCACGGATGAAAAGGTGTCGAGATTCACGCTGGTTTCGCTGCGGCATAACGATATAAGCAAACAACCTGTACAGCCACATGTAGGGCAAGATATGCTTGCAAAAGTTACCAAGCTTAACGAGTATTTGCGAACGGGTGTTGAGTCGCGTGATCGCTCCTCCAAGCACCATTGAACGCACGCGACTCGATGAAAGTTCAGCCAAGTTACGGACAATAATGGTACCGAGAGACATCCCGACAAAATGCGCAGACTGGATTTTTAGGTAATCTAAGACCTTTAAAATGTCTTGAGTGACTTCAGTGAAGGTGTAACGATTCCTAATCAGCTCTTTCAGTAACTGGTTTGACTTTCCATGACCTCTTAAATCGATAAGCAGCAGATTAAAATGTTGCTTATACGCTTTGATTTGCTTAAACCAAATTGAGGAACTGCCCCCCGCACCGTGCACGAATACGACCCACTCATTACTCGTAGGGTGCAGATAGGTTTTATGAAAAAGTAGCGGCTGAGTCATATTCCGGTATAAAAAATCGTACTATTGAGCAAAATGTCATCCTACCACACTCCGTTTAATCAAGATAATAAAGGCACCTTAATCAGTGCCTTTATTATAATTTAAAGTAAACTCGCATCAATTTAACGCCGAGCGATAAAGGTGCAAATACGCTTCTGCGGCCTTTCTCCAACAAAAGTCCTGCTGCATTGCATGTAATTGAACTCGTTTTACTTCAGGAGGGTTTTGAGCATAAAGTAACAGCGCTCTCAACATGATCAGCAATAACGCCTGAGGCGTTGGCTCATAAAAAACAAAGCCTGTCGCGTGAGAAGGATCAACATCATAATCATTTACACTGTCTTTTAGCCCCCCAACCCCTCTGACAATCGGCAATGTGCCATAAGCCATGCTATAAATTTGATTCAAACCGCACGGCTCAAATTCTGAGGGCATTAAAAAGAAGTCTGAACCGGCTTCCACTAAATGTGCCAGCTCGTTGTCATACGCTTCAACAAACACGAGCTTTTCCGAAAATAACGCAGCGACATCTTTTAACTGTGCAGCAAGAACAGGGTCACCAGTTCCAACGACGACTAATTGTACATCATGCTTCAAAAAGTCCGCCAATACTGGCAATAAATAGTGAACTCCTTTTTGCTGGGTAAGACGACAGACCATACCAAACACTGCACAGTCTTTTTCTATGAGACCTACACGTTGCTGCAGCGCTTTTTTACAAGCACTCTTGCCTCTGGCCATACTTTGGTCATTAGCGCTGTAATTCACTGGTAAATACACGTCGGTCTCGGGGTTCCACGCACCGTAATCACAGCCATTCAAGATGCCAACTAAGTCCTGCGCGCGCTGCTGGAACTCCCAAGCCATCCCATGACTACCAAGCTCAGTTTTTAGTTCTTGTGCATAAGTCGGACTAACAGCATTAATTTTATCCGCGCTCATCACTCCTGCTTTAAGCATGGTGATATGTGTTGCGCTCACCGCAGCATCTGGCACATTTCGGCAGTGAAACTCCGGAAGACATTGTATATCGTCATAACTAAATACTCCCTTGAACACCGCATTATGAATAGAAATAACACTGCGTGTATTAGCAAAGAACGGATCTTCGCCATATCGATGTTTTAATAAAAATGGAACCAACCCTGTATGCCAATCATTGGCATGTACAATGTCTGGCTGAAAACCCACCTTAGGGAGCATGTCTAAACAAGCTGCACTGAAAAAGGCAAAGCGTTCACCATTGTCTGGGTAGGCTTGATTATTCTCAGCATACATCGAAGCACGGTCAAAGTAAGGTTGGCAATCAATCAGGTAGACAGGGTTATCACCAAGCATAATCCTTAAAACTCGATACTGTGTGTGTGGCCAAGATGTTAACTGCGTTTCTAGTACCAATTCGGCATCTGCTAACTTTTCGATACTGCTGTACGCAGGAATGATAATTCTTACATCTTGCTGAAGACTTTGAAGGGCTTCAGGCAGAGCCTTGGCTACATCAGCCAACCCTCCGCTTTTTATCAACCCTTCAACTTCAGACGCGACAAACAGAATAGACAGATTGCTAGTAGCCAACTCGCGCTCCTTTAGGAATGACGACAATCCCTTCCTCTGACACATGGAAGTGTTTCTTATCTTCTTGGAGATTCACACCAACTTGAGTTCCAGGAGCAATATCGGCATCCTTATCGACAATAACACGACGTAAAACACAGCCTTCGCCAATTTTCACATCACCAAGAAGTATACATTCGCTGATATCGCAAGCCGATGCAATATTACTGCGAAAACCGAGCACTGACTTTTCTATTCTTGAGCCTCGTACATAACTCCCATTACATACCAAGCTATCTATGAACTGAACTCGACCGTTATCTGAATCCTTAAATGTAGCAGGAGGAAGTGGCGGGTAATATGTATGAAGTGGCCATTTGCGGTTGTATAAAGAGAACGGCGCATCTTTCGCCAGCAAGTCCATATGCGCTTCCCAATATGCATCGATAGTACCGACATCACGCCAATACACTTCTTCTTTCTCACCGCTTATTTTGTTGGTACTGAAGTCATACACAAACACATCCCCACGAGGGAATAACTTCGGAATAATGTCTTTACCAAAATCATGAGATGACGCTTCATTGTCTGCATCTTCTATTAATTCAGAGAACAAAATATTCGCTTCAAAGACGTAATTGCCCATCGACACTAGTGCGTGATTAGGGTCACCGGGTATCGACTTGGGATTTACTGGCTTCTCTTCAAAGCCTATCATGCGACCTTCGCTATCAACCTCAATCACACCAAACTGAGAGGCGTCTTTGAGCGGCATACGCAGTGCTGATACCGTTAACGATGCTTGTTTCTCGCCATGAAAGCTCAACATTTGTTTGATATCCATTTTATAGATATGGTCTGAGCCAAAAATACACACTTGCTCAGGCTCTTCTAGCTCCATAAAACGTAAATTTTGATAGATAGCATCCGCAGTTCCCTCGTACCAACGCTTACCTGTACGCATTTGGGCAGGAATAGGATCGATAAAACGGTCAGTGATACCATTAATGTTCCAGCCTTTTTTTAAGTGATGGAACAGGGATTGCGATTTAAATTGAGTTAGAACATAAATGCGCATGAGATCCGCATTTACAAAATTATTTAGAGCAAAATCAATCAATCGGTAGCTACCACCAAAAGGTACCGAAGGTTTACTGCGAGATTCCGTTAAAGGTCTCAAACGAGAGCCTTCACCGCCAGCAAGAATCATTCCCAAAACACCAGCCATTTGTTGTTCTCCATATCGTTATAGCTTGGATTTGGTATTCACTTGAATGAGTATTACTCGGGGAGTCAAGCGAATACGTTGTTGCACCCACATCCTGAGTTTCTCAGAACTCTTACAATGCGGATAAAAGAGCTATGGCACTTCCAGTATGCGAGCATCCATTATCTTTATATTTCTTGACGCAAACAATGCATACAATTGCACTAGTTCTTATAACAAATTATCTAACCAGTCCCTAAATTACAATTTTAAATACGCCATTCTGTGTTCCATGCAAAAGTTACTTATTCAAGACGATATCTTGGTCACATAAGGATAAAGCAACCGATTACATTCTGAGAACGACTAACGAATGCTTTAACCATACGACTGTGTCTTTTCATTGAATATATAACAGGTATGTGACAGAAAATTTTCGACGACGATTTTTACATAAAAAGGGCTTTGACCCTCCGTACTCAGCTTGATGTGGAAAGAGCGGTTTAAGGGCAGAGGTTCTAAAGGTAAATTATAAAAATAAAAAAAGGAGGCAGTGATTCCACTGTCTCCTTTTTATTCTATTAACGTGTTCTATGCTTTCGCTTTTTTACGTTTATCTGTAATTTCCCACTTACCATCGACAAAGAGTACTGTCCAGCCACTTGGCTTACCATTCTCTTCAGAGCGTACATAGTTCTCTTTTGTCTTGCGACTAAAACGAACAATCGCAGGACGACCATCCGGATCTTCTTGTGGTGCTGTCGCTAAGTACTTAAACTTTTCTGGTAAACGATCTTCAAAACGAGCCAGCTCAGACACTAGCGGTGCGCGAGTTTCACGAGATTTCGGGAAGTTGCTTGCCGCCATAAATAGACCTGAGGCACCATCACGAAGAACAAAGTAAGCATCCGAGTTTTCACATGGTAACTCTGGGAAGTGTACCGGATCTTCTTTCGGTGGCGCCACTTCGCCGTTTCTTAGAATCTTACGAGTGTTCTTACAGGTTTCACTGGTACAATCCATGTATTTACCGAAGCGACCGTTCTTAAGCACCATGTCTGAACCACATTTGTCACATTCAACCACGGGGCCATCGTAACCTTTTACTTTGAACTCACCGTATTCAACAAGGTAGCCTTCACAGTTCGGGTTATTACCACAAACATGCATCTTACGCTTGTCATCAATCAGGTAGGCGTCCATTGCCGTTTCACAGATAGGACAACGCTTCTTAGCACGAAGAGCCGCAGTTTCAACGTCTTCTTCTAGTACATTGATAACGCCATCTTCATCGCCTAGATTGATCGTGGTTTTACAACGCTCCTTCGGCGGTAGCGCATAACCAGAACAACCGAGAAATACACCAGTAGAAGCCGTGCGAATCCCCATAGGACGACTACAAGTCGGGCATTCAATATCTGTCATGACGATGTGGTTTAGCTTCATACCGCCTTCTGACTCATCCCGCTCGGCTTTTTCTAGATCGCCAGTAAAGTCAGCAAAGAAGTTATCCAGAACCGCTTTCCAGTTCACCTCACCTTCCGCGATTTGGTCCAGTTTCTGTTCCATACGTGCCGTGAAGTCATAGTTCATTAAATCGTTAAAGCTGTCATCAAGACGGTCAGTAACAATTTCACCCATTTTTTCAGCATAGAAACGACGCTGATCAACTTTTACGTAGCCACGATCTTGGATCGTAGAGATGATCGATGCGTAAGTCGAAGGACGACCAATACCACGCTTTTCAAGCTCTTTCACCAAGGCCGCTTCTGTGAAGCGTGCTGGTGGTTTTGTAAAGTGCTGTTTAGGATCAAGTGACTCTAGCTTTAGCTCATCGCCAAGTTGAACCGCAGGAAGAATTGTATCTTCATTTTTGCCCATTGGACGTTGTACACGAGTCCAACCATCAAACTTAAGAATGCGACCTTTTGCTTTAAGTGTATATTCCGCTGCTTTTACGCTGATAGTCGTTGAGTCATACTCTGCTGGTGTCATCTGACACGCCACGAACTGATTCCAGATCAATGAATAAAGCTTGTGTGCGTCAGCATCGACACTTTGTAGGTCTTCTGCTTTAACACCCACATTTGAAGGACGAATCGCTTCGTGCGCTTCTTGCGCCCCTTCTTTGCTGCCGTACTTCAACGGGCTTGCTGGGAGATACTTATCTCCAAATTCAGAACTGATGAGGTCTCGTACGGCATCCACAGCCTCAGCACTCAAGTTCGTCGAGTCTGTACGCATATATGTGATGTAACCCGCCTCATAGAGACGTTGAGCTAGCATCATGGTCTTCTTAACGCCGTAACCTAGACGTGTACTTGCTGCTTGTTGAAGCGTAGACGTGATGTAAGGTGCAGAAGGCTTACTCTTTGTCGGACGGTCTTCACGCTTACATACTTCATAACTCGCGTTTTCAAGCACAGACATCGCTGCTTGTGTTTCCGCCTCATTAACAGGCTTGAACGCTGCGTCATCTTTCTGAGCAACAAGCAGTTTGAAATCAGCGTTATCTTTGGTCTTGGTATTCGCGTGAATATCCCAGAATTCTTCTGGTACAAATGCATTGATTTCGCGTTCACGCTCAACCAATAACTTCACCGCTACAGATTGTACACGCCCTGCCGACAAACCACGCGCAACTTTCTTCCACAATAATGGAGAAACCATAAAGCCAACAACACGATCCATAAAGCGACGTGCTTGTTGTGCGTTAACACCATCCATATTCAGCTCACCTGGTGTCTGGAATGCTTGCTGAATGGCATTTTTTGTAATTTCGTTAAAAACAACTCGTTTGTATCGCTCTTCATCGCCACCGATGATCTCACGAAGGTGCCATGCGATAGCTTCTCCTTCGCGGTCTAAATCGGTCGCGAGATAAACGCAATCTGCATCTTTAGCGAGTTTTTGCAGTTCGTTGACAACCTTCTCTTTGCCCGGAAGGATTTGATAGTTCGCTTCCCAGTCATGATATGGGTTAATCCCCATTTTTTTGATCAACGCTTTACGGTCTTTCTCTTTTTTAACGCGTGCTTTCTCTTCCGGACTCATCCCTTTTGTTGAGATGGCTGCGGCTTTTTTCTCACCAGTGCTTTGACCAGCCGTAGGCAGATCACGCACATGACCAACACTAGACTTAACAATAAAGTCTTTACCAAGGTACTTGTTTATCGTCTTTGCCTTGGCTGGTGACTCCACTATAACGAGTGATTTACCCATAACTGACTCTAACGTCCTTCATAATAATGCGGGTAGAAACCTTTTAGAGGCCACCCGCATAATGTTATATTTCGTTGCTTCTTTTTTACTATTGTGCGAGATGAAAAGAAGATCAACTGCTTTTTTGAAATTCAGATCCGATTGGTTGACAATTCATCGTCTTTGTACTTCAAAGAGACAGAGTTCTGAATGGTATTGAGCGGCATATCTAAACAGGCAAACTTTACTATCGCTAATCTAATACAATAAATTTTGTTATTCATCACAAAATAGTTTTTTGTACATACAATCGAACCTTGGAATGCTTTAAAAAGCAGACACTTTGTCCGCGTAATTTGTCTATAAAACTTACTCCAACCAAGGCTTACTCACGATGTTAAATTAAGCATGCAAATCCTTGTTAATTATGGGTATACTTCCTCATAATTAATGTGTAATGAATGATGATAATGTTATGTCTAATAAAAAATTTATTGAAGAATTCGACCTTCTTTTAATCGCTAACCAAATCATCCAAGAACACGATGACTATATCGAAGGTATGCGAGCCACAAGCGTAGTAGAAAAGGACGGTGTCTTGGTATTTAAGGGGGAATACTTCCTTGATGATAAGGGCTTACCAACCTCCAATAGCACTGCAGCATTCAACATGTTTAAATTCTTAGCTCACCACCTTTCAAAAGAGTTTACCCTGAAGAAATAACAAAATGATCGTCTGAAACAAAAAGCCAGAGCTCGATAGCTCTGGCTTTTTTAAGCTTATACACTTAGCAACTAAGTGACGTAAGCTTTTCGAAATAATCTGGGAACGTCTTCGAGGTACATTTAGGATCGTTAATCGTTACAGGTGTATCGCTCAGAGCAATCAATGAAAAACACATTGCTATGCGATGATCATCGTATGTGTCGATAGCTGCGTGCTTCAGTTTTGGAACAGGCTTAACAATAATGTAGTCTTCACCTTCTTCGACTTCTGCACCAACTTTACATAACTCAGTCGCCATCGCCGCCAAACGGTCGGTTTCTTTGACACGCCAGTTGTACACATTGCGAATAGCAGTGGTACCTTCAGCAAACAGTGCGGTTGTCGCAATCGTCATCGCCGCATCAGGGATATGGTTGTAATCCATATCGATGCCTTTTAACTGACCAGCACGAGCAATCACATAATCGTCACCCCACTCAATCTTAGCACCCATTTTTTCTAGTGCATCGGCAAATTGAATATCACCTTGAATGCTATTTTTACCAATGCCAGTGACTTTAACTTCCCCACCTTTAATCGCGGCAGCAGCCAAAAAATAAGACGCTGAAGAAGCATCCCCCTCGACTAAGAAATTACCTGGTGCGATGTATTGCTGACCTGAAGGAATAATGAATTCTTGGTAGTCATTGTTGATAACTTTAACACCAAACTGTTTCATGATGTGTAAGGTGATATCAATGTATGGTTTTGATACCAGTTCACCTTCAATCTGGATCCGGACTTCGCCTTCTGCCAATGGTGCAGACATCAAGAAAGCCGTTAAAAATTGGCTAGAAATAGAACCATCGATAGAAACAGTGCCTGCTTTTAGGCCAGTACCTACTATTTTTAGTGGTGGAAAGTTTTCGCTTTCAAGGTATTCGATATTTGCCCCCGCCTCTTGCAGAGCTGTAACGAGGTGACCGATCGGCCGCTCTTTCATACGAGGTTCGCCAGTCAACACATATTCACCTTCACCCAAACACAAAGCGGCTGCCAATGGCCGCATGGCTGTTCCAGCATTCCCTAAAAATAACTCCACAGGTTGTGATGCTGAAAAAGGGTGACCAAGACCTTCTACGACACATTCGGTTTTGTCTTCAGATAACTGATACTGGACACCAAGTGTCGTAAGTGCATTTAGCATATGACGAATATCATCGCTGTCCAGAAGGTTCTTCAACCGGGTGGTGCCTTGGGCTAAAGCAGCCAGTAAAAGCGCTCGGTTAGAAACACTTTTAGAGCCAGGAAGGTTAACTTCCCCTTGGATTTTGTTGATGGGTTGTAACGTTAAGCTTTCCATTAAAAGTTGATAATCCTTTGTGCCCCAATACGCTATTTTATAGAAGGGCTAAACCATTTTTCGTGAATTCAGACTACCCAAAAAAACACGACAAAACCAGAACAAATCTACGCTAATTTATGAATAATTAGTCAGCAACTTATTCGTCCTCCAAGCATCGAGTTAATAGGCTATATCCACGCGAACGCCGTCATCAAAATACAAGATGCGCACCTCGTCACCGCGGCTAAACAACATACTCTTATCCAGATCCTGAATAACGTTGATGAGTTTGTCTCCCTTCACTTTAATGAGCAACTCAACTAGCTTGTATTCCACCGCATACTGATAGTTGCTTTGGTTCTGTGCGACTGCGGCTCCAGCTAATGCACCAACGGCTGTTGCTACTTCCCTACCCGTTCCGCCACCAAATTGATTTCCGACTAACCCACCGATACTTGCGCCAAGCAGCGTTTTCCAACCATTATTTTTCGATTGAACCACTTCTTGCTGAGTGATATACCGAACAGAGTCAACCTTTCCATAAACAACTTGATTAACGGGTTTGGCAACATTTCTTTCGTATGCTGCATTGGCGAAAAATGGCAAAAACAGTATGATCCAAGACCATACTTTCACGATATTTCTTGAGTGGGTCATCATAAGCTCCTCAGGCTCTAATGTTGGTAACGACTTCTTATGGCAATTTACTTAACTGAACTCGATGATAAGTTCGGCTTTCCCTCACCATATGAAGCTCTCGGTGATCCAAATGGTTTACTCGCGTTTGGCGGCGATTTAGCTCCCATGAGAATACTAAATGGCTATTACCAAGGAATTTTTCCCTGGTATGGTCCTGGTGAACCTATACTCTGGTGGAGCCCTTCTCCTCGTGCGGTATTTGACCCTATGACGTTCAAGCCGTCAAAAAGCCTGAAAAAATGTCTGCGAAGGCATGGCTACAAAGTAACTATCAATTTTGCCACAGAACATGTAATCAAGTTGTGCTCATCAACGCGTCCAGCGGAGGAAACCTGGCTCAACGAAGAGATGCAAGCCTCCTACATTGAACTAGCAAAACTTGGTCATTGTCACTCAATAGAAGTATGGCAGGACAATTCGTTAATTGGTGGATTATACGGCATCAGCGTCGGCCAACTCTTCTGCGGCGAATCAATGTTTAGTCTGAAAGATAACGCATCAAAAATCGCCTTGTGGCACTTATGCAACCACCTAGCATCAAAGAAGGGTCAATTAATTGATTGTCAGGTAATGAACCCTCACTTGGCTTCGCTTGGAGCTTTTGAAATTGAGCGAGACGATTTCATGCAAAAACTACTATCTTTAAGAGAAAAACAAACCACATCAGGTACCTTTGAGCCTCAAGTTTTGCAGGATTCAGTATGAGCACGGATCTACAACAAATTAGAATTGGGTTAACTAATAATCATCCCTGTAGTTACTTGCCCGAACGTCAAGAGCGTGTAGCTGTTGCGCTTGACGCAGGGTTACATACCGAACAGAATTATCAATTATTACTGGCAAACGGTTTTCGTCGTAGTGGCGATACAATCTATAAGCCTCACTGTGAACATTGCAACGCTTGCCAACCCATTCGTGTTTCTATCCCTGACGTAGCGCTATCAAAAAGCCAAAAGCGACTGCTTAGAAAAGGACAGGCTTTCCGTTGGGAAATGAAGCACCAATTGGATCCGGAATGGTTTGATCTTTACAGCCGTTATATTTGCAAAAGACACAAAAATGGGACCATGTACCCGCCTCAACGCGATGAGTTTTCTCGTTTTGCTCAAACCAACTGGCTAAGCACTTTATTCTTACATATTTATGATGAATCAAACCAATTACTTGCGGTGGCTGTAACCGACGTAATGGAGCAATGTTCAAGTGCATTCTACACTTTTTTTGACCCAGATTACTCGTTATCACTTGGCACATTAGCCGTGCTTTATCAGATAAAATACTGCCAAGAAAACAAGCAACAATGGCTATATTTGGGTTATCAGATTGATGAATGTCCAGCAATGAACTATAAAACGCGCTTTCAACCCCACCAAAGGCTAGTAAATCAGCGTTGGCGAGGGTAGAATACGCCTCAACTTTACATAATTACCATTTAGCGGCAAAATAGAGCTCGCTAATATTGCCTAATTTCTAAAGAGGATTAAATGGCTAAAGAAGACGTAATTGAGATGCAAGGCGTTGTCCTTGACACTCTACCAAACACTATGTTCCGTGTTGAACTTGAAAACGGTCACATTGTGACAGCTCACATCTCTGGCAAGATGCGTAAGAACTACATCCGTATCCTAACGGGTGACAAAGTAACTGTAGAGTTGACTCCATACGACCTTACAAAAGGCCGCATCGTCTTCCGCGCTCGTTAATTTCTGATTTTCGGATGCAAATAAAAAACGGAGCTACTTGCTCCGTTTTTTATTTGTGGGCAAAACAGAACATTGCCAAAACGATACGTAATACCAATAACGTTAATACAAGTTACAGGTACTGGCAAAAACTTGCGGAGCAAAAATCTCGTCCTACAAATAAGTTACTTATACTTTTATCAAGTTGTTTCAAACGGAGATGATGTGAATAGGTAATTAAAAAATGAGTACAAAAAAAGCGTGCGGTATTACTCGCACGCTTTTTTTTAATTTGAATCATGCAATTAGTGTATTGCAGTCTCTTTCTCATTTAAGTATTCAAACTTAAGTGTATCGTTAACAAGTGTTACCTTCACAGTACCACCATCAACCAATGACCCAAACAGCAATTCGTTGGCCAACGGCTTCTTAAGCTGCTCTTGGATTACACGTCCCATTGGTCGTGCGCCCATGGCTTTGTCATAGCCTTTATGCGCTAACCAATGACGAGCGTCCTGTGATACCTCCATCGATACACCACGCGCATCCAGTTGAACTTGAAGTTCAACAATAAACTTATCGACAACTTGGTGGATAACACTTTCATCTAGGCTATTAAACCAAATGATGTTATCTAAACGATTTCGGAACTCAGGTGTGAACACCTTCTTAATGACCGCCATCGCATCATGGCTATTATCTTGTTGAATCAAACCAATCGATTTCTTCTCTGTTTCTGCTACCCCGGCGTTAGTCGTCATCACAAGAATCACATTGCGGAAATCTGCTTTACGACCATTGTTATCCGTCAACGTACCATTATCCATTACTTGCAATAATAGGTTGAAGATATCTGGGTGTGCTTTTTCGATTTCGTCCAAAAGAACGACCGAGTGTGGGTGTTTGATCACGGCATCGGTTAACAAACCACCTTGGTCATAACCCACGTAACCAGGAGGCGCACCAATCAAGCGGCTGACAGAGTGACGCTCGCCATATTCAGACATATCAAAACGCAGTAGCTCAATACCTAGTAACTTCGAAAGCTGCACTGTCACCTCGGTTTTGCCAACTCCTGTAGGACCTGCAAACAAAAATGAGCCAACAGGCTTGTTATCCACACCTAAACCCGCACGTGTCAGTTTGATGGCCTCTGACAGCGCATCAATTGCGTTGTCTTGACCAAATACTAGCATCTTCATCTTGCTATCTAGATTCTTCAAGATATCTTTATCTGAAGAAGAAACCGACTTTTCTGGGATTCGCGCCATTTTGGCAACCATCGCTTCGATATCAGCAACACCAACCGTTTTTTTACGGCGACTAGCCGGAGCAAGACGGCTTCGAGCGCCAGCCTCATCAATGACATCAATGGCTTTATCTGGTAAATGGCGTTCATTGATGTATTTCGCCGAAAGTTCTACCGCAGCACGTAGTGCTTTATTGGTGTAACGTACTTCATGATGAGCTTCATACTTCGGCTTCAAGCCCATCAAAATTTTAGTTGTATCATCCAATGAAGGCTCTACAACGTCAATCTTTTGGAAGCGACGGGACAACGCGCGCTCTTTCTCGAAAATGTTGCTGTATTCTTGATAGGTAGTAGAACCGATACAACGCAATTTACCGCTACTCAACAGTGGCTTGATCAGGTTTGCAGCATCAACTTGCCCACCAGACGCCGCACCCGCACCGATGATAGTATGAATTTCATCGATGAACAGAATCGCATCTTCCTCTTTTTCAAGCTGCTTTAAGATCGCTTTAAAGCGCTTTTCAAAATCACCTCGGTACTTGGTGCCGGCTAGCAGCGAACCAATATCCAAGGAGTAAATCACACTATTTTGAATGACTTCAGGGACCTGTCCTTCTACGATTCTCCAAGCAAGACCTTCCGCGATCGCCGTTTTACCAACCCCTGCTTCACCTACTAACAGAGGGTTATTTTTACGACGACGGCAAAGAACTTGAATCGTACGCTCTAACTCTTTATCACGACCAATAAGTGGGTCGATATTTCCATCTTTCGCTACTTGGTTAAGGTTTGTAGCAAAGCTCTCCAAGCGCTCCTCTGAGTTTGCCTCCTCGACACTTTCTGAACTGAATGAGTCTGAAGAAGGGTCTTCACTTGCACCTGACGCTTTGGTAATACCATGGGAGATAAAGTTAACAATATCTAAACGGGAGATGTCATTTTTCTTTAACAAATAAGCAGCATGCGACTCTTGTTCACTAAAAATAGCAACAAGCACATTTGCACCTGTTACTTCATTTCTACCAGACGACTGTACATGAAACACAGCGCGTTGTAGTACGCGTTGGAAACTTAAGGTCGGCTGAGTTTCACGCGTCTCATCGCTATCAGGGATGAGCGGTGTTGTTTGATCGATGAATATATCGAGCTCGTTGCGCAAAGCGTCAAGATCCGCTTTACAAGCTAGAAGGGCTTCCTGGGCTGCATCATTTTCTAACAATGCAAGTAGGAGGTGTTCGACAGTCATAAACTCATGGCGTTTATTTCTCGCACGAGCAAATGCACCGTTAAGGCTTGACTCTAGTTCTTTATTTAGCATACGTACCTCCCGAAAAAACAACTTGGGTAGCTCGAGCAAGTCTTCTTCTACGCTTGCTCCATAGTGCAAAGTAGCGGATGTTCATTTTCCCTTGCGTACATCGTCACTTGCGCTACTTTGGTTTCGGCAATTTCCGCGCTATATGTACCGCAGATTGCCTTTCCTTCATAGTGGATCTTAAGCATGATTTGAGTCGCTTTATCAATATCATGTGAAAAGAATCGCTCAAGTACCTCTATGACAAAATCCATAGGTGTATAGTCATCATTGTTGAGTACAACGTTATACAGCTTGGGTGGCTGAACTTTTGTACTTTCTTTCTCCAGAAGATCAGAGTCTGGAGTTACCCATTCAAAATTTTTACTCATGGCAATTCAAAGATATCGTATCAAAGGGTTGATGTTTTTGACCTATAAAAACAATCTAACACAAGCATGCTGTAGGGTGTAGTAGGCGTGGCACCGAATTCGAACTTTGATAGATAAAAGTTACTACCTAATATAAAGATTAATGCACGTCTTACGGGGGCGCAAATAAAAGATTCTTGTCGACAAGCCATAAACTTCTACTCATGAAATACTTACTTTTTTATCATTTTGAATCAGATCAACACTCAAACTAATTCCCTGCCTTAGCTCACACTTCATCACTGAAAATCGGTTGATTATCATACAAACTTCATTTTTATTCAGTCAGATGATTTCACTAGCATAAGCAACTCGAACAGTATGGCTTTTTGACTATTTCCCTCTTTGCAGGCTAATTGACTAAGCCTCGGCGTATACCTAAAAAACTGTTTGGAAAGTTGTTGATATCAACTGTGATTCGTTTTCAATTATGTTCCTGTTTGTGGCTTAGGGATATTGACTACATGGTTTCATTGACTACAGTGGAAGGTGTTGATGCATAAATCATCATTTTGGATCAATTTGTTTTAAAGCAGCTTGGTGAATGTGATTTCTCATTAACTAGTAGACGTTTGTTAGCGACCGCTGGCAATGGTAGTACCAAGTTAAAGGTATAACTTGGTTGTTGTAACGAAATCAGTAAAAGATGCATGAGGGATGTAAAGCATGACTACAGGTACAGTAAAGTGGTTTAACAATGCCAAAGGATTTGGATTTATCTGTTCAGAAGAAGAAGAAGGGGATATCTTTGCCCACTACTCAACTATCCAGATGGACGGTTATCGTACACTGAAAGCAGGCCAACAAGTCTCATACGAGGTTGAACAAGGTCCGAAAGGTTGCCACGCAAGCAGCGTCGTACCAATCGAAGGCCAAACCAAATAATCGCTCTCGCAACGTCGATTTCACGTTATGAAGAGAAAAAACAAACCCGCCAGTTAAGCGGGTTTCTTGCTTTTTTAAAGCTTAAAAAACACGCCGCGCCCGACGTGTTCAATCAACGTTATTTGTTGATGATGGCGTTAAACGTTTCGCTAGGGCGCATCACTTTCGAGACAAGTGCCTTATCAAGTAAATAGTACCCACCTAGCTCACCTTTCACGCCCTGAGCATTATTCAGTTCTGCAACAATTTTTTCTTCGTTCTCAGCCAAAGACTTAGCAATTGGTGCAAACTCTGCAGCAAGCTCGGCATCATCAGTTTGCTCTGCTAGCGCTTTCGCCCAGTACAGCGCTAGATAAAAGTGGCTACCACGGTTGTCCAACTCACCCACTTTGCGTGATGGGGACTTATTGTTGTCCAAGAACTCACCCGTCGCTTTATCTAACGTATCCGCCAAGACTTGTGCTTTAGGATTATTTGTTGCAACACTCAGGTGCTCTAACGATGCAGCAAGTGCCAAAAACTCACCCAAAGAGTCCCAGCGAAGGTGGTTTTCTTTTTCGACTTGCTGGACGTGCTTCGGAGCAGAGCCGCCAGCACCTGTTTCAAATAAGCCACCACCGTTCATCAATGGAACGATAGATAGCATTTTAGCAGATGTACCCAACTCTAAAATTGGGAACAAGTCTGTTAGGTAATCACGCAGAACATTACCCGTGACAGAAATCGTATCTAGACCCGCTTTCATGCGCTCTAGTGAGTACTTACAAGCGTCAACAGGCGACATGATCTTAATTTCTAGGCCGTCAGTATCGTGATCAAGTAAGTACGCGTTTACTTTTTTAATTAGCTCAGCATCGTGTGCACGGTTTTCATCTAACCAGAAGACGGCTGGAACACCCGTTGCACGTGCACGTGTAACCGCAAGTTTCACCCAATCTTGGATCGGGGCATCTTTAACTTGGCACATACGGAAGATATCGCCTTCTTCAACCGCTTGCTCTAATAAAACGTTACCCGCTGTATCGACTACGCGAACAATTCCTGTCGCATCGAGGATGAATGTTTTGTCGTGAGAACCATATTCTTCCGCTTTTTGAGCCATTAAACCAACGTTAGGCACGCTACCCATTGTTGTTGGGTCAAAGGCACCATGCTCTTTACAGAAGTCGATAACCGCTTGGTAAATACCTGCGTAGCTACGATCAGGAATCATCGCTTTGACATCTTTCTGCTTACCATCTGGTCCCCACATTTGACCAGAAGAACGAAGCATCGCTGGCATAGAGGCATCAACAATGATGTCACTTGGTACGTGTAAGTTGGTAATACCGCGATCAGAGTCAACCATCGCGAGTTCTGGCTGAGTCTGGTAAACGGCTTGAATTGCAGCTTCAATCTCTGCTTTCTGCTCTGCTGGCAGTGTCTCAATTTTCGAGTAAACGTCACCAATGCCATTGTTCACATCAACGCCAAGCTCTTCGAATAGTTTACCGTATTTATCAAATACCTCTTTGTAGTAAACTTTAACAGCATGACCAAAGATAACAGGGTCTGACACCTTCATCATGGTCGCTTTCATGTGTAGTGAAAGAAGCACGTCTTTTGACTTCGCGTCCTCAATCTCTTTTTCGAAAAATTCAACCAGCGCCTTCTTCTTCATTACTGAAGTGTCAATGACTTCTTTATCTAGCAATGGGAAAGCAGATTTCAACTCTTTAACTGCGCCATCAGTACCGACGAACTCGATTTTAACCTCTGTTGCGCCAGAGATGGTTGTCGACTTTTCACTACCGAAGAAATCGTCACCCGACATACTTGATACATGTGATTGAGAATCGGCTGACCACGCCCCCATTGAGTGTGGGTTTTTCTTCACGTAGTTCTTAACAGAAAGTGGCGCACGACGGTCTGAGTTACCCTCACGAAGTACTGGGTTAACTGCACTGCCTTTAATCTTGTCGTAAGCCGCTTTGATCGCTTTTTCTTCGTACGTACTTGGCTCGTCTGGATAGTTCGGTAAGTCGTAACCTTTTGCCTGAAGCTCTTTGATTGCGGCTTTTAGCTGGGGGAGTGAAGCAGAAACATTAGGAAGTTTAATGATGTTCACGTCTGGTGTTTGAGCCAATTCACCAAGCTCTGTGAGCGCATCGCCAATACGCTGCTCTTCTTTTAGATGCTCTGGGAAGTTAGCGATAATTCGACCTGCTAGTGAAATATCACGAGTATCTACATTGATGCCAGACGATGCTGTGAACGATTGAATGATTGGTAGTAATGAATGAGTTGCTAGCGCCGGCGCTTCATCAGTGATGGTGTAGATAATTGTAGGTTTTTCTGTAGGCATGAAATTTCCCTATTTTAATCAACTTGTTGGCTGATCAACTCAGCGTCTGAGTTGGTTTATTGACGCATTACTGCGCGTTAGCAGTACATTCTTCTTACTAACGCCACATGCGGTTCGCACTCTTTGTTGTCGTTTGAAGCTCTGGGCTCTGAATCCATAAGTGCACTGATATAATTAAACAAATAACACGAAATAGTCTATCATTCTATGCGCGTTTGTTAGTTTTAGGCGCGCAAATCATATCCGATCATAGAAAAACTTAAAACTTTCAAACACAGTTCATTTACATTTTTGTAGGGTAGTTAACATGTCACCTCGTCCAGGCCATGAAAAAGGTCATCGTAATCACCATTCAAAAACCAGCCATTTTAAACGTTCTGCCTCGCGCAGTGGTCAAGAAGTTCTGGCCCCAAAAGGGCGTCGCCCTACTCGCTCAACCAGAAACCACAGATCCAAGATCGATCCTAAAGATCGTAAAGTGATTATTTTTAATAAGCCTTACGACACGCTAAGTCAGTTTACTGATGGCGATGGACGTAAGACTTTAGCGGACTATATTCCTGTCAAAGGCGTCTATGCAGCGGGTCGGTTGGATCGTGACAGTGAAGGCCTAATGGTGCTCACTAATGATGGTGTATTGCAGGCCAAACTAACGCAGCCTAAATCAAAGTCACCGAAAACATATTGGGTACAAGTCGATGGTGCCCCACAAGAAGAAGAGTTAGATAAGCTACGTAAAGGCGTAGAGCTCAAAGACGGTATGACATTACCTGCCCAGGTTGAAATCATGTCAGAGCCAGCGATTTGGGAAAGAACACCTCCGGTTCGATTTCGCACTAATATACCAACAACTTGGCTTGCCATTACCATTATTGAAGGAAGAAATCGTCAGGTCCGCCGTATGACCGCACACATCGGTTTCCCAACACTACGTTTGGTACGTCACTCAATGGGAAATATTGTTTTAGAGGGTCTTCAGCCTGGAGAATGGAAAGAAATCACTCTCTAGAATAAAGCGAGATAAAAAAACATAAAATCAGACAAGCGTCTGGTTTTATGTTTTCTCGCTGGAAATAGACCCAAATAACTCAAAACAACTCTAAAAGAACCTGTAATGACACTTTGTTCGTTGCTTTAACGTCATATCAACGATGTATATTGAAGTCATTTAGTTATAACTACTATTGTTGTTTAATCCATTTTTTAAATTCTTGACGCTCCGTATCAGACATTTCTAGGTAAGCAATCTTTGCTCTAGTCATAGAGGACGTCACTTGGCGGTTATCGTGGTTCACACCACCAGCTTCAATCAATTCATTTGTAGATAAGTCCACTTTGCTGCCATTTACAAAATAGATGCCATTGGCTTGATTGTACTCCAAAAGTTGCTCATCAAGGTTTGAGTACGGGAAGGCTCCTTTCTTACCTAGCATTTTGTATTGAGTGTATTTGATCGACTGGCCATTGAGGTTCACTTTCCAGTCCATTTTATCTTGCTCAAATAGCTTCTCTGCTTGGCGCTCCTTTCTAAACGCAGGCATGTCGATATAAAGCTTACCTGCTCCGAGATCCAAATCGATAATATACGGTGCCGACTTCACTTGAGTGCGTTTATCTCCGCGACCAATGCCTTTATTAACTCTCACTACCAGTTGGTTATACCCTTCGGTTACAGTCAAAGGGGTATTCCACTCATCCGCCGCGATACCATTCACAAACAAAACCTCAACACCTTGCGCTGTGGTTACAACGGCTGACATCTTCACTTCATTCGTCGTTTCTGCATTCACCGCTGTCCCCATAAAAGCAAAAGCGAATAGCGTTAGCCAAGTCTTTAATTTCATTTCTTAATAACCTTCAAGTCAGTGAAATCCATCAGTTTAAGGAATTCGATACGGAAAACCATCATTTTCTAACGAGCGTTGACGTCCTCTCAATAAAAAACCGAGCAGCACGCTCTCAACATAAAAACGCATACTATGGTCTTACATTTTGTATGAGAAACATTCGCATATTCATCATACAAAAAAGGCCGCAAATCTGCGGCCTTTGACTGTATTAATCTAGATGCTAGATATTAGAACGTGTAGTAAACACCTGCTACTACGATGTCACCTTCTTTTTTCGAAGAAGCATCTTTGTTGTCGTTTTCGCTTGCAGAGTATTCGATAAACGTTAGTACGTTACCAGTTACAGCGTAGTCAGCACCAAATGTGTAGTAAGTTTGGTCATGGTCGCCTTCGTACTCAGTGAAACCGAATGAAGTGTAAACGCGAGCTTCGTTCATTTGGTAAGCCGCTGATGCAGACCATGTATCTTGGTCATCGTTGTTCAGCTCTTCAGTAATGTAGTTTACTGCAGCAGAGATGTTGTTCATGTTGAAACGAACGGCCGCACCCATTACCTGATAATCATCACCATCAAGGTTACGATTCTCTTGATCTTGGTAAGAAGCACCAACCGTGAACAGGTCATTAATTGCGTATTGTGCTGATAGACCAAATGCAGTATCGATTTTCTCATCTTGATCTAGGTATGCGTCAGCAATAACTGTTAACTTATCATAGTTACCTTTAACTGAAACAGTGTGACCAGCAGATTCTTTTGATTTAACAAAGTCATCAGCGTAACCTAGACCTTCGTTAGTGTTATCGATAGTGATTGCGTCTAGAGAGTCACCGAAGTCACCAACTTCACCAAGAGCCACACCCCAGTTATCACCGAAGTAAGCACCGAAGTAAAGGTCATCTGTACGTACTCGAGCATGGTCGCCATCAACTTCACCAGTAAGTTTATTGTCATTGTCAAAGAACTCACCGTTTTCTAGTTCAAATGAACCGAATAGAGTAACATCTTGAGTTAGCTTGTGCTGTGAATCCACTTGAACTTTTGCCCAAAGGTCGACGTCTGCGTCACGCTTAGTAGTAGTTTTACCGTTTTCTTTACGCTCTACAGTACTTACGTAAGTGTCGATTTCACCTTTAAGGTTGAAAGCTGTAGTACCGTCGTCGTAGATGTTGCCTGCTGCTAGTGCAGATGTAGAGATGCCTGCAACCGCTAGTGCTAATAGAGTTTTTTTCATAATAAATCCACTGCCTTTTCTTAGTTCGGGATATCCTTGTCCGGTTCCCTTTTTATATGTTTGAGTTAGAGCGTTAACAAAAGGTTACGTACCCCCTCTCAAAGTCTTGGCGTAGAGTGCAAAAGATTATTCTGCCTGTCAAACTCCCTAAACAGCAATATAAAAAAATAAAAATACAAATAAAAAACAACAACTTAAATAATTTACCTTTATTTATTCGACGAACATCTAAACAATCACTTAGCTTTGCAGTAATTGATGCAACCCTTAATAACTGAAACTTTACACCAAAAAAATCAAAAAAATAAATTTACACGGGATATTGTTTTGCAAAAATGGTTATTTTGAAGCTTTATATTTTTTACATAGTGAAATTAATTTCATTTAAATAAGGTTCAATGTTTTTTTGTGAAGAAGATCTATTTTCCTCAGAAAAGCATTCCGTTTTGTGAACTACTGAACATCTAGTGATGTGTGCTACTATTCGCCTCCAACGCATTTGAGGCTCGTATGCTGACCAGTAACATTCAAAAATCGATTCGTAATAGCTATCAAAACCTGCAAGCTCAACTTGATAACTTTGTTCCAAGAAGAGCACAAAACTATCTTGTCGCTGAAATCGCAAAAACGCTTTGTGGTCAGTATCATAAATCCAACCGAGTACTGGTTGCAGAAGCAGGAACAGGGATCGGCAAGTCACTCTCCTATTTGATGGCCGTCATTCCTATTGCTGTTCATAACAATAGAAAGGTGGTCATCTCAACAGCGACTGTCGCCCTACAAGAACAGCTTATCAATAAAGATCTTCCTTTATTTCGTCGAATTACCGACCAAGAATTCTCATTTATTTTGGCGAAGGGCCGCCAACGTTATTGCTGTGCGGAAAAGCTTGCGACAGCCAGTGGGGTTGATGGTGGCCAGCTCGCGATGTTCGAAACGAAACCCAAGAAAAAAGACCTCGATTTACTAGAAACAATGTATCGTTCTCTTGCCCAAGGTAAGTGGGATGGTGATCGCGACTCATGGCCAAAACCGATTGACGATAAACTATGGCAGCTGATCGTCAGCGACAAGCACAGTTGCAACAACAGTTTACCTGGGCATCGTGGTTGCCCATTTCAAAAAGCACGCTCAGAACTTGATAAAAATGATGTCATCATTGCAAACCACTCGTTAGTGATGGCAGATGCTGATTTAGGTGGCGGCGTCATTTTGCCAGAGCCTGAAAATACCATGTACGTTTTTGATGAAGCTCATCACCTACCACATGTCGCACGCGATCATGCATCCGCCTCTGCAAGTCTAAAAGGCGCTGCAGCTTGGTTAGAGAAGCTGAATCAATCGATTAGTAAATTTTCTTCTCTGGCCGATGAAAAACGCGTGGTTCGATTCCGTAATGATCTACAAGAATCCGTTCAAAGTCTCATCCCTGCGTTGAGTCAACTGACCAAACAATTCGACCCCGAACATTTTGAGGAAAAAGTTTTTCGATTTGAACACGGTGAACTACCCTCTTGGCTAGAAAACCAATCGAAAGAACTAAAACAATCAAGCAAAAAAGCGAACCAAAGTGTGGTTAAAATCTCCGAGCTGATTGCAGAAAGAGTAAAAGATGGTGAACTGTCAACCAAGCTTGCAGAACCCGCACTCGCCGAATTAGGTTTTTATATTCAGCGATTGGATAACCTGGCGCAAGTATGGCACTTGATGGCTGAACCCACTCGCGAAAAAGGCGCGCCTTTAGCGAGATGGTTAGAGGTGCACCCAGACCGTGAAGGTGACTTCATTGTTAGTGTCTCTCCACTTGAAGTAGGATGGCAACTCGACCAAAAAATTTGGAGCCGTTGTATTGGCGCGGTGTTAGTGTCCGCGACAATGCGCGCCTTGAACTCTTTCCATTACTTCTGCCATCAAGTTGGCATTGATGGCAAACCAGAATCTGGCACGCAATTTTTGGCACTGGCTTCACCGTTTGACTATCAAAATCAAGCAGAACTGCTCATACCAGCAATGAAGTATGAACCACCAGCACCTCAATTTACTGAATATCTTATCGATATATTGCCTAAGTACTTGGAAGACAAGAAGGCTAACTTGGTATTATTCTCCTCCTATTGGCAAATGAACCAAGTAGCGAAAGCTCTCTCTTCAGGGTTCATTAAGCAAGGTTGGGCTTTGCAAGTCCAAGGCGAAAGTTCTCGTCAAGAAATCATCAAAAAACATAAAAAACTAATCGAATCAAATAAAACCAGCATCCTATTTGGTACTGGTAGTTTCTCTGAAGGGTTAGATTTGCCTGGTGAACTGCTTGAAAACTTGGTGATTACTAAGATTCCATTTGGTGTCCCGACCTCTCCTGTCGAACAGGCTCATTCTGAGTATATCGAAAAGAAAGGCGGCAATCCGTTTATGCAAATCACGGTACCAGACGCGAGTAAAAAGCTGATTCAAAGCGTAGGTCGATTACTGCGCAAGGAACGAGATTCTGGTAGAGTAACAATCCTTGATCGACGCCTAGTGACAAAACGCTACGGACAAGCCTTACTCGACTCACTGCCTCCATTTAAACGTAAAATAGAACATTAGAAGAAACACCATTTATGGAAATGATTGAGCCAACCATGCTGTTGGTGTTGGCGCTTGTCGCTTTTATTGCTGGATTTATTGATGCGGTTGCAGGCGGTGGCGGCATGCTAACGGTACCTGCGTTACTATCCTTGGGCTTACCGCCTCATATCGCCCTAGGAACGAACAAGTTAGCGGCAACATTTGCCTCTTCAACTGCAGCATTTACTTACTACAAAAAACGCTTGTTTCGACCTCAATGTTGGCGGAGAGCTTTTGTTGCAACCCTGATCGGGGCCGCCTTGGGGACTCTTTTTGTGGATGCGATCAGCACTGACTGGTTAGAGAAGGTATTGCCTCTGATTATCTTAGCGGCTGCGCTTTATACGGTGTTTCATAAAACACCAAAGTCGACGCACCAAAGCCCAACGCCAGAGCCATGCCCCTTACTCAATAGAAAACAGTACTTGCAAGGTTTTTCAATTGGCTTTTATGATGGCTTAGCGGGTCCTGGTACTGGTGCATTTTGGACGGTCAGCTCCATGGCTCTTTATCGCCTCAATATCCTGCTGGCTTCAGGATTAGCAAAATCGATGAACTTTACCAGTAACTTTACGTCACTGATCACTTTTGCTGCTCTTGGCCACATCAATTGGATGCTAGGCTTAACGATGGGCGTCTGCTTAATGGCTGGAGCGTTTGTTGGAGCACACTCTGCTATTCGCTTTGGCTCAAAGTTCATTCGTCCTGTGTTTGTTACTGTCGTCAGCGTACTTGCCATTAAATTGGCTTATGACGCATGGTTTGTAGGTTTTTAATGAATATTGCTCAGCTTTCCGAACATTTAGAACAAATGGCGAAACAAGCCGCGATACTTGATCGCCAAAGAGGCGAACATCACGTATCACTTTTTGATGAGCGCCTGTTTCATTGTCGTTCTCGATTATTAACGCCTTGTGTAAAAGAAGCAAAATCAACATTGAGTGCCATCATCCGCGAACAAGAGGAAGAGAAGCTAACGGCTTTACGTGCAGAATACCTCACAGAACGGTTAGTCGCACAGATCGGTGCAATACAACGGGAAATCTCAACCACGAAAATTCGTAAGAACGAGATCAAACATAGCAGCCACTTTCGAAAACCAATCAATGTGTTATACCAAGAACTCGCTCAACACCAAGAGTGGGCAAGGCGCTTGCGAGAGATGGTTTTAGAAAAAGAACGGGCTGTAGAAACGTCACCAAGTTTTATCCGAGCTGAAGCGCAAAAGACCTTGCTAGCCACAGAACAACGACTGGCACGTTGCGAAGCCGCTTTGCTCAAACTCGAAAACCAAATCACTCACAGAGAAAAACATCAATAATGTCAGATCAACCCATCTCCCCTCTTGATGAAGCCCCAGAAGAAATCAAACTGGCTGTCGATTTAATCTATTTGCTTGAATCTAACGACATTACTCCTGAAGCGGCCCTTAATGCATTAAAAATTGTGCAATCGGATTTGGAAAACAAAATAAAAGCTAAGCAGTAAAGTCTCTACATTCTCCCCTCACTTCTTTCGTTGAGAATCATTTGCAGTGCAAACGTGCAGTGATACCATCCATAAAAAGTATGCCCTTAATAAGGATAAAAAATGAAAGTAATCAGCTTTAACATCAATGGTCTTCGTGCACGACTGCACCAACTCCAAGCGCTTATCGATAAACACCAACCTGATGTTATCGGCCTCCAAGAAATTAAAGTTCATGATGACGCGTTCCCGATTCAAGATGTCGAAGCCATGGGTTACAAAGTGTATTTTCACGGTCAAAAAGCACATTACGGTGTAGCGATGCTTTGTAAACAAGAGCCAATCAGCGTACAAAAAGGGTTTCCGACCGATAATGAAGAACATCAAAAACGCATGATTATGGCAACGTTTGAAGATGATAATGGTGGCAAGGTTACGATTCTTAATGGTTACTTCCCTCAAGGGGAGAACATCAGTCACGAGACTAAATTCCCTTACAAGCGCCAGTTCTACAAAGATTTGATGACTTATTTAAACGATCACCATAGCAATGATGAACAGTTAATCGTGATGGGCGATATCAATATCAGCTCTATTGATGCTGATATTGGCATTGGTGAACTAAACCGTAAACGCTGGTTAAAAACCGGTAAGTGTTCGTTCCAACCTGAAGAACGTGAATGGCTGAAAACCTTGTTAGATTGGGGCTTTGTGGACACTTTCCGCCAGCTATACCCACAAGTGAATGATCGTTTCTCATGGTTTGACTACCGTTCACGCGGCTTTGATGACAACCGTGGCCTACGGATCGACGTCATTTTAGCGACCCCTTCCCTAGCGCAAAAATGCATTGAATCTGGTATCGACTATGAGCTCCGTGGCATTGAAAAGCCTTCCGACCACGCCCCAATTTGGTCGACATTCAAATAGTACATAGCTATAGGTTTGCTAACCTCTGGTAAAAAGGGAGACAATGTCTCCCTTTTTGTGTCTGCTAAATAGCTGTTTGAATTTAGTTAAGCGGCCAAGGCGATTGACCGTCGATAACGACTGGTATTTGAGCAAATTCATTCAAACAGTAGCCAGTATTACTACTTGCAAAGTAAGTGAGAGGCATTGGCGTTAGATTCAGCGCCACAACCTGCTGTTTTGCTTTTTCCGAGAAAGAGAAGCCCCACATATCTAAATAGCTCGTCATATCTCGCTGAGCAACGGAACTCAGAGCAATAAGCAACCAATCATTGTTTGAGATGCTGTTTGCCTCCTCACGAGAGTAATTGGCGAAACCAATACTCAATCGTCTCTCATTCCAAAGCGCATCATCCGATTTTAAGCGGTTAAACTCACGCTCGATCAGGTGCAATCGCGCCAATAAATGCCAACCATTTTTAAGCACGCCTGCATGCTGTGTCGCCATCATCATTTGAATATAAACACGAGCGCCCCAACTCCAACTGGTTTGATTTTTCTCTGCCATATACGCATTTGGATCCGCTTGGGTTCGGCTAGATTGCAGTAGTTCAAACTGGCCTTTGAAGTCTAAGCTTTGGCAAGTTGAAACTTTCCCCGTATTCTGGAAGAAACGAGACTTACTATAATAAGAGTAATAGTTAGTCGTTGAGTGTCCTTCCCAACCAGCAAATCGGAATCGACCTTTTTCTAAGCCATGACCAAGCTCATGTAAATCACCGTGACCAAGCGGGCTGAATGCCCAATATGCATCATATGGGTTGCCAGAACAGCCGTAGCCACATGTTGCTTGGTCAGCATTCATATGCTTCACCATATCAATGTTGGCGATTTCCCAGCCTTGATTTTTGGCATATTGGATAATTTCTGGAACTTCATTGATACCCGGCCCTTGGAAACCAGCCAGAACATGTGGGTAATTGTGGGCATACTCTTCTGTCGCAAGCGCCATTGCGGCTGGTGTCGGCCACGTTGCATCGTTAACAGATTCAAGCATTTTGTCTCGCTTAGCGTGCACTTCAAATCCAGGCGTGATCAACTCAGCCCAATCGAACAAGTTTGCCTCAAGCTGTTGAATAAACGTATCGTTGTTCTTCGCACTTCTCCATACAGGATGTTGCGCTACATGGCTAAATGTTAGCTCTACTGGCACATCATTGTTGTCAAAGTGAACTTGGATCGGCCCACCATAAGGTGAAGTTAGAGTGATGGCTTCACCCAGCTTCACTTCATAGGCGAATGAAGTCAGCATTTTTGGTCGAGTGTAACCATCTTTGCTGAACTCATGAGTTGCGCCACTTCTTAAGCTGTTAATGACAATTTTGGTCGTCACATCATTGCTGTCATTACGTGTGACCGTAAAGGTTTCCCCGGGAAGCGCATACACACCAGCGGAGCGGAAGTTACGCTTTGATTCCATATTAATCGTAGCACTGATTCTCTTCACTTCAGAGCCAAACTCACTGCGACTGAAGTTACCCATATTTGGCTGTTTGGGATTAACGTTTCGGCTGTTGTATTGCACGTAATCGGCAAAGTATGACTTCAGGAACTCGGTCGTTTCAGTTGATTGCTTGTCCATTGGGAATGTTATCGTTTGACGATAATGATCCGCCAGCAACACCATAAGTTTTTCGTATTGGTAGCCGTCTTGGTCAAACAATGAGAGCTTTTGTTCATCATGCTTTTTCAGCCACTGCCGAATACTGTTTGCTCCAGCATAAAATTGACCATCCATATTCGCAGTATCAGGGCAAGATTTATCATCGCACTGTGACAAGTCAACATTGAAATTTTGAGATTCAAAACGAGACAACAACGCTTGTTGCGTAACCACAGAATCCGGCACAACGTTCATTAAGGATGAAGGCGCCCAATCGACTAAGCTTAACTTACGCCAGTAATTATCTCCCACGTAATCAACATGAAGTTTTTCCAAAACGTCTCGACCAAGCTCAGTTAATCCGCCATCCCAATGCAGATAGAGAACAGGAATTTTGGCTTGCTCAGCGTAAGACAGCGCATCCAGCACCTGCTGGTTGCTGTCTCCTGAGCGCAGATGTTGCGACAAAATCAACAAGTTCGGTGTATTCGTCTTCAAACAGCTAAGTAGCTTCGAACCATCACACTGATTAGCATCGTTAACATCCAACTCTTGTGAAATATTATCTTTTAGCCAATTGCGCGTGGCTTGCTCATCAGGGAAGTAGTGGGACTGATCCATTTGCGCAATCACGACGTTTGATGTCGAGCCGTTAGAAAGCCAAGTAACTAGGTTATTTAACCATTGAGTCATCGCTGCATTAGAAGAATCAGGAAAACGTTGCTTGGTGCGAAATGGGTTACTACCTAATACCGCGTAACGTTGACCGTTGGTCTGCTCTCCTGCAACGCCAATTGACAAGGTTTGGTCTTTGTAACCGCTTGCCATTGCCTTATTAGTCATCAAAATCGTGCTGTTGAATCCATACTTAGGTGCCAAAATCGCAGCATCATGAGTCGGGTCCCAATACAATCCAGATAGTTTTTTCGCGATAGCGGATTTAATCGCGTTAGCCTGCTTTTTATGTGCTTCGACGACCTGACGACTTTTGCGGATGAAATCGTTCGGTTCAGAAACGAATAGTGCATTGCCAGTTTCCAACGCTTGTTGAACTGGCGTTGGCGTTGGTTTTACTTGGGTATTTGATTGTGACTCTCCCCCACCACATCCAGTGGCGATGGCGGCAAAGCCCAACGATAGAATTGTTTTTTTCACTTTTACTCACTAAACAATGGGTTTATCCAAGTTTAATGTAAATACTCTAGGTAAAGAAATTGTCTTTTAGATCAAATAGAAAAGTAGGGATGAAGGTATCAAAATGAAGGTGTAAAAGTGGCACCTCTATATAGGTACCATTTTAAATCAATGACTAACTGAGTGGGCGAAGGTATGCCAGAAATCGTTTTTCTGCGAGTTTAAAGCACCATAATATAATAAAGGTCAGTGCCATGTAGAAAAGCCCCGCTGTCAGAAAAGACTCGAATGGGGCGTAATAACGTGAATTCACTAAACGCGCAGCTCCAGTTAGGTCCATAATAGTAACGATACCCGCGACCGCACTACCGTGCAGCATGAAAATAACTTCATTCGAATACGCAGGCAATGCTCTACGTAGGGCGCTTGGTAAGATAATACGCTTATATGTCATAAACTTACTCATCCCATATGCTTTGGCTGCTTCTACCTCACCTTTTGACAAACCATTAATCGCACCGCGAATAATTTCTGCAGTATAGGCCGAGGTATTAAAGATAAAGACAACCAACGCACAAAACCACGCGTTTTCCCATAATGTATCTTTTACTGGAAAAAATTGGTCCATACCGTAATAAATCAAATACAACTGAACCAATAGTGGCGTACCACGGAAAAAATAAATGAACCCCCAAGAAGGCAAACTCAGTAAGTAGTTAGTGCTATTGCGTGCAACGGCTAGCGGAATAGAGACACACAAGCCAACCACCAGCGCTAACCCCACCAACCAAACGGTCGTCCAGAGCCCTTGGAGGTAGATTGGCAAACTTTCGATTATCAAAGAAAAATCCATGACTTACCTCGCATGAATACTGAACTTACGCTCAACAAGTTTAAGTAAACCTGTAGAAACGCTGGTAAATAATAGGAAGATAAGCGCAACTGCCATGTAAAAGGTAAACGGCATTTTCGTCGTCCCAGCGGCCAAAGAACTTATTCTCACCATGTCATCTAAACCAATGATAGAAACTAACGCCGTGGTTTTAAGCAGTACTAACCAGTTATTCCCAAACCCAGGCAATGCATGACGGATCATCTGAGGTAACAAAATTCTTCTAAACGATAAAATAGAGCTCATGCCATAAGCTTTTGCGGCTTCTAGCTCGCCTTTATCAACCGCCATAATTGCGCCGCGAAATGTTTCTGCCATGTAGGCACCAAAAATAAAGCCTATGGTGATCACCCCAGCGATAAACGGACTGACGTCAATATAATCGGGCAAGTAAGAAGTCCACTCATGGTTTGGATTACTAGAAGCAAACCATTCGTTGAGCGTTTCGTTGATAGAGTAAAGGCTGTTGTTTAACAGTATTTGCCCACCAAAGAAAATCAGCATCATCAGTACTAAGTCCGGAATCCCCCTAATTATGGTGGTGTAAAGAGTCGCAATCGCTCTGGCCCACTTGTATGGTGCTAACTTAGCTAACGCGCCAGCCATACCCAGAATGACAGCAAGCAGAAGGGAAAGTACAGCGACTTCTATGGTTACCAAAGCCCCTTTTAGGATGGAGGCTTCATATCCTTGTAAATCCAGCATAGGTGAGTTCCTAATCCCTAAAACTCAAAATCGACCGTTGACTACTTCTAGGAACAAGCCAACGGCCGTTTAATTACGGTTTATTCACCGTAAACATCGTAGTTAAAGTATTTACCTGCTATTTCTTGGTAAACCCCTTTCTCACGTAGTGACAATATCGCCGCATCAAGCTTTTTCGTTAAATCTTTATCTTGTTTACGGACGGCAATGCCAAAGCCCTCACCAAACCATTTAGGATCAGTGAGTGACGGGCCAACAAATTCGTACGCTTCACCACCCGCCTTATTAAGTACACCTTCTTCTAAAGCAGATGCATCACCCAGCACTGCAACAACTCGTCCACTAGCAAGATCTAGGTAAGCTTCATCAAAAGATCCATAACGGACGACCTCAACTTTGTCACCGTAGTTGTCTGTGAGGTATTTGTCGTGAGTCGTCGCGCGTTGCACTGCGATTTTCTTACCATCTAGGTTATCAAAGTCTAGGTTCGCACCTTTTTTAGCGATAAATTTGTTTGGAATAAGCGCGTATTTCCCCGTGAAATCCACTTTCTTCTTACGTTCTGTGGTAATAGACATGGCAGCAATAATCGCGTCGTACTTTCTCGCAAGTAGTGACGGTATGATGCCATCCCAATCTTGAGCAACAATTTTGCATTTAACTTGCATCTCTTCACAAAGAGCATTCGCCATGTCGACGTCAAAGCCTTGTAGAGATCCATCCGTTTCTGTCCAACTAAAAGGAGGGTAAGCACCTTCAATGCCGAAGCGAATCGTTTTCCATTCTTTCGCTTGAGCGACCCCCGATATTGCCGTTGCAGCCAATGTTGCTGCTAATAACCACTTTTTCATTTCCATACTCCTGTGATTGCTATTATATTGGTTTTGTTTGTTGTGTTGGCTTAGGTGGCAAAAGCCTGCCGCCTGAAGAATATTAATAGATAGAGGAGATAAACTGTTGTAATCGTTCTGAGTCTGGTTCTGTAAACAGCTTAGCTGGTTTTCCCTGCTCTTCCACTAAACCCTGATGCAGAAACATCACATGATTAGAGACGTCGCGAGCAAACGCCATCTCATGCGTGACAACCAGCATCGTTCTCCCTTCATCTGCTAAATCTCTCATTACCCCTAGCACTTCCCCAACAAGTTCCGGATCTAGTGCTGAGGTTGGTTCATCAAATAACATGACTTCAGGATCGACTGCCAATGCTCGAGCAATGGCAGCACGCTGTTGCTGACCACCAGATAGATGGCCAGGGTAATAATCTTTACGCTCATACAGGCCCACTTTCTTAAGTAATGCCTCTGCATTTTCAATCGCTTGGGCTTTTGCTATCCCAAGAACATGAATAGGAGCTTCGATGACATTTTCTAGCACAGTGAGATGCGACCAAAGATTAAACCCTTGAAACACCATCGCAAGACGAGAACGAATGCGTTGTACTTGCTTTTCGTTGTCAGGTACAGATTCACCAGCACGATTATTCTTCATTTGGATAAGCTCACCGTTCACCCAAATTTCACCTGCAGTTGGTGTTTCTAATAAATTGATACATCGAAGGAAGGTACTCTTACCAGAACCGGAAGAGCCAATGATGGAGATAACATCCCCTTTGTGTGCGGAAAGAGAAATTCCCTTAAGAACTTCATTTTGTCCAAATGTTTTGTGCAGGTCTTTTATATCTAGCGCTGGTACATCATTCATGCGCCCTACTCCCTGTATTTCTATCACTGCTAAGGGACTCCGCCCTTTCTAATTCAGTTCAAATTAGCACCACCCCTTGAGACTTGCAACAAATTATTAACCTAAACAATTCGAATAGAAAGATACGATAGATAAATTAACATGCAATATATAGCAACTTATTCTTCAAAAGTTGAATATTAAATATAAAAAAGCCCCTTTCAAAGGGGCTTTTTTATATTTACAAAAGTGTTAATTGGTTCTCTCTAAAAGCAACGTTTTCGTCTGCGCGATTCGATTCTTCATATCACGAACTTGCTTCTCATTCATTACTACACCGAGTACATCTTTTTCGGTATCAGAGCCATCACCATTGGCAAAAGCAGTGAGAAAGTCGGCAGCTTTAACGTCTGCTTTTTCATCGGTAAACACATAGCTCTGGGTAATCAACGAGTTATTAGAGATAACTAACTCACCTCGGGCACCAGAAGGAACACTTGAGTACTCTAAGTTAGGAACAACGATACTTCCTTCTATCAGCGAGTAAACAGAATGGCGAACAACGTATGGCGTTGCTCCAACCATCGTGCCTTGCTGATAGCTCACGCGCTGTAACCCGTTTTCTCGACCCAAACCAATACTGTCAGTTAGATCAACAACACTGTTTGATACACCTGGCTTCGCGTTCTGGGTATCCGTTACTGAAAATAGAGAGCGGTCATCAACAATAATGCTCCAGTTTTCAGAAACTTTGTCTGTGTATGCTGCTGTCCATCCAGGCGTTGCAATAGTACCTTCTACACTAAATGTCCAAATATCACCTTTCAATGCATCAGGGTGATAAAACTCACTTGTCTTTGGCACTTCAGCTAAACGGTAAGAAAAGTTTTTGTAGATTGTATCAATATCTATCTTTGAAAAATTGATACCTGACGTACTTACCATAGGCGTCGAAGGCGTTCCTGCAAATACCATGCGGCCATCGGTCCAGTCTTCGAAACCATATTGGTACAAAGAAGAGCGTGAAGCATTGCGGTATTGAGCTACCATCGTTTTTTCAGTACTAACCGCTGGTAAACTTTCACCCTTGGTAAAGCGCGATTCGTTCGCCGTTACGGTTTCTAATTGAGAATCAAAGTAGAAAGTAGAATATGGATTACCTGAAGCATCTTCCGCAGTTTTGTAGTCCAAATTAGCCTTAGTAACTTGTGAATCGTTATTTCCTGTCAGACAGGTCGTATTACTTACGTTCGCATCTGCAGATAGGTACACGTTTCTCAAAGAAGACTCAGATTCCAAAAGATCTTTTGAAAAGGTAATAGCGTTAATAACAGTGCCATTTACCTCTTGAATGGTAACACTGCCACCGTCTGGAATAGTTTGCAGAATAACTGTCAACTTGTCATTACTTGCTGTTACCAAATCACCAATACGATTACCTGATGAATCAGTGTAATAAGCTGTTAACTGGGTATCTAAAACACCACCCAATTTATGATAATTCAGTACTTTCTCAACATTGTTTGACTCGAAACGACCATAAATTGTACATGCGCCATTGCTTGAGAGTGCTTGTGTCTTTGGCGCAACAAAAGTGAAATTAAACGCTGTTTGAGGTGTGCCACCACCTCCTCCACCTCCTCCACCTCCGCCACCTCCGCAACCAACGATTAACCCCGAGATGATAGCCACAAGTGGCATTACTTTACGTTGTTTCATGTCTTCTTCCTAAACTGAGCGGCAATAATTAACCCAAAATCGTCTTTGTTCAGTATTTAGCAAGAATAAAGCCAGCTTTATCGTCAATATTAATATTCCACTTCATGCTTATAAGATAACCAATGTTAAAACTTCTAATTTTATGCAACATGTGTAATTAATTTACACCAGAGATCACCGTCACATTCTCATGTTAGACACTTTATGTAGTTTTATTTCACATCTATTCTTAAAGTGATCTAAATCAATCACCAAAAATGACTATCTTGTTAGACTCCAGCCAAAAGATGAGGATTTTTTTGTGCCTCAACACAATAAGTTATTAGCTATGCTTAGGCACAATACCGACGTGCAACAAATCTAATAACAGCTAGCATAAGCGTGCCGCAGGATGCGGGCTAACACAATTGAATGAAGAATTCATAACTTTAAAATATATGAGGAATCTATGTCAGACGCAGTTAATAAAGCGCACTCTGATTCAGATATCGAGACCAAGAGCTACCGTGAGCTTCACCGTCCAGCATCTGAGTTCGCAAGCCGTTCAGACTACCTAGACCACGAACTACAAATTATGAAGCCGCGTCGTTTCGGCTTAAACTTGCCAGGTCGTGACTTCCGTTTTGAGCTTGAAGATCTTGTTCCTGCACTTGCTGGTACCATTGGCATTATCGCCATGTATTCAGCAGTAATGATGTCTTGGGCTGAGGGCCTTACCGCCTCATGGGATCATATCAATCTGGGTAAAGACTTCGCTATCGAAGTTGCACGTGTGGAAATGCTAATCCCGGCACTTCTTTTTTGTATCATCTCTTCGGGTTTCCTAAACCCACGTGCAAACCTTGCTGGTAACCACGGCCCAATGATTCCTTTGATAGGCACCATCGCATTGGCGGGCGCTCATCCCCTTGCTCTAGCAATTCTTATCGGGGTGTTTGGTCTAATCTTAAGTTTCTTAAAAGGCGGGTCGAAGCTTGTTAACCTCACGTCCGAAGGGACGGCAGGTGGCTTACTTATTTTCCTTGGCCTGACAGGTACCATGAGCCAAATTACTTCAATCCAAGATTGGGCTGTTGGGCTTCAATCTTCAACGGTTGAAGCGGGTAGCATGGGGTACGTAGGTCTGATTGTACTTGGCATCACTGTTGCGATTTACGCATACCTTGCAAAGGTAAACAAGCGTTGGTTAGCCATTCCCGTTTGTGCATTCACAGGCCTAGCAATCGCTTTAGTTCTTGGCGCAGGTTTTGACATTAAATTCGAAACTGAAATGGGTATACCAAATCTAAACCCTGTTTACTGGTGGGGCAGCACAGAAGAAGGTTGGATGCTTGGTCTACCAAACGTAGAACATTTCATCGCCTCTCTACCCTTTGCGATTCTAGCAGTAGCAATGTGGTCACCTGATTTCCTAGGCCACCGCATTTTCCAAGAACTGAACTACCCTAAGAAGACTGAAAAAGTGCTCATGGATGTTGATGACACGATGAGTATGTGTTCTGTTCGTCAGATGGTAGGTACGGCTGTCGGTGGCGGTAACATCACTTCCTCTTGGGGTACTTACATGATCCCTGCGGCCATTGCCAAGCGCCCTATTCCTGCTGGTGCGATTCTACTTGGTTCGTTCTGTATTATCGTTGCGATTCTGGGCTTCCCAATGGATGTTGCGGTATGGCCTCCAGTCATGCGTGTTGCACTTCTTGTTGGTGTCTCTCTACCTCTATTAGAGGCAGGGATGCAAATGGTTCGTGACACCAAAGACTCACAAGCAGCTGGTATTTGTATCTTCGCTTCTATCATGACCAACCCTGTACTGGCTTGGGCACTAACGATGTTCTTAGACAACAATGGCCTAATCGGTGACAAAGAACGCGCTTCACGCCTTTCTTTTGCTGACAAGATTATTATCCCTATCTGTGTGTTTGCCATTTGTTTGGTCGCTATGCTTGCAGTTGGTATGCTTGAAGGCCAATATGGTATTCAGTCTTGGTTGTAATGCCAATCGCTCAAAAAATGTGTGGGTAGCGCTAGTCGCTACCCTCTTTTTATCGAGATTGTTGAGGATTTATTGATTTAGTTTAAGGTTTACAAAAAAATTTTAGTTTAACCTCTAACTGTTGCTTAAAAAGAGAGACATTTTAAATAGTGACAATATTTATCGTTTTATGATCCGGTTATTTAAATTTAAGACTATAAATATTGTTATTCATAAGAGTGTACTGTTCCCCTCTTCAATTGGGGATAGCTGGCTCAACGGCGAAGCAGTACGTATTTTTTTCTACTAAAAAGGTAGGTATGTCATGGCAGAGCAATTTGCTAAAGCTTGGGAAGGTTTTGCTGCAGGCGACTGGCAAAACGAAGTAAACGTTCGTGATTTCATTCAGAAGAACTACACTCCGTACGAAGGCGACGAATCTTTCCTAGTTTCTGAAGGTACTGAAGCGACTAACAAGCTTTGGGCTAAGGTAATGGAAGGTATCAAACAAGAGAACGCGACTCACGCTCCTGTTGATTTCGATACTTCAATTATCTCTACCGTCACTGCTCACGATGCAGGCTACATCGAAAAAGATCTCGAAACTATCGTAGGTCTTCAAACTGACGCTCCTCTAAAACGTGCGATCATCCCTAATGGTGGTATCCGCATGGTTGAAAGCTCATGCAAAGCCTACAACCGTGAGCTTGACCCACTAGTTAAGAAAATCTACACAGAGTACCGTAAAACACACAACCAAGGCGTTTTCGACATTTACACTCCAGAGATCATGAAGTGTCGTAAGTCTGGCGTATTGACTGGTCTTCCTGATGCTTACGGTCGTGGTCGTATCATTGGTGATTATCGTCGTATTGCTTTATACGGTATTGATTTCTTAATGAAGGACAAATTTGCTCAATTCTCATCTCTACAAGAGCGCTTTGAGAATGGCGAAGATCTACACATGACGATGCAACTTCGCGAAGAAATCGCAGAGCAACATCGCGCTTTAGGTCAAATCAAAGAGATGGCAGCGAAATACGGTTTCGACATTTCTCGTCCGGCAGAAACATCGCAAGAAGCCATTCAATGGACTTACTTCGGTTACCTAGCAGCGGTTAAGTCTCAAAACGGTGCAGCAATGTCTCTAGGCCGTACTTCTACGTTCCTAGACGTGTTCATCGAGCGCGACATCGCTGCTGGCCGCATCAACGAAGAACAAGCTCAAGAAATGATCGACCATTTCGTCATGAAGCTACGTATGGTTCGTTTCCTACGTACTCCTGAGTACGATGACCTGTTCTCTGGCGACCCAATCTGGGCAACAGAATCTATGGGTGGTATGGGTCTTGATGGTCGTACGCTAGTGACTCGTACAAACTTCCGTTTCCTAAACTCGCTATACACCATGGGTCCTTCTCCAGAGCCAAACATCACTGTGTTGTGGTCTGAGAAACTACCTGAAGGCTTCAAGAAGTTCTGTGCGAAAGTATCAATCGATACCTCTTCAATCCAGTACGAAAATGATGACCTAATGCGTCCAGATATGGAGTCAGATGACTACGCTATCGCATGTTGTGTATCTCCAATGGTTGTTGGTAAGCAAATGCAGTTCTTCGGCGCTCGTGCTAACCTTGCGAAAACCATGCTTTACACCATCAACGGTGGTGTGGATGAGAAGCTAAAAATCCAAGTGGGTCCAAACATGCCTAAGATCGAAGGCGATGTTTTGAGCTACGATGAACTTTGGGACAAAATGGACCACTTCATGGATTGGCTAGCGAAGCAATACGTGACTGCGCTAAATAGCATCCACTTCATGCACGACAAGTACAGCTACGAAGCGGCACTAATGGCTCTACATGACCGTGACGTTAAGCGTACTATGGCTTGTGGTATTGCTGGTCTATCTGTTGCGGCTGACTCTCTGTCTGCAATCAAATACGCAAAAGTTAAGCCTATCCGTGACGAAGACGGTCTAGCGATCGATTTCGAAATCGAAGGTGATTACCCTAAATTCGGTAACAACGACCCACGCGTTGATGACATCGCATGTGAACTTGTTTCTGTATTCATGGGCAAAATCCGTAAGCTTAAGACTTACCGTGATGCAATCCCTACTCAGTCAATTCTTACTATCACTTCAAACGTGGTATACGGTAAGAAAACGGGTAACACTCCGGACGGCCGTCGTGCTGGCGCTCCATTTGCTCCAGGTGCAAACCCAATGCACGGTCGTGATGAGAAAGGCGCTGTTGCATCACTAACTTCAGTTGCAAAACTGCCGTTTGCTGACGCACAAGATGGTATCTCTTACACTTTCTCTATCGTGCCAAATGCACTAGGTAAAGATGAAAATTCACAGCGCGCTAACCTTGCTGGTTTAATGGATGGTTACTTCCACCACGAGTCTGGAATTGAAGGCGGTCAACACCTAAACGTGAACGTTCTTAACCGAGAAACTCTAGAAGACGCGGTTAAACACCCTGAGAAATACCCTCAGCTAACAATTCGTGTCTCAGGTTACGCTGTTCGCTTTAACTCTTTAACTACAGAGCAACAAGCTGACGTAATCGCACGTACATTCACTGAGTCTCTATAAGACCATAGCGATGTAACGTTTTAGTGATATAAAAGGGCTGATGCGATGAAGCATCAGCCCTTTTTTTATTTCTTGAACGAAAGTTGTGATATTACGAAAGATTTTGCCCACATTCTTACGTATGATGCGAAAAAAATTAGTAAATAAAGTATATGAAACTCAGTAAATTAATTGTTCTTACTCTTCTTTCACCGGTTGCGATGGCATCCACTAAGTCTACGCTTTCTTTCACTCTCGACAACGACGGTATTTTTGGTGTTGACCAAGATTACACCAATGGCATTTTCCTCTCCTACGCAACGGGCCAACTCAAAAAAGAAAACGAGTGGAAATGGTTGAGTTTAAATAACCCAGAACCATCAAATATCGATAAAATAGAATTGGTTCTTGGCCATAAAATGTGGACACCGAGTGATATCGAAGCTGACTATCCTCTTGCAAATGACCGCCCATACGCTGGTTACTTGCATACCGAAATCAACTATCTTTCTATTGCTAATGATAAAACCGTTCGCTATAACTTGACGGTTGGGGCGACTGGCGAAAGCTCACTATCAGAAAAAGCGCAACAAATTGTTCACGGCATTACTGGCTCAACCGACCCGCAGGGTTGGGATTACCAAATCGATGATGAAATAGCGTTTAGTGTTGGCTACCGAGCTTTCAATAAACTGATGCGCAGCGATAGCCAAAGCACGCAGTGGGAAATCACCAATGTTAATGACATTAACGTGGGTAATTTCCGCAGTAACATCTCTCAAGGAGTGATGTTTCGTTGGGGAACACACTTAGCCAACAGCATCGGCGCGGCGAATATTAGTGCAGAAAGTCCTTTTTCTGCCAGCATGTTGGCAAAAAACACATCGAGCTGGTTTTTATATACCGGGTTTGAGGGACAGTATAGTTTTAACGATATGACCATCGAGGGCGATCGTTCCGGAATTCCTGAGCCATCAGCGCCATACGACGTCACACTGCAAAATTGGCAAGCCAGTGCCGTTGCGGGTGCAACTTGGTATAACCAAAACTATGGCGCGAGCTTGGCATTCACCGTCAAAACGTCAGACTATGAAGAATCTCAAACTGACGTGTATGGCACGGGATCGTTCTCTGTTTTCGCCTTTTTCTAAGCGCTAAGCTATCCACTTTATTAATATCAACCTTCAATAGACAATCAAGTTATGGCTACTTTAATAAATAAGCGTGCCCTATTCCTAAATAACTTTATGATGCAAGGTTCAATTCACCCTAACAGCCTACAAAGCTGTTTTAACCCTGCTTTTTGTAATAAAATAACAGCCAGAATTCATTAGTAATGAGAGCACAAGATGTCAACAGCTGGTCGTATTCACTCATTTGAGTCATGTGGTACCGTAGACGGACCTGGCATTCGTTTTATCGTTTTCTTGCAAGGTTGTTTGATGCGCTGCAAGTATTGCCATAATCGCGATACTTGGGACACGCATGATGGCAAAGAAGTGACGGTTGAAGAAATCATTTCCGAAGCGAAAAGTTACCGCCACTTTATGAATGCATCTGGGGGTGGCGTTACTTGTTCTGGCGGTGAAGCAATGCTTCAACCTGAGTTTGTACGTGACTTTTTCCGTGCAGCTCAAGCTGAGGGCATCCACACTTGTCTGGATACCAATGGCTATGTTCGTAAACACACTGATATCATCGACGAAGTGTTAGACGCGACCGATTTGGTGATGCTTGATATCAAACATATGAAAGATGAAGTTCACCAAGATCTTATCGGCGTGTCTAATAGACGCACATTGGACTTTGCTCGTTACTTACAGAAAATTGGAAAGAAAACTTGGGTTCGTTATGTTGTCGTACCAGGCTATACGGACGATCCAGAGGCCGCTCACATGCTTGGTGAATTCATCAAAGACATGGATAATGTCGAGAAAGTGGAGTTACTTCCATACCACAAACTGGGAGCCCATAAGTGGGAAGCGCTGGGCTTAGAATACCCATTAGAAGAGGTAAACCCTCCTTCAAAGGAAACCATGGATAATATCCAGTCGATTCTTGCTCAGTACAATGATAACGTAAAATACTAAACCGACTTCAAACCGAAACTCTTTAAAATACCAGCATAATGCTGGTATTTTTATACTAAAAATATAGGTGAAGGCGGTTACACAAAGTTCGCAGCAAAGGAAGAAACATGGATTGGTTTAATTTAGGCTCGCTGGTCGTTATCTTTTGGGTAGTACTCGCCCACTGTCTAACCGATTGGAGAAAAGTAGTTTGGCCCAAGCTTGAAAAAGAAAAAACATTTCAACACCTTGTGTTAGCAACATTATTTTTTCTTACTATCCTGTGGTCTGCACAAGCAGGGGTAAAAGAAGGGCTGCAAATTCACTTTCTCGCCTTAACGACTGTAACCATGATGTACGGTTGGCGCATGGCTTTTCTCCTCAGTATACCAGCGATGTTAGCTCATCATTGGTTGCATGATATTTCATTGTTATTATTACCCACCTCTTTAGTGCTTTCTGCCCTAGTCCCCATATTAATCAGTCACTTAGTATTTATTTTAAGCTATCACTACTTACCGCGAAATCTCTTTGTTTTCATTTTCGTTGCGGGTTTTTTCAACGGCGCAATAACGGGTAGTTTACATCTCCTGATTAATTCGTTTTACCATCTGTCTGTTGGTCATTATGATTGGGAAGTTATTCAGCATAATTACTTTATTTTTGTGCCTCTGCTCGCCTTTCCAGAAGGTTTACTCAATGGTATGTCGCTTGCCGTATTGACGGTTTTCAAACCCGAATGGCTCAGAGTTTTCTCCGATAAAGACTACATATACAACCACTATCACAAAAAGTAGCTCTTCGCCTTACACACCTTGGCTGGAATCAATCATTCTTGTCATTTTTCATATTAAATATGTATTGAGATCATGTTTCACTCATGTCTTAAGCGTTAATCTAAGCACATTAAAAATATATTAGATTATTTAGTGAGGTCACCATGGAAATGTCAAACGCTCAACGTCTGATTCTATCAAACCAATACAACCTAATGTCTCAGCTTGATCCCAATAATGCGGCGAAATACAAACGTCTGCAAACGATCGTAGAACGCGGCTATGAATTGCATATGCTTGAATTAAATAAAGATTTTGGATGCCTTTCAGAAGCTGAGTGCCGCGAGATCATCGACATTATGGAGATGTACCATGCAATGCAAGAATCTCACAATATGCTAGACGCAGAAGAGTGCAGCAATGTGGATCAACGCCGATTACAGTTCCTAGGATTTGATATAGCAACCGAAGTACAGCAAGTGCACTACGTTCGCTTCCTGATCGATTCTGAGGGGCTTTACCCACAATTTGATAAAGCAGACCACCACTTCAATAGCCAAATGCCGATGCTGGATAAATACCGCCGTATGTTGCAAACATGGCGTAACTGCCCTCGCCAATACCACCTATGTGAAAACGAATTGGCACAAATTTTTAGTGCATAAATCAAAGCTTCAGTAGTAAAAGTAATAAAAAACCAAGTGAGAAGGCTCATTTGGTTTTTTATTTTACCAATTAAAACACGTAAGAGACCCCTAGGGTGCCCGTGGTTGCGATACCTCGCTCTAATATTGGACTGTCCGCTAAGTCACCATCTAAGTTAAGATAACGAATACTGCCCGTTAACCGGACCTTTCGCGTTAAATGCAAATATGCCGAAGCACCTATAAAATAGTGGCCATCCCAGTCTGCGTCGAACGCTTTGATACTACTTCTCTGTTCTTCCGCTTTCGACACACCATAGAGGTGATTATTAAGCTTCTCTGAGTTGTACGCATAACCTATCGAGGGAGTGACTCCCCAGCCTCGAAAATGCAACGGTAAACGCCATGCTAATTCTGCGTACAAGCCATTGTGTTGGTCTCCCACATCAGTACCTGCTGATGCCTCCAAAGTACCAGCCTTAGTGTTAACCTGATAACTCACACCAGCAAGAACGGATGCTTTTCGTTCGTCTAATAGTCGAATCTTCGCATTATCAGAATCTTCTGGCTTGAGAGTGCGAGGGTCGTAAGCAAGTCGAAAGATGACATTCCTTTCAGAACCCACAGGCAAAAGACGATAGCCTGCACTAAACCCCCGAAAAAAAAGATGCTCACCTTCATATCCGATTAATGGAATCACCGTTGTATTATAATCAGTATCTTTATAAACAGCAGGAGAGTAAGCCACGGCCCCTCCGAGCGACCACGATGAACCCGCTGCTTGCGAATAACTTGAAAAAAACAGAGCGGAACTGATAGTCAGAAACAACATTTTACGATGTTGCATATTAGCCTTATTACTTTATTGCAAATCAATTCACCAATCATAAGGCCTTAAGTAGTTTAATACAATGTTCAAAATAATCATTAACAGAATAAATAACTAACCACTCTTCATCGTCATCCCCGTGAATTAATGGGATATAACATTTAAAAATATCATTATGCTGCGGTCAAAAAAGCGTATGCGAACATACCATCAATACTTATTAAACCTCGCTTTAGTTGGTCCGATTTAGCACATTTTCATGATCTTATTTTTTAATATGACGAGCACTCTTCCCATCAAAAATATCGTTGTTGATACCGTAGTAAATGGAAATAAGCACATAATCCTAAAGCAAAATCGACAATTGCCATCTACGCTTAACTTGTTAGGAATTTGTTTTTAAAGCGGTGGTAATCGAAAGGGGAATTGCTATGAGTATTTTTGATCACTATCAATCAAGATATGAAGCTGCAAAAGATGAAGAGATGTCGTTACAGGAGTTTCTCGCTCTATGTAAGGATGACAAAAGTGCTTATGCGAATGCAGCAGAGCGCCTACTGATGGCAATTGGCGAACCAGAGATAATTGATACGGCGAAAGATCCAAGACTAAGCCGCATTTTTTCGAATCGTGTTATCTCTCGTTATAAGACCTTTAAAGACTTCTATGGAATGGAAGACGCAATAGAACAGATTGTTTCTTACCTAAAACATGCGGCTCAAGGGTTAGAAGAACGTAAACAAATTCTCTACCTGCTCGGCCCTGTGGGCGGTGGTAAATCATCGCTTGCTGAAAAGCTCAAAGCACTAATGGAACTAATGCCAATCTACGTACTAAGTGTTAACGGAGAACGTAGTCCTGTGAACGACCACCCTTTCTGTTTGTTTAAAGCCACTGAAGACGGCGAAATCTTGAAAAAAGAATACGGTATAGAACAGCGTTACCTGAGATCAATAATGTCGCCATGGGCGGCAAAAAGATTGCATGAGTTTGGTGGGGATATCACCCAGTTTAAAGTAGTCAAAGTCCGCCCTTCTATCCTCGATCAAATCGGGGTCGCTAAAACTGAACCAGGTGATGAAAACAACCAAGATATTTCATCATTGGTGGGTAAAGTTGATATTCGTAAACTCGAACATTACTCACAAGATGACCCAGATGCTTACAGTTACTCTGGTGCACTCTGTAAAGCTAACCAAGGTTTGATGGAGTTCGTAGAAATGTTCAAGGCGCCAATCAAGGTGCTACACCCACTTTTAACCGCCACCCAAGAAGGCAACTTTAACGGTACAGAAGGCCTTTCTGCAATTCCATTCGATGGCATGATTCTAGCCCACTCAAACGAGTCAGAATGGCAAACATTCCGCAATAACAGAAATAACGAGGCCTTCCTCGACCGTGTTTATATTGTCAAAGTGCCATACTGTCTACGCGTGTCAGAAGAAGTGAAAATTTATGAGAAACTGCTTGAATACAGCGAATTGTCTGCCGCGCCTTGCTCACCAAGCACGCTCGAAACGTTGGCACAGTTTAGTATTCTTTCTCGTTTGAAAGAACCTGAAAACTCATCCATTTTCTCTAAAATGCGCGTCTATGATGGCGAAACGCTGAAAGATACAGACCCGAAGGCGAAAAGCTATCAAGAGTATCGTGATTATGCGGGGGTCGATGAAGGCATGAATGGCCTCTCAACACGTTTCGCATTTAAGATTTTGTCACGCGTATTTAACTTCGACCAAACCGAGGTGGCAGCCAACCCTGTGCACCTATTCTATGTGATTGAACAACAGGTTGAACGCGAACAGTTCCCGACAGAAACCGCTGAAAAATATCTCGAATTTTTGAAAGGCTACCTTGTCCCTCGCTACGTCGAATTTATTGGTAAAGAAATCCAGACCGCCTATCTCGAGTCTTACTCTGAATACGGCCAAAATATCTTTGACCGCTACGTAACATACGCAGACTTCTGGATTCAAGACCAAGAATATCGCGATCCAGAAACTGGGCAGCTGTTTGACCGATCTTCACTCAATGCAGAGCTAGAGAAGATCGAAAAAACGGCGGGTATTTCTAACCCGAAAGATTTCCGAAACGAAATCGTTAACTTTGTGCTTCGTGCGAAAGCGAATAACAATGGTCTAAACCCAGTTTGGACCAGCTACGAAAAACTGCGCACAGTAATCGAGAAGAAAATGTTCTCTAACACTGAAGAGCTGCTTCCGGTTATTTCATTTAATGCGAAAACCTCTTCTGAAGATCAGAAGAAACACGACGACTTTGTCGCTCGCATGATGGAAAAAGGCTATACCGAGAAACAGGTACGTCTACTTTCTGAGTGGTACCTACGAGTACGTAAGTCATCCTAATCAAGTGGTTGCGTTAGGTCGCTTGTGAAACATGAAGAGGGCTATTCCATGGCGCAATTTATAGACCGAAGGCTCAATGGAAAAAACAAGAGCGCTGTAAATCGACAGCGCTTCTTGAAACGCCATAAAGAGCAAATTAAAGAGTCGGTAGCAGACGCAGTGAATCGACGCTCGATTACGAATACAGAAACGGGCGAAGATGTATCTATACCACACAAAGACATCAATGAGCCGACCTTTCATCAGGGCAAAGGAGGGGTACGCGAACGAGTACACCCGGGCAATGACCAATTCATTACTGGTGATAAAATCGAGCGCCCTAAAGGTGGAGGGCAAGGGAGCGGATCGGGCGAAGGAAATGCCAGTCCAGACGGAGAAGGTCAGGACGAATTTGTATTCCAAATATCGAAAGATGAGTACCTAGATATTTTATTCGAAGATCTCGAATTGCCGAATCTAGAGAAGAATCAAATCACAAAAATTACTGAATGGAAAACGCATCGCGCAGGTTTCCAAACTGCTGGTATGCCTTCTAACATCGCCATTGTGCGTTCACTTCAGCAGTCACTTGCTCGGCGAACTGCAATGACAGCAGGCAAGAAACGCCTCCTTAAAGAGCTAGAAGACGAACTTGCTCGTATCAAAAACATTGAACCAGCTCAACAGTTTGAAGAGAACCGCTTGAAAACGGAAATTGAAGAGCTACGTAAAAAAATCGAAAGTGTACCGTTTATTGATACCTTCGATTTGCGCTTTAAAAACTACGAGAAACGTCCGGTTCCATCAAGCCAAGCGGTTATGTTTTGTTTGATGGACGTATCTGGTTCTATGGATCAAGCCACGAAAGACATCGCAAAACGTTTTTACGTTCTGTTGTACCTGTTCTTAACTCGTACGTACGAGAATGTCGACGTCGTCTTTATTCGCCACCACACTCAAGCGAAAGAAGTGGACGAACACGAGTTCTTTTACTCGCAAGAAACTGGCGGCACTATCGTATCCAGTGCATTGAAGCTCATGGATGAGATCGTGAAAGAACGCTACCCAGTTGATCAATGGAATATTTATGCTGCGCAAGCATCCGATGGTGACAACTGGGCGGATGACTCACCGAGATGTCGTGATTTGCTTGTAAACAGGCTCCTGCCCAACTGTCAGTACTATTCATATATTGAGATCACCCGCCGCTCTCACCAAACCTTGTGGCATGAATACGAAAAACTCACTGATGAGTTCCCAAACTTTGCCATTAAAAACATTCGCTCTGTGGAAGATATCTTCCCAGTCTTCCGTGAACTATTCAAAAAAGAAACGGCGTAAGGAGGATAGCGATGAATACTGCAACGAAAAACTTCTCTGGAGAGACGCCAAAGAAGCGTAATAGTAAGATGCTACCAGATGGTCCTGATTGGACTTTCGAGCTACTTGAGCGCTACCACAAAGAAATTAAGCGTGTCGCGAAACATTACCGTCTCGACACTTACCCTAACCAAATTGAAGTCATCACTTCAGAGCAGATGATGGATGCATACTCAAGTATCGGTATGCCCATCAATTACAATCACTGGTCATTTGGGAAAAAGTTCATTCAGACGGAACAAAACTATAAACACGGCCAAATGGGCTTGGCGTACGAAATCGTCATTAACTCCAACCCATGTATTGCTTACTTAATGGAAGAGAATACCGTAACGATGCAAGCGCTCGTGATTGCACACGCTTCTTACGGGCATAACTCTTTCTTCAAAGGCAATTATTTATTCCAAACATGGACGGATGCGGGTTCAATAATCGATTACTTATTATTCGCTAAAAAGTACCTTGCAGAGTGCGAAGAACGATATGGCGCTCAAGAAGTAGAGCGACTACTCGATTCCTGCCACGCATTAATGAACTTCGGTGTGGACCGTTATAAACGACCAGAGAAAATTTCCATTACTGAAGAAAAAGCCCGACAAGAAGAGAGAGAGGCTTATCTACAGTCTCAAGTTAATGATTTGTGGCGAACAGTCCCTAGAGCGAAGACCAAAGAAGAAGATATAAAAGAACGTTTTCCAAGTGAACCTCAGGAAAATTTACTCTACTTTTTTGAGAAACATGCACCACTTCTCGAATCGTGGCAGCGAGAAGTGGTACGTATTGTGCGGAAAATCAGTCAATACTTTTACCCTCAAAAACAAACTCAGGTAATGAATGAAGGGTGGGCCACATTCTGGCACTACACCATCCTAAACCACCTTTACGATGAAGGCTTTGTATCCGAAAAATTCATCCTTGAGTTCTTACATAGCCACACTAGTGTGGTCGCCCAACCTCCATATAATAGTCCTTACTTTAGTGGGATTAACCCTTATGCGCTCGGGTTTGCGATGTTCCGAGATATAAAACGAATTTGCGAAGAACCAACCGATGAAGATAAGGAATGGTTCCCTGATTTAGCAGGAACAGATTGGCTGGACGCCGTGCACTTCGCAATGCACAACTTTAAAGATGAGAGTTTTATTAGCCAGTATCTGTCCCCCAAACTCATGCGTGACTTCAAGTTGTTTGCTATCAATGACGACGACCATAAAAACTTTATCGAAGTGGCGGCTATCCACGATGAAATGGGCTATCAACGCATTCGCGAAACTCTGGCAGCTCAATACAATTTAGCGAACCTTGAGCCGAATATTCAGGTGTTTAATGTCGATGTCCGCGGTGACCGCTCACTCACTCTACAATACGTGCCGCACAATCGCATTCCGTTAGATGAAAGTCACGAGGAGGTATTGAAGCACGTGTACCGATTGTGGGGTTTCGACGTGGTTTTGCAGGAAGTTAAAGACACTGGTCATCGAGAAACGCTGGCAACTTGCCCTAAACGTAACCAATATGACACGAACATCTAGAACTTGTGGACTTGTTAAGGTTAAATTTCATTCTAGATAAACTCGTTTAGACAAGTCGGATTAAACCTCCCCCTTACAAGCAAAAGACTCCTCATGTAGGAGTCTTTTATTATCTTTGGCAAAACATAAATTACGTTATTTTCGTCACTATCGCCCTGACCGCTTCGAGATCTTCTGGGGTATCAACACCGGCTGCCGGCGACTCTTTCGCAACCGCCACATGAATCTTCTCGCCATACCAAAGTACTCTTAGCTGCTCAAGGCACTCAATTTGCTCTAACGCACTTGGAGCCCAGTTCACATAAGTATTAATGAACCCCGCACGATAAGCATAAATTCCGATATGACGCATTAACGGGTTTGCTATCGTTTTGTCTTGTTTGGCGAAGTTATCGCGATCCCAAGGGATCGTCGCTCGACTAAAGTACATCGCATAACCTTGCTCATCAGCCACAACTTTAACCGCGTTTGGATTGAACACTTCATCCTCTGAATCGATTTCCACCGCTAATGTGGCCACCGGAGCCTTACTATTCGCTAAGTTATCTGCAACCTGACGAATGATAGATGGCGGGATCAAGGGCTCATCGCCTTGTACATTCACAATAATATGATCCGCAGGAATCGCCATCTTTTCAACCACTTCAGCCAAGCGTTCTGTGCCCGACTCATGATTCGGTGACGTCATACACACTTTGCCACCAAACGACACGACGGCATCAGAGACACGCACATTATCGGTCGCGACGATGACGTTGTCCGCCCCCGCTTGTAGTGCTTGTTCATAAACCCATTGAACCATTGGTTTACCACCGATATCTGCAAGCGGTTTACCCGGTAAACGACTCGATGAATAACGTGCAGGAATGACAACCGTAAAAGACATCAGCGTCCCTCATCCATATTCATAGTGCGAGCTTCTGGCTCAAGCAGAACAGGAATGCCCTCTTTGATCGGGTAAGCAAGACGATCTAATTTGCAGATCAACTCTTGATTACCTTTGTCGTACGTCAGCTTACCTTTGCACACAGGGCAAGCTACAATCTCAAGCAGACGATGATCCATAAGTCGCTTTAACCTCTTTTATTCTGTTTAAAATTCGATCTGCATCGTTTGGTTCAAACTGGGCAGATACAGGCAGATACCACCAATTTTCTTGCGCGTACGCACTGCATTTAACGGCATCTTTTTCAGTCATGATGACATTCGCTCCTTGTAGAGCCAATGCTTCTAATTCTTGTTGGTTAAAATCCTGATGGTCTGCAAACCCCTTAGTGATTTTAACATCTGCATCCAGTGTACTTAATGTATTAAAAAACCTCGGAGGATGACCAATGCCAGCAAACGCAACGAGATCATTTAACGCAGATACTTCCACTTGTTGATGAGTTTTAAGATTAATGGCTTTTGAAGGCGAAAGTGTCATGGCGATCTCGCCTTGGTGAGCCAGCCCACCGTTGATGATGATAAAATCGACTTCATTCAACCTCTCGACACCTTCTCGCAAAGGGCCAAGTGGGATCAAGCTTTCATTACCAAACCGTCGGTTACCATCCACAATCACTAACTCAATATCACGAGCCAACGCATAATGCTGCAAGCCATCATCCGTTATGATGATATCGACACCAGACTCAAGCAATGCTTTCACCGCCTTTGAACGCACAGGGTCAACCGCAACAGGCGCACCAGTACGACAATGAATCAGCTTTGGCTCATCACCACAATGTTTCGCAGGTGTGTCTTCTTCTAGTATCAATGGGTAGTGCGGCGCCTTTGCCCCATAACCACGAGATACGACTCCGGGCTTAAAGCCCATACTTTGCAATTGCTCAACCAGCCATATCACAACCGGTGTTTTACCATTACCACCCGCGGTAATATTACCAACGACAACAACGGGTACCGGGGCTTTATAAGGGCGCTTTTTGCCTGTGTGATACTGTTTTCGCTTAGACTTACTTATCGCACCAAACAATACACTCAATGGCCACAAGAGCGGCCATAAGAGATATTTGAGTGGGTGATTGCCAAACCAGACTTTTTCAATCACCGTATCTATTCACCAAATTGAATGCGATACAACTGTGCGTAAGCACCATTTTTTGCAATAAGATCAGCGTGATTACCGCGCTCAACGATAGCACCATCATCCACCACAAGAATTTCATCCGCTTTTTCAATCGTCGACAAGCGGTGCGCGATGACTAACACCGTTTTGTCTTTTTGCAGCTCCTCTAACGCCGCCTGAATCGCGTGCTCAGATTCGGTATCCAAAGCAGAGGTCGCTTCATCAAGGATCAGTACAGGCGCATCACGTAACAGCGCGCGAGCAATCGCAACACGCTGGCGCTGACCTCCGGATAAGCTCGCACCGTTGTCACCAACCATGCTATCCAAGCCATTGTCCATTTTATTGATGAACTCCATCGCTTGCGCTAAGGTCGCCGCCTTTTCTATATCACTTCGCTGGTACCTATCCTCGGTTGCGTACGCAATATTGTTAGCAATAGTGTCATTGAACAAATGTACGTTTTGCGAAACCAACGCAAATTGCTCACGTAAATTCTTCAGTTCGTATTCGCGAATATCGCGACCGTCTAACATGATAGAACCGCTGTCAACGTCATAAAAACGATTGAACAAGTTCGCAATGGTACTCTTACCCGAACCAGAGCGCCCAACCAACGCCACCGTCTTCCCTCGGGGAATATCAAAGCTGACGTTTTGCAATGCAGGTTTTTCTGCCCCCACATAAGTGAAAGTGACATTTTTGACTGAAACATCACCTTGCGCACGTTCAATGGTATATTTGCCTTCGTTTTTCTCTGGTTCAAGATCAATCAACGCAAATAACGTTTGGCTCGCAGCCATACCACGCTGGAACTGAGAAGTAACATTAGTTAGTGCCTTAAGCGGACGCATCAGACCAAACATCGCAGAGAACACCACAGTAAAGGTACCTGGTGTCAATTGTTCCTTGATAGAATCAATGCTCGCTAGGTAAAGAACCGCAACAATGGCAAATGACGCAATCATCTGAATAATCGGGTTAGCGGCAGCTTGCGCGGTCACCAACTTCATGCTTTGTTGACGCATTTGGTTACTGACTTTTTCGAAGCGTTTACGTTCGATGTCTTGACCGCCGTAGCTCAATACGACTTTATGTCCCTTCAGCATCTGCTCTGCTGACGCCGTCACATTGCCCATCATCGTCTGCATATTTTTGGATATTTTTCTAAAGCGTTTAGAGACAACGCCAATACTCCACGCCACGACTGGTGCAACCGCAAATAGCACTAAAGATAGCTGCCAGCTGTTGTAAAACATCAGAACTAGCAAACCAATAATACTGGCACCTTCTCGTACAATGCTGACTAACGCTTGGCTCGTCGCAGCTGAGACTTGCTCTGAATCGTAAGTAATACGAGATAAAAGGTTACCCGTTTTTTCTTTATCAAAGTAAGACACTGGCATGTGCATGAAGTGATTAAACACCATGCGACGCACCTGCATTACGACGTTACCAGACACCCAGCTCAAGCAATAAGTGGAGACAAACCCACTCGTACCACGAACGAACATCATGACAAAGATAATCAATGGAAGTATGCGTAAAAAATCAGACTCGGCATTCCCAAAGCCTTCATCTAGCAAAGGTTTTAGCAACGAAATCATATAGGTATCTGATATAGCATTAATAACTAATGCTATGACTGCAACGATAAGACCGGTCTTATATAGGCGAATAAATTGCCATAGACGTTTAAACGTCTGCCAAGTCGTTTCATCAGTATTTATCGACATAGAAGTGCTTTGTTTTCTTAGATTAAGGCTCTCATTCTACCCCCTTCCGCAGCATCTGCCTATACCAAGGCTCAAATGTATCACCACGTTTGGTTTCAAAACGCCAATTATTATGATTAACCAAGAAGCTCACCTGACCGTGTTGCCCCGTATCAAGCCAGGTGACACCACGCCTACGATAAGAGGAGACTACCGTTTCGGCAGGCATCCCCCATTGATTATTTTTCGCTAACGAAGCCACCGCCACGCTAGGCGAGACCGATTCCAGAAACCGAGGGTTTGATGAGCTTTTACTGCCATGGTGCGGAACGATCATCACATCACTAGCCAACTTTTCTGGTTCCCTAAGTAAAATCCATTCACTGATGGCCTCAATATCACCAGTAAGAAGCACACTAAATTGTGATGCAGGGTCACTAACACGCAACACACACGAGTGCGGATTATAAGCGCGCTTAACAAGTTCGGGAGGCCAAAGTACTTCGATAGTTAGTTCCTGCCAGTGCCAATAGCTACCTCTGATACAGGGTTGATAGCTAGCATAGCTAGCAAGGTTTTGGCTACTGATCTTATGAAGAGGAGAAAAGTATTGCTCAATCGAGGCACGCCCACCAGCATGATCATTATCGAAATGACTCAGGATCATTGTGTCGATGGTTTGGTAGCCTCGCCGATGCAGTAAAGGCGTTATCACTTGTTCTGCAATACTGCCGTTTTGCCAAGCTTTGCCGGTGTCGTAGAGCATAACTTTACCTGATTTCTCAATGAGGACCGCCAAACCATGACCAACATCTAGAACATCAATACGCCAGTTCTGTTCGCGATATTGCGACGATATTTTGATGCTTATGACAACGCCCAACAGTACACACCACGCATACACTGGCATGAAACGCTTAAGCATCAAACACGCACTCACCGCAATGATAAACCATGTCATTTCAATACTAATAGGTTGCCAAGAGCCTACCGCATAGTGTGTTGAGGCACTTAACGGCCACAGTGACCAGTCAACCAACTGCCATAGCACTTTCGCACCCGCTTCAATAAAAAGTGAAGAGAACAGCGCCAAAAACATGAAAGGGACGACGATAAAACCAAACCACGGAATAAAAACCAAATTATAAACGATGGAAACAAGACTGAAGCCTGAAAAAAAATAACCACTAACCGGGACAATAAACAAACTTAGAACTAGCTGACTGAATAGCAAAACCTTTAGTTTTGCAAACCAACTTCCTTTTTGATGCCGAACCAAATTGATCGCAACTAACACTGCGCAAACCGACAAATATGACAACCAAAAACTCATGCTGTATGAAGCAAAAGGTTGAACGAACAATTGCAAAGCCACCGCCAGCAACAGGACTCGCCAAGGAGTCCAATGTACTAGCGTGTATTTGAGCGCCACATAAATAATACAGACTGAAACAGCGCGAGTGGTCGGCAATGAGAAATCGGCTAGCCACGCATAAGAAATGGCGAACAGTAGCCCACTTAAACTAGGTAATAATTGATATCTGGGTACAACATAGCGCACTGCGTTGCCAACAACTAAGCCGAAAGTGAACGCCATACCGATATGCAGACCAGAAATAGAAACCAAATGCAACAAACCACTATCTCGAAGTGCTTGCCAGTCCTCCTTCAATAACAAAGAACGATCGGCAAAAGCTAAAGCATTAATGAGAGAAAAGTGATTGAGAGAAGAAACGTCATCGATGACATCAGCAATAATGGTTTGTCGCCAAGAAGTCGTGCTACGAATAACCCAAGTTGCATTTTTATCGCTCACCGCACGCGCGACCACCCCCTTACCCATCGATTGTTTTTCGGTGTCGAATCCCACTTCATTTCGTAAACCAATGATCGGTTTTAACGACACGGTCGTCGTAAACTCACTGTTAACCTCGAGTGGAAAAGACGTGATAAGACGGAGTTTAGGTTTAAGAAAAGGTAACAGAGTTTGACCATTAATCCGCTTTAACACCACGATGCCTTCATATCCATGACTTATTTGCGTAAAAGGGCTGTCAACTTTACCAATTATGTTAATATTCTCCCCTACTTGAAAAAGGGCTTGTCTCTGATACTCCATGACATTGCCGTGGACGACGACAATCATAAAGCCCACAATTACGCCTATGCTAATTAAACCGCGACGTAATTTTATTATTGAGCCTGTGGTTATTATTCCCAGCAGCAACCAGCGCCAATCTGGTATTGTTGGCCACCATGCTGACGAGATGACGCTCGCTACAAATAACGCCAAGGTCCAACTTTTTTCTGAGAGAGTCATGCTGTCCTATGCCTAGAAAGCTGATAAAACGCTTCATACCAGATCATGAATTGATCAAACGCCAAAAAGCATTGAAGGTTTTCGGCAATGTGTTATACAACCCGAACCTTTGGTGTTTAAACCGTCGTTCGGCGTCTGGGGCTTTTGCCGTTGGTCTCTTTATGGCGTTTGTTCCGCTTCCTAGCCAAATGATCCTAGCCGCGGGTTTTGCAATCATGCTTGGTGTCAACCTACCTCTCTCCGTCGCTCTGGTCTGGATTAGCAACCCAATCACAATGCCTGTACTATTTTATTTCGCCTACAAATTAGGCGCTGTTGTGATGCACGTCCCTTCACAACCATTTCACTTTGAGTTGTCATGGGAATTTATTATGCAGCAAATGAGTACGCTCGGGCCGCCTTTTTTACTAGGCTGTGCTATCTGCGCCGTGACCTCAGCCGTCATTGGCTATTTTGGTATTCGTGGCCTTTGGCGTTACTCTGTGGTGCGCAGTTGGCAAAAGCGCAAAATAAGATAAGGCGTCAATGTATAAAAATCAGCATGTTGAGTAACGGTTGAGGGGCATCTAACAACTAAAATGAAACGAGATGTTGCTCAAGTAGGATAAAAACAAAAAAAGGGCCGAATTCGGCCCTTTTTTGTTTTTGTGAATGGTTGGTCATGTTGCCAAATCATTCACGTTCATAAAGTTCAATTATTTTGAGCTTAATACCGCGGCGGGATTTAGTTTCGCGGCACGCGAAGCGGGATACCAAGTCGCAAGCAAACTCAGAACGATGGCCGTCATAGACACTAAGGCGACATCTGGCCAGTGCAGCTGTGAAGGTAAGAAATCAACGAAGTAGATATCACCGGATAAGAATTGATGCCCTATTAACCCCTCTAACTTTTTAATGACTGGGGTAAGGTTTAACGCGACCAATACACCAGTTACGCTGCCGACTAGACTACCAAATACACCAGATAACACGCCTTGCCAGACAAAGATTTGTTTGATCAGGCTATCTTTTGCGCCCATAGTCCGCAGGATCGCAATTTCTGCCGCGCGATCTTTTACTGCCATCATGAGAGTTGAGACAATATTAAAACAGGCAACCCCAATCACCAGTACCATGACCAAATACATAATGGTGCGCACAAGCTGAATATCTCGATATAAAAAACCAAACTTTTGCTGCCAGCTTTTCAAATACACATACACATCAACAAGGCTTCCTACGTCTCGAACAATAGAAGGGGCATTGAGTACATCGTCCGTTTTAAGCGATATTCCCGTCACACCATCACCCAAATTCGCGTACTGCTGTGCATCACTTAGTGGTACGAGTGCAAGCGTGTGATCGATTTGACCATTCAAGGTTAAGAACCCTGACACTTTAACCCTCACACGCTTAGGCGCTTGTACTTTGTTGGCGCTCCCCGTTTGAGGGATCATCAACGTGATGTAATCTCCTACGTCAACGCTTAGTTCATTCGCTACCCCTCGACCTAAGATCACTTGCTGTTGGCCCGCATAAAAATTCTGCCATGCGTCTCGGTCAATATAGTCTGCCATGCTAGAAACAGCCTGTTCAAAAGCAGGATCAACGCCACGGACTTCAATCGCTTTTAGCTTGCTGCCCTTTTCAGCCAATCCAGTGAAACGCACGTAAGGCGCTGCGGCAACCACGCGTTCATGCCTTAAAGCTTGGTTCATCGTTTTAGTGTAGTGATGAAGTGGACCATTGACGCCTTCCAATTCACCGTGTGGGATCACAGACAGCACACGCGACTGCAGTTCACGCTCAAACCCATTCATTGCCGAAAGGCCGATAATGATCACGGCAACACCCACCGCAATCCCAATCGTTGACGAAAGAGAGATGAAAGAGACCATCTTATTGCGCTTTTTCGCGCGACTGAAGCGACCGCCGATCATCAATGCTAAAGGTGAAAACAAAACTAGCCCTCCACCACGGTTTCGGTAATCAAACGATCCACAAGCAAACCATCTTGCATATCCATTTGACGGTCCATCTTTGCCGCCAGTTCTTTATCATGCGTCACAACCAAAAACGCGATGTTCGATTCTTGATTCAACTCTCGCATCAGATCATAAATCGATAATGCGGTATTATGGTCAAGGTTACCTGTCGGTTCATCGGCGAGCACTAAATCTGGTCTGTTGACCAAGGCTCGGGCAATAGCCACACGTTGACGTTCGCCGCCCGAGAGTTCCGATGGTCTATGCTCCATACGGTGATCCAACCCCACCTTCTCAAGCAATACTTTTGCTTCATCCTTTGCTTTCGCAACTTTCACGCCACCAATCAATAATGGCATCGCCACATTTTCAAGCGCGGTAAAATCAGCCAATAAGTGATGAAATTGATAAACAAAACCCAAGTGCTTATTACGTACCGCGGCTTGTTTATTTGAGCTCAGCGCTGATAGATTTTGCCCTAAGAAGTCGACGTCCCCTTGAGTAGCGTCATCCAACGCTCCCAGAATATGCAACAGCGTACTCTTACCCGAACCAGAAGAGCCCACAATCGACACCAATTCACCCTTCTCAATATCGAAGCTGACACCTTTCAGTACTTCCGTATCTAGCGAACCTTCTCGGTAGACTTTACGAATATCACGACATTTTAATAGCTTATTCATAGCGAAGTGCCTCAGCAGGTTTAACAGAAGATGCTCGATAAGAAGGATAAATCGTAGCAGCAAGGCTGAGAGCAATCGCCAACACCACTACTAAAAGAATTTGCCATGAATCAATCAAGATGGGTAAGTGCCCACCGAAGCTAAACAAAGCAACGCCGGCAGACTCAAGAATCGCATTCAGATTAAGAGACAGGGCTACGCCGGCGATGCCACCAACAATCGCACCAATCACGCCACTGCTTGCACCTTGTACCATGAAAATCGTCATAACTTGAGATTGAGTCATACCCTGCGTTTTCAAAATCGCAACTTCCGACTGTTTTTCCATCACCACCATGATCAATGCCGAAATGATATTAAACGCGGCAACCCCAACGATTAAACCCAACATTAATCCCATCATGTTCTTTTCCATTTTTACCGCTTGGAACAACTCACCACGTTGAGCACGCCAATCGCTCCATTGCCACCCATCAGGCATAGGCTTATCGGCAAAATCCGTCACCATGAATGGATCAGAGAAAAATACGCGCCAGCCGGATATGGTCTCTTTCGGTAAACGCATCAGCTTAGACGCGTCTGTCATGTTAACAACCATCAACTGCCCATCAACATCCGAACCTGTATTGAAAATACCTGCCACAGTAAAGTTACGTTGACTAGGAATTCGGCCAAACGGCGTAAATTGCGTCGCGTTAGTCACCATCAAACGAATCTTATCGCCCATAGACACTTTTAATGAACGCGCTAAGCTATGCCCTAAAAAAACCTGATATTCCCCGGCTTGAAGCGATGACAATCGGCCAGCGATTAAATGATGGCTGATCGGATCGCCTTGCTTAGGTTCAATACCGATTAAGTAGCCCGCAGTCAGCTGCGCTGGGCTTTGAATCACCGCTTCACCGCGTACAATGGGCTCTGGCTTGGCGACACTCGACATATTTTGGATGAAAGCTGGCGCAGATTCCGTGAGTAATGTTTTGCCACCTTGTTGTGAAACCACAGCATGAGGCAATACACCGAGAATTCGTTCTTTTAACTGCGCTTCAAAACCGTTCATCACAGAAAGCACCGTCACCAGCGCCATCACACCGATCGTGATGCCTGCTGTCGACATATAAGAAACAAATCGGCTAAATTTATCTCCAGAGCGCCCCCGAAGATATCTCAAACCAATAAATAATGAGATAGGATGATACATATAAGACAAACCAACTGGTTGTTTTGGTATAACACGATACTTTAGCGGGTTATCTTACCTTACTCTTCTTATGAAGAAGACAAGATAATCGCCAAATTTGTCAACGACATGCAATAAGTCTGCATTTAGGCCAAAAAGTTCAGGCACAATTCGGGTAGACTTGATAACTTCATTCAGTTAGCGATAATCAGTGCCCTATTTCTCTGTTTTCGTTAATTCCAACAGAGCGCGCTCGATGGCAAAAGGACCGACTACATGACAGAGCAAGAATACTTTATTGTTCACCATAACCTAACCATTAACGTGGAAGCGTTAAGTGCGGACTTTGCTTTGCCAGATGAAGAAACCTTTGTTTCCGAAATTCCCGCGCCTTTTATTGTCGCCAGTGAATTTAGCCACTTAGACATGCTAGCAGAAAATGCACATTTTGAATTAAAAAACAAAGACTTGAAGCATGTCATTAGCTTACTTGATACACAGAATTCCAAACTCAACCTCTTGCTAAGCTTCATGCTTTCGCAACAAGATGAGATTGCACTGAGATTTCAAACGACCCAATTCGGCGCAAGTCAGTTAAGCTACCGCGCCGATACCGCGCTCGAACCTCAACAGTTAGTGCGTGTAAAGTTGTTCCTAGATCATCCCGCAGCTGCGATTTACTGTTACGCTCAAGTAGAAGAATGTGCCTCTTCTGAGCAGGGTTTCATCATCACTCTTAGGTATAAAATGCTCAGAGAAGCCGACCAAGACTTACTGATCAAAGCAGCTTTATATCAACAACAAAAACTTTTACGTCAGCGCTCAATGGAGCGAGATAAAAAATAACTCCTATGACAAAAGCAACGATTCTTTCCGTCACCAATCCTTCTGAGCGTGGCGACAAAAAACAGCTAGGTAATCTACCGGGCGCGGCTCTGCCTTTGGCGATTGCTGAATTAGCAAAACAGCACACGAGTCACTCGTTACTCGTGGTGCCCGACCCGCAAATCGCCTTAAAACTGCAAGCAGAAATTGAGCAGTTTACCGATCATCCCGTAAGCCTTTTCCCTGACTGGGAAACTCTGCCTTACGATAACTTTTCTCCGCATCAAGAAATTATTTCTGAACGTATTGCGCGCCTTTACCAACTGCCAAGCCAGCGTAACGGAATTACCATTGTGCCGGTCAGTACCGTTCTGCAGCGCCAGTCTCCACGTGATTTTTTGTTACAGCACACCTTAATGGTAAAAACGGGCGATCAATTTTCACTCGAAAAGCTGCGAGTGCAACTAGAGAATTCTGGTTACCGCCATGTGGACCAAGTATTTGGACCGGGTGAATACGCGAGCCGAGGATCGATTCTCGATCTTTACCCGATGGGCAGCACGGATCCTTATCGCATCGATTTCTTTGATGATGAGATTGATACCATTCGTACGTTCGATCCAGAAAGCCAACGTTCGATTGAAGATATTCAGCAAATCCAATTATTGCCAGCTCATGAGTTCCCGACGACCAAAGCAGCGATTGAAGACTTCCGGACTCGTTGGCGAACACAATTCGAAGCCCGTCGCGAACCAGAATCTATCTATATGCAGGTTACCAAAGGAACATGGCCTGCCGGCATCGAATATTGGCAACCACTGTTCTTTGACCACACGGAAACCTTGTTTGAATACTTACCAGAAGATTCACAGATCATCACTTATGGTGATATAGAATCAGCGGTAGAGACATTCTTAACAGACGTTGAGTTCCGATACGACCAGAAAAAAATCGACCCATTGCGTCCTCTGCTCGCACCACATCAACTGTGGTTGAAAAAAGACGAACTGTTCAGCCAGTTAAAGCAGCTACCAATGGCTCAATTAAGCCTTGAGAAAGTTGTTAAGCGTGCTGGTCGACAGAATCTAGCCGTTCAGTCACTAGCAGAACTTGGCGTTCAGCAACAAAATAAAGAACCACTCTCACGTCTTCGTCAATTTAGTGAACAATTCACCGGGAAAATCATCTTCTCTGTGGAGTCTGAAGGTCGTCGTGAAGCACTGACAGAACTGCTGCAAGGCATTAAAGTTCGCCCCGTCGTGCATCCGTCTTTTTATCAAGCCTTAGAGTCAAACGACCGCTTCAGTCTCATCCTTGGCGCGGCAGAACACGGCTTCATCCACGACGAGCTGAACTTCGCATTAATTTGCGAAAGTGACTTACTTGGCGATCGCGTGATCCAACGCCGCCGCAAAGATAAAAAAACGGTCAACAGCGATACGGTCATACGTCATCTTGCCGAACTGAAACCGGGCCAACCTGTTGTACACATAGACCACGGAATCGGTCGTTATATTGGCCTGCAAACGCTTGAAGCCGGCGGCATGAAAACCGAATACGTCACTCTTGAATATCAAAACGACGCCAAACTCTATGTCCCTGTTTCGGCACTGAACCTGATCAGTCGTTACTCTGGTGGCGCAGAGGATACAGCGCCACTGCATAAACTCGGTGGAGAAACATGGGCCAAAGCACGCCGTAAAGCAGCAGAAAAAGTTCGTGATGTGGCAGCCGAGTTACTTGATGTCTACGCCAAGCGTGAACTAAAACCGGGCTTCAAGTTTGAACTAGATCGCGGCCAATACGCGACTTTCAAAGCAACTTTTCCATTTGAAGAAACTGAAGACCAAGCAATGGCGATCAACGCTGTGCTATCGGATATGTGTCAAGCGAAAGCCATGGACCGTCTAGTTTGTGGCGATGTGGGCTTTGGTAAAACGGAGGTCGCGATGCGGGCTGCGTTTGTCGCGACAGACAACAGCAAGCAGGTTGCAGTATTAGTACCGACCACCCTACTCGCTCAGCAGCACTTCGAAAACTTCCGTGACCGCTTTGCCAACTTGCCAATCCGTGTCGAAGTACTTTCGCGCTTTAAATCCGCTAAAGAGCAAAAAGCCATTTTGCAAGATGTCGAAGACGGTAAGGTCGATATCGTCGTCGGTACACACAAGCTGCTTTCGAGTGATATTAAATTTAAAGATCTGGGCTTGTTGATCGTCGATGAAGAGCACCGCTTTGGGGTTCGTCAAAAAGAAAAAGTGAAAGCAATGCGGGCCGATGTCGACATCCTCACGCTCACAGCAACGCCAATTCCACGCACCCTCAACATGGCCATGAGCGGCATGCGCGATTTATCGATCATCGCGACACCACCCGCCCGCCGTTTGGCCATCAAAACTTTTGTTCGACAAAGAGAAGAGCCTATCGTCCGTGAAGCCGTGCTACGTGAAATTATGCGTGGTGGGCAAGTTTACTTCCTGCATAATCAGGTCGAAACGATAGAAAAAACCGCTGAGGACTTACAAAAATTGGTACCAGAAGCTCGGATCACCGTCGCTCATGGTCAAATGCGTGAGCGCGAACTAGAGCAAGTGATGAACGACTTCTACCACCAACGCTTCAATGTTTTGGTGTGTACGACGATCATCGAAACCGGTATCGATGTACCAACCGCCAATACCATTATCATGGATCGTGCGGATAACCTCGGTTTGGCGCAACTGCACCAATTGCGGGGCCGTGTTGGTCGCTCTCACCACCAAGCTTATGCTTACTTATTGACACCACATCCCAAAGCAATGACTAAGGACGCGATTAAACGCCTCGATGCCATCGCCTCATTGGAAGATCTCGGTGCGGGCTTTACGCTCGCGACGCACGATCTTGAAATCCGTGGCGCAGGTGAACTGCTAGGTGACGAACAAAGTGGGCAAATTCAATCGGTTGGTTTTACACTTTACATGGAAATGCTTGAACAAGCAGTACAAGCGCTGAAGGAAGGGAAAGAGCCCTCTTTGGATGAACTCCTTCGCGAGCAAACTGAAGTTGAAATGAGAATTCCAGCCCTATTGCCGGACGACTACATTCCTGATGTAAACACACGCCTTTCGATGTACAAACGCATTGCCAGCGTAACGAACAGCGAAGAATTGTCGGAACTAAAAGTCGAACTTATCGACCGCTTTGGTTTACTGCCGGATGCAGCCAAGAATTTATTGGTTGTCTCAGAACTGAAATTTTCCGCAGCTAGCCTAAAAGCGAAAAAGATTGAAGCTTATGATAAAGGGGGATTTATCGAGTTTTACCCTGATGCTGACATAAATCCTGCGTATTTGGTTAAACTGCTGCAATCACAGCCGCAAAAATTTGCAATGGAAGGTCCAACTAAGTTCAAGTTTAGCGTACCATTGGCGGACCGACGCAAACGCATTCAGTTTGTACAAGACTTACTGAATGATTTTAAACAGAACTTATTACCAACGAGCTAATAGTCGAATGAGAATACTGATCCCGTTATTACTTCTATGTGTCTCTATGCCCTCTTGGGCACAGCGTCAGTTTGATATTGAAGTGATCATTTTCAAGCGAGCAGTCGACGTAGAAAACACCACTGAGGCTTGGCCCAATCAACTGCCAAAAATCGACATGGTGAATGTCGGCAGTTTAGAGAGTGAATCTTACCGTCGCTCTAAAGGCGTTACGCTGCTGCCTCGTTCTTCTTTTCTTCTAAACGAACAGGAATCGGCACTTAACAATCACGCGGGGTTTAAAGTACTTAAACACGTGGCGTGGCGTCAAGGTGACCAAGGTAGGTCTAGTGCGCCTATCTTCCGCATCGTTGGTGGGCGTGATTTCTCCAACTCTTATCTTCCTGACGGTAGCCCTATTAATAGCAGCAACCAGACACTTTCTCGTGACGGTTACAGTGAAGAAACTATCAATGGTCCTCTGTATGAGCTAGATGGCAGACTCCAAATCTATGTACAGCATTATCTATTCGCCGAGACAACTCTAGACCTTCGTGAGCCGAGTATTCGAGAAGTACGTTTTGAGCCAACCTTAATAGAACAATCAACAAACCAGCTTGGTGAAGTGGACGGCAACGTTCAGGTCGGCAACTTAGCGGAAATATCACCGACAATAACGGAAGAAAAATTCCTCAAAAGTTACCGAATGGATCAAAAGCGTCGTATGCGTAGTAGCGAAACTCACTATCTAGACAACCCATTGATGGGAATGATCATTCAAGTTCGTCGTGTTGAATAAACGCTAACAAAAACCAAGCGCAGCACCCAGCATTTCTGCGCTTGGTTTTATCTCGAATTTAATACCAATTGCAGTAAATAACGAATCATCCTCACTGATTACCAATACGCCATCACGGCGTTATAATTTTTGGGTTGATATAACATGGAAGCTGTATCAATTCATGAGTCCAGATTTTGAAATCATTGCTCCTCGCTTAGCGCTGAAACTCATTCCTTCCGAAGACGCTCATACGTTGCAACGTTTGCTCTCCGAGTCCCCGTCTCTTCACCAATGGCTTGATTGGTGCGATGCAAACGTCACTTTAAAAAATGCACAAGACTTTTTACTGGCGACTCGCTTAAATTGGGTGAAAACCGAAGCGTTCGGTTTCGGCATTTATGAGCGGGCGACTAACACGCTGGTTGGTATGGTAGCCGTTAACGAGTTCTACCATACTTTTAACATGGCCAGTATGGGGTACTGGGTGGCAGACCGCTACCAACGGCAAGGTTATGCGCAAGAAGCTGTCCGAGCATTAGCCGAATTCTGCTTTGCTAAACTGAATCTCACACGCTTAGAAATCGTTTGTGACCCGAACAACTCCGCGAGCCAAACTTTGATCGAATCCGTCGGTGCGCAAAAAGAGACGATTGCTCGTAATCGCTTTATTTTCCATGGTAAGCCTAAAGACGGCGTCGTCTACTCTCTACTACCGCATGATTTGACTAAATAAAAAAGCCACCGATGCGGTGGCTTTTTTCTATCTACTATAAATATCAGTGTAATTTCAAGTTAGGACGAAGCACGCGGTTAATGCGACCAACCAGCATCATCAAACCTGTCTTAATAATGCCGTGCAGTGCCACTAAATGCATTCGATAGAGCGAGATGTAGACCACACGAGCAATACGCCCCTCTACCATCATAGAGCCTTTAGTTAGGTTGCCCATCAAACTGCCGACAGTCGAAAAGCGACTTAGAGACACCAATGAACCGTGGTCTTTGTATACGTAGTCTTTCAGCTCGCGGTCGTTAATTTTAGCCACAATGTTACTGAATGCTTGGCTTGCCATTTGATGCGCTGCTTGCGCTCGAGGTGGCACAAAAGAGCCATCTTTCTGCGTACACTGGGCGAGATCACCAATAACGAAAATATCGTCATCACGTGTCGTTTGTAGCGTGCTTTTCACTACTAGTTGGTTAATGCGGTTAGTTTCTAGGCCAGCAATATCTTTAATGAAATCTGGCGCTTTAATACCTGCCGCCCACACCATTATTTGCGCTGGGATTTTTTCACCATCTTTCGTCGTTAACCCATCTTTCTCTGCCTTTGTTACCATCGTAGCCGTACGAACATTTACACCAAGCTTTACTAGTTCTTGGTGGGCCGCAGAAGAAATACGTGGAGGAAGCGCAGGTAAAATACGCTCGCCAGCTTCAATAAGATTGACGTTTAACTTACTAGAGTCCAAGTCACCAAACCCATAAGTACGCAATTCTTTTACTGCGTTGTGTAGCTCTGCAGATAGCTCAACACCAGTCGCACCCGCACCAACAATCGCAATGTCAACTGTACCGTTACCGTTTTTTGCGTGCAGTTTTAGGAACTCATTGTTCATTTCACGGCGGAAACGATGCGCTTGCTCAGGACTGTCTAGGAAAATACAGTTCTCCCGAACTCCAGGAGTATTGAAATCGTTTGATGTGGAGCCTATCGCCATCACTAGAATATCGTATTCTAGTTCACGGCTAGGCATAAGAAGTTCACCGTGTTCATCTTTAAGCTCACTTAAAATGATCACTTTACGTTCACGGTCAATGTCTTGAAGGCTACCCATTTGGAAGTCGAAGCTATGATTTTTTGCATGAGCGCGGTAGCTCAATGCGTCAACACCTTCATCCAACGAACCGGTTGCTACTTCATGTAACAATGGTTTCCATAAGTGGCTCGCTTTACGGTCAACTAACGTGATTTTCGCACGATTCTTACGACCAAGAGTGCGACCAAGCTTAGTTGCCAACTCAAGGCCACCAGCACCGCCACCTACAACGATAATGCGTGTCACAATGATTTTCCTCTACAAAAATGAATATATGGGGTTCAGCTCGATACTTTACTCACCGTCTTTCTGTGGCATGCATCCAACCGATGAATTTTTGGTTGTTAGAGGTGTCTCAATTTATTTGGATTAAAAATTTCGCCTGATTTTTTCTTTATTTATCAATAAATTGATAAAAATCGACAGACTCATCTGGCACGCATACGACGCCAGAATTTGTGGGCAAGTTTCTTACTCGCTCTCAATTTTTTTTGATATTTATCAAATTATTTTAGTTTGGTTCATTATATAGAGCCATATTTTGAAGGCAACCAAAATCCTTTTAACGTATACGGATTGACTATTTTTCGACTACTTTATAGCAAAATGCCCGTGCCACAGAATGAATCAATCACAAAACAATAAGAAAAGCACAATATTGAGGTTTCGACATCGCGAGAATGTAAGCTGCAAAAGGGAACAAAGAGGAAGTGATACCCTACACCAAAATATCGTCAAGATACTTGGAAATTAGTGTTCGAAGAGTAAAACAGCACTTGGTGAAGTGCTGTTTTACTCAATACAAGCGCTAAGTATTTTTGAATTCTTTCATCATCTGTAAGTGATGAGAAATTTTTGTAAACTTGTGAGATTGTGTTTCATCCCAAATAATTGGGTAATATTTCTCTAATTCTGCCGCTGTTTTTTCATTATCATGAACTTCATCATCTCTCGACAAGATGACTAAACAATGCGCCTGATTTTTAACGCGGAACTGGTCGACACATTTCGTTGCAATATCTTCGTATTCTTCAGGGCGATCTATCCGTCCAGCCATGTTTTTCCCTGGGTGCAAGTTCGGATTGAACATCACTTGTTTAATGCCGCAGAGAAAACCAATGCGCTCTGACCAATACCCCCCTAGACCGACCCCACAAATTAATGGATCAGGATCGTCGGATTGCTCAATCACTTTCGACACCTCTTTAAGAAGATGTTGCATGTCGTGCTTTGGATGAAGTGTGCTGTAATTAATGAAACGTACGTCGTCGTCGATGAATTGCAATTGAAGCACTTTTTCGTGGTTACCTGGGCTTGTACTATCAAAGCCGTGCAAGTAAATAATCATATGTACCTCTCCCTGTATGTCGCTGGTACTTGCCTTAAAACTACCACTATTTCCTTATACTTAAAGGGGGAAATATTACGGATTCTCAAAACAGTGATCTTCTATACACAATGCGGCTTTACACTCATGTGCACTGTTTAAGTATTGCTCATCCTCCCACAATTTATAAGCGAGTAGATACCAAAGCATCGCCATAACTAGCGTTCTTGGTTGCCACGCCTGCACACCAGCTAACCAAATAGAGGGGTCTTCGATGTCTCGGAGTTGGCAATATTGTGTCACTGCGTCTTCAATGGGCGCACCAGCAACTTGTAAAGTCAACGTCAAATCCAGCCTAGGATCGGCTAAGCCAGCGTATTCCCAATCAATCACTTTAACACCATCCGCCCCTCTAACAAGGTTATAGCAGCCTAAGTCAAAGTGGCAAAGCGCTAATGGAACGGTATCGATACTCGGCTCCGTCCGCCACTTCAAGTACAGAGATTCAAACTCTGTTCCAGCATATTGATCATCAAGTTCAAGCCAATAGTGATCAATACGTGCGATGTACGAGAACGGAACTAACGGAATTGTATTGACCGGGTGTTGATGAATTGTTACTGCTATCGTCAATAGCTCATTCAACTCAATACCTAAGTCCGTTAATACTTGCCCTTCTAACCACTGCACCAGTAAACCTTGTTCGTGCACAAAAATCGGTTTTGGCCCAATATTGAGTGAGGAAATGGCATTCAGCACCTGATATTCGTTATGACGAGAAATCGAAAAAGCCTTACATACTTGACTGGTCGGGCGCCAGACATATGCAAGGCCTTGAGAAGACTCCAACCGCCAACAACGGTTGGTTAAGCCGCCCGTAACGGTTTGTACTTTTACTGGGGGCTCAGTAAAGAAGCCATCGAGAGCATTAAGACTCGGATCTAACTGTTTTGCTGGTTGCCAAGAAAACCATGCCATTGATGACTTCTCCCTCGTTATCGATTAAAGACCAAATAGGCTCTTCGATTGCGCTTTACGGATTTCCGTTTCATCTGCCCATTCAATCAGACCTGTTTCTAAGTCCATTAGGCGCATTGTCATCTTATAGTATACGTCTTTATCGCTACCCGCATTTTTTACGATGCTCGATAAGTTACCGTAAAGCATGTACTGAGCACCGACCATTTTACCAAACTGAATTGCAGTACTTTGGTTGACTAACTCATCCGTGTTTTGGAAGTTAAGTTGTTCTCGCACAGACTCCACTCGTCCCATATCAACAAAACGGAATTTACCTGAATTCAACATCTTCGTTGAAATAGTGTCAGTGATAGACTCCGTATCAATATGCTCACTGGTTTTGTTCTTAATGCGCTCAACAAAAACGATAGGACGTTGGTCACGAGTAATTGCCGCGACAGAACCCGACATCATCATGCTATCAACCATTTCAGCTGCAATGGTTTGTAAATCTGTTGAGCCAAAATCGATAGTCGTGGTTTCTGTTGCTTGCGCATCGCCGTAAGAGACTTTGTTAGAACAGCCACCTAAAATGACGGCAAGACCTAAAAGAGCAATAATACTTTTTTTCATGAGAGTTCCTTAGTTGTTCAATACCAGCGCATCGTTAGCGCGGCAGCTGCGGCAGAGCCGTAAGTTTATTAAAGGCGTGTTGACCTAATTATCTTGTGCTTCTCTAATTTGAACACGGAATTGTGTGCCATTTGGATTTACAGTCACTTCAGACAACGTGACTTGCTCAAATCCTCGTACAATCATTTTTCGCCACGGACCAAGCTGGGTATTCACTTCCAACCCATTGTTGTCATACCAATAGAAGCGGTAAAGAATATGCTGGTCACCTTTATAGTTACTGCTTAGTTGCACCATCCCACGTGGACGATCATCTACGTAAGTGGTGGTGATGTTGTCAACTAATAAGCGACTACCCAAAACGTTATCATTAAAAAATACTTTTTGCGTTTGACCATCAATTCGGACGCCTGCAGTATTTGCTGCGCACCCACCCAAACCAATGACCATTATTAAGCCAATAAGCCATGCTTTCATTACAGTCTCCCTAGCTGTTTATGCCACACGGTTGAGTGTGCTCCCTGACGGGATACCCATACCAATGTAGTCTGCTGTGCAGGCACTTCAAACTGATAGGTTTGATCACCCAAGTTTAAACTTTGTGTTCCCGGTTTCACGACTTGTGAAGCCGTTTTGACTTGCGCAGGCAACGTTTGCCAACTTCTCGTATCTGGTTGCTCGGTCAATGTGTTCCATACGTTGAAAAGTATGTTGCCCACATCATCGCCTTTTTTTGCTGCCTCTTTTCGGATTCGATCTTTTGCCCACACACGAAGGGCTTGACGAATCACCATAGTGGTCAGCCGCTCATGGAGATCATTTTGTGCCATCGCATTAACATCAGTCAGCGTACTGGAAGGCAATGCCTGACCATTTAAAACCACGTCATGAAAGCGTTGAGCGCCCTGGTTGGGATAATAAGGAAGTGCTAACGAATAAATAGCCCCGTTATCTCGACTGTCGTAAATCGGTAGATCAATACGCCAACCTTTCAAAGCCTCCACAACACCTTGTTCATCAATGACGATGACTCGACCTTGAGACTGAGTTAACCCAGAAGGTGCTTTGCCATACCGCTTTTCCAGCATACGTAAGTCTTCACGCATACCTAGTTTCTTAGCGGCGTACAACGTGCTTTCAACAACTTGTTTATTGTCTGGCATCACAGCGAGTGCTCGTCGGTAATCAACATAAGCACTGTTTAAGTCTCGTGAGGCTTCATATAGCAAGCCAGAAAGATAGAACAGATAACCATTTTGCACTGCGCTTAGTTTCTTACCGGCATCAGGATAGCTCGCCAACACACTGCCTAAATTGGCAGACATGCCTTGCTTTTTCAGGTCTTTTTCTGCTGCTTTTAGTTCTTTTTCACGGGCTTTTCTTGCCGCTTCCTGAACTTGATTGGCTCGACGCACTTCAACAAGCGCCCCTTCCAAATCGTTTTTCTGTAGATAGTTTAGCCCGAGATACAGGTGCAAAAAGCCAAGTTCATAATCGGCGGGATGGTACGCTTTGAGGTTGTCGTTCACCGCGAGAGAGCCGACGCTGGTTGCGGTTTCTGACACAGAAATGGTCGCGCGATCTTGCTGAACACGAACGGCACGATCGCCATTTTCCAACGCTTTCAAACTCGTCGGGTAATCTTCAGCAAGAAAAGAAATACGGCCCTTTTCAAAGTTGCCAAGTATCTCGCCACCCACTTCGCTCGATTGAAGTTGTTTCGCTTTCGCATATTCCCCTGCAACAACGGCTTGATAAACTTCTTGATTCTGGTTGCTGTAGTGACTAAACAGATTGCCCGCAGACAAATTCGCGCAGCCAGAGGCAATTAAAGCCCAGCTCATCAGCCCTAACAGCTTTACACCTAGTTTCACATTTATCTCCACAAATGTGTCATTCGACAGGAAAAAGAAGTGGGTGAACTGCGCCACCCACTTTTAAAGCTTAGCTCAATACCATTGGACCTAGAGGACGACCGCCTAATAGGTGCATGTGAATATGGTAAACCTCTTGGCCACCGTGCGGGTTACAATTAACGATCAAACGGTAGCCGTCTTCGGCAAGGCCTTCCTCTTTGGCTAACTTTTTAGCCACGGTAAACAAACGCCCCATCATTGCCTCATCTTCAACTTCAACGTCATTCGCTGTCGGGATCAACTTATTAGGAATAATGAGAATATGGCTCGGCGTGCGCGGGTTAATATCGCGAAAAGCCGTGACTAAATCATCTTGATAAAGAATGTCTGCCGGGATTTCCTTACGAATAATTTTACTAAAGATAGTTTCTTCCGCCATGAGAACTCCATTTTATAAGGGTGGGTATATTCCATTTAGTATGCGCCAACCAAAAGCGGAGCTCAATAAAAACAGTGTTCACTTAACATTATTAACCAAACGCTAAATAACGAAGCTTGTTTTGTCGTATACGTCATAAAACGTGCATCACAAACTCAATACAATCCAGTAAATTTTGTTACTTTTTAAGACAATAGAAATTTATGTTGTCTACTTTTGGGAGAGGAAGCTCACTTATGCGAGGTTCAGTTATTAAACGGATGTATGCCGGCTTTGCGCTGATCATCATCTTATTTGCTGTCACGATCACTATCATGATGGGGGGAATGAGTAACATTTATGGTAAATTCGAAACCGTTTCTAAATCGTCTTTACCGCTCGTATCACTATCTAACCAAACCAGCGTTGAGCTGCTTTCTGCCGACAAATCTTTTAAAGACTTCCTGACTACAGAGAATAAACAACGCATGGACGAAATGCGTCAGGAATTTGCTAAATCTCAACAACGTTTCGAATCCGCATTGACTCAGCTAGAAACGGCAAGCCAGATCTATCCTTCTCTTGCCGAACCTTTTGCAAAACTCAAAACCTTGGAACAGAGCTATTTTACTGAAGCGCGTGAGGCAATGGACAACTATGAAGCAATGTTCTCTGCGCAAGAAGACGTGCAGAAATCGACACGTCGCTTCCAAAAGCTCAACACTCAACTCTCTGTTGGCCTAAAGGAGTACGTTGCGGATCAATCGAGCATTTCAGTCAAAGTGATAGCAAAAAGTTACTTCATCAAATTGAAGGATGCTGAAGTCATCACCTCAGACGCTTTAGCCAGTTCTGACCCTGAATTTGTGACGCAAGCTGTAACGAAAAACCGTAAAGCAGTGACGCATTTAAACTATGCCTTCCGTGGCTTGGTCGCACAGCTGCCTGCATTGGAAAAAGCCTTTGGTGATTCAGTAAAACAGTTTACGCGAGACGTGGGCATGCGCGGCGGGGTGTTAGATCAACACAACAGCTACCTCAATGCACGAGCAGCGTTGTACGATAATATTGCCAACCTTGCGAATAAAGTCGATTCCACCATGGCAATTCTTGAGCAATTTACTACCACGGCGACGGATAAGCTGAATCAGTCTCTGGCTGACGCTGGTGATATTTACTCAGCCGATGTCACAAAAGCCATTGTGATTGGCGTTATTGTTGTGCTATTTGCTACCGCTATTGGCTACCACATCGCACACAGTGTGCGCGAACCCCTGACTCGTATTCTAAAAGTACTCGAAAGCTTGACTGAAGGCGACATGACTCAACGCATTGATATTCGTTACAACAACGAGTTCAGCCGCGTTGGTGGCCATATCAACTCTTTAGCAGACAGTTTGCATGAGGTTCTGGTTAAGCTCAATGAAGCATCAGACAATCTCTCTTCGACGGCCTCAAGCAACGAAAAAACGTCGTCTCACGCGCAATCTAAATTAAGCACTCAGCGCGAGCAAACCGCCAACGTGGCAACCGCCATGACAGAAATGTCGCACTCGGTACAAGAAGTGGCTCAGAGCGCACAAGGCTCCCTAGAGATGGTGCAACGTGTAGAATCTGCCTCTGAAGAAGGTAGACACGTGATGAGCAGTAATATTTCGACCATCAACCAACTAGAGACACGCTTAAATGAATCTGTTTCTGCGGTTTCTGACCTGCAAAAAATGAGTGGTAAAATTGGCTCTATTCTGGATGTAATTCGCAACATCGCCGAACAAACAAATCTGTTGGCGTTGAATGCTGCAATTGAAGCCGCTCGAGCTGGTGAACAAGGTCGTGGTTTTGCGGTTGTAGCAGATGAAGTGCGTGTACTGGCATCAAGAACCACCCAATCAACGACAGAAATTGAGTCGATGATCAGTAATTTACAGTCAAGCTCTCAATCAGCTAACCAAGTGATCCAAAGTTGTATGAGCGATATGGAAATGTCTATCGAGCAAGCATCAAAAGCGAATAGCTCGATGGAAGAAATCCAAGCGTTAATCATCGAAATCAGCCAAATGAGTACTCATATCTCACAAGCGGCTGCCGAGCAAAGTGAAACGTCAACAGACATAGCACGTAACATCGAAGATATTAATAATATCGCAGATGAAAGCTACCAAGCGATGTCCAGCATTGCACATACCAGTGAGTCATTAACTCACTTAGCTCATCAACAGAACGAATTGGTTCACCGATTTAAATTATAAAAAATGATAATTTCGTGCACTAATTAGTGCAACCAACTGTATAAGGGCGACTTTTTGTTAAGTCGCCCTTGTTTTTTGTCGGCCGTGTCTACATATGGTTAATATGGCTTGCTCATCCCCTTGCACACCTCTTTCGAGCGGCCACATTAAAAGGAAAATCTATGGCTGTTCATGTTGGTATTATCGACCAAGACCCAGTGAGATTGGTCACTCCTCTTTTAGACAATCGCACCTTAAGTACACATATCGTCTTTATCGGAGATAAGAGCCAAAAACATATTTTTTATCGACTGAGTGCCGTGTTAGAACAGCGTGAGATCACCTCGGAATTTTTTGAAATTCCTTCCGCAGTAAATACCTCTTTGATTAAACAATCGATTCAGAAGTTAGCCAAAGATCTACACGAACGCGGCGAAGACGTAAAACTGAACGCCAGCGGTGGCCTCCGTCACCGATTATTATCTGTATACGAAGTTTTCCGCACCTATCATTGGCCAATATTTGTTGTCGAACCAAGTAGCGACAAGCTCTGCTGGCTATATCCTGATGGCAAAGAAGACACTCAAGTCGAAGACCACATTAAAATTTCCGACTACCTTACTATTTTTGGTGCTCGTGGCGAATTCCACCATGTCGATTTACCACCTCTTCTTGATAAAAAGCTGTATGAGCTTGGTGAACGTTGGGCATCTAACGCACTCGAGCTTGGCCCTGGCTTAGCGACACTCAACTACCTCGCCACGACATGTCGTAAGGAACAAAAGTTGGATGTAGCGTTATCTGAGAAGCAACAAGGCTATCGTGAGCTCAACATGCTGATTTCTGATTTAGTCGAAGCTCAAATCGCGACCTATGAGAATGGGATATTGACGTTTGCAGATGAGGATGCGCGACGTTTTTCAAACGGTGAATGGCTCGAAACACTGGTTAACAGCACCGTCAAACAGATTCAGGACACGATGCCAACCATTCAAGATCGCTCATTGAATGTACAAGTCTACCGTAAGCTTGGTGAAAGCGAAGTGCGCAATGAATTGGATGTGGCCACGGTAGTCAACAATAAACTGCATATAATCGAGTGTAAAACCAAAGGCATGCGTGATGATGGCGATGATACCTTATACAAACTTGAGTCGCTGCGGGATCTGCTAGGTGGCCTACAAGCACGTGCCATGTTAGTCAGCTTTCGTCCGCTTCGTCATAACGACATTACTCGCGCAGAAGATCTTGGTTTGGCGCTCATTGGCCCTGATGAGTTGAAGGATTTAAGAACACACCTGACCGCTTGGTTTAAAGATGCGGGTGGCTCTGACGAAATTTAGCGAATCACGTGACACTCACATAATGTCAACAACCTGAGCTTGTGGACTTATCCCGTGCTCAGGTTAAAAAGAAATAAGTTTGAGAACAAAGCGACACTGTTCCATTAATAGCAAAAACCAGAGGCGAGTGAGCCTCTGGTTTTTTATGTGTGTTTAAAATGCCAATTATTGCGAGTTAAAGCATTTTACGTGCAGCTTCTACTACCACTTTAATTGAACGAGCTTCCGTTTCTTTCAATGTTGAATGATCTGGAATCTCTTTTTGTGTACGGTTGATGATGACCCCCGCGACACAACCTGCTTTTAAACCAGAGCTTGCACACATGGTCAGAAGCGTTGCAGATTCCATTTCGAAGTTCAATACACCCATGTCTTGCCACTCTTGCATAGAGCCTTGGAAGCGCTTAACCACGCGACCAGAGAACGTATCGTAACGCTCTTGACCTGGGTAGAAAGTATCACTTGATGCAGTCACCCCCATGTGAACCGTCGCGCCAGACTCTTCTACGGCAGCTTTCATTGCGGTTGCCACTTCAAAGTCAGCAACTGCTGGGAATTCCATTGGAGCAAAGTGTAGGCTCGCACCATCAAGACGTACGGAACCTGTCGTCACGATCATGTCGCCAACATTAACGTGTGGTTGGATAGCGCCCGTTGTACCCACACGCAGGAAAGTGCGAACACCAAGTTGCGCCAACTCTTCTACAGCAATGGAAGTAGATGGACCACCAATACCAGTCGAACAAACCACAACAGGTTTACCGTCCAATTCTGCACGGTAAAGCGTGTATTCACGTTGACTCGCTAAGAATTCTGGGTTCTCCATTTGTTCTGCGATTTTTTGCACGCGTGCTGGATCACCAGGAATAATGGCTAGAGTCGCCCCATTAAGATCAGCTTCAGTAACACCTAAATGGAATACAGCTTGAGACATAAGTCGCTCCTTGTTGTGGCTTATTTTATAAACAATAAGCTCATTAATCAGTTATTGGGTACAGATGCACTGTAGCGAACCTTTCATTGATATAGAGTGATCGAAATCACAATGAGAAAATGTAATAAAGTCACAATTTCAAGTAAAAACAGGCTTCATCACACTTTTAACTCAAAATCTCATCCCGTTGCATAATAATAGGTGATTATCAAAACTAATTCTTCTCATAGAACCAAACACCTCAACGTTGTTTAAGAATAAAGCCCGAGGCAACGCATGCCTATGCCTCGGACGGGTTATCCCACTCGATAACTTACTTTATTTGCTTGGATTCAAAGCGAAGCAGTCGCAACGCGTTCAAGGTCACTAGCGCGGTGGCACCACTATCGGCCAGAACAGCCACCCACAATCCAGTGATGCCCAGTAAGCTGGTTACCAAGAATACTCCTTTCAAGCCAAGTGCCAATGCGACGTTCTGACGAATATTGTTCAATGTCGCGCGCGATAACTCTATCATTGCAGGCAATTCGACTAATCGGTTGTGTGTTAACGCCGCATCTGCAGTTTCTAGCGCAACGTCGGTACCGCCTCCCATGGCAATTCCTATGCTAGACGCTTTCATCGCTGGCGCATCATTAATACCATCACCAACCATAGCGACAATGTGTTGTTTAGATAACGCCTCAACGTAACGCACTTTATCCGCTGGTAGCAGACTGGCTTGATAATCCAAACCAATTTGGTTAGCTATGGCTTGCGCACTACGCGGGTTATCGCCAGTTAACATCACGGAGGTCACCCCAAGCTCCCGAAGGATTGCAATCGCCTCTTGAGCGTCCTGACGTAAGGTGTCCTGCCATGCAATTACGCCGATAACTTGGTCGTCGTAACGTACGATGACCACCGTCTTTCCTTGTTGCTCTAACTCAACAACGTGCTCTTCTGTTGCTTGAGACAATGAGAAGTTGACTTTTGAAGGCGCGCTAATTTGAACAAGTTTTCCGTCTACGTACCCTGTAATTCCAGAACCGACTTGCGTGGTTTTATCTGTCGCCTCCGGAATGCTTATTCCCTGCGCCTTTACTTTGTTCACTAGCGAGACGGCAAGAGGGTGACTGGCTCCGACTTCAATAGATGCAGTGAGACTTAGTAACGTCTCTTCGCTCACTTCAAAAGCCAACACATCGGTCACTTGAGGTTTACCTTGAGTTAAGGTGCCTGTTTTATCGAACGCGACAGATTCAACTCTACCAAGTAGTTCTAATGCAGCTCCCCCTTTGATTAACGCTCCGCGCTTCGCTCCTGCAGCTAAACCAGACGTAATCGCGGCCGGTGTTGAAATAACTAACGCACACGGACAAGCAATTAGCAATAATGCCAAACCTCGGTAAATCCACGTTTCCCATGGTTGGGCGAACAGCAAAGGTGGCGTAATGATGACGGTCAGTGATACCAACATCATAAATGGTGTGTACCAGCGACTAAATTTATCCAAGAAACGTTCCAGTGGCGCCTTACGAGACTCTGCTTCTTCAATCAAATGAAGGATCCGGTCAATCGCGTTTTCACCTTGACGAGAAGTGACCTCCACCTGAACCACTTTGTCGACGACAACAGCACCCGCCATAATTTTGCTGCCCTTTTCGTGATCTACTGGCACTGACTCACCAGTCAAGGCACTTTCGTCAAAGCTTGCAAACGCGCTTGTTAACACACCATCGGCGGGTAAACGCCCACCCGGTGCGATTTCTATGATATCTCTAGGTTCAAGTTGTGCAGCCGGTACTTGTTTTCGTTCTCCATCGACAATTACGGTCGAGTTTTCTGGAACCAAATCCATCAGTGCTTGAACGCCACTTCGAGCGCGAGATGATGCGTGTGCTTCTAACTTTTCACCAATAAGGAACAACAACAGCACCATCGCCGCCTCAGCGGTTTCACCAAGATATAACGCACCAAGCGCCGCTACACTCATTAATGTTTCAATCGCAAATGGCGTACCGCTACGAGCCAACTTAATCGCTTTCATTGCAATCGGGTATAAACCAAACAAGCACGTCAAAGTGAATAACCAAGCGCTTATTTGCGGATCGATCTTAGAAATTGCCGCCGCGACAGCCATCGCGCCAGAAATTGAGAGAATTTGGATGTTATTTTTTACGATCCCACGCCAACCTTTAGCCGCTGTATTTGGTTTTGGAGCACCTAGTGAAGAAAGCGGAAAACCCGTTTGTTGTGCGGTATGTTCAATCGCAGATGTCAGTTTATGATCATCAAAATCGACGACCAGTTTTTCTGTTGCAAACAGGACTTTGGCTTGGCTAACACCTTGCAAAGACGTAATGGCTTTCTCAAGTTTTTGCGCACATGAAGGGCAATCCATACCTGACACAAGCCACGAATTGCGAATTGGGGAATAATTCTCCCTCGAGGGCTCTTCTTCCTCGCCTGGGTCGGCGCTACAGCTCTCTTCACTGCAACAGGAACTGTCGGACACTTCTACGCCTGCTTGAGAAATGTTGAGTGAAGATTTGACTGGTGCACAGCACGACTCGCTCGCACTAAACGGCACCGCAGTTTTGATTTTTCGAGATTGGCAACCTTGATGTTTCGTACACATAATTTATTTTCCTTACTGGTATAGGCTTTGTACCTGTGACCAAGGATAAACCTTAGAGTCAGCTCCAAGGTCAAGTTTTTTTTGATGAAAAGTTATTATTGTTGTTGGTGAATACAAAAAAGACGCCGAAGCGTCTTTATCGATAGAACATGGCTGCCAACTAAACAGGGTGTTTGAAACAATCACTGAACGTTATGCCAATCGCTCTCAATACATCTCGCCTAGTGATGACCCCAACCAGCTTCCCTTTGTCATCCACAACTGGGTACATTTTAGGCTTACCGACTTTCATCATATCCGCCAACTCAATAATCGACATTTCTGGCGACACCGACAAAACATCATCATGCATACATTCCTCTACTGTATGCGTGTCTTGGCAGTAATAACTCGCTTTCACCAACTTATCTAACAAATCTTGCTCTGATAAGAATCCAACAACCTTTTTGTTCTCATCAATGACGGGACCACCTAGTGTTACACTTTGCATTACCTTGTTCAAAGCAGCCGTGAGTGACATATTTTTAGTAAAGGTCACCGCTTGTAACGTCATGTAATCTTTTACTTTTAATGAATGCATTCTTATCTCCTTAGCGGCATTTTTATTGCGGCCTTTAGGTAAGTGTCGTCTAATTTTCTGAATTTACTAAATGGAAATGAGTAATTTTATTCATAGATGCAGCCTATTGATCTCTATCCAAAATCATTTATTAAATGGTGACAAAAGAACTAGTTGCCTATTTGTCCCCTTCAAAGTCAGTAAAATAAAAGCAGAAACATTCATTAGGTAAGTGCAAAATACAAAAAAGCCAGTCAACACGACTGGCTTTTTTGTTATTCAACTCGCTGGATTAATCTAAGTGTGCTGGCGGCGCATATTATCTAGAATAATGCCTGTGGCCATCGCCACGTTTAGTGATTCCGCACCACCGAATGCTGGAATAGTAATCTTATTCGTTACAAATTTCGCGGCGTCTTCGCGCACGCCGTGGGATTCGCTGCCCATTAACAGGATACCTTCTGCTGAGAATTCAGTGTTATGTACACTCTCCCCTTCCAAAAACGCGCCATACACAGGCAACTGAGCTTGCTGTAAGTAACTGGGCAAATCCACTTGGCTCACTTGTACGCGGCCAAAACTTCCCATGGTGGCACTGATGGTTTTAGGGTTATATGGGTCAGCACAATCTGTACTCGCAACAATGTGTTCGACCCCATACCAATCTGCAACGCGGATGATCGTGCCTAAATTGCCTGGGTCAGAAACACCATCAAGCGCGATCATCAACCCTTGGGTTGGTGGCTCTTTGACATTGGGAATCTCAACGACCGCTATTGCCGCGTTATTGCTTACTAGAGTGCTCGCTTTCGTTAGCTCGTCTAAAGACGCTTGAATACAATCGAAACCACTCAGCTTTTGAGAGTTGTGTTGTAAAAACTCCGACGTAGCAAAAATGTGTTTGACTCTCAGCGGACTGCTCGCTAACTCCAACACATTCTTTTCACCCTGAACAAGGAATAAGCCATGTGCCTTACGCTGTTTCTTTTGACCCAAAGCACGAAGCAGTTTTAATTGGTTTTTTGAAATCATTACAATATCCTGGGTGACAATGATTATTTGACGAATGTTACACAAGCAGTCTTCACGACGTTTGGATACAAAGTGAACGTGATTATAGATTAAAGCAGACAAAGCCAAAAGAGGCAGCAGAAACGAAAAAGCCCTGCGATCAACGCAGGGCTTTCTATGGGTGGGACCCCAGCCACATCCCGGCACACAAGTCGCCCGCTGCGGCTGCTTCCTTCCGGACCTGACCGAGTTCACGAGTTATTGTTGCGAGAGGACCAGAGCCCCATAATTCTTTTCGAGAGGACTTGCCTCAATCGATGGGGCGATTATTCAGTATCAGCCTTCATAATGCAAGAGTAAAACTCTTGAATTTCACCATTTGATTATCGTTTGGACAAAACTCGATCAATTCACCATTTTAAGATTGAATAACATAAGCTCTCAATGAGAAATGAGGAGGATACACGATAGTTGGTTCATAATTCGGCTTGTTCATCATTGCTACGCAAGATGTAGTCTGTCATCCATGCGGTTCCCAACAAGCAGAGCCAGACAACAAAAACTGGATTGGGTACCTCCGACGTTGGACTCACAACTAAAGCCGCAAAACCGACGGTTGGTAGTGTCCAACAGAGTAACTTACTCCAGCGGATTGAATGCTCGTGTTTAACCAGTGCCTCGATGGATGACAGCATACCAGTCAAACAGAGCGCGACAAGCACAGCATAAGGTAAGTCAGCAATCCATAATGGAACTAGTAATAACATCGGCCACCAACTGTGCTTATTAGAGGGGGTCCAGTGTGTTATTGACCACCACATAACCAGAACTAGGATCGTTTGAACGACGGTAATCCATGCAGACCCATCAAGCTTGCCCCCTTGCTGGGTCACCATGAGGCCAACTTGTAAAGTGACAACAATTAAGCCAGTGGTCAGCAACACGCCTAGAGAGCTCCTTCGAGAAAAGACCACCATTAAGAGTGGGAAGAGAATCAGCATACCCACTGATAAAGCGATGGGTTGCATTGAGAGCGTAGCACCAAAAGCCATCATCGCTCCCAGCAGCACCAAACCGGCAAATCCACCTTGTGGCAACATCCATAATGCAGGGATCATTAGAGCAAGAACCGGGATATCCCCTTCGCTCAAACTCATCGCGCGTGCACACACCACAACGAGTAAAATCGTAATGAAAAATTGAAGTGTCGATAAAATCATAGCGCCTCCTGGCTCACCCACCTACTTGGTAACTCAACGACAAAAACTGGGACTCTGAAAGTCGTTAATTGGGTCTAGATTCAAGCTTAGCTTGTGTTGGTTTTACATTATTTAAAATCCATTGACATCAATGTACTACTAAAAATAAAAAGATGAAATTATTATCAAAGTCAGCAGCAGGTACGATTCAAGACAAGAACTGTTAGTAAAATACAAGTCAGGTGGATTACCATTCCTTGGCAATTCACAACAGACACTTTGAGTATGGACCAATTCTTGGCACAAATCTTTACTGTGATTCACCAAATTCCAAAAGGGAAAATATCGACCTACGGCGAAATAGCTACGATGGCTGGCTACCCTGGTTACGCAAGGCAGGTCGGCAAAGCGCTCGGAAACCTGCCAGAGGACAGCAAATTGCCATGGTTTAGAGTCATCAACAGCCGAGGAAGCATCTCACTCAAAGGTCGAGACTTAGACAAACAAAAAGAGCAGTTAGAAGCGGAAGGTATAGTAGTGTCCGAGAGCGGTATAGTATCGCTCAAAACATACAAATGGCAGCCTTAGACTGCCATTTTTGTTCGCGATTAAATAGAGATTAACGCGTCCCCACTAAACGAATGTCCAACTGGTGGGTTTGTGCTTGATCAGTGATGACCGCGTTGTGCGTATCACTGATAAAACGCAGTTTACTATCTACTTCAATACGTGCACGAACACTATAGCGATGGTTAGGTTTAATTTCGTTGCTGTCGTAGTTCAATTCAAACGAAAAAGGAACTTGCTTGCCCTGTGTTTCGAACGTTTGCTTTGCAAGAACCTTAGCCGGTGCATCGGCCAGAGACACATCTTCTAACGAAACGGTAACTACAGCGTTTGGTGGCAAAGCAATGCGTTCACGGTAGGCCACGGTACCTGTAATGGTCTTCATTGACGATTCAGCAGAGGCCATATTTGTTGTTTGAGAAGATTGGCACCCCACCAACACTGCACCAAAAAGTAAAGATGAAACAAGTAGTAGTGTTTTTTTCATATATTCCTCAATGAGAATGTTCAACCGAGATAAGTATAAGGCCGGAATATAAAACTGTCTGCTTCCCGTGTGCTTATTTGACAATAGTTTGACTGAGTTAAATTTATCAAACAATGGATTTTGTTTCATAATTGGAACGGTACTACTTTTAAGTCACTCAACAGCTCTCGCTGTAGTACTTCACAAGAGTACGAGTGTTAAGGTAACTTGGGGTGAAAAATAACGGTGAGGAGACACAATGAGTAAACCATTACGAGAATTGCTCAGCCTACTACAACTCGAAAAGCTAGAAGAAGGCTTGTTTCGTGGTCAAAGTGAAAACCTAGGTTTACCTCAAGTTTATGGTGGCCAAGTCATTGGACAGGCCCTTTCTGCAGCACGTTACACCGTCGAAGAGACGCGAACGGTGCACTCCTTTCACAGCTATTTTTTATATCCTGGCGATCCGGAAAAACCGATTATATACGATGTAGAAAACCTGCGAGATGGCCGCAGTTTCAGCACCCGGCGCGTTAAGGCGATCCAAAATGGTCGCCCTATTTTCTACCTCACAGCGTCATACCATGGTGATCAGCCAGGGTTCGAGCATCAAAAAACAATGCCAGACATTCCTGGTCCGGAAAACTTTGCCTCAGAGAGCGAGCTCGCCAGCCATATTGCAGAGTTTCTTCCTGAACGGTTACGTAAGACTTTCTGTGGTGAAAAACCTATAGAGACGCGCCCCGTCACCGTTATCAATCCGCTCAAACCTAAAAAAGCAGAGCCAAAACAGTACTTATGGATTCGTGCGAACGGGGAAATGCCAAAGAATCAACTGATTCATCAATATTTATTGGCCTACGCGTCTGATTGGGGCTTCCTTGTCACCGCGATGCATCCCCACCAAGTATCCTTAATGACGCCAAATTTCCAAGTCGCGACGATTGACCATTCCATCTGGTTCCATCGTCCATTTAACATGGACGAATGGTTGTTGTACGCAATAGAAAGCCCAACGGCAAGCAACACTCGAGGCTTAGTACGCGGCGAAATCTATAATCAACAAGGCCATTTAGTTGCCACCGCGGTCCAAGAAGGAGTCATGCGCTACACTAAGTAAACTCGACGGGCATAATGAAGCTTTTGTCACGCTCTTATGCCCAAACTGATCCAGCTATGGCTAATTACCTCCATTGATTGGTAACTCTGTCGTGTACTTGATCGACTCCATGGCAAAGGTCGACGTCACATTAGACAGCCCCTTTACACTATTGACTAGACGCTTATAAAAATCATCGAAACACTTCATATCTTTGACCAATACCTTCATCATGTAATCGTACTCGCCAGCCATCCGATAAAATTCCATCACCTCAGGAAAATCACTCACTGTTGTAACAAAGTGGTGATACCAATCTTCTGAATGATCGATGGTTTTAAGCTGAACGAAGGCAATAAAAGACAGATCAAGCTTCTCCGCACTGAGTAATGCCACACGCTTTTCAATATAGCCGTCATCTTCGAGCTTCTTTAGCCGCTTCCAACATGGCGTCGTCGTCAGATTGACTCGCTCTGCTAACTCACTCAGTGATAACGTACTGTCGTTTTGCAGCAAAGAAAGTAGCTGCCTATCTATTTTATCTAAACTCATTTCCACAAAACCATACATAAGGAGAAAAACTTTCTCCATAACCGTCAATTAAAAGCAACTATAGCAAAGTTTTTCTTTCATTTTATAGGTAAATTATCCCTATCTAATTCCTATTTATCGATTCCCAAGGAGAGAGGCTATGTGTACTGACCACAATTGGATCAACAATGCCGTGCGTAAAATCGAAGCAGACTTTCAACGCTCTGCTGATACTCATTTATTTAAACTAGACCTACCCTCTCTCGACGGTATCGATATCTATTTGAAAGATGAAAGCACCCACCCTACTGGTTCTCTGAAACATCGACTAGCACGCTCACTATTTCTGTATGCGATTTGTAACGGCTGGATCGGTCCAGAAACCACCGTGATTGAAGCCTCTTCTGGTAGCACGGCGGTGTCCGAAGCTTACTTTGCTCGTTTACTTGGTCTGCCGTTTATCGCGGTGATGCCAAAAACCACAGCACGCAAAAAGATCGAACAAATTGAATTTTATGGTGGTAAAGCGCACCTTGTGGAGCGTTCTGATCAGATTTACGATGAATCAAGACGTCTGGCCAGTGAACTAAATGGTCATTATATGGACCAGTTCACTTACGCGGAACGTGCCACCGACTGGCGAGGCAATAACAACATTGCGAACTCTATCTTCAACCAAATGAAATTAGAAGATCACCCGATCCCAAGCTGGGTCGTAATGAGCCCTGGCACTGGTGGGACATCTGCCACCATCGGCCGCTTTATCCGCTACCAAAAATTTGACACTCAACTTTGTGTGGTAGACCCAGAAAATTCCGTCTTTTATGACGCTTTCCAATCAGGCAATGCAAACTTAAAAGGCAACTGTGGTAGTAAAATAGAAGGCATTGGCCGGCCACGCGTAGAGCCAAGCTTTATCGCTGGCGTAATTGATGAAATGCGTAAAATTCCAGACGTAGCAAGCGTCGCAACAGCGCATTGGGTCTCTCGGTTGATTGGACGTAAAGTCGGAGCATCAACTGGCACTAATCTTTACGGCGTACTTCAGATTGCGTGTGAAATGAAACAACGTGGTGAGACGGGATCTATCGTGACGTTATTGTGTGATTCAGGTGAGCGTTACTTAGATACGTATTACGACTTGGCATGGGTAAAAGATAACGTCGGTGATATTCAGCCTTATCTCGCTCAACTTGAAGTGATTCAAGCGAAAGGCTGTGTCGAGCCAGCGTGCCACGACCCTATAAACATTTAACCATCATACAGCCGATTAATAATACAGCCCGCGATAAAGCGGGCTGTTGCGTATCTCATCTTCAGTTCGTTGAATTATTTCTTTTGACGAGCTTCAAAAGTAGCCAATTGTTCTGGTGTTGCCGCAGGTGTAATGATCCACTAGTATTGGGTAGACCAGATACAGCAACCTGGTGTTTACCCTCACCCAATCATCACCTCACTCTGATAATTCGTATCCTCACTTGACCGAGACTGACTATGAATCGCTGAAGTCCCAAAAAACTAAAGACGCTTGGTCTAAGGTTAGGTGAAGGTGGTAGCATTGAGAATGCAAACGGTGATGAGGTATTTGAAATAGGATTCACGGATGCGATCCTCAAAATCATTACTATAGATAGACCAAAGAATGAATGAAACTGGCCTATCGATTGATTGCTTGATTGCATCAAATCACCCTGTAGACTGTAACAGGAAAAAAAGTAGTTTGAACAAGGAAAAGATTGTGGCTCAATTTAAATACAAGCAATTGTCTCAAGATCAACAAGATAAGCTCGACGCAGCAGCATTTCGTCGCTTATTAGCACATTTAGATGATCACAAGGAAGTTGCCAATATCGACCTAATGATCTTGGCAGGCTTCTGCCGCAACTGTTTCAGTAAATGGTATGCCGCAGAAGCAGAAAAGTTAGGTATTAATCTGGACTTAGATGATGCGCGAGAACGCGTTTATGGGATGACTTATACTGAATGGAAGACCAACCATCAGCAAAAAGCTACTCCTGAACAACTAGCAGCATTCGAAGCTCGCCAAGCGAAAAAAGATCAATAAGTGTACGGACTCATACATAATCTGACAGCTTAGGTGGGGAGAATTCAACATAGGGTGCTATGGATATAATTGCACCCATATGATCCTCTCCCCTCTGGTACATCAAACCCACACAAACCGTCCACTCATGACGTCTTTTCAAAATAGACTGAGCCACTCAAAAGTTACTTAACTCAGAATGAACACAAATGAGCCAATCGACAAACACCCGCCGACCTTATGTCAGGAACAGCACATCGTGAGAAGAAAAGTCGAGCTGGCTAGTACCAGCAAACCCATACCAGTTCTATCTTTATCAGAGTAATTGGCTCCGCTTCCGTGCAACATGACTGGTATACCTATAAGCAAGCTTTATCGAGCAGAAAATTTGCTCTAGCTCAACAAGTCTTATTGTGCACAGTCACGACCTTGTATCAAAAATTGACCGATGAGCATCATCCATACTATTGGTTCAATCAATATTAACACCAGTCACTGTTACGTTTTCTGCTACGGGTGAACGGTTCGCCCTTTGGTATCGTGACGGAGTGCTTTCTTAAGTTCTGCTTCGACATGGCCAGGCGATTGTGTTTTTGCAGATATCAAGCGGTACATCGCTGGGATGACGAATAAGGTGACTAACGTTGCAAATCCCATCCCGAAAAAGATAACCGTACCGACGGCAATACGACTCTCATACCCCGCCCCTGTCGACAGTATCAACGGGATCGCACCAGCAAGTGTGGTAAACGCCGTCATCAGGATCGGACGTAAACGACGTGCAGCAGCATCAATGATCGCTTTTTCAAACTCAGCGCCGCGGTCACGTAATTGGTTGGCAAACTCTACGATCAAAATACCGTTCTTCGTCACCATACCAATCAACATGATCATGCCAATTTGGCTGTAAATATTCATCCCTAGGCCCATGACGACTAAACCTAAAAATCCACCAAACACCCCCATTGGAACAGTAAACATCACCACCAAAGGATTAACGAAACTTTCAAACTGAGCCGCCAAAACTAAGTAAGCGACCAGTAACGCTAAGGCAAACACAATAGCAACACTGGCTTGGTTCTCTTTAAAGTCTCTCGACTCGCCAGAGTAGCTCACCGAGATATCACTCGGTAGATTGTCTATCGCTTGTTGATCGAGGTAGTTCAATGCTTCACCCAAGGTATACCCTTCTGACAAATTGGCGGAAATTGTAATCGATTTCTGCTTATTGTAGTGAGAGAGACGAATGGAAGCCGCGACTTCTTCTATCTTGGTCACTGTGTCTAATGTTACAAGCCCGCCATTGGTGGTGCGCAAATAAATTTGGCTCAAATCCGCCGCATTATTGAAGCTGCTTTCGTCACCACGCAGGTACACATCGTACTCTTCACCACGCTCAACATACGTGGTTTCACTTTTACCACCGAGCATGATTTCCAACGTATCAGAGATGTCCTTTACACTGACGCCAAGTTCTGCGGCGCGCTGTCTATTTACCGTGACCAATAGCTCTGGCGTTTTCTCTGAGTAATCAATTTCTGTCCCTTCCATCATGGGTGACTCTTCTGCCTTATTCTTGAGCATATCCGCCCAAACCAACAACTCACCATAATCAGAACCACCCAGAACAAACTGAACGGGCTCACTCGAACCACCTTTAAATCCTGGCATAAACGGAAAGACTCTCACGTCAGGCATGCCTGCTAACGCACCTCGAACCTTACTTAAAGCTTGTTGAGCCGTTACATCACGTTCATTCCAATCTTCAAGAATCATGATCACAAAACCTGTTTGGTCGCCTGCCTGCCCACCAAACGCTGGCGTTTGAATACTGAAAGACTTCAAATAACCTTGGCCTAAGAGTGGCATGAGTCTGTCTTCAACAATATCCATGTTTGCTGACATACGGTTGTAGGATGTCGCATCAGCACCACGCACAAAGGCAAAAATTACCCCGCGATCTTCCTGTGGGGTGAGTTGCGCTGGCACCTGATTCATTAGGAAGTAACTTCCGCCCATGCAAGCCAGTATCACAAGAGGGGCAGCCCAACGAACTTTCAGTGCGCCTTTCAACGCGGCTCGGTAACCGCTCTCCAACCTGCTGAATAGGCGATCAACAACTTGATCAAATCGGTTTGGCTTTATATTAGCTTTAAGGATCTGGCTCCCTAGTACAGGAGTTAGCGTCAGAGCAATCAAAGAAGAAAAGATCACCGACATTGCTAGCAATACCGAAAATTCAGTAAAGAGCAAGCCAACCATACCATCCATAAAGGAGATTGGCAGGAACACCATGACCAACACTAACGTCGTTGCAATAACTGCAAAACCGACTTCACGTGTGCCTTTATATGCGGCCAGCAAGGGGGACTCACCACGTTCGATATGATGGAAAATATTTTCTACCACAACGATGGCATCATCCACAACTAAACCGATGGAAAGGATTAGCGCCATCAAAGTGATCAAGTTGATCGAAAAACCAAAATAGTAAGCGGCAATGAAAGAGGAAATCAGTGAAACCGGAACCGTAACAGCTGGTATCAATGTTGCCCGCGCTTGGCCGATAAAGATGTATAACACCAAGATAACCAAGCCACCTGTAATAAATAGTGTGTTGTATACTTCTTCGATTGACCGCTCTATAAACACCGTGGCATCGTAATCGATAGCCAGACGGGTTCCATCTGGTAAAAACTTCTGAATACGATCCACTTCGGTACGCACCCGCTTTGCCACTTCAAGCGGATTAGCATCAGACTGAGGGACCACCCCCAAACTAACATTCACAACACCATCACTTTTAAAGGTCGAGTTTTCGTTCTCCGCACCGATAAACACATCCGCCACATCTTTCAAATAAATGGGCGTATTATCGCTCGCGCGCTTAACCACAAGATACTGAAAGTCTTCTGGCGTATTATAACTACGAGCAGTTCGAACCGACATTACGGTCGAGTCATTGCGAACTTCACCGCCAGGACTTTCTAGGTTTTCGCTGCGAAGGGCGGACGTAATATCCGAAGCGGTCACTGCACGGCCAGCCATCAATTCAGGCTTAAGCTCAACGTACATAACTTTGTACAAACCACCAGACAGATCAATAGAACTCACCCCAGAGATCAAGCTGAAGCGGTCCATTAACACACGTTCCGCATACTCCGTCAGCTGAGTTCGATCCATTTCTGCTGAGCTAAGATTAATGTATAGCGAAGCCTGACCTGACCCGTTATTTTTGTAAACTATCGGATCGTCCGCTTCATCAGGTAATGAACGTTGGGCTCGAGCAACAGCATCGCGAACATCGCTTACCCCGGTATTGAGGTCATACCCCAACTCAAAAGTAATCGTGATACGCGAACTGCTGTTGCGTGTTGTAGAACTGATTTCATCTATGCCACTGATACCCGAAAGCTGATCTTCCAATACGGAGGTGATTTGGCTTTCGATGATGGTGGCCGACGCCCCTTCGTAACGGGTACTGATCGAGACTACCGGACTTTCAATATCTGGCATTTCACGTACCGCAAGCTTGGTGAACGAAACAAAACCAAATACACACAACAGCATGCTCAACACCAACGCTGCGACTGGGCGTTTGACCGAAACGTCAGAAAGTAACATTAGTTTTCATCCTTAGCCGATGCTTGGTTAAGGTTGGTGGGATTGGCTGATTTCGCTTTGGAAGGGACGACAATTTCTTTTACCTCTACACCATCACGCATATTAACAATACCTTGAACAACAATCTTATCGCCAACTTCGACACCCGATTCAATAACAACTTCGTTGTCAACACGAGCACCAAGAGCAACCTCTTGTCGTGCTGCTTTATTGTTGCTATCAATGACATATACATAGCGTTTGGTACCTGAATATTCTAACGCTTGGACAGGAATAATCGGCGCTTCAATAGCCGGGAAAGCCAGTGAGGCATTCATTAACATGCCCGGTTTTAAACGATTTTCAGGGTTATCAAACTCAATACGAACACGCAAGTTGAGAGTTTCAGCACTGATCCGAGTGTCAATCCCCGTGACTTTGCCTGTAAACGTTTTGTTATCCCATGCACTTGTTTTGGCGACGACTTCCATGCCAACAGAAAGCATTGATAAATATCGCTCTGGTATTTGTAAGTCTAACTGCATCACGGAAAGGGCATCGAGTGTCAGAAGTTCAGTCCCAGCACTCACCATTTTTCCGCGGCTAAAATCAATAAAGCCCACCGTCCCCGAGAAAGGGGCTGTAATATGAAGATCGGCTAGGTTCGCTTTGGCTGCATCAAGGCGTGCCTGCGCGATTTCTACGCTGGCTTTTTGCGCGTCGATTTCCGTTTGAGTTATCGCATTTCGCTGTACCAAACGCTGGAATTCTTTTAGCTTGCGTTGTTCATCTTTAAGGTATGCTTTCGCTTCGATTAAAGCAGCTTGGGCCTTATCATCGTCCAATTGGATTAATAATTGTCCCTGTTGCACGTTTTGATTCGCTTTTACGGCGATCTGATTTACTTTTCCAGCGACTTCAGACGCGACAATCACAGATTCTGCCGCCTCTAATTTTCCGATAAGCGACAATGACTGGTTGATGTTATGTGTTTCTACTTGCTCAGTCACAACGGTGACCGCTGATGGCCCTCGCATCGCAGCCAACGCTGCAGGAGAGTTCATTAATATAAAAAACGATAAAACAGATAAGGATAAAGTGGCTTTCATGCTCATGATATTGGCTTCTAAAAGAATAAACTGATGTCATTAAACTACTCACAGTTTACCAATAGATACGTTGTCTAACGTCAAGTAGTGTAAATTCAAGTAAAAGAGTATTTTTGTTTTGTTTAAAGTACATACAAAACGCTGAATTTCTACCACCCTTGCCCAAAAAGACAGCATTCAACGTAAAAACGCCAGAAAAACGCTTTACAGCCTGAGCGAGTTTGCTATGATTCGCTCCGCACTTGGGAGATGAGTTGGGAAAACATCTTACTAAGTATAAAAATACCCTGGAGGGGTTCCCGAGTGGCCAAAGGGAGCAGACTGTAAATCTGCCGGCACTGCCTTCGATGGTTCGAATCCGTCCCCCTCCACCATATTTCTTCTTGTGATTGCATCATAAGAAACAACTTGGACAGTTGTGTTGGGAAAACACTGTTCAAGTATAAAACACCCTGGAGGGGTTCCCGAGTGGCCAAAGGGAGCAGACTGTAAATCTGCCGGCACTGCCTTCGATGGTTCGAATCCGTCCCCCTCCACCATATTTCTTCTTGTGATCGCATCATGAGAAACAACTTGGAAAGTTGTATTGGGAAAACACTGTTCAAGTATAAAACACCCTGGAGGGGTTCCCGAGTGGCCAAAGGGAGCAGACTGTAAATCTGCCGGCACTGCCTTCGATGGTTCGAATCCGTCCCCCTCCACCATATTTCTTCTTGTGATCGCATCATGAGAAATAACTTGGAAAGTTGTGTTGGGAAAACACTGTTCAAGTATAAAACACCCTGGAGGGGTTCCCGAGTGGCCAAAGGGAGCAGACTGTAAATCTGCCGGCACTGCCTTCGATGGTTCGAATCCGTCCCCCTCCACCATATTTCTTCTTGTGATCGCATCATGAGAAATAACTTGGAAAGTTGTGTTGGGAAAACACTATTCAAGTATAAAACACCCTGGAGGGGTTCCCGAGTGGCCAAAGGGAGCAGACTGTAAATCTGCCGGCACTGCCTTCGATGGTTCGAATCCGTCTCCCTCCACCATATAGAAAATCCAGCTCATTGAGCTGGATTTTTTTCGTTTCAGGACTGGTGAACGTCAACGTATGATTAGATAACCCAAGATGCGATGCTGAAGGCGACTTCTAATGAATTGTATGTAGTAATACGCAGTAATCCTGAACTGTATGTTAGTTTAGAACGATGCCTCTCGCTTTCTTAATTGGACTATCAAGCGATTGACGGAAAGATAAAAGTCCATCGCTATACATCAGATACAAAAAATCCCGCAGGGGGGTGCGGGATTTTTTTAAGACTAAATTGGTTTAAAGGTGACTAGCCTTGAATACCAACAATCAACCAAGGCGCGTTAGGTACCGTAAGATCACGCTCTAGGTGCCAAATATCTTCGATACTCTCTTCGACGCCTTCAACGGCGTCACGGTAACGACCACTGAACTGCAAGCTTAATTGTGCTTTATTCGCGTCATAATCTGCACGTACAATTTCAGCATCAACATACATGACATCCGTGTGCTGCTCACCTTCTAGCTTCGCTCGCTCTGCTTTAAGATCATCCAACAAGCTTGGAGAGACATACTCTTCAATGGTGTCTAGCTGATTGTGATTCCAGGCGCCTTGTAAGATTCGGTAGTGCTCACGAGCACCATTAACAAAAGCGGCTTGGTCAAAACCTGGTGGGTAATTGTGTGGTACATCACTTTGAGACCCAAAACCAGTAAAACCACCTGTATTTGAGTTTGGCTGCTGTTCAAAGTTTTGCATATTAGGTTGCTCAAACTTAGACGTGTTACCACCAAATGCTGGTTGATGACGGTGCTGGTTCATGCTGCCTTGCTTTGCACCTAACATGCCGCGCATCAACTTAAAGATGAAGAAGGCAATCAAACCAATAATTAGGATATCCATAAACTGGATACCTTCAAAAGCACCACCAAAGAAAGCAGCAAGCAGTCCACCAGCTAAAAGACCACCAAGGAGACCACCCATCAAGCCTTTTTTGCTTGAAGATTTTGCCGTCTTCTCTTTACCGATCGTATTAGTGTTTTGTTGCTGTTGTTTAGGCGCAGGGGCAGTTTTGTAACTCTTACCAAAAGACTTACCACCACCAAACCTTTTCGCTTCTGCGATAGGTGTTACAGCGACAGTAAACATTAATAGAGCAACAATAGAAAATAAACGTTTCATCGTTATCCTTAAAGTTAACATATCTAAGGTGGTGCCCTATCAATACGAAACAATTATGGTTTCAAACAGTAGCACGCCAAAGATGATAGTGAGGTTATCATACTCTGTATGTCAGTTGATGAAAATAGCCTAAAGAAGCTGACATGTATCAGAATATTGCCAAGTCTGTTGGCTTGCACTTGATTGCGTTATTGACGGTTAATAAGTAGCTGACTATCATATTGAACGATGTTCAATAAACCAGTTTGAGAGTATGGCACGCAGAAACGATCACACTAGAGAAGAGTTAATAAATTTGACACTGACCACAGTCAAAAACTTTTTAGATGAGCACTCTTACCACGAGCTGAGCCTGCGTAAAATCGCTAACATGATTGGCTATGTGCCGAGTACACTTGTTAACATTTTTGGTAATTACAACATATTACTGCTGCATGTTGTCGCCCAAACTTTAGATGAATTAGCGCAAGAGGCTCAAAAAGCCACAAATAACAGCAAAGATGGCCACCAAGCTCTATTTGAACTCGCATACTGCTACCATGATTTTGCTCAAAAACACCCTTATCGCTGGCAACTTGTTTTCGAACACAATATGAACGGCGCACCACTCCCTGAATGGCATGCGAAACGGATTGATGGTATGACTGGCATGCTTGAGTCATTACTGGCTGAAATTGCACCCCATCGAACAGAATCTGAAGTTGTGAAAGCAAGCCGCGTATTATGGTCTGGCGTGCATGGTATTACCTTGCTCAGTGTTGATGATAAGTTTTTCTCTAGCGAGCCTGTTGATGGCAAAGAATTGATCGGTAACTTGCTGTCTAACTATCTCACCAACTGGTAATAAAGGGTTATTCATGTCATCCGACAGACCGTCGTTCTTGCTGACGCAACGAAAGTTCCTGCCCTATTTTATTACTCAATTTTTTGGCGCTTTCAACGATAACATTTTCAAAAACGTTTTATTGCTGTTTGTTGCTTTTGCGGGTTCTAGCGCGTTGCCGATTTCAAGTAACCTGTTCATCAACTTAGCCGCTGGCTTGTTCATCCTGCCATTCTTCTTATTTTCTGCGTCAGCAGGCGTTTTAGCCGACAAATACGAGAAGTCATGGTTTATTCGTAAGGTAAAGCTATTTGAAATCGCCATCATGCTCTTAGGGGCTATCGGCTTTATTACTGAAAGTTACGGCGTGTTGTTGCTGCTACTGTTTTTAATGGGTACTCAGTCTGCATTCTTTGGCCCTGTCAAGTACGCGCTCTTACCACAAAAATTAAACGCCAAAGAGTTGGTACCGGGCAATGCCCTCGTTGAAGCGGGCACTTTTATCGCCATTCTGATTGGGACACTAGGAGCAGGCCTCATTGCATCTGCCGACAATGCTAAGTACCTTGCTGCGCTTTGTGTGGTTATATTTGCGGTGTTGGGTTACTTGTCGAGCCGTTCTATCCCCTTTGCCGCCGCAAGTGCTCCCGAGCTTAAGTTCCGTTGGCAACCGTATCAACAAACTAAGCACACCTTGTCTATCGCCAAGTCTGATCGGATTGTATTCCAATGTATTATGGCGATCAGCTGGTTTTGGTTTTTAGGCGCAGCGTACCTGACTCAGTTCCCAAACTTCACCAAGGTGTATCTGAATGGCACAGAGAGCGCGGTTTCTTTCTTACTTGCATTATTTTCTATTGGGATAGCCCTAGGGTCGCTAATTTGCAACTGGATCTCTAACCATCGGATCGAGATAGGTATTGTGCCTATTGGCTCGCTCGGGATTACGATATTCGGTTATTTAATGGCCACATCAATCCCAAGCGAATTACCTCAGTTTAATACATTCGTTGACTTCTTTAGTTATGAGCCTTTTAGGCCGCTCTTTTTCTATCTATTAATGATCGGCGCTTCAGGTGGACTATTTATCGTACCGCTTTACGCCTTAATGCAATTCCGAGCAAAAGAAACAGAACGTGCGCAAGTTATCGCTGGGCTTAATATTTTCAACTCTCTGTTGATGGTAGGGAGTGCGCTATTAGGTATTGTGTGCCTAAGTGTGCTTAAGATGTCCATTCCACAGCTGTTCGCTTTGTTGGCCATCCTGAACTTTTTAGTCGCTGCTTACCTCTTTTTGCAAATCCCAGTCTTCGTCGTGCGCTTTGTGGTTTGGATGCTCACTCACAGCATTTATCGAGTGAAGCACAAAAATCTACATAATTTGCCAGAGCAAGGCGGCGCGTTGATCGTATGTAATCATGTTAGCTATATGGACGCTTTACTGCTAAGTGCGGTGTGCCCACGATTAATTCGCTTTGTCATGGAAGAAGATTATGCCAACCTGCCACCGTTAAGACGCTTTTTACGTCGAACGGGAGTGATTCCTATTTCAGCGAATAGCCGAAGCTCTATCAGACGTGCATTTAGTGATGTAGAAACTGCATTAAACGAAGGCCATCTCGTCTGTATTTTCCCAGAAGGAAAATTGACGTCTGACGGCGAAATGAATGAATTTATGCGTGGTATCGATATCATTCTTCGTCGCAGCCCTGTTCCCGTGATTCCTATGGCGTTGAAAGGCTTATGGGGTAGCTATTTCAGCCGAGCGAAGGGACGAGCTTGCCGAGGTTTACCAACCCGATTTTGGTCTAAATTGGAAATTGAAGCTGGCGAACCAATACCACCGAATGAGGCTACGGCCAACGTCATGTTTAATAAAGTTCATCAACTCCGTGGCGATTGGCGTTGATGGTAAAGAGAATGAACGCACGTTTAGAATAGCTGAACGTGCGTTCAAGTCATTAATACAAATTGACCATGAACGATGAGATATACTCTCGGTTTACTCACAACAACGAATAATAAGCCTTGAATAAAAAATACCTCCTGTTTGGATTCGCGTTACTCTTTTGCTTAAGTCCTTTTGTATCCTCTCCTATTGCTCTGGTTCTCGGTTTTTTACTCACCAGTTTTGGTTTTGTGCCGTCCCAGCTTCCTATCGCCTCTTTGACTAAGAAATTACTTTCCTACTCTATTATTGGTTTAGGCTTTGGGATCAATTTCGAACAAGCACTTACCGTCACATCGGACGGTATCGGTCTAATTATTGTCACCATAGTTGGTACGTTAGCTATCGGCTCGGTTATCGCCAAAGTAATAAAGTTAGAGCGTACAACAGCTTACTTAATCTCTTCAGGTACAGCCATCTGTGGTGGTAGCGCGATTGCGGCCGTCGCGCCTGCAATTAGAGCAAAAGATGAGCAAATAGGGTTAGCACTGGCGACTGTGTTTGTGTTGAACTCTCTGGCGCTATTTATTTTTCCGCTAATAGGTCATGCTTTAGAGCTAGATCAGCACACATTTGGCACATGGGCGGCAATTGCCATACATGACACCTCTTCTGTCGTTGGAGCGGCATCGGCCTACGGTGAGCAAGCACTTACCACTGCCACCACATTAAAACTGGCACGAGCGCTATGGATCATTCCTGTGGCATTACTCAGTGCTGTTATTTTTTCACGGGGAAATGACGACAGTGGATCGCGTAAGCTAGTGATCCCTTACTTTATTTTCTGGTACTGTGCAGCTATCGCTTTCAGTGATTTATTCCCGCAGTTTGAGGGGGTGTACCACGGTATATTCGCTGTTGCAAAACAAGCACTGGTGGTGTGCTTATTTTTGATTGGCTGCAGTATTTCGACTTCGACGTTGAGAACGGCGGGAGCGAAGCCATTATTATTTGGCGTGAGCTTATGGGTAGTAATTTCAACCACCTCACTAAGCTGGTTAGTTTTTAGGTAATTGTCTTCGGTTAGTTTTGCTGCGATCGTGTCTGATTAAGTTTGTTATTCTTCAGTACAAGCATCAGTGCGATCGCAATCAAAAAAGCCGTCAGTTCAGCCAAGGAACGAGTCAGCCCTTCGCTGCTGACAGCAATGCAAATTTGCAGTACAACCGCTACAACTAATGTCATTTTGACCATCCTGAACCTTATGCCTCTTTCCTATCTGTCTTGAGGCACAATTATGATTCAGGGTTATAAGGATACGAAATTCTCTTTCCGACTAACACATAGCGAAATTGACTAATACTACGTCAAGGACAACAACCATTTTTTCACCGCTTTACGAGAGGCTTTAATTCCACCTTCCAATAAGTCTTGTGGCATTAAATGATACTCAATCGGCCATTTGAATTTTTCTAATCTCGCCTGTAGATGCTGTTCATATTCAGCCTTGGTGAGCAAACCGTCTGATTGAATCACAGCAACCGGACGATGACCAAAATCAGCATCCTCAACAGGTATCACTATGCTTTGAACAATGCTATCCATTTGGTTGAGCGCGGCCTCAACCTCTTCACAATGTATATTCTCACCGCCGGAAATAAACTGGTTGTCGGCACGACCGATGATCTTTAATTCATCCCCCTGCCATTCTCCTAAATCTTTACTATCAAACCAGCCTTGTTCATCCAACAACAGGGTAACTTGACCTTGATAGAAATACCCTGCCGCGAGCGTTTTCCCACCGACCAAAATACGCTGATCCACCAGCTTGACCTTACGGTTTTTTAATAAGTGCCCGGCACTAATCACATCATCAACTTTCTTTGCCGTTACGGTGGAAGCCGCTTCTGTCATGCCGTAACCCAACCATGCCTCAACCCCCTTTTCTGTGGCTCGTAGTGCTAGCTCGTGATCGATGTGACTGCCGCCCAGTAACACATGAGTTAAAGACAAGTCTATCTTGTTACCTAACAGACGTTTAAGCTGCGCTGCAACGAGCGAAGCATGAGAAACACCTTGGATATCTTCTGCTAATTCCCCGTCGCCTACTTTCAGTGTTGCACCCGCAAATAACCAACGGTAAACAATCGCCAAACCAGAAACATGATAGAGAGGAAGCGACAGCAGCCAAGTGTCTTGTTGAGTGAAAGTAAACTCACTCAGTAAGCCTTCTGCTGAAGCAAAGTGTTGTCGATGCGTGTGCACCACGGCTTTGGGGAAACCAGTCGAGCCCGAGGTGAAAACCACAGAAGCGAGCCGATCATGATGATACCCATCTTCAAGTATTAGATCGCTGTTTAAATTCAACACTTCTGATGTGCTAAGCACAGTCGCATTCAGGGATTCCAGTTCATGGGGTGTAAACGTCGACGCACAATCCTTGGCAAACCAAATGAATCGCGTTTGTTCAGGCTTGTAGAGCGTAGTGAGTTTATTTTGTAATGAGCCTATCGGTTGGAGCATGGTTAAGGCAGAAATCGCACCAAGCTGCTGAGAGGCGAGATAAAGTAGCAAAGTCTCCGTTTGGTTTTTACCGACTAAGGTCACCACATCACCACGAGTCACACCTTGTAGGTTCAAGTAGTGCGTATATTGATGAATCCGTAACGCGAGCTGTTGCCAATTTAACGTTTCTGACGATGTTTCAAGTGCAATAGAAAAAGGGCTCGTGTGAGCCCAATGGTTCCATGGCGCCATCGCAATATTGTCTATGCTGAATGCCACACGATCTCCTGTTGGGTTAGAGGAACAATAGGAAGTTCACATTTTGGCCAACCCTGTTCTAGCTGTACTGTGAACAAACCAACAGTATCCAAACCGGGAACTTCATCAGGTAATTGCCATTGGGCCAATCGCGCCAGTTGAGTGAGACCTAAACTGGACTCAATACTCGAACTGATGACCGCTTTAATCCCCAGTGACTTAGCCTTATCTATCAGTGTAATACAGAAATCCACCGACCCAATGAGTGTCGGCTTAATAATGATCGTTTTCACACCGGTCAGGTCCTCTAGACAGAAATCTTCACGGCGAACCGCGTCTTGCAGCGTTTCATCCCAAGCAATCGCAATGCCAGTGTTAATCGCAAAAGAAAGGCTATCCCCGGGCGAACGACACGGTTCTTCCAAGAAAGTAATCCGCTGACGCAACGACGGGGTAATGTATTTCGCAAACTGCTGCGCTTTTTCTGGTGTCCAAGCGCGGTTCGCATCAAGTCGAAGCGTTAATTGAGGAATCGATTCAAGGAACAGATTCACAAGCATGCCGTCACGAATTGGTTCATAAAGCCCGACTTTCACTTTCGCGACTTTCTCACCTTCCATTTCGTTCAACTTTGGAATGAGCTCGTCTGGGTCGCCAGTGCATAGTGGCGCTGTTTGATACTTACCTTGTTGGGGTAAACCACCAGCTAACTCTAACTGTGCCATCGATAAACCAAACGCGACCGATGGGTACATGTTGGCGTAATCCACATCCAACCCTGCAACCCAACGCTCCGCTTGTTCTTGTAGCTGAATACCAGCATCTTCGGGGCTCTCTAAACTAAAACCAGGAAGAGGAGCGACTTCTCCAAGCCCGATTTTGTCACCTTCTGAAAGCGCAACAACATAACCAACACGTTCAGTTAGCTTATTGTCTCGCAGGATGACACCACTATCCATGGGCAAGCTATAACGATAAATTTTCGCTTCACGCATAATTCGAGTCCTATGTAATGCCGTATATTTTGAGCGTTCTGACAAGGAACCTCATCAGCCTCCCAGAGGGCGAGGCGCTCAGGAAAAATGGAACAGAGGAGCTAAAACACTCCTCTTTTTATACGGATTATGGGTTACGAGGGAACTTATCGAAGTCTGGGCGACGTTTCTCGTTAAAAGCATTACGGCCTTCTTGGCCTTCATCGGTCATGTAGAACATCATTGTTGCGTTGCCTGCAAGTTCTTGTAGCCCCGCTTGACCATCACAGTCTGCATTCAATGCCGCTTTCAAACAGCGTAGTGCCATTGGGCTGTGTTGCAGAACTTCACGACACCAACGCACGGTTTCTTTCTCTAGATCCGCTAGTGGTACAACCGTGTTGACCAAGCCCATGTCTACCGCTTCTTGAGCATTATAGAAACGACATAGGAACCAGATTTCACGTGCTTTTTTCTGACCGACGATACGAGCCATGTATGATGCGCCCCAACCACCGTCGAAAGAACCCACTTTAGGGCCAGTTTGACCAAACTGCGCATTGTCCGCAGCAATCGTCAGGTCACACATCATGTGCAATACGTGTCCGCCGCCAACCGCCCAGCCGGCGACTGATGCGATCACAGGTTTTGGACAAGTTCGGATGTCACGTTGGAAATCCAATACATTCAGGTGATGCGTGCCTTGGTCGTCTTGGTAACCGCCGTAATCACCACGGATCTTCTGGTCGCCGCCAGAACAGAATGCATCCTCACCTAGGCCAGTCAAAATAATCACGCCCACATTAGAGTCGTAGCGTGCATCTGCCAACGCATCAATCATCTCTTTCACGGTTTGAGGGCGAAACGCGTTACGCACTTGAGGACGTGCAATGGTGATTTTCGCTATACCATCTTCAGACTTATGGTAGTGAATATCGTCGTATTTCTCGCTGCAATCTTTCCATTGAACCGGAGCGTAAAGTTCTTCTTCAGAAATGCCTACTGTTTTAGCCATGGTGATTCCCATTGTTCTCGTTACTCTCACCAAAGTGAGATTGAATTATTTGCTTAATATGCATCGCAAATTGTTGGGGCTGCTCTTGATGGACGTTATGCCCTGCGCCTTCAACTTGTCGATACGCCAACCCGCTACGTTGTGCCAGTTGGCTAAATTTTTGGTCTTTCGCACCACACAAGTAATACATCGGTATGTTCTGCTTTTTCAGTGTGGGCAACAAATACGCCTGCTTGGCTAACGATGTTGCCATCAGCATGCCCGCGACCGCCGAGCCAAGATTATCACTTCGCTTCGCAATTAATGTTTGTCTTTGCTCATGGTTTAGTGAAGAAAACACTGCTTGCTGATACCAATCGTTCAAAACACGTTCAAGTGGTTCAGTTTTGAAACGCTTTGCCCAGTGAGCATCATTCTCCAATCTCACCTGTTTCTCTGACTCAGTTTGAAGCCCGAAGTTTCCCCCTTCAACAATTACGCCTGCAATATTGAGATCTGGGAAGCATTGATTGGCAATACCATGCATCGCAATACGGCCGCCCATCGAGTAACCAATCAAAATAAGTGGTTGTTGTGAGGGAAATAATAAAGATAGTGTGGAATTAAGAAGTTTGCAGCAATCATCGAGATCGTTGCACTTTGTAAACTGACTGCGACCATGACCAGGAAGGTCTATAACGACTCGTTCAAACTGAGTCAGCTCATCCAAACAAGCTTGCCAATCAGCACCATTTCCTAAAAGGCCATGCAAAAACACCAGAGTGGGAAGATCACCACTTTGGTGTTTTTCAGTTGGAGAGAAACGCTCAGAGTGAAGCATGCAGGCTCTTATTAAATGCCTTTATCAACCCTGCGGCTTGGCTTGGTGGGGTTTGGACTTCCACCAGCAGTGTGCCTTGGTCGCTCGACAGATGCTCGGCAACCATTGCTTGATACATTTCTAACGTAGTTGGCTTCTCATACTTTAAACCAAACTGTTTGGCTGCATGTTCAAACTGATAACCGTGGGGCATTTGGTAGTACGCAGTGCGATGCTCCTGAGGCACCGGTAACATATCGAAAATTGCGCCACCATCATTGTTTGTGACCACAAGCACCGTCGGCAGTTTATTGTGAGAAAACAGCGCCAGTGAATTGAGATCATACAGTGCTGATGTGTCACCGATATACATCAGTAACGGGTTACCTCTTGCTCGTTGTACGCCTGATGCGGTAGCAAACAAACCGTCAATTCCTGACGCGCCTCGATTAGTGAACACTTCTATATCATCAAGTTTGCCGTACATATCGACAAGTCGAACAAACAAACTGTTACCCAAAAAGACATCAGCGTTTTTAGTGCGCTCATTGATGTCTGCTGCCAACGCAATTTCGTCAATGACAGAAGCTGAATCAGATAGGAAGGCTTCTTCGATACGTTGATGAACTCGCTTGACTTCATTCGCTAACCGATCAGCCCAACCAGCGAATATTGACTTCTCAAAACTAACGCGAGAAACCCAAGCTTGAGGAGGCTCAACCCAGTGCATTTGCGCCAGATGATTTTGGTTATTACGGTCCATACGCGGCGAGATATACCAGTATTGAACGTCTTTATTTTGTTGATTTTGCGAAACTTGTTTATCAATCCACTGGTTCAAACGTTTGGAGATGATTCGGCTACCAAATTGGATAATAAGTTCACAAGACTCAAGCTCGTTTACGAACTCGGGAAGTTGAAGCCATACATCGTAATGCGCCCAATCCGAACCGAGACCACTTTGCGAGTCTGCCAGTATCGGCCATCCCATCTTTTGTGCAAATGCCTGCGCCGACTTCGCTTGTTCAAGCGGTAAGCTGCCAATCACAACCAAGCCTTTTTTATCCGCACAAGACGGGATGTGCGCCTGTGACAAGTGGCTAAAACGCTGGGTATAAGTGCCACTTCCTTTTCGCCATCCGGCTACCGAGTCTAAGTAGGTTTGATAATCCGCTTTTGCGCCGTTGGAATACAAAGGCTCTGGAAATGCACAGTTAATATGAACAGCACTGCCTTGCAGTTGCTGAGTAAACATGGCGTCGTCAACAGAGGTCAGCAACCAATTAAGCGATGTTGTTAAAGTTGGGCTTGGTAAATTCAAGCTTGCCGAGACATGATGCGAAAAAATACCCAACTGGTTAATCGCTTGGTTTGCGCCACAGCCAACGAGCTCCACCGGACGGTCCGCAGTGAGCAGCACCAGCTTTTCACCAGTAAGCCTAGCCTCCGCAACGGCTGGTAATAAGTTCGCCACTGCCGTACCAGAGGTAACGATAATTGCCACCGGCTCCTGAGTGGCTTTCGCTAAGCCAAGAGCCATAAAGCCGAGACCACGCTCATCAAAATGAGTATGGATGGAAAAGTTCGGCTGGTCTGCTGCCTCAAGAGTGAGAGGGGTAGAACGCGAACCCGGGGCGATACAAACATGCTTAACGCCAAATCGCTGAAGCTCAATCAATAGGGTTGCTGACCAAATTCGATTGAGCACCGCTTGGTCATGATTCATGATGCGACTCCCAACGGCGGATGATCAGAAATCAGCGTAAGCAACGTCGACATTTTCTTATCAAGTTCTGCCCACTCATGTTCAGCAACGGATCCCGGCACAATACCAGCCCCCGCAAACAGTTGTACTTGGTCACCGAGCACAAACGCGCTTCTGATCGCGACACAAAACTCTGCTCGTTCATGGCTGATGTAACCAATTGACCCCGCATACCAGCCGCGCGCAAAGGGCTCATTATCAAGAATAAACTGCATGGATTCTTGTCGAGGTAAGCCAGCAACCGCCGCCGTCGGCTGAAGCGCCGACAGTAACTGAACACCGTTGACCCCCGCCTTTAGGTTGGCGTGGATATTTCGTTTAAGATGCTGCACTTTTCGTAGCCTAACTAGCCTTGGCTCCGTCTCTACTTCAATAGTTTCGGAGTGAGGTGACAAGCGTTCGATAATGTCATCAACCACATATTGGTTTTCGTTGAGGTTCTTTTGATCTTGGGATAACCAATTCGCCAACTGCATATCTTGAGTGGCGTTGTCACCTCGGCCGATCGTGCCTGCCAACGCTTCCGTGTGAAGTTCATGCCCTATCCGAGAATATAAACGCTCGGGCGTTGAGCCCATAAAACTGTGCTTGCTGTCTAGGCTTAACATAAAGTGGAAGCTATGATGGTTATTCAAATAGCTTGCTTTAAGCAGTTGCGCCGCACTCAAAGTATTGTCAAGTTGCACCGTGGAACGACGCGCCAATACCACCTTTTTAAAATCATCATTCTCAATGCCCGTCAGCACTTTATGCACTAACTGGTCCCACTGAGATTTACTTGGAGTATGCACAATAGAACGAATATGCGAGGAAACTGGCGATAACGTCGCAACCTCACAAACGAGTTTATTCAACCCTGTTAGGGTACAAGCCTTGTCTTCTGAAATATTCACGGCCAGAGACCATTGCTGATCCAATCGAATTAACTCAATTTGAGGCAAAAAGAAGAAAGAAGGCATACAGCGACGGTTCTTCTCATGCTGGCCATCAAAAGAGCGTCCACCCCAGACCCGTTGCCCTTCACCTAGAATGGTGTAAGCCGGGCCTGGCTCAACAAAGGCGTGTAATTGCCCTAGTGCAACGACCTCTTCACGAGTATCGCGGGACTGCCAGTAAAATTTAGGGAAAAGGGGTTGTGCATCAAGCCAATCGATAAATGAGAAATTAGGTTTCTCGCTCAGGGGCTCGACCAGACGTGTTTGATTGCCTTCCGCTTGCTGAACTCGCTCGATAATTCTCTTTACGGCTTGATGGAACTGTGACAAATCAACCTCGTAGTAGGTGAGGACAAATGGTAACTGACGGCTACTCTAAGTTTAGACCTAAAGCAAATCAAGGTCGTATGCGATCTTTTGCAAAATCCTGTGATAGTAAGCGAGCAAAAATCAACCAGCACAACGATAATTTAAAGATATATATTCTAATAAAAAACAAATTATTGTATTTTAATAAATAAATTAACGAATTTTTAGGAATTGTACAATGCAAAATATCGGGATGTCGTCAAAACTCGATAATGTCTGCTATGACATTAGGGGTCCTGTACTCAAACATGCTAAGCGCATGGAGGAAGAAGGGCATAAAATCCTAAAGCTAAACATTGGTAACCCTGCCCCTTTTGGTTTTGACGCCCCTGACGAGATTTTAGTCGATGTGATTCGTAATCTGCCGACGTCTCAAGGCTATTGTGATTCCAAAGGTATTTACTCTGCTCGTAAAGCGGTTGTTCAACACTATCAGCGTAAAGGTATCCGATCTCTAGATGTCGAGGACGTGTATGTGGGCAACGGCGCGTCTGAACTTATTGTTATGGCAATGCAAGCGTTGTTAAATAATGGCGATGAAATGCTGATCCCAGCGCCAGACTATCCGTTATGGACAGCCTCGGTGGCATTGTCTGGCGGCAAACCAGTCCATTACCTATGTGATGAGCAAGCGGATTGGTATCCTGATTTAGACGACATCAAAAAGAAAATCACGCCGAAAACTCGCGGTATTGTGCTTATCAACCCCAATAACCCAACCGGTGCCGTATACAGCCGTGACTTCTTACTAGAAGTGATTGAAATCGCTCGTCAGCACAAATTAATCATTTTTGCAGATGAGATCTACGACAAAGTTCTGTATGACGGTGCAACGCATACCTCTGTGGCAACATTAACTGAAGATGTCTTGGTCATGACCTTTAACGGCCTATCCAAAGCTTATCGAGTTTGCGGTTTCCGTGGTGGGTGGATGTTTTTAACTGGGCCCAAACACCTTGCCCAAGGCTATGTGAATGGTTTGGAATTGCTTTCCTCGATGCGTCTTTGTGCGAACGTACCGATGCAGCATGCCATTCAAACTGCGCTAGGAGGCTATCAGAGCATCAATGAGCTGCTTCTACCTGGCGGCCGCCTGCTAGAGCAACGTAACCGTGCTTACGAATTAATCAATCAAATTCCTGGTGTCTCTTGTGTCAAACCGAAAGGCGCCATGTACTTATTCCCTAAAATTGATACCAAGATGTACAACATAACCAATGATCAGCAAATGGTATTAGACTTCTTGAAACAAGAAAAAGTACTGTTAGTACAGGGATCAGGTTTCAACTGGCCGAAGCCAGATCACTTTCGCATCGTAACGTTACCTCATGTTGAAGATCTTGAAATCGCTATTGGGCGCTTCGAACGCTTCTTATCGACTTACAGCCAGTAGTAATTAGTGCTCAACTCTCATATGCTTAGAGGAACTCCTAGTGAGTTCCTTTTTTACACCAGAAACGGAGAAAACCATGAAAGAGAGCCATTTTTTCGCCCACCTGGCTAGAATGAAGCTGATCCAACGCTGGCCATTGATGCGCTCTATATCACCAGAAAACGTTTCAGAACATAGTTTACAAGTTGCTTTTGTCGCTCATGCTCTCGCCTTAATCAAAAATAAAAAATTCGGTGGTGCTCTCAATCCGGAGCGCATAGCCATTCTCGCAATGTATCATGACTCCAGTGAAGTTCTTACAGGGGACTTACCGACCCCCGTTAAGTACTACAACCCGGAAATTTCAAAAGAATATAAGAAGATAGAGGCAGCCGCAGAGCAAAAGTTGCTGTCTATGTTACCTGAAGAATTTCAAGATGATTTTGCGCCCTATCTGCTTTCTCATTCTGCTCACGAGGACGATGCTAAAATCGTCAAACAAGCAGATTCACTCTGCGCTTACCTTAAATGCCTAGAAGAGTTAAGTGCTGGTAATCACGAGTTTGCCTTGGCCAAAAAACGTCTTGAAATCACCTTACAAGAACGCAAAACACCAGAGATGGATTACTTTCTCAATACTTTTGCACCTAGCTTCGAACTGTCGCTGGACGAAATCAGTTAGCCTACGGAGAGACAAGTGTCGTTTGAATTACCCCCACAATGGTTAGCACGCCATAACGATGAACATAAGATCCGCCGTGACGATCACCGCAGTCCATATCAACGTGATCGAGCACGAATCCTTCATTCGGCGGCCTTTCGACGCTTACAAGCTAAAACACAAGTACACGGAAATAGTTTAGAAGATTTCCACCGCAGCCGTTTAACACACTCTCTAGAAGCGGCACAATTAGGGACAGGTATCGTTGCTCAACTTAAGAAAAAGCAGTCCGAATTCCGTGACTTATTGCCTTCGGACAGCTTGATTGACTCCTTGTGTTTAGCCCACGATATCGGCCACCCTCCCTATGGCCATGGCGGCGAGGTCGCGCTCAACTATATGATGCGTGAGCATGGTGGCTTTGAAGGCAACGCACAAACATTTCGTATTGTCACCAAATTAGAACCTTATACCGAGCACTTTGGCATGAACTTATCCCGCCGCACTCTGCTTGGCTTGATTAAGTACCCAGCCCTCATTAGTCAAACTCGCTCCGTCAAATTACCTAAACCAGCCGAGCATCAGCGCAAACTAAAAGCTAAGGAATGGAGCCCAGCCAAAGGCATTTACGATTGCGATAAAGACTTGTTTGATTGGGTAATAGCACCTCTTTCTAACAACGACAAAGCACTGCTTAGTCAAATGCGGTCTAAACCAGAGTCAGAGTTTGGGCACAGTAAAACGCGTTTTAAATCACTCGATTGTTCCATCATGGAGCTGGCGGATGATATTGCCTATGGTGTGCATGATTTAGAAGACGCGATCGTACTGAGTATGGTAACTCGCCAACAATGGCAAGAAGGAGCAGCGAGCCAATTGGCCGATTGTGGCGACCCTTGGTTTGAAGCACATATTCATTCCATCGGTCAAATGCTATTTAGCGGTAAGCATCATGAACGAAAAGATGCGATTGGCGGAATGGTCAATGCGCTGCTAACCAGTATTTCAATCAAAGTCGTGGATGAGCCGTTTAGTAATCCATTGCTGTCTTGGAACGCGTATTTAGAGCCACCAATGGCCAAAGCACTCGACGTACTAAAACACTTCGTGAGTCAGTATGTGATCCAAGTCCCGCAGGTCCAGATAGTGGAATACAAAGGTCAACAAATTATTATGGATATTTTTGAGGCACTAACGGCAGATCCTGAGCGCTTACTGCCAATTCACACCAGAGATCTTTGGTGCGAGGTAAATAATGAAAGTGACCAGATGAGAGTCATCGCTGATTATATTTCCGCGATGACCGATGGCCATGCACAAAAACTGCACCGTCAACTGTTCTCTTCCATCGTGCTTTAACAAACAATCAATCAATCTTTCAGGTAGTTTTTTTCAAATACGCCCGGAGGCATCTGGGCAATTTGAAACTCAATCATCTTCTCAAATACATGCAACAGTGGGGTAAAGTCCCTTTTCGGCTCTAACAGGCTAAGGGCATGATAACCCGCCTCAACCGTTGATAAGCTATTCTGTGATGGCGCCTTACGGATAGTGTAATGACCTCGCAGCTCTTGAGGTAACTTTACCGTTGGCAAACTGTGTAAGTTAGCTGAGAGCTGCCAGATCTTATAAGCTTTTCTCCATGTCCCATCCAGCAAAATAAGCCGCACTTTTTGAGCTTGGGAGCTCACATTGTTCGTCAATTCTGAAAGACACAGAGATTGATCAGACGGATAAAGAATAAAATGCTGATAACACTCATCGGCAAGCAATTTGTTTAAAATCGCATTGTTGGAAAAGTCTTCACCAATCAAACAAGTACAGTTGTTTAGGCTCAAATTGAGAATCCGTGCCGTACCAAGTGAACGATGTTCTTCACTCACATGCTGAAGAATGATAAGTTCCACCTCGCTTATTAGCGGTATAATCCATTGGCAAATACAAGCTTTGCGTGATTTTCCACATTGAGAACAATAACGAGACATAGAGTGAACCTTTATACATTGCTGAGCATCATCAGCATTATTTGTTTAATACTTCAATTCGAACCAATGGCAAGCCTAACCGAATGGCACGCTTACAATATACGTCATGGCGAATGGTGGCGAATCGTAACAGGAAACCTCACACATACCAACTTTGCACATTTAGCCATGAATTTGGCTGGGTTATGGGTGATTAGCTTTATTTTTCGCCCAAGTACCCGTAACTTCCTGATCGTCTTCTCGCTAATTTGTACGCTTGTTGGCACTATGAACTTATTTACGAATATGTCGGTATATGTAGGCTTATCCGGAGTGCTACACGGATTATTCGGTTTTTGGGCACTAAGGGAGGTATTTGAAAGCAGAAGAAGCAGTGCACTATTAGTTGCTGGCCTCATCGCTAAAATTATATGGGAGCAACTCTATGGCCCTTCTGCCAGTACTGTTGAAATGATTGGTGCTCGTGTTGCAATCGAGGCACATCTATTTGGGGCTGTTGGTGGACTCGGAATGGCGCTACTAGAAAAAAGCTTTCACCGTCGTCTATTTGGATAGGTTGGATAAAATCCCGAACCACGTAAGAGAGTCGGTTCGGGAAACAATGAGACAAAAATGGCTTCAATCCCAGCTTACGCCAGCTCAAAAATATTCCTTCGTCTACAGTAAAATACGGTCTTCGTTTTTCTTTACTGTCACTTCACCGATACCTTTTACGCTCGTCAAATCAGCGGCGGTCTTAAAAGGTCCGTGCTCAGCACGATACTCAACAATGCTTTGCGCTTTCTTTTCACCAATGCCTTTCAGCATGGTCGCAATCTCTTCTGCCGAAGCGGTATTGATATTTACCGTAATTTCAATTCCTTCATACTTGTCAGTAACAGAGTCTGCTGCAAAGCTAAATGGTGCAAATACACATAAGCACAACGTCAAAATCCATTTCATATTGAACATACAATCTCCAAAAGGTAGTGGGCTAATATTCGGCCACAGTAAATAATTGATCAGAAATAGCGTAGGAAAAATACTTGAGAACAAGGCAAAAATCTTGATAAGCCATGACTTCTACAGCCAAAAATTTTTAACGTCGCTATCGGTATTTTAATAATCTAGAAGACCAAGTGTTTACCACAACTGATATAACTTAAACGCGCATTAATTTAAGCAATGCATGTTGAAGATTGAAGTTGATAGAGACAAAAATAAAACGGGCCGCTTATGCGGCCCGTTTTGGTTAACATACAAATTACATCATTAGTGCTTAGTTGCTCACAATAAAGTACTCAATATCTGTATTGGCGCGGAGTACGGCTAGTACAGAAGAGAGGTCTTGCTGAGAAGAGGCGCGTTGCATTTGCATCGCCACCTGTTCTTCTAGTTCGCTATCTAACTCAGCACTGACAGCATCAAGCTCGATGATAACAATGTTGCCTTCAAGATCTTTAGACTGACCATAAACTGGCTTACCATCAACTGGTTTAGCCATCGCGAACACCGTTGTTGCCAACGGATCACGGCGATCCACAGTTTCTTGCTCACCAAACGCTAGGTTGTTTTCAGCCAGTACTTCTGTATTGCCTTCTTTCAATGCCGCTACAACTTTTGTTCCAAGTTCCAGTGCATCTTGCTCTGCTTTAACACGAGATAGTTCTGCAACCACCTGATCTTTCACTTTTTCAAGCGGAAGAATGGTTTCGTCACGCATATCTTCAACGCGAACGACAATGATGTGCTCTGGTGCGATTTCAATCGCTTCAGAGTTCAGACCATCCTCTTTCACTTCAGGGCTTAAGATTGCTTGCATGACAGCAGGGGTACGAAGCACTTCCGGTGCATCAATTTGAGAGATAAAGTCAGTCGTCTTCACCTCCTGATTAACCGCTTGAGACGCATCGTACAGAGAGTCAGGATATTCAAACGCTACGCGTTCAAGTTCGTTTTGTAACTCATAGAACTGGTCAACTGCTTGTTGGTCGGCCATCTCTTGCTTGATTTCAGCAGATACTTCAGAAAACGGCTTAGCCACAGAATTTTTTAGATCTTCAAGCTTGATAATATGGTAACCAAAATCTGACTTCACTAGTCCAGAGATATCGCCTGGGTTCTTAAGCGCAAATGCTGCATCTTCAAAGGAAGGGTCCATCACATCACGCTCAATCCAACCTAGGTCACCGCCGTTTTCAGCACTTCCAAAGTCATCAGATTTTTCTTGAGCAAGTGTCGCAAAATTTGCGCCGGCATTGAGTGCGTCAAGTACGGCTTGTGCTTTCGCTTCGTCATCACCTTCAACAAGAATATGCGCCACGCGACGTTGCTCTTCAGAAGAATATTTATCTAGGTTCTCGTCGTAATACTTTCTAACGTCTTCGTCAGATACTGTAACCTGCTTTTTCAGTGCTTCTGCAGAAAGCTCGATATACGCAACTTTAACCTGCTCTGGACGAGTAAAGTTATCTGGGTTCGTTTGGTAGTACTCTTGAATTTCTTCTTCAGTCAACTCAATATTTTTTGCAAACTCAGCAAGGTCGATAGTGACAGTGCGAATATCACGAGTTTGAGTAAACAACTTACCTTCTGCCTGTACTTCACCTGGTAATGTAAACTCACTTGTCTGCAATGCATTAAGCAGTTGCTCGCGCACCAATTCACGACGCATATACTCAGCGAAAGTGTCTGGAGAGAAGCCTGCACGACGCAGAGATGCTTGGTAGATATCTTGGTCGAATTGACCGTTAGATTGGAATTGAGGCATTTCCAGAATCATACTGCGCACTTGAGTATCGCTAATTCGCAGACCTAATGCTTCGGCTTGTTGGTCAAGCAAAACATCATTAATCATTCTGTCGAGCACTGACTTGCGAAACGATTCAACGTATGCAGGGTCAGCTAGCATTTGAGAGAAGTAGTCACCCAATTGAGTTTGCATGCGATTACGCTCGTTTTGGTAAGCCATCTCGAACTCACCTCGAGGAATCTCGGTATTGCCGACTTTCGCTGCAGAATTGTTGTTACCACCAACGATGTAACTACCTACACCTGCAAATACGAACGACAGGATGATAAGTCCAAGGATTATTTTGACCGCGATGCTATTCACGCCCTCGCGTAGTCGATCCATCATAATTTAACTGCTCTCCACAACTGAAGCTACTGCTTCTATCTAATAGAAATAATGGCGCAATAATAACAGAAAAAGAAATGCGCATCAGTATGATGCGCATAATTTAAAAAAGTTCGGCTCGAAGTTTGTAAATTTTTGTTCGAAACTTGTTGCTTGAGCAAAAAGTTAAGCAAAGAGCCGATTGCCGAAGTCACGCTCTAATTAGTTACAAGCGTCTTTTAGTGCTTTACCAGCCTTAAAAGAAGGTACTTTGGCTTCTGCGATTTGGATTTCTTCACCCGTTTTTGGGTTACGACCAGTACGTGCAGCGCGAGTACGAACACTGAATGTACCGAAACCAACCAGAGCAACTTGCTCACCAGACTGAAGCGTGCCACTTACTGCTTCGATGAGTGCATCTAGAGCACGACCCGCTGACGCTTTAGAAATGTCTGCATTTTCTGCAATTTGTTCGACTAACTGAGTTTTATTCACTGTAATTTCCCCTTGTGTCATCTGTGATTATTTTTTTGATGACTTTCGTTCCATAATTAAGAAAACATGCCTCACCCCTTACTCATCAAGGGCTGACAGCTATCGAAACTAACTTAGCGCCCAAAAAAAACGCTGACAAGCCTTTTTAGACTTATCAGCGTAAACTTTTACTTATTTTTGCTGCATATCACTATTTTTCAGCTTCAAACTCAACGCCCGTCGGGTCTCGCTCGAGTGCAACTTTCAGTACTTCATCAATCCAACGTACCGGAATAACTTCCAGATCAGTGATCACGTTATCAGGAATCTCTTCCAAATCACGTTCGTTATCTTTTGGGATCAATACCGTCTTAATACCGCCACGATGTGCCGCAAGTAACTTCTCTTTTAGACCACCAATAGGTAGAACTTCACCACGTAAAGTGATCTCACCGGTCATCGCCACTTCAGCTTTAACAGGGTTACCCGTCAAGCTCGATACCAATGCTGTACACATAGCAGTACCAGCACTTGGACCATCTTTTGGTGTCGCGCCTTCAGGCACATGCACGTGGATATCTCGCTTCTCGTAGAAGTCAGCGTTGATACCCAGTTTTTCTGCACGAGAGCGAACCACCGTCATTGCAGCTTGGATAGACTCCTGCATTACGTCACCAAGAGAACCCGTTTGTGTCAGCTTACCTTTACCTGGCATAGACTGTGTTTCGATCGTTAACAGGTCACCACCCACTTCAGTCCAAGCTAAACCTGTCACTTGACCAATGCGGTTACTTTCTTCTGCTTTGCCGTAATCGAAACGCTGAACACCTAAATACTCTTTCAGATTATCCATCGTAACCGTTACCGACTTAAGATCGCTATCCAGTAAGATATTCTTCACTGCTTTACGACAGATCTTAGAAATCTCACGCTCTAGGTTACGAACACCCGCTTCACGCGTGTAGTAACGAATGATGCCAACAATCGCTGAATCTTCAATAACGATCTCATTTGGTTTCAGACCGTTACGTTTCACCTGTTTTTCAACAAGGTGACGTTTCGCAATGTTCAGTTTCTCGTCTTCTGTATAACCAGATAGACGGATCACCTCCATACGATCTAGCAATGGTCCTGGGATGTTCATCGAGTTAGAAGTTGCCACAAACATAACGTCGGACAAGTCATAATCCACTTCTAAATAGTGGTCGTTGAACGAGTTGTTCTGTTCAGGATCTAACACTTCTAGTAATGCTGATGCCGGATCGCCACGCATATCTGAGGACATTTTATCGATTTCGTCCAGCAAGAACAGTGGGTTTCTCACCCCCACTTTCGACATTTTCTGAATCAACTTACCTGGCAATGAGCCAATATAAGTACGACGGTGACCGCGAATTTCTGCTTCGTCACGTACACCACCCAGAGCCATACGAACATACTTACGACCCGTCGCCGATGCAATTGAACGACCTAAAGAGGTTTTACCCACGCCAGGAGGACCAACCAGACAAAGGATCGGACCTTTTAATTTATTGATACGGTTTTGCACTGCCAAGTATTCGAGAATTCGTTCTTTGACACGGTCTAAACCATAATGATCTTCGTTCAGAATTTCTTCTGCTTTCGCAAGATTCTTCTTAACTTTAGAACGTTTAGCCCATGGTACGCTGACCATCCAATCAATGTAGCTACGCACAACCGTTGCCTCGGCAGACATTGGAGACATCATCTTGAGCTTTTGTAGCTCTTGCTCTGTCTTCTCGCGCGCCTCTTGAGGCATTTTCGATGCGTCGATTTTTTCTTGTAGCGCTTCAAACTCGTCTGGCGCGTCTTCCATCTCACCGAGCTCTTTCTGAATCGCTTTCATTTGCTCATTCAGATAGTACTCTCGCTGAGATTTTTCCATTTGTTTTTTAACGCGACCACGAATGCGTTTTTCGACTTGTAGAAGATCAATCTCTGATTCCATCTGGCCCATCAGAAATTCCAGACGCTCAGTCACTTCAATGATTTCAAGTACTTGTTGTTTATCTACTAATTTGAGAGGCATGTGCGCTGCGATGGTATCCGCTAGACGCGCGGCTTCATCAATGCCATTCAGTGATGTGAGAACTTCTGGTGGGATCTTTTTGTTTAGCTTAATAAAGCCTTCAAATTGATTGATCGCACTGCGAACAATCACTTCTTGCTCACGCTCTTCCAATTCTGGTGTCACAACGAATTCAGCTTCCGCTAAGAAGAAGTCGCTTTCTTTAAAGTGATCAATTCTTGCTCGTTGCTGACCTTCAACCAGTACTTTTACTGTACCATCAGGGAGCTTCAGAAGCTGGAGAATGGTGGCCACCGTACCCACTTCAAATAGGTCGTCAATCGTAGGCTCGTCAGTATCTGCTTGCTTTTGTGCCACAAGCAGAACTTGTTTGTTGGTTTCCATCGCCGTTTCTAGACAGCTAATCGATTTCTCACGACCAACAAACAATGGAATAACCATGTGCGGGTAGACCACTACGTCACGTAGAGGTAATACCGGGATCTCGATACGCTCGGAACGTTCCAAGTTCATAAAATTCTCTCTTCCGCTTTCACGTTTAACGTATTACTTAGGCAGTATATGGGGGCTAATTGTTTGGATTCAATAAGAGAAATAAAAAAGGAGGTAATTACTTACCTCCTTTTTATTTATGGCTATATTTATTCTGCGCCAGCGGCCTGATTATCGGCATTGCTATAAATAAGCAGTGGCTCTGACTCACCATTAATGACTGATTCATCAATCACGACTTTACTAACATCTGTTTCAGATGGTAATTCGTACATGGTTTCAAGAAGCACACCTTCAAGAATTGACCTTAAGCCACGAGCACCTGTTTTACGCTCCATTGCTTTTTTCGCAATAGCGCGAAGCGCATCTTCACGGAATTCTAGTTCTGCGTTTTCAAGTTCAAACAATGCAGCATATTGCTTAGTTAATGCGTTCTTCGGCTCACATAGGATCTGAATTAACGCTTCTTCATCAAGCTCAGTTAACGTTGTTGTCACTGGTAGACGACCAATAAATTCTGGGATTAGGCCGTATTTGACCAGATCCTCAGGCTCAACCTGAGAAAATAGCTCGCCTACTGTCTTCGATTCATTCTTAGAACGAACTTCAGCACCAAAACCAATACCAGTACCTGTCGCCACACGCTGTTCAATCACTTTATCTAGGCCAGCAAAAGCGCCACCGCAGATGAACAAAATCTTAGATGTGTCCACTTGGAGGAATTCTTGTTGAGGATGCTTACGACCACCTTGAGGTGGTACTGAAGCAACCGTACCTTCGATAAGTTTCAATAGCGCTTGCTGAACACCTTCTCCCGACACGTCACGCGTAATCGATGGGTTTTCAGCTTTACGAGAAATTTTGTCAATTTCATCAATGTATACAATGCCGCGCTCAGCTTTAGCAACATCGTAATCACATTTTTGCAGAAGCTTTTGGATGATATTTTCAACGTCTTCACCCACATAACCCGCTTCGGTCAGTGTTGTCGCGTCTGCCATTGTAAATGGCACATCCAAGAATCGAGCTAATGTCTCAGCAAGCAGCGTTTTACCGCTACCCGTTGGACCAATAAGAAGAATGTTACTTTTACCAAGCTCCACACCTTCACTCGTTGTATCACCATTACGTAAACGCTTGTAGTGGTTATATACCGCAACTGCGAGCACTTTTTTCGCGTAATCTTGCCCTATCACATATTCGTCAAGGTGTTCACGGATCTGTTTAGGCGTTGGTAACGCTTCAGACTCTTTCTTAGGGAGAACATCCTTGATTTCTTCGCGAATAATATCGTTACATAAGTCGACACACTCGTCGCAAATGTATACTGAAGGACCTGCAATTAGCTTGCGAACTTCGTGCTGACTCTTGCCGCAGAAAGAGCAGTACAGCAATTTACCGCTGCTACTTTCTTTGCTTTTATCTGTCATTCGCTAACCTCTTAGCCTTTACTCTTCATGAATCAGTGTATATCAATTTTAGCCAAAATGCGCTGGCTAATTACTCGCCGCGGTGGCTTAACACTGCATCCACAATACCGTATTCCACAGCCTGCTCTGATGCCATGAAGTTGTCGCGATCGGTGTCGCGCTCAATCACCTCAAGAGGTTGGCCTGTATGTTCTGCTAACAGCATGTTTAACTTCTGTTTAATGCTCAGAATTTCCTGGGCATGGATTTGGATATCAGAAGCTTGACCCTGGAAACCACCCAGTGGTTGGTGGATCATCACACGTGAGTTTGGCAGTACGTAACGCTTACCTGGCGCACCACCTGCTAGCAGGAAGGCACCCATAGAGCATGCTTGCCCCATACATACAGTGCTTACATTTGGCTTAATAAACTGCATGGTGTCGTAGATAGACATACCCGCAGTCACGCTGCCGCCCGGAGAGTTGATGTATAGGAAAATATCTTTATCTGGATTTTCAGATTCTAGGAAAAGCAGCTGAGCCACGACAAGGTTTGCCATGTGGTCTTCCACTGGACCCGTTAAAAAAATCACGCGTTCTTTAAGCAGACGTGAGTAGATGTCGTAAGAGCGTTCGCCTCGGGAAGTTTGTTCAACCACCATTGGCACTAACGCGTCCATAATTGGCGACATTGCATTTTTTTCTTGGTAGCTCATATTCTTATGTCCCTAAAATAAATGGCCCGGATGATGCCTATCATACGGACCATTGTTAGCAGAATAGTTAACGTTAAGTCAACCTCCTACGCTAGATATTGCTTATTAAGCAGCAGGTTGTTGCTGATTAAGAAGCTCGTTAAAGCCTACTTCTTTCTCAGAAACCTGTGCTTTAGCGATGATCGCGTCAATTGCTTGTTCTTCTAGAGCAACGTTGCGCATATTGTTCATCATTTCTTCGTTTTGCTCATAGTAAGCAACAACTTCTGATGGGTCTTCGTATGCAGTAGCCATATCTTCGATTAGCGCTTTAACTTTCTCGTCGTCCGCTTTAAGCTCCTCAGATTTGATTACTTCACCTAGTAGAAGACCAACTACTACGCGACGCTTAGCTTGTTCTTCGAACAGTTCACGTGGAAGCTGTGCCGCTGCTTCTGGGTTACCGCCGAAGCGTTGAGCCGCTTGTTGACGTAGAACTTGGATTTCTTGCTCAATAAGTGCCGTTGGTACGTTGATGTCGTTTTGCTCAACGAGACCGTCGATAGCTTGCTCTTTGATGCGGTTTTTAACCGCTTGCTTCAGTTCGCGTTCCATGTTCTTGCGAACTTCAGCTTTAAGCGCTTCAACACCGCCTTCGGCTACACCAAACTTAGCAACAAATTCGTCGTTTAGTTCAGGTAGTTCACGAGCTTCAACTTTGTTTACTTTGATTGAGAACTTAGCTACTTTACCTTTTAGGTTTTCAGCATGGTAGTCTTCTGGGAAAGTCACGTCGATGTCGAATTCCATACCAGCCGTTTTGCCTGCGATACCGTCTTCGAAACCTGGGATCATACGTCCAGCACCCATTTCTAGTGGGAAGTTCTCAGCTTTACCGCCTTCGAACTCTTCACCGTCAATAGAACCAACAAAGTCAATGCTTACGCGCTTGCCGTCTTCAGCAGCTTCGTCAACTTCAACCCAATTTGCTTGTTGTTTACGTAGAGTGTCAATCATCTCTTCTACGTCCGCATCTTTCACTTCTGTTTTTGGCTTTTCAACAGTGATGTTTTCTAAGCCTTTTAGTTCGACTTCTGGGTAAACTTCAAAAGTTGCAGTAAAAACTAGGTCTGCACCTTCTTTGTTTTCTACAGGAGCAAAAGTAGGAGCGCCAGCAGGGTTGACCTTCTCTTTCACGATCGCTTCGATGAAGTGACGTTGCATAACCTCACCTAGCACGTCTTGACGTACTGCTTTGCCGTACATCTTAGCAACCATTTTTAGAGGCACTTTACCCTTACGGAAACCATCGAAACGACGGTTTTTAGCGATATTGCGTAGCTCAGCTGTTACAGCGTCTTCGATGTTTGCAGCTGGAACAGTAATGTTTAGACGGCGTTCTAGGCCCTCTAGCGTTTCAACAGTAACTTGCATTATTTATAAACCTCTAAAGTGGCTCGGTTTTCCGAGCGTATGAGCGGTACTCTGCGGAGTACACGCTTCATCCTTGTGTAGTGTTCTGTCCGAACACCTAATTTAGAATCGAGCATCGATGCCGTTTATCAGCACCTGACTAATCAGTGATATCTTCGGCGAAACTACCAAAGGTGCCTCCTATTAGCCTCAGGACAGAATTTTTAGACGCGACATTCTAGCGAGCTGTCGCTACTCTGTCGAGCCAGTAGCCACTATGTGGGCATTGTCTGCGCTAAATTCTCGAATACTGTCCTATTTTTTATTAAAAAATGGGATTCAAACAGCGCTAGCATATCTAGAATGGGGACAATAGCGACTTTTTCAAGAGAATCGGCTGGTTTTTTTATTGAAAACCGTAAAAAGAGATCTTGCTCTTGTTTTATTCCACCGAGTTGAAAACTAAAGCCCCATTTTCACCACAAATCATTAACATTCATTACGTCGGCAAAGAAACGGTTTAAGAAATATAAGCATGCCATAAGAGATCGTATTCTACTGATTATTCAACTTATATTTCTTATGTGCCCTCATCGGCAGCCGTAAGATTTTTCCGAGTTGAGAGCAATTATAGCCCGATAAACACTAATCTCAGATTGTGATCACGAGCAGATATCTAGAATCGAACAATGCAGCCAATAAAGTAACAGCCGTCAAGAACGGTTATGTATCTGATGCTGACACCACTAAACCTGAATGTACCTGAAAAACTTTCGCCGATAAATGTATCACTATCAAACAGATAAATATCTGTACAAATAAAACGTGGCTAGCGGTTTGTCGTTATATCCAAGTTGAATCATAATTTTTAATAACGGCCTCTTTATGGTTCATATGGATATGAATGAGAAAGTGAGAATACCGATCATTACCAATACTGTATTGGTGGAGGGTCATTATCAAGAAGAAAGGCGCTTTGGCGAAGAGCGCCGCAAGAACAAAAAGAAGTGGCCTTGGTATGAGCGCAGAATATATCCCGACCCACGAAAACCCAAATGTAAGCCGATAGACGAAGAGGTGTGAACAATCACACCTCGACTGCTGACAATGAATCTATCATTGGGCTTCGTCAGGTACCCGAACCGAGCTGCTCTCTCATTTTATCACGATAAAATTAAGCGCCTTCGTTATGTAATTCTAGGTTTGCAAGATCTTGCTGGATTTCTAGCTGTGTCTTCGCGTCATCGTTGCGAATACCATCTAAAAAGTCTAGATACTTCTGGTCGATATCACCTGTCACGTACTCACCATTGAAAACCGATGTATCGAACTGGTTAATGTCTTGGTTACCAAAACCAACCGCTTCAACCAAATCTTCTAAACGTTGGTAAATCAGCGCATCCGCGCCAATCTGTTTACAAATAGTGTCATTGTCTCGGCCATGTGCAATCAGTTCTGTTGCACTTGGCATGTCGATTCCGTACACATTCGGGAAACGCACTTCTGGCGCAGCAGAAACCATAAATACTTTGTTCGCGCCCGAGTCACGCGCCATCTCGATAATCTGTTCTGATGTTGTACCACGGACGATGGAGTCATCAACCAACAGTACATTTTTACCTTTGAACTCAGAGCGAATCGCATTCAACTTTCGACGTACGGACTTCTTACGCTGTTGCTGACCCGGCATAATAAATGTCCGACCTACATAACGGTTTTTCACGAAGCCTTGGCGATAGGGTTTATTGATCGCTTGAGCAATCTGCAGTGCGATATCACAAGATGTTTCTGGGATTGGAATGACCACATCAATATCAAGCTCTGAGAAATCTTCACGAATACGTTCGCCCAATTTCTTACCCATCTCTACACGTGCGCTATAAACCGAAATCTTATCAATGAATGAGTCAGGGCGAGCAAAATAAACGAATTCGAAAATACATGGGTTGAGCTTAGGGTTGTCCGCACATTGTTTCGTGAATAACTCACCATCGAAGGTAGCGTAAATAGCTTCACCAGGTGAAACATCACGAACAAAATCAAAACCAACTGCATCTAGTGCAACAGATTCAGACGCTACCATGTATTCAGCTTTACCATCCACTTCGCGCTTGCCCAAGCATAATGGACGAATACCGTTTGGGTCGCGAAAAGCGATCATACCGTGGCCGATAATCATTGCTGTCACAGCGTAAGCACCACGAATGGTACGATGCACATTGGTGACAGCTCGGAATACATCTTCTGTGGTGACGTTTCCTTTTACCGAATCAATTTCGTGAGCAAGGACGTTGAGTAGGACTTCTGAATCTGAAGTGGTGTTGATGTGACGGCGATCTTTCTCGAACAGCTTTTGCCGAACTTCATGCGCGTTGGTTAAATTACCATTGTGGGCAAGAGTAATACCGAAAGGAGAGTTTACGTAGAAAGGCTGTGCTTCTGACGAGCTCGAACTGCCTGCGGTTGGGTAACGAACGTGGCCGATCCCGACCTCCCCTTGTAAGCGCTGCATGTGTCTTGCTTCAAACACATCGGTAACTAAACCATTCGCCTTACGCAGACGAAAACGATTGCTTTCTATGGTACAAATACCAGCGGCATCTTGGCCACGATGCTGTAACACCGTTAACGCGTCATAAATAGACTGGTTTACAGGCGTTGTGCCCACAATTCCAACAATACCACACATGTCCTAATCCTCGATTTGCGACAGTAGCTGGCACTACTAGATAGTGCCAGACAGAAAACTCGATGTTGCTTGTAAATGCTCGAAAAATGGCGCAATCACACGTTGAAACTCAGGAAGCAACTGTGATGCATTCCACCAATCCGAGCTTGGGAATGCCGTAAACGCATCCATAAAAAACAGCACCGCAGAAACGATTAACACCCCACGTAAACCACCAAATACCATCCCAAGAAGTCGGTCAGTACCTGACAGCCCTGTTTTTTGTACCAGTTGACCAATGACGTAATTCACCACTGCACCAACTACCAAGGTTGCGACGAATAAGGCCGCTATTGCCGCTCCGTTTCGAAACATGTCGTCTTCGATGTTGGTGAAGTACACCGCTAATTTGGCATAATAATTACTGGAGATAAAAAACGCTCCAAACCAAATAACCAAAGACAAGGCTTCTTTAACAAAACCGCGAACTAAACTGATCAGAGCTGAAAGTCCGATCACACCTAAAATGATAAAATCTATCCAATTCATGCTTTCTTCATCTTAAGTTGGCGCGCATTTTAACAGAAAAAATGCTGACGCAAACGTTTTCTTATGGGTTTAATGGCTTAAATTTAAGCAACTGACCTTTTGAACCTGTGATTTTTTGTAATTCCTTGACCTGTCGTTCAAGTTTACTTTTTGACACATCAGGACCAACAATCACTCTTGTAAACTCGTTTTCTTGCTTCATGTGAGCTTGGTAACCACGCTTTTGCAAATCGGCGACAAGCGCGACAGCGTTTTCGTGGTTTTTGAGCGCCATCAACTGAATAATCCACGCAGAATCTGCGTATTGATTTTTTTCTTCAACGGGGCGCGTTGCTACCTCTACTTTTTCTGATTGTTTAGTAGCTTCTGGTTGCGAAGGCTCCGTTAACTCTGGCTTAGAAACAGCGTGCTGGGTGTCTTTTGACCCTTGCACTACGGCTTCAACAGGGGAATTCGGTAACGCAATATCATCTTCCACGGGCTCTAATATTTCGAAGTTTTCCACATCACTATCAAGCTCAGGCTTGATAGGTATGCTGGCAAACTCTTCTTTATAGTGCAGTTTCTGACCATCTAGCACATCTGGGAGAACAATCACTCCGACTGCGACTAGAATGATGGTACCGACTAAACGGCTTTGGAATTTACTTGCCATCAAAATACCTTTGCTTATTTATTCTTTGATTGCCAATGTTCCAATACCTCTCCGACAGTATGGAATGAACCAACCACTAAAATGACGTCTTCTTGTTTCGAGCTTTCTCTCGCATGTTCAAAGGCATCAACAGGTGTTTGGAACTGAGCTTGTCCATCAGGTAAGTATTGGCACAGCTCACCAGCTGTCGCGGCCCGAGGACCAGTCAGCGACGCTGGGTACCAGCGTGTTGCAATTGGAGTTAGCGCTTCAATGGTTGCTTGAATATCTTTGTCATGCAGCATCGCGACCACAATATGGATATTCTTACCCAAATATTGGTGCTTCACTTTCTCGACCAAGTATTCAGCAGAGTGCGGGTTGTGTGCAACATCAAGTACGATCGTCGGATCGTTCTGCAGCACCTGCATTCGACCCACAAGTCGAGCATTATTCAAACCATTTACGATGTTTATGTCACTGATTTGCAATTCTGATGCACCCAACGCCATCAATGCCGTCGCCGCGTTTGGCAGAGGAAGAGATGGGATAGGTAGGTCTTCTAACCCAAATGCCCCGCAACTCCACTTCCACCCGTTCTCCGTTAACTGATAATCATATTGAATACCAACTTGGAAAAACTCCGCGCCTATATCATCCGAATGTGCAGCTACGGTCGCTGGAGGCATTGATTGACCACAAATTGCTGGCTTCCCTGGACGGTAGATCCCCGCTTTTTCGAAACCAATCACATTAATATCATCACCCAACCACTCCACATGATCGATGGCTAAACTCGTGATCACGGAAACATCATGCTCAACGACGTTCGTTGCATCTAGGCGACCACCAAGGCCCACTTCGAGCAATACAACGTCAACTTTTTCTACTTGAAAAATACGCAATGCGGCTAATGTGCCAAATTCAAATAAGCTTAAGCTGATATCGGCGCGCTGTTTTTCGATGTAATCAAATGCTTCACAGTGCTTGCTGTCTTGTACATCGACACCGTTGATGCGTATACGCTCGTTATAGCGAATAAGGTGGGGAGAACTATACACGCCTACAGAGTAACCAGCGTCTAACAGAACCGCTTCCATTAGTGCACACGTTGAGCCCTTACCATTGGTGCCGGCAACGGTGATAACAATAGGAGCAGGTTTGGTGAGGTTGGCTTTGTTTGCCACCGCTTGGACGCGGTCTAAGCCAAGGTCAATTGCTGAAGAATGAATATTTGCTAAATAGTCAAGCCACACCTCTAAAGAGGATGTGGCTTGAGGAATAGGATTTTGGGTCATCTAACTGTAACCATCAAATTCTTTGGTTTATGTTAGTTGTTACTTTACCCTTTTTCGTCCACTTCTGGTACAGAATATGGTTCTTCATTTGGAGATTCGTTAACCGAAACGACCAAAGGAGATTTATGGTTCGTCATCTTAGCGATTAAACCACCGACACGTTGACGCATCTCGCGGCGATCAACAATCATATCAATCGCACCATGCTCTAGGAGGAATTCACTACGTTGGAAGCCTTCAGGAAGGTCTTCACGTACTGTCTGCTCAATCACACGTCGACCAGCAAAACCGATCAGAGCTTTAGGTTCACCAATATTGATATCGCCTAACATTGCCAAACTCGCCGATACGCCACCCATTGTTGGATCCGTCAGTACCGAAATAAATGGCAGGCCTTTTTCAGACAAGCGCTCAAGCGCAGCACTGGTTTTCGCCATTTGCATTAGAGACATTAATGCCTCTTGCATACGTGCACCACCACTTGCCGAGAAACAAACTAGCGCACAGTTGTTTTCAATTGCCGCATCGACTGCTTTAACGAAACGAGCACCGACGACAGAGCCCATTGACCCTCCCATAAAGGAGAATTCAAACGCACATGTCACGAGTGGCATGCCTAGCAACTCACCCTGCATTACAATAAGCGCATCCTTTTCGCCACTATTTTTTTGTGCTGCTGAGAGACGCTCTTTGTATCGCTTAGAATCTTTAAACTTCAGTTTGTCTTGTGGCTCAAGTTCAGTGCCTAGTTCAACATGATTGCCTTCATCTAAGAATGTTTCCAAACGACGACGCGCTTTCATGCGCATGTGATGGCTACACTTAGGGCAAACTTCTAGGTTGCGCTCAAGCTCTGCATGGTATAAAACCTGCTCACAAGAGGTACATTTAGTCCACACCCCCTCTGGGATTGAAGCTTTACGTGAACTTACAAGGTTACTTTTCTCTAAAATCTTTTCAAGCCAACTCATGGAAGACCTTTTCTCTCAAATCTTACGCTGTATTACGAAAGATATAAATTCGACATAATAACGAGGAATTAAACCATATATTGCCGCTACTGTAGATAAAAAACTGGTTGTACCTATTTTTGATATCGTCAACAACGGCCTCTAGGCTAAACACTACCGACATTTTGGAAGAAGTTTGTGAATTTAGTTCAAATTATTTGGTAAAAACAGTGGACCAATCGGAACTTCTGGTAAGCCAAACTCTTCAGGATAGTCCACGTCAACCAAATACAAACCTTCAGCTTTCGCAGTCGCACCAGCCCGTTTGCGGTCTTTGGCCTCTAACAACCACTCAATCCACTCTGGACTTTCTTCACCACGTCCGACTTTTATCAAGCTCCCCGTGATGTTACGTACCATATGATGCACGAACGCATTGGCTTTGATATCGATAACCACATAATCTCCATGACGCGTCACGTTTAGATGCATCAAGTTACGAAATGGGCTTCGAGACTGACAATGCGCCGCTCGGAATGAAGTAAAATCATTTTCACCCAACAGGTATTGACCCGCTTCGTGCATTGTTCTCTCGTCTAACTCACCATGGTAATGGCTAACCCCTGAGTTGAGGATACCTGGACGCAGAGCATGATTGAAAATAATGTAACGATAACGACGCGCTGTCGCTGAGAATCGCGCGTGGAAGTCATCTGATACGTGTTTCGCCCAGCGAACCGCAATATCGCTTGGCATGTTCGCGTTTGCACCCATAGTCCAAGCTACCATTTTTCGACTTACGTTGGTATCGAAGTGAACGACTTGCCCGGTACCATGGACTCCTGCGTCGGTACGCCCCGCACACTGCACTTCTACGGGATGATTGGCGACGACAGATAACGCTTTCTCTAGCGCCTCTTGAACACTTTCCACATCCCTTTGGCGCTGCCAACCAAAGTAGTTTGTACCGTTGTATTCGATACCTAATGCGATTCTCATCTTAACCTTCGAACTCTAAAATGGGGCGGGAAGTATATACGTAAGTCCTTCCAGATACAAAAAGGGCAGCTAACGCTACCCTCTTTGATTTATCGACCATTAATCGCGTCAATGAGTCCCTTTGCTTCACGGCGAATATCATCTTCACCGTAAACAATCGCCTCTTCTAGCAACTTAATCGCCCCTTTAGGGTCATTCATTTCAAGGTACATTTTTGCTAAGTCGAGTTTTCCCGTGGCTTCTGCGTTGGTATCAACATCAACATCACCGATATCACCAATCACATCAGGAAACTCATTTAACCCAACGTCCAGTTTTAAGTCTTCCTCTTCGAAATCGTCGCCTTCTTGGTCGACTTGAGCCATCAGCTCATCAATCGTCATGAATTGAGTTTTCTTCGGATCAAAGTCATCCAAGTTATTTTGCTCAGCCCAGTCTTCTTTCGTGATTTCAGGCTGGCTGAGTGCATCCATCGAATTCCAAACGTCACGTTGGTCTTCAGGTACTTCTTCTGTTTCGCTAGAAGCAGAACTATTCGAAGCTGGTTTGAAACCATCCCAATCATCACCGACATCAAGCATCGTCTCAAAATCCATGCCCGCACTAGCGATAGTGTCGCTATCGAGCTTGCTATCAAACACTTCTGATTGAGCATCTTCTGCAAGCAAGTTCGCCATTGCTGATTCGTCAAAGTCACTTATCGATTCCTGATTTGGAGTGACGAGATGCGACTCGGGTTCGGCATCAAAACTATTCTGCTGGGCGAAGACATCAAATAAGGCATCATGATCGTTATCTGCCTGAATTATCGGTCTGGTTTTTTCTGGCGACTCTGCTTGCTTCAACGAACCTTCATTTGTCAAAGAAGCCATGACGTCTTCTTCATTAAACTCTGGAAGGTCGTGGTCGTCAAAGCTAAGATCTTCGTCTTCATCAGAGGTTGGCTCAATGTCTGCCATTTCAGAGTCAGACAATTTAGGCTCATCCGCCATCGACGCCAGCGCATCTTCTTCGCTGAACTCTGGCAGTTCAAGCTCATCAAAGTTGAATTCGTCTTCCGCTTCAATAACCGGTTCTGTTTCCGCGCTTTGAGGCTCAATTAAGTCAACCGTTTCGGAAGCCGATTCGTCCGCCACAGACGCCTGCGCATCTTCTTCACTACGGGGATCAGGCACATCGAGTTCATCGACGTTGAGATCGGATCCCGCTTCGGTAACCGCCTCTACCTCTGAGCGTTGAGGCTCATTGCCAACCACAGCTTCTTGCTCGTGTTGAATATCAGTTTCCGGCTCTGTTTGGTCCAGTAACCAATCTTCTTCTTGTGGAACACCGAATTCATTCTCCATCATGTTTGGCGTTGGAGTAAATGCTGGCGCCTCTTCAGCTTGTGGCTGTTGTTCTACTGCTTGATCTACAGGCGACTCCGGTGCGACTTCCTCGTCGAAGCGCTTATCGTCTTGAAGAGCATCTTCCACGTCGCTCTGCGGCTCATCAAGTCGCCCTTCTGGCTCTTCCGAGCCGTCAAATAATGCATCTAGCTCGGCAGCAAAGTCTGCACTTTCTTGTTCTGTCGGCTGAACGTCTTCACTGTTTGATTCAAATACGTCATCCAGATCATTCATTACAGGATCGTGCTTTGGAGAGTGTTGTTCTAACTCTCCTGAGAGCTCATTGTTATTTAATGGTTCAACTCGCTCGGTTTCAACCGTTTGCTGCTCTTTCTCGTCTGGCTGACTTTCACTCACTAGCGCATCAAGGTCTAGGCCGGATTCAACTTCTGGCTCTTGTTCAATTTGCTCTGGCTCAGTCGTCGGAGATGGTTTTCCTTCAGGTTCAAGTCCATCAAAGCCAAGTGACGCTAATAAGTCTTCTTCATTTGATGGGTCTTGCTCGGGTTCTTCATCTTCTCGAATCAGATCATCAAATGGATCCTGCTCGGTCGTGGTTTCTGTTTCAATTTCTGGAGTAATGTCTTCACCGAGCAATTCATCCAGTAGATCCGTGCTATCAGCATCCAACTCTTCGATGCTGTCATCACCTTTGAAACCAGAGAGCGCTTCTAGTTCATTAAGTGGGTCAAACTCTTCATCGTCTTCATTTTCATCAAAGTCAACAAGCTCATCCAACAGTTCAGTGCTGTTTTGGCCAAGACTGATATCATCATCGCTTGTGGCAAGCTCTGGTTCTTCTGGTTCAGACGATTCAGTGACTGACGGTTCGTATTGGGCCAATAACTTATCAATATCATCATCAGATGCTTCACCCGCGGTAAAATTATCCTCTGATACTGACTGTTTTAATGCCGGTTTATCGATATCGAGATCTAAGTCGTCACTACCAAGCTCGGCAAACAGATCATCAAGCAGAGCTTGATCAACACTGTCGTGCGACATCTCTTCTGACGGCCCATCAGTAGCAAGTAGCTCAGCAAAGGCATCTTCTGATAGAGAATCAGCATTAGTGCTATCATTGTCTGAGAGATCAAAATCAGTCTCATCATCAAGCACTGCTAATTCTGGCGCAACCTCATCAAGTGCACGCTCCATTTCTTCTAAGCCAAGTGCTTTCTCTGCTCCATTGACCTTGATACCGTTGCTCGATGATTCAAACTCATCCGAACCTACTTCAAGGTTACCGTCGTCACCGATGCCTGCAAATGGGTCATCATCCCCTTCTAGATTAAAGTCGAGCTCTTCGTCGTCAAGGTTAGCAAAGACATCCTCTTCTATCTCTGGTGTCACTTCTTGATCAGTCAGCTCCTCGGCGTCATCATTCGCGAACAAATCATCATCGAGCGTTAACTCTTCATCAAGTTCATCCGTTCCCGTTAGGGCAATCGGTGTCGCTAATGGATCGGTGTCTTGAGTACCCTGAGTTGCTGACTCTTCACTTTTCTCTTTAGAGCGACGTCCTAATAACATAACCACTAAGAAAGCCAGTAATGTTCCAGGAATAAGAGCTGCTAAGCCAACTAACCAACCGTTGGACAACATTTTATCCATCATACTTGGCTGCATACGTTGCTGTTCGGCAAGACGCTGGCGTTCTTCTTCCAGAAGCTTTTCTACCTCGGTTCGAATACGCGCTTCGTCATTAAGCTCATTTTTCAACGTTTCAACTTCGCTTTGTACCTCCGACAGCATCAAACGTAAGCGATGGTTTTTCTCTTCTAGTGCTTCCAATTCATGTTGAGAACCTTGAAGCTTGCCTTTCAGTTCGCTGACCTGCTTTTCGCCCTGTGGAGATGTGTTCACAGGCGGAACTGGCATGACAGGTATCGTTTTTTGAATAGGATCTGGCTGTACAGACGCAACGGTTTTTGCTTGAGGAGGCTCAGATTTAGGCACCACCTTGATTTGGGGTTTTTCTGGTTCCGCCACTCGTTCTGTTGGCGCTGGTTTATTAGCGGGCTTAGGTTGTTTTAAGCGTGCCTCATGCGCCTTCATGATGGCAACGGCTTGTTCTGTTGTCGCGCTTTGCACTTGCTCTAATGAAGGGACACGAAGTCGGCTTCCAGGAATTAGCTCATGAATATTCTGCTTATCAAACGCTTGAGGGTTAATGCGATAAATGGCGAGAAGCGTTTGTTGAACGGTAGCACCACGTGAAGGCCGCAATTCTGTAGCAATCGACCATAGCGTTTGGTTTTCACCAGTTGGGCCAAAGAAACGTGAAGGCTGGGTATTGATAGGAGGAGTCGGCAATGCTCGCTCAATCTCTTCAGCATAACTTGGAGATGATTGCACTTCACCAGACGGGCCGACAAGACGAATTCCTTCGGCTTGAACCACTGACGATGTCTGAGTCGCGCTCATCAACACAAGGGCTGCTAACAAACGCTTATAATTTTGACGCATAGAAGGCTCAGTTTTGTGCTAAATATAATTTAAAATAATGATCGGACAAATATATCGGATATAGGATGCAAAACTATAGCCTTGAAGATAAAATTTGTGTGGTTCTCGCCATATTCGTACTAATCTCACACAATTTTGTTCCATTCGTACAAAAAAGCCTCACACCGTGTGAGGCTTTGAAGTGAGTCGCTGAATTCGCTTAGTAGTAATCGCGGATCAGTACTTCTGCGATTTGGACGGCATTTGTTGCTGCACCTTTACGTACGTTATCAGCAACCACCCACAAATTAATACCACTATGATGACTAATATCATTGCGAATTCGACCAACCATGACATGGTCTTTACCACCCGCATCACGAACTTGAGTTGGGAAGTCATCGCTCGGGAAGACTTCAATACCTTCCGTTTGCTCAAGTAAGCTGGTTACTTCTTGTGCGTCAATTTGTGAACGAGTCTCGATGTGCAGCGCTTCTGCGTGGCCGTAAAATACTGGTACACGAACACAGGTAGGATTCACGGTGATCGTTGGATCATTGAAGATCTTCTGCGTCTCCCACACCATTTTCATTTCTTCTTTGGTGTAGCCGTTTTCTGTCATCTGATCGATTTGAGGAATACAGTTAAATGCGATCTGTTGAGAGAACTGCGCCTTATCAGCTGGAAGTCCGTTCAACAATTTTGCCGTTTGACCTGCCAGTTCATCCACCCCTGCTTTACCCGCACCAGATACCGATTGATAAGTCGATACGTTAATACGCTCAATCCCTACTGCATCATGGATTGGCTTTAGTGCCACCAGCATCTGGATAGTCGAGCAGTTTGGGTTTGCGATGATATTGCGGTTACGGAATTCCGCAATCGCTTCTGGATTCACTTCTGGCACCACCAAAGGAATGTCGAACTCGTAACGGAAGTGTGACGTATTATCGATAACGATAACGCCCTCATCTGCCGCTATCGGCGCCCACTTTGCCGATAGCTCACCACCCGCAGAGAAGAATGCAATGTGAACCTGAGACCAATCAAACTCTTCTACGTTTTGTACTTGGATAGTTTTACCATTAAAGCGGTAAGCCTTGCCTTCACTGCGTTCACTTGCCAAAAGGTGGATTTTATCCACTGGGAATTTACGTTCTTGAAGCACTTCTAAAATTGTTTCACCGACCGCGCCGGTCGCACCAAAAATGGCAACATTGTATTGCTGGCTCATTGACTTACCTCAATCTGAAAACCTAATTCTGCTAATGGGGCAAGATTGCATTTTTGGTTACCCATTAGCGTGACAGCGCTGTATTCACGGCGATCCCAGTAGTTTTTACGCATCAGGTCAAAAGCGCCTGGCTTACTGATCTCACGACGGAAAAGAGCGTCATCTCTACGCACATCATAGATTAACTGCGTGATGTTATGCAGTGTTGCTTCATCCCAAGCTCTGTCCAATACCATTGTTGGCACAGGCGCGGTTGGCAGCAAATCACTGGCGTGCGCACGTAATTCGTTATTTAAGAACTCACAGTAACTGTTAAAAATCATTGTGGTACCGCGAGCTTTCCCTTCCAAGCCATAGCCTGCAACGTGAGGGGTGGCGAATGCTAGCAGAGGCAGAAGCTCCATATCAACCTCTGGTTCAAATTCAAAGACGTCCAGCGCTGCGGTGAAACCGTCGTTTTTCAACAGGCGTTGCTTCAATGCGGCGTTATCAACGATTGGACCTCGCGCGGCGTTAATCAAAATTTGATCACCACGAAGCGAGTTTAAAACGGTTTCATCAATTAAATGATGAGTTGGATATGGACCATCTCTGGTGATTGGCGTGTGCAGCGTAATGACGTCTGAGCTTTCAATCAGCTCTGTTAACGGAGTGAAGGTGCGAGGGTCTCCCTCTTGCTGTTTGAATGGGTCATTGATGAGTACCTTAATGCCCATACCTTTCAAACATTTCTCTAGGTAGCTCCCCACTTGACCAGCACCGATGATACCAACGGTTTTATCAAAAATAGAAAAACCTTGTTGTTGTGCTAGCACCATCATCACACTAAATACGTACTCGGCCACGCCAACTTTGTTACATCCTGGCGCTGCAGTGAAAGAAATATCTTTTGCTTGTAAAAGCGCTTGGTCAACATGATCCATGCCTGCCGTTGCGGTACCGACAAACTTAAGCTTGCTTGCTTTGCTTAGTAACGCTGCATTGACTTGGGTTACGGAGCGAATCATCAGCGCATCGGCATCCATTAGGTCATCCGCGGTTAAAGTACGACCCGGTTTTAGAATCACTTCACCGAGTTGGCCGAAGAGCTCTTCAGCGTACGGCATATTTTCATCAACAATAATTTTCATAGCGCCAGCGTTTTTAAGATCCATTTTTAAGAGTTTGTATCCCGTCAAAGTCTGAGGGGATAAGGGGTCTGGGTACAGAGATTGTGCCCTTTTCCCTGAGAATCTCAAGAAATAGCGTAACCAAAACGGAAAATTAGAAAAGAAAAAGCCCGGCTAAAATAGCCGGGCAAAGTTCCAGAACAAAAGGATCCTATCCCGCTCTCCATGGGATAGAGTCTGCGTCTGTTCGATCAGTGTCACTGATCAAGCTCTGGAAACTGCTTTATTGGAGTCAATATCACTTTGCGTCAAGGCTCCAATACATTCAGTTAACCTTGGTATTTTTTAATAACCAAAGTTGCGTTTGTGCCGCCAAAGCCAAAACTGTTTGACATCACAGTCGTCAGTTCTGCATCGCGAGCTTCTGTCACGATATCTAAGCCTTGAGCTGCTTCGTCCAAGTTTTCAATGTTGATGCTTGGAGCAATGAAGTTTTTGTCTAGCATTAGCGTAGAGTAAATAGTTTCATGCACGCCCGCTGCACCAAGAGCGTGACCTGTCATTGCTTTTGTCGCAGATATTGCAGGGCTCTTTTCACCAAATAGTTGTTGAATAGCGCCAAGCTCTTTTACGTCACCGACTGGCGTCGACGTACCGTGCGTATTAATGTAATCCACACCATCAACGTCTTGCATCGCCATCTTCATACAACGGATCGCGCCTTCACCTGATGGTGCTACCATGTCATAGCCGTCTGATGTCGCACCATAACCGACGATCTCACCGTAGATTTTCGCGCCACGTGCCAGTGCATGTTCAAGCTCTTCGATCACCAGCATGCCGCCGCCGCCAGAGATCACAAACCCGTCACGATCGACATCGTAAGTACGTGAGGCTTTATCTGGTGTGTCGTTGTATTTCGTTGATAAGGCGCCCATCGCGTCAAACATCATAGTCTGAGACCAATCAAGTTCTTCACCACCACCGGCAAAAACAATGTCTTGCTTGCCAAGCTGAATCAGCTCCATCGCGTGACCGATACAGTGTGCTGATGTTGCACAAGCGGAGCTCATTGAGTAGTTCACACCACGAATCTTAAATGGCGTAGCTAAACAAGCCGAAACCGTTGATGACATCGTGCGAGGAACCATGTAAGGGCCCACGCGTTTTACGCCTTTCGCACGCATCGTGTCTGTTGCAACTGTTTGGTTGTATGCAGAAGCACCACCAGAACCAGCAACGATACCGGTGCGATCGTTTGAAACTTGATCTTCTGTTAGGCCAGCGTCTGCGATTGCCTGCTCCATTGATAGGTATGCATAAGCCGCCGCATCACCCATAAAGCGCATCTGCTTACGGTCGATGTGCTCCGCTGGGTTGATTTTCAGATCACCCCATACTTGCGAACGAAGACCGTGTTCTTTGAACTGCTCAGATGCAGTGATGCCAGATTTGCCCGCTTTAAGAGACGCTAGAACTTCTTCGACGTTGTTACCGATACTTGAAACAATACCCATACCGGTGATTACGACTCGTTTCATTATGACATTCCTATAATTCAAAAATCCGCTAGATGATAACTAAGATAGTCAACAAAAGTGGTCAGCTTTCCCATAAATTCGTACAATCGCCCCATTCTTACCGCGCCAAATCACAATTTGCACCATTATGACTTCAATAAAAAACGCAGAGCTTGGTTGGAACGAAGCTGGTACTCCGGTTTCAGACCAATTTGATGATGTTTACTTCTCTAACGTAAACGGTCTTGAAGAGACACGCTACGTTTTCTTAAAACAAAATCACCTCCCAGAGAGATGGCAGACGTTCGAACAAAGACGTTTTGTTATTAGTGAAACGGGATTTGGCACTGGATTGAACTTTTTAGCTGTGTGGCAATGGTTTCGCGAATTTCGCCATAATTCCCCAGAAGCACCACTCAAAGAGCTGCATTTTATTAGCTTTGAAAAATACCCTCTAAGCAAAGCCGACTTAAAAAAAGCGCATGAAGCGTGGCCAGAATTAGCTGAATATGCGAAAAAGCTGCAACAGTACTACCCAGCAGCGGTGCCTGAGTGCCACCGCATTGTGCTAGAAGATGGCGCCGTCACACTCGACCTTTGGTTTGGTGACATCAAAGACTGCATGCCACAAGTACCTTACACAGAGCACGGCCTGACCGATGCGTGGTTCCTTGATGGCTTTGCACCCAGTAAAAATCCAGAAATGTGGAACCAACACTTGTTTGATGGCATGGCAAAACTGGCGAAGCAAGACTGCACGGTCGCGACATTTACTGCCGCGGGCTTTGTTCGTCGCGGCCTGAATGACGCTGGCTTCACCATGAAGAAAGTCAAAGGCTTTGGTACCAAACGTGACATGATCGCCGGCTCAATGGAGCAGCGCAACATGCACTCCAATCACTTACCTTGGTTCCATCGAACAGCAGCAACAAACCATGACTCGATTGCCATCATTGGAGGTGGCATTGCGAGCGCGACATTAGCGAAGACGCTGGTTCGTCGTGGTCAAAACGTGACGCTTTATTGTAAAGACACGCAACCAGCAAAAGGCGCATCGGGCAACCGACAAGGCGCAGTGTACCCCCTATTAAATGGTCCACATGCTGGTGTCTCTCGCGTCTTTGCCCCCGCCTTTTTATTTGCTCGCCAGTTTGTAGAGCAAGCAGCAGAAAGTATTGAGTTCGACCATGACTGGTGCGGTGTCACGCAATTGATGTGGGATGAAAAGTCCGCAGAGAAGTTAGGAAAAATGCTGAATGGTAATTTTCCACCTGAATTAATCCACAAGTTATCTGCTGAAGATACTACGGCGAAAATCGGTTTACCCATCGATATGGCTTCGGTGCACTACCCTCTGGGGGGCTGGTTATGTCCTGCTGAACTGACTGGCGGCTTAATTACCCAACTGGAACAAACGAACCTCTTCAGTGTTCAATTTGAACATAACGTAGAGTCATTAGAATGGAGTGATACCAACCAACTCTGGGCTCTGACGGCGAATGCTCAGACATTCGAACATTCTGTCGTGGTCATCGCCAATGGTCATGAATTTCAAGCCCTGAGCCAAACGGCGGATCTACCCATGGGCAAAGTGAAAGGACAAGTAAGCCATGCTCCAGCAACAGAAACGCTATCTAAGTTAAAAACCGTGCTGTGTTACGACGGTTACATGACACCAGTTAACCCGAGCAACCAACACCTTTGTATTGGTGCAAGCTATGACCGCAACCACTTAGATTATGAGTTTGATGCAAGCGCACAAAAAGATAATGCGAAAAAACTCCTCCAATGCATACCAAACCAGCAATGGACAAAAGAAGTAGATATCAGCAACAATTTATCTCGCCAAGCCATTCGTTGCGTCAGCCGCGACCATTTGCCTTTTGTGGGTAACGTGAGTGGCTTCGAGACTATCAAGGCACAATACGCCCATTTACAGGGCAAGAAACAAGACCAAGTAGAGACGATTCGCCATTACCCTAACCTCTTCTGTTTTTTAGGATTAGGCTCGCGCGGCTTGAGCTCTGCGCCACTATTGGCTGAAGTGTTAGCGTCGCAAATATGTGGCGATCCTCTACCACTGCCTGTTGATGTGTTAACTGGCCTTCATCCGAGTCGGATGTGGGTACGCAAGTTACGCAAAGGTAAGGCGATTACGAAACTTTAATTGACGCGCAATATCGAGGTTCCCGCTCACGGCTGAGCACCGTGTTCGGGAATCTGAATCTGGTTGGCTTTACGCCAATTTTGCCACCGCTTGCTTCACTTGCTCTGCGACTTCCTGATTCAAAACCTGACCCGCTTCCACATCAAAATTTTCATAGAAACTTGGTATCGATAGCGACGCTTTCACCTCCGCACCAAAGAACTGTGCCGCGCCCGTTGCTGCAGCTAATACGCTTTGTGCCCCACCAGGCCCCGGAGACGTTGCAAGGTAAACAGCTGGCTTATTTTGGAACACGTTACTGTCTATACGCGTCGCCCAATCAAATAAGTTCTTGTACGCCGCCGTATAAGAGCCATTGTGCTCTGCGAACGAAACAATAATGGCATCAGCCTTCGCTAGGTCACGCAAAAAAGCGCTGGCTCCTTCTGCTTGACCAATTTCTTTCTCTTTGTCTTCACTAAACATCGGTACTTGATAATTATTCAAGTCCAAAACTTCCACTTCAGCGTCTTTGATTTGGTTCGCGGCGTAAGTTGCCAGCACTTTGTTGATTGAAGTTGAGCTAGTAGAAGCGCCAAATGCGATAATTTTCATGGTTGTCGTCCTTTGTTCAGGTTTTATACTAAGCAGAATAAAACTTGAACAGTTACGCTACAACCACAAAAATTTTATGGAGAGAGTCAAATTTTTCGAAATAAATGCAATCTTTAAGAATAGGGAAGATATTGTGGTTCGGATCAAGCTTGAGCGTGGAGCTCTTGCCATAAATCGTTCACAATACTGCGATCTGCAGGGCTAAGCTCTGTACGAGCTTCTTCAATACTGTGCGTGATACGAGATTTGAGTTCCTCGATATCATTAATGCCTTCTTCTTCACAAGAGGCCGCAGACAGAGAAATGTGACCGCGTAGATAACCACCAGCAAATAATTCATCATCAGATGCCGTTTCAATGCGCGCATCAATCAACTCTAATAGTTTTTCTTCAAATTCAATAATCATGGTGTATCTCGAGGTTACTTAAGTATAAAGTCAGACGTTTCCAGCGGCTTAGTGTGGTAGAAAGCACGTAATGCTTCCGAGAGCATTTTTACCCTAGGCGGCAGTCCTGCTTCCAAAATACCCAACACTTCTTTATGCACTTTTTGCATAAAACCAAGCCTATCTGGTTCAAAATCGCCGTGTAGATTGTCACAACTGACAGTAAAAGGGAAGCCAGCACTTTGTGCCAGAATCCATTCATAAGCTTGCGGCCGCACTTCAACTTTCTCAAACTCAGCTTGAACTTCGGCCGTGCGCCCATCAGGCTCATACCAATAGCCAAAATCTTCTAATAAGCGACGTTCTGGACCGGCGACACACCAATGAGCAATCTCATGCAGTGCCGAAGCATAAAAACCCCGAGCAAAAATAATCCGATGATGAGGATGTTCATCATTCGCTGGGAGATAAATGGGCTCGTCACCACCTCGCTCTAATTTAGTATTAAATTGGTCTAAAAAGGTGTGATTGAAAATGGTGATCAGGTCTTGGTATTCGTGGGTCATTGTCGAGTCTGTACTTCAATTTGACATTCGCTGCATATTGTTACTGTTTTTACTTATAAGGTAAAGGCTGTACCACAGTTTTGGTTATTAGTTGAATTTATCTGAATGTCGCTTTATCCATATAATTTCTCATTCGTCAGCGCACCGATTTACCACTACACTCTCGCTTTATTTTAATGCCTCTCAAGCTGCTGTTTTATAAGTAATTTGACTATAGGCATGTTGTGGCTTTTTATCACTTTTTAAGAATGATAGAGCCTTTTGTAAGTGTTGTTACTGCTTCTACCCTTCTTTTGTAGAACGTGGTCATTGTTACTTTGAGTGTTCCGATATGTTGCTAAGTGTGTTGTATATCATTGGTATCACGGCTGAAGCCATGACAGGTGCGTTAAGCGCTGGTAGAAGAAAGATGGACTGGTTTGGTGTCATGTTAGTGGCAAGTGCGACGGCTATTGGTGGTGGCACTGTGCGAGACATCTTATTAGGGCATTATCCTCTTGGTTGGGTAAAGAACCCAGAGTTTTTGGCAATTACGTGTGTTGCTGGCGTGCTAACGACCGGTTTGGCTAAGTGGGTCATCAAGTTTAAAGGCTTATTTATCCGCCTTGATGCACTTGGTTTGATCGTATTTAGTATTATCGGTACTAAGATTGCTATGGGCATGGGCTTGCATCTCGGGATCTGCATGGTGTCTGCGCTCGTCACCGGTGTATTTGGAGGCTTACTTCGAGATTTAATTTGTCGTCAAACGCCGTTGGTATTGCACGAAGAGCTTTATGCGTCCGTCGCTCTTATTGCATCTGGTCTGTACTTAACACTTTTAGAGTTTAACGTAACCGATGTGACGGCCACCAGCATCACGCTTGTTACTGGTTATATGTTGCGTATGGCGGCAGTTCGCTTTAAATGGCGTTTACCTTCGTTCCATCTAGAAACTGAAGGTTCCATCCACTGAGTGATTTTTATATTATCCAAGACTTAAAAGGCTGCTCATTGAGCAGCCTTTTATTTTGGTGAAATTCACAGCTAAATTTAAATCATCGGCGTTTCTGTTGTGACACCATGGTTTTGACCACGGTGACGCAACAAGTGATCCATCACGACTATCGCGAGCATCGCTTCCGCAATCGGCACCGCACGAATACCAACGCATGGATCGTGACGACCTTTGGTAATCAACTGAGTTGCTTCACCTTCTTTTGTGATGGTGTCACCCGGAACGGTGATACTTGACGTCGGTTTAAGCGCAATATTTGCGATGACATCTTGCCCAGTAGAGATCCCTCCAAGAATGCCGCCCGCGTGATTACTACCAAATCCTTGTGGTGAAAGTGGATCACGGTGTTGGCTGCCTTTTTGGTTGACGACATCAAAGCCGTCACCGATCTCTACGCCTTTTACTGCGTTGATGCTCATTAAGGCATGTGCAATGTCCGCATCTAAGCGATCAAATACAGGTTCACCCAACCCTACAGGCACATTGGTTGCGACAACCTGAATTTTGGCACCAATAGAATCACCCTGTTTTTTCAGGTCACGAATGAGTTGATCAAACGCCGCGACTTTGTCTACGTCTGGGCAGAAAAACGCGTTGTTTTCGATTTCATTCCAATCGACTTTATCGATAGAAACGTCACCCATTTGTGACAAGTATGCACGAATTTCCACACCGAACTCATCTTTCAAGTATTTCTTCGCAATCGCACCGGCCGCGACACGCATTGCGGTTTCACGAGCAGACGAACGCCCGCCTCCACGGTAATCACGGATGCCGTATTTTTGATGATAAGTATAATCAGCATGCCCTGGGCGGAACTTGTCTTTGATCTCAGAATAATCTTTAGATCTTTGATCGGTATTTTCGATTAAGAGTCCTATTGAAGTTCCTGTGGTTTTACCTTCAAAAATGCCAGAAAGAATTTTTACTTCGTCCGGTTCACGACGTTGTGTGGTGTAGCGTGACGTGCCGGGGCGACGACGGTCAAGATCAGTTTGCAGATCTGTTTCTGTAATTGCTAATCCCGGAGGACATCCGTCTACGATACATCCCAGTGCGATACCGTGACTTTCCCCGAATGTCGTCACTCGGAAATGTTGTCCGATACTGTTTCCTGCCATTACTTCCTCAAGTTTTTTTCGCTACGCCCGTCAAGCCAAGGCGCAACTGCTTTCAATTCTTCATGGTTTCATAGTGGCTTTATTACGTTTTGATGTAAAGAATAAATACGCATAAAAAAACACCGAGCACAGGGCTCGGTGTTTCGATATTTCGCTCACAATATTTTAATCTTTATACAGTTTGAACTCTTCTGCACATTCCACTAGTTGATCTCGCGTCAGCATAAATACACCATGACCACCGTTCTCGAATTCGATCCAAGTAAATGGAATTTGTGGGTATTGTTCCATCATGTGAATCATTGAGTTACCAACCTCACAGATCAAAATCCCACTGTCAGTTAGGTAATCCGGAGCATTGGCTAGAATACGGCGAACCAATTTCAGACCGTCAGTCCCGGCAGCAAGGCCAAGCTCTGGCTCATGGGTGAACTCGTCTGGTAGGCTGTTCATGTCCTCTTCATCCACATATGGTGGGTTAGACACAATCAGGTTGTACTTCTCTTTTGGTAGGTCACGGAACAAGTCTGAACGGATTGGGAATACTTGCTGCTCCATACCATGGTCTTGAACATTTTGCTCAGCCACTTGCAACGCACCTGTAGAAATATCAATTGCATCGACTTCTGCTTCTGGGAATGCGTGAGCACATGCAATCGCGATACAACCGCTACCTGTACACAGATCCATGATGCGAGCAGGCTCTTCTATCAACCAAGGTTGGAACTCAGCTTGAATCAATTCACCAATTGGAGAACGAGGCACAAGTACACGCTCATCGACGAAGAATTCCAGACCACAGAACCACGCTTTGTTGGTAAGGTAAGCGGTTGGGGTGCGTTCATTAATACGCTTAACAACACGCTCGACAATACGCATACGCTCGCTAGTGGTGAGACGAGAGTTCAAGACATGTGGAGGCACATCAATCGGTAAGTATAAGGTTGGTAGAATAAGCTGCACCGCTTCATCCCACGCATTATCAGTACCATGACCGTAAAACAGGTTCGCTGCATTAAAGCGACTTACCGTCCAACGAATCATATCTTGAAGGGTATACAGCTCTGACACCGCCTCTTCTACAAAAATCTTATCCAAAATTGCCTCCGAAAAGCGCTACAATACTGCTAATTAAGTTTATGAATGAAATTGTTTACCTAATGAGCAAAAAAGACACCGAATACGATGACGATTTCGCCTTGTTTCAGGAAGCAGTACAGGGCGTAAAAAAGTTGCGACAGGATACCATAATCCAGCGACCAAAAAAAAATACTAAACAAAAAGAAATCAAGCGCTCCAACCGTGAAGCGAGTGACTCTGAGTTTTATTTTTCCGACGAGTTTGTTCCTCGATTAAATGAAGAAGGTCCGACTCGTTATGCTCGTGACGACGTCTCCACCTATGAAGTCAAACGTCTACGTCGTGGCGTGTATACTCCTGACGTGTTTCTCGATATGCACGGCATGACGCAACAAGAAGCAAAACGTGAACTCGGTGCGATGATCGCTTATTGCGTCAAAAACGAAATTCACTGTGCGTGTGTTCAACACGGGATTGGTAAACATATCTTAAAAAAGAAAGCACCGCTCTGGTTGGCTCAGCACCCAGACGTGATGGCGTTTCACCAAGCGCCTCTTGAGTTTGGTGGTAATGGTGCCTTGTTGGTCCTACTCTCGATACCAGAGAAATAATTCACGTCAAAACAAAAAAGGCAGGATAATCCTGCCTTCTGTTTCGCTGCATGACATTCTGACTTACGGTGTTATGTGCCAAAGTACTTCACCGCGTTGTGTTTGCGGTTCGTATTCAATGCACACCAAACCGGATGTCGGAAACATCGGGGGCGTCATTTTTTGCACAAACTCTGATGTGAGATAGCCGACAAGCGGCAAGTGAGAAACAAGCAGTAACGACTCTAGCTTTTCTACTTCAATCAATGCACTCACAAAATCAAATACATGCTCAGATTGACCATATGGCGTAATATCTTCACAAGTGTCGATGCTTTTTGCGTCGAAGTGGGCGCTGATCTCCTCCCATGTCTGCTGAGCTCGCAGGTACGGGCTCACCAGTACTTTGCCAAATTGAGCAACCCCTTGCTCTTTACAAGCTCGGGCTACGGCTTCTGACTCTAGTCTGCCTCTTTGGGTCAGTTGTCTTGCTGCGTCTGAATCTGCAAAATGCTCGGCTTCGCCGTGACGCATAATGAATATTTTCATGTTATTTCCTAGGGATAGCTAACGCTACCAAAAGGTTGAGTGCTACCTTTATAAGATAAACGAGGCTAATTTAATGATGACGAAACAAAAATACTGATATAATTATCTGTTCATTATACCAATTCGCTTGTTAAAGATAGCGACTTTCTTAACAATCTATCAAAAAGAATATACCGAGTTTATCATTGTCATTAATCATTTCATGAACTTGGTGCGTTCAACACAAACCGTTCTATTCCCATATGCAAATGCATGGGCCTGTGCAAAAGTCTTACAAAGACCAAAACGCGGCAAGCCGTATTTATCAAAACGCAAACTTTGCACAACCCCACTAGGGATTCATAATTACTGTAATGCGAAATCTGGAGACGCGTCGTGCATCTAAGTCCTAACGATTCAAATCAATACCGCTACATTACGTTGAGCAATGATCTGCGCGTACTGCTGATTCATTCCGATACTGCTCAACAATCAGCAGCGGCTCTAGCAGTGAACGTTGGACACTTCGACGACCCCAATGAACGCCAAGGTCTGGCACATTATTTAGAGCACATGCTTTTTTTGGGTACGGAAAAATACCCTAAAGTGGGCGAATTTCAAAGTTATATTAGCCAACATGGGGGAACAAATAACGCTTGGACGGGGACAGAACACACCTGTTTCTTTTTTGACGTCGCCCCCAGTGCCTTTGAAAATGCTTTAGACCGATTCAGCCAATTCTTTACCGCACCACTATTTAACGAAGAAGCGTTAGACAAAGAGCGTCTGGCCGTTGACTCGGAATACAAACTCAAACTCAATGATGACGCTCGCCGCTTATATCAGGTCAATAAAGAAGTCATCAACCCCGCCCATCCATTCTCTAAATTTTCGGTTGGGAATCTCGAAACCCTAGGTGATAGAGACGGAAAATCCATTCGTGATGAAATTGTCGCATTCCATCATTCTCAATACTCTGCCGATCTCATGACGCTCACACTGTTTGGTCCACAATCGCTTGATGAACAGCAAGCGTGGGTAGAAACCATGTTTTCGCAAATCCCAAATCATCATTTACGTGGTAAATCGATTGATGTACCGATTAGTACCAACGACAGTACCGGGATTTTAGTTCAAGTTGAACCAATTAAAGAGTTTCGCAAGTTAATCTTAACCTTCCCGATGCCAGGTATGGATAAATATTACGGCATTAAACCGCTCTCCTACTTTGCGCATTTATTAGGCTATGAAGGTGAGGGTAGCTTAATGATCCAACTAAAAAACGAAGGGTGGATTACTTCGCTTTCTGCAGGTGGCGGGGCGAGCGGCAGCAACTATCGTGACTTCACCGTAAGCTGCACATTAACGCCAAACGGCCTCGACCATGTTGACGATATCATTCAGGCGGTTTTTCAATACCTCTCCATGATAAAACAAGATGGCATGGACGAATGGCGCTACCTTGAAAAACAAGCTGTATTAGAATCAGCATTTCGCTTTCAAGAGCCTTTGCGCCCAATGGACTTGGTCAGTCACCTTGTTATCAACATGCAGCACTATCGTCCAGAAGATACTATTTATGGTGATTACAAAATGGCTGGCTATGATGAAGAACTACAACGTGCGTTGCTGCAATACTTAACCATCGACAATGTTCGCGTAACACTGATTGCAAAAGGGTTGGAATACAATCGCACTGCCGAGTGGTACTTTACTCCGTATTCCGTCACGCCTTTTAGTCAAGAGCAACGCCGCTTCTACCAACAAATCGATCCTGGCTGGCAGTTCCTCTTACCTGATAAGAACCCTTATATTTGTTATGGCTTAGATCCAATGCCATTTGAAAATGGCAGTTCACTGCCGGAGTTAATCGAAGTTCTCGACGGCTTTCGCCTATGGCATTTACAAGATGATGAATTCCGCGTGCCAAAAGGTGTTCTATACATTGCCATTGATAGCCCTCACGCCGTTGCGTCCCCAAAAAACATTGTCAAAACGCGTCTTTGTGTGGAAATGTTTTTGGACTCACTCGCAAAAGAAACGTATCAAGCCGAGATAGCAGGAATGGGCTACAACATGTACGCTCATCAAGGTGGTGTCACCTTGACTCTCTCTGGGTTCAGCCAAAAACTGCCTCAGCTGCTAGAAATGATCCTGCATCGCTTCGCTGCTCGGGAGTTCAGCCCTACTCGCTTTGAGACTATCAAGCAGCAGCTACTGCGTAACTGGCGCAATGCCTCGCAAGATCGTCCTATTTCCCAACTATTTAATGCCCTCACGGGGCTACTTCAGCCCAATAACCCTCCTTTTGCGACATTAGCAGAAGCATTAGAAGACATTGAAGTCGATTCACTCTCGGTTTTCGTCCAATCGATTCTTGCTGAGTTACACGTCGAAATGTTCGTGTACGGTGATTGGCAACGTCAGCAAGCGCACGCTATGGCAAAAACATTAAAAGATGCGTTACGAGTAAAAGAGCAACGCTATGAAGAAGCGCTACGTCCACTCGTAATGCTTGGTCAAAATGGTAGCTTCCAGCGTGAAGTGCACTGTAAACAACAAGACTCAGCGGTTGTGATTTACCACCAATGCGAAGATATTGAACCACGCAATATTGCGCTTTACTCATTGGCGAACCACTTAATGTCCGCGACGTTCTTTCATGAGATCCGCACCAAACAACAACTTGGTTATATGGTGGGAACGGGCAATATGCCACTCAATCGCCATCCGGGCATAGTACTTTATGTGCAGTCTCCCAATGCCGCGCCGTCTGAACTGGTCACGTCCATCGATGAGTTTTTAAATGCTTTTTACATGGTGCTTTTAGAACTCAACGATTATCAATGGCACAGCAGTAAACGCGGGTTATGGAACCAAATATCAACACCGGATACAACACTCCGTGGGCGTGCTCAGCGTCTTTGGGTTGCAATTGGTAATAAAGATACTGAGTTTAATCAACGAGAAAAAGTTCTGGCTGAGCTTAAGAAACTGACAAGAGCAGACATGATTCGCTTTGTTGTTAATGAACTTAAGCCTCGTACAGCGAATCGGTTGGTTATGCACTCTCAGGGTCAAGCGCATTTAGACGCACCTCGCATTCACTTAGGTCAAGAAATAGGTTCTATTGAAGAGTTTCAACTCAGACCAAAAGACTGTGGTTTAGGGTAAGGCTAATCAGCTTAAGTTAGCTCTCAGTCATAGTGCAGGAAATACTGAGAGCAAGAAAAGATAAGCAAGACAAGAAGAAGTAACTACGTCTTAAGTATAAAAAAGGCTTGCCAGTGCAAGCCTTTTTCTTTACCGAAGCAATGTTTAGCAGAACGTGGTCCCTTCACCAGCTCGAGTGAGTAAGCCATCACACGGTGCGTAACGATCGCCATACTTGGATGCAAACTCGTTCATTTTCTCGACCAGTTCTTTAATGCCAAACTGATCCATATAACGGAATGGACCGCCCAAGAATGGAGGGAAACCGATACCAAATATCGCGCCAATATCACCATCACGTGGCGATCGAATGATGCCGTCATCCAAACAGCGTACCGCTTCATTCAGCATTGGTAGTATACAGCGCAGCGCAATATCGTTATCGCTCAGCTTAGATTCAGGCTCGAGCTTAAGCAGCTTGTAGACGGACTTATCAACTTCCTTCTTCTTGCCTTTGTAAGTGTAGAAACCTTTACCAGTCTTTCGGCCTTTACGTCCATCGTTTAACAAGACATCGAACACGTCAGGTCCTTTGAACCGCTCACCTAGCTCGTTGACCAAAATCGGCATGATCTTCGCGCCAATATCGACACCAACTTCGTCAAGCAAGGTAATCGGGCCGACAGGGAAACCAAAATCAAGCAGCGCCGTATCAATCTTTTCGATCGGTTCGTTAGCCAGCAAAATATGCGCCGCTTCGTTCATGTATGGCGCAAGAATGCGGTTCACGTAAAAGCCCGCTTTGTCTTTCACTACGATCGGAGTTTTACCTTGCTTCTTAGCAAGTGCAACGACTGTTGAAATGGTTTCATCTGACGTCATTTCATGCGGAATCACTTCCACCAACGGCATTTTTTCTACCGGGCTGAAGTAATGCAAACCAACGACGTTTTCTGGACGCTCGGCTTTTTCTGCAATTTTGTGGATTGGCAACGAAGAAGTATTGGTCGCAAAAATAGTTTCTGGTTTGGCATTCGCTTCAATATCCGCCACCATTTTTTGCTTAAGATCTAAGTCTTCAAAAACCGCTTCAATTACGACATCAATATGCTTAAAGCTGGTAAAGTCGACACCGCCAGACAGTTGCAGCATTTTCGCTTGCAGATCGGCTTTGGATAGAATACGGCGTTTACGCTGTTTCTCAAATAACTTGTGATTGTAGTTGAGTGCGTTTAGAACGCCATCGTTGCTGACGTCTTTGATGCGAACAGGCACCTTCGCTTTTGCAACAGACACATGGCTGATTCCTGCGCCCATCAAGCCGCCGCCCAGCACGCCAACTTTATGAACTGGCGCAGGTTTCGCATCCGTACCATTTTCTTTCTTCATTTCCGTTGTCGCAAAGAAGATCGAACGTAGCGCTTTTGATTCAGAGCTCATCACAAGCTCACCGAAGCGTTTCGCTTCAAGCTCTTGACCTTGGGCGAAACCTTTCTCTAAACCATGCTGAATAACGTCTAAAATCGCGACCGTTGCAGGGTAGTTACCACGGGTTTTCTGGTTAGTTTTCTTCGCTGCCTGTTCAAACACAAACTTGCGCCCTAACCGGCTACCCGACATCACTTTTTCTTTGGTCGACTGCTTTTTCTTGTCTTTGTTTTTACTTTTTTCGATAAATTGCTTCGCAACATCAAGCAAAATAGTATCAGGTACGCAGGCATCGACCACACCCAGCTTTTTGGCTTTCTTTGCACGAAGCTGTTTACCCGTCAGAATTAAGTCCAATGAAGGTAACAAGCCAATCAAACGGGGCAGGCGCTGAGTTCCGCCAGAACCTGGCAGTAAGCCAAGCTGTACTTCTGGTAGGCCTAAACGCGTTTTATCTGAATCCGTACAAACACGATAATCACATGCAAGAGCCAGCTCTAAGCCACCGCCCAAACACGGGCCATGAATCGCAGCAACCACGGGATATGGTAAGTCTGATAGCTGCTGGAATAGCTCTTGACCTTGCCTCGCTAGTGCTTCTGCTTCACTTGCGGTGGTGCACGCTTCTAGCATGCGAACATCGGCACCCGCGACGAAGTTGTCCGGTTTTAGGGAATGGATGATCATCCCTTTGATGCCACTGGCGTCTTTTAGCTGAGCAAAGATTTCTTTCATTTCATCAGCAAAAGCTGCCTGCAGCGTATTCATTTTTTCATTAGGTACGTCAATCGCTAACCAAGCAATGTTCTGCTCATCAACTTTTAGACTAAATGCTTTTTGCTCGCTCATTACTCAACCTCCAGAATCATTGCCGCGCCAAGACCACCCGCTGCACATGCGGTATTCAATGCAATACCGCCGCCACGGCGTTTCAGCTCACGTAGGGTTTGCGTCATCATGCGCGCACCTGTCGCCGCGAATGGGTGACCATAAGCGATTGAGCCACCCAGCACGTTGAACTTATCCATGTCGATTTCACCGATCGCTTTCGAACGGCCTAGATTCTCTTGAGCAAACTTATCTGAAGCAAACATCTTCATATTCGCTAAGGCTTGGGCAGCAAACGCTTCGTGCATGTCGATCAGCGTCAGATCAGAAAGCTCTAGACCCGTATTTTCCAACACTTTCGCCGTTGCGTAAGAAGGCCCCATCAACATGTCGGTTTCAACACCAACTGCAGAGAATGCATAACCTCGGATATAACCTAATACCTCTAAACCGAGCTCTTTCGCTCTTCCCTCGCGCATTAACATCACTGCCGCGCCACCATCGGTTAACGGTGTGCTATTCGCCGCAGTAACACTGCCATACTGACGGTCAAATGCCGGACGCAATTTTGCGTACCCTTCAACCGTTGAGTCATGACGGACATTATTGTCTTCTGCAATCCACTTTTTGTATGGTTCTGGGAACGCCGTCATCACTTCGCCTTGGATTTTGCCTTCTTTCCAGGCCTGCGATGCTAAAGTATGGGAACGGTGTGCCAATGAATCTTGATCCGCACGGGAAATACCGTGCGTTTTGGCCATTTGCTCAGCCGTTTGCCCCATTGACAAACCAGTAGAGTATTCAGCTACCGCAGGTGGTACGGGCATTAAATCTTTGAAGCTCAGGTTTTTTAGGATATTAAGTTTTTGACCTAGCGTTTTTGTCTTGCTCAGAGTAAGTAGGTTAGCGGCAAGTTTCTTTGACACACCAATCGGCAGCACGGAAGAAGAATCCGCACCGCCCGCGATGCCAATATCAATGTTTCCTGCCATGATGCTTTCTGCAACGTTTACCGCCGCCTGGAAACTAGTGGCGCACGCGCGCGTCACACTATAAGCATCAGTGTGGACATTCATCCCCGTTCCAAGCACAATTTCTCGTGCAATATTCGGTGCTTCAGGCATTTGTATCACTTGTCCAAATACCACTTGTTCGATTAACGTTGGATCAATATCTGTGCGAGCAAGCATTTCGCTTACTACCATTTTACCTAAATCCACCGCCGGCACTTGGCTAAATTCCGTGCTTTGACGAGCAAAGGGCGTTCGAAGCCCTGCGACAATAGCAACACGTTCACCATTACGTGTTTTTACTTCCTGCTTGCCCATTGTTTCTCCTTAAATACAAGAGGTCTGACCTGATTCATTGTAACCAAGTTGTTAAATTTATCAAACGTGCGTTTAAATAAACGTGAAGCAAGTAGATCAATCACCCTAGTGCATTGATTATTTTGCAATATAACCTGATTAACTATAGAGAATAATAACGACGGGAAGTGCGCTTAAGATAAAATTGAGGCAAAAAAAAACCACACAAAACTGTGTGGTCGGAATATCTATAAAACAATTAACTTACGCCAATTGAAAATTAATCAGTTTCCTGATTAGGAGAAAGTAAAGTCAGCCTTCAAAAGGAAGTGTCATCTTGCTCAACATGCTAGTCGCAATGACTAACGAGATGACAAGATGTACTATAACCCCTTCACGGCTCGATATTTTGAAATAGATCAATTTTATAGTGATTTTATGATCATTGAATGCATCTATACACGAATCATTCAGCTCTCCGAGCAATGGCTAAGCGCGCACTTCGCGGATACCTCTTCAAGATGCGTTGCGGTATGACCCCGTAGTCATATGAATCGTTGATAAATCGTAACTCATACTCATTTAACTAAGTCATTGATAAATAGATAATGATATTATTAACACCTATTACCATCGCACGCATGCCTATTGGTGGCTTTTGCGTATAAACTTGATATATCACCCAATGCTGCCTCAGCGATATTGGGCAGTGAGGAAATCTGCTCACAAGATCGATAAATTCGCAGAGCAAGGATGGAGGCTCCTGTGGCCATATTAACAATGTTTGGAAAGAAAAAGTCCAACAGTCCGGTCAACTCTGATATGGACAAGCAAAGAAAATACGAAGCGCTCGTCCGGGGTTATCACCGAGACTTGTACCGCTACGCATACTGGCTGTGCAAAAATAAAGCCGTAGCCGAAGATTTGGTTCAAGAAACCTGCCTTAGAGCTTGGAAGTCTCTCGATAGTCTTCAAGATGAAAAAGCTGCCAAATCTTGGCTTATTACCATACTAAGACGAGAAAATGCGCGCCGCTTCGAACGCAAACAATTTGATTTAGTGGATATCGATGATTATGGCAACGATGCTAAGGTCAGCGATGACCCTCACCATCAACAAGAGTGGCTGCAAGCACAAATCATGAAATTAGACGTTGAATACCGTGAACCGTTATTTCTGCAAGTTGTAGGAGGTTTTAGCGGAGAAGAAATTGGAGGCATCCTCGATTTGAATAAAAATACGGTGATGACTCGACTATTTCGTGCTCGCAATCAACTGAAAGAGATGTTGGATTCTCAAGATACTAAAAGAGGACAAAAAAATGGATGATTTAGAATTTCGTCGTCGTATTTTGTCGGATCCAAAACAAAAGGATGAGGAGATTCTGCAAGCTTTAGCTGGCAATGAGGCCAATAATAAGTTTGCTGATGACGTTTTGGGTCTCGACACAAAGATTAAGCAAGCCATGAATGTGGATGTTCCTGAAGATCTTGCTGATAAGATTCTGTTCAGTCAGACATCCAGCGTGCTTGATGACAAGAAGGTGGTTAGACCAAACTTTGTGCGCAAAGTGATGGCGCTTGCGGCTTCTGTTGCTTTTACCGCTGGATTACTGGTTGGCCAAATAAATTGGGGCAACGTCCTTGTTTCTCCGGCGCAAGCAAGCCTTGCAGATACCGCAATTAAACACGTGATTCATGAAGAACCATTTATCCGACATATAAATGAAAGCGTTCCAAGCTCGCAAATTAACGCCAAAATGTCTCCGTTTCATTATCAGTTTAGCGAGAACTTCCCATATCACGTTTACTATTTAAATCACTGCGGTTTTGGGGACTCTAATGCCGTGCACATGGTATTCCAAGGCCCAAAAGGTAAGGTTACGCTATTTATGACTGGTATTTCGAGTAAACAAAGTGTCGACTTTAACCAAGACGGTATGACAGGAGTCGTCCATCCCATCGGAACTTCTAGTCTCATTTTAATTGGAGAAGGCAGTGAAGATGTCGATGCTATCGCCAACACCCTTGCCCCAATGATCAAGCCCATGTAAGACATTCGATGATACCAAGATAATCTCTAAGAAATGCCGCTAAATGTTCCTATTTGGCGGTTTTTTATCCATGATAAACCATTCACTCATTAACCCTTAACATTTAGAGCTAAAGCTCTAATTTATGCAATTTGAGAGCAATTTCCCTTCATTTAGACATCATTTCTGCAATTTTTATTCACTTTTATCCAATGGTCGGATTTGTCTAACTCCTTGTTGATACTACTATCTGCGCAACTGAGCAAAAGCTCAATTTATCGTCCAAAGAGACGAATCTAATAAGGAAAAATAAATGACTCAGAACACGCGTCTGTTTAAAAAGACTCTCCTAGCCGTCACGGTAGCTTTTGCCTCAGGTCAATCGATGGCCGCAGGTTTCCAAATCAACGCCCAGTCAGCAACAGGCATCGGCCGTGCATTTGCTGGTGATGCAGTAATCGCAGATAACGCCTCTGTAATGGCTCGTAACCCAGCAGCCATGGCGCTATTTGATAAAATGGAACTGTCGCTTGGTTTTGAAAGCATTACTTCCATGATTGAAGTGAAAGATGTTACATACTCAGGAACCTTTACTGGCCCCCAAAATGTTGCAAATACTGATGACGTCGGTGATACATCAATTGCCCCAAACATCCACCTTATAGTACCCGTGAACGATAAATTCGCATGGGGTGTGAATGCTTACTCCAACTTCGGCACAAAAACTGAGTTTTCTGAAAGTTATGTAGCTGCAGAATACGGCGGAATTACTGACGTAAAAAGCTTCAACTTTGGTCTTGCTGGTTCTTACCGTTTAGATGATCAATGGAGCTTCGGTGCAGGCGTAGACCTGATCTACGGTCAAGGCACTATGAAGCGTATGGCTGGTAAGGGCTTTCCATCAAGTAACGTTGGACCAGTACCAAGTGCAGGTACCCCTCTTATTGATGTCGATAAAGCTGATGGTTGGGCGGTAGGCTTCAATGTTGGTGCTGTATATGAACTCGATGAAAACAACCGCTTTGGTCTTGCATACCGTCACAGCCCAGAAATGGAAGCGAAAGACGATAAAGGCCAAAAGATAGCTTTGCCGCTACCAGATATGGCCGAGTTCTCAGGTTTCCACAAAATCCAAGACACTCCCTTTGCCGTGCACTACAGCCTCCAATACATTGGCTGGGAAACCTTTGATCAAATTGAGTTCTCGAACCTAAAAGGTTCACCTTTAGGTTCAACGTATGACAAACAGTACCAATGGCAAGATGGCTGGCATTACTCAATCGGTGGTACGTATTACCTAAACAACGATTGGACCCTACGTGCGGGCTATATGTACGATACCAGCGCGCAGGATAAGGTAACGTCGATTTCTGTACCGGACTCAGATCGTCAATGGTTCTCATCAGGCTTCACATACCATCTTAATAACAAGTCAAACGTTGACTTTGGCTTTACTTACCTGATGGGTGACGATGTTTTAGTCAATGAAAGAAACCCCGCTTCAGGTGTTGAACTAAGCAATATCCAAGCAACGACACGCGCGGATGCAATTCTATTTGGCTTACAATACAGCCGTAGCTTCTAAGTTCGCAGTAGTGAATGAATAGAAAAAACACTCAACATAAAAGACTGGATTTCCAGTCTTTTTTATTATCTACCATTTACTGTCTGCTTCATTTGAGTGAACACCTGTACTAAAATTGGCAATTATGACGCACAACTGTTCGCTGAAATGCCTTCACAGTGTTTTTACAGTTGGATAAATCCACTAGATAAAATCTCATGGACAGACAATTCAACTAAAAACACTGTTTTATCGGATTTTCATTTTTAAAGTGATCACTCTAAACGTAAACTTTGTCCCCACGTTATAAACAAATCAGCGAACATAAGAATGAAAACCAATAAGACTCTTCTATCTACAGCAGTGGCACTGAGCCTACTTGGCACTACAAGCATGGCTAACGCAGCAGGTTTCCAACTTGCTGAATATTCAGCAACAGGCCTAGGTCGTGCATACGCTGGTGAAGCAGCAATGGCTGACAACGCAAGTGCACAATGGCGTAACCCTGCCATGCTAACTTATTTGGAAGGCACTCAAGTGTCCGTTGGTGCAATCTATGTAAACCCAAACATTGATGTGAAAGGTGATGTCAATTTCAACGGTAGCACTTCTTCTGCATCTTCAGATGATTTCGCCCATGATGCAATCATTCCAAACTTCTACCTATCCCATCAATACAATGACAAATTCGCGATTGGTTTGGCTTTTGGCACCAACTACGGCATGGAAACCGATTTAGGTAAAGGCTTTGGTGCCTCACACTTCGGTAACGAAGCAAGCGTAACCACAATGGAAGCGAACCTAAACGCCGCTTACAAAATTCATGAATCAATCAGCGTTGGTGGTGGTATCCGTTACATCCTCGGCGAAGGCAGCTTTGGTGCGACAACCCCACAAATAAACGCACTAAACCAACCTCAAGGTACTGCTCTAAAATACATGGAAGGTGATGACACCGCTTGGGGCTGGCAAATTGGTACAGCATGGCAGATCAATGACAATAACCGTATCGGTTTCTCATACAAATCCGAAGTTGAACTGAAGCTTGAAGGCCATGCTGAAGGTCTTGGATTTGGCTTTGGTACCGTTTATCCAAATAAGACGCGTGACAACGGCTATATGTACCTAAACCTGCCAGCAACGGCTGAGTTGGCAAGTTTCCACCAAGTAACAGACCAACTGGCGCTACATGCAAGCTTCAACTGGACGGACTGGAGTTCGTTCGAAAAGTTGGAAGCACACCTAGATACCGCTGGCACGCATATGGTTAAAGTAGAAAACTGGGAAGACAACTATCGCTTTGCTGTTGGTGCTACTTACCAACTTGAACCAAAGTTAGCGCTACGTACTGGTATTGCTTATGATACGTCTGCGGTAAGCGATAAAAACCGTACGATCACTATCCCAGAAACTGACCGTACATGGCTAAGCATCGGCGCAACCTATGATTGGAATAAAGATCTGAGCCTAGACGCCGGTTTCACATACATCATCGCGAAAGATGCGCCAATCGTTGAATCTCGTGGCTACTCGTCAGACGACGCTGCAGAAGCAGTCGGCGGTCAATTCGTTGGTGAAACGACAGGTAATGTTTGGCTAATTGGTGTTCAAGCAAACTACCGCTTCTAAGCAAGCAACAAATACAGAAAAGGCTTAGCATTGCTGCTAAGCCTTTTTTATATCTTGCTATTACGTGCACAAACGCGTTTAAAAGTCTTCTAAATATTCATCTAAGTAAGCTTCTTCTTCAACGTTTATTTTTTCAACAGTCTCTCTTTCTGCTTTAAAGTTTTGGCGCTGAATATAAACATCACGCGTTAGAATGTATGCGTCTGGTGAGGAATCTAATTGCGCCTCTTGCGGAACGAGCAATGCACGCTTCTCCATACCTTCAAACGCCCACTTCCCTAAGCTAGCCCAAAAATTCAGATAAGAAAGAGGGAGATACATACCATCGACGGTATCAGTCACCTCACGCAAAGAGTAAGGACCATAACCTGGCAGCATAAAAAATGGGCCATTGCCGACCCCATAGTGGCCGACGGCATCACCAAATGCTTTTTCATCGTACTTTGTAATTCCCGCTGCCGTTGCGATATCAAGCAAACCGAAAATACCAAACGTCGAGTTAATCCAAAATCGATTAAAATGATCCACCGCCTTAGTACCGTTTCCCATGATTAAATTATTCACCATGCTAGATGGCTCATCTAGGTTGGATAAAAAATTGGCGATACCAGTACGGATTGGTACTGGCGTATAGTTCACATACGCCAGTGATACTGGGCGTACTAAGTACGGATCTAAATAATCGTAGTTGATATCCCACATCGTGCGGTTAAAGCCTTCCAACGGATCATACACATCAGAAGTCGCTTGATTTGTTTCTTCTCCGCTTGCTGCTTCATCCGGAGCAGTTGAACAGCCAACCAGTCCAACGGCTAACAGTAACAAGAAGATGGATTTACCTTTGTTATACATTTTCTTTTCCATAACGACTATTAATGTACCTAAGTTACCCAGTTAACTGTGTACGTATGTTAAGCAATGCACTTATAAAGATGGCTTAGGTATGGGAATAAATAAAGGCCAGCTAATGCTGGCCTTGGTCATTCTACTCGAACGCTTAAAATCATACCACTGAAGGCGATTGATTCTAACCCGAGGTTATGATTCAGAGGCAAGGGTTAATTATTGATATTGTTGGTCAATACTCACCTCAACAGGTTGACCAAATTCAACAACCTCGCTTTCCCCGTGCCAATCTTGATCACGCGTTGCTACGTTACCATCTGAATCGATTCGTACACGTACAATGAGCTTTTCTAGTGATGATAGCTTTTGACCCTGCATCATGGCATTGCCATCGTCCAGTACTACCGTACGAGGAAAGGTGCCGAGTGGATAACGAGCCGCAGCAATAGGCATTGGCGAACCATCCGCTTGATGAACAGACACAATCAACACTGCATTGGGGTCAAGTTGTGCGTTTGGCGCTACATTGATGGTCACTGAAACGCTCTTGCCTGGGGCAACCGCTTGGCCCATTTGCTTGCGAGCACTCTCAATACTGCGAGACAGCATTTCATAACGGCTATCTTCAGGGCCAATCATTTGTTGCATGATGCCCCAATATTTAACCGCCGCTGGGAAATCTTGACGCTCAAACGCATCAAAGGCCAACAACGAAAAGACTCTTAGGTCAACATAATCCTGTTGCATTAGTTTCCCCAGTAACGAGCGTGCTGTTGCTTGTTCCATTTCCTCTTGAGACAACATCAAAGCTTGTGCGTAACCCAACATGACATCAGGATCTGTTGGCTGTAGACGATATGACTTTTCCATCGCGTCGATAGCCGTCGTCACATCACGATTTGCCAACGCTATACGACCCAGTAGCAACCATCCCGTTGAGTCTTCCGGTTGGTAATGCAGACGAGTACGCAGCGCCAACGTCAGATCTTGCATTTCTTCATCGCTTAATGGTTCAGAGGATGCTGACATCAACTTTTTCGACAGTTCAGGCAGGCTTGCGGATACGCCTTGCCATTTTACAATATCGTCCGACGCACCAAACTTATAATACAGTCCGTAGCTCAACACGACCGTGAGAACCACTGAAGGCACTAATACCGCAATAGGAGAAATTTTTGTTTCCTTACTCTCTTGATCTCCTGGAATATCATCCAACAGAGATTGTTTGAGATCAGAAATCAAATCTTCTTGGCTCTCGACCAAGCCTTCTTCCGTCTCTTCTTGAAGCTCAGACAAACGGTCTTTATAAAACGCTTTATTAAGCTCATCGCGCAACATCTCATCGTTGTTCGCTTTCTGTTTTATTAGTGGTAATGCCACTAATGCACAAGCTATTAGCGTTAGAACAACGGTGGAAATCCAAAATAGTGTCATTACTTCTTATCTCCGTCGTTCTCTTCTTTAAGCAGTGCTTTTAAACGCGCTTCTTTTTGCTCGTCCCATTGCTCGCTACTGCTCGTAACGGCTTTAACTTTAGACTTGCGACTGCGCAGTACAATCAAACCAAAACCGCCCAATACAACAGCCAGCGGGCCAAGCCACAAAATTGCCGTCGCGACGGTAAAGGGTGGGTTATAAGTCACGAAGTTACCATAACGCGCAATCATATAATCAACGATCTCTTCTTTAGACTTACCGTCTTTGGTCATTTCATAGACTTTATGACGTAAATCTTGCGCTAATTCAGCGTTGGAGTCCGAGATCGTGTTATTTTGACATTTAGGGCAGCGCAGCGTGTGACTTAACTCTTTGAATTGCTGCTCTTGTTCTAGGTTCTCGAACTCATACACTTCAATTGCCGCGTGAGCCGCAAGTGATAACGTCATTGCCGCGAGAACGGCAAGGATCAATTTTTTCATTGCTTCGCCTCCTCAACCAATTGGTTGTAAAGCGGTGCTAGCGTGTCCTGCCAATTACGCGAGTTTACGTCTCCCACATGGCGGTATCGGATAACGCCATTTGCATCGATAATAAAAGTCTCTGGCGCGCCATAAACTCCAAGGTCAAGACCTAACATACCGCTACCATCAAACAAACTTATCAAGTACGGATTGCCTAAATCGTTTAGCCAACCAATAGCCTTGTTGCGATCATCTTTATAGTTCATACCGATGATCTTTACGCCTTCACTCGCCAGTTCATTTAGATACTTATGTTCAGCGTAACAAGTTGGGCACCAAGTCGCCCAAACGTTTAAAAGCAAAGGCTCACCTTTAAAGATCGATTGATCGTATTGCTTACCAGGCTCCGCCAAATCTTCTAAGTGAAACTCCGGAACCGGTTTCCCAACCAATACTGATTCCAGCTTCGTTGGATCATCGCCGCCTTGGTTACGTACCAACTGGGTGGCGAAGATAGCCGCTAAAACCATGAAAGCGATCAGCGGGATAAACAAGATTTTCTTATTCATATTACGCCTCCTGCTCTTTTGACTTTGCGTTTTTCTTTGAGGATTTACGGAAGCGGTAGCGCTTATCTGAAATCGCTAATACTCCGCCTAGAGCCATAATTAAAGAACCAGCCCAGATCCAACGAACAAACGGTTTGTAGTAAATACGTACTGCCCAAGAACGGTTGTCATCCAAGCGCTCCCCCATGGCAATGTAAAGGTCACGGCTAATACCTCGATCAATGGCAGCCTCTGTCATCATAGAATTGGCCGTGCGGTAAAAACGCTTCTCAGCATGAAGTGTGTTGACGTAGTTGCCATTGTGTGTCACTTCAAAATCCGCGATGTACCCATCATAATTAGGGCCATCTTTATCACGCAGACCAGAGAAATAGAAATCGTAACCTTGGATCTGGAACTTCTCCCCCGGCGCTAAACGAACATCACGCTCGATGCTGTAGTTCTGCACCATAGCGATACCAATCACCGTGACAGCAAGGCCGATGTGACCCAACATCATGGCCCAGTGGCTGCGTTGCAATTTACCAACACCTTCAATAAAACGGTGACGGTGTGTCGCACGCTCGTATAATTCGAAGCCATGCATTGAAATGATCCAGATTGACATTACCCAACCGATGTAAGCCATCGTTGAGAAGAAGTCTGCAAATAGGAATATACAAATCGCTGCCAGCGTGAAAGAAAGCACGCCAGAAACGAGCATTGGCTTAACGAGTTTTGACAGGTTATCACGCTTCCAACGTATTAGAGGGCCGATCCCAAGTAGAAATGCAAATGGTATCATTAACCACGCAAACAGCATGTCGAAGAATGGCGCACCAATAGAGACTGATCCTAAGCCCAATTGCTTATGAACCAATGGTAGTAACGTCCCGACCAAGACAACCACAAGCGCAGCAATCAAGAGCACGTTGTTTCCTAGTAGCGCGTTCTCACGCGACACTAAATTGAAGCTGCCTCGCACTCGCACCGATGCACCTTTCAGCGCAAATAGCAGCAGAGAACCACCGATGACAAAGACCAAGAAACCTAGGATAAACATACCGCGTGATGGGTCTGACGCGAATGCGTGTACCGAGATCAAGATGCCGGAACGAACTAAGAAAGTACCTAACAGACTCAATGAGAACGCAGAGATGGCCAGCAGTACCGTCCATGCTTTAAATGTACCGCGCTTCTCAGTGACCGCTAGTGAGTGCATTAGCGCCGTACCAGCTAGCCATGGCATGAACGATGCGTTTTCAACGGGATCCCAGAACCACCAGCCGCCCCAGCCAAGCTCATAATAAGCCCACCAAGAACCGAGTGCGATACCTACCGTTAAAAAGACCCAAGCCGCGGTTGTCCATGGGCGAGACCAGCGCGCCCACGCCGTATCAAGGCGACCCGTCATTAAAGATGCAATCGCGAATGAGAAGGCGACCGAGAAACCTACATACCCCATGTAGAGCATTGGAGGGTGTACGATCAACCCCGGATCTTGCAGAAGCGGGTTCAAGTCTCGACCATCGACCGGGAAGAATGGCAAAGTACGCAAAAATGGATTAGACGTGATAATAATGAACAGTAGGAAACCCACCGAGATCATCCCCATCACCGCCAACACTCGCGCGACAGATTCTTGCGGCATCCCGCGACTGAAAGTGGCAACAGCAACGGTCCATGCGGCTTGGATCAACACCCAAAGTAATAATGAGCCTTCGTGGGCGCCCCATACTGCGGTTAAACGATAGTACCAAGGAAGTTGGCTATTTGAGTTACCCGCAACGTATTGCAGCGTAAAATCATTGGTATAAAACGCCCAACATAAAATCACAAAAGAAAACAACAGCAAGATGAACATGGACCATGAAAGCGGTCGTGCCGTGTTCATGAGCATGGTGTTGTTGTTCGATGCTCCCCACAATGGTAATACGCTTAGCAATACTGCCATTGCTAGCGAGAGGATGAGAGCAAAGTGACCGATTTCAGCAATCATTGGCCGCTTCCTTTTGTCTGTTCTGTACTGTATTGCAATGGTTGATGCGTTTTCTGCATCGCTTCAGCAATTTCTGGCGGCATGTATTCTTCATCGTGCTTTGCAAGGACTTCAAAGGCTTCAACTGTCGTCGCGTCTTTTAAAACACCTTGAGCCACAATACCTTGCCCTTCACGGAACAAGTCCGGAAGAATACCATCATAAGTAATCGTGACTTTTGGGCCGACATCGTGCAGGTCAAAGTTCACTTTTAAAGAGTTAGGATCACGACGCACTGAGCCTTCAACCACCATGCCACCAATCCGTAGACGTTGGCCAACTTCTGGCTTAGTGCCATCAGGTTTCCCATTAACCAATTCTGTTGGGGTATAGAACAGGTCCATGTTTTGGTTAAGCGCATAAAGTATTAAACCAATGGTGGTACTAATACCGATAAAGATAGCTAGGATAATGCCGAGCCTCTTTTTACGTCTCGGGGTCATAAGGTGTTCTCCATATTCTTCGCAGCGTCAATACGCGCTTGACGGTCAATTTTTGCTTTCACTTCTTTTAGTAATGCATCACCGCGGCGAAGGCTAGTGATCAGAAGAATCAGCATGGATAAGAAAGTAATACCAAACGCACTCCATACGTATGATGCGTAGCCACCCATGGCCAAAAAGTCGCTCAGAGATTCAAAATGCATAATCAATTACCTCACTGAGTTTTTTTCAGTAGCGAGTTGACGAACCCATGGACGGTGACTTTCCTTACTGATGATTTCATTACGAAAACGCACCATCGTCACAGCGCCAAAAAAGAACGCAAAACCAAAGATATTCAACAACAACGGCCAAAGCATATCGGATGAAATAGAAGGCTGTTCAAATTTCGTAATCGTCGCACCTTGATGAAGTGTGTTCCACCATTCAACAGAGAAATGGATAATCGGTAAATTCACAACGCCCACGATGGCCAAAATACCCGCCGCTTTCGCTGCTGTTTTTTGTTCATCAAATGCGTGATAAAGCGCGATAACACCCAAGTAAAGAAACAGAAGAATGAGTTCAGAAGTCAGGCGAGCATCCCATACCCACCAAGTGCCCCACATTGGCTTACCCCAAACGGCCCCTGTCAATAACGCGATAAAGGTGAAAACCGCACCAATCGGTGCCATCGCAAGCGCCGCCATGTCTGATAGACGCACCTGCCATACCAAACCAATAAACGCCGCAATCGCCATCGACATGTACGCCCCCATGGACCAGATAGCAGACGGGACATGGATATAAATGATTCGGAAACTATCTCCTTGTTGATAATCTGAAGGCGCAAATGCGAGCCCCCAAACCGTACCAACCGATAAGCATACGAGGGCCGATACAGCAAACCAAGGCAGAAGCTTACCGCTCAAAAGATAAGCGGCTTCTGGCTTGGCATAAGGATGTAGCCATTTCCACATGTTAGTTCTCACTCTTACTTCAGGGACACTGCTAAAAGGTTGAGACCGTAGCAGTGCTTTAATAATGATTCTTTGATCGAGCGTCGGTTCGTCGATACTTTATTGAGTTAGTTAACACTAACTCGCAGTGCTGCACTAATGGCAAAAGGCGTTAACGTCATCGCTCCCATCAACATCGCCCCCAAAATCGCTAATTGACCGTTATACGTCATACCGAGCGCGGCGGCATCAATTGCCGATGTCGCGAAAATCAGAATTGGGATGTAGAGCGGAAGAATAAGCAAACTCAAAAGCACACCACCCTTTTGTAGACCCACCGTTAGTGCAACACCAATGGCACCAATAAAACTCAGCGTTGGCGTACCCACCACTAATGTCAGTACAATAGACAACCAAGTACTGAAATCAAGAGAAAGTAAAACCGCCAGTAACGGGCTAATTAAGATAAGCGGCAGCCCAGTTAACAGCCAATGTGCGATGACCTTAGACATCACCACAAGTTGCAAAGGAATCGGCATCAGCATCATTTGTTCCAATGCACCGTCTTGAAAGTCATCACGGAACAAACGCTCTAATGATAATAAGGCAGATAGCAATGCGGCAACCCAAACAATGCCCGCTGCAATACGTGCTAACAAATTTGGTTCAGGTCCAATACTTAGTGGAAACAGTGTAATAACAATAATAAAGAACCAAAGCGGGTTCAGAATATCGGCTTGACGACGAAACGCGATCAAAAGTTCGCGACGGATAATAGTGGTCATGGACGAAATCATATCAATCACCCAGCTTTATTTTTCTAAGTGTCGAGTGGTCTGCAAACATATCTTGGTGCGTGGTCAAAATCACAATCCCACCATTTTCTGCATGGCTGGCAAACAACGCTTCAAGCACTTTGACACCTTGCTTATCAATGGCAGTAAGAGGCTCATCCAAAATCCATAAAATCTGTTTACTGAGCCATAGCCTAGCAAGGGCGACTCTTCGCTGTTGTCCCGCAGAAAGCTGTGCTACAGGCACATCTTCTCGGCCAGCTAAGCCTACTTGGGTCAAAGCAGTAAAGATTTCTTCATCAGAAGAACGGTTATTTTGGATCGATTGGTAAAAACGTAAGTTTTCGAGCGCAGTAAGTTCTCGTTTTACCCCAGTTTGGTGCCCTAGAAAAAGCAAATCTTGATGAAAAATATCACGGGACTTTTCAACCTCAACGCCCTTCCATTTGATAATGCCTTCTTCTCTATCGCCTAACCCTGTTACGATACGCAGCAACGTGGTTTTACCTGTACCATTACGTCCTTCAATCTGGACTAACTCACTCGGCTTAATTTCAAATTGCAAATTTTCAAACAGAACCCTTTCGTCACGGATCGCTGTCAGGTTAGACACTTCTAACATAGAGATTCAACTAAATAATGAACGAAACGCTATGTTAACACAGCTTAGTTATGACAAAACAGGATAAGAGCGTTGGGATGTCTGTAAGTTCATGTATTTTTGTTAATTAACAGTCACACTTTAATAAATTTAACCATAAGTAGTTATAAGCTTTCATTTTGGTTTTAAACAATCACCCCAAGGAATAAACAGACAGAGAGAAGCACTTCATGGGTGAAAAGTGCCCCATTATGAGGAACAGCTGATTTCCATCTTTTTGCCCCACTCAGGTGGCAACTTGGCGTAATCATTAAAATTAGGTTGCTCATCAAACGGAGACTTTAATAGTTCAGCTAAGCGTTGCACTTCGCTAAAATCGCCCTGCTCTGCTTTATCAATGGCTAACTGGGCCAAATAGTTACGCAAAATATACTTTGGGTTTACTTTACGCATCTGCTCACAACGTTGCTCTGCAGAAATTGCATCGCCACTCTCAGCGACTTCTAACTCACAGCGCGCCAAATACAAATCGAGCCAAGCACGAGCGACGTCTCGATCAATGAATAGGTCTATAACCACTTGGCAGGATTGCCAATCAAGGTTGGATAATTCTCTAAAGAAACGGGTGTAATCCGTTTTATTTTGATGAAGAAGCTCAAACATCGCTTCAAACAAGCGTCCGTCTTCCGCCACTTTGGTATTCAAGCCAAGCTTATTGCGCATTAACTGACTAAATTGCTGACTTAAACGTACTTCAAACTGACCTAATGCGGCTTCTAAGTCTTCACGTTCCACCAATGGCGACAAAGCATGCGCCAATGCTGAGAGATTCCATAGTGCGATTCTCGGTTGCTGATCAAACGCATAACGACCTTGATAGTCCGAGTGATTACAAATGTACCCCGGCTCATAATCATCCAGAAACCCAAATGGCCCGTAATCGAAAGTTTGTCCAAGTATCGACATATTGTCGGTATTCATAACCCCGTGAGCAAAGCCATAAGCCTGCCAATAGGCAATCATCTCCGCTGTTTGGCTGACTATCGCTTCAAACATGGCGGCATAAGGTTTTTCTGCTAAGGCACTATCAGGAAAGTGCCATTCGATCACCTTGTCAGCTAAAAGCTTGTGTTCCATTAATTGATTGGTATAAAAGAAATGTTCAAAATGACCAAAGCGAATATGAGTCTCGGCCATTCGAATGAGTAATGCGCCAAATTCGGTTTTTTCACGATATACCGGAGTATCACTCACCATCATCCCAAGCGCTCTGGTCGTTGGGATACCCAAGCCGGCCATGGCTTCACTGCCCAGATATTCACGAATTGTTGAACGCAGTACGGCTCTGCCATCCCCCATTCTCGAATATGGCGTTAAACCGGCGCCCTTTAAATGTATATCGAACCAAGTTCCCTGTTGGTGTTGAATTTCAGCCAACAGTAGCCCACGTCCATCGCCTAAATCTGGGTTGTAAACGCCAAACTGATGCCCTGCGTATTTCATCGCCAGTGGACAAAAGCCATTAAAGTCACATTGGCCAGAAAAAACCTGCAATAACTCGTCATTGTGAACCTTGGGCAAGCCAAACTGCTCGGCAAACTCACTATTCCATGCCACCCAACGTGTATTCGTTAACGATTGGGGCGCAACTCGCGTAAAGAATGGGGATGGTAGGTCGCTGAATCGATGGGTAAAATTGACCCGTTGCCAAATGGACATATTGGGTTCCTTGTATCAAAGACGTTCTATCCTGAGTATACGTCTGAATCCGCCTCCAGTTCAGCCATAAATTGTGCATGGTTATTCGCGTATGACATGATTTTACTTTACAAGACTGCACCATGAATAGCGCCTTATTAACGTTTCTTGACGCCAGTTTTGTGAAACTTTTTAGCGGTGATTCACGCTTCTCTATTGAGCGGTTTATACCGCCTGATAACTTGAGAATATACTTCGTCCTCATTGTATTTGACATGCATAAATAGCAATGCAAATGACCAAAAACTCATTAAATTAGCCATTTAATCTGACCTTTGCTATAGTTCGCGCCGACAAAATAGTTTGTACTCTAATTAGTTTGAGAGGGATGATGTCTACAAATAAGGATAAATACAGTATTGAAAATACTGATTATACGGTCGGGCAAGACAATGTGCAGAAGTGGGGTTTTGACGTTCACAACCCTGTTTTTGGTGCTAGCGCGGGTCTGATGATTCTTTTTATAGTTGCACTTTTAATGGTCGACCCAGCAACGGCAAAAGCAGCACTTGACGGTATCAAATGGCAGATCATCGGCTCATTTGATGCACTCTTCATGTGGGCGGGAAATATCTTTCTGCTCTTCTGCATTGGGCTTATTTTTTCGCCTTTTGGTAAGATCCGAATCGGCGGTGAACAAGCTCGCCCAGAACACTCCAACCTGTCGTGGGTATCGATGCTATTCGCTGCAGGGATGGGCATAGGGCTGATGTTCTGGGGGGTAGCAGAGCCTGTCGCGTACTTTACCGGTTGGTATGAAACACCGCTGGGTGTGGAACCCTTCACCGAACAAGCGAAACAGTTAGCACTTGGCGCCACCATGTTCCATTGGGGTTTGCACCCATGGGCCATTTACGCTGTTGTCGCACTTTCTATGGCGTTTTTTGCTTTTAATAAAGGCCTGCCCCTGTCTATGCGTTCCGCATTCTATCCTCTTCTTGGCGATCGGACATGGGGTAAATTTGGTCATGCTATCGATGTAATGGCAGTCATTGCCACCCTATTTGGCTTGGCTACGTCTCTTGGCCTTGGGGCTCAACAGGCGGCAAGTGGTATTGGGCATGTGCTGGGCATCGAAACGGGTATTGGAATGCAGCTGGCCGTGATCACGTTTGTCACGATCCTGGCGGTAGTCTCTGTTATCCGAGGGATTAATGGCGGAGTCAAAGTACTGAGTAACTTAAACTTAGTGGTCGCATTTGCGTTGCTTGTCTTTGTCATTGTCGCTGGATTAGCCATTACGCTAAGTACGATACCTACCACGCTAATGGGCTACATTGAAAACATTATTCCATTAAGCAATCCACATGGACGTGAAGATGAAGCTTGGATGCACGGTTGGACTGTCTTCTACTGGGCATGGTGGATTTCTTGGTCACCATGTGTCGGTATGTTTATCGCTCGCGTATCGAAGGGAAGAACTGTTCGCGAATTCTTAACCGCGGTCATTCTCATACCAACGATAATTACAGTAGTTTGGATGTCAGCCTTTGGCGGTCTCGCTATTGAGCAAGTAGTGAACCAAGTCGGCGAGCTGGGTACTAACGGCCTCACTGATATTACACTTTCGCTATTTTATGCTTATGAAGCAATGCCAATGAGTACCGTACTCTCTGTTATTTCAATCGTGTTGATCATGGTTTTCTTTATCACGTCTTCTGATTCGGCTTCACTCGTTATAGATAGCATCACTGCCGGTGGTAAAGTCGACGCCCCTGTCCCACAACGCATCTTTTGGGCTTCAATAGAAGGCGCAATTGCTGCGGTATTACTTTGGGTTGGTGGTACGGAAGCCGTACAAGCGTTACAAGCCGGCACCATTTCGACAGGTCTGCCGTTCACCATCATTCTTCTGGTGATGTGTGTCAGCTTGGTCATGGGGATGCGAACTGAACCTCAATTCGTTCAGCAGCGTTTGGCTAAAGTGAAAACGAATTAAACGCTCGTCTTGCTGAAATAAACCAAAAAAGAAGCCGCATTTATTGCGGCTTCTTTTTTGAACGACTATTTATCACAACTGCGTATTGTTCACGGTACTATTCAACGCGGTCGCCTCTCATCCTATGGCTTGCGTTTATTTTTAGGCATGTAATTTAGAATGGAAATGGGAACGGGCTTTCTTGGGGCAAAACCTTCGATTTCAACACGTTCTAATAAGTGCCCTAAGCGACTTTCGATCATGCAAAGGTTTTTAAAGTCATCTTTCGATACCAAAGAAATCGCTTCACCTTGTGCACCAGCGCGACCAGTACGACCAATACGGTGTACATACTCATCGGCAGGAAATGGCAAATCATAGTTAATTACGACCGGCAGATTATCAATGTCGATACCACGCGCCGCAACACCCGTGGCGACTAAATATTGGATCTCACCCGCTTTAAACTTCTCAATCAGTTCCTGGCGAACACGCTGGTTTCTGCCGCTATGAAAGGCCTCCGCGACAATGCCGCGTTTTTCAAGCTGGCTGACTAACTTCGCTGCACCGTGTTTCGTTTCAATAAACACCAGCACTTGTGACCAGTCATTCTCTTTCAACATGTGACTGAGTAACGAAGACTTCAGGTCTTTATCAACCGTCGTGATCCACTGTTTAATGTTTGATTTCGATGCACTGTGTTTCGCAATCGTGATCTCTTCAGGGTCCACAATCGCGTTCTTCGCCAAATCACGGACAGGGTTTGATAACGTTGCCGAGAACAACAAGCTTTGTACATCCTCAGGCATGCAGTCCACAATTTTATCGATCGCATCGATAAAGCCCATATCCAACATTTTGTCTGCTTCATCCAGCACTAGCATTTCCACTTCATCAAAGTGAATCGCGCGCTGGCCGTACAGATCAATCAAGCGTCCCGGCGTGCTTACCACAATATCAACGCCATCAATCAGTGCTTGTTTTTGCGGCGCATAGTCTACGCCACCAAACATCGCCATTGAGCGCAGTGATAGCTTTTTGCCGTATGCTTCAATACTTTGGTGAACCTGAAGTGCCAGTTCACGTGTTGGTGTCAAGATGATTGCACGCGCACGTTTTTTGCGTTGTGCTTCCCCTTGGCTAAGCTTTTCTAAGATTGGCAGAACAAAACCAGCCGTTTTACCTGTCCCTGTTTGTGCTGCAGCAATTAAATTGCTACCACGTAATACAATTGGAATGGCTTTTTGTTGGATAGAAGTCGGTTTTTCATAGCCTAGCGCCTTTACTGCATCAATAATGGGCGCGCTTAAACCAAGCTTAGAAAATGGCATAGAAAGGTCTCAACTGAGGAAATGGGCGCGTAGTGTATCAGAATCCGAATTAAGTAACAGAAGGATTCACTCGCGAAGGCTATTTGAATATAACCCAATAACCGTAAGACGCGTGCTTCCGTGACAATGCTCTTAAGCTGCCTCTTAACGTCATTTGGGTATACGGTTTATTTGCAACGTCACATTTCTTGCAGGTGAATCTCGCTATGCTGCTAATGTGCACATTACTGGAAGGCTTTATGGACATTTTATTGCTAGTTGGATTAATCGCACTCAATGGCGCCTTTGCAATGTCAGAAATCGCTTTGGTTGCAGCGAAAAGTGGACGCTTGAAGTTAATGGCAGAACACAATACCGCTGCCGCCTTAGCCCTCGAGCTCAAAAATAATCCCACTCAGTTTCTTTCAACCATTCAAATCGGCATCACTGTTATTGGATTATTAAGCGGCATTTTTGGCGAAGCGGCACTTTCCGTGCCCTTCGAGAACTGGTTAGTAACTCAAGGCTTAGAAAGAGAAATCGCCACGGTGTTATCAACGACGAGCGTGGTATTGCTGATCACCTATTTTGCTATTGTCGTCGGCGAATTGGTGCCCAAGCGTTTCGCCCAAAATAATGCTGAGAACATCGCTACTATTGTGGCTTTCCCGATTCATTGGTTAGCCAAACTCACCACTCCTTTTGTTTTCCTATTAACCTTTTCGACAGATACCTTCCTCAAGTTATTCCGCCAAAACGACAACAACGGAGAAATCGTCACGGAAGATGATATTTTTGCAATCGTTAGCGAGGGTTCTGTCTCTGGAGCCATTGAACCACAAGAACAGTTGATGATTCGTAACTTATTGCACCTCAACGATCGTTTAGCTCTATCGTTGATGACACCACGTTGTGATATTCACTATCTAGACGCAAACCTGCCCATTGATGCCATTCTCATCCACCTTCGCCAAACTCAGCATTCGGTATGGCCTGTCTGTAAAGGCGGTTTAGACAACATCATTGGCACCATCTCTTCCAAAGTATTGCTGGATGAATACGAGAATCTCTCTATCGGGACACTCGCCAAGCAACTTAAACGCCCCCGTTTTGTTCCTGAATCAATGAAAGGACTGCCCCTGCTTAACTATATGCAGCAAACCAGTGCCGAAATGGTATTCATTGTGGATGAGTATGGCGATGTACAAGGTTTAGTTACTCTTTATGATTTGTTGAAGTCCATTGCAGGCGAATTAGGCATGGCACCACAGCAAGTATGGGCAAAGCAACAGAAAGATGGCAGTTGGTTAATGGATGCTTTGATCCCACTCAATGAGCTCAAGCATAAACTTGAACTTGGCAGTATTGAAGGCGAAGAACGCGAAGGCTTTCAAACTCTGAATGGTCTTTTGACCTGCCTTGCGGGCCGAGTACCAAACGCTGGTGAGCATATTGTGTACCAAGGCTGGCGGTTTGAAATACTCCATATAAAAAAACATCGCATCATGCAAGTCAGAGTACGAAAAGAGCTTGAAGATCCAACTAATAGTAAAGATATAGAATAAACACTTGTCCTATCTCGTCACGTTAGGTGGTCAGCTTCCACAATATCGCCAGAGATTAGTAATGGATCCATTGTCTCTTGTTATAACAACACTACTCGGAGCTAAAATAAATATCACCATAATAAGCCTCCGCCATCACACCACTATTATCGGTATCTGTCATGACAGCAATAATATCTATATAACGATAAGCTTCTACGTTCTCTTCTATACTTCCCATATCACCGAAGTAATCAATCAAGTCTTTATACACATCACGTTTTTCATAGTACCAAGTGTCTACATTTGACCGATGTCCACGAACTGAGATCATCTTAACGCTCGAACCAGCATAAGCATTATCCCAGACATTACCAACCTTTTGCGAACTCGACCAAACGTAATTAAGAGCTTTCGTGCTTAAGCCCATAAAACCCTTTTCAATGACGACATAAATTCTTGCAGCATAGTCATCCCCATTTTTACTATGCTCATTTAACATAGGGAGCATTTGGGACACTCGCCAACGCCAACTCATATACGGTGTATCCAGCAAGTCAATTCGCGTTTTTAAAGCAAGCCCCGAAGCACTGCCATGACTCAACGCCTTTAATGCTTTCTCACCCTCAAATGAAACTAACTCATATACGGTTTCACCTGAAAATAGCTGTTTATCCCATGCACCAATGCCTGTTGTATCGAATGAAGTCACATTGATATTTGCATTAGCAAAAAAACAAAGCATCGATAATGTGAGAAAGAGGAGCTTGCCCATGAGTTCAGCCTCCTGCCAAACTTAACTTGTTGTAATAGTGCTGCATTAAGCTAATGGCAACGCTGGCACCTAACTTAAACCATTGCACCGCACACGAAAGATTCAACCTGAACCGAGAGCGTCCAGCGTTGTGAATCACTCTTAAATATTCTCTATTTCGGTTTCATTGGGCGACATATTAAAAATATGTGGAATAACATTAGTCCATTTTTCATGGTTTCTACCAAAAAATAGCAGAAACGAAAAAGGGCGTAGCAAGTATTAACTTGCTACGCCCTGAAATAAATGGCACGCCCTGCAGGATTCGAACCTGCGACCACATCCTTAGAAGTGATATGGTTACATAATTACACTCAATTACCTAAAGTTACATTACCATTTAAAATCAACAACTTGATGATGAGCAATGAGATAACTGTATCACTTATAGTTACATTTAGCTACACTGGACTAAACAGTAACCCGACTACGTAGCCGACTACAAAATATAGCTAGTAGCGGTTCATCCAAGGTGACCCATATGTTAACTGTAAATCAAATCAAAGCGCTTCCTGCCAAAAAAACCGCTTACTACAAGCCAGACAATACAGGTGAGCGAGGCACAGGCCGCTTAACTGTCCAAGTCACTCCTGCTGGCTCTAAGATCTTCAAGTTCAAATACCATAAAGAGAAGAAAGAAGTTTTCATCGCTTTGGGTAAGTTCCCTGCTCTAACTTTATCTAAAGCACGTGATCTAGCTAACGAGTACAGTGAAATGCTCTCTAAAGGATTAGATCCAAAAAATGAGCTAGAAAGGCAGTCTGAAGAGAAGAAAACAGCAGAACGTGAAAAAGATCAATTAGGCACCTTTGAGCAACTTATTGAGTTCCATAAGCAGAACAAACAAGATAATGGAAATCGTAGTCACGAAGACGAATATCAGCTCATAGTGAAAAATGTGTTCCCTCATCTCGACATACATCGAAAGGCGAAAGATTTTGAAACTGAAGATTTTTTGGACATATTAGCAATCCCAATTGAAGAAGGATTTGTGGACAAAAGTAATAAAATTCGCTCCATTCTGCATGCGGCATTCAACTTCGCTTTAGGGTACGAAAATAACCCTAAATTCAGAAAAAGAGAAACCAAATTCGCTCTTGACCACAATCCGATATCGAAAATACCAAAACAACCTGAAAAAATTGGTTCACACTTCCTATCTTGGAATGAAGTAACCCAATTACTTTATGACATGGAACATAGATTTGATGATTTAAACCTTGCATACCCAACCAGACAAGTGCTAAGGCTTTGTTTTTACCTGGGAGGGCAAAGACCTCACGAAGTGGTAACGATCAAATGGTCGCACATAAATTTTGATCAAAAAACTGTTCTTGTCAGCGAAGCTTTCCAAAAAACAAAGAAAAATCACATGGTTCCTCTGACTAACTCTGCAATCAAAATACTAGAAGAAATCAGAGAACAAACGGCTACTATTGGTAGCCCATTTGTTTTCTTTAAGAAAACAAATTCAAATGAACATATGCCTACCAACACTATCGCTCAAGCACTGCTAACTTACAAAAAAGTTACAAAAATTAGGCCTTTTGTCGCTAGGGACTTTCGGAGAACAGTAAAAACATTGGGAGGGGAAATCAAGATTCCCAAAGAGTACCGTGATCGAATACAGGGGCATGCTATCAATGATGTATCTGGTAGGCACTATGATATGTATGAGTACATTGATGAAAAACGATTGGGACTTGAACTATGGGAAAAGGCGCTCAATTCACGCCTTGAAGATTATAAGCTAGTATTTTTTAAGAGAGAGCTTCCTTGGAAGAAGGAGAGCCTTACCTCTTAATACAACTAATTTTATCTACGAAACTGCCTAGAAAGACTCGATAGCTCAGTCACTGTACCAAGACTTTGCCCTTTTCGAGTTGCAGGTGCGGCTGACAACTAACAAAGCGAGCGGTAGCTTGACCACCCCCAAAAATATCAAGACAGTGATGCAATAACTTGCACGACTGTGAGGCTTTTCTTTAAATACTGATTTATTTTTTTGTCAATTGAATCTTCTTGACGGTCTTTAAGACACCGTTAAATATCTTATCTCTTACGCTTTCGTTGATATCAGGTGGTAGAGAGTTTCCGACAGAATCAATCACCGCTCTTGCCGTCGATTCAAACTCATCAAGCAATAAGCGAACCTTTTCTCGCCTTATGTTCGGGACGTTCATAGTGTGAAAGGTATCTTCGAAATGGCGCGGTTGAAGTTGGTGCCACTTCCATTTTCGCCCACTAGTGCCACGTAAGCTCATTGCCATCTTGATCTTACGCTCACTCAAACCACGACCACCCGTAAGCGGATGTGCCGAAATAATGTCATACAGTGGTGCAAGCTGATAGCGACCAGATGCGGCTATACTCACAGAGAAATTCTTTCCATGCCCGTCAATGGCAGCTAGTAGCCAAAACAATATCTGAGAACGCGCAAAAGTAACGGTATCATTGATTTCGTATGAGTACCGCAAAATATCAACAGCTTCTTCTATACCGATACCACCATCGCTTTCATATTTTCTAGCCGATGGAATCCCTTTTGCCTGGCAAAAGTCCTCATGAGGCAAGCGCAAGTAATAGCCACTATCAGAAGATAACTTTCTATCAAATCGCTCAACAGACAAGGCACGAACATTACCAGCTTGAATAATGCCACAGTTTGCCGTTTCAATACCGAACGCCTTTGCTAGTCTCATACAAATCAACTCATTATCGACACTTGCAGACAAATCAATAACATTGTTCTGAGAAACAATTTCACCTATTGGCAGCTTGATAATATGCGTAGTTGGAGTCATTCCCTGTGGCAGCATCCATCTTCCATTGTGGAATAGTAGGGCTGTCTTTTCCTGCGCACCCGCTATCGAGATCCTAAAATCATCTTCCTCTTTCAGCATACCCAGAGGTGCGTCCTCCATATATCCTTGTAGTATTCTAACTAATTCCTCTTCGGATAACGCCTTAGCGGTTATGGTTCGATGATCCTCTGCGTCAACGCCTTCTGGAACTAGCGTGATAGCACCTACAGAATCTCGACCAACCTTAGCTAGTAGATCGAATGGCTGTTTAGTGTCTGCTTTATAGCGAGCGGCTATTCTATCTCGTATTTGCTGATTATCTGGCAATAAGTTATCAAAGAAGTTAATAACCTCACTCCCAGTATACGCATCTTTCCTGAGAGGCATAGAAAGCGAGATAGGACGGCCATTTGGAGCTGAAATCCAGTCAGAATCGTAAGTGAAAACATGTGCGCCGTTTGGTCGCTTTTCAAGTACACCAACCTTTATGCCATTCATGTAAGCATGAAGTCGATTCACCATTCGTCAACAACTCCTTTAGTCTCAGTAATGTTTGTGCCTTTTGGTACAATATGCATTTCTAGCCCATTAACGGCTAGGAGCTTGAATAGTGTTTCTATTGTTGATTTTTCAGGATTGCTTTCAAAACTCGATACCGTTGCTTGTCGAATCCCTAGCTCTGTTTGCTTTAACCCGTTTTTTTTTCTCGCTTCGCGTAGTGCATTGCCAAGAGCTGTCGGCGTGTTAACTAGCATTTATGATATCCTTAGTTAGATATGGAGATAGTGTCTATTATATACTCCATAGAGTATATAATGCACATATACTCTATGGAGTATATGAAAATTATTTACTGAACAGAGTATATTTTATACTCTGTTCAGTAAATAAGCAGAAGTTAGTCAGAAATCTGTCCAGAGCACATATCATCCAAGAGTTTCAAGTAAAATAACTTAGTGAAATAGACCAGTCGTAAATAGGTCAACTACATTGTTTTCGATATCTGGTGTAATACTAAAACTCAAGAGCGCACTATGGTTCGCAACTCAGAAGAGAGCCTTCTTGGTTGCCTAAATCACCTTTGCCCCTTTTCCTCCTAGCATTTTTGATCAAAATATTCCGAATCATTCCGATTTGCCCCAATTTATCTAATACATTACTATGAGTGAAGTTTCATTTCGGTGGCCAGATAGTGGATTCGCTTGATAGGAGCTGCCAACCAGCTTGCAATAAACGGAAGTAATGATAATTTGAGCTAAGTATTCTTTATATTGTATTAGGACAAGTATGGAACAAGTTAAAACTCAAGGCCTCTTCTCTGAAGATGACATTGAACTGGCATGGGAGCGAGTTTGTGCGAGCGTAGGCAGTGATGTAAAAGACTACTTTGGTATAAATGTTTTTAATAGTAACATTTCATTTTATCTTAAAGAAATATTTAAAGAACTAGATGAGAATAATTACATTCCAATTAAGCCATTCAAATATTTCGAACCTAAAAAATGTGGAACTCAAAGAACAAAAACTGTTCTAAATATTAAAGATGCAATCATTTATCAGGCAATAGCAGATAAAATAGGTTACCTTCTATATAACAAACTTTCTCAGAGAAATGAATTTGTTTATGGTAGTGTATTAAATGAAAATGTAAGTAAAGGTGTTAGCATACTTGAAGATGATGAACCTGACTTTTACTTTTTCGAATACTATGTAAGTTTATATAATAGATTTATTGAAGGTATTGGCTCTACAATTGAGTCAGGAAAAGTTCAGTATAAACTGGAAACGGACATTACTGGTTTCTTCGATTGTATACCACATTCAGTACTTCTGATTAGGTTATTTGAGTATGGTATCGATAAAAGAGTAATTGATTTACTTGCTATATGTTTGAATACCTGGTCAGGAACAAGAGATAGTATTACTTTAAATGTAGGAATACCCCAAGGACCTTCAGCTTCATTTTTATTGGCAAATATATTACTAGATGAGTTAGATGATAAAATAATATCTAAAGACTTTAGTTATTTCAGGTTTATGGATGATATCAGAATTTACTCTTCAAGCAGAGAAAAATTATTAGATATATTAGTTGATATTGATCGGTATTTAAAAGGTCACTCTCTAAGTTTGAATGCTAGCAAGACAAGAATTAAAGTTGTTGATTCTAAAAATAATGATGAGGACTTAGTCCTAGACGGCTCTGGTATTCCATTTGATGATGATATGTTAGATTGGGAACATCAATATATAGAAGATAAACAGGAATTAAATATTGATAAAGCTGCTGAAGAGGATCTTATCTTACAAGACGAAACCCAACTTAAAAATAGAACAAATTCAAGTTTTTCGTCTACTCATTGCTCACAATTATCATCATTAATTGTTACATTAATAGAGTCTGATTTAATGGAGTTAGTTCATCTTAATAAAGACCTTGATGAAGGGGCTTCTATACCTACGGATGTGATTAGAAAATTTCTAACTCTATCACAAAGATGGAGAAGTCTGGTATCTGCACTTAAAGCTGAAGGGAAATATACTCCGAATAACGATCTTATAGAAGTATGGCTATTTGGTATTGAAAATATATTCTGGAAAACTAACTCTATGGTTTGGAACCTAAACCTTTATGACTCACTAGAAAACTACTCTAGTGAATATGAACGCATTTTAGGAAGTTTCGAACGATTTGAGTGGGTGAAGTATCAGCTTTTGAGTGTATTTTACAAGGTTTACCCCAATAATTATGAAAAGCACTCTGAAGCTATTAATCAATTGAAACACGAACCAAGCCCGTTAGTTCGTTTAGGTTATTATAGTGTTCTAGTAGAATCAATAAGAGAAAATTCAGACCTTTTTTCTAGTTATAGCAGCGTGTTAAAAAATGAGAGTAATGAATATGTAAAGCAAGCTATATTGAGTTCAGTTCATTATAAAAATACTCAAGTTTCAATAGAAAGTCTGAAGGAGTGGTTTTTAAAATGAGCTATTTGGATACACTAATTGAAATGAAGGATAAAGTTGAAGCTAGTTCTGATCTACAGGCTAACCATAAAATAATTCTTATACAATTAATTGAAAATGAACGTGCTGTGAAAAATGCTGAGGAAGATCCCTTTGACTATTTTTATAAAAATATAAGTTCTAGAGAAGATATCTTTGATTTTCAGTCAAAGCTCGGAGAATCATATGGTTTAGCACAAGGTCATGCAGATTGTTGCATCAAGATATTTAGCGATTTTTCTAAGTTAGAGCCAAATATTAAACTACAAAACTGGCTTTCAAGTGCCATTAGAACGGTTGATTGTATTGTAATACATTATCTTCAAGAGGTTCTTAATGAAGAACCAATAGCACAAGATGGGAAAGGAAAGGAAAGATCAAGGTATATACAGATTAACCGTCAAGGAGTTAAAGCTCATAAAGCAGGAAGTATCATGGACCATCTTTATGGTGAGAGAAATAAAATGGAACACCAAGTTAAAAAAGACCCAGTTAATCCTAACAAGCAAATAATTGTCCCTCCAAAATATAATAAAATTTTAAAAAATATTAATAAAAAATTTCCTGATGCTTTAATCAGTTTTGATAATGCCTATAAGGATCATTATCACTAGATATTTTATGAATATGGGCAATGAAATCACCCTTAGTTTCAGACGCTTTTTTATATATAAAAGTAGGTGATTAGTACTGGGGGGGGCTATATTTTCTTCATCTGAGAAGAGTACATATAGCCCCCATTTGTAACTCAAAAGTGTCCAGTTTCGTGCTGGCGAGAGGTGTAATGCAGAAATCAGAACTTTTACTCATTTATATCTTATTAATCTGAATTTGACCTATTCACATTTATCCGATTGAGATGAAAACTTAGCGTTCCCGTTGTTAGGCGACATTTGCAGCGCAGCATCCCGTTTAATGAACTAACCTATTGATTATCATTTGAATAAATGTAGCTAAGATCGCATTATGTAATAGAAAAAACGACAATTTGTCGGCTAATAGGTGAGGTTTGTGGAAGATAAAAGTTTAAAAAAATTTCCAATAACAGCAGCAATCTTTGTATTTTCTTGTTTATTTGTTGTTGCTCAATATTTTGTTTTTCCTAAATCAGAGAAAATGGAAGAAGATAAATCTTCTACATACAATTATCAACTTGATATGTGGTCATATGAGTTGAACGTTCGCAATAGGGAAATACTGAATAAAGTTAGTTCTGGAGAAATATCAATATGTGCAGATTCGGTTCCTGAAGATGCAGCGGAGTTTACGAAATATCGTAATTATTTCTATGAAATGAGAGATTTTTCACTTATTTCAAAGTCTCAATTTCACGTTTCAGCATACATTTTAAAAGACCTTGAAAGTATGGTGGAGTATGTTGACTCAAACTTTGTAAACAAGGCTATGTCATTGTTGTACATCTCTGCTGAAAAGAGGGACGAGTATAAAAAACATTTGAAAAGCTATGGTTCAGTAATAGCCGATAGTCGAAAACAATTAAATAAAGTTAATGCTATCACGAGTGAAATGGATAAAATGTATTTTTATCCACTTCCTAAGTTTAAAGAAACGTACTTTGATATTTGTAACTCTCATACACCATTTTTGAACGATAAATCTTTTGAATCCATTGAGAAACTCACCAATACTTCGTATGAAATGCTCGAAATGTATGAAGATATCCATGAGGGATATAGTGAGCTTTTAATACTACAAAACTATGTTAGGCTAGCTTGTCTACTCTTTTTATTTATTTTAGCTCAATGGTTTATTCTAAGGAAAGATACTGAATATTAAAATAACAAACGACTATGGTTTCATGATATTTTTTCTAATCCAAATCTAGCACGTTAAAATCCATACTCTAACGTGCCTTAGTCCAATCACGAGTTGGATCTAGGCTAGGATTAACAGACTAACGAAGTAGAGAAACGTTCACTCTTAATAGAAAAGCTACAGAGCTAAGCTCTGTAGCCTAGCTAACTCTGCGCCAATAGATGGATGGGTAACTCTGAACAGAGTGGGGAAATAGGCACTACAGGGCTTCTAGTGAGATCAATACCAAATTAAATCGTTATCGGTATTATCAAGAACACTGTTCTCGTAAATTCATAACTACATTAATTTTTTTGTTTTTTGTTTTTTGTTTTTTGTTTTTTTAAATATGAAAAGATAAGTTATGTTTGAACACTGTTCTGAAAATTTTAGTCCTGAGTTTAACCTTTATATCCCCCAAAACAATACAAATCGATCGGCAGGATCAAGGCTTTCTGGAAGCATAAAACCGCTACAGTGACCCAGAAAAAAGCATTGAATCACAAAGCAAATTTTTTCGATGCACGAAAGCTTGTGCTACGTGCGAAGAAATAAAAAATGTCACACGAAGCACTAAAACTGTCTTTTGCGACACAGCAATTGCGCCCTGAGACAACGAAAAAAAATCAACAAGAGCAAGTTTTGCTCATTTGTTTTTAATTTTTCAGTCTTGCTCCTTATATTAAAGCTATAACCGTTATAATAGTTATAACAGTCATAATAGTTATAACATATTTTTTTGAGGGAATGTAGATTTAATTAGGTCCTTGCATGACAATAGAATGTGAAAGTAGATTTTATATAAATAAATCATACCGAAAGAGTACTAAACCCCTACTATTAACTCATAACATATTGTCACGAACAAGCATGCTATTTTAATAGCATGCATTAACAAAATAACACCAATTAAATCTCAACTATCCACATATTTTATTTTTTAATTTATAAACAGCCGTGCGAGATATACCCAGGGCTTTCGCAATCTCATTCATTGTTATGTTGGGGTTTACTTTTCTTTCTTCAAGTAACGCATTTAGACGATCACGTTTCTCAATATCCATATTTGTTCCTTTGATAACTCCCGTTTCAATTGGATATGAACAAACAACCATAAAAGCTTCGTATCTGCTAATACAATTCAATAACGTCATCGACTTTTGCATATTACTAGATGTTTCTAACCAAATGTCGGCATCTTTCAATCTCCATAAATTGCCTTCAATTTCTCCACCTAAAGATCTAGCAATTTCGACAATCCAATCTTCGTAACTAGCCCTATTAATTTCGAGATCTTTAATCATCTCATAGGCTTTGGGGTAATAACTTTTGCTAAACTCTAAAATCACTTTTGCGTAACATGTCCAATCAGGTTCAGTTTTATCCACTTGATTTAACCGACTAATTGCTATCCGAGGTTGCACTGAAAATAAAGCTAACCATCGGTATAGTAGCTCTGCTGTAAGTGTCAGTTCCCCTCTCTTATAGTCATTCAGATTACATTTCTCTGATTTGTCGTTGGAGTATCGATAAACAGCAGAGACCAACCTTCGTGTAGCTTTCTTATATGCTAAGGCATTTCGAGAAGAATGGTGTTCTCGACAGTAGTAAGAGGATTGGTTTACACGTTTGTAGCACAAAGCACAAAACGGCAAAGCCAAAGCTGAATATGTTTTTGAAACCTTGTCTGACGACGGCCTTTGAGGTGTCAATCCCTTCGCTTTAACGAGCATTTGCTCAATCACATCAATGTATTCGATAACTTCATCATTTTGATCTTGAAGTAATCCTTTTGGTGAGAGATTCGATGTTGGGGTTCTGAAGTTAATAAGTTTATCGATTGATGCAGACAACCCTCCGACAAATCGAACGAACTCTTTAATGGTAGTCGGCTTTCGATCTGCAAAAGTCTTAAGAAAACGAAGGTTTAACATTAACACTTCAGACACTTCTAACTCTAAATCAACATCAAATGCTTCAATAACAGATATACCTTTGGGACTCTTCTTTTGAGTAAGCTTTTTGTTTTCACTTCTAGATCGTGCTTCAAGTTTTTTTAGGTTTTCCTCTAATTGTTTTTCAAGTACTACCGCAGCCACTTTATCCATTGGTGTAAACCCTATTGTGTCTTTTCTTTAATCTACAACACTTGCGTTTGTTTTCATACGATTACATCAAACAGAAACATAAAAATGAGAATAATAAAAATGATAGATAGAAATTTCATAAGAATTAATGACTTGGCGACTTACTTAAACATAAGCAAGGTTACAGTCTGGCGATGGCGGAAAGAAGGACGTCTCCCTGCAGCTTGTGCAATCAGTCCGAGAGTTGTGGGCTGGAAACGAGAGACGATTGAATTATGGCTCGAAGAACAAACAACAGAGCTACCGTACTAACAGGCGTAAGTAACTCTAGATCACGATGAACCATTCCCATTATTGGGAATGGATATGATATCTTGGTCGATTGAGATCCTAGGAATTCACGATGCCATACTGCAATAAATCTATAGTCATTACTCCACAGATGAACACAAGCGAAATATTGAATGTTTTATCTAGGACGAAGTTTAATGCACAGAATGCTGTTCAGTGCGATCAAAAAGGTCAATTTTATGTAGACAATGGAATGAACAATGTTCGCGCTATCATTAACAGCGAGAAGACTCATATTTCGTTTTTCTGTCGCTATTCCCACTACGTCGACATCATCGACTCAATTCTCGAAGAGTTTGCAGCCGAACATAGCTTAGTTATTGAAAGTTGGGGAAATTACCCCAAAAACTAAAGCAAGATCCCATAGCATCTCACAAATCACTATCAAACCGCTGGCTCATTCCCACGCATGGGAATGACGACAAATTCCGAACCTGGTTCTAGTTCCTAAAGTACGGACCGCAAGTCGAGAACCACCCTTATGTGTATGTACGCTTAGCGTTTCTCTTGATTAATAATCTTCCCCATAATTTCTTTCTTATATTCAGTAAGTAATACTTCACGCTCTAACTTTTCTATTTCGTTGTTCAAATGTCCACTGTGACCAGGGAATAGCTCCAACAGTTCTTTATGAGCAGTTATTTGATTACGAAGTTCAACAAGCTGAGCATTCAACTGCTCTTGATATTGTCGCTCTTCACTAACAGGCTCTGGCTCTGAATAACCTTGGTCGACTCTATGCTTTTCTTGTGTGACTTTTGTGCCTCCAATTGCAACAAATTGAGCGTTATTTATTCGAGGAGGGCTTAATCGCACAACCTTTCCTTCTTGTTCGAGTATTTTCAAAATTCGATAAGACTGATTATTAAATCTCTCAATTTGTTCATCAGTACAGTAATACTCATCAAGCATCGGTTTAAGCAGTGCTTGGTAGCTATACAGGTCAAAATATTCGTCAGTCTCAAAAGACTTAAGGCTTTTGAGGCCGATTTTGTATAACTGCATTGTCCCAACTCTCATACATAAACACCTGCTGTCACTTAAATATTGGTATAATATATTATACCAATATTATTTGGTCAATCAGTTGTTAGATAGCGTATAAATATGGAGTTATGTACACTTGATAAAGTAGTAATGAAAAAGAATAAGAAATGAACAATCTGGCAAAAGAAATATCAAAAAACATTGCAGCTCAGAGACAGAGATGTGGTTTATCAAGCACTGAAGCAAGCTTAAAAGCGGGATTTAGCAGAAGCTACCTAAGTAAAGTTGAGAAAGATGGTGTCAGAATCACAATTGAAAAGCTTTATCAGCTAGCTCGAATTCTCGATTGTGAGGTAACTGATCTTTTACCAGTAGACCGTCCAGACTTGTTAGAATAGATGAGGCTTAAGCCCTTAAGCTTTTTCACGAAAAACTACACTGCTCTCGCAGTGTAGATTTCTACCTGTGTAGTTTCTTTGCCTATTTTAGAAAAACACCATCCACTTCACTGATAAGTCAGTATCTTTTCTGCTTTTATGCATCCTTTGGTATAGTCATGAAATGCATTTGTACTGGGCTGGCTAATCGCATGGAATCGACAATAAATAAATCAAAGCTATCTGAAACCGACATCATCACGAAATTCATTCTTCCTGCTATCAAAGATGCGGGATGGGATGATATGTCTCAAATCCGTCAAGAGGTTAAATTGCGTGACGGTAAGGTCATTGTTCGTGGTCAGGCAGCAGCGAGGAAAAAGGTCAAATCTGCGGACATCGTCCTTTACCATAAACCGAGCATGCCTCTAGCAGTTGTCGAAGCAAAAGCGAATAAGCATGAAGTCGGCAAAGGTATGCAACAAGGACTAGACTACGCCAACTTACTTGAAGTCCCTTTTGTCTTTGCCTCAAATGGCGACGGTTTTATCTTCCACGACAAAACCAACCCTGCTCAGCTCGAAACTGAAATTCGACTTGAAGACTTCCCAACACCTCAGCAACTATGGGACAAATACTGCGTTTGGAAAGGCTACAAAACCGAGCACCTTCCAGTCATTACTCAAGATTACCATGATGATGGTAGCGGTAAGTCTCCGCGCTACTATCAGCTACAGGCGATAAACAAAACCGTCGAAGCGGTAGCAGCAGGACAAAACCGTGTACTGTTGGTTATGGCAACGGGTACGGGCAAAACTTACACTGCATTCCAGATTATTTGGCGACTATGGAAGTCCCGAGCCAAAAAACGCATCCTGTTTTTGGCGGACAGAAACATTCTGGTCGATCAAACTAAAACCAACGACTTCCAGCCGTTTGGCACCGCTATGACCAAAGTCACTGGTCGAACAGTCGATCCAGCTTACGAAATCCACCTAGCTCTATATCAAGCTCTGACTGGCCCAGAAGAGCACCAAAAAGCATACAAACAGGTCGATCCTGATTTCTTTGATCTTATTGTCGTTGACGAGTGCCATCGTGGCAGTGCCGCTGAAGACAGTGCATGGCGCGAGGTTCTTGAGTATTTCGGTTCTGCGACTCAAATAGGGCTAACCGCGACACCGAAAGAAACCGATATCGTGTCTAACACCGAGTACTTTGGCGACGCCATTTATACCTACTCTCTAAAGCAAGGTATTGAAGACGGTTTCTTAGCTCCTTACAAAGTTGTGCGTGTGGATATCGATGTAGATTTACTAGGTTGGCGGCCGACCAAAGGGCAAGTCGATAAGCATGGTGAAGTCATCGAAGACAGGATCTATAACCAGAAAGACTTCGACAGAACCATGGTCATTGATGAGCGAACAGAGCTTGTTGCACAGACCATCACTAGTTACCTCAAGCGTACCGATCCTATGGCTAAGACCATTGTGTTCTGTAATGACATTGACCATGCAGAGCGTATGCGTCGAGCGCTGATCAACTGCAATCCTGAGCAAGTTGCTAAGAATGAAAAATACGTAATGAAAATTACAGGTGATGATGAAATCGGCAAAGCTCAGCTTGATAACTTCATCAACCCCAAAAAGGCTTACCCTGTTATCGCGACCACTTCAGAACTTATGACAACAGGTGTCGATGCAAAAACGTGTAAACTGGTTGTTCTTGACCAGGGCATTCAGTCGATGACTAAGTTTAAGCAGATTATCGGTCGCGGTACTCGTATCGATGATCGTTACGGAAAGCTATGGTTTACCATTCTCGACTTTAAAAAGGCGACTGAACTGTTCGCTGATGAGCGCTTTGATGGTGTCCCTGAGCGAGTTAAAGAGACAAAACCAGAAGACTTCGAGACCGTTGAAGGACTCGATGAGATTATCGATGGTGAGGATGAGCTTGAACAAGATGATCCATTTGATGGGGAAGATATAGACCCTGAAAACATCCATGAACCAGAGGCTTCATACGACTCAGGTTCATCTCCTTCTGACGGTAGCAATTCCGATGATGATTGGCAGGATGAAAACCGAGTTAGAAAGTTCCATGTCAACGGTGTAACGGTGAAAGCCATTGCCGAACGTGTTCAATACTACGATTCCGACGGTAAACTCGTAACCGAGTCGTTCAAAGACTATACCCGCAAGACGATGGCAAAACAGTTCACCTCAATGGATGACTTTGTTAAGCGCTGGCAAGATGCCGATAAAAAGCAAGCAATCATTGATGAACTGGCAGAGGAAGGCATCATCTGGGAAGCATTAGAGCTGGAAGTCGGCAAAGATCTCGACCCATTCGACATGATTTGTCATGTCGTGTATGACCAACCAGCACTCACCAGAAAAGAACGTGCTGACAACGTCAAAAAGCGCAACTACTTCACTAAGTACGGTGAAACGGCTCAGCAGGTGTTGAACAACTTACTAGACAAGTACGCAGACGAAGGCGTTCAAGAGATTGAGAATATTCATGTACTCAAAGTTAAGCCTTTTGACGAGATGGGACGCCCTGCTGAAATCGTCAAAAAGTGCTTTGGCGGAAAAGAGCAATACTTAGAAGCGATTTCTGAACTGGAAGCTGAGATTTATCAATCTGCCTAATCACCATCTAAACCAAGCTAGAGCTTCTTTAGCTTGGTTAATGACCTCAAGTCATCATGCATATCTATATTTTTGGTAACCTAAATTCAGGCAAAACAACCTTAAGCAAACAAATACAAGGACGTTTGCCTGATTTCATTTATTTATCATTAGATGAGTATCGAATTCGCTTTGGCGATGGAACCGAGCAAGGTGAGCAACTTGCTTGTGAGCATTTCCTTGCTGCGGTTAAACAACAGGAAAACGCGATTGTTGAATTTACAGGATACGGTCAAACGGCTAGCCTTCTTACCAATCAATTAGATAGGAAAACAGGCATATTAATCTGTTGCACTAGAGATATTGTGCAGAGCATCAATGCAATTGATGACGAGAAATACTCAGAAATCCCTTACCCATCATCCTACAAAAAACTGCAAGCTGTTGATGAAACTATTAGATTTTTGAAAGATAAAACCATACCGACAGAGCTAGAAGCTCACTGGCAAAGACAAATTTGGCAGTCTTACTGTTTTGACTTCTCCGATAACTTTGATGCCTTCTGGGCGGCCTTCCCATTATCTCAACACACTTGGGTCAGTAAGCTAAATAAAGTATTGAGCACAGATACAAGCGTACCTACAGCTCTACTTTACGGAAGCTTGGGGGCTAATCAGTTAACAAAGCGCTCCGATATCGATTTATTTATTCAGTCATCGATTTCGGTTCAGAGTTGGCATGAAAGACTCCTCAGATTGTTCGGTGAACAATTGGCTCATACCGATATTTTGGGGTCGAAAATCACTCTTAGGACACAAGACCGTTTGCTTATAGAAATCGTTATAGGCCAATCGCTGTCTGACATTTCTCTTTATTATCGTGAGTCACAAATCTACAACGTTCACTTCACTATTTTAAAGGGTGAACTTGGTCTTGCAGAACAATTAGACGCCGTTACCAAAACACATACAAGCGAGCGAAAGCAAGCCAAAGAGTTGGCCGTTCAGGTTTACTTTTTATTTTGCTCCTTACCGAACCTTATCGCTAACAACGACAGTTACAAGTACCACTTTCACTGCTCTATCATCCAGCACTATTCTGTTCAGCTAGAACATTTATTGCTAAGTGAGTTTAAACACAACTACCTTCCCAAACACGCTGCTACAACATTGATTGACTTCCCATGGCAAGTATTTAAAGGCTCAGCAACTCATATCAGTACAGTGCAATATACTGAACTTTATCAGTACCTCATCACACTGTTCGAACGGCTTAGAAAGAAACAACTGATTAAAAGTAATGGCTATTTCTCTGTGGAGAGTCGCTTTCTCCACGAGATCCCTAGTGAAGATAACAAGGCTTAAAAATTGAAACATCATCAAATAAAAACAATCAACTACCAACTGTGGCTAGTGCTGATTCTGACAAGCTTAATACCATTAATCTACTCAACTACACGAATCCATTTCTTGGGCAGCATCCCTAGCCCATGGACTTTTAGCATTGCAGCACAAGTTGCATGGCTAAATGTAGGATATGAAGTCCTCAGCGAAGCATTACTTATCCCTCTAGCATTTATTCTAGGCAGAGTTATTCATAGTAATGAAGCTTTTCGCGAACGAGCCAGTCTATCTCTTTTGGTTACCTTAATTTGCTACTTTGTGGTGACCTTAATGGTATTGTGGCTAGCCCCGAATTTTGTAGATGCTATGCAGCAACAGGCTGAATTATTGACCCAAACGATCCAATACATTCGATTGGAATCTGCCGCTATTTTGCTCTCTAGCTTCTATGCTTTTTTGTCTTTGGTTCTAGTCCTACGAAATGAACGAAAGGCGCTGTATGGTCTCCTAATAGTACAAATGCTCATGACTGTCCTTTGTGACAGCGTCTTCGTCAGTCAACTACCTTACTCCCTTCAGTTTGGAGTGAATGGTATTGCTCTGAGTAATATCGTAGTCAATAGTCTTCTCGCACAATTTGCCCTGATTTATTTATCGAAATCAGGGATCACTCTGAGCTTCAAGTTTTCTAAAGGAGATCAATCGCAATGGCTCAAAGAATGGGCAAAGATTGGATGGAAGTCAGGGCTTGAGTCACTCGTGCGAAATACTGCCTTTATTGTCATGATTCTTCAGCTTATTAACCAAGTACAACAAGCGGGAACATTCTGGGTTGCTAATCAATTTATTTGGGGCTGGCTACTACTTCCCGTTTTGACATTAGGGCAACTGGTTAAGCAAGATGCTGCGACAAACAATGGATTAACATCTGAGCGAGTCAATGGCTACCTTTGGATAACGTTAGGAATTATTGCTGTTTGGATACTCACCGCACCGCTTTGGAACAGCTTTATAGCCAATGTAATGGGGATAGAGAACCCAGAATCAATCACCAGTCTAGTTTGGCTAATGGTTGGGTTCTATGTGATTTTCAGTTTAAACAATGTCATCGACAGTTACTTTTATGGTATTGGACGCACGGATTTAATGCTGTATCAATCACTTATCGTAAACACCTTGTTTTACGGTTGTGCTTTTGTGCTTTATCAAATCGGAATCTTTGTACCTACGCTTGAACGAATCGCCATAATGTTCGGCTTGGGCATTACTGCTGATGCGCTAATCACTTGGGTGTTGTACCTAGCTCTACGTAGCAAAGCGGATGATATACAAGCTGCTGAAATCCAATCGTGACAACAGTTTGTCTAACTTTCGACTTCACTGGGCCAACCAACAAACTCAAGAAATTAGAACAGAACGGCTATTTAGCCGTTTTTTAACCTACCTGCTCCCTATCATCCAACCAACTGGATATCTCTGCTAACTCTGTAAGTGAATCGTCACTCAAGCAGCTATGGTTAACGTATTTTGGAACCACGACATCCAACCCCAATGCAACAAAGTCTGGGTGCTCTGAAATGACTTTTACATACTGCTCAAGCCGACTCTCTGGAGTAGAGTCCCTTTGCAAATGCTTCTTAAGAGCTTCTCTGAACTTACGAATTTCGTCAGGGGAAGCATCTTCTATGTCTTCATATTCAGAACACTGAAGTTCTTCGTAAAGAACATCGGCCAGTTGCTTATGGCTCCAGCCTAACGCATCCAACATAGTTCGAATTTGCTTTTGTTTTTGGGTTGTCCCCATTTGTCCCTACCCTACTAGTTACTATGCAATGGTCTCAGCGGAGACAATCATTCATAAACGAAAAGGAAAATACTATGTCTAAAAACAAAACACCAATGACCACTGAAGCCGCTGCTCGTATTCAATCACATGAAGCGAAGAATAATGGCGGAAAAGTCGAAAAAGGCTCCTTTACAGGCCGCGCTCAACGCGCTGCTGACCACAACCAAAAACAAGGTAAATAGGAGTGATCATCATGGCAAAACCAAGTTCTGCACCAAAGACTGCGCCGAAAGGTAATCCAAACTACCCAAGCACAACTGGCAAGCCTTCAGGCAAAGGTCGTGGCAACACACCTAAACGCTAAACACATTAGATATAAATGAGGCAGTCTAGCTGCCTCATTTTTCTATTATGAACAACTTCTTGCATTCAGCTTGAAGTTACTTAAAAACAAGTTTTGATCAGATTTGTAATCGGAATACGGCACGGACTTTTCTGTTTGTGAAAGGGCGCATAAACACGTTTCTCGCTTACTCTCATACCAACTCACCGACACCATATTTTTTGACGAGTTTATGCAGGTATCAACGATGGCATACTCTACTTCTAATGGGTAACGCTCTTCATCAAAAACACCATTCACCTTATAACCACCAACCACGCCCACGACCAATGCCGTACTGGCAGACACCAGTTTCCGTTTACTAAATTTAAAGCCTTTGAAGCTTTTTTCACACTTCTCACACGAGATATTCTCTGCATATTCAATAACATTGTCAGTGTGACAATGGGGACACTCAACCTTCATTTTCTAGACAACCTAGTTATATTTTTTATTATTTCATTTATATCACTGATTCATTATTAAACCACAATTACAAACATAGTTTCATAGCGATAAGTTCATTTTCTTCGACCCATTTCTGCTATAATCAGCCCCAATTTTTTCAGTCAGTTAGCAGTAGAACTCCATGTCAATCAGTTCAGTTATCAAGTCTATTCAAGACATCATGCGTAAAGATGCGGGTGTTGATGGTGACGCGCAGCGTCTAGGCCAAATGTCTTGGCTTTTATTCCTTAAAGTGTTTGATGCTCAAGAGGAAGAGCTAGAGTTCGAGTTAGATGATTACCGCGAACCCATCCCAGCCAAGTACCTATGGCGCAACTGGGCGGCAGATAACCAAGGCATTACAGGTGATGAGCTGCTGGAATTCATCAATGATGACCTATTCCCGACGTTAAAAAACCTAACCGCACCGAAAGACACCAACCCACGCGGTTTTGTGGTGAAAGAAGCCTTTAGTGATGCTTTCAACTACATGAAAAATGGCACACTGCTGCGCCAAGTGATTAACAAGCTCAACGAGATAGACTTTACTGACTCTAAAGAACGACACCTGTTTGGTGATATCTACGAGCAAATCCTACGCGACCTACAAAGCGCAGGTAATGCAGGTGAGTTCTATACCCCTCGCGCGGTGACTCGTTTTATCGTCAACAGACTGGATCCTAAGCTAGGCGAACAAATTATGGATCCCGCCTGCGGTACGGGCGGATTCCTGGCTTGCTCGTTCGATCACGTTAAAGAGAACTACGTGACAAGCGCAGCCGACCACCAAACGTTGCAAAAGCAAATCCATGGTGTAGAGAAGAAACAACTGCCACATTTGCTGTGCATCACCAATATGATGCTCCACGGCATCGAAGTCCCTGTGCAGATCAAGCACGGCAACACGCTTAACAAGCCGCTTTCAAACTGGGATAGCAATATCAATGTGATTGCGACTAACCCACCGTTTGGCGGCACCGAAGAGGACGGGATTGAAAAGAACTTCCCTGCCGAAATGCAAACTCGTGAAACGGCTGACTTGTTCTTGCAGCTTATTGTCGAAGTATTGGATAAAGAGGGTCGCGCTGGTGTGGTGTTGCCTGATGGCACCTTGTTTGGTGAAGGTGTAAAAAACAAAATTAAAAAGATGCTGACGGAAGAGTGTAACCTGCACACTATTGTTCGCTTACCGAATGGCGTGTTCAACCCATACACAGGCATTAAGACCAACATTCTGTTCTTTACCAAAGGCCAACCGACCAAAGAAGTGTGGTTCTACGAGCACCCTTACCCAGAAGGCGTGAAGAACTACAGCAAAACCAAACCGATGAAGTTTGAGGAATTCCAGCAAGAGATCGATTGGTGGGGTAACGAGGCCGATGGATTCGCTAGCCGCATCGAGACCAAGCAAGCTTGGAAAGTGTCGATTGAGGATATTATCGAGCGCAACTTTAACCTTGATATTAAAAACCCGTATCAGGACGAAGTAATCAACCATGATCCTGAAGAGTTACTGGCGAACTATCAGCAGCAACAACAAGACATCAAAGCACTGCGTGACCAACTGAAAGGCATTCTCGGTGATGCGCTTAGCTCTACCATTCAAGGTAAAAAGCAAGGTGGAGAGCAATAATGGCAGTCGACCAATCACCTATGAATAAGCTAATCACCGAGCATATTGATATCTGGACTTCAGCAGTTAAGACCAGATCGACCTCTGGTCGTGGTAGCAGCAAGAAACTGGAGCTTTATGGAATTAAAAAGCTACGTGAACTCATTATCGAACTAGCAATACAAGGGAAACTCACGGCAAACCTAGATTTCAAAGGAAGTGCGAAGAAAAACGTTGAAGATGCGATAGTTGCAAAATTTAATTTGTCCAAAGAAAGGAATATCCGTGGAGATAAAGAAACCTATTCCTCTGATAGGGCAAAAGGCTTCCCATTACACTGGGAGACCATATGTGTTGGGCAAGTAGCGCATGTATTGGGAGGTAAACGAGTTCCTAAAGGATATAAACTCTCAGAACAACCAACTGATTTCGTTTATCTTCGTGTTACTGACATGAAGAACCAGTCTATAGATGAATCAGACCTACGCTATATTTCAGAAGAAGTTTTCAAGCAAATATCTCGATACACAATTAATACTGGAGATGTCTACGTCACGATAGCAGGTACGATTGGGTCTGTTGGTACAATCCCACCTCACCTTGATGGTATGAGTCTAACAGAAAATGCTGCAAAACTAGTGTTCAGTGGCCTTTCAAAAAAATACCTAGTAACTGTTTTGCAATCCAGCTTTGTAACGAGACAGTTCAATGATGCGGTAAACCAAATGGCTCAACCCAAATTATCGTTGAACTCTATAAAACATACCTGTATTCCGATTCCTCCACTCGAAGAACAGGAGTACATTGCTGATAAAGTCGATGAATTAATGGCACTCTGCGACCAGCTTGAGCAACAAACCGAAGACAGTATCGAAGCGCATCAAGTGCTGGTAACGACTCTGTTGGACACTCTCACCAACTCTGCCGATGCTGACGAGTTAATGCAAAACTGGGCGCGAATCAGTGAGCATTTCGATACCTTATTCACCACCGAAGAGAGTATCGACCAGCTTAAGCAAACCATCCTACAACTGGCAGTGATGGGTAAGCTAGTTCCGCAAGATCCAAGCGATGAGCCTGCTGCTGAGTTACTGAAAAGAATTGCGGAAGAAAAGGCACAGTTAGTCAAAGATAAGAAAATCAAAAAGCAAAAAGCGCTGCCACCGATTAGTGAAGATGAAAAGCCGTTTGAACTTCCTAGTGGCTGGGAGTGGTGTCACTTGAACTCATTAATTAGTGAAATGGATGCTGGTTGGAGTCCAGCTTGTCCACCAGAGGCATCTCCAAACCACGAAACTTGGGGTGTACTTAAAACAACGGCCGTTCAGAGTATGGAGTATAGAGAATATGAAAATAAAGTTCTCAGTCCCTTCAAGGAACCTTGTAGTGGTCAACTAAAATTGGCCACGGTTTTAGAGTTTTCCCAATATAATCGTTCTGATTCATTGGGAGTTAGACCTCCGTTATACTGATGTGGCCTGAGTTGGCAGTATGTAGTGGCATAGTGAATTTGGTCACTTAGTTAGAGGTGATATCATCACCTCATAAGTTAATAGGTGACATTATGACAAAACGTACAAGACGACTGTTTAGTGCCGAATTCAAACTGGAAGCGGCACAGTTAGTGCTCGATCAAAACTACTCCGTAGCTGAAGCTGCTCAAGCCATGAATGTAGGTAAATCTACGATGGATAAATGGGTTCGCCAGCTTAGAGAAGAACGCCAAGGGAAAGCACCGAAAGCTTCACCTATGACTCCTGAGCAAATAGAAATTCGGGAATTAAAAAAGAAGCTGGCTCGCCTTGAAGAGCATAATGAAATATTAAAAAAAGCCACGGCTCTGTTGATGTCGGACTCACTGAACAATTCTTGATAATCAAGAAACTCAAGCAGAGCTACAGCGTAAAAACATTATGCGAAGTCTTCAATGTTCATCGAAGTAGTTATCACTATTGGCTTAAACGCCCAACGGTAATTAATGCTGAAACAGTAAAATTGCGCAGCTTGGTCAGTGAGGCTCACGCTGCAAGTAATGGCTCTGCGGGAGCGAGAACCATTGCAGATATAGTCACAAATCAGGGTGTAAAGCTGAGCCGATACCGAGTAACAAAGCTTATGAGAACGCTTGGTTTAGTGAGTTGCCAAGTGCCAAGACATCGTTACCGAAAAGCTTCACAAGAACATATTGAAGTTCCAAATCACTTAGGTCGTCAGTTTGCGGTTACCGCCCCAAACGAGGTCTGGGCTGGTGATGTGACGTATATTTGGACAGGTAATCGGTGGATGTATTTAGCCGTTGTTATCGATCTTTTTGCCCGAAAAGTGATTGGTTGGTCGATGTCCATATCACCTGATTCTAAGCTAACAGGCAAAGCGCTTTCGATGGCTTATGAGTCACGTGGTAAGCCTAAAGGTGTCATGTTCCACAGCGATCAAGGTAGTCACTATACCAGTCGTAAATACCGCCAATTACTGTGGCGCTTTCAAATAAAGCAGAGTTTATCTCGTCGAGGAAACTGCTGGGATAATGCGCCGATGGAGCGCTTCTTTAGAAGTCTGAAAACGGAATGGGTGCCAACGGTGGGTTATCGTAGCTTTGCTGAGGCTCAACAAGAGATCACTCGCTACATCATTGGATATTACTGCCAACTCAGGCCACATCAGTATAACGGAGGTCTAACTCCCAATGAATCAGAACGATTATATTGGGAAAACTCTAAAACCGTGGCCAATTTTAGTTGACCACTACAGTAATATCCAATGATGTAGCGAGTGATCTCTTGTTGAGCCTCAGCAAAGCTACGATAACCCACCGTTGGCACCCATTCCGTTTTCAGACTTCTAAAGAAGCGCTCCATCGGCGCATTATCCCAGCAGTTTCCTCGACGAGATAAACTCTGCTTTATTTGAAAGCGCCACAGTAATTGGCGGTATTTACGACTGGTATAGTGACTACCTTGATCGCTGTGGAACATGACACCTTTAGGCTTACCACGTGACTCATAAGCCATCGAAAGCGCTTTGCCTGTTAGCTTAGAATCAGGTGATATGGACATCGACCAACCAATCACTTTTCGGGCAAAAAGATCGATAACAACGGCTAAATACATCCACCGATTACCTGTCCAAATATACGTCACATCACCAGCCCAGACCTCGTTTGGGGCGGTAACCGCAAACTGACGACCTAAGTGATTTGGAACTTCAATATGTTCTTGTGAAGCTTTTCGGTAACGATGTCTTGGCACTTGGCAACTCACTAAACCAAGCGTTCTCATAAGCTTTGTTACTCGGTATCGGCTCAGCTTTACACCCTGATTTGTGACTATATCTGCAATGGTTCTCGCTCCCGCAGAGCCATTACTTGCAGCGTGAGCCTCACTGACCAAGCTGCGCAATTTTACTGTTTCAGCATTAATTACCGTTGGGCGTTTAAGCCAATAGTGATAACTACTTCGATGAACATTGAAGACTTCGCATAATGTTTTTACGCTGTAGCTCTGCTTGAGTTTCTTGATTATCAAGAATTGTTCAGTGAGTCCGACATCAACAGAGCCGTGGCTTTTTTTAATATTTCATTATGCTCTTCAAGGCGAGCCAGCTTCTTTTTTAATTCCCGAATTTCTATTTGCTCAGGAGTCATAGGTGAAGCTTTCGGTGCTTTCCCTTGGCGTTCTTCTCTAAGCTGGCGAACCCATTTATCCATCGTAGATTTACCTACATTCATGGCTTGAGCAGCTTCAGCTACGGAGTAGTTTTGATCGAGCACTAACTGTGCCGCTTCCAGTTTGAATTCGGCACTAAACAGTCGTCTTGTACGTTTTGTCATAATGTCACCTATTAACTTATGAGGTGATGATATCACCTCTAACTAAGTGACCAAATTCACTATGCCACTACACCTCGACCTCAATATGAGGTAAAGAATGGAGATATTTTGATTACTAGAGCAGGCCCCAAAAACAGAGTAGGAGTATCTTGCTTGGTTCAAACCACAAGGCCTAAGCTTATGATCTCAGATAAAATTATTCGCTTTCACCTAATAGAACTTGGGATGTCTAACAACTTCGTTTCGCTGTGTCTAAACGCGGGGGCTACTTCAGAGTATCTGGAATCAGCTAAATCTGGCATGGCAGAAAGTCAAATGAACATATCTCAAGACAAGTTGAAAATGGCACCAATCCCACTCCCCCCCATTAGAGAACAAACTCTGATTGTGAAGAAAGTAGAGGAGCTAATTGATCTATGCGATAAGCTCAAACTTTCTTTAGAAAAAGGAAAGCATGCACATTTCCAATTTACTGATAGTGTGACTGAACAAGCGGTGTAACTATGAGCCTGTACAATATCTCTAATAAAAACCTCTCACGCTAACATCGGCAACTCTTGCAGCCCTCGGCTGCAAGAGCGACACGATTTACAAGAAGCGCTGAAAGGCTGTATTGATGCCATCGCTCCGATTGTTTGGTGATATCAGAAGAGTTTTCTGATTGGGAAGACAGCCGCCGCCGTATCGACCTGTTAGCCATCGACAAAAATGCCAACTTAGTCGTCATCGAGCTTAAGCGGGATGAACTCGGTGCGCATATGGAACTTCAAGCGCTGCGCTATGCCGCGATGATCTCTACCATGACGTTCGATAAAGCATGTGACTACTATGCCCAGTACCTGAAGAAAGAAGGCCAAGAGATTGATGCCCGCGAAGCCATTCTAGAGTTTGTCGATCTTGATGAAAACAGCTTGGATGACTTTGGTAATGATGTTCGAATTGTTCTAGCCTCAGCAGACTTCGGTAAGGAACTCACCACTTCTGTCTTGTGGCTGCGTGATAAAGGCATCGATATCAGTTGTGTGCGCCTCACGCCCTATCGCTACAAAGAAGATGTACTGATTAATGCTGAACAGATCATCCCTGTTCCAGAAGTGGAAGAGTATCAGGTGAAGTTCCGCGAGAAGCGTGCCGAGCAGCGCACAAGCGTTCAAAAAGGCGAAAAAGATTACTCAGAGTATCGCTATAACGGTCATACCTATAAAAAGCGTCACCTCGCGCTAGCGTTAGTCACTGACTGGATCGAGAAGCATCAGCCACAAAGCTTGAATGATGTACTCAACGCATTTAACGAACCAGTAAGACGACGCATCGCCATCCTAGCGGATAATATCCCTCAAGGTAGAATTCGCCGCTTCCACAGTGATGAGGACACGCTGATTACGCTGCCTAACGATGAAGTGATAGCCATCACCAACCAGTGGAGCCTCAGCAATATCACTCGATTGATTCACTTTGCAGAGCAAAGTGGCATGGTTATAGAAAAAGTTAGTAATATCTGATGGAGAGACCAATGGGCTTTACCAGACTCAAGGAAATCATTAGCAAAAACAAAATAGTAATCTCTATCGCTGCGCTATTAACTGCCACCTCTTATGTTTATGAAGCAAAAGATACGGGGATGCGGTTTGTGCAAGATATAAAACAGATTATTGGGTATGAGCAGCCGATCCTCGTAACGGTACAAGGTGATGGTGCTGTGGAAAAGCGCTTAAAATTAGCCAAGTTGGAAGCATCTAACTACAGTATTCCAAGTAGTTCCGCCGCTGTGATTAAGTTTCTTTCATTGCCATGGCTGAACAGTCCCCAGTCGCACATTGCTAAAACTGAGCACGACTATACATTTGCGATCGTGACAACCGTTTCTCCAATATCTTCGACATCAAGTGAACACGTTTTTGATGGGGGAGATTGCCGCCTAGGTGTCAGAGCATCGAATATCGAGAAAGATAAAATGATAGCCACTTTTGATATAGTAAGCCTATCTTGCACTGATAACGCTGGGTATGCTTATAGTATTGAGCCAGACTACCCTATAGGCTATATATCAGCTCTAAGTACCCCAGGTATCGACAAAGTTAAAATCGTGGACAATGATAGTTATTTAACAATAGATCCTGAGAAAAACTATTATGCGCAACTTTATCACCCTCTAGAAAAAATTGATAAACTGGGAGTTTCTTTCGTCGGCAGATTTTAAACTTCCACTAGTAGTGTCAGCGTCGATGTAAAAATATCCCACCTGATGCAAACTATCCGTTCATTACATGAAGGAAACAGACGGTAAGTAATTGGCTTTATAGCAGACAACTCAATCTTCCTTTGACCTGAATAGCTCATACTGGTCTAAGTTGTGAATGTGTGCATGTACTATTTCGCGGTACGGTAGCGAGACCAAGTATGGGACAAATTCATCCAAGTCATCTACTTCTGATGAATCTAAGCTGAGGCTTGGATATTGTTGAAAGAGTTCGTCTATCTCAGCTTCAGTATACTTCCCCTCGTGAAGAAGCATATTTTTAAATTCAATGTTCTCCTTTACTCTTAACTCTTGTACAACATCTATGTATCGAGTCACTACTTCAAGTTTATTTTTATCTTTGCTCCTATAGCCACTTACTAATGGAATGACCAATAAATCGTTAATTGTTGCTCCTCCCGTTATCTCATACGGATAGCCGATGTAAACTTTACTATCGGACATGGTAAAAAGTATAGGAAGTGATAATTCACTAGCTTTATCTATTAGCCTTGAAAACTCTGGGCTTTCTACATCGGACAGGAACTCTTTTCTCAGCTCATCATCTTTTTGAATCTTAATTTTGCTCTTGAGTTCTGATAAGCGGTGATTTAATGAACTGGCCCACTTGAAAGCGATTAGTTTATTTTTAAAACTATTGTAACATCCGAAACTTGCGAGGAGGATATGTACCTTCGGTAAAGAGAAACCAAGGATTAAGGTGATCAAACTAATATTGAACAGCGCTACGTCTGCACTCTTAGGGGTAATAAGCAAAGCCTTTGATAAGGCCCAATAGCCTAAATCATGCTCAACTCCCATAATACGACCGCAATACTGGATGATAATATGGATAACAGAAGCGAATACAAATAAGAGCAAACCAAAGGCTGTTGACTCGAAAAAAGTATGATAACCAATAGTTCGTTTTAATTTGAAATGGTACTTAGATAGGCCATTAAGAAAGAAATATCCTGATATTCCGAGTATCAATAAAAACAATACAGTTGGCTTAATCATCCCTACTCTCTAATTAGAAATGCCACACCTAATGGTATGGCATTTAACTCAAGCCTCTAAAGGTACATTTTTGGATGCAGCGATCTGTGCCTTAACAACTTGATTGCGCTTGACAGAAGCTGTATCTAGACGAAGCACATCACCATCAACCAGCTCATACTTAATACCTTTAGTTGTCCTTTTACGCGCTTGAAACTCTTCATAACGTTCTCTAAGAACATCTTGTTTAGTCTTGGCCATAATTTCTCCAGTGCATCAAAATCAAAAGGCTAGCATGATACAAGTAAGTTAATAATTGTACATTTATCCGACAATGTCGACATTTTCTTGAAAACAGTGTTTCTCATTGTGTCAATTCGAGACATTGCTTCTTCTGTAGTAACCAGACTCGAAGGAACCCAAGACTCTATACCCAAACACAAGTCCTATTAGGCTTCTTTATGAAGTGTATGTTTGAAAAGGGGCTGATTTGCATGTTTAGTTTCAAATACCTAGCCGCGAGAAGCAAGCGAACTTATGCATTTATTACAGATGATTACATTAAGCTACAAACTTAACCGACTACTTAGCCGACTATAAACGCCCAAAACGACAAAGGCCTGACAACTTAATAAGCTGTCAGGCCTTATAGAATATGGCACGCCCTGCAGGATTCGAACCTGCGACCACATCCTTAGAAGGGACGTGCTCTATCCAGCTGAGCTAAGGGCGCGCTACAGGGAGAGGATTATACGAGTTCAAACAGGTAAATCAACGGCTTTTACTGACATTATGATCTGAGTGCCTAAAAAAAGGACACCAAAACGAAAGATGTTCAAAAACGCCACAAGGCAAACGTTTGCGTATGGATGTTAAATCGAATTTCTGCGACAATGCGCGGCAAATAATTTGCCTTTTAAATTTATAAGGAAAGTCATGACTGCTCAAAATATAGACGGAACTCTCATTTCCCAAACGGTTCGTTCCGAGGTTGCAGCACGGGTTAAAGCTCGTGTTGAAGCTGGGCTGCGTGCTCCAGGTCTTGCCGTGGTTCTAGTTGGTGAAGATCCTGCTTCACAAGTTTATGTAGGCAGTAAGCGCCGCGTATGTGAAGAGGTGGGGTTTGTTTCTAAGTCTTTTGACCTTCCTGCATCTACCCCAGAAGAAGAACTGCTAGCACTGATTGATGAATTGAACAACGATGATGACATTGACGGCATTTTAGTTCAATTACCCTTGCCAGCAGGTATCGATACTACGCACGTTTTAGAGCACATTCATCCAGAAAAAGACGTCGATGGCTTCCATCCATACAACGTCGGCCGCCTTGCTCAGCGAATTCCTAAGCTTCGCTCTTGTACACCAAAAGGCATCATTACCCTACTCGACCGCTACAATATTGAGCTGCGTGGCAAACATGCCGTGGTTGTTGGCGCATCAAACATTGTTGGCCGTCCCATGACGCTTGAACTGCTTCTTGCTGGTTGCACAACCACGACGTGTCACCGATTCACCAAAGATCTGGAAAGCCATGTCCGCCAAGCAGAGATTGTTGTCGTCGCGGTTGGTAAGCAAAACTTCATTCCCGGTGAGTGGATTAAAGAAGGTGCCGTTGTCGTTGATGTAGGTATCAACCGTCTTGAAACAGGTAAGTTAGTGGGTGATGTGGAGTACGATAAGGCACGTGAACGCGCTAGCTTTATTACCCCCGTACCGGGTGGCGTTGGGCCAATGACAGTGGCAAGCTTAATTGAGAACACTATGCTTGCTTGCGAACAGTTCCACACCAAAAAGTAATCATATTCAGAGACTAAAAAGGCTCCGAAAGGAGCCCTTATGAACGAAGACTTGATACTAACTTAATATTTTATCCGGTCAGCCAAGTGACTCACGGCGAGTGCGAAGTAGTAAGAGCGGTTCCACTTCATCAGTACGTTGTAGTTATTGTAAACCAGATACGTACGACCATTTTCATCATCCGGCATGATCAACCATGCTTTGATGTCTTCATCCAGTTTTGGCAACGGACTACCGTCGTATTTTGTGATGCCAAGTTTGCCCCACTCCTGAAGGTATTTACTTTTTTCAGCCGTGCGCCCTTCTAAGCTACGATCAATACCTTTAGGAACTTTCACTTGGCGCCCCCACGTGTAATTATCATCCCAGCCTGACTCGCTCAAATAGTTAGCAGTTGATGCAAACACATCCACTTCTGATTGCCAAATGTCCTTTTTACCATCTCCGTTGCCGTCAGCGGCGAAGCGAAGAAACGAGCTTGGCATAAACTGACATTGCCCCATCGCACCAGCCCATGACCCCTTGAAGTTTTCTAGTTCAATATGGCCTTGATCGAGGATCTGCAATGCCGACATGGTTTCTTTACGGAAAAATGCTTCACGACGACCTTCAAATGCCATGGTTGATAGCGCGTCAATCACTTTGAAGTTACCGGTAAATTTACCAAAGTTACTTTCTACCCCCCACAGCGCCACGATAAAGCGAGGCTGCACACCATACTCATCGCCTATACGCTTTAGCTCGGTGTCATACTCTTTGTATAACTCTCTGGCTTGCTTCACCTTCCATTCGGGCACCGCACGAGGAATGTATTCATCCAGCGTCAGTTTCTTCTCTGGTTGGTTTCGGTCCGCTTTTACTGCTCGAGGCTTGTACTCAACATTCGCAAAAGCAGCACTAATGACCTGCTCTGAGATACCTTTATCACGCGCTTCAGCACGCAACTTATTCAAGTATTCATCGAAACCCTCGCTACTTGCAAAAGCCGAGGTACACACACCAACGCTAAGCATGGTAGCCAGTATTTTTTTCATATTGCCCTCCTTGAGCAAGGCAGAAGCTCCAGATGAAAAACGATGACGTTATTCGCCTTTCTGCTGGGCTTTTTGTTCTTTGTACTTTTCTAGTAGGTTCTCCGGCGGAGGCGGAACCTGCAAAAAGAAGCCGTCATTTTGCAATGAAGCCTTCACTTTTTCGATATCAACTTGTGCCAATTTACGGCCATCAAGTTTAATCGTCATGACAGCGATAGGCTTACCGAACATCTGCATTAAGGTGTCAGGAACCTGTGAAAAATCATCCTTTTTAGGAATATAGAGATAAGTACCTTCTTTTTTTGAGCTTTTATAAATAGAACAAAGCATGACACGCCTTTTATGCTGATTTAGCCGCTTTGAGTGCGGATTGAGTTATAAACGTCAAATTCTCGCAAACTTAATAGCAAATTTGGGATTAATTCACCTATTTGCCCGCGAGAGAACTTGCTGCGTCAAAGGATGAAATATAACATGACAGACCTAGTTTAAGGCAACGCTCTTTCAACAAAGGCAAGAAGTCCACGATGACCTATTCACCAGACCTTAAAGGTAGCAGTTTTACTTTGTCAGTTTTACACCTTTCTGACAATGAGCTCACAAAGACTATCGAATTTTTGCAAATAAAAGTATCACAAGCACCTTCTTTTTTTGCATCAGCGCCTTTGGTCATCAATATAGCAAAAGTACAAGGCGATATTGATTTCCCAACGCTTAAACAGGGCATTGCGGATGCGGGTTTTATTCCGGTCGGTGTAACGGGCTGTAAAGATAAACGTGTACAAAATCTTGCTTCCGAAGCCGGCTTCGCGATCATGTCGGCGAGCAAATCACCAAGCCAAGCACCAGCGGAAATGGCGCCAACCAAAGTGGTACGAACACCAGTTCGCTCTGGGCAGCAAATCTACGCTAAAGACGGCGATTTAGTCGTCCTCGCGCACGTTAGCGCTGGCGCTGAAGTGATAGCCGATGGTTCGATTCATATCCATGGCACTTTGAGAGGCCGAGCGATTGCTGGGGCAAGTGGCCAACAGGAAGCACGTATTATTTGCCACGACTTACAAGCGGAACTAGTATCCATTGCAGGTGACTACTGGTTAAGCGATCAAATTGAGAGTGAGTACTGGCAAAAGAAAGTAATGATCAATAAAGCCGAAAACTCATTACATTTAGAAGTACTCGCGATTTAGTCTAAAAAGGAAAAAAAATGGCACGCATTATTGTAGTAACGTCTGGTAAAGGCGGCGTTGGTAAAACCACTTCAAGCGCAGCCATCGCCTCTGGTCTAGCTCTGAAGGGAAATAAGACCGCGGTGATCGATTTTGATATCGGTTTGCGCAACCTCGATCTCATCATGGGTTGTGAGCGTCGTGTTGTGTATGACTTTGTGAATGTCATTAACGGTGAAGCGACATTGAACCAAGCGCTGATAAAAGATAAACGCACAGACAACCTGTTCATTCTTCCAGCGTCACAAACACGCGATAAAGAAGCCCTAACCAAAGATAGCGTACAGCGCGTGTTTAGTGAGCTAGATGAAATGGGCTTTGACTTCATTATTTGTGACTCACCAGCCGGTATCGAGCAAGGCGCACTCATGGCGCTTTACTACGCCGATGAAGCAATTGTAACCACCAACCCTGAAGTGTCTTCTGTTCGCGACTCTGATCGCATTTTAGGCATCTTAGATTCTAAGTCTCTGCGCGCAGAACAAGGGCTAGAGCCAGTGAAGCAACATTTGCTGCTGACTCGCTACAACCCATCTCGAGTCACTCTAGGCGAGATGCTGAGCGTTGAGGACGTAGAAGATATCTTACACATTCCACTATTGGGCGTGATTCCAGAAAGCCAAGCAGTGCTTAACGCATCTAACAAAGGTGTGCCTGTCACTTTTGATGAAAATACTGATGCGGGTATGGCTTATTCTGACACCGTTGATCGCTTATTAGGCAATCAGGTTGAATTTCGTTTCCTTACCGAGGAAAAGAAAGGACTCTTTAAACGACTGTTTGGAGGCTAGACATGTCACTATTAGAATTTTTCCGCCCACAGAAGAAAACTTCTGCGAATCTAGCTAAAGAGCGTTTACAAATCATTGTTGCGGAGCGCCGCAGCCAAAATGACCCCGCGCCTTCTTACTTGCCTCAATTAAAAGAGGATATCTTGAAGGTGATCAGCAAATACGTGGCGATTGACCCGAATATGGTCGACTTGACGTTTGAGCACAAAGACGATGATATCTCTGTTCTTGAGCTGAACGTGAAGTTACCTGACGACGAGAAGTAAGTTGCTACTGGGTGTTGTAAAGACGCTGTGCAAGTAACTTGTCTTTATTTTCCCAATATACCTCTAGGCTCATCGATTGACGGTCTCATGTGATTCAAAAAAGGTTGACGCTATGGTCAACCTTTTTTAGTTTACGATTACTTCAACGCTTTATTCATCTGTTCGCCCAATAGCTCAAGGCGCCAACCTTTCATTAAATCTGGTACTATTTCTGGATCACGTTCTTTTTTCCAAGCCCAACTGATTAATTGATTGATCTGCTTTTTAGAAGCCAGAAATTCAGTGGCTAAGCCAGACTTCTGCGACGCCATTTTCACTATGTCTTTCATATTTTTGAAGACTTGCTTGTAGCCCGTACAGTCCATTAATCGCTCAATCTTAGGTGGATATTCATCCACAGGCGTCTGTCTCGCTTGCTTCACGATCGCAGCAATCCTTGCACCATGGCGATTGATCGCACGGACATCGATGTCTTCGGCTTCCATCGTTTTAAAACTAGTCAGACCGAGACGAGCCACCGTCAGCAAATCGCCTTCTTTAAAAATAAAATTCAGCGCTAAATCTCGTTTGATTGCTTCGCGGTAACGCCATGTCGCCAGTGGCTTTAAAACGGCCAACTCTGAAGGCTTAAGCTGCCAAGCGCCTTTAATATCGAGGTAGGCATTTTCTTCATTGATTTCACGGATACGCTTAGAAACCAACAAGTCACTTTCTTGTTGAACCGCATCCCACCAGCCTGCTTCAGTGACGTTATCCAACAATTTTTCGTAAAGTGGTAGTAGGTAATGAACATCTGCGGCAGCATAATCAAGTTGCTTTTGTGTCAGTGGACGCGCCATCCAATCAGTACGTGATTCACTCTTATCAAGCTCTACCCCAAGATATTCGTCCACTAGGGTTGCAAAGCCCGTAGATAAACCATGACCAAGAAAAGCCGCCATCAACTGAGTATCGACCATTGGAAATGGGGTACAACCGAAAGCATTTTGAAAGACTTCTAGATCTTCACCGCAAGCATGCAGAACTTTTAGTACAGAAGTATCTTTCAGCAAATCGACAAACGGTGTCATGTCTGTCAGTTCAGTCGGATCAATCAATGAAAGATGTTTACCATCGAAAAGCTGAATCAGACCTAGTTGAGGATAGAAAGTTCGAATACGAACGAATTCAGTATCCAACATGACTACGTCTGCATCTCTGGCTTGAGCGCAAACATCTTCTAGTTCTTTGTTTTTAATAATAATTTTATAATTCACATACTTCTCGCTATAAAAAATGCCAGCAAAACGCTGGCATTCTATCATTTTTTAATTATCTCGACTCAACGAAATCGGCTTAAGCGCTCTTATTGGCCTGTTCGGCATCATTCTCTTCACGAAGAACACGACGTAAGATCTTACCAACGTTGGTCTTAGGTAGATCTTCACGAAACTCGACCAACTTAGGCACTTTGTAGCCTGTTAAGTGTTGACGACAATGTGTAATCACTTCGTCTTTAGTCAAGCTCGGATCGCGTTTTACGACGTAGATCTTAACTAATTCGCCTGACACTTCATGTGGCTGACCAATGGCTGCAACCTCGAGCACTTTACCATGCAGTGCAACCACCTCTTCAATTTCGTTCGGATAAACGTTGAAGCCAGACACCAAGATCATGTCTTTCTTACGGTCAACTATATGTAGGAAGCCTTCGTCATCGAACTTAACGATATCACCGGTGGATAACCAGCCGTCTTCGTTGATCGTGTCTTTCGTTGCTTCAGGGCGCTGCCAATAACCTTGCATCACCTGAGGGCCACGAACTTGAAGCTCACCGGTTTCAGTATTTGGAAGTGCGTTGCCTTCTTCGTCCACAATGCGAACTTCTGTTGATGGCACAGGTAAACCGATAGAGCCGTTGTACTCAACAAGATCATGCGGGTATGCCGCAACCAATGGAGAACACTCGGTTAGACCGTAACCTTCTAGTAGATAACAACCGGTGGTCTTCTGCCATCTTTCTGCCACTGAGCGCTGCACAGCCATACCACCACCGACGGCTAACCGTAGGTTGCTGAAATCCAACTCGTGGAAATCTTCGTTGTTAACCAGTGCATTAAATAAGGTGTTCACGCCTGTAATCGCAGTAAACGGATGTTTTTGTAACTCTTTTACGAACCCTGGAATATCTCGAGGGTTGGTAATAAGTAGGTTACGACCACCCATTTCGATAAACAGTAAGCAGTTTACGGTAAGAGCAAATACGTGGTAAAGCGGTAGCGCTGTCACGACCAATTCACGGCCCGGAGATAAAACCGGTCCGTACGCGCCTTTCGCCTGTAGAACGTTCGCAATCATATTACGGTGTGTAAGAATTGCACCTTTCGCGACGCCTGTCGTACCACCTGTATATTGCAGGAATGCGATGTCATCCCCAGACATAAACGGTTTAACGTATTGTAGACGACGACCTTTACGCAATGCCTGACGCATTGAGATCGCACCAGGTAAATCGTACTTAGGTACCATGCCCTTAACGTACTTCACGACAAAATCGACAACCGTGCCTTTCGCGCGTGGCAGCATTTGACCAAGGCTGGTTAACACTACGTGTTTGACTGGTGTTTTATCGACAATTTGCTCAAGCGTGTTGGCAAAGTTAGACACAATCACAATCGTCGTCGCACCTGAGTCATTCAATTGGTGTTCAAGTTCACGAGGAGTGTAAAGTGGGTTAACGTTGACGGCGATACAACCTGCCCGCAAAATACCAAACAACGCCACTGGGTATTGCAGTAGGTTTGGCATCATTAGAGCAACGCGGTCACCCTTTTGCAGTTTTAACTCGTTTTGCAGATACGCTGCGAATGCGCGACTACGCTCTTCCAATTTACGGAAGGTCATAACCGAGCCCATGTTCATGAATGCCGGTTGGTCTGCATATTTTTGTACAGACTGCTCAAACATTTCTACCAAAGACTCATATTGCTCTGGATTAATGGTTTCAGGTACGTCACTTGGATAACGTGAAAGCCATGGTTTATCCACGATGTTACTCCTCGTTTATAACTGGCTAAAAAATAGCGTCCTTTTTATTTTGAAAGCTATTACAGCACAGCGAACGTGCTTGAGCACGCAACTCTCAAACACTTGTTTAAATTTTGTTAACTACACCAAGAATTCGCGTTGCAACCTCGAGTATTTGCTCTAAATGACAGTGATGACCACCCTCGATAGAAACCACTTGCGGTGGGTTCTCTCCCCAATAAACTGGGTTAGATGGAAAATTCTGAAATCCTTGATCGCCTAATACGATCAAATGAGGGCAACGTATTTGGCTGGTAATCGAGTTAGCATGCGTTTGCGCCATTCGGTAAAGCGACGCACATTTTAACTTGGTATCATGCCGCCAATACCATTTATCTCCTCGCAACTCAGTTCCGCGCTCGACTATCGGCAGAAGCTGCTCAGCGGTTAATTGGTTGGCTTGTATGCGTAATTTTAACGCCAGATCGAAGGAGGCCATGGTTCGCTTTGGCTTGTTGTGCTGTCTTACTCGACTTAAAACGCCATCACGAAGACGAGGCAAACTGTTAGCAGGATCTTCAGTAAGAGGACCTGCTCCCTCAATTTGCACTAGAGCTTCGACCTGCTCTGGAAACGCAGCACTATAGCAACTTGCGATTAAAGCACCAAGTGAATGCCCTACTAATATCAGTCTGTTTGGTGATAATTCATCCAACAACTGATATAAATCGGCAATATAGTCGTGAAAGGGGTAATAATTATCGTGAGATTTATGGCTAGACCAACCGTGACCAAACAGATCAATGGCAAGAAGGTGTAAGTGAGGGTGAAGTTGATTCAACTGTTCCATGAGTGCTTTAAAGCTGCCCGCATTATCTAACCATCCATGAAGAAAAACGACTGACAAGTCAGCCGTTTTTTCGTTCCCTATCTCTAGGGCTGCCATTTTTCCGGCAGGAAGCTTGAATTGACGCTCATGTATCACAGATTATTTGACCTGTTTGATCACTTTGCCATCTTGTGGGAAATCATTACGCCACATGCGGCAATTGATTGAGTAACACGGATAAAAGTAAGTTGGTGAGTCATACATGCGGACACGCTCTTCAATTTTCCATAAACGGTATCCTTGCCCCTTAATGAGCGGGAATATGTATTGGTGTTCACCAATTTTTCCTTCTTCTTCCCCTGCTCCTTTGCCTACCACCGTCAACAAGCGACCTTCACTAAAGGCGACAGGCTCTAAATAACCATCAAAATAAGCAATAAAGCGTCCCATTGGCTCTTGGTCAATATCCGGTTTACCCGATTTACTGATTGGTAGGTTTACGATCTCTAGACGGGTTTTATCTTTGAAGTTATCCACTTTAGCGATGATTCCGCCAAGGCGAACATCTTCACTCACTTGCCCTTGAGACTCAGCGAAAGCTTTATAATCAGTAACGACTTGTTCTGTGCTGGCATTTAGCTCCTCAGGCAACGAGCTACACGCAGACAAAGTAACCGCAGCAAATAACACGAGAAAAAACCGTCCAAAAACCTTCATAAACCACCTTTCACTATTAGTAATCCCAAGCAGAGGAAATCTCACACGTAAATATCGACACCAAGTAACTGAGCCAGTTCCTCTTTTTTAGCTCGATTCATGACATCCATGTATTGTTCCATCGCTTTACGTGCACTTCCTTCGGGAAGGTCATATTGCACTTGAGCTCGGTGAATTTGGGACTCATCCATGTGTTTTATGGAATGCGCCACGGCATTAGCGACCTTTGAAGGCTGACCGACAGGTTGCTTTGTTTTTGATTTATTTACCTGCTTCTTTTTGCTGACTTTATTGCTGCGATTCGCACTAGGGGCCAGTGAAGGAGGCAAGCCATTAATCGACGCCATAACGCTCCATTAAAATACAGGGCAAATGCCCTGCTCTTTATCATGTTAATGAAAAACGGATTATTCGCGGCCCGGAAGTTTTTTCCATGTCACATTATCACGTAGATAAACAGGGCTTGAATCTTCTACCGGCACGGTATTACCCTTTTTAAATGCTTGTTCAGCAAGAATCACGATGTCTTGTGCATCAGGGTACAGAACCTCGCCACGAGTCAAATTAAACGGTAAGTCTGCTAACGCTTCTTGGTACGCATCCCAACCCGTACCTGCTGTCGTCCACGTTTTGTCATCTGCTTGTGCTTCTTCAGTTAGACGTGCTGGTGGAATAACACATTCTTCATCAATACCAACCCATTCACCATTCTCTTGACGAGAATAGCGCGCCCAGTAAATTTCGCTCATGCGCGCATCAATGGCCACAGCGACATCAGTCGCACCATGCAAACGATAGCTACCTTGAGCCATCGCCGCTAATGTTGACACACCAATCATAGGTAGCTCAGCACCAAATGCTAAACCTTGGGCAATACCAATACCGATACGAACGCCAGTAAAACTACCAGGACCACGTCCAAATGCTAGCGCGTCTAACTCTTGTAGAGTCAGACCTGCTTCTTTGAGTACTTCATCAACCATTGGCAGTACTTTTTTGGTGTGATCACGTGGCGCAATCGCACTGCGTGAAATCACTTGATCATTAGCCAATAGGGCAACTGAACAGTTTTCAGTTGCGGTATCGATAGCAAGAATTTTTGCGCTCATTTAACTCTCTACAACTCTCATTTATTGGGTTATGCCTCAGCACTTACGTCTGTGACAGATTGTTCGGTTTTTAGGAATGCTTTGATTCCATCTAAATCTCGCGTTCTTGGGATGGGCGGCAAACTTCCAAGGAAAACACCACCGTAATCTCGCGTGACGAGGCGATTATCACAAATGATCAACGCACCGTGATCCTTTTGATCTCGAATTAATCGCCCTACTCCCTGCTTTAACGTAATCACGGCATCCGGAACTTGCACTTCTGCAAATGGCTCACCGCCGCGTAACCGACAATCTTCGATTCGGGCTTTAAGCAATGGATCATCAGGGGCGGTAAACGGTAATTTATCGATAATAACACAGCTCAGCGCATCACCTCTAACATCAATCCCTTCCCAAAAAGCGCCCGTCGCCACCAGTAAAGCGTTACCCAACTCCATGAACTCTGCAAGCGTCTTCTGTTTGCTCATTTCCCCTTGCATCAGCACTGGCAAATCAAGTACTTCACGAAACTTTTCACCCAATTCACGCATCATGCTATGGGACGTACATAAGAAGAAACAACGACCATCGTTTTCTTCAATCACCGGAGCAAGCATTTTGACCAATTTATCCGCTAAACCATTGCTGTTTGGTTCTGGTAAGTACCGAGGCACACACAAGCGCGCTTGCTTTTGATAATCAAAGGGGGACGGCAATGAAAACTGCTGTGTAGGCTTCAGACCAAGACGATCAGTAAAATGTTTAAAGTCACCCGATACCGCCAAGGTCGCCGAGGTAAAAATCCATGCGCCTTGTTTAATCTCTATTTGCTCATGAAACTTGTCGGCGACCGAAAGCGGCGTGATATGCAAAGTAAAATGACGAGGTGACGTATCAAACCAATATGAATACCCTGTGATGTCGACATCACAAACTCGATTTATTCTGCCTTTAATCAAATTAGCACGCTCAAAAGCCGTATCCAGTAACTGACTGCGCCCTAGGGCTATTTTGAGAACATCGATCGCCAATTCAAGGCTATCGGTTAAGCGCAACAATTCTCGCTTAATGGATTCTGATTGCAACGCCTCACGCCAGTTGCCACGAAAGCCAGGCTCACCCAGTACAATCCGCATATCCATCGCACTTTGCATGAGTTTGTCGCCCACTTTTTGCAATTGGCGCATGTCTTTTGCTTCGGTGCGATAAGCAATTTCAATGTCTTTGGCGAGATCGTGAATTTGGCGGCTTGAAACTGACTGGCCGAAATATTCGCTGGCAATATCTGGCAACTGATGAGCCTCATCAAAAATAAACACGTCGGCTTCTGGAATCAGTTCGCCAAACCCCGTTTCTTTGATTGCCAAATCAGCGAGGAACAAGTGATGGTTTACCACGACAATATCAGAGTCCATGGCTCGCTTACGCGCTTTCAATACAAAGCAATCGGTGTAGCTCGGACACTCCTTACCCAAACAATTATCATTAGTTGAAGTGATGGTCGGAATGATCATGCTGTCTTCTGGTAGATCATCACAATCACCAAGGTCACCAGTTTTGGTTTCTGACGACCAAGCTCGCACTTTAACCAGTTGGGTTAACAGCGTCGGGTCAGATTCATTAGTGTGGCTTTCGATCATTTGGCGGCTCAAGCGATCCAAACACAGATAGTTTGAACGGCCTTTCAATAATGCCACTTGGCCATAAAAACCCAGCGCATTGACCATCAGCGGTAGGTCACGATGGTATAACTGCTCTTGCAAGTTTTTCGACCCCGTACTGATGATCACTTTTTTACCACTTAATAATGCGGGGACAAGGTATGCAAAGGTTTTGCCTGTTCCTGTTCCCGCTTCAACCACCAGTTGGTTTTGTTCTTTGATCGCGCGACTGACGGCTTCTGCCATATCGATTTGTGGCTGACGAGCCTGAAAGCCAGGAATGGCCTTGCCCAACGCACCATCAGAGGAAAAAGTTTTTGCGATCATGTCTGATATCTGGTTTGAAAAAGTGTTGAGAGTATACCAGAGGAATAGGAGTGACATCAGCCCACAACTACACCCGCTTGCGGCGACACACGGATATTTTGTTGAAACCGACGTAAGAATAGATTATTTATGGTCAAAGATGGCAGTACGATTAATCCGATAAGGGATAACAAACATTTCGTACGCGAAAATAATTAATGCATGGAAGTACCTGATTTATGGAAAAGAAAACACTGTTGACCCATTGCTCTGACGCTCCGGGCCTAATCTCAAAAATCACGAATATCTGTTACAAACACCAACTCAACATCGTTCACAATAACGAATTTGTTGATAATACCAGTGGGCACTTTTTCATGCGAACGGAGTTGGAGGGGTACTTCAACGATCAAACGTTTCTTGCCGATTTAGACCAAGCGCTACCACAAGGTGCGAAGCACAAATTGGTGGGCTCTCGCCGCAAGCGTATCGTGATCCTCGTTACGAAAGAAGCGCACTGTTTGGGCGATATTTTGATGAAGAATTATGATGGAAGTCTAGATATCGAAATCGCTGCTGTTGTCGGTAACTACGACAAATTACAAACACTGACCGAACGTTTCGATATCCCTTATCACCATGTCACACATGAAGGTTTGACTCGTGAAGAACACGAACAAAAAATGTCAGCAGTGATCAGTCAGTACAAGGCGGATTTTTTGGTACTAGCAAAATACATGCGCGTGCTTACACCAGCATTTGTAGAAAAGTATCATCATAAGATCATTAATATTCACCACAGTTTCTTGCCTGCTTTTATCGGCGCAAAACCTTATCAGCAAGCGTACGACCGCGGCGTGAAAATCATTGGAGCTACCGCGCACTTTGTGACCAATGACTTAGATGAAGGCCCAATTATTAAGCAAGATGTGATTCCAGTCGATCATACCTTGAGCGCTCAAGATATGGCGCAAGCAGGACGCGATGTTGAGAAGAACGTATTGAGTAGAGCGCTGAATAAAGTACTCAACGACCACGTTTTTGTTTACGGCAACAAAACCGTGATTCTGTAACAGTCGTCATCGAGCCGCATAGACTTTTCGATAAGGCTCAGGAAGTCAGAGGTGAGCGTGTGATAAGTTTGGAAGCTGCTCCTATTTATTACGCGCTCACAACAAGCAAGCTCTAAATCATGCTCGTTCCGATTCCACAATACGCTTAAGAGAGTGTGGGTGAAGCTTGATACACAAACCTTGGTACTTAAATGCTACGGTCGGGTTATGTAGACGCTCCCCCTCGCCTTTCGGGCTAGAGAGTTTGATCTTTACACCCAGTTCATCAAGTTTCTCAACCTGTGCTCCAAAACTCGGATAAGTATGTTTCAGATCATGCAGAAACTCATCTGCGGTTTCGGCATGTGATGGAATCACAAACTCCACGTGCTCCCAACTCTCAACTGGGTAGACTTTTCCTTCAGCTGGGTATGGCAACTCTAAGCACTCAATCTTCCAACCTCGGCTTTCCAACGCTTTATCAAATTCAATGACAATAATTGGCCGACCATTGATTTGAGCTTGGGAAATCACCTTGCCGTACGGCATCCACGCCTCATGAGCAGCCTTTGCGGTGTTCGCATTATTGATGCGTAAGGCGATGTGATCGGCTTGAGCCAAATGTAGATCGAGCTTCAATATTTCAGCGAGCACTTCAACCTTTGACATAAAGGCATCTAAGTCTTGGATCATCAATTCAGGGGTTAAGCGTTTTTCAACGAGTGGAGTGGTCATGCTGTTCTCTTTTAGGGCAATTCTTATCTCTATTTTGGGCGTAATAATAAACGTAAATAGAGTGACATTTCCATTCAATCGAAAAAGTAAAAATTTACCCAAATCCTCTCTGTATGAAAATCAATAAAGTTGTTATCATTAGCCCCATTTTTGTGAACTCCAACAGAACTCGGCGCCCAATTTTGCCGAGTTTTTCGTCCTTGAATTGAAGGAAACGCGTGTGAATATCCAAGCACTTATTAATGACAAAGTATCTCAGGCTCTAGAAGCCGCTGGCGCACCTGCAGGCAGCCCTGCGGCGGTTCGTCAATCAGCAAAGCCACAATTTGGTGACTACCAAGCAAACGGCGTAATGGGCGTTGCTAAAAAACTGGGTACTAACCCTCGAGAATTTGCACAGAAAGTCCTGGATGTTCTAGACCTAGACGGTATTGCGAGTAAAACAGAAATCGCAGGACCTGGTTTCATTAACATTTTCCTAAGCGAAGAATTCCTTGCAAAACAAGCAGACGCAGCACTAGCAGACGCTCGTCTTGGCGTAGCTAAAGAAAAAGCGCAAACCATTGTTGCTGACTACTCAGCGCCAAACGTGGCAAAAGAAATGCACGTGGGCCATCTGCGTTCAACTATCATCGGTGATGCTGTAGTCCGTACGCTTGAGTTCCTTGGCCACAAAGTAATTCGTGCCAACCACATCGGTGACTGGGGCACGCAGTTCGGCATGCTTATCGCCAACCTTGAGCGTGTACAGCAAGAGTCTGGCGAAGTTTCGATGGAACTGGCTGACCTAGAAGCGTTCTACCGTGAATCGAAAAAGCTTTATGATGAAGATGAAGAATTCGCCGTAAAAGCGCGTAACTACGTAGTCAAACTGCAAAGTGGTGACGAGTACTGCGCACAAATGTGGAAGAAACTCGTTGACGTCACCATGATCCAAAACCAGCGCAACTACGATCGTCTCAACGTTTCACTGACTCGTGACGACGTAATGGGCGAAAGCATGTACAACGACATGTTGCCTAAGATCGTTGCGGACCTTAAAGAGCAAGGCCTTGCGGTTGAAGATGATGGCGCGCAAGTGGTATTTCTCGATGAATACAAAAATAAAGATGGCGAAGCGATGGGCGTTATCGTTCAAAAACGCGACGGCGGCTTCCTATACACAACCACAGATATCGCGTGTGCGAAATACCGTTACGAAAATCTAGGCGCAGATCGTGTGCTTTATTTCATTGATTCACGTCAGCACCAGCACCTTATGCAAGCATGGACTATCGTTCGTAAAGCGGGCTATGTTCCTGAATCGGTTTCTCTTGAGCACCACGCATTCGGGATGATGCTGGGTAAAGATGGTCGTCCATTTAAAACTCGTTCTGGTGGTACTGTTCGTTTGGCTGACCTTTTGGATGAAGCAGAAGAGCGTGCAGCTAAACTGATCGAATCTAAAAACTCAGAGTTGAGTACAGAAGAGAAAGAGAAGATCTCTAAAACAGTGGCAATGGCCGCGGTTAAGTACTCTGACCTATCTAAGCACCGTACCACGGATTACGTCTTTGATTGGGACAACATGCTAGCGTTTGAAGGCAACACTGCACCATACATGCAGTACGCGTACACTCGTGTTGCCTCTATTTTTGCTAAAGCTGGCGTTGCTATGGACGCTATCCAAGGTGAAATCAAAATCACTGACGAAAAAGAGAAAGCGCTTATTGCTAAACTTATGCAGTTTGAAGAAGCGGTTCAATCTGTCGCTCGTGAAGGTCAACCACACATCATGTGTAGCTACCTATTCGAACTAGCAGGTCAGTTCTCTAGCTTCTACGAAGCTTGCCCTATCCTCATTGCTGAAGACGAAACGGTAAAACAAAGCCGCCTGAAACTTGCAGCACTGACGGCAAAGACCATTAAACAAGGTCTATCTCTACTAGGTATTGATACACTAGAGCGCATGTAAGCAACTTTAGTCTACAACTCAAATAGCTACAGCTTAATGAGCACCAAGGTTGGCGTGAAAACGTCAACCTTTGTTTTATCTGACGTATACTAATCCTAATAAAAATAAATTGGAAAACAACCATGAGTTTTGAACTTCATCCTCAACTGGCAAAAGACACCACTGTGATCGGCCACTTCCTGCTTTGCGTTGCACTTCTACATAAAGACAATGCTGTGCCATGGGTTATCTTGGTGCCTAAACGCGCAAATTTGAAAGAGCTTCACCACTTGCCAATGCAAGAGCAACAACAGTTTTTGCTCGAATCTCAAGCGGTAAGCCAAGCACTCGAAGCGACATTCCGCCCAGACAAATTAAACCTTGGCGCTTTGGGTAACATGGTTCCACAATTGCATATTCACCATATTGCGCGCTTTAAGGATGATGTTGCTTGGCCAGGCCCTGTTTGGGGCAATACCCAAGGCGAGTTCCGTACTGACGAAGAACAGGAAGAGATTCTTAACCGAATTCGCAATGTGCTGTCGTTAAGCTCTATCTTTCGTAAAGCGTAACCGTTATATAACTTTCAATTCAGGCAGAGACTAAAAAGCCGCATCATTGCTGATGCGGCTTTGTTATTTGTGCACGACCGTTTGCTGTCTACTACATGGTTACGGTAAGTGACAAACCATCGTGCTTTGTGACTGCATAGCGTATTCGCGTTATATGATGAGCTTTATTTGTATCTACCAAGCGAGAAATACGACCTTTGTTAATCCACACACTTAACATAGCGTCTGCCCCGTCTTCACTCATTCCGAACTGCTTTGCTAGCTCAGATTGGGAAACCGTGCCTTTTTCGGCAATATATTGATAAAGCTCTGTTAAAATCATACGACTTGCGCCTCAAACTCGCCTTGCTGTTTGTTGCCTACGCGCTTGAAAACGCGGTACGTGCCAAAGAAAATCGCAATAATTGCGGCAAGCCAAACGCCGCTGGTAATAGGGCTATCAGCGAAATGCATAAGCTGATGATAGAAAGTCGCACTCAAGTACGCGAGCCCCATCGTCCATACCGCGATAAAGCGCGCGAAGTTATTGCCAAACTCACGAACATAAGCCCCCATCGCAGCCACACAAGGAGTGTAAAGTAAGATAAAAATAAGGTACGCAAAAGCAGCATGACCAGAAACAAATTTCTCTTTTATGTTACCAAAGATCGATTCATCGATTTCTTGCTCCTCTGCGACTGCATGAGAATCGGCTAGGTCGCCAACATCAATACCTAAAGGATCAGAGTAACTTAAACCAACAAGATTCTCAGGAATACTCATAAACGCGTCCTCTAAGCTACCCATCAAGTCAAACTCCCCTTCGTCGCCATCAGTTGGCGTGGTGTATAGGCTATTAAGCGTTCCCACGACGGCCTCTTTGGCAAAGATACCGGTAATAATGCCGACGGTTGCCGGCCAGTTATCTTCTTGAATACCGATTGGTGCAAAGACTGGCGTCACGACTTGTGCGGCTTTTGACAACACAGATTTTTCACTATCTTCGTTACCAAAACTACCGTCGGTGCCTATTGAATTGAGAAAACTCAGAATGGCAACAACGATTACGATGGTTTTCCCTGCCCCCAATACGAAGCGCTTCAACTTCTGCCATGTTTTGATGACAACGTTTTGTACGGTTGGCAGTTCATAATTCGGCATTTCCATTACCATGCTGTCACTACTGCCTGGGTAGAGCGTATGTTTCAGGAACAAACCAGTAAACACTGCAGCGACAATACCGAGTAAGTAAAGCGCAAACACGACATTTTGACCAGATCCTGGGAAGAAAGCAGCAGCAAACAACGCATACACAGGTAGACGCGCACCACACGACATAAATGGAGCCATCGACGCTGCCAATTTACGCTCTCGCTCTTGATCTAATGTCCGCGTCGCCATAATTGACGGTACGTTACAGCCGAAACCAAGAACCAGTGGAACAAAGGCTTTACCTGGCAAACCGATTTTTTGCATCACTTTGTCGAGCACGAATGCCGCACGCGCCATATAACCAGAACTTTCAAGAACCGCGAGGAACAAGTACAAACACGCAATAACCGGGATAAAGGTAGCGACAGTTTGGATGCCTCCGCCTAGCCCATCAGCAATAACGGTAACAAGCCATATCGGTAAATGATCGTCAAGAAGGTGGTGACCACCATCAACCAACAATGCGCCTACACCGATGTCAAAAAAGTCGATAAATGCACTACCGATATTAATCGAGAACATGAACATCAGGTACATAACAACAAAGAAGAATGGGATCCCAATCCACTTGTTCAAAATAAACTGATCGAGTTTTTCAGTCACGCTACGGCTTAATTTGCCTTCGCTTCGGCGCACTTTTTTACACTGTTCATGCAAATGCGTGTACTTGGTATCCGCGACATGTAAGTCGATATCCAAACCTAAAGTCGCAATGACGTCCAATACTTTGCTTCTATCAACATCGGAAAGGCTATTGAGAACCATCGTGTCTTTTTCAAACGCACGAATCGCTAATGCACGATGGACGACGGTTTGATCGTTAAAAAGTGCGGAAATAGTTTGGATCGCCGACTCCATCTTCTCACCGTAATGCAAAGATATTTCTTTAAGCGCAACTCCTTGAACGATGGACTTATGAAGCTTTTCTTTAAACTCTGCAACTTGAGTTTTATTGGTTGCAGATAAACTTACTACAGGACAACCTAACGTTTTCTCAAGCTCTGAAACGTTAATCATTTGACGTTCACGTTTTAGCGCATCCATCTTGTTGAGGACAACAATCATCGGGCGGCCGAGTTCGCGAAGCTGTAACGTCATATATAAGCTACGCTCTAAACTTGTCGCATCCACCACATTAATAATCAAATCGGCTGTATGTGTTAATACCGCTCGCGAAGCGATTGATTCATCAATGCTGTTACTATCATTACCACTGTCTAAAGAGTAAATACCCGGAAGGTCTGTGAGCAAGAATTCGTCACCTGCATGCTTAAACTGACCTGTTTTTTTTTCAACAGTGACACCCGCCCAATTACCAACTTGCTGCTTAGCTCCAGTTAAGCCATTAAATAAAGTGGTTTTACCGCTATTCGGGTTACCTACAGTGAGAATTTGATATTGCATTACATTCTCTCCACTTCAACTTTTTGAGCAATGGTTCCTCTCAGTGCCACAGATACACCACGTACTTCTACTTGTAATGGATCGCCCATCGGCGCCCGTCGAATCACTTTAACTTCAGTATTAGGAAGCAGCCCCATTACCATAAGCTTTTTTCTGATATCCGATGAAAGACCATCTAACAACCTTATTGTCACCGTATCGCCAGGTTTAATATCTGATAACTTCATAGTGGCCCTTATGAGTATTGATAATGAGAAACATTGTTATTTAATGGTTTGGACGACAATATTACTCCTCTCCCTTCTTGCATTCATTGTGTGAAATCAAAGATTTCATAAATGCTTTCGCAGTTTAAGACGTCAACTCCGTCAAGTTTCTTCTCGTCATTTACGTCAAAATTGACGTTTATGAAACTGGCACACTGAAACAAAAGTGTAATAAAAATCAACATAAAATTTTAAAAACCAATAAAAACAGAAGCTTAAATAAAAAATTAAATATTGTCGCTTTTCTAATATCAATATGTCGTTATTTTTATAAGAAAAATAAGTAACCTCTCGTATAGTTAATCCATCGAGAGGGCAACCTCTTAAATTAATTCCAGAGGTGGCATGGCAACATGTCACTCCGGCAGCAAGCGAAGGTGTCATTGACACCCGTGGTATAGTCCCCCCGGCTATACCACGATATTTTTTTTCTTCCCGACCAATTCCTAGTACTTAGACTCTTCTTATTTTTTATTCAAATTCACGCTTTCAATCATTCAAATATCGACCAAACCCAGTATCTATTCAATGCTCTCTTATTCTCCCCATAGAAGGCCACACACTGCGATAATAGTGATATGGGCAGAAGGAAGCGCCACTATAGAAATAGTGGTTACTCGCTCCGTGCTATATGCTTAGACCTTAGGTCTGACTTCAAATATTGTTTATGGACTGGGGTGTTAAGTACTGCGACTTAGTCCACAGCATACAAAGGTTAGCTAAGCTTGACCCTAACTTAACTTAATACTGCCTTAGCACTTATCCTACTGAAATTTCCAGAGGAGCGGTGGTGCGTTAACGAGGGGACTATAGGTTTGTATCATTGGACATGAGATATTTTGGTTAAAAAAGGAGACTTGCAAATACCGATAGACCTGAAGCGTCAACATTACGCTTCTGCTTTCGGTATAGTTCGTTAATTCAATAAGTAGAGTGTATAAAAATAAGAGAGATAAGAGCTGAGTTTTTAGTTTGCTTATGGGCTTTCCTGAGTCACAGCAAATTTTGAAGGTGGTAAACCAAAATGTAATTTAAACTTTTGGCTAAAGTAAGATGGAGCATTAAAGCCACAATTGAACGCCACTTCGCTGATTTTTTCGCCAGCCAGTAACTGCTCGCACGCCATTTCTAAACGAACTTCTGTTAAATAATCTTGTAACGTTCTTGACGAAGCGGATTTAAAGCGCCTTTGTAAACTGCGTTCAGACATAAATAGCATTTTAGCTGCTAGAGCCGTACCAAAATCCGGATCATGATAATGCTCAGCAACCAATTGATAAACTTTTTGTAGCCACTCCTTCTCTGGGGTCACCTTTTCTTCTGCGGGATGTTTCGCTTCGAGCTCAGGCAAGGGGTCATCTACATGGCTCAGTTCTTTTGCAATTGGCCACGTGATCTCTATTTTATTTTGGGCGTCAGAAGTAAACACCGCCAAATGACCACCACTGATCGTCACCAACTGAGCGAGATGGTCGATGTTCGGTTCTGAGGGGGATATATTGGAAGGGCGTCCTGTCGATAGGTTATTAGGCAACTGCACTCCGTAATCAAGAAAGCTCAATGACACAACATCATTTCCCTCTTTCACTATGATTCTGACCGTCTGGCCTCTGAATGAACGCTTGATAATATTGGCAAAAATACTATTAAAGATAACATCTAAGTTAAAACTTCCGAGTGCAATTCGGCTCGCTTTCCGCTCATCTTCAAGCTCGACCACAATTCTAGCCTTGGCAAAATCGTCTTGCCATACATCAATTACAGATTGGGTTATCTGACTTAAGTTATAGTTTTGGCTACCGTTACTCGCCTCACCAGGCACACTTTTTAGTTCATTTAACTGCCAGTAAGTTTTAGCCAGATGATCTTCCGTCGTTGCATCCAGAGTCACTGGCAATAATTTAGCTGCGATAAAGTCAACGCTTGATTTAATTGATTGAGCAACATGATCCACTAGCAATTTTCTTACTTGAATTTGCTTACGCAATTGATGGTTACTGCTCAAGAGCACACGACTTTGGTGTCTTAATTGGTTAGTTTTTAGTGTCACTTGTGCTGCCAGTTCACGGTTGATTTGTACAATGTAACGCGAACGCCAATACATGAGTAACGTTATGATAGTGATGGTTAAAACGATAAAGACTAAAATCGCAAGTTGAGATAAATACCATGGTTTAAGCACAACAAAATGTGACTCCAACCCTACTAAACCGGCTGTAACCTGAGATTCATTACTGACTTGTAAGTAATACTCTCCTGCGTTGAGGTGCTCAAGCGTTAGTTGTCCACCTTCCAACGCTTGCCAAGCATCATCGTTGTTCAATCGATAATACAAGTTCTGGTTGTCTGGCTTGGGCATAACACCAAAAAGAAAGCTCAGAGAAGAACCGTACGCTAGTTTCACCCCTTCAAGATCAGCGCTACCAACTTGTAAAACTTGATTCTCGAGCACAACTTGACTGACAATGAGCCTCGATTCGGGCGGGTTAGACAGGAGCAACTTTGACGCCTTCGCTTTTACCAAGCCATACTTCGAGCCAAGAACCAGCTCACGCTCACCTTCTGCTGTGCCTTGTATAACACTGCATACCCCAGGCAGAAACTCATTGTTGATCAACCCCGACGCAGATGAATAATGCTTTAGTAACTCGCCAGAAAGATGGTAATAACTGAGTCCAATCGAAGACGCCAGCCAAACACCTTGTTCATCGCTGATCATACAGGCAGGTCGAGCATTAGCCACACTCATGTCTAAAACACGCTTTTCATCACTGTCATTGCCCGTCTTAAACAAACCGTAGGACGAGGCGAACCATTTGCTGCCATCCACGGCTGTAATCATATCTAGTGATTCACCAAACTTCTCTGAGAAGCGATTAAACTTAATATTTTCATTACCGTATTCATATACACCATGGTCAGTACCAATCAATAACAAGCCTTCAGCATCGTATAAACGAGTTATCTTCGCAGGTAAGTATTGACTTACTATCCAATCACTGCCGAGGTTCCTTACGCTTTGCTTTTTAATATCGACATTATACAGATGGTATCCACTCGAAACCCAAAGCCGATCTTCACCATCGACAGTGATATGCTCGACAGCATGCCCGGCCATCACTTGCAAATAAGGAAATGTCACTTTATTCAAGCTATCTAACTCAAATATTTCCAGCCCTTCCGATGTGGCAAGCCAAAGCATATTACCTTGGAACGCAAATTCATTGATCTGTGAATCAACCTCTATCACATTGGTATTGTGGCCTTTTCCAGCACGGTAAAGCTTTCGGTCATCGGCAAACCAGAGTGCGCCATCCGGCCCGACCACCGTTTGTCTAATTCGGCCCGATAGGGTCTGTGAGTCATAACTGCTAAAGGTAACCCGTTCAAATTTTTTGCTAAATAGAGAGTAATAGCGAATACCTTGATTCGTTGCGACCCACATTCCGCCCATCTTGTCATTCAACAGCGAGTAAATTTTAGTGTTGTCTAACTCCAACTCAAGAAAACTTGCAGGAGTCACTTCTGTCACTTCTCCAGACAAAAATGAATACAGATACAAACCATGCTCTGTTCCAACCCAGTACTCTTGATTGGTCTCAGCAAAAGTCAAAACATGAGAGCCTCCAATTCTGATGACTTCTTTATCTGGTTCATAAATGTTGAAAATCAGTGCACCTCTTAGCGTTCCAACTAAGATCTCGTGTCTCGCATCAGAGTAATAAATTTTTTCGATGTGGTTTTGGCCAGAGGAAACAATGTGGTTAAACTTGTCACCTTCCGATAGATAAAAACCGGAGGTCGTAGCAAGCGCCCATTTGTTTTTAACCAGCATAGCATCATTGATATAAACATAGCTGTTGTCACTATGCTGATAGAGTTGCAATAAAGAGAAAGAGTTCAGTTCGTTAGTATCGAGGTTGTAGGTATAGAAATGCGCGCCATCACTGACCCAAATATAATTCTCTGAAGAGCCAATTTTTCTTATTTGCGATCCAGGATTTAAGCTAAAGACTAAACGTCTTTCTTCGTTGGGGTAGCTTTGATAAACCTCATTTTCGACAAAAGTCCAAAACGAGCCTTTATGATAAGCAACTTGTTTAGCCGCTGTTTGTAAAAAACTGCCTGACTTTGGAAAGATATTTTGTCCATCATAGAATAAGACTCGGTCATGGACATCATGTATCCACAAACCACCTTGCTCGCCTAAGAACAATTTTTTTGCCGCAATAAAAGTCCCCTTAACCTGGGTCGGCAAAGGGTAAAAAATGGCATTCGCATTGTGAAGTGCGAATGCTTGAAATGAAATGGCGAAGCCCATTAGAGTAAGGGCCAACTGGCGTAGCAAGACAAAAACCTTTATATTCATTCACATCAGCCCATAACCTTCCATGCTTTTTGTAATACTGTCTTATTCCGTTATTTTGGGCTGCTAATTATTGATAATGATATCTTAATTATTATCTAAAAAAAGGGTCGTCTTGCCAAAGGTTGTAATTCTTACTGCTGGATCACGTTAAAACGATAACTCCTACCAAGAAAGTTACTTAATCCTGCTTTGACTCAAGCACTGCTCAAAGCTGTTTGCCATATTGTTGAGAAAAGTGAAGTAACTGCCGGGTTTTACTTCTATTGTGCTGCCTAATGGATCAAGCTCACCTTTTGCCACGTTACTGCCACGCATAACGCTATCTACAACTGCTGGCGTGAATTGAGGCTCAGAAAACACACAAGCAACCTGCCCAGAGTTTAACTTTTGACGAATTTGAATTAGCGTTTTCGCCCCGGGCTTACGATCTGGGCTTACCGTAAAGTGGCCAAGTTGATTTAATTGGTAGCGCTCTTCAAAGTAGCCGTAAGCGTCGTGAAAGACAAAGTAACCTCTGTTTTTCACTGGTGATAATTGTTGTTTTATCTTGTTATCGGTCTTATTGATCTGTGTCTCAAACTTAGCAAGGTTTTCTTGGTACTGATCCGCATTTGTTGGATCGCTCGCCATCAGTTTATTCGTCACAGCACGCGCAACTTGCTTAGCTTGGTTAATCCCTAGCCAAAAGTGTGGATCATGAGATCCATGATCGTGACTATCGTGATCATCCTTATGCCCACTCTCAAATTCACGCAGTTCAAGCTCTGGAATTTGGCTAATTGTTAAAATATTTTCTCGATCAACCACAACTTTTTCGAGAAAGGGTTCTAGATCATACCCAAACCAGATGATTAGGTCAGCGGCTGCGATTTTTTTTACATCTGATGGGCGCAATGCGTAGTCATGTGGTGACGTATTAGATTGTAATAATACATCGGGCGATGTGACTCCTTGAGTAAGCTCCATCACCAGCGACTGAATCGGTTTGATACTGGTAAGTACAGTTACTGCTTGCACTGGTAGAGTTAACATTACAGTAGCAGCAAGAATTATTGCTCTTTTCATAGTATGACTTGGGATATAGTGTGGAAAGTGCAATAATGTTACATTATAACATTATCATTTTGCAAATGAGTTTCATTCATGCCTTCATTAGTCCATCTTAAGCATTTATGCGTCGAGTTCGATGGCCGCAGAGTTCTCGATAATATTAGTATGGAATTAGAAAAGGGGAAAATAACAACCCTGATCGGCCCCAATGGAGCGGGGAAATCCACGCTAGTCAAAGTTATTCTAGGTCTCCAAAAACCGACGAGTGGAACACTAAACAAGAAAAGAAAGCTAAAAATTGGTTATGTCCCACAGAAGTTGAAACTCAATGACTCTCTACCATTAAGCGTTACTCGCTTTCTAAATTTAGCGGGTAAATACAGTAAACAAGAATGTATTGATGCGCTGAGATTGGTTGGTGCCGAACATTTGTTGGGTAACAATATGCATCGTCTCTCTGGTGGTGAAAACCAACGCGTGTTGCTTGCACGAGCTTTGCTTCAACGGCCAGAACTTTTGGTTTTGGATGAACCCGCGCAAGGCGTCGATATCCAAGGCCAAATCGACCTGTATGATTTAATTGAAAGCATCCGCCACCGCTTTGACTGCGGAGTGTTTATGGTATCGCACGACTTACATTTAGTGATGGCTAAAACAGATGATGTGATCTGTTTACATCATCATGTTTGCTGCTCAGGCTCCCCCGCAACCATTACTCAGCACCCTTCTTACATTGCATTATTTGGCAATGCTGCGAGAGAATCACTCGCGTTTTATCATCACGATCACGAACATCACCATCATGATTTATCCGGAACGCCAGTAACTGGCGATGCGACATCATGCTCCAATCATAAACACGGACATCACCACCATGATTGAATTTCTTTTACCTTCGATTCTTGCTGGTATCGGCATCGCGATCATTGCTGGCCCATTGGGCTCGTTTGTCGTGTGGCGTAAGATGGCCTATTTTGGTGACACATTAGCGCATGCTTCTTTAATGGGGCTTGCTCTCGGTTTCCTACTCAACGTCAACCTTTATTTGGCTTTACTTGTTTGCTGTTTAGTATTAGCGGTTTTATTGGTGACGCTTCAAAAACAACAACTCGTGGCAACAGATACCCTACTCGGTATCCTCGCCCATAGTGCCCTTTCTGTTGGCTTAGTATCCGTCAGTTTCTTAGACAATGTCCGTATTGATTTAATGAGTTACTTATTTGGCGACTTATTGGCAGTATCACCTCAAGACTTAATATTTATCTACGCTGGTGTAGTGGCCGTAAGTGCATGTTTGTATATTTTTTGGCGACCGCTCTTATCAAGCACGGTAAGTGAGGAGCTCGCAGCCATAGAAGGTGTCAACACGGATTTGGTTCGCTTGATATTAATGCTCATGGTCGGTGTCGTTATCGCTGTGGGAATGAAGTTTGTCGGCGCACTTATCATGACATCTTTGTTGATCATCCCTGCTGCTACTGCACGTAAGCTCTCTTCATCACCCGAGCAGATGGCGCTGTTCGCATCGATTATTGGTTCTGTGGCAGTACTGACGGGGCTTAGCCTATCATGGCACTTCGATACGCCGGCTGGCCCATCAGTGGTAATCAGTGCAACATCCCTGTTTATGCTTAGCCAATTAATTCGCCAAAAATCGTAAAAAACACCTTGATACAAAAAAGCCTAGCAACTGTTGCTAGGCTTTTTTGTTTTAAGCTTCGAGTCGGTGATTACCAGCCTGTTACTTCACGTAGACCTTGGCCGATCTCTGCTAGAGATTTAACCGTCTTAACGCCCGCCGCTTCGAGTGCAGCGAATTTGTCTTCCGCTGTGCCTTTGCCGCCAGAAATAATTGCACCAGCGTGACCCATACGTTTACCTGGAGGAGCAGTAACACCAGCAATGTAGGAAACCACTGGCTTAGTTACATTCTCTTTGATGAACGCGGCTGCTTCTTCTTCCGCGGTACCACCGATTTCACCGATCATAACGATCGCTTCAGTTTCAGGGTCTTCTTGGAACAGTTTTAGAATATCAATGAAGTTTGAACCTGGGATTGGGTCACCACCGATACCAACACAAGTAGACTGACCGAAGCCTTCATCAGTAGTCTGCTTAACGGCTTCATAAGTAAGTGTACCGCTGCGAGATACGATACCAACTTTGCCTTTCTTGTGGATATGACCAGGCATGATACCAATCTTACACTCATCAGGAGTAATGACCCCAGGACAGTTAGGACCGATCATGCGAACGCCAGTTTCTTCTAGCTTCACTTTCACGTCGATCATATCTGTTGTAGGAATCCCTTCCGTGATGGTTACAATAAGCTCGATACCTGCATCGATCGCTTCTAAGATAGCATCTTTACAGAAAGGAGCAGGTACATAGATGACGGTCGCCGTTGCACCAGTCTCTTCTACTGCTTCACGCACAGTGTTGAATACTGGCAGACCTAGATGAGTTTGACCACCTTTACCAGGAGAAACACCACCAACCATCTGAGTGCCGTATGCGATAGCTTGTTCTGAGTGAAAGGTACCTTGACCACCAGTGAACCCCTGACAGATTACTTTAGTGTCTTTGTTAATTAATACAGACATTATTTCGCCTCCGCAGCAGCAACAACTTTCTGAGCAGCATCTGTTAGCGACTCAGCAGCAATGATATCAACATCAGAATTAGCAAGCACTTCACGACCTAGGTCTGCGTTAGTACCCTCTAAACGAACAACAACAGGAAGTGTTACGCCGACTTCTTTAACCGCACCGATTATACCTTCAGCGATCATGTCACAGCGTACGATACCACCGAAAATGTTAACAAGAACTGCTTTTACGTTGTCATCCGATAGGATGATTTTGAATGCTTCAGCAACACGTTCTTTGGTTGCGCCGCCACCAACGTCTAGGAAGTTAGCAGGCTTGCCGCCATGTAGGTTTACGATATCCATCGTACCCATTGCTAAGCCAGCGCCGTTGACCATACAACCAACGTTACCGTCTAGTGCTACGTAGTTCAGCTCCCACTGAGCGGCGTGGGCTTCACGCTCATCTTCCTGTGAGGAATCGTGCATTTCACGAAGCTTAGGCTGACGGTAAAGCGCATTTGAGTCGATGTTGATCTTACCGTCCAGACATAGCAGGTTGCCTTCGCCAGTAATCACCAGCGGATTGATCTCGAGTAATGCAAGGTCGTACTGAGAGAACATCGTACCAAGACCCATAAAGATCTTAACGAACTGTTTTATTTGGTCGCCTGCAAGACCAAGTTTAAACGCGAGTTCGCGGCCTTGATAAGCTTGTGGGCCTACTAGTGGATCGATTGCTGCTTTGTGGATAAGTTCCGGCGTTTCTTCCGCAACTTTTTCAATTTCCACACCACCTTCAGTTGAAGCCATGAACACGATTTTACGACTCGCGCGGTCAACAACCGCACCTAAGTAGAGCTCATTAGCAATGTTTGAAGCTTCTTCAACAAGGATTTTAGTTACTGGCTGACCATTAGCGTCAGTTTGGTAAGTCACAAGGTTTTTGCCTAGCCACTTTTGAGCAAACTCTTTAACGCCTTCTTTCGTGTCGTGCAGCTCTACACCGCCCGCTTTACCACGGCCACCAGCGTGAACCTGACATTTAGCTACTTTCTTTTCTGTCGTTATACGGCCTGCAGCTTCAAAAGCTTGTTGTGGTGTATCACACGCGTAGCCTTCTGGCACAGGCAAACCGAATTCTGCAAACAGCTGTTTGGCTTGGTATTCATGCAAATTCATTTCGATATTCCGTTTGTTTTTCCCTTGAGGGATTTATTATTTCCATAACGCTGCAGTCTTGGCTGCTTGTACGTCTGTAGGGTCTTCTCAAATCAATCCCCCATCACGAGTACTCATGGTGTGGGATTCAAATGAAGGCCAGACGTTGAGCTAGTCTAGCCATTGAAATTTTAAGCGTCTAGCTACCTACGATAACTAGACGTTTTAGCGATATTAAACGTCTAATAGCAGACGCGCTGGATCTTCTAGCAGCTCTTTAATGGTGACTAGGAAACCAACAGACTCTCGACCATCGATTAGACGGTGGTCGTAAGATAGCGCTAGATACATCATTGGTAAAATTTCCACTTTGCCATCCACTGCCATTGGACGATCTTGAATTTTGTGCATACCAAGAATCGCGGCTTGAGGTGGGTTGATGATAGGTGTAGACATTAGCGAGCCGAACACACCACCATTAGTGACCGTGAAGTTACCGCCCATGAGTTGTTCGACCGTTAGCTTGCCATCACGACCTTTGATAGCCAGTTCTTTAATGCCTTTTTCAACATCCGCGAAACCCAGCTTGTCACAGTCTTTTAAAACTGGAGTGACTAGTCCACGTGGCGTAGAAACCGCCATGCTGATATCGAAGTAGTTATGGTAAACAATGTCATCACCGTCAATAGAAGCATTCACTTCTGGGTAGCGCTTCAGTGCTTCTGTTACGGCTTTTACGTAGAAAGACATAAACCCTAAACGGATGCCATGACGCTCTTCGAATTGGTCTTTGTATTGCTTACGAAGATCCATGATTGGTTTCATGTTTACTTCGTTAAACGTCGTTAGCATGGCTGTGTTGTTCTTCGCTTCTAGTAGACGGTTAGCTACTGTCTTACGTAAACGAGTCATTGGTACACGCTTCTGGCTACGAGCCGCCACAGGTACATCAACCGCCGCCGGAACTTCATCTTTTTTCGGCGCTGCTTTCGGGCTTGCTAGATGCGCTTCGATATCTTCACGCGTAATACGACCACCAACACCAGTACCTTTTACTTGGCTTGCGTCTAGGCCATGCTCAGCTAACAGACGACGTACAGCTGGACTTAGTGCATCATTGCTTTCTTCGCTAAGCGCGGCTTTATGACGCTTATCTGGCGAAGCTTCAGTGCCCTCAGTCTTATCCGCAGTAGGCTCACCCGCAACAGCTCCTGGCTTTAACTTCGCAAGCACTTGTTTTGAAAGTACCGTGGCACCTTCGGCCTCCACGATAGCTTCTAAAACGCCAGCTTCCGGAGCTGGCACTTCTAGCACAACTTTATCTGTTTCGATATCAACCAAAACCTCGTCACGCTCTACTGCGTCACCTGGTTGTTTGTGCCACGTCGCTACGGTTGCATCAGCAACTGATTCAGGTAAATCTGGAACCAGAATTTCAATTGTCATATCTGTTTCTTCCTTTAACTTCTAGTTCTTAATTCGAAGTTTTTGAGTTCACATTCAGAGCGTCTTCAACCAACGCTTTTTGTTGTTTCAAGTGCACCGACATGTAGCCCACTGCTGGCGAAGCAGAAGCTGGGCGACCTGCGTATTTAAGATCTGCACCTGCAGGAATAGCGGCACGGAAGTTATGTTGACTACAGTACCAAGCACCTTGGTTCTGAGGCTCTTCCTGACACCAAACAAAGTCTTCAACGTTGGTGTATTGAACAATGGCAGCTTGTACTTCTTTCATCGGGAATGGGTACAACTGCTCAATCCGTACAATTGCAACATCGTCTTGCTCATTGTTACGGCGCTGCTCAATGAGGTCGAAGTAAACCTTACCCGCACAAAACACCACGCGTTTCACCTTGCTTGGGTCTAAGTCATCTACTTCTGGAATTGCAGATTGGAAGGTCCCTTCCGCTAAATCTTCTATCGTCGAAGTGCATTGAGGGTGACGCAGCAACGATTTTGGTGACATCACTATCAGCGGACGACGCATTGGGCGTACTACTTGACGACGAATCATGTGATACACCTGCGCAGGTGTTGAAGGAACCACAACTTGCATGTTTTGCTCAGCACACAACTGAAGGTAACGCTCTAAACGCGCTGATGAGTGCTCAGGTCCCTGGCCTTCATAACCGTGAGGTAGTAACATCGTTAAACCACACAAACGTGCCCATTTCTGCTCACCTGACGAGATGAATTGATCAATCACAACCTGCGCGCCGTTGGCAAAGTCACCAAACTGCGCTTCCCAGATTGTTAAACCACCAGGCTCAGCAGTCGCGTAACCGTATTCAAATGCAAGAACCGCCTCTTCTGAAAGTACAGAGTCAAATACTTGGAAAGGCCCCTGCTTGTCGTGAATATTCGATAATGGAACGTAAGTACTGGCATCTGTTTGGTTGTGAAGAACCGAGTGACGGTGGAAGAAAGTACCACGACCTGAGTCCTGACCAGACAAGCGAATGCGCTTACCATCATCAACCAATGTGGCGTATGCCAGTGTTTCAGCCATCCCCCAGTCGATCGCTTTTTCACCGGTCATCATTGCTAGACGATCGTTGTACAGCTTGTTTACACGACTTTGTAACTTATGACTTTCTGGGTACTGACATAAGCGATTACCTAGCTCTACAAGGCGCGACTTGTCGTATTTCGACTTCCACTTCATATCCCATTCGTGCCCTAAGTAAGGGGACCAATCGACAGAGTGCAATGCCATAGGACGCCATTCTTTAACCACAACTTCACCGCGATCAAGTGCATCACGATATTCATTAACGAGTTGAGTAGCCGTCTCGATATCTGATTCGCTTTTATCAATTAGAACGTCAGCATAAAGCTTGCGTGGTGTTGGGTGCTTCTTGATTTTTTGGTACATCAACGGCTGAGTCGCGTTTGGCTCATCGGCCTCGTTATGACCATGGCGGCGGTAACACACCAAGTCAATCACAACGTCACGCTTAAACTCGTTGCGGTAATCCAACGCAATACGAGTCACAAAAGCAACCGCTTCTGGATCATCTGCATTAACGTGGAAAATCGGCGCCTGTACCATCTTTGCAATGTCAGTACAGTACATTGTCGAACGAGTATCACGTGGGTTTGAAGTTGTAAAACCAACTTGGTTGTTAATAACGATACGAACGGTACCACCCACTTGGAAACCACGAGCAAGTGACATATTGAACGTTTCCGCAACCACACCCTGACCAATGATAGCAGAGTCACCATGTATGGTAATTGGCAGCACTTTGCTGCCTTGACTATCTCCAAGACGGTCCTGACGAGCACGTACCGACCCCATAACCACAGGGTTTACAATTTCTAAGTGCGATGGGTTGAATGCAAGTGCTAAGTGAACATCTCCGCCCGGTGTAGCAAAGTCGGCAGAGAAGCCTTGGTGATATTTTACGTCACCCGTGCCCCAGGTTTCGTCGTGCTTACCTGCAAACTCATCAAATAGGTCTTGTGGTTTCTTGCCCAATACGTTCACTAGCATGTTCAAACGACCACGGTGAGCCATACCGATAACCACTTCACGCATTCCACTTGTTCCCGCATGACGAATCAATTCTTTCGTCATTGGAATCATGGCATCGCCACCTTCTAACGAGAAACGTTTTGCACCAGGGAACTTCGCCCCTAGATAACGCTCTAGGCCTTCTGCTGCGGTCAACTCTTCCAAAAACGTGCGTTTCTCATCTTTATTGAATGATGGCTGGCCTACAACAGACTCAAGACGTTGTTGGATCCAACGTTTTTGTTCTGTGTCGGTCATGTGCATGTATTCAGCACCGATTGAGCCGCAGTATGTTTTCTTGAGAGCTTCATAAATATCTTTCAACTTCATCGTTTCTTGCCCAATGGCAAACGAACCTACGTTGAAAGTTTCTTCAAAGTCATCTTCGGTGAGGCTATGAAAAGCAGGGGCTAGCTCCGCCACGGATGGGCGTTGCCATAGACCTAGAGGGTCTAGTTCTGCAGCTTCGTGACCGCGGAAACGGTATGCGTTAATTAGCTGTAGAACTTTTACTTGTTTTGCATCGACATCAGGGTCACTAACTTGGACATTGTAATGCGTTGTTTCTCTAGCGAGTCGTCGGAAGTAGTCACGGACACGTGAATGTGGTTGTTCAACCACTTCTTCTGATGGCTTAGGTAAGCCTTCAAACACACGTTTCCACTCCTCACTTACCAGATCGGGGTCACTGAGATACAGTTCGTAGAGGTCCTCTACATACATTGCATTGGCGCCAGCCAAGTGTGAAGACTCGAGCCATGCCTTCATCACGCCGTTGTGCATATTTTCCCTTAACCAGTAGTTTTCACGTTTGCTTCGGTCTTTGCCGAGCTATTAAGAGCCAACCAGAAATAGTCAGCAATTTTTGTATTCTTTTACTCGAATAGTGTTGATGCAGCGCAGTGGGTACATCGCGTACACCACAACACTGCAACTTTCGTAAGCGCGAGTAAATTAAACCGAACGATTGACCAACATCGACTTAATGTGACCGATGGCTTTCGTCGGATTTAGTCCCTTAGGACAAACACTTACACAATTCATGATGCCATGGCAACGAAAAACGCTAAATGCATCATCAAGATCAGATAAACGTTCATCTGTTGCTGTATCACGGCTATCAATTAACCAGCGATAAGCCGCAAGTAGACCAGCAGGACCGATAAATTTATCAGGGTTCCACCAGAACGACGGACAAGCCGTTGTACAACATGCACACATGATACATTCATACAATCCATCTAAGTGGGCACGCTCATCTGGCGATTGCAGGTTCTCTCGTGATGGCGGTAATGCACCATCATCAATCAAGAATGGCTTCACTTTCGCATAGTTATCATAGAATTGCGTCATATCAACGATAAGGTCGCGCACTACTGGTAAACCTGGCAATGGGCGAATGATTATCGTGTCACCTTGAAGCGCAGACAGAGGGGTAATGCATGCTAGACCGTTTTTACCATTCATGTTCAAACCATCAGAACCACATACCCCTTCACGGCATGAGCGACGGAATGCAATACTAGGATCTTGCTCTTTCAGCAAAATTAACGCATCAAGAACCATCATATCCGAGCCTTCGTCTACTTCAAGTGTGTAGTCCTTCATGTAAGGCTTAGTATCTACGTCCGGATTGTAACGGTACAAAGAGAAGTTCAATTTCATAGTCGTATCCTCCCTTAGTATGTACGTATTTTCGGCGGGAAAGCGTCACGCAGAGTTGGCATCATGTTGACATCACGCTTCGTCATCGCCTCTGTTTCCGGATTGTAGATTGAGTGGCATAGCCAGTTCTCATCATCACGATCAGGGAAATCGAAACGAGCATGTGCTCCACGACTTTCTGTACGATAGTTAGCCGCGACAGCAGTAGAGAGCGCAGTTTCCATCAAATTGTCTAGTTCGAGACACTCAATACGCTGTGTATTGAACTCAGAAGACTTATCCGCTAAGTGTGCATCTTTCAGACGTTCACGAATCACTTTCAGCTCTTCTAGACCTGTTGCCATTGCATCGCCTTCACGGAATACCGAGAAACTGTTTTGCATGCATGCTTGTAGGTCTTTACGGATTTGAACTGGGTCTTCACCACCGGTGCTGTTCTCCCAACGCATAGTTCGTGCAAGAGAAGCTTCGATGTCAGACTCCGTCGCAGGACGCGCTTCCGCTTGTGCTGCTAACGTTTCACCAAGATGTAGGCCTGTTGCTCGACCAAATACGACCAAGTCTAGTAATGAGTTACCGCCTAGACGGTTTGCACCGTGAACCGATACAGAAGCAATCTCACCACATGCGTATAGACCTTGCACTTCCATCTCGCTACCGTCAGCCTTTTGCTTGATTGCTTGGCCAGATACTTGCGTAGGCACACCACCCATCATGTAGTGACAAGTTGGAATTACTGGAATTGGCTCTTTCACTGGATCAACGTGCGCAAAGGTACGAGACAGCTCACAGATACCAGGCAGGCGTGACTCAAGCACTTCTTTACCAAGGTGATCCAATTTCAACTTGATGTGTGGCCCCCAAGGACCATCACAACCACGGCCTTCACGAATTTCAATCATCATTGAACGTGCAACCACGTCACGACCAGCAAGGTCTTTCGCGTTAGGAGCATAGCGCTCCATGAAGCGTTCGCCATCTTTGTTTAGAAGGTAACCACCTTCACCACGACAACCCTCTGTTACAAGAACACCTGCACCAGCGATACCCGTTGGGTGGAACTGCCACATTTCCATGTCTTGCATTGGTACGCCTGCACGCAGTGCCATACCTACACCGTCACCTGTGTTGATATGTGCGTTTGTGGTCGACGCGTAAATGCGACCTGCACCACCCGTTGCTAGAATCGTTGCTTTTGATTTGAAGTAACAGATTTCACCTGTTTCCATACAAATCGCTGTACAACCCATCACCGCGCCGTCTTGATTTTTCACCAAGTCTAGTGCATACCATTCCGAGAAGATGGTGGTTTTGTGTTTCACATTTTGTTGATAAAGCGTGTGAAGAAGTGCGTGACCAGTACGGTCTGCTGCTGCCGCTGTACGTGCAGCTTGCTCACCACCAAACTCTTTCGACTGGCCACCAAATGGACGTTGATAAATTGAGCCATTATCAAAACGAGAGAATGGGAGACCCATTTTCTCCAGCTCGATAACCGACTCGGGGCCATTCTTACACATGTATTCGATTGCATTTTGGTCGCCGATGTAATCGGAACCTTTCACCGTATCATACATATGCCACTGCCAATCGTCCTTGTGCGAGTTACCTAAGGCAACAGTAATACCGCCCTGCGCGGAAACAGTATGAGAACGAGTTGGGAAGACTTTAGATAACAAAGCACATGACAAGCCTTGTTCTGAAATTTGTAGTGCAGCACGCATACCTGCACCACCAGCGCCGATTACCACGGCATCAAACTCACGAACTGGAATAGACACTTACGCACCCCACAGAATAAATAGACCAGAGAAGACATAGCCGAATAATACGGCAATAACACCAAGTTGAAGCGCACCGCGAAGCATAGAGCACTTAATGTAGTCAGTTAATACTTGCCACAAACCAATCCACGCATGAATCAGTATCGAAACAAGGGCCAACATGGTGAATACTTTAGTGAAGGTACCACCAAAGAATTGGGTCCAAGATGCGTAAGAGATATCTGAAAACGCGCAAAAGCTGATCAGATAAATCGTGTATAGCGTCATAATGATGGCTGTTGCACGAATCAATAGGTAATCATGAACACCATTACGACCAAATGAAGATACGTGTTTTACCATACCAAGATCCCCGCCAATAGTGATAATACTGCAGTTGCACCAAACGCGACTTTCGCGCTCATCATGCCAGAATCGAGCTCTTCAAAATGACCTAGATCCATCAACAGATGGCGGATACCGCCAGCAATATGGTAGGCAAGTGCAGTCAGGATTCCCCATAAGATGAATTTTACGAAGAAGCTATCGACGATGTCTGCGGCTTCCATAAAACCCATTGGGGATGACAGAGAAATGGACAGTAACCAAAGTAGTATACCCACCGCAACAAACGTAATTACCCCAGACACACGGTGTAGGATCGATGCGATTGCTGTGATAGGAAAGTGGATGGTCTGTAAATCTAAATTAACAGGTCTTGACTTTCTTTCTTTCACGGGCTTGCTCACTCAGCTCCATTGAGCATTTATTGTTATAACCAATTTCAGCTTCCAAACGTACAAAAGTTAACATCTGATTAACAACAATCACAGATAAGCACCACGATGATTGTAAACTATTTGTTAACCTACGGAGTCCAGCGACAAACCTCACTCTTTGTTTCTAGCCCCGAACTTATAAGGATTTAACTAAAATTTTCTAAGCCAATATACGGCGAGCAACATTCTAATACAATTGATGTAACAAATTATGCTACATAGAACAGATTTTTAACGATTTTCATGAGAAAAATCATAATAAGTGCACACAAAGATGGAGAAGAATTGACTTTAAGCCTTAACACCAGTACAAAAATGGCACATAAACATCCTGGACGGATTAAATAATAAACAAAGGAGATTGTTATGGCGGATAAGAAAGCGACCCTTCATGTTGAAGGTCAAGCGCCAATCGAACTGCCAATTATGGACGGTACGCTCGGTACACCTGTAATTGATGTTCGTAAGCTGGGAGCCAATGGTTACTTTACTTTTGACCCCGGTTTTCTTGCCACTGCATCTTGTGAATCATCAATCACTTACATTGATGGCGACAACGGTATTCTTTTGCATCGCGGTTTCCCGATTGATCAATTAGCCAATAACGCCGATTATTTAGAAGTGTGCTACATCCTTCTTTACGGTGAAGCCCCTACCCGAGAACAATACGAAAAATTTAAAACGACCGTAACTCGTCACACTATGGTTCATGAGCAAATCGCAAGCTTCTTCCATGGCTTCCGACGCGACGCTCATCCCATGGCTGTAATGTGTGGTGTCGTCGGTGCTCTGGCAGCTTTCTACCATGACTCACTTGACGTTAACAACAATAAACACCGAGATATAGCGGCCTACCGTTTGCTATCGAAAATGCCGACCTTGGCGGCAATGTGTTACAAATATTCGATTGGCCAACCATTTATCTACCCTCGCAACGATCTAAGCTATGCGGAAAACTACTTGCACATGATGTTCTCCAATCCATGTGAAGAGTACGAAGTTAACCCTGTTGTTGCACGTGCGATGGATAAAATTTTCACGCTACATGCGGATCACGAGCAAAACGCATCGACTTCAACCGTACGCTTGGCTGGTTCATCTGGTGCTAATCCATTCGCTTGTATTGCCGCGGGTATAGCCTCACTTTGGGGCCCTGCTCACGGCGGTGCAAACGAAGCCTGTTTGAGAATGCTAGAAGAAATTGGCAGCGTCGATAACATCCCTGAATATGTCGCTCGAGCAAAAGACAAAGATGACCCATTCCGCTTGATGGGCTTTGGTCATCGTGTTTACAAAAATTACGACCCGCGTGCAACAGTAATGCGCGAAACGTGTCACGAAGTTCTTAAAGAATTAAACATCAGCGATCCATTGCTTGATGTGGCAATGGAACTAGAGCGCATTGCACTATCAGACGAATACTTTGTGTCGAAGAAACTATATCCAAACGTAGACTTCTATTCTGGTATCATCCTGAAAGCTATCGGTATTCCTGTGTCGATGTTTACAGTAATCTTTGCGATTTCTCGTACCATCGGTTGGATTGCTCACTGGAACGAAATGCACAGCGATCCACTGAACCGTATCGGTCGTCCTCGTCAGCTTTACACTGGTGAAACGCAGCGTGAATTTTCACCACTTCACGAGCGCGAATAATCATTCAGTTTGAATGATAGATGATAAACAAAAAGGGTTGAGATAGGCATCTCAACCCTTTTTGTTGTTTTAATCAATGTAAGCCCTCGACTTCGACGCTGCGCGGTATTAAACCGGATTATCAATATCAATAAACACTACGTCTATCCCGTACTCAGCCGCCAACCACTCACCGAGCGCCTTAACACCATATCTTTCTGTTGCGTGATGACCCGCCGCAAAATAGTGAATACCCATCTCACGTGCGGTATAGGTTGTGCGCTCAGAAATTTCACCGGAAATAAAGGCATCTAATCCATGTTGTACGGCCAGCTCAATGAAGTCTTGCCCTCCGCCAGTACACCAACCGACAGTTTCAATGATTTTATCGACATGTTCAGGGGCAATATGTAAAGGCTCTCTATTAAGCACTTGATTTATTTTATTTGCAAATTCAATGCCATACATCGGCTTTTTCAAACGCCCCCACATCGCGACTGACTGAGGATGTGCTTCTAAACCACCTACTACGTCAATTTCTAGCAAACGCGCAAGTTCTGCGTTATTTCCCAATTCGGGATGAATATCTAGTGGGAGGTGATAGCTGTATAGATTGATATCATTTTTGATCAAACTACGTATTCGCTTGCCTTTCATACCACGAATTGGCTCAGGTTCTCCTTTCCAGAAGTACCCGTGATGGACTAATAGTGCATCGGCGTTGATCTCAATGGCTTTATCAATCAAGGCTTGAGACGCGGTTACGCCAGTGACAACTCGTTTTATGGCTGATGTCCCTTCTACCTGTAATCCATTTGGGGCATAGTCTTTAATTGACTGTGGTGACAGTTTGTCAGTAAGAACCTGTTCTAGCTTTAAATTATTCATTATCTATCACTTCCAATTTGTAGCGCGTACCTCAAAGTGTATCTCGAACCTTGATCGCGATGCTAGCCACCCTGTCCTCATAACTAAATTTAGTTACAATAGTACGGCTTATCATCTCTTCAACGCTGTTAAGGAATATGGATGAATCAACTGCAACGCTTTTATCAATGGATCGTTTCTTCGCCGCCACTTTTTCAGTTGTGCCTTCCATTTGCAACCTTAGAACATTTATCTATTACACCTCTAGATAACTCTGAACAATACCATGGCAATCCGAGGTTGGGATTTCTATATCAACATTTGTGTACGTCTGCTCTCGTCAGCTCAAATCGCTATCAACTTATCGCAGAAGAAATCCAGCTAAATGACGCCAATGGTAGAACAATTGGTGCGATAGACTTGATGTTAAAAAATAAAGAAGACGACCGATTAGAACACTGGGAAGTCGCGATTAAATTTTATCTTCTACATAAAGGGATCTGGTACGGTCCAAATGCTCACGATCAGCTGCATAAAAAGCTTGATAGAATGCTCACCCACCAATTGAAAATGAGTGAACGGCCTGAGTTCCAACAAATTCTTCCGTTAGATACTTCGCCTGAAAAGCGTTTATTAATGCAAGGCCGCCTTTATATCAACCCTTTTTCTGCTGAATCAACGCCAACAGAATGCTTAGGCTTTGAGCTAAATCCAAGTCAGATTAATGGCTATTGGTGTTATCAAAGCCAGTGGGAGTTAATCGGCAAATCACTGTATCACTTACATAAACCTTATTGGGCGATTGGTACAGAAGATTTCTCTCACCCTATTGAAAAGCCCTTAAACCGATTTGTGCATGCACAAACAGAGGACGGTCAATTCTGGTTTGTAGTGCCGGATTCATGGCCAGAGAATAACGCTACTTAGTACTCTTAAAAAGTAAAAGGGTTGATGCTTTGACATCAACCCTTTGCTTTATGTAGTTACAATCTGATTGCTTCTTACAGACCTGCTTCGGCAAATACTTGATTCACAATTTCTTGCGCTTCCGCTTCAATTTGTTTGAGGTGTTCTTCACCTTTGAAGCTTTCGCAGTAAATTTTGTAAATATCTTCAGTGCCCGATGGACGCGCAGCAAACCAACCGTTTTCAGTGGTGACTTTTAACCCACCGATCGCAGCCCCGTTACCAGGCGCATGTGTTAGACGAGCCGTAATTGGATCACCCGCTAATGTTTCTGCAGAGACCATTTCTGGCGACAGTTTCTTCAGCACGTCTTTTTGCGGACCATTTGCTACCGCTTGGATTCGATTGTACTTCGACTCACCGTGCTTAGCGGCAAGCTCTTCGTAGTACTCTTGAGGGTTCTTACCTGTTACTGCTGTAATCTCAGCAGCAAGCAAACAAAGCAGGATACCGTCTTTGTCTGTTGACCAAGGCGTACCATCTTTACGAAGAAAAGATGCGCCTGCACTCTCTTCACCACCAAAGCCAAACTTACCGTTGTAAAGGCCATCAACAAACCATTTAAAGCCTACAGGCACTTCACAAAGCTCACGACCTAGGTCAGTTACTACACGATCAATAAGAGCACTTGATACCAGTGTTTTACCAACGGCAACGTCTTTGCTCCACGCATCGCGATGACGGTACAAATAATCGATACATACTGCTAGAAAGTGGTTCGGGTTCATCAAACCTTTTGGCGTTACAATACCGTGACGATCGTAGTCAGGATCATTACCAAACGCCAAATCGTATTCATCTTTCAGAGCGAGCAGTCCTGCCATTGCGTATGGAGAAGAACAGTCCATACGCACTACACCATCTTTATCTAACGACATGAATTGGAAAGACGGGTCAATAGCTTCGCTCACTAGGGTTAAATCTAAGTTGTATGCCTGACCAATTTGACGCCAATAGTCGATACCACTTCCACCCAGTGGGTCTACACCTATTTTCAGGTTTGCCTTTTGAATCGCTTCCATATCGATAACGTTCACTAGATCATCGATGTATGGTTTTACTAAATCCATCTCAACAAACAAATCAGATGCTTTTGCCTCTGCTAGAGGAAGACGTTTGACCTCTTTTAGACCATCAGCAATTAACTTATTGGCTCGATCTTCAATCGCTTGTGTCAGCTCAGCTTCCGCTGGACCACCATGAGTTGGGTTATACTTGATACCGCCGTCTTGTGGTGGGTTATGAGAAGGTGTGATCACAATACCATCTGCACTTTCAACATGTTTGGTGTTATACGTCAGGATCGCATGAGAAATGCCTGGCGTTGGTGTGTAACCATTATTCTTCTGAACGATGACTTTTACGCCATTTGCAATCAAAACTTCAATCACGCTTGAAAAAGCAGGCTCAGAAAGTGCGTGAGTATCTTTACCGACAAACAGTGGCCCTGTCGTTCCCCGCTGGGCACGAACTTCAGCAACCGCTTGAGCAATAGCCAAAATGTGGTTTGCATTAAATGTATGCTTATCTGCGGTACCACGGTGACCCGATGTACCAAATTCAACCTGATGTTCTGGGTTCATCGCATCAGGTTGAAGCAAGAAATAATTGGCAACTAATGCTGGAATATTGTGAAGATCTTCCTGCTGCGCTTTTTGCCCAGCACGAGGGTGTATAGCCATGTTTGACATCCTTTCTTCTAAAAATAGTAAAATTAAAAAAGCCCCATAATATCCACTAATTGCGGTACATTATGAGGCTTCTATCAGGTTTCTTAGATTGAACCTGTTACTTTTTCTATTAACTCAGATTGGAAACCCATGTGTGCCATCACTTGTTCAACCATCTGTCTTTTACGACTGGTATTGTTGTTCGTGATTACCCAAAATGGCGTGCCAGGAATGGCTTTTGGCTTGGTCGTATTACCGTTTGCCAATAAGGTTTCTTCATTATTTGCAAAGTAAACGCGCTTGCGCCCCTTCACATTCGTAGCCTGAGCGAACCCTTCTGGATTTAATTGATGTAAGGTCGATAGTACTAAAATAAAGCGATCAATCGCTTTATTTAGAGCGGCAAACTCATCAGAAATTAGCAGCGAACGCATTTCTTTCACTACATCAACCAATTCTGTTTTACCCGCATCTTTACTTACTACAATCCCTTGTGGCTTTTCTACTACAGGAGCGGCTTCAGCTTCCTGCAACTGACCATCAAGGTTTAAAAGGCGTCGCAAAATATCCGAGGCACTTTCACCGATATGCTGAGTCTGGCCAGCAATGTAACGGTATAGATCCTCATCAACCTCAATTGTTTTCATTCGCTTTTCACATTCTCAGTGTTTAAACTCTGGGGGATTATAACGAGATCCTCTCGGATACTCCACGTTAAACCCATCACGAATAAGATAAAATGTCAGCATTACTCCATTATAAGCAGGAAGGCCAAGGCCAAACAGTTGTTTTGATTCACGGATTGTTTGGTAGTTTAAGTAATCTGGGCCTACTAGCTCGTGACCTTATAAAAGATCACTCAGTGATCAGTATCGACCTACGAAATCATGGCCTCTCTTTTCATTCTGATACCCATAATTACAATGAGATGGCAAAAGATGTGGCGCAACTCCTACAATACTTAAATGTTGATCCATCTATTGTTATTGGGCATTCAATGGGTGGAAAGGTCGCGATGACACTGGTGGAGATTGCTCCAGAGCTCGTCAAACAGTTGGTCGTACTCGACATGGCTCCGGTCGCTTATACGACAAATCGCCACGACAACGTGTTCAACGGTTTACATGCCGTTATCAAAGACAGTCCTGCCAACCGTCAACAAGCGATGGATATTCTTGCTCAACATATTGACATTGATGCTGTGAGGCAATTTCTTTCTAAATCTCTTTACAAAAATGGCGATAAAATGGACTGGCGGTTCAACGTACAAAACCTTTTTAATAATTACACAGAAATTATTGGCTGGCAGGAAATCATTCCCACAGAAATACCAACACTGTTTGTCAAAGGTGGTGATTCCGATTACTTAATGCCAGAGCACCAACCAGCGGTACAAAAGCAGTTCAAGCAAGCGAAAGCACATATTATCGCTAACACAGGTCACTGGTTGCATGCAGAAAAACCCGCTGAAGTAATGAGAGTGATACGGAAATACATTTCGAGTTAACAAATTCGGAAAGCAACGATAGATTATTGAAATAACCCTTCTTGTAGTGCATTAACTTTACCGTTTAACAGTGGTATAGTTCGCCCAAGAATTTTCGGCATGAAGGGCTAAAATGCTTTACGACTATATGGATATGCTCGAGTCTATTGGGCTCGATCTTCTTTTTGCTGCTATCTTCTTTTTCATCGGGATGGCGATAAAAGATGTGCTAAAGCAAGGCAATGTACCTGTTTTTGGTCGTCGTATTGTATGGTTAGTCCTTTTCCTAGGCTGTGCTGGTTTTGTGGCAAAAGGTGTAATTCAGCTAACTTGGGAAGGCTCAGGGTTAGGTTAAACCCTCAGTACCATCGCCAATAACAAACAATGTAAAGGTATAGACTCTATGGCAAGTGTAGGTATCTTCTTCGGTAGCGACACAGGTAATACTGAAGCCGTTGCAAAGATGATTCAAAAGCAACTAGGTAAGCACTTAGTTCACGTTCAAGACATCGCAAAAAGCAGCAAAGAGGACATCGATAACTTTGATCTTCTTCTTTTAGGTATCCCAACTTGGTACTACGGCGAGGCACAATGTGATTGGGATGACTTCTTCCCTGAGCTTGAGCAGATCGATTTCTCTACTAAGCTAGTGGCTATCTTTGGCTGTGGCGACCAAGAAGACTACGCAGAATACTTCTGTGATGCGATGGGTACAGTACGCGACATCGTTGAGTCTAAAGGTGGGACAATCCTTGGCCATACGTCAACTGACACCTATGAATTTGAAGCATCGAAAGCACTTGTTGAGGGTGATGAGAGCCAATTCGTAGGCCTATGTATTGACGAAGATCGTCAACCGGAACTGACGGACGAACGTGTAGAGAACTGGGTTAAACAGATTTACGAAGAAATGTGCCTAGCAGAACTTGAAGGCTGAGTAAGCATTTTGAAGACCTCCACTTGGAGGTCTTTTTGTATGCACTTATTACAGAGCATTGCTGAGTTCTTCCTCTTCACGATACTGCGGTTTCTTTCTTACATAGAGCTTGCGCTGAACCTCAGACACGACATTACCCTGCTTATCTTTGACATGAGTAATAAACTCCGGAAAGCACTTTTCTCCATTGCGTGTTATTTGATAAATATCTTCCAGCATCCCTTCCGTAACTTCAAAATCTGCAAATAAATCACTCACCCCCGGCTTGATAAAATTGATGCTCGCCTGTTTATCCCACACGTAATATTCTTCGCGTAAAATGCCCATCAACATAAGTGAATAAATTGGATCAGTGAGGGAGAAAATACTGCCACCATATTGGGTCCGATTGGCATTTTTATTCCACCAGCGAAGCTTCAAACGCACCTTCACTGTTCGAAAGTCGTCAGAAATATGTAAGATTTTAATTCCAGCTCCCCAGAATGGGGGCCAAATATTCAACGAGAGTTTTACAATCCCTGGTTTGTATACCTTTGCAAGTCGCTTATTCATTACGATCCGTGCCCTCTCTAAGCTCATGTTATAAATTTGTAACTGGTCAGATCTGTAATATAATCGACGAGTTTCCAATTTACAAAAAGAATCTATTAACCCTTTGAAGTTCGTGGTTTAATGTTCTCAGCGCTTATCCTATAATGGTAATCAGATTAAATTCTGTTAAATCGCTGCAGATGATCCAACGGGAAAGTATATGTCAGATAATAATCAGGCGCTGAAGGATGCGGGTTTAAAAGTAACCCTTCCAAGGCTAAAAATTCTAGAAGTACTTCAGCAGCCAGACTGCCAGCACATCAGTGCTGAAGATTTGTACAAAAAGTTGATTGACCTAGGTGAAGAAATTGGCCTAGCAACTGTTTATCGAGTTCTCAACCAATTCGATGATGCTGGTATCGTAACTCGCCACCACTTTGAAGGTGGTAAGTCAGTCTTCGAATTATCGACTCAACATCACCATGATCACCTAGTTTGTCTAGACTGTGGTGAAGTTATTGAGTTTTCTGACGAAGTAATTGAAGAACGTCAACGTGAGATTGCAGCTAAGTACAATGTAACGTTAACCAATCATAGCCTATACTTGTACGGTAAGTGTCGTGACGGTGGTTGTAAAGACAATCCAAATGCACACAAATCAGCAAAATAATTGCTTATAGACTTAAAATGAACGTCAGCTACTGCTGGCGTTTTTTGTTTCTTACAATCTATAAATATGATTCCGATAATAAAAATGCCAGCAGTAGCTGGCATTTTTATTAGTATTAGCATTTATGAGATTATTGATTCTCTATCTTTGCCCATGTATCACGTAGACCAACCGTACGGTTGAATACTAGATTATCTGCTGAAGAATCTTTCGAGTCCACACAGAAGTAACCTGTACGTTCAAACTGATAGCCTTTCTCTGCTTCTGCAGACGCTAGGCTAGGCTCGACCAAACCATTGATCACAACTAAAGATTCAGGGTTGATTGTAGAAGCAAAATCTTCTGCTGCGCCCGGGTTTGGAACGGTAAATAAACGATCATATAGACGAATTTCAGCAGGTAATGCCTTATCAGCCGAGACCCAATGGATCACACCTTTTACCTTACGCCCGTCTTCTGGGTTCTTACCTAGCGTATCCATATCGTAAGAACAGAAGATAGTCGTAATATTACCTTCTGTGTCTTTCTCAATGCGCTCTGCCTTAATCACGTAAGCTCCACGTAGACGCACTTCTTTACCTAGAACCAAACGCTTGTACTTTTTGTTTGCTTCTTCACGGAAATCATCGCGCTCGATCCATAATTCACGCGTAAATGGCACTTCACGCACACCCATTTCAGGTTTGTTTGGGTGATTAGCAACCGTCAGCGTTTCTACCACGCCTTCTTTAAAGTTTTCGATAACAACCTTAACGGGATCCAATACTGCCATGGCACGTGGTGCATTTTCGTTTAGGTCATCACGAATACAAGATTCTAGAGAACTGAACTCAATCATATTCTCTTGTTTTGTTACACCAATGCGCTTACAAAATTCGCGAATTGAAGCTGGTGTAAAACCACGACGACGTAGGCCAGATACCGTCGGCATACGTGGGTCATCCCAACCATCTACCAGTTTTTCTGTCACTAGCTGGTTAAGCTTACGCTTGGACATCACTGTGTATTCAAGATTTAGACGGCTAAACTCATACTGGTGTGGACGGCAATCAATCGTGATGTTGTCTAGCACCCAATCATAAAGACGACGGTTATCCATGAATTCTAGCGTACAAATAGAGTGCGTAATGCCTTCAAGTGCATCAGAGATACAATGCGTAAAGTCGTACATTGGATAAATGCACCACTTATCACCTGTTTGATGGTGAGTCGCAAAACGCACACGGTAAAGCACAGGATCACGCATCACCATAAATGAAGAGCCCATGTCGATCTTAGCACGAAGACATGCTTTGCCTTCTTCAAATCCACCTGCACGCATTTTTTCAAATAGCGCTAGGTTTTCTTCAACAGAACGGTCACGGTACGGGCTAGGTTTACCTGGCGCTTTCAGCGTACCACGGTATTCACGAATCTGCTCTGGACTTAGCTCATCTACGTACGCTAGGCCTTTGTTAATCAATTCAATTGCATATTCGTAAAGCTTATCGAAGTAGTTTGATGAGTAACATACTTCACCACTCCACTCAAAGCCCAACCAGTTTACATCTTTCTTGATAGACTCAACGTATTCGATGTCTTCTTTTTCAGGGTTCGTATCGTCAAAACGTAGATTACATTGACCCTGGTAGTCCTGAGCAATACCGAAGTTCAAACAGATAGACTTTGCATGACCGATATGCAGATAACCATTTGGTTCCGGCGGAAATCGAGTATGCACGCTAGTGTGTTTGCCATCCGCTAGATCTTTATCAATGATCTGGCGAATAAAGTTTGATGGACGAGCATCAGCTTCACTCATCTATAGCACCTCAAAATAATAGTATTGTCAGAGAAAACGGAACTCTACATCCAATCACGGCTTTGCAGAGCGCATTATTTCTAATGATCCACAATTCTAACCAATTAAACAACAAGAACTCGCGCTAAAACGACAATATTTATCGAGTTAATGCGAAAGCACGGCAGATTCAAAGTGCCAAAACAAGAAAAGGCCTCCTGAGGAGGCCTTTTTCAATGTTGTAGTATCAAGTGTCTGCAATACTAATAACAAACAATCACACCACTGTTAAACAGTTAAGCTGGTAGCTGGACACCACTTAAGTCTTCATCTTTTGATACATTCTTCATCTCACCAGCAACAATCTCTGCTAATGGACCAAGGATAACTTGTAGATTGTTTGTACCAAGCTTCACAACTCCCATAGCTCCAAGATCTTTCAGAGTTTTCTCATTGATAACGCTCATATCTTTAACAGAAAGGCGCAAACGAGTAATACAGGCGTCGATAGAACTTAGGTTGTCATGACCGCCAAGTGCTTTCAAGTATTGACGAGCAAGCTCAGAAGAACTGCTTGATCCAACCACGTTATTAGATGAAGCTTCTTCATCATCTTCACGTCCTGGTGTTTTAAGACCAAACTTAACAATCACTGTACGGAACACGAAGTAGTAAACCGCAAAGAAACCAAGACCTTGTACAATGAGCATGTACCAGTTCACTGCTAGCGGGTTACGAGTTGACAATACTAAGTCGACTAAACCAGCAGAGAAACCGAAACCTGCAATCCACTGCATTGATGCCGCGATATAAACTGATACACCAGTCAATGCTGCGTGAAGAACGTACAGTCCTGGAGCAAGGAACATGAATGCAAATTCAAGTGGTTCTGTTACACCGGTAAAGAATGAAGCAAACGCAGCCGCAATCATGATAGATGCCACTTTCTCTTTATTCTTTGATTTCGCAGTATGATACATCGCTAGAGCAGCACCCGGTAAACCAAACATCATGATTGGGAAGAAGCCTGCTTGGTACATCCCCGTAACACCTACCGTTGCCGTGCCTTCAGCTAATGATTTCGCACCGCCAAGGAAGTTTGGAATATCATTAATACCAGCAACATCAAACCAGAACACTGAGTTTAGTGCATGGTGCAGACCAACAGGAATTAGAAGACGGTTGAAGAATGCGTAAACACCTGCACCTGCTTCACCCATACCTTGAATGCTTTCACCAAAACTTACCAGACCGCCGTAAACTGATGGCCAAACGTACATTAAAATGAACGCAATAACGATACCAGCAAAAGAAGTTAGGATCGGTACAAGACGCTTACCAGAGAAAAACGCCAGTGCTTTGTGCAGCTCTACGTGAGAAAAACGGTTGTACAATTCAGCAGAAACAATACCAACCAAGATACCTACGAACTGGTTATTGATTTTACCAAATGCAGCCGATACTTCACTTGGGTCAATGCCTTGAATTTGTGCTACTGCACCAGGGGCCAAAAGCGTTGTGACAACTAAGAAGCCCACGAAGCCTGAAAGTGCAGCGGCGCCATCTTTGTCTTTAGACATTCCGTAAGCAACACCAACAGCGAACAATACTGACATATTGTCAATAATTGCTGCACCAGCTTTAATAAGAAATGCAGCAAGTGCACTGTTCGCGCCCCAGCCATTTGGGTCGATCCAGTAGCCAATACCCATGAGTATTGCTGCTGCAGGAAGTGTGGCGACCGGCACCATAAGCGCCTTACCCACCTTCTGGAAGTATCCGAGAATATTCACCTTTAGTTCCCCCTATAGGATTAGATGTTATGTTGAATGACTTATTTTAGTCGTCCAATTTAGTCATGCTCAGTTTATGATATTAATTTTGCCCCGCAAATTAAAAGCTCACTGTTTGTGATCATAATCACCTGAACTTGCCCTTTCAGAAGGTTTTTGCTAGCGAGATCATAAAACTTATTTTATTATACAAAAGAATGGTGTTTTAGAGATAATATTCTCGCACTTTATGCAAAGCAGAATCGGTGTTATTTTGGTATTTAGGCAAGTAACTCACCGTAACTTCGCTCTGAAAAAGAATCATAAAAAAACAAATAACTCATTAAATTTTCAGTTAGTTACCTTAAAAACATCATCGAAAAACGCAACTTGCTGCATTTAACTCGTTATCTAATTCAGTGATACAAACTAAGTATCCACAAGGCTCATGTAATCACCACTTAGGTAACGATACAGAAATTGAATTCTCATCTATAAGGACTAGCTGACTATGTACGCGCTAAGTAATTGTAAAATCTATACCGGTAGTGATGTTCTTACCGATCACGCTGTCATCATCGAAAACGACCTGATTCAATCTATTGTGCCTGTTGCCGAACTACCACAAAGCACCACAATTCAAGATTTGGGGGGGGCAAACCTCTGCCCTGGCTTTATTGATCTTCAACTTAACGGATGTGGTGGGGTAATGTTAAATGACGCTATCACACCAGAAACGATGCAAATTATGCATGAAGCGAATCTTAAGTCCGGATGCACGAGTTTTCTCCCTACGCTTATCACATCTTCCGATGAAGATATGCGCGCGGCTATCTCTGCCGCTCGTGAATACCACAACAAATTCAAAAATCAGTCACTAGGTCTGCACTTAGAAGGCCCTTACCTTAACGTTGCGAAAAAAGGCATTCACAATGTCGATTTTATCCGTCCTTCTGACGAAGGAATGATTGATCTTATCTGCTCAAACGCCGACATCATTACCAAAGTAACGCTGGCGCCAGAACAAAACGACCCTAAACATATTTCTCGTCTGAAAGCAGCCGGAGTTGTCGTTTCTATTGGCCATACTAATGCAACCTACGCAGAAGCGCGTAAAGGCTTTGAAGCTGGTATTACTTTCGCTACACACCTCTTTAACGCTATGACGCCAATGATGGGCCGCGAACCTGGCGTTGTTGGTGCAATATACGATACTCCTGAAGTTTATGCTGGCATTATCGCTGATGGTTTCCACGTCGACTACGCTAACATCCGAATTGCTCATAAAATTAAAGGTGAAAAGCTCATTTTGGTGACGGATGCCACAGCTCCAGCAGGTGCTAACATTGATCACTTTATTTTTGTCGGTAAGAAAGTATATTACCGAGATGGTAAGTGTGTGGATGAAAATGGCACACTAGGCGGTTCAGCTCTGACTATGATTGAAGCAGTTCAGAATTCAGTTGAGCACGCGGGGATCGCTTTAGACGAAGCTCTACGAATGGCTACTTTGTACCCAGCAACCGCAATTGGTGTTGAGGATCGACTAGGCCGAGTTCGAAAAGGCATGGTGGCAAACCTGACTATTTTCGATCGTGACTTCAATGTCAAAGCGACGATAGTTAACGGACAATACGAGCAAAATTAAGCATGAATGGCGGACAGATTGGTAATGTAGATTTAGTAAAACAGCTTAACAGCGCTGCGGTATATAGACTGATAGATCAGCAAGGTCCTATTTCCCGCATTCAAGTTGCGGATGTGAGTCAACTCGCACCAGCCAGTGTTACCAAAATAACCCGCCAACTTTTAGAGCGCGGCCTCATTAAAGAGGTCGCTCAACAAGCTTCGACTGGTGGTCGACGAGCGATTTCGTTGACCACGGAGGTCAAACCCTTCCACTCTGTTGCCGTTCGCTTAGGTCGAGACTACGTGCAATTCTGTTTGTACGACTTAGGTGGCACAGCGATAACTGAAGATCAATATGAACTTCACTACACCAACCAAGTAGACCTGATCGCCGGACTTATTGAGCTTTTAAAAGGGTTCGTAAATCGTTGTGAAGACAAAATAGATCAACTCATTGCAATCGGCATTACACTACCAGGCTTGGTTAACCCAACGACAGGTGTGGTTGAGTACATGCCAAACACCGACATCGACAACCTTGCTCTTGGTGAAATCGTGGCCGAGAAATTCAGTACTGCATGTTTTGTCGGTAACGACGTGCGTGGAATGGCGCTGGCAGAACATTATTTTGGTGCAAGCCAAGATTGTCAGGACTCAATTTTAGTTAGCGTCCACCGTGGAACTGGCGCAGGTATTATCGTCAACGGTCAAGTATTCCTTGGTTTTAACCGCAACGTTGGCGAAATCGGCCATATCCAAATCGATCCTCTTGGTGAACAATGTCAGTGTGGCAACTTTGGCTGTTTAGAAACAGTGGCGGCGAACCCTGCAATTATTCAGCGAGTAACACAACTGATTGCTCAAGGGTATGAATCAAGCCTTACTGAGGTCGAGAACATCACGATTGAAGATGTTTGTAAGCACGCAGTGAGTGGGGATGAACTGGCACAACAGAGTCTTGTGCGCGTTGGCAATCAATTAGGTAAAGCGATAGCAATTACTGTCAACTTGTTTAACCCTCAAAAAATTATTATCGCAGGTGACATTACTGCCGCAGAAGAGATTGTATTTCCAGCAATTAAACGTAACGTAGTCAATCAGTCACTAAAAACTTTCCATAACGATCTTCCTATTGTTGCCTCACATATTGATAAACATCCGACAATGGGCGCATTCGCAATGATCAAGCGTGCCATGTTGAACGGAGTTTTGTTACAAAAGTTACTAGAAGACTAAGCTTATACAACTAATTGAGTTACAATCTCGGGCTGTGTTTTCACAGCCCGTTTTTGTCGATCAGGAATCTCGCTTAATAGTATGGAAATTATTTTAATTACAACCGCTTTTTTAGCTGGCTTTATTGCACTGAAATGCACTCTTCCTCCCCTCGTCGGCTTTTTATTAGCAGGGTTTGGGTTACATGCATTCGGTTATCAAAACAATGATGTTATCGTCACTCTTGCTGATCTCGGGGTTACCCTCCTCCTTTTTACTATCGGGCTTAAACTCGATGTAAAAACACTGCTTACCAAAGAGATTTGGGGAGGAGCGACCGCACATAATCTACTTTCAACCGCTTTTTTTGCGCTGGCGCTTTCAGGCCTAAAACTGCTAGGTCTGACCTCGCTTGCCAGCATGGACAATGGCCAAATTTTGCTTCTGGCCTTTGCCCTCTCATTCTCTAGTACCGTTTTTGCTGTAAAAACATTGCAAGAAAAAGGGGAAATGAATGCAACCTATGGGATGCTTGCAATCGGTATCTTAGTCATGCAAGACATCTTTGCCGTGATTTTTCTTACAGTCTCTACTGGTAAGATCCCAGAATGGTATGCAATTGGCTTGTTTGCGCTTCCTTTACTGCGTCCACTCTTCTATAAACTGCTCGATAAAGTCGGACACGGCGAAATGCTGGTACTATTCGGCGTCTTCTTCGCACTTGTCGTCGGAGCGGGACTATTTGAACTGGTAGGCATGAAGCCAGATCTCGGTGCCCTCATTCTAGGTATGCTGCTCGCCGGTCATCCTAAAGCTTCAGAATTGTCGAAATCACTATTTAACATGAAAGAGCTGTTCTTAGTCTGTTTTTTCTTAAACATAGGTTTGTCGGCTTCGCTCAGCTTCACTGGGGTCGCACTCGCCTTACTCTTTATCTTGTTGCTGCCAATAAAAGGGCTACTGTACTTCGTAACGCTCAATTACTTTAAATTTCGAGTTCGTACCTCTTTACTCGCCTCCTTGTCGTTGTTCAACTACAGCGAATTTGGCTTAATTGTGGCTGGCTTGGCATACACAATGGGCTGGATGCCGAGTGATATTCTGGCCGCAATTGCTGTCGCTGTATCACTATCCTTTATCATTTCTGCACCACTCAACCGTTTAGGCCACAAAATTTATCAGCACTCAGGTAAATGGCTGCAAGAAACTGCGGCAGAAAAGCTCAATCAGCGCGACCAACTAATCAACCCAGGTCATGCTCAAGTACTGATTCTTGGTATGGGTCGAATCGGCACCGGCGCCTACGATGAATTACACACTCGTTACGGAAAAATTTCACTCGGCATAGAAATTCGTGAAGACGCCGCGCAAAAACACCGCTCTGAGGGGCGCAATGTTATTTCAGGTGATGCTACTGACCCTGATTTTTGGGAGCGAATTTTAGACACTGGTCATGTAAAACTGGTGCTGCTTGCTATGCCCCATCACCAAGGGAACCAAACAGCACTAGAGCAGCTGCAGCGTCGACATTATAAAGGCCAAATTGCAGCTATTGCCGAATACCCCGATCAGCTTGAAGGTTTATTAGAAAATGGAGTTGATGCCGCGTTCAACATTTACAGTGAGGCAGGCAGCGGATTTGCTCGGCATGTCTGCCAACAACTTGAACCGACATTCACGCAAAAAAATAGATAGTGATATTAATATTTTCCTTGAGCCTTTCTAACATTAGAAAGGCTTTTTTGTTCACTTTACATACCGAACCTTGATTTCATTCACCAAAACAAGGTTATTTTTAAATAAAATACAACCATAAAGGCTTTTTATTATTTTTATAATCACAAAACGTTGCTTTTTTTACTGAAAGTGGCAAATTGAAGCCATACCGATTAAAAATTATCTTGTTTAAAAAGGATGTTGTATGTGTTCAGTCTTTGGCATTTTAGACATTAAAAGTGATGCAGCTGCATTACGCCCTATCGCATTAGAAATGTCGAAAAAACTTCGTCATCGCGGTCCAGACTGGTCTGGGATCTACGCTTCTGAGCGTGCAATTTTGGCGCACGAGCGCTTAGCAATTGTTGGTTTAAATAGTGGTGCTCAACCGCTATACAGCCCTGATAAAAAACTCATCCTTGCAGTAAACGGTGAAATCTACAACCACAAAGAAATCCGTGCACGCTACGAAGGCAAGTACGATTTCCAAACAGACTCAGACTGCGAAGTTATTCTGGCGCTATACCAAGACATGGGTGTCGACCTACTTGAAGAACTAAACGGCATCTTTGCCTTTGTCCTTTACGATGAGGAGAAAGACCAATACCTAGTAGGTCGTGATCACATTGGTATTATCCCTCTTTATCAAGGTCACGACGAGCACGGCAACTACTATGTTGCGTCTGAAATGAAAGCGCTTGTACCAGTCTGTAAAACAGTCAGCGAATTTCCTCCAGGCAGTTACTACAGTTCTAAAGACTCAGCACCACAACGCTATTACATTCGTGATTGGAATGAGTACGCAGCTGTGCAAGGCAACGCCACCAGCAAGGAAGAATTAACAGAAGCACTTGAAGCAGCGGTTAAGCGACAACTGATGACTGACGTTCCATATGGTGTGCTGCTATCTGGTGGCCTAGATTCATCAATCACATCGGCCGTAGCGAAACGCTTTGCGGCAATGCGTATTGAAGATGATGAAAAGTCAGAAGCATGGTGGCCTCAATTGCACTCTTTTGCTGTTGGCTTAGAGGGCGCACCAGATTTAAAAGCCGCCCGAGAAGTGGCCGACCAAATTGGTACGGTTCACCATGAAATGACTTACACGATTCAAGAAGGCCTCGATGCGATTCGTGACGTGATTTACCACATCGAAACTTATGATGTGACCACTATCCGCGCATCCACGCCTATGTTCTTAATGGGTCGTAAAATTAAAGCAATGGGCATTAAGATGGTGCTGTCTGGCGAGGGTGCTGATGAAATCTTTGGTGGTTACTTGTACTTCCACAAAGCACCTAACGCAAAAGAATTCCATGAAGAAACGGTACGTAAGCTGCTTGCGCTGAACATGTTTGACTGCGCGCGCGCAAACAAATCGCTAGCAGCATGGGGCGTTGAAGGTCGCGTACCATTCTTAGATAAAGAGTTTATTGATGTCGCGATGCGTCTGAACCCAGCGGACAAAATGTGTGGTAACGGTAAGATGGAAAAACACATTCTACGTGAATGTTTCGAACACTACTTGCCTGAATCAATCGCATGGCGTCAAAAAGAGCAGTTCTCTGATGGCGTAGGTTACAGCTGGATTGATACGTTGAAAGAAGTCGCAGAACAAAAAGTGACGGATCAGCAGATGGAAACGGCTCAATACCGCTTCCCATACAACACGCCAACCACAAAAGAAGGTTACGTGTACCGCGAGATCTTTGAAGAGCTCTTCCCTTTGCCATCTGCAGCAGAGTGTGTACCTGGAGGCCCTTCCGTCGCCTGTTCGTCAGCAAAAGCCATTGAGTGGGATGAATCATTCCAAAACTGTGTTGACCCGTCAGGCCGTGCCATACAAACCGTTCACAACGACGCATACTAAATCACCAGCGTTGGGTGAACAAATCTGACTCTTAACAAATATAATAAAATCAAGTAGAGGAGCATTAGCTTCTCTGCTTGATTTATACCAATCGAACCAAGCTCTAGGCCATTTACAGCTCCAGATTGTGATTCGGCATTGGCAGCATTGGTTATTTTAAATCTAAATCATTGTTCTTGATACTGACGGGGACTCGCTTGGTGATCATTTTTACCAGCATGATCGACCGTTTCTCACCATCTTGTTCTTGGAAGATGGCATCAATACCTGCAAACTGACCGCTCTTCACTCTAACTTGGTCACCGGGCCTTGGCATGCACTCTGAAGCAGTGTTGTCGTTACAGCATTTTTCCAACTGTATCAATTCGGACACTAAGTCGTCTTGCACTTCTTTTGGTTGTGCACCAAACCGAACAAAGTCAACAACGCCGCGAGTCGATCGAACAGAGGTGAAATTCGGCCCCTGCTCATAATCAAAATGTGCAAAAACATAGCAAGGGAACAGCGGCTCTTCGACCTTCTGCCTTTTCCCACGCAAAATCTTTTCAACTTCGACTGTTGGGTAAAAGCACTCAACACCTTGATTTTCAAGATGCTTTTTCGCTCTAACTTGCTCCCCACGTTTACAATAAAGTAGATACCAACGCTTCATCTTATTTCTAGCCAATTATAATTTTGTTTATCCTAGCATTAAGCCAAAGGTGCGTCATTGCCATTCAAATTATCGACAAAGATTATGATGATACATTGTTCGTATAAGAGATGCTTTTCAAAAGGTTACGGCAACAAGTCCATAGACAAAAATGAAAATTAAGTTTGTGACACGACCAAATCACCACCATATAATCTATAAAAACACTCAAAAACAGAGACTTAATAATCACCTTTGGTCATTAAGCGAAATTTTATTGTTTGTCAGTCGTTGAATTGCGATGTATACGTAAAAGTCGTTAAAAATGTAATAACTACTATTAGAAGACCTTATGTCAAACCAACATCAATATTTCGGCCATCCTCGTGGCTTGTTCTTATTGTTCGGTACTGAACTGTGGGAACGCTTTTCTTACTACGCAATGCGCGCCATTCTAGTACTTTACCTTACTGACACAACAATGAATGGCGGCCTTGGTTGGTCAACCAGAGATGCATTGGATCTTTACGGCATCTATACAGGACTTGTGTACATTACTCCTCTTATTGGCGGTTATCTTGCCGATAATTACTTAGGTCAACGCCGTTCGATTTTGCTGGGTGGCGCTCTGATGGCAATCGGTCAATTTACCCTCGCGCTTCCAGCAGATGCTCTAGGTATTGGCTCACTGCATAGCTTTTATTTGGGTCTTGGCCTACTCATTGCAGGTAACGGTCTATTTAAACCCAATATCTCAACCATGGTTGGTGACCTATATCATGAAGGTGATAACCGTCGTGACGGCGCGTTTACAATTTTCTATATGGGGATCAACATAGGTGCTTTGCTCGCTGGTGTAATTTCAGGTTCTGTCACGACTTCTTATGGCTGGAAAGCTGGCTTTGTCGCAGCGGGCATCGGTATGCTGATCAGTCTCGTTATGCAAATGGGGTTAGCTCAATCTTGGTTAGGCAATATAGGTCGTGAACCCGCAGCTACACGAGGTCTCGATAATAAACACTCGAACAAGAAGCAACCACTGACAAAAGAAGAAGCAAATCGATTGAAAGTTATTTTAGTCATGAGCTTGTTCACCATTGTGTTCTGGGCTGGCTTTGAACAGGCCGGTGGCTTGATGAACATTTATACTCAGCAATACACGGACCGAATGATCGGCAGCTTCGAAATTCCTGCGGCGTGGTTCCAATCATTGAACCCATTTTTCATCATTACGCTGGCTCCTGTGCTAGCCGTTCTGTGGGTAAAACTGGGCAAGCGAGAACCAAACTCACCCGTGAAATTCGCAATGGCACTGTTTTTCTTAGCGATTGGCTTTCTGTGTATGGTTGGTGCCGTACTAGAGCAAGGTGGTGATACTGCCGCGAAAACATCCATGTTTTGGCTGGTGGGTGCCTTCTTCTTCCACACGTTGGGTGAGCTGTGCTTATCACCAATTGGGTTGTCACTGGTAACAAAACTTGCGCCACTTCGCCTTGCTTCACTGATGATGGGGGCATGGTTTGGTTGTAATGCAATTGCAAACTATGTCGCGGGTTATGTCGGTTCACACGTGGGTGAGTTAGGTGCTTTAGCTATCTTTAGTGGTATTGCGGTAAGTGCGACCGTCAGTGGTGTGATCCTACTCCTGTTCTCCAATACGCTGGTTGGTTGGATGCATGGTGCCGAAAACACTAACAGCACTGCAGAGCAATTAGAAGAGCAACAAGTACAGGTTGCTTAATTGCTCTAGCAAACAATACAAAAAGGGTCGCATCAGCGACCCTTTTTGTATTTACCCAAACTGGTTCAAGCACCGAGATGCAAAGCATCTTGCGATTATGCTAAATCTTAGAACGAACGAGTTCAGCCATCATCTCTATATGAAGTGCATTATCATTTAAACAAGCAATATAGTTAAAACTTTCTCCTCCGGCTTCAAGAAATATTGCTTGGCACTCTTCTGAGATTTCTTCCAACGTTTCTAAGCAATCCGAAGAAAAAGCCGGTGTAATTACATCGATTTTTTTTACGCCTTTTTCTGGCAGTATTTCAAGTGTCTTATCCGTATATGGTTGCAACCACTCTTCTCGGCCAAATCGGGATTGATAGGTCATCCCTATTTGCTGTTCATTTAATTCAAGTGCTTTGCCCAATAAACGCGTAGTCTCTTCACAGTGAAGAGGATAAATGTCACCATTATCTGCGTAGCGCTGAGGAATACCGTGGTATGAACACAGTAGGTACTCACCTTGGCCATGCTCTTGCCAGTGATCTCGAACAGATTGCGCCAGCGCAGCAATGTATTGGGGGTGATTATGGTAATCGCGAATAAAACTAAATGCTGGCATCACTGGTAAACTTTTGAATGCTTTCGTGATCCCGTCAGAAACGGCGGCTGTCGTTGTCCCTGAGTATTGTGGGTATAAAGGTAATACAATCACTTCATCCACACCTTGAGCCAACAGCGCTTCAAAACCTGATTGCAAACTTGGATTTCCATAAGTCATGCCAAGTTCGACTGGCATATCAAGCTTTTGAGCCAATTTTTCTGTTTGACGCTTAGAGTACACCATCAGTGGCGAGCCCTCTTCCATCCAAACTGATTGGTAAAGCTTAGCAACTTTTGGTGAACGTACAGGCAAAATCACTCCGTGTAAGAGTGGGCACCAAAGCCATCGAGTCATGTCTACCACTCGGTGATCATGAAGAAACTGACTTAAAAAACGCTTTACGGCAGGAGCTGTTGGTTCGTCTGGTGTTCCTAGGTTAACCAAGAGCACACCTTGCTTATTATTCTCTTTCATAACATCCTAATCATGGTAAACGGCTTGGATTGTACGATCACTTAGTGAAAAGGTTCATCATACCAAGCATCTGAATAAAAAAAACGACCACTTGGGCCGCTTTCAATATATCAAAATATTATTTTTTTGACTTCAGTAAATTAAGAGAGTGCTTTCTCAATATCTGCACTAACTTCAGCAACTTGCTTAGTGCCATCAAATTTTAGGTACTTAGTGTTGCCTGCTGCTGCTTCTTTACCGTAGTAATCAATAAGTGGTGCTGTTTGATCGTGATAAACACCTAGACGAGCACGTACCGTTTCTTCTTTATCGTCATCACGAACAACAAGTTCTTCACCCGTTACATCGTCTTTACCTTCCACTTTAGGTGGGTTGTAAACAACGTGGTACGTACGACCTGAAGGAAGGTGAGCACGACGACCCGCCATACGCTCAACAATCACATCGTCAGCGACGTCAAATTCGATAACATAATCTACGTCAACGCCCATTTCTTTTAGGCCATCAGCCTGAGGAATAGTGCGTGGGAAGCCATCTAACAGAAAACCTTTTGCACAGTCTTCTTGAGCGATACGCTCTTTGATAAGACCAAGGATGATATCATCAGAAACTAGCTGACCAGCGTCGATAACAGCTTTAGCCTGTTTGCCAAGCTCTGTACCTGCTTTGATAGCAGCACGAAGCATATCACCAGTAGAGATTTGTGGAATACCGTACTTTTCCATGATGAAGTTTGCTTGTGTGCCTTTACCAGCACCTGGAGCACCTAGAAGAATGATGCGCATGATTTATCCTCTTTAATATTTAAGATTTATACCGAAGCTCACAATAGCCGGACTTCCTAGATATTAAACCTCAGAAGCACTCGCAACGATAAGTTTCGGTATAACATTTAGGCGAGCAAAAATACACGCCTTATTACTCACATTCAAGTCGCAAATTCTACCACAGGTTCTATGAGCAAAAAGTGAATTAAGACTAAAGAATGTTAACAGTGTCCCCCTTTCACCTTTTATTGATTGCTAACTCAACACCGGATATGCAAATTTTTGCGACAACAAACAAAAAGCTCGCGAAGTGCGAGCTTTTTGATGTAGCTAGGCGGTTAGACCTTAGTCAAAAGCGTATTGATTGCGCTTAAAAACTCCGTTGGGTCTTCCATTGAACCTCGCTCCGCGAGCATCGCTTGACCAAGAAGAACCTCAACCCAGCGGCCAAATGCTTCTTCATCGGCTTCATCTGCCATGCGCTTAATCAGCTCATGCTCTGGGTTAATTTCGAAGATGTATTTCACCTCGGGCACTGGCTGGCCTGCAGCAGCAAGCAACTTGGCCATTTGCGTTCCCATCTCAAAGTCATCCGTTACCACAACCGCTGGCGTTGAAGCCAACTTGAACGTAGTACGCACTTCTTTGACGCGATCACCTAAGTATGTTTTTGCACGCTCAACGACCGACTTGAATTCTTCTTCCGTTTCTTTTTGCTTTTCTTTTTCCGCTTCGTCTTCAAACTGACTCAGATCAAGGCCAGCCTTAGTGATTGACTGGAATTGCTTACCATCAAACTCAGTTAGATAGTTCATCAACCACTCATCAATGCGATCGTACATTAAGATAACTTCGATACCTTTGGCTTTGAACTGCTCCAAATGAGGGCTATTTTTCGCGGCCGCATAGCTGTCTGCCGTTAAGTAGTAGATCTTATCTTGACCTTCTTTCATGCGCTCAACGTAAGCAGCCAGACCCACGGTTTGCTCCGCAGAATCCACTTCAGTTGAAGCAAAGCGCAATAGACCAGCAATCTTCTCTTTGTTTGCGAAGTCCTCTGCTGGCCCCTCTTTCATCACAAGACCGAACTCTTTCCAGAATGATTGATATTTCTCTTCATCATTCTTAGCCATACGCTCTAGCATCGTTAGCACACGCTTAGTACAAGCATTACGTAGCGATTGAGTGACTTTGTTGTCTTGTAGAATCTCACGCGATACGTTCAATGGCAGATCGTTTGAATCTATCAGACCACGTACAAAGCGTAGGTATGACGGCATGAATTGCTCTGCGTCATCCATAATGAACACACGTTGTACGTAAAGCTTAAGACCTGACTTGTGGTCGCGGTTCATCATATCCCATGGCGCTTTGGATGGAATATACAACAAGCTGGTGTAGTCGTTTTTACCCTCTACGCGGTTATGACTCCAAACGAGTGGATCCGCGAAATCATGCGATACGTGTTTGTAGAACTCTTGGTACTCTTCTTCTGAAATTTCAGATTTATTGCGAGTCCATAGAGCTTGAGCTTTGTTGATTTGCTCCCACTTTTTCTCGTCCGTTTCTTTACCTTCGTCATCACGCACGGCAGTTTGGATTGAAACAGGAATACCTATGTGATCCGAATACTTATTGATCACATCGCGTAGACGCCACTCATTTAAGAATTCTTTACCTTCGTCACGCATATGAAGAACGATGTCAGTACCGCGAGACGCTTTGGTAATGGTTTCAATGGTGTACTCACCTTCACCCGTCGAATGCCACTGAACCGCTTCTTCTGCAGGTAGGCCAGCAGCACGAGTGCGCACGGTCACCGCTTCCGCAACGATAAATGCAGAATAAAAGCCCACACCAAACTGACCGATAAGTTGTGAATCTTTGCCCTGCTCTTCGGATAGTTTCGAGAAAAATTCCGCGGTCCCTGATTTGGCAATGGTACCTAAGTGCTCAATCACATCCTCACGGCTCATACCGATACCGTTATCAGAGATGGTTAAGGTATTCGCACTTTCATCAAACCACAACTTAACGCCAAGCTCGGCATTGCCTTCATATAAATCAGGGTTTGAAAGCGCTTGGAAACGCAGCTTATCCGAGGCATCTGATGCGTTAGAAATCAGCTCGCGCAAAAAAATCTCTTTATTTGAGTAAAGAGAGTGGATCATTAAATTCAATAGTTGTTTAACTTCTGATTGAAAACCACGCGTTTCTTTGTTTTGAGATACGGTTTCGCTCATGTTTGCTCCATAACATCTAAACTAATCGGCTTTTCCATGGAGAGAAGTGTGTAACTCTCCGGAAATTGCCTTACTGATATGTCATGTAACATGTGGCTGACAAATGTAAATTCAAGGTCAATATTGCTAAAAACGGTGTTTTTTTAGCAAAATTTAATTATCCTACTCGACTAAAAGCATCTAAAACATCACGCATATCCCATGCGTCTACGTTATTTTGTGATATAAATCACCATTATTACAACATCATCCATCTAAGAAGAACTAAATGACTAACATCGGCACCAAATTTCTACTTGCTCAAAGGTTTACCTTTGACCCAAATAGTAATTCGCTCGCTGACCAACAAAACGACAACGACATTGTGCGATTAGGAAGCAACGAAAGCCGTATACTCCTGATGTTGGCAGAGAGACCAAACGAAATTTTAACCCGTCATGAGCTTCACGAGTTTGTTTGGCGTGAACAAGGTTTTGAGGTGGATGACTCAAGCCTAACGCAAGCTATCTCTACTCTGCGTAAGATGTTGAAGGATTCAACAAAATCTCCAGAATTTGTTAAAACTGTGCCAAAGCGTGGCTACCAACTCATTTGTTCTGTTGAACGCATGAGCCCACTATCCGCTGACTCTACAACAGAAGCGGAACAACAAACTTCTGACCATGAAGCTCCTGTTTCTGAAGCTGAAATGACTGACGAGCCCTTATCGACAGAATATACTCCAGAAACGACGTTAGACGCTAACCCGCTTACTAAACCAGCAGAGCCGCAGCCAAAACCAGCGCCTCATACGAACAACAACTGGCTTTCTCGCGTTATTGTCCTAGTCGCTCTGCTGTTCCCGATCTGTGTATTGTTATTCACTAATCCGGCAGAATCTCAGTTCCGTCAGATCGGCGAATACCAAAAAGTGCCGGTGATGACGCCAGTCAATCACCCTCAAATTAATAAATGGCTACCGTCGATTGAGCAGTGCATCAGTCGCTATGTTAAATACCATGCAGAAGACTCTATGCCGATTGAAGTAATAGCGACAGGTGGTCAAAACAATCAACTGATCCTGAACTATATTCATGACAGCCAACATTCGTATGAAAACGTGACTTTGCGTATTCTCGCCGAGCAAAACGACCTAGCCGATATATGTAAGTAAAGGAGGCCAGAATGAAGATAAAAGTAGCATCTGCGGTTTTGGCCGTATCCGTTCTTTTCAGTGCTTGGTTATACTGGGATAGCGATTTAAAAGTTGAACAGGTTCTCACTTCGAATGAGTGGCAATCGACGATGGTCACCGTCATATCAGATAATTTGCCCGATGATCCGGTAGGTTTACTACGTCGTGTTAATGTTGAATCTAACGTCAAATATCTGCCTAACGGAGATTATATCCGCGTAGCCAATATCAAGCTTTTCGCTCAAAGCTCGGCCGCAGAATCAACCATTAATATTTCAGAAAAAGGCCATTGGGAAGTGAGTGACAACTATCTGCTCGTATCGCCTTCTGAGTTTAAAGACATTTCCTCTTCTCAATCGAAAGATTTTTCTGAAGAGCAATTACGTTTGATCACTCAAATTTTCAAACTTGATGCGGAGCAAAGTCGTCGCATTGACGTTGTCAACGAAAAAACGTTGCTGCTCACTAGCCTCAATCACGGCTCTACGGTACTGTTTCAAAACTAATTTTGTTTGAATAATAAGGGACAGACGCCCCTTTGTTTTTGCGTATGGGCTGGCCAAGTATTCTCACTCTTGCTGGAGGTCGCTCAGAGGAAGGGGTATGGAAAAAGCGAGTATCAACATTTATTACTGTCGCCAGTGCAACTGGATGTTGCGTTCAACTTGGTTATCACAAGAACTCTTACACACATTTAGTGAAGAAATCGAAATCATTAGTCTGCACCCAGATACAGGTGGTCGGTTTGAGATTGTTTGTAATGGCATTCAGATTTGGGAGCGGAAAAAAGACGGCGGATTCCCAGAAGCGAAAGTACTAAAACAGCGAGTAAGAGATATGATTGATCCTGAGCGCGACTTAGGTCATGCAGATGCAAAAACCTGAACTCAGTCAATATAAAAAGAAAGGCAAGGGAACACTCAGCTCCCTTGCCTTTCTTTTTTCAAATGCATCGACTTTATGCCAAATTAAATGGTTGTCTGAGCCAGTACTTTACCTTCTGGGGTTTGCACCGTTAGAGTCCCTTCATCCAGCAAACCAAAGCTTCTCGGTAAACCATTACGTGGGAACGTCATTGAGCCTGGATTAAAGATCACGACACCTTCTTGCCTCTCCGCAACCGGTATGTGCGTATGGCCATGAGCGATAACATCACCTTTTCGCAGTGGCGGTCGTTTCGTGGAATGGTATAAATGGCCGTGAGTCAAAAAGATTCGCGTACCCGATTCAAGCAGCACCCATGAGTAATCCATCATCATAGGGAAGTTCAATAACATTTGATCGACTTCACTATCACAGTTTCCACGTACGGAAATGATGCTCTCACTGTACTGGTTCAACAGCTCCGCAACCTGTGGCGGATTGTAACCTTCTGGAACTGGATTTCTTGGTCCGTGATTGAGTGTGTCACCCAACAGAATTAAGTGTTCAGCACCAGAAGCAAGAAACAACTCGATGGTTTCTTTGGTTGCAGGCAAAGAGCCATGCAAATCTGAGGCAAAAAATAGTTTCACGACTTCGTCTCCTCAAAAAGTATGAGGCTATTCTACGGCTTTTTGACAACAGCTCAACCAGCGACTGAGCCGTACTGATTCCATTTAAAAGCAGGAGTAACACCACGAGACATACACCGTACTGTTCTTCTCCGCATTCAAAAGCATCATTGTTCTAAATATAAATTCATCTCTTCCGTCTAATACTCTTCCTCTCGTACCATGCCATTTATCACGATATTGTTATAACTGACCATGCCAATGACTTCTCCATCTTCAACGACAGGAGCACGGCTAATCCCAAACCGTTCAAACAGACGAGCACAATATTTCACATTCATATCAGGAGCGACACACAACGCTGGCTTGGTCATAATTTCATAGATATTAGTGCGCTGGGAAGAACGATTATTTGCGAGTACTTTCTTCGCAATATCATTCATCAAGACAATGCCATATTCATCATTATCATCGCGCTTTTTCACCACCAGCGCTTTAACCTGATATTTTTTGGCGAGCGTAATGCCTTCATAAACCGTCATTAAACCATCGACCATGACATAAGTAACCGCCATCACATCGCGAACTCTGACTATTTCTTGATTACTCATAACTCATCCTCGACCACTTTCGTCAACGTCTCGACTTGGTGCGCGACGCCTACTGCGTCTTCAATATCAATCTGAATCGCAATACCCTGTCCTGACTCTCGGTCAAATTCTCCAACCTCATTGATGGTTTCCAATATATGTCGTGAAAGATGTTCTTCCACCACAAATAGCAGCACATCTTTTTGTACTTCTAACGTTAAACCAAAAAAAGTTCGCTTTTGGTTTAAGCCTTGTCCGCGAGCATTATTAATAACGGTCGCACCTGTGGCGCCAGCATCGCGAGCCGCATCCAGCACCTTGTCTGTTTTGCTGTCTTCAACAAACGCAAGTATCAATTTAAAGCGCATTTCATTCATCCTCCGAGGTGTCTTTATTCAGCCACTGGGTTATTTGCGCATACCCCATTACGGATATAATCGGAAACAAACTGGCAAAGGCAATCAGACCAAAACCATCTATCATTGGGTTTCTCCCTGGTACTGTCGAGGCAAGCCCCAACCCCAGCGCGGTCACAAGTGGAACGGTCACTGTAGAAGTTGTAACGCCTCCTGAATCATAAGCGAGAGGAACAATCAATTTAGGCGCATAGAAGGTTTGAATCACGACCACAATGTAACCGGCAATAATGTAGTAATGGATCGGGTCTCCCACGACGATTCGATAACTGCCAAGAGAAATGCCAATCGCAACGCCCAGTGCAACCGCAACTCGTAAGCCATTAATACTGATACTGCCACCCGATACCTGATTTGCCTTTATTGCAACCGCAATTAACGATGGCTCTGCAATAGTGGTACTAAAACCAATAAAAAAGGCAAAAGTGTAAACCCAGTAGTAATCAGCCCATATTAATCTCTGGCCAACCGACACTTTAAACTCGCGTAAAAAATCAGGTGCAGTAAGCTGAGCCGCCATGGTTTCCCCTAGCGGAAATAACGCCATTTCGAGCCCAAGCAAAAACAGTGACAACCCCAAAATGACATAAAAGAATCCCAACAATACCTTTTTGAGGTTATTGACCGGACGCCGTAATACGGCCAATTGAAACCCGAAAATAATGGTCGTAATGGGAATAACATCACGAACCGTCGACAACAATGTCTCAGTAAAGTGCGCAAACGAAATCATGTCACGACCATTCCATAAACCATGACAAACATCATCGGCAATAATGAAGCAAAAGCGATCAACCCAAAGCCATCCACCATGGGGTTTCGCCCTTTAATTGCGGATGCGAGCCCCACTCCGAGCGCCGTCACCAAAGGCACGGTAATCGTTGATGTGGTTACTCCGCCCGAGTCATAAGCGATCCCAATTATCGACTCAGGCGCAAACCACGTTAATGCAACGACGCCCACATAACCTCCAATAATCATGTAGTGAATCGGCCATCCTTTTAAAATGCGCAGCACTCCAACAACAATGGCAATCCCCACCGAAAGCGCGACGGTCACGCGTAGGCCTAAACCATATTCCTGTATGGCCTGCTCTGAATTTGCGATCATCCCTCCTTCAGCAGCCACCTCAGAGGCCTCTTCCGCAACAGCGGTTAAAGCCGGCTCAGCTATCGTCGTGCCAAATCCCAAACAAAATGCGAACACCAACAACCAAAATACACTGCCCTTTTTCGCGAACGCTTGTGCCATGCTTTCTCCAATAGGAAAAAGGCCAAGCTCTAAACCAAAAATAAAAAAGGTAAGCCCCAGAACGACAAACAATAAGCCAAAAAGAATGGAAGCAAGATGAGGAAGAGGTTCTTGCAATACAACTAATTGAAAAAAAGTGATGACGATAACAATAGGTAGCAGGTCTCGAGTACTATTCATCAGCGCTCTAAAGAGAGCGATAAATGCTTCCATACTGGTCCTCCTTGCTGGCCGTGTTTGTTGTTATCCATATCAGCTCCATTGGCGATTCTTTCAGTTTGGCATAAATTCATTTCCCCTACCGTGAACAAGCCCATTCCACTAATAACATTTAGTTACATTTTTTCAATATGTGAAGTAGATAGTGCGCTTTACGGCTTCGTGCGAATCAACAAAATAAGAAGCGCAGAGATGATCAGCCAAGCACAAAACGACTATAATGTCGTAATAGTTGTACATTCAAAGAGATGCCATGAAAATATTACTAACAGGTGGAACTGGGTTTATTGGCTCAGAGTTGCTTAAGCTACTCACCACACACCAAGTGGTGCTCCTCACACGCTCTCCTGAGCGCGCAAGACAACACTTACAACACACTGATCTTGGTAATATTGAATACCTTGATTCTCTTGATCGCCTGGCCGATCTCAATCATATTGACGCCGTGATTAACCTTGCGGGTGAGCCTATCGCAGACAAAAGATGGACCCGCCAACAAAAAGAGAAAATCTGCAAAAGCCGCTGGGAAATTACCGAGAAAATCGTTGAATTGATCCACGCGAGCACCGAACCTCCTTCCGTGTTTATTAGCGGTTCCGCTGTTGGTTACTATGGCGATCAACAAGAACATCCTTTCGACGAATGCCTCAAAGTAAACAGTGATGAATTCCCGCACATGGTTTGCGCACAATGGGAACATATTGCCAAAAGAGCCAAGTCAGAACAGACTCGTGTGTGCTTTTTACGAACTGGCGTGGTGCTGGGAGAGCATGGCGGGGCTTTAGCGAAAATGTTATTGCCTTATAAACTTGGGGTCGGCGGACCACTGGGAAACGGCAATCAATATATGCCTTGGATCCACATCCTCGATATGGTTCGCGCCATCATGTATCTGCTTGAAACTTCTCATGCACACGGTGCGTTCAATATGTGCGCACCTCATCCCGTCACTAACCGGATTTTCAGCAGCACTCTCGCTAAAACCCTAAAGCGGCCGCACATTCTCTTCACACCGAAGTGGGTCATGGAAATCGCAATGGGTGAATCTGCCTGCTTATTATTCGATAGCATGAGAGCCAAACCCAAAAAACTTACAGAACTTGGTTTTAAATTTAGCTACTCCAGAATAGAGCCTGCACTCAAGCACTTGCTTCAAGAGCGAAGCTGATGAATGATGAGGTTCATTCATCGTTTCTGTGAGCTAAATTTATGAAAAAGTCGATTCTTATCACTGGTTGCTCCACTGGAATTGGTTATGTCTGCGCGCATGCTCTGAACAAGAAAGGCTTTCATGTGATTGCATCTTGCCGGCATAAACATGACGTGGAACGGCTCCAAACTGAAGGATTGAACTGTATCCAATTGGATCTCAATGACCCCCACAGCATCAGTATTGGTGCCGAACAAGCCCTGAAAATAGCCAACGGTAAGCTTTACGCACTATTTAATAATGGCGCATACGGTCAACCAGGTGCCCTTGAAGATTTACCGACCGAGGCTTTAAAAGCCCAGTTCCAAACCAACTTTTTTGGTTGGCATCAACTGGTTCAGGAAGTCCTCCCCCATATGCGTTCACAAGGCGAAGGACGTATTATCCAAAATAGTTCCGTGCTTGGCTTTGCTGCAATGAAATATCGAGGGGCCTACAATGCATCGAAATTCGCACTAGAAGGCTGGACAGATACACTGCGCTTAGAACTCGCCGATACCAACATCAAAGTAGCATTGATAGAGCCAGGTCCAATTGAGACCCGATTTAGAAGCAATGCATTAAAAGCATTCGAACAGTGGATTGATGTTGGATCCAGCCCGCACCGTCTCGCTTATGAAGGACAAAAAAAACGTTTGGATAACGATAAGTCTAATAATAAGTTTGTTTTACCCGCATCAGCCTGTATCGAACCGGTTCTTCATGCATTAACCAGCTCTTCTCCTAAAATTCGTTATCGTATTACAATGCCAACCAAACTGTTTTCGGTACTCAAACGAGTGTTACCAACCCGCACACTTGATAAAATTTTGCAGCGAGTCGCTTGATTTTTGTCGTCATGTAATTTTAGCGTAATAATGTGATGTCATTATGAGCATGAAGGTTAAAAAGCCTCAACCAAACGAATCAATTCCTAGACAAAATTCTGCACTCAATAATACGAATTGAGTACTTAACTTTGACTAGATTTGGTATCGCCACCCATTATGTTTTGTACTAATGCGAGACAACAATGACATTGAATCAGCTTAACTGGCTTAGTGTGGGTGTAGTGTTGGCCATGTTCATCCTATTTTGATACCACACCATTCACCTCGAGAACGCTTTATACTTTTATAGCAGCTTCGCGCGCTATAAGGACAGCGCTGCTTAGGTCGCGTTTTTCTTTTCTACTGCTTGAATTTCTCATAAATCAACTCCATATCTACAATCAACGACAAGACACAAAGCAAGGATACTCTGATGCAATCCCCATTTATCGTTGAGATAACAGAACAGAACTTTCGCGAAACACTTGAAGGATCAATGAACACCCCTGTTTTGATCCACTTTTGGGCAAATACTCAACCAGAAAGCGTACAGGTACTCCCTGAGTTACAATCTCTGGCTCAACAATACAACGGAGCATTTACGCTTGCTTTACTTAACTGTGAAGATCAACCAGCCTTAGCTTCCCAGTTTGGCGTACAAGTACTTCCAACTATCGCTTTATTTGTCAATGGCCAAGCCGTTGATGGTTTAGGTGGTCCTCAGCCTATTGACGCCATTGCGACTATGTTGCAAAAACACTTACCAAGCCCGGATGAACAACTGCTAAAGCAGGTTAGCGAGCTTCTTCAGCAAGGTGAACATGCCCAAGCATTGAGTATTATCCATACTCTGCCACAAGAGCTGCAAGAGCGTGGTGATGTAAAATTAGCCATGGCAGATTGTTTGTTAGAAACCAAACAATTTGATGTTGCCCAAGAGCTATTAGGCTCTATCTCACTTGAATACCAAGATAACTACTACAAGAGCCTAATCGCAAAGCTCGAACTGCACTTACAGGCCGCGGATAGCCCTGAATTGCAGCGACTGGAGCAAACCTATGCTGCAAATATGGAAAACTTCGCACTCGCTTGTGAACTTGCCGTACAATATAACCAAGTGGGTCGTGATGAAGAAGCGCTAGATCTACTTTGGAATATTCTTAAAAAAGACTTGGGAGCCCAAGACGGTGAAGTGAAGAAGACTTTTATGGATATTCTCAGCGCACTAGGTCAAGGCAACGCGTTAGCAAGCAAATATCGCCGTCAGCTATATTCGATTCTGTACTAACTTGCTGAAAAGCGAAAACTTCAATTAAAGGCCGGATATTCCGGCCTTTGTGATATAAAAACCCAATAACCTCTTAAGGTTCTCAGAACTTCAATTGTCTATTGTCTATAAATAGGTAAAAATGAATCCGACATTATGCACTTAAGGGAATAACTCATGCCTATTGATTCACTGATTACCATCGGTATTTTTGTCGTTCTTGCCGTTGTCATTCTTGCTTCCGCAATAAAAACCGTTCCTCAAGGAAATAACTGGACAGTGGAACGTTTTGGCCGCTACACCCTTACGCTTAAGCCAGGACTAAACTTGATTATTCCATTCATTGATCGAATCGGTCATAAAATCAACATGATGGAACGTGTATTAGATATACCTGCACAAGAGGTAATCAGTAAAGACAACGCAAATGTGGTCATTGATGCGGTGTGTTTTGTCCAAGCCGTTGACGCCGCAAAAGCCGCTTATGAGGTTAATGACCTCGAGCATGCGATAAGAAACCTGACGCTCACGAATATCCGTACCGTATTAGGCTCAATGGAACTGGATGAAATGCTGAGCCAACGCGATATGATCAACTCAAAGCTACTTGTTATCGTCGACCAAGCAACAAATCCGTGGGGCGTAAAAGTCACGAGAATTGAAATTAAAGATGTCCAACCACCAGCAGATCTGACTGCAGCGATGAATGCACAAATGAAGGCAGAGCGTAATAAGCGAGCTGAAATCCTTGAAGCTGAAGGGGTTCGCCAAGCGGAGATCCTAAAAGCAGAAGGTCATAAACAATCGGATATTCTGAAAGCAGAAGGGGAGAAGCAGTCTGCGATTCTCCATGCTGAAGCTCGTGAACGTGCAGCGCAAGCAGAAGCGAAAGCCACTTATATGGTCTCAGAAGCGATTGCAAAAGGTGACATGCAAGCCGTAAATTACTTTATCGCACAAGGTTATACCGAAGCGATCAAGAGTATCGGTCAAGCTGAAAATGGTAAGATCATCATGTTACCGTTAGAAGCAACTGGACTAATGGGATCGGTTGCTGGTATTGCTGAGATGTTTAAACCACAAAATAAAGAATAGCTTATGAACTTTTTTAGTTTACTGGAAGGTGTCTCTTTCTGGCATTGGCTAGCATTCGGTTTTGCCCTTCTGGCTGTAGAGTTGCTCGGCACGGCAGGTTACTTTCTTTGGCTCGGTCTCTCAGCCCTTATTGTCGGGGCTCTGCTTACCGTTCTTCCTATGAGTTGGCAATTGCAATGGCTATGTTTTGCCACTTTCAGCCTAATCACAACTTGGCTATGGTGGCGTCGACAATGGTCAAAAGACAAACAAGAAGATCAAGAGCGAGACTTAAACCAAAAATATAAGCAGCTCATAGGGCGTACTATCACCATAGAAGAAGACTTTAATATCGGACTCAATCGAATTCAGGTTGCCGATACCACTTGGTCTGCACAATCGGAGCGAGCACTTCCAGCAGGCACACGCGTAAAAATCACTGCTGTAGATGGCATAATTTTAATAATTGAACCAGAGTCTGATTAAATTATGCAAAAATAATGGAGCGAACTCGGCTCCATTGCTACTTATCTAAACAACCTCTTTAATTTCATTGCTTTATTTAAAATCCAACAATAATTAAGTAACATAATATTATTAATATCCTCTCCTTAAATATCAATAATCTCTTTATCTAAATATCATAATCAATAAGATAGAAACGTATTGAACTAAAAAATACTTTCTAATTTAATTTTAAAAAATAAAATACTATTGAATTATTTTTTGATCTTTTTAAGTCCCTATACATACTTAATACATGGCATTTAAATAAATTAAATGCTTATATTTTTAGGACATTATATTTTTTAGGTAACAGGTAAGTGGAGGAACAAAAATGAAAGTTTTTCTTTTAGCGACTTTAGCGTCTGTATTAGCTTTCAGCGCTACGGCTCAAATGGCCGGTTCTCAAGGTGCTGGTACAGGTAATAATGTTGAATGCGTTTATCCTGATGGTTCGGTAATGTATGTGCCAATTGGTTATTGTAAATTAGTTGGTGGGAAACACTAGCAACATCGTTGGTATTGCCTAACATAACATCATCAATTTAATATAGAACCAGTGAGCATGCTCACTGGTTTAATTATTAATGACGAGCTACTGCATTATCGCCCACCTAAGAAACTCTTTTTTTTCTGTTGGCGACAAACTCTTAAATTGTCCTTTCAAGCTTTCTACTTGTATAGTTTCGCGCAAAGATATGGTCACTTTTTCAGGGTTGTTATCACGTTTTTTTTCCGTAACGACAATTGAAGCCTCATCTTTTGTATTTGAAATCTCTGCTTCGGAGCTGTTAGAACTAGCTACAGACTCCTTCCCTTTGAATGAAAATGTGTAATCGTTGTCCATGTTGTAAGCAGCAAGTTCCTCTGCGTAATCTCGCACTAACCCTTTTCCTCGTTGCAAGATCCCTGAGTGTACTTCCACTGCTTCTCCGGCTTTATTTAGAATATTCAGCGTTGGATTTTTTTCAAAGTCACCCACTTCCTGCACGGAGTTAATATGCTTGCCCGGCTCAATAATCACTGTGGTATCTGATGCGTCCAAAGTAACAGCGACAGGCTCTGACTTGAATTTTGTGTATACGCCATTCTTTCTGATCAGCTTTGAGACTCTCACTACCAGTTGGTTGGCCCCATTAGGCAATTCAACTTGGGTCATCTGAGAAACAAGCGAACTCACTTCTTCACCGTTCACCAGTAACGGCTCAATCGCCACATCGAATTCAACGTTCACAGCAGCAAAAGAACTAAATGATGCCATCATCGCTGTTATCGCAATTGTTTTTTTCAATAATTTCACTATTTAATCCTCTTTAAGAAAATGCGAGCACCAAAGGTGCTCGCATTATAATAGAAAGGTCATAAAAACCTAGCTTAGAAGTAGTACTCAGCACCGATGAGTAGACGAGTATTATCGGCAGAGTCATCATCAGCATTGAAGTCGTAGCTGCGTACGTCCACGTAAAGGTAAGTGCTTGGTAGCAAGTAACCTAGACGAGCAGTAATCGCTTGGTCATCAGTATCTTTTGTGCCATCAGCTTCATCAGTTGATGCGTAACCTAATTTCGCTAGGAATTTATCAGTAAACATATACTGCGCAGTTGCTGAAATCGCGTTTTGATCATTACCATCATACTCCATCATTTTGTATGCAGCAGATAGTGTTAACTTATCGAGGTACAGGTTACCACCGACGATGGCATAAGAGTGATCGGCAAACGATTTATCTTCTGCTTCACCGCGGTTGTAGTAACCAGCATGTAAACCAAACATATCTTGCGTGAAGTAAACCGCACCTGACAAGATAATGTCAGACGTTGAGCTTTCCATACCAGAAGCTGTCACATTAACTTTTACTGGACCCATCGCAGCAGATTCAAAGCGAATCATGTTATCTGCACGGTCTTGGAAGCCTGCCCCCAAGTCGTTATTCCAGTCGAACACGTTACCCAGACCTGGGTTTGAGTGTGGCCAGTCAACGATGTCGTAAGCGGCGTGCGTCATACGACCAATTTTTAGATTACCCGCATCAAAACCTAGACCAATAAAGGTGTCACGACCACCTAAAATACCACGGTCTGAAGCCCAAGATGAATCGTCATGAGATGCCCAACCAGATTCGATTTGCCACAAGAAATCAGCGCCAAAGTCTTCATAAACGTGTTTACCTTTAAAGCCGATTTTTGATTCAATACCAACGGTATTTGTTGAATCTTTACCATCAGCATCGTTTGTAATAAACATGTTGTAGGCAGCCGCTGTGCCGTAAATTTCAAAGTTCTCACCAGCAAGTTGAACTGCTGCGTTTGCCGACCCTGCAGCAGCTACACTAGCAATAGCTGCACCTAAAAGAGTACGTTTGATCATTTTGTCCATGGAAAAACTCCTAAAAATGGATATAGCTGTAATTTCTATCTCGCCTTTAGTTGGCCGCCGAAGGAGAGAAGTCAATTCCTAAACAAACCTCATTATTATTAATTCGGTTCTTTTTTGTTACTGCATACACAATGTGTACCCACGAGCACAAGACTAACTTCGCACCTAAAAAAAACCAAATGGAACTTATTTTTTTTCTAAAAAAATATGAGCCACACCAAAGTTCCATCTAAGTTGTTGATCCAGATCTTACTTTTAACAATGTTACCTAGCAGTTATATAAACCTATCAATATCAAAACGTTACCTTTAAACGCACAAACTATAGATGAAGCAAGTCGCAAAATAGAAGATAAAACCCTTTGAATAACTCAAGGATAGGTTTTGATCATTGAAATGATTAAAACTCTAAGATAGATGGAAAAAAACGACTTAATTATGCGCAAGAAAAAGCCCCACAGGCATACCTTGTGGGGCTTTTAGTTATTTTTTACTTTTTTTGATATGGATTAATTCATTAATTCGATTAAATCTTGCTCCGTTTTAATCTCAACACCAAGTTCTTGCGCTTTTGTTAATTTAGAGCCCGCGCTTGTACCAGCAAACAATATATCCGTTTTCTTAGAGACACTGCCTGTGACTTTCGCGCCTAAAGCTTGGAGTGCTTCTTTAGCTTCAGTACGACCTAATTGAGAAAGTGTTCCCGTTAGTACCACCGTCTTACCTGCTAATGGTAATTCACCCACTGGTTCGGCCGCGCTAATTTCAGGCCAATGAATGCCTTGCTCGAGTAAGTCTTGAACTACCGTTTGGTTTTGCTCTTCGCTAAAGAATGTCGTGATATGTTGAGCCACTATCACACCAATATCTTGCACCTCAACCAACTGCTCTTTCGTTGCATTTTGAATCGCTTCTAAGCTTTTAAAGTGCCTTGCTAGGTTTGCGGCGGTTGTCTCGCCAACTTCACGAATCCCAAGAGAATACAAAAAGCGAGGCAATGTTGTTTCTTTGGATTTTTCTAACGCATTCACAATGTTCTGCGCAGACTTAGGCCCCATACGGTCCAACACTGTTAAAATACCAGCCGATAACTTGAATAAGTCAGCTGGTGTTTTCACCATTTCACGGTCGACGAGCTGCTCGATAACCTTATCACCTAAACCATCAACGTCTAATGCTTTACGAGATACAAAGTGCTTGAGGGCTTGCTTTCGCTGAGCTTGGCAGACCAAACCGCCGGTACAGCGAGTCACGGCTTCCCCTTCAATACGTTCAACGTGAGAGCCACAAACCGGGCATTGGCATGGGAAAACAATGTCTCGCACCGTTTCTGGTCGACGTTCTTTAATAACAGACACCACCTGAGGGATAACGTCGCCAGCACGACGAATGACGACTTGGTCACCGATCTTAACTTGCAGACGTTCTATCTCGTCTGCGTTATGAAGCGTCGCATTACTTACCGTTACCCCGCCAACAAATACAGGCTCCAGTTTAGCAACAGGCGTAATCGCACCAGTACGACCGACTTGGAATTCCACCTCATTCAGTGTCGTCATTTCTTCCTGAGCGGGAAATTTGTAAGCAATCGCCCAGCGTGGAGCGCGAGCAACAAAGCCAAGTCGCTCTTGCACGGCAATATCATCAATTTTAATGACGACACCATCAATTTCATAAGGAAGGGCATCACGACGCTGCAAGATATCTTGGTAATAGGCTTTTACGTCAGCCAAACTTTCGACTCGCTTGGTCTCCGGGCACATCGGCAGCCCCCAAGATTTGATTTGCAAGAAGCGTTCGTAGTGACTCGCCGCTAATTCTGCGCCTTGCACCACACCTACACTGTATGCATAAAAGCTAAGCGGACGAGAAGCCGTAATACGTGAATCCAATTGTCGTAAGCTACCAGCCGCAGCGTTACGTGGGTTAACAAAGATTTTTTCGCCTTTCTTCCTTGCTAATTCATTTAGCTTTTCAAACCCTGCTTTCGGCATAAAGACTTCACCACGAACTTCAAGACGATTTGGCCAGTCATTACCTCTGAGTTTTAAAGGAATGGCTTTAATCGTACGCACGTTTTCTGTGATGTTCTCGCCAGTAGTGCCATCGCCTCGTGTTGCCGCCTGAACTAACACACCGTTCTCATACAGCAAGCTCACGGCTAACCCATCCAATTTCGGCTCACAACAATATTGCTTAACGCTTTGAGTGCCTACACGCTCTTGTGCTCGTTTGTGGAAACTATCAAGTTCGCTGTCATCAAACGCATTATCAAGCGAAAGCATCGGTACTTCATGTGTCACTTGGCTAAACGCAGAGAGAGGTTGTCCACCGACACGTTGACTTGGTGAATCTACGGTAATTAAATCAGGGTTCTCAGCTTCAATATCCAGGAGCTCTCGCATTAAGCGGTCGTACTCGGCATCAGGGATCTCTGGATTATCTTCCACGTAGTAACGCACAGCGTGGTAATGCAACGACTCTTTTAGTTCTTCTAGTCGCTGAAGTACTGATTCAGACATAGTAAAGCCCCGTGTATTTTCAATCGGTGAGGTTGGGAAATCCAAGAAAAAGGGCCCCATCCGGAGCCCTATTATTATTTGCTGTTAAGATTATGCGTTAGCGGCATTAAACTCAACTATTTGACGTCGATAAGACGCTAAACGATCGGGCGTCATTAAGTTGCGCTGGTCATCAAGTACGTTACCACCTAAGTCATCAGCAATTTGCTGCGCTGTTCGGAGCATTAAGTTGAAGTTCTGTTCAGCCTCGCCATAACAAGGCAATGTCATGAAGAATGAAATACCCTTCGTTGTAAACTCAGCAGGATCAGCATGCTCAAACGTACCAGGGTGCATCATATTAGCAACGCTAAATAGCACTTTGCCGTTGCCAGATAGGTCAACATGTCGATGGAAGATATTCATCTCACCATAAATTAGGCCATTTTGCTGCATACTTTCAAATAGGTCTGTGCCGACAAATGGCTCTTCACCGGCACAATGAACGTTCAATACAATCACTTGCATTTCAGGTTCTGGCTTTGACTCTTGTTGAGGTTCTGCCACATCAGGTTCTCTAGCCGCTTCTGTTTTTTGTTCTTGATCCGCTATATCAAACGCTGATGGAATCGTCTCTTCCTTCACATGTTGTGGCTGAGATGGTTCTTCAACCAATGGGGCTTGAGTAACAGACTCGACTTCCTCTTCATTATCTTTGGTAGCGACAAAAGGAGGGATATCTTCTGGTTCTCGCTTTGAGGGTTTTACTTCTGGTATACCGTCAAACAAAGGGTCGGACTCGAACTTATTGTCGAACGCGTTCTCCCCCCAAAAATCCGGTTCTTTGCGATCTTTACGAATGATCTCAAAGTCATCCTCAGGAGCCGAAGCAAAGTTTCGTGCTTTATCGGCAACGTCGTTTTTGTCTCCTTGATCAACATCCAGCTTACCAAGCGGCTTGTTACCAAATTTTGCTTTGCCTTCTTTTTTACTGCTCCATAAACCATGAAACAGTAATGCCGCGATGGCTAATGCGCCAACAACAATGAGTACGAATCGCAATTCCTGCATTATTTACTCTCAATATACTTGTTTTTACTACTCGTAGTTCTTGAGCAGCAACCCAAGTGCAAAAAATCTGAATGATGCGTTTACTTTACCAAAACTATATGTAGATTTAGAACAACTTAATGCAAGAAGTTCCATTTTTTGTTGTGATTCTTGCCACGATTCCACTTAACAGCACCTCATTTGTCAGGACATTGAAAGAAAAATCCTCACAGGTACAATGAGTTGCCATTCACACGAAGCAAATAAAGACATGAAGCTAAATAATCAACAAAGAACCGGGTTTGGTTACTTCCTATACGGAATACAATTAGCACTTGCCCCCAAGATAAGACGCTTTGTCGTGTTACCTTTACTTGCAAATATTTTGCTCGTGGGTGGTGCGCTCTTCTATCTGTTTTCAAACCTTAACATTTGGATTGAAGACTGGATTGGACAACTACCCGATTTTTTATCTTGGCTGACCTATATTCTATGGCCTTTACTCGCCTTGACCATCCTTGCCACCTTTTCCTATTTCTTCAGCACACTCGCTAACTTCATCGCCGCACCGTTTAATGGTCTATTGGCAGAAAAAGTGGAAGAGAGCCTGACAGGGGAAAAAGTGAATGATGATGGTTTCACCGCAGTCATTAAAGATGTTCCTCGTGTTTTAAGTCGAGAATGGAGAAAGCTGCTGTACGTACTGCCTAAAGCGATTGGCTTGTTCTTGCTATTACTCATCCCAGCTCTGGGACAAACGGTCGGCCCATTTTTGTGGTTTATTTTCACGGCTTGGATGTTAGCGATTCAGTACTGCGACTATCCATTTGATAACCACAAAATCTCATTCAATGACATGCGTTACAAATTGAAACAAAAGCAAGGTAAAGCATATAGCTTTGGTGTGTTGGTATCCGTTTTTACAACGATTCCAATATTGAACCTTATCGTGATGCCCGTAGCAATATGCGGTGCAACCGCAATGTGGGTAGCGGAATTTAAGCACCAGCGATAACCTACTAGTGATTACGCAAAGGGATCAGCGCAAGCTTTTCCCTTTTCTTTTATCGAGATCTGGGTCAACCTAATAAGATATAACTTTTTAATCCTTTTCCCTTTTTTTCATACCGCATATTCTTCTATCCATATTCACACAACGTGTAATGAAGGAACATAACTATGAGCAAAATCTACGAAGATAACTCTCTTACTATTGGTAACACACCTATCGTTCGCCTAAACAAAGTGAGCAAAGGTAAAGTTCTCGCGAAAATTGAAGCGCGTAACCCTAGCTTTAGTGTTAAGTGCCGTATCGGTGCAAACATGATTTGGGAAGCAGAGAAAGCGGGCCTTCTTAAGCCAGGTGTAGAGCTTGTAGAGCCTACCAGTGGTAACACAGGTGTGGCATTAGCGTTCGTAGCGGCCGCTCGCGGTTACAAGCTGACCTTGACCATGCCTGAATCAATGAGTCTAGAGCGTCGTAAGTTACTTAAAGCACTAGGTGCTAACCTTGAACTGACTGAAGCAGCGAAAGGCATGAAAGGCGCGATTGCTAAAGCGGAAGAAATTGTCGCTAGCAACCCTAAGAAGTACCTACTTCTTCAGCAATTTGACAACCCTGCTAACCCAGAAATTCACGAAAAGACAACGGGCCCTGAGATTTGGGCAGCGACAGACGGTGAAATCGACGTATTCGTTGCTGGTGTCGGTACGGGCGGTACTATCACAGGTACAAGCCGTTACATCAAAGGTGAAAAAGGCAAAGCCATCACTTCTGTCGCAGTTGAGCCAGCAGAGTCTCCAGTGATTGCACAAGCACTTGCTGGCGAAGAAATCCAACCTGCTCCGCACAAAATCCAAGGTATCGGCGCTGGTTTCATTCCAGGTAACCTCGATTTAGACATTATTGACCGCGTTGAACAAGTCACCTCAGAAGAAGCGATTGAGATGGCTCGACGCCTAATGGAAGAAGAAGGTATCCTAGCCGGCATCTCATCAGGTGCGGCTGTTGTTGCAGCCAACCGACTTGCAGAACTCCCTGAATTTGAAGGGAAAACCATTGTTACAATTCTGCCAAGTTCAGGGGAACGTTACCTCAGTACAGCACTATTTGCAGGTATCTTTACCGAAAAAGAGAACCAACAATAATATGTGTCCAAATCAATTTTTCGTTTAAAAAAGCCCCTGAACGGGGCTTTTTTGTTGATCCCTGCCCAACCTTTGGTAATATCAGGGTGTTTTATTTTTAGCTTCAAAATAAAGAAGCGAAACAAAAAAAGTTTTAAAGTAATGGCGCTAGCTAACAGTTGCGTTGTTACCAAACTTTTGACTAGTATCAGAACTGACTCGCTTTGAACTCTCCCGTGCTAGCGCACAAGATATAAAGCAGTTAAGCTAAATCTAGTCACTACTAACAAAAAAATACATTTATTGGGGTATATCACATGTACGAGAAGCAAGTAGAAATCACAGCAGAAAACGGTCTTCATACTCGTCCAGCTGCACAGTTTGTTAAAGAAGCAAAAGCATTCGACGCAGACATCACTGTGACTTCTAATGGTAAAAATGCTAGCGCGAAGAGCCTATTCAAACTACAAACATTAGGCCTAGTAAAAGGGACTCAAGTCACTATTTCTGCTGAGGGCCCACAAGCTCAGCAAGCCGTTGATCACCTAGTTGCTCTAATGGACCAACTACACTAACTCGGTCTCCTATTTCAGAAGCCATTTTGTGAAAGCAAAATGGCTTCATTGGAAATAAGCTCAAAACTAAGCTAAAACTATTCGTTAGCGCACCCATTATTCTCCCGTTTTATAAAGTTGACCAAACTTAAGGTAAGGCTATGATTTCAGGCATCCTAGCATCTCCTGGTATTGCAATCGGTAAAGCATTACTACTTCAAGAAGATGAAATTGTCCTAAACACACACACTATTTCTGACGATCAAGTAGAAACTGAAGTTCAGAGTTTCTTTGACGCTCGTGATAAATCTGCAGCTCAACTAGAAACAATCAAGCAAAAAGCGCTTGAAACGTTTGGTGAAGAGAAAGAAGCGATCTTTGAAGGTCATATCATGCTTCTTGAAGACGAAGAGCTAGAAGAGGAAATCCTAGCACTTATAAAAAACGATAAGATGACTGCGGATCAGGCAATCTACTCAGTTATCGAAGAGCAAGCAAAAGCTCTTGAATCACTAGACGACGAATACCTTAAAGAACGAGCAACAGATATCCGTGATATCGGCTCTCGTTTTGTGAAAAACGCACTAGGCATCAATATTGTCTCTCTAAGCGACATCAGTGAAGAAGTTATCCTAGTGGCTTACGACCTAACCCCATCTGAAACTGCGCAAATCAACCTAGACTACGTACTGGGTTTCGCTTGTGACATCGGCGGTCGTACTTCTCACACGTCTATCATGGCTCGCTCGCTTGAGCTTCCAGCTATCGTTGGCACTAACGACATCACTAAGAAAGTGAAGAACGGCGATATGCTGATTCTTGATGCGATGAATAATAAGGTCGTTATTAACCCTTCAGAAGCTGAACTTGAAGAAGCGAAAGCCGTTAAAGCGGAATTCCTCGCTGAAAAAGAAGAGCTAGCAAAACTAAAAGACTTACACGCAGAAACCACTGACGGTCATCGTGTAGAAGTGTGCGGTAATATCGGTACAGTGAAAGACTGTAACGGTATCATCCGTAACGGTGGTGAAGGTGTTGGTCTGTATCGTACCGAGTTCCTTTTCATGGACCGTGATGCACTTCCAACAGAAGAAGAGCAATACCAAGCTTACAAAGAAGTTGCTGAAGCAATGGAAGGGCAAGCTGTCATCATCCGTACTATGGATATCGGCGGAGACAAAGATCTTCCGTACATGGACCTGCCAAAAGAAATGAACCCATTCCTAGGCTGGCGTGCTATACGCATTAGTTTAGATCGTCGTGAAATCCTTCGTGATCAGCTACGTGGTATCCTACGCGCTTCTGCGCACGGTCAGCTACGCATCATGTTCCCAATGATCATCTCTGTTGAAGAAATTCGTGAGCTTAAAAAAGCCATCGAAGAATACAAAGAGGAGCTACGTGCTGAAGGTCATGCATTCGACGAAAACATCGAGATTGGTGTAATGGTTGAAACACCTGCAGCGGCAGCAATCGCGCACCACCTAGCAAAAGAAGTTTCTTTCTTCTCTATCGGTACGAACGACTTAACTCAGTACACACTAGCGGTTGACCGTGGTAATGAGATGATTTCTCACCTATACAACCCACTGTCACCAGCGGTACTGAATGTAATCAAGCAAGTTATTGATGCTTCGCATGCTGAAGGTAAGTGGACTGGTATGTGTGGTGAACTCGCAGGTGACGAACGTGCGACATTGCTACTTCTAGGTATGGGTTTGGACGAGTTCTCAATGAGCGGAATCTCTATCCCTAAAGTGAAAAAAGTGGTTCGTGACTCTAACTTCGCAGACGTGAAGGCAATGGCCGAAAAAGCCCTTTCTCTACCAACGGCCGCAGAAATCGAAGCAGTCGTAGAAAAGTTTATTGCCGAGAAAGCTCAGTAATCAGTAGTACCAATTAATTCAATACTTAATGACCATTAGACGGCGAAAAAAGTCGTCTAATGGACTATATTGGTATACTATAATTCAACAGAATAAAACCAAACCTTAGGAGCATGACACAATGGGTCTGTTTGACAAACTTAAGAAGCTTGTATCTGATGACAGCGCTGATGCTGGTGCAATCGAAATCATCGCACCACTTTCTGGTGAAATCGTGAACATCGAAGACGTGCCAGATGTGGTTTTCGCAGAGAAAATCGTTGGTGACGGTATTGCTATCAAGCCATCAGGTAACAAAATGGTAGCTCCTGTAAACGGTACTATCGGTAAGATCTTTGAAACTAACCACGCATTTTCGATCGAATCTGACGACGGTGTTGAGCTTTTCGTTCACTTCGGTATCGATACTGTTGAGCTAAAAGGCGAAGGCTTCACGCGCATCGCTGAAGAAGGCCAAGCGGTTAAAGTTGGCGATACAGTTATTGAATTCGACCTAGCTCTTCTAGAAGAAAAAGCGAAATCAACGCTAACTCCAGTTGTAATCTCTAACATGGATGAAATCAAAGAGCTGAACAAGCTTTCCGGTTCTGTAACTGTTGGTGAGACTCCGGTTTTACGTGTAACTAAGTAAAGATTTACTGAGTTGAACACAAAAAAACGCTGCCAATGGCAGCGTTTTTTATTTCCGGTCATTTATTAATTTAACCATCCAAACTTAGAACTTGCTTTTTAAAGAGACCATCGGATCTACACATGCTCTCTCTCTTGGTTACCTAAAATATTAATGCGCTAAAAAAAGCCAAGCAAAACTTGGCTTTTTTTAAAGACTTTCTTAGCACCATTAACCTAGCAGACTTAGCGCTGAGTTTGGTGCTTGTTTCGCTTGCGCCAGAATAGAGCTTGACGCTTGCGATAGAATTTGTGACTTGGTCATTGCGGTGGTTTCTTTCGCAAAGTCAGTATCTTTGATACGGCTCTTCGACGCATTCACGTTTTCGTTAATGTTGTCCAAATTGCTGATCGCATGGTCGAAACGGTTTTGGAAGGCACCCAATTCTGCACGATGGCTGTCGACGTTGTTTAGCGCCGAATCAATCACCGCTACCGATTCTTGTGCGCCACCAACAGAGGTAACGTCGATATTATCAACCGTAACCGCCTTAGCCGCGCCCATGTTTAGCTCATCAGCAAGGCCACCGCTGAATGTGACGTCGCCATCCACTTTATTCGTACCTGCAAAAATTTGTAGCGCGCCTTCTTCATCCACTGACGCTTTTACCAAATCGGTTTGACCATTGATGTAGGTTGCCAATTCTTCAATGTCATCGCCTTCTTTCGCCGCGATATTGATGGTATGGGCTTCACCGTTCGTGTCAGTCAGTTCAATGGCGATATCATTTGCAGTGCCTGATACTCCCCAGTCCGGATCTTTTGCCGTTGTCGCTTTATAGCTAGAGCCACCCATACTCACGTTGTCTGAACGCATGTTATTCAACGTAAGTGTCACGGCTTCACCAGAGTCGGCACCAATCTGGAACGACTTGGTTGTAAAGGTACCATTTAACAGCTTGTTACCACCAAACGATGTGGTTTCTGCAATACGGTTGAGTTCATCGTTCAGTGCGGTTACTTCTTCTTGAATCGCCACACGATCTGATTTTGAGTTAGAGCCGTTTGCCGATTGTAGAGACAAGTCACGCATACGTTGCAGGATGTTGGTGGTCTCGTTCATGGCACCTTCCGCCGTTTGTGCCATTGAGATACCGTCGTTCGCGTTACGAACAGCCACATCCAGGCCACGGCTTTGTGCATTCAAACGGTTTGAGATTTGCAGGCCCGCAGCGTCATCTTTTGCGCTGTTGATTCTAGAACCCGAAGACAAACGCTCCATTGACGTTTGTTGCGCTGAGTTTGCGTTGTTGAGGTAACGCTGAGCGGTCATTGCTGATACGTTTGTGTTTACATTCACTGCCATGATAATTTCTCCAATTGATTTTCCGGTAATGCGGTTTCCGACGTCTCGGAAAACCAAGTAGTTCTCTCAAAGTTACCTTTATTAACGACACCAAAGTCAGAAGCTTTAGGAAAAAATTGAAAAAAAGAACTGAGCGAGATTTAGCTTAAAAAATGGGAGAAAAGTCAGGAAGAGATCAAGTTTCTCGAAGTTGAGCAGAAGGGCCTGATGATATGAAAAACCACCAATAAAAATACAACAATCTCAGCAAGTAAGAAAAGAAAAGCCCCTTTTCCTTTGAGAGAACTGGGGCTAGGTTGGTCGCCAGAGCCTATGTGGAGATCAAGAGAAATGACCCCATTCCGGCATACCGGGGGCAGCTTTACATCGAGAATGATTGGCAGATAAAAAGTGAGAGAGCCGCACATTCCATTTTAAAGCTGCTTGCCAATAGCTCGCGCTCTATCCACGTCTGGATAATATGAACACAAGCTAGGTAAACTACTGCAATAGAGACATTGCAGAGTTTGGCAATTGTTTCGCTTGAGCAAGGATAGAGGTACCTGCTTGTTGCAAAATTTGTGCTTTCGTCATCGCTGTTGTTTCTTTCGCAAAGTCTGTATCACGGATACGGCTGTTTGACGCTTCTACATTTTCTTGGATGTTTGCCAAGTTATTAATGCTGTGGCTTAAACGGTTTTGTTTTGCACCAAGATCTGCACGTTGTGAATCGACGTATTGAAGTGCAGCATCCACAACAGCGACTGCGTTTTGTGCCCCGCCTACGTCACGAACATCAATGTCTTGTACGGTTGTTTTAGCACCTGGACCATCATTAAGCCCTAATTCCGTCGCTAGACCACCGGAAATTGCTAGGTTACCTTCAATATCCGATTCTGCGGCAAATATTTGCAGTTTACCATCTTGGTCAACCGACGCTTTCAGCTTGTCTGTCTGACCGTTTATATACGTTGCAAGCTCTTCAATGTCATCCCCTTGCTTTGCAAACAAGTCAACAACAACGGCTTCACCATCTTGGGTGGTGAATTCAAATTTTAAGTCATTTGCATCCGTTGGTACGCCCCATTCACTATTTTTGCCTTCAGTCGCAATAAAACTTTGGCCGCCCATACGAAAATCATCGGCACGGATACTGGATAAACCCATGCTGATCGCCTCACCAGAGCTCGCACCTATTTGGAAGGAAGATTCTCCAAAAGAGCCGTTAAGCAGTTTCCGCCCACCGAACGACGTTGTTTCTGCGATACGGTTTAACTCATCTTGTAGTGCGTTAACTTCTTCGTTTATCGCGGAACGTTCAGACAATGAGTTCGTTCCGTTCGCAGATTGAAGCGATAAATCGCGAATACGCTGTAGAATCGACGTAGTCTCATTCATCGCACCTTCAGCGGTTTGGGCTATCGAGATACCATCATTCGCGTTACGCATGGCAACATCAAGGCCACGAGACTGTGCCGTTAAACGGTTAGAAATCTGTAGGCCTGCCGCATCATCTTTAGCACTGTTAATCTTCTGACCTGAAGATAGTCGTTCCATCGAAGTATTTAATTCGTCTGTCGCTTTGTTTAAGTAACGCTGTGCGGTCATCGCAGAAACGTTAGTACTAACTGTTACAGCCATTTTGCTCTCCTTTTGAGTCCGCAAGCTTTTGCGAAGCGGCCAGCTGTACTCTCATTTGGATAAGCACTGACCGTAATACTAACTTGCTAAATCTGCCTTAACGCAGGTATAGAATTTCCAAACTTGTTCTGGTGTTTTTAATACAATTTGTGTGCCAACCTTGCAACGAACAAAAAAACCAAAATTAACAACAACTTACACTAAACACTGAAACACATACCACGATAGAGGCTATCTTCCTCATTGCCGTTACGGTTTTCTTGTTGCCGCTTAGTGGGTATTGCCGCTTTAGGTAACATCGTGTTGCTCAGTGTTAATTACTCACATTATCTGTCGATTTTTCGCACTTAAGGCTTGGCACATAAGGCATTAAAATCCGCACAATGAACGGTGAGCCAAATCAAATGTAGTTAAACAGTGTTAAGTCTTTGGTTTTACCAAAAGCTTGCTGCGATGCCTGCAGCGCGCGTGAGTTTTCACTAAATTCAATAACCGCCTTGGAGTAATCCAAGTCTTCAAAGTTGCTCTTCGCTTTGGCTAGAGACAAATTAAAATCTTCGTGGTTTTGCTCTTGGATATCGAGCGTACTTAACCGCGCACCCGCATCGGATCGTGCTTTGTTTAAATGGATAAATGCGGCTTGGAACTCTTCCGTCATTTGATGCAGCTTGGCCGTGGCCGATGTGTCCGATACCGACTCATCAGACCAAGACATTGCTTGCTCAAAGGTATCAAAAATACTGAAAGACTCGCGCTTTTCGATCTCAATGCTATCACCAGGCGTAATTTGACCTTTTATCTGCATATTCAGACCTTTGTATTCAATGCCTTTTTCCGGAGAAAACTCATCAGCATCAACGACTTTTCCATTACGTTCCAATTGGTAACCAAATTTGCCATTGCTCATATCAACAAACGTCACTCGGTAAGCTGCCTCGTCTTTCGCATCAGCATTGGTGGCTTTATTGAGAAGTAGTTCAGAACCATCTTGTAGATCGTAATTCGGTTGATAGTCACCAAACGGGTTAGCTATTTCCATAAATAACTTGCTGCCAGGGTTATTTGCTGGCATTTCAAGCATGCTGGATACTTTCATTTTGCGCTGGTAGTCATCGCCGGAATATTGCACGCTACCATCTTGATCACGATAAAAAGGCTGATTTTTCGGTTTTGTGCCCGCGAAGACATAGTTACCAGACTCGTCTTGCGAGTTAACTAAATGAAGAAAATTACTCGCAATTTCTTCTAGTTCACGCTTCTTAGCTTGCCTGTCTTCAACGGAAAACCCACCATTAATCATTTCCATCGTCAAGCGCTTAGACTCATCGGCAAAGTTTTCGGCATTGGCAATCATGACTTCTTGATTCTCTAAACGGTTACGAATCAACACAATTGCGTCTAGGTATTGGTTTAATTGCTCTTCTTGTTGACCAATACTCTGAATGTAATGTGTCGCCAACGGATCATCGCTTGGTTTAGTCAACTGCTTACCAGAAGCAAGCTGCTCCTGATTGTGGTGTATTTTGTTTTCCTGCCGGCGTAGATCGTTCTGCACCGACTGGTAATTGTGGAAGCTGGAAATACGCGTTAACATCTACAACCTCCTCTTATCGCAACTGCAAGATAGTGTTGAACGTATCGTTCGCCGCTTGCATCACGCGTGAAGAGGCCATGTATGCTTGTTGAAACTTCATCATGTTTGCCGCTTCTTCATCTAAATTCACGCCAGAAATAGACGCTACACGCTCATGTGCCGCTTCACTTTCTAAATTTGCCACGTCGGCTAATCGAATTGCTGTTGACGTTTTCAACCCCACGTCGGTATTCAAATTAAAATACAAATTTAAAATAGTCGAATCGTCACCGTTCATCTTCTTGTCGGTTTGAATGTTTAGCATCTTGCGTAAGTTGCCGTTGTCACCTTCAGATGGAACTAAGTTTGCTGCAAACTTATCGTTCGCAAATGCCCCGCCACTGAGCTCAAATACTGTTGCCTCACCCTTTATGAAGTCGGGGTGGTCGCTGGGTAAACTAACAGCAACGGGGCCGGTTGGCGGGTATGCCTGTGGCGCCATGATCACATTGCCTTTGGTATCAGTAACGGCAAATTGGCCTCCATCAGGAGAAACCACCACTTCAAATTCACGTAAGTCACCTGCCTGCATGATTTCAAACTGGGCATTACCTTGCGCAAAAGTTGTCGATGCCTCATAACTTTGCGCAGCAATGGCTTTAGGGTCATTGGTTTCTACTGTCATTTGAGCAGCACCAGCACGTGTAGGACGAAGTAGAATCGCTTCTCCGACTTTCGGTGCTTGACGTACTTCTACTTTCATACCATCTAGATAAAACGCATTATTGCCATCAGTATTCAGCTTTGAGGTTTCACCGTTTGGCTTTGTCACATTGTAATTATCGCCGTCATAACGTAGCGAGTACTCACCACCTTTCAGCGCACTAATATCATTAATGTATACCGCCATATCAGTCGTCGACTGCGGCCCTGCCACCACACGTGATGTCGCCAACCGTTCAGAGTTCACATCGGTAAATAACGGTTCACCCACGTTGCCGTTGTGATCTAAACCTTGCGATTGTAGATGGTTCACTTCGCTAGAAAACCCCGTTGCCAGACGACCAAGCTCGTCCATCACCTGTGGAAGATGCTCATCACGCATTTTCAGTAGTGCACCGATTTTGCCGTCAATACCATCCGCTTTGATCGGTTTTATCCCCTGTCCTTCAACCATCGCTAGTCGACGTTGGTGAACATCTGGTGATCCATCAATCATCTTTAATTGGCTGGCTTCTGTTCCCGAAACTAGGGTATGACCATTACCAATATGCACGTTAAACCCTTCAGCGTTTTTACGCGGCGTCACCGTGACTTTGGTGTACTCGGATAACTCATTCACTAACTTTTCATGTTGATCCATCAAATCATTATGAGGACCAGGAGAACGCATCATTAACCGATGAACATCACGGATCTCAACAGCCAGTTGATTCATACGCTCAATGCCCATATCTAGCGATTTGTTTGTCACATCCGATTGCTGACGTACCGTTTCATGAAAGTCGTTTAAGGCATGGCTGATCAGTTGGGCTTTCTCTAATACAACTTTACGTGCCCCCATATCATTTGGAGTATCCGCCATGCTTTTTAGAGCATCGAACCATTCGTTCATGTTTTCAGGGATTTTTTTCGAGGAAGCCGAAGAAAGCATGCTCGATAGAAGGTCTAGGTTTTTTTCGTCATCGAGTTTTTGGGCATAGTTAGTCGTAGAGAGGTTGAGTTCATTTACGGCAAACTGATCCCACGAGCGGCGAACATTTTCCACATGCACGCCCATACCGTAGGTAGAACCCCCAAACATACGCGGGTCATTCGTACCTTGAATAACAGACTGGCGACTATAACCCTCTGTATTAGCATTGGAAATGTTGTGACCAGTGGTATTTAACTGCCTCTGAGCGGTAAGCACACTTTGAGTACCTACATTCAGAAGATCTGACGCCATACATGCCCCCAAAAACGAAATAAAATCGGTCAAAACCGACCACTGATTTAATTAAAGCAAAAGGCGTGCCAGCTGAATTTTATAAGAAGAACGGAAAATAAAAGCTTGCACTATGACGGCAAGCCTTCGAAAAGCAGTGTAAGGATAACGGAGGGAGTTATTCAAATTACCGTGAGTAATGGTTTAGAAACTAGCGGCGAAAAAATGCATGAACACAAAGCCACATTTCGATTAGTCGTTGAACAGACGAGGGTACTCAGTAATTAACCAAGGCTGGTATTACATCGTTTCGATTTTTTGCTTCACTTGCAAAACTTTATCGGCGTAGGTTGGATCCGTGGCATAACCGGCGCGGTGAATTCCACGAATGAAAGATTCAGAACCTGTACCCTGCTGTAGCGCAGTCTCATAACGTGGGTTATCGTTTAAAAAGCGCACGAAGTCATTAAAACTGTCTTCATAATTCGAGTAAGAACGGAAAGCAGCGGTTTCTTTAACTGGCGTGTTGTCATGGAACTCTAGCGTTTGAGCCGTTACTTTATCACCTTGCCAACTTCGGTCGGCTTTGATGTTGAACAAGTTATTACTGCTGCCGCGTGCATTCTTGACGACTTTTTGTCCCCACCCCGTTTCAAGCGCTGCTTGGGCAAGAAGCAAAGATGGTTCAACACCCAGCGCTTTTGCCGCTTTTTCAGCATATGGCTTCATTGAATTGACGAAAGATTCTGGCGAATCGAATTGAGTTAACTCACGATTTGGCCGTGATAACTGACCTGACTCGATCAAACGTTGCTCGATTTCACGCGCTTTTTTCGGATCAACACGACGGTATTCCACCGCGTTGTTCGACGCATCACGCATTGCCGTTTCACTCTTATCGTTATCTTGCCCGACTGTCAGTTGTGCAACAATCATGTCGGCTAACCCCATCGAGCCAGAAGCACTGAGTTCACTCGCCATCTGTTCATCCTGCATCTGGCGATAGAACTTTTCGTTTTGACTGTTCATCAGATTAGACTCAAAGCCTTCGTTGGCCTCACGCATCGATTTGAGCATCATTGACGTGAAAATGGATTCGAACTGACGAGCCGCCGCGCGCAGCGCCTCTTGTTCACCCTCTTTGCCTTCTTTGACTGCTTTCTGACGCAACGTGTCAAGCGAGCTGATGTCATGAATAAAGCCGATGTCGTTAGGATTTTTAACCATAATTTGCGCCTAACCTTTTAAATGATAATCAACTGGCCTTCAATGGCACCAGCTTGCTTTAATGCTTGCAATATAGCCATCAAATCCGAAGGCGCAGCGCCCACTTGGTTAACCGCACGGACCAAGTCATCTAAGGTTAAACCAGGCTCAAACTTAAACATTTTGCCCTGCTCTTCACTCACTTCAATATCAGTATCGGGGACCACCACCGTCTCGCCACCAGAAAAACCATTTGGTTGACTAGCGTTAAGGTTTTCTTTAATGGCGACGGTCATCCCACCGTGAGTCACCGCCGCTGGCTTAAGTCGCACATGCCTACCGACAACAATAGTACCGGTACGGGAGTTGACGATAATTTTTGCGGCGCCATCGGCTGGATTAAACTCTAAGTTCTCAATCGCCGATAAAAATGCCACACGTTGACTCACATCCCGCGGCGCACGAACACGTACCGATGTCGCGTCGACCGCACTGGCCATTTGTGGGCCAAGAAAGTTGTTAACGGCATCAGCCATGCGTTGTGCTGTAGTGAAATCAGACTCAAGTAAATTGAAGGTAATGTAATCACCACGACCAAATGGGTTGGGAATCTCACGCTCCACCGTTGCACCGCTAGAGATAAGGCCAACGGTCGGGTTATTGCCGACAATCTTAGATCCATCGGCGCCTTCGGCACTAAAACCACTCACCACTAAGTTGCCTTGTGCCACCGCGTAGACTTCACCATCCAGACCTTTCAGAAAGGTTTGTAGCAACGTGCCACCACGCAGGCTTTTTGCACTGCCAATGGAGGAGACGGTGACATCCACTTGCTGGCCTGGCTTAGAAAATGGCGGCAACTCTGCCGTGACCATTACCGCGGCCACGTTTTTGATTTTTGGTTTCGTGCCTGGCGGCATTTGAATGCCGAAGTTTTGCAGCATCGCGGCGAAACTTTGCTCAGTAAACGGGTTCGCTTCACCTGTACCTGGTAAGCCTGAAACCAAACCATAACCCACGAGTTGGTTGCTCCGCACGCCCGCCACTTGCGTGACGTCTTTGATACGTGCGGCTTGGGCTGCGGTAGACCACAACACAACGCTCATCAGTACTAAAAGGATTTTCTTCATGCTTACTTATCTCTTGCCGTCAAATTGCCGTCAACGCGACACCTTACAGTGCTACATTAAAGAATCGTGCCAAGAATCCCGGCTCTTGCATATCTTGTGGTAGCCCTGTGCCTGAGTACTGAATTCTTGCGTTAGAAACGCGATTTGACGCAATGGTGTTGTCAAAGTTGATGTCATCTGGGCGAATACTGCCGCTTAAACGAATGTATTCATCACCAGTATTGAGTGTCATCCACTTCTCTCCGCGAATCACTAAGTTGCCGTTTGTCAACACTTCGATCACTTCCACAGTAATATAACCACTGATACTGTTGCTCTGTTTTGCTGAGGAGTCACCAGCGAATGTGTTCGTGTTGTTTAAGTTGTAGGAGAAATTGTACTTACCGCCAACTTGTAGCTCTTCTCCGCCGACTTCGAGCGGATCCATTTGCGCTTCGTTGGTTTTGGATAAATCCGCATTAGCGCTCTTGGTCGCACTGGTTGTTTCATCGAGCGTGACCGTAATGATATCCCCAATGCCACGAGGTTTAGAGTCATCATAAAGGTCACTGATGTGCTCGGCGCTAAACAAAGACCCCGTTGCTGCTGCGTAATGCTCTGGCCTCTTTTTCGGGTGGATCGGTGCCCATGCAGGGTCACCCGCCACCGGATCGCTTCTGCCGCGCAGGGTATCCACAATGCCGCTGCTTTCTTCTTTCGATTTGTCACCTTCAACTGCGTCAACAACCGTTGTTGACTGAGTCACTTCATCCGTATCAATCGGCTCCAACATGGCACAACCAGACATCGTGACAATCAGAGTAAGTAGGCAAATACGCTTCATTGTGGCCATCTTTTTCCTGCTCTCAACCGTTATAACTGCTGGTTAATAAAGCCCATCATCTTATCGACGGACGAGATCACTTTAGAGTTCATTTCGTAAACGCGCTGCGCTTCTATCATGTTAACCAGCTCTTCGGTGACATTCACGTTAGACGCTTCTAGCATAGATTGGCGAACTTCCCCCAAGCCATCCAAACCAGGAACACCTTCTTGCGGATCACCACTTGCGCCCGTTGGTAAGTAAAGGTTCTGACCGATTGGCTCTAGACCTCCTGGGTTAACAAAGTCAGTGATCGTCAACTGGCCCACGACTTGGTTGTCTTGCTGACCACGAACACGGACAGATACTTCACCGTCGTTGCCAACCGTGATGGAAATGGCATCTTCAGGAATCACGATTTCAGGTTCAACAGGGTAACCAGAACCTGACGTTACCAGTGTTCCTTCACCGTTCAATGTAAACTGACCATTGCGGGTGTAACCGATATTACCGTCAGGGAGCGTGACTTGGAAAAAACCATCCCCCTCAACCATCATGTCCAATGCATTAGTCGTTGTTTGTGCGTTACCATGGGTATGCACTTTTTGCGTTGCCACCACTTTGGAACCCGCACCTAACATTAAGCCACTTGGCAGTTCCGTATTTTGTGAAGATTGACCACCAGGTTGATTGATATTTTGGTAGAACAAATCTTCAAATACCGCACGGCTCTTTTTGTAGCCGACTGTTGAGGCGTTCGCTAAGTTGTTTGAAATGGTTGCGATGTTGGTTTGTTGGGCATCTAAACCCGTTTTACTTACCCATAGTGCTGGATGCATAGTGAACCTCTAACTCTGTTAACTCATACGAAGCAGTGAATCTGAAGATTTGTCCATCTCTTCAGCGGTGCTCATCATCTTGACTTGCATTTCAAACTGACGTTGTAAGTCAATCAATGCCGTCATCTCACCTACGGCATTGACGTTACTGCCTTCAACGGCTCCAGTTTGGAGACTGACCGTCGCGTCTGCTTCGTAAGGTTGGTTTGGAGTTTTATGGCGAAATAAGCCATTGGTGTCTTTAAATAAGCCTTGATCGTTAGGCTTAACAAGTTTGATACGATCAACCGTTTGGAATGCTTCAGCCGGGGCACCTTGAGGAAGCACAGAGATGGTACCATCACGACCAATTTCAATTTTGGAGAGAGGAATAGGCAAAGTAATCGGCGCATCGTTTTCGCCCAGCACCAAATGGCCACTTGCGTTTGTTAACATGCCATTTTGGTCGACTTTAAGGTTACCATTGCGGGTCAACCCTTCCTTTCCAGTATGATCCAAGACCGATATCCAGCCGCTGCCTTCAATCGTGACATCCAGATCACGGCCTGTCGTAATCACACTGCCTTGTGCAAAATTATGTCCCGGACGCTCTGTCATGCTGAATACACGCGAAGGGTGACCTTCACCATACGCTTGCATTGAACGGGCCTGCGCTAAATCAGCACGAAAGCCTGTCGTACTCACGTTTGCCAAGTTATTGGCGCGCAATTGTAGAGCCTGCATATTTTGCTTGGCGCCACTCATTGCGAGAAACAGTGCGCGATCCATAAATTACTCCCAAAACTTCTTTATACAATGGACAAAGCAATAGTTATGCCAATAAAAAATAGCGTTATTAATCAATGAAATAAGACAAAAGAAAGAATGTGGGTGGCAATCCGAATGGATAAACCATTAAAGCTGGCAAGATTTGGATCCCCCTTGGCGGCAACAGCGGCAAGCGAGAGATAGAAGCATGCTCAGTCCGACTTGAGGTGTGTCAGACTAAGCAGCTGAATGTCATGATGTGAGCAAACCGACAAGTGCACGCCATGTTTACTTAAGTAAATTAACGGATCTGCAGAATATTTTGTTGTAACTGGTTGTGTACTTCTAACGACCGTGAGTTAGCTTGGAAGTTACGCTGAGCAGAAATCAGATCCACCAGTTCCTGAGTCATATCAATGTTTGACTGCTCCAGTATACCGCTGTTGATGGTACCGAAAGAACCTTTATTTGATTCCCCCCAGATCTTGTCACCGGAGTTCTGAGTTGAATCCCATTGGGTCCCACCCTTCTTATCTAGACCTTGCTCGTTAGGAACACGCACCAGTGCCACTCGACCTAATGTCACGTTCTCACCGTTTGAGTATGTGCCCAATACGCTACCATTTTCATCAAAGTCAACTTTGGTTAAGAAGCCCGTCGTAGCACCATCTTCGTCAAACTTCGTCAGCTCGAAGGGAGCGGCAAACTGCGTTGTAGAGCCTAAACCAAAGTTCAGAGTTTGTGCAGGATCGGCCCCATTCATATCGACTGGGGTCGTATTGGTTGCAGGGTCGCCAAGTGCAACAGACGTAATGGGGTTACCACCATTGAGACTTGCCAACGTGCCGTCGTTGTTAAACTTCATTGTATGACCGACGTGACCTGTTGCCGTTTGAGCATCACCCGCAGCGACGTCCAGAGGTTTCTCACCCGTTTTATCCGTTACTGTGTAGTAAGTGTTCCAAGTGTTCGGTTGAGTCTGATCTTTCAAGTAGTATGTACTTAACTTGTAAGACTGACCCATCGAGTCATAAATAGTCGAAGACGTTGAACGGTTATATGTATCTGGATCTGAAAAATCAAACTGCGCTGGATCTTTCAAGTCGCCATTAGCAGGTAGGTTTGCGCCCACTTCAATATTTGCCGTTTGTTTTGGTTTTCCAAATTCTGCCGGAATATTGATTGGCTGAGGCTCGTAAGAAGCAACCTCACCGGAGTCTGGGTTCACTTGATAACCGAGTAAGAACTCATCGTTCGCGGTCACCATATAGTTGTCTTTATTCAAATGAAAAGCACCATTACGTGTCATTTCATTTTGTTGTGGGGTCAATCGGTCTTTTGCTACAGAAAAGAACCCGGTTCCCGACACACGTAAATCCATAGGGTTGTTGGTGTTAATGCTTGAACCTTCGTGGAACTGCTGGGCCACTTGGCTTGCTTGTGCACCACCACCTGGTGTGGTTTTTGCGTTAGTGAATAAAGAATTTGAGTACACATCGGCAAACTCAGCACGGGACTCTTTAAAGCCGTACGAATTGGCGTTCGCAATGTTGTTACTGGTGGTGTTCAAATCCAGTTGGGCGGCAGACAAACCGCTTAAAGATACATATGACATTCCAAAAATCTCCTAATCTAGCGAGCTATTGCTTACGCTTTACCGACTTCCAGTACTTCTGCAAGTCGAACTGGTGATTCAAAACCAGCTAGATTGAGTAATACGTTTCCATCACCCTTACCCAGCAATACGCTATTTACATTGGCATAAGTGGATACTGGGAACTCTTTTGACTCCCCATCCACTAAGCCAGACGCTTTGACTTTGTATTTACCAGCAGGCAGTGGATTTCCGTTTTGATCATTACCGTCCCAAAGCACACGAGAGTCACCAGCGGGTTTCGCACCGACCTCAAAAGTACGAACCAGTTGGCCTACTTCATCCTCTACACGAACAAATAAATTGTCGATAGGTTGTGAAAGCTTAACCATTGCCGCCATCGAAGCATCATTTTGCTTCACACCAGCAGCGCCTGGGACCAAAACATCACGCCCGACCAAAGAGGAAGCTTGCAACGCTTGGTTCGATGTCATTGACGAGTTTAAACTCTCAAACTGAGTGTTCATCTTGCCAATACCATCTACGGTCGCAAATGAAGCCATTTGCGCAATCATCTGATCATTGCTGACCGGCTTAAAAGGGTCTTGCTGAGACAATTGCTTAGTAAGCAAAGATAGGAAGTCTTCTTGTTTAAGATCCTGCTTACCAGTGCTCTCTTCAGTCTTTTTATTCTCTTGTAGGCTTTTAAGCTGGTCGATATAGGACAAGCCGCTTTGACCAACGTTATTAATTCCGGCCATACGCTACCTCCTTATCCTTATTGACCCATCTGCAGCGTACGCAGCAGCATCTGTTTACTTGAATCCGCGACTTGCACATTGGTTTGGTATGCGCGAGAAGCCGAAATCATGTTTGCCATTTCTTCCATTACATTAACGTTCGGCTTGTAAATGTAGCCTTCTTCGTTTGCAAGGGGATGATCAGGCTTGTACTCCGCACTCAGCGGTTTATCGCTTTCTACAATTCCCATCACTTTCACTGGCACCGTATCACCGCCACGCATGGCGTTACTTAACTCCGCACCAAATACAGCATGACGCGCCTTGTAGGTGTCTTTCGCAGAACTGCTAACACTGTCAGCGTTCGCCAAGTTACTTGAGGTAGTATTCAGACGAACAGACTCAGCGCTCATTGCGGAACCTGTCACATTGAAAACGTTAAATAAGCTCATCTAAATCATTCCCCTTTAATAGATTTGGTTAAGTTCTTGAATTTGCTGCCTAGAAACTCGAGTGATGCTTGATGTCTGATTTGATTTTGCATAAATAAGTTACGCTCTAAGTCCAAATCGACCGTATTGCCGTCACCCGTATCTGGTTGAGTGGGAAGACGATATAGTTTGTCACCTGTCAACGTTGCAGTGGCAGGAATATGCCGACCATCAGTACGACTAAGACCAATGCTTGCCCCTGAGGCTGCCGCCTGCAATTCCTTAGCAAAGTCTAAACCTCTTGATTTGTAACCAGGCGTGTTTGCTTGCGCGATGTTGGTAGAAATCACCTCAGCATTACGCTCACGTACGCCCACCGTGTGCTGGTGGATGCCTAGTGCATTGTCAAAAGATATAGCCATGTTTGCCTCTACAATTAAGAACTGACCGTTATTGATAACTAAAAGCAATTAGTGTGCCAAAAAAAGGGAACACTATATTGGTGGCTCGCTATCATCCGTTTAGACAGCAATAAGTAAGCCAAAGTGATTGGAATGTCATCCCACTTCACTTACATAAGCGGAGTTCAGGTTATTTATACTCAAGTAAACTAAAGATGCTTAGGTTTAGTAAAGATACACCTAGATAAGATAACTAGGCAAAGACGAGAGGCGGTTTCGTTAAGAGAAGCGCGAGGGTGTATCGCCTACACTCAAGAATAAAGGCGAAACCAAAGTGACAATGAACACAGAAAAAGAAAAGCCTGACACTAGATCAGGCTTTATTATCTATTTAAGAGATTTCGCTATTTAAGCTTGTAAATGATCCCTGGATTACAACGTACCATTTCAAATTTGTCAGTCAGACCCGTTAACGATTCTGACGCACCAAGTAACAAGTAACCGCCTGGATTTAAGCTGTTTGCCATTTGGTTGAGCACTTTTGACTTCATTTCAGGTGAGAAATAAATCAACACATTACGACAAAAAATGATGTCAAACTTGCCCATGAGCGCGTAGCTGTCCATCAAGTTTTGTGGACGAAAGTTGACTAAGCGTTTCACATTGTCTTTCACTTTCATTCGACCACCGTCGGCATCTTCAAAAAAAGTTCGGCGACGCTCAGGAGAAAGTCCACGCCCTAAAGCGAGGTTGTCATACACGCCTGCGCGACACATTTCTAACATGCTCGCAGAAATATCGGTTGCCGTAATGGAAACATTTGCCAGCATGCCAGGCTTACGCTGTTGCGTTTCCAGAATCGTCATCGCAATAGAGTATGGCTCTTGGCCTGATGAACTGGCTGCAGACCAGATCTTTATTGGGCGTTTATTTGCCGCCACTTCTGGTAATAGTTTGTCAGCTAAAACGGTGAACGGATAAGTATCTCGAAACCACAAGGTTTCGTTAGTCGTCATCGCATCGACAGCGGCTACGCGTAACTCACGATTACGCCCTGATACGACATCACGTAGCAAATCAGATAAGGATGCGAGCTTAAACTTCGTCACTAACGGACTCAGTCGGCTACGCACGAGGTACTGCTTGCTATCCCCTAGTACGATGCCACATTGCGATTCTAGAAAACGGCTAAAGTCACGATACTCTTGATCACTGATTGTAATAGCAGTCATTAATGTCTCTTTTATTGTGTTAATGCAGATTTAACCGCGTTACCCAATTCATCTGGGTTAAATTTCGCAATGAAGGAGTTGGCCCCTACACGTTCAACCATCGCTTGGTTGAAAACACCACTTAACGAAGAGTGGAGGATAACATAAAGGTCTTTCAAATCGACATGTCTTCGAATTTCAGCGGTTAATGTATAACCGTCCATTTCTGGCATCTCAATATCGGAAATCACCAGTGATATTTGTTCGTAGATGTTGCCCTCTTGAGCCATCTCAATCAACTTATTGTACGCCTCTTTGCCGTCTTTCACTGATACGACCTCGAAGCCAATTGACGTAATCGCTCGCTCTACCTGTTTACGAGCCACGGTGGAATCATCAGCAATAAGCACGCGTCGCACGATAGGCTTTTCTTGTTCTGCTTGCGCAATCTCTTCACCGATAGCAGAATCCATCGTTTCATCCACTGGCGCGATTTCAGCCAAGATTTTTTCAACATCAAGAACTTCAACTAACTCGTTATCGATATTCGTCACTGCGGTTAAGTAGTGCGCTTTACCCGCCCCTTCTGGCGGCGGCAATATCGCCTCCCAATGCACGTTGGTAATACGCTCAACCGACGAGACCAAAAACGCTTGGATCGAACGGTTAAACTCAGCAATCAAAACAAAACACTTATCAATATCAGTGGTTGGACGGCCACCAATTGCCAGGCTCAAATCAATAACAGATACAGTATTCCCGCGGATATGAGCGATACCTTTTACCAGCGGGTGTAGATTCGGTATTAACGTCAGCTTAGGGCACTGCAGTACTTCTCTCACTTTAAATACGTTAATGCCGTAACGCTGTTGTCCCATCAGTCGAAAGGTCAATAATTCCAATCGGTTCTGACCGACGAGTTGCGTACGCTGATTCACCGAGTCAAGAATCCCCGTCATATGCTCATCTCCATCTCAAACTTTTTGTTTTTAAATGATACTCTACCCTTGGTCAACACGATACCAAGGAGACAGTATGGCGTATTTCACTTTAACTTCGACACCATTGACTATGGCAACATGTAGAGCGCTAATTACAAAATACGCTAAGTTTATCGGCATTTTACTCAGTATGTTTAGTTTTTTTGTTCACTCAGCCACTGATAGTCAGATAGAACAAATAAAAGCGGCCGCAGAGCAGCATATTCTTGCCACCGTTGAACAACCTACAGGTGGCGAGTTATCCGCTAATGCGGCAAATATTGACTCAAGAATAAAAGCAACGGATTGTCCAGCCCCCCTTGATACTTCTGCCTCTTCCACCAGCAGCACACGTAGCAACATTAATGTTTTGGTCGAATGCCCAGCTGACGATTGGAAAGTGTATGTACCTGTGAGGGTTTCAGTCTCGATCCCCATGATTGTGGCCACGCGCCCGCTTGGAAGAGGAGAAATTATCAGCGCCGCCGACGTAACGATTTCTATGATTGAGTTACAACGCTTTCGTAAAGACGGTTTTTCTCATTATGAACAAGCTATTGGAGCAAAACTGAAGCGTAATGTACGTCTTGGTGATGTTGTTGAGCGGAATGACGTTTGCGTAGTGTGCCGCAATGAGAGAGTGACCATAAAAGCGATAAATGCTGGCATGACAATCACAACACAAGGCACAGCGCTGCAAGATGGTGCAGCTGGCGATCAAGTCAGAGTGAAAAATGATAAGTCACAACGTATAATTGAAGGCATAGTGACTGACATTGCGGAAATCACTGTTAATTTTTGATACTCACTGTTAACGTGTTCAAGTTTGATCAATAAAAACGCAAAATAGGACTAAAGTTCTTTTTGCATAGGTCGATACCCTGAATACCCGTATTACGATACAAGGCAAAAGGTTAAACATGGCAGGTATAGACAATATACGTTCAGGGCAAGTGATGACGACGACCAACCGCACACCTGCACGTAACGATTCGAATGCGACCAGCACGACAGAATCAAAAAAATCGCCAGCACAACAAGACGCGGTATCACTCAGTCAACAAGGTAAAGCCGTCAGCAAACTCCAAAAGGATATGGCTGATTCACCGGCTTATGACAGCGCAAAAGTGGCGGCAATCAAAGAAGCAATAACAAGCGGTTCATACAAAGTCGACCCTGAAAAACTGGCTGACAATATGATTAAGTTTGAAAACGAATTGCAAGGCAAAAGCTAACTGACTTAGGCTCAAGGTAAGTATTGTATGGCAGCATTAGTCGATCTCGTAAACTTCCAACTAGAAAATGCCAAGGCACTTTCTGCTGTTTTGCGTCAGGAAACACAAGCGATTACCGCCCATGTTTCTACAGAGATAGAAAGTATTGCTAAACAAAAAATGACACTTATTGAACAACTGAGAACCACAGATCAGCGAATCGCCTCTCATCCACACGTCAATCAGCTTAGTGAGGATGAAAACCTAAGTCAGGTTGTCACCCAAATTCAATCAATCGTGCTTGACTGCCAACAAGTCAATCAAGTCAACGGTGAATCGCTTCATCGCGCACAATTGAGCTTTAATAAACTCAATAACATGCTTCAGCGCACCCATGGCAAAGTGGGTATGACTTACAATGCTGGCGGGAAAACCCACACCATTTCCACACTAGGCACCAATATTAAAGCTTAACTATCACAGCTCAATCCCCCTGTCTGGTATGTCACGTGTAAAAAAGCGACCAATTGTTATCAATTAGCCGCTGGACAGATTATCTACACTGGGAATATTCGCTCTATGCGAATTAGAACAAGGTCTGTTGTCGCTTCTCTGGCACCTGTTGTACTTCTCCGTAATCACGCAATTTATCCATTTTACGAATATCGAGACGCAGCTCTGTCACGTAACTGTCTTCGACGAGGTAACTCCGCACGACTTCAGCCCCTCGAATTACGCCATCAACGGCTCCCGTCGTATTCTCTATGCCTAAACGCTGATCTTGTAACTCTGCACGACCGCTTACTCTCATGCCGTAAACTTGTTCCGCTAACTCGCGGTAAGCATCGATTTTTGATGCTCGCATAGCACGCACACGCTTTTCTTCAACGGTACGACCAGTTTGTTCAGTGACACTTGCATAACCCACCGCCACTAAGATCTCATCTTGGCGCATCTGTTGTAATGGCTGACACCCCACCAAAATCAGTGTGGCAATAATAAATAATAACTTCTTCATGGTTCTATCCTATGGACGGAGGATCACGGTGTAAGGCTGACGAATGGTTGGATCAGAACGAATCAGCACACCATCTTGTGTGCGGATGCTGTTTAATGTATCTAAATCACGACCAATACGATCCGCAGGCAAGAAACCTTGTGCTGTTGCGACGACGACACGGCTTTGCATGCCCACCACACGAGCGTTCACCAATACGCCACCTTCTTGGCGCAACATGGTTCCGGTTAATACATATTGAACTTGCTGCTCGTGGGCCAACTCTTGCCAATCACGACTTAGCGCAAAGTCACCTTGATGAGTCACTTGAATTGAGCCTGTGGTTTTAAAATCAACCACTTTAAAACCGCGGCGCTGGAACTGATGAATAAACCCTTCAGATACAGAGTTACCTAACCAGTTCGTTGCATCCATACTTTGTAGATCAACAAACGACGTAATAGCAATCGGCGTGCGCGCTGATACCGCTACATTAGAAACCATTAGATCTTCCGTCATGCTTTCAATGAAAAAGTCCATCGTATGACGTGGACTGTCCATAAGCATGAACTGGCTCCCCGAATAGGGTTCTTTACCATTGTAAATTGGTGAGTACGCGCATGATGTCAAAAGCGCCATCATCGATGCGGCGATAAGCCACTTTCTCATGGTTTGATTCTCCAGATAATCTTAGGTGACACAGCTCTCATTAATTACTTTCCAAGAAAGTGAATATTGGAACAATCTTTGCTTTCCTTTGTTTGCCTAACGAAGACAAATCCACCAAACTTCACTAGAATTGTTAAAGCAATATTTATACCTGAATGGTTATAATCAATGAAAAAAATATTAATCAGCCTATTTTCAATCACTTTCATAATGCTTTTGCCTTTTAGAGCCGTGGCATCGTGGTACGAAGTAACAGGCGTTGCCACCATCGTTTCTTCTGAAGAAACGGCAAGATTACATGCACTGGAAGACGCTCTATTTAAAGCTGTTAATTTTTCGGGCGCCGATATTGGCAGTGTGAGCAATTTAATGCCGCTATTGGAAGAAAGTCGTAAAGAGTATCTGTTCACTAACCATGAAGTCCGTTACATTCTGGTCGAATCTGAACGTAAGCGCCGCGGAAAAGTCGAGGTCAAAATCCGTGTAGACATTTATCCGTCGGCAACGGGTTGCCATACCGCTCAATACAAGAAGACGATGCTTGTCGGTAACATTGAGATCGCATCACCACAGCAAGCCGTAATGGGACAGCTCTATCAAGTTGGGGATGACTTCAGCCGAGTGGTGAACCGCCAATTGGATCAAACCTCTCGTAGCTTTGTGTCCGTAGGAACCACTGACTATTCCATCAACAGCCATTACCCTGCCCGCACTCAAATGATTGCTCAAGACAACGGAGCACAATACATCATTGGTGGCGTGATTACGGATTTAACCGCCACCGTCGAATCTCAAATATTGCAAGATGACATTATCAACCGTCAGTTTGCGTTAGAGATGAAGGTTTTTGATGGCAAAACCGGCCATGAAGTCTTCCACAAAAACTATCGAGAAGTCGCTCATTGGCCATTTGCGAAAACCAGTCAAGTCGATACCAGAAGCGCTCGTTTTTGGGCGTCGGCCTACGGCGAGATGATGCTTCGCGTTAGTCGTAATATCATGCTGGATTTGGAGTCAGAGTTGTCTTGTAAAATCACACTACCAGAAGTGGTGGCGGTTTATGGCAACACTGTAACCATGGATCTTGGTCGTATGCATGGCGTAAAAGAAGGTGACACCTTGCAACTGTGGCATACCGCCTCTTTCATTGACCAAAATGGTTTACCACGTAACAAAGTTTCACAAAGTGAGATCACATTGACGGTATCACGTATTTATGAGAACGAAGCAGAATTGACCATTGATCAGCCAAATTTAGCATCGAGTGTCCAAATTGGCGACGTTATGAACAAGATATTATAAAAGCAAGCATTAAACCTTGAGGTATCCTCACTTTTGAATATCATAGGCAAGTCATCTTTTTTGATGATGCCCATTGTCGTCGTTAGGTGTTCAGATTGACACGGACAAGTGAATCGATACCGTTGCCAAGCTTTGACTCAGCAATACGCTCCAATGAATTACGACTATTGGCATTACGCCCTCATGGCACAGCTGGATAGCGCAGTCCCCTCCTAAGGGACAGGTCGTAGGTTCGAATCCTACTGGGGGCGCCATATTTTAGTCTTAGCTCCTTATTGGGCTAAGACTTTTTATACTCATTTTCCGGGACATTATAGGTACAAACCTTTGCCGAGAATGTCCTGACACGTAAGTACTTACTATTCAGACCTCCTCCTCTTGAAATCATTTTATTGGCACTCTATTTACAGTTTTGTATTTTATTACTTTAATTGTCTATGAGTTTTGCTTACCCTTTTGGCTATTAACAAGATTATTAGTTAGCACTATGTCTAAGAGCAATTTAATCACTAACACCGGACACCGCTTTATCTCGAAAGGCAAAACTGCCTTCAAGATTCATATCCATACACCGGAGGATACGGTACTGCACCGCTCGGTGGGATTTGTGCGTATTGGAGAAAAGAAAGGCTTGAAGAAAGCCATCAAACTCAGGAATGAATTGGGTCGGCAAATGTGGGGCAAATTTTGGCGACGTCTATTGAAAGATCCCTACCTAATGACTCGGCTTCCTCACAGCGTTGAACCTAAAATTGTTCACAAACCTAATCCAACTCTTGAGAACCCTGATAACCGAGATACTTGTTACATCGCTAAATGGCGAGAGTTTAACGAAAATGGCGAATATAAATATAAAACCATCGTACGTTCTATCAGTAAATACGGTAAGTTGGCTGCCTATATGCAAACCAAAAAAGCATTATTGGAAGCACACAAAGATAACTTAGAGATCCTGACGTTCATGGGGCGATTAAATAGTATTGACCTCAAGTAATCCATGCATCTGTAGCGATGAATCTTGAGGGGAGCTTTCACGATTAAAAATAGAAATCAAAAGATAGAAGAATAGATACTTGTCAGTTTTAGAATACAAAAAAGCCGTGTTAAATATCACGGCTTTTTGACTAGTCATTCATCGTGTTTATGCGTTTGCTTCACGCTCGGCAATAAATGCTAGTGCCATTTTGATGCGAGCAATACAACGCTCTTTGCCAACCAGTTCCATTACTGCATCTACAGAAGGAGACTGACCGCCACCGGTTACAGCAACACGTAATGGCATACCGATTTTGCCCATGCCGATTTCCAACTCTTCACAGACAGCAGAAATAACACCATCTTTGATGTTCGCTGTCGTCCACTCTGTCAGTGCTTCAGCTTTTGCTAGAGCCAGCTCTAGCGGTGCTTTAGCCACACCACGTAAGTGCTTCTTCGCTGCGCCCGCTTCAAACTCAGAGAAATCTTCGTAGAAGTAACGGATTTGCTCCGCTAGCTCAACTAGCGTGTGACAGCGCTCACCTACTAGCTTGATCACTTCCGTGATTGCAGGACCGTTAGTCACATCCAGTTTTTGTTGATCGAGGTGCCATTGTAGGTGCTCTGCAACGTACGCTGGATCTGAGTTTTTGATGTAGTGGTTGTTCAACCATTGCAGTTTGTCAGTGTTGAAAGCCGATGCTGACTTAGAGACGGCGTTTAGGCTGAACAGGTTAATCATCTCTTCTTGAGAGAAAATCTCTTGGTCACCATGAGACCAACCAAGACGTACTAGGTAATTGTTAAGTGCGGCAGGCAGGTAACCCATGTCGCGATATTGCATTACCGATACTGCGCCGTGACGTTTCGACAGTTTTGCACCGTCATCGCCTAGGATCATGGCACAGTGAGCAAAAGTCGGTACTGGCGCACCTAACGCTTTGTAGATGTTGATCTGACGAGGCGTGTTGTTGATGTGGTCTTCACCACGAACAACGTGCGTGATGCCCATATCCCAGTCGTCAACAACCACACAGAAGTTGTAGGTTGGTGAACCATCGGTACGGCGAATGATCAGATCATCCATTTGATCGTTGCGGATTTCGATGCGACCACGAATTTGGTCGTCAAATACTACGCTGCCCTCTTTTGGATTACGGAAACGGATTACGCATGGATCGCCATCTTTTGCCGCTTCGTTTGCCGCTTTGATTTTTGGATGGTTGGCATCGTAGCGAGGCATTTCTTTATTTGCTTCTTGCTCTGCACGGATTTCATCTAGCAGCTCTTTAGACGCGTAACATTGGTAAGCTTTGCCTTCTGCCAGCAGCTTATCCACCATTTCGTTGTAACGATCAAAACGTTGAGTTTGGTAGTAAGGGCCTTCATCCCACTCCAAACCTAGCCATTCCATGCCTTCTAGAATCGCATCAACCGCTTCCTGAGAGTTACGCTCAAGGTCTGTATCTTCGATACGCAGTACAAATTCGCCACCTTGGTTTTTAGCGTATAGCCAAGAGTAAAGTGCAGTACGTGCACCACCAACGTGTAGATAGCCAGTTGGGCTAGGAGCAAAACGAGTTTTAACCGTCATTTGAGTTCCTTAGGGGTAATGATCAACGAGAGATCTCTCGTTGTAATGTCAAGGATAAAAGTGGCGACATTTTACCACCGTAAGTCAATTCTACAATCGGTTTGACAGCAGAAATACAAACAGGGCAGCACCAGTACAGGCACTGCCCTCATATTTTACGGTTTAAGCGCGGAACGAAATTACTTCAGGTTCTGCATTGCCCATTGCATAAACTCTTGTTGCTCTTCACGGCTCAGATGATTAAACGATACTTTTAGTGTTTTGGTTTCCGCCGGAGAAGACGCAATGCTTGCCTTGGTCGATGCTTTGTTCATTGCGTTGTTATAGTCTGCCACTTCTCGTTCGTAATCACGAAAACCTTGCAAACCACCTTTACGAAGTTGAACCATAGAGAATTCCACTTCTTTGCCGTTTTTGTCTTTTAATACCACTTTTGGAGCGAGTTCGAAGGCTTTCGCTTCTTCGATGGTGCGGAACGCTTTGTAAGTCAGCGATAGTTCGGCGTCTTTTTCTGCATCAAATTCCAATACCAGCGGCTGCGAGTCGAACTTACGGCGCTTGCCGTCTTCATATACAATTTGCCCAACCGTCACGGCTAACTGGTTCTCACCCTTTTTGAGTTCAATGCTGTTGTCTTTAGAAATCCACTCAGGGTACACAAACTCACCGTTGAGTACGCGAGGTACCAATTTCGCTTGCAGAGTCAGTTGAGCAGCAAAAGCAGGCGCAGAAAGCATTGCGCAAAGTCCGAGAAGTGTCGTTGTTTTTTTCATCGTGGTTTCTCACTTTATACCAATTTAGATAAGCCTCTGAAACTTACAGGCCGGTCATTTCAAAGGCTTATTTGAATAGTTATCAAGACAAAAAGGGCGTTTCCGCCCTTTTAGCTGCTTCTAAATTAGAAGTAGTATTCAACACCGACAGAGAACTCGTCGTAGTCCGCTGACTTCCAACGATTTGTACCATTACCTGGGTCAATGTAACCATTCGCGTAGGATGCACCGTCACCAAAGTCTAGGGTACGAGCACGTACGTAAAGCACTGCCGATGGGTCGACGAAGTACATGACTTGAGCAGAAACAACATCATCTGCAGTATCATCGATGGTCTTGCCGTCACGTTCTAAATCGAAATTCGCTGCATAAGCCAGTTTGTATTGCCAGTCACCGGTGGTGTACATCAACCCCGTCGACAACGCATCTTGCTTCTCACTCACGCCTTTGCTTCCATCAGCTTCCATGTATTTGTACTGCGCGAAGAAAGAGATACCGTTATCAAACCAACCTTGCGCACCAATTAGATAAGAGTTGTTTTCCCACGTTTGGTCTTCCATCTCAATGTTGCGGTTGCCTTCGTACGCCGCGTCTAACTGAATTGGGCCAAGTTTGTAGTGAGCGGCGATACCACCCCAGTAGTCATCACCTCCACCCAAACCCGCTTTATCACCCGCACCAGCAGCAACGTCTAAAGAGAGCTTGTCTGCGTACATTGGCGAGTCCCAACGGATGGTGTTTGATTGACGATCTTGGTACTTAGCACCACCAATTGCGCCCCCCCAGTCGTATACATCGCCGAGGCCTGGGTTCGACGCTGGCCAGTCCACCAACTCGTACATCGGTGTTAATACACGACCTAAGCGAACTTGACCCCAAGATGCACTTTCAAAACCGACGAATGTGTCACGTTCACCAAGACCTGCACCTTCACCACCAAAGCTAGGGTCTACGTAACCCCCTTCAATTTGCCAAATAAAGGTAGGGTTGAAGTTAGCAAATTGTTTTTTACCACGAAAACCGATACGAGATTCGTTGTTGAGCTGCATACCACCAAGGTCATCGTCCGTTGCTTGGCTACCAGAATCGTAATCGCGGTACGCGGCCTGCATCGCGATGATCCCATAAACTTCATAAGAGAATGAATCTTTAGTTAAGTACTCTTTCGCTGCATCGCTGTTTGCACCATCAGCAAAAGCAGCGCCACTGAACATCATGCCTGTGATTGCCGTAGCAAGTAGGCTTTTCTTTAGGTAAGACATTTTTAACCCCTATATTTTTTTAGTTATTCCATTTTCAAATTCGCTAACTAGGACATGAAAGGAACTTGAAATAACGTTTGGACGGGATAAATATGACAAACTTTTTTCGCGGTAAAAAACGCGACCACTAGCAATCTGAGCGACTTCAAAGTGAGAAAATCAAAAAGAATATAAATTAAATATTTTCAGCAAGTTAACCCGAAAAATAAAAACAAAAAAACGTCAAAATAGATTTTTCACACCGCACTGACATTGAGGCAGCCTTAAAATCACGATCGACTTCATTCATCTTTTAGGTGTTTTAACGGAACTTTATATTCGGAGAGAAAAAATCTTGAGGTGACTCGCAAGAAAACCTGACGTTCCCGCCACATTTCCCTTGGTTTTGACGAAATTGATGTCGAGGCTGAAAGGCTTGACCTTACCCTAACGGCAAGGTTTAAGCTCAATGCATCACTATTAACGAGGGCAAATTATGAATCAATTTGTTGTACCTTTAGCGGGGCTTAACTGCATGGGTTGTGCACGAAAAGTTGAGAAAGCTTTACACGCGGATCACGATGTCACCATCCTCAATTTGTCCCCGACCCAAGTAAAACTCAAAACCCATTCAGCTGTATCCGAGATCGTTGCAACGATTGAATCTCTTGGCTATCAAGCCGGTCATAACTATGAGTTTCACTTATCTGGCTTGAGCTGTGACGGCTGCGTTAAAAAGCTGTCTTCTTTACTAGCGTCTGACCCTGAAGTGATTTCATTTGACGCTTCTACCTCGCATTTAACTATTCGCACTTTACTCACTGAGCAACGCGTCATCGAACTCGTTGCAAGCTTGGGTTATACCGCGAACAACGAATTTCAAACAGAACAATCACCAGCAACATCAACGTTAGAACAAAACCAAAATACCGAGCCAGACAACCAAACAAAAGCAGAGCCACCAACTGATACGGTTCAACTGCAAATGTTAATTCAAGGCATGACTTGCGCCAGTTGTGTGGCTTCCGTAGAAAAAGCACTGACCAAGGTCCAAGGGGTAGAAAAAGCCCAAGTGAACTTAGCCGAACAAAGTGCGCTTGTCTTTGTCACTGAGGACTCTGATGCGTTGCATCAAACGATTTTAGAATCCGTCAAACAAGCGGGTTATCAAGGGGAAGTTCTTCAAGATGCCGCAACTCAACAAGAAAAGCAGGCACAACAACAACATCAGCAACAAAAACGTTTTAAGTTGGATGCCATTGCTGGTTTAGTCGTCGGGGCTCCTTTGATGATCTGGGGGATTGCCGGCGGTAATATGATGATTCGCAATACCAATGACCAATTGGTTTGGGGCGCGATCGGTGTTGTGTGTTTACTGCTGCTTGCCACTGCTGGAAAACAATTCTTCAGTAACGCTTGGTTAGCGGCTACTCACAAACGCGCCACGATGGATACCTTAGTAGCGCTCGGCACTGGCGCGGCGTGGTTCTATTCCATGCTTGTGGTGATCTTCCCAGATTGGTTCCCACTCGCCTCTCGCCATGTTTACTTCGAAGCCAGTGCGATGATCATTGGTTTGATTTCACTCGGCCACTATATCGAAGCCAAAGCTAAAGCGAACACCACTCGCTCATTGCAGGCTTTGGTGAACTTACAGCCTCAACAAGCGACAGTCATCACTGAGAAAGGTGATAAGCAAATCTCGGTAGAAGAAATCACACTAGGAATGAAGTTACGTATCAAGCCGGGAGAGAAAGTGCCCGTCGACGGTACAGTCGCTAATGGCGAGTCATACATCGATGAGTCCATGTTAACGGGTGAACCCGTTCCGGTACTCAAAACACAAGAGGCCCACGTTTCTGCAGGCACATTAAATACCGACGGCTCTCTCATTATTGAGGCTACGGGCATTGGGGCGAACACCATGCTGGCACGCATCATTCGTATGGTACGCACTGCTCAAAGTAGTAAACCTGCTATCGCTAAATTGGCCGATCAGATCTCATCGGTATTTGTGCCGGTTGTTGTCGGTATAGCGATACTGGCTGCATTGGTTTGGTTTGCTGTCGGTCCAGAGCCAAAAGCCAGCTACATGTTAGTCGTAACAACGACGGTGCTGATCATCGCTTGTCCCTGTGCTCTTGGCCTCGCGACCCCACTTTCTGTCACGGTTGGGGTGGGTAAAGCCGCAGAGCTAGGCATCTTAATCAAAGACGCGGATGCGTTGCAGTTAGCCAGCAAAATTGACACCGTCGTCTTTGATAAAACGGGCACGCTTACCCAAGGAAAACCGAGTGTGCAGCACGTGTTTACTCACGCCACCAGCCAAGAAGATCTGTTGGGGTTAGCATACGCCGCCGAACGTCAGTCAGAGCACCCACTGGCAAAAGCGGTGTGTGACTTCGCGCAACAGCACGATGCACAAGAGGTGACCTTAGATAAATTTGAGAATATCCGTGGGCGCGGCATTTTGGCAACGTATCAAGATAAACCGCTGCTTATTGGCTCACTGCAATTTATGCAGGCGGAAAACGTTGCAACAGAGACGCTTCAACAAGCAATAGATGAATGCGCTCAAAACGCTTGGACTCCGGTAGCTGTGGCATTGAACGGCGAGCTAATAGGTTTGATAGCCATTGCTGATCCAATCAAACCGGATGCAAAACAAGCGCTCTCTGCATTAAAATCGCAAAATATTAAAACCGTGATGCTAACCGGAGATAACCAGCATGTAGCCAATGCCATCGGTAAAGAGTTGAGCATTGATGAGGTTATTGCGCAAGTCATGCCTGATGAAAAAGCACAGCACATTGCGCAACTTCAATCTCAAGGCCACACCGTTGCAATGGTGGGGGATGGCATTAATGATGCCCCTGCTCTTGCGTTAGCCAACCTTGGTATTGCGATGGGAAGCGGTAGCGATGTGGCGATCGAGAGCTCACAAATGACGATTTTGAATACGTCACCAATGGCAGTTGTACATGCGATAGCACTGTCGCGCGCTACACTTAAAAACATGAAACAAAACCTATTTGGTGCTTTCGTTTATAACTCGCTGGGTATCCCTGTTGCGGCAGGCGTACTTTATCCTGCATTTGGATTTTTGCTCAGCCCAGTAGTCGCAGGCGCGGCAATGGCGCTGTCATCTATTACTGTCGTTAGTAATGCAAATCGACTACGACTTTTTTCAGTAAAATAACCACTAATATTTGAGGCTATTATGAAGTTGAAATTATTGACCTTTGCAATGCTTGCGACCGCATCCGCCAACGTATTGGCAGCCGATGTCATTAACCACAAATCGCCATACTGTGGCTGTTGTGGTGAATGGACAAAACACATGGAAGAGAACGGCTTTACGGTCGAAGAAAAACTGCACGATGAAATGAATGTCATCAAACGCGATCTGGGGATCAACAATGAACAGCTTTACTCTTGTCACACTGCGGAGATCAATGGCTATTTATTCGAAGGTCACATTCCAGCCAAAGACATTAAAGCCTTTTTAGAAAATCCACCACGTAATGCCAAAGGCCTAGCTGTACCAGGTATGCCAATGGGATCTCCGGGGATGGAGTATGGCGATAAGAAAGACAGTTATACGGTTTACGCCTTCAACGAACAAGGCCAAGTATTCGAATACCGCCATCACGAAGGTAACGACCAATAAAAACAAAGCCCTCAACATATGTTGAGGGCTTTCAGCAAACAGCCTCTAATTGTAAAACAACCAGCGCCATTATTCGATGCTCGTCACACGGCTTGTTTGGGGATAAAGTTTACAGACCCCGTACCTGAGGATAAAACTATGTTCCGTCTATTGACGCTGATGTCATCTCTACTTGTCGCCATTACTTCTTTTTCATCCTATGCAGAGCCACAACACTGGTTAGCGAAAAAAGATGAAATAGAGCTGATGATCATCGGTTCGGTACATGTGGGTGATAAAAGCATGTACCCATTACCTAAAAAAATCACTCAGTATTTAAATCAAAGTGCCGGATTAATTATCGAAGCGGACGTAAGAAACTCAAAAGGTGTGGTTTATCCACAAACCGCGACTCGCTCTAAAAACGTCCTAGACAGAACTCAACGTCGCCATCTTGTAAAAATAGCGAAAGATCTAGGCTTGCCTGAAACTCAGCTTTTGAACTCGCCACCATGGGCCGCAGCACTTACCATTCAACTCGCTTTAGTCAATAAGCTCGGCTACATTCCAGACTACGGCGTCGACATGCATTTGATTGAATTAGCAGATAAAAATCAAACTCCGGTCATTCCATTAGAGTCGGTGCAATTTCAAATTGATTTGCTCGCTGGCCAACCCGACGCAGGTAAAGAGATGCTTCTGTCATCCATTGAAGAATATAACGGCGGAGAAGAGTTAATCCGGTGCCTGATAGAAAGCTGGAAAAGCGGTGATGGCAATATGTTGGTAGAAGTTTCATTAATTGATCAGGCAACAGACGACTTTAATCAAGCCTTCTTATATGAACGCAATCGAGATTGGGCGAAACAGCTCGATACTGGCAGCGTACTACCTCAAAATTCAGGTCGCTACACGGTAGTCGTCGGCAGTTTACATCTGGTCGGTAAAGATAATCTTATTGAGCTACTTGAAAAGCGTGGTTTTGACGTGAAGCCGCTCGGTCATACTCGTCAAGCCATGTGTAATATCTAGGCTTATTATCTTAATAAGAACCTAAAGCTAAATTAAGATGCCAAAACATTAGCCGTCAAAAAGGTTCTGTTTTTATCCAGAACCTTTTAGAAAGTTCTCATGCAGCATCATATGCTAACTTCACACGAACCCACTCGGGGCTGAATCATGACTCATGAAATTGACCCGCGCCACAACAACGAAAGCCTGCTATAAAAACAGGCTTTATCACATGATCGGTGAAGAGACATTCGGTGGCCTGACGTTCCAGCTCACGGGCGGGTCTCTCCCACTCACCTATTATCAGATACAAAAAAGGCTCTGTATTTCTACAGAGCCTTTTTTTGAATATGGTCGGTGAAGAGGGATTCGAACCCCCGACCCTCTGGTCCCAAACCAGATGCGCTACCAAACTGCGCTATTCACCGAGATGTTTAACCAAGGACTTATCCTCGTCAACGACTGGGTATATTACGGATTCTGATCTGAGACGCAAGTGCTTTTTACAAAAAAACAAAGATCTGAATTTGTTTGATGATGAACTGAACACTAGCACGTAAAATGTGATTGATAACTCACAACAAAATACACTTTATTAACCTCAGCAACATAATTGATCCAGATCAGTGTGCATAAAATCGCCGCCCTTTAACTTTATGCTTGTCGGAAATATCTTGGAGGAAACATATGGACTTTTGGCTTGATCTCCTATTTGGTAATGCAGTGGGTCTATCATCAATGATAGTAATCTTTGGGGCAATTGGTCTGATGTTGTTTTACGGCGGTTTCTTCATATACAAGATTATGAACGACAAATCTCCTCACTAGATCTCGCTTAGCTCTAGAAACGCTTTGCACCGGAGTCGGTTACTTGCCTACTCCGGTTTTTTATTTGATCTCAATGCACCACTCATTGATATAATCCTATTATTCCTCCCTGTTCTTAATGAGATTACTACTATGTCTCACGATGACGATTTTGATCTGTTCCAACAGATGATGGGCGATGTAAAGCCGATCACTCAAGACACCGCCGAACACCCAAAGGTTCACCAAGTGACCGAAGCGCAGCTTGCGAAACGTGAAGCAGCAATATGGTTAACGGAAGACGACCCTGAGTATTTGTCGCTTGATCACGCCGAAATGCTAAAACCAGACGACTTTGTTGAGTTTAAGCGTGATGGGGTGCAGGACGGAGTGTACCGCAAACTTCGTCTTGGTAAATATCCCATTCAAGCCCGCCTCGATCTGCATCGTAAAACGTTAAAAGAAGCTCGTGATGAGGTCGTGAAGTTTTTAAAACAGTGCCTCTCAATGGACATCCGAACGGTCGTTATTGTCCACGGTCGAGGAGAACGCTCCAACCCACCAGCAATGATGAAAAGCTTTGTGAGCAGTTGGCTACAACAAATCAGGGAAGTACAGTGCGTGCATAGTACACAGCGCTTTCATGGCGGAACCGGAGCCGTATACGTCCTACTAAGAAAAAGCGCGGAAAAGAAGCTAGAAACCCGTGAACGTCACCAAAAACGGTTAGGCTAACTTTCACCTCAGTGCTAGAATGCCCGCCTTTATTCCTCCTTCCTTTTAGGGGAAGGAAACTTCATTCGCCGTTGTGAAACGTTAGGAGACAACATGTCACAAGACAACGCAAAACGATTAAATAAATTCATCAGTGAAACGGGCTTTTGCTCACGTCGTGAGGCAGACCGACTGATTGAACAAGGTCGTGTCACCGTCAATGGCCATAAACCAGAAATGGGAACAAAAGTCCTATTAGGTGATGATGTTTGTGTGGATGGCAAGCCGGTCGCAGCAAAAGAGAAGCCTATCTATATCGCGCTCAACAAACCAACCGGTATCACTTGTACGACTGAGCGAGATGTACCAGGAAATATTGTTGACTTTATCGGGCATAAAAAACGTATTTTCCCGATCGGTCGCTTGGATAAGCCATCCGACGGTCTGATCTTTTTGACCAACGATGGTGACATCGTGAATAAAATCCTCCGTGCTGGCAACAACCACGAAAAAGAATACGTGGTACGCGTCGACAAACCGATCACAGGTGAATTCCTTAAGCAGATGTCGAGTGGTGTAAAAATCCTTGATACGGTAACGCTGCCTTGTAAAGTCACCAAGGAGACTAAATTCTCTTTCCGTATCATACTGACTCAAGGTTTAAACCGTCAGATTCGTCGCATGTGTGAAACGTTAGGCTACGAAGTCTTTAAGCTTCGCCGTGTCCGCATTATGAACATCTCTCTGGATGGCATTCCTAACGGAAAATGGCGTTATTTAACGGACAATGAAGTGTCAGAGATCCTAGCGATGTGTGATGGTTCGGTTAGTACAGAAGAGGCGTCTCAAGTTGATTCTAAAGGCCGCAATATTCGCAAAGCGACGGATGCTAAGCTGTTTGATAGCCGCGACGAGCACCAAGACTCGAACTCTCGCCGTAATCAAAAGCCACGAACATACCGCGGTAACAATGCCGATGACTTCCGTCATGCACCTAACTCTAAAAGAGGTCAACAAAGACGCCGTGACGATAGCGACAACCCCCGCTCATCCAAAGATAGCGTTAAGAACACAGGCCCTGAGCGTAAACCAAAGTTACGCTATGACAACCTAGGCTCCACCAAGCCAAAGAAACCAGCAAAACGAACGAGCGGCACGTTAAGCCTGAAAAAATAATAACACCATAAAGTCAGCGCTGATGAATGACGTGAGGACAACACTTAAGGGCAAGCTGAGCTTGTATAACGCGGTTATCGAAAATGTTAACCAACAAAGATAACCCGTTATTTATAGTGATGCGTCTTATAAGCACAGCGCCGCAAACTGGCCACGTGTTAGCGCCAGTAGGTCTTTTGGCGCAAGCTCTATTTCTAAACCACGCTTGCCCGCACTCACGCAGATCGTGTCTTGTACGCCCGCACTTTCGTGTAAAAATGTTGGTAAGGCCTTTTTTTGCCCTAGTGGGCTAATACCACCGACAACATAGCCTGTCGCTTTCTGAGCGATCTCTGGGTCAGCCATGTCGGCTTTCTTTCCTTTCGCTGCTTTGGCTGCCAATTTCAGATTTAATTTTTGGTCGACAGGAATAATCGCTACCGCTAAGTTCTTTGGCTCGCCGTTGAGGCAAAACAATAACGTTTTAAATACTTTATTTGTATCCTGTCCCAACACCTCGGCCGCTTCTAATCCATAACTATCAGCTCGAGGATCATGCACGTACTGATGAATGGTGTGGGGGATTTTTTTCTTTTCTGCAAGCTTAATGGCCGGAGTCATCAAGATTCTCCTAATAGAAACAAAAACGCAGCCTTAGTAAGTCGCGGCTGCGCTTTCAGTTAAAGATATCTGCGAGTTTGAGTCAATCGCTTTTTATCTACTCTATTGATCAATAACGTTGTTAGTTGTGTAAGTGATGTTACCAGAGGGCGCAAACTCATTCACGTCTATCGGGCTGTATACTTCCAAGTATTCTTTCAATACTTCAGCATCGGTAAAACCCGTATTTACGTAATTAGGGTGCTCATCAATTTTAGGGTAACCGTCACCACCTGAGGCATTATAGCTTGGAACAGTAAAGCGGTAATGACCATCCAAGCGGAGTTGCTCATCACCAATAAACACATTGGTCACTTTACCGTTTTCAACACTCATCGCAATACCCGCAAACTGAGCATACGCACCAGAATCGATAGGTTTTGTTGCCACGACATTTAGGTAATCCAGCACTTCTTTACCCGTCATATCCACGTATGACACCATATTCCCAAACGGTTGAACAGTAAGCACATCTTTATAAGTGATGTCTCCTGCAGCAATAGAATCTCGAACACCGCCAGAGTTCATGACGCCAAAGTCGGCTTTCGCTCGCTCCATATGGGCCGTTGCAATCAATCGACCTAAATTCGTTTGCTTAAAGCGAACGACATTTCGATCGCCTTCAAGCTTGCCGTTTGACTCGGCAACTTTCACACTGAGTTTATCTTGGCCTTTTTCTTGGTACGGTTTTAAAAACTCTAAGAGATCTTGGTCTTGCTCAATCTCATCTTCAATAAGGACGCGCTGTGACTTGCCGTCAACTTTGATTTTCTTCTTCAAGTTAACTGGGATCAGGTCATAACTCACCATGGATAATTCGCCATTGCGGAATTCGTAGTCAGCACGGCCTACATATTTTCCCCACTCGTGCGCTTGCACAATGTAGGTCCCATTTTGTTGATCCGGTTTGCACTCATCACCCGGCTTGAAGTTTGTGTTGTATGTGTTTGCCCCTTCCATACACACAGGCTCTTGTGAGTGACCACCCACAATCATGTCCAGATCGCCCTCATTTAGGTAACGCGCTAACGCTACATCACCCGGCGCATTACCACCATGGTTACCATTTTCATAGTGTCCCATGTGTGTCACAGCAAAAATCAAATCTGGTTTTTCTGTCTCTTTTAGCTCGGCAATCAGTTTTGTCGCCTCTTCTTTTGGATCACGAAAATCGACTTGCGCAATGTATTCTGGGTTACCGATCTTGGCAGTATCTTCCGTGGTTAGGCCAATAACCGCGATTTTGATGCCTTGTTTTTTAAACATGGCGTATGGTTGAAATAGGCGCTCATCCGTCTCTTTGTGGTAGATATTCGCTGAAAGCATTGGGAAGTTTGCCCAGTCTTCCTGTTTAAAGAGTACGTCTAATGAATTATCGAATTCATGATTACCCAACGCCATCGCGTCATAACCAATTTTACTCATACCTTTGAAGTCAGGTTCCGCATCTTGCAGGTCAGATTCAGGAACACCCGTATTAATGTCCCCGCCAGACAATAACAACACACTGCCACCTTGCGCTTGGATGTCTGCTCGTAAATCATCGATCAACGTTTTGCGTGCAGCCATGCCGTATTCACCGTATTTATTCTGCCAAAAACGGCCATGATGATCGTTAGTATGCAAAACCGTTAGCTTATACGTCGTTTTTTCATTCCATTCATGCGCAGGCTCGGTGGCGCACCCAGCTAACGTAGCGAGAATTGCGGCACTCAAAGCGGTTTTTATCATTAGGCGTTTTTTCATTGTTTTACCTTTTTTATTGTCTGAATCTACTGCATTGCACTTTCAAAGTGATGAGAGAAGCTCTGTTCCTGACAGTAGAAGAGCAAAAACTTGATTCAGTCTAAAAGAAAAAAATGGATCTAACATATTGATCTCAAGGTTATGATGCCTCGATCACTCATTATTATTTTATAAACTGTAACGCTACGAGAATATTTCACTGAATTATAAACACTTTCACAAGCAATCGTTTTGCTGTGATCTTGCACAAACTCGAGACCAAAAAACAAAAATGGCCAGCATAATGCTGACCATTTCATCTTTCCGTTTAGTGTTATTGATTATTTGATGTCGATATCTGCGAAGTTCTTAATCAAATCATCCAGTGACTTCATTTGTGCTAGGAAAGGTTCAAGTTTGTCTAATGGCAATGCCGATGGTCCATCACAACGTGCTTGATCTGGGTTCGGATGCGCTTCAATAAATAGACCCGCAATTCCGGTTGCAAGACCGGCTTTTGCAAGCTCAACGGTTTGCTCACGGCGACCACCAGATGCAGCACCAGATGGATCACGCATTTGTAATGAGTGCGTTACGTCAAAGATGATTGGGCTACCTTTCGATACGTTCTTCATCACACCAAAGCCAAGCATATCAACCACTAAGTTATCGTAACCGTGGCAAGAACCACGTTCACAAAGGATGATATTTTCGTTACCACACTCAGCAAACTTCTCTACGATGTTATTAACTTGACCTGGGCTCATGAACTGAGGTTTTTTCACGTTAATAACAGCGCCGGTTTTTGCCATCGCTTCAACAAGATCCGTTTGGCGCGCAAGAAACGCCGGAAGTTGAATCACATCCACCACTTCAGCAACAGGCTGCGCTTGCGCTTCCGTGTGGACGTCTGTAATGATCTTCACGCCAAATGTGTCTTTCAGCTCTTGGAAAATCTTCATACCTTCTTCAAGGCCAGGCCCACGGTATGAATGAACAGAACTGCGGTTTGCTTTATCAAACGACGCCTTAAATACGTATGGAATGCCCAACTTGTCTGTCACTTTGACATAGTGCTCACAAATTTGCATTGCAAGGTCACGAGACTCAAGGACGTTCATACCTGCAAATAAGGTGAATGGCTTGTCGTTAGCAACCTGAATGTCGCCAATATTAACGATTTTCTGTTCCATTTTGATTCTCTTTTTTCTGTCTACGGTACGCCTAGTGAGGCACACCGATAAAATTTAGTGTTTGTCGCTCTAGACATGTCACACTTAGTGAAGCGTAATGTGCTTTTCACTCATCACATTAACTTGTGATTTTAGTAGATCAGACGCTGGATCGTCAGGGCATTGGTCAATAAAGTACTGAAAATCAGACACCGCGATTTGATGGCACTCCAGCTGTTGGAAAATGAAACCACGATCACGAATTTCGTAGGGGTCATCCGGCACAAAGGTTAGCGCAAGGTCTGTACAGCGTAACGCCTGTGTGTAGTGTTCTTCACGTAACATGGCACTTTTGATAAGGGCTAACCAACGACCAATAATGGTTGGATTGTCCGCCTCTTTAAAGTGTTCCGGCTTCAGCTGTGCCAGTGGCCCTTCTTGACCAATCAGCCAAGCGTGAAGAATCCTTTTGCTTACATACTCCCCATTGAACGGGTTGATGTAATCCGGTTTTTTATGTTCCCAATCAACTTTTAAAAGAAACTGGGTTGGAAAAGTGACGCCTTGCAATGGAAAACCGAGCTTTTTACCCAAATACAGTAAAATGGCACCTAGGCTGACAGGGATACCTTTTCGGCGATCTAGCACTTTATCAATAAAGCTATTGTCAGAAATAAAATACTCTTGCTCGTCGCCTTTAAAGCCCCACTCTTGGAAAAATAGGTGCAAAAAAGCATCAAATCGCGGCTCTTCATCCGTCTCGCCAATTAAAGCGGCTTTAGCGTCTTGGTAAAGGCGTTCCAATTCTTGCTGTGCCCAATGAACCTTAGTTTCTGGGTTGATTGCCTTGTTTAACTCAAGCGCACCTTCGACCAACGCAACGTTGTCAAAATCTTCGTCAAAAAACTCAAGCATGACCATTACCCAAACAACGTTGGGTTTTTGGATACAGCAATATTCGCAGCCATCACTAACCAGCCCAACGCACCGAAGAAAGCAAATACTTTCAATAGTTTATTTTTCGCTAATTTCAATGCAAAAAAGCCAAGAGCAATATACGCCAATACACAGGTAATCTTGTTTGTTAGCCATGGGGCGGCGTCGGTAAACGGAATAAAGCCAGTGATAAAAATAAGGCCAATCCCAGACACTAGTAATGCGGTATCAACGATGTGCGGGAAAACTTTTAGAAAACGATTATGACGCTTTGGTGAATCCATCATCATGAGCGCAAATCGAATCGATAGTAATGTCGCGCTAAGTGCGATCGTCACTAAGTGAATATGTTTTAGAGCTACGTACATGTTTCTTCTCTTTTGATAAGTGTTTGCAGACTTGCTCGTTTATTATTTGGAGGCGAAGCGACCAAATGTCACTCGGTCCTGCCCGCCATAATCTTGTTCCGTAGCAACATGATGATAATCAAAGCCAAGCATTATCTCACGTACGGCGTCGCCTTGATCATAGCCATGCTCAAAAGCGAGCCACCCGCCTTCTTCAAGATATTGACGTGCCAGATCCGAAATATGGCGTATATCCGCTAAACCATTTTCCTCTGCGACCAATGCAGACTTTGGCTCAAAACGCACATCCCCTTGAGATAAGTGCGGATCTTTTTCATCGATATATGGTGGGTTGGAAACAATTAAAGCAAACTTTGTTCCGCTGGCGATAGGCTCAAACCAGCTACCTTGGTCAAACGTCACATTTTTAAGGTTTAATTGCGCCGCATTGTACTCGGCGAGTTCTTTTGCTTCTTGCTTAAGGTCCACCCCCATGACTTGACGTTCCGGCAACTCTGAAGCCAAAGCGATTGCAATCGCTCCCGTTCCCGTTCCGAGATCTAAAATCGGTCCAGTTTGTCCATGAGTTTTGTCCAACGCAACTTCCACTAATCGTTCAGTGTCCGGTCGTGGAATCAAGGTAGAAGGAGAGACTTTGAGCGGTAAAGACCAAAACTCGCGTTCACCTATAATGTAAGCAACGGGTTCTCCAGCTAAACGTCTTGCCAGTAAAGCATCAAACTGAGCTTGCTGCTCAGTTTCTAATCTGCTCTCTGGCCATGTAAGCAGGTAAGTTCTTGGTTTGCCGAGAACATGGCAAAGCAGAACAGCCGCATCGAGAGAAGGCGACTCTTTGCCGCCTTCTGTCAATGTTGCCGTTGCACTTTTCAGTGCTTGCTCAATAGATTGAACTTGGCTCATCGATTAGCCGTTCTCTGCAAGCGCCGCTAATAGGTCCGCTTGGTGCTCTTGAATCACAGGGTCGATCAGGCTTTGTAGATCCCCTTCCATCACTTCATTCAAACGGTAGACCGTTAGGTTGATGCGGTGATCAGAAACACGACCTTGAGGGTAGTTGTAAGTACGGATACGGTCACTACGATCACCAGAGCCTAACAGGTTACGACGTGTGTCGGACACTTCGGCTGCTCGCTTCGCTTCTTCCGCTTGGATGATGCGTGCAGCCAGTACCGCCATTGCTTTCGCTTTGTTCTTATGTTGTGAACGCTCGTCCTGACACTCAACCACCGTGCCCGTTGGTAAGTGTGTAATACGAATTGCAGAATCCGTGGTGTTAACGTGCTGACCGCCTGCGCCTGACGCGCGGAAAGTATCGATTTTCAGGTCTGCGGCCTTAATTTGCGGAATTTCCGCTTCAGGGATTTCTGCCATTACTGCAACGGTACAGGCAGAAGTATGGACACGACCTTGAGATTCTGTTGCTGGAACACGTTGAACACGATGACCGCCAGACTCAAACTTAAGTACCCCGTACGCACCGTCGCCGCTCACTTTTGCGATCATCTCTTTGTAACCACCGTGCTCCGCTTCGTTTGAAGACATCACTTCAATACGCCAACCTTTCTTCTCCGCGTACTTGCTGTACATACGGAACAGGTCACCCGCGAAAATACCTGCTTCGTCCCCCCCAGCACCAGCTCGGATCTCTAGGAAACAGTTTCGATCATCGTTTGGATCTTTTGGTAGAAGAAGAATTTGCAGTTCATCAGCAAGACGTTCGATGATTTCTTTCGCCTCTTTGATTTCCTCTTGCGCCATTTCACGCATTTCTTCGTCGTCTTCGTTTGCCATCTCTTCAGCGGCGACAAGATTTTCTTGCGCTTGTTGATAAGCTTGGAAGCACTTGGTTACTTCTTCTAGTTGAGAGTATTCTCTTGATAGAGTACGGAATTTGTCCTGATCTCCAATGATGTCAGGATCACCAAGAAGATGTTGAACTTCTTCGTAACGTTCTACTAGCGTTTCTAGCTTAGTCAGAATAGAGGCATTCATAATGTCGTTTTCTTAATAAAAAGCGTGAGTTATAGATCATCCAAACCAAGTGCTTGGCGGATAATCGTTAATTTTGCTGGTTCGCCTTGCTCTGCCGCATTTTGCAATGCTCGAGTAGGGGCGTGAATCAGTTTGTTGGTGAGTTTATTACTGAGTTCGCGCAGCACTTTCTCCGGCTCTGCGCCAGCAGCTAATGATTGCAAACTTTTACTCAGTAACTCTTCACGTATTTCACTGGCTGCTTTACGGTAGTCACGGATACTATCCACCGCTTGGAGTGAACGCAACCACGTCATAAACGCAGCGCTCTCTTCACTGACAATTGCTTCAGCTTGAATCGCTTCTACTCTACGTTGCTCAATGTTGCTGTCGATAATCGATTGCAAATCATCGACAGAATACAAATACGCATCATTGAGCTCACCGACTTCCGATTCCACATCTCTTGGTACCGCAATATCAACCAGCAAGATGGGTTGATGTCGGCGCTGTTTAAGTGCCGTTTCCACCATACCTTTACCAATAATAGGCAAAGGACTCGCAGTTGAACTGATCACGATATCCGCTTTTGCCAGATGATCAGGTATTTCATTCAGGCTGATCACTTCGGCACCAAATTGTTTAGCTAAGCCTTGCGCCCGCTCTTTGGTGCGGTTCGCCACGATCATTTTAGAGCAACCGTTGGACGCTAGATGCTTAGCAACCAATTCTATGGTTTCACCCGCACCAACTAAAAGCACGGTTGAATCAGATAAAGATTCAAAAATATGTTTTGCCAATGTACATGCGGCATAAGCCACAGACACAGCATTACCACCGATGTCGGTTTCCGTTCGAACACGTTTTGCAACAGAAAATGTTTTTTGGAACAGCTTATCAATCGACGTATCGACAGCTTGGTGATCTCGTGAGTCAGAAAACGCTTGTTTTACCTGACCCAAAATCTGAGGTTCACCTAATACCAGAGAATCAAGACCGCATGATACGCGCATCAAATGTTTAATTGCGGCTTGTTCTTCATGCACATACAAGCTCGGCATTAAGTCTTCTCGGCTCACTTGATGAAATTGAGCAAGCCAATCGATTAACTTGTTTCGCGCTCCTTGCTTAACATCGCAGTACAACTCAGTTCGGTTACAGGTTGAAACAATCACACTGCCGTTAACCGCTTCGTGCTGTTTAAGTTGCTCGAGTGCCGGCCCGAGTTTATCCGGACCAAACGCCACCTTCTCTCGCAAGTCGACAGACGCTGTATTGTGATTGATTCCAATAGCAAGCAAGGACATCTAACGTGGTATCTCTGAGATAGGTTATAAAATAGGTTCAGAATTTTACTGTAAGCACGCAGTTATTGAAAGGGTAAGCCGGATTTGTTTTCCTACGTGTGTCTTTTCAATGCTATAGTTGTGAGCGATTCTCGATGAAACTGATTAATAAGCCATCAACCATGACCTTACGCTCCTTTATTATTTTTTCTTTGTCGAGCTTACTACTCGCTGGCTGTACTTCCGTTCCCGAGAGTATCACCAGCGTTGAATGGCAAGCTCACGAGCAACGACTTGAAGCCATTCAAGATTTTCAAGCGACAGGCAAGCTAGGTTATATTGGTCCGGACCAAAGACAAAACCTAAACTTTTTTTGGAAACACTCGGCGGCACTCAGCCAACTTCGCTTAACGACCATCCTTGGGCAAACCGCACTAAAGCTCACTATAACGCCGCAGGGTGCAACGGTAGAGACTTACGATGATCAAACCCTCTCATCAAGCAGCGCTAATCAACTCATTTACCGCCTAACTGGTTTGATGATGCCCGTCGATAATATGCCTGACTGGTTATTGGGTTTACCGACCGATGCAGACAAGTTCCAATTATCTCCTACAAATACACTGCAAGCTCTAAACAAACAAATTGGTTTAAATAACTGGAACATTGCTTATCAGCGTTATGGTGATATTCAATGGCATGAGCAGACACTGCCCCTTCCAAGCCAACTGAGACTCACCTCGTCAGACGTCAAAATAAATTTAGTGATTACAAAATGGAACATCACCCAATGATCGAACTTTCAACCCGCTGGCCTTCTCCTGCGAAATTGAATCTCTTTCTTTACATTAATGGCCGTACAGAAAACGGTTATCACGAGCTGCAAACACTTTTCCAGTTCGTCGATCATGGCGACGAACTGACTATCCAAGCCAATCATTCTGGCAAAATCACCATTTCGCCGGAGATAGAAGGCGTTCCTCTTCAAGATAATTTAATTTGGAAAGCTGCAACCGCATTACAAACTTACGCAAATTGCCCGTTTGGCGCGCACATTGAGCTGCATAAAGTCTTGCCTATGGGTGGCGGCATCGGTGGCGGTTCGTCAAACGCCGCAACCGCGTTAGTTGCGCTCAACTATTTGTGGCAACTTGAATTGACGGATGACGAGCTGGCTGAAATCGGCTTAACACTTGGGGCAGATGTCCCAGTGTTTATAAGAGGGTTTGCAGCTTTTGCGGAAGGTGTAGGCGAAAAGCTCTCTCCCGCTTATCCGGAAGAAAAATGGTACCTCGTTGTTAGACCGGATGTTTCTATCGCTACTGTGGATGTATTTCGTCATCCAGACTTGACGAGAAACACACCAAAACGAGATTTAGAAACGCTTTTGAATACGCCAAGCGTAAACGATTGCGAAAAAATTGTACGAATGCTCTACCCAGAGGTTGATAAGAAACTTTCTTGGCTGCTACAATACGCGCCGTCAAGATTGACGGGGACAGGCTCTTGCATTTTTGCTGAGTTTTCAAGCAAACCTGAAGCAGAAACTATCCTTGCACAACTCTCTGATAATGTCTCGGCATTTGTCGCTCAAGGGCGCAATATTTCGCCGCTAAAAGAGACCTTGGCTGAATACCAATCAGCCTCACACCGACCTATTTAAACTGGACGCAAACCTGAGGTTTCCACCGTGCCTGATATGAAGCTATTTGCTGGTAACGCAACACCTGAACTAGCCCAACGTATTGCTGATCGTCTTTACATCTCTCTTGGTGATGCATCTGTTTCTCGCTTTTCTGATGGCGAAGTTGCAGTTCAAATCAATGAGAATGTTCGTGGTAGCGATGTTTTCATCATTCAATCCACTTGTGCACCGACTAACGACAACCTAATGGAACTGGTTGTTATGATTGATGCAATGCGCCGTGCTTCAGCAGGCCGTATCACTGCTGTTATCCCTTACTTCGGCTACGCTCGCCAAGATCGCCGTGTACGTTCTTCGCGTGTGCCAATCACTGCAAAAGTTGTTGCTGATTTCCTATCTAACGTTGGCGTTGACCGCGTTCTTACTATCGACCTGCACGCAGAGCAAATCCAAGGTTTCTTCGATGTACCTGTAGACAACATCTTTGGCACTCCAGTGCTACTTGAAGATATGCAGGCTCGTGGGCTAGATCACCCTGTTGTCGTCTCTCCAGATCTAGGTGGTGTTGTTCGCGCTCGCGCAACAGCGAAAGCGCTAGGTGATATCGACATTGCCATCGTCGATAAGCGTCGTCCACGTGCAAATGTTTCTGAAGTGATGAACCTCATCGGTGACGTTGAAGGTCGTGACTGTGTGATTGTTGATGACATGATCGATACTGGCGGCACGTTATGTAAAGCAGCAGAAGCGCTTAAAGAGCGTGGTGCTAAGCGTGTATTCGCTTACGCAACTCACGCAGTATTCTCAGGCAACGCGGCGGACAACATTAAGAACTCCGTTCTTGATCAAGTTATTGTGACTGACTCTATCTCTCTATCTAAAGAGATGGCAGCAACTGGCAAAGTGACCACACTAAGCCTATCTCGCATGCTCGCTGAGGCGATTCGTCGTATCAGCAACGAAGAATCAATTTCTGCAATGTTCAACTAATACAGACGTTTCAGATAAACCAAATTGAAAGCCCCCCTCTTTAGGGGTGTTTTTTATTCTATATCTAAGATGCCAATTTCAGAACGTTGCCGCACCTATCGACTAAGTGACTCTCGCAGAACTACAGTTCTTGGGGTTACTTGGGGGGTATTAATCGAACGAAAATCACTTGGTCGCCCACTGTGAGTTTTCTGTGCTATCATACTGCGCTTTTTGAGATTCCAGAGAGATCCTAACCTTGAGTCAACCAATCAAACTTCTTGTTGGTCTTGCTAATCCGGGACCAGAATATGCCAGAACCCGTCACAATGCAGGGGCTTGGGTTGTAGAAGAATTAGCACGCGTTCACAACGTTACACTGAAGAATGAACCAAAGTTTTTTGGCCTAACCGGGCGCATTATGGTCAACGGCCAGGATCTCCGTTTGCTTATCCCTACCACTTTCATGAATCTATCGGGTAAATCGGTCGCTGCTTTAGCGAAGTTTTATCAAATTAAGCCTGAAGAAATCATGGTCGCTCATGACGAGCTAGATTTACCGCCGGGTGTCGCTAAATTTAAAAAAGGTGGTGGTCACGGAGGGCATAACGGCCTGCGTGATACCATTAGCAAACTGGGCAACAACAAAGATTTTTATCGTCTTCGTATTGGCATTGGTCATCCGGGACACAAAGATAAAGTGGCGGGTTTTGTACTAGGTAAAGCTCCAGCAAAAGAACAAGAGCTTTTAGACGCCGCGGCTGATGAAGCTGTTCGCTGTCTAGACATCCTAATTAAGGATGGCCTATCTAAAGCACAAAATCGCCTCCACACGTTCAAAGCTGAATAAGGTTACTATCATGGGTTTTAAATGTGGCATCGTTGGTCTACCTAACGTGGGTAAATCAACTCTGTTCAACGCACTAACTAAAGCGGGCATCGAAGCAGCAAACTTCCCGTTCTGTACTATCGAACCAAACACTGGTGTGGTTCCTGTGCCCGATCTACGTCTAGACGCATTAGCAAAGATCGTTAACCCACAGAAAGTTCTGCCTACTACAATGGAATTCGTAGACATTGCGGGTCTAGTTGCAGGCGCATCACGTGGTGAAGGCCTAGGTAACAAATTCCTAGCTAACATCCGAGAAACTGACGCTATCGGTCACGTTGTTCGTTGTTTCGAAAACGACAACATTGTTCACGTTTCAGGTAAAGTATCTCCAATCGAAGATATTGAAGTTATCAACCTTGAGCTCGCAATGGCTGACCTTGATGCTTGTGAGCGTGCGATTCAACGTAACGCGAAGAAGGCAAAAGGCGGCGATAAAGACGCAAAATTCGAACTGGCAGTACTAGAAAAGTTGCTTCCTGTTTTAACAGAAGGTGGGATGGCACGCACTGTTGAGCTTGCTAAAGAAGAGCTCGCAGCAGTAGGTTACCTGAACTTTCTAACTCTAAAGCCAACGATGTATATCGCTAACGTTAATGAAGACGGTTTTGAAGACAACGCATACCTCGACGCAGTCCGTGAATACGCTGCAAAAGAAAACAACATTGTTGTTCCAGTATGTGCGGCAATCGAGTCAGAGATGGCGGAACTGGAAGATGACGAACGTGAAGAGTTTTTAGCGGATCTTGGTATTGAAGAGCCGGGGCTAAACCGTGTTATCCGTGCAGGTTACGAGCTACTTAACTTACACACTTACTTCACGGCCGGCGTTAAAGAAGTACGTGCATGGACAATCCCTGTAGGGGCAACAGCGCCCAAAGCAGCAGGTAAGATCCATACCGACTTTGAAAAAGGCTTTATTCGTGCAGAAGTGGTGGCTTACGACGATTTCATCCAATACAACGGTGAAAGTGGCGCAAAAGACGCAGGTAAATGGCGTCTAGAAGGTAAAGAATACATAGTTAAAGACGGTGATGTCGTGCACTTCCGCTTCAACGTTTAATTAAATGAATGAATTTTAAACATTTCATTTACACTAAAAGCCAGCCGTTGTGCTGGTTTTTTTATGTTTCCAATCAAAGTTCAAAAAATTAACTACCTAATTGCAAGCTAATTTATTTCCAGTTTTAGATCATAAACGCGCCTCTTTGTTCAAAAAGAAAGCGAACAAGGTTTTTTCCGAAATTTATAAAAAAAACTGTTGACGGATCTCACTCAACTTCGCATAATGCGCGCCGTTCCCGACGACAAGACCACAAAGCGTTGAGAACAAAGATATGGTTTTGGCTACGTAGCTCAGCTGGTTAGAGCACATCACTCATAATGATGGGGTCACAGGTTCGAATCCCGTCGTAGCCACCATCCCTAAACGTTCTTTTATATAAGAGCTGTTAGGGATAGATGCGGAAGTGGCGGAATTGGTAGACGCACCAGATTTAGGTTCTGGCGCCGCAAGGTGTGAGAGTTCAAGTCTCTCCTTCCGCACCATTCTTTCTCTTAAAAAGAAAGATTAAGTAGTCTTTGGATTATTTAAGCTGTAGGGCTATCGCCAAGCGGTAAGGCAGCGGCTTTTGATGCCGCCATTCCCTGGTTCGAATCCAGGTAGCCCTGCCATTATTCCAGTGAGATTCCTTTATAAAAGGGGTTGTCACTAAGAGCGCGAAGGTTTATATTGTTTCGCTCTAAAAGATGGCTACGTAGCTCAGCTGGTTAGAGCACATCACTCATAATGATGGGGTCACAGGTTCGAATCCCGTCGTAGCCACCATAAACAACGTTACTAAGGTTTTTACCAATCACCTTAATAACTACAGAATAAGTTGCGGAAGTGGCGGAATTGGTAGACGCACCAGATTTAGGTTCTGGCGCCGCAAGGTGTGAGAGTTCAAGTCTCTCCTTCCGCACCATTCTTTCTCTCGATAAGAGAAGTTAAGTAGTCTTTGACTATTTAAGCTGTAGGGCTATCGCCAAGCGGTAAGGCAGCGGCTTTTGATGCCGCCATTCCCTGGTTCGAATCCAGGTAGCCCTGCCACATACAACGATATTGAGATTTTACCAATTATCTTGATATCTACAGATCAAGTTGCGGAAGTGGCGGAATTGGTAGACGCACCAGATTTAGGTTCTGGCGCCGCAAGGTGTGAGAGTTCAAGTCTCTCCTTCCGCACCATTCTTTCTCTTAAAAAAGAGAAATTAAGTAGTCTTTGGCTATTTAATTTGTAGGGCTATCGCCAAGCGGTAAGGCAGCGGCTTTTGATGCCGCCATTCCCTGGTTCGAATCCAGGTAGCCCTGCCACATACAACGATGTTGAGATTTTACCAATTATCTTGATATCTATAGATCAAGTTGCGGAAGTGGCGGAATTGGTAGACGCACCAGATTTAGGTTCTGGCGCCGCAAGGTGTGAGAGTTCAAGTCTCTCCTTCCGCACCATTCTTTCTCTCGATAAGAGAAGTTAAGTAGTCTTTGACTATTTAAGCTGTAGGGCTATCGCCAAGCGGTAAGGCAGCGGCTTTTGATGCCGCCATTCCCTGGTTCGAATCCAGGTAGCCCTGCCACATACAACGATATTGAGATTTTACCAATTATCTTGATATCTATAGATCAAGTTGCGGAAGTGGCGGAATTGGTAGACGCACCAGATTTAGGTTCTGGCGCCGCAAGGTGTGAGAGTTCAAGTCTCTCCTTCCGCACCATTCTTGTTCAAATGTTTAAAATGGCTACGTAGCTCAGCTGGTTAGAGCACATCACTCATAATGATGGGGTCACAGGTTCGAATCCCGTCGTAGCCACCATAAAAACGTTATTAAGGTTTTACCGATTACCTTAATAACTACAGAATAAGTTGCGGAAGTGGCGGAATTGGTAGACGCACCAGATTTAGGTTCTGGCGCCGCAAGGTGTGAGAGTTCAAGTCTCTCCTTCCGCACCATTCTTTCTCTTAATAAGAGAAATTAAGTAGTGTTTGACTATTTAATTTGTAGGGCTATCGCCAAGCGGTAAGGCAGCGGCTTTTGATGCCGCCATTCCCTGGTTCGAATCCAGGTAGCCCTGCCACATACAACGATATTGAGATTTTACCAATTATCTTGATATCTATAGATCAAGTTGCGGAAGTGGCGGAATTGGTAGACGCACCAGATTTAGGTTCTGGCGCCGCAAGGTGTGAGAGTTCAAGTCTCTCCTTCCGCACCATTCTTGATAAAATGTTTAAAATGGCTACGTAGCTCAGCTGGTTAGAGCACATCACTCATAATGATGGGGTCACAGGTTCGAATCCCGTCGTAGCCACCATTGATTGAATTGTTAGCATAAGCTAGCAGTCGTGTAGATTTAAGATGCGGAAGTGGCGGAATTGGTAGACGCACCAGATTTAGGTTCTGGCGCCGCAAGGTGTGAGAGTTCAAGTCTCTCCTTCCGCACCATCTTAAATTAATCTACACTATCAAAACACGCGGAAGTGGCGGAATTGGTAGACGCACCAGATTTAGGTTCTGGCGCCGTAAGGTGTGAGAGTTCAAGTCTCTCCTTCCGCACCATTATATCTCTCGATAAGAGAAGTTAAGTAGTCATCGACTATTTAAGCTATAGGGCTATCGCCAAGCGGTAAGGCAGCGGCTTTTGATGCCGCCATTCCCTGGTTCGAATCCAGGTAGCCCTGCCACATACAACGACGTTGAGATTTTACCAATTATCTTGATATCTATAGATTAAGTTGCGGAAGTGGCGGAATTGGTAGACGCACCAGATTTAGGTTCTGGCGCCGCAAGGTGTGAGAGTTCAAGTCTCTCCTTCCGCACCATTATCGGAAAACCCAGCATGATTTTGCTGGGTTTTTTCTTTTTTTTTGATTCTGGACTCGGGAAATCATTAGGTTTTCCGAATTAAAAAAGCGAGCTCATGGCTCGCTTTTTTTCTATCTGTTCGTTGAATAGCTTACATACCTAAAGCGTATTTCAACACTTGAGACTTAATCGGTCCTGAGTTTTCAGCGAGCTTCAATGCCGCATTACGCGCAAACTTCAGAGGCCCAAGATCGTTGCTAAAGCCTTTATAGAAAAAGTCCATGCCCGTCTGCATGAGTAAGTTGTCAGGTCGACGTGCGCGTTCGTATTGCGCGAGTAAGGCATCTTCCAGCAGTTCTTGGTGTTCCGTTACCGAAAGGAGAACATCTACATCTTTGAAGCCTAAGTTTACCCCTTGTCCTGCAAGCGGGTTGATCGTATGGGCAGAATCCCCCACTAATACACAATTCTTGCTTGAGTAGCTTTGCGCATGACGACGAGTGAGTGGGAATGAGCCAAACTGTAAAACCTCAATGTCTCCCAGTTCAGCAGGGAAATGACGTAAGATTTCTTTCCTTAGTTGAGGTTTGCTCATCGCACACAGCTGTTTAATGCGTTTTGGCGAGTCATACCAAACCAACGAACCTTGGCCGACTTCTTGACCGTCTTCGTTAGTCAAAGAGCACAGAGGTAAAAATGAACGCGGGCCTGAAGGTGTAAATTGTTGCCAAGTGATATCTTGCTGTGGCAATTCTGTTTTCACGTTAATCAACATGCAGTGTTGACGGTAATCCCACGCTGTCACACCAATACCCGCTAATTGACGTACTTTAGAATTGGCACCATCGGCGCCAACAATCCAGTGTGCTTCGAACTGCGCACCGCTTTCTAGCGTTACAATATTCGCATCTGCACATTCAATGTCTTTTAATCGCTCTGGGCACATCACGGTTAGATTGTCATACTGAGAGAAGACTTGCCAAAGACCTAATTGGATTAGGCGGTTTTCAACGATATAACCTAGCTGCTCCAATGACAGTTCATCAGAGTGAAAACGAGTACGGCACTCCGGGTGCTCCCAAGTTTCTAAACGCCGATAAGGGCAAACTCGCATACTTTTAATTTCTGACCATGCGCCGAGTGAATCAAGTAACTCCACCGACTGGTGCGAAATCGCAGATACGCGAATATCCATCGCCTGAGCGGCATCAAAAGCTTTGGGTTTTGCACCTTCAACCAAGACAACGCTTCTGCCCTGCTTGGCAAATCCAACAGCGACGGCTGCCCCAACCATACCGCCACCGATCACGGCGATGTCATACTTGTTCATTTTTTACTCTTCATCGTGCTGATTAATTGGCGTTTTTTATTGTACTTTCCATGGCTATTTTTACAAAATTGTTTAACAAAAAACCTTGTTCTGCATAGGGCGAAAAACTAGATTTCATCAGGCTTTGCAGAGAATTAGCCAGATCACTAGTCAGGTGCTTTTTAAAGCAGTACAATACGCCGCTTACCGCCGTGATGGCGGCTATAATTTGAGCAACAGCTCTCCAATTTAAGTACAACTGAACGAGCGAAAGTGAGATGAGTAAGAAACTGCTAATTAAAACCTGGGGCTGCCAGATGAACGAATATGATTCATCAAAAATGGCCGACCTGCTTAATGCTGCAAACGGCTACGAGCTGACGGAAGAGCCAGAGGAAGCAGACGTACTTCTACTTAACACCTGTTCGATCCGTGAAAAAGCGCAAGAAAAAGTGTTCCACCAGCTCGGCCGTTGGAAAACACTAAAAGATAAAAAAGCAGGCGTGGTTATCGGTGTTGGTGGTTGTGTAGCAACGCAAGAAGGTGACCATATTCGTGAACGAGCTCCATATGTTGACGTGATTTTTGGCCCACAAACTCTGCACCGCTTGCCTGAGATGATCAGAAAATCTCAATCTGACGATGCACCAGTTATGGATATTTCGTTCCCAGAGATCGAAAAGTTTGACCGTCTACCAGACCCACGAGCTGAAGGAGCGACAGCGTTTGTTTCGATTATGGAAGGCTGCTCAAAATACTGTACTTACTGCGTAGTGCCGTACACTCGTGGTGAAGAAGTAAGCCGTCCAATGGACGACGTTCTATTCGAAATCGCACAACTAGCAGAACAAGGCGTGCGTGAGGTGAACCTTCTCGGCCAAAACGTAAACGCGTACCGTGGTCCGACTCATGATGGTGAGATTTGTTCATTCGCAGAGCTGCTTCGTCTAGTCGCGTCTATCGACGGTATCGACCGTATCCGTTTCACGACCAGTCACCCACTTGAGTTTACTGACGATATCATCGCGGTTTACGAAGATACGCCAGAACTCGTAAGCTTCCTGCACCTACCAGTACAAAGTGGTAGTGACCGTATTCTTACGATGATGAAACGTCCTCACACAGCAATCGAGTACAAATCTATCATCCGTAAACTACGCAAAGCACGCCCTGATATTCAAATCAGCTCAGACTTTATTGTGGGTTTCCCGGGTGAAACAGACAAAGACTTCCAAGATACGATGAAACTCATCAAAGAAGTCGACTTTGACATGAGCTTTAGCTTTATCTTCTCTCCACGTCCAGGTACGCCAGCAGCGGACTACCCTTGTGACCTGTCAGAAGAAGTAAAGAAAGAGCGTCTTTACGAACTACAGCAAACCATTAATGCTCAAGCTATGCGTTATTCTCGTCTAATGCTTGACACAGAACAACGTGTCTTGGTTGAAGGCCCTTCGAAGAAGAATCTTATGGAACTGCGCGCTCGTACAGAAAACAACCGTGTAGTAAACTTTGAAGGTAGCGCAGACCTAATTGGTCAGTTCGTTGATGTGAAGATTGTAGACGTATTTGCAAACTCACTGCGTGGTGAGCTGATACGTACTGAAACAGACATGGATCTTCGTAGCATGATTTCGCCAACGCAGATGATGGCAAAAACACGCCGCGAAGATGAGCTGGGTGTAACCACTTTTACGCCTTAAGCTCGTAAAAATAGCCATGGAGAGCCTGGTCGTTATCAGGCTTTCACTCAGTGGCATAAAATGAGAGGCAACATTGAGCAATAAAATCGTAACTTTAGAAATCAACCTAGAACCTTCAGATAACCGCCGACTTGCTAGCCTGTGCGGTCCATTCGATGACAACATCAAGCATTTAGAACGTCGTCTAGGCGTTGAAATCAACCACCGCAGTGACCATTTTACCATTGTGGGCAAACCTCATACCGCAGCAGCTGCGCTGGATATCCTAAAAACTCTTTATGTTGATACCGCCCCTGTCCGAGGTGAGCTCCCAGATATCGAACCTGAACAGATCCACTTAGCGATTAAAGAATCAGGCATTCTGGAACAAAACACTGAGTCCAACTTTGAACATGGTAAAGAAGTTTTCGTCAAAACCAAGAAAGGGGTGATTAAACCGCGCACGCCAAACCAAGCTCAATACTTGGTCAACATGGTCACGCACGATGTCTCTTTTGGTATTGGCCCAGCGGGTACCGGTAAGACTTACCTCGCCGTTGCGGCAGCGGTTGACGCATTAGAGCGTCAAGAAATTCGTCGTATTCTATTGACTCGTCCTGCGGTTGAAGCTGGGGAGAAATTGGGCTTTCTACCTGGTGATTTAAGCCAGAAAGTCGACCCATATTTACGCCCGTTGTACGATGCTCTGTTTGAAATGCTGGGCTTTGAACGTGTTGAGAAGTTGATCGAACGTAACGTGATTGAAGTAGCACCTCTGGCATACATGCGTGGTCGTACATTAAACGATGCCTTTATCATTCTCGATGAGAGCCAAAATACGACGGTCGAGCAAATGAAAATGTTCCTGACACGTATTGGCTTTAACTCACGCGCCGTCATCACTGGTGACGTAACTCAGATAGACTTACCACGCGGTGCAAAGTCTGGTCTACGCCATGCGATCGAAGTATTGAGCGAGGTCGACGACATAAGCTTTAACTTCTTCCAAGCTGACGATGTGGTACGTCACCCAGTTGTGGCTCGTATTGTTAATGCTTATGAGAAGTGGGAAGCGCAAGACCAAAAAGAACGTAAAGAATTCGAAAAACGCCGTCGTGAAGAGCGTGACGCCAAATTGCTAGAAACAGCAAAAGCAGAACTGAGCTCCCAAGTTGCGTCAACTAAGGAATAATCATGGCGATTGAACTTGATTTACAACTGGCAGTCGAAAGCGAAGAAGGATTACCTTCAAAACAAGATTTGCAATTGTGGCTCGATAAGACCATTCCTCTTTTTCAGCCACAAGCCGAACTCACGATTCGAATTGTGGATGAGCATGAAAGCCACACACTCAACCACGAATATCGAGGCAAAGATAAACCCACCAATGTGCTGTCTTTTCCATTTGAAGCCCCACCGGGCATGGAAATAGACCTCCTTGGTGACTTAGTCATTTGCCGCCAAGTCGTTGAAAAAGAGGCAATTGAGCAAAGCAAGCCTCTGCTAGCACATTGGGCGCATATGGTTGTACATGGCAGCTTGCATCTGCTAGGTTATGATCATATTGAGGATGACGAAGCCCAAGAGATGGAGTCCCTCGAAACAGAAATCATGCAGGGTATGGGTTATGAAGACCCTTACATTGCTGAAAAAGAGTAGCCCTTGGGCACTCGATAAGGAAAGGCGAACCACCTAGATTACTCTCGTGTTCGCCTCTCGATGTGAGCTATCACACTTCTGATAGCGTTACTTAATTGAGAAACAATGAACGAAGATAATTCTCCCTCTTCTAACGAAGGTAAGAAAGAAAAGGCAGAAGGTCCGAGTAGAAAGTCCTTCTTTGAACGTCTAGGTCAACTATTTCAGGGCGAACCAAAAGACCGCCAGGAGCTTGTGGATGTTATCCGCGACTCAGAAATCAATGACCTGATTGATCATGACACCCGCGATATGCTTGAGGGTGTTATGGAAATCGCCGAGATGCGTGTGCGTGATATTATGATCCCGCGTTCGCAAATGGTTACGGTTGAGCGTACTCACGATCTAGATACACTGGTCGCGTTAATTACCGATGCTCAACACTCTCGCTACCCTGTGATCAGCGAAGACAAAGACCATGTGGAAGGCATTCTCCTAGCGAAGGACTTACTTAAATACTTAGGCTCGGACAGTAACCCATTTGATATTGAAGCAGTAATTCGACCAGCAGTCGTGGTACCGGAAAGCAAACGTGTTGACCGCCTGCTCAAAGAATTCCGTGAAGAACGCTATCATATGGCCATTGTTGTTGATGAATTCGGTGGTGTCTCTGGTCTCGTGACCATTGAAGATATCCTTGAAGAAATCGTCGGGGATATCGAAGACGAATTCGATGAAAGCGAAGAGACTGACATTCGTAAGCTGAGTAAGCACACGTATGCTGTCAGAGCTCTAACAACCATTGAAGAGTTTAATGAGACATTCGGCACCAACTTCAGCGATGAAGAAGTGGATACCGTTGGCGGCATGGTCATGACAGCCTTTGGTCATCTACCTTCTCGTGGTGAACTGGTTGAGATTGAAAACTATAACTTCAAAGTCACCGCTGCCGATAACCGTCGTGTCATTCAACTTCAAGTGACGATTCCAGACGAAGAGTCCATGGTTGAGATCACTCAAGAGTAACGCGATCCCCTACGGGAATATCAGAAAATATAATGATGAATGAACTCTTTCATCGCCTCAAGCGGCCCTTAGCGGCCGCTTTTGTTGGCGCCTCGACTACCCTAGCATTTGCTCCTTATCAGCTGTGGCCTATTGCCATTCTAAGCCCGGCTCTCTTACTTATCCTGCTCGCAAATCAATCCTCTAAACGTGCACTTGGGATTGGCTATGCCTGGGGTTTAGGTCAGTTTGCAACGGGCATTAGCTGGGTTTACATCAGCATCTCTGGCTTTGGCGGAATGCCGCTGATTGCCAATTTATTTTTAATGGGCTTGCTTGTTGCCTACTTGGCGGTTTATTCAGGCTTGTTTGCTTGGCTCAACAACAAACTCTTTCCTCAATTCACTCTGACGAAAGCACTACTTGCAGCTCCAGCGCTATGGTTAATCAGTGATTGGTTGCGAGGATGGGTGATGACGGGCTTTCCTTGGCTCTGGCTGGGGTACAGTCAAATCGATGCCCCTTTCTCAAGTTTTGCGCCTATTGGCGGTGTAGAACTACTTACGCTGTTGATTCTTATCAGTGCCGGTGCATTAGCCTATGCTTGGATTCACAAGCAGTGGTTGATGATTCTTATTCCTGCCGTCTTCTTAAGCACTGGCTTTGGTATTCGCCATTACGACTGGGTGTCTCCACGCTCAGAAGACACAACAAAAGTAGCGCTTATTCAAGGCAACGTAGATCAAAGTTTAAAATGGTTACCGAGCCAACGCTGGCCGACCATCATGAAGTATGCCGATCTCACGCGTGAGAATTGGGATGCTGACATCATCGTATGGCCTGAAGCCGCGATTCCAGCGTTTGAAATCGAAGTGCCGTCATTCCTGAAAAACATTGACGCGGCCGCGAAAATGAACAATAGCGCGATTATCACTGGCGTGGTCAACCAAGATGAAAATGGCCAGTTCTATAACAGCATTCTGTCGCTTGGTGTCACACCATACGGCGATTACAGCTTTGATATGAGCGAACGTTATCACAAACACCATCTACTGCCATTTGGTGAGTTTGTCCCTTTTGAAGACGTATTGCGCCCACTGGCACCATTCTTCAATTTGCCGATGTCATCGTTTAGCCGTGGGGACTTTGTCCAACCAAACACCGTAGCAAACGGTAAGCACATGAACCCAGCGTTGTGTTACGAAATTATTTTTAACGAGCAAGTACGCCAGAATGTTACTAACAACACAGACTTCATTCTGACTCTGTCTAATGATGCCTGGTTTGGTCGCTCTATCGGCCCACTTCAGCATATGGAAATCGCACGTATGCGTGCATTAGAGCTAGGAAAACCACTGATCCGCTCGACCAACAATGGCTTAACGGCAGTGACGGACCACAGAGGTAGAATCATCGAACAAATCCCTCAGTTCGAGACTGCCGTATTGCGTGCAGAGCTGACGCCAACAGATGGACAAACGCCCTACCGATCCTTTGGCTCCTGGCCATTGTACCTTTGGGTGGTGCTAAGTTTAACGCTGGCTCTCTGGTTACCACGAAAGAAGAAATAAGAATAATAAAGCAGCCTAAAAAATAGGCTGCTAATTAAATCCATGTGAAGCATGGAAAAAGTACAGCGATGTCTTTTTGCGCGTACTTTCAAACTAAAACCAGTAAAGATTAAAGCGCTGTCAGGCTTCGTCAACTACGACAACATCGTTCGCATCATGCTGATTCCCCTCCCTTAGAAAACATTTCTCATCAGACAGATATATCTCCCAAAAGACAGACGATATCCATCTACGGACTTTCTCTAACTCCCCTCTTTAAACTCCCCAGCACTCTCTTTATGATGACTCACAACTAAATAATTTCTTGTCAGTAAATAGACGAGACACAGACTCAACAGACGGAGAACAACTATGGCTTTCTTTTCTCTAGCCTATGGTACAGCGACTAAAAACCGCGATGGCAAAATCATTGAAGCGTTTTTCCCAACCCCCGCTCTTAACCCAAGCGAAGCACTAGTCAACGCACTAGCAGCAGTGGTTGGTTATGAACAAGGCAACCAAGTTATTGAGATCTCTGCAGCACAAAGCGCAGAACTTGCAACAGCATTCGAAGCAAACGGCGATGCAGCAAACGCATCTTTCGCCGCGAAAGCAGCAGAATCAGCACAACCGCTTGTACTGGTTATCCTCGCTACGGATGAACAGCCACAATCTGTTGCTGAAGGCTTCTTAAAACTTCAACTTATCTCTAACCGTCTAGTTAAGCCGCATGGCACAGTACTGGATGGCATTTTCGGCCTGCTGCACAACATCGCATGGACAAACGAAGGTCCAATCGACCTCCCTGAACTGGCAGAGCGTCAAATCGAAGCGCGCCTAGCTGGCCGTACGCTAAGCGTTGATTGCGTCGACAAGTTCCCTAAAATGGTGGACTACGTGGTTCCAGCAGGCGTTCGTATTGCAGACACGTCTCGCGTACGTCTTGGCGCGCACGTGGGCGAAGGCACAACCGTTATGCACGAAGGCTTCATCAACTTCAACGCAGGTACAACTGGCGTGAGCATGGTTGAAGGTCGTATCTCTGCTGGCGTAGTGGTTGGTAACGGTTCAGATATCGGCGGTGGCGCATCTATCATGGGTACGCTATCTGGCGGCGGTAAAGTGGTGGTTTCTATCGGTGAAAACTCACTCCTTGGCGCAAACGCAGGTCTAGGCTTCCCAATGGGTGACCGTTGTACTATCGAATCGGGCCTATACGTGACAGCTGGCTCTAAAGTACGCATGCTAGATTCTGAAGGCAATGAAGTAGAAATCGTAAAAGCGCGCGACCTTGCAGGCGTGTCTGATCTCCTGTTCCGTCGTAACTCTGTAACGGGTCAAATCGAGTGTCTTGCAAATAAGAGCGCGGTTGAACTGAACAGCGAACTGCATAAAAACAACTAAGCTGTAGTATCAGTGTTAAAAATCCCCCAATAGGAAACTGTTGGGGGATTTTTTAGCTTAAAGCAGAATGCCTGACGTACTGATTACTGATTTAAAAAACTCACTGCTTTGTCTGGGAAGTCAGTAAACAACCCATCGACTTTCACTTGGTTATAGAAAACATCCATCATGCCATCAAAGCTATCCGTATACGCTGGAATGCGTCCTGGATCGGCACGGAACGTGTATGAATGAACTTGCAAGCCAGCGTCTTTTGCTGCCTCCATCAGAGGCTTAATGATGATGTTGTCTTTGGTTGACTTAACATCCACCAGCATCGGTTTCCAAGGGCCAATCCCTTCGGCGTAACTCGCCACTTTCTTCATGCCGTCGGCTTCGAACATCCAATCATAGCTGTATGGTGTTGCGGTATCACCTTTGTACTCCATGGTCTCGTTCCAATCGGTGTAAGCCATGAGCTGAACGAGCTTTAAATCCATGTCCATTGCAGGCATGAGCTCACTGTTGATACGTTGCAGTTCATTCGCATCAAAGCACTGCAGGTAAACTTTGTCGTCTTGCGAGTCGTAACCGTACTGCTTCAAGACTTTAAGTACAGCTTTAGAGATGTTTTTGCCTTCGTGGCGATGGAACCAAGGGGCCTTGATCTCTGGGTAAATGCCGATGTCGTAACCCAGTGTCTTGTTAAGACCTTGAATCAACTCTATCTCTTCAGCAAATGTTGGCACGGTAAAATCCGATTGCCACATTGGAAATCGAGTTGGATAACCCGCTACTTTGTTGCCGTTTTCGTCGATGTTAAACCCTTCCGTGACTCGTAGCGATTTGATTTCTGCCAGAGTAAAGTCAATCGCGTAATAGCGACCATCTTTGCGCGCGCGATCAGGGAACCGCTCAGCAACGTCGGTGACGCGATCCAAATAATGATCATGGAGAACCACCAACTGGTCATCTTTGGTCATCACCACATCTTGTTCGATGTAATCAGGTTTCATTGCGTAAGCAAGCGCTTTAGCTTCCAGCGTGTGCTCAGGTAAGTAACCAGATGCGCCACGGTGAGCAATCACAAGCGGTTTCGCAATCGCACCGGCAGAGAGGCCAAGTGCAAAAAAAGTAAGACATACTGACTTTGTTTTCATCGTTATTTCCTTAATAAAGCCAAGAGGCAGTATTCCACTGCCTCTTTAAATAAATATTACGCTAGCGCTTCCTTTTCACGCTCTTTTTGTTCGTGGTGCGCACGCTCTCCAAAAAACGCGTACAGCAAACAAACGATGGAAGTAATACAAGAGCCAACTAAGATGATGAATCCCCCATCCCAACCAAAGTGATCTACGGTATAACCAAGAATCGCGTTAGCGGCAACCGCCCCTCCTAAGTATCCAAATAAGCCCGTTAGACCCGCCGCCGTACCTGCGGCTTTCTTCGGCGCAAGCTCCAGTGCATACAAGCCAATCAACATCACTGGACCATAAATTAGGAAACCGATAGCAATCAGAGCCATCATGTCCACTGTAGGGTTACCTGCAGGATTGAACCAATAAACGAGAACCGCGATGGTTACAAGCACCATAAACAAAATACCTGCTGGCGCGCGGCGGCCTTTGAACAGCTTGTCCGAAATCCAGCCACACAAAAGCGTCCCGGGGATACCCGCCCATTCATACAAAAAGTAAGCCCAAGATGATTTATCTACCGAGAAGTCCTTAGCTTCTTTTAGGTAAACGGGCGCCCAATCCAACACACCGTAACGAATCAGATAAACAAAGGCATTGGCTATCGCAATCGACCATAATAGTTTGTTGTTGAGTACGTATTTAAAAAAGATGTCCTTCGCCGTCATTTCCTGTTCATGCGACTTTTTATAATCATCAGGGTAGTCATCTTTGTACTCTTCAATTGGCGGCAAACCGCAAGATTGAGGGGTATCTCGAACCGTCATCCAAATAAACACCGCGACCAACGTGGCAAAAAATGCTGGAACATAGAATGCAGCGCGCCAGTCATCGTTAAACGCCCAAAGGCCGAGAAGGAATAATGGGCCAATCAAACCACCACCAACATTATGCGCAACGTTCCAAACGGAAACCGTTTCACCACGCTCTTTTCGTGACCACCAGTGCACCATGGTTCGGCCACAAGCAGGCCATCCCATGCCTTGGAACCAGCCATTCAAGAAAAGTAGAATAAACATTGCCGTCACACTGCCAGTCGCCCATGGCATAAAACCAAAGCAAAACATAACCAATGCAGACATCAGTAAGCCGCCACTTAAAAAGTAACGCGGATTAGAACGGTCAGATACACTGCCCATCAAAAATTTAGATAAGCCATAAGCAATTGAAACAGCGGCAAGTGCAACCCCAAGCTCACCACGACTAAACCCTTGTTCGATCAAGTAAGGCATCGCCAAGCTAAAGTTTTTACGAACTAAATAGTATCCGGCATAACCAACAAAAATACCGATAAAAAGCTGCCAACGTAATCGGGAGTAGGCACCATCAATGCTATCTGACGATAAGCGATCAATGTGCGCCTTAGGTTTGAATATTCCAAACATAGGAACCTCATTATTTTGTATGCGATGGTAGAAACCAAAAAAGGAGCGAACGAAACAAAAAGCTTCGTTCGAAAGCAAATGTATTGTATGGCGTTAGGATTTTATTTTTGTGACAAATGTTGCACACATATTAAATTACTTTAAATACAGCGTATTAGAAAACATTAATTAGACAGCGATTCAACTTTACTCATAAAGCGTTACTATATATTTAGATGGCAAGAGCGCATTTGAGCATTCACGTTCGCAACAAAACAAACTTAAGACTCGAATAGGAATAAAAATTAGGGACAAATAATGCGATTAACACCACTAAATGATTGAAAAAAGAGTAATAACTAAAAGGCTAAAAAAAACTGACATTTAGTGTTAAACGAAATAAAAAAACTTGAAAACGATCGACGAACAATAGCAACCATGCCGGAGAGCTCAACGACATAAACCGTCCTTATTATTTTTAAAAAACACATTGTTATCTGCAATTAAAAGCAACACTTTATCACCTGAGGTATTGTTGAAAACATTCATCCCCCCCACTCGATCCTTTGTTGTACCTCGCTTCCCATGCCTATTTAGGGTTAAACTCTGTACAAAAAGTGCGTAATAACTCTTCAGTAATGACGCCGCCTCACAAAACTCCTCTTACCAGTTGTGCATTCTTTTCCACATCGGTAATTTAAGCGCTTCCGCCAGCACAGTTCATCACCCAAGGTCTCTTTCCGTTGTGCTCTATTTCTATTAAAAAATGCGCCATTTAACAAAAATAAAGAATTTAACTAACAACTTTACGCTCAAACACTCACTTTTGATGCTCGTTTGTTTTCGCAAACGTTTATATGTGCACAATATTGCTGCGTTAGACAAGTCAACATGAACAAAGGACTATTAACATGACAACAAACAAACACCCCTCTCTGCTCGGAGAATGTTTGGCCGAGTTTATCGGTACAGGCTTACTTATCTTCTTCGGCGTAGGCTGTGTCGCCGCCTTAGTTTTAACTGGTGCATCTTTTGGCCAATGGGAAATCAGTATTATCTGGGGCTTAGGTGTCGCCATCGCCATTTACTGTACTGCCGGCGTCTCAGGTGCGCACATCAACCCTGCGGTCACTATTGCTCTGGCGATGTTCCATGGTTTTGACAAAACAAAAGTACTGCCATATATCATTGCTCAAATGCTCGGCGCTTTCTGCTCAGCGGCATTGGTCTATGGGTTATACAGCAATCTTTTTACTGATTACGAAATTGCGCATAACTTCGTTCGTAGTAGCCAAGATGCACTGGCAACCGCGGGTATCTTCTCAACCTATCCACACGCTTCACTTTCTTTCTTTGGCGCTTTTGCTGTGGAATTCGTTATCACTGCAGTGCTAATGTTTGCAATTTTGGCCCTAGGAGATGAGAAAAACGGTGCAGAGCGTGGGGCAATGAACCCGCTATTAATTGGTATTGTGATCGCTGTCATTGGTGGTTCACTTGGTCCATTAACAGGCTTTGCGATGAACCCTGCTCGTGACTTTGGACCCAAACTTTTTGCTTACTTTGCTGGCTGGGATTACGCACTAACAGGCGCAAAAGATATTCCTTACTTTATCGTGCCTTTGCTTGCTCCAATCGCTGGTGCGTGTTTCGGTGGGTGGCTATATCCAAAAGCGATTGCCGCTTACCTTCCACAACAAGGGCACGGCTGCACTATTCCAAACCAATGTGAAACGGAAGAAGAAACAGAAGAAGCGAGAGCTTAACCCCTATGTAGCCCCAACATTTACTAAAATATAAATAACGAAACAAAAGGATTCTTACCATGACTGAGCAAAAATATATTGTTGCCCTAGACCAAGGTACAACAAGCTCTCGCGCCGTTATTCTTGACCATGATGCGAACATCGTAAGTGTCGCGCAGCGCGAATTTACTCAGATTTACCCACAAGCCAGCTGGGTTGAGCACGACCCAATGGAAATTTGGGCGACACAAAGCTCTACCCTTGTTGAAGCTTTAGCTAAGTCAGGCATCCGTAGCGATCAACTGGCGGCCATCGGCATTACCAACCAGCGCGAAACCACCATCGTTTGGAATAAAGAAACCGGTAAACCTGTTTATAACGCAATCGTATGGCAATGCCGTCGTACTGCTGAAATCTGCGAAGAGCTTAAAGCTCGCGGCCTAGAAAATTACGTTCGTGACAATACAGGCTTAGTGCTTGATCCGTACTTCTCAGGTACTAAAGTCAAATGGATTCTAGATAACGTTGAAGGCGCACGCGAAGACGCTGAAGCAGGTAAACTATTATTCGGAACGGTCGATACTTGGTTGGTTTGGAAGATGACCCAAGGCCGTGTGCACGTAACCGACTACACCAACGCTTCACGTACCATGCTATTTAACATTAATGACCTCTGTTGGGATCAAAAAATGTTAGATGAACTGGGCATTCCAGCCTCAATGATGCCCGAAGTAAAACGTTCATCAGAGGTTTACGGAAAAACCAACATCGGTGGTAAAGGCGGTACTCGTATTCCTATCTCTGGTATTGCAGGTGACCAACAAGCCGCTCTTTATGGACAAATGTGTGTTAAGGCAGGCCAAGCGAAAAACACTTACGGCACGGGGTGTTTCTTATTAATGAACACTGGGCAAGAAAAAGTGACCTCGACGCACGGCCTACTAACCACGCTGGCTTGTGGTCCAAATGGTGAGCCTGCTTACGCGCTTGAAGGTGCTGTATTTATGGGGGGCGCATCGATTCAATGGCTACGTGATGAACTTAAGCTCCTCCAAGGCGCGGAAGACTCCGAATACTTCGCAACAAAAGTCGACACCTCCAATGGCGTTTACGTGGTGCCTGCCTTTACAGGCCTTGGTGCGCCGTACTGGGATGCGTATGCACGTGGCACTATTCTCGGCCTAACTCGTGGTGTCAATTCAAACCACATTATCCGTGCGACATTGGAAGGCATTGCTTACCAAACCCGTGATGTACTGGATGCGATGCAAGCGGACTCAGGGATTAAGCTCGCGAACCTCCGCGTAGATGGTGGCGCGGTCGCCAACAACTTCTTAATGCAGTTCCAATCTGATGTGTTGAACACCGAAGTGCACCGCCCTCAAGTCACCGAAGTGACGGCGTTAGGTGCGGCATATCTTGCAGGCCTAGCCGTTGGGTACTGGGACAGTATCGACGAATTACAAAACAAAGCCGTCATTGAGCACACCTTTGAGCCACATGATGACGAAGAGAAACGTAATCGTCGTTACAAAGGCTGGAAACGTGCAGTGAAGTGCGCACAAACTTGGTCTGAACTTCACGACGAAGAGGATTAATTTTCCATCCATACGAAAAAAGAGCGCCATTTGAGCGCTCTTTTTTGCGTTTTATCCCGGATTCCTGATGCCCTTTACTTCTCACAACGCGCAAATTCGCGCACAATAACGCTTCGAATTTGAAGCATTGGCCGTTACCAATGCACAAGGGAGTGGTAAGTGAAGCAAATACCTAGACACCAGCAGATTGTTGAATTGGTGAAAAAGCAAGGCTATGTCAGCACGGATGAGTTAGTAGAAAGATTCAATGTCAGCCCACAAACCATCCGCCGCGATCTGAATGAACTCGCCGACGACAACAAGATTCGTCGTTATCACGGTGGTGCCACCATCCCTCTCAGTTCTGAAAACACATCTTACAACACGCGCAAAGCGCTCAACTTCAATGAAAAAGATGTCATCGCAGACGAGGTGGTGAAGCACATTCCTGACGGTGCCACTTTATTTATTGATATCGGTACCACACCCGAAGCAATAGCACGAGCGCTCAACAAAAGCCATAAACAACTGCGTGTTGTCACCAACAACATGAATGTCGCGACCATTCTATTCCCTAACCCTGAGATCAAGGTTATCTTGGCTGGCGGAGAAGTCCGAAATCGTGATGGTGGCATTGTTGGGGAAGCAACGTTAGATTTTGTTAAACAATTTCGTCTCGACTTTGGCATTCTCGGTATCAGTGGCATCGACTTCGATGGTTCGTTATTGGATTTTGATTACCACGAAGTGCGAGTGAAGCAAGCGATCATCGACAACAGCCGGAGTGTATTTCTTGCGGTCGATCATACTAAGTTTGGACGCAACGCAATGGTGAAATTGGGCAATATCGCGCAATTGAACATGATATTCACCAACAAACAGCCCCCAGAAGAAATTCTGTCGATTTTGAAAGAAGCCGCGATCCCCCTTGAGGTGGTAGAAGCCAACGAGGTAGCGTTCAAAACGGATCAATAAACCATTCAATTTTGGCATTTCAAATGACCTCTGTCTTAATCTGGCAGAGGTTTTTTTGTGCCTAAATCACACAAAACACTCACAAACGAAAATAATAGATGATCACAAACGAAAGCTAAGCTACGATTACAATATGTTCTAAAATGCTCGTTCGCTCACCAAGAGGTCAAATTTATGAGTATACAACAAAATGACGCCACAACTAGCTCATCCACTGCCTTAGACTTGATCGTGATCGGTGGCGGCATTAACGGGGCTGGTATTGCAGCCGATGCAGCAGGACGTGGTTTAAACGTCGGTTTATACGAAGCTAACGATTTTGCATCTGCAACGTCTTCGGCAAGCTCTAAACTTATTCATGGTGGATTACGCTACCTTGAACATTACGAATTTCGCTTAGTTTCGGAAGCGCTAGCAGAGCGTGAAGTGATTCTTCGTAAAGCGCCACACGTTGCACTGCCAATGCGTTTCCGTTTACCTCATCGCCCATTCTTGCGTCCAGCTTGGATGATCCGCTGTGGTTTATTCCTTTACGATAATTTAGGTAAACGGACGACGCTGCCAGGCAGTAAAACGGTTAACTTAGCAAAGTCTGGTTTGCTCAAACCTGAAATAAAAACTGGTTTCGAATATTCAGATTGCTGGGTCGATGACGCGCGTTTGGTATTGCTTAATATCCTTGCTGCACGTGAAAATCATGCAGAAGTACGTAACTACTGTCGAGTAGAGAAAGCTCATCGTGAAGGCGACATCTGGCATGTCACTATCCATGACGTAATGACGGATCAACGCTTCGAACGCAAAGCTAAAGCGTTAGTAAATGCGGCTGGGCCTTGGGTAAAACAGTTCTTTGATGATGGATTAAAACAAACTTCCCCACGTAACATTCGTTTGATCAAAGGTTCGCACATTGTGGTTCCTCGTATCCACAACGAGCCGCAAGCCTACATTCTTCAAAACAAAGACAACCGCATCGTATTTATGATCCCGTACTTAGATAAGTTTTCTATCATCGGTACCACAGATTTGGAATACAACGGTGATCCACGAGAAGTGGCGATCTCAGATGATGAAGTCGATTACCTCGTTGATATCGTTAACCAACACTTTGTTCACCAGCTAACTCGTGAAGATGTGGTTTGGACATACAGCGGGGTTCGCCCTTTATGTGATGATGAATCTGACTCTCCTCAAGCGATCACACGAGACTATACCCTAGAACTGGATGCTGAATACGATCACGCGCCTCTGCTTTCTGTATTTGGGGGGAAATTGACAACCTATCGTAAGCTCGGTGAAGCCGCCATGAAAAAACTGGCTCCTTTCTTACCAGAAATGGGCAGTGATTGGACAGCAAACCAAACATTACCAGGCGGTAACTTTAGCTGTAGCCGTGAACAATTAGCAAAACAAATCCATGCAAAATACCGATGGGCACCTGAAGCACTGATCCTTCGTTACGTAACTCAGTTTGGTACACAAACATGGGACTTAATGGCAGGAACAACAAGCGAAGCCGACCTTGGCCATGCTTTCTCTTCACAAGCCGGTGGCGTATATCAACGCGAGATCGACTACTTGATGAACCATGAAATGGCGATGACCGATGAAGACATTTTGTGGCGTCGTACTAAGCTTGGTCTGTACATGAACGATGAAGAAAAACACGCTCTTACGGAGTACCTAAAAGAAAAGCTACAGCAGAAGGTGGTTAATCTTTCTCAAGTTGGTTAACCGTTCCTTTTCTCACCGATGACAAAGCTTGCCTCGTGGCAGGCTTTGTTGCTTTTCATCACTACTGACGACTCACAATCTTGCATCGCTAGAATGCGTTTAAGCCTAATTACTCGTAGCACTTATACTCAAATGACTTCATAATTATTGTAATTAAGTAAATAAGCTCATGATAAGGGAAATAAAATGGGTTTTATGATTGAACATTGGGACTTTTCGGTTCCGGTGGCGACTCAACAAGCAATAACGTCAGACAATATCCAAGCAAACCATTGGTACCACTGCGAAAGGCAGCACCCTGACATTCGAGACTGGCTAGCTCACAATCAAGTACCGCGTGCAACCATTGATCATTTGCTGGCCGACGAAAGCCGCCCTTCTTTTCATCACTTGGATGATGAAAACTTTATGTTGATTCTACGTGGGGTTAACATGAACGAAAATGCATCACCAGAGGATATGCTCAGTATCCGCATTCTTTACTTTCAAGGTGCCCTTATTTCAACGCGTAAGATCCCATCGCGCGCCATTATGGAGCTCCGCCAAGCGTTAGTTGAGCATAACGGTCCCAAAAGCCTCGCAAGCCTACTCCATCAAATCATTGAAGGGTTGAACAGTAAAATCGACGTGTACCTCGACACCATCGAAGATACGTTGAGTCAATTCAACGTTAATGACGAATCGACCTACAAGCATATTTCAATTCAAAAAGCACTTATTTCAATTAAACGTTTTATTCGTCCGCAACAGTACGCGATTCGAGATTTAATTGAGTCCGAGTCAGGGCTGGTGGCCTCCAAGCCTCACCAGTATCGCTTTGCTCATAATAACATTACGCGAATCAACGAAACGATTGAGTTTTACCTTGGTGAAGTAGCCCTTTTCCAAGATGAGATAAAATACAACCGCGATGAGAAAACGAATAAAAACAGCTATCTATTTACCTTAGTTGCCACTATTTTTTTACCGACGAGTTTTTTAACAGGTCTACTGGGGATCAACATTGGGGGGATGCCAGGCGTAGAGTCAGCGGCGGCGTTCACTTGGTTCTGTATCGCTTTAATTGTGATCTTCGCGCTCGAATGGCTACTGTTCAAACGTTTGGGGTTCACGAATAAAGATGATGACAGTTAAACTCATTTAAGCCAAAAAAAAGAGGAGGCATTCGCTCCTCTTCTTCTTTCTTTTATTGATACTTACCCTGGGTGACCATCAACTCGAGGCGTAATGAGCATGATACCAAAGCGCCACACAAACATCCCAAAGGATAAAATCCATAAGCCGGCGCTGATGTCAATCCAAAGCATCATGTTGGCAGGGTCAAATATCACCGCCAAGCTGCGCACCAACGCAGCGGCAATAATGGCGACAAACGCGATACTCATGTTCGGCCCTTTGTAGATCATCCGCCCAGTATGCCCCATGGTCACACGCGTAATCATCGCCAAAATCAAACCACCCAAAGCACCGATCGCAAATAAATGAATTAAGTTATGACTGGCAAAAGCGTCTCCCCACGCGCCACGAAAAATCAAACTTAGTGGCAAACACAGATACGCGGCATGCAGAGACCACACTAAGGGCTCACTTAACGTTAACCAAGGCTTCCACCGCAAGAAACGGCTCAGCTGTGCAATACCAGCCAACAACATCAGAGGCTTACCTAATTCCGCAAACGTCACTGGGAAAAAACTCAACACAAACAACATCACCAGCGGCAAGTTCGCCATCCAGTCCAGCCACATCAGCGGTTGTGCTTTTTCGAAATTAAAACGTCGCGCCGTAAAAAATGGGATCACTCGTCCCCCCATTATTGAAAGCAGCAACGTGAACCACCACAACATGGCTTGCCACACAGCTGATGATGTAAACGGCGGCATACCTTTGATCGTTGCGTAGCTGGCAAAATTGGCAAAGATGGCTAATAAGAACAGCGGCACAAAAAACAAGTTGCGCCACCCTTTAGCTCGGTACACACGAATACCAATCTCATACGTGACGAACAATAAAAAAATCGCTTCTACACTGCTGATTAACCATAGCGGTGTAGGTGTCCAGAACAATACTCTTGACACTAGCCACAAGCTAAACAGCGCTAAAAGCGTGTAATGCTTGGTACCATTAATGCCTGTCCAGTTTTGCACTGCGGTTAGCACAAAGCCCACAACGATTGCCATCGCGAAGCCGAATAACATTTCATGAACATGCCACCACAACGCTGGCACACCTAATGCGTTTGGCTGACCGCTTTGGAACATCCACACCCATACCGCTATCGCAAGGATGGCGTAAATCGAACCAAACAGGAAAAACGGCCGAAAGCCTAATCGCAGCCATGCAGGAATTTTTTCTTCCACTTTTTTATCAGTAATATTCAGCATTATTTTGCCCTCAAGCTTCTCTCGATGCTGGTTAACTCAACGACGAGCTCCATGCTAACACAAACATGTATAAAAAATACATGTTAAAGATTGGAGTGATACGTTAGGGGTAACATTGTGCTTCGGTGGCGGGTTAGGTATAAAGCCAATAGTGATCATAATAAGCTAAGGGACGCAACTAAGATGTACATTTTTGGTTATGGCAGTTTGATCAATTCTGCTTCACGCAAGTTGACCGGACAAACGGGGACAGCCATTCCCGTCATTGCGCATGGACTGGTTCGCTACTGGGGGAAAATCGATGACAGTTATACTTTGTCTCCACTCATCGTTAATGAAGGCGATGGTCAGGTAAACGGTGTTTTGCTCGAAGTGAATGAAGATGCATTAACAGAATTTGACCGTCGTGAACGCGGGTACCATCGCATCCAAATCCAGCCAGAGCAGATTGAAACTGATTCCAGCTTTCATCACGACCATGACATCTGGGTGTACGTAAAAGATGAACCATTACCGCCCTGCGGCAAAAGCCCAATTATGCAAAGCTACGTCGACACCGTTTTGGCGGGTTGCCTAGAGGTGTCCCACGATTTTGCAGAACATTTTGTGCGTCACACAATCGGATGGCATTATGCGAAAGAGAATGACCGCCATCAGCCGAAATATGGCAACCTTGCCGGCGTGCAGCCACATCATTACGAATTGATTGATACGCTAATCAAAAAGAGAATCTAAAGGCTTGATGGCATTTTGTGGTAGGGCAGATAAATGCCGTCGCCCTAATCCAATTAGGTTCAAGCTTGTTAATAAATAAATGGCGAATATTATTGACTCGATACAGAAGACGGCTCCCATATGGCTTCTGTCTGATAAATGCCCGAGATGAAGAAAGTCTTTGCCTCATCAAAAAAGAGGAGGCAAAGTTATCCGCCAGCAAGCAATAAAAGGCCTCGTCGCTAGATTAGACCTTATAACGCGTGATTACTGTATTACGGGCACTTCTTCACTATAAAGTGGTTCACCTTGCATGATGCTGATTTCAACACGCCGGTTGAGCGCACGATTTTCATCAGAATCATTCGGTAACAATGGCTCCGTATCCGCCATTCCTCGAACCCTCAAACGCTGATGAAAGAACCCCCTGACCTTCTCCATCTCTTGCGCTACTGACACTGCACGCTGAGAAGAGAGATCCCAGTTTGAGCGATAGAGCTCCGAATCCAGCGGTCGATTGTCTGTGTGGCCTGATACCCGCACGACACCAGGAACGTCTTTCACCAACTCTGCAATTTGTCGAACCAAAGGGCGAAATTTTGGTTGTAAAAATGCAGAGCCTTCAGGGAAAGCGCCTTTCTCACGCATACGAATCACTATCTGCTGCCCAAGGTTTTCGACTTCAATTGCGCCTTGTTCAATCTCTCGTTCAAGCGCTTTCTTGATGCTTTCCATCAAGGTTTCCATCTCTTGAGACATGTCTTCAGACTGCTGTTGTTGCATGTCTGCTTCCGCTGATTGGTTGTTCTTCGTTGACGTTTCAGGCGATTGCCCTCCCGTCAACTTACCTTGATCACGTTTAGTACCACCAGCACGATCCGATTCCCCTTCATGGAACTCGAGCGTTTGCTGCGTAATATCCATGGTTTGCTGCATGATGACATCAATCGGGGTGGGTTCAGGTCGACCGGGTCTAAACTCTTGCGCGATGATACTGGTGCCTTTGGGAATGTCTTTCACTTCAAGCTGATTTTGTACACCGAAGGCAAATTTCATGGATCCCGCAATCTGTTTGAACTTCAGTACGTCCATCTCAGAAAACGAAAGCAGAAGAACAAAGAAACACATCAACAGCGACATCAAGTCCGCAAAAGTCCCCATCCAGAGAGGAAGGCCGGGTGGCGGACAATCGCATTTATTATCGTCATCATCATCCATCACTACTCTCCAGGTTAATCGTCAATCTCGAGGGCACGTTTACCTTCGTTGAGATAGTTCTTCAAGTAACTATCGATAACTCGCGGGTTTTGACCATCTTGAATAGCAAGCACCCCATCCATGATTAAGCGTCGATTGAGCGTTTCTTGATCCCGGCGCAAAGAGAGCTTATCGGCTATCGGAAAGAACACCATGTTCGATAGGATCGCACCGTATAATGTGGTTAAAAGTGCAACCGCCATTGCTGGCCCGATCGCTTTAGGATCATCCATGTTCGAAAGCATCGCGACCAGACCAATCAAGGTCCCGATCATCCCCATCGCAGGCGCGACATCACCAAAGGATCTAAACACGCCAGTACCTTGCGTATGTCGTTCATCCGTCAGGGCAATGTCTTTTTTCAGCGCCGCTCTCACTACGTCTGCGTCATGACCATCAACGAGCAGATCAATCCCCTTTTGCATAAAGGTGTTGTTGATTTCCATCTCTTCTAGAGCAAGGAACCCCCCTTTACGTGCCGCATCTGCCATTTCTACAATTTTTGCAATCAAGGTCTCTGGTTCATCCGCTTTAAACATGAAGGCTTTACCTGCGATTTTAGTCGCACCAAAAAACTGCCCCATCGTGAACTTCATTAACACGACAAATGTTGAGCCACCAACGACAATAAGGATCGAGGTAACATCGGCGAACATACCAATGCTGCCTCCTAGCACCATCGCCATAATGACGAATGCCAAACCACCAATCAAACCTAATAGGGTAGCTAAATCCACAAAGCACTCCTCACGCTATACTCAAATACTGCCACTAGGCGGAATACTACCTGTATCGACAGCTAGAACAGAATTTTTAGAAAAATCTTAGCTAATGGATCACAAATTACGCCGAACAACCTTAACCAAAATATGGAGTTTCACCGATCAGACCCGTTTAGAGCTAATTTTATGACAATTATACAAGGTTAAATTTGACCAAGTTATTAGGCTAAGGTAACTTTCGTGCATCTTATCCAAGGCTTGATTAAGGCAGAAAATAGATGGCGGTCAAGAAACCAGAAAACATGACCTTCGAAGCAACCATTGAAGAGCTTGATAGCTTGGTTGATAAATTAGAAAATGGCGACCTTGCCCTAGATGATGCCCTACGTAAGTTTGAACGAGGCATTGCCTTAGCTCGAGCTGGCCAAACCAAACTCAGCGACGCCGAACAACGCGTAAGCATTCTTCTTAGCGAAGATGACGAAGTATCATTAAGTGACTTCAAACCAGATTCAGAATAATCATCAGTAGTGAGCAATGTGATGCAACAGACATTGACGTCTTTTCAACAAAGAAACAATCAGCAATTGAATTTATGGCTCGATCATCTCCCATATCAAGAGTTGCCATTGATTCAAGCAATGAAGTACGGCCTTTTGCTAGGTGGAAAACGCGTTCGCCCTTTTCTTGTTTACATCACAGGTCAAATGCTCGGCTGTAAATCTGAAGACTTAGACACGCCTGCCGCGGCTATTGAGTGCATTCACGCTTACTCACTTATTCATGACGATCTGCCTGCCATGGATGATGATGAGCTGCGTCGTGGTCAGCCCACTTGTCACATCAAATTTGATGAGGCAACGGCAATACTAACTGGCGATGCACTCCAGACTCTCGCCTTTACTATTATTGCTGATGGCCAGTTAAATCCAGTCGCAGAAACGCAACGTATCAATATGATAAAGGCGCTGGCTCACTCTTCTGGTGCTCAGGGGATGTGCGTTGGACAAGCTCTGGACTTAGGTGCAGAAAACCGTCAAGTCTCTCTTGAAGAAATGGAAGTGATACATCGGAAGAAAACCGGAGCCCTGATTGACTGCGCAGTTAAACTAGGCGCTCTCGCCGCTGGTGAAAAAGGTATTGAGGTTTTACCTCACCTAAAACGTTACTCGAAAGCTATTGGTTTGGCGTTTCAGGTTCAAGACGATATTCTTGATATCATCAGTGACACAGAAACACTGGGTAAGCCTCAAGGTTCAGACCAAGAGTTGAACAAGAGCACTTACCCTTCCTTGCTGGGTTTAGACGGAGCGATAGAGAAAGCTCACACTCTGTTACAGGAAGCGCTTCAAGCATTAGAAGCTATCCCATACAATACTCAGTTACTCGAAGAGTTCGCCCGATATGTCATCGAGCGCAAAAATTAACACTATAAGCGCGCATTTATATGACTCTTGATATTTCAAAGTACCCAACACTGGCGTTAGCAAATACTCCGGAAGAGCTACGTCTTCTTCCGAAAGAAACATTACCAGCTTTGTGTGATGAATTGCGAACGTATCTGCTAAATTCAGTCAGCCAATCTAGTGGACATTTAGCGTCTGGCTTAGGCACCGTAGAGCTAACTGTCGCTTTGCATTATGTTTACAATACCCCAATCGATCAGTTGATCTGGGATGTTGGTCATCAAGCTTACCCGCATAAAATTCTCACTGGCCGCCGCGATCAAATGCCAACCATTCGCCAAAAAGATGGTCTACACCCTTTCCCTTGGCGTGAAGAAAGCGAGTATGACACGTTATCTGTTGGTCACTCTTCTACTTCTATCAGTGCAGGACTGGGCATGGCCATTAGCGCACAAAAAGAAGGCAAAGGTCGTAAAGTGGTGAGTGTGATCGGTGATGGTGCGATTACCGCAGGCATGGCATTCGAAGCGATGAACCACGCGGGTGATGTTCACTCTGACATGTTAGTGATTCTAAACGACAATGAAATGTCGATTTCAGAAAATGTTGGCGCTCTCAATAATCACCTCGCCAAAGTGCTTTCTGGTAGTTTATATACTTCCATTCGTGAAGGCGGTAAGAAGGTTCTGTCTGGCGTGCCCCCCATTAAAGAACTGGTTCGCCGCACCGAAGAACATCTAAAAGGGATGGTCGTACCGGGCACGCTGTTTGAAGAATTTGGGTTCAACTACATTGGTCCAATCGATGGACACGATGTGAATGAGCTGGTCAAAACCCTGAGAAACATGCGTGAGCTTAAAGGTCCTCAATTCCTGCACATCATGACCAAGAAAGGCAAAGGTTATGAACCCGCAGAAAAAGATCCGATTGGTTATCACGGCGTTCCTAAATTTGATCCCACGCATCACTGCCTGCCTAAAAGCAGCGGCGGAAAGCCCACCTTTTCAAAAATCTTTGGTGATTTTTTATGTGATATGGCCGCGCAAGATCCGAAGCTAATGGCGATTACGCCAGCGATGCGTGAAGGCTCAGGCATGGTTCGATTCTCAAAAGAGTATCCAGAGCAGTACTTCGATGTGGCGATTGCAGAGCAGCACGCAGTCACGCTCGCGACAGGCATGGCCATCGCGGGCAATCACCCTATCGTTGCCATCTATTCCACCTTTTTGCAGCGCGGTTATGATCAACTGATCCACGATGTGGCGATCATGAACTTACCTGTGATGTTCGCTATTGACCGCGCAGGTCTCGTTGGCGCTGATGGCCAAACTCACCAAGGTGCGTTCGATCTCAGCTTTATGCGTTGTATCCCAAACATGGTGATCATGGCACCAAGCGACGAGAATGAATGTCGTCAAATGCTTTACACTGGTCACAAGCATACTGGTCCAAGTGCGGTTCGATACCCACGTGGAAATGGTATGGGGGCAGAGATGGAAACGGAATTCACTGCGCTAGAAATTGGTAAAGGTCGCATCGTACGTAAAGGGGAGAAAGTCGCCATTTTGAACTTTGGCACCTTCTTAAGCAATGCGCTGGAAGTGGCAGATAAGCTCAATGCGACCGTGGCTGACATGCGCTTTGTCAAACCTCTTGATGAAGCACTAATTCGTCAACTCGTCGCAGGCCATGACGTACTGGTCACACTGGAAGAAAACGTCATTTCTGGCGGCGCTGGTGCTGGTGTCGTAGAATTTATGATGAAAGATAAAACCATTAAACCAGTTTTAAACCTAGGTCTCCCAGATGAATTTATCCCCCAAGGGACTCAAGACGAGTTGCATGCAGCGCTTGGACTCGATGCGAAAGGGATAGAGAAGTCCATTGTCGATTACCTCGACAAATAGCCTAACCAAAATGCGAAAAAGGGATGCCATGTGCATCCCTTTTTAATTCTTCCATGATTGTTGTTGATGAATATCTAGTTCATCCAGCCCGCGTATTTCGCGACTAAAAACAGCGTAATCCCCGCCATAATACCTGCCACTATGTCATCCACCATGATGCCGAATCCGCCGTGAACGCGCTTATCTAACCAACCAATCGGCCAAGGTTTCACCATATCGAAAAAACGGAATAAGATGAAACCAGTGAGCAGCCACTTCCATTCGGTTAATGGAATGTTTAGTGCCGGTACGATACCCATCGTGATCCAATAACCAGCAAACTCATCCCATACTATCGAACCGTGATCATGAACCCCCATATCTGCAGAAGTGATTTGGCAAATTTTAATGCCAATAACACACGAAATCAGAACGACAATGACATACGCTGGAAATGGTAACTGAGCCAAAAGTAAAAAGAACGGTATCGCCGCTAATGTTCCCATAGTGCCAGGGATAAAAGGTGATAAGCCGCTACCAAACCCAGTCGCCAATAAGTGCCATGGATTCGTTAGTGAAATCAGAGAAAGAGGGTTGGTCATATCCTTAAAGCCTATACTGCTAATTTGGTTTCAATCTTAAGGTCACTTAAAGTGGTCGAAACCACTGAGATCCCAATCGAGAGGTTGGTTACTGTCATGCAGTTCAAAAAAACCATTGGGTCGAATTTGGCCAATGCATGTAACTTTGCAACCAGTATGCGACAGTGCACTTTGCAGTGAACCTCGGTTTTGTTCAGGCACAGTAAAGCACAATTCGTATTCTTCGCCACTTGCTAAAGCATACTGCTGAGCACTAACCTTATCATCTAAAAACTGCATTAACTCCGAAGATATGGGTAAGTGAGAGACATCAATACTCACGCCTACTTGAGAGCGTCGCAAAATATGGTTGATATCAGCCATCAAACCATCTGAAATATCGATAGCGGATGATGCTAAGCCGACTAAGGCTTGCCCTGCAAGTACGCGAGGCGTACTGAGGTAATGCGCCCGCTCTAGCTCTTCTGCGCCCGTTCGGCTACGCAGAGACGCATTGAGAATGACATCCAACCCAGCTTTCGCATCCCCAAGATGGCCTGTAACGTATACCCAATCGCCAACTTTAGCACCTGATCGTGTTAACGCTTTGCCTTCAGGTACAAAACCCTGCACTGTCAACGTCAGACTCAGAGGGCCTTTGGTCGTATCCCCACCGATTAACTGGATACCAAAGTAATCGGCCAACTCAAAAAACGCATCACAGAAAGGAGCTAACCACGTCTCATCCGGCTCTGGCATCGTTAACGCAAAACTTACCCAAGCAGGAGTTGCGCCCATCGCCGCCAAATCACTAATATTAGAAGCAAGCGCCTTATGTGCTACCCAAGCAGGGTTGGCGTGTGACAGAAAGTGAGTGCCAGATACTAACGTATCAGTGCTAATGGCAATCTGAACATTAGCTGGAGCTTTGACGAGTGCACAATCATCACCTGCGGCGAGGTGGACATCTTTACGTTGGTTCTGACGTCCAACGAAGTATTTATCGATCAGGTTAAATTCACCAGACATAATTCATTTATCTTTTCACGCCAATGCAATTTATTAGGGTTCGAAAACGGCGCTGGAAAGAACGCAAAAACAAAGAAACAGTGCGTTAAATAGCAACGCTACAGGCATACCTTTAACGCCGTTCTTGTGCTCTTAAACCAGACAGAGCCGGATAGAGATTAATGGTATGGGGATAATACAAAAAAGGCCAGCATGAGCTGACCTTTTCACTGAAGAAATCGTTATTTCTTACGGACGTGAGGGGCGGCTTTATCTAGCACACCATTCACAAATTTGTGACTGTCTTCCGCAGCGAATACTTTAGCAAGTTCAATCGCTTCGTTGATTACCACTTTGTAAGGAACATCTTCGCGACGAGTCATCTCGTACATAGCAAGGCGAAGAAGGGCAAGCTCCATCATATCTAGGTCCTGCATCGGACGAGAGGTATATGGACGAATTTTGCTATCTAGCTCAGCGTGGCTAAGTACAACACCGCTTAGTAGTTCACGGAAGTAAGCGACGTCAGTCTCTGGAGCAGCAAGCGCTGGCTCTGATGCGTGAAGTTCTTCTTCATCGTATTTGTCGCCAGACAAAAACTGTTCTTCGATTTTGGCAACGTTCTCTTTAGTAATTTGCCATGAGTAGATCGCCTGTAGAGCGAATTGACGTGCATTACGACGTGCGGCTGGTTTCACACTGGCCCCCATTAGGAATCTATTTCAGATAGTACATTAATCATTTCAAGTGCGCTTAGTGCAGCCTCTGCACCTTTATTACCAGCCTTGGTTCCTGCGCGTTCTATTGCTTGATCGATCGTATCAACAGTCAACACACCAAATGCTACTGGAATACTGTATTCCATAGACACTTGTGCCAGACCTTTGTTCATTTCACTACAAACATAGTCAAAGTGAGGCGTTCCACCGCGAATAACCGACCCTAGAGAAACAATAGCGTCGAATTTGCCAGTTTTAGCAACACGCTGAGCTACTAGAGGTAGTTCTACGGCACCTGGACAACGCACAACCGTGATGTTGTCTTCGCTTACTTGTCCGTGACGCTTTAGTGTATCGATCGCACCAGAAAGTAGGCTTTCGTTAATAAAACTGTTGAAGCGAGAAATAACGATAGCAATTTTTGCATTTGGCGCTGGGAAGCCACCCTCGATCACTTTCATAAGCTTTCCTTTAACTCTATTTATAAGTGAAATATGTTCATCAAGTGAGAATCGCCGGATTCTAGCACAAATTTGTGAGCAATATCTAATGGAAATTGGATGCAGACCACCAGTTCCTAGTCGTTTGTAGCTTAAGCTCGTAAAAGACTAGAAACTTATCGTCCAGCCGTTAATCGCAGACGTATTCAACCACGTTCAGACCAAAGCCACTCAATGCGTGATATTTTTTGTTAGTCGACGATAAAAGGCGCATGTCATGTATGCCCAAATCCGCCAGAATTTGCGATCCCACCCCCACACGGCGAGACGTTCCTTGCTTTTTCGCAAGCGTTGGCGCTTCGCCTTTGTCTTGCGCTTCGAACATTTTCACGCGATGGATGAGTAACTCTGTTGACTCTTCATGACCAAGCACGACCAACACCCCGCCCTCTTCACCGATGCGTTTCATCGCTTTGTCTAGCGTCCAACTGCGTTCCGCATTTCGGTCACTGCGCAGCAAATCGGTAAAGATATCTTGTAGGTGCACACGTACCAATGGCGCGCCTTCTTGTAAGTCACCTTTGCACATTGCGTAATGCACTTGGTTATCGATGGTATCTTTATAAGTGACCAGCGTAAATTCACCAAACTCTGTCGGTAATTTACACTCCGCCACACGCTCGATGGTGGTTTCGGTGTTATTGCGGTACTCAATTAAGTCGGCGATAGTGCCTAGTTTAATGCCGTGCTTCTCTGCAAAGATCTCTAGATCAGGGCGACGAGCCATGGTGCCGTCGTCATTTAAGATTTCGACGATAACCGATGCTGGTTCAAGACCCGCTAGCCGAGCTAAATCACAACCAGCTTCTGTATGACCGGCACGAGTTAATACGCCACCATCTTGTGCCGCTAAAGGAAAAATATGACCAGGCTGAACTAAGTCTGCGGCTTTCGCTTTTGGAGCCACCGCAGCTTGAACAGTACGAGCCCGATCTGCTGCAGAAATTCCCGTTGTGACACCTTCAGCTGCTTCAATTGAAACCGTAAAATTCGTGGTGTACTGCGCATTATTATCTTGCACCATTGGTGGCAAGCCTAAACTTTCACAACGCGCTTTTGTCATTGTCAAACAAATCAAACCACGGCCGTGAGTTGCCATAAAGTTGATCGCTTCCGGCGTAATATGCTCGGCAGCCATGATCAAATCCCCTTCGTTCTCACGATCTTCATCATCCATTAAGATGACCATTTTACCCGTACGGATATCATCAATAATCTCTTGTGGCGTACTGATTGGCATAATCTGTTTTCCCGTTATTCTAAATTTATTATTGCGGCAGCAATGGTTAACGTCTTGTTACTCATACACTCAACGTTACCGTCTGAGCTTTGGTTTAACTTAATCACCTCGACCATACAGGCATTAGGCAAAACCATTTTGCTGTAAAAAGTCCATGGTGATTCCAGATTCTGACTTCTCTTCTTGCTGACCTTGCAGCAAGCGCTCCATGTAACGAGCGAGCACATCAACTTCTAGATTAACTTTACGTCCCACTTGAAATTGGTCAATAGTAGTTTCTTCACTAGTATGAGGAACAATCGTCAATTTGAACGCATTTTTACGTAAGTCGTTCACGGTCAAGCTAATACCATCAACCGTGATAGAGCCTTTTCCTGCCACATACTTGCTGATTGCAACTGGCATTGCGACCCAAAACTCTATCGCTCGGCCAACGTGATTACGTTCTACAATTTCTCCCACGCCATCGACGTGACCAGAAACAATATGACCACCAAAACGCGTGGTTGGCAGCATGGCTTTTTCTAAATTTACCTTATCGCCAACCTGATATTCTGCAAACCCCGTTTTTTTCAGTGTCTCTAAAGACAAGTCGGCACTGTAATAGTGGTTGCCGAAATCAACCACAGTCAAACAAACACCATTGGTCGCAATACTGTCACCTAACTTGACATCAGACATATCAAGTTGACTTGTTTCAACGGTGACGGTGATGTCTTCGCCCTTCGGCGTGATGGCAGTGAGTATGCCAACTGCCTCTACAATTCCTGTAAACATAATGCTTCTTATCTAGATTTCAGTGCGTTTGATCGTAGCGGTGATGCGGATGTCCACCCCCACCATACGAACATCAGTAATGTTTAAATCAATGACTTTCGCCATCTCAGTCAACCCAAGCGCACCAATTAAGCCACGACCGTCACTTCCCATCAATTTTGGCGCGAGATAAACAATCAACTCATCGACAAGATTAGCTTTAATTAGCGCACTCGCGAAGGTTGCTCCCGCTTCTACCCATAAATGATTGATCTGGAAATCGTTCGCAGCGCTTTTGAATATCGCTGCAAGATCCACGTGACCAGAGCTATCCAATTGCGGAACTATGTCACCACCTTGGCTAACGATGATACGCTCCCCCTCAGTATTAAACAGTTTAAGCGTATCCGTAAGATGATTCTGGCGATCTAAAATCACTCTTGCGGGCTGGCGAAGATCTTCTCGTAAATACTGTGCTTGGACGCTTTCTGGCAAGTCATCCCAGCGCACATTCAGCGATGCGTTATCATCAACCACGGTTTTACTGGTAGAGAGAATACCGCCACTTATGGCACGGTAACGCTGTACATCTTGGCGAGCATTTAGGGAGGTAATCCATTGGCTTTGGCCATTGCTCAGGGCACTTTGGCCATCCAAGCTTGCAGCCATTTTCAACTGAATAAACGGCATCCCGGTACGCATAAATTTAATAAAACCCGGATTGAGCGCATTCGCGTCATGTTCTAGCAAGCCTACATGAACCTCAACGCCCGCATCTCGCAGCATCTGGATACCGCGACCAGCAACTTGAGGATTTGGGTCTTGCATTGCACATACTACACGTGCCACTTTCGCTTTAATCAACCCTTCAGCACACGGTGGCGTTCGGCCATAGTGAGAGCACGGCTCTAGGGTAACGTAAGCAGTCGCGCCCTCGGCTTTCTTACCAGCCATACGCAATGCATGCACTTCAGCATGAGGCTCACCGGCACGATGATGGTAGCCTTCGCCCACAATCTCGTCATCACGCACAATAACGCAACCGACATTCGGGTTTGGGGCGGTGGTGAAAACACCACGTTTCGCTAGCATGATTGCTCGCGACATCATGGAAAAATCTTGAGAGGAAAATTCTATTTGAGGAGTGTATTGAGTCATGGGCAACTTAGTCTTCAAGGCGGGCAATCTCTTCGCCAAACTCGCGAATATCTTCAAAGCTACGATAAACGGAAGCAAAACGAATGTAAGCCACTTTATCTAACTCTTTAAGCTGGTCCATCACCAAATTACCTATCATGTCACTGGGTACTTCACGTTCACCTGTTGCTCGCAGTTGCGATTTAATCATACTGATCGCTAACTCTATCGCGTCTGCGCTCACTGGGCGTTTTTCCAACGCACGCTGAATACCGCCGACCATTTTATCTTCATCAAATGGTTCGCGATTACCATTAGATTTAATCACTTTTGGCATCACTAACTCAGCCGTCTCAAACGTAGTAAAACGTTCGCTGCACGCTAGGCATTGACGACGACGACGGACTTGATGGCCATCTGCGACTAAGCGAGAATCAATCACTTTTGTATCGTTCTCGGAACAAAAAGGACAATGCATATCACCTCCATATCTATACCAAAATAACCTCGAAAGTTGGCATCAGTTAACCACGGCCATGTACTTCGTCTTGTTTGAAGTCATTTGGGTATAGAGCCGAATCAAAGCCCCTGTAGTGTAGCGGAATTGATATGCCATAGAAAACAAAAAGGGGCGTTAGCGCCCCTTTTTCAATCAATATCAAGTCGAATATGTTAACCGCGTACTAAGTAATTTGCTTTACCAACCCACTTGTAGCTAGTTAGCTCTTCCAATCCCATTGGTCCGCGGGCATGCAGCTTTTGCGTGGATACTGCAACTTCAGCCCCTAGACCAAATTGCGCACCGTCAGTAAAGCGCGTTGAGGCATTCACATAAACCGCCGCAGAGCCTACAGAATTGATGAACAGCTCTGAGTTTTCCAAACTGTTAGTCATGATTGCATCTGAATGGCTGGCATTGTGCACACGCATATGGTCAATCGCGTCTTTTACGTCAGACACAACTTTGACTCCTAGGGTGTAGCTCAACCATTCCGTATCAAAATCATCTTCCCCCGCATCACGTACTTGTTTCGCTTTCGCCATCAATACTTTGGCTTTTTGCTCTGCAACGAACGTGACTTTGTCGTTCATGCGCTCAACGATCATTGGTAGGAATTGCGTTGCAACCTTCTCATGCACCAACAGGGTATCTAAAGAGTTACATGCCGACGGACGCTGCACTTTTGAGTTTTCAACCACATTTAAAGACTTCTCAAGATCCGCCGATTCATCCACAAAGATGTGGCTGATACCAAAGCCGCCAATAATAACGGGAATCGTACTATTCTCTTTACACATTTTGTGCAAACTCGCACCACCACGTGGGATGATCATATCCACGAACTCATCCAATTTTAGTAGCTGAGAGACAAGCTCACGATCTGGCTTCTCAATGTATTGAACAGATGCCGCTGGCAGGTTGGCTTTTGTCAATGCAGACTGGATCACTTTCACCAGTTCCACATTTGAGAAAAACGTCTCTTTACCACCACGTAAGATGCTGGCGTTGCCCGTTTTTAAACACAGGGCTGCAATATCGATCGTTACATTTGGCCGTGCTTCGTAAATCACACCAACCACACCCAGTGGTACCCGGCGGCGAGACAACGACATGCCGTTTTCTAGCACTTTGCTATCCATTTCACTGCCAACAGGATCATTCAAGCTAATAACATTGCGTACGTCATTGGCTATCGCCGTTAATCGCTCTTCATTGAGAAGTAAGCGATCTAATAGCGCTTCTGTCAGGCCCGCTTTTCGGCCTAACTCAATGTCTTTTTCATTCGCCGCCAAAATAGTTGCAGAGTGCGCTTCTAACTCGTCAGCGATGATAGAGAGTGCTTGATTTTTTTGCGCGGTTGACGCTGTCGCCAGTTCAAAAGCTGCAGTTTTGGCAGCTTTACCCATGTTCGTTAAATCCATGTTGCTTCCCTCTAATTTTATTCTTGAATGACGACCAGATCATCACGATGAATCACCTCTGAACCATAATCATGGCCCAAAATAGAGATGATATCTTTACTGTGCTTACCCGTGATTTTTGTAAGATCGTCGCTCGAGTAAGCGCTAATACCCCGAGCCACCAATTTTCCGTGAGAATTTGTTATGCGCGCGACTTCGCCACGGGCAAAGTCTCCACTAACTTTGACCACTCCTTTTGCCAACAAGCTACTGCCTTTACCAACTACAGCCTTAACGGCACCATCATCAATAATGATGTCGCCAGAGGCGGCAGGACCAGCAAGAATCCAACGCTTACGATTTTCCAGTGCTTCTGAACAGGGCAAGAAACGTGTGCCCTGTGGTTCTGAACTTAAAGAGTCAAAGATAACATTTGGTGCACTGCCGGCAGCGATAATAACTTCAATACCCGCATGGCGAGCAATATCTGCCGCTTGCAGTTTGGTTGCCATACCGCCCGTGCCTAGCGTTGTCCCACTTCCACCTGCAATTTTACGCAATGTGTCATCGATGGTTTTCACTTCTTTGATCAGCTCTGCGCTTGGATCTTTACGCGGATCGGCAGTAAATAAGCCTTTTTGGTCGGTGAGGAGCAACAGTTTATCTGCACCACACAAAATGCCGACCAAAGCAGAAAGGTTGTCATTATCACCGACTTTAATTTCGCTCGTTGCCACGGCATCGTTTTCGTTCACGATAGGAATAATGTCATTTGCAACAAGGGCATTAATGGTGTCACGTGCATTAAGAAAACGCTCACGATCTTCTAAGTCGGCACGCGTCAATAACATCTGACCAATTTTAATCCCATAAATACTAAACAACGATTCCCATGCCTGAATCAAACGGCTCTGGCCCACCGCGGCAAGTAGCTGTTTGCTCGCCATATCGTTGGGCAATGCGGGGTATCCAAGGTGCTCACGGCCTGCTGCAATCGCACCAGACGAAACCATTACTACTGAATGACCTTGTTTTTTAAGCTCTGCACACTGACGCGCCAGCTCAACCATGTGAGCACGATCGAGCGCCAACGTGCCGCCTGTTAGCACACTTGTACCCAGTTTCACAACGACGGTTTGTGGTTGTGAAACAACTGCATTTTGTTGATTCGTTGTCATGATGTCTTCTGAAGTGAAAAACAAATAAAGAGGGGATGTTTTAACAATCAAATAAGGATTTAACAAGAGAAAAGGTGCGAAAACGCACCTTTTTGTTTTGTTCTAAATTAAAGCCAGCAAATTAGACGAAATCGAAAGACTCCGTGTGATATTCGACTTCTAGTTTGAAATGCTCTTCTAAAGTATCAACGAGTTTTTGATGGAAGGTTCTCTGTGTTAGGTAGACTTCCTCTGTCGTTTTTTTAGGTAATACTTCTGATACCCACAGGCCTTCTTTATTGTATTTACCGATGTGATATTTTGCTGTAAAGCCTCCTTCGATGGATTCCAAGTCCATCCACCAACCCCAAAACTCTCGCTTTTCTGGCGATTTTTTTTCGTCTATACAAACCGATAAGCAATCAAAATAGTAACGCCCTTCTTGTGATTGCGGTTCGCGTAGATAGGGGCCAATTGCCTTCAACTTTGATATCAAGCGAAAGTGGGTTGGGCCCTTAGTTGTCTCTGACATATGAATCTCCATTTCCATAGTTAAAAGTAAACACCCAGAATGATTATTATTTTAATTATCATGAGCTTGTTTTTTGCTCAGTTACATCACTTTTAACTAATTTAGAAGCTTTGTCATCTTAATAGTTCATCTTCTAACCACTTTATGGCTAAATCGAGGGATTGCTCATATCCTTTTGTAATCGTTTTGGAACTGATCTTCTTAGCTCGGCCATACTGACTGAACAACGCGACAAGTTGGTTATCGCTGTGTGGCGAGACAGGATCCCCTTCTAAACTCAGTGCCAGAATAGGCACCTTCGTTCTTCGACTACTCAAAAACCCTTGTACTTTCAACGACCACGCCATCATCTGCCCAGCCATACTGTTAATATCGACGGTATTCTTACCGAACCGAGAAGCTAAAAGATCCAGATACATCTTCGGCATCTTTTGCAGCTTTTCTGGGGAAGTAAAGATATCGTGCACTGGTGCGCCCAATGCGACGCACGCTTTGATCTTCTCTTGTTCGACAAATGAGAGACGTATCATCGCATTACCGCCAAAACGGAATCCGACTAAACCAACTTTATGATGATCGACCCAAGGTAGTGAATAAAGCTCATTCAGTACTGCTTGGTGAAGGCAGCTTGAATTTTCAGTTAAAGGCCAGTGTGAACTATGCCCGACTGACGGCATGTCGACCGTCAACATCGCAATATCTTTCGGGGCGAGATGGTTACGGAACAAACGCCACATATCGGTTTGCAACGAGTCTAGCCCCGCGCTCACCATCACGACTGGCAATTGTTTATCGGTTCTAGGTAGATGCAGATTCGCAATGATTTTGCGATTTTGATAAGGCACTTCAATTTGCTTAATGGTGTACTGCGTTTTTTCTGCACCATCTGAATAAGCCTTATTTGCCAGCACTTGAGCCTGTAATGCCAAGTTATCGTTCTTAAGGTGTGGATAGCCTGCGATACTGAAACACAAAGAGGCAGTGAACAGCTCATCCGCGGCCGCTTCACCTTGCAACTCACTCGAACGCCTTTGATGCTCCATGCCTAATTTGATCCACTCAAACGTCCAGTTACCGTTGTGGTAACCCATGACGGTATCTAACCAGTTATCATTAGTTCGAGAGTGTGAGGAAGAAGCGATCTTAGACAGTACACCTTCCATCTCTATTGGCGACAACCCTTGCCATGCCCATTGTAAGCGGCGTAAATGACGATACCAAGCACTCCCCCCCTGTGATTCTCGCTCATCAAGAATCTTTTGACTGCTCGGCATGTATTGAGTGAGGGCTGAGGTTTCTTTTGCTTGCTTATGTTTCACGAACAAAGTTTCGGAAATATTTTTACTGACGTCTTCAGACATAGAAAGAACCCTAGGCTATTGGCAATAAATATAATGATAATAAAAAAAATGCCCCTATACAGGGGCATTTCTCAATATTCTTCAATAGCAATTATTTTTGTTTGCGATTCACTGGCTCAGCATACTGGATGGACATATCCCATGGCTGTTCGATCCATGTGTCTTGCGCGATGTCCACGACGTAGTCATCTAACAACTCTTTACCCGATGGCTTAGCGCAAACAGCGATCATTTTCGCTTTTGGATACATCTCACGCAATTTACGTGCAGTATCACCGCTGTCTACTAGGTCTTCAACGATTAAGTAACCTTCACCATCGCCTTCCGGTGCTTTAAGCACTGTCATATCGCGCTGATGATCATGGTCATAGCTTGAAATACAAATAGTATCTACGTAACGAATGCCTAGCTCGCGAGCCAAAATAGCGCCTGGTACCAAGCCACCACGGCTTACCGCCCAAATACCTTTCCATTGCTCAGCTGGCATTTGTTTCTCAGCCAGTTCACGGCAATAAGCCTGCATTGCATCCCAAGTGATAATGAATTTTTTACTCATTGTAATAACCTAATAAATTGAAAATATGCATCCCCCAGCTCCAGTAATATTCCTTAAATATAGCGATGTATTTACTAGAATCTTCTTACGTAAAAAGACGGGGTTTCAAGCTGCGCAAACGATTATTCTACCGAAACACGTTATTAATACCAACGCTGATGTCAAAATTCTCTGTCTACTGTGCAGAAAAATCCTATTCGGTGAATTCGAGTATACTCTACAAACAACCAGTCAGTGTGGACGAACATTCACACGGACTGGTTGTGAAAAATTAACCGACCAGGTATTTAACGATGAAAATAGCTGACATCACCCAAACACTCATCGACACCTCACGCCCTTTGCCACTGAATAGCTTGATAGCGGAGTAAGCGATAAAACCAAGTGTAATACCTTCTGCAATAGAGAAAGTTAATGGCATAACCAAACAAGTCACCACCACTGGAGAGGCTTCAGTTAGGTCACGCCAGTCGATGCTTACGAGCCCAGACAGCATCAAAATCGCGACATAAAACAAAGCACCCGACGTTGCGTAAGCCGGGATCATACCTGCTAGTGGCGAGAACAATAGAGCAAGCAAGAAGAGTACGCCAACAACCACTGCTGTTAGACCAGTACGACCTCCCGCAGCGACACCAGAAACGCTCTCAATATAAGAAGTCGTATTCGATGTGCCCAGTAGAGCACCAACTGAAGTCGCGGTTGAGTCCGCAAGGAGCGCTTTGTTTAGGCGAGGAATGTTGCCATTCTCATCAGTTAGGCCTGCTTTTTGAGAAACACCAACTAGCGTACCTGCGGTATCAAACAAATCGACAAATAGGAAAGCAAATACAATTGAGATCATGCCAACTTCAAACAAACCAGAGAAGTCCAATTGCATGAAGGTTGGGGCGATACTTGGTGGTGTTGACATAATGCCCCCCCACTGCACATCACCCAATAACAGACCCAGCGCCGTAACACCCAGAATAGCAATCATAACGGCGCCTCTCACACCACGGTGAACCAGCGCAATCGTTAGAAAAAAGCCAATAGCCGCCAGCACTGAAGTTAATGAAGTGATGTCTCCCATTGAAACCAATGTTGCCGGATTATCAACCACTATCCCTGCGTTTTTCAATGCGATAAAAGCAAGAAAAAGTCCGATACCGGCCGAAATGCCAGTACGCAAAGAGTGTGGAATCGAGTTGATGATCCACTCTCGGATCTTAAACACACTCAGAAGAATGAACAGCAGACCAGAAACAAACACAGCAGCCAATGCGACTTGCCATGTGTAGCCCATTCCCAATACAACAGAATAAGTAAAAAATGCGTTAAGTCCCATGCCTGGAGCTTGGGCGATTGGGTAGTTAGCAACAAATCCCATAATGAAACAGCCAATAGCCGCCGCAAGACAAGTCGCAACAAAAATAGCACCACGGTCCATACCAGTATCCGAAAGGATAGCTGGGTTTACAAAAATAATGTAAGCCATGGTAAGAAAGGTGGTAATACCTGCGATGATCTCAGTGCGCACATTAGTGCCATTTTCACTGAGTTTAAATAGCCTCTCGAGCATGATCAAATCCTGTAAAGGTGGAAAAGTAAACGGTTGCGTAATCGATTGGCGTGAATTATAAAGTTATCAAATAGTAAATTCTAGGTAGAATCTTCACTCTAATGCATTTTTTTTCGTAGGATATGAAACTTATTAGTTAGAAACAAAAACTATAAATAAAAAAGTTTATATAAAACAAAGATTAACAAAAATAAACTCGAAACTTTGCACCGTGTATAAACTGAACAATGTACTAAACTTTCAAACAAAAAAGACGCTTTTTGACATGAAATTCAGGCAGATTTAATAGAAAAATGAAATAACGAGAAGGATTCGTCAGAGAATGGAGGCTTGATGGTGATAACTTAGCCAACAGTAGAAAAAAGGCATAAAAAAACGCCACCCAAACAGGGTGGCGGCGAATCATATCAGCGCTATCGCTGAAAAGAAATTCCAATTTATAGGGGTGAACAAACTGTTCGAGTCACATGCGTTGACTGCAATTAGTAGCCAAAGCTTGTTGGGTATACAAAGTTGCCGGTGTAAACAGATTTGCTATTCCAGAACATTGCACTTGGTAAACCTTTCATAACTATCACCTTTTAAATCAATTAAAACAATCGTTGATTTCTCGGTTCCTTGGAGGCGATAAAACGGACTCATCCTTTGAGCATTTCGTTCTTCTCTCAGAAGCTGGTTATAAATATACCACCAAGAAATTTAATTACAACAAATTTGGTGATTCAAGTCACAAAAAGTTATTTATACCGATCCAGCTCAAATTTTTAATGTAATTAAACTACACATCTGTAATTTAAAAATAAGCTATCTTTCAATCGGTATAAAAAGAGAGCACAAAGACCGATTTAACGTTTATAAACGTGTGACAGTTCAGGAAGAAATCCTTACACCAGCGACTACTCGTCCCCTTTATCTGGTGGTATGCTAAACGATAATCTGAAAGCCAAATCGTCCAGCATTCAATGCTAACCCAATAACTTTTTACGGTATATATTTGGCAAAGCACATAAAAAAGGAGTCCTCCGTGTCTGAGTTCCATTCTGAAGTCAGTACCTTATCACCTGCTCCACTTTGGCAGTTTTTCGATAAGATTTGTTCTATCCCTCATCCATCCAAACATGAAGAAGCATTAGCCCAATACATTACTAACTGGGCTACAGAGCAAGGACTTGATGTTCGTCGAGACCCAACGGGTAACGTATTTATTAAGAAACCTGCGACACTTGGAATGGAGAATAAGAAGGGCGTTGTCCTTCAAGCGCATATCGACATGGTGCCGCAAAAAAATGAAGACACCGAGCACGACTTCACAACCGATCCCATCCAACCTTACATTGATGGCGAGTGGGTCACCGCAAAAGGGACAACGCTTGGTGCAGACAATGGGATTGGCATGGCATCTTGTCTTGCCGTGCTGGCGTCAAAAGAAATCCAGCATGGGCCTTTAGAAGTACTGCTAACCATCGATGAGGAAGCAGGAATGACGGGCGCTTTCGGCCTTGAAGCAGGTTGGCTAGAAGGTGAGATCCTTCTAAATACTGACTCTGAGCAAGAAGGCGAAGTGTACATGGGCTGTGCCGGTGGTGTCGATGCGACTATGGCTTTCGATATCAATCGAGAATCGATTCCGGCAGGTTTCGTCACTCGTCAGTTAACACTTAAAGGGCTAAAAGGTGGTCACTCCGGTTGTGATATTCACACCGGCCGAGGCAACGCAAACAAGTTGCTTGGTCGATTCCTCGCTGGCCATGCTCAGGAACTAGACTTACGTTTAGTGGAGTTCCGTGGTGGTAGCTTACGCAACGCCATTCCTCGTGAAGCGTTTGTCACCGTTGCCCTTCCTGAAAAAAACCAAGCAACATTATCGGCGCTATTTAATCAATACACAGCTCTACTTAAAACTGAGCTAGGTAAAATTGAAACTGATATCGTCACTTTCAACGAAGTCATCACTACTCGCGCCCAAGTTTTTTCTGTTGCGGATCAGCAGCGTTTCATTGCCGCACTTAATGCTTGCCCAAATGGCGTAATACGCATGAGTGATGAAGTGGAAGGTGTTGTAGAAACGTCACTCAACGTTGGTGTAATCAATACACAACAGAACAAAGTCACCGTGCTTTGCTTGATTCGCTCGCTGATTGACTCTGGCCGTAGCCAAGTAGAAAGTATGCTTCGCTCAATCTCCGAATTATCGGGTACACAAATTCAGTTCTCTGGGGCTTACCCTGGTTGGAAGCCAGATGCAGATTCAGCAATCATGACCATTTTCCGTGACATGTACGAAGGTATTTACGGTCATAAACCAAATATTATGGTGATCCATGCGGGTCTTGAGTGCGGTCTGTTCAAAGAACCTTACCCACATATGGACATGGTTTCTTTCGGTCCAACGATCAAATTCCCTCACTCTCCTGATGAGAAAGTGAAGATTGATACGGTTCAATTATATTGGGATCAAATGGTTGCGTTGTTAGAAGCCATTCCTGAAAAAGCATAATTGCAAAACAAACGTCATACATAAAAAAAGGTGCCTCAGTGGCACCTTTTTTTATGCTTTATCGCAGCTTTCGGCACAAGTCGCGATAAAGCTTATTATTCCCACCTGTTCTTTCTATCGAGCTATGTATTACACTGATATAAAGTTAAAATTAAAACGAAAATATAACACCTGATGAACTTTTACTCAGATTGATTAGAACAATTTATCGTGTCGGTAATGAGAATGATTAGTGTGATTTTGAAGCAGTTGTTACATTGTTGCTAACGCATACGGCAGAGATGGTTTATGACCAGAACTAAAAAAAATAAAGTATTTGAGCTTCTCGGATATCAAGTCCAACCAGGGCAACGATTAGAGATCGAATTCGCAGTGGCACAATTGTACACACATTCCCCCCTCGCGATTCCTGTGGAGATCATCCATGGTAAACAAGAAGGGCCAGTATTAATGGTGAACGCTGCTATCCATGGCGATGAACTTAATGGTGTAGAAATCGTTCGTCAGATCATCAATCAACTGGATCCGCAAAAGCTGAAAGGCACGGTCATTGCGGTCCCAATTGTCAACGTGTTCGGTTTTATTCATAAATCCCGTTACCTACCCGACCGACGAGATCTCAATCGCTGCTTTCCTGGTAGTGAAAAAGGCGCCCTCGCGTCTCGTATCGCACACGGTTTCTTTAATAATATCGCTAAACGCTGTGATTACATTTTAGACCTACACACAGGTGCCATTCACCGCACCAACCTGCCTCAGATCCGTGCAAACTTGAGTAACCCCGAAACCTTGCGCATCGCCAAAGCTTTTGCCACACCAGTGATTGTAGACTCTGCGTTGCGTGACGGCTCTTTACGCAGTGAAGCCGAGAAATGCGATATTCCAGTATTGACTTACGAAGCTGGGGAAGCGTTGCGCTTTGACCCGTTATCAATCAGCGCAGGGGTGCTGGGTGTTCAACGCGTCATGCAGGCCATCGGTATGCTACGCGCCAGTCGCAAAAAGAACCGAGAACCTGTGATTGCAAAATCCACCAGCTGGGTGCGCGCATCTGGAAACGGCATTTTACGCACTGTCGTGAACCTAGGAGACAAAGTCGAACAAGGAGAAATCCTTGCTTACATCAGCTCTCCTCTCGGCCACAATGAGATCGAAGTAAAGGCACCAAAAAGTGGTTTTGTTATCGGCCAACAAACACTGCCATTGGTTAATGAAGGCGACGCCACCTTCCATCTGGCTTACTTCAAACTAGGTGATGGTATGGCAGCACAAGTTGTAGAAAATTATATCGAAGAGCTGACGGAGTTCGATGTTGATCAAGTCACAACCGGGCAGATTAGGCTTGAGACTCCATAGTGCCACCGTGGAGCATTAACTGACTCACCTTGTTTACATTTTTATCCAACCAACTACTAGCCCTGCTCCTCAACTGCTGGGCTTTTTTATTCCCTCACAACACGCTACCTCGTACTTTGCCACGCATGAAAAAATACTTATACGCTAACAATCTAGGCGAAAACGATTCACTTTATTCCTCGTAAATGGCCCAGAAGAAGACTCTGATAACATGAAAGCTGGCAATGGTGAGATTTTGAATGACTCAGGTTACGAGCTAGCAACCTACTGGTACAGTCGGCGACGAAAATAATGAACAACCTGAAATGAGCAATTTTCAATGCGAGTAAAAGGGCCGTTTAATCTATCGGTTTCTTCGAACGGTTTATAATTCTGCGTAAATAAAAATGCCCCGAGATAAACTCAGGGCATTTCTAACTTCATGCCCAGCGGCATAAAAATCAACGCTTGGCAATGTGCAATTATTCTTCGTCAGCGTCAGCTTCGCGCGCTTGACGAGTTTCTTCTTTGCGAGCTTTTGCTGCAAGCTGTTCAGCCTCACGCTCTTGGCGTTGTACTGCTTTACGCTCGTTACGAACAACTTGGTTTTGAATAAATTCAGCCAGTTCTTTTTCAGCCCAAGCTTGTGCTTTGGCTTCACTGTCAAAGCCGGTTTCACGCTTTGATACAACGGTTTTGCGAGACGTCACTTGTCGAGTGATTTCAGCGCTCCAACCATTACGTTTTTCAGTGATACGAATAGCAAATTTTGGATTTTTAGACATGTCTTTCATTTCCTAAGGGATTAATCAGGGATTCGGTCAACTTGATAACTCCATCTAAGCTGAGCTGTTTAACACCATCCCTTGGTAAGCGCGGTATTAGAGCATAAAATCCAGTGTTTTGCTGTAATTTTTTCGCGAAAAATACACGATGCAATGTTCTCCCCGCTAATAATAAAAACGCGCAGCTCTTTCGAACTGCGCTTATCATTTTTCAAGGCGAAACTGGATTAACCGAGATTCTTACGCGCGTTTTGGAACATACGCATCCATGCACCGTTCTCGCCCCAACCTTCTGGTGCCCATGAGTTCGCTACAGTGCGGAATACGCGCTCTGGGTGCGGCATCATGATAGTCACACGGCCGTCTTGCGTTGTTAAGCCGGTAATCGCATTTGGCGAACCGTTCGGGTTGTTCGGGTATTGTTGCGTTGGGTTACCAAGATTATCCACGTAACGAACCGCAACCGTACCTGATGCTTCAATCGCAGCTAGGTGGTCAGTATCACGTACTTCTACACGACCTTCACCGTGGGAAACTGCGATTGGCATACGCGAACCTGCCATACCGCCGAAGAATACAGAATCAGATTTCTGAACTTCAACGAGACTAAAGCGCGCTTCGAAACGTTCTGATTGGTTGCGTACAAAGCGCGGCCATAAGTCAGCACCGGGGATCAGCTCTTTCAAATTTGATAGCATCTGACAACCATTACACACCCCTAAAGAGAAAGTGTTATTGCGCTCGAAAAACACTTGAAATTGCTCACGAGCTTGTGCGTTAAACAGGATAGACTTAGCCCAACCTTCACCCGCACCTAGTACGTCGCCATAAGAGAAGCCACCACAAGCCACTAGGCCGTGGTATTCATCCAGAACGGCTTGACCCGCTAGGATGTCACTCATGTGGATATCCGTCGCTTCAAAACCTGCGCGGTCAAACGCTGCTGCCATTTCAACGTGGGAGTTAACGCCTTGCTCACGTAGAATCGCCATCTTAGGCTTCGCACCTTTTGCAATGTAAGGCGCTGCGATATCTTCGTTAACATCAAAGCTTAACTTCACGCTCAAACCTGGGTCTGTGTTGTCTTTCTTCGCTTCAAATTCTTGGTCTGCACATGCTGGGTTATCGCGTAACGCCTGCATCTTATGCGTCGTTTCAGCCCAGATAGTGCGTAGTTCAGTACGAGAACGTTCAAGTACAACTGCATCACCTGAAGTAATAACGAAGTTATCTGAAGCTTCAACAGAGCCAATCACGTGTGAGCACGTTTCTAGACCGTTTGCCGCTAGCGTTGATAGCACTGCATCTAGATCATCGTTCTTAACCTGAACCACCGCACCTAATTCTTCATTAAATAGCGCAGCAAGCGTATCATCACCTAACTCGGCGATGTTTGCTTTCACACCACTGTGACCCGCGAATGCCATCTCAGCAAGTGTCACGAATAGGCCACCATCGCCTTTATCATGGTAAGCCACCAACTTGTCATCACGAACTAAAGATTGTATCGCATCGAAGAAGCCTTTGAGCTGCTCAGCGTTATCAACATCAGCTGGTTTATCACCAAGCTGTTTGTAAACCTGTGCCAATGCTGTCGCACCCAGACGGTTCTTACCGTTACCTAGGTCAACAAGAATAAGGAAAGATTCACCTTTGTCAGTGCGTAGTTGTGGGGTCACGGTCTTACGTACGTCTTCCACACGGCCAAATGCCGTGATCACAAGAGACAGTGGCGATGTGACCTCTTTGATCTCACCTTTCTCTTCCCACTGAGTTTTCATCGACATGGAATCTTTACCTACTGGGATAGTCAGACCGAGCGCTGGACACAGCTCCTCACCGACCGCTTTCACCGCTTCATAAAGACCCGCATCTTCACCTGGGTGACCCGCCGGCGACATCCAGTTTGCCGACAACTTGATGTGTTTGATATCACCAATATCAGTCGCTGCGATATTAGTTAGTGACTCACCGACCGCTAGACGTGCTGATGCACCGAAATCGAGCAGCGCTACGGGTGTACGCTCCCCCATCGACATCGCTTCGCCGTGATAAGTATCGTAACTCGCGGCAGTTACTGCACAGTTCGCCACTGGTACCTGCCAAGGGCCAACCATTTGGTCACGAGCCACTAGGCCTGACACTGTGCGGTCACCAATGGTGATCAAGAAGGTCTTTTCCGCGACGGCTGGTAAACGTAGGACTCGGTCTGCCGCTTGATTGATTTCGATACCATTACGCGACATTGCTGGGCTCTCCACTTTCAGTGTTTTAGCGTCGCGGTGCATCTTCGGTGTTTTGCCAAGTAGGATATCCATTGGCATGTCGATAGGTGTGTTATCGAAGTGCGAATCTTCTAATGTTAGATGGCGTTCTTCTGTTGCGACACCGACAACAGCGTACGGTGTGCGTTCACGCTTACAAATCGCATCAAATACTGCCATGTTCTCTGGTGCGACCGCAAGAACGTAACGTTCCTGAGATTCATTACACCAGATTTCTAGCGGGCTCATGCCCGGCTCATCATTGGGAACATCACGGAGCTGGAACTTACCGCCACGCTCACCGTCGTCGACAAGCTCAGGTAAGGCATTCGAGATACCGCCCGCGCCCACATCGTGGATAAATGCGATTGGGTTGTCGTCGCCTAGCTGCCAACAACGGTCGATCACTTCCTGACAGCGACGTTCCATCTCTGGGTTTTCACGCTGTACTGACGCAAAATCTAAATCTTCTGCCGACTGACCAGACGCCATTGACGATGCAGCCCCGCCACCAAGACCGATGTTCATGGCTGGGCCGCCAAGTACGATCAGGCTCGCACCAACTGGAATTTCTTTCTTTTGCACATGTTCGTCACGAATGTTCCCCATACCACCAGCAATCATGATTGGCTTGTGGTAACCACGCACTTCTTCGCCTGCGTGTGACGTCACTTTTTCTTCGTAAGTACGGAAGTACCCCAATAGGTTTGGGCGACCAAATTCGTTGTTAAACGCTGCGCCACCTAAAGGGCCTTCTAGCATAATGTCTAGCGCGTTGACTATCCGGCCAGGCTTGCCAAAGTCCGTTTCCCACGGCTGCTCAAAGCCAGGAATACGTAAATTCGAAGTCGTAAAACCAACTAAACCAGCCTTTGGTTTACCACCAATACCGGTTGCACCTTCGTCACGGATCTCACCACCAGAACCGGTTGAAGCCCCAGGCCACGGTGAAATTGCCGTTGGGTGATTGTGGGTTTCAACCTTCATCAAAATATGCGCATCTTCTTGGTGGTAATGGTATTGACGTGTTTTTGGATCTGGGAAGAAACGACCAGCTTTAGACCCCGTCATCACCGCCGCATTGTCTTTGTAGGCAGATAGAACGTAGTCTGGTGTCGTTTCAAACGTGTTTTTGATCATCTTGAACAGCGACTTCGGTTGCTCAACCCCGTCGATAGTCCAATCTGCGTTAAAAATTTTGTGGCGACAGTGCTCTGAGTTAGCCTGAGCAAACATCATCAATTCAATGTCGTTTGGGTTACGACCAAGCTTAGTAAAATTCTCTACCAAGTAATCAATTTCATCTTCGGCTAGCGCCAAACCTAGGGAAACGTTTGCTTGTTCAAGCGCAAGACGACCGCCCGCTAAGATATCAACATGCGCCACAGGCTTAGGCTCTGCGACTGTGAACAGTGCTGACGCAGCTTCGAATTCTGTGAATACCGTTTCCATCATACGATCATAGATAAGTGCTTTTACGTCGGCTACTTGGGCGTTAGAAAGTGCAGTGGACGTTTCTATGTAATACGCCGTGCCTCTTTCAAGACGTTTCACTTTTTCTAAACCGCAGTTAATGGCAATGTCCGTAGATTTAGAAGACCAAGGAGAAATGGTGCCAGGACGAGGGGTAACAAGCAGTAGAAGGCCTTCAGGCTCATGCTCTTCGATAGTTGGGCCGTAAGTCAGCAACTTTTGAAGTTTTTCGAACTCTTGGCCGTCAAGGTCAGATTTGAGATCTGCAAAATGCATAAACTCGGCATAAATGCCCGTTACAGGCAGAGCTTGTTCACGACAAAGTTCCAGAAGTTTATTAACACGGAACTCAGAAAGAGCTGGGGAGCCACGCAAAATTCTCATGAGCTTAGGTCTCTTATACTATTGATTAAGGTGATATTGGAATAAATTCAGTATGTTAAAACAATAAACCTCGAACTTATGCCGATTTCACCTCTCCGCTGCGAGCGCATTATATAGCAATTGTTTTTGTGATGTAACACCAGAAGCAACCGTTTGCGTCATTTTTTCATCAAATATGAGTTGAAGCCAAAATGTCGATAAAACACACAACGTCGCACTCTAACGGTGTGATTCACTTTGCCCCATGACCGCGCTTTGATATAAAGGTAGATAGAAATTTCCCGAGACGTACCTATTAATGCAAATAAGTCAGTTCAACCGATTCAAGCGCAGCGCCCTACTTTCTGTTTCTGTGCTACTACTTTCTGCCTGTCAGATTGAATCGGATCCAAAAAGTGAATTCGAACAAATTCAAGAACGTGGTGTGCTTCGAGTGGGCACGCTAAACGACCAGCTTTCCTATTATATTGGCCCCGACGGTCCCGCAGGATTAGACTACGAACTGGCACGTCAGTTCGCAGAACAACTCGACGTAAAACTCGAAATTAAGCCTGCATTTCGTCAAGCTGATCTTTTCCCTGCTCTGAAGAAAGGGGATATCGATATTATTGCGACAGGTTTAAATCAAACGCCTCAAGCCGTGAAGCGATTTAGGCCCGGCCCAGCTTATTACTACGTAAGCCAACAAGTTGTTTATAAAAATGGACAACTTCGACCTCGCGACATTGAACAACTGATTGAGTACCAAGCATCGAAAGACAGCCAAGCTGAAGAAGGTACCAACGCTGGTACTCAAACACTGAAAATCGTTGAGCAGTCACAATATGTTCCCACACTGACGGCATTGAGAAAACAGTATCCAGAACTGCAATTTGAAATTGTGGGAGATGCGGATACTCGAGATTTACTAAAATATGTGTCAACGGGTGAACTTCGTTTTACGGTAACTGACTCAGTCGAGCTGTCACTGGCTCAGCGCCTTTATCCAGATTTAGCGCTTGCTTTCGAACTGACAGAAGATCAACCAGTCTCTTGGTTTACGCGCCGCTCTGAAGATGAAAGCTTGTATGCCATGCTGATTGAGTTTTTCGGTAACATCAAACAATCGGGAGATCTCGCCACACTCGAAGAGAAGTACATCGGTCATATCGAAGCTTTTGACTACGTGGATACACGAGCCTTTATTCGAGCTCTTGATGATAAGTTGCCGAAGTGGGCCCCCCTATTCCAAAAATACAGTGAAGAATTTGATTGGCGCCTAATTGCAGCATTGGCTTATCAAGAATCCCATTGGAAACCAAGAGCCAAGTCCCCTACCGGCGTTAGAGGAATGATGATGCTCACCCTCCCTACCGCGAAGAGTGTTGACGTTACAAACCGACTTGATCCGGAGCAATCCGTTCGAGGAGGCGTCGAGTACTTGCGTCGTATTGTTGGCCGAGTTCCGGATAGTATCAATGAGCATGAAAAAATATGGTTCGCTTTGGCCTCATACAATATCGGCTATGGCCATATGATGGATGCTCGACGGCTCACCAAAGCACAAGGTGGCGATCCTGATGCATGGGCCGATGTGAAAGACAGGCTACCGTTACTACGCCAAAAGCGTTACTACAGCCAAACTCGCTATGGTTACGCCCGAGGGGATGAAGCACTCAATTACGTCGAAAACATTCGTCGCTACTATCAATCCATCGTTGGGCATGTTAGCCAGACGCCAACGGTTGATGAGAACAGTGATGACTTGCAAGTCATTCCACCACTCAACCCTGAGCTACTCACTTCAGGGGCCGTAGAGACAATGGCAGAGCAAGTGTCTGGCGCCTCAAAAGTAACGGTTGAAGAGCCAATAAAAGAAGCTCTCGAAGAATAAGTGAGAAAAATGACGAGCTCATAGGCTCGTCATTTTTATTAAGCCCTAACTAAGCTAAAGCTTCTCTAAAATCCAATATTGCGAGTAATACAAGCCATTATCCATTCGAGCATCCTAAGCGGATTACCTCTTACAATTGAATGTAATTCTTATCCATTGTGGTTGTTGACGCAGCCCTGCACCATACTGGCACCAAAGAGAGCACTTGTGGTTTGTATCCATAGGCAAACTTCGACTAAATAGTAGATCTTTGCTCAGTTTCGCTCGTTTTATTGTCCATCCTGTCCGTTCTCTAGCGCTTTTTGTGCTTGTTTTTTGGCTTTCGTTTCTTTACGGCGACGCTTAAAAAACGCTTGCAGCTGTGTACGACATTCATCTTCTAAAAGACCTTTATCGATCCTTGCATAATGGTAGGCAGCCTGACTTTCAAAAAGGTTAAGTACCGTACCAGCCGCGCCCGCTTTGAGATCTGGCGCCCCAAACACCACTCGCTTGACTCGACTGTGTAATAAGGCCCCAGCACACATTGGACATGGCTCTAGAGTCACGTATAACGTGGTATCAAGCAAACGATAATTCTCTAGCACTTTACCGGCTTTGCGTAATGTTTGAATCTCGGCGTGTGCTGTCGCATCGTGAGCACAGATAGAGCGGTTCCAACCTTCAGCGATGATCTCTCCGTCTTTGACTAAAACGGCACCTACGGGCACCTCACCTTCCACTTCGGCCACCTTGGCAAGCTCGATGGCTCGGCGCATAAACAATTCGTCTTGAGGGGTAAATGGATGGTTAGACAAGAGGGCTCCAGAGAAAAATAGCTGTTGAGTGCAGGAATATTACCACTAAGTTTTGTTTCGCTACAGCCGCACAACTGGGTAATGAAACGTCTAGTAAAAATTCAAGGGAAAAAGCCTCCCTCTCTGAGAAAAAAAGCGCAGCCCCTAGGGCTGCGCTTTAAGCTTGATTGTAGTATCAATTACATAGTGTAAGTGTAGGGTGCTTGAATTCCCAGTGGGATACCTATCATCCAGTAAGCGACTAGGAACACTGACCAACCAATCAGCATCGCAATAGAGAACGGCATCATCATCGACGCCAACGTGCCAATACCGGCAGACTTCACGTAACGTTGACAGTAAACCACCACGAGAGGGAAGAATACCATCAGAGGTGAAATGATGTTCGATACCGAATCACCAACACGATACGCGGCTTGAGAAAGTTCAGGGGAAATGCCAACCGCCATCAGCATAGGGACCAAAATCGGCCCAATCAGAGCCCATTTCGCTGACGCCGAGCCGATAAGCAGATTTACAGACGCCGTCAGAAGGATCATACCTATGATGGTAACTTCACCTGGTAGGTTCATCGCTTTCAGACCTTCGGCACCATATAGCGCAAGCATTGTTCCGATATTTGACTGAGCAAACGACGATAAAAACTGCGCACAAAAGAAAGACATTACAATGTAAGCGCCCATGGTCGACATAGTGTCAGCCATTGCTTTAATGATGTCGTTACTGGTCCTGAACGTCCCTGCAACTCGCCCGTAGACGTAACCAGGAATGATAAATAAAATGAAGATCAACGGCACAATAGACTTCATGATAGGCGCAGAGAACGCTGTTATTTCACCTTCAGGAGAACGTAGTGCTGACGTTTCTGGCAGCAGTGCTGCGACTAGCAGTGCAATGCCCCCCATCATCGCCCAACCTGCGTAGCTGAATGCTTTTGATTCAATCTCAGTGAAAGAGCCTAGGTTTGGCGCAGTTTCAGCATCATCATCAATCGGCATTTTAGAGAGACGAGGCTCAATAACTTTTTCGGTGACATACCAACCGATAGCCACAATCAGAACGGAAGACAATCCAGTAAAAAAGATGTTTGCGAGTGGATTAACCACATATTCAGGGTCGAGAACCTGTGCTGCCGTTTGAGTAAAACCCGCCAGTAGTGGATCAATACCTGAAGGGATAAAGTTTGCGGAGAAACCACCGGATACACCGGCAAACGCCGCGGCAATACCCGCCAACGGATGGCGACCTGCAGCGTGAAAAATAATACCACCTAGAGGAATAACCAACACATAACCTGCGTCTGCTGCAGTATGCGATACGATAGCCACTAAGATCAGCATAGGGGTAAGAAGCTTAGCTGGGGTAAAGTTCAGCATTTTCTTAAGGCCAGTGGTGATAAAGCCAGAAGAGTCCGCCACACCAACACCCAACATGGCAACCAGTACGATACCTAGCGGCGCAAAACCGGTGAAGGTAGTCACCATGTTCGCTAGGAAACTTGCCAGTGCTTCTCCCGTCAGAAGGTTGGTGATAGTCAGAGCTTCACCCGTTCGAGGGTTTGGAAGGTCGAATGTGACATTCGATAAAAGTGCAGATGCAGCCCAAGTGAGAATCAATGCCCAGAAGAACAAAATCGCAGGATCTGGAATTTTGTTACCTGTTCGCTCGATAAAGTTTAGAAAGCGCTCCATCCCGCTCGGCTTCGATGATGGTGCTTTATTTACAGCTTGGTTACTCATGGTAACTCCATAATGAATGATGTTGGTGCCATAGCCTGTTTGAATAATTATAACGGCCTATTATCAACCGAGTATTCTAGTGAATACGAATAAAGAAAGCACAAGGTTCTACAAGTTTTTCCATAATTGGAGACATATTTTGCAAAAACACCATCCCAACTAAACATAATAAAAACAGTTGCCCATCATTCACTTTAACAGCTCAAAAACCATCCATTAACGGAGTTAAATGAGACGAAATCACATTTAAGATACAAGAAGTCTCATCAAAAATTAGGTTTGTCTTTACTTCATCCGCTTAATTATCGAATTCGCTGTACTGCGAAATCATCGTTTGTAGCTTCACGGATTGTGCCTGTCCCATTCTATCTTCCCAGCTTGTGGTAACCGTAATCGTTTTGAGCGAACCGGAGACAGTCGCTGGCGGCACATCCCACTCCACGGTATACGCACCGGCAACAGAAGATCCTGTTACAATAGAAGCAAAGCTGGCCGTAGAAATGGTTGAGAGAGCATCAGACGCCCCGCGAGTACGAAACCATTCCAATTGGTTTTCTGCAAGACGCAGCGCTTCAATACTTTGAATGGCATAGTCGGATTCACGCTCTAGGTAGACATTTAACTTGGTTAGCCCTAACGCGCCCACCCCAAGGAGCAGAAAAGCGATTAATACCTCAAGCAGATTGAAACCTTTTTGTTTAGAGATCATTCCAAGAGCCCCGCTGCCATTCTATTTTCGTAATATGCTTACCAATCTTGCCGCCGTTATAAGCAGGGATCAGTGAACCATTGAGTTTTATCGTTCTGTCTTGCACGTCTAATCCCAAACCGCCGTCTAAATGCAGCGAGCCATCTAGTAAAAACGGATATTTGTTGTAAGCGCTATTACTTTCTACATCGTGTTTATGGAAGCTAGTAGGGTTGACACCAATAGTTGACTGAGAATCAAAAAGATCAAGCCACGCTTCTTTTGCCCCAAATGTCTTTGCTACGTATTGATAGAGGAGGCCATCAAAATATGACATAGCCTTAATATATAACAGCCCATCATACACAATAAGCTGAACCGCATTCTCTTCGCTCTGAGTGCTATCTCCGAATATATTTCCCGTGATTGCACAGCTACCGTCAATCCAGAAGCGTCGCTTGCCAGCTTTATAGGCGTTGTCTAACTTCGTATGACAAGACTTTATCCACCCTTTCGCTGTTTTATCCGTATCAAGCACAATACCCACAGGGTCTGTCTGGATCTCATTTCTTAATTTCGCCACATTTGACGCGTTAAACTCCTGATTAAATAAGTCGTAAAACGCCGATATGTCGGTCACATTTTCTTGAATGTCTTTGCCTTTTATTGAGACTGGAGTAGGCGTTACATCTTCTAGGTATTTTGGCGTTTTCGCCGAGTCAAATAAATTCGAGCGATGCGAATCTTTACACGTAAAAGTAGGCGTTGAAGGAACAGTTGAGTGGCTAATTAACGTGCTATCCACACTTAGAAAATGCTCGTCCGTACCACTCGTACTGGATACATAGTTAACGCTGCCTCCTGATACAATTGAGGTGCACTCACTTTCTGATACAGGGCCGTCCGCTTGAGGAACAAAGTGCATCGAACCGGTCAGTTCCACCGATGCACTGGTTTTAAGCACCGCCCCCAACCCTGTGTTTGGGGCAAACATCACCTTTTTTAACTGCGTATCGGCTTGTTTCGACTTCACTATAAAATCTGAATTACTCACCTTCTCTATCGACACTGCCGGCGTGCACCCGGTTAACGAGACCGCACCAGAAAGAGGTAACGTTAAGATTTCACTTTTTATCTGTGAGTAAGCACACTCCAAACCGCCCTCCGCTTTCCAATGTGCTTGGCGCGCTTTAAGCTCGTTTTGCGCTATCTTAATTTGGAAAAACACGCCCTTCGACGCAGCCAGTGAAACAATCAGTGTGAGCAATAGTAATATTGAGGTTACAAGCAAAGTGATATAACCAGAACGATTAGTTTCACACATCATTGCCAATTCCTCTGCTTAATTGAAAACTTTGCAACTTCACTCAATCCGCCATCTATGGTTCGTAAGCCCAGTTTTACGTCTGTAACGGTGCTACTATTACCACCATTAGTTATCATTCTTGTGCTCACATCAAACTTTGTTACCCGAAAAATTTCTTCATCAAATAAAGAGCGACAAAAATCCACGCCATCATAAGCTAGTATTTGAGCTTGAGACACTACGCCGTTTTCACAGATAAAAAGCCGAGAGCCTCGTTTCTCATACTTAATGTTTCGATAATCTTTATTATCTTCTGAACCTTCTCTGAAATAGACAAATCCTACAGACGCGCCACCGCTGACCGTAATGGTCTCACTTGCACCAGAGAGCTTGAGTGAAGTACCGTTACCACCATCGTAACCGGCGCGTTGAATATCCTCTTTCATGACCGCTAGGGTGATATTCAACCCCTGCAATAGGTTCAGTTCTAAACTTTTTTCCTTCGTGTTTTTCTGTAAGGTCATAAATACCGAGCCCACAACACCGAGTACAATCAGTCCAATTAGCGAACTGATCATTAACTCAATCAAAGAGCTACCGATTTGATAACGTCTATTTAGGTTACTTGGGGCATTTCGGGTAATCATATAATTGAGATCCAGTCTGGCTACACACTTTAATTCGCCCTGGCGGGTTAGAAAGTACCGCGTTTAATTTTAGGTTTTGATCAGCAGTAGAAAAAAACTCAATCCTTCCTCTTTTTGGCCGACCTCGCACTTCATCAAAACTGATATTATTATTTGCAAAATTATGTTTCACAGATAAGTCCGAATAGGCGGAACCGGAGAGGTTAAGGATGGTATTCCCTGCCCCGCTAGCGGTATCCATTAACCGCAATGACCACGCTCCATCCTGCACCTCGGTATCTTTAGGAATGGAGAAACGAACATAAAGTTTTTTGTTGCGCATGACTGCTTCGGACTTACTTTGACTGAGAAAACCAACCAACTCCGTGGCCAAACTCTGCATTTGTACGGTTTGAGATACATGGCTAAAACTTGGTGCTGCCGTCACCAATAAAATACTCAGTACCGAAACAGTGATTAGAAGCTCCAATAACGTAAACCCGCGAGGCATTTCCCAAATTCCTATGCAAACAGCCAGTAGGCTGTAATTCATCTTGCACTGATGCTATCACCTGCCAAAAATAGGCGGAAAAGTGAAAAGGGAACTACTCGTGATGATTCGAATTTCTCGTTGTAACAGCTACAAAAAAAGAGTAAGAGGGATGACATTGATCGAATTAATGATCGCCGTCGTAATTATCGGGATCATTTCTGCGGTTGCTTATCCTTCTTATACTCGCCATGTGATCAAGTCTCACCGCACCGTTGCTTTGAGTGACCTCAGTCGCATTCAATTGGCGTTAGAAACGTCTTATGATAACGGATATGACTGGAGCCATATTATTTCTGGTGGCAGTTGTACGTTATGTGACTCTGATACTGATAGGTTTTCATTTTCTATCGTCAGTTCAGCAAGTATGGCTTATACGATTGAGGCGACAGCGAAGTCTGACCTAGGACAGGATGCAGACGGTTGCTTCCCTTCACGGGAAAACAGCATCAAACTAACCTCTACGAATATTGAAACACCAGCCACATGCTGGAAGTAAAAGTCTCGAAATACACATATAAAAAGGCCCGCATTTCTGCAGGCCTTTGTATTTCTTTTAGCTAATTATTCGCTGAATCTTAGCTCGTCAAATCATCGAAGAACTTCTTCACACCGTTGAAGAAACCTTCAGCTTTCGGCTTATGCCGTGTCGCCGCCTCACCGCCGCATGATTCTTCAAACTCTTTTAGCAGTTCTTTTTGACGAGAGCTCAATTTCACAGGCGTTTCCACAACTAACTTAACGATTAAGTCTCCGATACCGCCACCGCGAACCCCCTTCACACCTTTACCACGCATACGGAACATACGGCCTGTTTGCGTTTCTGAAGGTACTTTTAGGCTCACGCGACCATCTAGAGTTGGCACTTCAACTTCACCGCCCAAAGCCGCCATTGCAAAGCTAACTGGCACTTCGCAGTACAAGTTGTTGCCATCACGTTCAAAAATGTGGTGTTCCCGCACATGAACTTGTACATACAAGTCACCGGCTGGCGCCCCCATTTCTCCCGCTTCACCTTCGCCAGATAGACGAATGCGATCGCCAGTGTCAACACCCGCTGGGATTTTAACGTTAAGTGTTTTAGTTTTCTGTTTACGGCCTTGACCATGACACTCGTTACAAGGGTCTTTGATGATCTTACCCTTACCATGACAAGTAGGACAGGTTTGTTGTACAGCAAAGAAACCTTGTCGCATCTGTACTTGACCATGACCATGACAAGTGCCGCATATGTCCGCAGACGAGCCTTTCTTCGCACCGCTTCCATCGCAAGTATCACAGTGTACAAGGGTCGGTACTTCGACTTCTTTTGTGACACCACGTACCGCTTCTTCTAGCGTTAATTCCATGTTGTAACGCAAGTCCGCACCACGCTGGGCACGGTGACCTCCGCCTCCACGACGACCGCCACCGAAGATATCGCCGAATACGTCGCCAAAGATGTCGCCGAAGTCAGCACCACCGCCGCCACCAAAGCCGCCGCCGAAACCGCCGCCACCTTGTTCAAAAGCAGCATGACCGTACTGGTCGTACGCCGCTTTCTTTTGAGGGTCGGTCAGAACTTCGTACGCTTCTTTTACTTCTTTAAACTTGTCCGCCGCAGACTCATCACTCTGATTTCGGTCAGGGTGGAATTTCATCGCTAGACGCTTGTACGCCTTTTTAATATCGCGTTCTGAGGCATCACGGCTTACGCCTAATACTTCGTAAAAATCACGTTTTGACATGTTCTTCGTCACCAGTTAATTACTACAAACGGCATTAATTCACCGTTTAGTGTTTGTATCGCTCTAGGTAAGTGCACTTATCCGCAACATACTTAACTAGAAAGACAGCATTTACAAACAGACGGGCGTAAGAGTCCCCCCTAACGCCCGCACACAGAAGTTTTATCGACACCAGATGGCTTTTCAGCCATCTGGTTAAGAACGTTTATTTCTTGTCGTCTTTAACTTCTTCGAACTCAGCATCTACAACGTCGTCTTCTTTAGACTGTGCACCGGCGTCAGCACCTTCTGCTTGCTGCGCTTGAGCTTGTTGTTGAGCGATTTCCATCAGCTTCTGAGAAGCAGTCATTAGCGCTTGAACTTTAGCGTCGATAGCTTCTTTATCTTCACCTTTACGCGCAGTTTCTAGCTCAGAAATAGCTGCTTCAATCTTCTCTTTCTCTTCTGCAGGTAGAGCTTCACCAGCTTCTTCTACTTGCTTACGAGTGCCGTGAACCATTTGGTCTGCTTGGTTACGTGCAATCGCTAACTCTTCGAACTTCTTGTCCGCTTCTTTGTTAGCTTCTGCTTCTTGAACCATTTTCTCGATGTCTTCATCGCTTAGACCGCCAGAAGCTTGGATTGTGATCTTCTGCTCTTTGCCAGTCTGCTTGTCTTTCGCTGATACGTGTAAGATACCGTCCGCATCAAGGTCGAAAGTTACTTCAATTTGTGGCATACCACGTGGCGCAGGCTGGATGCCTTCTAGGTTGAATTGACCTAGAGATTTGTTGTACATCGCTTGCTTACGCTCACCTTGTAGAACATGGATAGTTACCGCGTTCTGGTTGTCTTCTGCAGTAGAGAAAACTTGGTTCGCTTTAGTTGGGATAGTGGTGTTCTTCTCAACTAGCTTAGTCATTACGCCACCCATTGTCTCGATACCTAGAGACAGTGGAGTTACGTCTAGCAATAGTACGTCTTTAACGTCGCCAGCAAGTACACCTGCTTGAACTGCAGCACCCACAGCTACTGCTTCATCAGGGTTTACGTCACGGCGCGCTTCTTTACCAAAGAACTCCGCCACTTTCGCTTGAACCATTGGCATACGAGTCTGACCACCAACTAGGATTACGTCAGTGATGTCGTTTACTGATAGGTCAGCGTCAGCTAGAGCTACTTTTAATGGCTCAAGAGAGCGTTGTACTAGGTCTTCAACTAGAGATTCTAGTTTCGCACGTGTCACTTTAATGTTCATGTGCTTAGGACCCGTTGCATCTGCAGTAACGTAAGGTAGATTTACGTCAGTTTGAGAAGTAGAAGAAAGCTCGATTTTCGCTTTTTCTGCTGCTTCTTTAACACGCTGCATTGCTAGTGGATCGTTTTTAAGATCGATACCTTGCTCTTTCTTGAACTCATCTACTAGGTAGTTGATTAGACGGTTGTCAAAGTCTTCACCACCAAGGTGAGTGTCACCGTTAGTTGCTAGAACTTCGAACGTCTTCTCACCTTCAACCTCATCGATTTCGATGATAGAAATATCGAATGTACCACCACCAAGGTCGTATACCGCGATAGTGCGGTCGCCGCCTTTCTTATCAAGACCGTAAGCTAGTGCTGCCGCTGTTGGCTCGTTGATGATACGTTTAACTTCTAGGCCAGCGATACGACCAGCATCTTTGGTTGCTTGACGCTGAGCATCGTTAAAGTAAGCAGGTACTGTGATAACAGCGCCTGTTACTTCTTCACCTAGGAAGTCTTCTGCTGTTTTCTTCATTTTCTTCAAAACTTCAGCAGAAACCTGAGGAGCCGCCATTTTTTGGCCTTTCGCTTCTACCCAAGCATCACCGTTGTCAGCCTTAACGATTTTGTAAGGCATAATTTGGATGTCACGCTGTACTTCTTCGTCTTCAAAACGACGACCAATCAGACGCTTAATTGCATATAGCGTATTTTCAGGGTTAGTGACTGCTTGACGTTTCGCCGGTTGACCTACTAGCGTCTCTCCGTCAGTGTAAGCAATGACCGATGCTGTGGTGCGCTCACCTTCTGCGTTTTCAATTACACGTGGTTTGTCGCCGTCCAATACAGCAACACATGAGTTAGTAGTACCTAAATCAATACCAATGATTTTACCCATCTGGCTATCTCCGAATAAATTCTATTTTCGTTTGGTTATAACCCCAATGTGGGGGAAGGAGAATCGGGTTTCAACCCTTGCTCACAAACAAAAATAATCAATGTTTGCTTCTCTATGCCACATAGATAAGGGCGGCAAAATGCTTTTCAAGGGCAGAATTAAAAAAAAGCGTTTTTTTTCTGAATTAATCCCATTCTTTTTGATTTGTTGGGAGTTGGTCTCACTGTCGTGACTCAATAAAACCTTAGTTTAAGGTAGGAGTATGCCTACCATCACTTCGCGCCGCTAGGCTCACTACCTTCGCCAATCAAACGCTAAAGGAAAATGATCGCTCCAATGCAAAGATACCAGTAACAGTCATTAGCTCACCAAAAGCGTTAAAAAAAATGCCCATCACTATTGTGACGAGCATTTTATCTATATAAGGATGTTAATAATTGTTATTTAGCAACCATGACCATCGCAGGACGAACCACTCGACCATTTAGCTCATAGCCTTTTTGCATAACAAACATCACTGTGTTTGATTCATGATCAGGGCTTTCTTGAATAGACATTGCTTGATGAAACTCAGGGTTGAACGCTTCACCTTCAGGATTAATTGCGGTTAGTCCAAACTTAGCAACAACATCTATAAAGGTTTTATGCGTAAGTTCTACGCCTTCAAGGAATGGCTTAACAGTCTCATTTTCTGTATCCGCCGCTTGGATTGCACGCTCTAGGTTGTCAATAACAGGCAACAGCTCTTCCGCAAACTTGTTAAGCGCGAACTTACGTGCTTTGTCGATCTCTTGCTCGGTACGACGACGCATGTTCTCCACTTCAGCTTTAGAGCGTAAAACGGCCTCTTGCTGTTCTTTTACCTTCGCTTCACTAGAAAGAAGCGCTGCTTCAAGCTGAGCAATTTTTGCTTCTGTTTCGTCCAGTTCCACTTCTTCTTCGTTCCATTCGATATCACCATCAGTGCCGACAGCTTCCGCTTCTTGTTCAACGGTTTCTTGCTGTTTTAGCTCTTCTTCTTGGATCTTTTTCTCTTCGTTGCTCATGATATCTCCAGAATTCAACATAATGTTCTTAAAGCCACGCACACTTTACGGACTTTAACCACATAAAAATTCGCATATTTAGGTGACTTGCCATTATTATGGGGATGAAGATTCCTGATTCAAGCCTCTTTAATGCGGAAAGTCTATGAAAAATCCATGTAACGTGATCGCGATTATCGGAAAACCAAGAGATCAACAAGCTATTCAAACTCATAAAGAACTGTACCAATGGCTAACTTCAGAAGGTTACAAAGTATTTATTGATGATCGCCTTGCTGCAATTTTAGACGATATTCCGCAAAGTCAATTTGCCAGCTTAGTCGAGCTTGGAAAAAACGCAGATCTTGCGATTGTCGTCGGCGGTGATGGCAATATGCTCGGCGCAGCGCGTATTTTGTCACGATTTGATGTCCCCGTGATAGGTGTTAACCGAGGGAACCTTGGCTTTTTGACAGATTTAAATCCGGACGAATTTCAAGCGTCTCTGCAAGCGGTACTTGATGGAGAATACATTGAAGAAGAACGCTTTCTGCTTGAAGCTGAAGTGCATCGTCATGGTCAAATAAAAAGCCACAATGCAGCTTTAAACGAGGCCGTTCTCCACCCGGGGCAGATAGCTCATATGATTGAATTTGAGGTTTACATTGATGACAGTTTTGCTTTCTCACTGCGTGCCGATGGTTTAATTGTCTCTACGCCTACCGGCTCAACCGCTTACTCACTCTCAGGTGGTGGTCCCATTCTTTCGCCAAGTTTAAACGCGATTTCGCTCGTGCCGATGTTTCCGCATACGCTTTCAAGCCGCCCATTGGTTGTTGATGGAAAACGACGAGTCAAGCTGATTGTGTCTCCGGAAAATCGCGGTGCACAAGAGGTCAGTTGCGATGGACAAGTATCATTACCGGTATCACCTGGTGACGAAATCCATATTTATCAAAGTTTAAATGTGCTCAAACTTATCCATCCAAAAGATTACAGTTACTACCACGTTTTACGTAACAAGCTTGGTTGGTCTAGCAAATTGTTCTAACGTTTGTTATTTAGGGAAATAACGTCAATTCAGACAACACTATTAAAAAGATCCGTCTGGCAGATGACAAAGAACCTTGGGTCTCTGGCAAGGTAGAAATCTACGCTATCGTAACAGGCGTCAACCCAAGTCGTGATGAACCCACTCTCGATTTAGTGGAACTTCCATACTTAGACTACGATAATCAAGATTACTACCCGAATCAGATTATTATTCACTGGTCTCGTTACCGATGGGGCGCTGCAGACATTGTACTAATGGAGCAAGACGACGGTACAGACTATAAACAATTGGCAAAACTCCTCGTTCAAGTTGCTGGAGAAATGCTAAAAGCGATTCCAGATCCAGAAGTTCAGGCTTACGCGATTATTCCGCAAATCACGAATAAGATCATCGACACGCTTCCTGACGGTGTGCTGACGAACGACGATGACTTTGTAGACGTTTACTACACATTAATGCAAGACACATCATACGTTGATCATCCAGGAGCTGGGGTGAATGCCGTCGTCACACTAGAACCACTAACGATTAACCCAACTCGTCCGTAACCTGTTCAATCTTAATGAGTCGTTGTAATCACACCGGCTCATTTTTCCTACTCCATCACAAAAAACGCCTCATACAGAAAATTTTTCTCACCTGACTTTACTGTATAAAGAAACAGTATATACTGTCATCTTATACAGTATTGTTCAGTTATACAGGTAAATAAAATGCTGGGTCATCTAAGTGTTAATAATTTTGCGATTGTTAAATCTTTACAACTCGAGCTGTCTAAGGGCATGACCACCATTACAGGTGAAACAGGCGCGGGTAAATCCATTGCTATCGATGCACTAGGACTCTGCTTAGGTGGACGAGCAGATACTGGTATGGTGCGACAAGGTGAAGAAAAAACCGAAGTTAGCGCTGCTTTTTTACTGGACAGCAATCTAAACGCAACGCGTTGGCTAGAAGATAACGATCTGCTTGATGGCAGTGAATGTATTTTGCGTCGCATTATCACAAAAGAAGGCCGCTCAAGAGCCTTCATTAATGGCAGCCCTGTTCCACTATCACAACTCAAATCTCTAGGGCAGCTACTAATCAATATCCATGGGCAGCACGCACACCATCAATTGATGAAAAGCGATCATCAAATGGCTATGCTCGATCAATATGCAGGACATTTAAACCTATTAAAAAGCACAAGAAGCGCCTACCAACATTGGCGCCAAGCAGATAATAGCCTCAAGCAGCTAAAAGAAAATAGCCAGCAGAACCAAGCGCAAAAACAGTTACTTGAATACAAAATCAAAGAACTGAATGAATTATCACTAGATGAAGAAGAATTTGCAGAGCTCGAACAAGAACACAAAAGACTATCTAATAGCGGTGAGCTCGCCGCTACCTGCCAGCAAGCCATCGAACTGATTTACGAAGGTGAAGAAGTCAATGCGCTTGGTATTTTGCAATCGGCCAATCACTCCCTAATTCAATTGGGCGAGTTAGATGAAAAGTTATCCGAGCTACCAAATATGCTTTCAGAAGCAATGATCCAACTCGAAGAAACGAAGAACGAATTACGTAGTTACTTAGATGGTATTGATGTCGATCCTAGTCGTATGGCCTATGTAGAAACACGCTTTTCGAAAGTAATGTCTGTTGCACGTAAACATCACGTGATGCCAGAAGAACTATATCAACATCATCAAGATCTTCTAGCCCAAGTAGAAGCGTTAGATTGCTCTGATGAAAAGTTGGATGAACTGGCTCAAGAAGTAGAACAGAAATATCAAAACTTCTTAACCCAAGCAGAAAGACTACATAAATCACGCAGCCGTTATGCAAAAGAGTTGAACAAACTCATTACCCAAAGCATGCATGAACTTAGTATGGAAAAGGCCGTCTTCAGAATCGAAGTAAACAGCGATAATGGTCATCCATCTCCTCTTGGTATGGATAGCGTGTGTTTCTTGGTTTCCACCAACCCGGGTCAGCCGCTACAGCCCATCGCAAAAGTAGCCTCAGGTGGTGAGCTATCACGTATCTCTCTAGCCATTCAAGTTATTACAGCTCAAAAGGTCGATACTCCTAGCCTTATCTTCGATGAGGTTGATGTGGGGATCAGTGGCCCGACAGCAGCAGTGGTTGGCAAGATGCTACGAAAACTTGGGGAGTCAACCCAAGTATTATGTGTGACGCACCTTCCTCAAGTCGCAGGTTATGGACACCAACAAATGTTTGTCGCTAAGCAAACTAAGGCGGGCCAAACAGAAACGCAAATGCATGCCTTAGATGAACAACAACGTGTGGCAGAGTTAGCACGCTTACTCGGTGGTAGCCAGATAACAGACTCAACTCTCGCGAATGCCAAAGAGCTACTGATCGCCGCTTAACGTCAAGTTTACAGAGCGAGTTACTGACACATAATCAGTAACTCGCTCTGAGGCTGCTTCAGTGAAGACACTGAGAAGCAAGTAGTCCAACAAACCAGTAAAACTCATCGACAATAACTTCTGTGCACAAACATACGCTCACAACTGTTAATAAATGCAACTCAACTCAAAATTCATTGTCAGATTTCCTATCATACGGCGCATAGTTTTTTACATCTGCGTCGAGCTTGTTTATTATCAGCGCAGTATTTTAAAGGTTACTAAGAAATTATTATGCAATTAAAGAAGTGGTTAGTTGCCGTACCATTAGCAATGACATTGCTGACAGGATGTTCGGTATTAGAAAAACTGGTTTATCGCATTGATATCAACCAAGGCAACTATGTAGAACAAAGTGCGGTAGATAAATTAAAGTTTGGGATGACTAAAGCACAGGTTCGCTTCGTATTAGGCTCGCCAATGCTTATCGAAAATGGCTACCCAAACACTTGGTATTACATCTATCATCATACCCCTGGGCACGGAAAGCCTGAACAAAAAGACCTGATCGTCAACTTCAACGATCAGGGTACATTAGCTGATATTAGTGGTAACTTTCCGAAAAGTGATGCCTTTTACGAGCAAATTCAGTAAACAATTTTTGTAAAAGACCTCCCTATTGGAAGGTCTTTTTTGCATACCTCTTGCACTTCCGCCAATCAAAATAGTGTTCTAAAATAACGCAGAAACAAGGCTCCTTTCACTCAGCACATTTGCTTTATAAATTCGAAAGTTCAACATTGCTTACGTGTCATCAAACAAGCTAGGTGCCCCGTTATTTATTGTATTAATTACTCTTACGCACCGAACTTGGCCTACCGCCAGTTACAGGATCTGCATTCCCCGCCGCTTTTGCCTGCTCAGCACGTTTACGACGGATCTCTTTTGGATCGGCTAACAATGGTCGATAAATTTCGATTCGATCTCTATCACGAACGGTAGCGTCTAACTTTACATTACGGCTAAACACGCCAACTTTGTTTTTAGACAAATCTATTTCTGGGTACAACTCCAGCACACCGGACTGACGAATAATCTCTTCTACTGTTGCGTGATTATTCACCACTAAGTTAAATACGCGTTGTTCATGGGGAAGCGCGTAAACCACCTCGACGTGGATCATGTCCGACTCAATACTCATAACACTCGTACACCTGTTTTGCCCGTTTGGTAAATGCGTTAACCATATTATGGGTTAGCTCGTTAAAAACTTTACCGAAAGCCATTTCAATCATTTTACTAGAGAATTCAAACTCTAGTTTCAATTCAACCTTACAGGCTTGTTCATCCAGTGCAGTAAAAATCCAACCACCTCGTAACGTTTTGAACGGTCCATCGACCAAGTTCATCATAATGGCTTGCCCGGGAATAAGCTCATTTGAGGTGGTGAACGTTTTGCTGATACCAGCTTTCGCCACATCGACAGAAGCCACCATACCATTACCCGAAGACTCAATGATCCTAGAGCCTGAGCAACCAGGCAGAAAATCAGGGTACTTAGCAATATCATTGACCAGATTAAACATCTGTTCTGCGCTAAAAGACACCAATGCAGAACGAGTGACCTGCTTCATACATACTCCTATCGATACATGTACAGACTTAAGCTCATGCCAATTTTACTTTTATTCCACGATTGCGCAAATAAAGGATTTCCTATCCGATATCCAATCCGTATAATGGTCTATTATGGCAAAGAAAAAAACGAAGCAAAAAGCGGGTAGTAACACTATCGCGCTAAATAAAAAAGCTCGCCACGAATATTTCATTGATGATGAAATCGAAGCTGGCTTGGAGCTCCAAGGTTGGGAAGTGAAAGCCCTTCGCCAAGGTAAAGCCAATATTTCCGAAAGTTACGTATTTATGCGTGACGGTGAAGCCTTTGTGAGTGGCATGACAATCACTCCTTTAAATCAGGCATCGACACACGTAGTGGCGAACCCTACTCGTGTGCGTAAACTACTAATGAGTCGTCGTGAGTTAGACAACGTATTTGGACGTGTTAACCGTGAAGGAATGACATTAACGGCACTCTCTCTGTACTGGTCTCGCTCTTGGGTGAAACTAAAAATTGGTATAGCTAAAGGTAAAAAGCTACACGACAAGCGTACAGATCTTAAAGAAAAAGATTGGGCAAGGGAAAAAGCACGCGTAATGAAGAGCACACTGCGTTAATCTTGACCACTTAAACGCATAGTACTGGACAGGCAATGCTTTTCTGTTACTATGCCAACATTACCTGGGGCTGATTTAGGATTCGACGGGAATTCAGAAGTCTGAGGTGCATGCCGAGGTGCGGTAGGCCTCGTTAACAAACCGCAAAAAAATAGTCGCAAACGACGAAAACTACGCACTAGCAGCTTAATAACCTGCTCAGAGCTCTCTCGCCCTAGCTTCCGCACGTAAGACGGGGAATAACGAGAGATCAAACCCAAACGCGCTAGCCCGGATTCTCCCGCCTGAGAGATGAAAGGCGAATTCTAATTCAGGCTAGTCATTCATTAGCGTGTCGGTTCGCAGATGGGTGGCGAAATTAAAGATCGACTAAGCATGTAGTACCAATGATGAAAGGTTTTCGGACGCGGGTTCAACTCCCGCCAGCTCCACCAATTCAACATCTAAAGACGTCTCAGGACGTCTTTTTTTGTATCTAAATCAATGTAAAATCAATAACTTAGCATCCCATAGTATCTCAAGGTGTTTCACTACATCTTTGACTTTTAGTAACCATTGTAGGAACCTTAGTATTGTGTTCCTTACTTTTGGTTCCTAACATGCCTAGACAAACGAAACCGCTCACAGCAACAGAAGTCAAAAACGCGAAGTCCAAAGAGAAAGAATACAGTCTCGTTGACGGACAAGGCCTGAAATTAAGAGTTCTACCCAGTGGCTCTAAACAATGGCAACTTAATTACTACCGCCCAACAAACAGAAAGCGCGCCAATCTCAACTTAGGACGCTACCCTGATGTTTCTCTTGTACAAGCGAGAAAAAGTGCTCAAGAAGCAAGAGAGCTGATCGCACAAGACATAGATCCTCAAGAACACAAAAAGAAAAAACTACAGGAACATATAGAAGTTCATGAGCATACATTTTTGAATGTGTCTAAAGAGTGGTTTGAAATCAAGAAACACAATGTTACTTCTGACTATGCTGTTGATATCTGGCGCTCTCTTGAACTACATATTTTTCCTTATCTATCCGATACACCAGTTAAACAAATTACAGCACCACAAGTTGTAGATCTCCTCAGACCCATAGAGGCCAAAGGCAGCCTTGAGACCGTTAAGCGACTAATTCAGCGCCTTAATGAGGTCATGGGGTATGCTGCTAACTGTGGCTTTATTCCGGCCAGCCCACTTAAAGATATTCATAAAGTATTCAAAAAACCAAAAAAAGAACATATGGCAGCACTGACACCCGCAGAACTACCAGAGCTTATGGGGGCGATTGCCAATGCCAATATAAAGCGCACTACCCGCTGCTTACTTGAGTGGCAATTACACACCATGACACGCCCTTCTGAAACCTCAGGCGCAAAATGGGATGAGATTGAGTGGGAAGAAAAGATATGGACTATTCCAGCCGAGAGAATGAAAAAAAGAAGAGAGCACCGCATCCCGCTCACAGAGCAGATGCTGGCGCTACTAGAAGTAATGAATCCGATAAGCGGCCATCGTGAATTTATCTTTCCTTCAGATCGCGATCCAAAGAAACCATGTAACAGCCAAACTGCAAATATGGCTCTGAAACGTATGGGATTTGCAGGAAGATTAGTTAGCCACGGTCTACGCTCTCTAGCGAGCACCACTCTCAATGAACAAGGCTTTGACCGTGACTTAATCGAGGCATCACTAGCCCACGTTGATGATAACCAAGTACGTAGTGCTTATAACCGTACTGACTATCTTGAACGCCGCCGACCAATGATGAGCTGGTGGAGCGGACATATAGAAGAGGCCGCCAAAGGCAGCCTCTCTGTAACGGGAACTAAACAGTTGAAAGTTATCTAAATTTAACCGACAAAGATAAATAACAAAGGCTGCACCACTTTACTTGTGTATGCAGCCTGTAACAGATTACAAACTATTGCAATCTAGGTAACGGAGGCAAGCCAAGTTCTTTAAGGAAGCTATTATGTTTGTCTAAAGCTTCATTAATATCTTTTTCAATATCAACGAGCTTCTTATGCTCTGCGTGTAAATCCACCTTAGGTTCAGCTTTAGCCGTACTTACATATCGCGAGATATTCAAGTTGAAATCATTCTTCTCGATCTCTTCCATTGAAACTCGGCGAGAATAGCGTTCCTCTTGATCTCTAAACCTATAGGTATCGACTATCTTTTGAATATCTTCTGGGCGAAGCTTATTCTGACGCTTACCCTTTTCGAAGTTCTCTTCATCACTAGCATTGATAAACAAAACATCATCATACTTCTTACATTTTTTGAGCACTAGAATGCAGACAGGGATACCTGTTGAGAAGAACAGATTCGAAGGTAGACCAATAACCGTGTCAATGTGCCCATCTTTTAATAGCTTGCTGCGTATGCGTTGTTCCGCTCCACCTCTAAACAAAACACCATGAGGCAGGATAATAGCCATCGTGCCTTCGTCACTTAAAAAGTGGAAACCATGCAGTAGAAAAGCAAAATCAGCAGCAGATTTAGGAGCTATACCATGGTTCTTGAAACGAAAATCTTCTTTAAACTCGGCTCTATCTGATTCCCATCGATAACTAAATGGTGGGTTAGCGACTACAGCATCAAACTTAAGCTTTTTAGCTGGGTTCTTTTCATTAAGTAGATCCCAGTCATTAAATAACGTATCACCATGAAAAATATCAAATTCTGTATCCTTTACTCCATGAAGCAACATGTTCATGCGAGCTAAGTTATAGGTAGTGATATTTTTTTCTTGTCCGTAAATCTTACCGATGCTACCACCAGCAGACGTGATATGTTTACGCACATTCAATAACAAAGAACCTGAACCACAAGTAAAGTCCAATACTCGGTTTAAGTTCTTCTTTTTACCCATCTTTGGTTCTTGGCTGTCTAATGTGACAATTTCTGAGAGGATAGTTGATATTGGTTGCGGTGTATAAAACTCCCCAGCTTTCTTACCACCGTTGGCAGCAAACTCACCAATCAGGTATTCGTAAGCATCCCCTAAAATATCAGTATCAGTGGAAAACTGAGCAATACCTTCAGAAACCTTTTGGATAATAGTACATAGCTTTGCATTGCGATCTGATGGCTTTTTCCCTAACTTTTCTGAGTTTAAGTTTATCTCAGAGAACAAGCCTTGAAAGCTACTGTTAAAACTTTCGTTTTCAATGTACTTAAATCCTTCTTCTAACGTTTTGAGCAACTCATCATCTTGAACTCTCGCCATTTCAGCGATACTTGACCATAAATGCTCAGGCTTAATAATGTAATGCAATTTACGGCGCATTTGCGTTTCAAAAAATGAGATGTCATCAGGGTTTTCGTCATACCACACTTCCAACGGGTTAGACATTTTTAGATCCCTAAGTACATCTTTAGGCAAATCAAGGTAGTCTTTCCCTAACTCTTTCTTAGCTGCGGCTTCAAAGTTATCGGATAAGTAACGTAAAAACAGAAAGGAAAGCATATAATCACGGAAATCATCAGCATTCATTGCTCCACGCAAAGTGTCCGCGATATCCCACAGAGTTTTACCTAATTTATTTAATTGCTCTTGAGTCATAACTTTCCCGTTTAAAATTTGAAATGATACATTTCAATTAACTTATTAAATATCTTTTTAAAATCAGACTGCTCAGCTTCATTCATCATTTCAGTTTGATAATAATATGGTGTTTTGTGTGAATGCGTATTAACAAGCTCCATTAATGATTCAACTTCTTCGAATCCTAACTTCCCTAGAACTCGTCCTGAACTACCACTACCCTGAAATGACGAAATATTTTCTAAAAGCTGCCTAAGTAATGCGAAATGATAGGTATAAAGCTGATCATTTATAGCTTCACTAAGAACTTGGAGTAAGTGTAAATGATAGAGAAACACATTTTTCTTTGTTTCTTCTAACACTATATCGTCACCAGACCGTTTTAATATTCGGCACGTCGTCAAGTTTCTATAACGCCCGCTTTTGTCACTATTAAATAAACGATTAGCCAAAATAGAAAACAAACCTATATGATGAGTTGTTATTATTATCTTCTTTCTTTCATAGTGGGATTCTATTTGACTAAAAATAGTATCTGCCGTAATGAATATGTTATTCTCATCTAAACTAGATACAGGATCATCAATAAAAACATGAGCATCCTGTTCATCAGCCCAACCATCGACATCAAGTAGTGCCAGATAAAAACACCATATAAAAATACTTTCCTCACCTCTAGAAATTTTTATAGGGTTATTCTTTTCTTCATCATCCAAAGTATAGAAACTTATAGACTCTATACCTTTTTCAATATCTTCGAACAGATTCAATTCAAACTTAAATCTGGCATTATATAACGCCAGCTTACTTTCAATCACCTGAGGATCATCAGAAATAAAACTATGAAATCGATTTAGATTACTTGGTAAAAGTAACAACTTTACATCTACACCATCATTTCCTTCATCATTATCCCACCTAAATAGATCCTCACTGTAAGCATTATAATAAACTCCTGCATGCTCACCATTATTTAACTGCTTTGTAATATTCTTATAAGCAACAGATAGCTGAGTTTTCCCTGTACCATTGAAAGCATAAATAAGGATTATTGGATACTTCATCTCTTGTATCTGATTAGCAACATTTAATAAACTCATATAGCTAACTCCTTAAATGAAGGAAATAAACGTTGCATCAAACCTAACTTATAGTTTTTAAGAGTTTCAATTTTCACAGATTCAAATTTAATTAAATCATCTATAGAATTTAAAACATCAGCAATTTTTTTTTGCTCTTCAATTGTAGGTTTAGGCACTACCACACTATTAACAATATCACTACTTATATTTTGAACAATACCACCAGCAGCTAATTTCTTGTACTGATCTTGAATATAATTAGAGTTTAACACTTGAAGTAAATACTGCTTATCAAAAAAATCCTCATATTCCCTCAGGACAAACCAACCATCATAAATATAACCATCAATATCCAGTTGATAGGTTGAACCATAACTCATAGAGTTCGCTAAAATAAGTTCACCTTTTTTTACATATCTAGACTTACTTGCACCATCTGGTGTTATCCTTTGTGACACGCTTCTTATTATAAAATCACTAATCTGACTAGTATCACCTATTTTAATCCAATTAACTCCGCAATTACTTTTGGTTATATATTCACTTATTGGTCTCGGCGAACTTCCTCTAAATAGTTTTATGTATGTGGAAAATTTCTTAGTTTCCCAGCTCTTATCAAATCCAATAAGCCTTAACTCAGGTACATCCCGCCCCTCAGTAGGAAAAAGTTTTTGCATTAAACCTTTTTTGTGCAATTTTAACGAATCTAATTTTTTAGTATTTGTAGTAATCACGTCATCTAATGAAGATAAACATTCGGCAATCTTGGTTTGCTCTTCTCGTTCAGGCACAAATACAGGGTAATTTCGAATAGATTCAATATCACCTCTCGGCATTTTTACGCCTTTAGCGCTACTCATCATATAATCAATGAAGTTATCATTTTTCAGCAAATATAATAAATACAAAGAGTTAACATCCGAACCTGCACGAATTACCAGTATATCATTGGACGCTGCACCAGCTTTATCTGCATGCCAGACTTTTTTAAGGTATGGACGAATATTGGAAATTAAGACATCATTATTTTTATATAATGTAAAGCTACCAGATGGCGGTAATTTTGAGGCAGTTATTACACCTTGATAGTCAGGTAAAATATTTTCAGTACTTATATAGGTATCTAACGTTAGGCTGGATACTTTTCCTTTTTCCTTAACAAAAGTAGCAACTTTGGGGTCTGACAATTTTTTCTGATTCCACTCAGATCCATCTTTAAATTCCAAAAACCGCAATTGAGGCAGCCCTTTCTTAAAGTATTGCTTACTCATATGCTGCAAGCCCTGAAATTTCACGCCCTTGGGCTAGTTTATGTAGGTAAGGAACCAAATCTTCCATTAGCGCTAACTCTTTCTTCGTACGTTCTTTCCAGCCAAGATCTAGTGGCTCCAACAGCTCCCCTAGCTTCTCGCCATCAAAAATCATTCGTCCCATAATTCCATCAACAAACGCCTGCAAACTCTCAGTAGTTAAACCGTGCTTTATAGCCATATCATTTAGTTCGCTGGTGGCCTTTTTCATTTTAAATGCTTGATAGCCAGTGTGAATTTGTGACACATTCAATGCTTCACCAGAAGGTAAACTATGTATATAAGCAATTAACTCATCACGTTCCGACATCAAGTTCGATTGCGAGCAAATTAAATCAATGAGTTGCTGACGCGTCATGCTTTGCTTACTTGCTCCCTGAGTCGATTTAGCAATTAATCCCATGATGTAGTCATAATCAATTAAAGCGGATGCAAACAACACAAACTCAAACTCTAGCTGTTCGACCTCTTCAGGCAAGTCTCCTGCCCCTTTATTCGTGTCTAGCTTGCGTTTCAAGTCTTTGGCTGTTTCTAAATACGCTCCTTTAAAGCCACGTAAGGTATCAATCGGTAATGTCTCTGCTACCTGAGCTTTCTGTTCATCATCCAGTTCTGTGTATTGCTCTAGTTGGTTCTTAAATTTTTGTACTTCTTTAAAGTGATTAATAAAAGAAGCTCTTTGCGCGTCACCTTGAAGATTGGTCACTTCTGAAGGCTCACATGCTAAACCTTGCCTCTGCATAAAGGCTTCTAGCTTATCGACCGCTTCTTTAAATTTTTCAACGACGACAGGCGCAGGATCTACCAACCAAATCTGTTCAGCACCTTCTTCTTTTTTACCAGAGAAAAGTTTAATAGCTTCATTGACTTCTTTTTCTTGACCTCGGAAATCTAAAATATTCCCCCAAGGCTTACTATCATTCAATACACGGTTAGTACGTGAAAATGCTTGTATAAGACCATGGTGTTTTAGATTCTTATCCACGTATAAAGTGTTCAGGTATTTGGAGTCAAAACCTGTCAATAACATATCAACGACGATGACAATATCGATCTTGTTTTTATGTGGATAATCAGCATTGTCATATTGCTGATCTTTAATCCGCTGCTGAACGTCTTGGTAATAAAGGTCAAATTCATTAATAGTATGATTTGTTGAATACTGGTGGTTGTAGCTATTAATAATATCGATTAGTGCTTGCTTCTTACGCTCAGGTTCAACTTCGTTATCGGCTTTTTCTTGTGGGAGATCTTCCTGTAATTGCTGGATATCTTTCACATTTCGAGCGAGTGTATTTAAATCTGAATCTTCTTTATCCTTATCACTTAGCTGTGCTGGCGGCGAAAACACACAAGCAATATTCAACGGAACATAGTCTTCAGACTCTGAGGCTTTAAGCTCTTGCTGGCTCTTAAACTCTTCGAAGTATTCAATTGCATGATTAATAGAAGCCGTTGCTAGAATGGCATTGAATCGACGGTGATTCGTCACAGCATCATGCTTCTCTAGTATCTCTTGAACGACAGCCCGTGGTGGAGGTGTAACTCTTGTCACCGTGGCTTCAGCTTCATCATTGCTGGCGTCTGCTAGTTGCTTGCTCGCAGAATGTTTGCCAAAAAAGTCAATATGGAAGCTTAGAACGTTCTTATCTTCAATTGCATGAGTAATCGTATAGTGGTGTAGCTCTTGCTCAAAGATACTCTCAGTGGTTTTAAAGGAACCCACATTGCCATCGATTTGAGTATACGTTGAGTTTTTCTCGAATATAGGAGTACCTGTAAAGCCAAACAATTGTGCTTCAGGGAAAAACTCTTTAATCGCTTTATGGTTTTCACCAAACTGAGAGCGGTGACACTCATCAAAGATAAAAACAATACGCTTATCTCGTAATGGCTCTAATCGCTCTTTGAAGGTTTTCTTACCTGTTAATTTGCACTTAAATCTGATCCACCATTTGCACTGAAAAGTGATCCACCTAAGTAAGTCTATTCTAGACTACATTTTTACGTTAGTTTCTATTTGGTTTTCTCCTTCGACTTCTTTTTTGATTCCTTAAAACGATAGCTGTCGTTACCCGTTTCAATGATGTGACAATGATGAGTCAGCCTATCCAGCAATGCCGTTGTCATCTTTGCATCACCAAACACTTTCGACCATTCCGTGAAGTTGAGATTGGTGGTAATGACGATACTCGTACGCTCGTAGAGTTTACTGAGTAAATGGAACAGCAATGTCCCACCCGCTTGGCTAAAAGGGACATACCCAAGTTCATCTAGTATGACTAAGTCGCAGCTCACTAATCGATTAGCGAGGCGGCCCACATGACCCGCTTGCTTCTCCTGCTCTAGCGTATTGACGAGTTCTATGGTCGATAGGAACCTGACCCGCATTTGATGGTGTTGTATGGCTTGTACGCCCAACGCCGTCGCTAAGTGCGTTTTCCCTGTGCCTGGACCACCAACAAGCACGATGTTTTGGCTGTCTTTGATAAACTCACAGCGATGCAGACCTCGTATTAGATACTCATCGACTGTACTCTCGCTAAAGTCAAAACCGTATAGGTCTCGATAGACTGGGAACTTTGCCGCTTTCATTTGGTAAGCGATACTGCGCACTTCACGGTCTGCTATCTCTGCTTTTAACAAGGTTTCAAGGATGGGTTGAGCTTGTTGATAAGCAGGAGAGTTTTGAGAGGCAAGTTCAACAATACTGCTAACCATGCCGTGAAGCTTGAGTGCCTTTAATGTGCTTAATAACGCTTCATTGTGCATGACGTTTTCCTCTTAATTCGTCATATCGCGACGTATCACTGGTTGGCTCGGTAACCAGTCGCAACCCTTGAGAGACGGGGACGGGTACAACTGGAGAAGGATTGAGTAAGCGGCTTAAACAGTTTATGACGTGTTGTTTTGATGGTGTGCCTGCTTCCAGTGCCATATTAATGGCTTGCTCTACCAGCTTTTCATCGTGATGAATAACCAATGACAAGATTTCGACCATTTCCTTATCGCCGCCAAGACGCTGTAATAATATTGATTGCAGGTGCTTAAAGCTCTCAGGGAGCAAGTGAAACGGTGCGCCATTACGCAGAGAGCCTGGTTTACGTTGCGCAACCAACAGGTAATGTCGCCAGTTATAAACAATGTGTGGCGGCTCATGTTTAGGATTAAAGACTCTTTGGTGCTCTGCTATGGGCTGACCTTCTGCCACCAAAACAATACTATCGGGGTAGGCGTGCAGACTCACTCGTCGGTTTGCGTAACTTGCAGGCACGGAGTATTTATTTCTGTCGAAGTTCACCAAACAGGTAGAGGAGACTCGCTTGCTTTGCTCGATAAAACCATCAAACGGCGCTGTGACTTTCATTAATTGGGAGCGCTCACTTAGCCACGTTTGCTCTATGGTCATATCACGATATTGAGGGTGTCTACGTGACTGCCAGTCCCGTAAACATTGGGCTTCAAGCCATTGATTAAGCTCTTCTAAGGTTTTCACCTTAGGAGCGCGCTGCCAGATGATAGAACGCACATCCCGCACGTTCTTCTCGATCTGCCCCTTTTCCCAACCTGCGGCTGGGTTGCAGAAGTCGGCTTCAAACAAGTAGTGACTAACCATTGTTAAAAAGCGACGATTCACTACTCGATCTTTGCCATTTTTGACCGCATCAACCGCAGTTTTCATATTATCGTAGATCCCCCGTTCTGGAACGCCTTGGAACACGCGAAAGGCATGGTTATGGGCATCAAATAACATTTCATGACTTTGAGAATAATAGGCTCGAAGGAGGAATGCGCGGCTATGACTGAGTTTGAAGTGAGCGACCTGTAGCTTGGTTTTATGGCCATTGATATAGGCCCAATTTTCGCCCCAATCAAACTGAAAGGCTTCACCAGGGGCAAACTCTAGCGGCATATACGTTCGTTTAGACGCATCGAGTTTTTGTTCTTCGCGCCATTTACGTGCAAATGAAGCGACTCTGTCATACGAGCCGCTATAGCCTAGCGGAACGAGGTCTTGAAAAAGGTTTTTGACCGTTTTGCGCTGCTTTCTCGGTCGCTTCATTTCTCGTTTTAGCCAAGAAGTCAGTAATTCTTTAAACTCGTCTAGTTTACTCAATGAATGCCGCTTTGGATAAACAGGTTCGATAGTTTGATCTTTCAAATAACGTTTAACGGTATTTCGGGATAGTCCAGTACGTCTGGCTATTTCTCTTTGCGACATTCCTTCGCGGAAATGCCAACGACGAATAACACTTAATAATGACACGTCAATCACTCCATATTCTCCTGCTAAGACTCAGCAGGATTTAGGTTAGATGATGTGGATCAGTTTTCGGTGCAAATCAGGGGGTGAAGTGGATCAGTTCTGGATGCAATTTAACACTTACCCTCTTTAAGCTTACTCTGGTTGCGCTTGCTGTTCTCATCTAGCGCTAAGCCGAGTTTCTGGATCGTTGTAACGATGACTTTATCCGCATAGTCTTCTGACAACATACGACGAACTAACGTTTCTGTATTGGTGTTCTCTTCCACACAACCATCTTGAAACTTGTTAAATTCTTCTCGGGTTTGACGATCCAAGTCTTTCCTATCGACCACGAACAAGCACTTTTCAATATCAGGATTATCTTTAAGTAACGTTGACGCTTTAAACGACGTTAGGGTTTTACCTGATCCTGTTGTGTGCCAGATATAGCCATTTCCTCGCCCTTCATGGATACAGTCAACAATAGCTTCCACTGCGTAGATTTGATACGGACGCATAACCAGAAGCTTTTGTTCTGATTGAACCAACACCATATAGCGACTGATCATTTGACCAAGAGTACACTTCGCTAAGAAAGCATCGGCAAAGTCATGTAAGTGCGATATTTTCCGGTTATTTTCATTAGCTAGTTGATAAACTGGTAAAAAACGTTCATCAGCATTGAAGCTAAAATGCTCATTCCGGTTGTTAGCAAAGTAATAAGTATGGTGCTCATTACTGACAATAAACATTTGAATGAAGCACATCAGCGTATTGGTGTAGCCATTACCAATATCGCTTTTGTAATCAACGATCTGTTCCATGGCTCTACGAGTTACAATGTCGTAGGCTTTCAGCTCAATCTGCACCGTCGGAACACCATTAATCAATAGGATGACATCGTAACGATGATTACTATCATCTGTGTTCATGCGTAACTGGTTGATGACTTCAAACTCATTTTTACACCAATCTCTAATGTTCACTAAGGTGTAATGTAGTGGCGTGCCATCTTCACGCTGAAAGTAGCCACGTTCACGCAGCGTTTGAGCAGCTTCAAAGACATCAGCCGTAATAATGTCTTGGTACAAGCGCTCAAATTCATTATCAGTTAGGCTGACAAAGTTTAACGCCTCAAACTTTTCACGAAAATTCTGCTTGAGAGCTCGCTCTGTTCGGATATCTTTCCGGTACGAATACTTTAGATCGCCCAACTTAGCTATGAGCGCTTGTTCAATTTGAGCTTCTTTCGTTATCATTTTTTGCTACCAAATACGTAAATGAATAAATACGTCATAATGACTGGTCTCGACTGATGGGCATTGTACCCTAACCACATCGAACTATGAATCGAATGGAATGACTAATAGCACTCTCTGGTTAACGAACAAACTAACTGTAAAATCCGTAAAGCACGCCACACTCTACTCTTCCTTTTCTATCGTTTATTTGGTCATCAATGAATTTAGTGATTCCCAAGGTTTCTCAATGAGAAAGCTACATTTGTAGCTTCACCAATCTCTAGCACAAACAACGCTTATGACTAGCCCATCTAAACAAAATAAACTTAGATATATATTACCTTCGTGCATACCTTAACCAATTAATTTTTAGGAGTTTTTATGCACAAGACACTCTCCAAGGTAAACATTCTAATTCCTCGCCTGTTAACTCCCGATGTTACCAATTCAAAACAGAATATCCCCTCCTTCAATAACTTTGACGATGAATTTCTTTCTTAGGAAGCTCACATGACAACACTAAACTTCATTTCCGTTTCATTACCAGTATCCAAGCAGTTTCAACAACTATTAAGCGAACACTGTCAAACGTTACTTGCTTCAGATGGTTGGGAAGCCACCAGCAAGCGCTTGACTCTCAGCTTTCGTGATAAAAGCTATAGCGTAGAAAACGGCGGTTCCCATCCAGTTGAAGTTGGTCTAAACATAACCAATAAGGTAAATGTAACGATCATTTACATCACTGATTTCGCTTATGTAGGGAATCTGTATCCAGAGATAAAACGTCATATTGATTTCGACTTTAGTCACCAACTCTATTTCACTATTGAAGCTGGTTGGCAGCGTATCCAATCATCCAAAGTGGAGGACTTATATCGAATATGGGAGAAAAGCTTTATTAAGCATGTCCGGGAGGGGAGCTATGACGAAATTAAAGTCATACTCTAATATTCGTTTGTAAACTCTCGCGCAGCTAGCACATAGCAAAAGTATTTAACGATGGCTATTGACTCTATCAACATACCGATGAACGCCAAAGACGACCTTCATTACAAATTAGCAGGGTACGAGCGTGAGAGTTTATTATTCGACTGTTGGGTAGCCATCATAATCTGGTTCAGTTTAAGGTTGCTATTTGATGGCACTGAATACTCCTTGTCTTTAGAGTATTCGTGTGCTTGACCACAAAGTAGCTTCTAAGACAATGTAACTCCTAAACAGGAACGAAGTCGTTATAACTAGTCATACAGTGCCTTTGAAACTGTTTTCGCCTTTTATTTTTGCGTAAAATATGCACATAAAGTAAAAGGAATATCAAATGAAAAACAGATGGTTAGGTATGGCTTGTACGCTTCCTTTATTGGTTGCGTGCAATAGCGAGAGTTCAGCAATCCCAGTGTCTAGCGAGACCGTATCTCAAAAGCAAATCGATACGATTGTGTCGAACATCAATAAGCTTTATCCAGAGGCAACTCAAGAGCAAAAGCTGAGAGCAGCAAAAACCGTAGTTCGAGCAATTGAAGAACTTGTATTTGTTAAAGGTGGAAGTTTTGAGATGGGGGACTTTGGTGCACCATGTGAAATTCCAAGCGACACACCAAATCGTATGGACTGGTCACCGGATGTGCAGTGCTTTAGCTCCCCGAACACCGGAGAAACCGGTGCTTATAACCTGCACAAGGTAACATTGGACTCATACTCGATTGCAAAATTTGAAACGCGTTTTATTGATATGGAGTGGATGCGTCAGCTTAAAAAATTACCTGTTGCAAGTAGTTTTGGTCCCAAGACTCTCAATTATGAGGTGCTTCGTGATAGCGAATGGTACAACACTCTGACGACTGATCTTAAGAACAACGCAGCACCAACTAAAACATGGCAAGAAGCTAAAGACTACTGCCAATGGTTAGGTGATGTCAGTGCATTACCATTCGATCTACCAACGGAAGCACAATGGGAATATGCCGCCAGAAGTCGTGGGGAAAAGGTATATTTTGCAACCAACAATGGTTATGCACAGCTCCAAGGTGACCATTACTTTGACCCTGTATCCAATCGTTATATTGAGTATGCTGACGAAGAGGTGAATACAGCTAGACGCATCGAAGATGTGGACGCGTACCCGCCTAACCCATTAGGAGTGGCTGGTATGTCGAACCAAGTCAGTGAATGGGTTAATGATTGGTATGCCAAAGATTATTATCTTGTCTCACCAGAACATAACCCGCAAGGTCCCGAGTCAGGTATAGAAAAAGTGCGCCGTGATGCGGCGGGAGCCACTATGGTCTTTTCACGTATTCCCCATGCCCCAGTCGAAAAAAAATACTATGTATCTGTAAGCTTTCGTTGCGCGCTTCAGCAAACCACACCAGCTAAGTAATGGTGCGAAGGAAATAGGTCACAACGACCTACTTCCTCTCGCTAGGTTTATCGATACGGCAGATATTCATCGCTAGGTGCGGTAATTTGGGCTTTCTTGCGTGCAAGAGCCTCACCACTTAAGGGTGTGTAAGGCTTGCTGGTCGCATCCAGTTTATTTTTCTCTGCTAACTGCGTCACCCACAAGTTAAAGTCATGCTGCTGGATGTTGTCCAAAATTGCATTAATGCGCGCAAGGTTATCAAACATCGCTTTCTCACCAGCAATAGCACGCCCATCTGGGTTCATGCGTTGCAAAATCTCTTCAAACTTATGCCAACTGTAAGTGCTTTTGCAAAGCAATTTATGTATTGCACTCTCTTGTTGCTCATTAAAACTAAACAAAAACTCTTCAACCAATACATCGATCATAATCCCAATAGCCTCGGGGAACAGTTGCTCGAATGGCACACCTGACAATGTCGATTCGTCAAGAATACGAGTGGCTAGTGCAATAGCTTTTTCTTGGCGATCTTTATAATTATTGAATGAAGCCCTTAAGTTATTTACTTCTGCTTCACCCTCTAATAGAACCTTCTCAAACACTTGAGCCGGATCGGCAACCAAGTCCCTAGCAAACGCAACCAGTGTTGAGTTCACCAAGTAATCATAAGCAAGTGAATTAATATTATTAAGCATCCGATAATCAACGTACTGCAATCCTTGCAGAATGATTTTGGTCAGTGCCCAAAGTTGGGTCGTGTCGAGCATCGCGCCAAAACCGCCGCCAGCACCAAAACCACAAACAATCTGACCTGAGCATTTGACATAAAACTTACCGCCCTCTAGAGTCAGTTGAAACTCAGCGTTGACGCCCACACCAAACGCAATATTACCCTCTGGTTTGACTTCAGCTAATGCTTGAAACTCGGCTTCTTTGCTTTCCTTTTGATTATCTTCCGGCTCATCTGTTGAAGAAGAGGCATTTTTAGGTGGTAGCCACTCAACGCCACCCACTAACTGACCATTGGCCTGCATTCCCGCAAACCCTTGCACCTTAAAACCGACGTCACCTTTAGCCCCTTGGGCAAGGTTCACTTTCGGTGAATACATGACGCCAACGCTCTCGCCGTACTCATTGACTTCTCTGCTTTGTTGACGCCCACCCGCAGCAACGCCCGCTCTGCCTTCTGCCATTGCGCCAGTGAAACAACCGATGGCGGCAGTGCCAACAAAACGGAAGCAACCAAATGAATAAGTCGCTATTTTTTTATTTGCATCGAGGTAAGTGAGTCGGATAGGAAAACCCTTCTCATACGGAAGGTAACACTTAGCTTCTATTTTTGCTTCAGCGAGTGATAAGCTTGCCTCTGCGCCAATACCGATGTCAACTCGCCCGTTCGTGGGTTCAAACACTGTCGCGACACTGGCTTGAGCGCCCCAGCGAAGCAACTGCGCTTCTGGGCTAATCGCAAATCGTGTTTCACCACTTTCCGTTAAGTATTTCTGAGTGGACTTCCATTCATGGAATTTACCGCCGTCCGCTTTCCATTCGGCAAACTTCGCTTCGACCTTAAACTCTTTGGCGCTCTCTTTGATGTCTTTCGCAATCTCCTGACTTAGACGATTTAAGTCCCCTCGCTTGAGCGCGGCATCGGCATTACTGTGATGATAAGACTGGCTCCAACGTGGCTTTTCTCGTTCAAAAAAGGCGTTACGAAGGTACACGTAACGACCTTGGTTGATGGAGTAGGCTTCAACGACATGACGCTTGGCCTTTTGTGTCACGAGCTAAGTTTTATCATTGGTGAAGTTGTCTGCCCCAACGCCAAGCTTGGTTGTGCTTTCCTCTTTGGGTTTTGCTTTAGTTTCTAGCTTTTTGAATGCATCGATTTGACGGTCTAACTGACGAAGGGTTTCTTTTCTCAGTGTTTCCATCGAGGTTTCTTCGAGCCAACGGTAGCGGTATTGCTCTACGAAAGCTTTTCGCTGTTGCAGTGAAGTCAGTCTGTCTTGAGTTAAATCGAGGTTCGGGTTTGGCTTGGGCTGCGCCGCTCTCATGGCGGCGGCACGTTGTGAAGCTGGGCTTAACGGGCGGCTGTTATCACCGAAAATACCCGCGTGCATGGCATCTTCAAACCACGCTGTTCTCTTCAAGGTATGTTGCTCAAGTGCTTCTCGGGTCGCCTTTTTATCGCTAGGGGCAGAGCTTAGCAACGCTTTATAGCTTTCGACTAAGCGGTCGCTTTCCTTTGCTTCATGCTCTAGCTGATTACTGGCTTTCTCGTCTAATAAATAATATTCCAGCGGACCATCACCTGTAATAAAGACGACATCATAAACACTTTCTCCTTCTCTTGATGTTCCCTGTTTTGTCGCTCCCATTCTCGTTGCTCTGCTTCGTTGAATGTACCTTTGGGTGTTTTTTCACTCTGAGAAGCAAAGCGTTTGGATTTGCTAAGATTAAGCTGCTCGACTAGAAGTTGAACTTTGGTTTTGAGCTCAGCGACCTCTTCTTGTTTTGCCTCCAGCAGCTTGTCTTTTGCTTCATTCTGTTGCTGAAGCTCAAGCAGCATCGCTTTTAGCTGGTCAATGTCATCAGGAAGGTCGGTCATATCTAGGCTCAAGTCATTTCAATGCCTTAAGTGTGACAGCGAAAAAGGATCGTTTAAGTCCAAGATAACGATCAGTATCAGCGGTCACACTTCTAGATTATAAAGTGGACGATGAGCTTTAGCATGGTCAAGAGTTAACCCAGAGAGAAGCCAACTCAGTTGTTGCTTACTAATATGGATAGCACCATCAGCGTTCGGCTTGGGCCACTTAAAGGTGCCTTTTTCCAAACGCCGATAGTAAAGCCAAAAGCCATTGGTATCCCAAAATAGAATTTTCAGTTTATCTCGGGCTCGGTTGCAGAAGATAAACCAGGACTCACTGAATGGATCCATCTCAAGTGTTTCAGCAACGATAAGCGAGAGTCCATCAATAGACTTACGCATGTCGGTGACGCCAGAGATTAAATAGACTTTACCTGACGGTGTCATTGCAGAGCTTCAACCCAATGCTTAATTTGTAGCGAATTTAGGTTTGTTGGCAGCTCAGCACGAACACCATTGTTGGACGTGAGCACTACGCAACTTGCACTGCTCTCTGCTAACTCTGTGATCACTATCGGTTGAACTTGGGTTTCAGGCTCTGGTTGATTGAGCTTTTTCGACCAGTAGTGAAAAGTCTGATAGCTTACATTTTGTTGGGCACAAAACTGCTTGATGGTTAAATTACCTTGCCGCTGTTCCTCTAGAATATTAGCCCAATGGTCTCGTTTACTTTGTTGTTCCATAGTTCCTCCAATGAAAAAGGTACTATGGCAAACGACGAGCTCGTTTAGTATGTGTGGTTGATTAACCGTTTACGATATATCGAGAACAAAATTACCGAAAACCAATATTATCGTCGACTCAGACGATTAAGAAAGAGCAGGCTTCATTGGCTCAAACTGGGCAGTTATCAATGTTCAAAACGATATCGAGGTCGGTGCCGTAATCTCATCACAGATGATGTTATGGTCTGGCACTTTATGAATGACTCCGAATGTCCGTTAACGAACAACGCAGCGGAACGAGTCGTAATTACATATTGATGAGAAAGTGCTGTTACGTAACTCGTTCATATCGAGGAGACCTGTTCCGTGAACGGATGTTTCACTTATCGAGACTGCGAAACTTCAACAGCTCTCAGCTTATAACTGGCTGCGTGAAATCGTCGAACATCATATGCTCAAAACTGACTACCAAACCATTCGTAATGACCTAGAATGTACTCACGAATATCAAACCAACCTTTAGCTCCCGCGATAACAGCGCACAATGAGCCAAACAGGACTTCGAATAAGCAATACGTTACCTTTGCTGATTGACGCTGTCTGTAACGGCTTGGAAGTGTTCTTTGAACTGAACGATATGCATTATGGTTAGTCTCTCTCGCTCAAAGAGAGTATATGATCACAGCTAATTTCGATCGTCAAATCGATCAATCTAAACGGTCAAAAAACATTCGCGATCTCGCCCTGAAGTGAACGGTTACTCACCTCTTATATTTATATCTTTTAACTTGTTTATATATGCAGAAAGTTTTATTGCGAAATTTCCTGAAAAAATTAGTGCAAGAACATACGTACCACTGATAGCATCAAATTCCAACAACATGATTTTATTTATAATAAGAGATAGAAAAACTCCACAAATTACTGTCAATATCCAGTAATTTGCTCTAGCATGTTCTAACTCATGCTTTACTTTCTCATTTTCCAAAACCATTACTCCCCATCAAAGACATTATCGAAACTTTTTATTGAACAGGTTTTATATATACAATTCGTCGAATTACACTTTTTTTTGCTTTTAATAAGATAGCTGTATTCTGCTTTATCAATAGCAAGTCGATTTAATGTCGCTCTAGATAAATTTTCACTTAACATAAATCCGTCACTATCAATATACTCAGATTCGATAATGGCGATATCGATAGATTCAAAGATATCTTTATTAATGAATTCTGAAAAATTAATTCCTAAATCATCTCTTGAAGAGTGATTTCCAAAGAAAAACATCCGTATTCTATCTTTGTGTTTTATTACTTTATATATATTAATATCATTTGTAAGAACTTTGATATTTATATTGGGTAACAAGTCCGCTAAATACTCAGAAACACTAGAAGTTTCCATATAGATATTACATCCTTCAAATATAATAGAGATAATATCATCAACAAATTTTATTCCATCTTCAATTTTGTTTTTTTTAACTTTCTTTGCCCCTCCATGATAAATTTTTAAATTATTTTCAATTGAAATAGCATTAAGGTCACGTCTGATAGTGTGCGTACTGACATTAAAATATATTGCGATATCCTTTGTCCTTATATCCTCCGACTTTTCATACATTGCTAATATTTTTTTTCTTCGATTTAATTTTATATACTTTTTTATCATACTGCCCTTCATATAAACTACGTAGAATAGTTAAACTAATTAAAGGGGAAAAACCTTTCCCCTTTTTTATATCGATTAATATCGTGAAACTATATTTAAATTCTACCTAGAGGACGTATTTAGAACCAAATCTCAGCCTGTGCACCAAACGTAAAGCTATCATCCTCATTAGAACTGTACCCGTCTAAACTGCCCGCATTGTAATCACCAGTGTATTTCGCATATGTAGCATAAAAACGGATTTCAGGACGACTAAAGAATGCTTTTTTAAGCTTTAACGTTGGTGCGATAGTAAATGTAGCTAACCCTCCCTCTTCTTCTTCCGTATCACTTGAATAACTACTACCGTTGTAACCAGCTTCAAACTGCAACGCTAAATTTTGATTGAAGTAATAAGAAGTTCGCCCACCAATCGTCCACCATGTGTTGTCGTTACCCTCAAAATCTACGTCGTTCTTCTGCTGAAACAAGGCAATAGTATTAATGTCCCAGTTACCAAACGATGCCAAACCATCGACAAACACACGGTAGTTCTGGCCACCATCATTCGATTGGTTAGTATCACCATGACGACCTAAAAATGCAGCTGAAGTTCCAGTAGAATATTGCGCGACGTACTTCACTCGACCATCTGTCAATCCAAAATAGGTTGGCTGAGCGTAATTGACCATGATATGTGCACCGGTTTTGGCAGTTTCACCGACATAAGTATCTTCCACACCGTTGATTGTTTTTGTCACAGAGTAACTACTGTTCTCACTATTTGTTTGTACGCTACCAGTTAACCACCATGGACCAGTGCGATATTCTACACCAAGTGTATGTGTTCTTGGTCTTGCGTCATCTTCATAGATCACAGTTGTACCATTCTCATCAGTGTAGGTTTTATCTCCATCACTATCGTGGGAGGTTAAGAAAAGATCCAATTTCCCGTTACTTAATTCAACCCCTTTGATACCAATACCCGGAGAACGAATTTCATAATATTTTCGGTCCAAAATATGAATATCATCAGACCAGTTTACACGTCCAGCCCAAAATAAAGCCTCAGGAGAAAAATCTAAATTACCCATTTCTACGTAAGCCTTATCCATAAAAATGGTTTTATTCTGAGTATCAAAAACCCAACGTCTTGCATCACGATCTTCATATACTAGGCCAAAATAAGCTTTTGCCCATGCTCCACTGTCAGTATTGAATTTTCGACTAAAATTAGTAGCAGCGTAGTTACTCTCACCACCACCAAGACGATAGAAAGCTCCGGCATTTGGTGCTTGTATAGTTGAATTTCCGGCTCCCGATCCATTTTCGTTGGAAGTAAATCCAGCACGAAAATAACCGTGCCATTGCACTGCTTCTTCTTTTTGTTTATTGAGTTCAATTTTCATATCTTCAATCGCTTGAGAATTTTTTTGACTTATGTCTTCTGCGTTCGCATTTATAGAAGCTGCTGCTAAGCTAGCACAGATTAGATGTGGAATAGAAAAAGGAGTTATCTGTTTCATTTATATTATCCTGAATGTAAAGTTTAACATATGTTTGTTATATTTTAGATATGTAAACCTCTCCCTATTAAATAGAGAAAGGAAGAATTTAGTCCTAGATTTTTTAGGAAAGACTAGCTTGTATACCCGCGATATATTTTTTTGTAGAGGAGCATAAATGACCGGAAGGGTAGATATCTACTACTATCTGGCCATTCGATCGAGCGTTACTCTACATAGTTATTAAGTACGAGTAGCTACTGTTAGTAATAGCCGTCCGTTGTTGTCACATGAGGCACTGTTAACATGTACTCTGCTGCATTTGCAGTAGATGCGATGGTAAGATAGGCCGAAGTGAGGTTCAGTAGTGTTTTCTTCATATTTTTTCCTTCTGTATTATTGATTATTGATTATTAGTTATTGGTTATTGGTTACGACTCTTCTTATTACTGTTTTATTAAAACGAAGAGAAGTTATTTTTAAATATAAGTAACTGGAAAGTAATTAATTGATTTTATCTAGAATTTTTTATTATTCAGTCTAAAAAAAGTATTGCGAATTATTATAAAATTGAATAAATTTTTAAAAAGTCCACTATATGAACTAACAAAAAAACAATTAGTTTCCCGGATAAGAGTAAAATTAAAGAAAGCTACTCTCATACGCATAACATGCGCACTGAATAAAGCGTAACAACTTATAACTGACGCTATAGTCGGAAGTGAATATCGAGGCCCAGAGTAATAATAACTACTAATTAAAACTTGGATTACAAAGAAAATGAAAAAGACTTTAATCCCCTTGAATTTAACAGAAGCTGATACACGAGAAAAATTCACAAACAGGTTAAAGCCAGTAACAACAGCACGAAGTAAGATGAACTGGATTGAGGAAATGAAACAAGACACACATATCAATGCTCTCATTCGGTTACCGTTAACCGATGAAGCGGCTAGTATATTAACGCCTAAAGCCACAAATCCTATTGATTGAATCAAAACTTCATTCATCATTTCATTTCCAAGAAGTAAACAAAGAGTAAAACTGTAACAAGGAGTTCCACATCACTATCAGTTAACCTATACAGATTGATCGTTTAGCTCAGTTATTGATTTATGTTAAACTATATTTCAGCCTTATCATGCTGATGACTATAAAAGATACATTCAATGATTTATAATGAATAAAATTCAGCTTTCGATTCCAAAACAGAATGGATATAGATTTACTTCGCACTTTTTGCCAGTTGGCTGACGATATGAACTTTCGTGTCGCTTCTGAACACCTTTACATAACTCAGTCAGCACTCACAAAAAAAGTAAAGCGTCTCGAAGAGCAGCTCAATGTAGTGCTATTTGATCGTGGTAGACATGGCGCAGAGTTAACCCCAATGGGTAAGGTCTTGTTACCAGAAGCAAAACGTGTTTTGAAAGGATTTGACTCGTTCAAAGCTTTATCAAAGTTTGTAGCAGAAGGAACATCAGGACATTTGAATATCGGATTTGGTATATCATCGTTTCACGAAGCCCCAAACTACATTGGCCGATTTAAACAAGATTTCCCTAATGTACATGTTACTTTAAACGATTACCCATCTCATAAACTAGTCGAAGAACTTCTGTTGGGTAATCTTCAATTGGGATTTGACCGACTTCCTATAGAATCACCATTAACAGCAATATCTTTATTCTCAGATCGTCTGGCAATAGCCGTCCATGAAAAAGAGATGATAGACATTAAAAATTTGTGGAGATCATTGAGTCACCTCAATTACCTTGCCTTAAGCCGTGATAAAAACCCGACAATGAACAAGCACATCACCACCTACCTGTGGGAAGCACAGCAGCAACCAACAATTGTTGAAGAAGCAGATGACATAATTACTGTATTAGCATTAGTCTCTGCTCGTTTGGGTTATACTATCATTCCAGCAAGTGTGGCACGTATCAGTCAACCTCATATACGCTTCATTCCATTAACCGGAGAACATGCTCTGTGGTCAGTAGGCTTATTGTGGAACTCTAATTTTTCAGACCCTGTGCGACATGCATTTATACAGAAAGTGAAAATCTAAAAAAGTCTCTTCACTTTTCTAGCCCTTAATATTTCATAAAGTTTGGTATTAGCTTCAAGGAGACACTCAACGTAAAGATTAGATCATATCGAATGATCTCCTGTATGATCAGTGTGAGCTCGTGAACGTTTTATAGTCAAAACAACGTTCGATTTGACGGTCACATTCAGCTGTGATCTGCTCCAGCCAGACTGGACACTGCATTAAGCGACATTTTACTGTTCAAAGTTAACTGAGCTTAGATACCCAAGAGCACTGTGCCTTCTCGCCCGGTTATAATCAACTTCAATGTACTCGAAGTCCGTTTGACGCATATCGTCTCTGGTCATGAACGGCTCATATTGGATCGCTTCAACTTTCATTATACTAAAATCGTGCTGTTAACGCTTGGTGAATAAGGCTTTATTCTCGATTAACTCATTGTAAAATCGTTTATTTCAACGGGTTCATGGCCGATAATTGTGAAGCCAGAAAGCAGTCTTTCAAGCTCAAATTTAGTGAGGGTAAACACCTCATTTTTCTCTTTTGAAAGCCACTTGTACTTGGCTTTTTCGAGGCGTTTATACCACAGGGCAGAGCCTGTTTTATCCCAATACAACACTTTGACTTTATCGCGTTGTTTATTGGTAAACAGGAACAATGCACCGCTGCCAAGAGGCAAGTTCGTATCATTTTCCTCGATAATCGCCGCAAGCCCGTTGATGGACTTTCTAAAATCAACGCTTTCACGATAGAGGTAAATCTTTGGAGCACTGAGCATACGTTTCATGACAACGCTCCAATGAGTTCAACAAGATAGGTCGCTGGCGTGCCTTGAGGGATACTCCGCTCTACATCATTGATGAGAAGTATCATATTCGCCGTTGCTATCTGGGCCTGATACTTTGTTGTATTTTCGACGATTTCGGCTCTAACAAATCCGATAGACTCAGATTGGTCTGTCGTTTGGAGTTGACGTCGCTTTGAAAAGAACGTGGATAAACTCAGTCTATGTTGTTCGCAAAAAGCGCGCTGAGTAATATTGCTGCTTTCATATTGTTCAAACAGTGCTTACCCTTTACCTCTTGCGACCGTTCCTTTAAATACTTTGTGCCTTCGGATGCGCAAATTATGGCAAACCTTAATACTGGTAGAGTCAATAAACTCAATACCTGTTAGCTCTCCTTTTACATGAGTAAAAAAGGAGCTGAGGGGAACAAGCACAGAAGGCATTACTTCAAGAAAGCGTGTAACTAAGTAATGTCGGGACTTCATTTTTTTTGGTATCGGTGGATGATACCAAGATAGAAATTCTTGAAATCACGTTGATGTGACATATGAAAAGTAATAATGATGGTCATTATTTCACTTTCAGACATATAAAGCATGAGATGTACTAATTCAGACCTGAACTGACAGTTACCCACTTTTGGACTCGGTGTCTGTCAGATTATATCTGGGTTAGATTCTTTTCTGCCCAGATTGATTTCCCATCCTCTATTGTTTCTATTGGCGTTCTGCCGCAACACATTTTTCCTTGATGAGTATGATGATTGTTGTAGTAGTCTATCCATTCGTCCAGATCTTTCTGCAATTCGTCCATCGAACCATGCAGTTTCTTTCTGAATGTCACTTGGTAGAACTCATTCAATATGGTCTTGTGGAAGCGTTCACAGATACCATTTGTCTGCGGTGACATGACTTTTGTTTTCGTATGATCGATATCATTAATGGCTAGGTAAAGCAGGTAGTCATGCTGTTCAACTCGACCACAGTGTATTCGGTGCCACGATCGGTCAAGATTCAGAGCATCGGTAGCTTATGAGCCTCGAATAACGGTAAAACCTTGTCATTCAACATATCAGCTGCTGTGATCGGTGTTTCTGTTGTGTAGAGCTTAGCGAATGCGACTTTGCTATACGTATCAACGAAGGTTTGTTGATAGATCCGCCCAACGCCTTTCAAGTTACCAACATAAAACGTATCTTGAGAGCCGAGATAACCTGGGTGTGCAGTTTCAATCTCGCCACAGGCCTCATCGTCATGTTTCTTACGCTCAAGCGCAGCGACTTGCTCATCGGTTAAAATAATACCGTTCTCATTAACCTTTTTTTCTAAAGCAATGAGCCGTTTCTTGAAGTTTTCCAGATCATTGCGAAGCCAGATTGAACGGACGCCACTTGGTGAAATAAACACGCCAAGTTTACGCAGTTCATTGCTTGTTCTGACTTGTCCATGAGCAGGGAAATCGATGGCATACTTGAGAACGGCTTGCTCAATTTCACTATCGACACGATTCTTCAGGTTTGGTGTTCTGCGATTTTGATTAATCATCGCATCGATACCGCCAGTTTCAACCAGCTCTTGATAACGATAGAAAGTGTCTCTTGATACGCCCATAACCTTACAGGCTCTAGAGACATTACCGAATTCTTATGCAAGACTGAGAAGGCCTGCTTTGTGTTTGATGATTGGATTGTTAGTATGAAGCATGAGAGTTACCTCTTTTGTCTTTGATTACAGATTCAGCACCTTTAATCAAAGCGGTAACTCTCTTCTTTTCAAATTGAAGTGTCAGATCTAGTCTGAACTAATACACATGAGAGTGTGAACACCAAACGACTTTGTCGTATCTTAATTACCAAGCGATTCTGTCGTAGTCGCTAATTACCAAGGGAAATTGACGGTGGTCTTTAACCGTGCTTTTTAAATGTTTACTTTGAACATTTGAGAGGTGCTAAAGATGACCACTATGAACTCCAAAGCTCAGTTGACCGTCGATGTCATTGCTAAAGTAGCCGAAGGTAAGTTAACCATTACCAATGCTACTAACTTCTCAGTAAATCCAGACGGACTGTTGAGCGTTACCTTCAACGGTATCGCAAGGTCGGTATTCAGTTCATCATTCACGGTAACACTGGTAAGGCTCCTGCTAATAAAACCCCTGATAAGCTTAAACAAGAGGTTCAGCGGCTTATCCGTGAAAAGTACTATGACTTAAACCTGCTTAATCTGGCTGACATGCTCGAAGCAAATGAGAACATCGTTGTTAAGCGTGAAACGCTGAGAAGGTGGGCGCATGATATCCACCATGTAAAACGGGCTAAACGCCGAAGAAGTCGAGTTCATAAGCATCGAGAACGGATGGGTGCCTCTGGCCTGATGCTGCAAATGGATGGCAGTCCACACCGTTGGTTTGGCAATAAAAAATCCTGTCTCATTGCCGCTATCGATGATGCCACCAGTGAGTTATTTGCCGAGTTCTTCCCCTCAGAAACAACTGCGGGCTGTTTCAAAGTATTGCGGACGATCATTGAAAAGCGTGGCCTTTTTAAAACGCTGTATGTTGACCGCGCAGGTATCTTTGGTGGCTCTAAGCGAAATAACTTCTCTCAAATGCAGCGGGCGTGCTAAGAGCTGGGTATTGAGATCATCTTCGCTAGCTCTCCTCAGGGCAAAGGTCGAATAAAACGCGCATTCGATACATTGCAAGACAGGCTGATACCTGAATTAAGGTTAAACAATATCAAGGATATGGCTGGTGCAAACAGCTATTTGCAGCATGTGTTTATCCCTCAGTACTGGCACAAGAAACTCACCGTTAAGTCAAAGGCATTGGCCTCGGAATATAAGCCTCTGCCAGCTCACATAAATCTAGATGATATCTGTGTGGCCAAAGTGCATCGTAAAATCCGTAATGATCATACCTTTAGTTATGGCAACAAACTTTACTTCATTGAGTCTCCAATCAAGCACTCGATTGCCCATCAAAAGATAGAAATACGGAATGTCTCCAACGGCAAATTTGACGCTTACTTCGCTGGGCGTCACTTACAAATTAGCGAAGTGGTTGAGCCTACAAAAGCCGCAATAGAAGACATCGAGATACAGAAAAAGCTGGACGTATTAGCGTTAGCGGACAAGCTGGGTAACGTTACCGAAGCCTCTCGCCTTACAGGCGTGTCCAGAGATACCATCTATCGTCATAGGCGATTCGATTGCTCAAAGAAGGAGGCATCGACGCACTAGACGTCAAGAAACACCTAACCTGCGACATAAAAACAGGCCAGACGCAGAGCTAGAAAGCCTTGTCATAGAGTTTAGCTTGCAAAATCCTCACTTGGGTCAGGTCCAAGTCTCACGGCAGTTAAAAGCCAAATACGATGTGGAAATCAGCCCGAATGGCGTCAGGTTGATCTGGTTGAGAGAAAACATGAATACAGCAGCATTGAGGCTGGCGAAATTAGAGCTACTTCCCAAGTCGGCTTGAGTTGCCAACTTGGGAAATCATTGCTAGTGTGACTACGACAAAATCGGTTGGTAGTTATACCGTCAGTCTCCCTTGGTAATCACACTAATACACATGAGAGTTACCCCTTGTTGTCTTTGATTACGGATTAAGCACCTTTAATCAAAGCGGATAACTCTCTTCTTCTCAAATTGAAGTATCAGATCTAGTCCGAACGAATACAAATAATACGTTTTCTTGCTTGTCATGGTTCACCTCGTTAATTATTGTACTCACTTAACTCGGTGTCCAAAATTGCTGGTGCGGAACTGGTTTAATCAACATTAATCGGTTTTAAACTTATTTAAGCCCAGCTTAATCTCTCCACTAAGCTTGTCTAGTTTCTCAGCCACCTCCCCCACGTGAAGCGCGTTCTGAGTGACTTCCTGCGTTGTTGTGTTAATGTTCTCTACTTTCTCGCTAACATCCGCTGCCACTGCGTTTTGCTCTTCAGTTGCCGTAGCCACTTGCGTATTCATGTCAGTGATTACTGAGATATGTTCTAAAATATCAGCTAACGCTTCTAAGGCTCTATCTGACTCTTCTAACGTATATGACAAACGCTCACTCGTTTTGCTCATCTGCTCACCCGCTTGAGTTGATGCAGTCTGTAACTCTCGAATGATTTCCTCTATTTCCTCTGTCGAGTTTTGAGTACGTTGTGCGAGTCCTCTAACTTCATCTGCAACAACCGCAAAGCCACGCCCTTGATCACCTGCTCTCGCGGCCTCGATTGCTGCGTTTAACGCCAGTAAGTTGGTTTGCTCTGCTATTTCTTTAATCACTTCTAATACGGTATTAATATCAGAGCTTTTCTCTCTTAAAGCACCTATCGTAAGTGATGTTTGCTCTATTTGTACACCGAGTTCTTTAACTTCCGACACTGTTTTACTTACTACTGCACTCCCTGAATTAGCCAACTCACTGCACTGTACTGTTTTTTCTGAGGTTTGTACCGCATTACCAGACACCTCTTCAGTCGCACTACTCATCTCATTCAACGCCGTCGCTACTTGTTCTACATCAGCGGACTGACTTTTCATGGATTGGGCATTGATGTGCGCACTTCGCTTTATATCACTTGAGCACACTCCTAAAGAGTTTGCAGAATGCACAATACTTTGAACTAAAGACTGTAGGTGTTCAACAAAACTGTCAAAACTCGTGGCTAAACGCCCAAACTCATCATTTGTTATGATATTGAGTCGCTTAGTCAGATCTCCCCCTCCCTCCGCAATTTCATGAAGCGCCTGTGCAACCTTCTCGACAGGCTTCACAACAAACAGTGAAAGAACTATCCAATTAGTCGCTAGAAGTGCTACTAATAGCGCTCCACCTAGCATTATCAACACGAACTTGAGAGCCTGCAGCAAGCTGTCATTGGCATCCAGACGATATTCTATGGATAGAGCTCCTACCTTTTTATCTTCTCCCCAAAAAACATCCACAATTTGAGAGTTAAGGACATGCTTTGCCGCTGCCTCGTCAGCATTAGCTGTTGCCAAGATTTTACCGCGATGATCGGCTACTTGAATACTTTCAATATGTGGATACACCACAAAAGAATCGATAATATTCGTAATGAGCGCTTGGTCATATGCAAAAACTGGCTCTTGAAGAACGATACTTAGTGTTTGGTTAGTGTCTATGATGTCACTTTGCAAAGATTTATCTAGATAGCCCTTCGCTACATAATATGTCGCCATAAATGCAACTATCATGACCACAAGCGTCACTAATGACAATAGTGCCATCGACTTCTGTTTAATAGAGTTCATTATTCTTTCCTGTTCTTGTTACGCATGCTTACAATTTAGAAACATCAAGCCAAAATTCCTTGCGTTCAAAAGGCGTTTTATCGTGCATGTATGGATTGGGAATACGAAAGACGGTTCTATCTTTTAAGTTAGCTTTCTCTAAGACTTCTTTAATCATTGGATGGTTAAAGAAAAGCTCATCGAAACTACCATCTTGAATTGCCATTTCGAAACCGTTATAAATATCATCATGCAGCGTCTGATTGTCAGGACTAACAAAAAAGTACATTGCGAATGGGTAGACCAACATCACATTCTTATCGATGGTAAGATTCAACTCTGGACGAGAGTCAACTTCACTCCATGGTTCATGGACTGCTCGAGGAAAATAGTCGAACCGCCCGCCTTCCAGCATAGGGAAGAGATTAGAATATTTAATAGTAGTGATGGTGGGGATTTGTGCGGCTTTTAACACTTTCGTATCCCCCCAGAATGTACCTTGACCTGCATCAAAAGCTTTGAGCTGACTCAACGTTTGAATAGATGCAAATTTTCCCTTATCTTCTTGATGGATAATAAATATTCGATGACCTAGAAGCCCTTTTAATATTGGAATGCGCACCGAGAGCATTTGTTCTTCTTTTTCAAGTGTGGCACCAGCCCACATTACGTCAATATTCCCAGCTATAACCTCTCCCATTAAGCGTGCTTCATTATAATATTGACTTGAAGTAATGAACTTCGAATCAGGGCGAGTTTTACTCAATGCCAATTTGAGGATATCGAAGACCATTTCCTCTTTTAACCCCTCCACTTTACGCACGTTTATTGTTTCGGCGTAAGCCAACGGACTAAATGGAACTGTTAATATCGGCAAGACGGAAATTAACATTATCCTTACAACACTAATCTTCAATTTCATACGTTATATTCCAAATAACATTATATTTTTTAACATGCTCTAGTACCTCATTAAACGACATTACCCTCCCATAGAAAATTAAACTTGTTTTCAATTGGAGTTACAACACTGTAAAGAAAACCAAAAATTCCCGAATTCAACTACGAAGTGCGACTTTCGCCAATATCAAGCAGCTAATGCCATTTCTTTAAAGGCAATCGCTGTTTACTTGAAGTCTAAACACTTTTCGGTCGATAATTTTTCCGCGATAAAGCGAATTTAATATCGCTGTCTGTTACCGTTGTTAGATCGGTTACTTTCTTCACATATTGCCTTAAAAGGCCGTTCGTATTCTCATTAAGTACACATAAACCTCCTGCTCCTTTGCGATTATTTCATAACCTGAAAATTCTCTCCCGTTATCTGCTGTGATGGTATGGACATGCTCCTTATGAGGCATGAGTACCTCTATTGTTGCTTTGGTGACATAATCCACTGACTTGAATGAGACTTTCTTTACCACGTAAATCGTGTTTTACGCTCTAAAATCGTCACCATAACGCTAGTGCCGTGCTTGCTTAATGCAGTGTCGATTTCTCAATCACAAGATCGCTTCTTGCCTCAGGTGGCGATATAACTTACCACCAAAGCGTCTATCCTACCCAATAAGTCGCTAGTTCCACTCATGGTTGACTGGCGCACCGACCTACGTTAATACATTGGGTATCTGCTCAGGATTCCATCCATTTCCAAAGGAGACGGATAAAGTCAACATGTTCCTGTGGGTGCGGTACTTACATGTAGATTTGCGATTTTGATTGATAACATCTGAGCTTCGTCTGGGCAGTAATGGCTCCATTTAAGCTCTCGATACACCGTAGAGCGATGGCAATGAACTGTTTTAGCTATTTCAGAAACCGAAATCCCCCGTTCCAGAAGATAAAAACCTAGCACCTTCTGCCCTCAGTCAACTGCTGATAATTAATGGTAGTACTGCTTGTTTCTTTTGCGAGAAGAGCATACAACTTTCAGTGTTTGGCTTCCTCTCCTATACCGCCCCATGAATGTCGCATTTATTATCTGAAACCGAGGGCCAGCCTATAACACTATAAGTGACCCTATAAAAAACTATTTACATTGTGAATCCAACAATCCACTTGATAATGCAGGTGCTAAACCTGGAGTCAATGGCAATCGAGGAATCAATAAACAATGCATGAGGTGGTAGATATCTTGCTTTCCGTCCCAAACTACGCTTGTTCCCGCTTGGTTGTTGACATCGAGCTCTTGCCACCATGAACAGCCTTCGTAGTCGATTAGATAAGTACGACAGTAATCCCACCAAGTACGGTACCAATCCTCATATTTCTTGTCACCGGTGACGGTATAAAGTGCGTAAGCCGTACCAATAGCTTCAACAGGTGCCCAGCGAATACGTTCACGGACAACTGGGTTACCTTCCCAGCCAACAGAGTAAACAAAGCCTGGCGCTCCGTCCACATACCAAGCATCTCGCACTGTCGCATCAAATAACCCAATAGCGTCCTCTAGCAGCCAATCTGGGCAGTAATCACCTATCTCTTGCAACGTTGCGCGCAAATGACAGATCAGACGTCCCCACTCGATCCAGTGCCCAGGAGTACCACCGTATGCTCGAAAATGACTCGCCGGAGTTTCTTTATTGTAATCAGGCAGTGGGTTCCAATCCGAGTCAAAGTGCTCGTTTACTCTATAGTTCAGACTTTTCGCAGTTTTGTTGATCATAAACTCGGTGATATTCAATGCACGATCTAGCCACTTTTTGTCTTTGGTTACATCATAAACAATCAGAAACGCTTCAACCGAGTGCATCGCCATGTTGCCGCCACGATAGTCTTCGGTTTCAGTCCAAGCTTGATCCCAAGACTCGAAACACATCTGTTTTTCTTCTACCCAAAAATGGTTTTCGTAAACATTGATGGCTTCATCCAATAGAGCCTGTGCACGTGGGTGTCCTGTAGTGACCGCGCTTGCAGCACCCAACAGGACAAAAGCGTGTTGGTAGCCTTGCTTTGACGAGTCCATGATGCCACCTCCTTCGTTCTCGATAGTCGCGAACCAACCTCCGTGAGTTTTATCTTTCAAAGGCCCTTCAAGTGCAGCGATGCCATGTTCAACCAGATCGTAAGCACCTGGGCGTCCCATATGAGCGGCTAGCGCGTAGCAGTGAAGCATACGAGCCGTAATCCAAAGACGAGTCCCCATCTCTTCGCGAACATTACCGTTGTTGCCAATCCAGCCAAAGCCATTTGGTACAACCGAATTGCGTCCAAACTCAAAAATACGGTCGGTTTCAGTCTCTAACCAGAAAGCGTGAGAACGAGTGTTTATCCATTTCATTTCAACGTTACCTTTTGTCAATCTAATTTTATAATTTGAAGCTAGCGTGAAGCGTTGCTTCTCAACATTCCGCTTGATTTCTTAATTCATCAGCCAAGTTATGAACATCAAAGAATACCACTTGGATTTGGTTTTCAGGAAGGCGAATAAAACCTAGAGCTCCTTGGCGAAGAAGCATCTTTTCGTCTACCGCACCCATGTCTTTTACTTGAATTCGCAGACGTGTTGCACAGTTATCGATATTCCCTTCAGCGATGTTTGCGATGCCACCAAGCGCTCCCAATATCTTTTGTGCTTTCACTTGTAAATTACCTTTGTCATTAATCACTTAATTTCTCCTGATTCTTGAGTCGCGACACTTAAGTAGAAGTCAAGTACCACGCATAAAGGCTTGCTGTAAAACTAACTACATAATGCCCACTAGCTGCGGTAATCCGATAACCAGTTGTGGAAAACACGACACGATGAAAATCAACGCGATTTCGACCATTAGGAAAGGAATGATCTTGCGAGAGATTTCCGATACCGAAACTTTAGATACACCTGACGCTACAAACAGCACGAGTCCCATTGGAGGCGTTGCTAGACCAATAGATAGGTTTGCACACATCACCACACCAAAGTGAACCGGGTCGATACCAGCGTTAATCATGATTGGAGCGAAGATTGGAGCGAAAATAAGAATCGCGGGACCTGCATCCAAGAACATACCGATGATGAACAACAATACGTTGATAATCGCGAACAGAAGGTACGGGTTATCGGTGATTCCGTTCATGAAATCCGCAACCATATTCGAAACGCCAGACAGACTGATCAGTGATGCGAAGCCACTTGCTGCTGCAACAATGATAAGAATCGAAGCAGCATTCACTGCAACTTTGGCAAATAGCGCATAGGTCGCTTTAACATTCGTTACTTTGATAATGAACAGTGAAACTGCAATCGCATACGCTACCGCAACTGCTGCGGCTTCAGTTGGCGTAAAGATACCACCGTAAATACCGCCAAGAATAATAACTGGGGTAAGCAATGGAAGCATAGCAAGACGGAAAGCTTGCTTACGTTCCATAGCAGGCGCACGTTCCATCGGTTTTACATTTGGGTATTTACGAATCTGGTATCGGTTCATAATCATCAGACCGATACAAAAAATGATACCTGGAGTAACACCAGCCAAGAACATTGCCGCTACAGAGGTGTTCATAACAAATGCGTACAGCAGCATTATCCCTGATGGCGGAATGATGTTACCTAGCACTGTAGCTGCTGCAGTCAACGCCGCCGAGTAGCCAGTATCGTACTTATACTTCTTCATTTCAGGGATCAACATACCGCCAATCGCTGAGGTCGCTGCTACCGCCGAGCCAGTTAACGCTCCAAAAATGGTTGCAGCAAGGATAACTACGTGACCAAGACCGCCACGAAAGTGTTGTACCATAGTTTGCGCGAAAGCGATGATGCGCGGTGTGATACCACCAGCAGTCATACACTCACCTGCCAGCATAAAAAACGGCAGAGCTAGTAATAGGAAGCTGTCTAATCCCGAGTACAAACGCTGATAAAGCATGTTGGCAAACAGCATCTGATCACTTTGAAACAGAGTGATCATAGGTGATAGGCCCAGCGTAAACAAAACTGGAACACCAATGATCAATAGAATCATAAAGTAGAGTAAGAAAATTGGAGAAACCATTATAACACCCTCTTAAGCCGCAGTTTCTGGTTCAAATGACTGCTTTTGCTCTTGCGCTTGCTCCGGTGCTTCTTCAGCAGCAGGCGCTTCAAATAGTTCAGCTGTCTTAGCTGTATGAGACACGTCTTCGAAATCGCCCAATATACCTCGAATCGATGCGAGAGATTTTTGAAGAGCGTAAAGGATGGTCAACCCCATCATTACAGGTGGGATGATGTACACATAAAACATAGGAATAGGCAGACTATCCGCCATTACTGAACCTGTTTGGAAGAAATTCCAACCAAACTTGATCCACACAGCGAACACCAAAATTGCAGAAATATGCGCCAGTAAAGTGAGGAAGGAAAAGCACCTAGGCGCTTTTTTCTCTAAGATCTCGGTGACAAAAGTCATGGCGATATTTTTGTCTGTTAGATAAACAAACGGCAAACATAGATAAGTCATATAAATCATCAAAAATCTTGATGATTCATCAGTCCAGCTTAGTGGGATATTGAGTATGTAACGGAATAAGACTTGCGTCACGACTATTACTGTCATGACAAGCAGCAAAATACCGGCTACATGACGTAATACCTTAGATAACGGCGTTGTTATCGCGTTCAGTACATTTTCGATGGCTCTTAACATAGAATCACCATTATTGGATTAGAAAATAATTGGGTGCCGCTTATGCAGCACCAAAATCTGTGACTTTATTATGATTATTTTGCTTTACCGTTAGAGCCGAATAAACGGATCTTGTGTTGCACCACTTCTTTCATTGAATCAATACCTGTGTTCATAACATCTGCAAGAATGTAATCTGTTGCGTTTTCCTTCCAGTGAGCTTGAACACCGTTGAGAAAACCTTGGCGAAGTTCAGTATCTACATTGATCTTTGCTACTCCACGCTTAACCGCTTCAACAACTTGATCATCAGGCACGCCTGAACCACCATGAAGAACAATAGGCTTCTTCACCGCAGCTTTAATTTCAGATAAACGATCAAACTTCAGTTCAGGCGTTGTTTTGTATACACCATGGGCAGTACCAATAGATACAGCTAAGTAATCTACACCTGTGCGTTCAGAGAAATCGAGAGCCTCTTTAACAGTTGTGATCATGGCATCTTTCTCGTCTACAGTAATATCGTCTTCTGTGCCACCTATCTTACCAATCTCACCCTCTGCACCTAAACCAAGCGCATTTGCAACCTCTACCACAGCTTTAGTAATACGGATGTTGTCTTCAAATGGCAGTGCTGAACCATCAAACATTAGTGACTGAAAATCACGAGTTGCAGCTTCCATACACTGCTCAAACTTACGGCTGTGATCCAGATGGATACAGATAGGTACCGTAATTTGGTGATGTTGAATCAACGAATCCACAGCATCACGCAGTGGCTTCATTCCCATCTCATTAATCGCTTTTTGACCAATCTGTATCATGATTGGAGACTGCTCTTCTTCCGCAGCCAATAGAACTGCTTTGATAGTTTCTAGGTTATGTGCTGTAAAAGCGCCAATAGCGTAACCGCTATTCCACGCTTCTTGAATCATTGTTTTACCTGATACGTAAGGCATTGTGCTTATCCCCTAAGGTTAAATGTGTCTAATCGACTATTGTTTCGTTTAATATAAAGTACCAATCTAACTTGTCTGTTTCTGTTAGCTAGATAACACTTAATGTCCACAAAACTACATAAATTACCATTAATGTACACGAGATCACAAAACACATAAAAAGTGTGGTTTATGCGTACTAGATTAATCGAGTGAATAAGATTCCACTGCTGTAAGTAGACACGAAAACCCTACTCAGCACTGATACAACCAACAGAGAGAATATGCAATAAGAATAAAAATCAGATACATAGAAAGAAACCACTATTACAATCCCAATACATTTATATAAGTAACCCTTTCCTATGACGTTTTCATTGGCGCATAAAAAAGACCCTACTTCAAAGAAAATGAAGTAGGGTTAACATAGAGTTTTGTAAAATCACTCCCTTCATAAGGTTAGGAGTGAAAAACGAAGTCCTGAATGTCAATTGTTGTTGAATAATCTCCATTCAAATGGCTGTGACATGGTGAATTACTTAATTTTTGACTCTAAACCAGACGTAACACGCAGTTGTTCCAGAACGGATGTCCAGTCTTGACGCCCACGACCAGCGGCACGCGTAATACTGTACAACTCACGTGAAGCTGCTCCACATGGCATTGGAACATTAACTTGGTTTGCGAGCTCAAGAGCAATGCCTAAATCTTTGTGCGCAAGGTCCACCATGAACACCGGAGACAAGTCACCAGCAAGAACTTTACCCGGCCAAGTTGTGGTGAAATGACCTTTGCCAGCTGGTGTTCCGCTCATGACTTTCATCGCCGTTTCCCATTCAAGACCAACCGCCTCAGCAAGGGTTGCAGCTTCTGCCGACAACGCATTAAGAGCAATGCTCATGTAGTTGTTGATGATTTTGACACGGATGCCTTTACCCGCTCCACCACAGTCAACCGTTTCATTCCCCATGCAATCAAATAACGGCTGTGATCGTTCAATTTGTTCTGGAGAACCACCCGCCATGATAAGTAACTCGCCTTTTACTGCGTGTTCGGAGGTGCGGCCCACTGGCGCCTCCATCATAGAAAAGCCTTTATCACTCACTTCCTTGATTAACGTATCCGTTTCAAGAGGGTGAATGGTCGACATATCGATTAATAGTGCATTTTTGTCTAGTGTAGAAAGGACACCTTCGTCATCGAGAATAACCTTCTTCACTAAAGCACCGTTCGGTAGCATAGTAACGACAAACTCTGAATCGATAGCTGCGTCCGCCGGTGATTTGCAAGCTGTCGCACCGTTCTCCACAAGCTGTTCAACTGCAGCTTTGTTGATGTCAAACACCTTCAAAGAATGACCACCTTTGATCAAATTTAGTACCATTGGTGTACCCATCTGACCTAAACCAATAAACCCAATCGTCGACATTTCAAATTCCTTCACATTAATGGTTAATTGGCGCCTAATATAAACACTAATCTCATCGACAACCGATACAAATGTCACATTTTGTTGTTTTATGTCCATTTTGTTTTTTTTGTGATTACAGTCCCAATCAAAAGTTCAAATTATCAATATACTGACCTGCATACTTTGCAGCTAAGCAGAATAACAACCTAGATTACAAACAAAGAGAAGAATCATGACAATCGCATGTGTAGGCATTACAGTACTCGACAGAATTCAACGTGTAGATAACTTACCCACAACAGGTGGTAAATATGTCGCTAAAGATTATTTCGAAGTTGGTGGAGGCCCTGCTGCTACAGCTGCGGTAGCCGTCGCTCGACTTGGTCATAGCGTCGACTTCATCGGCCGAGTTGGTCAAGATAGCGTTGCTGATACCTTACTCTCTGAGCTCAGTAGTTACGGCGTTAATGTCGATAAAATGGTACACATTCCTAACGCATCATCTGCGTTTTCAGCCGTTTTAGTTGATGACGAAGGTGAACGGATGATCATTAACTACCAAGACAAATCTCTCAGTCGTGACCCAAAATCGCTTCAGCATATCGACTTTTCTCAATACGAAACCATTTTAACCGACGTTCGCTGGCCTGAAGGTGCCAAATACGCACTAGAGCAATCAAAAAAATACAATATTTCTTCTGTCTTAGATGCAGACATTGCCCCCGACACGATTGACGACCTGGTTAAACTTGCTGATCATGTCGCTTTTTCAGCGCCAGGTTTAGAGAAATTCACGGGAACTAATGACCCAATTGAAGGTTTAAAACTTGCTCAAAAACAAACAGATGGTAAAATTTATGTTACTGTAGGCTCAAAAGGTTGCTATTGGTTAGAGGGCGATAAAATTTGCCACGAGCCAGTGATTAAGGTAAATGTCGTAGATACAACAGGTGCTGGTGATGTTTTCCATGGCGCTTTAGCGGTCGCGGTAGCAGAATCTAAACAAAGTCGTGACTCTATTGTTTTCTCCAATATGGTTGCCGCGTTAAAATGTACCAAAAGAGGTGGTCGAGAAGGAATCCCGACTAGGTTAGAAGTCGATCAAAAACTATAAAAATAAACAAAGCGAAAGATTGAAGTGACTAATCCCAGACAAGATAAGCTAATTAAGCTCGTTAACGACAAAGGCTATTACAGTGTAGAAGAACTTGCAGAACTGCTTGATGTTTCTACGCAGACCATTCGGCGCGATATCAAGAAACTCAACAATGACAGGCTGGTGATTCGTCATCATGGAGGCGCAAGTTCTCCTGCGACTAAGAACAACCTTGATTACGAAGTTCGCAAGGTATCTGACACCGAGCAAAAGCACGCTATTGGTAAAGCAATAGCTGACTTGATCCCCGATAATTCAACCGTGTTTATTACGATAGGTACAACCGCTGAAGTTATCGCAAGTCATTTGGCAAAAAAAAGTAATTTGCAAGTCATCACTAATAGCCTTCGTGTTGCCAGCGTTTTGCATACCAATAAGTCTATTGATGTTTTGATTCCAAGCGGAAAAATTAAAGCGTTCAACGGTGGCATTGTTAGCACTGAAGCAATGGACTTTATCTCGAACTTCCGCTTTGATTATCTAGTCACCAGCGCAGCTTCTGTTGATGTTGATGGTACTCTACTCGAATACGACCTTAATGAGACAATGATTACCCAAACGGTGATGAAGTCAGCACGCAACGTATTAGTCGCAATGGACTCTAGCAAGTTTATTCCGAAAGGTTCGATCACTTTGGCCAATATCAAAGATGTCACTTACTTCCTAACCGATAAAAAGCCAAGCCCTTCTATTGAAGCAGCGGCTAAACAAGGTGACACCAAGTTAGTCATTTGCACTTAACAATCCGAATACTCTATACTCTGATGTTTAAACGGCTTGTTATACAAGCCGTTTTTATTTTGCGTAAAACAAGCGGCACCGCTCACTTCACTGAAAATCGGTGTATAGTCTTCTCTTGGTACACATCGCCCGGATTCAAACGCGTCGAAGGAAAATGGCCTTTATTCGGGCTATCAGGAAAATGTTGGGTCTCTAGACACATGCCATGACAAGATTCATAGCGCTCACCGTGGCGACCAACCCAGTGCTTATTGGATAGCTTAAATCCATTGTAAAACTGGACACCAGGCTGGGTGGTTAATACCGTCATCATACGACCGCTATTAGGTTCATACAATTCAGCAGCATACTTGTACTCCCCTTCAACCTTAGAGCCATCGAGTACTAGATTGTGGTCAAAACCACCATTGGGCATGCTCGTTTTGTTGTCAGCTATGCGCCTCGTCTCGGTAAAGTCGAGGCCTGATCCAAGAACGCTACGTATTTCACCTGTAGGAATAGAGTTCTCATCAACAGGTGTGTAGAAGTTGGCATAGAGTCTTAAGTCATGACCATCGACGCTTCCTGAATCGTGCCCGCCTAAGTTGTAATAGCTGTGGTTACACAGGTTGACGACTGTAGGCGTATCAGTGGTCGCTTTGAAGTTGAAGTGAACTCGGTTGCTTTCATCCAAACCTACGGAATGCGTGACGACCAAATTGCCACCGTAACCAGATTCACCATCGGTCGACACTCGGCTAAAGTGGATGAAAATCGCGTCTTGTCGCTCTTCAATAGCGAAATCCCAAACGTACTTATCGAATCCATTGCTACCCCCGTGCAGGTGTTGCCCTGTTGGCAGCTCATTGGTTTCCAACTCAAATGACTCACCATCTAGCTTATAACATCCATTCTCAATGCGGTTCGCATAGCGACCGGCGACGGCACCAAAAAACGGATGGCCTTGCAGATATTTGTCTAGACTTTCATAACCAAGCACTACATCCGCTCTCTGGCCTTGCCGATCAGGAACCTCAAGAGAAGTTACAATACAACCATAGTTTGTGACTGCTAAGCTGAGTCCTTGACTGTTTTCGAGGGTAAAGAGTTGTACAGGTGTCGACTGCCCTGCGACCTCGCCCCAGTTCTGTTGTTTTAGTTTCACGTTATTGCCTCATAGTTATTATCTTTTTCCGTCTGTCGGGCTTCTTCTTGCTCCTTTGTCCCAACGACACAGCGAATTCCGCGTTGATTAAAATAGTCGGCAATGTTGCCAACTCGCTGTTGAAATTCATGGCGGTCGAAACTGAGATCGCGCATCTTGTACTCAAGTCCTAACGACTGGTATTTCTCCTCGCCTAAACGCATAAAGCTCAAGAGCTGTACTACCTTTACTCGACCATTCAGCTCACGCTCAATAAAGTCCGCGGTGGCTGATATGTTGGCGTCATCTTCGTTGATAGTCGGGATAACAGGGATTCTAAGTATTAGATCCTTATCGGCAGCCACGAGCAGTTTTAAGTTACGTAGTATTTTGCGGTTTTCGACGCCAGTGTGGCGTTTATGAGCTTGACCATCCATCAGCTTAATATCTGAAATAACTAAATCCGTGTAGGGAAGCACTTGTTCAATACGATTCCAGTTAGCATAGAAACTGGATTCCAAACAGGTATGAATATCCTCCTGCTTACAAGCCTTAAATAGTTCTCGCACAAAGCAGCTTTGTAGCAGAGGTTCTCCACCGGACATAGTTACGCCACCGCCAGAGCGGTCATAGAAGCCGCGATCTTTTCTAATCAGCGCCATGCAATCATCAACCGACATTAGCTGACCCCACTGCTTAATCGCCTCTGAAGGGCACTCTTCTACACAGTTCAAACACCCGTTACACAAATTGCGATCAACCTGAGATAAAGTAGCATCTGAGTAGATCAACATGTCACTGTTTGGGCAGACATCTTGGCAAGACCCACAGTGCTCGGTGGATATACATTTGTTTTGAAACACCCCAACCTCAATACGACGATTGAAGCTTTCGGGGTTTCCACACCAATCACAACGTAGCGGACAACCTTTTAGAAATATTTCGGTACGAATACCGGGGCCATCATGCAGCGTAAATCGTTGTATATTGAGAACCTTGGCTAGATCTGACACGTTTACCTCTAACTTGTTAAACATCCCTTCATGGCTTCAACACCCTGTGTGGAAGCCATGAAAAGCCTCATTAAAACCTAAGTTCGGTACGTTGAATCAAGTCATCCTGTAGTGGCTTACCCAGCTCGACGAAATAGGCACTATAGCCGGCCACACGTACTAGCATATCTTTGTAGAGCTCTGGGTTCTTTTGCGCCGCTCGCATCTTCTCTGAGCTCATGATGTTGAACTGGACATGCATCCCTTGTTTATTGATGTACTCATCGACAAAATTGACCAAGATATCGCGCCCCTCAACCCCAGATACCACATCTTCCGGGAAACGAAGGTTGAGCAGTGTTCCGTTAGTCGCCAAGCTGTGATCAACTTTTGTCACTGAGTTAATTACTGCTGTTGGACCTTGAGTATCATGCGATCCCCCCGCTGTATGCACTGGTCCCATGTTGTCTGAAATCGGCTCACCATTTTTACGACCATCGAGTGATGCGTTGGTGTATAACCCCATCCCCACATTGGCATTAACGGTATACACGCCAGGGCTAAATTTACCCCCACGCGGGTTTTTGCGCCCTTTGATGTGGCGGCAGTAGCACTCAAACATAAACGCAAACAGTTCATCTACTTCATCAATATCATTACCATAATGAGGAATTTTAGAACTATTCACCAATGCGTAAAGCTTTTGGTGACCATCCCAGTTATCTCTTATTGCGTCTAGCAATTGCTTACCCGTATACTTTCGGTCATCAAACATCAACTTCTTGATGGTTGCAAGTGAATCGGCACACGTTGCAATACCCGCAGCCTGTGGTGCAGTACCATTGTATTTCGCACCGCCAAACGTCATATCTTTACCTGACTCGATGCAGCCTTCGAAGAAGGCAGAAATGTAAGGTGTGGGCTTAATCATTCTATGCATTTTGTCCGTCACGTTTAGGCAACTACACAATTGATCGCACCAATAGGCAAACTGTTTATCAACGCTCTCTAGTACCTCTTCAAATGTTCGATAAGTTTCTAAACTACCGGTATCAGGACCCAACTGCATTCCCGCATTAGGACCGGATAAAACTCGCCCGCCGTTGATCACCATCTCCATCATCTTGGCAGTGTTTACATAACCAGCATCTAACCATCCATGTTCTTTTCCAGGGATGGTCGGCTCAACACAACCGACTACGGCATAATTGCGCGCTTCTTCAAGAGATACTCCTTTACTGAACATTGCCTTAATTGCTGGACCGTCATTAAACAGCTTAGGATGCCCATAGCCTGCACGAACACATTCGATGGTCTTTATTTTCAGTTCGTACGGGGTGTTTTCGTGCATGCGCAAGCACACCCAAGGGTTCATCATGCGGGTGTGAACAGACGCCTCCAACATCAGCATGGTGAGATCGTTAGTCGCATCGTTGCCCTGCTCATCAACACCACCGATAGTTAAACTCTCCCCTCCAAAGCCACGACCATTTCGGACTTTGACTGTGCCCTTATCTTTTAACTTAGTTGGGTTGTTCATCTTGACGTAAAGCACTTCGAGCACTTCTAGAACAAAGGCTTTAGAGACATTATTTTCGACTACATCTCGGGTATAAAATGGCAACATCCATTGATCCATACGCCCGTAGGAGATCGAGTGACCATTGCCTTCTATTTGGGTCATAGTTACAGCGAAGTTGAACAACTGAGCCGCTTGCCAGAAACTTTGAGGAGCTCCGCCTGCAATTTGATAACAGTTGGCAGAAATGGCTTGGAGTTCTTTTTTACGCATTTCATTTGTTTCAGAAAATGCCATATCTTCCGCAAGCAGTGCGTAACGTGTGATGTACTTGACCGCGGCTTCAAGGGTTATGATTGTCGCTTTGTAGTAATCACGTTTATCACTATAGTCAGGATCTTGTTTAGACAGTTGAGCGAACGCCTCTGTCGTTTGTTGTAACACTCCGTTATAACCAAGAGTCATTAGTTTTTCGAAGTCCATCGCAAAGTGACCAATGCCAGCAAAGTGATAGTTGTTAGTTTGAAAAACCTTTTCCCCAACATGTGACCCTTTCTTTTGGTCATCATTAAGGTGAGCAGTAATAAACTCATTGGCACTTTTTCCCTTCCAATATTTACACAACTCAAGAATTTCGGCTCGGTCTTGCTCACTACGAATGTAAAACTGGTCGTTAGCACGCTCTTCAAATGGTGAATTTAATATCTCATCAATAATCCAATCGACTGAAAACTCTGGGTAGATCGGTGACGCTTTAGCAGGAGCGGCTATCTCCCCCAAAATTAAGTCATCTGAGTAGACGTGCAAGGTGCTGTTGAGCAGGATGTTTTCAAATGCATAAGCACATTGTAGAATTTTCGGCATCGACTCACTACGCTTGTACGACTCAGTAACCAAGCGTAGCCTTTCAACATCAATTTCATACGGTCTATCAAGAAACGTTTGACGCAATCTATTCACGCGCGGGAATGGTGACCAGTCTTCATGACCAACTTCGTAACCAAGCCCATACACTTTATCGAACTCTTCGATTCCCCTTGCGTCTGTATGCAGCCTTGCGTTTAACCCATACAAGTTCTCTTTTTGTGCTTGGAAATTATCCATCACTAACCTCATCAAAATTTGAAATCAAAATGCCGATACGCAATCCATAAATTGACGCATTGGCATTCTGACCCGTCAACAAGCCTATTCATGAGTAGTTATTATACGAAAGAGGTAAAACTCAACCGAGATGACGGTCACGAACCGAAACTAAAAATACAAAAAACAACAAAATGTGACACGCACAATGGCAATTAATTTCAATAAGTCTATAGTGAGCCTTCATTTAATTAGATCAGAAAATAGACGCATGGACACTACGATAATATTTATTTCGATGATCATAGCTTTAGCCGGGTTTACTCAAGGTTTGACTGGCTTTGGCTCTGCACTCGTCTCCGTACCACTGCTATCAATGATAGTGGAAGCTCAAACTGCGGTTCCTATTGCGGGGATTTTTGGTTGGCTAGTGACGTTGCCTGTAGTGTGGAAAATGCGACACTCTATCCAACGTCAAACAGGTTTGATCTTGTTTGCAGGTTCAATTCCAGCCTCTTTTGTCGGTGCAAAACTGCTTGCAACCATGCCGTCACAATACATTCTGTTGACAATGGGTATTGTACTTGTGCTATCGAGCCTACATTCGATGATATCTACTAAGCCTCTGTTTAAAAAGACCTCTGTACCTATCACGGTTGGAGCAGGTTTTACCTCAGGCGTGCTAGGAGCAAGTGTTGGCGAGTCGGGACCACCAGTAATTGCCTATACCTCAATGCAACCATGGACAGCGGATCAAACTAAATCAACACTCGCCTTCTTTTTTATGCTGCAAATGATCGGAGCGAACATCAGCTTCTGGAATGAAGGTTTGATCACCGACGCGGTCGTCTCGCATGTTATCTCCGCCCTACCTGCGTTTGCTGTAGGTTTAGCTGGCGGCATGATCGGCTACCACTACTTGCAGAAGTATAAAATTGACTATCACAAAATCGTCCACATCTTCTTGCTGTTCCTCGGCTGTATGCTGGTGTTCAAAAATGTCAGTTTTTAGACATTTAGAATAACATACGTACCTATAACTCTACCTCATAGCAGTTTATCCAACATAGTCACCGTCGCTCTGGAGCTTAATCTAAGGTCTATGCGCCAAAAAGGCAGTGTGAATCGACACTGCCTTTTTAAATCCTCACATATACCTTGGAAATTAAGTTAAGACTTAAATTGACTTCCTCAGCACAGTTGCACCTAATTCGTATTAACTATACATTCCAGTCAACTAAGTGAATGTTTTTAAGCAATTGATAAAAATAACAATTAAACTATGAGAATTGAATTTGGAGAGTCAAAGTAAATGCAGGAGCTAATAAAAAAAGGGAAGAAAGTCATTGGCGTAATTGATCGCTATTGGAATATAATAACTGCTAAGTTTTGGAGATCGCCCCTCGGCTCAATCATTGCTTTCTTACCCTTTGTATGCGGCTTAGGACTTACCTCTATCGGCCTGTTCCGACTTTGGCAGGGCTTCGAAGTCATTGTCATTATCTGGTATTTGTCATTTACCTCTTTCTGTATCGCCTGGAAGTTAAGAAATGTCACTGGTTTTATCCTAAAGCGACCGACTATAAAGGGTAAAATGATGAAGAAGGTCGTTGCCTGGATAATCAAGTTGCTTCCTGATTATCAACAACCGATAGCTGATAATGCAGTAAAGAAACACAACAAAATCAAGCGCAATTTAGGAGCGATCTCACTAATTACCGCCTTACTCTCAACTTTCTTTTGTCTTTTCGAAGCTCTCTACAACACTGATCCGAACGCCGCCATCAGAGAGTTCTTCTCACTCCCCTTTGTCCTCAACCTAGGGTCAGTACTCTATATTACCTTCATCGATGATATTGCTTTTTCATTCCTTATTGATGATTACTCTATCGACGCGACAATAAATAAAGATAGTTCCAACCTTGTACTAAAGGATGAAGACACGAGTATTAAGTTTTCTACAACCGAGTCAAAAACTTCAGGAACAGTATCTAACAGTGATGGAAGTAAAATCGAAATGACTGCAGATGAAGAAAAATTGAGGTCGACATTGAGGAATAGATAAAAAATAAAGCCCTACATAATCGTAGGGCTTTATTTTAGTTATGATTCCAGGTTGTTACTTACTTCTATTCAGAACCAAGCTTATGCGCGGTTAGGATAGCCGCGTAAACTGACTGAGCAGTTACCGGGAAAGGCATGTTATGAATGGTTTCGCCTTCAGCGCAAGAGGCTTCGGCCACTTCCATCAATTTCTCGTTGTTAAGCTCTTTAACACCCATTTGATGAAGGTTGGTTGGCAAGCCTACTGATCGACAGAAGTTAAGCACTTCGTCAATTTCTGCTTGAGGAGCATTTTCTAACACTAGCTGAGTTAACGTACCAAACGCCACTTTCTCGCCGTGTAATAGATGGTGACACTCTTCTAGCTTAGTAAGGCCATTGTGGATAGCATGTGCGGCTGCAAGACCTGAGCTTTCAAAGCCGATACCCGATAGATACGTGTTCGCTTCAATGATGTTATCAACCGCTTTGGTTGCGACACCATTTTCTGCTGCTGCTTTCGCTTTTACGCCATCAGCAATTAGAGTCTCGTAACACAGTTTTGCGAGTGCCTGCGCTGAACGCGTTGGCGCTCCACCAGCCATAGTCGCCTTACCTGATAAACCATTTGCGCGTGCTTCAAAGTAAGTTGATAGAGCGTCACCCATACCTGCAACAAGCGTGCGTACAGGTGCAGCTGCAATAATACCTGTATCCATGATGACCATGTTCGGGTTTGATGGGAACAGTAGGTACTCACTGAACTCACCTTCTGGTGTATAAATTACCGCAAGCGCAGAAGTGGGAGCATCAGTAGAAGCGATAGTTGGTACGATAACCACAGGCACTTTTGAGTAATAAGCGACAGCTTTTGCTGTATCAAGCGTCTTACCACCGCCAATACCAATAATGACATCATTACCCTGCTGCTTACTCACCTCGATTAGGCGGTCAATTTCAATGTGAGAACATTCGCCACCGAAAGTGTCAAAACTTGCTTGAAGACCTTCACCGACAATACTGGTCTCTGCTCGATCACGAACTAAGCCCATAACGAAATCATCAGCGATGGCTAACGGCTTTTTACCAAACACAGACACATATTTGCCAATGTTGTCTAGCGAACCTTCACCTTGAATGTATTTGCTTGGGGAAATAATAATGTTGTCCATAATGGAGTCCTTTTCTAACTCTGTTTCACGTAATGAGCCGGGCCACTACTAGGGTGACCCGTTAATTGGATTAAAATTGGCTAAACACGGTTTCTACAGCAAATGCACCTGGATCTTTGGTGCCTGTTAAGCTGTCACTGTTTAGGTAAGAAGAGCGCCCCGCCTTAGCACTGGTCATAGCGACGGTTGATTCCGCACCAGCCTTAGCCGCTTCGATAGCCGAGTTAAAGCCGTTGTCAGCCCAAGCCTGTAGCGCAGGATAGAGCGCATCGATCATGGTGCGATCACCTGGCTTAGCACCACCGTAAGCCATCATCTGACCTAAGCCAGTCTGCAGTGCTTTAGGCAGTGAACCATTCAGTTCAAAATCACGACCAGAGGCAGTGAACATAATCGACAGTAATACGCCTGATGAGCCACCCATAACCGACGTTAAACAGTCAGCAATGGTGGTCAGTAGCTTAGCTTTGTCTTGCAGAGGAAGTTGTTTCGCCTCTAGTTGAACCAAAATTTTACGAGCACCAGCAGCAAACGTAGAGCCAGTATCGCCATCACCTACAATCGAATCTAGGTGGTTTAGTTCAGCTTCAATATCGATGATTGACTGGCACACTTTGGTTAACACAAGTGCGGTTTCATCATCGTGCGAAGGTGTGAATGCTCTCTTAGCGATCTGGTTTTGGCACTGTGTGACTGGAACTTCGCGGCGAGCAACAACACCAGGCCAAGCCGCCGTTTCAACTGGAGAAACTAAAGCGTCACTAATGCTGTCTGTCAGTTGGATACTAGAGATTGAGAAGCCCTTCATATCAATCGCAGTCATCAGTGCGCCACTAACGATGAATTTCGCCTTTTTACCGAGCAATGATTCCATTACCTCTTTGGCGACAATATTCATCTCGATCGGTGACAAGCCCCCTAAGTTGTTGAGTAAAATAGCGTTATCATATGTTGGCTTGGCTTCTACTAGTTTACTAACCATGGTTGAGACGAGCTCTTTTGCCTTAGGCAAATCGATGGTCTCGATACCAGCTTCACCGTGAATGCCCAAGCCTAGCTCTGCTTTTCCTTGCGCGATACGGTCATTGCTTTCACCTGGAAGTGAGCAGCTAGTTAACGCGACACCAATTGACGCCGTCTTGTCATGAGCTTCAATCGCAGCTTGCTTCACTTCCTCCAGCGAACCACCGTTTTCAGCGACGAAACCCGCGACTTTTTGTACCAACAATGTACCCGCAATACCACGTGGCTGAGGGTTGCCGGGAATAGATATGTCATCACCAACAACAATAAGGTCTACCTTTTGACCCATCTCTTTGGCTTTCTCTACCGCTAAACCAAAGTTCAAACGATCGCCTGTGTAGTTCTTGATAATGACCAAACAGCCCGCATCACCAGTGACATGCAAAATAGCATTAAGCACAGCATCGACACTTGGTGCTGCAAACAGGTCACCACATACCGCAGCCGTTAACATACCCTTACCCACAAAGCCCGCATGAGCAGGTTCATGACCAGAACCGCCGCCACAGACAAGAGCGACTTTGTCCTTATTCCAGTCGCTTCGCGCCACCACTTTGATGTCATTATCAAAGTCGAGGAAGGTTAAGTTTTCACGCGTACTGGTGTAAAGCGTGCCTTCAATTGAGTCTATTACAAATGACTCTTTACTGTTTAGGATTAGATCAGACATAGTTATTCCAGATTTTGTTCAAACGAATTTGGGGAGTACCTCCATTTCTGGAGGCATTAAGTTATTGTTTTATTGGTAAGTTAGTTAAGTGGACTAGATGCTCTTAATCGCGGCCAATAGCTGTGCATCTTTTGACTGCTTGCGGTAGAACACCGGAGGCTGACCAATAGGCGCGTCGACTTTGATCCAACCGCCATTGAAGGTTTCACCACTCCATACGTGCACCCATTCATCTTCAGGCAGGTACAGCTCTTTAACCTGCTCATCTTGGTTGTATACCGGAGCTACCAATAGGTCGCGACCAAATAAGTATTGGTATTGAATTTGGTACGCTTCAGAGTCCTGCTCGTAGTGCATGAACAGCGGGCGCTGCACTGGGATACCTTTAGCTGCGTTCTCTTCCACTGCCGACTTGATATATGGCTTAAGGTGTTTGTAAATCTTCGTCATACGAGCAAGATGAGTCAGAGTCTCAATATCGGTATCAAACTGATGGTTATCATCAGGTCGGTTACCTTCATGACTACGCATAATAGGAGTAAATGCAGCCATTTCAGCCCAGCGCTGGAACAACTCTTTCGATCGCGTATTACCGTGTAGTGTGGTGTATCCACCAATATCACTATGGCTGATACCGTTGCCCATTAAGCCTGCTGACAAAGCTGCTGGAATGACTGACGCTAGACCATCGTCCTTCTCCCAAATAACCGACTGGTCGCCAGCCCATAGTGCGTGACAGTATCGTTGCATACCCGTAGCACCTGCACGCATGAAGAACAAAATATCATCAGTTTTACCCGCCTCTGCAATCGCTTCATGTTGCACTTTCGCCCAACGATAAGGCCATTTGTTGTGCTCAATTTCAGCGCTGACGCCGTTGTGTAACGAGCAGTCTGTTGGCAGATACTCACCAAAGTCACCCATCCAGCCATCGAGGCCAAAGTCGATCATGTTGGTTTGAATTACGCCTTTGTACCATTCGCAGGCTTCAGGATTAGTGAAATCAACCACGCCACAGTAAAACTCACCAAAGTCGACCACGTATTTTGAGCCGTCTTCTTTTGTCGCTAGATAACCTTTTTCGAATGCTTCTTCATATAGAGGGAAGTCTTCTAAAACATACGGATTGATGTAACCGAGAAAACGGACACCATCCTCTTTCATTTGATGGATTTTCGTATCTAGCTCAGGGTAAAGATCAGCGCTCCAGTTCCAATCCCACTGCAAACGCTTACCGAACGAAGTCATCTTGATGCCTTGCCAGTCTTGACACCAAACACCTGAAACTTCTACACCCGCTTTACGCGCTGCAGCAACTTTGTCTAAGGTGATTTCAGTACCACCCTGAATGCCTAAAATAACGCCATTGTAGACCCACTCAGGCAATGCTGGCTGACGACCAAACACATCGGTTATGTTGGTCATTAATGCAGGGAATGATTCTTCGGCATCAAGCAGTAGGTACTCGGGAATGTTCCAACATTGCAACTCATGGTATTCAGAGTGTGTGAAATCGAAATCAGCGTACGCCGTTGTCTCTAGATGACAGAAATACTTCTTGTCTGACACAAACGTCGGCTGAGGGTAGTTAGTCGTGTAGTAATCGCCACCAGCTTTATCTTTTACGTCTGCCTGCCAAGTAGTGTATGTGTTTTTGTTACGGCCAACGCCAGGTTCTGAACTCCATAGAGGGAAGTTCTTACCACGAAGGTTTAAGTAACTTAGCTGCTCACCACATCCGTAAACAGCTTCGCTTTCTGTCGCCGCTACACGGATCCAGAAACGGTTAAACTTATCATCAAGGGCTGTAAACTCGGCTTTTAGACGAGTTTCAGCGGTCTCAATCAGACGCATTTCTAATGCAGCATCGCCATCAACAGAAAAGATGACGACTACATCGTCTGAGTTTTCAGAAATTGAGAATTTCTTTAGCGGTAAACGCTCTGAAACATAATCGGTAATATCAAAGTTGCCGCGGTACATATCAAAGGTGCCTTGACCAATGCCTAGATACAACGCAGGGCTTTTTTCAGAGTGTTCAAATACTGTTCTGTTTTTATGGCTGATCGTAAAGCCATTTGGGGTTTGGACGAGTTTCATTAGGGCGACTTCCAAAATTTGGGCAAAAAGATACCAATCACATCGACGATGTGAGTCGCATTTAGGCAGAATCACGAAGAACTATGTTGAGGATTATGTTGCTTTGCCTTGTTTGATTAGACTTTTTGCTCAACGTTGGTCATGACGCCAAAGTGATTGGCTTGGGCGCACCTTAGGGAAGTGCGCCCTGATTTACTGCATATCAAAAAATGCGCTAGCAAATTAGTTAAGCTGAATATCGTAGTCAGCTTGAATGCTCGCTTCACACGTTTTGATTTCATTCTCAAAACGCTCAAGCCATTTCTGACCTTCAGCTCCAGCTGACTTCAAGAACGAATCTTTAACTGGTGCAGCTGCTGCCTTAAACGCTTCTTTTTCAGCTGCACTTGGGTTGTAGATTACGCCGTCTGCTTTCTTGAACTCTTCATAAGCAGAATATTCTTTATGCTTTGGATATGAACGTAGGTATTGGTTTTGCGCTGCGATACCATCAATAACGACTTTCTTTAGATCATCTGGGAATGATTTAAATTTACGGTCATTGAATACCCAAGCGCCCCCCATGTAACCATGACCATCGAGGAGCATGTAACCAAGGCTTTCGTGGAACTTGTTCATGATGATGTCTACAACACCGTTCTTAGTACCATCCACCATACCTGTAGAAAGCGCTGTATATACTTCAGGCCAAGCAATAGGCGTTGGTGCACCACCGAGCTCTGTCACTAGCTCTTGTTGCACTTTTGCAGGTACTGTACGCAATTTAAGACCTTTCACGTCTTTAGGGCTCTTAACCTGCTTGCTTGTCGTCGCAATGTTTCTCCAACCACCAGAGTTAGACACCGCCATCAAGCGAACATTTGGTGCTTTTTTCAGTAGTTCTCCACGAACATCGCCAATAAATTTCTCGTTGTCGTAAACACACTCTGCGACACGGTCATTTGGTAGCATATAAGGAAGGTCAAAGGCACCCACTGATTTCCAGAAGTTACCTAGTTCAGGAATGGTAGTTTGGAAGTAGTCAAACATGCCTGCTTGTACGCCCGCAATACACTCTTTCGCGTTCGAACAAAGCTGCCCTGATGGGTAGATATCTACCTCAATTTGGCCATTCGAGCGTGATTCAACAAAATTTTTGAACACTAGCAATGACTGGTGGTTGTAGCCATCAGTACTCGTAACATGAGGGACTGTTAACTTGTAATCAGCAGCATTGACCGCACCGGCAGCAAAAATAGACACGGTTGCTAGGCTCATTAGTGTTTTTTTCATAGTATTTCCTTCCACATTATTGGTTCCGACCTTCTTATAAAAGTATTGTTAGAGCAAAGATCGAGGGGTTAGTCAGAGAACTCATCGTGAGTTATCTTGTTTAAATCTGTTTGTTAGATTTTATGTCGAACCTTTAATCGGTTTAACTTGGGGGACTCCATTTCTGCTAATGCTAACTCTCGAGTTCACAATCTAAAAAGCAACAAACACATATTGAGAGAGTTACCGAAGCTAAATCATGCTGCGTAGGTCTACTTGCCTATAATTTAGCCACCTTGCGGTATCTCACCCTTTGAGTGTCCGTATTTGCAATTGAATATAAAAGAGACAAATGATTAATTATAATGAAACAAATTCAATTTTTGATTCCAAACTGGAATGGATACAGATTTACTTCGCACTTTTTGCCAACTTGTCGATGACAAGAATTTCCGCGTAGCCTCGGAACACCCATACATCACGCAGTCTGCGCTAACGAAAAGATAAAACGCCTCGAAGAACCGCTAAATGTTGAATTATTTGATCGCGGTCGACATGGCGCAGAATTAACCCTATGGGGAAAATTTTGCTAAATGAAGCAAAGCGCATATTGAAAGGATTTGAGTCGTTTTTAACTTTGGCGGCGTTTGTTGCGGAAGGGACCTCCGGGCACCTAAATATCGGCTTTGGAATCTCGTCATTTCACGAAGCACCCAACTACATTGCTCAGTTCAAGCAAGACCACCCAAACGTACATGTGAGTTTGAACGATTACCCATCGCATAAATTGGTGGAAGAGCTCACTGTCGGTAATCTACAACTAGGATTTGATCGACTACCTGTCACGCCGCCGCTAACCGCAATCCCGCTGTTTGCTGATCGACTAGTAATCGCCATTCACGAAAAGGAAAACATCGATGAAGATAATTTGTGGGCATCACTAAGCCACCACAGCTACCTCGCCTTAAGCCGTGATAAAAACCCGACAATGAATAAGCACATCAGCGCTTACTTGTGGGAAGCCCAGCAGCGCCCAGTTGTGATTGAAGAGGCAGATGAGATTATCACTGTGCTTGCACTAGTATCTGCCCGTTTGGGTTACACCATCATTCCGGCGAGTGTTGCTCGTATCAGCCAGCCAGAGATCCGTTTTATCCCACTCTCTGGTGAAGACGCAGAGTGGTCTGTAGGATTATTGTAGAATTCTGAGTTTACAGATCCCGTTCGCCGAGCATTTATCGAAAAAGTCATCAGCGAGCTCAGCTAACTCAAATGCTCCCTCCATTCACCACGTCAGAATGTCATGCACTAAGTTCTTCAAACATTATGATTAAGCTGGTGTTGACTAGTGCGTTTAGTAAAAGCCGACAAAATGGATATCCTTAACAAACTCCTACTTTCACTAAGAAAGTTAAAACCATCAATGTTGCCATCGCCAATGTAAAAGTTACCCACTAACGCCGATTAAAGTTACCCAGCTATCCATACGTAATCTTGTAGTGGTACGGTGAATTTGGTCACTTAGTTAGAGGTGATATCATCACCTCATAAGTTAACAGGTGACACTATGACAAAACGTACAAGACGACTATTTAGCGCAGAATTTAAGTTAGAAGCAGCGCAGTTAGTCCTAGACCAGAACTACTCAGTGACTGAAGCAGCCCAAGCCATGAATGTGGGCAAGTCCACGATGGATAAGTGGGTTCGCCAGCTCAGAGAAGAGCGCCAAGGAAAAACACCCAAAGCTGCACCTATGACCCCTGAGCAAATAGAAATTCGGGAATTGAAAAAGAAGTTGGCTCGCCTTGAAGAGCATAATGAAATACTAAAAAAAGCCACGGCTCTGTTGATGTCGGACTCACTGAACAATTCTTGATAATCAAGAAACTCAAGCAGAGCTACAGCGTAAAAACATTGTGCGAAGTCTTCAATGTTCACCGAAGTAGTTATAACTATTGGTTTAAACGCCCAACGGTAATTAATGCTGAAACAGTAAAACTTCGCAGCTTGGTTAGCGAGGCTCACGCCGCAAGCAATGGCTCAGCGGGAGCGAGAACCATTGCAGATATAGTCACAAATCAGGGCGTAAAGCTGAGCCGATACCAAGCAAAAAAGCTTATGAAAACTCTTGGTTTAGTGAGTTGCCAAGAACCAAAGCATCGTTACAGAAAGGCTTCGCAAGAACATATTGAAATTCCAAGTCACTTAGGTCGTCAGTTTGCTGTTACCGCCCCAAATGAAGTCTGGGTTGGCGATGTTACGTATATTTGGACAGGTAATCGGTGGATGTATTTAGCGGTTGTTATCGATCTTTTTGCTCGCAAAGTGATTGGTTGGTCGATGTCTTTATCACCGGATACTCGGTTAACAGGTAAAGCTCTTTCGATGGCTTATGAGTCACGTGGTAAGCCTAAAGGTGTCATGTTCCATAGCGATCAAGGTAGTCACTATACAAGTCGTAAATACCGCCAATTACTGTGGCGTTTTCAAATAAAACAGAGTTTATCTCGCAGAGGAAATTGCTGGGATAATGCGCCAATGGAGCGCTTCTTTAGAAGTCTGAAGACGGAATGGGTGCCAACTGTGGGTTATCGTAGCTTCGCTGAGGCTCAACAAGAGATCAACCGCTACATTATCGGATATTACTGCCAACTCAGGCCACATCAGTATAACGGTGGCCTAACGCCCAATGAATGAGAACGATTATATTTGGAAAACTCTAAAATCGTGGCCAATTTTAGTTGACCATATATGGACGCCTCAGCTTTTACAACACTTTTGAATGATTGGTTCACTACCATATATTCGGCGTCGTTACAGGCTCTTTCGCCTGCGCCTTGATGTAAATCCGAAACCTATTGCCTAATCACTACATCGGCATTTAATGCCTTGGTCAACTCAGGTTACAATAGGTACGGTTAACCGTTTATTCATCAGTGTATGTAAACTTTCTTGAGGTTATTATGCAAAGGCTTTGTTTACGTCAAAGTCATGGCTTCCTGTTAATATTTTCCATGCTATACGAGCTAGTTTATTCGCAAGTGCGACCACAGCTTTATGTTTACCTTGTCTGACAGCTAAAGCGTTGAACCATTGCCCAAGTTTATCTTGCCGTTTGTTGGCAAAACGCCCTACAGCTCTCGCGCCATGAATAAGTAACACACGCAGATCGGCGCTGCCATTTTTTGTGATGCTCCCTAAGCGGATTTTACTACCAGAACTAGATTGAGTTGGTACTAATCCGCACCATGCAGATAACTGCCTGCCATTTTTGAATTGTAGACCTGAACCTATCTCACTAATAAAACTCGCTGTTACTAATGGCCCAAATCCAGGAATTGAAAGCAGTGCTTCGTAGCGAGGTTGATTTTGACAAAGAGCTTTAATATCACTCTATTCGATAATTTAAAGCGCATAAATCATCATATAGAGATTTAAGAAGGCTACGGAGAGTATACGAAAGATCGTTGCTTCCATCTTCTAAAGCATCTATCAGGGACGCTTGCAGTTTTATTCTTCCGACACTAAAAATAACGCCAGATTCACCTGCTAAACTGCGAATTTGGTTTACTGTCGCCGTTCTGTTTTGGACTAAGCGGGCCCGAACACAGCGTAATGATTTAATATCTTGTTGATCTACCGTTTTTATAGGCACTTTATGGATATTAGGTCGAAAAGCTGCTTCACATATAGCAAGAGCATCATTCGCATCGTTCTTTTGGCTTGAGACAAATGGCTTAACATGTTGGGCTGGAATTAGCTGAACATCGAAGCCTAACTCTTTGAACTTCCTCCCCCAATAGTGAGAGGTCCCACATGCTTCCATTGCAATTAAAGTTCCTTGAGGAAATTGCCTTACTTTATCGAGTAGCTTATTGCGTCTAACTTTTTGATTACTCTTAATTGAATGATCTACAAGACAAACACAAACCTGAAATACATTTTTGGCTAAATCAATTCCAACAACTTTTATATCCATAATGGCAGCCCTTTAGGTTTACTATCAGCATCAAGTTTGGCAGATACCGCGAAACTTGAGTGCTGAGGCGTCCATCACATCACTACAGTCAAACCACCTGTAAGTGATTCATGAGATTGAGCATCACTGGCATGGAAAGGGGCAAAATTTAGTTAACCAAAGACTCATTCACACAGAGACACATTAATATGACACAGCTAGTCTTTTCTTTAATGTATACGTTCAATATTGGACAAAAAATAAAGTGGTATTGAATAGTGAAAATATGCCAATCTCATGCTGTTTCAGCAGTAAGCTTTTTACTTCATAAGCATAAAAACCGTTACCTAAAAGATAACGGTATATTTTTAATAATGATGAGATGACTATTTCCTATTTTTGGGCTTTAGATGAAACCAAAGGCGTTTCTGACTTCGCTGGGTTTACAGCTTTATCTATTAAGGCTGCTGAAGCACCTACAATTGCTGACACGACGAAGCCTCCCGTCGTTATCGTACCTATTGAACCAAAAACCGGTGCGGCTTTAATTACAGTCACCATACTTACCGTTCCTGCAACGACTTTGCCCGTAGTTTGATACCATGACATCGCTTGTTTCCTCTTATGATAAAAGAATAAAGAAGACTGCCATTTAGCAGCCCCGAAAACACTACATGAGCTTCGCTCAGCCAAATCTGCTGAACTCAGTCACATTACGATGAAATATATTTGTAATCTTTTTAATTCATACCGTTAACGGGCTTGGAGCATTGACTCCATCCAGTCGTCAACTTCACTCTCTAACCATGCAACCGCTCTATCACCTAAGCTGATCGTTTGAGGAAAGTCACCATCGTTCATTTTTCGATAGATAGCAGAGCGACTAAGTGCAGTTTTATCCATTACTTCTTTCAGTTTCAAAAATCTCATGGGTTTATCCTCATTATTTATCCATGAGATTCATTCGTGAGTTAAAAAATACGTGCTCTCACCTTCGAAATGAGCAACTTTCAGATATATGTCTTCTTCTTGAAATACATCAACCATTTCAATTGGAGGACTTATGTCAACCCCACATACTGATTACCAAAAAGGTTTGAAATACAGAGAAAACAAGATTTTGGATCGCGCAGCTGCAATCCTCGCTAACCGCTACGTTCGAGGTAATGCCCTTTGTAACCCGGATGCAACCAAAGAGTATGTTAGATTCAAACTAGCCAGCGCGGAGCACGAGGTTTTCGCTCTGCTACTGCTTGATAACCAACACCGTGTCATCGAGTTTAAATCACTCTTTAAAGGCACCATTGATTCCGCCAGCATTTATCCGCGCGAGGTCATCAAAAGCGTCTTGGAAGTAAATGCAGCAGCGGTCATTCTGGCGCATAACCACCCTTCCGGTGACCCTTCTCCATCTCAAGCGGATAGGCGTATCACACGCAAGCTCATCGACGCTTTAGCGTTAGTGGATGTCAGGGTGCTTGACCATATCGTTGTAGGAGACAGCAGTGTCTCGTTCGCAGAAAGGGGGTGGCTATGATCAGTACGATTTGTGGTGACGTTTCGTTAGTACCTCAACTTCATCAACAATTAGAAGTATTGTTCACGCGTTACAACTTATCCGATGAGGCAAAGCGGCTAGTCTTGAATTGTCGTCAACTGAACTATTATCGGAATGGTCAAGGAATACATCCTGTTGAAGTGCAGTTTAAACGCGCTTCAAGTTCAGAGCCTTGGCAGGTTGTCTTCTTTGCTAGCTTTTCTTATCCATTTGAAGGCGCGCACTCAGTAGAGCCTGAGCTTTATTTCCATTTAGCAAATGGTTGGTGTTACCAACCGGATACTGGCTCAGCTAATCTCAATCATCCAGAGGTTCTAGATCTTTTGCAGATATGGATGAAAACGTTCGCTCGTCACCTTTCAAAAGTCGTTTTTGATGAGATCCATTTATCTATCGTTGGAAAGTGACCTTCTTCCCCTTCATTACGACACATCATGACGCAAGTGCGATAGAACTCGTCGCAGCGATTTCGCCTAAGATATTGATACGACATGCTTTGTCGCGCCTTTTTGATATCGTCATACCCAATAGAACGAACCTCGTTGAGCTTACCATGACGCAACCTAACCAAACTCAGTACCACCTTGAGCTTATCTTGGCGATTTACAACCTTATTCCTTACAATAAGAAAATCACCGCTAAACAAATCCAAGCTCAACTTTCACCGCTTGGTTTAGATCGCTCCTTACGCACTGTCCAACGTAATCTGTCCGCTATTTGTGCCATGTTTCCTGATGTCATGGTGGATGATCGCGATAAACCTTTTGGTTACCAAAAAGCCGAGACGCTTGCATTGAGTACTACTGCCCATGAAGCAGTGCTGCTCTATTGGTTAATCGAGTCAACCAAGCATCAACTGCCTAACAGCCTTACTTCTTTACTGGATAACTTTCTCTCAGGTATTGCACCTGAAAACATAAAAGGAATTCAAAGTCATTGGTCATCCAAAGTGCATGTTACTGACACTGCGATAAGCGGTGAGCCGCTATACATTAACGTTGGTGTATTCCAAATTGTTTGTCTAGCGACACTTCAGCAACGTCTTATCTCACTAAAGATAAACGATGGTGACCACAATCTACGCCTAACTAACGTTCAACCAATCGGTCTTGTACTTCATCACGGAAACGCTTATCTCGTTTGGCGTAAACACGCGCATACCAAACTAAACACTCTCTCCCTAAGCAACATCCATGAATCGACGATGTCGAGCTTTCGCTTCGATCTCCAAACCGATGCAACGCTACTGTCTTTGGACATTCAGCAACTATTTAATCTGACTGACACTCACTGTGAATTCAACACCATATAACCCTCTTATACCCATTATGGAGAAATAGAATGAACCTATCTAAAACCTTACTTGCCACTGCACTTACTGTACCTGTCGCCTTAACAGGGTGTGGTGGCAGCTCATCAGATGGACATAACAATGATTCTGGTCAGCAGTATCAATTTAGTGGTGCTGTACAGAAAGGTCCTCTACAGCCGGGCTCTGTTGTTACTATCAAAGAGCTTAATGACGAGTTCGTTGCTACAGGTGTTACACACACTACCCAGATAGAAGACTACGTTGGTAACTACAGCGTAAACGAACGCTTCGGTAGTAAGTACGCAGAGCTTGAAGCTGAAGGTTACTACTTCAATGAAATCACTGGCTCAACAGACGACCAAATGACAATGAGCGCTTTCGTTGACATGTCTGAAACCTCTGCCGCTAACTTCAACACTGCTACGGCGGTAATGAAGCAGTCTGTTATGGCGCAGGTAGAAGCTGGCGTTGATTTCGTAGAAGCAGTAGACATGGCAACTCGTAACCTGCTAGACATCTACAACTACGATGCAGTATCTAGCGAAGGTGTGAACTTCTATGAAACTAACCTAACTAACGCAGAAGACACCAGTACTATCCTACTGGCGATCTCTGCAACTACGCTACAGATGGCAACGGACAAAGGTACTGCGCTAGAGCAAGAAATCGAGAACATCGGTAAAGTTCTAGTTAACCCTGACTCATCTGAATTCACTGAAATGAAAGACCTACTTAACGACTACCGCTTTAGCCTATACGCAGGTAACACCTACGAGAACACTAAAGAGTACTTCACTAAGAACGGTCTTGAATTCACTATCCCACACATCGATTACTTCATTGATGTTGATGGTGATGGCGTACTGCCTAGCAAAGACCTACCTGTGTTTAACTACACTTCAGGTATCTCTGTAGGTGTATCTGAAGACGCTATCGGGAGTGTATATCCAGCTGGCGCTAGCACTATTGATTACCAAGGTCGACCTATGACGTTCGAAGTAATTGGTGAATTCCAGCACGGTGAAATCGAAAATATTGAATATCGTGATACTGGAGTTGATATTACGTATCGCCTAAAGGATGTGAACTTTGAAGGTACAGTTGATGACTGCATTTCAGTTAATACAGTAACCCCATCACCAGCTAACTTTCCATGGAAAGCATGTGTAACTTTAGTTAAGAATAACTGATAGATAAAAAGAAAGGGGCTTAGGCGAGGGCGTTCAGAATTCTGTGTCAGCTAATTTTGGCTAAATATCTAAGACGTCATCCAAGCGACCTTCAAAATGAATCGCCAGTTGAGACAATGTCATATTCCAATTCTGTATTGGCATTGTCCATTTCTTAGAAGCATTCAATATCCCAGCATACAGTAGCTTAAGCAAGCTATTTTCATTTGGGAACCCACCCTTAGTTTTGGTCAGTTTACGGAATTGGCGATGTACGGCTTCAATAGCATTTGTCGTGTAAATAGCCTTTCGGACGTATTCTGGATATTTGAAGTAAACCGATAAATTTGCCCATTTGTTCCGCCAGGAACGAATCACTATTGGGTATTGCTGTCCCCATTTGGCTTCCAAACGATCCAACTCCATCTCGGCCGCTTCTTTGCTGACAGCCCGATAGACTGGCTTCAAGTCGGCCATAAACGCCTTCTGATGCTTAGAGGCAACATATTTCATAGAGTTACGGATTTGGTGAATGATGCATTGCTGAACTTCTGTATCAGGATAGATGGTTGCTATCGCTTCTGGGAAGCCTGTTAGCCCATCTACGCAGGCGATCAAGATATCTTCAACGCCGCGGTTATACAGATCTGTTAGCACGGAGAGCCAGTAATTAGCGCCTTCCGACTCTGACAGATAAAGACCGAGTAGCTCCTTTTTCCCCTCAACATCTAAGCCCAATATTGTGTATATCGCTTTGCTAACGTAGCGTCCGTCTTCTTTGATTTTATAGTGGATGGCATCAAGCCAGACAAAGGGATAAAGTGCATCGAGCGGACGTTGCTGCCACTCCTTCAGCTCAGGTATCAAACGGTCGGTAACACCTGTGATGGTGGCCTCAGAGACATCAATGCCATACATATCTTCTACGTGACCACGGATATCACGGTAGCTCATACCGAGCGAGAACATGGATAGGATCTTACGGTCGATCTCATCGGTCAATTTAGTCTGGTTCTTCTTAACTAACTGGGGTTCAAATGTTCCAGAGCGGTCGCGTGGGGTATCCAGTTCAAACGTGCCGACAGAAGACTTAATCGTTTTCTTGCTTGAGCCGTTCTTACGGTTAGGTTGCTCATCACCTTCAAGGTGCTGTTCGAGTTCTGCTTTCAAAGCAGCTTCTGTGATTTGTTTAATGAGCGGAGTTAAGAAGCCATCTTTACCTGTCAGGTCTTGGCCTGACTGAAGGGCTTTAATAGCTTGTTCTAGATCGAAGTCTTTGTTCATGTGTCATTCCTGTTTTGTATATCATACTGAAATGACACAGATTTCTAAACACTACCGCTTAGGCTCCTTTCTTTTTTACGCCCAAAACGTCATTATTCATTACTGTATGAACACTCGTCATAATATATGATAAAAATAACACAAATTACTTAACACTCGTGCTAAAGTTTCTACGCGCTCCTATTGCTTGAGTGCGCGCTTTAGCTAAATAGATAGAACGATTAAACAAACTTGTGAATTCATAATTTCCCGCAACCTCTTCTCCCTCAAAAGAGCGAACTTTATAAGTTGCATTTTCTGGTATATATACAACCTTATGAGCATCTTCAAGTTCAATGCCTAATACTCGTGACCAAGCACATAATAACATTTGGTATAAGTACTTACATTTTCGCTCATCTCTAATTACACGTTTAAAATCGCCTAAACTTTGGAAGTTATCTTTGTTGAGAAAAATCACTAGATGATAATGTGGGTTATCTGATTTATCGATTTCTTTACACCATATATATCGCACCCTTTCTTCACTAACAGAACTAAACCTCCTTTTTCTTCTTTTTAATTCCTCTGCTATTTGACTTTCTAAAGATCCAAAGAACTTCTTCATATAAGGAAATTCTTCCTCAAACTTATAGTCACTCGGAAATCTAAGGTCTACTCTGAATGCAAATGTTCTAGGGAAACAATTAGTAGCATGAGTTAATACTTCATAAATTTTTCTTACTCTGCTCTCTATCAATTCCTTTTCTCTAGTAATTAGATTTATTCCTTTGAATTCTTTTTGTTTAATTAGTTTGTTTTTACGATTTGTCATGTGAACTCTCCTCTTGTTCATAGAGGTGAGTTCTCTGTTACTTTTTAGTAGATACTCAATGAGTTATTATCTTAGAGATATAGTAGATATGAATACTGGTATAGATAAGTAGTGATATATTAAACATTACCGACACTGTTTCTTTCGGTGAAGGTAGTAAATGGAAAGGGCTTACACTGTTCATCAACTCGGAAGTTAAGGACATAGGAAATGGTAACATGTACCTCTACAACCCAAGTAAACCTATTGAAAATAACTTATGCATCTGTGATAAAGCATCACATATTCCGAGTAAAAACCTCGCAAATACTTGCGCAATCTTCCGCATATAACTACATTATAACCAGCATGTTTTGTAACATAATGTTCACATAAAGGTTGAAGGGGCTCATGGTAATTCAAGAAATAAAAATAAAGCAAAGTATCGATATTATTAATGCCACATATTTTATCTATATTAAAAGGAGAGCTAGCGCTAACAGAGGAAGAAATCGGTCCATCAACTTGTTAGTTGATAATTCAAACACATTTAAGAATAAATTTATTCGATACAATGAACTATTACCAGACGATGAAAAAACAAACACCAGCGAAATAAATTCATTTTTAATACAAAATAGTACAAAGAATAAAATAATTGATTTATTTGATATCAAGCTTAATAATCTACACCAATCATCAAGAACTATTAATTGGCTTTGGGGGTATATACAACTAAACTTTAACCATGAAATTAATTACCTAAAAGAAATATTGGATGATATTGCGTTCTTTAAGAGAAATAAAGATAACATTAATAAGTTATCAAACTTAATAATTAGCGAAGAAATAAATGATTACTTCAATAAAAAAAGTAATAATTTAAACAACAAGCTAGAACAAGTCATTAATTTCATAAACTATAAGTGTTTACTATTTGACGTTATAGATGATTATCTAAGAGAATTACATGATGAATGGATGCGCGTTTTTACAAATAATAGATTTAAACGATTCATAACCAAGTCAAAAAACGAAGATGAATCATTTAGAAAGAGTCAATTCTTTTATGAGGAATTAATTAAGGTCGACGAAATAGATAAACAACTTAAAATCTTTGAACACTGCACGGTCAATGACCCAACAGCGATATCTCAAACGATTTTAGATCTCCTAAGTTCTAATCTTGAGCAACAAGCTGTAATTTCAAAAATAAGCAAGAAGTGGAGCAGCAAAAAAAACCGAAATAATGGGAAGCTTTCTTTTTCTACGACTATGCTCCCTGAAACAAAGAACAAACTAGACCAAATTGTCAATCATAGCTATAGCAATATCAGTACTACGTTACAGAAAATCATCGACCAAGAGCATGAAAAGTTATTTAAAAAGTAAAATAATATAAAACTGGTAACCAATCAACTCGTAAATAACTAATAGAGAATAAAATATAGAACGTAGTTTAATTACTAATAAATAGAAAGGAAAGATAAAGCACCTCTTTTAAACATAAAGGACTAGGGTTGAGTAAATGTGACATATCTTGCGTTCTCGACTTCAAGATAACTCCTTTTTTGCAGCTTGGAATTGACATCATGAACTTTAGTAACCATCTTAGTAACCAAACAAAAAATCAAACCGAATTAAACACTATAAAATCAGACAATTAAATAACAAGATCAACTTACGCCAGCCCACCAAACGTTTGGAAAAGGCCACCTTCGGGTGGCCTTTTTTTTTGCATCTCTTTTTTTGCCTCTAAAACTACGAAAATTCAACTAATTAACTCTTCTCTCTGTTTCATACCGCCTCATCACACCTCATAGCTTCTCACGTTTTAGTACCCTATGATTTATCCTATACTCATATCTAAGATAATTTTGGGTACTTGAAACAGTAGAGTGACGGCAAGACTTTTTCGCTAATCAACTGACAAAGAACGATTGCTCACTGATGGACGAGGGTTACAAGTTTGCACCAACGATTAAATCCTATACTCTTTCAATAAGTAGCATTCAATGGAAATGAGTAATGTTAAAAGGCAGTGAGTACCCTTCTATTCGGGCATTGAGAACCTTTGTCGCGGTCGCAAACCACTTAAGTTTTTCTAAAGCAGCAGACACATTGTGTGTGACGCAAAGTGCCGTAAGCAAACAAATCGCTAGCCTAGAGCAACTGGTAGGGTTGCCTCTTATTCAGCGAGGCTTAAATGGTATTGAATTAACGGAAGAAGGGCAGCGTTACCTACCAGAAGTTACTGAAGCGTTAGGGCTAATACAGCATGCCACCGCTAATCTGATTCAATCAGGCACCGAGCAAGAGCTGCTGGTAGTAGATGTTACACCTTCATTTGCGAGTTTGTGGTTGGTGCCGCATATTAATGACTTCCACCAGCGGTACCCCAATGTTCGGGTAAAAATTCATACCGGAGATAGCGTACTCAGAAACCTTCACGGTGAAAGTGATCTACATGTCCGATGCCTTCCTTTGTCGACTCATTATGAATACAGCCAACTTCTGTGTAAGGAAATATTACTTTTGGTGGGCGACGCCTCTCTCCCTACATTAAAAACGAAGCAAGCGATCAACCATTATCCATTAATTCCTCAAACCACTCGCCCTCAATTATGGGAACAATTCAAACTCACCCACTCTTTGGATAACCCAATCACTTATCACGCTGTGGGATTTGAACATTTTTATTTAGCTTGTGAGGCGGTCAGAATGACAAAAGGCTTCGCGCTACTGCCAGACTTTATGGCGCGATATTCGATTCAGCGGGGAGATATTCAGCATATTCTCAACCTTTCATTAGAAAGTGGTTATGGCTATTACGTGATGATTCCAAACTATCGCTTATCCGCCAACAAAGTGGTGATGTTTCACGAATGGTTAAAAAGCAAGCTGAGTCATACCAGTGCTTCCGCTTAACTTATTTGTATGAGTCACAGCAGCTCAAAATTGCTATTAGTGTATGTATGTTCAAATTTATGGCATTCTCATTAATATTGTTTGAAAAGGATAAATGGATTGAAAGATATGGACACCAATTCGCCCAAGCTCTCTTTACGTACCATTGAGCCAACCGACTACCCTGAGCTCGCAGAACTAATGGACCTGGTTTTTCCAGATGTGGGTGGCTCATGGCCCCGTCTGACAATTATGGATCTTATTCATCAGTTTCCTGATGGTCAGATCTGTATCGAAGATAATGGCAAGATTATCGGTGCAGCATTAACAATAAAAGTAAATTACAATCGTTTTTCACTTCCTCACTTATACACCGACATCATTACTGAAAATAACGTTATCCAAAATCAAGTCACGGGTGACGCGATGTATGGCTTAGATGTGTTTGTTCATCCAGATTACCGAGGCCTTCGCTTAGGACGTCGCTTGTATGATGCACGTAAAGAATTGTGTCGAAGCAAAAATTTCAAAGCAATATTAACTGGCGGTCGTATTCCGAATTACCATAATCACTCAGATGAGTTGAGCGTCGCGGAATACATCAATAAAGTTAAGCGCCGAGAACTGCACGACCCAATCTTATCTTTCCAACTCGCCAACGATTTCGATGTTAAACGCATTATGCGTGGTTACTTACCAGAAGACAGCGCCTCTGAAGGCTACGCAACGTTATTGGAATGGGATAACTTTTTCTACGAAGAAGATATTCAGTCGGTACACGACGTAGAAAAAACGTTGATCCGCATCGGTGTTGTGCAATGGCAAATGCGTGCGATGAATGATTTGGAAGATTTATTGGATCAAGCCGAGTTTTTTATCTCCTCTCTTGCTAACTACAAAGCGGATTTTGCTCTGTTTCCAGAGTTCTTTAATGCCCCACTAATGGGATTAAAAAATGATAAAAACTCAGTAGAAGCGATTCGCTTTTTAGCGAGCTTTACCGAAGAGATAAAACATCGTTTCTCGCAAATGGCGGTGACTTACAACATCAATATTATTGCGGGCAGTATGCCAGTTATCGAAGACGGCAAACTCTATAACGTCGCTTACTTACTGCAGCGTGATGGTCAAATCAACGCACAGTATAAAATCCACATCACACCACATGAGCAAAGAGATTGGGTGATTGACGGCGGAGATCACGTTCAAGTATTTGAAACGGATGCAGGGAAAGTCGGTATTCTTATTTGCTACGACAGCGAGTTTCCAGAATTGGGCAGAATGTTGGCCGAACAAGGCGCACAAATTGTGTTTGTCCCCTTCTGGACAGACACCAAAAACGGCTATCAAAGAGTACGCATCTGCTCTCAATCGCGCGCTATCGAAAACGAATGTTACGTTGCAATTGGCGGCAGTGTTGGGAACCTACCTCGTGTGGATAACGTGGACATTCAATACGCACAATCGGCAGTATTCTCGCCTTCCGATATCTATTTCCCACACGACTCAACGCTAACAGAAGCCAGCGCCAACACTGAGATGATCATCTTTGCCGACGTTGACCTAACTAAGTTGAAGCAACTTAATACCGAAGGCTCAGTGACCAACTTACGTCATCGCCGCCTCGATTTGTATGGTGCATTCACCAAAGCAAAAGAATAATGGCAACACCTCGTTAGCTTTTCACCTGCGATGGCTGGCGAGGGTTCTTTATCTTCGACGTAAAGTTAGCCAGAATTATTAAACAATGTCAGTTTCCGTGCTTTTGAGAAACAACAATTGACCGGATAATACAATCGGAGTATCACTCCATCTTCGTTTCGCCTTCATTAGGGGAAAGCTTTTGGAACATATCAACGATCTACTCATGTCCATGAAGCCTTTGCTGGAGCAATATGGCTATCTTGCGCTTATCGTCAGTATCTTTCTTGAGGGGGTAGGCATTCCAATGCCAGGACAGTCTCTGATGATCGCAGCATCGCTCCTTTCTTCAGAACAGGTCATGAGCTTAAGTATGGTGATGATGGTATCTTGGTTGAGCTGCTTTTTGGGCAATACCTGTGGCTACCTAATCGGTTACTACTTTGAAGGTTGGCTGGATAAAAAGGGCTACATTTCTGGGCCAAAAATGCAGACGCTTCAACTCTCTATCCAAAAATACGGGCCAACATGTTTGGTGGTAAGTCGCTTTATTGAAGGCATGAAGCAATTTATACCCCTTGCCTGTGGCATTGCTAAGATGCCACGTAAAGAGTTCTTAATCGGCAATGCACTCGCAGCAACAGTCTGGGTGTTGGTATTCAGTTTGTTTACCAACTATGCCTTCGAACACCTTAGCTTACTTAGCAACCTGTATACCGAGCACAAATATCTTGTTTGGGCACTCGCTGCAATCCTGTTTATGTGGATGCTCTTCGGGGTCATCAAGCGCAAAAAAGCCAAATCGACGCAATCACGTTAGCCAACATAAAAGCTCGTGGTATCAATTGGATATGTGACACGAGCTTTTTTCTCTTTCTCGTCAGGAAAAAAATCAACAGCCATTTAGACGTCCAGACGTTGACAATATATAAATGTGAGATTAGTCTGCTCTTCTCTCTTATTATTAATATTGTTGTTTACATGTCCGGTTCCCAGCACACAGCTAAAACAATCACACCTTCTGCGGTAGCACTGATCCCTCTTATTGTCTTTCTTGCGCTTTTTATTGGTGTAGGTACCTACTTGTCTCTTCAGGGCGTTGAATTTGCGTTCTATCAGTTGCCCGCTCCAATCGCGGTATTGCCTGCAATCATCGTTGCCTTTCTTCTAAGTAAAGATAAGCTCAACCGCTCTATTGAACACTTTATGCGTGGCGTAGGTCATCAAGATATTATCGCTATGTGTATGATTTACTTGCTTGCTGGCGCATTTGCCGCCGTGGCAAAAGCCTCTGGGGGCGTAGATGCAACGGTAAACCTCGGCTTATCTGCCATCCCGACAAGCATGATCTTACCGGGAGTCTTTCTGATCTCGGCTTTCATCGCCACCGCTATGGGAACCTCAATGGGAACCATTGCGGCCGTCGCTCCTGTAGCCTTGGGGATTGCAGAGTCTGCTGGCATGAGCTTGCCATTAACAGCTGGTGTCGTACTAAGTGGGGCGATGTTTGGTGACAACCTGTCGATTATCTCTGATACGACCATCGCGTCGACTCGCTCTCAGGGCTGTGAGATGAAAGATAAGTTTAAAGAAAACATTCGTATTGCCTTGCCTGCGGCAATGGTCGCTATTGTTATTTTTGCTTTCAACAGTACCGCAACCCAAGTACCTGAGACTGGCGCCATTGAATGGCTGAAAGTGCTGCCATACGTGACTATTTTGATTTTGGCGGTATCTGGCGTAAATGTATTTGTTGTGCTGTCTATCGGTATTTTGTTAGCTGGTAGTGTGAGCTTAGCGTCGATTGATGATTATGGGCTGACTAACTTAGCGCAAGACGTATACACCGGCTTTGGTAATATGCAGGAGATTTTCCTACTCTCGATGCTGATTGGTGGCCTGAGTGAACTCATGCGTCGTCAAGGCGGCCTTGCATTTTTGACCAATTTAATCAGCAACCTGATCCACACATTTGGCTCTCGCCACTCTAAGCACGCAAACAGCCGTGCAAGTGAACTGGGCATTGCTGGTCTGGTTTCGATGGTTAATGGCTGTACGGCTAACAATACCGTGGCTATCATTGTATCGGGCAGTGTTGCGCGTCAGTTAGCAGAAGAGAACAATATCTCTCCTCGTCGCTCGGCAAGTTTGTTGGATATTTTTTCGTGCGTGGTTCAAGGTGTTTTACCATACGGTGCTCAAGTACTGTTACTCGGCTCAGTATTTAATTTGTCTCCACTCGAAGTGGTTGCCAACTCTTATTACTGTTTTGCATTGGCAATTACAGCCGTGATCGCCGTATTCGTTACACACCCAGCGCGACAGTCGGTAATACAGCCAGAAAGTTAACGAAAAAAACAATAAAAGGCGCCATTGGTGCCTTTTTCTATTTCTATCTCGTGACTTGTAAGGCGTTATGCCATGAGTGGGCATTGTGTAACGGAATGTTCAAATGTTGACTTATCTTACTTAACGCTTCAACTTGCGCAGCATTGCTCCGAGCCAACTTGCCGCTTGCATCACTATGATTGTTTTCAAACCCGACTCTAACATCTAGCCCCAATAACATCGCACTGGTCAAACAATCTTGCTCTTTCGCACCGAAAGCACAAACCGCACATCGCACCTTTTGTTCCATAAAACGCTCCAAACTCAAGCCTCTTAAATCCCATGGACACGATTGTTGTGCGTGCTGATAACGACCTAACACCACCAACGCATGCTGATTATGTATTGGTAATACGCCTCGATCACGCAGTGAGAAATAGCGTTCAATATCAGCCTGATCGTAGAGAATGATTTGACTCAGGATGTTTTGCTCTGCCACCCAGTAAAAAAAGGCGCTTCCTTCATTTTCGTACCCACTATCGGGGATCAATTCCCTCAAAGCAAAAGAAGCCGCTTCCGGCCTCAGCGCTTTAACGACTGCCATTTGTTGTTGTCGGGTATATATGCCGACCGCTTCGGTGGTGAGCTGGACGAGCATCGCCTCTCCTACCGCTTCTTTCACGGCTTGGTATATCGCCATGTTCTCTGCAATGTCTAATGAATGGCATCCATTGGCGTCTCTGGCATGCAGATGGATCATGTGGCGTCTCTGGCATGCAGATGGATCATGGCAGCCCCTGCCGTTTGGCACGCTATCGCTTCAGCAACTAACTCGTCAATTGTCATCGGTAAGTTAACGTGATCTTGTTTACTCTTCCTTGCACCGTTTGGCGCAACGATAAGCGCGATCGGCTCCCTCGTAAACGTTCTTTCTACGTCCATGTTTTTGCGACCTCGTTTAACGTATCTGCTAATTTGTCCACTAGCTCGTCAATCTGTTGCGGCTGGATAATGAAAGGGGGAGCAAGCAAAATATGATGCCCGTTTATCCCGTCAATCGTGCCGCCCATTGGATAGCACATGAGTCCATTTTTCATCGCTTGCTGTTTGATGCGTTTATCTGCCAATGTTGCTTTGTTTAACGGTGCTTTGGTCTCTTTATCCGCGACTAACTCAATACCTAAAAATAATCCTTTCCCACGGATATCTCCGATATACGGCAAGTGAGACAACGCTGCCATTAACTCATTATGCAAAAGAGCCCCTTGTTGATTAACCGAGGCTAATAAGTCTTCCTGGAAAATGGTTTCAATTGTCGCCACCGCTGCCGCGCAAGCGACGGGATGCGCCATAAAGGTATGTCCATGTTGGAAAAAACCACTGCCGGTTTCAATCGCTTGGTAAACGTTGTCATTCACGACTACGGCACCGATAGGTTGATACCCCGCACCGAGCCCTTTCGCCAAACAGACAAGGTCTGGTTCCGCACCTTCTTGTTCAAAAGCAAAAAAACGCCCACTTCGACCCACGCCGCACATCACTTCGTCCATGATAAGCAACACCTCATATTGATCGCAGATCTCACGAATACGGGTAAGGTAACCTTGAGTTGCCGGCACCGCACCTGCCGTCGCCCCCACAATAGGCTCCACCACAAAGGCCATAACTTTCTCTGCACCTAACTCGAGAATTTTCGCTTCTAACTCATTTGCCGCGCGCAGTGAGTACTCCAACTCTGACTCATGATGCTGCTGATGACGATAGGCGTAACAAGGTGCGATATGATGGCTGGGGGCCAAAATGGGTTTGAAAGGTTCACGTCGCCACTCATTCCCTCCCACCGCCAAAGCACCGAGCGTATTACCGTGATAACTCTGTCGCCGAGCAATAAACTGACTTTTCTCTGGTTTTCCGGCTTCCACAAAATACTGACGCGCCATTTTTAGTGCCGATTCCATAGCCTCCGAGCCACCACTTACTAAATAAACGTGATTAAATTGCGGTGACATGTGCTGACAAATCAGCTCCGCCAATCGCTCACTACTCTCACTAGTAAAAAAGCCAGTATGGGCAAACGGCACGCGCTCAATTTGATCCAACATGGCTTGCTTAACGGCTCGATGGCTATGACCAAGGTTTGATACCGCAGCGCCACCACAAGCATCGAGATACGGCTTACCTTGCTTATCAAACAGGTAAACCCCTTCTCCATAGTCGATAGTTGGTAGTGTGTTGTGACAATGACGATGAAAAACATTCGACATCTGAGTCCCTTCTTCTGTTCAACATTCATCCACATCATCAGGAGTAAAGGCAGCAAGAACAAGAGAATAAAACTCACCCCATATGAGCTTTTGTCATACCACAACCCAAAAGAAATAAATCATTAAAAATACAATAAGGCCAGCCTTTTACTAGGCTGGCTTATGGGAACCCAAAAGCATTATATCAGCGTTATTTTACGCGTTTAGCGCTTGCTCTAAATCCGCCAAGATATCATCGATATGTTCAATACCGACGGATAAACGGATCATCTCAGGTGACACTCCTGCTTGCTTTTGTTCCGCTTCACTCAACTGACGGTGAGTCGTCGACGCTGGGTGACAAGCCAGTGACTTCGCATCACCAATATTCACCAAGCGTTTAAATATTGTTAGTGCATCATAAAAACGCACCCCCGCTTCATAACCGTCTTTCAAACCAAACGACAAAATCGCCGAAGGCTTACCTTTCATGTATTTCTCTGCGAGCGGGAAGTGTTTTGAACTTGGTAATCCGGCGTAGCTGACCCAACTCACTTTGTCATGTTGTTCCAAAAATTCAGCGACTTTGAGTGCGTTCTCGGTATGGCGCTCCATCCGTAGCGAGAGCGTTTCTAATCCTTGCATCAGCATAAACGCGTTCATTGGCGATAAAGCCGAGCCTGTATTACGCAGTGGTACGGTTCGCGCGCGCCCGATAAACGCGGCTTCACCAAACGCTTCGGTATACACCACCCCATGGTAAGAAGGCTCGGGTTGGTTGAATACTGGGAAGCGTTCTTTGTGTAGCGCCCAAGGGAACTTGCCAGAATCGACTATCACGCCGCCAAGTGTTGTGCCGTGACCACCAACGTATTTTGTTAGCGAGTGCACTACGATATCGGCGCCAAATTCAATCGGTTTACACAACACTGGCGTTGCAACGGTATTATCCACAATCACAGGGACACCTTGCGCATGAGCAAGCTCGGCCACGCGTTCTAGATCAATGATATTCCCGGCAGGATTACCAATGCTCTCGCAATACACCGCTTTGGTATTCTCATCAATCAGTTCCGCCAAGCTTTCTGGCTTATCGTCTTTAGCAAACTTCACCTGAATGCCTTGATTTGGCAGCATGTGAGCGAACAAGGTATAAGTGCCACCATAAAGCTGCGGTGTAGAGACGATGTTATCGCCTGCTTGCGCCAGTGTCAGGATCGCATAGTTAATCGCAGCGCTCCCTGCGCTGACGACCAACCCCGCGATGCCTCCCTCTAAAGCGGCCATGCGCTTTTCAAGTACATCGTTAGTGGGGTTCATGATGCGAGTATAAATATTCCCTGGAACTTCGAGGTTGAAGAGATCAGCGCCGTGTTGGGCGTTCTCAAATTCATAAGCGACCGTTTGATAAATTGGAGTAGCAACAGATTTGGTGGTTGGATCCGTTTCGTAGCCGTAATGGATCGACAGCGTTTCGTCTTTCATGTTCTTCCCTGCATGTTTGTCTAATTTAAGTCACACCCTAAAATCACACTGAGGTGCTCTAGTGATCGTATCTCAGTGTTATTTGAGGTATCACGTTATATTGCCGTTTTTCTCAGCCAAGAACACAGGAATAACTCACAGAGAGATAAAATGCTAGCCCAATTGTTGCAACAGCCAAGTTCGAAACGTTTCCGTAGCATGAGTACGGGTGTTCATGATCAAATAATACCCAGCATTGGCCGGAATCGGCTCAAATGGTGAAACCAAACGCTGCGTCGTCAACTCATCGTCGAGGAGCGCCAGTCTTGCCATCGCAATGCCAACCCCTGCTTCTGCTGCTGACATCGCCATATCGGTTCGGTTGAAAAAGTGTCCGACATCGGTTTTCAAGTCTACCCCCATATTGGATGCCCAATACAACCACTCATAGTCACGCGTCGCTTTTTCCCACGGCATCGCATCGTGGAGTAACGTCGCCTTCTGCCACTGCTCTGACGACATTAACCCTTTTTGACCATTCAAAGGGGCTTTTAGCCACCGATGATCCTCAAGGTATTTTGGGCTCATCACGGGCAGCAATTGTTCATCGAGGATCAATTCTGCATTGCTGTCTCGGTATGGATGAAGCCCGTAGTCAATAGCGACGTCATAGTCTTTTCGTTCACTATTTACCAAGGCCCCTTCCGCAAAAATTTGTACTTGGATATCTGGATTATCGTGATGAAAACTCTCTAATTTCGGAACCAACCATTTGAAAGCGAAAGAAGGGGTGAGCTTTAAACGAATTTCATTGGTGTGCTTTTCAGCTTTCAACTCATCAAGCAGTTTACTTAACTCTGAAAAATGAAACTGCGTCGCTTGGTGCAATTGACCGCCTTTTGCGGTTAAACGAATACCGCGAGAATGCCGTTCAAACAAAGTAAAACCTAACGACGCTTCTAACTGAATAATTTGCTGGCTAACCGCTCCGGTCGTAAGGTGTAAGAACCTCGCAGCACCAGTAAAAGTCTGATGCTCCGCCACTTGAGTAAACAGCCATAAGCCACTTATCCGATTACCTCTCATCCTTAAGCCTATAGTTTTTCTAAATGCTGTATGTAATTTATATCGATTGTTAACAAAAGGTAAAGAAAAGAAACTAACCACTACTGATAAATGTGTGGAGTACATCAATGGAAGTCATCGTAGTAGGCAGCGGCGTTATCGGCTTAACTTCTGCTTGGTATTTATCTCAAGCAGGCTATCAAGTCACCGTTATTGATCGCCAACCCAGCAGCGCAATGGAAACAAGTTTCGCCAATGCAGGGCAAATCTCTTATGGCTATTCTTCCCCTTGGGCTGCACCTGGTATTCCTGTTAAAGCCATCAAGTGGTTAATGGAAGAGCACGCGCCACTCAAAATCAAACCATCTATCAATGCAGAGATGATCCGTTGGGCGAGTAAGATGGTGGCGAACTGTAACCTGCCGCGCTATCAGATTAACAAAGCCCGCATGCTTTCCATTGCGAATCACAGCCGTCAGTGCCTAGAACAATTACGTCAAGAGCATGCCATTGAATATCAAGGTCGCCAGTTTGGGACACTGCAATTATTCCGCAACCCTCAACAACTCGATGCGATAGAAAAAGACATGCAGCTTCTGCAGCAGAGCGGAACCCGATTTGAGCTGATGGACGTAGAACGCTGCATTGAACAAGAGCCTGGACTGGCTCTAATGAAAGACAAATTAGTCGGTGGCTTGCATCTTCCCGATGACGAAACGGGGGACTGTTATCAGTTTTGCCAACAACTGACTGAGCTCGCAAAGAACCACGGCGTCAGATTCGAGTTTGATACCGAAGTGAGCAATTGGGTTACGGCAGGCAAAAAGGTCATAGGTGTCCAAACGAACCGAGGGTTATTCAAAGCAGACCAATTTGTTATCGCCTCTGGCAGCTATTCTACGCCACTGCTCAAACAGCTCGAGATTGATATCCCGGTTTACCCTGTTAAAGGATATTCACTCACTATTCCTCTCAAAGACGCACAATGGGCTCCTCGTTCCACGGTGATGGATGAGACCTATAAAGTCGCCATGACCCGCTTTGATGACAGAATTCGTGTAGCAGGGACAGCAGAGCTCGCCGGATTCGACGCTTCTCTCCCACAAAAGAGAAAAGACACCATAGAAATGGTTATCCGTGATCTTTTCCCTCGCGGCGGAGACTTCAGCCAAGCAGAGTTTTGGAGTGGATTTAGACCAATGACGCCCGACGGCACTCCTATCATCGGTGCCACCCCTTACAGTAACCTTTTTACTAATACTGGCCACGGCACACTAGGATGGACCATGGCTTGTGGCTCAGGTCAACTTTTGGCAAGCATCATGAAAGGAGAAAAAATAAAAGTAATGGATAACGCTGCACTCAACTTGTACCGCTATGCTTAAACGCGAAATTGAACCAAAAGCAACAGTTAATTACTCCACAAAGCGCATAACAATTGGCATTTTTAACTCACCTAAACGGCAGCACACTTCAATGAAACCGTGCTGCATATTTAATCAAACACAAATCTTACGACTTAAAAATGACGAATAAGCAGTAGGAACCAAATTTTAACAACATCTAGTTATTCTGTGTTCAGCATCACGATACCAAGGATTTCTAGCCAAAAAAGTTAACAATTGCATTACATAAAGGGTAATGTTTTGGGTGAAAAATAACCATAAACACAACTAACAGGGAAAATACTCATGCAGTCATTAGTTGATTTTTTGAATGGAATTATCTGGAGTCCAGCTCTGATCTACTTGTGCCTTGGGGCAGGCTTATTCTATTCAATCATGACTCGTTTTGTGCAAATTCGTCACTTCTTTGAAATGTGGCGCTTGTTGCTATCAGGAAAGAGTTCAACAAAGGGAATATCATCATTTCAGGCGCTGGCCGTTTCATTATCTGGCCGTGTTGGTACAGGTAACATTGCCGGCGTAGCCGCTGCCATCGGTTTTGGTGGCCCTGGTGCCGTATTTTGGATGTGGGTTGTTGCCTTCTTTGGCGCAGCAACTGCCTATGCAGAATCAACTCTCGCACAAATTTATAAAGAAGAAGACGAAGGCGAATTCCGTGGTGGCCCTGCTTATTACATTGAAAAAGCGATGGGTCAAAAATGGTACGCTTGGATCTTTGCTATCGCAACCATCTTTGCATGTGGGGTTCTACTGCCGGGCGTTCAGTCGAACAGTATCGGCAACGCGGTAGAAGCTGCATTTGGTTCCGGTGACATGATTGAAACCGCTATTGGTACTTTCAGTTTTGCTAAAATTTTCACTGGTACGGTTGTCTGTATTATTCTCGCTTTCATCATCTTTGGTGGTGTAAAACGTATTGCCAGCTTTACTCAAATCGTTGTGCCATTCATGGCTCTGGCTTACATCATCACGGCATTTGTCATCATTCTTCTTAATATCGGTGAAGTTCCACGCATCTTCGGCATGATCCTCGGTGACGCGTTCACACCGATGGCAGGTTTTGGTGCGGCCATCGGTTGGGGGGTAAAACGTGGGGTTTACTCTAACGAAGCCGGCCAAGGTACAGGCCCGCACGCAGCCGCCGCAGCAAGTGTAGACCACCCTGCTCAACAAGGTCTTGTTCAGTCTTTCTCTATCTACATCGATACATTACTTGTATGTTCAGCAACGGCATTTATGATTCTTATCACTGGTGCATACAACGTAAATGGTGCGATAGAAGGCACCTTCCTCGTGCAGAACTTACCTGCGGATATTGGTGCAAATGGCCCTGTGTTTACACAAATGGCAATTGAAAGTGCTCTACCGAGTGTCGGTAAACCATTCATCGCAATCGCTCTGTTCTTCTTCGCCTTTACGACGATTTTGGCGTACTACTATATTGCAGAAACCAACATTGCTTACATTCGTCGTACGTTCAAAGTTAATGGATTGATGTTCATTCTAAAAGTGGTGATCATTTCATCGGTATTCTATGGAACGGTAAAAACGGCTAACTTAGCTTGGGCAATGGGTGACGTCGGCGTTGGTTTAATGGCATGGTTGAACATTGTCGGTATCCTGATCATCTTCTTCATGTCTAAGCCAGCACTAAAAGCACTGAGCGATTATGAAGAACAACAAAAACGCGGTGTAACCGACTTTACCTTTAACCCTGTTGCTCTGGGCATCAAAGGCGCGGATTACTGGGAAGAGAAATACACGCGTAAAACCGGCAAAGCGCCAACGGCAGACAGCGGTACGACGGATACGATAGAGCAACCGTCAACCTAGCACTACCTTAACAATAAGAAAAAGCAGTGGCCCTGTTGGGGTATAAAAAAGGGGATTAACCATAGGTTAATCCCCTTTCTGTTATTTATTCCGTATTAAGCTGTCGCTACGACTTCAACTTTACGCGCGACTTTTGCTTTACCTACGGGTAGAACAACACGACCAAACTCGTTGTTTAGTACTTGCGCCATTGCGAAGTAAATCGCACTAGCACCACAGAAGATGCCTTCGAAACCTGCGATAGTCCCGATCACTTCACTACCAGTGAAATCACGCGCTGCAAGCAAAAAGAACAAGATAGTCAGAGAACCAAATACCACTTGTTTTGCGGTTGGGTAGCACAGAGAGCCAATAAACATGAAGCCAGTGAAAATTCCCCATAGTGCTAGATACCATCCCATAAAACTTGCAGGGCTTGCAGGTAGGCCCATGTATGGCATCACGATTAAACCGACCAGTGTTAGCCAAAATAGACCGTAAGAACTAAACGCTGTAGTACCGAAAGTATCACCGCGCTTAAAGCACATGATGCCAACGATTACTTGGCTAAGGCCACCGTAAAAGATGCCCATCGCTAGAATCATCGAGTCAATTGGGAAAAATCCCGCGTTATGGATATTCAGCAGAATAGTGGTCATACCGAAACCCATTAGACCTAGCGGTGCAGGGTTAGCCAGTTTTGTCGACATGTACAAATACCTTTTCAAAAAAATTGATAAAAAATGCGCGCGAATTTTAATGGACCTCCCAGCAAAAGAGAAAACCCGTTATTGGAAACTTAGATTCCATAAATAATCATCTTTCGGCATAAAAAAAGACCCCGCTAGAAAAGCAGAGTCTTAATAGAGAGTTAGGCTACTTATCGCTCAGTCATTGGCAAGCGATCTCATCCCAGAACCAATTGCTCTGCGTTGGCGTCTCCCACACGCCTGGACCGTTTTTAGCAATAAAGCATTTGCCTTGGTATGTTACTTTTTCTCCGTTTGCCACTTGAGTCGCCCCCAGTTCCCACTGAATAAAGTTGCCTGTCACTGGTGGCTCTGGCTTGGTTACCGGTGGCTCAGGTTCAGTGATTGGCGGCTCTGGTTCCGTTGTAGGTGGTTCGCTAGGCACACCAGAAACCAGTTTCCACGGGTCCCCCAGTGTTGGCTCATTACCTTGAGACCACCATTTCGCTTCGTAAACCGCACCTTGATAAGAGACTTGGTCACCAGTGTTATACACTTTGCCAATATCCCAAGCTGCCACCCCTCCTACCGGTGGATCGACCGGATCAACTGGGGCTAACTTATCAACCACGCGAACTTCTGGCCACCCTGCATGAGATTGGTAGAAGTTAGTCACACACTTTTCGTAATCCCCAGCCACCAGCGCCGAGTATGCCGTTTGGAAACCAACCAGTTCACATTCAAACGAGTGGCCGCCTGGGCGATCTGAATAGTACTTCCAGTTACCATCCCAGTTCGTGTACAGAACGTCTGTCGCACCATTTAGGTTTAGGCTGCCGTAAGGCGTTTGCTGCCAACAGGTGTTCGTTTCATCGGCTTCGATTGGGATTTGGTAGTGTGCAGCCAAACCTTCCCAATAACGGATACGGTTAACAGGCTGACCTTTATCTTTGTTTTGCTCACCACATTCAATGCCACCATTGATCACGTTAATTGTGGTTCCGAAGCCGTAGCCAATGCCTGCATCAAGTTCACGTTGTGAAGGAACCCAAGTACGGTCAATCACATGGAGCATTGCTGGTTTAGGCGCTTGTGGGGTTAGGAAAAACCAAATTGCCGACGCCAAGTTCAACCATGAATCCGCAACCAAGCCTGGGTTTTTCAGCAATACAGACGCATCGCCATCAAACATCACTTCAGAAAACGCACCATAGTTAAAGTGGTAAGACAGTTGTTTAGCACCACGCCCAAAATAACCCTGTCCTGGCTCACACGGCCAACGCTTGTTCTGCCAATCGTTCTGGCCACAACCGGTGGTGTAACCCTCTTGACCTTCTGACCAGCCCATTTCACGTACATGAACCAACGCTTGTTGCCACTCCTCCAAACCAAGTGGGTTGTCCGAGACGTTATCAATCGAAATATGACCACCGGTTTCCTGAGCAAAGTGAGCAAACGCCGTCACGATCGACTTTTTACAAATCGCATCAGAATCGCGCCCATCGGTATACTCGCCACAAAATGCAGGGAACTTACCGATTGCTCGTAGGAAACGCGTATAAGTGTATTCTGGCGCCGCCATTTGGGTAAGGAAGTTCCATTCTCCCTCAGGGAACACACGCTCAACACGTTTAACGTTTATTGGGTTGGTTACCGCACCTAGAAAAATGGCCTCAACCACAGAATTGGGCCGCGTTTCTAGGGCTTGTGACCAAGTCGCATACATAGGATCAGAGGTCTTACTCTGCTCTGCAACCTGAATATCACCACGAGCAATGACGTAGCCATTTGGGTTTTGCGGATCAGGTTGGATATTCATACTTGCGTTCGCTTGCGCCGCTAGGACACAACTTAATGCAATAGGAAGATGTTTGAGTGCAAACATGTCTAGTCTCCAGTGTTGACGATATATAAGGGATAGCTAGACACATAGTGGATCATATGCACAAAACACTGTGCGGAGTGGGCTCATTCTGCGAGACAAAATGAGGAAATAAGTCCTTACACACATTTTTCACAAGAAAAGTGTTACCTTTACTCAAAGAAAAGCGGAGGATTTTTCGCCTCCGTCTGATGTATTTTTTACTCTATTGTTTTGCAGAAACCGAATCTAACCGATCGGTTTGTTTTTGTTTAGACAACGTAAAATAAATCGTACATTGAATAACAATCGCCGCAAGTACAATCACTGGCGACGCTGATATCCCAGCCAGAAGAAAACACCCTAACGCGATCACTCCATTCAACAGTGCGTAAGGCAACTGGGTGCGGAAATGTTCGTACTGCTCGCAGCCCGCCCCCGTTGAAGAAAGAATCGTGGTTTCAGAGATAGGCGAGCAATGGTCACCAAACAAGCCGCCTGATAGGACTGCGCCAATGCAAACCAACATTGGTGCATCTATTGCAACTGCAGTTGGGATCACTAACGGCATCATGATCGCAAAAGTTCCCCAAGAAGATCCTGTAGCAAAAGAAATAACACCGGCCAATAAAAAGGCAACCGCAGGTAATAACCAATAAGGGAAACCTGACTGAGCTTGCTCTGCAATATAAGCAGCTGCACCTAACTCTTTACCTACAGAACTCAGAGCCCAAGCCAACACCAAGATAACCGCAACCGACATCATATTTGACATCCCCTTGAGGTATACGTGGATACCATCAGACAGCTTTCTTACTCCGTAAAATGCCATCAGCATAATCAAAGTTAATGCGGCAAAGAAATAAGCAGAGGAAAGCGCGGCACGAAACGTTGAACCCGCTACTTTTTGTAAAGGGAAACCATGCGGGATGAGAATGGTGCACAGCACAACCAACATCACTAACAAAGGAGCCCACACAAAACTGGATTTTGAATTTTTATGCGTAAAAACATTCATCGTTTCCTGAACTTTTCCAAAATCAGAGCCTTGCTCAGCTAACTGTTCTGCTTTTGCCATTGGGCCAAAGTCCAGTTTGAAGAAAGAGATAATCGGAACAATTGCAATCGCTAAGAATGCGTAGAACTGATAAGGAATGGCACCGATAAACGCATCCCAATCACTCATACTGATCTCAAGCGCCGTAAACTCTTTTTGAATCAGTCCCATGATATACACCCCCCACCCAATAAAAGGGATTAAAATTGCGACCGGTGAAGAAGTAGAGTCGATAATAAACGCTAATTTTTGACGTGACACTTTCAGCTTATCAAATAAAGGACGGAAAACCGGGCCAACAATCAATGGTGTACCAAGGTCGGAGAAAAAGATCACCACACCACCAAACCATGCGGATAACTGAGCTTGGCATTTGCTCGCGACCCATTGAGTCACCTTTTTAGCAAAAGCTACCCCACCACCCGACTTTTCCATCAGCGCGACAAAGCCACCAATAAAGACCAATAAAAGGATCACACCCGCGTTATAGCTATCGGTTAACTGAGGTAAAAGATAGCTTTTCATTAATGCACTAAACGAGTCGAGCAACCCTGTCTCGATAAATGTGCCTTCAAGCATGGCTACACCGCTGACCACGCCAGCAAATAAACCAACGACCACATTTCTCGTAGTAAGAGCAAAAAAAAGAGTGATAAGGATGGGAATAAGAGAGGTAACTTCAGCCTGTTCCATAGCAACACCTTTAGATATATAAACACTTAAAGTGAATATATATCTAATTTTAACGTATGTATATATCTCTCAATAAAAAAGTAAAATACCCCTTCACTATTTTTAAGCACAAAAAAACCAGCCCGAAGGCTGGTTTTTATAAATTGAACAATCGAGTGTAAATTATTCCCACTCGATAGTCGCTGGCGGTTTGCCAGAAATGTCGTAAACAACGCGTGAAATACCTTCAACTTCGTTGATGATACGGTTAGAAACCTTACCCAAGAAGTCGTATGGCAGATGTGCCCAATGTGCCGTCATGAAGTCGATCGTTTCTACCGCGCGCAGTGATACAACCCAGTCGTACTTACGACCATCGCCCATCACACCAACAGAACGAACAGGTAAGAATACGGTGAATGCTTGAGAAACCTTGTTATACAAGTCTGCGGCGTGAAGCTCTTCAATAAAGATAGCGTCTGCACGACGCAGCAAGTCACAGTACTCTTTCTTGATTTCACCAAGAACACGAACCCCTAGACCAGGCCCTGGGAATGGGTGGCGGTAAAGCATGTTGTATGGCAGACCTAACTCAAGGCCAATCTTACGCACTTCATCCTTAAACAACTCACGTAGTGGTTCAACAAGACCCATTTGCATCTCTTCAGGAAGACCGCCCACGTTGTGGTGTGATTTAATCACGTGCGCTTTACCCGTTTTAGAGGCTGCTGACTCGATAACATCAGGGTAGATTGTGCCTTGAGCCAACCACTTCGCATTGGCTAACTTCTTAGACTCTTCATCGAACACATCAACGAAAATATGACCAATTGCCTTACGTTTTTCTTCAGGATCCGATTTGCCTTTCAGCGCTTCTAAGAAACGCTCTTCAGCGTCAACTTTGATGATGTTTAGGCCAAATTTATCACCAAACATTTCCATAACTTGCTGACCTTCGTTGAGACGAAGTAAGCCGTTATCAACGAATACACACGTTAATTTGTCACCGATTGCACGGTGAACCAGCATGGCGACGACCGAAGAATCAACACCGCCAGATAGACCTAGGACAACTTCATCGTCACCGACTTGATCTTTAATACGAGCGATAGCATCTTCGATAATAGACTCAGATGTCCACAAACGCTCACAGCCACATACGCCAAGAACAAAGTTCTCTAGCATCTGTAAACCTTGTTTGGTGTGCGTGACTTCTGGATGGAATTGAACCCCGTAGTATTTCTTCTCTTCGTTCGCCATCGCAGCAAACGGACAAGTTTCTGTGTTACCTACTTGTTCAAAATCAACAGGGATTTCTACAACTTTATCACCGTGGCTCATCCAAACATCTTGAGTTGCTTCAAGATCTTTAAATAGCGCACATTCAGTAGAAACTTTAACTTGAGCGTAGCCGAACTCACGTTCGTTAGAGCCTGCTACTTTCCCGCCCAACTGTTCCGCCATGGTTTGCATGCCGTAACATACGCCAAGTAAAGGAACGCCAGAGTCAAATACATATTGAGGAGCGCGTGGAGAGTTTTCTTCCGTCACACTTTCAGGACCACCAGAGAGAATAATACCGTCTGGATTGAATTCACGAATATCCGCTTCTTCGACGTCCCAGCTCCACAGTTCACAGTAAACGCCGATTTCACGTACGCGACGAGCGACTAACTGTGTGTATTGGGAACCGAAGTCCAAGATAAGAATACGTTGGTCATGAATATTTTTAGTCATTTTGAGCAGTCTTTATAAGCTAAGTGATTAAAACAGAGGCGAGTGTACTCGCCTCTTATTAATGCTTCAAGAAAAAAGCAACCGTTTACGTAAAGCTATTATTAGCTAGTTGCCTAAACGGTAGTTTGGCGCTTCCTTGGTAATTTGAACGTCGTGTACATGAGACTCCTGCATACCCGCACCAGAGATACGAACGAACTCTGCTTTAGTGCGCATATCTTCGATTGTTGCACTGCCGGTTAACCCCATGCTTGAACGTAGACCACCCATTTGTTGATGTACGATCTCTTTTAGACGACCTTTGTGTGCGATACGGCCTTCAATGCCTTCTGGTACCAGCTTGTCTGCGGCATTATCAGACTGAAAATAACGGTCTGAAGAACCTTGTGACATGGCACCAAGTGATCCCATTCCACGGTAAGCTTTGTAAGAACGACCATTATAAAGAATGACTTCGCCCGGTGACTCTTCTGTTCCTGCAAACATAGAACCGACCATTACACAAGATGCGCCTGCAACAATTGCTTTACAGATATCACCAGAGAAGCGAATACCACCATCTGCAATCACAGGAATGCCGTACTCGTTCGCCACTTCTGTTGCATCGGCAATTGCCGTAATTTGAGGAACACCAACCCCAGTTACAATACGAGTCGTACAGATAGAACCAGGACCGATACCCACTTTCACGGCGCTTACGCCAGCTTCAATTAGGGCTTTAGCACCAGCCCCCGTAGCAACATTACCCCCGATGATGTCTAAATCTGGGTACGCGGCGCGAGTTTCACGAATTCGAGTTAGAACACCTTCAGAGTGACCGTGTGAAGAGTCAATCAGTAGTACGTCAACGCCCGCTTCAACTAATGCGGCTACTCGTTCTTCGTTACCAGCTCCAGCACCAACGGCTGCACCAACACGTAGACGACCACGTTCATCTTTACATGAATTTGGTTTACGTTCCGCTTTATGGAAGTCTTTTGCCGTGATCATACCGGTCAATTGAAACTCATCGTTCACAACCAGCACTTTCTCCACGCGAGCTTCGTGCATTTTCTCTTGCACTTCTTCACGTGTTGCACCTTCTTTAATTGCCGCCAGTTTTTCTTTTGGCGTCATTACTGAAGAGACTTTCTTAGAAAGGTCTGTCACAAAACGAACATCACGGCCAGTAATGATACCGACAAGCTCATGGCTTTCAGTCACGACAGGGAAGCCTGCAAAGCCATGTTTCTCGGTTAGTGCGACAACATCCGCAATCGTTGCATCTGGATTGACCGTTACCGCATCAGTCACCATACCAGCTTCGAATTTCTTTACTTTACGAACTTCGGCAGCTTGCTGCTCGATAGACATGTTCTTATGGATAAAGCCAATGCCACCTTCCTGCGCAAGTGCGATAGCTAGACGGGCTTCCGTCACAGTATCCATCGACGCAGAAATCATCGGAATATTCAGGGTGATATTTTTCGTCAGCTGAGTGCGAAGATCAGCTGTGTTTGGGAGAACGGTGGAGTGTGCTGGCACCAGGAGTACGTCATCGAATGTCAGCGCTTCTTTGGCAATTCTTAGCATTTGCAATATCTCACAATTAGAGGAGTAAAAAGAACAATCCAATCTCATCGTTTCGCATAATGAGGGTAACTAGTTTTAAGTAACCAATTACATTTGGATTAGATATTGCGGAGGGATTATACGTTTAACGCAATCGCTTGACCACAAATTTTTTACTTTTTTTTCTTGCAATCACCCCCTTGCTATGTATTATATTGCGGCTAATTTCCATATTCACGTCTAAGAGATTAGCTGTGCTCTCCAAGACCAATCAAAACATCTTTACTGTTTCTCGTCTCAACGCAGAAGTTCGTTTACTCCTTGAAAACGAAATGGGGATCGTTTGGCTCGTCGGAGAGATATCCAACTTTTCAGCTCCTGTCTCTGGTCACTGGTACCTCACTCTTAAAGATTCTCGCGCTCAAGTTAAATGTGCCATGTTCCGTGGTAACAATCGCCGTGTGACTTTCAAACCTGTAAATGGTAATCAAGTCCTAGTAAAAGCTCGCCTGTCTCTTTATGAGCCTCGCGGTGACTACCAATTGATCATCGAAAGCATGCAACCGGAAGGTGATGGCCGTCTTCAGCAAGAGTTTGAAGAGCTGAAAATGAAGCTTGCTGCAGAAGGGTTGTTCGCGCAAACCAATAAACAGCTTTTGCCTGAGCATCCAAAACGAGTTGGTGTGATCACCTCGAAAACTGGTGCCGCGCTTTACGACATCTTAGACGTATTGAAACGCCGTGATCCTTCCCTACCCGTTGTGATTTACCCGACAGTGGTGCAAGGTGAAGAAGCTGCCATTCAAATTGCACAAGCGATTGGTCGCGCCAACAGCCGTGATGAATGTGATGTGCTAATTATGGGCCGCGGGGGCGGTTCATTAGAAGATTTATGGTGTTTTAACAACGAGATATTAGCTCGCACGATTGCAGCAAGCCAAATTCCTATTATTAGCGCCGTTGGACATGAAGTAGACGTGACAATAGCCGATTTTGTCGCCGATGTACGCGCGCCTACCCCATCAGCAGCCGCTGAGCTAGTCAGCCGTGACAACAGCCACAAAGATCAAGCTTTAGTTACTCGCCAACATAAGTTAGCAAGCGCGATGCGTTACTACCTAGCACAACAAAAGCAGCAATCTGCGCAATTAATGCACCGTTTAGAGCGACAGCACCCAAGCTACCGCTTGCAACGTCAGACGCAACAGTTAGATGAGTTAGACATGCGCTTACAGCGAGCAATGCGTCGTTTTATTGCTTTGCGCCAACAGAGCGTCGAGCGTCGACATTACCGGCTGCAATTGAATTCTCCTGTAACACGCCTTGGCGAGCAGAAGTCCAAATTAGAGCGTGTTGAGCAAAAGCTGATGGATGCTATGGATCGCAAGTTACTGACAATGCGCCATCAACTTGCGATGGCCGCAGAAAAACTGGATACCGTCAGTCCGCTGGCCACATTAAAGCGCGGCTACTCGATCACTCAAACAGAGCAAGGTAAGGTGGTCACTCAAGCTTCAGATGTAAAAGCGAGTGAGGTATTAATCACCCGTTTAGCCGAAGGCGAAATTCGCTCTACGGTTAACTAATCCGATTTTAGTTAATTGATTTTCTGGAACTCAAACCAAACACGCGATTTTGATTTGAGTTCACTGCATGTATTGCAAAAATAACTGGCGGCTCCACAGGCTTGTAGCTTCTCTAATTCTGCTTCACAATCGGGGCAAAATCCTACTTTTTTGAAGCCTGACTCACACTGGCTACAGTAGTATTGGCCTGTCCATTCCAATTCGACGTTACAAGTCGGGCAAACATTCTGCTGCATATCACTTTCCATCAGTTTATTTGTGCTTCTATTCTATACCTAAATAACCACACAATCTGTGGTTCAGCACGAGTACTCTAACCCTACACCTTGAAGCGATTTGAGTATCGTATTTTCCACGTTGAACGTCACCACCGCTCTAGCTGGCTTTGGTTACCATCCATAGTTTCGATTCAAAAAGATCCTGTTCTGATCATCTGATATTTACTCTTTGATCAGCGATCACCTATTAAAAGAATATTTATATAACCACTCACCGAAAGCATAAGTTACATATTCTGCATTTCGATTTAAAGCAATATTAATGTCTATTAACTAATTTTAAATCAATACTTTTTAGAACTTTATAAAAAGATCCATTCCCTACAAGAGAGCCTTTACATCGGTGTGCATTTCAATCGTTTGAGAGTCGAGTTCAACTAACCTTACCTGAATAGAACCAAACGCCTTCAAATGGCTTGAATGCGTGCCACCACAAGGGATGACAGCAATTTCGTCTTCCCCTAAGTCACACTTCCAATAACGTGAATCCGTCAAGTTATCACCATGACAGTCTATAACAATCGCCTCATCACGCTGAAGCCAGTTATGAAGTTGGACATTCACCTTCAGCGTGATATCTTGAAGGTCCTCTAGCATATTTGCACTGTTTAACCCTCTTTTACGGAGTGTTTTACCTAAACGATACGTATCTAGACATTTATCCGGTGTGACAAAACTGCTGACTTGCGCGTAGCTATTAAAATCATAGTGACCGTGAGGATCTTTACGGTCTGCGTCCTTTCGCCAGTAGTCTTCCGCTAATACTTTATTTAAAGCCAAGTAAGCGAGGTGTCCCGCACTATGACCTCGACTGAGTGCCTGTTGGTGCTCTTTATCAACTTCTAACTCAATGCTATCACCAACCTTAACCAAGTCAGTGTGAGCTAACACATGCACGACGACAAACGTCCAGTCGTGTGCATCTCGTTTTACCGGAATAGACGAGCACACATAGAGCTCCCCTGTCGCAACTTCAATAGCGCCAACTTGGCAGTCCATCACTTCATAAGTAAGACCATTGGCTTTTAAAAAACCTTTATCTGCTGGGTGATCAGGCCAAATATGGCTAACAGGATGAAAAGGGGTTAGATCAGAAACGATATAAGTCACATCATTTGTCGATTTAACAAGTTGTACTTGTACTTCTAAATGCCAGGTTTGGTGACAAAAACGGATTTTTGTTGCTTTGATAGTCATGTTTGTCATTACTTCTTATATAAAAAAATACCCAAGTAGAGACTTGGGTATTTGAGTTCAATTACTTGTTGCGGTTTTTCACCGCAGACATCATACGCTTGCGTTTACGTTCTTGAGACAGCGTAAGCTTGTTCGTACGGTTCTCGTATGGGTTGTCGCTGTTGTGGAAGTTAATGCGAATCGGTGTCCCCATTATTTCCAGAGATTTACGGAAGTAGTTCATCAGATAGCGTTTATACGAATCTGGTAATTCACGAACCATGTTACCGTGAATTACCACGATCGGTGGGTTGTAACCACCTGCGTGTGCGTATTTTAGTTTAATACGGCGACCGCGAACCATAGGTGGTTGGTGATCATCCACTGCCATCTTCATGATACGCGTCAGAACTGAGGTACCAACGCGAGTCGTCGCAGACTTATATGCCTCTTGAATAGACTCGAACAAGTGCCCAACACCAGTACCATGTAATGCTGAAATAAAGTGAATACGTGCAAAGTCAACAAAGCCTAGACGACGGTCTAGCTCTTTCTTCACATTTTCTTTCACTTCACTATCTAAGCCATCCCACTTATTAACAGCGATAACAATTGAGCGACCAGCATTCAGAGCGAAACCTAGTAAGCTCAAGTCTTGATCTGAAATGTTTTCGCGTGCATCAACAACTAATAGCACGACGTTCGCATCTTCTACCGCTTTCAAAGTTTTAACAACGGAGAACTTCTCAACCGTTTCATTGATGCGGCCACGGCGACGAACACCTGCGGTATCAATTAATACATATTCACGGCCATCACGTTCCATCGGGATATAAATTGAATCACGCGTGGTGCCTGGCATATCGTACACAACCACACGCTCTTCACCTAAGATACGGTTCGTCAACGTCGATTTACCCACGTTTGGACGACCGATGATAGCTAACTTTATCGGCTGATCTTGAAGACGTTGAAACTCTTGCTCGGCCTCTTCTTCTGTGTATTCTTCTGGTTCAATTTCAGCATCTTCAAATTCTGTCAGATCTTCAATTGCACCTTCTTCAGATTCACTGGTTAGCAAATCATCGAAAAATGGAGACAACGCTCGCTCAAGCAATGCGGTTACACCACGACCATGAGCCGCAGCAATTTGGTACATATCTTCTACGCCCAATTGCCAAAAGTCAGCACAAGCCGCATCTGCATCAATACCATCAATTTTATTTACCACCAGCATTGCTGGTTTTTCGGCTTTACGTAGGTGCGCCGCGATCGCGGCATCCGAAGGGGTCAGACCTGCACGGCCGTCAACAAGAAACAACACAACATCAGCTTCATCAATAGCGGCTAACGACTGTGCTGCCATTTTTGTTTCCACGCCTTCTTCTGTTCCATCAATACCACCAGTATCGATCACAATAAATTCGTGCTCTTCACCAAGTCTCGCCTGGCCATATTTACGGTCTCGCGTTAGGCCTGGAAAATCCGCGACCAACGCGTCACGGGTACGTGTCAATCGGTTAAATAGTGTAGATTTACCTACGTTCGGACGCCCTACTAGAGCAACAACAGGTACCATAACAACCTCTACAATAATCTTTCTTCTGTAGTTATAGGTAACGACTTGCTCGATGCCAGCTCAAACCAGCTCTTTACCTATAACCACGTCAGGGTTAATAAATTCAAACAACAAAACGGCTCCTAGCTGTCACCAACCAGGAGCCGAATGTGAATTATATCACGTTATTATTCGTTAATGGTTAGTTTCTTTACATCGCCGTTGCGAGTAATAATCACATAACCATCGGATAATAACGTTGGACCAACAGCAAAACCGCTATCATCGACAAACTGCTGTGCGACGAATTCACCGGTCGAGCGGTCCATCCAGTGTAAATAGCCAAGCGAGTCACCGACGACAAGATAATTACCAACAATGACCGGCGCCGTTAACTGACGATGCTCAAGTAAACTATTTTTCCACAATTCTGTACCGCTGCGGGAGTCAACTGCGACAAGATGATCTTTTTCAGTAATAACGAAAATACGGCTACCATCGGTTGCAATATCAGTCGCTGATGAATAATTACGCTTCCAGAGTGGATTTGCAGAGCGCAGATCGATCGCCATCAACTGGCCGTTGTAACCGATGGTAAAAAGAGTACCGCCAAGAACGATAGGAGAAGAGTCGACATCCACTAGGCGATCAATCTCCGTTGCACCTTTTGGTGTGCCAACTGGCTGTTGCCAAATCAGCTGCCCACGCTCAACAATTGCTGCCGCTAGTCGACCGTTCGCTGTTCCCCAGAAAACACCACCGCCAATCGCAGTCGGCGTGCTATCACCACGCAAGGTAAGGTTTGGCACCTCGGTGCTTAGCGCCCAACGCTGCTCACCAGTGTCCTTATCAAGTGCTATCAACATACCTCGGCTGGTATTGACCATGATCAAATTAGAGTCAGCCACAGGCTTAGCCAGAACTTCACCAGCAACTTTCACTCGCCATACTACTTCACCCGTTTCTTGATCAAGAGAAATGGCCTCACCATTCTCTGAGCCAATGTAAAGGTATCCGTAAGCGGCCGTGATACCACCAGAAAGACGCGCAATCACGTCTTCTTTTAGATTCACATGCCAATATGGCTTGCCGTTTTCAGGATCCAGAGCTTTAACTTGACCATCACGACTTGCGACGAATAAGGTGTCATTCGCAAATACTGGAGATAGTTTAGAGAAGTAATGGTCAACACCATCACCAATCGATGTACTCCATTTACTATTAGGTGTAAATTCACTCTCTACCTGAGGCAATGGGGCCATAACAATGGTATCTTTTTCACCAGCACACCCGGCAAGCATTCCCATTGTTAACGCCCCTAACAAGGCTTTCTTAAAGACTCTTTTCATTTAATACGGTCCTTATTTCGCCAAATCGTCCAATTTCATTTGTAGCGTTGGGCTTGCGTCTGCTGCTTGCTGCGCTTCCGTGTACGCTGCGTAAGCGGCATCTTGATCGTCTTGGCGAAGTGCAATATCCCCGCGAAGTTCAGCAACACGACCGTTCCACGCAGGATCTGTTACTTTACCTAACGTTGCATTTGCGGCGTCAAAGTTACCCATTTCAGTTTCAATACGAGCAATTCGGTAGCTGATAAGTGGCGATAGCGCTACATCTTGTGTATTACTTTGAGCCCATTTGAGTTGCTCAAGCGCAGCTGAGAGGTCTTGCGCCTCAACCTGTGCTTTCGCTAATTGCAAGGCAGCCAATACTGAATATTCTTTCGCTTCGCTTGACTCGATAAAAGATTGGACGTCTGCTTGCGCATCAACCCCCTTCTCTTGCAACGCGTTCATTGCTGTCGTATAGCTTTGAGAAGCGGTTTCACTCGCCTGAATCACAGAATCCTGGTAATAACGCCAGCCAAATAGGCCACCTAAGCCAACAACTGCACCGATGATGACGGCTTTACCATTTTCCTTCCACCAGTCTTTAATCGCTTCAACTTGTTGTTCTTCAGTATCGTAAAGTTCCACTTCCTGTCCTCTTAAAACATGTAAATGGCAGCTTAACCGCCATTGTTCCTATTTCGCTTAAAGGCTCCACATTTGGGAGCCTTAGTTTACGAACTAGGATGTAATTTTTGCTAGCTTACTAAAAGCCTTAAATTAATGCTGCGATCTTTTCGGCAACTTCGGCCTGATTGTAAGTTTCTTGCTCACCACCAGCCAAGTCTTTCAGTACTACGGTATTATCCGCCACTTCGTTTTCGCCCAGAACCAATGCTACAACAGCACCAACCTTGTCTGCGCGTTTAAACTGTTTCTTGAAGTTACCGCCACCGAAGTGATTCATCACACGAACGCCTGGGATAGACTCACGAAGCTGTTCTGCTAGCTTCATTCCTGCCATCATGGTGCCTTCGCCTGCTGTTACTACGTACACGTCAACACTGCGACGAACATCTGTCAGTTCCAACGTTTCTAACATCAGTACTAGACGCTCTAAGCCCATGGCAAAGCCAACTGCTGGTGTTGGTTTACCCCCTAATTGCTCTACAAGACCGTCGTAACGACCACCACCACATACTGTGCCTTGAGCACCTAGGCTCTCAGTGATCCACTCAAATACCGTGCGGTTGTAGTAGTCCAAGCCACGAACAAGACGCTCGTTGACTGTGTATTCGATGCCTGCTGCATCAAGAAGTTCACACAGACCGGTAAAATGTTGCTTAGATTCTTCATCTAAGTGGTCAGAAAGGCGGGGAGCATCACCTAAAATCGCTTGTACGTCTGGGTTTTTAGTATCAAGAACACGCAACGGATTGGTATGCATACGGCGTTTACAATCATCATCCAGAATATCCATATGCTGCTCTAGGAATTCGATCAGTGCTGTACGGTAGTTCGTTCGTGCTTCTAGCGAGCCAATTGAGTTCAGTTCGAGGCGCACATGTTTCTCAATGCCTAACTCGCGCCACAGACGTGCCGTCATCATAATAAGTTCTGCGTCAACGTCTGGACCGTTGAGGCCAAACACTTCCACGCCACATTGGTGGAACTGACGGTAACGTCCTTTTTGCGGACGTTCATGACGGAACATAGGGCCCATGTACCACAAACGTTGTTCTTGGTTGTAAAGTAACCCGTTTTCAATCCCAGCTCGCACACAACCCGCCGTCCCTTCTGGACGAAGAGTTAGGCTGTCACCATTGCGATCTTCGAAGGTATACATCTCTTTTTCAACCACATCGGTCACTTCACCAATGGCGCGGCTAAATAGGTGTGTCATCTCAACGATTGGCATGCGCACTTCGTTATAACCGTATGCGCTAACTACATTTTTTACTGTGTTTTCTAGTTTCTGCCACAGTGGCGACTGAGTTGGGAGGCAGTCGTTCATACCTCGAATTGCTTGAATTGTTTTTGCCACAATACTTACCGTAATTATCGTTGAGATTAATCTTGTACTTTCACTTCGATGCGATTTTCGCTATCCATTACAGATGCTTTTGCACGGATCTTAGCTTCTAGCTGATCAACAAGATTGTTGTTATCAAAGCGCTCTTTCTGACGTTTGCCGTCTTCATAAAACGCACTCTTCTTATTGCTACCTGCAAGCCCTAAATGGGAAACCTCAGCTTCACCAGGCCCATTGACCACACAACCGATGATAGACACATCCATCGGTGTAATGATGTCTTCTAGCCGTTCTTCAAGTGCATTTACGGTGCCTATCACATCAAATTCTTGACGTGAACAGCTCGGGCAAGCAATAAAGTTGATGCCACGTGAGCGAATGCGCAGAGATTTAAGAATATCGAAACCCACTTTGATCTCTTCAACTGGATCGGCAGCCAAAGAGATGCGCAGTGTATCGCCGATACCTTCTGCCAATAACATGCCTAGACCAACGGATGATTTTACAGCACCCGCTCGTGCGCCACCCGCTTCAGTGATACCTAGATGCAGAGGCTGATCAATCTGCTTCGCTAGTAAACGATAAGAGTCCACCGCTAAGAATACATCAGAGGCTTTTACACTCACTTTAAACTGATCAAAGTTAAGGCGGTCCAAATGATCCACATGACGCATTGCCGACTCAACCAACGCTTCTGGCGTCGGCTCGCCGTATTTCATTTGTAGATCTTTTTCTAAAGAGCCACCATTAACACCAATGCGAATTGGGATGTTTTTGTCGCGAGCACAATCGACCACAGAGCGAATACGCTCCTCATTGCCAATGTTGCCAGGGTTAATACGCAGGCAATCGACACCATACTCTGCCACTTTAAGTGCTATACGGTAATCGAAGTGAATATCAGCCACCAAGGGCACAGATACTTGCTGTTTAATAAGCTTAAAAGCTTCAGCGGCATCCATTGTAGGAACAGAGACGCGAACGATATCGGCGCCGACTTTTTCTAGTGCTCGGATTTGTGCGACTGTCGCTTCTACATCAGTCGTGCGAGTGTTAGTCATAGACTGTACTGCAATTGGTGCACCATCACCAATTGGCACATCACCCACATAGATACGCGTCGATTTACGACGAATAATTGGAGATTCGTGTTGCATAATTCTTTATAACGGTAGAGTGAATCTAGCTACTTTGCCGGAAGTATACCCAGAAAGGTCGACAGGTTCACTTGCAAATGTCATTGTAACCCCTTCCGGTGCGCCCAGTATTACGTTGAACGGCGCTTTTCCGGCAAGTTCTACATCTTGTCCTGGTTTATGAGTACCACTTACCAGCGTTTTGCCATCGGTGTCTTTCACTTGAATCCAACAGTCCGCTTTAAATTTCATGGTAAGAAGTGTCATGCCTTCAGGCACTAATGGCGCAGGCTGTTCCTCTTTCTCAGTTTCAATGACTGCCACTGATTGTTCGGAATCTAAGTCTGCTGTTTCTTCAGTTTTTGTTGCCAATATATCCGTTTGCTGTCCCACTAACGTCGTCTGCGTTTCAACAACTTCGTCATTTGTTAAAGTAACGTCTTCAGGCGAGTTTGCAATTAACTCTTTTGCGGTCATTAAATCGATATCAGCCAGCTCTTGGACGGTAGGCTGAGGCGATTCAACGCTTGATTCCGTGACTTCTTTAGTCAAGCTATTCTCTTGTTGGTTTTGCCACCACCAAGCCGCAGAAATACCGATAATGATAATCCCGATCACCCACGTCAGTAGCATGATACGGCTATTGTGCTGCTCTTGTTTGGTTTTACGAGAAAAGCTCTGCATTTCAATTTCTTGCTCTTTTGGCGGTATATCTGTGGTTTGTTCTAAAACCGTCAAGATCATTTTTTCATCAAGACCAACCACCTTTGCGTAAGAGCGCAAGTAACCCCGTGTAAACGTCGCAACTTGTTGAGATTCAAAACGATTATTTTCAATATCTTCAATAACAGAAACGCGAAGCCTCAAGCGATCAGCAATTTGCTTTTGGCTCATACCTAGAGATTCGCGTTTGTTTTTCAGTAGTGTGCCAGCTTCAAGAGAAAGTGGCGCTTCATTCGTATTTTCGTGTTCTGTCATAATGGCGGTATTTTAATCTGCTTTAATGGCTAACGCGGTTATTTGTTTTCGTTGTTGTTCTTAAGCCCTACTGAACGATAGTTAGCCTAAATGTGTTAACCAAAATAATATGTTTAAGAAACTCTCAGCGATCTGAGTGTGAATACTCGTTTGCGAAAAATCAGCAAAGCGTATGTGAGAAAATGCTGAGAATTGTCGGTGTCAACGTCAATATCATGCCTATAATAAGCGAATGTCTAACGAAGACAAAAAACCTTTCCACTCAAACTAACAGATAGCTCAAGCTTTTGTCCAAACTTTGACACAGGAAATCGAAATTATAGCCAAATCACCTCAAGTTTCTTGGTTATAACACCCATTTTGGATTGAATTACACTTTCAACATACAAAATAGCCAGAGCAAATGGCTCTGGCTATCTATAAACTGATGCCGTTTTATACTGCTTTGACTTCAATGGTATCGGCACCACGTGATGCTTTTAGCATTGATGTCCGCTTGGTCCGGTCAATAACATCGCCAACCAATTGACCACATGCAGCATCAATATCATCCCCACGAGTCTTTCGTACCGTTACCGTGTGTTCATACTGCATCAACGTTTTCTGAAAACGGTCAATGCGTGAGTTGCTTGGTTTCTGATAAGGAGAGCCAGGGTACGGGTTGAAAGGAATCAAGTTAATCTTACATGGGGTATCTTTCATTAGCTCGGCTAACTCGCGAGCATGATCCATATCGTCGTTCACATGATCAAGCAATACGTATTCTACAGTGACTTTGCCACGGTTTGCATTCGAAGAAGCGATGTAACGACGCACAGATGCTAAGAAGTCTTGAATATCCCAACGATCATTAATCGGCATGATTTCGCTACGTAGCTGATCGTTTGGTGCATGCAGTGAAATTGCTAATGCAACGTCAATTTTTCCCGTCATCTGATCAAGGCCAGACACCACACCTGAAGTTGATACCGTTACACGGCGCTTAGAAAGACCAAAGCCTAGATCATCAAGCATGAGTTCTAGCGCTGGTATTAGGTTTTTCATGTTAAGAAGCGGCTCACCCATTCCCATCATTACTACGTTAGTAATCGGACGGCGACCAGTTTCTTTTTCGAGACCAATTTCACGAGCAGCACGCCAAACTTGACCAATGATTTCAGACACTTTGAGGTTGCGGTTAAAACCCTGTTGTGCGGTTGAACAAAATTTACATGCCAATGCACAACCGACTTGAGAAGAAACACACAGTGTTGCGCGATCATCTTCAGGGATGTAAACCGTTTCTACATCCTGGTCACCAACGTTCATGGCCCATTTGATGGTACCATCAGAGGAGTGCTGAGCCTCAGACACAACAGGCGCTTTGATTTCACACTTGTGCAAAAGCTTTTCACGCAGCTTCTTGTTAATGTTCGTCATTTTTTCGAAGTCATCGACACCGAAATGGTAGATCCACTTCATAACTTGATCGGCACGGAACGCTTTCTCGCCGAGTTCTTCTGCGAAAAGCTGACGCATACCTTTGCGATCAAAGTCGAGTAGATTAATTTTTTCAGTGGTCATGTTGCCTCTCAATGACTGAAACAAGAATAAGGGCGCGAATTGTACAGCCTTTAGGCAGCGACAACAAGAGGGATAAAACCCTGAGTTTGCTAAGGCATTAACATTGCTTTGGTTGTTTTTTTGCACAGCAATAATGATAAACTTTAGCCGTTTTTTAGATAAACAAAAGCCCCGAAAATATCCGAGGCTTAACGTTATGTTCTAGCGATTAGACTTAGCGTTTATTTGAAGCAAACCAAGCCTAAATTAACGAGAGTATACTTCTGAATCTGGGAAGAAAAACTCAATTTCACGTGCCGCAGACTCTGGGCTATCGGAGCCATGAACCGAGTTATGGCGCATGCTAAGTGCGTAATCCGCACGAAGCGTACCACATGCTGCTTCTTCTGGGTTCGTTTTCCCCATCAATTCACGGTAACGGGCAATAGCATTTTCACCTTCCAATACCTGAACCATGATAGGGCCCGAGGTCATGAATTCTCTTAATGGTGGGAAAAACTCTTTACCTTCATGTTCTGCATAAAAACCGCTCGCCTGCTCTTCAGTCAGATGAACCATTTTTGCAGCAACAATTCGTAGACCAGCTTTCTCAATACGATCGTAGATTTCACCAATTAGGTTTCGCTCCACTGCGTCAGGCTTAACAATTGAAAACGTTCTTTCTAGAGCCATAAAGTTTCCTTTCTATACTTGTAATAATGGTTGTTTATCAAAGTGACTAATTGGACTATGGCAGCGCTCAAACCATGATCACTGTCACTAGTATTATTTACCTGCTTGCTCATTTAATAGGCGAGCCAATGTGCGTACGCCCATACCTGTAGCTCCTGCCGCCCATTTATCTGATGCAGATTTGCGATATGTACCAGCACAGTCAAAGTGCAACCAGCCTTTTTTGTAATCTTCAACGAAGTAAGACAAGAAAGCCGCCGCAGTACTTGCACCCGGTGAGTAATCACCAGAGCTGATGTTGGATAGATCCGCAAAGTTTGACGGCAACATGCCTCGATGGAAGTCAGCCAGTGGTAAAGGCCATAAACCTTCTTTCTCTTGATTCGCTGCCGTTAATGCCTGATGAGATAGCTCATCATCAAAGCTCAATAGCGCGTGGTAATCGTTGCCCAACGCATTCTTCGCTGCCCCCGTCAGTGTTGCACAATCAATGATCAGCTCAGGTTCTTGCTCACTTGCGTAGAGCAGGCCGTCAGCAAGAACTAAACGTCCTTCAGCATCCGTGTTCATGATTTCAACGGTTTTACCGTTTTTGTAAGTGATAATATCACCCAGCTTGAGCGCGCGACCTGACACCATATTCTCAGCACAGCACAGAATCAGTTTCACGCGCTGATTCAAACCACGCAAAATAGCCAGACCAAGACCACCTGTAATCGTGCCTGATCCGCCCATATCCGCTTTCATCGAACTCATAAATTGGGAGGGCTTCAAGCTGTAACCACCAGAGTCAAATGTAATCCCCTTACCCACTAAACAAGCAAATACCGGCGCATTTTCATCGCCGGTTGGGTTGTAGTCCAGTTGCAGCATGGCAGAAGTGCGCTCAGAGCCGCGACCAACGGCGTAAATACCTTCCCAACCTTCTGAAAGTAGATCTTTATCTTTGACGATACGAGCCGTTACGGTGCCTTGAGGTGCGATAGATTTGATGAACTCCGCAGCCATGGCCGCCAGTTGGCGAGGCGCGACTTCTTCTGCGGTTTTGTTAATGATATCGCGGGTAAAATCCGTCGCGGTAATACGCGCTTGCAGTTCTACTTGATCTTCTTCAGGCAGTGCTGTCCACTCGACTAAACCATGTTTTTTGGGATTGCGGTAACCTTGGTAGAAAGCCCAAACACTCTCTAAATCCCAGTGAGATCCAGAAAGTAAAATAGAGTGAATTCCTTGGCCATCTAGTTGACGAGCGGCACGTTGAATTGCACCAAGATCGTGTCCTTCTCCTAGGTGGATGGTGGCGCCGTTTTCAGCAAATGAAAGCAGTGCTTTTTCACCCCAGTGTGGTGCGGCCGATTCCTGACTAATAAATACAGACATCTGTGTAGACATGGTTTCTCCTTGTCTTATAGCGGCGTTGCCTACGCTGCTTCTTTTTGATAACTCACGGATGTTAGCATTATGTAGGATAAAAATGTCAATTTGATAAAAAAGCGGACCTTAAGGTCCGCTTTTTTTAGTAAGAATTGTTAACTAGGCTATGTTTTACAGTCTTAATCTGCTTCATCCATCCAGCACATGATAACGGCTTCCAGGATCTTCTCGTTACTATGATTTGGGTCATCCTCAAACTCATCCAACTCCATGATCCATTGATGAAGATCGGTAAAACGTACGGTTTTCGGATCCACATCGGGAAACTTGTCACAAAGCTCAATCGCGATATCGCGAGAATCTGTCCATTTCATTGCTCATCTTCCTTATTTCTTTCCCTTTATTTACGGGGGATAGTTTTAATGATCTTCTGAGGCGTGGTTTAGCGTGTATTTTGGAATCTCAACCACCAAGTCTTCATCCACAATTTTAGCCTGACAGCCAAGACGTGATTCTGGCTCAAGTCCCCATGCTTTATCTAACATGTCGTCTTCCAGTTCTTCACTCTCTTCTAATGAGTCGAAGCCTTCACGAATGATCACATGACAGGTAGTACACGCACAGGATTTTTCACATGCATGCTCAATACCGATACCGTTTTTTAGTGCGACGTCTAGAACGGTTTCACCAGTGTTTGCTTCCAACACGGCACCTTCTGGGCACAAATCATCGTGTGGTAATACAATAATCTTAGGCATAACTACTTATCTCTTATATATCGTCTACTGATTGACCTGACAAGGCAGCTCGAATCGATTTATCCATACGGCGTGATGCAAAGTTTTGGCTCGCTTTATCGGTATCTTTGATGCCTTGCTCAATCGCATCAGCATCTTCACCATTACGGAGCTCAATTAACGCTTCAATCACTTTTACTAATGTTTGTTTTTCTTGCTCTGACAGCAGCTCATCGCCGTCAGCCTGCATCGCTGCAACCAACCCTTCAATAACGCGATCCGCTTCTACACGCTGCTCAGCAAGTGCACGAGCTTGCATGTCTTCTTTCGCGTGCGTCATTGAATCACGCAGCATATCCGCGACTTCGTTGTCACTTAAACCATAAGAAGGTTTTACTTGAATTTCTGACTGTACACCAGTGCTCTTTTCCATTGCCTCAACAGAAAGCAGACCATCTGCATCCACCTGATAGGTCACACGAATGTGGGCAGCACCAGCCGCCATTGGGGGGATACCTTTTAACGAAAAGCGAGCTAAAGAACGGCAATCATCCACCATTTCACGCTCACCTTGCACAATGTGTACGCTCATTGCCGTTTGACCATCTTTGAAGGTAGTAAACTCTTGGGCGCGAGCAACTGGAATAGTGGTATTACGAGGAATAATTTTCTCAACTAATCCGCCCATTGTTTCAATGCCGAGTGACAATGGAATAACATCCAATAACAACATTTCTGAGTCTGGCTTGTTACCCGCCAATATATCGGCTTGGATGCCAGCTCCAATCGCAACAACTTCGTCTGGATTAATGCTGGTTAGTGGAGTACGACCAAAGAACTCGCCGATCATGTCACGAACTAATAAAGTACGTGTAGAACCGCCAACCATCACAACTTCAAGCACTTCATCTGCGTTTACATCCGCGTCCTTCAGAGCCCGACGACAAGACATCAAAGTCTTTTTAACCAGTGGACGGATTAAATCGTCAAATTGCTCACGAGTCACAGCACCTTTCCAACCGAACACATCAACGTCAACGCTGTCTTGCTCAGAAAACGCTATCTTAGTGGCGGTGGCAATATTGAGTAGTGTGCGGTTTTGTTCCGCTGAAAGTGGACCTTCAAGTCCTGCTCGCGCCATAAGATAATCCGCTAAAAGATGATCAAAATCGTCACCACCTAATGCGGAGTCACCGCCCGTCGCTAATACTTCAAATACACCTTTTGACAGGCGTAAAATTGAGATATCAAATGTACCACCACCTAGATCATACACCGCGATGACACCTTCTTGACCTGAATCCAGACCATAAGCGATTGCTGCAGCCGTTGGCTCATTTAACAAACGAAGTACATGTAGGCCCGCCAATTTGGCCGCATCTTTAGTACCGGCACGTTGCGCATCATCGAAGTAGGCAGGAACAGTAATAACCACACCCGTTAACTCACCACCCAATGTCTCTTCGGCGCGCTTACCAAGCACTGTTAGAATATCAGCCGAGACTTCAATCGGATTCTTATCACCTTGAGGCGTTTGTATAATCGGAAGACCGTTTTCGCTCTCTTTAAATCGGTAAGGAAGCGAAGAGTAACGAGATTGAATATCTTGTAATGAACGGCCGATCAAGCGTTTTACCGAGATGATGGTGTTTTCTGGTTCAAATTCTGCTTTGGCTTTCGCTTCGTAACCGACCGTCGAAGAATCTTCCGTATAATTTACGACTGACGGTAAAATGGTACGGCCTTGCTCGTCCGCCAGAGGAGTTGCATCACCGCTGCGTACGGAAGCAACCAAGGAGTTGGTGGTACCTAAGTCGATACCCGCTGCTAACTTGTGCTCATGAGGTGCCGAGCTTTGGCCCGGTTCTGCGATTTGAAGTAGTGCCATGATTGGTCCTTGTCACGCTAACTAGCTGAGAAGTTTGTCTTCAACTAGTTCAATTTCGTTCTTTAGTTTGGCAATAAATTTCAGCTTACGAACTCGGTCTGCAGCCTCTGGCCATTGACCTTGATCCAGTTCTTGCTCGACACTTACCAAATGCTGTTTATACATTTTGCTGACCTTTACATCGAAGTCAAAAAGCGCTGATTCAGGCTCAGAACTGCCAGCAATGTCTTCCAGCTCTTCACGTAATTCCATCTGCTCCAAAAGGAACATTGGATCTTGCATTGTTTGCTGTTCACCGCGGATTTCCATTCCCTGTTCTGCCAGAATATACTCGGCACGAGAAATAGGATTTTTAAGGACTTGATACGCATCGTTAATCTGCGCCGCTTTCTGTACCGCCATTAAACGATCACGCTCAGAGCCCGAAGCAAAATTATCCGGGTGGAAACGTTTTTGTAATTCTCGGAACTGAGAAGAAAGAAGGCCACCATCCAGATTAAACTGACTTGGTAGCCCAAATAATTCAAAGTGATTCATTAAGATCGGGTCCTAGTAAAGCCTTCCGGACTCGTTTGCCCAGAAGGACAAGCAATTAGACGTTGAAGCTTTCACCACAACCACATTCACTTTTCGCGTTAGGGTTGTTGAACTCGAATCCTTCATTCAACCCTTCCTTCACGTAATCCAATTCTGTACCGTCCAAGTACACTAGGCTCTTTGGGTCGATGATAATTTTTACTCCAGAGAGTTCAAAAACTTCATCTTCCTTTTTTAGCTCATCAACAAACTCAAGTACATACGCCATGCCCGAGCAACCAGTCGTCTTCACTCCAAGACGTAAACCGATACCTTTACCTCGGTTATCTAGGAATGCTTTTATGCGACTTGCCGCTGATTCTGTCATTGTGATGGCCATACTGCACCTTAGTCTGTCTAAATTACGATTGGAATGGGAGCGCTGAAAGCCCCCATTATATTACGAAATAATTATTCTTGGTGTTTTTTCTTGTAGTCTGCAACCGCTGCTTTGATTGCATCTTCAGCAAGAATTGAACAGTGAACTTTCACTGGTGGAAGCTCTAGCTCTTCAGCAATTTCCGAGTTCTTGATTGCTGCGGCTTCGTCAACTGACTTACCTTTAACCCACTCTGTGACTAGTGAGCTTGATGCGATTGCACTACCACACCCGTACGTTTTGAACTTTGCATCTTCAATGATACCTTCCGATGTCACCTTGATTTGCAGTTTCATTACGTCACCACAAGCAGGAGCGCCAACCATGCCGCTACCTACTGATAGATCTTCTTTGTCAAATGAACCAACGTTACGTGGGTTCTCGTAGTGATCAATTACTTTTTCGCTATATGCCATAATAAATTACCTCGAATCCTCTATTCTAATCCCTGAGATTAATGATGTGCCCATTCAACTGTGCTCAAATCAATCCCTTCTTTGTACATATCCCATAGAGGAGACATGTCGCGTAGCTTAGTGACTGCAACGCGGATTTGTTCAATTGCGTAATCAATTTCTTCTTCAGTTGTAAAACGACCGAATGAGAAACGAACCGAGCTATGAGCCAGCTCGTCATCCATACCAAGGGCACGAAGAACGTAAGAAGGCTCTAGACTTGCAGAAGTACAAGCACTACCAGAAGAGACCGCGAGATCTTTTAACGACATCAGTAGTGACTCACCTTCTACGAAAGCAAAGCTGATATTTAAGTTATGTGGAACACGCTGCTCAAAATCGCCGTTTACCGTTACCGCTTCCAAATCTTTCACACCGTTAAAAAGACGATTACGAAGCGCTAGCGCGTGGTCGTAGTCTTTCTGCATATCTTCTTTTGCGATACGGAATGCTTCACCCATACCCACGATTTGGTGAGTTGCTAGTGTGCCAGAGCGGAAACCACGCTCGTGACCACCACCGTGCATTTGCGCTTCAAGGCGAATACGAGGCTTACGACGTACGTAAAGTGCGCCAATACCTTTAGGCCCGTAAGCTTTGTGTGCAGACAGTGAGATTAGGTCAACCTTCATCTCTTGAACATCGATTGGCAACTTACCTGCAGATTGTGCAGCATCAACGTGGAATACAATTTTATGTGCACGACATAGCTCACCAATCGAAGTGATGTCTTGTACCACGCCAATCTCGTTGTTTACGTGCATGATAGATACCAGCACGGTATCTTCACGCATCGCGGCTTTTAGCTTTTCAAGGTCGATCAGGCCATTTGACTCTGGCTCTAGGTACGTCACATCAAAGCCTTCACGTTCTAATTGACGACATGGGTCAAGAACCGCTTTATGCTCGGTTTTACATGTAATAACGTGCTTACCCTTTTTAGAGTAAAAGTGCGCTGCACCTTTAATCGCAAGGTTGTCAGACTCTGTCGCACCCGATGTAAATACGATTTCGCGAGGATCTGCATTTAGAAGGTCAGCAATTTGCTCACGAGCAGTATCGACCGCTTCTTCTGCCTGCCAGCCATAACGATGCGAACGTGACGCTGGGTTGCCAAATGTACCATCCATTGTCATGTACTGAACCATTTTTTCAGCGACACGTGGATCAACTGGACATGTAGCGGAATAATCAAGATAAATAGGCAGTTTCATTCTCTACTCCAATGTAAAAAGCTGACCGCTAAGAGCGGACGTTTACACCGATGGGCGCGGCGGTTGTATTTTTGTTTGATAGCCCATGGGTTACCACCAGATCAATGTTCTGACGGTCTGAAATTTCTAGGACTTCATTGTCTCTCATCAACTCTCCAAGAGTGATGTTATTCAAGAAGTCACCAATGCGAGAGCTTAAGTCACGCCATAATGTATGAGTTAAGCAACGGGTCCCACCTTGGCAATCTCCTTTACCTTGGCATTTGGTTGCGTCAACTGACTCATCAACGGCTGCAATCACGGTACCAATAGCGATGCTATTTGCGTCGGCACCAAGTCGGTAACCACCACCAGGACCACGAACGCTGGAGACCAGACCTGCTTTGCGCAATTTTGAAAATAACTGCTCTAGGTAAGAGAGCGAGATACCCTGACGTTCTGAAATATCAGCAAGAGGCACAGGGTTTTGTTGCGAATGCAGTGCCACATCCAGCATGGCTGTCACCGCATATCTTCCTTTAGATGTAAGTTTCATACCACACCGTATCCACATGGTTTGTAATGGTTAAGATTTTTCCATACCTGAGTAAAATGGTCAAGTATTTATTTGACCATTTTACTCAGGTATTCATCCTTACACCTAAAGTGGTTATTGTTTGTTCAAAGTTTTTTCAATCGAGGTCAAAATGCCACGAAGAATGTTCAGCTCCTGAGCTTCTGGTCTTGCTCGTGAGTATAAACGACGAAGCTTGTTCATCACTTGCCCTGGCTGGTCTTTGTTAATGAATTGGGTTTCCACCATCACCTTTTCAAGGTGCTCGAAGAACATCTCAAGTTCTTTATGGCGTGGGTACTCTTCTGATTCATTTAAGGCGAACTGGCTCTGCTCAAGGTTTAAGTGCGCAACGCGAATTTCGTAGCTCAGCGTTTGAACGGCCATTGCTAAGTTGAGCGAGCTATATTCTGGGTTTGCAGGAATGCAAACATGATAATGGCACTTTTGTAACTCTTCGTTTGTTAACCCCGTTCTTTCACGACCAAACACGAGGGCAACTGGATGTTTTTGACCTTCTACAGCAAACTTTTCTCCACACTCACGTGGTTCAAGCATTGGCCACTCTAAAGTACGTGAACGCGCACTTGAGCCCACAACGAGACTACAATCTTCAATGGCGGCCTCTAGCGTGCTGACCACCTGAGCATTTTGTGCAATATCAGCGGCGCCAGCAGCCAAAGCGAGGGTTTGTTCATCCACTTCACACTGAGGATCAACCAATACCAGTTGACTTAATCCCATGACTTTCATCGCTCGTGCAGCCGAACCAATGTTGCCTGAATGAGAAGTTCCGACGAGTACGACTTTTACTTGATCCAACATCTGTGTTTGCTACCTAAATTAAAACCGCAGGATATTACCATAATTTTTTAACACACCCTAGAGTGAAGCAGGCCTCTGCTATCATTCTTAGTCATTGTTGTGGCGTGCGACTCGGTCAATAACATGACACTGAACAACTTAGAACAAAAAACAACCACTTCCCTTTTGACTGATCTCTGGTATACTCGCCGCCGCTTTAAATTGTTCTTTAACATCCGTTGGGAAAATCGTATGCATCCAATGCTAAACATTGCTATTCGCGCTGCGCGAAAAGCAGGCAATCATATTGCTAAATCATTAGAAAACACAGATAAAGTAGAATCTTCACTGAAAGGCACTAATGACTTTGTCACTAATGTAGATAAAGAAGCAGAATACATCATCATTGATACTATCAAGCAATCTTACCCAGAGCACGGTATCATTGCTGAAGAGCAAGGTCTTATCGAAGGTAAAGATCAAGACGTACAATGGATCATCGACCCTCTGGATGGTACAAATAACTTTGTTAAAGGCTATCCACATTTCGCAGTTTCTATTGCAGTTCGCATCAAGGGCAAAACTGAAGTTGCCTGTGTATACGATCCAATGCAAAACGAGCTGTTTACCGCCCAACGTGGCGCTGGTGCGCAGCTAAACAGCGCACGTATCCGCGTTACTCCGCTAAAAGACCTTCAAGGTACAATTCTAGCAACAGGTTTCCCATTCAAACAGAAGCAACACTCTGAATCTTTCATCAAGATCATTGGTGCGCTATTCACAGAATGTGCTGACTTCCGTCGCAGCGGTTCTGCTGCTCTTGACCTATGTTATGTTGCTGCTGGTCGTGTCGATGGTTACTTTGAACTCGGTCTAAAGCCATGGGATATGGCCGCGGGTGAACTTATCGCTCGTGAAGCAGGTGCAATCCTAACGGACTTTGCTGGCGGTACCGAGTACATGAAGTCTGGAAATATTGTTGCTTCAAGCGCTCGTGGTACAAAATCTATCCTTAAACACATTCGCGAAAATGGCAACAGCGCACTCCTTAAGTAAGAATATTTAGTCCATTTTAAAAGCCCTGCTCAATGAGCAGGGCTTTTTTGTGTCTTACACAATTTCACTCTCCACAAACCTTGTTATACCTATCAAATAAATGAGTGAGCAGAAATAACGTAAAACGTAAGAAGAATACTTAATGTTTCCACGCTATGAGCGAGCATTTACACTGGTTAGGTAAAGACCTTTATTATTTTTAATTAAGCTCTGTACGTGATAACCCAGAAATGAAAAAAAACCGCTGATTGCTCAGCGGTTTTTCGTTTTATATTCTCAGTTAGCCTTATGGCATCTCGTCGAATTCTGCCCCTTCTTTCTCTACTTGTGGTGGCATCAAATGCTCTTTCTGGATGCCCAGTTTTAGAGCCAATGCTGATGCAACATAAATAGAAGAATAAGTACCAACCGTGATACCGAGTAGAAGTGCGGTTGCGAAGCCGTGAATCATCGCCCCCCCCTGCATGAACAGTGCGATCACCACAAACAACGTTGTACCCGAGGTAATCAAGGTACGGCTCAATGTCTGTGTGATGGAGGCGTCCATGATATCAGCAGGCTCACCTTTACGCATCTTGCGGAAGTTCTCCCGGATACGGTCAAATACCACAATGGTATCGTTGAGCGAGTACCCCACAACCGTGAGTAGCGCCGCCACGATGGTTAGGTCAACTTCGATCTGCAATAACGAAAATACACCTAACGTGATGATGATATCGTGCCCCAGTGCCATTACCGCACCAGCCGCTAAACGCCATTCGAATCGCATTGATACATAAATCAGGATACAGATCAGAGAAACAAGGATCGCAAGACCACCAGCTTCAGTTAGCTCATCACCGACATTTGGACCCACGAACTCAATACGGCGCATTTCTACGCTTTCGCCCGTACTGTCTTTGATTGCACCAATGATTTGGTTGCCCAGCATTTCACCAGAAACGTCGTCTCGTGGACGAAGACGAACCATCACTTCACGCGAGCTACCAAAATTCTGTACCGTCGCATCGCCAAAGCCTTTTGAGTTTAGGCCGGTACGAATTTTTTCCAGATTTGCAGGTTTTTCAAAACCTACTTCAATCAGCGTACCGCCCGTGAAGTCCAACCCAAAGTTCAACCCTTTAGCTGACAAAGTAAAAATGGAGGTCGCTATCATCAAGATTGAGAAAATGAACGCCACTTTCGACCAACGCATAAAGCCGATCGTCTTCTCCGCTTTTAGAATTTGAAACATATTAATTCCCAGCCTTAGATCGACAATTTATCAACGCGTTTGCCGCCGTACATTAGGTTCACGATACAACGTGTACCTATGATGGCGGTGAACATTGACGTTAAGATACCGATTGATAGTGTTACCGCAAAACCTTTTACTGCACCTGTACCTACCGCGAATAGGATAATCGCCGTGATAAGGGTTGTAATGTTCGCGTCAGCAATCGTGCTGAATGCGTTCGCGTAACCTTGGTGAATCGCTTGCTGTGGACTGCGTCCATCTCGAAGCTCTTCACGGATCCGCTCAAATATCAGTACGTTCGCATCGACCGCCATACCGACCGTCAATACAATCCCAGCAATCCCTGGCAACGTCATAGTCGCCCCTGGAATCATCGACATCACACCAATGATGAGCACTAAGTTCGCCATTAGAGCAATGTTGGCAATCAGGCCGAAACCACGGTAGTACAGCAAGGTAAAGAGCATTACCGCAGCCATCCCCCAAATCATCGCCATGATCCCCATATCGATGTTTTGCTGACCCATCGATGGACCTATGGTGCGCTCTTCAACGATAGAGATAGGCGCAATAAGGGCACCAGCACGCAGTAGGAGTGCGAGATTATGCGCTTCAGCAGCCGAGTCGATACCTGTAATACGGAAGTTACGCCCAAGAGCCGATTGAATCGTCGCTTGGTTAATGACTTCTTCATACTTATCAAGAATGACTTTACCTTCTGGCGTACGACGATCGCTGTCTTTGTACTCTGCAAACACGGTAGCCATTAGCTTACCAATGTTCTTTTTAGAGAACGCAGACATCTTGTTACCACCTTCACTGTCTAGCGAGATATTAACCTGTGGACGACCATACTCATCGACACTCGAGCTTGCATCAGTGATGCTTTGACCACCCAGAATAACACGTTTCTTAAGTACGACAGGGCGACCATCGCGATCCATTTTGATTTCACTGCCAGCAGGGGCACGCCCATTCGCCGCAGCCGATAAATCGGCTTTGTCATCGACTTCGCGGAATTCTAGCGTTGCCGTGGCACCCAGAATTTCTTTCGCACGGGCCGTGTCCTGCACACCAGGAAGTTCAACCACGATTCGGCTTGCACCTTGACGTTGAACCAGTGGTTCTGCAACCCCCAGTTCGTTTACACGGTTGCGCAAAATCGTAATGTTTTGCTCTACCGCGTAGTTACGGATCTCTTGCAAACGTTGCTCGGTAAAGGTCGCAGTAAGAGCGTAACGCCCATTTGAATCAGATTCGACAAAGTTCATGTCTGGATGATTCGTTTCTAGCGTACGCTTAGCTTCAGCCAATTGTTCTTCATTACGCAACAGCACTTCTACTGCTTCTTTGCCAGAAGGACGAATCGCTCGGTAACGAATTTTCGCTTCGCGAAGTTCACTACGGAAAGCTTCTTCTTGTTGACCGACCAGTTTTTCCATCGCCGCATCCATATCCACTTCCATTAAGAAGTGAACACCACCACGAAGGTCAAGACCTAATTTCAATGGTGACGCGCCAATTGCTTCTAACCAGTCTGGCGTAGAAGGGGCAAGGTTAAGTGCAACAATTGTGTCTTTGCCAAGCGCTTCGCTGATGACATCACGAGCACTGATTTGAGTGTCAGTGTCGTTAAAACGAACAAGAATTGATCCATTTTCGAGAGCAATGGACTTGTGAGAGAGTTGCTCTTTATCAAGAGCAGTAGTGACAGCATCCAGCGTTGACATATCTACAGAGGCGCCACGCGCCCCTGTAACTTGAATAGCCGGATCTTCACCGTAGATATTTGGAAGTGCGTATAACGCAGCGGTGATGATGGCAAAAAATACCATCAAATACTTCCATAATGGATAACGGTTTAGCACAGCGAGGATCCTTTAGCTGTTTTATAGAGACTTAAGCGTACCTTTTGGTAACACTGCAGTGATGAAGTCTTTCTTGATGACGACTTCATTGTTCGCGTTAAGCTCAATTGAAATGTAGTCATTATCTTCAGCAATCTTAGTGATTTTACCCACCAGACCACCGCTGGTTAAAACTTCGTCGCCTTTACCCATAGAAGCCATAAGGCTCTTGTGCTCTTTAACACGTTTTGCTTGTGGGCGGTAAATCATGAAGTAAAAGATCACTGCGAACATGCCAAGCATGATAAGCATTTCAAAACCGCCGCCTGCTGGCGCGCCTTCTGCTGCTGCGTGAGCCTGAGAAATAAACATTAAAACATCCTCATTATATTTTATTTAATAATCCAACAAGTTGGGCTTTCGCATTCTAGATTCAAGTTTGAAAGTAATGAATAGAGATCACTCTCTCAAAAATAACTTACGTTAGCCTACTTCATTCGCAAAAGCCTCTGGCGACATGCCAAAGGCTTTAATTCTTTTAAGCTTTGCTTAGTGGTGGCACTTCGCGGTCACGGCGTGCATAAAACTCTTGTACAAACTCATCGAAACGGTCTTCATCAATCGCCTGACGAATGCTTTCCATCAAACGCTGGTAGTAACGCAGATTATGGATTGTGTTCAGGCGCGCACCTAGGATTTCATTACAACGTTCTAGGTGATGAAGGTACGACTTGCTGTAGTTTTGACAAGTGTAACAGTCACAGTGTGGATCGAGAGGCGTTGTATCCGTTTTATGTTTCGCATTACGGATCTTGATCACACCACCAGTCACAAACAGGTGACCATTACGCGCGTTACGCGTTGGCATGACACAGTCAAACATGTCGATACCGCGGCGAACACCTTCAACCAAGTCTTCTGGTTTACCCACGCCCATTAGGTAGCGAGGCTTGTCTTCTGGAAGCTGCGGACAAGTGTGCTCAAGAATACGGTGCATGTCTTCTTTAGGTTCGCCGACTGCCAAACCACCAACCGCGTAACCGTCAAAACCGATTTCCGTTAGACCTTTTACCGACACATCACGTAGATCTTCGTAAACACCACCTTGAACAATACCAAACAGGTTGTTCGGGTTTTCTAGCTTCTCGAAGTGATCACGTGAGCGCTGTGCCCAACGTAACGACATCTCCATCGATTTCTTCGCTTCATCGTGTGTCGCTGGGTATGGCGTACACTCGTCAAAAATCATGACGATGTCAGAACCGAGGTCTTTTTGAATTTCCATCGACTTTTCTGCGTCCATGAAAATCTTGTCACCATTTACCGGATTACGGAAATGAACGCCTTGCTCGGTAATAGTACGCATCTTACCAAGGCTGAATACTTGGAAACCGCCTGAATCAGTAAGAATAGGACCATGCCAGTTCATGAAATCGTGCAGGTCGCCGTGCATTTTCATGACTTCTTGACCTGGACGCAGCCAAAGGTGAAACGTGTTACCTAACAGGATTTCCGCACCCGTGCCTTTCACTTCTTCAGGGGTCATGCCTTTAACCGTACCGTAAGTACCAACTGGCATAAACGCAGGAGTTTGAACAGTGCCACGCTCAAAGGTCAATTGACCACGACGCGCATTGCCGTTTTTCTTCTTAAGATCAAATTTTAATTTCACGATGCCTCCGGGTGTCAGAGAAACAGTCTGACTGAGTGTTTAGGGCTCTACCCTACTTTAAGGAGCGGTCGCTTTTCCTTGCGAGAGACAAAGCAGAGGTTCTGCTCTATTTCCTAGCTTACTGCTAGCACTCGTAAATCTTATTTTTTACTAAATCGTTTTCTTCTTGATGAACATTGAATCACCATATGAGAAAAAGCGATATTTGTTTTCTACCGCATGCTTATAAGCATTCATGGTGTTCTCATAACCTGCAAATGCACTCACCAACATGATCAATGTTGATTCTGGTAGGTGAAAGTTAGTGATCAAGCAATCCACCAACTGGTATTCGTAACCTGGGAAAATAAAGATTTCGGTATCACCAAAAAATGGCACGAGCTCGGTGCCTTTCTTCAATGCATCTTGTGCAGCGCTTTCAAGTGAGCGTACCGATGTCGTACCAACAGCAATAATGCGACCACCTCGTGCTTTCGTCGTTTTAATTGCTTCGACGACTTCTTGCGGTACTTCTACGTACTCAGCGTGCATATGGTGATCGTTGATGTTTTCTACTTTTACTGGCTGGAATGTACCCGCACCAACGTGCAGCGTCACGTAAGCAAACTCAGCCCCTTTGGCTTTGATCTGCTCAAGTAGAACATCATCAAAGTGCAAACCTGCTGTCGGCGCGGCTACGGCGCCTGGTTTTTGGTTATAAACCGTTTGATAACGCTCTTTATCTGAGTCTTCATCTGGGCGATCGATATATGGAGGTAATGGCATGTGGCCGATTTCTTCCAAAATCTCTAGAACCGTCTTATCAGAATTGAATTTCAGCTCAAATAGAGCATCATGACGCGCCACCATTTCGGCTGAATATTCATCGTTCTCGCCCACAAGAATAGTGCTACCTGGCTTGGGTGATTTAGAGCAGCGAACATGCGCAAGGATACTTTTTTCATCAAGCATCCGCTCCACCAGCACTTCTAGCTTGCCGCCCGATTCCTTACGGCCAAACATACGTGCAGGAATAACACGGGTATTATTGAAAACCACTAGGTCACCGGGTTGAACTTGGTCTAGTACATCGGTAAACGTGCCATCCATTATTTCTCCGGTGTTGCCATCCAGTAGCAATAGTCGACTCGCGGTACGCTCTGGTTGAGGGTAACGAGCGATAAGTTCATCTGGAAGGTCGAAGTGGAAATCTGATACTTGCATGCTACTTGTCTTATATATTGATAAAATTACGTCTAAAGCGACAATAAAATTGCGACGAGTTTTTCGCAGCAGACTAGTATATGTTTACATGCTGCAATAGCAAGCTAATCCCCCAACATTGACTGTAAAAGCTTTTATTAAGAGTGTAATAAAACGTGAAATGTTCAGAATATATACAAACAAAAAAGCAGCGAAGTTCGCTGCTTTTCGTTTTTCTTAACACTGAGGTGAATCTAGCTATCGCGTCTACGCAACCACCCCAGAGTGGCTAATAACCCCAACAACCAAACACCGATACTACCACCATCGTCTTCTGAGCCCGAGAAGTTGCAGTTGTTGGTGGCAATGCCATCGTAACAGCCCCCTCCACCATCGCTTTCATCGCTTTCATCGCTTCCCTGATTGGCATCTCTAATGAAGTTTGGTTCAATGATATAATCACTCGGCGGAACATCAGCCTTAATATAAGACTGCACCCAACCATAATAATGGCTCACTTTGGTATAAAAACTTGGGATGGTCAGTGAGCCACATGTTGGCAGAATTAAAGGCGCGCCGCTAACAATACCAATCTGTTTGCCCGTAGCAACATCCAAGAGCGGACCTCCACTATCGCCTTTACATGCGGAGTTACCATATTGAGTATTGCTGTCCGGTTCAAGCACTTGGTTCTTAGTAGGCAGGGTACAAATCTTAGTTTGATTTTCACGCGAATTAATAACCCCTGGGAAACGACTGCCAATTTCTAAACGCTCATAACATTTGTCGATAGGAAGAAAACTACTGATGGTCGTTTTTAACGTATTAGATGATTCTGATGCGTCAGGCTTGGTTGTTCCCCACCCAAAGACTTGCACGTTATCTACACGCTGATTGGTCAAGTCATTGTCGTTCCAATCAGCAGCAAGACGTGCTTCAATGCTTTCCATCTCGACCTTTGTGGCTAATTCAGCAAATCTGGCATTTGCAACTGGGCGCGTTAAATATAAAAGTGCAATATCTGAATCTAAGCCAGTTTGAATCGATTGGACGTTACCATTGCTATCGGTTTTGGCTTTAGAAATACGGGTGTAATCGGGATGAACCACAACATGAGAAACCGCATAAAAGTTATCTAGACTTGCAGCGTTCAAATCATAAACGTTCGCCGTGATCGACAGTTCGCCCGGCGCTGTCACATAGTAGCTTGCTTCATTGGTTCCCTCGCCCATCACAACACAATGGGCCGCTGTTAGTACCCATTGCTCAGCTAACATGGTTCCGCCACACGATGGGAAATCAGCCATGTTACTAACTCGCAATGTCACACGATCCACCGGATCGGTCTCTTCTGTACCCAATATAATTGCCTGTGCTGATTGCACACTGAATGCCACGACTGCTATCGCGATTAATTTCTTGTACATAGTTATCTTCAGATCTAGTAAGCCTAATTATATCTTCGTCTAGAGGCTTAACGAGGAGAATCAAGCAAGTAAAAATGTGCGATTCAATTCATTGGATTAAATTTTTAGGCTCATTTATTACCCATAAAAAGTGCCAACTGCCTCGCACACAAAACAGCTGCTTTTAAATTAACAAAAGTATAAATTGTCGATTATGGCGCCGTAAAAAAGACATGCCATCGTATTAAACTATTTAATTGATGAAAAACGAGTTAGCTCCCAGATATACGGTGAAATATTCTCTATATTTAAATAAAGAACAATGCCGCTGGAGGTCTCTATGATCAAGGTAGAAGACATGATGACACGCAACCCTCATACCTTGTTACGCACGCATACTTTACATGATGCAAAAAGCATGATGGACGCGCTCGATATTCGACATATTCCGGTTGTTGATGCCAATAATCATTTACAAGGCTTGGTGACTCAACGCGACATTCTTGCAGCTCAAGAATCCAGCTTGCACCCAGATGAGGCAGAACAATCTTTTACTCTAGATACCCCTCTCTACGAAATGATGCACACCAACATCATGACTGCCGACCCCATCGCAGGACTCAAAGAGAGCGCCATTTATATGCAAAAACATAAAGTGGGCTGTTTACCAATAGTAACTAAAGGTCGGTTAGTGGGGATTATCACCGATAGCGACTTTGTGACGATTGCGATTAACTTGTTAGAACTGCAAGAAGAAGTGGAGCCGGAAGAAATCGAACCCGAAGAATAAGACCGAACGCAGTGAATCAGTTTTCTGGGATAGTTTAAGAAAAACACACGAGAAAAAACCAAAAAAGAGCGGCTGAGTTGCCGCTCAAATGTCATTACTGACGCTGGTTAAGAAAGGGGGTCGATGTTAATTAGAACTGGTCTTCTTCAGTAGACCCCGTTAATGCAGTAACGGAAGACTGACCACCTTGGATGGTGTTAGTCATTTTGTCGAAGTACCCCGTCCCCACTTCCTGCTGGTGCGCCACGAAAGTGTAACCTTTATTGGCCGCTTGGAATTCAGGGCGTTGAACTTTTTCAACGTAATGACGCATGCCTTCACCTTGAGCATAAGCGTGTGCCAATTCAAACATGTTGAACCACATGTTGTGAATACCTGCTAGCGTAATGAACTGATACTTATAACCCATGTTTGCCAATTCCTGCTGGAACTTAGCAATGGTCTCTGCATCCAAGTTTTTTTCCCAGTTAAACGATGGTGAGCAGTTATACGCCAGTAATTGATCAGGGTACTCTGCATGTATCGCTTCTGCGAATTTACGTGCCTCTTCGAGACAAGGTGTTGCCGTCTCACACCATATGAGATCGGCATATGGCGCGTACGCTAAGCCGCGAGAAATTGCTTGGTCAATGCCAGCACGTACGCGGTAAAAACCTTCTGCCGTGCGCTCACCTTCAATAAAGTCTTTGTCGTAAGGGTCACAGTCTGACGTGATCAGATCTGCTGCGTTCGCGTCGGTGCGAGCGATAACGAGCGTTGTAGTGCCCGCTACGTCGGCTGCCAAACGAGCCGCAACCAGTTTTTGCACCGCCTCTTGTGTTGGAACCAATACCTTACCGCCCATGTGACCACACTTTTTAACAGACGCAAGTTGATCTTCAAAGTGGACACCTGCGGCTCCCGCTTCAATCATCGACTTCATGAGCTCGTAAGCATTGAGCACACCGCCAAAGCCAGCTTCCGCATCGGCAACGATAGGTAAGAAATAATCGATGCCGCCCTCTTCAGGAGATTTACCTGCAGACCACTGGATTTGGTCAGCACGACGGAAAGAGTTGTTGATACGCTTAACCACAGACGGAACAGAGTCTACTGGGTACAGAGATTGGTCAGGGTACATAGTTGAAGCGGTATTGTTATCCGCAGCAACTTGCCAGCCGGATAAGTAAATCGCTTCGATGCCAGCCTTCGCTTGTTGAACCGCTTGACCACCTGTTAATGCACCTAGGCAGTTTACGTAACCTTTTTTCGCACTGCCGTTGACCAGTGACCACAACTTATCGGCACCACGTTGTGCAATTGTGTTTGCTGGTATCATCGAACCACGCAGTTCTACTACTTCTTCAGCCGTATAAGTACGTTTAACGTTTTTCCAGCGTGGGTTGGTTGCCCAGTCTTTTTCCAGAGCTTCAATTTGTTGGCGGCGAGTCAATGTCATTGGTCTATCCCTCTTTATAATTTGCACTTTTTTGCGTGCGTTGAGTTTCCGTTCTCAGGCAGTACATCCCTCTCTGCCTTGAAAGTTCTTCACGTTATGATGAGTATTACTATCGAAATTTCTAGTCTAGGTAGTCATAACCTGGAATGGTTAAGAAGTTGGTCAGTTCGTCGCTAGTAGTTAGCTTCGCCATTAATTGCGCTGCTTCTTCAAAGCGACCTGCTTGATAACGCTCTTCTCCAACTTCTTGTTTGACGACTTCAATTTCTTCTTTTAAGTAGGTTTCAAACAAGGCTTTGGTAACTTGTTGACCGTTGTCGAGCGATTTACCATGCTGAATCCATTGCCAAATCGAAGCGCGTGATATTTCTGCCGTTGCTGCGTCTTCCATCAAACCATAAATCGGCACACAACCATTTCCTGAAATCCAAGCTTCGATGTATTGCAGCGCAACACGAATATTGTGGCGCATGCCTGTCTCGGTGCGCTCGCCTTCACATGGCTCGAGTAATTCAGCTGCGGTGATAGCGGCATCCTCTGAGCGACTCACATCTAATTGATTAGTGCGTTCGCCAAGTACTGCACTAAACACTTCCATTGCAATATCTGCCAAGCCAGGGTGTGCTACCCACGTACCATCATGGCCGTTGTTTGCTTCTAATAACTTGTCGGTCTGGATCTTATCTAATACTTTTTGATTCTCTTGCGGATCTTTGGATGGGATAAAGGCGGCCATTCCTCCCATCGCAAAGGCACCACGCTTATGACAAGTACGCACCAGTAATCGCGAGTAAGCATTTAAGAACGGCTTATCCATGGTCACGACTTGACGATCTGGCAGCACACGGTCTGAATGTTTTTTCAGTGTTTTGATATAACTAAAGATGTAATCCCAGCGACCGCAGTTCAATCCAACAATGTGCTCTTTAAGCGAGAACAAAATCTCATCCATTTCGAATACGGCCGGTAGCGTTTCGATAAGAACCGTGGCTTTGATCGTACCGGTATCAAGACCAAAATAATCTTCCGTGAAATGGAAAACTTCGCTCCACCATTTGGCTTCATGGTGCGACTGAAGTTTAGGAATGTAAAAATATGGACCGCTGTTTTTTTCCAGTAACGCTTTGTAGTTATTATAAAAATAAAGAGCGAAATCAAACAGCGCCCCTGGAATGATCTGACCGTGCCACGTAACGTGTTTTTCTTTTAAATGAAGGCCGCGAACACGGCAGATCAACACCGCTGGATCGTCTTCCAGCTGATAATGCTTGCCATTGCCAGGATTGGTGTAGCTTATGGCGCCATTAACGGCATCACGCAAGTTCACTTGTCCATCAAGCACTTTACTCCAGGCTGGTGACATTGAATCTTCGAAGTCTGCCATGAATACTTTCACATTCGCATTCAGTGCGTTAATCACCATCTTGCGATCTGTCGGGCCTGTAATTTCCACCCTGCGATCTTGCAGATCTGGCGGAATCCCTAGGATCTTCCAACTCCCTTCACGAATGTCTTGGGTCTCAGGTAAAAAGTCTGGCAACTCACCAGCGTCGATACGTGCTTGCTTCTCTTCTCGTGCTTCTAGCAACGGTTCGACACGTCTAGCAAATTTTTCACACAGTAGAGATAAAAAGGTTTGGGCTTCAACAGGGAAAATAACTTGATGTTCAGGCGCTACAACTCCGGTCACTTCAAGTATCGCTTGGGCCTGTGGTAATGGTTGTGTTTTTTGTTCTGTCTGAGCAAGCATAATCATTCATCCTTAACGTGCTTATCAATCTTAGGCTGCCAACCTAAAGCTACATTTGTAAGTTACGAACAACAAATCACATCCTTCAACTTTGTGTTCAACTCATTTAGCTATGCCGATAGATTGCATAATCTTAAGTGCATTTACAATCTAGACATAAGTCTTATCTGCCTTTAAATAAGCTATATCAACACAGAGGTTAGCGAAACCCCCAACACCAACAAAACAGAAAATTCAAAGTTTTATTCGCATGATAAAAACCGCTATCGAGACTCCTCTTTTTGTATGTTATTACGTAATTAAATTACGTTAATTTTAAATTCGCTTTCTCAATTCAAACGAGCGTATGAATATGAACTCACAAAGAAACACCTTTATTCGTAAGGGCTAGCGTGATGAATTCAGACAAGGATTAAACAAGACACATGAGGCATTGTGTAAAGTTAACATTGTGAAATTTCACTATTTTATGAAAACTTCATCAAAGAAGAGCTGTGAAATTTTACAAGTTAAAGTTCACCAACAGCATAAAATGCTAAGAAGCGCACTAAAAACAGTGCACTTTTGAAGGAATATAGGAAGAGTGTTAGCTAATACTAATAGCTAAAGTAGTTCAGAAACGACTTCTGCAAGTTGACTAAATGTTTTCGTTCGCGATGAACTCGGGCGCCAAACTAAGCCAATTTCGCGATAGGCTTGTTTCCCTGGGGGATCAATCACCACTAAATTCTGATTGTGCAGCAAACCATGATCGATAGCCATTTGAGGAATAAACGTTGTCCCTAAGCCATTCGCCACCATCTGCACTAAGGTATGAAGACTGGTCGCCGTAAACGGATTGATTTTTTCCTTGTCCGTCAATTTACACGCTGATACCGCGTGTTCCGTTAAGCAATGCTCTTTCTCTAGTAAAAAGACGGATTCGTCAGGTAAATCAGCGTAACGAATCGGCACAGGCACCGATTGAGCTTGATTTGCACTAATGACCATCCGAAATGGATCTTTACCCACCACTCGACTTTCCATACCATCAATTTCGACAGGCAGCGCTAAAATGAGCACATCTAACTCTCCATGTCTGAGCGCTTGCAGTAGATTAGTCGTCGTGTCTTCTCTTAATAAAAGGTTCAGCTGCGGGAAACGGTAGTTTATTTCTTGCACAAGATCACATAATAAAAACGGGGCAATCGTAGGAATGCATCCCACTTTTAACTGCCCTTGCATTTCGTCGCCTTGGCACATGCGTCCAAGCTCAACCAAATCTTGCCCTTTCGCTAATAACTCGCGTCCTTGCTTGACCACCATTTCACCCGTTTGGGTAAAAACTAATGGGCTCTTCTTGTCTTTCTTTTCATATAAAGGGCAACCAATCAATTCTTCTAGGTTCTGAATACCTTTACTTAAAGTTGACTGACTGACAAAACAACGCTCTGCGGCATCGCTAAAATGTCGTGTTTCATGCAGCGTGACTAAATAGTGCAACTGCTTCAAACTGGGCCATTTATTCATAATTTTGTTTGTATATACCGTCGTTCCAGTGATCGAGATAATAGTTTTGGTTTTATCGCTTTTTTCGATTAACTCAATCTATTTATTTCGCTTTTTTCTATACTACAATCTGTACTATAGTTTGTCTCGTACAAACACGGACCAAACCGACACAACTAAATTCGGTTTGGAACTAACCATACTTTTTAGGAGCAAAAAAATGGTACTAGTAGGTCGTCAAGCCCCTGACTTTACTGCAGCAGCTGTTCTAGGTAACGGTGAAATCGTTGAAAACTTCAACTTTGCAGAGTTCACTAAAGGTAAGAAAGCAGTCGTATTCTTCTACCCACTAGATTTCACTTTCGTTTGCCCATCTGAGCTAATCGCATTCGACAACCGTCTGGCTGATTTCCAAGCTAAAGGTGTTGAAGTGATCGGTGTTTCTATCGACTCTCAGTTCTCTCACAACGCATGGCGTAACACTGCTATCGAAGATGGCGGTATCGGTCAAGTTAAGTACCCACTCGTTGCTGACGTTAAGCACGAAATCTGTAAAGCTTACGACGTTGAGCACCCAGAAGCAGGCGTTGCTTTCCGTGGTTCTTTCCTAATCGACGAAGAAGGCCTTGTACGTCACCAAGTAGTTAACGACCTACCACTAGGCCGTAACATCGACGAAATGCTACGCATGGTTGACGCGCTTAACTTCCACCAGAAGCACGGCGAAGTATGTCCGGCACAATGGGAAGAAGGTAAAGCAGGTATGGACGCATCTCCAAAAGGTGTTGCAGCGTTCCTATCTGAACACGCATCAGACCTAGGCAAAAAATAATAGACCTTCACCCTAGCTCAACGGGTGTCATGGTTGGATGCATATAAAACAAAAAGTTATAGCGGAAAACCGCAAACGCCAATCAGTCTAAGTAAAGTCCTATCAAAGCCCAGAGCCCTTGCTATGGGCTTTCTTTTATCTCGAATAAAATCTCAAAAATGAGGTAACGCCTAGGCGTAAAATTTACCTCTATTTCTCTGCTCTCCATACAGATTCTGCTTACTAGCCCTGCTAATATCTTAGCCATAACACTTACTTGTAACATTAGCGAGATGAATCAACGTGGTTACCCATATAGAAGTCTGTATCGATAATATTGAATCTCTGCACTACGCCATTGCTAGTGGCGCAACTCGTATTGAGCTTTGCTCCTCGCTTGCTTTAGGCGGCTTAACTCCGAGTTATGGCTTTATGCAGCAAGCCGCCAAGCTTTCCACCGTTCCTATTTATGCCATGATTCGTCCGCGTCAAGGCGACTTCTTATATCGCGAAGAAGAAATAGACATGATGCGTTGGGACATTGAAGCCGCTCACCAAGCAGGCTTAGACGGCGTGGTTCTTGGTGTACTCTCCCAAGAAGGTGATATTCATATACCGTTTTCAAAAGCACTGTGCGAATTTGCACAGGAATTAGGACTGGGGGTGACGTTCCATCGTGCCTTTGACCAATGTCGAAACGCTCAATCAGCATTGGAAGAGATCATCAGTTTGGGCTGCGAACGCATTCTCACTTCAGGACTCGCCCCTTCGGCACTACAAGGAATTGATGAACTGCAAGCGTTAGTCAGCCAAGCACAAGGTCGTATCGCTATCATGGCGGGGGCTGGCGTTAATGCAAATAACGTTCGTGCGTTAGTAGACACCACTCAAGTTCCAGAAATCCATTTGTCAGGGAAAATGACTCGACCGAGTAAAATGAACTTTGTTGCTGAACAAAGCAAAATGGGCGCAACTGATGTCGATGATTTTTTAATCCCCATCACAAGTACACAAGCCATTGCCGACGTCGTCGCCGCTCTCAAATAGGCAACCATAACCTCACGCACACTGTTTTTGAGAGCTAACATATTATTTATCAAGGAGTAAGGAAAGGTACATGTCGAAGTTAAAGAAAAAGGAATACGAGAAAGAACTCAAAAAACTGCAGATTGAGCTCGTTAAGCTTCAAGAGTGGGTCAAACACAAAAAATTAAAAGTAGTGGTTCTATTCGAAGGTCGCGACGCCGCTGGCAAAGGCGGAGTGATAAAGCGCATTACTGAAAAGCTCAACCCGCGTGTTTGTCGCGTCGTAGCACTGCCAGCACCGACGGAAAAAGAAAAAACGCAGTGGTACTTTCAGCGCTACGTGGCGCACTTGCCATCTGCAGGTGAAATCGTCTTATTTGATCGCAGCTGGTACAACCGCGCAGGAGTCGAAAAAGTCATGGGTTTTTGCACTCCTGATGAATACGAAGAGTTTCTGAAAACGTGTCCTGAGTTCGAGAGTATGCTGCAACGCTCTGGCATTATTCTTATCAAATACTGGTTTTCTGTCTCCGACGAAGAACAAGAAAAACGCTTTCTAGGCCGAATTAATACTCCTATTAAACGTTGGAAGTTCAGCCCTATGGATTTAGAATCGCGTCACCGCTGGATAGAGTATTCCGAGGCGAAAGATAAGATGTTCGCCTACACCGACACAAAGAGTTGTCCTTGGTGGGTAGTCCCCTCAGATTCGAAGAAGAAAGCTCGCTTGAATTGCATCAGTCATCTACTCAACCAAATTGATTACCAAGCGCTTGAGTACCCGCCCATTGAGTTACCGAAGCTGAGTAAAAAAGGCTACGTAAGGGTGCCTGTCGACGATCAGACTTTTGTTCCAGATAAATATTAGCTCTCGGTTTTAAAAACAAAAAAGATCAGCATCAAACTGGTCTTTTGCTTGGCTTCAACTTCGTTTATTTTAACACGTCATCAATGCTTTGATCGCCGAGGTGTCTGACATCCTTACCTTTGACAAAATAGATGATGTACTCACAAATGTTTTGGCAACGATCACCCACTCGCTCTATTGCGCGCGCCGACCACATAACTTGAAGAATATTTGGAATATTCTTAGGGTCTTCCATCATGTAAGTCATCAACTGACGAATCACCGCTTCATACTCTGCATCTAATTTGTCGTCTAGCTTGTGTACCTTGGCCGCAGCTTCAACATCCATACGTGCAAATGCATCTAAAACTTGATGTAGCATCTGAATCGCCTGATGGCAAAGCGGTTCAAGTGATACTTGGAACTGACGCTCTTTGGATGACTGGCTTTCGATTGCAACGTACGCAATACGGGTCGCAACATCCCCAATGCGCTCAAGATCAGTAATGGTTTTGATGATGGCCATGATCAGGCGTAAATCTTTTGCTGTAGGCTGACGCTTAGCGATAATGCGGGTACAAGCGTCGTCTATCGATACTTCCATCGCATTCACTTTGTGATCCTCACGCACAACCTTACGCGCTAACTCGACATCTTCTTTGTGCAAGGCCTGAATAGCATACGATAGCTGCTGCTCCACCAAGCCGCCCATGGTTAAAACATGGGTCCGAATCGATTCTAGCTCTACGTTAAATTGTCCTGAAATGTGACGTCCAAAGTGCATGGTTTTCCTTATTCCGTGTTTGGTCGCGGCTTAACCGTAACGACCCGTAATGTAATCTTCAGTTTTTTTCTTCATTGGCGAGGTGAAGATCGAATCTGCATCCGAGTATTCAATCAGCTTCCCCATATGAATAAATGCTGTGTGATCACTGACCCTTGCGGCTTGTTGCATGTTATGGGTAACGATCACCACAGTATATTGAGTCTTAAGCTCATTGATAAGTTCTTCAATCGTTAAAGTTGATATTGGATCCAATGCTGATGTCGGCTCATCCAATAACAGAACTTCTGGCTCAATCGCCACTGCACGCGCGATCACCAAGCGTTGTTGCTGACCGCCCGATAAACCAAACGCATTCTCGTGTAAGCGATCTTTGACTTCATCCCACAATGCAGCCGAGCGCAAAGAACGCTCTACGGCGTCATCTAAACTTCGGCTGTTTTTCACACCTTGTAAGCGTAAGCCATACACTACGTTCTCATAAATTGACTTAGGAAATGGGTTTGGCCGCTGGAATACCATCCCGACTCTTCGTCTTAATGTCGCCACATCAACATTCGAGTTATAAACATTCTTACCATGCAAGCGTACTTTTCCGGACACCCGACACCCTTCGACTAAATCATTCATACGGTTAATACAGCGCAATAACGTCGATTTACCACACCCTGATGGACCGATAAATGCAGTGACTCGCCCTTTGGGGATACGCATTGAAATATCGTGCAATGCCTGCGTCTGAGCGTAGAACAGATTAAGATTCTCTATCGAGATTGCCGTTTGTTCATCGGTTAGATTATGGACATCCAATGGTGGTTCATAAGCTAATGTATTATCAAAATTAAACATACTTAATCTTGTCCTAACGTTCTGTATTTTTCGCGTAAGTTATTACGAATACTGATTGCTGTTAAGTTTAGCCCGACAATGACCGTCACGAGTAAAAAAGAAGTGGCGTACACCAGTGGACGAGCCGCTTCAATATTCGAGGTTTGAAACCCAACATCGTAAATATGAAAACCTAAGTGCATGAATTTTCTATCCAAATGCACGTAAGGAAACTGACCATCGACTGGTAAGCTTGAGGCTAGCTTCACGACTCCCACCAGCATCAATGGCGCCACTTCTCCCGCCGCGCGGGCAATCGCAAGAATTAACCCCGTGATAATGGCTGGTGTTGCCATCGGTAAAATCACACGCCACAGTGTTTCAAATTGGGTCGCGCCAAGCGCTAAAGAGCCATGACGTACCGAGCTTGGAATACGTGTTAAACCTTCTTCTGTGGTGACAATCACCACCGGAAGTGTCAACACCGCGAGCGTTAATGCAGACCACAGTAAGCCCGGAGTGCCAAATGTTGGCGCGGGCAGCTTCTCTGCATAAAACACATTGTCAATCGAGCCGCCAATCGTATAGACAAAAAAGCCCAAACCAAACACGCCATAAACAATCGACGGAACGCCCGCCAAGTTAATCACCGCAATACGGATCACTCTGGTTAGGGTGTTATTCTTCGCATATTCGTGTAAATAAATAGCGGCGATCACGCCAAGCGGCATCACAATGATCGACATGATCAGTACTAGGAATACCGTACCAAATATCGCGGGAAAAACCCCGCCTTCCGAATTGGACTCTCTTGGGTCTTCCGAAAGAAACTTCCAGACTTGTTTCCCCCAATGCATGACCTTATCCAGTAAGGACATTTGGTTTGGGTACCAATAGTCCAAAATGTCTTCGAGTGGGATAGATACCTGAGAGCCGGTCATGTCTTCCACGATTAACGCATAACCCGATAGCTGCAATCTTAAGCCATCAAGTTGTAAATCCAGCGTCGCGAGCGCTTGTTCTACTTGCTCTTTTTGCGTCAGATTTTGCGCTAAAAAATCTTCGGTCAGGGTACCATTCAACTCGTGCTTACGTTTTTCTAACCGCAATTGCTCTAACTTCCAGCCAAGTCCTTTGAGCTTATCGACGACCAGCGAATCAATTTCATGGCGCAGCGTTTCTGCATCATCAAGTTTCTTGTTTAAAACCGCTTGAATATCGCTTGTGTATAGCTTGTCTCCATCCTGAAACGCCACCAGCTGACCGAAAAAATAACCACCGCTACTTCGCTCGATCACCGCCCATTCTTTGGGCATCGTTGGCTCGTCCAGTTGCATTTGCAGGACAGAGATAAAATCCGCTGGGTATAATTCTCGGTTTGCGATTTTGATGTTCAGCCGCGTGGCGAAATCTTCATCGTCCTCTAGCTGTTGGGCGGCACTTTTAGGTAAGTAACCCTTAGGGACAAAACTGCGTTCATACACTTGACCAATCAAGATGGTATTTTCATGCAACACCTCGCCTTGCACTGACGTCAGGGCAGCAACATTCCATTGATAGAGTGGCGTGGGCCAAAAATAGGTCAGGCCTTTCCAACCAATCAGTAATAACAGGCCTAACACGGAGAGTAAGCTGATACTCACAGTGCCTCCTGTTAACCATATCCAAGGGGCGCCAGAACGAATCCAATTTAACACGTTATTACTCGCTCTTTGTTCAAACCATTATTACAACGCACGGTATTTATCTCTTAACCTCTGGCGAACCCACTCAGCCAATGCGTTGACGGCAAAAGTAAACACAAACAAGATTAGCGCCGCTAGGAACAATAATCGATAATGTGAACTTCCGACTTCCGACTCAGGCAATTCCACCGCGATGGTCGCAGACAAACTGCGCAATCCTTCTAAAATGTTCCAGTCCATTAGTGGGGTATTGCCCGTGGCCATTAACACAATCATGGTTTCACCGACAGCGCGACCTAACCCCATCATGATAGCCGAAAAGATCCCTGGACTTGCGGTGAGTAATACCACGTAAATCAACGTTTGCCACGGGGTTGCTCCAAGCGCTAAAGAGCCATCAGAGAGATGCTTCGGCACTGAAAAAATCGCATCTTCTGCAATGGTAAAAATCGTCGGGATCACAGCAAACCCCATGGCCAAACCAACGACTAATGCATTACGCTGATCATAACCAATCCCCTGTTCTGTTAGGAACAAGCGCATGTCACCGCCAAAGAATGTTTGTTCAATGGTGGGCGAAACCCACACTCCAATACCAGTGAGCAACAATATAACTGGCATCAACACTAACGCATGCCAACCATTTGGCAGGCGGTTGCGTAAAGGTTGAGGAATTAAGGCCCAGAGGCCTCCCACCAAGATGGTGCCCAGCGGTAAAGCAAATAACATCACAAAAATAGTGATCAGGTGATCTTCGACAATAGGCGCAAACCATAGCCCCGCAAGAAAACCAATTATCACGGTCGGCAATGCTTCCATCAATTCAATCGACGGTTTAACGATGCGCCGCATTCGTTGCGACATAAAGTATGCCGTGTAAATGGCACCAAATACGGCAAGTGGTACAGAGAACAACATGGCAAACATCGCCGCTTTAATGGTGCCGAAGGCAATTGGAATGAGGCTAAACTTAGCTTCAAAGTCGTCACTTGCAGAAGTGGATTGCCAAACAAACTCAGGCTCTGGGTAACCCTCGTACCACACCTCTTGCCATAAAGAAGACAATGAGATTTCTGGGTAAGCGTTATCAACAAGTGCCACATTTAATTCGTTATTTTGCCAAGTAATTAAGTAGCGTTCATTATTCGACATTGCCGCCATTGCGGGCGCTTGGTTATATGCTCGCTCAAACAGCACAAGCTTTTCACTGGTGGTATAATGGCTTTGTAGCGTGCCATTAGTATAGAAACTGTAAAATCCTTTGCGGTGAGAATCAGGTAATAAATACTTCAGCTCAGACGCCAACTTAAAGTCACGAATCTGGGTTAACGTACGTTTCTCATTTTGCAACGTATCAAACCATTGCGACACACTGCCATCATTGTGTGTCACCAAGAGCGAGTAAGCGCCAGCTAGTAGGTCTATTGTTCGAACGGAATGCTTTTTATCGCCTTGAGTGAGGTCGACCACTTCACGCACAGCAAACTTGCGTGCGGCTTTCTTCAACACGATCAACTCAGAGCCATCGCGTAAGTACAGTGTTTGTCCGTCTGGTGTGAGTAACATTTGCTGCGGAGCATCAAAACCGGATGAAAACGTAAAGTTCACCGTTGTCGGTGGATGATCCAAAGATGAGGACTCTTGCCAGCGCGCTTTGATTTCACCACGTTGCGTTTGCCAAACAATGGTAGGAAAGGGGCTTGAAGCAGCGAACACAAAATCAATTACTGGGTCATGGGGATGGCTTAAAACCAAGTCCATTGAGCTGTTGAGCTCAATAACCTCAGGTGGGCGCGTATTCTCTCTTAACCTAGCGTTAAACTCAGGCTTGAAAAGATGTGCTTTCCCTTTGACGTCCACAAATCCATACCAACTCGCCCCTGGTACGGGCTGAGAAAAAGCCATCGGCTCTTTCACAATTTCTTGTGTATATATCGCTGGTTTAGCCGGATCATCCATCGAAAAGTATTGAATTTCGCCACTTTGGGTTAGCACAAAGGCGAGTTGAGCGTAATCGTCAACCGAGATAGCCAGCGGCTCTCCCACCTGAGTAGTGCGAACCTTATGATTCGTTTCAATCTCTGCATCAGAAAAAAGAGGTATGATCACGATGGCGAGATAAACGAAGATCAAAATAAGCGCAGCCAGAACGCCCACTCCACCGGATGTCACTGCAAGTCGAAATACACGATCTTTAATTAATCGCTTCTTATCTTTTTCCTGCAATGAAAATTCGGCTTGTGCCATTTATCTCTCTACCTTTGTTACTTAGTATTAGAATATGTCGTTAAGGTGACAATTATATTACAGATCACATTAAACACCTGAAAAGAATACAACTCCTATGTCGTGTGTTGTATGAAATAAATCTGTAATGAAAATCTCATAATGTTCTCACTCATCGATTTTCCCTCCATGATGAGTACGTATTACTTCACTTTTGGCTAGGTAGGTTATGAGCGCAGAAAAACTATATATCGAAAAAGAACTTAGTTGGTTGTCTTTCAATGAACGAGTATTACAAGAAGCCGCTGACAAAACCGTCCCTTTAATTGAACGTATTCGTTTTCTCGGGATCTTTTCCAACAATTTAGATGAGTTCTACAAAGTTCGCTTTGCTGACGTGAAGCGCCGGATATTAATCAGCCAAGAACATGGCGGAAGCGACAGTTCCAAACGTTTGTTAACCAAGATGCAGTCGAAAGCGTTGAGACTGAACGAACGATTTGACGAACTTTACAGTGACTTGATTCGAGAAATGGCACGGCGGCGCATTTTCTTAGTTAACGAGCAGCAACTGGATGAATCGCAACAAAAGTGGATCACCAAATACTTCCGTAAAAAAGTCATGCCTCACATTACGCCACTTCTGATGAAAGATGAAATTGACGTTCTTCAGTTTCTTAAAGATGAATATGCTTACATCGCGGTTGAATTACGTAAAGAAGACCATTATCAATATGCTCTCATCGAAATCCCGACCGATCACTTGCCACGCTTTGTCATGGTACCAGAACCAAAAGGGAAGCGTCGCAAAACCATTATCTTACTTGATAATATTATCCGTCACTGTTTGGATGAGTTGTTTAAAGGCTTTTTCGATTACGATGAATTGGCTGGTTATGCCATGAAAATGACCCGTGATGCTGAGTACGACCTACGTAACGAGATAGAATACAGCTTGTTAGAGCAAATGTCAGTAGGCGTCAATCAGCGGCTCACCGCTAAACCCGTTCGCTTTGTATACGAACGTGATATGCCACCTCAAATGTTGGAATTTCTCTGCAATAAACTCAATATTTCAAACTACGATAACCTCATTCCTGGTGGCCGTTACCACAACTTTAAAGATTTTATTGCGTTCCCTAATGTTGGACGAGATTATCTTGAAAATAAACCGCTTCCTCCGATGCAGTGCGCCGACTTTGAAGGGTACGCCAACAGCTTTGATGCCATTAAGGCTAAAGATATTCTGCTGTATTATCCCTACCACACCTTTGACCATATCAGTGAACTGGTTCGTCAGGCCTCCTTTGACCCTAAAGTATTGGGTATCAAAATCAATATTTATCGCGTAGCAAAAGACTCTCGTTTAATGCATTCACTGATTGATGCGGTTCACAACGGAAAAAAGGTGACGGTGGTGGTTGAACTGCAAGCTCGATTTGATGAAGAAGCAAACATTGAATGGTCAAAACTGCTCACTGACGCTGGGGTACATGTGGTATTTGGAGCGCCGGGGCTCAAAATTCATTCTAAATTATTGATGATAAGCCGACGGGAAGACGGAGAGATCATTCGTTATGCCCATATTGGCACCGGTAACTTTCATGAAAAAACCGCGCGGATCTACACCGACTTTACGCTATTAACCGCCGTTCAAGAGATCACGAATGAAGTGCGTAACGTATTTGATTACATTGAAAACCCATATCGCCCAGTGAAGTTTCATCATCTTATTGTGTCACCACGAAACTCTCGCACTCAACTTTATCGCCTTATTGATGGAGAGATAGCCAATGCTAAGCTTGGTAAAAAAGCCAGCCTAACGCTCAAAGTAAATAACTTGGTCGATAAAGGCATTGTCAACAAGCTTTATGGGGCGAGTAACGCTGGTGTGAAGATAAAGATGATCATTCGCGGTATGTGTTCACTGGTGCCGGGTATTGAAGGAATAAGCGATAACATTCGGATCATCAGCATTGTGGATCGCTTTTTAGAGCATCCGCGCGTTGTGATCACGCATAATGACGGTGATCCACAAGTTTATATTTCATCCGCCGATTGGATGACACGAAATATCGATCATCGTATAGAAGTCGCCGCTCCAATTCGTGATCCACGTTTGAAACAGAGAATTATTGATATAATCAATATCCATTTTATCGATACAGTAAAGGCTCGTTTCGTCGATAAAGAAATGAGCAACACCTATGTTCCGAGAGGTAATCGTAAGAAAGTTCGTTCACAAGTCGCTATCTACGACTATCTTAAAAATATAGAAAAGCAAACTAGAAAACAAAAGTCAGATGTCTCAAATGCTTGAACAAGATACACGCCATATTGCCGCAATAGACCTCGGTTCTAACAGTTTTCATATGGTCGTCGCCAAAGTAGTAGGTAGTGATTTACAACTGATAAGCCGCCACAAGCAACGCGTGCGCTTGGCTTCAGGCCTTGATAGTGAATTAAACCTAAGTCATGCCGCGATGGAACGCGCGCTAGACTGCTTAGCGATGTTCGCCGAGCGTTTACAAGGCTTTGACGAGTCAAACGTTCGTATCGCCGCCACACACACATTAAGACGCGCCAATAATGCACATTTGTTTATAGAACGGGCCAAAGAAGTCATGCCCTTTCCCATTGAAATCATCTCTGGAGAAGAAGAGGCCCGCCTTATTTATCTAGGCGTGGCGCATACTCAAGTAGAGTCAAACTCCAAGCTGGTGGTGGATATCGGCGGCGGCAGCACTGAGATGATCATTGGTCAAGAGTTTGAGCCTGAACTTCTCAATAGCAAGCAGATGGGCTGTGTGAGTTTTACGGAGCAGTTCTTTAAAAACGGTAAACTTTCTGGCAAAAACTTTAATAAAGCGATGTTAGCCACGGAGCAAAAATTAGAGTCTATCGCGAGTAAGTACCGTAAAAAAGGTTGGGATATCGCACTCGGTTCATCAGGAACTATCAAAGCCATTCAAGAGGTACTAATCGGATTAGGTTTTGAAGATGGTCTGATCACCACCAAACGACTGAATATTCTGATTGAAGCCCTGTGCAATTTTGACTCAATTGAAGACATTCAACTCATCGGACTCACTGAAGAACGTAAACCTGTTTTTGCTGCTGGTGTGGCTATTTTGGCTGCTATTTTCAAAGCGCTGTGCATCGAGCAGATGTTCTTCTCTGACGGGGCTCTTCGTGAAGGGTTACTGTATGAAATGGAAGAACGCTTTGCTCGCTCCGATATCCGTATGCGTACCACTGAGAACTTAGCCGAGAAACACCGCGTCGATTTAGAGCATGCTGCTCGTGTTAAAGGGCACGCGCGCGAGATGCTATGTCAGGTTCGCTCAGCACTTGGCATTAAGAAAAAAAGTGAGTTATTTGACCTATTAGAATGGGCAGCATTGCTTCATGAAGTGGGGCTGAGTATCAACTTGCGTAGCTTCCACCGTCATTCTTTTTATATTCTTTTACATTCTACGCTGCAAGGGTTTAACCGCGAGCAGCAATTAGTACTGGCAACGTTAGCTCGCTTCCAACGTAAAGCACTTAAGCTTCAAGAGTTAGCAAACTTTAACCTATATAAACAGGATGACGTGATAAGCCTCATCAAAATATTGCGACTTTCGATCTTACTCAATGGACAACGTAATGACGATCCGCTACCGGACATCACGTTGGCAATCAAAGACGATAAGTGGATACTCACATGTACAGATAGCGCGTGGCTAGAAAATAATAAATTACTGCATGCCGATTTACAGGAAGAGCAAGAGCGGTGGGAAAGCGCGAAGTGGACACTCACATTTTGATAATCTCTACACGCATTCTAAAACAAAAAGTCGACTTATAAGCCGACTTTTTTTAACTCTTTTGCTGCAAAATCAGCCGTAATTGGCACATAACCGTCTTTCTCAACCAAGGCTTGACCCTGAGCGGAGAAGATAAAGCGAATAAACTCAGCCTCAATGGGCGTTAATGGGTAGTTAGGGTGTTTATTTACATATACATAGAGGTAACGTGACAGTGGGTACTTACCACTAATAATATTTTCACGAGTTGACGTCACATAATCAGTGCCCACTTTCGCCACAGGGATCAACCGGACGCCCGCCACTCGATAACCAACACCTGAATACCCGACTCCACTAATGGTTGAAGCCACGGCTTGCACAACCGACGCCGAGCCTGGCTGCTCATTAACGCGAGTTTTGAAATCGCCGCCACACAATGCATTACTTTTGAAATAACCGTAAGTACCGGAAACCGAATTACGGCCAAACAACTGTACATTGCGCTTCGCCCATTGGGGCTGCAGCCCTAACTGCTGCCAATTGGTAATAAACTGACTTTCTCCACAGCGTAATGTGGCAGAAAACAACGCATCTAACTGACTGAAATTAATGCCTTTGATGGGGTTGTCTTGATGAACAAAAATGCCAATAGCATCAATCGCTACGCGCAGTGCCGTTGGTTTATAACCATGTTGACGTTCAAACGCTTCGATTTCTCTTAAACGCATAGGACGACTCATGGGGCCAAACTGAGCGGTTTGCTCGGTTAATGCGGGAGGAGCCGTCGAGGAGCCAGAAGCCTGAACCTGAGCATTAATATTTGGATAAATAGATTTAAACTCTTCAACCCATAAGGTTGTCATGCCGGCGAGCGTATCAGAGCCTACCGACAATAAGTTTCCGACAATACCTGTCGTTTTGTGATAATTCGGTAGCGGCTTCCCCTCAGCAGCAGTAACACTTGACCACACAAGTGCAATCAAACCTAACGCTTTACTTGCTTGGAATATCATTATTTAACCACCAAACGGCTTGGTAATACGAAAGAGAACTTACTTCCTACCCCAACTTCGCTGTGAATGTCCAAATGAGAATCATGGTGAGTCAACGCGTGTTTCACAATCGCCAGTCCAAGTCCACTGCCACCTGTATCGCGTGACCTTGCTTTATCTACGCGATAAAAACGCTCGGTTAGACGATGGAGGTGTTGTGGCTCAATACCGTCACCACTATCTTCAACTTCTAGACACGCTCCTTGTTCTGTCTGATACCAACGCACGTTAATATTCGCTCCCGGCGGTGTGTATTTGACAGCGTTATAAACGAGATTAGAGATAGCACTCCGTAACTGATCGTCATCCCCTAACACACGTAAACTCGCATCAACATCAAAGTTCAACTTATGATGGTTATCACCACTTAAACTGACCGCTTCCTTTTCTAACACTTCTAACATTGCGGGCACATTCACCACTTCTTCAAGCTCATGCATTGGCGCCGCTTCAATTTTAGATAAGGTTAGTAACTGGTTCACTAAACTGTTCATACGGTTGAGCTGCTCTGTCATCACACTATGAGCTTTACTCCACATAGGACCCACAACCATGTCAGGGTCTTCCGTCATTTCTAAGTACCCTTGCAGAACCGTCATAGGAGTACGTAATTCATGGGAAACGTTAGCGAAGAAGTTACGACGCATGCCTTCCAGTTTTTTTAACTGACTCACATCACGCACCACCATCAAATGCTCACCTTCGGTGTAAGGCACAATACGTAACTCCAACATACGTTCCACATTAAGTGGTGAGCGCATTTCTAATGGTTCTGAGAAATCTTGCTTATTGAGGTATTTAATGAAGTCAGGCGTTCGAATAAGATTTGATATTGGCTGACCTGAGTCTTCTGGCCAGTGGAAACCCAATAAATACTGAGCCAGCTTGTTGCACCAAACTATATTCCCTTCAGCACGAAAAACCACCACCGCATCAGGCAGAGACTCTGCACCATTTCTAAATCGGCGAATTAAATTAGTCAGCTCTTTACGTTTACGACGCTGACGCTGCTGTAAGCGATACAGACCATTAAACAAAGACTCCCAGTTGCCGCTACCTGAGGGCGGTGTAAGGCGCTTTTCATCCCACAACCAAGAGGACAGACGCACTTGGTTATGTAAATGCCACGCAAGCTGTAATGCCGTGGCAGCTAAAAGCAACCACGGCATATAACCAAATATCCACCCTACTATTACCCAAGGGGTGTAAAAAAAAGCCAGCTCCCAAACCAGCTTTTTCCAAGTTAATCTTTCAACCACTCATAACTCCAGAAATGGTATAGATAAGCTGCGTAAAGTGTTATGCCCTTGCTGAGAAGCGGTATCCAGCACCGCGAACGGTTTGGATCAACTTATCATGGCCTGCGGCTTCCAATGCTTTACGCAGTCGACGAATATGAACATCAACGGTACGGTCTTCAACGTACACGTTTGTACCCCATACGTTATTTAATAGCTGCTCTCGGCTATACACGCGTTCTTGATGCGTCATGAAAAAGTGCAGCATTTTGAATTCTGTCGGCCCCATATCTAATGGCTCATCATTAACCGTAACACGGTGTGATACTGGGTCCAGTTTTAAGCCCTTCACATCAATCACGTCTTCCAGTGCGGTAGGCGTTACGCGGCGAATCACTGCTTTTAAGCGAGCAACGAGCTCTTTCGGAGAGAAAGGCTTAGTAATGTAATCATCCGCACCAACCTCTAAACCACGCACTTTATCTTCTTCTTCACCACGAGCGGTCAGCATCACAACCGGAATGTTGCGCGTCAATTCTTCACGTTTCATATGCTTGATGAAGTTAATACCACTACCGCCAGGTAACATCCAATCCAGTAACACTAAATCAGGGAAGGGTTCAGTCAGTTTGGTTACTGCAGTATCGTAATCTGCCGCTTCTACCGCTTGGTAACCTTTCTGTTCAAGTACGAAGCAGAGCATTTCACGAATCGGATCTTCGTCTTCAACAACCAGAATCCTTCTAGACATAATTGAGCAACCTTATGTTCGTTGAGCTAATGAATTTAAGAGACAAAGCGCCCCTCTATGCATCAGCATTATCACTATCAATTATGACACTTTTGTGACCTTTGAAAACAAATTTTCATATAACTTTCTTTTGAACTTCATTCGGATATTTTTCATTTCTATTAAGACATCAGCACAAAAATTCCCTATGATTAGTTCCTTGTCATCAAGCCTAGAGAAGATTTATGTGGTTTAAAAACTGTCTGGTATACCGCGTTAACCGCGAGGTTACTTTTAACGCCGAACAACTAGAAACTCAGTTGGCTGAGTTCCGATTCACCCCGTGTGGCAGCCAAGATAAACAAAAGTTTGGCTGGGTCAGTGCAATGGGTAGACATGGCGACATGATGACTCACGTATCAGAAAACCGCATTCTGATTTGTGCCAAGAAAGAAGAAAAAATGCTGCCAGCATCCGTGATCAAAGAGTCTTTGAATGCAAAAGTGGAAGCAATGGAAGAACAAGAAGGTCGTCCTCTTAAGAAAAAAGAGAAAGATAACCTCAAAGATGACATCGTGATGGATTTGCTCCCTCGCGCTTTCAGTCGCAGTAGCCATACGCACGTATTGATCATGCCACAAGAAGGTTTCATTCTTGTTGACGCAAGCAGCTACAAAAAAGCAGAAGACGTATTAGCACTACTTCGTAAAACCATGGGTAGCTTGCCTGTTGTTCCTGCCATTCCAGAAGTAGCGATTGAAACGACGCTAACCGAGTGGGTGAAAACGGGCAACACACCTCAAGGCATCACCATGATGGACGAAGCTGAGCTAAAATCCGTGCTTGAAGAAGGTGGCGTGATTCGTTGTAAGAAGCAAGAGCTGACCACAGATGAAATCCGCAACCATATCGCGGCAGATAAAGTCGTCACGAAGCTTGCGCTTAATTGGCAAGATCGTATCGAGTTCATCATGACAGAAGATGCGGGTATTAAGCGTCTAAAATTCTCTGATGAATTGAAAGATCAAAACGACGATATCCCACGTGAAGATCAAGCCGCTCGATTTGATGCAGACTTCTCTCTAATGTGTGGTGAGTTCAGTGCTTTCCTACCCAACCTGTATGATGCACTAGGCGGCTTACCGAAGCCTAACGCTTAATCTTGTATAAAGGTCAACCATAACGCCCTCACTTTTTATGAGGGCGTTTTTACATCTAAAGCACAATACTCCTAGTCACAGTTCACATTTTGACGTAAAATTTGCGCCCCATTTCCATAAGGTGGAATTGGCCTGACTTGTGATCAGATAAAAGAGAATTGAGCAATGACAACTGAGAAAGCATTCGTACCAGAGCTACTGTCTCCAGCAGGTAGCCTTAAAAATATGCGTTACGCATTTGCCTACGGCGCAGATGCGGTTTACGCTGGTCAACCTCGCTACAGCCTTCGTGTACGTAACAATGAGTTTAACCACGAAAACCTAAAAATCGGTATCGATGAAGCGCATGCTCTAGGCAAAAAGCTGTATGTGGTATGTAACATCCAACCACACAATTCGAAGCTAAAAACCTTCATCCGCGATCTAAAACCAATCGTAGAAATGGGCCCTGACGCACTGATTATGTCAGATCCAGGTCTAATCATGATGGTTCGTGAAGCTTTCCCAGAAATGCCAATTCACCTTTCTGTACAAGCAAACGCAGTGAATTGGGCGACCGTAAAATTCTGGGCTGCCAATGGTGTGGAGCGTGTGATCGTTTCTCGTGAGCTTTCTCTAGAAGAAATTGAAGAAATCCGTGAGCATTGTCCTGAAACTGAACTGGAAGTGTTCGTTCACGGCGCACTATGCATGGCTTACTCTGGTCGTTGCCTACTTTCTGGTTACATCAACAAACGTGATCCTAACCAAGGCACTTGCACTAACGCATGCCGTTGGGAATACAAAGTGGAAGAAGGCAAAGAAAACGACGCTGGTGATATCGTTGAGAAATTTGACCCGTCTGAAGCTCAACCTGTCGAAGTACAAGACGAACGCCCTGAAACCACGATTGGTCGTGGTAAACCAACTGATGAAGTCGTTCTGCTTTCTGAAGCGCACCGTCCAGACGAAAAAATGGCAGCGTACGAAGATGAGCATGGCACTTACATCATGAACTCGAAAGATTTACGTGCGATTCAACATGTTGAACGTCTAACGAAGATGGGTGTTCACTCATTAAAAATCGAAGGTCGTACAAAGTCGTTCTATTACTGTGCTCGTACCGCTCAAGTTTACCGTAAAGCAATCGACGACGCAGTGGCAGGTCGCCCGTTTGATGAAAGCCTAATGAGCACATTAGAGAGCTTGGCTCATCGTGGCTACACCGAGGGCTTCTTACGTCGCCATACGCATGACACGTATCAAAACTACGATTACGGCTATTCTGTATCAGATGCACAGCAGTTCGTTGGTGAGTTCACTGGTAAACGCCGTGGTGACATGGCAGAAGTAGAAGTGAAGAACAAATTCTTGGTAGGTGACAGTCTTGAGTTGATGACACCTAAAGGTAACGTTGTGTTCACTCTGGAAGCAATGGAAAACCGCAAGTCTGAGCCAGTTGAAGATGCAAAAGGTAACGGTCACTTTGTCTTCATCCCAGTTCCAGAAGATATGAACTTAGAATACGGCTTGTTAATGCGTAACCTTAATGTTGGTCAGGACACCCGTAACCCGACTGGTAAGTAATCATGGCTTTGCTCATTACTGACAAATGCATTAACTGCGACATGTGCGACCCCGAATGCCCCAATGGGGCAATCAGCATGGGAGAGAGCATTTTCGAGATTGACCCAGCTCTATGTACAGAGTGTAAGGGACATTACGAAAAGCCAACCTGCCAATCCGTTTGCCCAATTACAAAATGCATTATCACCGATCCAAACAATGTTGAAACAGAAGAGCAATTACTTGAGAAATTCGTAATTATTCAAGGGTTCGCATAAAAAGAAAAGGTTCAACTTTCAAAGTTGAACCTTTTTTCAACCTGATTTTTCAATAGGGTAGATATTACAGAACAACTCTTTTTCGAAGTGATATTCCAACCTATCCCGCCAGTTTTCAGCCTGAGATACTGGTACTAAATAAAAATTTTCTCGGCACGTATCCGTAACAAAAGCCATGCCGTGTTGCATCAGTTCGTAATGCACATCATTAATAAAGCCCGGATCAAGACGCTGACGTCCTGTCAGGTGGTTCACATCTACCCGAGTCAACAATACCCCTTTAGTTTCACTGCTGAATCTGTGTCTTAACCACTCTGCAAACTCTTTTGCACAAATCATAGTCATGGTTTTATCCTTGATTTACTCTTTCGGCAGGTAAATACAACTACCCTCGTCTGCGTTGTTATTTCTCTTTTTTGACCAACTGACAGCCATATTGTTAAGAAATCAGAGTATTGTGATGAAAGGGCTATTATAACGGTGTCATTGCGACCTATGAATAAATGCAACTCTGTGTATTTTAGATTTCTATAAGCATGCCACCGAACCAATTAGATTAGTTTTTGTATTAGTATTATTCACTGTAGACAAAAGTATGATGTTTCTCCAGTTTCATAAAAGAGATACTCAAATTCAATTCGCGTTGATAATAGGTTGGCATTGCGGCGGAATTTCTTTTACACGTTTTGGTTTAGAAACTGTTTTCCTAGAAGAAGTCTTAGATTGAGGTATAACTTTAGGTTTCCAGCTCGCCAATTCAAATCCACACCCATCGCCAGAAGGAGGAGGAGCTTGATCAACACAATAACGGCTAGAGTTAGGACAAGATAATCTCACATGAAAATGGTAATGATGCCCCCACCAAGGACGCACTTTACGTAACCATGACCGATTATTCCCCGTTTCCTGCGCACAAAGTTTCTCTTTGATCACGGGGTGAACAAATATCCGTGCAACATCTTCACTTTGTGAGGCGTAGCGAATCAGTTCAAAATGTCGACCTTCCCAGTAGTTATCTAATATCACGTAGCCCTTGAGATCCACTACACTCATAGGTTTAAGAAATCGTAATTCAGTATCAGAGAGCGGCTCATCAGCAAGCCGTAGCCATATATCTATATCCAAACCAGTTTGATGACTTTTGTGACCAGAAGAGAAACGTCCGCCACGAGGTAAAGATAAGTCCCCAATCAGTAGCGTAGTATTTAGCTCTTGATGAGCTTTAAGTGCTAGCTTTTCAAGAAATCTTATCGTATTAGGATGCCCATAGTAGCGTTTCGCTTTATGGCGCAAAACTTGATAACCGACGCCATCAAGAGGGAGAGATAATGCCCCATCTAAACAGCCATTCGCATAACTGCCAATAGAGGAGGATGAGTTTTGGGTAGGGACTGAGACCTGTTCCCAAGGAGTTGCATGGATAGGAGCTGAGAAACATAAAACTAAAGATAAAACGAAACTCAGCTTCATAACTCTTAACCTTTAGTAATGCTCACCGTTATCATAATAAGCTTTAGGAGACAGAGCTGAAAAGATAACCGCTACATCAATATCAGCACCCTCGATACCGCGAACTTGTTGTGTAATGATCTTAGCGACTTTATCTTGTGCTTCCTGACCACGGTCAAACCAAAGCACTTCTATAAAAGGGTATGCAGCACTTACCTCATCTTCACTGAAAAACGTAGTGTAGATATACTCAAAAGTAAAATCTTCACGTGGGCAATCCATTAAAGACAAAAGTTCATCCGTGAGTGGTTTTGATAGTGCTTGAACAGTTTGTGGCTCTACAGCACGCAATCTAAAATGTGGCATAAACTTATTCCTAATTGTTAGCATTAAAGCATGATGATAACAGGAACTTAACCTGTAATCATCTACGCCACTTAAAGCGGCAACTAGGCTGAATCCAACAACGTTGAATTTAAATACTCAGGAGTTTTTCTAGAAAAATTGAGTCTGACATGATTTAAAAATGAGGAAGTTAAAGTAAATTTGATAAATACAAAAAAGCCTCAGCATTTCTGCTGAGGCTCTAAATATGGCAGGGGTGGAGAGATTCGAACTCCCAACACGCGGATTTGGAATCCGCTGCTCTGCCAATTGGAGCTACACCCCTTTAGTACGTATTTAACGAGACGACTCTCAAATAAATGGCGGAGTGGACGGGACTCGAACCCGCGACCCCCGGCGTGACAGGCCGGTATTCTAACCAACTGAACTACCACTCCGCAGTGGTATCACCCGTTGTAAAAACGAATGTCCATAATGTAAAGCCTGGCGATGTCCTACTCTCACATGGGGAAACCCCACACTACCATCGGCGCTATTTCGTTTCACTTCTGAGTTCGGCATGGAAGTCAGGTGGGGCCAAAACGCTATGGTCGCCAAGCAAATTCTTTTTAACTACCGCCAACGCAGTAATTAATAATCTGGAAAGCTGTTTCAGTTCTTAACACAATCAAGTTTTCTTGTATTGAGTCCATCAAAACCCCTTGGGTGTTGTATGGTTAAGCCTCACGGGCAATTAGTACAGGTTAGCTCAATGCCTCGCAGCACTTACACACCCTGCCTATCAACGTCGTAGTCTACGACAACCCTTTAGGATACTTAAAGTATCAGGGAGAACTCATCTCAAGGCTCGCTTCCCGCTTAGATGCTTTCAGCGGTTATCGATCCCGAACTTAGCTACCGGGCAATGCGTCTGGCGACACAACCCGAACACCAGAGGTTCGTCCACTCCGGTCCTCTCGTACTAGGAGCAGCCCCTTTCAATTCTCCAACGCCCACGGCAGATAGGGACCGAACTGTCTCACGACGTTCTAAACCCAGCTCGCGTACCACTTTAAATGGCGAACAGCCATACCCTTGGGACCGACTTCAGCCCCAGGATGTGATGAGCCGACATCGAGGTGCCAAACACCGCCGTCGATATGAACTCTTGGGCGGTATCAGCCTGTTATCCCCGGAGTACCTTTTATCCGTTGAGCGATGGCCCTTCCATTCAGAACCACCGGATCACTATGACCTGCTTTCGCACCTGCTCGAATTGTCATTCTCGCAGTCAAGCGGGCTTATGCCATTGCACTAACCACACGATGTCCAACCGTGTTTAGCCCACCTTCGTGCTCCTCCGTTACGCTTTGGGAGGAGACCGCCCCAGTCAAACTACCCACCAGGCACTGTCCTCACCCCCGATGAGGGGGCTAAGTTAGAACATCAACACTACAAGGGTGGTATTTCAAGGTTGCCTCCACACATACTGGCGTACGTGCTTCAAAGGCTCCCACCTATCCTACACATGTAGGGTCAATGTTCAGTGCCAAGCTGTAGTAAAGGTTCACGGGGTCTTTCCGTCTAGCCGCGGGTACACTGCATCTTCACAGCGATTTCAATTTCACTGAGTCTCGGGTGGAGACAGCGTGGCCATCATTACGCCATTCGTGCAGGTCGGAACTTACCCGACAAGGAATTTCGCTACCTTAGGACCGTTATAGTTACGGCCGCCGTTTACCGGGGCTTCGATCAAGAGCGTCGACCGAAGTCTAACCCCATCAATTAACCTTCCGGCACCGGGCAGGCGTCACACCGTATACGTCATCTTACGATTTTGCACAGTGCTGTGTTTTTAATAAACAGTTGCAGCCACCTGGTATCTGCGACTCCTAGTAGCTCCATCCGCAAGGGACTTCACCGCCAAGAGCGTACCTTCTCCCGAAGTTACGGTACCATTTTGCCTAGTTCCTTCACCCGAGTTCTCTCAAGCGCCTTGGTATTCTCTACCCGACCACCTGTGTCGGTTTGGGGTACGATTCCATCAAATCTGAAGCTTAGAGGCTTTTCCTGGAAGCATGGCATCAATGACTTCACATCCGTAGATGCTCGACGTCGTGTCTCAGCCTTAAAAAGAGCCGGATTTACCTAACTCTTCAGCCTACGCACTTGAACCTGGACAACCGTCGCCAGGCCCACCTAGCCTTCTCCGTCCCCCCATCGCAATTTGATTGAGTACGGGAATATTAACCCGTTTCCCATCGACTACGCCTTTCGGCCTCGCCTTAGGGGTCGACTCACCCTGCCCCGATTAACGTTGGACAGGAACCCTTGGTCTTCCGGCGTGGAGGTTTTTCACCCCCATTATCGTTACTCATGTCAGCATTCGCACTTCTGATACGTCCAGCATGCCTTACGGCACACCTTCAACCGCTTACAGAACGCTCCCCTACCCAATACTCAAAGAGTATTGCCGCAGCTTCGGTTTACTACTTAGCCCCGTTACATCTTCCGCGCAGGCCGACTCGACCAGTGAGCTATTACGCTTTCTTTAAATGATGGCTGCTTCTAAGCCAACATCCTGGCTGTCTGAGCCTTCCCACATCGTTTCCCACTTAGTAGTAATTTGGGACCTTAGCTGGCGGTCTGGGTTGTTTCCCTCTCCACGACGGACGTTAGCACCCGCCGTGTGTCTCCCGGATAGTACTTACTGGTATTCGGAGTTTGCAAAGGGTTGGTAAGTCGGGATGACCCCCTAGCCTTAACAGTGCTCTACCCCCAGTAGTATTCGTCCGAGGCGCTACCTAAATAGCTTTCGGGGAGAACCAGCTATCTCCAGGTTTGATTGGCCTTTCACCCCTAGCCACAAGTCATCCGCTAATTTTTCAACATTAGTCGGTTCGGTCCTCCAATTGATGTTACTCAATCTTCAACCTGCCCATGGCTAGATCACCTGGTTTCGGGTCTATATCCAGAGACTAAGTCGCGCAGTTAACACTCGCTTTCGCTACGGCTCCCCTAGATGGTTAACCTTGCCACTGAATATAAGTCGCTGACCCATTATACAAAAGGTACGCAGTCACACCACGAAGGTGCTCCTACTGCTTGTACGTACACGGTTTCAGGTTCTATTTCACTCCCCTCACAGGGGTTCTTTTCGCCTTTCCCTCACGGTACTGGTTCACTATCGGTCAGTCAGTAGTATTTAGCCTTGGAGGATGGTCCCCCCATATTCAGACAGGATATCACGTGTCCCGCCCTACTCGATTTCACTGCATATGCGTCGTCAGTTACGGGGCTATCACCCTGTATCGCCAAGCTTTCCAGCTTGTTCACCTGACGCCTATAAAGCTTAAGGGCTAGTCCAATTTCGCTCGCCGCTACTTTCGGAATCTCGGTTGATTTCTTTTCCTCGGGGTACTTAGATGTTTCAGTTCCCCCGGTTCGCCTCGCTATGCTATGTATTCACATAGCGATACTTACTTATGTAAGTGGGTTTCCCCATTCGGAAATCCCAGACTCAAGTGGCTTTTACTGCCTAATCTGGGCTTATCGCAAGTTAATACGTCCTTCATCGCCTCTGACTGCCAAGGCATCCACCGTGTACGCTTAGTCACTTAACCATACAACCCGAAGGAGTTTCGAGTTGATGTTCAAATCACCAAAGTTGTCTCTCATTATTTGAATGAGCGAGAGACATTTCGATTTTGCCGGACTCAATTTCGAATAATCACTGCAATAGTGACATTCCCAAGAACACTTGAATGTGTTGTTTTGGTGTTTATCTTTACGATAAACATTGAGAACTTTATTTGATAACAACGTTGTTGTTATCAGTCAGCTTTCCAAATTGTTAAAGAGCAAAGTTTTCTGATGAAAACCATGTTTAAACACACTCATTGAATGCGCTTAAAGATGGTGGAGCTATGCGGGATCGAACCGCAGACCTCCTGCGTGCAAGGCAGGCGCTCTCCCAGCTGAGCTATAGCCCCATCAGGTGTCGATACTGTATGCCAATTTTCTGGGAAGGAAATTGGTGGGTCTGAGTGGACTCGAACCACCGACCTCTCGCTTATCAGGCGAACGCTCTAACCACCTGAGCTACAGACCCAGTATCGTCTCTTAAACTTTATAAACCGTATCAATCTGTGTGAACACTCATCGCAATAATCTTTCGTATAAGGAGGTGATCCAGCGCCAGGTTCCCCTAGCGCTACCTTGTTACGACTTCACCCCAGTCATGAACCACAAAGTGGTAAGCGTCCCCCCGAAGGTTAAACTACCTACTTCTTTTGCAGCCCACTCCCATGGTGTGACGGGCGGTGTGTACAAGGCCCGGGAACGTATTCACCGTGGCATTCTGATCCACGATTACTAGCGATTCCGACTTCATGGAGTCGAGTTGCAGACTCCAATCCGGACTACGACGCACTTTTTGGGATTCGCTCACCATCGCTGGCTCGCCGCCCTCTGTATGCGCCATTGTAGCACGTGTGTAGCCCTACTCGTAAGGGCCATGATGACTTGACGTCGTCCCCACCTTCCTCCGGTTTATCACCGGC
>NZ_PDJL01000006.1 GCF_002563795.1 Vibrio sp. ES.051
AAAGCTGTTTCAGTTCTTTAACACAATCAAGTTTTCTTGTATTGAGTCCATCAAAACCCCTTGGGTGTTGTATGGTTAAGCCTCACGGGCAATTAGTACAGGTTAGCTCAATGCCTCGCAGCACTTACACACCCTGCCTATCAACGTCGTAGTCTACGACAACCCTTTAGGATACTTAAAGTATCAGGGAGAACTCATCTCAAGGCTCGCTTCCCGCTTAGATGCTTTCAGCGGTTATCGATCCCGAACTTAGCTACCGGGCAATGCGTCTGGCGACACAACCCGAACACCAGAGGTTCGTCCACTCCGGTCCTCTCGTACTAGGAGCAGCCCCTTTCAATTCTCCAACGCCCACGGCAGATAGGGACCGAACTGTCTCACGACGTTCTAAACCCAGCTCGCGTACCACTTTAAATGGCGAACAGCCATACCCTTGGGACCGACTTCAGCCCCAGGATGTGATGAGCCGACATCGAGGTGCCAAACACCGCCGTCGATATGAACTCTTGGGCGGTATCAGCCTGTTATCCCCGGAGTACCTTTTATCCGTTGAGCGATGGCCCTTCCATTCAGAACCACCGGATCACTATGACCTGCTTTCGCACCTGCTCGAATTGTCATTCTCGCAGTCAAGCGGGCTTATGCCATTGCACTAACCACACGATGTCCAACCGTGTTTAGCCCACCTTCGTGCTCCTCCGTTACGCTTTGGGAGGAGACCGCCCCAGTCAAACTACCCACCAGGCACTGTCCTCACCCCCGATGAGGGGGCTAAGTTAGAACATCAACACTACAAGGGTGGTATTTCAAGGTTGCCTCCACACATACTGGCGTACGTGCTTCAAAGGCTCCCACCTATCCTACACATGTAGGGTCAATGTTCAGTGCCAAGCTGTAGTAAAGGTTCACGGGGTCTTTCCGTCTAGCCGCGGGTACACTGCATCTTCACAGCGATTTCAATTTCACTGAGTCTCGGGTGGAGACAGCGTGGCCATCATTACGCCATTCGTGCAGGTCGGAACTTACCCGACAAGGAATTTCGCTACCTTAGGACCGTTATAGTTACGGCCGCCGTTTACCGGGGCTTCGATCAAGAGCGTCGACCGAAGTCTAACCCCATCAATTAACCTTCCGGCACCGGGCAGGCGTCACACCGTATACGTCATCTTACGATTTTGCACAGTGCTGTGTTTTTAATAAACAGTTGCAGCCACCTGGTATCTGCGACTCCTAGTAGCTCCATCCGCAAGGGACTTCACCGCCAAGAGCGTACCTTCTCCCGAAGTTACGGTACCATTTTGCCTAGTTCCTTCACCCGAGTTCTCTCAAGCGCCTTGGTATTCTCTACCCGACCACCTGTGTCGGTTTGGGGTACGATTCCATCAAATCTGAAGCTTAGAGGCTTTTCCTGGAAGCATGGCATCAATGACTTCACATCCGTAGATGCTCGACGTCGTGTCTCAGCCTTAAAAAGAGCCGGATTTACCTAACTCTTCAGCCTACGCACTTGAACCTGGACAACCGTCGCCAGGCCCACCTAGCCTTCTCCGTCCCCCCATCGCAATTTGATTGAGTACGGGAATATTAACCCGTTTCCCATCGACTACGCCTTTCGGCCTCGCCTTAGGGGTCGACTCACCCTGCCCCGATTAACGTTGGACAGGAACCCTTGGTCTTCCGGCGTGGAGGTTTTTCACCCCCATTATCGTTACTCATGTCAGCATTCGCACTTCTGATACGTCCAGCATGCCTTACGGCACACCTTCAACCGCTTACAGAACGCTCCCCTACCCAATACTCAAAGAGTATTGCCGCAGCTTCGGTTTACTACTTAGCCCCGTTACATCTTCCGCGCAGGCCGACTCGACCAGTGAGCTATTACGCTTTCTTTAAATGATGGCTGCTTCTAAGCCAACATCCTGGCTGTCTGAGCCTTCCCACATCGTTTCCCACTTAGTAGTAATTTGGGACCTTAGCTGGCGGTCTGGGTTGTTTCCCTCTCCACGACGGACGTTAGCACCCGCCGTGTGTCTCCCGGATAGTACTTACTGGTATTCGGAGTTTGCAAAGGGTTGGTAAGTCGGGATGACCCCCTAGCCTTAACAGTGCTCTACCCCCAGTAGTATTCGTCCGAGGCGCTACCTAAATAGCTTTCGGGGAGAACCAGCTATCTCCAGGTTTGATTGGCCTTTCACCCCTAGCCACAAGTCATCCGCTAATTTTTCAACATTAGTCGGTTCGGTCCTCCAATTGATGTTACTCAATCTTCAACCTGCCCATGGCTAGATCACCTGGTTTCGGGTCTATATCCAGAGACTAAGTCGCGCAGTTAACACTCGCTTTCGCTACGGCTCCCCTAGATGGTTAACCTTGCCACTGAATATAAGTCGCTGACCCATTATACAAAAGGTACGCAGTCACACCACGAAGGTGCTCCTACTGCTTGTACGTACACGGTTTCAGGTTCTATTTCACTCCCCTCACAGGGGTTCTTTTCGCCTTTCCCTCACGGTACTGGTTCACTATCGGTCAGTCAGTAGTATTTAGCCTTGGAGGATGGTCCCCCCATATTCAGACAGGATATCACGTGTCCCGCCCTACTCGATTTCACTGCATATGCGTCGTCAGTTACGGGGCTATCACCCTGTATCGCCAAGCTTTCCAGCTTGTTCACCTGACGCCTATAAAGCTTAAGGGCTAGTCCAATTTCGCTCGCCGCTACTTTCGGAATCTCGGTTGATTTCTTTTCCTCGGGGTACTTAGATGTTTCAGTTCCCCCGGTTCGCCTCGCTATGCTATGTATTCACATAGCGATACTTACTTATGTAAGTGGGTTTCCCCATTCGGAAATCCCAGACTCAAGTGGCTTTTACTGCCTAATCTGGGCTTATCGCAAGTTAATACGTCCTTCATCGCCTCTGACTGCCAAGGCATCCACCGTGTACGCTTAGTCACTTAACCATACAACCCGAAGGAGTTTCGAGTTGATGTTCAAATCACCAAAGTTGTCTCTCATTATTTGAATGAGCGAGAGACATTTCGATTTTGCCGGACTCAATTTCGAATAATCACTGCAATAGTGACATTCCCAAGAACACTTGAATGTGTTGTTTTGGTGTTTATCTTTACGATAAACATTGAGAACTTTATTTGATAACAACGTTGTTGTTATCAGTCAGCTTTCCAAATTGTTAAAGAGCAAAGTTTTCTGATGAAAACCATGTTTAAACACACTCATTGAATGCGCTTAAAGATGGTGGAGCTATGCGGGATCGAACCGCAGACCTCCTGCGTGCAAGGCAGGCGCTCTCCCAGCTGAGCTATAGCCCCATCAGGTGTCGATACTGTATGCCAATTTTCTGGGAAGGAAATTGGTGGGTCTGAGTGGACTCGAACCACCGACCTCTCGCTTATCAGGCGAACGCTCTAACCACCTGAGCTACAGACCCAGTATCGTCTCTTAAACTTTATAAACCGTATCAATCTGTGTGAACACTCATCGCAATAATCTTTCGTATAAGGAGGTGATCCAGCGCCAGGTTCCCCTAGCGCTACCTTGTTACGACTTCACCCCAGTCATGAACCACAAAGTGGTAAGCGTCCCCCCGAAGGTTAAACTACCTACTTCTTTTGCAGCCCACTCCCATGGTGTGACGGGCGGTGTGTACAAGGCCCGGGAACGTATTCACCGTGGCATTCTGATCCACGATTACTAGCGATTCCGACTTCATGGAGTCGAGTTGCAGACTCCAATCCGGACTACGACGCACTTTTTGGGATTCGCTCACCATCGCTGGCTCGCCGCCCTCTGTATGCGCCATTGTAGCACGTGTGTAGCCCTACTCGTAAGGGCCATGATGACTTGACGTCGTCCCCACCTTCCTCCGGTTTATCACCGGCAGTCTCCCTGGAGTTCCCGACATTACTCGCTGGCAAACAAGGATAAGGGTTGCGCTCGTTGCGGGACTTAACCCAACATTTCACAACACGAGCTGACGACAGCCATGCAGCACCTGTCTCAGAGCTCCCGAAGGCACACCAGAATCTCTTCCGGCTTCTCTGGATGTCAAGAGTAGGTAAGGTTCTTCGCGTTGCATCGAATTAAACCACATGCTCCACCGCTTGTGCGGGCCCCCGTCAATTCATTTGAGTTTTAATCTTGCGACCGTACTCCCCAGGCGGTCTACTTAACGCGTTAGCTCCGAAAGCCACGGCTCAAGGCCACAACCTCCAAGTAGACATCGTTTACGGCGTGGACTACCAGGGTATCTAATCCTGTTTGCTCCCCACGCTTTCGCATCTGAGTGTCAGTATCTGTCCAGGGGGCCGCCTTCGCCACTGGTATTCCTTCAGATCTCTACGCATTTCACCGCTACACCTGAAATTCTACCCCCCTCTACAGTACTCTAGTCTGCCAGTTTCAAATGCTATTCCGAGGTTGAGCCCCGGGCTTTCACATCTGACTTAACAAACCACCTGCATGCGCTTTACGCCCAGTAATTCCGATTAACGCTCGCACCCTCCGTATTACCGCGGCTGCTGGCACGGAGTTAGCCGGTGCTTCTTCTGTCGCTAACGTCAAAGAATACCGCTATTTACGATATCCCCTTCCTCACGACTGAAAGTACTTTACAACCCGAAGGCCTTCTTCATACACGCGGCATGGCTGCATCAGGCTTGCGCCCATTGTGCAATATTCCCCACTGCTGCCTCCCGTAGGAGTCTGGACCGTGTCTCAGTTCCAGTGTGGCTGATCATCCTCTCAGACCAGCTAGGGATCGTCGCCTTGGTGAGCCCTTACCTCACCAACTAGCTAATCCCACCTAGGCATATCCCGACGCGAGAGGCCCGAAGGTCCCCCTCTTTGGCCCGTAGGCATTATGCGGTATTAGCCATCGTTTCCAATGGTTATCCCCCACATCAGGGCAATTTCCTAGGCATTACTCACCCGTCCGCCGCTCGACGCCCAACAAATCACCCGAAGGCTCAATGTTGTCGTTTCCGCTCGACTTGCATGTGTTAGGCCTGCCGCCAGCGTTCAATCTGAGCCATGATCAAACTCTTCAATTTAAGATTTTGTCGGCTCAACGAATACTGACTTCAAAACTACAAACGTAATTTTAAAGCTATTATCGTTCCAACAGAACGATAATGAATTGACTGTGCCAAGATTAAACAAGTTAATCTCGATTGGTCACTCAGTTCATTGAAACCGTATTTGAAGCAAAAGCTTCTAATTCGATTATCATCAACGAGTGCCCACACAGATTGATAGGTCTATATTGTTAAAGAGCTTGCTTTTCGAGAAGCGTTTCTCTTAAAGCGGACGGTCATTCTAGCGAGATAACTTGTTGTGTCAAACACTTTTTTTATAAGCTTCCTCTGCGAGTTAACTTAAACTCAACCGTCTTGTTATCTTCGTTTTGCCTAGCGGCTTTTCTTTGACAACGGAGGCGAATTATAGGGAGTTAAAAACAGAACACAAGTCTATTTTATAAAAAAAGCTCTGCTCTCACACCGTTCGTATAGAAAACGACCACCTATAAGCAACAAAATAAAAAAAAAGGGGCCTTTGGGGCCCCTAAAACATAAACGTTATATCGTTCCTAAAGAACAATTACCCTTTATTTATTGGTGAGCAACAATTTTATCATTGTTTACTATAAGCTGAATTTTCTGATCCGGTAATATTTCACCAGCAAGAATAGACTTAGCTAATGGGTTCTCGACATTTTGCTGGATTGCACGTTTTAGAGGTCGAGCACCATATACAGGATCAAAACCAACTTGAGCGATCAGATCGAGAGCTTTATCCGACACTTCTAATTGGTAGCCCTTATCTTCTAATCGTTTCGCTAAGCGCTCCAATTGGATAGAAGCAATAGATTTGATCTGCTCCTGACCCAGTGGGTGGAACACCACACTTTCATCAACACGGTTTAAGAACTCTGGACGGAAGTGTTTACTAACGATATCCATCACTTCACTCTTAATGCCCTGATAATCCAATCTTGTAAAGTTTTCTTGGATTTGCGAAGACCCTAAGTTTGAGGTCATAATCACAACCGTATTACGGAAGTCGACTGTTCTACCCTGACCATCGGTTAAACGCCCATCATCCAGCACTTGCAATAAGATATTGAACACATCCGGATGCGCTTTCTCAACCTCATCCAGTAGTATGACTGAGTATGGCTTACGACGTACCGCTTCAGTTAAGTAGCCACCTTCTTCATAGCCAACATAACCTGGAGGCGCACCAACCAATCTCGCCACTGAATGTTTCTCCATGAACTCAGACATGTCAATACGTACCATTGCATCTTCACTGTCAAACATAAAACGAGCGAGTGTTTTACACAGTTCCGTTTTACCAACACCCGTTGGTCCTAAAAATAAGAAGGAGCCAATCGGGCGGTTTGGGTCAGAAAGCCCTGCTCGACTACGACGAATAGCGTTCGACACAACCGTCACTGCTTCTTCCTGTCCTACGACACGGTTGTGTAGAGCCTCCTCCATGTGAAGCAATTTCTCTTTTTCTGCTTCCAGCATTTTAGAAACAGGAATGCCGGTTTGCTTAGAAAGTACTTCCGCAATCTCGTTGTCGGTGACCTTGTTGCGTAATAAGGTCATTTCTTGCATTTCTGCTTGAGTCGCCAGATCAAGTTGTTTCTCAAGTTCAGGAATACGTCCGTATTGCAACTCAGACATACGGTTTAAATCGCCCGCGCGACGAGCGAACTCCATGTCCATACGTGCTTGCTCAAGCTCCGATTTTATATGCTGGGTTCCTGATAACGCGGCTTTCTCGGTATTCCAAACCTCTTCTAACTCTGCATACTCACGTTCTTTTTCGCTTAACTCTTCGTTGAGTGTTTTAAGGCGTTTTTCACTCGCTTCGTCATGCTCATTACTTAATGCTTGTTGCTCGATCTTTAATTGAATGATTTTTCGCTCAAGCTTGTCTAGTGACTCCGGTTTAGAGTCTATTTGTAGACGAATGCTTGATGCTGCTTCATCTATTAGGTCGATCGCTTTGTCTGGCAACTGACGGTCAGAAATGTATCGATGTGACAAACTTGCTGCCGCAACGATAGCAGGATCAGTAATTTCAACATGATGATGAAGCTCATAGCGCTCTTTTAAGCCACGCAAAATCGCCACCGTATCTTCAACCGATGGTTCATCCACCAGTACTTTTTGGAAACGGCGCTCTAATGCAGCATCTTTCTCAATGTATTGGCGGTACTCATCGAGTGTTGTTGCGCCAACACAGTGAAGTTCACCGCGGGCCAATGCTGGTTTCAGCATGTTCCCTGCATCCATCGAGCCTTCACCCTTACCTGCACCAACCATAGTATGAATCTCGTCAATAAACAGAATGACGTTGCCTTCTTCTTTAGCCAGCTCGTTAAGTACCGATTTTAAGCGTTCTTCAAATTCACCTCGGTATTTAGCACCAGCGACTAGCGCGCCCATATCTAATGAAAGAACTCGGCGTCCACGCAAACCTTCTGGCACTTCATTATTTACGATACGCTGTGCAAGCCCTTCTACTATCGCGGTTTTCCCTACACCTGGCTCACCAATGATGACTGGGTTATTCTTAGTACGGCGCTGTAGAACTTGAATGGTTCGGCGAATTTCATCATCTCGGCCAATCACCGGATCCAGCTTGCCCTGCTCTGCTCGCTCAGTTAGATCTATAGTGAACTTCTCTAACGCTTGGCGCAGTTCTTCTGCGTTAGGATCATTAACCTTTTGACCGCCTCTGATTTTTTCGATCGCCTGACTGACTTTTTGTTCGGTCAACCCAATTTCTTTGAGCAATTTACCGAGTGGACCGCGATCCTCTAGAGCTGCAAGCAGGAAGACTTCCGAAGAAATGTAGGAGTCTTGACGCTTTTGCGCCACTTTGTCGCATAGATTAAACACAGTGCCCATCGAACTAGAGAGTTGCACATCACCACCGATACCACTTACTTTCGGTAATCGGTCGAGCATCTCACTCAATTTAGAGCGCAAGTGAGTAACGTCCACATCTAACATCGTAAGTAATGGACGAATTGGACTACCATTTTGGTCAAGCAAAGCCACCATCAAGTGGACAGGCTCAATATATTGATGATCGCGCCCTAATGCTAATGATTGAGCATCCGAAATCGCGATTTGAAACTTACTTGTGAATCTGTCAAGACGCATATCTACCTTCCTAATCTCAACTAGAGAAAACACTTTTGACAGTTGAAAGATGGATACTCGTGGGAGGAATTTCAAGGGAGTGAATGAATAAAGATTATGTTGCCAAAATAGAAGACCTATGCATTTTGGCGCTTAATGGCTAGTCTTCAATCCAGATAAATGTAGCTTGTCGCCCTGTTACGCCATCGCGGCGGTAGGAGTAAAAGGAGTCTTTGTCGTGGTAAGTACAAAGCCCAGAGTCGACAACTTGCGTGACACCAGCTTGGTTCAGACGTTGTGCTGCTAATCTAGACATATCAGCCAACCATTTACCTTCAATATCTTGCGGAGTAAACGCTTGGTGGGCTTGTGAATCGAAATCGACAAAAGCTTGTAATACATCCTCTCCGACTTCAAATGCCTGTGGGCCAATTGCAGGACCAAGCCATGCCATCACTTCACCTGAAAACAGCTCTAACGCATTTTCAATGATGCCATTAGCTAAACCACGCCAGCCAGCATGAACAGCAGCCACTTGTGTACCTTGCGTATTAGTCAATATTACAGGCAAGCAATCTGCTGTCATTGCTGTACAAACCACATCACTTGAAGAAGTAAATACGCCGTCTGCATCAAGAACTTGAGAGGTAGGCTCACTCACTCGTGCAACAACTGTAGAGTGAGTTTGATTCAACCAGACTGGTGTACTCGGCATATTTGATTGTTGCACCAACCAGTTACGGTTTTCCTCAACGATAAATAAATCATCCCCAACATGGGCACCTAAATTTAACCCTTGGTAGGGAGCAGTCGAAAAGCCGCCAATACGAGTAGAGGCAAAAGCTTTGACATTTTTAGGTGCAGGCCAGTTAGGAGTGATTATCTTCAAATTAGAATTCTTCCGGTAAACCGTGGTCTTCTGTATCTCTACGCAGTGCTTCCGTCATAACCACCATATCGTCTGGCACAGGAGCGTGAAACTCAAGTTCTTCACCTGTCACTGGGTGCTCAAAACGCAACATTACCGCGTGTAATGCTTGACGATCAAAGCCGCGAATCATCTCTGTGAGTTCTTCGGAAGCCCCAGTCGGAATCCGCGCACGACCGCCATAAGCAGTATCACCCAGTAGTGGATGCTGCAGGTATGACATATGCACACGAATTTGGTGTGTACGGCCCGTTTCCAAGCGTAGACGAATGCGCGTATGTTCACGAAAGTGCTCCGCTACGCGGTAATGCGTGACCGCGGGTTTCCCCGTAGGAGTCACCGCCATCAATGTGCGTTTTGTCGAGTGGCGACCAATAGGTTGCTCCACTTTACCACCAGCGGTCATACGCCCGATCGCAATCGCTTCATATTCACGCGTGATATTACGCTTTTGCAATGCACGCACTAAACGGGTTTGTGCTGGAACGGTTTTCGCCACCACCATCAACCCTGTTGTGTCCTTATCCAAACGGTGCACGATACCTGCACGAGGTACTTCTGCAATGTCTGGATAATGATGCAATAATGCATTGAGCACTGTGCCATCAGGTGTGCCAGCACCAGGATGGACGACAAAATCACGAGGCTTATTGATAACGATAATATCGTCATCTTCAAAGACGATATCTAGCGGGATATCTTGCGCTTCCCAGCGTTCTTCATCTTCCAACTCGGCTTGCAATATAATTTCCTCGCCACCCATTACTCTGGTACGAGGCTTAGTGACAACTTCACCATTCACTTGAACTTTCCCGTCAACGAGCCATTCTTTCAGGCGAGAACGAGAGAAGTCCGCGAATAATTCGGCGATAGCTTGGTCCAAACGCTGACCTAATTGGCTATCTTTTACGGTATTTGTTAATACTATCTGCTGAGCCATATCGAACTTTTTTAAAAACTGTGAGACTAATGCTCACGACTGTGGAAAAATAAACTATTACCCCATTGTATCTGTTACTGTAAAGAAAGTAACGACAGCTTAAGAAATATTTAGATTCAAGGAACAGACTCCTGATATGAAACGTCAGACTTTAACAGGCCTTTTAGCGGTATCCCTTCTGTTTGGATGTGCAAGCAAAGAAGAAATCGTTCCTGATGTGCCGCCTTCAGAACTGTATGCAGACGCGCAGATCTCTCTTCAAAGTGGTAATTGGCTTTCTGCGATTGAGAAACTGGAAGCATTAGACTCACGTTACCCATTTGGTGCCTACTCAGAACAGGTACAGCTTGATCTCATCTATGCGTACTACAAAAACGACGATCTAGCATTAGGTTTAGCAACCATTTCTCGCTTTATGCGTTTAAACCCAACCCACGAAAAAATGGACTGGGTGTTATACATGCGTGGCTTAAGCCACATGGCACAAGATCGTAACTTCATGCATGACTTATTTAGCGTAGACCGAAGTGATCGCGATCCGGAGCCAGTTAAAAAAGCATTTGATGACTTCAAAAAGCTGCTTCAACGTTATCCGAATAGCCCTTATGCAGAAGATTCACAAAAGCGTATGGTGGCATTGAAAAACCGCCTAGCGAATTACGACCTAGCCACGGCTGATTTCTACCTTCGCCGCGAAGCTTGGATTGCTGCAATTAATCGCAGTCAAGAGCTACAAAAAGCATTCCCAGACACAGAAGCGGCACGTAAGTCACTGACTATCCAGTTAGAGGCCTATAAACAGCTTGGGTTGGAAGATGCCGTAGCAAGAACTGAAAAGCTTATCGAGCTCAACCCTGTGAAGTAACTGAGCTGCTTTAAACTAAACCGCCACCGTTTTTACCGTGGCGGTTTTTTATTACCCGCAATAGCGTCTTCTGCCCTTGCTTGATGATCGACGGGGCTCTACATATGCTTAAAGTTCCCCTCCCCCTTTATAAAAGGATGTGAACGTGACGATACCTAAGCTATGCGCAGTTATGCTGCTCTTATTGTCTGCTTCCGTTTGCGCACTGCAAATATCACCACTCAAGCAACCTCCTTACACTGGGGATCTCGATGTTATTAAAGAGAAGAATGTTTTACGTGTCCTCGTTTCTGCTGATCTAGGCTTCTATTACATTGAGGGCGGTACACCAAAAGGAGTAGGCGCGGAACTACTGGCTCATTTCGAAAAAGACCTTCGTAAGTTCAAACCGAAACTTAACGTACAAATCATTCCTATTGCCCGCGACCAACTACTTCCTGCCTTAGAAAATGGCTCAGGTGATTTAGTCGTTGCCAATCTGACCATTACCGATACACGTAAACAAAAAGTAGACTTTAGTTCACCAATTCTCACTGGTATTGAAGAGTGGGTAGTCACGAACAAAAGTACACCAACCATGACTGACATTGAGCAACTGAGCGACCAAGAGGTTTGGGTACGTGCTAGTTCCAGCTACTTTGAGAGTATTCAAGTACTGAACAAGCAGCTAAACAAAAAAGGCTTGCCGCCCGTTGTCGTACATTTTATTGAAGAAACACTGCAAGACTACGAGTTGGTTGGGATGCTCAACAATGGTTACGTCAAAGCCATTGCTCTCGATAGCCATAAAGCCAAACTTTGGCTTAAAGTGATGGATGATATTCGGGCTCACCAAAAAATCCCTATCCGTGAAAATGGTAAAATCGCTTGGGCAATGCGGGAAAACAGCCCAAATTTGAAAGCCGTCGTGAACCAGTTTATTCAGAAGTCTCGCTCTGGGACACTGCTCGGTAACGTCATTTACGGAAAATACATCGATAACACTGGTTGGCTAAACAAAGCCCTCAATCCCAAGAAAATTGCTCAACTAGAAAAACTCACTACGCTGTTTGCGCACTTTGGTGAAAAATACGATATCGATTATTTACTGATCGCCGCAGTCGCTTATAAAGAATCCGGCTTTAATAACGACCTAGTGGGAAGCCGAGGGGCAGTCGGCATAATGCAAGTATTACCCAGCACGGCTCGAGACCCGAATATCAATATAAAAAACGTTCGGCAGCTAGAAAACAATATTCATGCCGGGGTGAAGTACTTAGCATTTTTGCGTAAACAGTACTTCAGTGATCCTGCTATTACAGCGGAAAACAAACTTTATTTTACCTTAGCGGCTTACAATGCTGGCCCCGGTAATGTAGAGCGAATGCGTAAACGTGCTGCCCAGCAAGGCTACGACCCTAACGTTTGGTTCAATAACGTAGAAGTCGTGATGCGGAAAAGTTTAAGCTCAACGGTTGGGTACGTCACCAGCATTAATCGCTATTACATAATATACAAACAGCTAGAAAGTTTGGACCAAGTTAAAAGTCTAGATCGGGCTTCACTGACTCCCAAGGACCCTGTTTTCATGATACCGCTACGAAAAATCAGCCAAACGCCAGACACAAAAAAACCGCTTATTCACTAAGCGGCTTTTTAAACTCTATTTGCTGAGAAGCTGAAGGGATCAATATCACAATTTTTATCTAGTTAAATTTTGGTCACTACAAATAATCGGCCGTACAGCTTCCCTAAAAACGTGGACGTTTTCAGCTGAGCTCTCTTGCCCAATCTAATGATTTACTAACCGATAACAAGCAATTTCATGATAAATCTCAACAGATCTTGAGTGAGATCACATTGATTTTTTATCGTAAAAACCCATCATCAGTTAGTGACTTAAGTCACATTTTTTTATACTTAAAGCAGTAACCTGAACTTAACCCATAAGGGATGCAACAGAGGAAAAGCACTTATGACAATGAACATCACTGGCAAAAACATCGAAATCACCTCTGCAATCCGAGCTCATATTGAGAGCAAATTTAAAAAACTGGAGAAATGGCAAGTCGACCTAATTGGATGCCAAGCAACTTTCAGTGAGGAACCAAACAAACAGAAGAAATTCGAAGCAGTTATCAAAGTTCCGAAAGGTCAGCTCATTGCCTCAGCAACTCACGAAGATCTTTATGCAGCTATCAACGAAGTGGAGCAAAAACTAGAGCGACAACTGAATAAGCTGACCCACAAACCTGAAGCTCGCCGAGCGAATAAACCAGAGTTAGTGGAAGAAGAAGAGTAAACTGACCAAAATCGAAGAAATAGCGCCGAAAGGCGCTATTTTTTTGCTTGACGCTCCTCCCACGCTTGCTTATTGTGTTTAAACACTCACATATTAACCACTATTTATGCATTTAACTTCGCTGTTTATTTTTGACTTCTTTTTTCTTCCATAACTGGAGGGGCTACTCGTTTGTGAAAGAAAAGTCAAAAACAAACAGAAAGCCTCCCAACCCGGGAGGCTTTTTTATAAGGAAAGATTTGATGACTGACCAACCTATTTCCCTCGAAGAAATTCGTTTACGTTTGAACGAGCTCGATAATGAGCTACTTAGCCTGTTATCAGAACGCCGTAAACTCAGCATTGAAGTAGCCAAGAGCAAAGTTCAAACCTCAAAGCCTGTCCGTGATGCAGCTCGAGAACAGCAGCTCTTGGTGAAGTTAATTTCTAATGGTCGTGATAAATACGAACTCGATGCTCAGTACATCACCAAGCTTTTCCATACCATCATTGAAGATTCTGTACTACTTCAACAAAGCTACTTACAAAACTTAGTCAACCCACAACAAAGCCGAAAACCACTCGCACGTGTGGCCTTCCTTGGCTCAAAAGGCTCTTATTCGCACTTGGCAAGCCGTGAATTCTTCAGCCGTAAAAATACAGAGCTTATTGAACTCAACTGCGAGCACTTCAAAGAAGTGACTCAAACGGTTGAGTCGGGTCATGCTGATTATGGTGTTCTGCCAATCGAAAACACCAGTTCAGGTTCCATTAATGAAGTGTATGACCTGCTGCAACACACGACGCTTTACATCGTGGGTGAGCTTACCCAACCAATCGAGCACTGCTTGGTTGCGAAAAAAGACATTCGTCTGGAAAACATTAAAACGCTGTATTCACATCCTCAGCCACACCAACAGTGCAGTGAGTTTTTAAGCCGTATGAAAGGTGTAAAACTGGAATCTTGCGCCAGCACGGCAGATGCAATGCAGAAAGTCCAAGAGATGGATCGTGATGATGTTGCTGCAATTGGTAATGCATCAAGCGGTAAGCTATACGGCTTGCAAGCCATTCAAGGCAACATCGCTAACCAAACCGAGAATCATACTCGCTTTATTGTGGTTGCTCGCAAACCGGTTGAGGTTTCAACTCAGATTCCAGCAAAAACCACGTTGATCATGTCGACCTCCCAAGAGGCAGGTTCATTGGTTGAAACGCTATTAGTGCTGCAACGTTACGGCATCAATATGACCAAGCTAGAATCACGTCCAATTATGGGTAACCCGTGGGAAGAGATGTTCTACGTAGATTTGGAATCTCATCTTGCTTCGACAGAAATGCAACAGGCACTTGAAGAGCTAACCAAAATTACTAAACACTTGAAAGTATTAGGCTGTTACCCTAGTGAGAACGTAAAGCCTACCCAAGTAAAATTGAGTTAATAGACACTAGTGAGTAAAAAGATCATGGCAACCCAAAAAGTTGTAATCGCATCGCTGAACCCAGCCAAAATTAATGCCGTTCAAAGTGCGTTTAACAGTGTATTTCCGCATCAAGAGTTCAACTTCATTGGCGTCAGTGTACCTAGTGAGGTCGCAGATCAACCCATGACTAATGAAGAAACTCATCGCGGTGCACTAAACCGCGTTAAAAACGCAAAAGTAGAGATGCCAAACGCGGATTACTATGTCGGTCTCGAAGCGGGAATTGAAGCAAACGTGACGTTTGCTTGGATGGTGATTGAGTCGAATACTCACCGTGGTGAATCTCGCTCTGCAAGCTTAATGCTGCCGCCCAAAGTATTGGAAAAACTCGAACATGCGAATGAGCTGGGAGATGTCATGGATGAGGTATTTGGTACCGAGAACATCAAACAGAAAGGTGGTGCCATCAGCCTGCTCACCCAAAACCAACTAACTCGAAGTTCGGTTTACCATCAGGCCTTGATTCTGGCTTTGATTCCATTCACGAACCCTGAGCACTTCCCTTCAAATTTATAACTTTATAACGCTCACCCTATTCGCTAGGTACGAAAAAGGGCGGATATTTCCGCCCTTTTTTAACACGTTATCTTAATCACTTGTGATACCAATGCCTCAAGGCGAATGGGACTCACTGGCTACTTAGATACCGCAACTTGCTCTAACAAGATCTTGAGTTTGTCTTTCTCTCGATCAGATTTCGACTTTATCTCATTAGAGCCACGAGTAATAGTGGCAATACCCACGCCAAGCATCTGGCTGATCTGACGTTGAGATAATTCTCCTTTAAGAAGCTCGTTAATAATATTAACGCGTGATATTAATGATTCTCTCTCATCACGTGACATCAGCATGGTTAACAGCATGTCATCTTGCTCACTGTCCATGCTAGTTCGAATTAGCTCAATAATCTGTTGCCAGTCTTTGTACTCGGGTTCGTGCGACATCAAGTTACCTCACTCAATACTTGGTATTGATCTCATGTTGATTCAAGAACGCGCCATCGATACCCAAAAGATCACGGTAATATGTTTCAAACATCAGGATGTTTTGTACATAACCGCGCGTTTCTCTAAATGGAATAGCCTCAATAAAGGCATAAGCATCCACTTTTCCTTGGGTTCGCTCTCGCCACGTTTTTACTCTGCTAGGACCCGCATTATAAGCCGCGAGGGCAAAAATACGATTATTATCGTAATCCTCTAATAAACCTTGCAAATAATGACTACCAATTTCGATGTTTTTTCCTACGTTGTAGAGATCTTGCGTGCCTTGATAACTCAACTTGTATTTTCGGGCGGTGTACTTCGCCGTGGCGGGCATGATCTGCATAAGACCACGAGCCCCAACAGGGGAACGGGCTTCTATGTCTAATGCACTTTCTTGTCGAGCTAGGGACATCATCGTTACGGGATCAATATTGTGTTTTTTTGCATAAAAGTTAAACCACCAGCGATGCGCAATAGGGAATCGTATTTCAATATTATCCCACATCTGCGCTTGAATACTCGCGGTCACCGTTAGGTTATGCCAACGCTTAGACGATGCATAGGTAGCCAGCATGGCCTGTTCATCTTTCCCCACACGACGCAGCAAATGCACCCACTCACTTTTCGCTGCTGCGATTTTATCCGTCGCGATCAACTCTTCAATACGAACTAACGAGTCTTGATATGGTTGAACCATTCGCTTATCAAACTTAACCGTATGCGTAGGGTATTTGATTGATTGTCCAATCGCATTGGCGGCTGCCACACTATAAAAGTTTCGCTGCCCGACCAAAGTTGCTAAACGCTGTTTCCCTGCGATGTCATCACCTAACGCAATTTCACTTCGTCCAAGCCAATATTGCCAGCGAAGCGACGCTTTCTCTTCTTTATTGAGAACGGCAATCCACTCTTGTACGCCTTTCCAATCTGCGTTCTGAATCGCTAAGCGAATGCGAGTTTCAATGAGCGGTAAGTACTGGCTGGTTTTGGTTTTATCATCGCGCCACTTAGCTAGTGACTCAGACTCCGTACGGGTCAATCGAAATGCGATATAGTCAGCCAGGGCTTGCGCCTTTTCTGGAGAAAACTTCTGCCCTTTAATGACGGCATCATACGCACTCTGCGCTTGACTGGTATTCATGCGAGCTAGCTTTTCCAACGCATATTCGCTTTGCGCTCGATTAAAATCATTAGCCGGCTTTTTCTTCGCGAACTCCGCAACGCTTGAAGGGTTATCAAACAACGCCTTCATTTCTTTCGCTTGTCGCCTTGCCTGCGCGGATTTAGGCAGTTTAAGTAAGTAACTCATCAAACTGCCATTACGAGCATCAAACGCCAGTAGCATACGCTGGAGAATCAATTCATCAGTACGTTCACCCGCCTTGTCCCATGCTGCAAATAATGGATCGCACTCGTCGGCAATACTTCTGCCCCGCAACCACATGTGCTCAGCCCCTTTAAACGCGGCGACTTTCTTACCTTGCTCTAACTGAGCTACGTAGAAAATACATTGGTAACGCTCGCCACTTGGAATGACTTTTTGAAACTCAGTAATGGTTTTCCAATCTTTTTGCTTATAAAGGTGGTTGAGGTATGGAGCGCGAACACGACGAGAAAAAGGAAACGACTCGTGCTCCGAAATAAATTCGTTTACCTGCTGTGGCGACTTTTCCGGTAACTGTCTAATAAATGTGCGGTAGTCCACATAAGGCGTCAGCGGATAGTCAGAAATTTTAGGACGAATCGAAAGGTATCCGTCGATGTCATTTTTATCTAATAACGCTTGAGCTTGCTCATAAACTTCACGCTGCTTTTCCAAGCTCAGCGCGGCATTAGCACTCAAACTCATCGCACACAGCGCGGCGGCACAGCATACGTTTTTAGCCAATTCAGATACGTTGAATCTCATTTGTGTCATTTTCCCAGACATACACTGTACCAAGCCCATTTTCTTAGAGGAGCGGAGTTTGCAAGGCCGTTTGCGCATGCACCAGCTCCCCCCCAACCAAAATGCAGCGGTCTGTGTAAAGCAACTTAGTGTATTTAAAGTTGTATTCGTGAAACGTTAAGACGGATGAGAGAAGAAACTCCTCACTCGTACAGACCCCTCGTTATTCATAACGAATAACAAAAGTGTATACCCTAACCATGTAAGTTTCCGGTCAGCTAAAAATAAGAAAATCTTTCATAAAGGAAATTCTTGCAATGCGGTAACAAAACAAAAGCAGTTGGTATAAAATGGCAGGTTTGAATGACAGTTAATTTAGGAACGATCGGTAATGGCTGAATACGTATATACCATGTCGCGGGTGAGCAAGATTGTGCCACCTAAGCGTCAAATTCTTAAAGACATCTCTCTGAGCTTCTTCCCTGGTGCGAAAATCGGTGTTTTAGGTCTGAACGGTGCAGGTAAATCAACGTTGCTACGTATCATGGCGGGTATCGACACGGATATCGACGGTGAAGCGCGTCCACAACCAGGTCTAAACGTAGGTTACCTCCCTCAAGAGCCGGTATTAGACGAGTCAAAAACGGTTCGTGAAATCGTTGAAGAAGCGGTTGCTGACGTGGCTGACGCTCTAAAACGTCTGGATGAGGTGTATGCGGCATACGCAGAACCGGACGCAGATTTCGATGCCCTAGCCAAAGAGCAGGGTGACCTTGAAGCGTTGATTCAAGCAAAAGATGGCCACAATTTAGAGAATGCGCTTGAGCGCGCCGCAGACGCACTTCGTCTGCCAGAATGGAATCAGAAAATTGCGAACCTATCAGGGGGAGAACGTCGCCGTGTGGCAATTTGCCGTCTTCTTCTTTCTCATCCTGACATGCTGTTACTCGATGAGCCTACCAACCACCTAGATGCAGAATCTGTTGCTTGGTTAGAGCGCTTCCTAGTGGACTACACTGGTACTGTCGTGGCCATCACCCACGACCGTTACTTCCTAGATAACGCAGCAGGCTGGATCTTAGAACTTGACCGTGGTGAAGGCATTCCATGGCAAGGTAACTACACCTCATGGTTGGAGCAAAAAGACGCGCGTCTACAACAAGAAGCGTCTCAAGAAAAAGCTCGTCAGAAAACCATTGAGAAAGAACTCGAATGGGTTCGCCAAAACCCGAAAGGTCGCCAAGCAAAATCAAAATCACGCATGGCACGCTTTGAAGAACTGCAGAACTCTGATCACCAGAAACGTAACGAAACCAACGAGCTGTTTATCCCACCAGGTGATCGTTTAGGTGATAAGGTTATCGAAGTAAATAACCTCACCAAGTCGTTTGATGGTCGCGTTCTGATTGATGACCTGTCGTTTAGCATGCCTAAAGGTGCAATCGTCGGCATCATCGGTGCCAACGGTGCAGGTAAATCAACGCTATTTAAGATGTTAAGCGGTACAGAGCAACCAGACTCAGGCACCATTGAAATGGGTGACACGGTGAAACTGGCATCAGTCGACCAGTTCCGTGACAGCATGGACGATTCTAAAACCGTATTCCAAGAGATTTCTGAAGGCGCTGACATCATTAAAATCAACAACTTCGAAATCCCAGCTCGCGCCTACTGTTCACGCTTCAACTTCAAAGGCAGTGACCAACAGAAAATCATCGGGGAGCTATCCGGTGGTGAGCGTAACCGTGTCCACCTTGCGAAACTGCTAAAAGCCGGCGGCAACGTACTGTTGCTCGACGAGCCAACCAACGACCTTGACGTGGAAACGCTGCGTGCTCTAGAAGAAGCACTGCTAGAATTCCCTGGTTGTGCAATGGTTATCTCGCACGACCGTTGGTTCCTTGACCGTATCGCGACCCACATCATTGACTACCGTGACGAAGGCCAAGTTAACTTCTACGAAGGTAACTACACCGAGTACATGGACTGGTTGAAGAAAACGTTGGGTCCTGAAGCCGCAGAACCACACCGCATCAAATACAAGCGTATTGCGAAGTAATCGCGAACCACAAAGTTTGATTGTAATTTGTACAAAGGCCGCTATCATAGCGGCCTTTGTTTTCTTTGTTATAAAAAGAGCTCATTCGCTGGTCTCGTTCGTTAAGGACATGACACTGCACTTACGTCACTCTGTAGCGACCTCGACACTTTTCAAACAACAATCGAACATTTTTTGTTCGCATTGATATACTATTCATTCTGTTTGAAAACATGACGAGAAAGTGAATATGACAGAGAGACGACGCTTTTCACGCATTCTCCATCAACCGTCAACTAAGGTAGAGCAGCGTGACTTGGCAATCGAAGCTAGGATTCAAAATCTTTCCTTGCATGGTTTACTCATGAAAGCGGAAGAGACTGAGGCTTTGGATCCTTCCCTTCCTGTCCATGTTACTTTTTCATTTTATCAATCCGAACAAGTAATTACGTTAAAAGCGCAAGTTGTCAATGTCTCTAAGCGTGAGATTAGGGTAAAGATCATCAACATAGACATCGAAAGCATTAGCCAACTAAAACGATTTATAGAATTGAATCTAGGCAATAACGATCTTCTGAATCGAGAGTTAGACTATCTTTCTGATTTTGGGGAAAAATAAATCAACGCCTATTTAAGTAACAATAACTATGTCTAAAAAAATCATCATGAAGATCCCGACGAAAGACGGCGATCAGCAGTTCTATTTGGGGCGCGGTTCGGTCCTAGCACTATTTGCTTCGATTTTGGCATTACCCGCCGTCGTAGGCGGCGCGTGGTATCTTAACCAGCAACAAGTGCATTATCAGAACGAACTAACGCAAACCATCGCCAAGCTACACAATGAAAACGCAGAAATCACTGCCCTTTACGAGGAACAGCTTGATACCAACCACTCACTCTCTCAATCGTTAACCGAAAAAAATAACCAAATTCAGTTATTGGGAAAACGAGTATTCGACGTCGAGTCTGTGCTTGGACTCGCAGATGAAGAGCTGATGAACGACGAGCATAATCTGGCACTAGAAGAAAGGATTGATGCCGCCGCGATCGATTCTGCCGTTCGCGCGACCATGTTTCGTTTGATCCCAAACGACAGCCCAGTAACATACCAACGCATTTCTTCCTCTTATGGCAGCCGAATTAATCCAATTTCAGGCAAGCGGCACGTTCATACTGGAATTGATCTTACTTGTAAACGAGGTGAAGAGATCGTCGCGCCTGCAGACGGTGTCGTGGAAACCGTGCGCCCAAGTAATCAAGGCTACGGTAACTACCTGACCATTCGTCACTCATTTGGTTTCATGAGTTCCTTCGCTCATTTGCAACGTTTCAAGGTAAGAAACGGTCAGTTTGTTAGCAAAGGCGATGTGATTGCTCGATGTGGTAACTCGGGAAGCTCGACTGGCCCACACCTACATTATGAAGTGCGTTTTGTGGGTCGAGCACTCAACCCGCGATACTTGATGAAGTGGACACCAGAAAACTTCAACTACTTATTTGAGAAAGAGAAAAAGGTGAAATGGGGCCCATTAGTTCAGTTGATTGATGATGTGGTTCGTCTGCAAGTCAACTTAACCAACTCACCCTATCGTGATACCAGTATCAACACGGCGTCGAGTGACGATAGCAGCAATACCGCGACCAACTGATTAACTTTAACCTCTACCGTAAAATACAAAAGAGCAGCTCAAACTGCTCTTTTTCATTAACTGCGATGCATGTTGTCGTTGGCTTGCTTAAGTAAGTTCTGACTCTCGTTCATGAACTGTTGTGAATAATTACCAAACCACTCACTCACTTGTTCAAAGCTTTCGACAAATTTGGCTTTATCTTTACTGTCCAAGATCGTTAGCGCTTCGCCAAAACGTTGGTGAAATCGCTTAATCATCTCGATATTCTCTTGAGACGAGAGAATAATGTCACCGTACAAGTTCGGATCCTGCCCAAACAGTCGACCGACCATGGCTAATTCAAGACGGTAGATAGGTGAACTCAGTTTTAATAGCTGTTCAATGTTTGGATTTTCTTTGCTCAAGTGCATGCCGTAAGCAAATGAAGTAAAGTGGCGCAGCGCTTGGATTAACGTCATACCATGGTCGTGCTCTTGCGCATCAATTTGGCACAAGCTCGCGCCCCAAATACCAAACTGCTGTAATAGCCATTGGTATTGATCGTTCCCACGCCCATCACAGTACACAATCACCTGCTTGGCAAGGCTCGGCACATCTGGACCAAACATTGGGTGTAAACCAACCACCGGCCCTTGGTGCACATTCAACATTGCTTGTAGTGGCTTAGATTTGATAGAAGTTAGATCACACAGAATGCAGTCTTGTGGCAGATTACCTAGCTTTTCAATCACACCTTCTGTTAGGTGAATCGGCACCGTCACCACCACCAGGCCCGCATCTTTTAGGATGTCATCCGCACGATCCCAGTCTTTGCTACCAAGCACTTTGACTTGATAACCAGATAGCTTAAACATACGTCCAAACAGACCGCCTAACTGACCATTACCACCAATAATGACCACTGAGCGCAATTCAGGGTTCAAACACTTAAAACCGGAATCTTTTTCACTGGCATAAGACTCACGCATAGTGCGGCGAAGAATGTCTTCAATCAGCTGTGGAGGAATGCCCATTTTTTCCGCTTCGGCACGACGAGAGGCTAACATTGCAGCTTCACGATCTGGGGCATAAATTGGCAAACCGTGTTCGCTTTTTACTTCCCCAACTTTCTCTACGAGCGCCAAACGCTGAGCCAACAGCTCCAACATTTGCTTGTCGACTGCATCAATCTGATCGCGCAATGCGTTAAGTTCAACGGCCATTGATGTTCCTTAAATCCTTTATTAATTAGCTTTTTAGACGATTTTCTAAGAAAGGTACTAGCTCTTCATGTGCATGACGTAATAGTGCCTCAGTTGAATCCCAATTGATACATGCGTCAGTGATAGACAGACCATATTTCATCTCTTCAAGAGCTAAGTCAGAAGATTGATTTCCTTCATTGATATGACTTTCAATCATAAGACCGATAATAGATTTATTGCCTTCACGGATTTGATGAATCACATCCTCTGCGACTAACGGTTGGCGACGGTAATCTTTACGTGAGTTAGCGTGACTGCAATCGACCATCAAAGAAGCGTCAAGCTCAAACTTCGTTAGCTCTTGTTCACACTCAGTGACTGATACTGAATCGTAGTTAGTTTGCTTGCCGCCGCGTAAGATCACGTGCCCATTAGCATTACCCTGAGTGGTCAATAGCGCTACTTGTCCTTCACGGTTGATCCCCATAAAACGGTGGCTAGAAGACGCAGCTTGCATCGCGTTGATTGCGGTTGCCAAGCTGCCATCCGTACCGTTTTTAAAACCGATTGGCATCGACAGACCACTTGCCATTTCACGGTGCGTTTGTGATTCCGTGGTGCGAGCGCCGATCGCAGCCCAGCTAAAAGTATCGGCAAGGTATTGAGGGCTGATTGGATCAAGTGCTTCTGTTGCTAATGGAATGTTCATTTCGGCCAGCTCTACCAAGAGCTCCCGACCCACATGTAAGCCATGCTCAATGTCGAAGCTGCCATCCAGATGTGGGTCATTAATCAACCCTTTCCAGCCGACCGTGGTGCGTGGCTTTTCAAAATACACTCGCATAACAATATACAGTTGATCGCTTAGCTGTTCAGAGAGTGCTTTAAGACGTTTTGCGTAATCCTTTGCCGCTTCCACGTCGTGAATGGAACATGGACCGCATACAACAAGCAGGCGGTGATCCTTCTTATGAATAATATTAGCGATAGTTTGGCGAGACTCTTGAATAAAGCGACGTGATTTTTCACTCAAAGGAAGCTTAGTTTTTAGCTCCTCAGGGGTAATAAGAACCTGTTCTTCGCTAATATTAATATTGCTCAACTCACTTTTCTGCATAACTCTTACCTGTATATTTAATGTTACACTCAACCAAATCCTTGGTGAGACAACTAAGCTTTAACAACAAGATAACAGGCAAAAAAAGAAAAACAAGCGTACACAATAAAAAACATTTGGTGTAAGTATTAATTTACACCAAAAGAAAAAGCCAAAGTCTAATCAACTTTGACTTCTCATTGGTGTTTTTAATAATTTACACCGTCTTTAGTTGATCAAGCGCTTCATCGCTTCGCTAGCCAATTTCCACTCTTGAGATAACTTGAGATCATTCAAAGAGAACAATTGCTTTTTCAGTAATGCTTCGGCTAATGGCACGGCTGATACCGATAAGTTATCTAATACCTCAACGTGCGCTTCTCGCTTATTACACATCAACAACATATCGCAACCGGCTTTCAGTGCTTGAGCCCCCCGCTCGGCAGGGCTCCCCATGATTGCAGCGCCTTCCATGGTCAGATCATCGGAGAAAACCAAGCCTTTAAAACCGAGTTGCTGTCGCAAAACTTGTTTCAACCAGTATTCTGAACCACTCGCTGGTTGAGCGTCGTAATTCGGAAAAATCACGTGAGCAGGCATCATGGCATCTAAAATACCGGCATCGATTTGCGCTTTGAAGATCGCCATATCTTGTTCAAAAATATCACTGCGCTCATCGTATGGCGTTTCGAGGTGTGAGTCTGCAATCACGCCGCCATGCCCCGGAAAGTGTTTGCCTGTTTTTGCCATTCCAACGCTCTTCATGCCCTGCATGTAAGCGGTGCTATAGCGAAGAATGGTATCGGCATCTTCGCCAAATGCTCGGTTACCGATCGCTTTACATTGATGACCTTTATCGAGCACAGGTGCAAAGCTTAAATCGATGTCGTGAGCAATCAGCTCTGCCGCCATTAACCACCCCCCCATACGTGCGAGCTCTTCGCCATTTTGATGTTTGGCATATTCGTCGGCCGCAGGGATCAACGAGAAACCTTCACGGAAGCGTTGTACTCGCCCCCCTTCTTGATCCACACCGATCAAAATCGGGCGCTTGGCAGCCTTGCGGATTGATTGAGTAAGTGCTTGAAGCTGTTCACTATCATGATAGTTGCGAGCAAATAGAATTAAGCCACCAACCGTAGGGTGTTCCAGAATTTCTTTGTCTTCAGCGGTCAGTTCATAACCCGCGACGTCAACCCACAACGGTCCCATATTTTCTCCTCAAAATCGGCTGAATATCTCGTATTCTATGAGGTTATTCGCTTCAGATTTGCTTTACAATAAGTGAATGAAGAATTGACGAGATCGGCTATGAAATTTAACGAACTGTACATTGGTGTGATGTCTGGAACGAGCATGGACGCCGTGGATACCGCTCTGGTTGAAATAAGTGATGAGCACGTTCGCCTGATTGCGCACGACGATTATCCAATGCCCACAGCACTGAAAGAAATGCTGTTATCGGTTTGTACCGGTCAAGCAACAAATTTAAAAGCCATCGGTGAACTTGACCACCAGCTCGGCCATCTCTTCGCTGACGCCGTTTTACAACTGCTCAAGAAGTCTGGTTACGCCGCGGAACACATTCGTGCGATTGGTAATCACGGTCAAACGGTATTCCACCAACCTAGCGGAGAGTTACCGTTTACCACTCAATTAGGTGATGCCAACATCATCGCAGTGAAAACAGGGATTGATACCGTTGCAGATTTTCGACGTAAAGATATCGCGCTGGGTGGACAAGGGGCTCCACTGGTTCCCGCTTTTCACAAAAGCATCTTTGCTATGCAAGATTCCACCACCGTGGTGCTGAACATCGGTGGCATTGCCAACATCTCTGTACTGCATCCCGAGCAACCCGTCATTGGCTACGACACAGGTCCGGGCAACATGTTGATGGACGCTTGGTGTGAACAACATACCGGACAAGGCTTTGATAAAGAGGCGGCGTTTGCACTGCAAGGTAAACTCAATAACCAGCTCCTCACTCAGCTTCTTCAAGAGCCTTACCTTGCCATGCCAGCCCCAAAAAGTACCGGGCGAGAACTGTTCAACATTGAATGGCTGCACAAGCAGATTAACGACCTCGACTTACCAGCAGAAGACATACAACGTACCCTGTGTGAATACACTGCCCTAACGATTACTAACGAGGTTAAGCAGTTTGCACATGGCGACTCTCCTCAATTGCTGGTTTGTGGTGGCGGTGCGAGAAACCCACTTTTGATGCAGCGATTGGCTAAGTTATTGCCACAATGGTACGTTGCGACAACGGTAGAAAAAGGCGTGGATAGTGACTACATGGAAGCGATGGCATTTGCTTGGCTTGCGCAGCGCTATATTCATAGCCTCCCTAGCAATTTACCCGAGGTGACGGGGGCCAGCCATCTCGCTTCACTTGGCGTACTCCACTCAAAAAATTAATCACGAAGGCTTAAATTACTATGACAAATGACGCGCTTATTGCGGCTCTTTCTCACCTTGTCTCTGAAGGTCGCAACCCTGAAACGATGGATATCGATCTTCTTCCTTCATTCGATATTGTGCAGCGTTTAAACCAACAAGATAAACTCGTCCCAATTGCGGTTGAGAAAGTACTACCAGAGATCGCCCTCGCCGTAGATAAAATCACCCAAGCATTTAAAGCAAACGGAAGGCTGGTGTATATGGGAGCGGGCACGAGCGGTCGTTTAGGCATACTGGATGCTTCAGAATGCCCGCCTACATTTGGTGTGTCAGATAAAATGGTGATTGGTCTTATTGCTGGTGGCCCCGAAGCCATCTTCAAAGCTAAAGAAGGTGCAGAGGATTCTCCACAGCTTGGAGAACAAGATTTAAAAAACCTCGCATTCAACAATAATGATGTCGTCGTAGGCATTGCAGCAAGTGGTCGTACACCTTATGTGATCGGAGGTTTAGAATATGCGAATAAGATTGGCGCAACTACTGTAGCACTATCTTGTAACCCTGACTCTCCGATTGCAGATATTGCCGAAATAGCCATTAGCCCCGTTGTTGGGCCTGAAGCATTAACGGGGTCAACTCGTTTAAAATCGGGCACTGCGCAAAAACTGATACTGAATATGCTTAGTACCGCTAGCATGATCCGCTTAGGTAAGAGCTACCAAAACTTAATGGTGGATGTAAAAGCCACCAACAATAAGTTACTCGCTCGCGCAGCTCGTATTGTGATGCAAGCGACCGATTGTGACAAAACACAAGCAACAGCGGTGTTGAAACAAACCAACCATAACGTAAAATTGGCGATATTGATGATCCTTACCGATCTTGATATCGACTCCGCACGTCAACATCTCCATCATCAAGATGGTTTCTTACGCAAGGCCGTTGAAGGGCACCAGACGAAATAAACGCATTAAAAAAGGTGGTCTGAGGCCACCTTTCGCATCAAACAGAATCAATTTTTCTATTGGCTTAGTTGTTGTACTCGTTCCAGCCGCGCTGCCATTCCATGCGGAACTTTTGTGCTTGCTGAGTACCTTCACAGACCCCTTGGTAATACTGTCCAGACAGCCCCATTTGGTACGCGAAGGCCGGATTACAGTATTCCGCTATTCCTTCTAAATACCCTTGGTCATAATCACCTTGCTTAACACTACCTAGCTCACGCAATTGATTCATTGTGCGAGATGTGTGTCCCGCTACGCCATCTTGATATCCGATCTGATACCAATCTCCCGATTGAGCGAGCTCTTCCGTCGGTACAGCACACCCTGCTAGTAAAGCGAGCGCCAAACCTAACGTTGCCTTTTTCATCATTCTTCCTTAACTAATTGTTTTCAAAATAAGCTTACCATTAATCATAGAAGTTCTCGCTCAGTCCAAGATGTAACCTCTCACATAACAGTTAAACCACTGAATCACTCCGTAAGCCATTCACCTCATATTAAAACCGCTCAAGCGGTATATCGACCACTCATTATTCTATTCGACCGCTCATCGACTGACCGAATGCATTTAACACAAGCGACGCATAAGATGCATCCTGAAATTAAAATATTACCCTACTCAACTAAGACTAAGGACAATTGCTATGATGTGGTTTCTAACCTGTGTCGCGGCCCTAATTGGCGGATACTTCATCTACGGCGCTTTCATCGAGAAGATCTTCGGCATCAATGAAAAACGCCAAACCCCGGCTCATACCAAATCGGATGGTGTTGACTTTGTTCCAATGTCAACGAAGAAAGTTTATCTCGTTCAACTCCTAAACATCGCTGGTGTCGGCCCAATCTTTGGTCCAATCATGGGTGCGCTATACGGCCCAGCAGCGATGCTTTGGATTGTCGTTGGTTGCATATTTGCAGGCGCAGTACACGATTACTTCTCCGGCATGCTTTCGGTTCGTAATGGCGGCGCTTCTGTACCTACTATTACGGGTCGCTACCTAGGTAATGGCGCAAAACACTTTATGAATATTTTTGCCATTGTCTTACTTCTTCTGGTTGGGGTGGTATTCGTATCGGCGCCAGCAGGCATGATCACCAATCTAATCAATGATCAGACGGGCCTTAACGTAAGCATGACCACTATGGTTATCGCCATCTTCGCTTACTACATCATCGCGACGATTGTTCCTGTTGATAAAATCATTGGCCGCTTCTACCCACTGTTTGGCGCACTGCTTATTTTTATGTCAGTCGGCCTAATGACCGCCGTGGCGTTCTCTAGCGAGCACACGGTAATGGGTGATTTCCAAGTTTCAGACATGCTGAGTAACTTGAATCCAAATGACATGCCGTTATGGCCTGCGCTGTTTATCACTATCGCTTGTGGTGCTATCTCAGGCTTCCACGCCACTCAGTCCCCACTGATGGCGCGTTGTATGGAAAACGAGAAAAATGGTCGTTTTGTCTTCTACGGTGCCATGATCGGTGAAGGGGTTATCGCCCTTATCTGGTGTGCGATTGCTCTGTCTTTCTTCGGCTCACTAGACGCATTATCAGAAGCAGTGAAAAACGGTGGTCCTGGTAACGTAGTATACAGCGCGTCATTTGGTCTATTGGGTGTGTTCGGTGGTATCCTCGCTTTCCTTGGTGTGGTTATTCTCCCTATCACGTCAGGCGATACTGCATTCCGTTCAAGCCGTCTGATCCTTGCAGAATACTTCAACATGGAGCAGAAAACGCTACGTAACCGACTACTCATGGCACTGCCACTCTTCGTTCTTGGTGGCATCTTGACTCAAGTAGACTTTGGTATCATTTGGCGCTACTTCGGCTTCGCTAACCAAACAACCGCTGTGATGATGCTCTGGACAGCGTCGGCTTACCTACTTCGTCACAACAAACTGCATTGGGTTACGACCATTCCGGCCATGTTTATGACGACGGTATGTGTCACGTTCATCCTAAACAACAGCACGCTAGGTTTCGGCCTACCGATGCAAGTGTCAACCATTGCTGGTGTCGTGTTCACACTCATCGTGACTGGTTACGTGATCAAAACCTCTAAGGGTAAGGGTGATACTGATTTGGCTGACGAAGATAAACCACAACCCGTATCAGAAACCGCGTAACGCTAGCTCACGCATTAACTGATTAAGATAAGGAGCCTGCCACGCAGGCTCTTTTTGTTTTCGTATCCCCAAGTGACTCCCACGATCAATCATCTGGAGGTTATTTAGGTATACAATAACAACATTGATTTCAGGTTAGGTTCACTATGGAACTGGTAATTTCCCTCTTACAACAGATGTGCGTGTACTTGGTATTGGCTTACATGCTGAGTAAAACGCCCATCATCTTGCCGCTGCTCAGTATCTCTTCACGCCTTAGTCACCGTTTAATTTGCTATGTGCTCTTCTCTGGATTTTGTATTTTAGGTACCTATTTTGGCTTACACATCAATGATGCGATTGCGAATACACGCGCGATTGGTGCTGTCATGGGAGGATTATTTGGCGGCCCTGTGGTGGGTTTTGCGGTTGGGCTGACGGGCGGTCTTCACCGCTATTCTCTTGGTGGTTTTACCGATCTGGCCTGCGCTATTTCTACGACAGCGGAAGGTGTGATTGGCGGCTTGCTCCATGTCTATCTCATCAAACGTAACAAAGGGGCCTTACTGTTTAACCCCAGCGTGGTATTCAGTGTCACGTTTGTCGCGGAAGTTGTGCAAATGCTCTTGCTGCTCTCCGTTGCCAAACCGTTTGACCAAGCATATGCGCTGGTGTCTGAGATTGCCGCCCCAATGATCATCGCGAATTCCTTTGGCGCCGCACTGTTCATGAGTATCCTGCAAGACAGAAAAGCAATATTCGAAAAATACTCTGCGACTTTTTCTCGTCGAGCACTCACGATTGCCGATCGTTCCGTTGGAATTCTTAGCAACGGTTTTAACACTGAAAACGCCAAAAAAATTGCACGCATTATTTACGAAGAAACCAAGGTTGGCGCCGTCGCCATCACTGACCAAAAGAAGATCCTAGCTTTCGTTGGTATTGGCGATGATCACCATAAACCCAATACTCCTATTTCATCGCAGAGCACATTAGATTCGATGGAGAAAAACGACATCATTTACCTTGATGGTGCTGAGCGCCCTTACCAGTGCTCACTCGCGAAAGACTGCAAGCTCGGCTCTGCCCTGATCATTCCGTTGCGTGCAGGCAAGGAAGTCATTGGTACCATTAAGTTATACGAGCCGAAGCGCAAACTGTTCTCTACCGCAAACATGTCGATGGCCGAAGGCATCGCCCAGCTTTTATCCAGTCAGATTCTGTATGGGGATTATCAGCAACAACAAACTTTATTAGCTCAAGCAGAAATCAAGCTACTGCACGCACAAGTCAACCCCCACTTTTTGTTTAACGCACTCAATACCATTAGCGCGATTACTCGGCGAGATCCTGATAAAGCGCGTGAGCTGATTCAAAACTTGTCACACTTCTTTCGCAGTAATCTGAAACAAAACATCAACACGGTGACACTGAAAGAAGAGCTAGCCCATGTAAACTCTTACCTAAGTATTGAGAAAGCACGTTTTACAGATCGCTTAGAAGTGAAAATCGATATTCAACCAGAAGTGCTCGACATCAAATTGCCAAGCTTTACACTCCAACCACTGGTTGAAAATGCCATTAAACACGGTATTTCTAATATGCTGGAAGGGGGGAAGATCTACATATACAGTCAAGTGCATCCGCAAGGCTATCTCATCACCGTAGAAGATAACGCGGGCAGTTTTGCACATCCCAAAGAGAACCACTCGGGCTTGGGTTTAGAAATTGTCGACAAACGTCTCACTAATCAATTTGGACGTGACTCAGCGCTAAAAATTACGTGTGAGACACATCAATTTACTAAAATGAGCTTTATCATTCCCCAAAAATCCTAAAAGCGAACAAAGTAATAAAGGTAATGTGGGATGTTAAGCGCACTCGTCATTGATGATGAACAATTTGCTCGTGAAGAACTGGCAGAGCTATTAGAAGAAACAGGCCAAGTTGAAGTGGTGGGCGATGCTTCAAACGCTATCTTAGGTCTCAAAAAAATCAATGAGCTCAAGCCTGATGTGGTGTTTCTCGACATCCAAATGCCTCAAGTCACAGGTATTGAGCTACTCGGTATGCTCGATCCTGACACCATGCCTTATGTGGTTTTCGTTACCGCCTACGATCAATATGCGATTCAAGCATTTGAAGATAACGCATTTGATTATTTGCTCAAACCCGTCGACCCATGCCGCTTAACCAAAACGGTCAAGCGACTCAATAAAGTCATCAGTCAATCAGCATTGACTCAACAACTGTCTGCCATTACGCCCGAGTCCTTAGCTCAAATCCCGTGTATTGGGCATAACCGGATAGTGATCATGGCTACCGATACAGTGGAGTGTGCGTACAGCGACATCAGTGGCGTACATGCTCGCTCAGCGGGCCAGACTGCTAGTACACAATTAACCCTCAAAACACTGGAAGAGAAAACCCCCTTAGTGCGCTGCCATCGCCAGTACTTAGTCAACATCAAAACCATCAGCGAGATAAAATTGCTAGAGAACGGTTTAGCCGAAATCATCACCAAAACGGGCTTTGAGATTCCAGTGAGTCGTCGCTACCTGAAGGTGCTAAAAGAGATGCTCGGCATCAATCACTAACTCCGTTAAAAAAGGCGACCTTTGAGATCGCCTTTGAAATATTTAATCATGCCTGATGTTAATCAACTTGTTTAATTTGTAGCTCTTTCGGTACTTCGAAGAACATATTCTCTTCTCGCCCTAGCACTTCGTCGACGGCTTCAGCACCAACCAGCTCTTTGATGCGATCAAGAATTTGGTTCACTAACTCTTCTGGTGCTGATGCTCCAGCCGTTACACCGACTTTGTTCTTACCTTCAAACCATTTTGGTTCGATATCTTCAGGACAATCCGTCAAATAACCCGGTGTACCGAGCTTTTCAGCCAATTCTTTTAGGCGTGTTGAGTTGGATGAATTCTTTGAACCGACCACCACCATGACATCAACATCGCTCGCTAATTCACGTACGGCATCTTGACGGTTTTGCGTTGCGTAGCAAATATCATCTTTACGCGGGCCTTGGATATCTGGGAACACGCGGCGTAGCTCTTCGATAACATCAGCAGTCTCGTCAACAGACAAGGTCGTTTGGCTTACGTAGTGAAGATCGGATGGATCTTTCACAATCGCCTTCAGTTTCTCAACGTCGGCTGGGGTTTCAACCAAGTACATGCCACCGGTTTCACTCGCGTACTGCCCCATCGTGCCTTCTACTTCAGGGTGACCGGCGTGACCAATCAGCACCACTTCCATATTGCGGCGGCTTGCTCGCGCCACTTCCATATGGACTTTGGTTACTAATGGACACGTCGCGTCAAACACGGTCAAATCGCGCTGCTTGGCTTCCTGACGAACCGCCTGTGATACACCATGAGCAGAAAAAATCACAATGTTGTTGTCTGGCACTTCATGCAGCTCTTCAACGAAGACAGCGCCACGTTGTTTTAGCCCTTCAACCACAAAACGGTTATGTACCACCTCATGACGAACATAAATCGGTGGCTGATACATCTCTAGCGCACGCTCTACGATGCTAATCGCACGGTCTACACCAGCACAAAAGCCGCGTGGGTTAGCTAATAGGATTTTCATTTCATTGCTCATGGAAATTATCTTTATTGGGTTCGCTATTCTACTGACAAAATTTCAACTTCGAAAGTCACGTCTTGTCCCGCTAGAGGATGGTTGAAGTCCACTGTAACTGAATCGCCAGCAATCTCAGTGATGATGCCTGGGATTTCCATGCCATCAGGGCCACTGAACGCCATGATTGTACCCACATCTACTTCTGCATCACCTACAAATTTAGTGCGATCCATATGGTGTACATGGTCTGGGTTTGGCATGCCAAACGCATCTTCTGCTTTTAGCTCAATCGCTTTTTGTGCGCCTGTTTCTAGGCCTATCAAGCACTGCTCAAAGTTTTCACTCAAGCTGCCATCACCCATAACAAATTTCGCTGGTTTACCCATATTATGAGTACTATCCGCAACCGATCCGTCTTTCATCTTAATCGTAAAGTGAAGGGTTACTACAGATTCATTGGTTATTGTTGTCACGTTACTGCTTCCTTGTTCTGGGGTTATTACGCTGTCAGCTTGGTCTTTTTATACATTGATATGCTGATTGGCGCTCCAACATAATAAAAAGCGTCGCTCGAATCAACGGGCGACGCTTAGGGTTATTCAACTTTTCACAATATACACTGCCACGACTTAGGCTTTCGCCTCGTCTTTCTTTCGAAAGCCGTCAAGAATAATCATCGCGGCACCAATACAAATAGCCATGTCTGCAAGGTTGAATGCTGGCCAGTGATAATTACCCCAGAAAAAGTCCAAATAATCCACGACAAAACCGTGTATCACACGGTCGAATACGTTGCCTACTGCGCCACCAATGATCATGGCATAAGCAATATTATTCCATTTCTCTTTCGCTGGTAGTTTACTCATCCAGTAAGTCAAAAGACCCGTAACGATAAAAGCAATACCGGTAAATAACCAACGCTGCCAGCCCGCTTGATCACTCAAAAAGCTAAAAGCGGCACCATAGTTATGTACGTACAAAAGATTAAAGAATGGCAAAATTTCAATGCGGTTTGCCCAGCCATAACCCATGTTGTTCATCACAACAAACTTAATGCCGATATCAGCCAAAAAAATTACAACCGCCAGCCACAACCAGCGCACACCCGAGTGTTTTAAAGACAGTGTTTTTTCACTCATTACTTTACCTACAAACAGCCCCAGTAATTACTGGGGCTGTTGAATTAATAAAAAGTTCCAGAACAAGAAACTAATACTCTAAATGATTGGCGTTGTAGCACGGCGACGAATTTACCAAGCTCCTGAGCCTAGTCGGCTATATGATGGAGTTGGTAAATGAAGTCAACAAAGCTACAGAGCCAAGAATGACGAGTATTTACGCGAACTTACGCACTTCACCTTCACCATCAACGTTAGATACACAACGACCACAGATCTTCTCGTGACCTTCGATTGTGCCTACGTCTGGCGTGTGGTGCCAACAACGGTCACACTTCTCGCCTTCTGCTGCAGCAACTTCAACGAACAAACCATCAATATCAGTCGCTTGTGCTGTATCAGTTTTCTCGCTTAACGGTTTCACTATCGCCGCAGACGTGATCAGAACGAAACGTAGTTCATCTTCTAGCTGGTTGATCTTCGCAGATAGCGGCTCATCGGCAAAGAGCGTTATCTCAGCTTGTAGCGCACCACCGATAGTCTTCTCAGCTCGTGCCGCTTCTAGCAGTTTGTTCACTGCACCACGAACTTTCTGAATCTCTGCCCAGAACTCGTTATTAAGCTCTTCGCCTTCGGTTAGACCAAACAAACCTTGATACCATTCACCACTGAATACAAACTTGTCACGCTTGCCTGGCATTTCGTTCCAGATCTCATCTGCGGTAAATGACATAATAGGTGCCATCCAACGAACAAGCGCTTCAACAATGTAGTAAAGCGCAGTCTGACAACTACGTTGAGCGTTGCCGCCACGTTTTGCTGTGTACTGACGATCTTTAATCACGTCTAGGTAAAAAGAGCCCATTTCGATAGAACAGAAGTGCATTAGACGCTGCATTACTGCATGCGTGTTGTACTCTTCGTATGCTTTGATAATTTCTTCTTGCGCTGCCAGTGCACGCCCTACTGCCCAGCGGTCCAGAGCAACCATTTCTTCCGCTGGAACCATGTCTGTTTCAGGGTTAAAACCATTTAGGTTTGCTAGGAAGAAACGAGAAGTGTTACGAATACGACGGTATGCATCAGCGCTGCGTTTTAGGATTTCATCCGAAACCGCAACTTCACCCGTATAGTCAGTTGATGCAACCCATAGGCGCAAGATATCGGCACCAAGTTTATTAGTGACATCTTTTGGCGCGACGACGTTACCAATAGATTTCGACATCTTACGGCCGTGACCGTCAACAACGAAACCATGAGTAAGAACTTGCTTATAAGGTGCCACATCTTTCATTGCGATAGATGAAATGAGAGATGACTGGAACCAACCACGGTGTTGGTCAGAGCCCTCTAGGTATAGGTCTGCGCTGTAGCCCCTTTCTTCACCATCAAATTGGTACTCTTCACGAGCATCAACAACAGAGAAGTGCGTGACACCTGAGTCGAACCATACGTCTAACGTATCGAGCACTTTTTCGTACTGGTCTGCGTCAGCACCGAGTAGCTCAGCTGCATCGACATCCCACCATGCTTGAATGCCTTTCTCTTCAACCAACTTCGCGACTTTTTCAATCAGTTCTAGTGTGTTTGGATGAAGTTCTGATGTTTCTTTATGAACAAACAGAGCGATTGGCACACCCCAAGTACGTTGACGAGAGACACACCACTCTGGGCGACCTTCAATCATACCTTCGATACGGCTTTGACCCCACTCCGGCATCCACTGAACACCTTTGATAGCTTCTAGTGCTTTGGCACGCAGACCCGCTTGGTCCATGGAGACAAACCACTGCGGTGTTGCGCGGAAGATGATTGGAGTCTTATGACGCCAACAGTGTGGGTAGCTGTGCTCGTAAGCGTGGTGATGCAGTAGTGCGCCTTTTTCTTTTAGCGTTTCAACAACCGCATTGTTCGCTTTGAATACGTGCTGACCAGCGAATAGCTCAGTGTCCGGTAGGTAAACACCGTTTGAACCAACTGGGTTCGCCACTTCTAGGTTGTATTTTTGACCAACGGCGAAGTCTTCTTGACCGTGGCCAGGTGCTGTGTGAACCACACCAGTACCCGAATCCGTGGTTACGTGATCGCCTAGGATCGCCGGTACGGTGAAATCGTAGAATGGGTGTTGGAACTGAGAAAGCTCTAGATCCGCGCCTTTGGCAAAACCAAGGTTATGGAAATGCTCGATACCTGCGCGATCCATAACGTCTTTCGCTAGTTCAGCCGCAACGATGATACGTTCAGGTTGCTCGCCTTCAACTTGGATAAGTACATACTCAAGGTCATCACGTAGACACACAGCACGGTTCGCAGGAAGCGTCCAAGGTGTTGTCGTCCAGATGACAATAGAGATATCGCCTTTACCTTCATGACCTTCAGTCAGCTCAAACTTAGACAGAAGCGCAGCTTCGTCCGCAGCCTTAAAGCGTACATCGATAGATGGCGATACTTTATCTTTGTATTCCACTTCTGCTTCAGCCAGCGCTGAGCCACAATCCGTACACCAGTGAACGGGTTTGAAACCTTTCAGTAGGTGACCGTTGCTTGCGATCTTACCAAGTGCACGGATGATGTTCGCTTCCGTATCAAAATCCATTGTACGGTATGGCTTGTCCCACTCTCCCATAATGCCAAGACGCTTGAAGCTCTCTTTTTGACCTTCAACTTGACCAGCGGCGTACTGACGACATTTTTCGCGGAATTCAGCCGCTGTCACTTTTTGGCCTGGTTTGCCAACCTTCTTTTCTACCATCAACTCGATAGGTAGCCCGTGACAATCCCAACCTGGGATGTAAGGTGCGTCAAAACCTGAAAGTGTTTTGGATTTAATTATAATGTCTTTAAGAATCTTGTTTAGTGCGTGACCAATATGAATGTCACCATTTGCGTAAGGAGGGCCATCGTGCAATACGAATGGCTTTTTACCTTTTTTTGCTTTACGGATTTCACCGTAAAGATCTTCTTTGTACCAACGCTTAAGCATTTCTGGCTCACGATTGGCCAGATTACCGCGCATTGGAAACCCTGTTTCAGGTAAATTCAGGGTATCTTTATACTCACTCATCGATTCTTAATTCCGTTATATTGGGCGAAAATTAGACATTATGTTCAGCGGTGGAATAAACCGCTCAACGCTTAAGCTGACGCAACCACACCCTTGCTGCTTCAGCATCCAATTCGATTTGTTGTTTAAGTGCTTCAAACGACTCAAACTTTTGCTCATCTCGAAGTTTGTGCAAAAGTTCCACTTCTAGTTGCTTGCCATACAAATTGGCATGAAAGTCGAGTAAGTGCACTTCTAACTGCTGGCGAACACCATTGACAGTCGGCCTTTGGCCAATATTAGCAACACCACCGACAGGCTCATTTCCTAAGCCAAGCGCTTGAACTACATAGACTCCGGAAACCGGAGAAACACAGCGTTTCAAAGGAAGGTTTGCAGTAGGAAAACCAATCGTTCTTCCCAGCTTCCTTCCGTGAGAAACACGACCGTTGATGCTGTAATTTCTTCCCAGCATTTGTTGTGCGGAATGCAAATCATCACGAGCCAATGCTTCGCGAATAGCCGTACTACTGACTCGTGATTTTTGTAAACAAAAGCTTTGGGTACTCACAACTTCAAAGCCGTATTTTTCCCCAGCTTCCTGCAACATCGCAAAGTTACCAGTTCGGCCTTTACCAAAGCAGAAATCATCACCAACGACAAGAAACTTAACACCCAAACGCTCGACCAACAAGTCACGGATAAACTCTTCCGCCGTCAGACTGGCAAAATGACGATTAAAATTAACGCACAGCAGACGATTAATATCGAGCTTACTCAATTGTACGAACTTATCACGTAACCGTGTTAGCCGTGCTGGCGCCTTGTCTTTCGCAAACAGCTCCATCGGCTGAGGCTCAAAGGTCATCACAACCGAAGGTAACGAAAGCCTCTTCCCTTGCTCTGAGACTTGTTGCAATACTTGCAGATGGCCTTGATGCACGCCATCAAAATTGCCAATAGTCAGCACGCAACCATGGTGGCGTGGTGTGATATTGTGAATGCCTCTAATCAGTTCCATTGGGTACTGCTTTCTGCCTCTGTTTTACTTTGCACTGTGTGAAACTGACGGATTATATACCAATCCCCCTTACTCTGTCCCAGCTTTTAGGTCTTTTAAGCGCACACCCAGTAAAAACGCAATCGAAAAGTAAACGACAGCACCTAGCGCGATCAGCATCCCGAGCACGCCGCTGCGTTGAGTAAAGGTCCATTCCAGCCAAACGGACATATCCTCTAACTGCCATAAGATGGTCGAAACCATCGCCCCCCCAGCGATAATCAAACGCATAAAAAAGAAAGCCGTTCTCTTGGTGATCTGATACACACCAGACAAATGCAGACCACGATACAACAAAACCATATTGACGAATGCCGACAATGCCGTCGCAATAGCCAACCCAACGTAACCATAGAAATAGGCCAAAATGGCGTTAAATACCATGTTCGTCACCATCGCAATAATGCCGTATTTCACTGGCGTTTTGGTATCTTGACGCGAGTAATAACCAGGAGCTAACACCTTAATTAACATAAAGTTCAACAAGCCAGATGCATAGGCAAATAATGATAATGAAGCTTGATGAACATCTTGAGGAGAAAACTCACCGCGCATGAACAGCACCATCAACATTGGCTTTGCCAATACCATGAGGCCCAGCATGGCAGGAATACCGAGCAATGTGACCATGCGTATGCCCCAGTCCATAGTATGAGCAAAGCCTTCATTGTGTGCATCAACGTATTTGCGTGAAAGCGCTGGCAAAATAACCGTCGCAATCGCAATACCAAACAAACCCAAAGGAAACTCCAAGAGCCGGTCTGAATAATAAAGCCAGCTAATCGACCCAGTTTGCAAGAAGCTGGCAATAAAGGTATCAAGCAACAGATTAATCTGGCTGACGGAGACGCCGAATAGAGCAGGAATCATCAAAGTACGGATTTTCACCACACCCGGCTCACGCCAGCCCCATTTAGGCTTGACCATCACGCCCGCTTTAATAAGAAAAGGGATTTGGAATAAGAACTGCACCAAACCACCCAAAAAGACGCCGACCGCAAGCCCAAGCTCAGGCCTTGCCATTTGCGGTGAAATAAACAGAGCCGCCAGAATAATCATTACGTTTAAAAACACTGGCGTAAAAGAAGAGACCACGAACTTACCAAGGGTGTTAAGAATTGCACCAGAAAGCGCAACAAAGGTGATAAACCATAGGTAAGGGAACGTGATTTTGAGCATCATACTGGCGAGCTCAAACTTTTCCGCAGCAGGTCCACCATGCATCCAGTCTAAGAACCAACCAAAACCAAACAGTGCGGTTACCACGCCAGAGCCTAAGACACCAAATAAAGTGACGACCGAGACAATGACACCGAGAGTCCCTGCCGCTCGGGCAATCAATTCCCGAGTTTTGTCCATGTCACCTTGCGCATGACTTTCGGTTAAAACCGGCACAAAGGCTTGAGAAAAAGCGCCTTCGGCAAACAGACGTCGTAAGAAGTTAGGAATTTTATTGGCAAAGAAAAAGACGTCTGCACTTGCTCCTGCCCCCATCAAATTTGCCACTACAACATCACGAACTAGGCCTAGAACGCGGGAAATAAATGTCATAGCACTGACGATCATGCCTGACTTGAGTAGTCGTTTACTCACAGTAACCTCGGAATATTACGATAAGACAGCGAACCCTATAAAGCTAAGCTCGCAGGTGCTGTATATAGACGTCAAAAATATATCCACCTATTGTTAATTCTAAGCGGATAATTATTAGCATTGGTATAAAAATGCTGTTAGAATCCATGCCATCTTAACCGCGATAACCGCTCTTACCAAAGTTTGTTTGGCTCAGATCGGTTTTTGCACAAATCATTTGACATTTAAGCGCAAATGAGGGATATTCCTCGCCCTTAAATTGTCACAGAACTAAGTTTTTGGGAGTTAGACCCTTGGCAAATAGTAAATCTGCTAAGAAGCGCGCTATCCAAGCTGAGAAACGTCGTCAGCACAACGCTAGTCGTCGCTCAATGATGCGTACTTACATGAAGAAAACTGTTGCTGCTATCGAAGCAGGCGACAAAGAAGCTGCAACTGCTGCATTTGCTGCAGTTACACCTATCCTAGACCGCATGGCAACTAAAGGCCTTATTCACAAGAATAAAGCATCTCGCCATAAGTCTCGCTTCGCTGCACAAATCAAAGCTCTTTAATAGAGTTCTGATTTTTCGGTGAAGAAAAAACCGACGTAAAGTCGGTTTTTTTATATTTAAAGCTTTCATAATAAAAAAAGCTGGCAGTGCCAGCTTTTCTTTTGTCTACTATTCCCGTCTAAATGCACTGACCTCTTTTACTTAAGTCTCATCTGCACAGTAGAGACTATGGAGTGTTTTGATTAGCGCTTTCACCTCATCACTCTTTAGCGTGTAGTACACCGTTTGCGCTTCTTTTCTTGTTGTCACTAATTCGTCACGACGAAGCCAAGCTAGGTGTTGAGATAATGCCGACTGACTCAACTTTAGTTTTGCACACAGCTCCCCAACGGATAGCTCTTGATTATGCAGCATGCAGAGAATTTGTAGGCGTCTTTCGTTTGCCATCGCTTTGAGCAACACGACGGCTTTTGCGGAGTTCTTCTCCATATCTTGTAGGTTCATGTGTTGGACCTCTAGCTACAACTTACTTCTTCCAACCCTGAGCAGCTCGTTGTGTTGCATTGGTTGATACCTCTAAGAAGCTCAGGATGCATATCCAGAACTTCCATGCTTAGAAACTTAATTTAGTCTTAAACGAATATGCAAGATCAGCCTCAGTCATATTAGTCTGTGCGTAATCGCTCAACCAAACTGACTCACTAAGCTAAGTACCTTGAGTTACTTAAGGCATCATTTATATTTTTATCGATAATAATCTATTTACTTGCGCAACGGTATGTATTTACTCAAACATTTGCCGGAAGTCAGCATCACAAACGTTTTTTACCGCCGGATGTTGGATCATTCGCTCAGCAAAAATGACGTAGTACTCTTCCTTTAAACCGTCCACGTGACCAATGAGCTGTAAATTACGGTCGTCTTCAATTTCAGACATATATACTGTCGGCGCTAAAAAAATGACGTCATCGTGATATCGTGCAAAGGCTTTCATTAAAGCCACATCATCAAACTCGCCCAGCAGATTGGGTTGGAGACCTTGACGGTCAAACCACTGAATAACCTTGCGTCCCATTGCTGTTCGGCTCGCGGGAATCAAAAGTTTTTTCTCTTCTAATATTTCAGGAAATCGTACTCCGTCAATTTCAGAAGAAGCGAAGAAGCTCATGCTACTTTCGCCTAACTTTTTACTATATAGTCCTGGGCTTTGTGTCGAGTCGACTGGACAATCCGACAAAATCATATCCAACTTATGCTGGGAAAGTCGCTCAAGTAGAAGCTCGTGTGTTGACTCAAAACAACGCAGGTGAATACTGCTGTCTTCAGGAACCGTGGTCATGAGTACCTTGCTGACCAAGCGCTTTGATAACGCATCAGCCACACCAACCTCAAACAAAATGTTCGAATGTTGGCTGTAATTCACGATATCTAACATCTCATAACTCAAGCCAAACATCCGGTCGGCGTACTTGAACACCAATTGCCCTAACTCTGTCGGTTCAACAGTACGTCCATTGCGCTTGGTTAACTTCCCCTTCATTCGCTCTTCAAGTGCCTTGATTTGCCCTGTCACTGTTTGTGGAGTCAAAAAAAGCGCGTCTGCTGCTTTCGTTACCGAGCCCTGTTTACATACCATCCAAAAGTAATAAAGGTGGTTATAGTTTAGATGTGACATGCTCAACATCCCGAAAATAAGGTGATGCTTTTATACCAAATACGTCAGAAACAAACAATAAACTCGACAAAACCATACAATACCCATCATAAGTCTTAGTTTTACCGAAATCTAAAAATCAACCTTGTCATAAAAGTTGCACCTACATACATTTTTCTTCTAGGTTGAATACAAAAAACCACTAACACAACCTAGCGTTATCTCTTTACATTTCAATAATTTAAATCAAAAAGGACAACATGGCTTTCCTCACTATTAAAAAGAACAATAAAAATCTCACATAGCAATGAATCTGTCATATTACTGAAATATTTGTTCTCTAACATCAGCCACAATTTCAACTACAGACCGAAAATGAACTGAAAGGTCAACGGAGAAAATTATGATGAACCAAGCTACTTCAACAGTGGTTCCAATTTCGAGCACGACTCGTTGGTTACGCTGGGCTAACTTGGCATTCATGTTGTATCTGCTTCTTCTAGCAGTGTCTATGGTTGGTAGTGGCTTCAAATGGGCAACTGGCGATCAAGCTAAAGTGCTATTTGAGTTTGCATCTCACCCAGTCGCAGGTCTTATGATCGGCTTGGTAGCGACAGCCCTAATCCAATCCTCAAGTACCGTGACGTCTATCATTGTCGGTCTAGTGGCTGGTGGTCTACCGGTAGAAACTGCGATTCCAATGATAATGGGTGCCAATATTGGAACAACAGTGACTAATACGCTCGTTTCTCTTGGCCATGTTCGTTGTAAAGAAGAGTTTAAGCGAGCATTCGCTAGTGCAACTATTCACGATTTCTTCAACTTACTTGCGGTCGTTATTTTCCTGCCATTGGAAATGATGTTCGGCATTTTAGAGAAGATTTCTCACTGGCTTGTGTCACCACTACTTGCTACCGGTGATATGAGCATCAAAGGCTTCAATTTTATTAAGCCAATGACTAAGCCCGTTGTTAGTGCGATTAAAGAACCACTTTCAGCATTCGGTGACACCGTCGGAGGTATTGCGCTTATCGTCCTTGGTATTGCGACTATCTTCGTTGCGATTACCGTCATGGGCAAGTTAATGAAAAGCCTAATGGTAGGTCGTGCACGTGAGATCTTGAAGAACGCGATTGGCCGCGGTCCTATCCATGGCATCGTATCAGGCTCTATCGTCACGGTGTTGGTGCAATCTTCATCAACCACCACGAGCTTAATGGTGCCATTAGTTGGTACAGGCGTGTTGAAAGTCCGTGATATTTATCCATTCACGCTAGGTTCGAACATCGGTACTTGTATTACCGCTCTATTGGCAGCGACAGCAGTGTCTGGTGAGTTTGCGGTCTTCGCACTGCAAATTGCACTGGTGCACTTAGCATTCAACGTCATGGCAACGTTATTGATCTTTGGTATTCCGTTCTTACGTGAAATTCCAATGAAAGGCGCTGAGATGATTTCTGAAATGGCCACTAAGAATAAAGCTGTGGTCGGTGGCTATTTGATGTCAGTGTTCATTATTTTGCCAGGTGCAATTATTGCTCTGACAACATAGCAATAGCAACATACCATCGCTTATTATTTAGGCTCCACAATGTGGAGCCTTTTTTTATCAATAGATGTTGTCCAGCAAGTAAGCTGATGATCATTTGTACCATAGCAACCTCACTCATCATGGGTTAACCTTACCTCGGAGTTGATCATATGGCGCAAACTAATGTCGCTATTTCTCGCCAGCTATTAGTAGTACTAGACGAAAACCTAACTCAATTGGTGGCTGATATTGATATTCTTAGCAGCGTAAATCCTTTCATTGTGCGCAAGAAAGGAAACGACTGATAAACTAGAGGCGCTGGCGCACCATAAGATGAAAAGCATCGACTCATAACGTTCAACTAAGAGACGATTTTGATTGCTACTGTGCGGGAAAACAGAACTAAAAGACTTCGATTTGATTCGTTCTTTAGTGATTAGCGGAATTTTAACCCCATCTAAACTCATCAGCTCTGCATTGTTTGCGTCAACACAAACCAACCCGATTCGCCGCTATATTGTCAGTGTACTAAAGTCATGATCTAAAAAAGCTCCGTTTGGAGCTTTTTTTAATTGACAGCAAGTGCGACTACACTGAGAATGGGTAGCGAATGAGCTCATGATGCTCATATCCTTCCACCCAAAAATCATCCAATGTGACCCAAGTTTCTAAGTCTTCTAATGATGTGATTTCTGGGTTGATATGGAACGTTGCAGCTTTTAGGGGGGCACGCTTGAGTTGAACATCACGCATTAATTCAAGTTGATCTTCGTAAATGTGCGCATTAACAATCTTGTGGAATGCTTGCCCCGGCTTCTTACCCGTAATCTGTGCCATGATAACCAAGAACACGTAGACTTGAACCATATTGAAGTTCAGCCCTAAGGGTACATCGCATGAGCGCTGCGTGCTATTTAAGTACAGCGTATCACCCAGTAGGGAAAAATGATGACTGTACATACAAGGACGCAAACACCCCATATGAAACTCACCAGGGTTGTAGAAGTTAAGGATCTCACCACGGTCATCAACGCCTTGACTTAAGTCATCGACTATTTTACGAAGTTGATCAATACAACCTCCATCGGGTTTCGCCCATGCACGACCCTGAACGCCGTAGACACGCCCCATATCATCCTCACCTTTACGGTATGGATTGTTTAACCAAGCATCATTCAGGTTTGCGTTTGCATCCCAAGTTTTGGCGCCCAAGTGACGGAAATCTGCTGCGTTATCATAACCGCGAATATAACCTAGTAACTCAGCAACCGCTGCTTTCCAAAAGCTTTTTCGTGTGGTGACCAATGGGAATTGATTGTTCGCAACATCATAGGTTAAATCCGCGTTAATCACGGTCAGACAACGCTTACCCGTCCGTTCATTGTCAACCCAAACACCTTGGTCAACGATGCGCTGACACAAATCTAAATACTGTTTCACACCAATACCTTACTTCGTCTTTTGTGGTAACTCGTCTTTATAGTGACCACGTTTGTATGCCCACACCATCATTAGAATACCGATAAGCACCATTGGCAGTGACAAAATTTGTCCCATGGAGATAAAGCCACCGAATAAACCTAAGTGAGCGTCTGGTTCGCGTACGTATTCTACTAGGAAACGGAATGTTCCGTAACCCGCAAGGAAAAGTCCTGAAACTGAACCAAGAGGACGCGGCTTTTTAATAAACCAGTTTAAGATGAAGAACAGAACAATGCCTTCTAATGCCATTTCATACAATTGCGATGGGTGACGCGGAAGAGGCCCGCCATTCGGGAAGATAACCGCCCAAGGCACATCTGTGACACGCCCCCACAACTCACTATTCATGAAATTGCCCAATCGTCCCATTCCTAACCCAAATGGCACAAGCGGAGCGATGAAGTCAGCCACACCAAAGAAAGTCCGACCGTTTTTGTGAGCATACCAGAACATGGCAGTCATCACCCCGAGCAAACCACCATGGAATGACATACCACCAGTCCAGACTTTAAACAGATACAATGGCTCCGCTAGGAAGAGTTCAAAATTGTAGAACATCACGTAGCCGACACGACCACCGATCACAACCCCAAGGAAGCCTGCAAACAGTAAGTCTGATACTTGCTCTCGCGTCCAGCCACTACTAGGTTTATCTGCACGGCGGTTCGCCAACCATAAGGCGAATAGGAAACCAACTAGGTACATCAAGCCGTACCAGCGAATTGAAACAGGACCAATAGCAATTAAAACCGGATCAATATTGGGAAATTCAATGTATCCCTGAGACATAAATCATTCTCTTCTTATGACAAATAAAAGGATGGACTTAGAGCAGCATGGTCGCTGCAACAAACATCAAGAATACCGCGAATATCTTTTTTAATACCGCAGTAGGAAGGGCTGTTGCCAACTTCGCCCCCACGCTTGTTGTCAGCATGGATGTCATGGCAATGGCGAGCAAAGCGGGAAGATAGACATAGCCAATACTGTACGCTGGTAACCCTTCAACGTTGTAGCCATGTAAGATAAAACCAATCATACCAGAAATGGCAATCACACAACCACAAACTGAAGACGACCCCACCGCTTTGCGCATTTCTATACCGTGCTTGTTTAGAAAAGGGACTGACAGTGAGCCACCACCAATACCAGCAAGACTTGAAACAACACCAATTCCCGTTCCATACATCATGGTCACCGGGCTACTGGGCATTGGTTTACTACGAGTGACTCGGATAGAACGGAACATTTGTACCGCAAGATAGAGCACAATCACACCGAAGACTTTCGGCAAGTAATGCGTTGGGATCCATTCAGCAATGTTGGCCCCAACAAAGCCGCCAATCACGACGCCAGGCATCAACCACTTAACAACGAACAGGTCGACATTCCCAAGCTTGAGATGATTCAGCGCCGATGACCCTGATGTGACAATGATACTGGCAAGAGAAGTCGCCAAAGCCATATGCATACTCATTTCGGCGGAAATCCCAGCGAGAGGAAGCAGGTACAATAACGCGGGTACGACAATCAGACCGCCGCCAATACCGAGTAGCCCCGCCATCACACCCACAAAAGCGCCCAGCACCAGCAATAATAAAAATAAAGAGACGGTCACGATTTCCTACTTTTTCCCTGCGCGGATAAAGCCAGCAAAGCCTTGTTGGATAAAGAAATCATGCATCATTTGATGGATATCCTCCCCGTATGACTTCGTCATCGCTTGCTCCGCGAGTTTTTTTAATTCTTCTTGTTGGCTATGACGAATTAAATACTTCACCTTAGCCACGTTCGAGGTGTTCATGCTCAGACAGGTATAACCTAACCCAAGCAACAGCAATGCACCAAATGGATCCCCTGCCAACTCACCACAAATGCACACAGGTACATGATATTTATCACATACATCATAAATCTGCTTTAGTGCCAATAGTACCGCAGGGTGCATGGATTCATAGACATCGGCAACACGGGAATTGTTCCTATCAACCGCTAATAAATATTGGGTTAAATCGTTCGTACCCACCGAAACAAAATCAACACGGTGTGCAATCATCGGCAGTAAATACACCATTGATGGCACTTCTATCATCACACCAACTTTTGGTAATAGAATGCGTTCATCCAATAATACGGTTTCACTGTATGCTTGGTTAATCAAGCGAATCGCATCATCCAACTCTTTCACGCCGGAGACCATCGGCAACAAAATACTTAAGTTACCGCTTTCCGCACTCGCTCTTAACATCGCACGCAACTGGATCAGAAAGATGTCAGGGTGATCCAGCGTAAAGCGAATACCACGCCAGCCTAAAAATGGATTGTCTTCTTCTATTGGTAGATACGGTAGTGGCTTATCCCCCCCCACATCCAACGTACGCATTACCACTTTCTGATTAGCGTAGCAGTTGAGTATTGCACGATACTGATGATACTGCTCATCTTCGGAGGGAAAGTGATGTTGAAGTAAAAATGCGATTTCCGTTCGGTATAAACCAACACCATCAACCCCCGTGTTGATGGCAATGTTACTATCTGCACTCAGGCCCGCATTGAGCATCACTTCAACATGATGATTATCTTCGGTCACCGCTGGTAACGCGAGATCCTTATTGACCATCGCGAACAGTTCAGACTCTTCGCTAACTAAACTGCGGTACTCCCTGAGTAATTGACGATTTGGCTCAAGGAAAATCTCACCCGTATACCCATCAACAATCCCCAACTTACCATTGACGACTTCAATGTTGATGTTTGCCCCCATCACTGCGGTCACACCAAGTGCACGAGAAAGAATCGCCGCGTGGGAATTGACTCCCCCTTCGAGTGAAACCACCGCCAACAGATATTCTTTAGGGACAGAGGCCAATAACGTTGCGGTTAGCTCATTCGCCACTAAGATGATTGGGCGATCAATCGCTGCATTTTCTTGCTCACTGTTATGCAGGAAATACAGCAGCCTTTGGCCTAACTCTCTTACATCTTGTGCTCGCTCACGCATATAAACGTCAGACATTCGAGCAAATCGGTTAGAGTATTTTTCGACGACTTGACGTAATGCCCAGTCAGCCCTGTCTCCTTTTTCAATTTGCTTTTTCAAATCACCACGCAACATAGGATCATTGAGCAAGTGAGTAAACAAATCAAAGATCGCGAGCGCGTCTTTATTAATCTCACTATCAAGCTTCTTTCGCATTCGACGAAAGTCATTCAACGCTCGCTCTATTGCCACCAGCAAGAGTTCGTGTTCGCGATCTTTATCTAAAGTCGAGGATGGAAAAACATCCGATAGTTTAGGTTGCGTGTTATCAAACCAAAATTCACCTATCGCTACCCCGGTAGAGGTTGGCAACCCTTTAATAACGGTAGGCTTAGATGTCAATTGCCAGTGACCAAGATTTTGTGCATGAGCAATTAAAACCGCTAATTGTGCGGATAAGGTCACAAGAAATGACTCTTCTATCTCGCTAAACAAACGCGGTGTTTTTTGTTGAATAACCAACACACCCAACACTTGTTTGCGATGGATAATAGGAGTGGCAAGGAAAGAGTGATAAACCTGCTCACCGAGCAGAGGTAATAATTTAAACTCGGGATGGGTGGAAGCTTCTGCGAGGTTTAACGGTTCCGCACTGCGCTTAACCAACCCTACTAGCCCCTCATTGAAGTTGATATGAATACTATCGCCTTCAAAAATAAGGCCTTGAGTTGCCATTAACTCAAGGCGCTGCATTTCTTCATTAGCAAGGTAGATAGTACAACACTCAGTGCGAAGGGCAGCACAAGTCTCTTTAACCAATATATCGAGTGCGAGATGCACATCATCGACTCTGGAGACTTTCTCAACTATTTCCCTTAGCTGACTAAGCATGACTATCCTCTACGCTGTTTTTTTCTTTTCCCTTTCGTTTTTCTCTCGCGAAAAGGCATGGCTAAAGATGCAAACTCTTTCATTGCTCGTCGATACACGTCTCGCTTGAAAGAAACAACTTGCCTAACTGGATACCAATAGCTCACCCAGCGCCAACCATCAAATTCAGGGGATTTCCCGCGTTGCATGTTGATGCATGATTCATCGCATTCCAATCGCAGCAGAAACCATTTCTGTTTTTGGCCGATACAAACAGGCTTGGAGTCCCAACGCACCAATCGTTTTGGTAGTTTATATCTTAACCAATGACGACTTGTTGCAATGATCTTAACGTCTTTTTTCGTTAAACCGACTTCTTCATATAACTCCCTGAACATGGCCTGTTCAGGTGTCTCACCTTCGTCAATTCCACCTTGTGGAAATTGCCATGAGTGTTGCCCGTATCGTTTAGCCCAGAAGACCTGACCATGGTTATTACATATCACAATACCAACATTAAGTCGGTAACCATCGCCATCTATCACTGGCTAACCTCTATGAATAATTTTTTATTACTGTGATTTTTCCACATATCCCCATTACTAGCAAACTTACTGATGTGATATGAGCAAGATTTATTACCTTTCCAGCATTTATGGAGGTATTTTAACCCAGCCCGTCGTTATCAACACAAGATTGAGACATGGACCACATTTATTCACCTTTTCTGTGAATAACTTTGTGAAGAATTCAATCTAACTGAGAAATCTTGTTCAAAAACCATGACAAGACAATTTGAAAAACATAAAAACAAAACAAATTAAAACCATTAGAAACAACAATTTAAATTAAAAACGAACCATTAATTGATCTTTATTGTTTTGATGATCTTTTCACCACCTCCAGATCGGTTAAAGATCCATCACCAAGGTGTTTATCCACACAGCCTTATCGTTATTTATGCGATTCTCATAATATCAAGCCCAAAACCTCATTTTTACCCCTGTTTATTCATCCAGACTCACTCAAAATCTCATCGGGCTCTTCATAGTCTGTGGATAAGTTATGCATTGATCATTCTTAACTCACCTCGATGAAATCTTGGGCAGTGGATTTCGTTGGAATTTGTTAGACTAGATGTTTTCCAAAAATTACCTTGTCATTATGAAACCTGAACCACATACAGAAGCAGAACTCATCGAACGTGCTCACAATATGGCAGGGCTCAGTTTTTTGGAACTGGCCACCGAAGCTGGTATGAACGTTCCTGAAAATTTAAAACGCGATAAAGGCTGGGTGGGGCAACTACTTGAATGGCATCTAGGTGCACCTTCGGGAAGTAAACCTCAACAAGATTTTTCTCAATTAGGAATTGAGCTGAAGAGTATCCCCATCAGCTATACAGGAAAACCTTTGGAAACCACCTTTGTTTGCGTCGCTCCCCTCACTGGCGTACAGGGACTCACATGGGAAACCAGCCATGTGAGAAACAAACTTTCACGCGTACTTTGGGTGCCCGTAGAAGGAGAACGAGAACTTCCTCTCGCCAAGCGCCGCGTGGGTAGTCCGTTAATTTGGTCACCTAATGAGGAAGAAGAGCGTATCTTACGTAATGATTGGGAAGAGTTAATGGAAATGATCGTGCTCGGAAAGTTTGATCAAATTTCAGCCAGACTCGGCGAAGCGCTTCACCTGCGCCCAAAAGCCGCTAACGCGAAAGCGCTGACCGAGGCTTATAGCTCGAATGGTAAACCGATAAAAACTCTGCCTCGTGGTTTCTATCTCAGAACACAGTTTACAGAGAAAATTTTATTGAAACATTACCTCAATACGCTGTCGGAGTAATGATACTGACCAACTCCATCAATGTGTTTTTAGTAATAACTCAATGTCACAATATGAGGCGGTTCCCTCGCTACCACATTCGTCATAAGCGTTGTGCAGTCTCAGGAAAGCTTTATCAACTCCCAACCTCAGGAGTTCTTCTTTCACCAAATCCAGCGAACCAAAATGAATAGGATCTTCGCCATCTTTAATAGGTTCAAGCTGATGTTTGTACTCCACTGCTAATAAGTACTCAGAAACGTCAGAACACCCAATCACAAAGACCTTAGGTGTTTTATAAGTATCTCTATGGGGACCGTGTAGCCACATGTCTAGTTGATGCTTCTGCATAATCCACCTCCTTCTCACAATGATTTAAGTGTAGTTACGGGTTGTATCGCTTTCGAGTCAGATTTTTCTTTATACGTAAATAATTTGCGAGAACGGTTAAAAATCCCCTATATTGGGACGACTTATTCAGTCGGTAACTCCTCAAGGACGTGACATGCAATACACCAAACTACCGCACTCATCACTCGAGATCAGTAAGATCTGCCTCGGCACCATGACTTTTGGTGAACAAAACACAGAAAAAGAAGCCTTCGAACAGCTCGACTTTGCTCTTGACCACGGCGTGAACTTTATTGATACCGCCGAGATGTATCCCGTCCCACCCAAGGCAGAAACCCAAGGTTTAACCGAGCAATACATCGGTAATTGGCTAACCAAATCGAGAAAACGAGAAAAAGTAGTCCTCGCAACGAAAGTCGCAGGCCCTCGCGGTGTTCCTCATATTCGCGACAATATGAGCCTGAACCGTCGCCACATCCATACTGCAATTGACGACAGCCTTCAGCGACTTCAGACTGATTATGTGGATTTGTACCAATTGCATTGGCCGCAACGCCAAACTAACTGCTTTGGACAACTAAATTACCCTTACCCCGACAAACAAGAAGAAGTCACTCTGATAGAAACTCTTGAAGCACTAACAGAGCTCGTTAACGCAGGCAAGGTGCGCTATATCGGCGTCTCAAATGAAACCCCGTGGGGAGTGATGTCGTTGTTACGGCTGGCTGAGAAACATGACTTGCCGCGGATCGTTTCCATTCAAAACCCATACAGCTTGCTGAATCGCAGCTTTGAAGTGGGTCTGTCTGAAATCAGTCATTATGAAGGTGTACAGCTATTGGCTTATTCACCGTTAGCATTTGGTTGCTTAAGTGGTAAGTATCTAAATGGTGCAAAACCAGAGGGCGCTCGATGCTCTAAATGGGAACGCTTTGCTCGCTACTTTACGCCACAAGGCGTTAAAGCCACCGAAGCGTACGTGAGTTTGGCTCGAGAGCATGGTTTGGATCCAGCACAAATGGCGCTGGCATTTGTCAATCAACGTCCATTTGTCGCGTCCAATATCATCGGCGCCACCAACCTTGATCAGCTCAAAGCGAACATTGACAGTATTGATCTTCAACTTAGTGAAGCGCTACTCACTGAAATCCAAGCGATTGGCACTACCTACTCTAATCCTTGCCCATAAGAACGACAAAGGCTGACGTAAAGGTCAGCCGATTTCTAAGGTTAAAGCATAACTGAATATTGTTCATATAGCATATTGCACGACTATGCTATTTAAACCGTCTGCTCAGAAATTAAATTATGTTTATTCAATAGCCGATACATCGTTGCGCGCGAAACACCAAGCTCTTTTGCCGCATTTGACACTTGTCCAGAATGTGACTCCAAAACAACTAATAGCGCATCACGTTCACTCTTTTCTCGGATGGCTTTCAAACTACGTTTCGCGTCATTTCGTTGTGGTAAATCTAGATGATGCGCTTCGATCATGACGCTATCCGACATCAATACCGCACGTTTCACTTGATTCATCAACTCACGTACGTTACCCGGCCAGTCATAGCACGTCAGCGCCTTCAAGGCCTCCTCCGAGAAGCTCTTAGCTTGTGAGTTGTATTCTTTCGAAAACTCTTGTAAATAGTAACGCGCTAATAACGAAGTATCGCTAGCACGTTCTTTCAAGCTTGGAACATTAATGCGAAGAACGTTGATATAGTGATAAAGCTCTTCATTAAAATCACCATCAAGCAGCGCTTTTTCTATATTTGATGAGTTAGCAGCAAGGATACGAACATTGACCATTTTCATACCATTTTTGGTTTCAATTGTGCCTTCTTGCAAAAACCTCAGTAGATTCATCTGCTGCTCTTTCGAGATGGCCAAAATGTCATTGAACAGCACCGCCCCACCATCGGCTTGTTCAATGAGGCTTGGTCTCATGTCGTCTTCCGCTGACATTCCAAACACTTCAGTTTGGAAGCGCTGTTTATTTAAAGCTCGACAATTAATCGTCATAAATGGCTTGTGGGAACGCGAAGACACTTTATGAATAGCACGAGCCACCGTCTCTTTTCCTGCCCCACTTTCTCCAGAGATTAAGATGCTGACATCTGTTGGCCCAATGCGTTTTACTTGATCGCGTAGACGCTTCATCGGGATCGACTCACCAATCAACCCCATGTCTAAACTGTTACCAAAACTAGGCCAGACTTTTTTCTCCAGCTTAAGCATACCTAATTGGTGACCAATGGTGCTAAGGAGTTGGGCGTCAGGGATTGGCGCAGTAAAAAAGTCGATACAGAAGTTAACAATGAACTGGCAGATAGTGTCAGTGCCAAGTTGAGGCTCACGAATAAACGCTAACCAGCGCACATGTTTGTGAAAGCTCACTAAGTTCGCTAAGCCGTTTAAACTGAATTCATCATGACTGAGATCGACAATACCAATACATGGACCAATATATTCTAGCAGCGCATGCGCTTTGCGTAAGTCCCCCACTTGATGACACTTCCAGCCAACCTGTTCCAGTACTGATAACCAAGGCTCATCAGTACCGCCCACGACCACCAGAGATCCCGGGATGGAATCCATCTTAAATTGCCCAGCCATTCTCTCACCCTTTTTCATTATTAATTGAAATTTTGCGTCACAACCCCACCTTTGCGAACGGGTAACATTATCGAGACTAAAATCATTCAAGTCTGTCTCAGTATTAAGACTAGCAATGGATTGAGATTTGGCGAATACTGATTTGCATATCCTTTTAAAAACCAAGCGCAACTATTTGAATTTATTTAACGAAAAGACATAAAAAAACCACCCGAAGGTGGTTTTTAAACACTTGAGCAAATTACGCTTGTGGGCGCATTGCAGGGAATAGGATCACGTCACGAATTGTGTGCGTATTTGTCAGTAGCATAACCAAACGGTCAATACCGATACCTTGACCTGCTGTTGGCGGTAGGCCGTGCTCTAACGCAGTAATGTAGTCTGCATCATAGAACATGGCTTCATCATCACCAGATTCTTTAGCTTCAACTTGTGCTTTAAAGCGCGCATCTTGGTCTTCTGCATCGTTCAGCTCTGAGAAGCCATTCGCTACTTCACGACCACCAATAAAGAACTCAAAACGATCGGTGAAGAATGGGTTGTCATCACTACGACGAGCCAATGGAGAAATGTCCGCAGGGTAACCAGTGATGAACGTTGGCTGCATGAGTTTAGGCTCTGCAGTTTCACCGAAGATCTCTTCTAGCAACTGACCACATGTCCAGAAATCTTCGACTTCAACATGCACTGACTTCGCGATAGAAACCATCAGTTCGCGGTTTTGTAGATCGTCTTCTGTTAACGCTTGGATTTGGGCGTGGTCTGGGTTGAATTTTTTGATCGCTTCAAACATGCTCATGCGAGCGTACTGACCACCAAATTCAACCGTTTCATCACCATAAGGCATTGAAGTAGAGCCTAAAACTTCTCGTGCAACCGTACTTAATAACTCTTCAGTAAGATCCATTAGATCTTTATAATCCGCGTACGCCATGTAGAACTCCATCATCGTGAACTCTGGATTATGACGAGGAGAGAGACCTTCATTACGGAAGTTACGGTTGATTTCGAATACGCGATCAAAACCACCCACAATTAGACGCTTCAGGTAAAGTTCAGGTGCAACACGTAAGTACATTGGCATATCTAGTGCGTTGTGATGCGTAATGAATGGACGTGCCGTCGCACCGCCAGGAATAACGTGCATCATTGGCGTTTCAACTTCCATGAACTCTTTAGAGATCATGAAATTACGAATAGAAGACATCACTTTAGAACGTATAATAAATGCTTGACGAGAGTCTTCGTTCACGATCAGGTCAACGTAACGCTGACGGTAACGCATTTCTTGATCAGTAAGGCCGTGGAACTTCTCTGGTAGTGGACGAAGTGCTTTGGTTAGCAACTCGTACTCTTCCATGTTCACGTATAGGTCACCTTTGCCCGATTTGTGTAGCACACCTCTGACACCGATGATGTCACCGATATCAAGACCTTGATACTTTTCTTTTAGTTCTTTCTGTACGTCTTTTGCAGCGTACGCCTGAATGCGACCAGAAGTTTCTTGAATAACTAAGAAGGGACCACGCTTAGCCATAATGCGGCCAGCCACTGCCACAACGTGGTTCAACTCTTCTAGTTCTTGCTTCGTCTTTTCACCGAACTCTTTTTGAAGGTCGCCCGCTAGCGCGTCACGACGGAAGTCGTTTGGATGGCCGTTTGCTTTGCAGCTCTTTCGGATTTCATCCAGTTTAGCGCGGCGCTCAGCAATCAGCTTGTTTTCTTCTTGTACAGTTTCGTTTTGAACAGCATCAGTCATTTTTCAATGTATCCTGTTTGTGTCGGTGAAAAGCTTATAGGCCTGATTTCAGGCTAGCTTCAATAAATTTGTCCAGATCGCCATCAAGGACCGCTTGGGTGTTACGGTTTTCAACCCCCGTACGGAGATCTTTAATGCGTGAGTCATCCAATACGTAAGAACGGATCTGGCTACCCCAGCCAATGTCAGACTTGGCGTCTTCATTAGCTTGTTTTTCCGCGTTTTGCTTTTGTAACTCAAGCTCAAATAGCTTTGCTCGAAGCTGTTTCATTGCCTGATCTTTGTTCTTATGTTGAGAACGGTCATTTTGACACTGCACTACCGTGTTCGTTGGTACGTGTGTAATACGAACCGCAGATTCGGTAGTGTTAACGTGCTGACCACCTGCGCCTGACGCACGGTAAACGTCAATACGTAGGTCTGAAGGATTAATGTCGATAGCGATGTTTTCATCAACCTCTGGGTAGATAAACGCAGACGCAAATGAAGTATGGCGACGGCCGCCTGAATCGAATGGCGATTTACGTACCAGACGATGAACGCCCGTTTCTGTGCGTAACCAACCGTAGGCGTACTCACCGGAGATACGAACCGTTGCAGACTTAAGGCCCGCAACCTCGCCTTCAGAGACTTCTATCACTTCCGCTTTAAAGCCTTTCGCTTCAGCCCAACGTAAGTACATACGCAGTAACATATTGGTCCAATCTTGCGCTTCTGTACCACCCGATCCAGCTTGTAAGTCAATGTAGCAATCGGAGCTGTCGTGATCACCAGAGAACATACGGCGGAATTCAAGCAGTTCGAGCTTTTCTTCTAGATCTGCAAGTTCTGGTTCGATTTCGTCAAATGTTTCTTGGTCTTCTTCTTCTACAGCCAGTTCCAGAAGACCTTCTACATCGTCTACCCCTTGCTCTAGTTGAACAATAGTTTCAACAATCGCTTCTAGGGATGCACGCTCTTTACCCAGCGCTTGCGCACGCTCAGGTTCATTCCATACATCTGGTTGCTCAAGTTCTGCGTTGACTTCTTCTAGACGCTCTTTCTTTGCGTCATAGTCAAAGGTACCCCCTCAGGACATTTGTGCGCTGAGACACGTCCTGCAGACGGTTTTTAATTGGATTGATTTCAAACATGCTTACTCAACATTTTAGAATAGAATTTAACCGAGAAATTCTACTGAAAAATGTGACCGAGATACAGAAAAATTTCAGGCGAGAAACCAGATTGTCATTAGGGAGAGCGCGGTCATTAAATTTTATCCCCCTCTAGGGGCAATCGTACTCTATACCCCATGGACTTCTAGGCGCTACTTCGCTTCGACATGATCAATCATCAATTGCAATGATTGATTACCACGAAATTCATTCACATCCAATTTGTAAGCTAAACGGACGGTTTTAACCGATGCATCTGGCCAACGGCGTAAATCAACGTTAAACGCAATACCGTCAATCGTTACGTTAGTTGGGTATCCTTTATGCAGCGGCTCAAGCATCAGTTTAAGGTGTTTTTCGCCCACGAGTTTTTGGTGCAATACTTTAAACTCACCATCAAAGACTGGCTCGGGAAAAGCTTGACCAAATGGACCACCAGAACGCAGTTGCTCTGCAACATGCATCGAGAACTCTTCTGGCTTAAGTTCACCATCAGAGAAAATCACCCCCTTTAATGCCGCTTCATCCAGCTCTTTTTTCACCACTTCATCAAACAAACGGCTAAAACGCTCAAAGTCTTGTTCTTTGATGGTTAATCCGGCCGCCATTGCATGGCCACCAAACTTGATGATCAAGCCTGGATTTTGAGTATCGATGTAATCCAATGCGTCACGCATGTGCAGGCCAATCACCGAACGGCACGACCCTTTAATAAGGCCTTCTCCGCCATCAGCAAATGCAATCACTGGACGATAAAATTTGTCTTTGATACGTGATGCTAAAATACCAATCACACCTTGGTGCCAATCACGCTGGAACAAGGCTAAGCCGTAAGGCAATTCACTATGCTCTCCAAACTGAAGGCGCTCACAAAATGCCATGGCTTCTTGTTTCATGCCCTCTTCAATCTCTTTACGCGTTTGGTTGAGGCCATCAAGTTCGCTTGCCATGCGACGGGCGGCGTGGATGTTATTACACATCAGCAACTCAACACCAAATGACATATCATCCAAACGACCAGCGGCATTGATGCGCGGACCTAGCGCAAAGCCAAAATCCGCCGCTACTAATCGGCGAGCATCGCGCTTCGCCACTTCAATCAGCGCTTGAATACCTGGGCGAGCTTGACCCGCACGGATACGTTGCAAACCTTGATGAACTAAAATGCGATTGTTCTCATCAAGAGGTACAACGTCAGCAACGGTGCCCAGCGCCACCAAATCAATCAGCTCCATCAGTTTTGGCTCTTGCATGCCTTGCTCAGTAAACCAATTCTGTTTGCGCATATGAACACACAGCGCCATCATCAGGTAAAACGCCACACCGACTCCTGCCAATGCTTTGGATGGGAAGGCACAACTCTCTAGGTTCGGGTTCACCATCGCATCGACATTCGGCAGCACTTGCCCCGGTAAATGGTGATCAGTCACGAGCACGGTAATACCGTTTTCTTTGGCGTAGCGAACCCCTTCGATTGACGAGACACCGTTATCTACCGTCATGATCATCTCTGCGCCAAGCTCTAATGCTTGATCAACGACTTCTGGGCTTAACCCATAGCCGTCTTCAAAACGATTCGGTACTAAGTAGTCCACATTGTGACTACCAAGCATACGCAGCGCGAGCACCGACAATGCAGAGCTTGTCGCGCCATCAGCATCAAAATCACCGACAACGATGATGCGTTTTTGTTCTTGTATTGCCTGAAACAAAAGCTCGACAGCTTGCTCAATTCCCCCGAGCTTTTGGTAAGAATGCAAACCACGGGCTGACGTTTCTAGCTGCGCAGGATCCGTAATCCCACGGTTGATGTAGATACGCTTCAGAAGGGGAGAAATCGAATCAGGAAGAAGGGAAAGATCGGGTTCAGGACGTCGTTGAATTTCTATCATGTTTGAAAAAGCCGACGACTCCGCCGGCTCTACTCCTTAAAGGATTATTGTTGCTCTAAACGTTTGTACAATTCTGCTGGTGGGAGGTAACCTCCGATCATTTCGCCATTTGGTAGAAAAATAGCAGGCGTACCTGAAATCCCCAATTGACGACCAACGTTGTAATGCGCTTGGACCGTTTCTTTACACTGTTTTAGATCTTTCTCAGGGCTGTCGAAAGTACGGTTCACTTTGGCGTTATGCATTGCAGAGTTTGGATCCTCAGCACACCAGATTGTTGCCATTTGCTCTGCCACCGGACCGGTTGCACCTTGACGAGGGTATGCCATGTAACGCACCGTAATACCTAAGTCGTTATAACCTTGCATTTGGCTGTGCAGACGAACGCAATAGCCGCAGGTAATATCAGTAAATACGGTCACAACGTATTTTTCTTTATCCGCTTTGTACTCAATCATGCTGTCTGAAAACTGAGCGATTTTCTCAGCATTAAGTGGGGCTTGACGCTCTGCGATAACGTCTTTATAGCTGCCATCATCACTGACTGCGTACAGCGTGCCCGCGATAAAGTGATTCCCATCATTGGAAGCAAACAGTACCCCTCCGTTGGTTTGGATTTCTAACAAACCTGCCACATCGGATGGTTGAATATCTACAATTGATAGACCAAGCTTTGAAAACTTTGTTTTTAAAGCGGCTTCATCAAAATTGTTTTGTACGGCCGGTGCAACTTGCTGTGCAGAGGGCTCCGTTTTAGCCTGACTTTCTTCAGCACCACAAGCGGTCACAAAAAAGGGTAAAGTCAGCAGAGTTAATCGGCGTAATACGCTCATTAAATTCACCTTAATATAAAATCGTTTTCCAAGCAGACATGGATGAACCCAACCATTGGTTATGCTCTTGGATGGTGTTGACTGTGGATCTGCTTTAATCGCTCAGTCGCCACGTGAGTATAAATTTGCGTGGTCGATAAGTCACTATGTCCCAACAGCATCTGTACGACCCTGAGATCTGCGCCATAGTTCAATAAATGCGTGGCGAATGCATGACGCAGGACGTGCGGCGACAGTTGTTCGGTATCAATCCCTGCCACCAAAGCATAGTACTTAATACGATGCCAAAACGTCTGACGAGTCATTTGTCGGGCCCGTTTACTCGGAAAAACGACATCGGATGATGTATCCCGCAGTAACGCGGGACGCCCTTGCTGGATAAACGTTTCTATCCAATCTACTGCGCTTTCTCCCATTGGTACCAAACGCTCTTTGCCGCCTTTACCTGTTACACGCACAACCCCCTGTCGCAAGCTGATGTTTTCCATCGTTAAGCTCACCAATTCAGTCACACGTAACCCTGTCGCATACAGCAACTCAAGCATGGCTTTATCACGTAGTTCTACGGGATCATTCGGGTCTGGTGCTTCCAACAACGCATCGACCTGCTCTTCACTGATATCTTTGGGTAAGCGTTGCGGCAATTTCGGGCTGACCAACAACGCACTTGGATCATCGGCACGGACTTTTTCACGATGTAAGTACTGAAACAAGCGACGAATCGCGGATAACATCCGCGCTCGCGAAGTCTGCTTGTAATCCAAATCAACGAGATAGGTTTGGTATTCTTGTAGACCAGACAAACTGATGAAATCAAAACGGTAACGCTGCTGCTCCATCCACACGAGTAATTTCATCAAATCATTACGGTATGAAGCCAGTGTGTTCTCAGACAGGCCACGCTCCATCCACATCGCATCTAAGAATTGTTCAACAAGCGTAAAATCTTGTTGATTGACAGGCTGTTGTGCCGTCATTCCCGCTTCCTTCTCTGTTTATATTTACAGTAGTGAGGGTAAGACACCGCCACCTTGAATGCTATAAAAAATTAGTATCAAGGGGTAATCTCACAATATTCGCTGCATTCATGATCAGTTTAAGGTTAAAATCCTCTATAACAGCAACACAAAAACGACGAATATCATGAAAATCGGACTCTTTTACGGCTCAACGACCTGCTACACCGAAATGGCAGCAGAGAAAATTCGTACCCTTATTGGTGAAGACCTTGTCGACATTCACAATGTGAAAGAGACACCGCTGTCACTGATGGCTGACTACGATTTATTACTACTTGGCATTTCCACTTGGGATTTCGGTGAACTTCAAGAAGACTGGAGTGCAATTTGGCAAGACATCGCAACCACACCATTAAAAGGCAAAGTGGTAGCGCTGTTTGGGCTTGGTGACCAAGAAGGTTATGGCGAGTGGTACCTAGACGCGATGGGATTGCTCCACGATGAACTGCAAGCAACAGGGGCAACATTTATCGGTTACTGGCCGAATGAAGGCTATGAATTTGAAGCGTCTAAAGCGCTAACCGAGGACGATAGCATGTTTGTTGGCCTAGCGTTAGACGAAGACTCACAATACGAATTCAGTGATGAGCGTATTGAAAAGTGGTGCGAACAAATACTGGTAGAGTTCCACGATACACTTTAAACCCGCTTCGCCAAACGCAGTCATAAAAGCTAAAAAGCCCGATGAATCACTTCATCGGGCTTTTTGATATTGATTCTTTCGCTCGCTTATGCGGCTTCTTCTCTCAACTCTGGACGAGGTTTAGAGATGAACAGCATACATACAATTGCAGCGAAAGTGGGCAGCACCCACCCCATACCAACGTCAAACAGTGGCAGGATATTGAATACAGAAACATCGATGCCAGACACTTTCGCAGCATCAACCAAAGCAAACAGTAATGATACTAGCAGTACCGCACGGTAAGCAAAGCGTGGATTGGGCAGTTTTTTACGCACAAAGGTAAGGACGACTAATGCAATCGCAACCGGATAAAGCGCAAACAATACTGGCACGGACAAAGCAATAAGCTGAGCAAGACCAACGTTCGCAACCAGTGCGCACACCGAGCCATTAATCAGTACCCACTGTCGATATGACAGTCGCGTTTTTGAACTGAAGAAATCAGAACACGCAGAAATCAGGCCGATCGCAGTAGTTAAACACGCCAATAGCACGATGACAGACAGAACGATTTGTCCGTACGGACCAAATAACGCTTGCACGTATTGGCTCAGAACCAAACCGCCGTTATCCGCCCCCGCAGCGACTGTCGCGCTTGTCGCACCCAAGTAGAATAACGAAATGTAAACAAACGCTAGGCCAGTGGCTGCAATGCAACCAGCAGAGATTAGGTATTTAGTTGTTGCTGTACGCTCAGTGATACCCTTACCACGCAGCGCATCCACCATCAGCATACCGAACATCAATGACGCGAAAGTATCCATCGTGTTATACCCCTCTAGGAAACCTTTCGTCAGCGGCTGAGTTAAGTATTCACCTTGCGCACCGACCATTTCACCTTGAGGATCTATAAATACTGCCACTGCAAGAATGATCAAACCAACGAACAATGCTGGTGTTAACACTTTACCTATAAGATCAATCAAACGACCTTGGAACCATGAAAACATCATCGCGGCAGCAAAGAATATCACTGAAAATGCCGTCAGATGGGTTTGCGATGCTTCAATGAAGAACGGCTTCACCGCCATCTCATAGGCGACTAAACCAGTACGAGGCGCAGCAAATGCAGGTCCAATGATGATAAAGATCAGCGCCGCCATCAAGACCGCCGCTTTTTTGGGCAAATCTTGTGTTAAATGATCCCAAGAACCACCTGCAACAGCGATAGCAACGATAGTAATAAGAGGTAGACCTACCGCTGTTAGCAAGAAACCGAACATCGCTGGCATTAAGTTCTCACCCGCTAGCTGACCCGCTAGAGGAGGAAAAATGATGTTGCCGGCCCCCAAAAAGAACGCAAATAGCATAAAGCCTATTGCGATAATATCTGTTAGTTTTAACGTTTGCTTCACAGATAATCCTTGTCTTTTGAATTAATGAATGTTGTGTATGCCAAGACCACTTTTTGTATACCAAAAGTCAATAAGTATACGTGGTTCAATCTATAAAATTTTCGCCGCATAATGACGAAAGAGTCAACATTTGGCAACCTTTAAGGAAAAAACACCATATTAATTTAGTTTTTAAACTCAAAAGCAGTGAATCAAACTGGATTTAAATAACAGGCCAGTTCTTTGTCTCGATCAATCAACAATACAGTTTGATAACAAACAAGACAACAATCCACACAATTAAGAAACAATAGAGCAATCGACTCTATTAGTGAACAAGTTTGAAACAATCATGAAGAACGAAAAATTTATTACTAAAGGCTTCAAGTTTAAGCAATTTTGCATCGAGGACGGGGAAAGTGGCATGCCAGTTAGTACTGATGGCATCATGCTTGGCGCTTGGGTTCAAAGCGCTCATGATGGCACTATTCTCGACATTGGTACTGGTACCGGCTTGCTGGCCTTAATGTGCGCTCAACGTTTTTCTGATGCCCAAATCACAGCGGTAGACATTGAGCTGACCGCCATTGACGCCGCACGTCAAAACTTCGCTCAATCTCCTTGGCCAGAGCGTTTATGGCTACTTCACACTGATGTACTGAGCTATACCCCATCCCACTTATTCCAGCGGATCATTTGCAATCCGCCTTACTTCAATAGTGGAGAGCAATCCAAACAACGTCAGCGTGCAACCGCAAGACACACCTTAACCTTACGCCACAATGCGTTACTGCAACGTTGCCATCAACTGCTGGAAGATGATGGAAAAGCGAGTTTTGTGTTACCGACTTCCGAAGGCGAACAGTTTATTGAATTAGCACTAAGTCAAAGCTGGTATTTATCACGGTGTTGCCAAGTACAACCATCAGAAAAAAAACCAGTGCATCGTTTGCTATTTGAATTAGCCAAACAGCCTTGCGATACTCGGCAATCGCACTTAATCATTCACTCCCAAGGTGGTTACAGCGACGATTTTATCCAGTTAACTCATGAGTTTTACCTTAAGATGTGAAATAATATGTGATCCTTATCACCAATCACTTTATAATGTGCGACCTTTCGTATTCTATGCTGTTGTGGCGAACCATTAACCAAGCTCCGTGCTTGTGGAGAACTCATTGTGATCAGAACCTTTGCTGAACTCGATCTAGACCCAAACCTACTTGATGCCATTGAAGAGATGGGCTTCGAGCGCCCAACGAAAGTTCAGGCGGAAGCCATCCCACAAGCCTTGGATGGACGAGACATTTTAGCGTCAGCGCCAACGGGAACAGGTAAAACGGCGGCATTTGTTCTGCCTGCTCTGCAGTACTTGCAAGATTTCCCTCGCCGTAAGCCGGGACCTGCGCGTATTTTGATTCTCACGCCGACACGTGAGTTGGCAATGCAGATTGCCGATCAAGCTCGCGCCTTGGCAAAAAATACCAAACTGAACATCTTTACGATTACGGGTGGCGTTCAATACCAAGAGCACGCGGACATTCTGGCGACAACACAAGATATCGTTGTCGCCACCCCTGGGCGTTTAAAAGAATACATCGACGCAGAACGTTTTGATTGCCGTGCCATTGAATGGTTAATTCTAGACGAAGCCGATCGCATGCTGGATATGGGGTTTGCTCCAACGGTTGACAGATTGTCGACAGAATGTCGCTGGCGTAAGCAAACCCTGCTGTTCTCTGCCACCTTGGAAGGTAAAGGTGTAGAAGGCTTCGCAGCGGATCTATTAAACGACCCCGCTGAGATTGATGCGAAATCGCCTCTGCGTGAGCGAAAGAAAATTGCTCAGTGGTATCACCGCGCAGATGATGCCGAACATAAACTTGAGCTCTTAAAGCACATCATCACACAACAAGCAGAACGGACCATCGTATTTTTGAAAACTCGAGAGCGTCTTGCTGAGCTACGCGCACAACTTGAAAGCGCGCAAATTCCTTGTTCGTGGATTCAAGGTGAAATGCCTCAAGATCGTCGTAACAACGCAATTGCCCGCTTTCGAGATGGCACCGTAAACGTGCTACTGGCAACCGATGTTGCGGCTCGCGGTATCGACCTGCCAGATGTGTCTCACGTGATCAACTATGATATGCCCCGCACAGCAGACGTCTACCTTCACCGAATTGGCCGTACCGCTCGTGCAGGTAAGAAAGGGAACGCCGTCTCACTCATTGAAGCGCACGACCAACCAATGATGGATCGCGTCGCTCGTTATGTAAAAGAAGAGATCAAAGAGCGTTTCATCAAAGAAATGCGTCCTAAGCACAAAAAGCCTGTGTTTAAGAAGAAAAAGAAAAAAGAAGATAAGAAAAAGCCCGCAAAAAAAAGCGTGGCTAAAAAGAAGTAATCGTATCGTTTAACAGTAAAAAGGGTTGCCAGTAGCAACCCTTTTTTGTGAGCGTCAATTAAGACTCTCGCTCCGAGTTCTTATTCGATCAGTTTTGCTCTTCGCGTTTAAATACCAATTCTGTTGGCGTCGACTCTTCTTCGGCAAAATAATAACCTGCCGTATCAAACTGAGTGAGATCCGCTACGCTCTCGATACGGTTTTCGATGATGTAACGTGCCATCATGCCGCGTGCTTTCTTCGCATAAAAGCTGATCACTTTGTATTGACCATTTTTGCAATCTTTGAACACCGGCGTAATCACTTGAGCATCCAAGCTCTTTGGTTTGACCGCTTTGAAATACTCATTAGACGCTAGGTTGATAAGTACATTATCTCCTTGCGCCGCAATCGCCTGATTCAACTTCTCTGTAATAACATTACCCCAAAACTGATATAGGTTAGTGCCCTTATCGTTTGCAAGCTTAGTGCCCATCTCAAGACGGTATGGCTGCATCAAATCGAGAGGCTTGAGCAAACCATAGAGCCCTGACAACATACGCAAATGATCTTGAGCGTAGTCAAAATCGGCTTGCGATAATGTGCCCGCATCCAACCCCGTGTAAACATCACCTTTAAACGCAAGAATGGCCTGACGCGAATTTTCTGTGGTAAACGTCTCGCTCCATTCTTGGAATCGACCAACGTTTAAATCGGCAATCTTGTCACTCACCTTCATTAGAGAGGCGACATCCGCAGGCGTGAGTTTACGGCAAACATCGATAAGCTCTTTAGAGTATTCAATTAATTCGGGTTGGGTGCATTTTTCTGTCGCTAATGGTGACTCATAATCAAGAGTCTTTGCTGGAGACACTACGATAAGCATGACTTTAACTTCCCTCATTTTGTTTTTTACTAGAGTACAAAAAAAGCCATGCATTGTCTGCATGGCTTTTCTAATCGTGCTCATCGCTTTCTACGATGAATAAAGCGACAATCAGTCTTTTTTATCGCTATACCAGATGCCTTCTTCCAATTGAGATTTTAACTCTGGGAAGTCATTTGCATCAAAGGTCGGTACCTTGCCTTCGTCAAGCTGACGGTTGTAATCTTTGGCAAGTTTGATAACGATGCCAGATAACAAAATGATCGCCACCAAGTTAACTATCGCCATTAAGCCCATCGAAACATCAGCGAGAGACCATACCACTGGCAACGAAGCCATTGCACCAAACATTACCATCCCCAAGACAATCACTCGGAAGATGCTAAGGCCTGCTTTGTGGTTATGCTCTAGGAAGATGAGGTTCGTCTCTGCGTATGAGTAGTTCGCGATAATTGAAGTAAATGCGAAAAAGAAAATCGCTATAGCAACAAAGATACCGCCCCAATCACCGACTTGTGAACTCAATGCACGTTGAGTTAACTCAATACCTGTGACTTCTGTTGCTTGGCCTACATATTCACCAGACATTAGGATAATCGCCACGGTCGAAGAACAGATAACAATCGTATCCATAAATACGCCTAGCATCTGAACGTAACCTTGAGATGCCGGGTGCGGTGGATAAGGCGTCGCTGATGCTGCTGCGTTAGGCGCAGAACCCATACCCGCTTCGTTCGAAAACAAGCCTCGTTTGACACCGTTGATCATCGCTTGTGCGATGGCATAGCCTAGACCACCCGCTGCAGCTTCTTGCAGACCAAACGCGCTCTTGATGATAAGCATAAGTACATCTGGCAATTTCTCTAAGTTTGAGAACATCACAAACAGTGCCAGTGCAAGGTATAGCAGAGCCATTACCGGCACGATCAACTCCGCGACTTTAGCAATACGCTTAATACCACCAAAAATGACGATAGATGATAATGCTACAACCGCAATACCAACATAAAAATCGCTCCAACCAAATGCGGCGCTCATAGCATTAGCAATAGAGTTTGCTTGTACGGCATTAAATACCAAACCAAAAGCAATGATGAGGAAAATTGAGAACAATACGCCCATCCAACGCATCCCCAAGCCTTTTTCCATGTAGTAAGCCGGACCACCGCGGTAGTTGCCATCATCATCTTTGGTTTTGTATAGCTGCGCCAGAGTGCTCTCTGCAAATGACGTTGCCATACCCAGCATTGCGATTAGCCACATCCAGAAGATTGCGCCAGGGCCACCAGCTGTCAATGCGACGGCAACGCCCGCCATGTTACCGGTACCGACACGTGCAGCAAGACTAGTACAAAGCGCTTGGAAAGAAGAAATACCAGCTTTGTCTGCTTTACGACTGTTCTTAAGAACAGAGAACATGTGGCCGAAATGACGGAATTGGATGAATCCTAATCGAACGGTGAAGTAAATACCTACACCTACAAGAAGATAAACCAAAATCGATCCCCATAAGAGATCGTTTATCAAATTGATTAAGTCTGTCATGTGTACCTCAAAGTGAGTTGCGCCGGTCTATGCGTCCAAGCCATCCACCAAATTGCCTGCTAAGTGTCAAAGTGTGCTTAGCTTTTTAAGTAATGTTTATAGGCAATCCAGAATCGTAAACGTCGCTTCATGCATCCATTTTACGTACCTGCGTATTTTTTGACGGGCGGATAATGCTACCTCAAGACGCAAAAATCAATATACAACCAGTAAAGTAATACGACTATTTTTCACTATAAAGTCACCAAAAGATAACATAATTAGAAGACTTAACACCCATAGAATGCAACATTGCAATTACCAATTGACAACATGAACAATTAATCTCCCATCAAAAAAATGAAACCTCTAAAAAACAGGGTTAGGCTAGTACTCACAAGGTGTTACATAAATTTACAGTGGTAACCCATGTCTAATTGAACACTATTTCATCAACGTTACTTTATGCAACTTTTACCTTCATTCCATGCTCTGCTGCTACGATTAGAATTAACATTGAAACCTGTTTATTTAATCGTTTTCTTGCGAGCGTTTGTGCATTTTTTATCCATTGTGTTGCAAGAATAAGTGTGATTTTGAGAATATTTTTGCACGAAAATGTCATGCTACCGACACAAATGCGAAATATATCATGGTTATTCTCATGGTTATTGTGTTACTTAAACTTCACAAGGACTGGTACAGCAGTTTAACTAAAGCAAGGTAAGGTGACTTATGGAAGGCTTTCAACTAGATGATATTTTTAATCTGAATACTACCTCAACAACCAAGTCTCGTGCCAAACCAGTAAAGCGAAAATGGCGTGAAATAGAAGAGATGAACGACAGACGCAATTTACTCAAGGAGTTGCGAGAACTTGATCTTTGTAACGATTACAACTTAGAAGACATTAAACTCTAATTCAAACCAAAGGCACCGTTATGGTGCCTTTGGTTTTGTACAGAACGCCTAGATTTCTACAAAGCATCTACAAATCGAGTTGACCGATACACGATCGGGATCGTATTAACTTTATACAAACTCCGTATCACTTTGACGGACACGTTCAGCCAGTTGTTGATACTGATCTGCTATCGTGTCACCAAACACGGGGTCATCTTCACTCACACTCCATAAGCTTTCTACGTGCTGCCAATCTTCTGTGGTAAACAGCTCTTCGATCAAAGGCAAGATTTTTCTCTCCTCTAGCTCCAAATGGCGTTTTTGAGAATCGATAAAATCTTCAAGATGAGCGATAAATATATCTTGTGGTACCACCGCATCTTGCAAAATCATCTCTATGACTGAAGCAAACTCTTTGGTTTTACTGGCTAACTCTTGGTGCTCCTTTTCCAAGTTTTCCATGTTTTTTTGTTTACCATAGTGTTCAATAAAGTGGTGATAGAGAATATCTTCTTTTGGATGGTGGACTTTTTCTGAATGGTTAGAAAGGTAATCAACAATCTCGCCCACTAACGCGTAGTTAATTGGACGTTCTTGTTTTATTGCATTGAGTTTATGGCGCAATATAGCCAACAGACGAACCATATAGCCATGTTCTCGTCGAATTCTTTCGATCATCATAGTATCTCTCCTTAATACCTCTTTAATAAGTGTATATGAGAAATACTTCATCAGCTTCGAGCGTGCTCAAAAAAACAACGGTCACAATGCTCCTGACCGTTGCCTCTGCTTTTTATACGCTCAATGGCAAATGCCAATTGATCACCTCTTTTCCTTGTGAGGCAAGTAGCTGGTTTGCTTGGGAGAAATGCTTACAACCAAAGAAACCTCGGTGAGCAGACAAAGGAGATGGGTGCGGCGCAGTTAAAACATGATGCTTATTGCGGTCGATAAACTGACCTTTTTTCTGTGCATGTGCTCCCCACAACAAAAACACCACGCCTTGTTGATGTTGATTAACAGCTTCAATAACTCGATCAGTGAACGCTTCCCAACCACTTTTTGAATGAGAGTGCGCTTTGCCTTGCTCGACCGTCAACACCGTATTAAGCAGCAATACGCCCTGCTCTGCCCAACTTTGCAGAAAACCGTGCTGAGGGATCTGAAACCCTTCGATATCTTGAACTAGCTCTTTATACATATTCATCAAAGACGGTGGTGTTTTTACCCCAGGAAGTACAGAAAAGCACAGACCGTGAGCCTGATTAGGGCCATGGTATGGGTCTTGCCCCAATATCACGACTTTAACGTGGTTAAACTCGGTAAAATGAAAGGCGTTGAATACATCTTTCGCTGGCGGATAAATGACTTTGCCAGCCGCTCGCTCTGCCTCAACAAAATTCAAGGTTTTGACAAAGTCGCTTTGTTTTTTTTCTTCGCCGATCACATCGTGCCAAGTCAGTGACTGATTCATGGAAAGTTTCTCCCCTTATATTTTCCTCTATTCTAACGAGCAAAACCGGAACAAACAAAAACATAACTTACCGTCGACTAGGGAGCAGTGATGAGAAACTATTGCTTCTGTGGTGTTCGGAAATGCCCTTGACCCGCAATATGACGGTTTGGCATTGGTAAGCGCAGTGCACGTCGGCTATATGCGTAAGAAGCAAAAGAGTGTGGTCGAGACATCATGGCATCCTTCTTTTTAAATCAGATATACCCAATAACTAAGGAAGAAAGATGCCAACTTTGTTATGGCGTTAGTCGCTGTTGGTAACCTCTAGGTGAAACTGGCGTAACGCATTAATCTCTTGCTGCCAAATATCAGGGTCAATTGTTTCTAAAATCAGAGGGATACCATCAAAGCGAGGGTCTTTCGCGATGTACTCAAAACAATCCCATCCGATCTCTCCTTTACCTAATGAGTGGTGGCGATCCACTTTGCTGGCAAACTCAACTTTTGAATCATTTAGATGCATTGCTCTTAAATAGTGCATACCGACAATACGCTCAAACTCAGCAAAAGTACGTTCGCAATCTTCTTTTGTACGCAGGTCATAACCCGCAGTAAACGTATGGCAGGTATCGATACATACGCCAACACGTTCTTTGTCTTCGACTTGGTCGATGATTTCTGCAAGGTGCTCAAATTTCCAACCTAAATTCGTGCCTTGACCAGCGGTGTTCTCAATCACCGCGATCACGTCCGGCACCACTTTATGCGCAAGGTTGATCGACTCAGCAATCGTAGCCAAACACGCTTGCTCAGAGACTTTCTTTAAGTGGCTCCCCGGATGAAAGTTAAGCAAAGTTAACCCTAGCTGGTTGCATCGCTCCATCTCATCAATAAATGCAGCACGTGATTTATTCAACTTCTCTTCTTCCGGAGCGCCTAAATTAATCAAATAAGAATCGTGCGGCAGAATGTGCTCCGCACCAAACCCCAACATTTTGCAGTTGGCTTTAAATGCATTGATGGTTTTTTCTTCCAGCGGCTTTGCAACCCATTGACGCTGGTTTTTGGTAAATAAAGCAAAAGCATTCGCACCGATCTCACGAGCTCTTAACGGCGCTTGATCAACACCACCGGCCGCAGAAACATGTGCACCAATAAATTTGTTTCCTAATTTGTTTTTCATATTTGTTTTTAATCACTTTAGACTTTCAGGATAACTACCCATATACAGCTCGTTACGTTAGCAAGGTCAATTTTTAAACTCACTTTTGTAGTAAACTTACAACAAAAAAATAAGTTTGAAAATTCTTTACATTGTCCAACAAATGATAACCATTGTGTTTTCAAAGGTTTCATTGATTTAGAATAACAAAACAACCTTAATAAAAACAATGTTTTTGGTTGTTTTTTGACTTAAATCAATATTAAAATAGTGGATATTAGCTATATAATACTCAGCTCAACGAAAACTCGAAAATTAACACCAATAATCACCACGTACGTGGTCTAGGAGATAGTGATGATCCAAGGTATCCAAATTACAAAAGCAGCAAACGACGACCTACTAAACTCTATCTGGTTACTAGATAGTGAAAAGAACGAAGCGCGTTGTGTTGCAGCAACGGCAGGCTACGAAGCAGACCAAGTTATCGCAATCAGCGACCTAGGTGAATACGAAAGCCGTGAAGTGGCTATCGAAACAGCGCCGAAGATTGAAGGCGGTCAGCACTTGAACGTAAACGTTCTTAAACGTGAAACGCTAGAAGATGCCGTGGCTCACCCAGAGAAATACCCGCAGCTAACAATTCGTGTTTCTGGGTACGCGGTACGTTTCAACTCACTCACGCCAGAGCAGCAACGTGACGTTATCGCTCGTACATTTACTGAATCTCTATAATAAAGATACACTCCAGCCAATTTTAAAAACGGCGCTCAAAGAGCGCCGTTTTTTTATTATTTGGAAAACCAGAAGGTGGAAGCAAACTCCACCTTTCTCTTATTCCTGTTGCATTCGCTTATTGAACTCGGCGCAATACAGCTTTGAGTGCATCAAAGTCAGCATCCAGATCTTCAGATAGCAGTTCCATTGCCGCGTGTTTCGCTAGCGGAGCTGGAAGATCAATGTCTGTTTGCAGAATCTCATCAACGACTTCTTTGAACTTCGCAGGGTGCGCGGTACATAGGAATAGACCGGTTTCACCTTCTTGCAATTGCTCTTCAAGAACGCGGTAAGCAATCGCACCGTGCGGCTCGCATAAGTAGCCCAGTGCGTACAGGTCTTTTACTGATTGTGCGCTTTGCTCATCAGAAACCGCGCCTTTACCGAGTGTCTCTAGGCCCCATTCTTTTACGCGGCAGAGCTCTTCGATACGCGGCCAGTTGTTCGGCTGACTCACGTCCATTGCGTTCGATGTGGTTGCCACTGTTGGTTTTGGCTCCCACTTACCTGTTTCTAGGTAACGTGGCACGGTATCATTGGCGTTGGTTGCAGCGATAAAGCGCTTGATAGGCAGACCCAGCGCTTTTGCCAGTAGACCTGCGGTTAGGTTACCGAAGTTACCGCTTGGTACCGACACGACTAAGTTTTCACGCTCTTGCTTACTCATTTGCGCTGCCGCTTCAAAGTAGTAACAGATTTGCGCCATCAAACGGCTAATGTTGATTGAGTTCGCTGAATTCAGACCGATCTCTTCACGCAGTGCCGCATCACCAAAGGCTTGTTTCACAAGAGCCTGACACGCGTCGAAGTCACCATTTATCGCGACGGTGTGAATGTTTTTACCTAGCGTACAGAACAGTTTTTCTTGCAGTGGGCTGATCTTGCCTTTCGGGTAAAGGATCACAACGTTGATGTCTTCCATACCGTAGAAAGCGTGCGCAACGGCTGCGCCAGTATCGCCAGAAGTGGCAGTAAGAATGGTGATCTTACCGCCGTCCGATACCGCGGCAAGAGATTGCGCCATAAAGCGGCCACCAAAGTCTTTAAAGGCTAGCGTTGGACCATGGAAAAGCTCCAATGCGTAAACGCCGTCTTTCACTTGGTTGATTGGCGCCGGAAATTGGAATGCAGCGTCAACCAGTGCGTTAACTTGCTCTTCTGCCAGCTCATCACCGATAAACGCTGATAAAATCTTAGTGCTACGAGAGACAAAGTCTTCTGCCAGTAGTGCATCAACGTCTTCAAATTTTGGTAATTCCGATGGGAAAAATAGACCTTGGTTACGACCTAGCCCTTGGCGAACGGCTTGGCCAAAGGAAACTTGTTCATCATTTTCTTTTATATTGTAAAGCTTCATAGCTCACTTCCTGTTATTTTCGAACCCTGCTTATCTAAACGACAAACGTGGACGAATCCTTCTTCGTTTTGTACGTAGTTCTGTTCTAACCAGCGAGCAACTCGCTCAGCGACTTCTTTCTCTTTGCAAATACTGAACAGTGTCGGGCCACTGCCAGAAATACCAGTTGCTAATGCTCCCGCAGACGCTGCGTATTGACGGGCATCCGCAAAGCCTGGAAGCAGTTTCTCACGATACGGTTCGGCGATCACGTCTTTGATCATTTTTGCAGCCAACTCTGGCTGACCTGAATGACACGCATGAATAAAGCCCGCAAGGTGACGACCATGAGCAATGATATCTTGTCGGCGGTACTGAGATGGTAGGATCTCACGCGCTTCTGCTGTTGATACTTTGATGCCCGGATACGCCATGACCCAGTACCAATCATCAAAACAAGGTACTTCTTGGCTGATGATACCCAACTCTTCCAGCATCAATTGCACACCGCCAAGGTAACACGGCGCGACGTTGTCGTAGTGAATGCCACCAGAGATCTTGCCTTCCATTTCTCCCATCAACGCCAGTAACTCTGTCTCGTTAAGCGGTTGACCATGGAAGCGGTTTAATGCATCCAGAGCCGCGACGATGGAACATGCACTCGAGCCTAAACCCGAGCCGATTGGCATGTTCTTTTCTAGTGTCATTTCAAGTGGTTTTAGTTCTACGCTTTTTTTATCTAGCTCGCGAGCAAACACCACCCAGCAGTCATAAACGATGTTTTCTTTTGGCTCTGTTGGCAGCTTAGCAACAAAACTGCCTGCCGTTTTGAGACTGAACGGCTCTGTCCCTGCTTTAACTTGCACTCGGTCGCCCAACAAAGTGCCATCAACTGGGGATATTGCCGCCCCCAGCACATCAAAACCAACGCTGACATTACCGATTGATGCTGGAGCATAAACCACTACATCCATATCACTTGAACTCATTATTGTTATACCCCTAGCTTCCAACCTAAAGTACGCATTACATCAGAAAATACACCTGCTGCCGTTACCTCGGTACCGGCACCGTAGCCACGCAGTACCAAAGGAATTGGCTGATAGTAGCGGCTGTAGAACGCCAATGCGTTTTCACCATCTTTGATTTTAAACATAGGGTCATTTTCATCCATTGCTGCCATGCTCACTTTGCATTTACCATCGATAATTTCACCAACATATCGCAACACTTTGCCTTCTTCTGCCGCTTTTTCTGATAGCTCTTTAAAGTAAGCATCCGCCTCTGGGAGACGTGCCATAAACTCATCAACACTGCCTGAATCATCAAAGCCTGGTGGTAACGCTTGATCTACCACTACGTCTTCTAGCTCTAGAGACATACCCGACTCACGAGCCAGAATCAACAGTTTCCGCGCCACATCCATACCAGAGAGGTCATCACGTGGATCCGGTTCAGTAAAACCATTTTGCTTGGCGATATTTGTTGCTTCACTTAAGCTCATACCTTCGTCCAGCTTACCAAAGATATAAGATAAAGAGCCCGACAAAATACCGGTAAATCGCTCAAGCTCATCCCCTGCCGAGATCAGGTTTTGTAGGTTTTCGATCACTGGTAGTCCAGCGCCCACTGTCGTTTCGTACATTAGTTTACGGCGAGAGCTGCGCGCAACATCGCGTAACTGATGGTAGTACGCCATGCTAGCTGTGTTGGCTTTTTTATTTGGTGTAACTACGTGGAAGCCTGCTGCTAGGAAGTCGGCGTATTGGTTGGCAATGTCTTCGCTTGACGTACAGTCAACTAGCACTGGGTTAATGATATGGTTACGCTGAACCAATGAAATCAAACGTGCTAAGCTGAATTCTTCTGTCGCAACCGACATACGATCACGCCAGTGCTCTAGCGGTAAGCCTTCACTATCGAGCAACAGCCCCTTGCTGTTTGCCAAACCACAGACGCGAATCACGATGCCTTTCTCTGCTAGTTTCGCTTGTTGGCGTTCAATCTGATCCACCAGCTCACCACCAACACCGCCGATACCAACCACGAACACGTCTAAGAAGTGCTTTGAATTAAATAAGTTCTCGTGACACGCTTTGATCGCCTCAGAGATCTTATCTTCGGGAATAACCGCAGAGATAGCACGTTCAGATGATCCTTGAGCGATTGCAACGATGTTGACGTTTACCTCCGCTAGAGAAGAGAAGAAACGTGAAGCTACACCGCGAGAAGTACGCATGCCATCCCCAACAAGCGTGATGATTGACACATTATCAATAAACTCTACTGGCTCTAACAAACCGTCTTTTAATTCCAGCTCAAACGCATCAGCCAGCACCTGTTGTGCTTTTGGTTTGTCTTCAGCTTCAATACAAAAACTGATGCTGTATTCAGAAGAAGACTGCGTGATAAGCACAATAGAGACACCGGCTGAAGACATCGCACCGAATACGCGACTTGCCATACCAACCATGCCTTTCATGCCAGGGCCAGAAACATTGACCATCGTTAGGTCACCCAACGTTGTAATGCCTTTGATTGCGAGATTATCTTCGCCAGTGTCTTGGCCAATCAACGTACCTGCGCCTTGTGGATTAAAACTGTTTTTGATCAGGCATGGGATGTGGAATTGAGCAATGGGTGCGATGGTTTTCGGATGCAGCACGGATGCGCCGAAGTAAGAAAGCTCCATCGCCTCTTGGTAGCTCAATGATTTGAGCAGACGCGCATCTTCGACTAAGCGAGGGTCGCAGTTATAAACGCCATCAACGTCCGTCCAAATTTCACAGCAATCAGCACGTAGACACGCCGCCAATACCGCAGCTGAATAGTCAGATCCATTACGGCCAAGTGTAACTAACTCCCCCTTTTCGTTACCCGCAGTGAAGCCAGGCATAATATTGACATGCCCTTGAGGAAGAGGGGTTTGACGGAAGTTTTGTGTTGAAATATCCACATCAACCATCGCTTCAAGATGATCACCTTGCGCATATAGATATTCAACTGGATCGATTAAGTTCGCTTGTTGACCTTTTGCTTCTAGCACCGCTTTCATCAACTGGATAGAAACACGCTCGCCTTTACTAATGATACGAGCATTCACATTGTTTGGGCACATTCCAAGAAGGTTAATTCCATGGACGTACTGACGAAGCTGAGAAAGCGAGGTTTTTACTTGGTTATCAAAACCAGCGCCATCGATATTCGGCAACACTGCTTTGATTTGCGTGAAAAGCGTGTTAAGCGACTCATCTAATTCCTTAATTTGTAGCTCTGCTTCACCGTTACGTAACGCACTTTCTATGACGGCTACCAATTTGTTCGTGGTTTTTCCTGGTGCAGAAAGCACAACAGCTACTTCTTCTTGTTGAGCGTTATTGGCAATGATGTCTGCCGCTCTTAAAAAGCGATCTGCATCAGCTAGTGATGAACCGCCAAACTTCAATACTCGCATCCCTTCCTCCGGTATATCTTTTAAATTGGTCTAAATTCTTTATAAAAAAGCATAAAAAAAGGCCTGTATCTTGTTGGATACAGGCCTTTTTCGTGAATTTCTTTCGCTCAGCAGCCTGCCCCAACATGTGTCGTGTCGGTAATAATAATGGTCGTGGTCATTACTACTAGGCTGTTAGATGGCATAAATAAATATTCAACAATAATTGTGTTTGCTTAAGTCTACGTTTACCGAGTTTCCGAACCATAGTCAACAAATAATTGTTTATTTTCAGTCTTAAAGAGATTTCTACTGTTCAATGTCCTTGATATTTAGATGTAATTACAGACAGTTGCCTTTAAATAAATCTATCTCCCCTTTTTCTATGTCACTTATCAACTCAATAAATTTTAAATCATGACTAATCTGATCTTTGCCATAAATCGTACGATCATACGATTAGAAATTGTTATGAAACTTATCGGCAGCTTAATTTTGATCAATGTGCATAAGATCGAATTATTTATAAAATAAGCAAACTAGCTTTCATATCCTATGCTTTAATTGTGAAGGTTTTTAACGCGTATTGATGTGGAAGTTGACACAAGGGAAGTTGACACAAGGAGTAGTGAACATGAAAAGAAGACTTCCTCTGCTGCTATTTGCTGTGTCTGGTGCTTGCCTCGCAAACGAGCTCCCTCCTCTTCCCGGAAAAGTAAGCTTTTCCCCTCATAAACTGTTTATATCCAGTGATAACCATCAGTTAGACAACTTTGATGTGTGGAATATAGATACGGGATATGCATATGAGCTTTTCGATTCTGTTGATGTCTATGTCGGCGCACGAATCAACAACGCCCCAACACAAAATCAAAGTGGTTTCCTCAGTGGAATAAATTATCATTTCAATGATCGTATCAGTTTGAAAAGTAGCGTACGTTCTTACAAAGGTGCGACGTCTGAAGGGATTCGTCAAGAAGACAGTAGCCTCGCCGCTGAGGTATCGAGTCGCGTAAAAATTACCGATAAGTTAGATATTCACGCGACCTTAGATTATCAAGATTGGCAACAAGGTATTGAAGTCGGTTTAGGTTTCCGTTTTTAAAAATCCAACTTTTGTTTCGAAATTAACACCCCATTCCAGTCAGCATAAACGTAATGCTTAGGCTGTACGATTTGGTTCTGCATGGTCAGGGTCACATTCACATCTCCCATACCACGTTTCTCTGTTTTAAATGGACAAGTTCCAAGAGCCTGAATACCAATGTCCATTTGGCACATTTGCACCACATCACGCACCGCACCATAAACAATAATGCCTTCCCAACCATTCTCAATACCCAGTATAGCCAGTTGGTCACCAAGCAGCGCTTTCTGACACGACCCATGTCCATCGACAATTAAAACTTTACCAGTGCCGTCCTCGCTTAGCACTTCACGTACTTTTGAGTTATCGTGATAGCAACGTACTGTGACAATCTCACCATAAAAAGCAGCGCGTTGACCAAAATTCTGTAAAGGCAAGCTTAGCAAGGTCACTTGGTTTTCAAATTGGTCACAAATATCGGGTGTTATGTCTCTCATATTTCCTCCGTGAATATTCTCCCCTAAGCAGCGCTCAGTGAGTGGTATCCTTCTAGACGAGTCGAGGCTTTATTGAGCCTAACTTGTGCATTAATTTTGGCTCAGAACAAGCAATTAGGTACAGTTCGTCATCAATAACATAATAAATCGCGTTTTGTTGAAAGCAATTCGCCAATCCAACCGCTGACTCCGGCGTGAGTTCTGCCGCAAAACTCTCTTCGTACCATGTAAAGCTGCGATTGCCGACCGTCACACGTGTGTAGTTCACATGTTGGAGCTGCTTTTCTAATGCTTGATTACTTATGCAGTTATCTTCTTTTGACCGCAAAATACTGTATGGGTTCCAAGCAGTTATCACTGCATAGCTCGAAGTGCTCCATTCTGCCTTAAAATCAAATAAAGCCTCCGAATAAGCATTCCATAACGATGCATCTATGTTTGTATTACTTTTTTCTACCATAACTCTTAAACGATTAATAACAGTTACATTTCATCAATTGATGTAAATCAACAAACTGAATGGAATTAACATTTGAGCATTGTTAGCATGCTGTTAACAATATAAAATCCGCTCCATACCCTAGGGTGTTTACTTTTCAGGCCCCCGTCAAAGGTAGGAAGTGAAAAGTAAACAAGCCCTTTAGAATAAACGTCGCCACTGGATACTGGTGAACCGGCAAAACTCCATGGAAGGCGGATAACTGAAAGAAGTGTTTTTTTGATCAACTTGATTTATTATCAAAATCACATTACCTGTATGTTATATTTTTGCCTAGAATTTATTCTATTAGCACAATTTTGTCACAAATTTAGGTACCGCCAATGCAAACCCCGCAGATTCTTATCGTTGAAGATGAGCAAGTAACTCGTAACACTCTTAAGAGTATTTTTGAAGCAGAGGGATACGCTGTTTTTGAAGCCAGTGACGGTGAAGAGATGCACCAAGTGTTGTCTGACAACTCAGTCAACTTGGTTATTATGGACATTAACCTTCCAGGCAAGAATGGCCTCTTGTTGGCGCGTGAACTGCGCGAACAAGCGAACGTGGCCCTGATGTTCCTGACAGGACGTGACAATGAGGTTGACAAGATCCTTGGTCTAGAGATTGGTGCTGATGACTACATCACGAAACCATTCAACCCACGTGAGCTAACTATTCGTGCACGTAACTTGCTAAGCCGCTCGATGAGCTCTAATGCTGTACAAGAAGAAAAGCGCTCAGTAGAAAAATACGAATTCAATGGTTGGGTACTGGACATCAACAGCCGATCTCTTGTGAGCCCGTCAGGTGATAGCTACAAGCTTCCTCGTTCTGAATTTCGTGCTCTGCTGCACTTCTGCGAAAACCCGGGGAAAATTCAGACTCGTGCCGATCTGCTTAAGAAGATGACAGGCCGTGAGCTGAAACCACACGACCGTACTGTCGACGTAACTATCCGTCGTATTCGTAAACATTTCGAATCTGTATCAGGCACACCAGAAATCATCGCGACCATTCACGGTGAAGGTTACCGCTTCTGTGGCGATCTAGAAGATTAATTGACTCGCATACACGAAGGGCTTGCTCAATGAGTAAGCCCTTTTGTTTATTTACCTTGGCAGTAAGCTAGTAAACCTTATTTATCTTCACGTATTTTTCCACTAGCCAACGCTGCTTTCCTGCATCATCTAAAAGAACGGCGATATCAACAAATTTATCTGCGTCTGCGTCAATTTCAGACGTGAACGCCACTTCCCATTGATTCTCACTGTGGGTGCGAGTCTCTAATGATTCTCCGCTCACCAGCCACTTTACATCACCTTGCTTAATAACGAGCGCTTCAGCGGTAAGGTTAGCTGGTAGCTGTTGGTTCCCCTCAAGGTAAAGCGCTCCCTGAATACTTTGTTCTTGAGCCTCACCGACTGCTGGCATTAGGTTCACCCAAAGGTTGCTCTTAAGTTCAATATTTACTTGGTTAATCGTAATCTGGCTATTTTGTTGCCAATTCACGTTAGGAATGGAACTACAGCCTGCTATCAAAAAAGCCATAACCCAGACCATTGGTGCAATTATTTTCATGTTATTTCCTTTGTTCCAACCAACATTTGAGTACTTGAATATCGTTCTGGTATTCATTTTTAATCTCTTCAACCCAATCTGAAATATTTTCCCACCACGCTGGCATCTCTGGAGACTGAGCCTTTTGCGCAACACTCTGGATACGCTTTAGACCAATCGAACCAGCCGCTCCTTTAATTTTATGCGCTTCAGAAACAACGCCATCTTTATCTTTGGCCATCATGTTTGAGTCTAGGACTTCAATATAATCGGGCATCATGTCTTCAAACATTTTAATGCTCTCATAAACTGGCTTCGCGCCAACGATGTCTACGTACGACTCTAACATATCCAGATCAAGCAAATGTGTCTCAATCACTGGAGATGGCGTCGCCTCTTTCGCCACGCCTGAAGCTAAGATTGGCTCAGTTTGGTCGACTTTATGGGCGAAAAACTTATTAATTACCGACTGAATAGCATTGACCGCGAGCGGCTTACTAATCGCATCATCCATGCCACTATCCAAATATTCACGGCGGTCTTTCATCACATTCGCCGTTAATGCGACTAATGGTGGTAAGTTGTCATAGTGTTCAAGATAGTACTTCGCAACATCAAAACCTGTCATATCTGGCAGCTGGATATCTAACAGTACTAAATCATATTTTTCTGGCACAAAATTAACCAGCGCCTCCTTACCCGTCATCGCCACTGTCACCGAGTGACCTAAGCTCTCAAGTAAAGATTTCGCCACGGTAACGTTCAGCTCAATATCCTCAACCATAAAGATGTTTAAATGGAGACTCTCTCGTTGCGCAGCTATCACGGGCTCCTCTAATTCGACAACTGGCACATGAATCGACACCGTAAAAGTACTACCAAACCCTTCTTCACTGACGACCGTTATATCCCCATCCATCATATTCATTAGCTGCTTTGATACTGCCAGACCGATCCCCGTGCCAACAGCATGAAGGTTATCTTTACCCGACTTGACCTGATAATACATCGCGAAGATTTTATCGAGTTCCTCTTCAGGAATACCAATGCCCGTGTCTTCAACTTCCATCACTATGGTCGCAAATTCATCTTCAACTTCAGCGCTAACTGTCATCACAACGCCACCTTCTTTGGTGAATTTCATCGCATTACTGACTAAGTTCCAGATTACCTGACGTAAACGAGTAGCATCGACTTCAATGGCTTTTGGTAATTCACTCAGACGCTCTAAGTCAAAGCGAAGTCCCTTTTGTTGTGCCATCAGCGCCGATATGCTTTCAATTTCGGCAACGAAGTCTTCAAAGTTCAATGGCGCTGGTAGCAACTCCAACTTACGACGGTCAAATTTATCCATATCGATAATATCGTTAAAGATGTTACCCAACGTAATAGCACTCACATTGATGGTTTGCATGTGCTTGCGCTGCTCTTTTGTTAATGGGCTATCGAGAAGCATTCGGCTTAAACCCACAATCCCATTAAGCGGGGTACGAAGTTCATGACTAATGGTAGAAATAAAGGTGGTTTTGTCACGGCTGGCCTTTTCCAACGATTCTTGATGACGCTTACGCTCAGTGATGTCACGACCGAAGCCAACAAGGCCCAAGTGTCGGCCATCTTTGCTATAAAATGGAACCTTGCGCAACTCAAAGTAATGTTTACGACCATCTGGATATTCTAGCCATTGCTCATAAGTGATGGCTTGATTATCAGCAAAGACTTTTTGGTCGGTATTAACGATGCTTTCAGCGATTTCTTTGCTATAAACATCCCATGGGCTTAAACCGACTAACTGGTGCTCTTTCTTACCAGTTAACTCTTCCATTGCACGGTTACATCCCGAGAACACGCCATCAGCATTGCGGTAGTAAATCAAGTCGGGTGAAGCATCAATAAATGAACGTAATAAAGCTGTGCGCTCAGCCAGCTCCAATTGGGTTCGCTCACGCTGAAAGACCTCATTCTCGAGATCTTGCATTGCTTCTTCACGGGCGGCTTGGGCTTTAATGCGCTCTTCAATTTCTTGATTAAGCTTTTCGATATTCTGTTGCAGTTGGTAATTTAGCTCCTGGTCGCGTGAGCGCATGTCTTTGAGCTTAGACACCAGCTTAGTCAAACGTTGACGTGACTCCTCTAATTGGTCAACAACAACGGAAAGAAAATACACCGCCCAAGGCGTGATCAACAGACCAAAAAATACCGAACGGACAATATCAATATCATCCACTCGCCCCTTCAATGCCAAAGTAATCCCTACTTGCACCACAACGGCCAACGCCACCAACGCAAGAGCGAGCAAAATAGAAAAACGGACAATCCCCAGCTTGACTAGCAGGTCAACATAATACTGAGCGAGATTTTTCATGGGTTTCATTAACGACTCCATGGTACTGGCTAGACATCGCCCTTTGGTGATGAGAAATGGGCAGGCATATTCGGCCTAAGGCAATTTAGGTCGATTTGATTAGTAACAACGCGCACTACAAGCCGTGCTGACGATAAGAGACCGCAAGCAAAAACACAGGCTCTAGCCAGTTTAACGTGTTTAATACGGCAATTTAAACAACCAGCGATCAACTTAGAGCAAGCGGTCACAAAGCGTTAGCAATATACCTCTAAATACCTTCACTAGGAGAGGACACACTTTCATTTACACACTCTTGCTCTCAACCTTTTCGAACCGATCAGGGATTTATTGAGTGAGCGGCTATTAATTCGGGCTTGGTATAGATAAAAGTATTTCCGGTTAAGCTCCCTTGAGCACCATAAATATTGAGCACGCGGCCGATTTCAGTCATACCTAACCAACGGTTTTCGCACCATAACGGAGCCAATAATGTTGGTCGACGCGCGGCAGATGATACGCGATGATAAACCACTTCTGGTGGCGTTAGACGAATAAGCTCACTCGCGATTGCGACGTACTCCTCTAACTCAGGTGCTTCTAATTTACCTGCTCGCCACGCTTTTGCCATGGTACTACCTTCTACGATATGTAAGCCATGAAGCTTGATCCCATCGGTTCCTACTTCTAATACTTTTTGTAACGTCTCGACGTTATTGTCACGAGTCTCCTTCGGCAACCCAACAATCAGATGCGTACATACTTTAATGCCTAGCGCACGCGCACGTTTAGTGATCTCAGCGTAACATTCGAAATCATGACCACGATTAATTCGCTTAAGTGTTCGGTTGTTTGCGGTTTGCAGGCCAAGCTCAAGCCAGATCTCGTAACCTTGACGGACGTAATCAGACAATAAGTCCAGCACGGCATCAGGCACACAGTCAGGACGAGTCCCCACACATAAGCCAACGATGTCGACCGCTTTAAGTGCTTCTTCATACATATTCTTAAGCACCTGGACCTCAGCATAAGTACTGGTGTAAGCCTGAAAATACGCCAGATACCTCTTCGCTCGGTCGACTTCCCCCGCACGATCTTTCAATTGATCATGAATGCTTTTTACTTGGACTTCTTCATCCGCAAACGAAGCTACGTTACAAAATGTACAGCCACCGCGACCAATCGTTCCATCACGGTTTGGGCAGCTAAACCCGCCGTGTAACGTTAATTTATGTACTTTTTCACCGTATCGGCGTTGAAGATCTTGGCCTAGTGTATTGACCAACTCGTGTAACTGCATAAACCCTCACAATTGCGAACCATAATCAACCTCATTACGGTCATGTAAACAAATTACATCCCTGCAAGAAAAAACAAGCAATATTAATCAATTCAAACAAAACCCAAGTAGGTCAAAATCAATAAACTTGCATAAATACAAACAAAAAGCCGTAAATCTGCGCCAGTATTAAACATGAAATTGCATAATTAGACGAAAAAATTGGGTTACAACGGCGACTTTTTCGTTGCATTCCGAAGTAACAAAATTGTAGGATACTTACACAACCCGGTGCATTTTGTGATTTTTATTACAAAGCACACAGCGGGATTTGTCGGTGTTATTCCACTCCTACCTATATAAATCACTACAGAGTGGCATTAAATAAAGGGATATCACCAAGGATTGTTTTTCTCGCAATATTTTTCCTGCGAGATACGGAAAGGAATCAAGACTGGTCAACCTAGACTGGTGGCGATAATAAATATAAAGGACAAGACGTAATCAATTTGCTAGGCGGCGTTTGTCTGCCCGGTATTTTTGCGTCGACATTGAACTGGAAGGATGTATCTATGGTAAATAGAGAGCAAAATTCACAGGGTCTATATACTCCTGAACTGGAGCATGACGCTTGTGGAATCGGTTTTGTTGCTCACCTTAAAAACCGTAAATCTCATGACGTAGTGACCCAAGCGTTAGACATGCTGGCACGAATGGAACACCGTGGTGGTCAAGGTTGTGACCCATGCAGCGGTGATGGTGCAGGTATCTTGCTACAAAAACCTCATGAATTCCTATTAGAAGAAGCCGTTAAACTCGGTATTAAACTGCCTTGTTTCGAAAAGTATGGTGTGGGTGTCGTTCTATTCCCAAAAGATGAATACAAACGCGCACAGTGTCGTGACATTCTAGAGCGTAATGCCAAACGCTTAGATCTTGAAGTGATCGGCTATCGCGTAATGCCAACCGATAACTCGATGATTGGTGCCGATCCACTCAGCACTGAACCTCAGTTTGAGCACGTGTTTATCTCTGGTGGCCCCGGCATCACACCAGAAGAGCTTGAACGCAAACTGTATGTTCTTCGTAACTACACGGTACGGGTTTGTCTAGAAAGCATTTCGAACATTGGTGACGACTTCTACATAAACTCAATGTCATACAAGACATTGGTGTACAAAGGTCAGTTAACGACAGAACAAGTTCCTCAATATTTCTTGGACCTGCAAAACCCAACCATGGTGACTGCGCTGGCACTGGTGCACTCGCGCTTTTCAACCAATACCTTCCCGAAATGGCGCCTTGCACAGCCTTTCCGTTACATCGCTCACAACGGTGAAATCAACACTGTTCGCGGTAACCTGAACTGGATGAAAGCTCGTGAAGCGATTATCGAATCCGATCTGTTCACTCAGGCAGAGATCGACATGCTGCTTCCAATTTGTCAGGAAAACAGTTCAGATTCATCCAACTTCGATATGGCACTTGAGCTCCTAGTTCTCTCTGGTCGCAGCCTGCCACATGCTCTGATGATGATGATCCCGGAAGCATGGCAAGAAAACAAAACTATGGATCCGAAACGCCGTGCATTTTATCAGTACCATGCGAATGTAATGGAACCATGGGATGGCCCTGCATCGGTCTGTTTTACTGACGGTGTTCAAGTCGGTGCGACTCTAGATCGTAATGGCCTTCGCCCTTCTCGCTACACAGTGACCAAAGATAACTTCCTTGTGATGGCATCAGAATCAGGCGTGGTGAACATCAAACCTGAAAACGTAGAATTCCGTGGCCGCCTGCAACCAGGTCGTATTTTCGTGGCGGATCTAGAACAAGGTCGGATCGTTTCTGATGAAGAAGTAAAAGACACCATCGCGACAGCGCAACCTTACGAGAAATGGGTAGAAGAAAATCTACTCAGCCTGAAAAAATTACCAGATGCGAGCAACCAATTCAGCCAACCTAATCCAAAACATCTTTTGTATCGCCAGCAAGCGTTTGGTGTCAGCACCGAAGAAGTGAACGAAATCATCGTTCCAATGGCGAATGACGGCAAAGAACCACTGTCTGCAATGGGTGCCGACTGGCCACTCGCGGTGCTTTCTCACCAATCTCAGCATCTTTCAAACTACTTTAAGCAGCTGTTTGCGCAGGTCACCAACCCGCCGATAGACCCGATCCGTGAGCGCATGGTAATGTCGCTCAACACCTATTTGGGTAAAGATCAAAACCTGCTGGCTGAAACCCCGCTTCACTGTCAAAAGGTAGAGCTGGAATCACCAGTCCTTGCTAACTCTGAACTTGAGAAACTGCGTGCGATCGATAACGAACATCTCCAAGCGAAAACGCTCGATATCGTATTCCAAGCCAGCGAAGAGCAAGGCAAGCTAGAGCGTGCACTAAAACGTATCTGTCAATACGCAGAAGACGCGGTGATCGATGGTTACTCAATCATCTTATTGACTGACCGTGCCGTGAACTCAAATCACGCAGCGATCCCTGCAATGCTCGCTGTTGGTGCCGTTCACCACCACTTGATCCGTAAAGGGCTACGTGCGAAGTGTGATATTGTGGTTGAAACCGCTGACGCACGCGAAACGCACCACTTTGCAACGCTTATTGGTTATGGTGCCAACGCGGTTAACCCTTATCTAGTGATCGAAACCATCATTGAGCTGCAACGCACGAAGAAGTTAGATCCAGAAGCAAGCCCGCGCGATCTATTCAATAACTACCGTAACGCCATCAATGGTGGTCTATTGAAGATCTTCTCGAAGATGGGGATTTCAACGCTACAGTCTTACCACGGTGCGCAAATCTTCGAAGCGTTGGGTATCCACAAATCAGTGGTAGACAAGTACTTCACGGGGACGGTTTCTCGTATTCAGGGTCTGACGTTAGATGACATCGCCAAAGAAGTGCTCGTTCGTCACCGCATTGGCTATCCACAACGCGAAATCCCAATTCAAATGTTGGATGTTGGCGGTGTGTACCAATGGAAACAACGTGGTGAAAAGCATCTATTCAATCCAGAAACGATTTCTCTACTGCAAGAATCAACGCGTAACAAGAACTATGAGCAGTTCAAGCAATACGCAACCGCGGTAGATAAACAAGGTGATAACGCGGTTACGCTGCGCAGCCAATTGGCATTCATCAAAAACCCTGCCGGTTCTATCTCTATTGATGAAGTTGAACCAATCGAAAGCATCGTCAAACGCTTTGCGACGGGCGCAATGTCATTCGGCTCTATCTCTTACGAAGCGCACTCCACACTGGCTGTTGCGATGAACCGCCTCGGCGCAAAATCGAATTCTGGTGAAGGTGGTGAAGACCCAATGCGTTTCGAACGCAAAGACAACGGCGATTGGGAACGCTCAGCTATCAAGCAGGTGGCTTCAGGCCGTTTCGGCGTCACCTCCTATTACCTGACTAACGCAGATGAGCTGCAAATCAAAATGGCTCAAGGTGCGAAGCCAGGTGAAGGTGGTCAGCTACCGGGTGACAAAGTGGATGACTGGATCGGTGCAACCCGTCACTCGACTCCGGGGGTCGGGCTGATCTCACCACCGCCACACCACGATATCTACTCCATCGAAGATTTGGCTCAGCTGATCTACGATTTGAAGAACGCGAACCGCGCGGGTCGCGTGAACGTGAAACTGGTATCGGAAGCAGGCGTAGGTACTATCGCGTCTGGTGTAGCGAAAGCCAAAGCGGACGTGGTGCTTATCGCTGGTTTCGACGGCGGTACGGGAGCCTCGCCAATGTCTTCAATCCGCCACACCGGTCTTCCTTGGGAGCTCGGCTTGGCAGAAACCCACCAAACGCTACTGAAAAACGGTCTACGTAACCGTATCGTGGTTCAAGCAGATGGTCAGATGAAGACACCTCGCGACCTTGCAGTCGCAACATTACTGGGCGCAGAAGAATGGGGCGTAGCAACCGCAGCATTGGTGGTTGAAGGTTGTATCATGATGCGTAAGTGTCATAAGAATACCTGTCCTGTGGGTATCGCGACTCAGAACAAGACACTTCGCGAGCGCTTTGATGGTCGCGTAGAAGACGTGGTCACCTTCTTCCAATACATGGCGCAAGGTCTGCGTGAAATCATGGCAGAACTGGGCTTCCGCACTATCGATGAGATGGTCGGTCAAGGTCAGAAGTTGAAGATTCGCCAAGATATCTCTCATTGGAAGTACAAAAATCTCGATCTGTCTCCTGTTCTACACGTTGAACAGCCACGTGAGTCAGACGGTATCCATAACCAAACGCAACAGAACCACAATCTGGAATCGGTGCTTGACCGTAAATTGATTCAAGCCGCCATTCCTGCACTCGAGAAAGGCGAAACGGTGAATGCCGAATTCCCTATCGTTAACACGGATCGCTCTGCGGGTACCATGCTGTCAAACGAAATCTCAAAAGTGTACAAAGATGCCGGTCTGCCTCAACCAATGAACGTGAAGTTCAAAGGTTCTGCGGGTCAGTCATTCGGCGCATTCCTAGCTAAGGGCGTGAAGTTCGAAGTGGAAGGCGATGCGAACGACTACTGGGGTAAAGGTCTGTCGGGCGGCACGTTAGTGCTCTACCCAGACGCGAAATCAAGCATTGTCGCAGAAGATAACATCGTAGTGGGTAACGTATGTTTCTACGGGGCAACCTCGGGGGAGTCTTTCATTCGCGGTATGGCTGGTGAACGTTTCTGTGTTCGTAACTCAGGCGCAAAAGTGGTGGTAGAAGGTGTCGGTGACCACGGTTGTGAATACATGACTGGCGGTGCAGCGATCATCCTTGGTTCAACCGGTCGTAACTTTGCCGCAGGTATGAGTGGCGGTGTCGCTTACGTGTGGGATAAGTCAGGCGACTTTGAGTCGAAACTGAACCCAGAGCTAGTAGACCTAGACCCTATCGAGCAAGAAGACAAAGCTCTATTACTCGGCATGCTAACTAAGCATGTTCAATTCACAGGAAGTGAAGTCGCTCAGTCTTTCCTAGACAACTTTGAAGCAAGCCTCGCCTCTATGGTTAAGGTGATGCCGCGTGACTACAAAGCGGTTCTTCAACAACGTCAGGCTGAAGCGCAGTCTCAAGGAAACGAAACTCAAGCGGAGGCAGTGTAATGGGTAAGCCTACTGGATTTTTAGAACATGGTCGTGAACTACCACAGAAGATCGACCCAGCTGAACGTATCAAGAACAACAAAGAGTTCGTTCTGAACGAGGAGTTTGGTAACAAAATCAACACTCAAGCTTCTCGCTGTATGGACTGTGGCGTACCGTTTTGTCATAGCGGTTGTCCTATCGGTAACATCATCCCTGAGTTTAACGATGCCGTCTATCGTGATAGCTGGGAAGAAGCCTGGAACATTCTAAGCTCAACCAATAACTTCCCTGAGTTTACTGGTCGTGTGTGCCCAGCACCATGTGAAACCTCTTGTGTGCTTGGCATTAACCAAGACCCAATCACCATCTGTAATATCGAGAAAACCATCGTGGAAACGGCGTACCGTGAAGGATACGCCAAGCCAAAAACGCCACGTTCTCGCACTGGTAAAACAGTGGCGATCATTGGATCTGGCCCTGCTGGTCTATCTGCTGCTGAGCAGTTAAACAGCGCAGGCCATACCGTGACGGTATTCGAGCGTGACGAGAAAGTCGGTGGCCTGCTGCGTTTTGGTATTCCAGACTTTAAACTGAGCATGGAAGTGATTGACCGTAAGCTCAATCTAATGGCTGAAGCAGGGATCGAGTTTAAGGTTAACCAACACATCGGTGTAGATGTAAACGCACAACAACTTCGTCAAGAGTACGATGTCGTTCTGTTAACAGGTGGCTCTACCGTTCCGCGCGATTTACCCGTTTCGGGGCGTGAGCTAAAAGGCGTTCATTTCGCAATGGAATTCCTAGGTCAAAACAACCGACGTGCCAATAACATGGACCTGAAAACGGAAGAGATTCACGCAAAAGGTAAACATGTGGTTGTCATTGGTGGTGGTGATACAGGCTCAGACTGTGTAGGTACATCAAACCGTCACGGCGCGAAGAGCATTACTCAAGTAGAGATCATGCCCATTCCGCCAGAGAAACGTCCAGCGAATATGCCTTGGCCACAATATCCAATGATCATGCGCACTTCGACTTCTCACGAAGAAGGAGTGGACCGTCATTGGAATATTCTGACTAAGGAATTCATCGGCAACGATAAAGGCGAAGTCACTGGCCTACGCATTTCAGACATCGTCTGGGAAGAGGCAAAACGAGGCGAGCGTCCAAGCTTCAAAGAAGTCGAAGGCAGCGAACGAGTCATCCCATGTGATATGGCATTCCTCGCAATGGGCTTTCTACACCCAGAGCCAAGCGGTGTATTGGCTCAACTGGATATTGCTTTGGATGATCGCGGTAACGTGGCAACTCAAGATTTCGCCACCAACCAAGAAGGCGTATTTGCTGCCGGTGACATGCGTACTGGCCAGTCTCTGGTTGTGCGTTGTATCAATGAAGGCCGTGAATGTGCTCGTACTATCGATGATTACTTAATGAGTGGTACAAACTTAGAAGCGAAAGCAGACTCATTGATGCTTTCTGCATAAAGGGAAGTACTCGCACTCCCTCTTTTCGAGTCATAACCCAGCCATCAGTACTATCGATGGCTGAGGTTGAGAAAAGAAAACAATTCCTTCCAACCTTTCTATTTTGACCAGCATTTTATGCTGGTCTTTTTTATTTCCCACAGAGTCAAACGTTACTTTTTTGTAACGTTAAATTCTCTATTAATTTGAAATAACTGAACTATTTCAGATATTTACATGGAAAATACCATATTCACGTGATGATCTACTAATAACTTGACCTTTTTTACAACAAGCTATAGCTTGTAAGGCTGATGAAAATAAAACACACTAAATTTGTTAAATATTTCACAGTATTTATTGAATAAATAGACATAAAGCTATAAAGGTGATGCATAGTTAGTCATCACGATCAACGTAAGCAGTGTTGATATACCTGTCTGAAAGACAGGTAAGCAAAGGGAGAATTGCAATGGCTCTTTATGATCCAAGTCTTGAGAAAGACAACTGTGGATTTGGCTTGATCGCGCATATGGAAGGCGAACAAAGCCACAAGCTGGTTCGTACAGCAATTTCTGCACTTGACCGAATGACTCACCGAGGTGGTATCGCCGCCGATGGTAAAACCGGTGATGGTTGTGGTCTTCTGTTACAAAAACCCGACTCCTACTTACGCCTCGTCGCGGAAGAGAATGGTTTTAACCTTGGCAAACAATACGCCGTGGGAATGATTTTTTTCAGCCAAGATCCGGTGAAAGCTCAATTCGCTAAAGATATCGTCAATAAAGAGCTCGCCCAAGAAACCTTAACAGTTGCAGGCTGGCGCGAAGTGCCCACCAATTCTGAAGTGCTCGGCCCCATAGCTACCGACTCACTTCCCAATATTCAACAAGTGTTTATTTCTGCCCCCGCAGGATGGCGAGAGCGAGATATCGAACGCCGTCTGTATATTGCTCGTCGCCGTATCGAGAAACAGATCACTGAAGATCCAGATTTCTACATCTGCAGTTTGTCGACTCAAGTGTTGGTGTACAAAGGCCTTTGTATGCCAGCCGATTTACCACGTTTTTATCTCGATCTTGCTGATTTGCGCATGGAGTCAGCGATATGCTTGTTCCACCAGCGCTTTTCCACCAACACGCAACCGCGTTGGCCATTAGCACAACCGTTTCGTTACCTTGCCCACAATGGTGAGATCAACACCATCGAAGGCAATCGCCAATGGGCACGTGCACGAGCTTATAAGTTCTCATCTCCATTGTTGCCCGACCTACAAACCGCCGCACCATTTGTCAACGAGACTGGCTCAGATTCTTCAAGCCTAGACAACATGTTGGATCTATTCTTGGCAGGGGGGATGGATATCTTCCGTGCGATGCGCATGCTTGTGCCACCAGCGTGGCAAAACCATCCGGATATGGATCCGGATCTTCGCGCGTTTTACGATTTCAACTCCAAGCACATGGAACCATGGGATGGCCCTGCTGGGATCGTCCTGTCCGACGGTCGTTATGCTGCATGCAACCTAGACCGAAATGGCCTTCGCCCTGCTCGCTATGTAATAACCAAAGATAGATTGATCACCCTAGCATCAGAGATCGGCATTTGGAATTACGCTCCAGATGAAGTCGCAGAAAAGGGGCGTGTCGGCCCAGGTGAACTCCTCGTTATTGATACGCGCAAAGGCAAACTTTGGCAATCGAGTGAAATCGATAACGACCTCAAATCTCGTCATCCCTATCGCGAGTGGATGGAAAATAACGTCCACAAACTGATTCCATTTGCTCAGCTTCCAGAAGAGCAAGTCGGTGAGCGTAGCTTTGATGCTAATTTGCTCAAGACTTATCAAAAACAATTTGCAATGACGAACGAAGAAGTTGACCAAATCTTACGCGTGCTCGGTGAAATGGGTCAAGAAGCCGTTGGTTCTATGGGTGACGATACTCCAATGGCAGTACTCTCTTCAAAAGAGCGCTTAGTGACTGACTACTTCCGCCAGAAGTTCGCGCAGGTAACCAATCCACCGATCGACCCACTGCGTGAAAAACACGTGATGTCACTGGTGACCAGTATCGGTAAGGAAATGAATGTCTTCTGTGAGACGGACGGACACGCACACCGCGTGACCTTCGATTCACCCGTGCTACTTTATTCGGATATGCAGCAACTACTTGAACTTGGCGACGATCATTATCGTAATACCATTCTCGATATCAATTACGATCCGCAAGAAAAAGATCTCAAGCAGGCCATTAATGAACTGTGTGAACAAGCCGAGCAAGTGGTACGTGAAGGCACTGTTTTAGTCGTTCTTTCCGATCGTGCGTTAGTGAAAGGCAAGCTGCCCATTCCCGCAGCCATGGCCGTGGGTGCCGTGCAAACTCGATTGCTCAATGCCAACCTTCGTTGTGATACCAATATTGTGGTCGAAACTGCCACCGTACGTGATCCACATCAATTTGCGGTACTACTTGGCTTCGGGGCAACCGCCGTATATCCATACCTTGCTTATGAAGCACTAGGTAAACTGATTGACGACGGCGCACTAGAGAAAGCATATCGAGAGGTGATGCAGAACTATCAGCATGGCATCAACAAAGGCTTGTACAAAATCATGTCGAAGATGGGCATTTCAACCATCGCCTCTTACCGCTGCTCACAATTGTTTGAGGCGGTTGGCTTAAATCAAGAAGTCGTTGATCTCTGCTTTAAAGGCGTGACGACCCGCATTCAAGGGGCAAATTTTGAAGATTTCCAACAAGACCTGACCAACCTATCGCGTAAAGCATGGGCGAAACGTAAGTCCATTGAACACGGTGGCTTGCTAAAATACGTCCACGACGGCGAGTACCATGCTTATAACCCCGATGTGGTTGGAACACTGCAACAAGCTGTAAAATCGGGAGAACATAGTGACTACCAAAGTTTTGCTAAGCAGGTAAACCAACGACCAGTGGCAATGCTGCGTGACTTAATGTCATTGAAAAAGTCTGATTCGCCGCGACCACTAGAGAGCGTTGAGTCAAAAAGCGAGCTGTTTAAACGTTTCGACTCCGCCGCTATGTCGATTGGTGCTTTAAGCCCTGAAGCGCACGAAGCACTGGCAATTGCAATGAACCGTCTCGGTGGCTACTCAAACTCAGGCGAAGGTGGTGAAGACCCGCGTCGTTTTGGTACTGAGCGTAACTCCCGAATTAAGCAGATCGCTTCTGGTCGATTTGGCGTAACTCCGCATTACTTAACGAATGCCGACGTTCTGCAGATCAAAGTCGCGCAAGGAGCAAAACCCGGCGAAGGCGGTCAGCTACCTGGCCATAAAGTAACGGCTGAAATCGCGAAACTGCGTTACTCGGTTCAAGGGGTAACACTGATCTCCCCTCCTCCACACCACGATATTTATTCGATTGAGGATTTAGCTCAGCTGATCTTCGATTTGAAACAAGTCAATCCCAATGCATTGGTATCGGTGAAGCTGGTATCTGAACCGGGGGTGGGCACCATCGCAACAGGGGTAGCAAAAGCGTATGCCGACCTGATTACTATCTCTGGTTACGATGGGGGAACGGCCGCAAGTCCACTGACATCCGTAAAATACGCGGGTAGCCCGTGGGAGTTAGGTCTTGCCGAAACCCAGCAAGCACTGGTAGCCAATGGTCTGCGTCACAAGATCCGCTTGCAAGTCGATGGGGGGTTAAAAACCGGTTTAGATGTGGTTAAAGCCGCAATTTTGGGAGCGGAGAGCTTTGGCTTTGGTACCGCCCCAATGGTAGCGATGGGCTGTAAGTATTTACGAATTTGTCACCTCAACAACTGCGCCACAGGCGTTGCAACTCAAGATGAAACATTACGTAAAGAGTACTTCAAAGGTCTGCCTGAAATGGTCGTAAACTACTTTACGGGGCTTGCAGAAGAAGTGCGAGGCTTACTTGCGGAACTTGGTGTTGAGAAACTCACCGACTTAATCGGCCGCACTGACTTACTAGAAACGATGGAAGGTTTTACCGCCAAGCAAACTAAGCTCGACCTGTCTAATATTTTAGAAGCCCCTGTTTCAGCCCAAGAGCTGCCTTTGTTTTGGACAGAACCAAATACACCATTTGATAAAGCAGAGCTTAACCAAAAGATAGTAGAAGATGCCATACATGCTATAGAGAACAGCCAGTCAACAAGCTTGTTCTACAATGTGATCAATACCGATCGCTCAATAGGGGCTCGACTATCAGGTGAAATAGCCAAGCGCTATGGTAACCAAGGTTTAGCAGCAAATCCTATTAAGATTCACTTAGATGGCACCGCAGGACAATCCTTTGGAGTTTGGAATGCCGGTGGTGTTGAACTGTACCTCACTGGCGACGCGAATGACTACGTGGGAAAAGGTATGGCTGGCGGTAAGATTGCCATCAAACCTCATCTAGGGACGGCATTCAAATGTAATGATGCAACCATCATAGGTAACACCTGTTTGTATGGCGCCACTGGCGGCAAGCTGTTTGCTGCTGGTAAAGCTGGTGAACGTTTTGGGGTACGTAACTCAGGTACCATCGCGGTTATCGAAGGTGCAGGCGACAACGCGTGTGAATACATGACAGGTGGTATTGTCGCGATCTTAGGTGCCACCGGCGTGAACTTTGGTGCTGGTATGACCGGAGGTTTTGCCTATGTGCTTGATGAAAACCAAAGCTTTGAAGGTCGAGTCAACAACGAATCCGTTGAAGCTATCTCACTGTCTGATCTTTATATCCATCAAGAGCACTTGCGCGGCTTAATTGCAGAGCATTTAGAAGAGACAGGCTCTAGTCACGCAGAAAGTATTTTAGCGAACTTTGATGAATGGATTCCGAAGTTCTATTTGGTTAAGCCGCAAGCTGCAGACTTAAATACGCTGCTTGGTCACCAGAGCCGCAGCGCCGCTGAACTGCGCGTTCAAGCCCAATAAATCATGGAGGATGTTTGAATCATGAGCCAGAACGTTTATCAATTTATCGATGTTCAACGCGTAGATCCGGCGAAAAAGCCCATTACAGTTCGTAAAATTGAGTTTGTAGAAATTTACGAACCATTCACTAAACAACAAGCCACCGCCCAGGCGGACCGTTGCTTAGATTGTGGTAACCCATACTGTGAATGGAAGTGTCCCGTACATAACTACATCCCTCAGTGGCTCAAACTTGCCAATGAAGGACGTATTATTGAAGCGGCAGAGTTATCGCATCAAACCAACAGCTTGCCTGAAGTATGTGGCCGAGTGTGTCCACAAGACCGTTTATGTGAGGGATCGTGTACACTCAATGATGACTTCGGCGCCGTCACTATCGGTAATATCGAAAAGTATATTACCGATAAAGCCTTCGAAATGGGCTGGAAGCCAGACATGTCTATGGTGGAATGGACGGATAAAAAAGTGGCCATTATTGGTGCTGGCCCAGCAGGTTTAGCTGCCGCGGACATTTTAGTCCGAAATGGCGTAAAAGCCGTTGTTTTCGATCGCTATCCTGAAATTGGCGGGCTGTTAACCTTTGGCATTCCTTCTTTCAAACTGGAAAAAGGTGTCATGGAAAACCGCCGCCGCGTCTTTACGGAGATGGGGGTTGATTTCCGTATGAATATTGAAGTCGGTAAAGATGTACCAATGCAAGATCTTATCGATGAGTACGACGCCGTATTCTTAGGCGTTGGCACCTACAAATACATGCGGGCTAATTTAGAAAATGAAAGCGCACCGGGCGTGTATGACGCGCTGCCATTTTTGGTTTCAAATGCCTACAAAGTAATGGAACTCGAAGGCAACCAACCGTTTATCGACATGGCAGCTAAAAAAGTAGTTGTGCTTGGTGGCGGTGATACCGCGATGGATTGTGTACGAACCTCTATCCGTCAAGGTGCATCCAACGTCATTTGTGCCTACCGCCGCGACGAAGTCAACATGCCAGGTTCGCGCCGAGAAGTAAAAAACGCGAAAGAGGAAGGTGTACAATTTATGTTTAACCTTCAACCACTTGGTATTGAGATAGACACTTACGGTAACGTATCTGGCGTTAAAGTCGTGAAAACAGCACTGGGCGAACCGGATGAGGCTGGCCGCCGCCGCCCAGAGCCAGTAGCCGGAAGCGAACACATATTAGCTGCAGATGTTGTCATCATGGCGTTCGGTTTCCAACCTCATCAAATGGATTGGTTAACTCCATACAATGTTGAGCTTGATCAGTGGGGACGAATTCAAGCCCCTCACAATCAAGAGTTTCAGTATCAAACTAGCAATAAAAAGATCTTCGCAGGTGGTGATGCGGTCCGAGGGTCAGATCTCGTGGTGACCGCCATTGATGAAGGCCGAAAAGCCGCCGAAGGTATCCTCGATTACCTCGAAGTGTAAAAAGCTCCCATGTTAAAAAGGGTCTGAATATAGGATCCTTTTTTCTTTTATTACATATCATTATACCCAAGTGACTTTAAGCTTTGTATTCAAAGCCGAACCACTATCTTGAGGTTATTTAGGTATCAATTCCTCCAATAAGGAATAAACATGATGAAAAATACAGCTCTCCTTTCCATTACTTTGCTCAGCTTAACCGCATGTAGCCAAGGAGTTACCACCATGCCAGATCGTACTCAATCTCCGTGCAGTGATAAACCCAACTGCGTTTCAACTCAAGATTCAAGAGACGAACATCACCTAGAAGCCTTTATGCTCACTGAATCCGCAACCTTAGATAAGATAGAGCAAGCTGCGCTCACGCTACCAGGAGCAAAAACCGCAATCAAAGAAGATGATTATCTACGCGTCGAATGTACATCGAAAATCATGCGCTTTGTGGATGATCTCGAATTAAAGATCTCGGGAGAGCAACTTATCGTACGCTCAGAATCACGCTTAGGTTATTCTGATTTTGGCGTAAATCGAAAACGCGCAGAACAATTACGAGAAAAGCTCACTCAAGCCGAGCTCATCAAATAGAAAACAGGTAACTGGGAGTGCTATACTCTCCGCCGACTAAAATATTTACCCAAAGAGAGTGTTATGAAAGTTGGTATTATCGGTGCGATGGAACAAGAAGTGGCCATCCTGAAAGAATCAATAGCAAATTGCCAAACCGTCAATAAAGCGGGTTGTACGTTTTTCTCTGGTCAAATTAACGATGTTGATGTCGTACTGTTGCAATCAGGCATCGGTAAAGTGGCGGCGGCTGTGGGCACCACTATCCTTTTAAATGAATACCAACCAGATGTTATTATTAACACCGGCTCTGCAGGTGGCTTTGACTCAAGCTTAAATCTAGGTGACGTGGTTATCTCAACGGAAGTTCGTCATCACGATGCAGACGTGACGGCATTCGGTTATGAAATAGGCCAAATGGCAGGTCAACCAGCGGCATTCAAAGCCGATGAAAAACTGATGAATCTAGCAGAAAAAGCGCTTGCTCAAATGGACAACACCCACGCGGTTCGCGGCCTGATTTGTACTGGTGATGCATTCGTGTGCACTGCCGAGCGCCAAGCGTTTATTCGTGAGCACTTCCCATCGGTTATCGCGGTAGAAATGGAAGCCTCTGCAATTGCGCAAACTTGCCATCAGTTCAACACTCCGTTTGTTGTTGTACGTGCAATTTCTGACGTAGCAGATAAAGAATCACCAATGAGCTTTGATGAGTTTTTACCGCTTGCAGCGAAAAGCTCTTCGAAAATGGTGGTCAAGATGTTGGAATTGATTAAGTAAATCCAATCATTCATGGAAGTCATTTTTCAGCAATTTTATGCTAATGGTGCGCTCCTCATTATGTGGGGCGCGTTGTTATTTCATCTCATCCTTCCCATTCCCCGCTCAGCACATCCGGTCACAATATGGCGCAAGTTGGCAGAGCAACTGGCTGAAAAAGTAAACAATAACCACAGTTACTCACAGAGCCTGACTTCCGGCAGTCTTGCATTAGGCTTGATGTTATTGCCTTGCTGGATCTTGCTGATGACAGTGGAGCCATTCGTTTGGCAAGTGCCTTTATACGAACTAGTGCTATTGATCATTGCTTTGGACTGGCGCAACGGCGAAGCTTTAACAAAACAACTCGTCACAAGTCTGTCGAGAGAAGACAAAGCTCAGTGCCGAGAATTATTAACACCATACCTCAATCGCGACACGGACAGCCTCTCGATCATCGGCATAGGTAAAGCTGGCTCAGAAGCTCTGATTATGGGATACAGCCGCAACGTAATAGGTGTGCTATTTTGGTACGCACTAACTGGTGGTATTGGTGCGTTAATGTATCGACTAACAACAGAATTAGCCCGAGTGTGGTCACCTAGCCGACGCCAATATTTGCCCTTTGGTAAACCTGCGGTTCAACTGGTTGCCGCTCTGGATATTATTCCACTTCGTCTCTTTGCCATACTTTTAGCTGTAGGAAAGAACGTAAGCAATGTGCTTTCTGGAGTGCAGCAACAAGCGAAGTCTTGGCCACTACCTGGACCTGCCTGGGTGTTGTGTACCATCGGACACAAACTACAACTCTCTTTATGCGGCCCAGCTATCTATCAAGGTATACGTGCCGAACGCGCAAAAATCGGTGGACGCATTGCGCCATCGGCTATTCACCTTTCGCAAATACATACACTGCTCGTTTGGCGAGTCTTCGTTTGGATAGCTATCCAAAGTCTGCTTTTAGGGATGATTTATCAAGGATTATGATGAACAAACTCTGTTTCACCTTTGCGCTGTTGTTGTCCTCAACAGCCCTAGCGCAGAAGCCTGCTCAACGCATTGTGAGCTTAGCGCCTCACGCCACTGAAATTGCTTTTTCGGCAGGTCTAGGGGACAAGCTAATCGCGGTAAGTGAAATGAGTGATTATCCAGAGCAAGCGAAGCAACTGGAAAGAGTGTCCAATTATCAAGGCATCAAATTGGAGCGTATTATCGCACTTCAACCTGACTTGGTTATTGCTTGGCCGACAGTAACCCCTGCAAAAGAGCTGGAAAAACTTAAGCAATTCGACATTCCTATTTATTACTCCAACACAGGCTCACTGGAGGATATCGCCAACAACATTGAACAATTGAGTCAATTCAGCGAAAAGCCACAAATAGGCCAAAAAGCAGCAACAGCATTTAGAGCACAACTGGCTGAGCTCAAAGTGAAATATAACACCGAAGATAAAGTACTTTATTTTTACCAACTGAGCGAAAAGCCTATCATCACTGTCGCAGGGAAAAACTGGCCAAGCGAAGTATTTACCTTTTGTGGCGGCGAAAACATTTTCGCCACCGCGAGCGCTCCCTACCCTCAAGTGAGCATCGAGCAAGTGATCACTCGTCAGCCAGAAGTCATTTTCACTTCACGTCACGCAATGGGTAACAATGATATGTGGTCTGAATGGCGTGATGATCTTCCCGCTCTCAAGAACAAAAATGCTTTGCCTCTCAACTCGGACTGGATCAATCGCCCGACGCCAAGAACACTTAATGCAATCAGCGAAGTGTGTGAACACTTTAAAAAGGTCCGCCAAAAACGCTAACGTTTTTATGATAAATACCGTACAATTTCTGCCCGTTTTTTCTCACACAGTTTAAAAGGTGCCAAGTAACATGGACTCCATGCTGCTTTATATGATCGACTTGTTTGGTACCGCTATTTTCGCCGTCTCTGGCGTTTTACTTGCGGGCCGACTGAAAATGGATCCCTTCGGCGTTATCGTGCTCGGCAGCGTTACGGCTATTGGTGGTGGTACGATCCGAGATATGGCACTTGGTGCCACTCCCGTATTCTGGATAACAGATACCACTTACCTGTGGGTGATTTTTGTCACTTGCCTGTTGACGATGCTCATAGTTCGACGACCTAAACGACTTTCTTGGTGGATTTTACCCGTCTGCGACGCCATCGGCCTCGCTGCGTTTGTTGGTATTGGTGTAGAAAAAGCACTCGCTTACAATGCATCAGGCATGGTGGCAGTCATCATGGGGGTGATCACTGGTTGTGGCGGAGGGATCATACGCGATGTACTCGCCAGAGAAATTCCAATGGTATTGAGAAGTGAGGTGTACGCCACCGCATGTATTATTGGCGGTATCTGCCATACCATGGCGGTTAATATCGGTTTTGATCACTCGATAGCATTACTCTCCGGTGTTATTTCAACGCTCGTGATTCGGCTTGGCGCGATTCGTTGGCACTTGTCACTGCCAATCTTTGCCATCAATCGATAGCCCACTCTCCCCATCAATTGATTCAACATCGCCGAGCTGCTCCTCGGTGAGGTTGATATGCGAATCCTTCCTTAGCGTCTCTCCAAAAACTCAGTTATATTAGGCAACGATTCCCAATATTCATGGATAGATATGTTACTAGAAGGCATCGAAACACTCTTAGTTCTGAGCAAAGAAAAGACCATGAGTCGTACAGGTAGTCAGCTCTATATTAGTCAATCCGCAGTGAGTAAACGCATTGCGAACTTAGAAAGGAAACTCGGTAAGAAATTAATTGAACCGAATGGTCGACATATAAAATTGACATCGGACGCTCTTGCCCTCATCAATACGATCGAACCAACATTCAATGAGCTTAGAGGTCAGATTCACGATCAACAGGAATTAGAAGATACTTCTTTGATCAAAATGGATTGCTCTGAAACCTTAGTTGCTGGGTATCTTAGCGTTATCATGGAAGAACGTTTCACTCAAGACCAATACTTGCGGATATCAACGAATCACACCCCACGTATCATCGAGAACGTCAAATCAGGTAAAGCCACTCTCGGCTTTTGTGCGGGGTATTTACCACCTCATCACGGTTTAATGAGCTTTCATCTCGCCGATGAACCTTTTTCAATTATTAGTCGGCACTCACTGCCTTGGTTGCCTAAAGCCATTTTGACCAATGATTTGAGTAATCCAGCCAATACCTACCAACAAGCGATCCTGTCTAAATACGGTGTTGAACCTTTGATGGAAATGGACTCCTACACTGCCGCTGCACAGCTTGCTTTAGGCGGTATGGCACCTGCTCTTATACCAAAATCCATTGTAAAAACACTCAATATCTCACCCGATTGCTGTTACCACTTTGCAGAGCTCGACTCTTTAATTCGCCCAATACATCTCTGTTTGCGTCACAGTACACACCGTAATGAGCGAGTTAAAAGACTGATAGAATCCATTGCTGATGTTGTTGCCAAAGAAGTTTTGTCGCCATTAACATAGACATCATAATGACCAGAGGACGAATCCACTTTTGCCCTTTAGTAACCACTACTTTGGCACCAAGTTGAGCACCAATAAAACCACCGACCGCCATCGTCAAACCAATTTCCCATACAGGAAGTCCCGCTAAAATAAAAAATAATAGTGCGGCGATATTGGACGTGAAGTTGAGGATCTTAGTTCGAGCAGTCGCATCCACCAAGGAGAAGTGACCCAGCGCGACAAAACAAACGGTAAAAATAGAACCAGTGCCGGGGCCAAAAAAACCATCATAAAACCCCACACTGCCCCCAATACACAGCGCAAATGTCGCTTCAGAAAGCTTAGGTTCTCCGTCGGTTTTTCTTGTTGTTGGTGCGAGTAAAAAATATAAGGAGATCGCAATCAGGAGAACGGGAATCAAACTAGTCAGTACACCAGCATCAATAACCTGTACGGCCTCTGCACCAATAGCCGCGCCAATAAAAGTACACAATACGGCGATTCGCATTTCTTTGAGACTCACGATGCCATTGCGCACGAAATACAAGCTAGCAGAAAAACTCCCAAATGAACTTTGTAACTTATTCGTTGCTAATGCCTGAGTTGGATTAAGACCCGTAGCCAATAGCGCTGGTAGCGTTAATAGTCCGCCGCCACCCGCCATCGCATCAATAAATCCAGCCGCCGTTGCAACCATGAATAGTGTCGCCAACATCTCGACTGTAATTTCCACTTACGCTTCCTTTTCAAAGAGCTACCAAAGAGAAATCAACGGTAGCACTTATCATCTCAAGCACAAAAGGAAAGTCGAGATATCAATCTATTCCATTTTTTCATGAAAGACGCTAAAACGTAAAAAAGCCCGCTCGAATGAGCGGGCAATGAGGTTGCCATATAAGCTCTAATTAATGAGCTTACTGATTTTTATCTATTACGCTTCTTGACTGACTTTTACTTTTGCATGCAGCTCTTGCACCGACATTACCGAGCACTTTGCATCAGCCGTATGAGCCATACAGGTTGCGAACGCTGCGTTGAGCGTGGTTGTGTAGTTCACTTTCTCTGCGAGTGCGCCGCGGCGTAGAACTTTTGAATCTTCAATCGCTTGACGACCAGATGCCGTATTTACGATATAGGTATATTCGTTATTCTTAATACGGTCAAGAATGTGCGGACGACCTTCATGCACCTTGTTGACAAGACGTGGGTTGATCCCCGCTTCGCCTAGAATGACTGCAGTGCCGTGGGTGGCATCCAATTGGTAACCTAACTTCACCAGCTTAGACGCTAGGTCAACAACACGTTCTTTATCACCTTCACGTACAGACAATAGCGCACGGCCGCCTTCTGGGTAAACCGCGCCACAACCGAGTTCCGCTTTTGCGTAAGCTTCCGCGAACGTTGCACCAACCCCCATGACTTCACCTGTTGAGCGCATTTCTGGCCCCAAGAGTGGGTCAACGCCAGGGAACTTGTTAAACGGAAGAACCACTTCTTTCACTGAGTAATACGGAGGAATAATCTCTTTGGTAAAACCTTGCGACTCTAAAGATTGACCCGCCATAACACGTGCAGCGATTTTCGCTAACGGTGCCCCTGTTGCTTTCGAGACAAACGGCACAGTACGTGCTGCTCGAGGGTTAACTTCGATTAAGTAAACTTCGTTATCTTTCACTGCGAACTGCGTGTTCATCAGGCCGCGAACACCTAATTCGAACGCTAGTTTTTCAACTTGCTCGCGCATCTTATCTTGGATTTCTTGGCTTAATGTGTAGGCAGGCAGAGAACATGCCGAGTCACCTGAGTGAACGCCCGCTTGTTCAATGTGCTCCATGATTCCGCCAATAACGACACGTTCCCCGTCACAGATAGCGTCGATATCTACTTCTGTTGCATCGTCTAGAAAACGATCGAGTAGTACTGGAGATTCATTTGATACACTTACCGCTTCGTTGAAATAGCGGCGTAAGTCTTGTTCGTCATACACGATTTCCATTGCACGACCACCTAGAACGTAAGATGGACGAACTACGAGTGGGAAACCAATTTCTTTTGATTTCTCTATAGCTTGCTCCATCGCCGTTACCGTGGCGTTTTCTGGCTGTAGAAGACCTAGACGATCAACCGCCGCTTGGAAACGCTCACGATCTTCGGCACGGTCGATGGCATCAGGACTCGTGCCAATGATTGGGACCCCCGCCGCTTCTAATGCGCGCGCCAATTTTAGTGGTGTTTGACCACCGTACTGAACAATCACCCCTTTTGGCTTTTCAACGCGAGCAATAGACAGTACATCTTCTAGAGTCACTGGTTCGAAGTACAAACGGTCAGACGTATCGTAGTCGGTCGATACTGTTTCTGGGTTACAGTTAACCATAATGGTTTCGTAACCGTCTTCGCGAAGTGCAAGTGAAGCGTGTACACAACAGTAGTCAAATTCAATGCCTTGGCCGATACGGTTAGGCCCGCCACCAAGCACCATAATTTTGTCTTTATCTGTAGGGTTCGCTTCACACTCCTCATCGTAAGACGAGTACATGTAAGCTGTATCAGAAGAAAATTCCGCGGCGCAAGTATCAACACGTTTGTAAACAGGATGAATATCGAACTGTTCGCGTGCTCGACGGATTTCACTTTCTGCGACACCTAATAGTTTAGATAGGCGTGCGTCCGAGAAGCCTTTACGCTTCATCTGACGTAGAACCGTTTGGGTTAACCCTGCGTAACCGCCCGCCTTGACTTGCTCTTCGAGTTTTACAATTTCTTCGATTTGGACTAAGAACCAGCGGTCGATTTGCGTTAGATTGAACACACCATCGACTGACATGCCTGCACGGAATGCATCGGCGATATACCAAATACGCTCCGCACCCGCTTCTTTCAACTCGTGGCGGATCTTAGTCAGTGCATCTGGCGCTTCCAGATCGACCATTTCATCAAAGCCTGTCGCACCGACTTCTAGGCCACGTAATGCTTTGTGAAGCGATTCTTGTTGGTTACGACCAATGGCCATCACCTCACCAACCGATTTCATTTGTGTCGTCAAACGATCATTAGCACCGGCAAATTTCTCGAAATTAAAACGAGGAATCTTAGTCACAACATAGTCGATGGTTGGTTCAAATGATGCCGGCGTTGCACCACCTGTAATATCATTTTGTAGCTCATCCAGCGTAAAGCCAACGGCCAGTTTTGCGGCAATCTTCGCGATAGGAAAACCGGTGGCTTTCGATGCCAGAGCAGAAGAGCGAGATACACGCGGGTTCATCTCGATGATGACCATGCGTCCATCTTTCGGGTTGATACCAAACTGGACGTTTGAGCCCCCTGTTTCAACACCAATCTCACGTAGCACAGCTAACGATGCATTACGCATCAGCTGGTATTCTTTGTCTGTCAGCGTTTGTGCTGGCGCAACCGTGATTGAGTCACCGGTGTGGATACCCATTGGATCGAAGTTTTCGATTGAACATACAATAATGCAGTTGTCTGCTTTATCGCGGACGACTTCCATCTCGTACTCTTTCCACCCAATCAGTGATTCATCGATCAAAAGCTCATTGGTTGGCGATAGGTCTAGACCGCGACGACAGATCTCTTCGAACTCTTCTTTGTTATAGGCGATACCGCCGCCTGTCCCACCCATAGTGAACGATGGACGAATGATACAAGGGAAACCAACCATATCGAGTACGCCGTAGGCTTCTTCCATGTTTTTCGCAGTATCAGCACGAGGACACTCAAGCCCGATAGACTTCATGGCTTTATCAAAGCGCGAACGGTCTTCCGCTTTATCAATCGCATCAGCGGTTGCACCAATCATTTCTACGCCGAACTCTTCAAGAACACCCTGCTTCTCTAGCTCTAGCGCACAGTTTAGCGCTGTCTGACCACCCATCGTTGGCAGTACCGCATCTGGACGTTCTTTTTCGATGATTTTACGTACCACTTCCCACTGAATTGGCTCGATGTAGGTTGCATCCGCCATCTCCGGATCAGTCATGATGGTCGCAGGGTTAGAGTTAACTAAAATAACTCTATAGCCTTCTTCACGAAGGGCTTTACACGCTTGCGCGCCAGAGTAGTCAAACTCACATGCCTGACCGATCACTATCGGACCAGCACCAAGAATTAAAATACTTTGAATGTCAGTACGTTTTGGCATTATCTACTACTCCGAATTAAGCGCTGTGTTTTTTGATGAGTTCGATAAAGTGGTCAAATAGCGGTGCCGCATCATGTGGACCGGGGCTCGCTTCAGGGTGACCTTGGAAGCTAAATGCTGGTTTATCAGTGCGGTGAATACCTTGTAAAGAGCCGTCAAATAGTGATACGTGGGTGGCACGCAGATTCTCAGGTAGTGTTTCTTCATCTGCAGCAAAACCGTGGTTCTGAGAAGTAATCATCACAACATTACGGTCTAAATCTTTAACCGGGTGGTTTGCGCCGTGATGGCCAAACTTCATCTTCACGGTTTGTGCACCAGAAGCCAACGCCAAGATTTGGTGACCTAAACAAATACCAAAGATAGGTAAGTTTTTCTCTAGAAAGATTTTGGTCGCTTCAATCGCGTAACTACATGGTTCTGGATCGCCCGGTCCATTTGACAAGAAAACCCCATCAGGACTCATTGCTAATACTTCTTCAGCTGAAGTCTCCGCTGGCACGACTGTTAAGCGGCAACCGCGGTCAACCAATATTCGTAAGATATTCCGCTTAGCACCGAAGTCGTATGCAACGACATGATAAGGTAACTCGTTGTCGTCTTTCGCCTCTGGAAGTCCCCCTTCAAGCGTCCACGAACCTTGTTTCCATTGATACGCTTCTTTCGTTGTCACTTCTTTCGCAAGGTCCATTCCTTTTAAGCCAGGGAATTCTTTTGCTTTCGCGAGAGCCAGAGCTTCATCTAAGTTAGTACCAGAAACGATACAACCATTTTGAGCCCCTTTCTCACGTAAGATGCGCGTTAGCTTTCTCGTGTCGATATCGGCAATACCAACGATATTTTGTGACTTGAGATAATCAGAAAGGGATTGTTCATTACGGAAGTTAGAAGCGATAAGAGGGAGATCGCGAATCACAAGGCCTTGTGCGTGGATTGAAGAGGATTCTTCATCTTCGGAAGTGGTTCCGGTATTGCCAATGTGAGGATAAGTAAGGGTGACGATTTGCTGAGAATAGGAAGGATCAGTGAGGATTTCTTGATATCCCGTCATCGAGGTATTAAAAACGACCTCACCAACGGAAATACCATCTACCCCTATGGACACTCCGTGGAACACTGTCCCATCTTCTAGGACTAGCAGTGCTAATTTACCCAAGGCAACCTCCAGAATAAAAATGCAAAAAAAATAAATCAAAACTCGAAATTGCCTTGCTTTACCTAAATAATTTACATAAATAGGTATTTAAGACAAATTGGCGGTATTCTAAAGTTGGACTGGAAATCTGTCAACAAGCAATCAAAAATAAATAATGAATTTCTAGACAGTAAGGCCATTTGCAACGAATAAGGCTTAAAAAAACAACTTTTATCCACTACAAACAGGGAAGAGATAGATCTTTTGTGATTTCTATAAAATTTAACTTTTTAAAGCTCAATAAAATTTACACCTCCCTCAAGCAAACGTTAACCACTCAAGTCCAACGCTAGTTTTTAAACATAATAACTAAAATAAAGCACCAACACCTCAAAATAGACAATAAACTCTCTCTAAAATGTCACTTTCCATGTAGCATTTCATTTACATAAAATTCCATAGATATAAAAAAGCCGACTAACGCCGGCGAATAATTATGTATTTTTAAAGGTCATTCAGCCCCAAGACATCTGTCATGGTATAAAAGCCAGCAGGCTTAGAACCCAACCAAACGGCCGCTTTTACAGCTCCATTGGCAAACGTCATGCGATCGGTCGCTTTGTGCGTAATTTCGACACGTTCGCCAATATCAGCAAACATCGCCGTGTGCTCACCTACAATGTCACCAGCGCGGAGCGTCGCAAAACCGATCTCATCTTTAGTTCGCTCACCAGTAATACCTTCTCGAGCATACACTGCGACATCACTTAGGTTGTTCCCCATCGCACCAGCAATAGCTTCGCCCATACCTATCGCAGTACCTGACGGTGCATCTACTTTGTGACGGTGGTGAGCTTCAACAATCTCGATATCACAATAATCTCCCATGACTTGGGCTGCTTTTTCTAGCAGCTTAAAGACGAGGTTAACACCCACAGAGTAATTGGGTGCCATGATAACCGGCACTTGCTTTGCTGCTTGATCAATAAGGTTACGCTCGTCCTCACTAAAGCCCGTCGTACCAATCACAATACTTTTTCCGTACTTTTTACACAGCTCAAGGTTAGCTAAAGTGCTCACCGGTGCAGTAAAGTCGATGATGACATCAAAATTGTCGATGTCTTTAGCAAGATCATCCGTTAAAACCACATCAAATTTACCTTCACCACAAAGCTCTCCAATATCCACACCAACAAGTGAAGACTCTGGTCGTTCAGAGCCGGCACTCACTGAAGCTTTTGGATTAAGATGTGAAGCTTTGACTAAATTTCGGCCCATACGACCTGCTGCCCCTGCGATTGCAATACGAACCATTGCGCTTTCTCTCCTTCTCTGGATAACGAGGTTTGCTCTCGTTCTCTCGTTTCGCTGAATCTGTTTAAACTAACAACATACTGTGGTTACCACAAGCAAGTTCATCGGGCTTAAGCAAACTCTTTTACGACACGTTCCAAGATAGGTACGTTCGCTTCAGGAAAGGGGTAATCACCCAATTCGCTGATCTCAACCCAGCGTCCTTCTTGCCCTTCTCGGCCATAAGGTTCGTCATTGAATTGAGAGACGGTAATGAAATCAAATTTCAACGACTTATCCGGGTAGTCAAACTCAAGGTGTTCAAAAAATGCCTGCTCCGTAACCTCAATTCCCACTTCTTCTTTAAGCTCTCGGGCAATAGCTAACTCCATCGTTTCTCCAGGTTCGACCTTGCCGCCTGGAAACTCCCAAAAACCCCCTTTATGTTTATCGTTCGGACGTTTGGTAATAAAGATTTGCGATTTATTTTGGTTAAAAATGATCGCAGCAACAATATGAGTTCTTTTCATAAAGCGAATTCCTAAACCTTAAGTACGGTTGTACTGCATTGCGGCAACAACGAGTGTTTATCTTTCTGGTACTTGCTGTCGCTCTTAAATTTATAATATTAAGACAGCCGTAGAATTTACTTAAAAAAAGAGCCGCCTAAGCGACTCTTTCTTCACGTTTTCAGACTATATTAGTCGATTTTGCCGTGGCACTGTTTGTACTTCTTACCGCTGCCACATGGACAAGGCTCATTACGCCCGACTTTACGTTCATCACGAACAATAGGTTGATGAGCACCATCCGTCTTTTCTTCACCGGACAATTGGCTCTCCGCGGCGGCATGCTGAGCTTGTGCTCGGCGAGAAGCTTCTTCTGCTTGCGCACGACGTTGCTCTTCCATGCGCTCAACTTCTTCTTGTTGTTGAACTCGCACACGAGAAAGTACGGTAATGACGTCAGTTTTCAATGCTTCTAAAAGCTCTTCAAACAGTTCAAACGACTCACGTTTGTATTCTTGTTTTGGGTTCTTCTGCGCATAGCCACGTAGATGAATGCCTTGGCGTAGATGATCCATCGCAGCCAAGTGTTCTTTCCATAGCGTATCAAGAGTTTGAAGCATGACCGATTTTTCGAAATTACGAAGCACTTGTGCACCAACGACCTCTTCTTTCTCTTTGTAGACTTTAACCGCTAGGTTAATAATCTTCTCACGCAACGCTTCTTCATAAAGCTTGTCGTCGTCTTCTAACCACTGTTTAACAGGGGCATCAAGATCGAAATCGGCTTTCAGGCGTTCTTGTAAACCTTCAACATCCCACATTTCCTCTAGTGACTGTGGTGGAATGTACTCGTCAATGATCGCCGTTAGAACGTCTTCACGGTTTTGCTCGATCATGTCGCTGATATCATCGACATTCATCAATTCATCGCGCAGTTCATAAACGACTTTACGTTGGTCATTCGCCACATCATCGTATTCAAGTAACTGCTTACGAATGTCGAAGTTACGGCCTTCCACTTTTCGCTGTGCTTTTTCAATAGAACGTGAAAGCATTTTTGATTCGATTGCCTCACCTTCTTCCATACCACTTTGGATAAGGCTAGCCATACGCTCTGAAGTGAAGATACGCAGCAGAGAATCTTCCATCGAAAGGTAGAAACGAGATGAACCCGCATCCCCCTGACGACCAGAACGACCACGCAACTGGTTATCGATACGGCGAGATTCGTGACGCTCGGTACCGATAATGTGTAAGCCTCCTGCTTCTAGCACTTTATCATGCACGACTTTCCATTCGGCTTTAATCGCATCAATTTGCTCCTTGGATGGATTTTCTAGCCCTTCAAGTTTTGCTTGCCAACTACCACCAAGCACAATATCCGTACCACGACCCGCCATATTAGTCGCAATTGTTACCGCACCTGGCATACCCGCTTCAGCAATAATTTCCGCTTCTCTCTCGTGGAACTTTGCGTTCAGCACGTTGTGCTTGATCTTCGCTTTCTTCAGAGCGTTAGACAATAGCTCTGACTTCTCGATCGATACCGTACCAACGAGTGTAGGTTGTCCTTTCGCAACACGCCCTTTAATATCTTCAATGATTGCAGCAAACTTCTCCGCTTCGGTGCGGTATACGGCATCTGGCATGTCGTTACGAATCATCGGTTTGTTGGTTGGAATAACCACCGTTTCCAAACCATAGATAGATTGGAATTCGAACGCTTCCGTATCTGCAGTACCGGTCATGCCTGATAATTTTTCGTATAAACGGAAGTAATTCTGGAAGGTTATTGAAGCCAGCGTTTGGTTTTCGTTTTGAATCTTTACGCCTTCTTTCGCTTCAACCGCTTGGTGAAGACCTTCAGACCAACGACGCCCAGGCATGGTGCGGCCTGTATGTTCATCAACGATCACTACTTCGCCTTCATCAGTCACGATATAATCCACATTACGCTCAAACAATACATGTGCGCGTAATGCAGCATTAACGTGATGGAGCATACTGATGTTAGTTGGAGAATAAAGTGTATCACCCTCTTCCATCAAACCGTTTTCAACCAATAATTCTTCAACGTATTCTTGGCCAGTTTCCGTGAGATATACTTGCTTCGATTTTTCATCAACCGTGTAGTGACCATCACCGCGATACTCTTCAGAATCTTCTTTGTCTTGCTTTTTAAGATGCGGGATCAATAGATTAATTCGAGTGTAAAGCTCAGAGCTATCTTCAGCAGGACCAGAAATAATCAAAGGAGTACGAGCTTCATCGATAAGAATAGAATCCACTTCATCGACAACGGCAAAGAAGCGCTCTCGTTGTACGCGGTCTTCGCTACGGAAAGCCATGTTGTCACGAAGGTAATCAAAACCAAACTCGTTGTTTGTACCGTAAAGAATATCGGCTTGGTAAGCTTCTTTTTTCTCTTGAGGTGGCATGTTTGGCACGTTTACGCCAACGGTCATTCCTAAGAATTCAAATAGTGGACGGTTTGTCTCAGCATCACGCTTGGCTAGATAGTCGTTCACTGTAACAATGTGAACACCTTTACCTGATAATGCGTTTAGATATGCAGGAAGAGTAGCTGTTAGCGTTTTACCTTCACCCGTACGCATCTCCGCAATTTGACCCGCATTCAGAACCATACCACCAATAAGCTGCACATCGAAGTGACGCATACCGTAAACACGCTTAGATGCTTCACGAACCGTCGCAAAAGCTTCTGGAAGTAGTTTATCAAGAGTTTCACCTTTCTCTAGGCGCTCACGGAATTCAACCGTCTTTGCTTTTAACTCTTCATCACTTAAAGCTTCAAAAGTCGGCTCGTAGTTATTGATCTCTCTTACAATTTTTCTAAGGCGGCGCAGTGTTCGGTCGTTGCGACTGCCAATCACTTTTGTCAGTAGCTTAGTTATCATTTTTCGTGAATCTCTCTTTAATCAGACCGTTCCCGATCTACTCATAATGCCTTCAGTCTCTGCCAGTTTGAAACTAAGAATACTGAGATAAATCATTTATCAAAGATATTGAGTTCAAACATCCATATTTCAAGGCTAAGCTTCGAAACAATATCGCTTAGTGTAAGGATTTTTCATCGATACAACCATAAATAGACGTATTTGTTTGAAGCACCCTGAATTTTTTAGTGAAAGTGGTGACTGATTAGCCATTATTTCATAATGCAATACCTTTCATTTATTCAAAAAGAAATGTACTTTTCACCTTGTCACATTGTAAAACTGAAGCTAAACAGGTTAATGTAAACTATACCTTAATAGAAAGCTGCTCTAGAATAAGTTATATCTCAACAAAATTAGATTTTACCTATGCGTGATCACCGCCCAACCTCTAGCGAGGATGTTATTGCTGAATCGCAGTTCAAGAAGATTCAAGAACATGCTGGAGAAATCTTGCAGCTAAACCAAGCCCTGCAAGAAATTTTACCCCAAGGTACGGCCGATCATTGCCGAGTGGCGAACATCCGTAGTGGTCACTTGTTGATCGACGTTGCTAGTGCCGCGCTCAAAATGAAGATCGACTACGATCGCTTAATGATCCTCAATAAACTTCGTACGCAAGGCTTTGCCAAGTTGATGAGCATTGAAGTTAGGATCAACCCATCCCTATATCGAAATCGTTTTGAGCAAGATAATCGACCGAAACGCCCACCTTTGACAGAGTCGGCAGCTAACTCATTAATGATGATTGCCGATATGGCACCACCCAAAGTCCAAGAGCGCTTAAAGCGACTGGCAGAGATGGCAGAAAAGAAAAACAGCGAGTAACTGGTTATATCAAAATACTAATTATCTTTCGCTGATTCAGATTAAAACGTTCTAAACTCTAGACAGCAAAAAACCAGACATTAGCCTGGTTTTTTTAATTTATTAGTATCGATGTATTTTACGCTATTACCATATTGGGTTCTGCGAAAGCAACTGGTGAATCAACGTCTTCTTCAAATGTCGTCCACTCCCACGCTTCCTGATCCGCTAGAACCGCACGTAGTAACTGGTTATTCAGTCCATGACCAGACTTGTAGGCACGAAACTCACCAATAATTGGGTGACCACACATGTAAAGATCGCCAATCGCATCCAACACTTTATGAGTTACAAACTCATTTTCAAAGCGTAGACCTTCTTCGTTAAGAATACGGTAATCATCCAACACGATAGCGTTATCGAAACTGCCACCCAAAACTAAGTTTTGAGATTGTAGATATTCGATATCACGCATAAAGCCAAACGTACGTGCGCGAGAAATTTCACGAACGAAGCCTTTCGATGAGAAATCAAATAAGAGGCGCTGCTCGTCAGATTCTATCGCAGGGTGGCTAAAGTCGATTTCGAAATCCATACGAAAGCCGTTAAATGGTACAAATTCTGCCCATTTATCGCCATCTTCAAAACGAACTGGCTTTTTAATGCGGATGAAACGTTTTGGCGCATTTTGCGTTTCGATACCTGCTTGTTGTAGCAAGTATACAAAGGGGCTTGCACTACCATCCATAATTGGAATTTCAGGTGCGTCTACTTCGACAATAATGTTGTCGATGCCCATACCAGCAAGTGCCGCATTCAAGTGCTCTACAGTTGAAATACGCACACCTTCGTCGTTTACCAATGCAGTACATAGCATTGTGTCACGAACAGAAGCCGGATCAGCTGGAAAATCTACAGGTGGGTTTACATCGGTACGACGGTAAATGATACCTGTATTTGTAGCAGCCGGGCGCAGAGTAAGCGTGACTTTACGACCAGAGTGGAGACCCACACCAGTTGTTTTCACTATTTCTTTCAGAGTACGTTGTCTGATCATCTGCTTGCCTCTCAAAATTTTGCTACAAAACACGGCCGCCTGCAACATCGACCGTGAATGCTACCATAATTTTGAGCCATGTCAATTTATGGATTAAAAATCAATCAGCCTGACGGCGCAGGAATGCCGGGATATCTAAATAACCATTTTCTTTTTCTTGCTTCGGAGCAGCAGAACTTTGGCTCGACGATGCAGAAGAAGAAGCTGTGTTTGCCGACTGAGGATTCATTTGTGGCTTCTCTTGCACATGAGTTTGCAAGGGTTGTGCCGACTTCTCTTCAGCTTGCGTTGCCGCAGCCGCTTGTTGCGGTTGAGCTTGGTGAGTTGGAGCGACCTTCGCTTTACCACCTGCTACTAACGTAATATCTGGCTTTTTTTCATTGCCAATACCAGTTGCCACGACTGTCACCCGAATCTCGTCAGTCATATCTGGGTCAAGAGAAGTACCAATAACGACAGTCGCATTGTCAGAAGCAAATGCTTTAACAGTGTTACCCACTGTCTCAAATTCATCAAGGCGCATGTCTAAACCAGCAGTGATATTAACCAGAACACCGCGAGCTCCCGCTAGATCGATATCTTCTAGAAGTGGGCTAGATATTGCCATTTCGGCCGCTTCTTCAGCACGATCTTCACCTTTAGCAATACCGCTCCCCATCATCGCGTGACCCATTTCAGACATGACGGTTCTCACGTCTGCAAAGTCAACGTTAATCATGCCAGGACGAGTAATAAGTTCGGCAATACCTTGAACCGCGTTTTTAAGCACGTCATTCGCGCTTGCAAATGCTTCCAATAAAGTAACGCCACGACCAAGCACTTTAAGTAGTTTCTCGTTTGGAATCGTAATCAAAGAGTCAACGTGATTCGATAGCTCATCGATGCCTTGCTCAGCAAACGCCAAACGCTTTTTGCCTTCAAAACTGAACGGTTTAGTTACTACCGCAACAGTAAGAATGCCAAGCTCTTTTGCTACTTCAGCAATAACAGGTGCAGCACCAGTACCTGTACCACCGCCCATACCCGCCGCGATAAACACCATATCGGCACCAGTTAGGGAGTCTTTAAGCCTATCTCTGTCTTCGAGAGCTGCGTCACGCCCAACCTGTGGATTAGCACCTGCTCCTAGACCTTTGGTGATGTCACCACCGATCTGAATAACATTGCCAACGCTTGTCTTGCGAAGTGCTTGCGCATCAGTGTTGACGCTGATGAATTCCACACCTTCGATGGATTCACGCACCATGTGTTCAACGGCGTTACCGCCGCCGCCACCAACCCCAACGACCTTAATTACTGCATCGTCAGACATTTCCATCATCGGTTCAAACATGTGTTGTCTCCGTTTATCCTGCAACTCAGGTTAAAACTCTTTTTGTATCCAATTACGCAATTTATCGAAAAAGCCAGTAACAGATGAGCGTTTAGGTTCATTATAATCGCTATCGTCGCTAGACTGCATGTCTCTTGCGTAATGAAGTAATCCAACTGCCGTAGAATGATACGGCTCTTTTACATAGTCAGTTAATCCGCTGACTTCGAGCGGTTTACCGACCCTAACTTGATTGCGGAATACACGTTCCGCACATTCTATCACTCCGTCCATTTGCGCAGCACCGCCGGTGAGTACAACCCCCGCAGCGAGATGGTGCTTTATTCCATCTTCGCGCAATTTTACCTGTACAGAGTCGATAGTTTGGTTAACCAGTCCCATAAGCTCAGAGTAACGTGGCTCAATCACTTCTGACAACGTTTGCCGCTGCAGACTTCGCGATGGTCGCCCTCCTACGCTTGGTACATTAACCGTGTCATCCTTACTGACCAGTTCACTTAAAGCACAGCCGTATTTTACTTTTATTTCTTCAGCATCGCTCACTGGCGTACCAAAAGCAAAAGCAATATCACTAGTTACCGCATTTCCTGCGTACGAAAATACTTCTGTGTGACGTAGCGCACCACCAGTCCAGATAGCCACATCCATCGTGCCAGCGCCAATATCAACCACACACACTCCAAGCTCTCTTTCATCTTCGGTGATTACAGCATTACTTGCAGCAAGTCCCGAAAATACAAGTTGCTCTACTTTAAGGCCGCATCGTTCTACCGCCTTAATAATATTACGTGCCATGTCATTATGACATGAGATAAGGTGGACACTCACTTCCATTCTTACCCCAGACAAACCAAGCGGGTTTTTAATGCCCTCTTGGTAATCGATGGTGAACTCTTGTGGAATCACATGAAGGATTCGTTGTTCATCACCGATTTTAATCGATTTTGCAGTATGGATAGCGCGGTCCATATCTTCTTGAGATACTTCCTCATCAGATATCGTACCCATTCCTTTTTCAATTCGGCTTGCGATATGCTTACCAGACAACGAAATGAAAACTCGGCTGATCCGGCACTCGGCCATCAATTCAGCTTGATCAATTGCACGTTGTACTGATTTTACAACCGACTCTAAGTCATTCACGCCACCTTTATCCATGCCACGTGAAGGGCTACTGCCCGCACCAATAATATTAATTTGGCCGTCTGGCAGAATCTCACCCACTAGAGCTGATACGGTTGCAGTGCCTATATCAAGACCAACAATAATGTTGTCATCAGCGGCCTTAGTCATCTGTACTCTCTTTTAACTCTTGTTCAGGAAACCAACCGACTGCAGCTCCTGTATCGTACCTGAGATCGATATAACTGATTCTCTGTGTGTCACTGCCAAGCTTGTTATAGAGCGAGAAAAAACGCTCTATACGTTCAAGAAGAGACTCTTTACCGAGCTCTAATCGAATACCATTATCAAGGATTATTTGCCAAGCTCGTCGCTCGTTTAATACCAGAGACGATATCGCTAAACCCAACTGTTGAAACTTAGGACTCAAATCACGATAAGTCTGCAAGACTTCCGGTCCACTGTCTTTGGGTCCATACAGTTTTACTTTTTCTTCCTTGAGCAAAGCAACGTCCCCATCAAACACGTATCCATTTTTATCCAACAGTACATTGCCATTCCAGATTGCTTCAGGTTGATGCTCTGTTAAAAAAACTTTTACTGTATCTGGCCACTGCTTTCGAATGGCGGCATGCGCCACCCAAGGCAATGCTTCAACGCTTCGCTGTAATACATCAATATCCTGAGACATAAATGTACCGATGTGATCAAGTTTACTAAATGCCGCCTGAGCATCGCCAGCAGTGACATATTCCAGTTTCCCTTGAAGCACTATTTTGGAGAGAGGTAACCTTTGGTCATCCCACATCCAACTGATCGCCGAGTACAAAACAGAACTAATCAAGGTCACAACTACAAAGAAAAATAGCGCACCCAAGAGTCTCTCTTGGCGACCACGGTTATTGTCCGCGTTTAGTCGCTCGTCATTCAGTGCAATATTCAACAACGTCTTCGTTTCCTGACTTTTTGTCGTGTATTTTTACCCACATAATTACGCAGAGGCAAAAGTATTGACTTTAACCTTGGGATTATACTGAGCTCTTGTAAACTATCAAACACTGATAGCAATAAATCACAACGTTATTGGTGCAAAATCGAGATCTGAGTCTTTACTTCAACAATCTGTGTTACCCAAGCATCTTGTTTATATTTAATTCAAGACCTGCAAGCTGTTTGGCCACTTTACCAACATCTCCCGCACCTTGCGTTAAGATCAGGTCGCCATCTTGCATAACGTTAGCCAAAACTGACGGTAATTGTTCGATTTCAGGCACAAAAATGGGATCGACTTTGCCTCGGCTGCGAATTGTACGACATAAAGCTCGTCCGTCCGCGCCTGCAATTGGCTTTTCACCTGCGGCATAAACATCCAACATGATTAATACATCAACTTGCTCTAGCACATTCGCAAAGTCATCGTATAGATCACGCGTACGGCTATAACGGTGTGGCTGAAAAATCATCACAAGACGTTTATCTTGCCAACCGCTGCGCGCAGCATTAATGGTCACGTCCACTTCTGTAGGGTGGTGTCCGTAATCATCCACCAGCATGGCATGACCATTACCTGTATCAAACTCACCAAGATGATCAAAACGTCGTCCCGTGCCTTGCGTACCGGCCATCGCTTTTAGAATTGCATCGTCTTCAATGTCATCTTCGGTTGCAACCGCAATCGCAGCCGACGCATTAAGTGCATTGTGGCGACCTGGAATATTCAGAGTGATATCTAAGTTAACGCCCCCTTTACGCACCACCGTAAATTTGCCTTGCTGACCTTCTTGACGATAGTTTTGAATACGTACGTCGGCATCTTCGGAGAAGCCGTAAGTAATGACTTGACGACTAATACGTGGAATTAACTCTCGAACAACAGGGTCATCAATACAAACGATCGCTTGGCCGTAAAACGGCAGGTTATGCAAGAAATCAATGAAGGTTTGTTTCAAGGTTTCAAAGTCACCACCATAGGTTTCCATATGGTCGGCTTCGATATTAGTCACGATGCTCACCATTGGTTGAAGGTGTAAAAATGACGCATCACTTTCGTCCGCTTCCGCGATAAGAATACGACTGGAGCCTAAACGGGCATTAGTACCAGCGCTTTTTACTAAACCACCATTGACGAACGTAGGATCAAGGCCTGCTTCTGAATAGATTTGAGTGACTAATGCTGTGGTCGTGGTTTTACCGTGGGTACCCGCAACGGCAATACCGTGACGAAAACGCATCAGTTCCGCCAGCATTTCCGCTCGACGAACAATGGGAATACGCAACTCACGAGCCGCCATTACTTCAGGGTTTTCTTCGTTTATCGCTGTAGAAACAACGACCACACTTGCTTTTTCAACATTACTTGCCAAATGACCGATATAGACGGTTGCACCTTTCGATACCAAACGCTCTGTCACTGGGTTTTCTGATAAATCAGAGCCGGTAATCTTATACCCTTCGTTCAAAAGAACTTCTGCAATGCCACTCATTCCCGCCCCACCAATGCCGATGAAATGGATGGATTTCACCCGGCGCATCTCTGGCACCATTGCGCGAATCTGAGCTAAGTCTTGTGTATGTTGGATAGTCATGAATGTTAATTCTCAATAATTCGTTAACGCTTTTCAGTCAAAGCGACAATGGCTTGCGCGACAATTTTGTCAGCGTCTAACTTTGCAGCTGCACGTGCTTTTTGAGCCATCGACAGTAAAGCAGGACGATCCAACTGTTGGATCTGCTGCGTCAAAGATTCAACGGTTAAATCTGGTTGTTCTATCATTTTCGCTGCGCCGCATTCTACTAAATGATCGGCGTTCAGCGCTTGTTGACGGTCTTTATGCATAAACGGAATGAAAATAGCACCCACGCCTGCCGCTGATACTTCAGAAACGGTTAATGCTCCTGAACGACAAACCAAAAGGTCAGCCCACGTATAGGCTTCGGCAACATCGTCAATAAACTCAGTAACTTCTGCGTTTACCACATTAAGAGCTTGGTACGAATTATTCACTTCATCTGCGGAACCTTTACCCGCTTGATGACGAATACAGTAGTCGCCGCCCAGTTTTGCCATCACTTCTGGCAGAGTTTGATTAAGAATACGAGCGCCTTGGCTACCGCCCATCACCAGAATACGAATCGGACCTTGACGATCTTGCATTCGCTCTGCTGGCGCTTCTAATCTTGTTAGATCTTCACGCACTGGGTTGCCGACTACCTCAGCTGCAGGGAACGCGCCAGGAAACGCCTGAAAGACTTTCTTGGCAATTTTTGATAGCCATTGGTTTGTCAAACCCGCAACCGCATTTTGTTCGTGCAGAACAACAGGAATACCACTCAGCCAAGCCGCAATGCCACCAGGACCACTCACATAACCGCCCATACCTAACACGGCATCAGGTTTCCAACGTTTCATGTGCGCGCGCGCTTGCATGATGGCATTGATGATTTGAAATGGCGCCGCAAGAAGACGTTTAACGCCTTGACCTCGTAAGCCTTTGACTTGAATAAAGTCGATTTCAATACCATGTTTTGGCACCAAATCTGCTTCCATTCGATCCGCAGTCCCTAACCAACGGATCTCCCAGCCTTGCTCTTGCAGTTGCTTAGCGACGGCTAATCCTGGAAACACGTGACCGCCAGTACCACCAGCCATCACCATCAAACGTTTATTTTGTTTCATTAGTTTGTCGTTCTGATTGTTGTTGCTCGCATTTCAAGCGGCGTTCATGATCGATTCGTAGCAATATGGATACTGCAACGGACATAATTATCAGACTGGAACCACCATAACTGATTAGTGGGAGTGTCAGACCTTTGGTTGGAACAATACCGGCTGCAGCGCCGACGTTGACCAAAGTTTGGAACGCAAACCAAATACCGATACCAAAAGCTAAGTAACCACCGAATATTTCACCTTCTTCAAACGCACGCTTGCCGATGTAAACCGCTTTGAGGACCAAGCTAAATATCAACATCAATACAAGCACGACGCCAACAAAACCCAGCTCTTCCGCCAGTACAGCAAAGACAAAGTCGGTATGCGCTTCTGGTAGGTATTCGAGTTTTTGAATTGAGTTTCCTAAGCCTTGCCCAAACCACTCTCCGCGACCAAACGCCATCAAAGATTGCGTAAGCTGATAACCACTACCAAATGGGTCCTCCCAAGGATCGAGGAAAGACGTAACCCGCCGCATCCGATAAGGCTCAATTAAAATCAATCCCACGACTGCGCTTATACCTGCAATCATCAACGCAAGAAATTGAGTGAGCTTCGCACCTGCGATAAACAGCATGCCAAATAGTGTCACCAACATCACGACGACCGTACCTAAGTCTGGTTGTCCAAGTAACAATACCGCAAAGAACGCAAACATCATGATTGGCTTCATAAAACCACCGAAGAAGGTTTGTCGTACTTCGTCTTGTTTTCGTACTAAATAACCAGACATAAAGATAAACAGCGATAGCTTCGCCACCTCCGCTGGCTGAAGGTTAAACAACCCCAACGATATCCAGCGGGACGCTCCATTGACTGACTTACCAGCCACAAGCACAATAATAAGCAATGCAAAGGAAAGCCAAAGTAAATAGTGACTTTTCTTAAACCATTCTTGTAATGGCACTTGCAAAATAACCGCCGCTGTACACAATGCCAACACAAGAAAAGTGGCATGACGGAACATGAAGTGAAACGGCTGATCCGTTAATCGTGAGCTAATAGGAAATGATGCCGAGGTGACCATAACCAAACCAGTCAACATCAAACCCAGCGTAATCCACACTAACTGACGATCAAACATCGCTTCTGGAGCAGGATGTTTGAGCCAATTGCCAATACTGCGTTTAACGTTACCTAAACCCACAAAGTCTGTAACCTTTAATTATGCATATTTCTGAGCAAGAGCAGCGAAAGCATCGCCTCTTGCCATAAAGTTGTCGAATTGATCAAAGCTAGCACATGCTGGAGATAGCATCACCATATCGCCAGATTTTAACTGTGAAGTTACATGCAGAATCACATCTTCCATGGTGTTGAACCGCATTGCTGATTCATGCAATGGCATAAAATCATCGCCATCGACACCAAAACAGCATAACTGTAAATTGAGCGCTGCGAAGATCGGTTTTAATGGGGTGAAGTCAGCACCTTTAGCGACACCGCCCACCAATAAATACAACTTCCCCGTCAACTCCAATCCTGATAACGCTGCCATCGTGCTCGCAATGTTAGTGGCTTTAGAATCATTCACCCATTTGACACCTTGATTATCCGCAACCAGCTGGCATCGGTGTGTCAGTCCCGTGTAATTTTTTAGTGCATTCAATGCGTTGTGATAATCGATACCTACCGCTTTTAATAAAGCGAGGGCCACCAAGGAATTTGCTAAGTTGTGTTTTCCGACAAACTTAAGCTCATTACTTGCAACCACACGTTGGCCATGGTCGAGCAACCAAGTGCAATGGTCCTCCTCTTCTAAACCAAAATCCTGATTATCACTGCCAAATGCCACTATTGGCATCTCTGCATCAGGAAAAGTTTCTGGATCATCACGATTAACGATGGCGAGCTCCGCATTATCAAAAATACGCAATTTCGCTTGTCGATAATCTGCCATGCCTTGATAGCGATCCATATGATCTTCAGAGAGATTAAGGAATGCGGCTGCTTTTAGTTTCAAGCTTGACGTTGTTTCCAACTGGAAACTTGAGAGCTCAAGCACATACAAATCCGCGTCTTGTTCTAGTAAATCCAGAGCCGGAACACCGAGGTTGCCACCCACACCGACATCCAAACCAGAAGCTTTTGCCATCACGCCCGTGAGATCGGTTACCGTACTCTTACCGTTGGAGCCAGTAATCGCCACAACGGGTTTATTAACCGCCCAAGCAAACAACTCGATATCACCAACCACTGGTGTGTCTTGTGCTAACACGGCTTGGATTTGTGGTGTCGCTAGAGCAACTCCAGGATTAGTCACGACGAGATCGGCTTCAGTAAGCCACTCCGTATTCCAACCGCCACTATGCAGTTGAACATTGTCAGGAAGATGTTCAACTCCCGGAGGGTTTGCTCGCGTATCAATCACTTTAACCACTAGCTGTGGCTGATTTGTTCTGAGGTGTTTAACGACAGAGAGCCCGGTAATACCGAGCCCTACGACGACGACACTATGTATGTTTTGCCAACGTTCCATATTTGATCACACTGTTGTATAACTTATTCTTGGAAAATGCGATTAACGCACTTTCAGTGTTGCAAGGCCAATCAGAACAAGAACAATAGAAATAATCCAGAAGCGCACGATTACGCGAGGTTCTGGCCAACCTTTCAGTTCATAGTGGTGGTGAATTGGTGCCATGCGAAAAATACGCTGACCACGCAGTTTGTAAGAACCGACTTGAAGAATAACCGACAGCGTTTCCATCACAAACACACCGCCCATGATCACCAATACCAATTCTTGACGAACCAATACGGCGATAGTGCCAAGTGCACCACCGAGCGCTAGTGAGCCAACATCACCCATAAATACTTGTGCTGGATATGTGTTGAACCACAAGAAGCCAAGACCTGCCCCCACTATCGCCGTACAGGCAACAACCAGCTCAGACGCGTGAGGTAAGTATGGAATATGTAGGTATTCAGAGAAGTTAACGTTACCTGTTGCCCATGCAATCACAGCAAAGCCTGCCGCAACCAACACGGTTGGCATGATAGCTAAACCATCGAGACCATCGGTTAGGTTTACCGCGTTACTCGTCCCCACAATCACGAAGTAAGTCAGAATGATGTACATCAGCCCGAGTTGAGGCATCACATCTTTGAAAAAGGGCACCACTAATTGAGTCGCTGCCGTATCTTTGCCATACACATAAAGTGCAAACGCCACCACAAAAGCAATCAACGACTGCCAAAAGTATTTCCAGCGCGCAACCAGACCATCGGTATTTTTGCGGACCACTTTGCGATAATCATCGACAAACCCGACCGCACCGTAGCCGAGCAATACGGTCAACACAGCCCACACGTACGGATTGGATAAGTCGGTCCATAATAAAATCGTGACCGAAATTGCTGCTAAGATCATGATACCGCCCATTGTTGGAGTACCACGCTTACTAAAGTGGGATTCTGGACCTTCGTTACGTACAACCTGACCAATTTGCAGCATTTGCAAACGCTTAATCATAATTGGCCCCATCCATAGTGACAGACCTAATGCTGTTAATACGCTTAAAATTGCTCGAAAAGACAGGTATTCAAATAACCGGAAAAAAGACAGATATGGCTGTAGCAGTTCGGCAAGCCAAATAATCATTAATAATACTCCTTCAAAGCAGCAGCGACTTCAAACATACGAGCACCGTTCGCTCCCTTAACCAAAATAGTATGGTGTTCAGGAACGGCTTGGTCTAGATGCTGCTTGATGTATTCAATCAACTCTTGATGCGTCTCAAAGTGAATGCCTTGGCAAAGCTCGCTAATAACCTTGGCGTGTGCACCATATGTGAGGACATGTTCAAATTTTTGTGGGGCAGCATATTCCCCGACTTGACAATGAAGTGCAAGACTTTCCTCGCCCAATTCCGCCATATTACCTAAAATTAGCCAACGTTGACCTTGGAAACACGCCAATAGATCGACAGCGGCTTTCATTGCCGGCACGCTCGCATTGTAGCTATCATCAATCAATTTGATCTTTTCACTCAATTGTTCCACTTCCACCCGGCCTTTCACCTTATTCAAATGCTTAAGCCCAATGCGAACTTCTTCCCACGTTGCGCCCATTTGTAGTGCGATGATAACTGCCGCAATGGCGTTTGCGACGTTGTGTTGACCAATAATACCCAGAGAGAGTTCAATTTCTTGTGAGCCTGTTGCGATATGCAGCTTAAAGCTCGCCTCACCTGCGGCATTCATCACAATATTTGAAGCATAAAAATCGGCACTTGAATTCGTTTGTGAGAACGTGATGACTTGCTTACCCGCCAGTACGCTTTCCCACTTTGTTTCGCCATTGCTGTCTAAATTGACAATCGCAACACCACCTGCAGAAAGACCTTGGTAGATTTCACCTTTGGCTTGTTTCACACCCTCGATAGAACCAAAACCTTCAAGATGCGCGGCGGCTACATTATTCACTAACGCGATATCTGGTTTTACTAACTGCGTCGTGTAAGCAATTTCACCGATATGGTTAGCACCAAGCTCAATCACGGCATAATCGTCATCCTGCTGAGAGCGCAATAACGTCAACGGAACACCAATATCATTATTGAAGTTACCTGCAGTAAACAGCACTTTACCTTTCAATTGCAGAATGCTCGCGACCATTTCTTTGACGGTTGTTTTACCGCAACTGCCTGTGATGGCAATGGTAGGTGTTTGGCAAGTTTGATGCACCCAAGAGGCTAACTCACCCAGAGCCATTTTGGTGTCCGACACCACGACTTGTGGCACATTCACATCTAGACGTTTTTGTACGAGTAAAGCACCAGCGCCTGCATCCACCGCTTGTTGGCAAAAGTTGTGCGCGTCAAAGCGCTCACCCACCAACGCAAAAAATAAAGCACCGTTGTCAATCGCTCGTGTATCAGTAGAAACCGCGTCGATAACCAGATCGTTACCGAATAGCTCACCGCGAGTGATGTTGGCAATTTGAGATAACGTTACTTTGATCATGAGGACAATCCTAAAAGCTGCATAGCGGACTCGCGGTCGGAGTAATGAATCGTTTCACCATTACGAATTTGATAGTCTTCGTGGCCCTTACCCGCTAACAAGATGATGTCTTTTGGCGAGGCATTTTCAACGGCATAAGACAGCGCTTTGAAACGGTCATGCTGAATGATCGCTTCGGCAGGTTTTAACAGCCCAGCCAGCATGTCTTTTACAATCTGAGCCGGATCTTCGCTGCGTGGGTTATCATCCGTCAAAACGACTTTATCACCAAGACGCTCTGCAATTTCCGCCATCATTGGGCGTTTTCCTGCATCACGGTCACCACCGCAACCAAAAATAGCCCAGAGCTGCCCCTCACAGTGGACTCGTAAAGCTTGCAGTGCTTTTTCTAGTGCGTCAGGCGTGTGGGCATAATCGACCACGACCTTGGCACGACGCTCAGCTTGGAATAACTCCATTCGGCCTAGCACGGGTTGCAGTTGACCTACGGTAGCGAGTAACGCTTGCTTATCCATACCCAAACTTAACAAGGTCGCAAAAGCGAGCATTAAATTGGTTGCGTTAAACTCACCTATCAGTGGCGCGTGCAATTGACCTGAGCCAAATTTACCATCGAATTGGATAGTAATCCCCGACTCCGCGTAACTGACATCCGTCGCCCATATCGCACTCTCAAATTCAGTGTTCGGCTTGAGCGAAACCGCAATCGCATTGCTTAACTGCATCGCCCATGCATGACCGACTTTGTCATCGATATTGATAATGGCATGTTCACATTGATGTTGCGTAAACAACCCCAACTTTGCATTGGCGTACTCTTCCATCGTGCCATGGTAATCTAGGTGGTCACGACTTAGGTTAGTAAACACACCCGCCGCAAATGACAACGCCTTGACACGACCTTGCGTTAAGCCATGAGAAGAGACTTCTAGCGCTGTGTATGTGGCTTGTTGATTGGCGAGAGAGGAGAGCGTTTTCTGAATTTCAACGGCATTCCCCGTTGTATTCGCGACTTGCTGTAAATTGTCGAGAAAACCATTTCCCGTCGTGCCCATCACTGCCGCTTTGTGGCCAAGTCGCTCTAACCATTGCGCAATCAGCTGAGTAATGGTGGTTTTACCATTCGTTCCGGTTACGCCAATGAGTTCCATCTCAGGGTAAGCGTAAAGCTGCCCAGCTATGTTAGATAAACATTTATCTAAAGCATCGAGGTAAATAACTGGGATATTATCGACAATCTCAATTGTACCATGCGTTTTTGCATCACACGCTTGAGCAAGAACCGCATTCGCCCCCTGCTTAATCGCCGGTGCAATAAACTTACGCCCATCCACAACGTGGCCAATAACCGCAACAAACGTGGTTCCAGACTCAACTCTTCGACTGTCGAGTTCCAATTGAGAAACAAGAACGGACGATAATTTAGGGCAGTCGACCCAAGGGGAAAGCAGTACGTCCATACTGATGGCTTTAGTCATATTTGTTCTCCGAGCTTGAGCTCAGGTTTTCTTCATTTTGTTTGCTCAGTAAGCCACTCGGCTTACTGCTGGAATTTGTTTTCGTCAGGTGCAACATTGAGTATTTGCAGCGCACCTTTCATGATTTCAGAAAAGACGGGGGAGGCTACCGAGCCGCCATAATAGTCATCACCCTGAGGTTCATTAACGATCACAACCAGTGCAATTCTTGGCTCACTGACAGGCGCGAGCCCTGCCGTGTACGTGATGTACTCATCACTGTATCCACCTGCTGAGGCTTTGCGCGACGTACCAGTTTTGGCTCCTACTCGATAGCCGGGAACCGCGGCACGACGGGCAGAGCCCCCTTTTTGAGTTACGGTTTCCAACATATCCAGCACCTGCTGCGCAGACTCTACACTGACGACTTGGCGGGACATGTCATGGTCGTTGCTTTCAATAATATGCACGGGTTCATACTGACCTAGGTTACCAAGCGTCGCATAAGCGTGCGCTAATTGGATCGGTGTGACCGAGAGTCCGTAGCCAAAAGCAATCGTTGCGCGTTCAATGGGCGACCAACGTGTTCGCGAAGGAAAAATGCCCGTTACTTCACCCACTAAGTTCAAACCAGAAAGCCCGCCAAAACCCACTGAGCTGTATAATCCAAGCAGCGCTTCTACTGGCATTTTCATCGCCAGTTTTGTCACACCAATGTTACTGGATTTTTTGAGGATCTTGGTCAAACTGGCTTTACCAACGCGAGAGACATCTCTCACTCGGCTGCCACCAAAGCGCAGCACACCATTACCGGTATCCACAATGGTATCTTTATCCGCCACTCCATTTTCTAAGGCGGCTAAAATAACAAAAGGTTTAATTGTCGAGCCGGGTTCCATCGAGTCGGTGATGACTCGGTTACGCATCTTATAACTTTGCCAGTCACTGCGATTGTTGGGGTTATAGGAAGGGGCATTAACCATCGCAAGTACGGCGCTGGTCTTGACATCGAGCATCACGACTGAGCCCGATGTTGCTCGGTGATCGGCCACAGCCTGTTTGATCGCGCGATAGGCAATCGCCTGTAGGCGCTGGTCGATGGTCAACTGAAGTGACTTACCTTCTTGTTTGTCTTGCCAAGCGATATTCTCTACGACTCGGCCATAACGGTCTTTACGAATGGTCTTTCGACCCTCTTCCCCTGTTAGCCACTCATCATAACTGCTCTCGACGCCTTCGAGGCCATGCCCATCAATCCCAGTAACACCGACTAAATGAGCACTCACTTCACCTGCTGGGTAGTAACGACGAGATTCCGATTTAAGACCGACGCCGGGTAGCTTTAGCTCACGGATATAGTTTGCCATTGCTGGGCTAACTTGGCGCTGCAAATAAATAAAGCGGCGCTTTTCATTGCGCTTAATCTTATCAATCAAACCTTGTCGATCCACGCCCAGAACGTCAGCTAACGCATACCAGCTTTTACTCTGGCTTAAGGCGTTTTCTTTAAAGATGGTCGCAGGATCTGCCCAAACGGCTTCAACAGGAACACTTACCGCAAGTGGTTCACCATTTCGGTCAGAAATAATCCCTCGAGCAGAAGGAATGGATTTCACTCGAACCGAGCGAAGGTCACCTTGTTTAATCAGGTTGTCGGGTTCGATGATTTGAATGTACGCAACGCGTGCGACTAAAAGTGCAAATGCACAAAAGACAAAAAACAACAACAGGTGGAAGCGCCAACGGATCAGGAATGATTCGTCCATCTCCACTTTTCGCGGAGTTTTCGCATCACTCGTGACGACTTTTTCCTGCCCTGCAGATTCGCGCTTATTGGTTTGTTTCGCGTTGGTTTTCTTTCTAATCATTTGAGTGTGATTACCACTTCTTTATCGCCATCAGGGCGTATCATTTCAAGTTCTTTTTTCGCAAGCTCTTGAACACGACTGTGTTCCGCAAGGGCGGTTTCTTCCAGCATTAGGTTACGCCATTCGCTATCCAATCGCTCTCGCTCCACCAAGGTGTGATCTTTTTCTGTAATCGCTTGACGTGCATGATGGGTAGCGAATACCACTCCCATTGCCGATGCCACGATCAATAGCAACAACAGTAAAGGCCAGCGACCAACGGTAATGAAATCCGTTGCAACCAATTTAGCAAGATTAGGAGTGGGTTTCGTCATAAGAATTAAAGCTTTTCGGCAATTCTTAGTACAGAACTGCGCGAGCGAGGGTTCATTTCAATTTCTTGTTTACTCGGTTTAATCGCCTTACTCAGAGCTTTCATGTTGGCACTACCGAGCTCTTTAATTTGCGCTTCAGTCAATGGAATACCGTGTGGCACGTCTGGCCCTTTACTCTCTTTACGAATGAAACGTTTTACCATGCGATCTTCCAAAGAGTGAAAACTGATCACAGATAAACGCCCTTCCGGAGCAAGAACACTTGCCGCACCTTTTAAGGCTGTATCAATTTCTTCTAGTTCACTATTGATGTAAATGCGAAATGCTTGGAATGATCGAGTCGCTGGGTGCTTTTTCTCTTTAAAACTCTTTGGCGCAGCGTCTGAAATCAGTTTAGCGAGTTGTCCGGTACGGACCAATGGCTCGTTTTCTTCATTGTCACGGTATTCGACGATGGCGCGAGCAATGCGGCGCGCGTGTTTGTCTTCACCAAACTCTCGAATGACCCATGTAATGTCATCTAGGTCAGCTTTCATTAACCACTGAGATACCGGAATACCAGAGGTGGGATCCATACGCATATCTAACGGGCCATCTTTCATAAAGCTAAAGCCACGCTCAGCGTCATCTAATTGCGGAGAAGACACGCCTAGATCCAGCAGTACGCCATCAACCTTACCCACTAATCCATACTCTTCAGCGTATTCTGCAATACCAGAAAATGGGCCATGGATAATAGTGAAACGTGGATCATTGATTTTTCCTGCTTCGGCGATGGCTTGAGGATCACGGTCGATACTATAAAGTCGCCCATTTTCGCCCAGCTTGGATAGTATAGTCCGGCTGTGACCGCCACGGCCAAATGTTCCATCGATGTAGATGCCATCTGGCTTGATAGCTAAGCCATCAATGGATTCATTTAATAACACGGAAATATGTTGGAAGGTTTCGGTCATAGCTTTCTCGTTGAATAATCTTGAAGCGATTTTAAGATATGTTGCTCTCTCAGGCTGATTTTTTGTAGCAGAAAATCAACCTATTATAGTGTACTGATTTCCCACATCATCGCCACCTCAAGTCTAAAATCAGACGTGATTTAGCGCCAAGTTTATTGGTAATGACATAGTTTGCGTCAATAAAATGCAAAAAACCCATCACTACTATAAAAGTAATGATGGGTTTCGAATAGGTGGAGTTGACACATACGCCGGGTTCTGTCTCCGCTTTCGCGGCGGTAACCATTCGTCTAGGCCTGCAATCACTCACAGGCTCGAGCAACCTACCCGCTTCCTTACGCGAGCAACGCAATGTGGAAGCCTATTTGGTCTTGCTCCGGGTGGAGTTTACCTTGCTACGCACTGTTACCAGACGCACGGTGCGCTCTTACCGCACCCTTTCACCCTTACCTGATCCCTTACGGGCCATCGGCGGTTTTCTCTCTGTTGCACTTGTCGTGGGCTCGCGCCCCCCAGGCGTTACCTGGCACCCTGCTCTATGGAGCCCGGACGTTCCTCCCCTCTGTCAGTCTCCCGAAGGACATCAACAGAGCAGCGATCACCCAGTCAACTCCGAGGCGGATTGTATATAGTTATCAACTCAGAGTCTAGTGAGATCACAGATATGATGAAATGAGCGAGTTAAGTGATGTTTTTCTGCACAAAATGGTTTTAAAGAAAAATGATTGCTACTACCTATGCAACTATGTAAAAAAGAACTGATGGATACCTAAATGACATCAGCTCTTCTTCACACGTATTAGTGGGCGTTAATCTAGGTTTTCTAAACCCCATTTATAAAGCGCATTCTTTTTGAGGCTATGGATTTCCGCCACTAGTGCCGCGGCTTTTTTCAAAGGCAGCTCTTTCACTAAAATTCCCAGCGTCCGCAAAGCATCATCAGGTAAAGCGTTATCTGTTGTTTCACGGTATCCATGTATCAGCAACACTATTTCGCCACGTTGTTGGTTACTATCACTTTTTACCCACTCAACCAGCTCGCCTAATGGTAACCCTTGAATGGTTTCAAACGTTTTAGTTAGCTCTCGCGCTAACACCACTTCTCTATCTGGACCAAGAACGTCTAACATATCTTGTAGAGAGTCTAAAATACGGTGCGGTGACTCGTAAAAAATACAGGTGCGCTCTACCGAAGCAATCTCAAGAAACTTATCCTTACGACCTTTGCTTTTCGGTGGTAAAAAGCCTTCAAAACTAAAACGATCAGACGGTAAGCCAGCAGCACTTAACGCGGTAATCACAGCGCACGCACCAGGAAGAGGCACAACTCTTACGCCCGCTTGACGACATTTTGTCACCAAATGGTATCCTGGATCGCTGATTAGTGGTGTGCCAGCGTCAGACACTAATGCGATGGACTGACCTGAAAGCAGCTTTTCTACCAATACTTGTGCTTTTTGCTGCTCATTGTGATCATGCAAAGCAAAAGTTTTGGTTTGAATATTGAAGTGAGACAGCAATTTGCCCGTATGTCGAGTATCCTCAGCAGCAATAATGTCCACAGTCGACAGAGTTTCGATAGCACGTTGGGTGATATCCGCTAAATTTCCGATTGGAGTCGGTACGATATAGAGAGTTGGCCCCTCATTCGGCAAATTATTTTTATCTGTCATTTGTTTACCATCACTTCAACGATTATTATAGAGAAAATTTTGTACAAAATTATAGAGAACTCACGGCAATGATTAACCATAAGAGACTCAGTGTACCACGCATACTTACTCCTGTTGCACTAGCAATTACGCTCGCAGCCTGCTCTTCAGGCCCGAGACAACCAGATGGCGTAGACGTAACACTTGAGCCGACTCAGCCTGTGCAGAGCTACATGATCCAAGCTGATAGCACAGAAGGCAGTTTACAAAACGACTGGTTGATCATGGCAACTAAAGCCGCGATTGAAGCAAACCAATTTGACCAAGCCGAGCTTTTAATCAAACGTCTTTCTCGCCAACAATTGACTGAAGTTCAACAGGCAGAGTGGCAATTGTCGCGTGCGACCATACTGCAAAAACAAGGCAATTACTCGCGGTTGCTGCAGTTATTGAACTTTAAGCCTTGGTGGAATTTGCCCAACGAGCAATGGAAAGATTACTATTCAATGCGTGCCGATGCTTATCAAAGCCTTAATCAAGCATTCGAAGCAAACCGTCAGCTTGTTGCTTTGGGCCAGTACGCCTCTTCTGCAGAACAGCGTGAGAGCTCTAGCCGTATTTGGATGAACTTTGGTCGTTATACTGAATACGAACTAACATCACTAGACATAGAGCCTAATGAAGATGTGCTTGATGGATGGTTGCAATTAGCGGTTTACGCGAAAACACTTTCAGGTAACCTGTCCCAGCTTAAAAATACGCTAGAGCGCTGGCTAAGCGAGAACCCATCACACCCTGCAGCTATCTACACGCCAGACGAGATTCAAAACATCCTATCTCTCGAGATTGTTAAGCCAAACAATACTGCGCTGCTACTCCCACTTACGGGTAAGTTCTCGCCGCAAGCACAGTTGATTCGTGATGGTTTCGTTTTTGCGATGATGAACGACCGAAATCGCGATCAAAGTGCAACACTAACGGTTATCGATACCAATGCGTACAGTTCTGAGCAAATTAAACAGCGCTTAACGAATGAAAACATTGATTTTGTCGTGGGCCCTCTGCAAAAAGAAAATGTTGAGCTGCTGCATACAAACATGAATGGTTCAGTAAGCAACCCTGTCATTCCTGCTCTCGCATTAAATATTCCAGAAAAAGTGCAATCTGACAGCAATATATGCTATTTAGCATTATCACCTGAACAAGAATCCGCGCAAGCTGCAAAACACTTATTCAGCGAAGGCTATAATTTCCCACTTATTCTGGCTCCAAAAGGCAGCTACGGTGAGCGTGTTACCGAGGCCTTTAAACAAGAATGGAGAAAATACAGCTCAAACAAGGTCGCTACTAGCTATTTTGGTGATAAGCGACAGCTTCAGAAAGACATCAATGACGTGTTTGGTTTACAAGAAAGCAAGCAGCGCATTGCGCAGATGCAATCGTTGTTGCGTATTAAACTTGAAACTCAGCCACGAAGCCGCCGTGATGTGGATGCCGTTTATATTGTTGCTACAAGCTCAGAGCTCACGTTGATCAAACCGTTCATTGAAGTGGCGATAAACCCTGATGCGAAACCACCACAATTATTTTCTAGCTCTCGTAGTAATAGCGGTGGTACTACCTACGAAGACCTAACAGGTATTATCTACAGTGACATTCCATTACTGATCAATCCAGACCCTACCGTTACGGCGGCAATGAATGAGTTATGGTCAGATCAATCCAACATGGAAAAACGTCTAAAAGCGTTAGGTATGGATGCTTATAAATTGATTGGTGAACTGCCTCAGATGAAAGCCATTCCCGGCTACTCTATCGGTGGCCAAACCGGCACTTTAAGTATTGACAATAACTGTGTCGTACAACGCGAGTTGAGTTGGGCTGAGCGTGGGACTCTTTAGTCCGCGTCAGATCGGCAACCAATATGAAGCCTTGGCGAAGCAATACCTGCAACGTCAGGGTTTACATTTTGTTGAACAAAACTTTCTGACAAAAGTCGGCGAAATTGATTTAATCTTCCAACAAGGTGACACTATTGTCTTTGTGGAAGTAAAATATCGTAAGAACGAACGTTTTGGCTCTGCAGCAAAAATGGTCACTCATGCTAAAATGCGTAAGCTGGTCAAAACCGCACAATTGTGGCTTAGCCGACAAAAGCGCTCAAAACACAATATCGATTACCGGTTCGATGTCATCGCCATTCATGACAATGGTCGAGATATTAACTGGATACAAAATGCAATATCTGAAGGATAAGCGATGCTAGACAGCATTAAAGATTGCTTTAAAGAAAGCATTCAAATTCAAATCGCAGCTGCAGAAGCACTACCTGATGCCATTACCCATGCAGCTCAAGCTATGGTCTCGAGCTTACTTAATGGCAACAAAGTTCTGTGTTGTGGTAACGGTGGTAGCGCTTCAAACGCGCAACAGTTTGTGTCTTGTTTTTTAAACCGTTTTGAAACGGAGCGTCCCAGCCTGCCAGCCATGGCTTTGACCGCCGATAACACTACTCTCACCGCCGTCGCTAATGACTACCATTATCAAGAGATTTTCTCAAAACAGGTGCGTGCGTTTGGCCAGCCTGGTGATATTCTTCTCGCGATTTCGACCAGCGGTAACAGCAAAAATATTATCAAAGCGATGGAAGCGGCGGTAACTAGAGACATGACTATTATTGCACTGACTGGTAAAGACGGTGGTGAAATGGCAGGATTGCTTGGTGAGCATGATGTCGAAATTCGTATTCCATCACATCGCACTGCTCGCATTCACGAAGTGCATATGGTCACACTCCATTGCCTTTGTGATCTCATTGATCAGGTGCTTTTCCCTGCCCATGAAGAGTAACGAATAAATATTGAGAGCCAGAATAATGATCCGTAACCTTATCATCTTACTGACAGTACTTAACATGAGTGGTTGCGCCGGTCTGTTTATCGCGGGTGCCGCAACGACAGCCAACATTGTCACAGACACACGTACGACGAAACAGATTTGGCAAGACAACAACATCGAATTCGAAGTCGCTGCAATCGGCAATAAAGCGCCTTTTAAAAGTGAGGTTCGCGTGGTTGCTAGCTCTTACAACGGTACTGTGGTTCTTATGGGACAAGCACCCACACAAGGTTTAATCAACGACCTTGAACAAAGAGCAAGAGAAGTAGACGGCGTCAAAGTTATACATAACCAAATTAAGCAAAAAAAACCATTATCGGTTACTCAAATCAGCAACGATAGCTGGATCACCACTAAAGTGAAGTCATCATTGCTCACCGACTCAGAACTCAATGGAGTTAAAGTGAAAGTGATCACCGAAGACGGCGATGTTTTTCTGTTTGGCTATGTCACACCAGCACAAGGAATGCGGGCAACAGAAATCGCGCGTAATATTTCTGGGGTAAAACAAGTGATTAAAGGCTTCCAATATGGTGAAGCCAAACCTATTGAAGTGGATCTTCCCAATGAGTCACATACAACCAATAACGAAACGAAGTGAAGCTTGCTTCTGTCCGCAAAGCAAATCGATTAAATAAAAAAAAGCAGCTTAAAAAGCTGCTTTTTTTATTTAATCACTCTCAGGCTCGGTTTACCTTTCGGGCGAGGAACTTCCCTTTCATCTGTATCAGAGTCCGACTCTGTCTCTTCAGAAGGCCCATCACTTACCGTTGTGAGCAAAGATGCTGATGACTCTTCTTCAATCATCGTCTCTTCTTCAATATTCGTATACGCTTCTTCTGGTTCAAACATGGTTCCCGCGCCATTTTCACGCGCATAAACAGCTTGAACAGCATACACAGGCACAATAACCGAGTGCGGACGACCACTAAAGCGAGCATGAAAAGTAACCGCATCATTCCCCAACTCGAGGTTACCCACAGCACGAGGAGCAATATTCAAAATAATCTGACCATCCTGAATAAACTCTACCGGTACACGTACACCTGGCATGGTGGCGTCAACCACCAAGTGAGGAGTTAAATCATTGTCTACTAACCAATCATAAAATGCGCGAAGCATGTAAGGACGGCGAGCAGTCATTTTTGCAATATCCATAATGTGCTCTAAATCGCTTAGCGAACTAGACGCATTTCACGCTCAGCTTCAGTCAAAGAAGCAAGGAATGAATCACGTTCAAATACGCGGTTCATGTATATCTTAATTTCTTTTGAGCCAGGGCCAACAAGCTCAATACCAAGTTGAGGAAGACGCCACAAGAGTGGGGCTAAGTAACAATCGATCAGGCTGAATTCTTCACTCATGAAGTACTCGTACTCTGCAAAGATTGGCGCTAATGTCAAAAGATCATTACGTAGTTTAGTGCGCGCTTTCTCTGACTCTTCAGCGTTACCTTTCATTACTTTTTCTGCGAGTGAATACCAGTTGCGTTCGATACGGTACATCATTAAGCGGCTGTTGCCGCGAGCAACAGGGTAAACCGGCATTAGAGGCGGATGAGGAAAACGCTCGTCCAAGTACTCCATGATAATTTTTGAATCGTAAAGAGCTAGCTCACGGTCAACAAGAGTTGGCACTGATTTATATGGGTTTAGCTCAACAAGCTCAGCAGGAAGGTTGGCTTCATCAACAAGCTCAACTTCAACACTTACGCCTTTTTCAGCTAGTACAATGCGAACCTGATGGCTATACAAATCTGATGCACTCGAAAAAAGAGTCATCACAGAACGTTTATTGGCAGCTACAGCCATGGAGCCCTCCAGCACACTTACAAATAAAAACAAACAATGGAGGCTAAGCCTCCATTGTACATCAATTAAAATTGGGAATTAGCACAGTATTTTAGCACAATTAATGCACATCACGCCAATACTCTTTCTTAAGCATCACAACAATGATGGTTAGAATCACTAAGAAGCCCATAACCCACCAGCCTAATGCATGGCGTTCAAGTTGAACTGGGTCACCAGAGTAAACCAAAAAGTTGACCAGATCGCCTACCGCTTTATCGTATTCACCGTCACTAAACTCGCCAGTTCCGTCAGTTTTGGTGTCAACAACCACTTGCACTTCTTCACCGTCAACTATTTTTGTGTCGTAAATTGGGGTAGGAATACCTTGTAGCTCTTCTAGTACATGTGGCATACCGACACTCGGAAATACAATGTTGTTCACACCGAATGGACGAGATGGATCAACATAAAACGAACGTAAGTATGTATACAACCAATCCGCACCACGAACTCGGGCAACCAAAGTTAGATCTGGTGGCGGAGCACCAAACCAGTTTTCAGCTTGCTTTGATGGCATCGAGTTGACCATTAGATCACCGATTTTCGCCTCAGGATTGAAAATCAGGTTTTCCTTCATTAGGTCAGCTGGAATATCTAAGTCTGTTGCTACACGCCCATAACGCTGATATTGCGTTGAATGACAAGCAAAACAGTAGTTCATGAATAGCTTCGCACCATTTTGCAGCGAAGCTTTATCCGTCAGGTCAACAGGCGCTTTATCAAGCGACACATTGGCTCCAGCAGCCATCGCTAGAGATGGCAACATAGCAAATAGAATTACAATCCACTTCTTCATTTGAATGTCACCCTCTCTGGTAATGGTTTGGTTGCTTCATTTTTGCTGTAGAAGAAAAGCAGTACGAAGAACATGAAGTAACCCAAACTAAAGATCTGTGCTAGTAATGTGTATGTTGGAGTGGCAGGTAACGCACCCAAAATCCCCAGCGCAATGAAGCTAATAGTGAATTGGATAATATTCAATAGATGAAGTTTGCTACGGTAACGATACGAACGAACCTTACAACGATCCAACCACGGTAGAACAAACAGCACTGCAATCGAGGCCCCCATAAGGATCACGCCCAGCAGCTTATCTGGCACCGCACGTAAAATGGCATAAAACGGTGTGAAGTACCATACTGGAGCAATGTGCTCGGGGGTCTTCAATGGGTTTGCAGCTTCAAAGTTAGGCGGTTCAAGAAAGTAGCCCCCCATTTCTGGGTTGAAGAACAACACATAACAGAAGAAGAACAAGAAACCAGCGACACCAACTAAGTCCTTAACCGTGCCATACGGATGGAAAGGAATAGCATCGATGATATCGTACTTCTTAGTATAATCATCATGGAACTTAAACTGCGTTTTGTAATCGTCACCCATCGAACCTTTAGGCAGTTTAGTTTCTATACCGTCAGGGTTGTTTGAGCCGACTTCGTGTAGTGCCAATACGTGTAGTACAACCAGAAGTAATAGAACGATAGGCAGCGCAATAACGTGTAGTGCGAAGAAACGATTCAGCGTTGCACCAGAGATGATGTAGTCACCACGGATCCAAAGCGTTAAGTCGTCGCCGATAACAGGAATCGCACCAAACAGAGAAATGATTACCTGTGCCCCCCAGTATGACATTTGGCCCCATGGTAATAGATACCCCATGAAAGCTTCTGCCATCAGAACCAAGAAGATCAACATTCCGAAGATCCAAAGCAGCTCTCGAGGCTTTTGGTAAGAACCGTAGATCAAACCACGGAACATATGCAGATACACTACAACGAAGAATGCCGACGCGCCAGTTGAGTGCATGTAACGCAACAACCAACCATACTCTACGTCACGCATGATATATTCGATAGAAGCGAACGCTCCGTCACCGGAAGGAACATAGTTCATCGTCAACCAAATACCCGTTAATATTTGGTTAACAAGAACCAGCATTGCCAGAGAACCAAAAAGGTACCAAAAGTTGAAGTTCTTCGGCATAGGGTACTCAGATAAATGCTTTTTATAAGCATTCATTGCTGGAATACGCTTTTCTACCCAGTCTAACATTGCTTGCATTATGCATCCCCCTCATCAACACCCACAATGAGCTTGGTGTCGCTCAAATACATATGCTTAGGAACGACAAGGTTCAATGGAGCAGGTACCCCTTGAAACACTCGACCGGCCATATCGAACTTAGAGCCATGACAAGGGCAGAAGAAACCAGACCTAACGCCCTGAACCTGCTCAGAGAAAGAGTCCGCTAGATAGGTTGGTGAACAACCTAGATGAGTACAGAAACCAACTGCGACGAAAAACTCAGGATTAATTGAGCGAAACTCATTCTGAGCGTATTCGGGTTGCTGTTCCATTTCAGATTGTGGATCGCGAAGCTGATCGCTGATCGTTTTTAAGTTATCCAGAACGTTTTGAGTGCGGCGAACAATCCATACTGGTTTCCCCTGCCACTCAACACGAACCAGCTGACCTGGTTCAATTTTACTTATATCCACTTCCACCGGTGCGCCTGCCGCTTTGGCTTTAGCACTTGGGTTCCATGATTTTATAAAAGGCACGGCGACGGCAGCTGCCCCTAACCCACCAACAACTGCCGTTGTAGCGGTTAGAAAACGCCTGCGACCGTTATTTAAAGGCGCGTTGCTCATCCAAACATTCTCCCATTTGCTCCTTTTGGATCGTTATTATTCCACTTTATAAGAGCATGGCTAACAAATAATGAATTTAGTTCTAATAATTGGAGGGAAATGATAAAGAAAACCCTACTTTTTGACAAGATAAAGCTACCTTTTTGTAACATTTGTGAGGTAAATCGCTCACGTCGTCACAAAAGCGGCACTATTATAAAAAATTGAGGTGATTTGTAACAAGAAAGCACAACCTAGAAGCGCTATAAAAAGTTGCACATACCTTTTATATTGGTTGTTTCCAGCAGATTACGCAGTAAAAAAATTTCGATGTACTCATGACAAAGGGTATCTTTATATTATTATTTTAATTGCACGAGTAGCTAGGAAAGTAGGCCAGAAGTCACGCTGAAAAGTGTTGTGAGGATATTAAGAAAGAAAGATCGTCGCAATATGTGAATAAAGGATTTATTTTTCCATTAATGGAAAAACAAAAAGCTCGGCATGAGCCGAGCTTTTGATGCACAGTATCCAGAATAACTCTGGAAAAGCATAATTCCCAATAAAAGGAAATTAACGCTTAGAGAACTGTGGACGACGACGTGCTTTACGTAGACCGACTTTCTTACGTTCAACGCAACGTGCGTCACGAGTAACGTAGCCAGCTGCGCGTAGAGCAGGACGTAGAGACTCATCGTATTCCATAAGCGCGCGAGTGATACCGTGACGGATAGCACCAGCTTGACCAGAAATACCGCCGCCTTTAACTGTTACGTAAAGGTCTAGCTTTTCAGTTAGTTCAACTAGCTCTAGAGGTTGTTGTACAACCATACAAGCTGTTGGACGACCGAAGTATTCGTCAAGATTACGTTTATTTACTACAATGTTGCCGCTGCCTGGTTTAATGAAAACACGTGCAGCTGAGCTTTTGCGACGGCCAGTGCCGTAGTATTGATTCTCTGCCATTTTCGAAATCCCCAATTAGATGTCTAGTACTTGTGGTTGTTGAGCAACATGGTTGTGCTCAGCGCCCGCGTAAACTTTCAGCTTACGGTACATAGCACGGCCTAGAGGACCACGTGGAAGCATACCTTTGACTGCAAGCTCAAGAGCCATCTCAGGTTTACGATCGATCAACTTTTCAAAAGTGATAGATTTAAGACCACCTGGGAATTCAGAGTGACGGTAGTACACTTTGTTCTTAGCTTTGTTACCAGTTACAGCAACTTTCTCAGCATTGATAATGATGATGTAATCACCAGTGTCAACGTGAGGAGTGTATTCAGCTTTATGTTTGCCACGTAGGCGAGATGCAATTTCACTTGCTAGACGGCCAAGAGTTTTACCTTCAGCGTCTACAACGTACCAGTCGCGTTTTACCGTTTCTGGTTTAGCAACGAAAGTTTTCATGCTAACAATAACCCGTTAATTAAATTTAAACTTTAAAGGAACACCCAAATAGTGCTCCCACACTGTCTAAGAGCCCAGTCATCACCCCTTCGAGTCGTTGGTGCTCTCGACCTTCTATTTCGAAATAACTTCGATAGTCAGGTCTGCAGTAACGGTGGGTCGACAGATTATAGGGAAGAGCGAAGAAAAAATCACCTTTTTTTGCGCCAAATCACTAATTTTTTCTTCACTTTTTTTGAGAAACTGACAGATTTAAGCCAAATGCTCTCTTGCGAGATACTCATGGCTTTGCATCTCAGTCAGTCGAGACAAACAACGCTTAAACTCAAATTCTAACTGACCATCGGTGTATAAGTCCTCCATCGGAACTTCAGCGGAAATAATCAGCTTCACATTGCGCTCGTAAAACTCATCAACCAACGCAATAAAACGCCTAGCGGCATCGTCTAATTTTCGGTTCATCTGTTTAACATCAGCCAATAAAACCGTGTGATAAATACGAGATATTTCGATATAGTCATTTTGGCTTCGTGCAGTTTGGCATAACTGAGCGAAAGACGCATGCAAGACACCATCACTCGCCTCTATTACGACTAGCTGGCGATGATTAATCTCTATCTGGTGAACCGCCAGTTGCCGCTCCCCCGTCAGTTGATGATAATACATATTCAAGTTAAGGACAGCCTGTTCATCGAGCGGATAATGATATATCTCCGCTTGTTCAAGCGTTCTTAAACGATAGTCAACCCCACTATCAACATTGAGCACATCACAACGCGCTACAATCATATCAATAGCAGGGAGGAAACGTGCCCTCTGTAAACCATTGCGATATAAGTATTGAGGCTCTATGTTTGATGTCGCGACTAAAATCATCTGCCGCTGGAACATCTGCTGTAGCAAAGTGGCAAGGATCATGGCGTCGGTGATATCAGAAACAAAAAACTCGTCAAAACAGACCACGTCCGCTTCGCTTTTAAACGTATCTGCGACCTTAGACAACGGGTTTTCAACCTCACCCAGCTGCTTTAATTCATCATGAACTCGATACATAAAACGGTGGAAATGCACTCGCATCTTTCTCTTAGTAGGCAGAGAGTCATAAAACACATCCATCAGGTAAGTTTTGCCGCGACCTACCCCTCCCCAAAAGTACAGACCTTTTGGTGGCTCAGGTATTTCGACCTTTTTACCCATAAGTTTTTGCCATCTGGAAAGCTGAGGCACGGGGGTTGATTGAAACTCAGCCAGAGCATGGTAAAGCTTGTCCAAAGCAACGACCGCTTGTTGTTGGGCTTCATCACGTTGAAATCCACACTCTGCTATGTCTTTTTGATATTGTTCTAGTGGTGTCATCGTATTAAATCGTGTAGAGGTGCAAGGAAAAGTGCTACCTCGGGGGCCAACTTTGATAAATAGAGAAGTAGCTATCAGTCCCCCCGAAGACATACTGCTATTTTGCTTTATCGGCTGTTCAAGCCATAGTAACATGGACGAGCATCGTGTGTAACTAAGCAGTAAAAAACTTGTTAAAACAACTATAAGGAGCAGTTATGCCTTGGATCTATGCCATTGTGGGTTTGCTGGTCGGTACAATCGTAGGCGTAGTCATTAGTCGACTAACCACGCCTGAATATAAGAAACAAAAGTCTGTGCAGAAAGAGCTTGAAGCGGCCAAGTTTGCACTAGAGCAACAACGTCAAGAGCTCGTGGATCATTTTGCACAAACCGCCGAGATGTTAGATACCTTAGGCAAAGATTACACAAAACTATACCAACATATGGCAAAAACCGCTTCTGGACTTCTGCCAAACCTTCCTGAGCAAGACAACCCGTTTGATAAGACAACAGCGATGTCTTCAGAGCAAGCCGAAGAAGACCAGCCAGCGTTTGATGAACAACCAAAAGACTATGCCAATGGCGCAACCGGTCTTTTAAAGGATCGACAAAAAGAAGTTATTAATACGCCTGAAGCGGCCACCGCAAAAGCATCATAGCCCTCTATCCTTCCCATAAAGGTCGATGCATAGGTCAATTTGCATCGACCCTTTTTGAACTTTCCCCAACAACCTTGCTCTAACTTGGATGTGAACTGCCTCCCCCTTTTGATTATCCGAACTAGGCCCTATATTACTAATAGCGAGGATATTTCTTTTTGGCAGACATGTTTCAAGAGGAGTTATTGGATGAAAAAAACACTGCTTGCGTTAACCGTTCTATCTTTAAGTTTGAGTTCTATTCTTACGCCAATACAGGCAACAGCAGCATTGCCATTAAGTGTAGATGGCCAGCAGTTACCTAGCCTAGCACCGATGCTAGAGAAGGTAACCCCTGCGGTTGTAAGTATTGCAGTAGAAGGCAAACAAGTGCAAACCAGCCGTATTCCTGAGCAATTTCATTTTTTCTTCGGCCCTGATTTTCCGATGGAACAACGACGAGAGCGACCGTTCCGGGGGTTAGGGTCTGGTGTCATAATTGACGCCCCAAAAGGCCATATCGTAACTAACTATCACGTCATAAAAGGAGCAGACGAGATCCGAGTACGCCTCTATGATGGTCGCGAATATGACGCCGAGCTGGTTGGTGGTGACGAGATGGCCGACGTTGCTCTACTCAAGTTAGAGAAAGCGAAGAATCTAACGCAAATTAAAGTGGCAGATTCCGACAAACTGCGCGTCGGTGATTTTACCGTGGCGATTGGTAACCCATTCGGATTAGGGCAAACCGTGACCTCTGGGATTGTCTCTGCGCTTGGTCGTAGTGGCTTAAATGTTGAGAATTTTGAGAACTTCATCCAAACCGATGCCGCTATTAATAGCGGTAACTCAGGAGGCGCACTGGTTAATCTCAACGGCGAACTGATTGGTATTAACACAGCCATTTTAGGGCCTAACGGCGGTAACGTCGGCATCGGCTTTGCAATTCCATCTAATATGATGAAAAACCTCACCGACCAAATTTTAGAATTCGGTGAAGTCAAACGCGGCATGCTTGGCGTTCAAGGCGGTGAAGTTACGTCCGAATTGGCAGAGGCGCTCGGTTACGAGTCAAGCAAGGGGGCATTCATCGGCCAAGTCGTTCCAAATAGCGCGGCAGACAAAGCCGGTTTAAAAGCGGGTGACGTAATTGTGTCGGTCAATGGCAAAGCCATTAATACCTTCTCAGAACTTCGTGCGAAAGTCGCAACGCTTGGGGCAGGCAAAAAAATCACCTTAGGCGTCGTTCGTGACGGCAAGAATAAGAACTTTGATGTCACGCTTGGCGAGTCAAAAAATATGAAAGCCAAAGCGGAAACATTGCACGAAGGACTCAAGGGCGCTGAGTTAAGCAACACGACACCAAGTGATGCAATTCAAGGCGTTAAAGTATCGAGCGTTGCAGATAACTCTCCGGCTTCTCAATATCAATTACAACAAGGTGACATCATTATCGGTGTGAACCGTCAGCGCGTGAAAAACCTTGCTGAGCTCCGTGCAATCGTGGATAAACACAAAGGAGTATTGGCTCTGAATATTCAACGTGGCGAACGTACTATTTATCTAGTCATTCGTTAGTCACTTGCAAAGTAATAGGAAATAAGGTTTTCGATGCATACCAGCAAGTAATAAGCCTCGAATACTTTTCCTTATCGCTCAATAGCTAATGAAAAGGGCAGCACGATTCCGTGCTGCCCTTTTGTTATTTTTCAATGTAATGCTATTCTTCACCTTCTATGCCATTTTGGCGATCATGCATGGAGAGGATATGCTCAGCTTTTTATTACGCTCTGTCTTTTTAGGCTTAGCAACTGCTGCCGTTGTGTTACTGGCCGTTCCATCTTTGCGTAATAACGTAATACCTGCCGCACTGGATCCACAACCAGCCAAAATTGCCTCGCTTGAATTATCGTTCAATCAAGCGGTAAGAAAGGCCGCGCCGGCGGTGGTGAATATCTACAGCCGTAAATATGTTGAAAACGATCGTACTAAACTCTCCACCCAAGGCCTTGGTTCTGGGGTGATTGTGAGCGAAAAAGGCTACATCATTACCAATTACCATGTTGTTGCCCAAGCCGACCAAATCGTCGTGGCATTGCAAGATGGCAGAGCCGCTGCCGCTCAATTGGTCGGTACTGATAAACGCACCGATATTGCGGTTTTACGCGTTGAAGGTTCCAACCTACCAGTCATCCCATTAAACTCTGAATATAAACCGCAAGTCGGCGATGTTGTCCTCGCGATTGGTAATCCATACAACCTTGGACAAACGACCACATTCGGTATTATTTCAGCGACTGGACGCTCATCGATCAGTGATGGTCGCCAAGCCTTCATTCAAACCGACGCAGCGATTAATGAAGGTAACTCTGGTGGTGCATTAGTGAATACACAAGGGGAACTGGTCGGCATCAACACCGCTTCTTTCCAGCAAGCAACAGATTTAGAAACTTACGGGATTTCTTTTGCTATCCCTGCACCTCTGGCTAGCAAAATTATGCAAAAAATCATTGCAGATGGCCGCGTGATCCGCGGCTATATCGGGATTGATGGGCAAGATATTAACGCAGTAACCGCCCGGTTACTGGGCAACGAACATATTGGTGGTATTGTCGTGCTTGGTATTGACCCCAAAGGCCCGGCCAATGCTGCTGGCTTCCAGAAACAAGACATCATCATTAGTATTGATGGTAACAAAGTTCAAGGTCGACAAAGCGTCATGGATATCGTGACAGACTTACGTCCAGGGACAACGGTCGATGTAGGCATTATTCGCAAAGGAGAAGAGATGTCCTTGAAGGTGACCATCGCCGAAGACAAGCAAGCAGCATAAAAAATCCCAGCCATTGGCTGGGATTTTCGATTTATTCACTTTCGTTCGATTCTTCAGTTCTGGCAGATTTTTCCAGCTCAACTTCAATACGAGTCACTCGCTGCAAACCTCTTGGAAGCAAACTGCCTCGGCGACCACGTTCACCACGGAAGTTATCTAGGTCGGCTGATTTGAGACCCAACTTACGTTTTCCAGCATACAGTGTCAGTGAAGCCCCTTTCGGCAGTGACATCAAGTGAGATAAGACTTCTTCACGCTCTTTCGCTTTCGCTGCAGGAATGTTGATGATTTTGTTCCCCTTCCCTTTCGCCAATTGTGGCAGGTCTTTAATCGGGAATAACAACATACGTCCTTGATTAGTGATCGCTAAAATCTCATCTGAGTCTAGATTATCAACACCTTTGGGCGTCATAACCTCAGAGTTAGCAGGTAAGGTCACCAATGCTTTACCACTGCGGTTTTTAGACAGTAAATCTGCACCTTTACATACAAAACCATAACCCGCATCGGAACCCACCAGCCATAACTGATCTTCTTCACTCATGATCACTTGGCGAATACTGCTGCCTGCCGTGATGTTTAAGCGCCCCGTGATCGGCTCACCTTGGCTACGAGCCGATGGTAATGAATGCGACTCAAGTGAGTAACTTCTGCCGTCACTACCGAGGAAGACCGCAGGCTGATTACTCTTACCTCGAGCATGTGCGAGATACTTATCACCTGACTTGTAGTTCAACCCTTCAGCGTCGACCTCATGTCCTTTCGCGTGACGAATCCAACCTTTCTCTGATAGCACGACGGTGATTGGCTCACTTGGAACTAGATCACGTTCGGTCAATGCTTTCGCTTCTTCACGCTCAACAAGCGGAGAACGACGGTCATCGCCGTATTTCTCAGCATCCGCTTTGATCTCTTTTTTCAGTAGCGTGTTCAAGCGACGCTCAGAACCGAGTAGCTGCTCTAGCTTCTCACGCTCTTTTTCAAGTTCTTCTTGTTCGCCACGGATTTTCATCTCTTCTAGCTTCGCTAGATGGCGCAGCTTGGTATCTAAGATCGCATCAGCTTGGATATCCGTGACACCAAAACGCGTCATTAGAACCGCTTTAGGGTCGTCTTCCGTACGGATGATCTCAATCACTTCATCGAGGTTTAGGTATGCGACCAACAAACCTTCTAAGATGTGTAAACGAGCCATGACCTTATCTAGTCGGTACTGCAAGCGACGACGAACGGTCACACGACGGAACTCAATCCACTCAGATAAAATTTGAACCAAACCTTTCACTTGCGGCCGGTTATCCAAACCAATCATATTGAGGTTTACGCGGTAACTACGCTCCAGATCGGTTGAAGCGAACAAATGATTCATCAACTGATCGCAATCAACACGGTTTGAGCGAGGCACGATCACGATGCGAGTTGGGTTCTCATGATCCGATTCATCCCGAAGATCCTCGACCATCGGCAGTTTCTTCGCTCGCATCTGATTAGCAATCTGCTCAAGCAGTTTCGAGCCCGAAACCTGATGTGGAATCGCAGTGATCACCACTTCCGAGCCTTCTTTGTGCCACAATGCACGCATTTTAATGCTGCCACGACCACTGCGGTAAATCTTCTCTATATCCGCTTGAGGAGAAATGATCTCCGCTTCTGTCGGGTAATCCGGACCTTGTACATGCTGCATTACGTCAGGCAAATCTGCCTTTGGGTTGTCGATCAGATGGATGGTTGCATCAGCAATTTCACGGACATTGTGCGGTGGAATGTCGGTTGCCATACCAACCGCAATACCTGTTACACCATTAAGCAGAATGTGAGGTAAACGCGCTGGCAACATTTGCGGCTCTTTCATCGTGCCGTCAAAGTTTGGTTGCCATTCCACCGTGCCCTGACCAAGTTCACCCAGCAGTACTTCGGCAAACTTAGACAATTTCGCTTCAGTATAACGCATCGCTGCGAATGACTTCGGATCATCCGGCGCTCCCCAGTTACCTTGACCGTCAACTAACGGGTAGCGGTAAGAGAAAGGCTGAGCCATGAGTACCATTGCTTCGTAACAGGCCGAGTCACCATGCGGATGGTATTTACCCAGTACGTCACCAACAGTACGCGCTGATTTTTTGTATTTTGCTGATGCCGAAAGACCAAGCTCTGACATCGCGTAGATAATACGTCGTTGAACTGGTTTTAAACCATCGCCGATGTATGGCAATGCACGGTCCATAATGACGTACATTGAGTAGTTTAGATAAGCGTCTTCTGTGAACTTGCGCATTGGCAACTGTTCGACGCCATCGTAGGTAATTTCTGTAGACATCCGTTAAACCTCTGCCAAGTCACCGTTATTTTGTAGCCAAGAACGACGATCGTCTGCACGCTTTTTACCCAGCAGCATGTCCATCATTTCCATGGTTGCCGCAGAATCGTCGATGGTTAATTGCACCAAACGGCGCGTATTCGGATCCATGGTCGTCTCACGTAATTGAAGCGGGTTCATCTCACCCAGACCTTTGAATCGCTGTACGTTGATTTTGGCTTTTTTCTTCGATAGACGTTCTAAAATGCCATCTTTTTCATCATCGTCGAGCGCGTAGAACACTTCTTTCCCGCAATCGATCCGGTAAAGAGGCGGCATCGCCACGTAAATATGCCCCGCGTCGACTAAAGAGCCGAAGTGGCGAGTGAACAGAGCACACAGTAATGTCGCGATATGAAGACCATCAGAATCCGCATCGGCAAGGATACATATTTTACCGTAACGAAGACTCTCTAGGTTGTCGCTGTCAGGATCGATTCCTAAAGCCACCGAGATATCGTGCACTTCTTGGGAAGCCAAAACTTGGTCTGCTGACACTTCCCACGTATTCAAGATTTTACCACGCAGCGGCATCACCGCCTGGAACTCACGATCACGAGCTTGTTTTGCAGAGCCACCCGCCGAGTCCCCCTCCACGAAAAAGATTTCTGTGCGGTTTAAATCTTGGGCAGAACAATCTGTCAATTTACCGGGCAGCGCGGGTCCAGATGCGACTTTTTTACGCACAACTTTTTTTGCCGCTCGCATGCGACGATGCGCATTCGCAATGCAAACCTCTGCTAATTGTTCTGCTAGCTGAGGCTTTTCGTTCAACCAAAGACTAAACGCATCTTTTACTACACCAGAGACAAATGCCGCTGTTTGACGAGAAGACAGACGTTCTTTGGTTTGCCCTGCAAACTGCGGATCTTGGATTTTGACGGATAAGACGTAAGAGCAGCGATCAAATACATCATCACCGGTTAACTTCACACCACGAGGAAGTAAATTACGGAACTCACAGAACTCTCGCATTGCCTCAAGTAAACCTTGGCGTAAACCATTGACGTGTGTACCACCTTGAGGCGTAGGAATCAGGTTGACGTAGCTCTCGGTGATCATTTCACCGCCTTCAGGCTGCCAGATGACCGCCCAGTTTGCCGCTTCTGTCTCTGCGAGAAACTCACCAGTAAATGGCTGTTCAGGAATAACGGGGTAACCTTTTACACCTTCGACTAGATAATCTTTTAGACCATCTTCGTAGTACCACTTGTAGTCATTACCATTAACTTTATCGGTTAAGGTGATTTCAAGACCTGGGCACAATAAGGCTTTGGCACGTAAATTGTTTACCAAACGCGTAACAGAGAAATTAGCCGAGTCAAAGTATTTCGCTTCTGGCCAGAAGTGCACACTCGTACCACGGTTACGACGACCACATGTACCTGTTACGGTGAGATCTGATACTTTTTCACCGTGTTCAAAAGCAATTTCATACACTTGACCATCACGACGAACCGTGACCTCAACGCGTTTTGACAGCGCGTTTACCACCGAGATTCCTACCCCGTGGAGACCACCAGAAAATTGGTAATTTTTGTTGGAGAATTTACCACCTGCGTGCAGCTTACATAAGATCAGCTCCACACCTGATACTTTCTCTTCTGGATGGATATCAACAGGCATGCCTCGGCCATCATCGCTCACTTCCAATGATTGGTCAGCATGTAAGATGACTTGTACTTTTGAGGCATGTCCGGCTAGCGCTTCATCGACACTGTTATCGATAATTTCTTGGCCCAAATGGTTTGGCCGCGCTGTATCCGTATACATCCCTGGTCGGCGACGTACTGGCTCTAAGCCATTCAGTACTTCAATGGCACCTGCATTATATTGTTCAGTCATAATACGGAATTGTTCTCAAAGTTTATTTGTTGCCTTAGCATCACCAGTGGGTGAACCCATACTCAGGAAACGAAAAAGCCACCCTGTTTGTATCACTAAGTGTTTGTAAACATGATACGTAACAAAGTAGCCAGGGTCATCGACCCTTAAGATCTTTTGGCAAAACATAGTCGGAAAGCATACCGCTTATGTCAAGAAACGCTTGGATATATCAATAAAAACTATGAGCCTTTTCCAATCGTACGTTCGAATTACAGTTCTAGGAATGCAATAATCTCTGCAGGATAACGCTCAAAACCTACAAAACTGTGATCACCGCCTTGCTCTACTGTTTGCTTAGCGCCTGAAAACTTATCTACCGCTTGGCGATAATCTAAAACCTCATCTCCGGTTTGCTGCAAAAGCCAAAAAGAATGCGGCGATGCGATGCTTTGTACATCAAGAGCTTTTAACTCGTCAATATGACAAGCTTCAAGTGTATAGGTTTCATGCGTGTAAGGGTTAGTTTGTTCCCCCAAATAGTCTATTAAAAGCTCATAAGGTGCTACCGCTGGATTCACTACAACCGCTTTAAAACCAAACTTGGTATTCAACCACGTAGACATAAAGCCGCCTAATGAACTCCCTACTAAACCTATTTTGTAATCTGATTTATATTGCTCGACAATATCCAATAACCGTTGAGCGGCTTGCCCTGGAAAACACGGAATTTGTGGCGCAATCAATTTGATATCAGTACGTTGCTTTGCACAGTACTCTCTCATTAGATTTGCTTTCATAGAGCGCGGTGAACTGTTAAAACCGTGGATATACAGCAGTAGTGAAGGTTTACTCATAAAAAGTCTCACATACAAAGTAAGCACAGGGCTCGGGCAGGATTAATATCCGTTAGAAGAGAAATCTGGCTGGAACTGACCTTTAGGGAGGCGGTTCACTTGGGTCGTAATATCACCATTATCATGTAACTGTAACTCACGCCAGCCAGGCGACGTCGTATCGAGCGCAAAATCATCCGAATTAGGTTTAAATTGCACACACGTAGAAGGTGTCGCCATGACTCGTATGCCATTATGAAGAACGTTCATGTCTTGATGAACATGACCACAGAGAATGCCTTTTACGTTATCAAAACGGTTAACAACCTGCCAAAAAGCGTCTGCGTCTTTTAACGTATGCTGATCAAGCCATGCGCTTCCCACCAATAAGGGATGGTGATGCAGTAAAACAAGAGCATGCCGTTCTGGATACTCGACGAGCTTTTCTTCAAGCAGGACTAACTGTTGATCACTTAAGCGGCCGTGCGGTACGCCAACCACTTGAGAATCTAAAAGGATCAACTGCCAGTGCTTGCCAAGCAATGCGTGCTCTACCGCTTGAATTTGTGGTGAAGGTAGTACGCTGCCCATATTCGGCTTGTAGTCATGATTTCCCGGTAGCCAAAAACAGTCTTTTTCAAGCGGTTCAATGCCTTCGGCAAATCGCTGGTAAGATTCTGAGCTATGGTCTTGGGAAATGTCGCCTGTCGCCAAGATGTAATCAAACGCTACGTTGCGACGTAAAACCTCACCGACGACCGCCTTAAAACTATCGACTGTTTTTACGCTCAACAAACTTCCCTCATCGGCAGCGAAAAGATGCGTATCCGTGATTTGTAAAAGTTTGATGCTGTCACTAAATGCTTGCAAAATGAAAACCTGATTCGTCCACTATATATCGTTGTTTGTTATTTTCCTTTGTGACATGACGTGACGATCAATTGAAGGCAAGCGGTGTTCTACTGATACCACTTCGTAAACAAAACGTCAGCCATTCACCAAGGAATGTGTTTAATTGATGCTTTTCATCTTTCTGCATCAATTGGTCGTTGGGATAATCATATTTAGCTTTTATGCGAGAGAACTCTCCGCTTGAGCATACTTCAGCGACTCTCGCATCATGATAAAGCCTGACAGACATCGTCGGTAAAGGAAACACTGGCGTTTCATCACTCTGACATATCTCAACAACTGTGGTGTATTTTGTGATTTCATTAACGGTCAGTTGATAAACCATGCTCGCCGCTTGATAGCAACGTACATCCCCAACCTCGGCGGATATTGGCAACAGAGCATTTAACTTAGCGTAATTGGTCTCATAGGTTCTCATCAGACCAGCCAAATCAACATGATATTTTTTATTGTCAACTGCTTGAGCCATTATTTGCTCTCCACCGTTTGGGCCTGCCCCCATTGTGACTTCAACTTTTGATGGTGTAATTGCAACCATTGCAATGCAATGATCGATGCACCATTTTCAAATTTTCCGTCCCTCACCCATTGATACGCTTGCTCACGACTTAGCACATGAACTCGAATGTCTTCATGTTCATAGTCTAAACCATGAATACCATGCGCTTTAGATGCGTCCACTTCGCCAACAAATACATCTAGCTTTTCAGAACATCCTCCCGAAGACGGATAGTATGACGTTACCGTGGCAACACGCCCGATTTGGATTCCAGCTTCTTCTTCAGCTTCTCGACGAACCACTTCTTCAGCAGACTCATCACGATCGATCATGCCTGCCACGATCTCTAATTGCCATGGGTGTTGATGCTCTAATGCGCCAACTCGAATCTGCTCAATGATAACAACTTGATCTGTCTCTGGATCATAAGGAAGCATTGCAGCGGCGTGACCACGTTCGAACATTTCACGCTCGACAATCTCACTCCAACCGCCAGCGAATAACCTATGCTTAAAACGGTATTTCACCATTTTAAAGAAGCCTTCAAATAACGTTTCTTTCGAGATGACTTTTATATCTCGAGAAGTAAAATCCTTTTGTTGCTTGTCACACTGTTGCATTCAATACCTCTCTGAGTGAATCTTGTAGTTTACTCATTGTTATTCACTTGCTCAAAGGACTTGGCTCAACTTTTTGTACAATAGTTATAAATTATTTTAAGCCTTTACCCAAAACTTATTGCACAACCGGACAGTTAAATGTAAAAAAGTGCAAACTTTAGAGTAAATATCGTGCAAACTGAGTTAAACTACTGACAATTAACCACTCTATTGACCGCGGGAATAGAAAATGAAAAAATTGCTTCCACTATTTATCAGTGCAACGCTAGGTAGCATGAGCACATCTGCTTTCGCAGACTCTCTAGCTGAAATCTACGACTTAGCAAAACAAAATGATCCACAATTGCTCAGTGTAGCAGCACAGCGTGACCAAGCTTTCGAAGCAATCACCTCAAGCCGTAGCGCTCTATTGCCACAAATAAACCTAACAGCAGGTTACAATCTCACTCGTGGCGATACTGAATACGACTCAAGCCAACCTGACATGTCAAACGATGCCAACGCTCTAACCGCTGGTGTTAGCTTTTCACAAGCACTGTACAACCGCACCTCTTGGATCTCGTTGGATACTGCAGAGAAGAGCGCTCGCCAAGCTGATGCGACTTACGCCGCCATTCAACAAGGTTTGATCCTGCGTGTTTCACAAGCTTATTTTGAAGTTCTACGAGCTAAAGACAACTTGGTGTTTGTTCGCGCAGAAAAAGCAGCCGTTGGCCGACAACTCGAACAAACGAAGCAGCGTTTTGAAGTCGGTCTCTCTGCAATCACCGATGTACATGACGCACAAGCACAGTACGACCAAGTATTGGCCGATGAAGTCTTAGCAGAAAATGATTTAACCAACAGCTACGAGTCACTACGCGAGATTACGGGCCAAGCACACAAAAACCTTAATATCTTGGATACGGCACGTTTTACAGCGAGTCCATCGACAACGCCTGCTGAGTCTTTGGTTGAAGAGGCCAAAACCAAGAACTTAACCTTACTCTCTTCACGCATTCTTCAAGATATTGCGCGTGACAACATCTCACTAGCCAGCTCTGGTCACCTACCAACGCTCTCTCTAGATGGTGGTTACAATTACGGTGATACTTCTAACAGCGATCGTGATAACACAATGGATAACTTCAATATTGGTGTTAACCTTGCAGTACCACTTTACACGGGTGGTAACGTAACATCGCAAACCAAACAGGCTGAATACGCATACGTTGCAGCAAGTGAAGATCTTGAAGCACAATACCGTAGCGTAGTGAAAGAAGTTCGCGCACAAAACAACAACATCAATGCTTCTATCGGTGCGCTACGCGCTTACGAGCAGTCGGTCGTATCAGCTCGCTCTGCACTCGAAGCAACTGAAGCGGGTTTTGATGTCGGTACCCGTACGATTGTTGATGTACTGGATGCGACACGCCGCTTGTATGATGCAAATAAAAATCTATCGAACGCCCGTTACGACTATATTTTAAGTGTCCTTCAATTACGCCAAGCGGTTGGTACGCTTAGCGAACAAGATATCTTGGATGTGGATGCAGGCTTGAAAGCAGCAAAATAAGCGACTTCTGATTTACTCACAGACATATAAACTAAAACGCCAGTTGATCACTCAACTGGCGTTTTTTATTCAAGAGATATGCCATCAAAGGGTTGGCTGAGCTTACCCCTTACCGCCTTTAATCGCGTTGATGATTTCGCTGGTTGAACAACCATCTTCAAAGTTTAAGACACGAACCTCACCACCAGCAGCGATGACTTCTTTCCCACCCGCGATCTCTTCTGGTTTGTAATCACCACCTTTAACCAGCAAGCTTGGCAGAACTTCAGAAATCAGACGCTGAGGCGTATCTTCACTGAATGGGACGACCCAATCCACTGCGCCAAGACCCGCTAATACCGCCATACGACGATCCGTAGGGTTGACAGGCCGACCTGGCCCTTTCAAACGCTTTACTGATTCATCCGTATTGACCGCGACGATCAAACGGTCACCTAATTCCGCAGCATGGTTAAGGTAAGAAACATGGCCCGCGTGAAGAATATCAAAACAACCGTTAGTCATTACGACCTTCTCACCTTTCGCACGGGCTTTCTTCACCGCGTCAATCAGTGCCTTCTCCGAAATCACACCATAATCCGTATCTTGGCTTCCGTGAACGGCTTCTGCCAATTCGATTTCAGATAATGTTGATGTGCCTAACTTACCCACAACCACGCCAGCCGCCGCGTTCGCCAAGGCACACGCTTCTTCGAATGATTTACCCGCTGCCACAGAGGCCGCTAACACGGAGATAACGGTATCGCCAGCGCCGGTGACGTCATACACTTCTTTTGCTTGAGTCGGCAGGTGAAAGGGTTCTTGGCCGCGGCGGATCAGCGTCATACCATTTTCACTACGCGTCACCAACAATGCTTCAAAATCGAACGCTTCTACAAGCTCGAGAGCTTTTTCCGCCAGCTCTTGATCAGATTTCACTTTCCCGACAACATCTTCAAACTCTTTCATGTTTGGCGTTAATAACGTTGCACCGCGGTAGCGTTCGAAGTCGGCACCTTTAGGATCGATAAACACCGGAATATTCGCCGCTCGGGCTTTCTGAATATAAGCTTGAACGTGCTCTAGTGAACCTTTCGCGTAATCCGACATGATCACCGCTTTTACGTTGGGCAATGCCACATCCATACGAGATAAAACAGGAGCGGAATTGGTATTTTCGAATTTGTCTTCGAAATCCAAACGAATCAATTGCTGACCACGGCTCATCACACGTAACTTTGTGATGGTTGGATAGTCTGGAAGCGCGACAAAATCACACTTCACATTCAGAGAGCTAAGTGTATCCGTCAGCACTTTAGCTGGTTCATCTTCACCCGTCAGACCAACAATGTGAGCATGACCACCCAGTGACGCGATGTTCATCGCAACGTTGGCAGCACCACCCGGACGCTCTTCATTATTTTCTACTTTTACAACAGGAACCGGCGCTTCAGGAGAAATACGTCCGGTTGGGCCATACCAGTAACGATCTAGCATGACATCGCCGATGATGAGCACACCTGCGCTGCTGTAATCAGGTAGAATCGGTTTCATTATTGCTCTCCAAAAATTAAATCGAAGTGAGTTTATCACAGCCCTTATCTGGGCTAAATATATCGTCTTAATTGAACCACTGACCCCAAGCGTGTTTAACCCACTCTCTTTCCGCCACAAATTTATCTTCTACAACATCCGCATCTAAATTAAGGAGATTTCTTCGATGTATTTCATTGCGCATCGAAGTATACGCTCGTATCAGTTGCATCGCTTGCTCTTCATCCATGACGTTTTGTGCAATGAGGGTTTCAAAAATTCTCACGTTATCACACCAACGGGTCAGTTTCGGTTTATCGTGACTATAATTGAGCACTAAGTACTGAGCGAGAAACTCGATGTCGGTAATGCCACCAATATCTTGTTTAAGCATAAAACGGCCTGGCTTTTTACCACCTAAATGACCACGCATTTTTTCCCGCATTTTAACGACATTGTTTTTTAACCTGACTTGGTCTCGCTGCTTGCACAACACATCGTGACGAGTATTGTGGAAGGCGATTGCAAGTGGCTCATCCCCATAAATCATTCGGGCACGTACAAGCGCTTGATGTTCCCATGTCCAGGCTTCTTGGTGCTGGTAATCCTCAAATGCATCGGTTGGACTGACCAATAAACCTGATATACCTGATGGGCGTAAACGGGTATCCACTTCATATAAGATGCCCGATGCAGTGCGGGTTGAGAAAATATGAATAATGCGCTGCGCCAACCGAAGGTAAAACTGACGGCCATCAATTTCTTTCTTGCCATCAGTACACACATTGACTGGACAGTCATGCAGAAAAACGATATCGAGATCAGAGTTATAGCCAAGCTCCCAGCCCCCAACTTTGCCATACCCCACCACGGCAAAGCCTTTTCCTTCACGCTCTTGCACGTGAGTTGGCTCACCATATTTCTCCGAGACTTGTAACCAAGCTTGGCCGACAACCGCATCAACGATAGCTTCTGCTAAATAGGTTAAGTGATCACTCACTTTCATGACTGACAGCACTCCCGCAATATCTGCGGCGGCAATACGCAGAATACAGATTTGCTTAAACTGGCGTAAAGCCTCCATCTGCTGTTCCATATCATCTTCAGGAATACGGGCAAGATAGTCGCGTAACTCCGTTCGGTAGCTATCTAAAGGAATCGGATTATACAGCTGCGCCGGGTCGATCAACTCATCGAGCAGAATAGGGTAGCGAGATAACTGCTCAGAAATCATTGGACTTGAGGTACACAAGCGCACCAGCTGCACCAAGGCGGCTGGATGTTCATCCAATAACTCTAAGTAAGTGGTTCGTGTGCAAATATTGTGCAGTAAATGCAGCACTCGCGGTAAGCCAAATTGAGCATCGGAATGAGCAAACACCGCATCAAACACTTTGGGCATCAAACGATTCAACACTTCACGTCCGCGAGGCCCGAGGGTTTTCTTGGCTAAATCCGCTTTAAAGTGAATGATGGTTTTGGCGCACAAGACAAAATCGTCGACTTGGATATCATGCTGTAAAATATGCTCAAGTACATCCTGCTTTTTGGCCATATCCCATAATTCATGGAAGTGACGGGCAACAGTGGTACTTTCATCTTCTTCGTCATCACCAATAAGCGACTCAAACACTTGATGCACATTTTCCATGTGCTGTTGTGTTTGCTCAATCAATTGTTCCCAAGATTCCAATCGCATCGCAGTGGCCAGTTTTAAGCGTTCCGTTTCGCCGTCAGGCAGCGTCTGCGTTTGCTTGTCCGCCATGGCCTGCAGCAAATTCTCTAATTGCCGCAGGTATTTGTAGGCGGCTTCCAAGTCACTCACGTCTTGAGGGGGCAGTAACGCCAGCTCTTCAATCCCCTGCAGCGTCTCCAGTAAACCTCGATTGCGCAGACACGGTTCCCGCCCCCCTCGGATCAATTGGAAAACTTGCGCGATAAACTCAATCTCTCGAATCCCACCCGCGCCTAATTTGATGTTGTTACTTAATCCTCGACGACGCACTTCACTGCGGATCATCAATTTCATCCGGCGTAAAGATTGAATCGCGCTGAAATCGATATAACGACGAAAGACAAAAGGACGCAGCATTTGACGAAGCTCTTGGTACTGCGAATACATTTCACATCCCATCACTCGTGCTTTGATCATCGCATAGCGCTCCCAATCGCGTCCTTGCTCTTGGTAGTAATCTTCCAATGCGGCATAACTCATGACCAAAGGACCACTTTCACCAAAGGGGCGTAACCGCATATCAACACGATAACAAAACCCATCAAAGGTTTGTTGATCAAGCGCTTTGATAATGCGTTGACCCAGACGAGTAAAGAACTGTGCATTGGCAATGCTGCGGCGAGCACCTTGAGTTTCACCGTTTTCAGGGTAAGTAAAAATCAGGTCAATATCGGAAGAGAAGTTTAACTCGCCTCCCCCCAATTTTCCCATCCCAATCACCAACATTGGTTGCGCCTCACCTTCAGCATTGGTGGGCGTCCCCCACTCTTTACAACACGCCTGATATTGCCACTGGTAAGTTTCAAAGATCATCGCTTCGGCCAATTGAGATAAATGACTTAAGGATTCTTCAAGTGTCCAAGTGTGCATGAAATCTTTCCACGCGATGTAAACCATTTCTCGGTTACGAAACTGTCGCAATACTCGATGGCCGGCCACCTCATCCTGGCAATCGCTCAATCGAGCTGCGAGTCGCGATCGATAAGATTCTTGACGACTCGACTCGGCCAACATGGCTGGTAACTCACGCGCTAATACCTCATCTCGATGAATCGCTTCGGTAATGAACTGACTCAAACCAGACACATAGCGATACTGCTTTGCGATCTCAGTTGGCCAAAGAGCGAAGTAACCCGCTTCTTGGGCATTTTGTATGGCAAGTTCAGCGACAGAAATCAGTGGCGAAGGCAGCTGCATTTTTCTTCCTTGTTTGAAAAGCACGGTAATACACTCTTTTATACCAGAATCAGTACCAATAAAAACGCCCACAAAAAGGTTGTGGGCGTTTTATCAAAAGTTCACGACTGGATAAAAGTTAGACTTGGAAAGATTTTATCTTCTTATCTAACTCACCAGCATTGTTTTGCATCATTTCAGACGTTTCAAGTAGTTCGGTCACCACAACGACGGAAGCTTCCACCAGTTCGCGTACATTAGTGAGGTTCTGGCTCATCTCTTCTGCCACGCTACTTTGCTGGCCAGAAGCTGTCGCAATTTGGAAGTTCATGTCGTTGATCTGCGTCACTTGCCCAACAATACCATCGAGCTCAGATCCAGCATTAGAAACCAACTCGTTTCCATCAGCCGCTTCCACAACGCTTTTCTCCATCAACTCTACTGCAGACTCCGCACTAGTTTGTAATTGTGTGATCATCTCTTGAATTTCAACCGTCGCTTGTTGAGTTCGCTGTGCAAGATTGCGGACTTCATCCGCGACCACGGCAAAGCCTCGACCGGCTTCTCCTGCTCGAGCGGCTTCTATCGCCGCGTTCAGTGCAAGCAAGTTAGTTTGTTCAGAAATACCTTGGATGGTACCAACTACGCTGCCGATGGCCTCCACGCGTTCTTCAACTTGATTTACTGCGTGAGCGGAAGAAGCAATATCGGTAGAAAGCTCCCTCATTTTCGCCATCGTACTTTGTAAGAACTGTTGACCAGAGATCGCTTGCGTTGACGCGTGCTCAGTAAGAGAGGAGGCTGTCTGAGCATGCTCTGCAACCGTTTGAACGGTCGAAGACATTTCGCTCATCGCGGTAGCAAGTTGATCAATCTCATTAAACTCTTCTTGTGCCGACTCTTTGGTTTCCGACATGCTCAGGGTCATGACTTCCGTCAATGTCGATAATTCGTCCGAAGCGTTGATCTGCATTCCGATCACGTCGTGCAGTTGGCGACGCGTCTTTTCAAGTTCACGTGCCACATCTCCGTATTCATCTTTACAATCCATGCCAAAGGGAACAGAGAGGTTCTTGTTGGCCATTAATTTAATCGCGTCATTCAGATATTGCGTTTGACGTAGCATCACTCGCGCGGCCGCTAGGAGCAATACAACAAAAACAATAATAAGTAGCCCGGTTTGCCAGGCGATTTGCGTTAAATACGCTTCATAGTGTTGCTGAGCAACCTGCGCGTTTTGTGTCGCGGCTAAAAGTGAATCGTGAAAGGTGTTTGCGTCCCACAGTTGTTTCGCCACTATTAGGACGGTGCTGAAGACCATCAACATGACCATTTTAGGGATCAGTCGTATGTCGGATATGACCCTTTCCCATGGCTTAAATGCCAGCTTTTCCATTGTCAGTTCTCCATCGAGTCTTATATAGTCTTTTTATTGCTTACCGTGATGGTCGCGCTAGGATGCCATTACACGATTTATTTCGAGCTTCGTATGAAAAATAATGATATCAAAGACAGCACACGACCGATGGGCCTGTTGTCACTTATTTTGTCTTTTATGGCACTATTTGTGATCTCTGGCTTGTTGTTTTTCTCTATTGATCACGAAACCCGTCAAGTACTTATCGGTCTGGATTTCATAATCTGTAGTATTTTTCTATTACAGCTCACCATTGATTTGATCCGGTCCACAGATCGGTGGTTATTTCTTAAACGTCATTGGATAGATTTTGTGGCGAGCATCCCAATGATCGAGCCACTGCGCTTTGCTCGTATCTTTCATATTCTGCGAGTGGTATTAGTTCTGCGCTCTTCAAAGTTCATTCTGCATCAGCTCAAAGAAAACCGCCGCGAAACCACAATCGCCTCAATATTGTTGTTGATGGTGATCCTCATTACGATCGGTTCTAACGCAATGCTGTTTATCGAAGCGAAAAATCCAGAAGCGAATATTCGCACCGGAGCCGACGCCTTGTGGTGGGTCTTTGTTACGATCTCGACCGTTGGTTACGGCGATCATTATCCGGTGACCTCAGGAGGAAAGTTTTTAGCCGTCATCATCATCGTTTGTGGTGTGGGGATCTTTGGTATGATTTCAGGTCTTATCACCTCCATTCTAACGGCACCCACCAAACAACAGACGCACAGTTCAATCAATAAAGAACGTATGCTTGAGCAACTCCTGAGCCAACAAGCCCAAATACTAGAGCGACTCGACGTTATGGAAAAAGAGCAGCAACAAAGCAAAATCAAGACAAAAAAATAGGACCGTGCGGTCCTATTTTTGTACTTATGCTCAGAGTGATCATTGACGCCAATAAGGCTGCACTTCCACACTGATCGCTCGGGTTTGATCCATAGCATGCAAAATTGAACGCTCTTGACGGTGCAGCCAACGTTCTAGTTGCTCTTTCTCACCATCTTCCAGCATATCAACCAGCGGCAGTAAGTGATTCAACATCAGTAGGTCATCAATTCCGTGTACTAAATCAGCCCAAGGAAGGCGGAAGCTGTTGCGCTCATCACAGTTGTATAAGCTCGCAAAGCCAATGCCCGTATATAGATTACGTAGCAAGCGGTAACGCTGGTCAACGTACTCTTGTGCCGAGAGATCACGCTCTGCCGGGAACGCTTCTACCAATTCAGCCCACGTACGATCCAGCTGCGTGACTGAAAACGGCATGATGTTGCTGGCCATTTTTTCACGCGCTTTTTCATCAAGAAACGGCTGCCAGCCACGCGCTAAAATCCAGCGGCTAAGATCCAGCAGTAACCCGGTGTAACGCGCGGAATTGAGCAGCCCTAGCACTGCTTCACGGCTTGGCAGCTCTTGTAACTGCTGAGTTAACTCAGACACTAAGAACTTACGCGCATCCAGCTTACGAAGTACATTACCTTTATCATCTAAGAGTTCTTTAAGGTGCGCATGCTCATCTAACCAACCCAACTCTTCTTCTAACCATTTTAACTCTTGACGCAGAATCGCACTGGCACGGCGAGGGACAACGCCGCCAAAGATGGTCAACGTTTGACGAATAAAACGAATCGCATTACTGATTTCACGCAGCGCTTCTACATTGTCACGCTCTGCGTAAATTTGCTCATGATAATGCCAATGTGACAGCGCATGCTCCAGCGAGTTAATCAAGCAATACTCAATTGTATCAGTCGGGCTACTATCCACCAACGCCAGCGACTTCACTTCGTCTCCAGTGTACCCAGCCGCCAGGCGATAGCCTTTTGCCGCTTTGCTTAAGTTACCCAAGCGCATGCCGCCATCTTCACAGAAGCAGCGAGCAAGCGAGAATAGCGCATCTGTTTGACCCGATTTTAGTTCAAGTTCAACTTCACAAATCGGTTCTTGCTTCTCTTCCCCATCTTCGCCTTTGGCAACGACCATACCTTGATCAAACGCGACCTCAACTTGGCTACCATCAGGCATGCCAATCAGCCACTGTTCACGTGTGAAGTTAGTCGAAAAAAGCGGCGCAAGTTCAGACTGAAGCGTTTCTGCATCTTTACCTGACGGCCAAATATCTGAGGGGTGTAGTGAAAGGTCCGGTTCATCACTGGTGTGCTCAGCATTGTATTCTGGCCTTTGATGCAAGCCTGCGACAACGCGCCCTGCAGTCTTTACGGTTTGGACAAAAACATCATCAAAACGGCGAATTCTTAAACCAATGTCGTGCTTTCTAAGCCATTTATCGGCGGTGTCAAAATAGGTGTTACCTAAGTCACGACAACTATGCTGAAGTACTTTTGTCTCAGCAATTTTTTCTCGTAAAGTTTCTGAAAATTCTGGAGAAACAAAAAACTTCAGTTCTATTTCGGTTTCCATAGCGATACCTTTTAAAGCAGATAGAAACAGGATATGGCGATATTTCTCGCACGGCAAGCGAGAAATATCGCCGGAATGATGATCTAAAACAGTTTTAATGAGCGATTTAATGCGTTAACATGCGCGCCTTTATAGCCATCGTTCAACATTTCGCCAAGCACTGAAAAATGGTGTATGTTTTTTTAAGGTTATAGTTATTAGGTTGAATGACCATGCCAGTAAATACAATTATGGGGTTATTTGCAAAGTCCCCAATTAAGCCTTTGCAACGCCACGTGGTGTGTGTCAACGAATGTTGTTCACACTTGGTGAAATTCTTTGAAGTATCTTCAAAGGGTGACTGGGAAAAAGCAGCAGAAATTCGCGCACAAATTTCTCATCTCGAGAAAGAAGCGGATGTGCTGAAACGTGAAATCCGTCTAAAACTGCCTCGCGGTTTGTTTATGCCTGTCGATCGTACTGACATGCTTGAGCTCCTGACTCAACAAGACAAACTTGCAAACCTGGCAAAAGACATTTCTGGCCGTGTATATGGTCGTCAACTTGTCATTCCAGAGGCTCTCCAATCAAACTTCCTCGCTTACGTTCAACGTTGTCTTGATGCGGCTAATCAGGCGCAAAAGGTAATCAATGAACTTGATGAATTACTCGAAACTGGCTTTAAAGGTCGAGAAGTGACGCTCGTTGCTGAAATGATTCATCAATTAGATGCCATCGAAGATGATACCGATGCTATGCAGATTGAACTTCGCCAACAATTGATGGCGATTGAATATGGCATGAACCCTATCGATGTCATGTTCTTATACAAGATTCTTGAATGGGTAGGTGGTATTGCCGACCAAGCGCAGCGCGTAGGTGCTCGTTTGGAAGTGATGCTATCTCGCTCTTAAAACATAAGTTAACCACATAACGAAGAGCATAATGAACTCGTGTTACAAGGACGATGACTATTTTCATCGTCTTACGATTTGGCACGTGTAAAATTTTGTTCCGCTTGTTATAAAACAACTAGGTATTACGATGGATATCCTTGCGAACTACGGCACTGTCCTGATTATTGTTGCAGCGCTTTTTGGTTTCATGATGGCGATTGGTATTGGCGCGAATGACGTGGCTAATGCGATGGGGACATCAGTAGGTTCAAAAGCGCTAACGGTGAAACAAGCTATCATCATTGCGATGATCTTCGAATTTGCAGGTGCTTACCTTGCTGGCGGTGAAGTAACAGACACTATCCGTAAAGGTGTAATCGAAACTTCTTTATTTGCTAGTCAACCTGACGTTCTTGTCTACGGTATGATGTCAGCGCTGCTTGCGGCTGGTACTTGGCTGCTTCTTGCTTCTTACATGGGCTGGCCTGTATCCACGACTCACTCAATTATCGGTGCTATCATCGGTTTTGCGTGTGTGTCAGTCGGTACTGAGGCAGTTGACTGGGGCAGTGTTCAAGGCATTGTGGGTAGCTGGATCATTACACCGATCATCTCTGGCTTCTTTGCATACTTGATTTTTGTTAGCGCACAACGTCTGATTTTTGATACAGAAAGCCCGCTAATCAACGCGAAGCGTTTTGTACCCGTTTACATGTTCATCACGACGATGGTGATCGCGCTAGTTACCATCAAAAAAGGCCTTAAACACGTTGGTCTTCATTTGACAAACGGTGAGGCTTGGGCTTGGGCTGCAGTTGTATCTGCCTTGGTGATGGTCGGTGGTTACCTATATATCCAGAAGAAATTCGCTAACCGCGAAGAAGACCATGGTTTTTCTGGCGTAGAAGGTATCTTCAGCGTGCTAATGGTTATCACTGCTTGTGCAATGGCATTTGCACACGGTTCAAATGACGTAGCAAACGCAATTGGTCCACTTTCTGCGGTCGTATCGACCGTTGAGCACATGGGTCAAATCACCGCGAAAAGCAGTATCGCATGGTGGATTCTTCCACTTGGTGGCGTTGGTATTGTGGTCGGTCTAGCAACGCTTGGTCATAAAGTAATGGCGACCGTTGGTACTGGTATCACTGAACTAACACCGAGTCGTGGTTTTGCTGCTCAGCTTGCAACCGCATGTACTGTCGTGCTTGCGTCTGGTACTGGCTTACCTATTTCAACGACTCAAACTCTCGTGGGTGCAGTTCTGGGGGTTGGCTTTGCTCGCGGTATCGCTGCACTTAACCTCGGCGTGGTACGCAACATCGTTGCATCATGGATTGTCACGCTACCAGCTGGTGCGCTACTGGCCGTGGTATTCTTCTATGGCATTCAAGCAACGTTCGCTTAAGCACTCCGTCAACAGAGTGTAAGCACTTTGTCATTATTGACTCAAACGCACAGAAAGGGAGGCTTTGCCTCCCTTCTTTGTTGCACCGACGTTTGAAACTACATACTATTCGTCTATTTCTGGCTCCAATAATTCGGTGCCAATGCTGTATCCAAAAAAAATCGTTAAGGGATTTACTGTGAAAAAACTAATCATCACGGTTTTGTTTACTTTGCTAGCAGCGCCAGCGGCCCTAGCAGCAGACCGTTATATTTCTGATGACCTATTCACTTTTATGCACTCAGGTCCAAACAACACTTACCGTATTATTGGGAGTGTTAACGCCGGCTCTAAAGTACAACTAATAAAAGCAAACAAAGACACTGACTACACGCAAATTCGTGACTCTCGTGGCCGCACTGGTTGGGTACAAAGCAAATTTGTGACAAGCCAAGAAAGCATGGCTATCCGTCTTCCTCGTATTGAGCAAGAACTGGAGAAAGTGAAAGAACAACTCGCAAATGCTCGTCAAACGTCAGATGCAGAAAAAGCCGGTTTAGTCACCTCACTAAAAACACGCAACCAACAGATTGCTGATCTTGAGAATAAGTACTCTGAGATCAGTGTTCAGCTGACGTCTGTTGAAACAGAAAACCGTGAGCTCAGTGCAAAACTTGACACCCAAAAAGATGACATGTTGCTGAAGTACTTCACTTACGGCGGCGGAGTCGCAGGTTTAGGTCTGTTATTTGGTTTGATTCTTCCTCATATTATTCCTCGCAGAAAGCGTTCTCCTTCAGGTTGGGCATAAGCCTTCTCTATCTCGTCCTCAATGTGTAACCATATTTCAGGGCGAGGTACTAAAACGAAAAAAAGCCAGCGTTTTTCAACGCTGGCTTTTTAATCGCTAAACCAATCATGAATGAGTCAACGTTTACCCTTTCCATTCATACAAAGCCGGTATACGGATCTGCTCGCCTTGAAACTCAACAATCACCGCTTGTGGTTGTATTTCCTTTAACGTGACTTGGCCATCGACGATATCACCTTGGTGGTACTCAATATTGTTAATTTTAACCCAGCGTCGATTGACATCACTGGCGTACATATGTGTTTGTAAGTTAAGCGCAGGCAAACGCCCCTGCCATCGCCGAGCATTACGCTCTAACTCATTGACCCGTTCTGCTTGTGGTGACAGAGAGTCATCTCGCGACAATGCATTTTCGACCTTTCTTGCCAAATTGGGCGATAACGAGGATAAATCGAGATCATCCAAAGATAAGCTTAACTTCTCTCCCCCACGGGAGGAAGGTTGATTATCGCTTCGCGTAGGCGATGACTCATTGGCCTGCGTATTATTCGCGTATTCTTCTTCTGCCGTAAAGGTGCCAATATCATGAGAGAGTTCTGCTCTTGGCCATTCTCTTGGTAATTGAGCAAGCTGACTGGTTTGTGGGTAATCTAACGTTGCGAATGGCTGTGCGACTTCAATTGTAGTGATTGGTGTTGCCGCCCCAACTGGCAGCGTAAGCAGGTCCAAATACCAAGCGCCCCCGATTGCTGATACGGTGATCGGCAACAGAAAGAAGCCTACATGTTTAATGAGTGACATTAGGCGTCCTCCTTTTCAATACGTTCCAGTGTAGGAGCGCCTGGTTGTACGGCTTGTTGCAAACGCTCTAGAGTTCGTTTACCAGCAATGCCATCAACACCAATTCCTTGCCAGCGCTGAAATAACTCGACTCGCTCTTTTATCGCCCCATCAAAAACTTCCGTATCAAACGGTGGTTCGTTGACGGCTTCAGCCAGCAATCTATCTAAGACTTCGATTGCGGGTCCTTCCATATCTAAACGCAACGTCTCTTTCAGTGGGGCCTGCCATAACTCAATAATGTTGCCGTGCCACATCGGTTTTAGCCATGAAACGGGCAAACGTAAGCGTTGTTTGTCATTGAGGACTTCCACTTTGTCATTACCTACCGCATATAAAATGACGTACCCCACTTCTCCCTGATGGTTCAGCTCTAAAATCACCGGGCGATTTTGCTGTATTAACAACGGCCATGTGGCCATTTTTCTCTCACAACGCATGGTCGATTGCGGTTCTGACAAACAAAGGTTATCTCGAACCGAGGCTTGATATCCCCATAAACGATATAAATCGTTGATTGCTAAGTTTGATTGTTTTTGTTCTAGTAGCAAGCGGCGTTGTTCATCCGTTAACTGCTTGCTGATAGTCACGGGGACAGGTTCATCACTCGGCTTGGTGATTTCAGCTAAAAGTGACACCTGCTTGATGGGCATATGATTCATCACCCCCCAACCAACCCCCAATGCTGCGACAACCCCAACCGCAGAAGAGCCCCAAGTAGGCCAACGGAATGAGTGGCGTACTTTGCTATCTTGTTGGTAAATATCGGCCTGAAACTGCATGACTTCTTCACAGGCTTGCAAGACGATTGGTTTATCAACCACAACGCTGCCTAAGTGGTAGCTCATATTTAGGGCTTTATCACAAATGAGATTGATCAATCTTGGGATGCCATGACTGTATTTCGAAATCAGCTTGCAGGAGGCGCGATTGAACAATTGCTGATTGCCACCCGCCGTATGCAGCCGGAATGCGATGTAATCTTCCGTCTCTTTTTCATCCAATGGCAATAAGTGGTAGCGCCCTGTAATGCGCTGTGCGAGCTGACGCAATTGCGTTGTTTGCAAAAGTCTCTGTAGTTCTGGTTGCCCAACCAATAAGACTTTGAGTAGTTTTCTGGTGTCAGTCTCGAGATTAGTCAATAACCGCAACTGCTCCAGCACGTCAGCGGCTAGGTGCTGCGCTTCATCAATAACAAGCAGCGTTTGCCATCCCGCACGGTAATTACCCAGAAGATAATCGTTGATTACTTGGCTTAGCTGTTTGAGGTTCGCATCAGGTGGGTAAGTGACTTTAAACTCATCACAGATAGCCTCCAGCAAATCTCGGCTCGAAAACGTCGGGTTGAGGATCAGCCCTGCTTTGGTATCATCACCTAAGTTTGCCAGCATGGCTTTTGCCACAGTGGTTTTGCCTGTGCCAACCTCGCCTGTCAGCATGGCAAACCCGCCTCCATCGCCCAATCCAGCTTGGAGATGCGTAATTGCTTCTTTATGACGTTGGCTCAAATACAAATAACGTGAGTTCGGAACAATTGAAAATGGTTGTTCTACAAACCCAAAAAAGTCCTTATACATTAGGCTCTCCAGCTAAAAAACCACCCTGTTAGATACATCTAGATGTAAACATAGATGCATCTGCTCTCGGGAGTAAAGAAAAGTACCATTGCTTGCTACAATGTCCAACGGCACATCAATAAATTAAGAGGTAATTCGTGCAAGTTTATTTAGTAGGTGGCGCAGTTCGAGATAAATTGCTCGGCATTGATAGTTATGACAACGACTGGGTTGTGGTAGGAGCCACGCCACAGATGATGTTGTCTCAAGGGTATACTGCCGTTGGAAAAGACTTCCCTGTGTTTCTTCATCCAAAAAGTAAAGAAGAACATGCCCTCGCACGAACAGAAAGGAAATCTGGCTCAGGTTACACTGGTTTTGAGTGCTTCTTTGATCAAAACGTTACACTAGAAGAAGATTTAATTCGTCGTGATTTAACCATCAATGCCATGGCGATGAATCACGAAGGCAAACTTTATGACCCTTACGGCGGCCAACAAGATCTCCAAGACAAACTGTTACGTCACGTTTCCGAGGCATTTACCGAAGACCCTTTACGTGTTCTGCGCGTTGCCCGCTTTGCTGCTAAACTCGCCCCTCTAGGTTTTAGCGTTGCAGACGACACCATGCAACTGATGCGTGACATGTCGACATCCGGTGAACTGAATACGTTAACCCCAGAGCGAGTTTGGCAAGAGTGGCATAAGTCCCTCTCAACGCCTCGTCCTGATGTTTTCCTATCGGTATTACGTGATTGCAGCGCATTAGAGGCTGTACTACCCGAAATAGATGCGCTATTTGGGGTTCCTCAACCAGAAAACTGGCATCCTGAAATCGATACGGGCGTTCATACATTAATGGTGGCTGAGCAAGCAGCAAAACTGAGCAACTCACTTCCCGTCAGATTTGCCGCGCAAGTGCACGATCTAGGCAAAGGTGTGACACCAGAAAACGAATGGCCGAGCCACAAAATGCACTGTCATACCGGATTAAAGCTGATAAAAAAATTGTGCGAACGCGTGCGTGTGCCCAATGAATTTCGTGATTTAGCCTTAATGGTCTGTGAGCAACATTCTAATATCCATCGTGCTGCCGAACTTAAACCACAAACCATAGTGAAGATCCTCAACAAATTTGATGTATGGCGTAAAGCCGAACGTCTACATGATATCTTGATTTGCTGCCAAGCTGACCACGCAGGTCGCAAAGGATTAGAAGATCAACCTTACCCACAAGCCGAATTATTTATGCGCGCCTATCAAGCCGCGGTCTCTGTGGATGTACAAGCGATCATTCAAGACGGCTTCAAAGGGCCTGCAATTCGAGATGAACAAGAGAAACGCCGCATTGAGGTAATCAAAGTAGCGCTAAATAAGTAGCAAAGTAGATTCATAACAAACAAAAACGTCCGCTTGATTAGCGGACGTTTTTTATTCTGGCTAGATTTATGTCATGAGCAAGAAAGCAAACAAACCAAAACCTAGAATCAGACGATAAATCACAAATGGCGTCATGCCCATGCGTGAAATCATCTTCAAGAAGAAGTGGATACAGATATAAGCACTAATGAATGAGGTCACGATACCGGTTAACAGGAAACCGACATGAACGGGCTCGCCACTGGTGATGAGCTTCATACCTAAGTAACTCCCCGCAAGCGTGATGATGGGGATAGACATAAGGAATGAAAAACGTGCGGCGGCTTCTCGAGTAAAACCGAGATAAAGCGCGGCAGTGATCGTTGCCCCTGAGCGAGATGTACCAGGGATCATCGCTAATGCTTGAGCAATACCGATGAATACCGCTTTCTTCCAATCCGTTTGGTATTCCTCTGCTACCAGTTCTGCGTTTTTATCCACCCACCAAAGTAATAAACCAAACACAATAGTGGTAGTAGCGATAACGTATGCACTGCGTAAATAAAGCTCGATAACGTCTTTCATGAGCAAACCGAACACACAGGCTGGGATCGTGGCGATCACGATCATCCAAGCAAGTTTCGCTTCTTTGCTACGGTTCCCTGTAAAAATCGATGCCAATAGCGCCTGAAGCAAAGTGATAACTTCATGACGAAAATAGAGCACCACTGCCAATAATGTTCCCACGTGCACTGCAACATCAAACGATAACCCTTGGTCTTCCCAACCCAAAATCGCGGAGGGCAAGATCAAGTGAGCAGAGCTGGAAATAGGTAAAAACTCGGTCAGCCCCTGAACCAGAGCCAAAATAAAGGCTTCAAAATAACTCATGTAAATAACTCAAATAAAAAATGAAAAAGAAACCGGTTTGAGTGAATCGACTGGCTGCATAGTATGCCAAATATCTGCGACTGTGCGTCCATCTCCGGGGATGACTAAGTGAGGTTTAAGATCATACAGAGGCTTTGTAACAAAAGGATATTTGTAGATGTCATGGCGAGGTAGCTCAGGCTTTTTCTTGGAGATATGCTCACCAAACAACACGATATCGAGATCCAAGGTTCGATCCTGATACTTTTGTGCATTTTTTTCACGCCCCCACTTAAATTCAATCTCGCGCAGCTGATGACTTAACTCTTCTAATGACAACGTCGTGTGCATGGCGATCACAAAGTTGTAAAAATTCTGACTACTAAAGCCAATTGGTTGGCACTCGTATATCGGCGATACGAGAAGGTTTTCTCCTAGCTGTTGTAGCTCTTGATACGCAGCGAGAGCGTGCAGCTCTCTTTCTACGTTCGTACCAACTCCGATATAGGTGGTGATCATGCTTGTCCTCGCTCAATCACCACGCCAACAGAACGCGCTTGAGGCACCGCGCCTGGTTTCGCCAACCGGATCTTGACCCAAGGAACTGAAAATCTATGCATAATAATCTCAGCAACTTCCTCTGCTACGCGCTCGACCAATAGAAAACGGCCATTTTCAATATGGCTCAGTACCGCCTCACTCACTAACGAATAATCCAGCGCATCTTGCACATCATCACTTTTACCTGCTGGTTTGTTGTCGTGTGCCATCTCGATATTCAGAACTAACTTTTGTTTGATTTGCTGTTCCCAATCGTACACACCAATGGTGGTGATTACTTCTAACTGTTCAATAAAAACTTTATCCAGAGCCATCTTATGTCCTTCTATTACAGAGGTCGGATACCCGTGAGGGGTATTTGATCGTAGTATTCTATACCTAAGTCACATTGACTTAGGTCATCACAATGTGACTTAGGTATAAACTGCGAAAGCATCTTAATATACAAGAAATCACACAATGCAAGCTCCGTCACAGAGAGGATTTCTGCATTATGTGAATTCGAGGTATGATAGCAACTACGCGGGAACTGAGCATTAAATTCCAATCCATCAAGGACTTCTATGGACGCACTGGCACTGATAATGACAATGGCCGCCTATTTACTAGGGTCGGTTTCTAGTGCGGTTTTGATCTGTCGACTGTTAAAACTGCCAGATCCACGCAGTGTTGGATCAAATAACCCTGGGGCGACGAACGTATTGCGCATTGGTGGTCGAGGGGCCGCAGTTTCTGTCTTATTATGCGATATGCTAAAGGGAACCATCCCTGTTTGGGGTGGTTACTTTCTTGGCATCGACCCTATCATTCTTGGCATTATTGCCATTGCCGCCTGTCTTGGCCATATGTACCCCATTTTCTTCCACTTTAAAGGTGGGAAGGGCGTAGCAACGGCATTAGGAGCCATTGCACCTATCGGGCTGGATCTTACCGGACTGGTGATGCTCACTTGGTTATCGGTTGCTGCCTTGTTTCGCTATTCTTCGCTTGCCGCTCTCGTCACCGTATTGGTCACGCCTTTTTATACCTGGATGTTTAAACCACAATACACGTTACCTGTGGCGATGCTGTGTTGCTTAATTGTATTTAAGCATCACCAAAACATTCGTCGGTTGCTAACTGGTGAAGAACCGAGGATCGGCGAGAAAAAATTGGCAGAAAAAAACTCGGTCTAATGCCGAGTCTTTGTATTGAAGTAAGGCGTGCCAGGTCAATCGTGGACTCTATTGAGGAAGCTCAACAACATCTGGTTGACAAATTCAGGCTGCTCTAGCGAACTGATGTGACCTGCTTGTGGAATTTCCACCAACTCACTGCCCGTAATGCAATCTTTCATTAAGTAAGACTCGAATACCGGACGTGGTTTATCTTCACAGCCAACCGCAATTAATGTCGGTAGAGCGAATTTTTCCGAATCCTCAATCACATCACGGCGATCAAACACCATGCGCCCAATGCGAGCCACTTCCACCGCCCGCTCACCGCTAAGGCTTTCTAAACTTCGTGTGAATGAAGTAACCAGCTCTGGGTTCACCTGTCCTACATTGTCAGCAAAGAACAGCGGCACGATGACTTCAATAATTGGAGCTTGAACAGCTTGAACTTGACTGATGTTATCGAGCATCGCAAAGTACTTTTTATACGTGACTTCGGGCTCCCAACCAATGAACGTATCCATCAACACCAGTGACTTAACACGCTGTGGCGCTTGAGCCGTCAGCTCGGCTCCCCACATTCCGCCGACAGATAACCCCACGATAGAGAACGTTTCTACTTCAAGATGATCCATTAATGCCAGCATATGCTGTGCGTAATCGATTAAAGATTGCGTTGAGGCTGGCGCCACGTCTGACTCACCATGCGCCCACAAGTCCGGCACAATACAACGATAAGACTGGCTCAATACTTCAATTTGCGGCGCCCACATTTGGCTATCCCACAAGTAGCTGTGGCCAAACAGCAATACAGGTCCTTCGCCTCTATCTAGGTAAGCAAGTTGCTGACCTTCAATTTCAAACTTCTTCATTGATATATCCATTTATTCTTCTTCTGCCTACCACTGAAACAAATAGAACTGATCACCTCAGTCAAGCAACCTGACTCTTTTCGCTATAAAAGCAAAAACCTCTATCAATAGAGGTCAAAGGGGAAATGCAACATTATGCGATTGGCGTAAGCTGATCAATTGGCCAACGTGGGCGCGCTTCAACTGCCATGTCCGAGACTTCACCATTTTTCAAACGCTGCATGCCTGCGTAAGCGATCATTGCACCATTATCAGTACAAAACTCAGTGCGAGGATAATACACTTCACCACCGACTTTCTTCGCTAACTTCTCTAGCTCAGCACGAAGACGACGGTTAGCACTTACACCGCCAGCAATAACAATGCGCTTCATACCCGTTTGGTCCAGAGCTCGTTTACATTTTATCGTGAGCGTGGCACATACCGCTTCTTCAAATGCAAGTGCAATATCAGCCCGAGTTTGCTCATCATCACTATTGGCTACAATCGTATTAGCAGTGAACGTCTTTAAACCAGAAAAGCTCATATCCAACCCTGGGCGATCGGTCATTGGCCGTGGGAACTTAAAACGACCTGGCGTGCCTTTCTCTGCTAATTTAGACAACAGTGGCCCACCTGGGTAATCTAAGCCCATTAACTTCGCCGTTTTATCAAAAGCCTCACCCGCCGCATCATCAATCGACTCACCGAGAATGTTGTACTCTCCGATGCCTTTTACTTCAACCATCATTGAGTGACCACCTGATACTAATACAGCAACGAATGGAAACGGAGGGGGATTATCTTCTAGCATAGGTGCGAGCAAGTGGCCTTCCATATGATGAACAGGGACAGCTGGTACTCCCCATGCATATGCGATACTGCGACCAATCGTCGCCCCCACCAGTAGCGCTCCGACCAGACCTGGACCAGCCGTATACGCGACACCATCAATATCTTTTGACGTAAGGTTGGCTTCTTTTAATGCTTCTTTAATAAGAGGGATGGTTTTTTTAACATGATCCCGCGAAGCCAGTTCAGGTACGACACCGCCGTAATCCGCGTGAAGTTTTACTTGGCTGTATAACTTGTGTGACAACAGACCTTTTTCATCGTCATAAATCGCGATGCCCGTCTCGTCACAAGAGGTTTCAATACCGATAATGCGCATGGTTTTCTCAGTATGCTTTATGTAAAGAGGAAATTTGGGCGTCATATTACCTCGCCTTGGTGCTGCAAACAAATTTTGTACAGACAATAATCGACAAAAGACTTTACAAAGCAGGCGTGATCGGATTAAAATTCCGCACCATTTTTGATCAAGCTGGTAAGAGACCAAATAATTGTGATTTTGGTCTACTGAATGCCAGCGTTAACGAATAACCCCTGAGGTGAAAGGCATATGCCAGTAGTTAAAGTACGTGAAAACGAACCGTTCGACGTTGCTCTACGTCGTTTCAAGCGCTCTTGCGAAAAAGCAGGTATCCTTTCTGAAGTGCGTCGTCGTGAGCACTACGAAAAACCAACTACAGTTCGCAAACGCGCTAAAGCAGCAGCTCAAAAGCGTCACGCTAAGAAGCTAGCTCGCGAAAATGCTCGTCGCGTTCGCCTGTACTAATAACTGAGCTCCAGTAGGAATTTAGTTATGGCTCTCATTGATCGACTCAAAGAAGAGCAAAAATTAGCGATGAAAGCCAAGGACAAATTGCGCCTTGGTACTATTCGTTTAGCCCTATCAGCAATTAAGCAACGTGAAGTTGACGAGCAGATCACTCTGAACGATGACGACATTCTTGCCATATTGACCAAAATGGTTAAACAACGTCGCGACTCTGTAGCGCAATATGAAGCAGCAGGTCGTCAAGATCTTGCTGATGCGGAACAAGCAGAAATTACAGTTCTTGAGGATTTCATGCCTCAACCACTGACAGACGAAGAAGTTGTGGCTCTTATTAAGAGCGCGATTACTGAATCTGGTGCAGCTGGCATGCAAGACATGGGCAAAGTAATGGCCGTTTTGAAGCCGCAAGTTCAAGGGCGCGCAGATATGGGTAAAATCAGCGGTTTGGTTCGTACCAAACTGACTTAAAAATACCCCACCCTATTGCAGCAAGCCGTGCTATTCTTTGGAACGCACGGCTTGTTTGTATCTGAATGAATGGAACAAAATAAGCAGTCAACACGCTCATTCCCGTACCACTCATCTTCTTTTTTTGTTAGGTTTTATGGCTGGACACATCCCTCGCAGTTTTATCGATGACCTCCTAGCTCGACTTGATATTGTCGATATCATCGACGCACGTGTAAAACTTAAGAAAAAAGGCAAGAACTACGGCGCCTGTTGCCCGTTCCACAACGAAAAAACACCGTCATTTAGCGTGAGCCAAGAAAAACAGTTCTATCACTGTTTTGGTTGTGGCGCTCATGGTAATGCCATCGACTTTTTGATGGAGTTCGATCGACTAGAATTCGTCGAAGCCATTGAAGAGCTCGCCTCTTACTTAGGGTTAGATGTTCCTCGTGAACAACGTAGTGGTGATAGTGGTGCCTTCCAATCAGGTCCACAAGCAAGCAGCAGCGAGAAACGTAACCTATACGACTTAATGGCCAGCATTGCTCAATTTTATCGTAACCAGCTAAAACAACCGTCGAGCAAAGTCGCGATTGAGTATCTAAAAGATCGCGGCCTGTCTGGTGAAATCGTCCAGAAGTTTGGTATCGGCTATGTAGCTGATGAATGGGATTTAGTTCGTAAGAACTTTGGCCAGAATAAAGAAAACCAAGACATGCTCGTCACAGGCGGCATGTTGATCGAAAACGATAAAGGCAACCGCTACGATCGATTCCGTGGTCGAGTGATGTTTCCTATTCGAGACAGACGCGGCCGAGTGATTGGTTTTGGTGGTCGCGTTTTAGGTGATGGGACACCAAAATATCTTAACTCACCGGAAACGCCTATTTTTCACAAAGGCAAAGAGCTGTACGGCCTCTATGAAGTACTGCAAGCGTATCGTGAGCCACCACAAATTTTAGTGGTTGAAGGCTATATGGATGTTGTCGCGCTTGCTCAATATGGCGTCGATTACTCTGTTGCCTCATTGGGTACCTCTACAACGGGTGATCACCTGCAAGTATTATTCAGGCAAACAAGCACTGTCGTATGTTGTTACGATGGTGACCGTGCAGGCCGTGAAGCCGCGTGGCGCGCCATGGAAAATGCATTGCCCTACCTTACTGATGGTCGCCAGCTTAAATTTATGTTTTTACCCGATGGAGAAGATCCCGACTCCTATATTCGACAAAACGGAAAGCAAGCATTTGAACAACAAGTGTCTAATGCGACCTCACTGTCTGAATTTATGTTCAGTTCATTGACTCAACAAGTCGATATGAGCACGAAAGAAAGCATGGCAAAGCTAAGTACTCTCGCAGTACCTCTCATTGATAAAGTGCCGGGCGGTACTTTAAGGCTATACTTGAGAGAATTGCTTGGCCGGCGTCTGGGTTTAGTGGATGAACGCCAACTACAGCAATTAATTTCAAAACAAGGCAAAGAGAATAAAAGACCTCAACCGCACAGAGAGATTAAACGAACTCCGATGCGAGAGGTAATCGCTCTACTTATTCAAAATCCGAGCTATGCTCAAATGGTACCTGATCTGTCTTCGGTAAGAGACTTATCAATACCAGGCCTAAGTTTATTTGTTGATGTACTTGATAAATGCCAAGCACACCCCCATATCAATACAGGCCAATTATTAGAGCATTGGCGAAACAGCCAAAATGAGACCCTTCTGTCTCGTCTCGCGAGTTGGGACATTCCACTCGATGAGGATAACTTAGAAGAAATATTTTTAGACTCACTGGATAAAATTATTGCCCAGTGCGTAGAAAAACAAATTGAAAACCTGCAGGCCAAAGCAAGAAGTGTCGGTTTATCAGCCGAAGAGAAAAGGGAGCTGCTAGCACTTATGCTAGATTTAAAAGCGTAACCCTGTTTAATTAGTCAGCAACGATTAAATTTGTTATAGTAAGTGGTTTGCATTTCGCATACTGATTCCTTCACCAGATTACGAAGTTGGATACCGTCTATGGATCACAATCCGCAGTCACAGCTAAAGTCACTTGTTATTAAAGGCAAGGAACAAGGCTATCTGACCTACGCCGAAGTAAATGACCACCTACCTGCTGAAATCGTAGATTCAGAACAGGTAGAAGACATTATTCAGATGATTAATGATATGGGCATTAAGGTAGTAGAAACTGCTCCTGATGCTGATGATTTAGCACTGAACGATGACACAAATATTACCGATGAAGATGCAGCCGAAGCTGCAGCCGCTGCACTGTCTAGCGTAGAGAGTGAGATTGGTCGTACAACAGACCCAGTTCGCATGTACATGCGTGAAATGGGCACTGTCGAACTTCTAACTCGCGAAGGCGAAATCGACATCGCAAAACGTATTGAAGAAGGTATTAACCAAGTTCAATCGTCTGTTGCTGAATACCCTGGTACGATTCCGTACATTCTTGAGCAATTTGACAAGGTTCAAGCAGAAGAGCTTCGTCTTACTGACCTAATTTCTGGATTTGTTGACCCGGATGCTGACGATACGACAGCGCCAACAGCAACACACATCGGCTCTGAATTAACTGAGACTCAGTTGAAAGAAGAAGACGATGAAGAGGATGAAGACAAAGAGAGCGACGACGATTCAGATGATTCTGAAGACGATGTCGGTATTGATCCAGAATTAGCGCTTGAGAAATTCAACCAACTACGCAGCACATATCAAAACCTGCAGCTAGCAATCAACGAGTACGGTTACAACAGCCCGAAAGCAACGGTTGCTAACGAGATGATGCTAGACGTATTTAGAGAGTTTCGTCTAACGCCAAAACAGTTTGATCACCTTGTGAATGAACTGCGTAAAGCGATGGACCGTGTTCGTACTCAAGAACGTTTGATCATGAAGTCAGTGGTTGAATACGGCAAAATGCCAAAGAAATCATTCATTGCGCTTTTCACTGGTAATGAATCAAGTGAAGCTTGGTTGGACGAAGTTCTAGCTTCTGACAAGCCATATGCTGAAAAAATCAAACGTAACGAAGAAGACATCCGTCGTTCAATCGCTAAGCTAAAAATGATTGAAGAAGAGACTTCTCTTAACGTACAAAACATTAAAGACATCAGCCGTCGTATGTCCATCGGTGAAGCAAAAGCTCGCCGAGCGAAGAAAGAGATGGTTGAAGCAAACTTACGTCTGGTCATTTCTATCGCGAAGAAATACACCAACCGTGGTCTACAATTCTTGGATCTGATTCAAGAGGGTAACATCGGTTTGATGAAAGCAGTCGATAAGTTTGAATATCGTCGTGGTTACAAGTTCTCGACTTACGCTACATGGTGGATCCGTCAGGCAATCACTCGTTCCATTGCGGACCAAGCTCGAACGATTCGTATTCCGGTCCACATGATCGAAACGATCAACAAGCTGAACCGTATTTCTCGTCAAATGCTACAAGAGATGGGTCGTGAACCACTACCGGAAGAACTAGCTGAACGCATGCAAATGCCAGAAGACAAGATTCGTAAAGTACTGAAAATCGCTAAAGAGCCAATCTCAATGGAAACACCTATCGGTGACGATGAAGATTCGCATCTAGGTGATTTCATAGAAGATACGACACTAGAACTGCCGTTAGACTCTGCCACATCAACAAGCCTAAGAGGGGCGACGAAAGACGTGCTTGCAGGCCTAACGCCACGTGAAGCAAAAGTACTTCGTATGCGTTTTGGTATTGACATGAACACGGACCACACTCTAGAAGAAGTAGGTAAACAGTTCGACGTTACTCGTGAACGTATTCGTCAGATCGAAGCAAAAGCACTGCGTAAACTTCGTCATCCAAGCCGCTCAGAAACTCTGCGCAGCTTCCTAGACGAATAAGCGCAACACTGACAAGCTTTTAAAAATCAAAAAAGGTGACTTTCGGTCACCTTTTTTATTATCTAACGTGCTAAGTGAGCAAAAACTAAGCGGAATTGGTCCTATTGCTATCTAGACACCTTATAACACTTCCCCTATAATCGTTGTCCTATTAAGGCCCCTTAGCTCAGTGGTTAGAGCAGTCGACTCATAATCGATTGGTCCGCAGTTCAAGTCTGCGAGGGGCCACCATATTGCAGAAGGTTAGTAAGCATAGTGTTTACTAACCTTTTTTGTACCTGACGATTTTGGGTCAGGTAAGCCCCGATCACGCACTCTTCTCTGCCTTCTTCCAATACTAATCCGAATACTACGCTGTTGCCAAATATGTCGTTCTGGCTGATAAAACTCTCTCATAGAGAACAAAGAGAGGTATTAAACTCGCAAACCAACAATAAGTAACTTAAATTGCACTTATAGATAATTTCTTATACAGCCACTACAAAAGTGAGTTATAGTGAACTTATATATTAAGACGAACCCAATAATGACAAAAGTACATTAAAAGGCACTTATGAGAAAAGGTAAGATGGTAAAGGCACAACCTATGCCTGATTTGAATACCGAGTTCAGTATGGAAACGCTAGGGAGCGCCATTCGCTCAAAGCGCACCGATAGAGGCTGGCGTATTGATGATCTCGCTTCAAAAGCCAACTTATCTCGTAGAACCGTCATAAAAGTAGAAAAAGGCGATACCAGTGTCACCTTTGCCAATGTACTCATCCTCATGGACATCTTAGGGCTATCGTTACGCCTTATCGATTTAAACCTATTTGTTCGTCCACATAGCCAAATAACCTCCCAAGCTGAAAACAGCGTGAGAAGCAATGAGGACGGTTGGTATGAGTAAGTTACAACAGTTAGACGTGTTTATCGGTACGAATACCAAAATTGGTCGTTTGATTCTTCCTGTCGGAACAGAAACAGAGTTTTCATTCATCTATGAAGATGAATGGAAACACACTGGTTTCCCAATTTCGCCACACATCCCTTTCGATGATAAGGCTTCGCCACGTAGTATTGAGAACTACCTCAGAAATCTTCTTCCTGAAGGAGAAGCCTTTGAAGAGATGATACAAAACACTACTATCTCCAAAAGCAACACGTTCGGGCTGATTCGTAAGCTTGGTGCGGAAACATCTGGCGCATTATCTTTTCGAGTTCCAGAATCAGAACCTCAAGAAACTAGTTTTAGACCTGTACCTGATGATGAACTAATAGAACGACTAGAGAGAAATCTAGCGCCATTAGTATATTGGGACGGTAAGGTTCGCCTTTCGGTTGCTGGTGTGCAAAACAAATTAAACTTACTTAAGCGCGGTGATGAATGGGGGTTTGGTGAAGGCAAATTAAGTTCGAACTACATTCTGAAGTTTGAAAGCGGTAGAGCACCGTGTATTGCTGTTAATGAGTTCTTTTGCATGACATTAGCCAAGCTAGCAGGTTTGGACGTCGCTAATGTTGAGTTAACTCGCATTGGGAAGACTAGGACACTGCTCATAGAGCGGTTCGATCGTGCCTATATCGAGGCTCGTGATGTCGTTCAACGAAGACATGTGATTGATGGCTGTCAGGCAACTGACTTACCTCCAGGTTACAAATACGAGCGTCAGAATGGGGATGAAGGCGATGGCGTATATATGCGTGATGGCGTTTCTTTCCCACGCCTACTGAGCGTCAAAACTATAGACACGGTAATCACCAACCTAAAGCTCACCCAATGGATGCTCTTTAATCTAGCAACGCTAAACTACGATGCCCATGGTAAAAATATTAGCTTCTTCGTCACCCCTAAAGGGCTGGAACTAACCCCTTTTTATGATTTAGTAAACATAGAAGCCATCGCTCAAGAGGGAACAAAACGCAACTCACGAAGCGGTAAGTTGTCTGCTGATGAGGGTCGTGCCGCCAGTATCCCTCAATATTTTGCAATGTCGATTGGAGATTGGGAAAGTGAAGACTTTCAAAATCCGCCGAAAGGTAACTTCAAACGCCCTATCACCAGCTATGATTTAGCTGAATTCGGCGCTCTGCTCGGCTATTCAGGCACCAAAATGGCTTCCATAATGGTAGAAACCGTTGGTGCTATAAAAAATGCTCTGAAGGAAGCGATTGACCTTACCGAAGCTCAAGGAATCGATGATGGAGAGCGTGAACACATAGAACTATGTGTCTCACTCATCCAAACAGAGTGTGAATACTTGCTAGAGCAAGCCGACAGTGTGCCAGAAATGAGTGAACTTCTTTAAAAGAGAAAGTTTTTTATTAGCAATGAGTTAATCTGCACCTAAACTAAAAGAGACTAGTTAACTATCCACTGCGGGGACTGTCGCCACTGTCGCCCCCACAAAAAGTCTCGGCCCAAGAAGCCTTCACTTTTTGCATACGAATAAGGGGATACCAGTAGTGGCATCCCAATTTTCATGTATCAGGCAGCTTCTCGAACTAGCAAGCTTTCCATCTTTTATATTCGATCAGGTCCTCAGAGGCTAAGTCGAGAGCTAACTTGATAACAAGCGCATCATCCAGATACCCAACTACAGGAATAAAATCGGGGATAACATCTATTGGCGATGCGAAATATACAATCGCACCTGTAATGGCGGCGATTACTCGCCACGGCACTTCCGTATAATCACCTTTCACATAGTCGGTGATTAGATTCACCATTAACTTGATGTCATTCCAAAGCTTAGACAGTGCGCCAGGGGGATTACTATCAAGCTGATCTAACTTCTTATTCCCTTTTTTAGATGCGTATTCAACATCAGCATCATCCACATCTTTTATATCTTCGTAGAACTGCTTGCGAGCCTTTTCTTCTTGCTCTTTACTAATTCCCATATCTAGCCTCTATTTATTGATACTTTTAATACACCCACTAGATACTACTTGACCGGTAACGCGAAAAACTTGATGCTTATCATTGTGTTGTACATGGACTGTACATACTCATCTGATTGCTCAAAAATACTACTACCAACAGCCTAGCGCTGGAAACTACTTCGCTAGAGCTAATAGCTCGGCTTTTACTCCCTCGTAATCTTTTGATTTAGTGTGCATGTAAATAGAGGACTCTGCTTTCGCTGCTAAATTAAGACCACGAGCAATTGCCGCGCAGAAACCTTGGTTGTTGGCTAAGCCGGAAGAATAAAGATATTTATACACCTGACTTTTCCATGGTTTGTCCCCCTACGACTCAATAAGGTCTAGCAGACTACTGAGAAGAATCCACTGTTTTGAATGCAATCCTGCCCCACCACTTTGTTCGGAAGTTCGAAAATATAGTTGTTTATTCTAACTATTCTGGGCAACTTCGTAGAGAGCTTTGCCACTCGACGTTGCGCCTAGCTTGTCTGCTTGATCTGATTTGAGGACACGGGAGAATGGATTGGCTTCTGGCATGGTTTTAGATGTGTCAACCTCTTTATTCTTCCTGCTTTTTTTGAACTGACCCCCAATAGTTGGACACCAATTATTGGGGGTCTTTTTATGTCCAAATATAGCCGCGAGCTAAAATGTATCATTGCTAAACAATGCTTAGATGGTGCGTCATCTCGCTATTTAGCAAAACAATATTCAATGTCTTCAAGACAGATACGGTATTGGGTTCAAGTCTTTGTCATCCATGGTGCTGATTCATTTTTACCAACTAAGCATGCTACTGCTCAGGAAAAACGAAAAGCATTGAATTTAATGTGGACGAATGATTGGTCTCTCACGCACACTAGCGCAGTATTAAACCTCTCATCCCCGGGGATACTCTCTGTCTGGCTCAAAAGATTTAATGAGCTCGGTATCAAAGGGCTCAAAATGCGCCAGAAAGGAAGACCCTCAATGAAACAGCAACCTCAACGTACCACTAAACCTGATAATGAAATGACACTTGAGGAGCTAAAAGAGGAGTTGGTCTACTTACGAACTGAGAATGCCGTTCTAAAAAAGTTGGAAGAGTTGGAGCAGGAAAAAAACCGTCGAACAAAGAAAAAGCGGTCATAGCTCTAACTCTTAAAGGCAAGTACCCGTTGAAGCACTTACTGCACACTCTACAGTTGGCAAAAAGTGTCTTCTATTATCAGGCTCAAACGAGTAAGCGCCCAAATAGCTACGAACGTGAGCTGCGTTTGATAAAGTCAATTTATCATGAACATAAGGGTCGATACGGCTACCGCCGTATTCACTTGGAACTAAAAAATCAGGGGGTTATGCTTAATCACAAAACGGTTCAAAGACTTATGGCTCAGCTCAACCTTAAATCGACGGTCAGGGTTAAAAAGTATCGTTCATACCGAGGAGAATCTGGAACAGCAGCTCCTAACGTGCTTGAAAGAGATTTTAGTGCGACTCAACCCGATGAAAAATGGGTAACAGATGTCACGGAGTTCAAAATCAAAGAGCAGAAAGTATACTTGTCTCCCGTTGTCGACTTGTTTACTCAGGAAGTGGTTGCTTATAGAGTGGCCAAAAATGCCTGCTTGCCGCTTGTCACGGATATGCTGACGGAAGCTATATCAACGCTTAAACCCAACTCAAAACCAATTATACATAGCGATCAAGGTTGGCAATATCGCCATCGACAGTATCAGAAAAAGGTAGCGGAGAATGGGTTAACGCAAAGCATGTCGAGAAAAGGTAACTGCTTGGATAATGCTGTTGCTGAAAACTTTTTTGCTTTACTCAAAACAGAGATGTATCACAACCAAAGTTTTGAAGATGCAGATGCTCTGATAGAACAAATTAAAGAATACATCGAGTACTACAATACCAAGCGTATAAAAGTGAAACTAAAAGGCCTGACTCCGATAGAATATCGAACTCAGGCCTTGAAAGCCGCTTAACAGAAATGTCCAACTTTACGGGGTCACTTCAACCGGACGAATCCAGTAAGGGCTCTTACAATTCAATAATATAAATTCGTTTTGCTGCTTGTTACGCTTAGGGAGTTTTTCCTGTCTTTTCCGGTACTGTTCCTGTCTTTCCAACACAGTTTTCTATATTTCTCGACGGTGGCGGCGGTGATATAGGTTCGGCGGATTTCCCGGCGTAGACGTCAGTAAAATCATGCGGGTAATCGGGTGATGTGATTTTGCTGGTGGATTTAGGCGTGATTCGGGGTAGGGTTTCTATGTTGATTGCGCGGTGAGATTGCGTCAGACCTTCGCTCATAAGCGATTGGTCCGCAGTTCAAGTCTGCGAGGGCCACCAAATTGCAGAAGGATCGTCGAGCACTCTACGCGCCTTTGTCTTTTCTAGCTCGGTCGATTCGATACTCGGTCTGCGATCACTTCTTCAATCGAAATCTTCCACGCTAACGCAACAACACCGCATTTCCAACCCAGAAAATATATCTACCAACCGCAACTCGCCAGTCTGCAATAATGCGAATTAGCGCAGATTCATGTCATTTAAATTCTATCCCAAACTATTCATAACTTGCCTGAAAAATATATTCACCTTTGCTCATAACTAACGCCTTATTCATGTTAGAAAATAATTAAAGATGTTATGTAACGTGATCCAACTCCTAGACTCCGCCAAATGTTACCAGTAACATCCCGAAGTGTTCCCGGTAACAATTCGGGTTATGACATATTAGAGATCCATTAAAAACAAACAAAGGACGAATGAATGAACATCCTACAAAAATCCCTCGCCTCAGCTGTCTCACTGGCTTTGCTATCAACATCGGCGTTAGCTGCTGACTTTAATTTCAAATTTCAATCTAGTGACCCTTCTGGAGACAAAAACTTTCAAGTTCAGAAGGAATGGACTGAACGCGTAGAGCAAATGTCTGGTGGTCGTATTGAAATTGATTTATTACCTGTGGGATCAGTGGTGAAACATACGGAAACCTTAGGTGCAATAAAAATGGGCATCATCGACGGTCACATCACAGCAACGGGTTACTTTACGGGCCAAGATCCGGCATTTGGCTTAATTGGTAACATGGTTGGTGCATGGTCCGACACTCGTCAGCTACTCCAATACATCAACTATGGTGGTGGATACGAGTTAATGACTGAGCTCTATGCTCCATACGGCGTGAAATATATCGGCGGTTCAACCACAGGTGTGGAATCATTTGTATCTAAAGTACCACTCAACGGTGTGGATGATCTGAAAGGCCTGAAATTACGTGCACCTGAAGGTCTGGTTCAGCAAGTATTTTCTGCAGCCGGCGCAACGCCCGTTAACCTGCCAGGCTCGGAAGTTTTTACCGGTTTGAGTAAAGGCGTTATTGATGCTGCTGACTACACCGTTTTCTCGACTAACCATAAAGCAGGTATGAACGATATCGCAACCCACCCTGTTCAACCGGGTTTCCACTCACTACCGACCATTGATATCTCAATGAGCCAAAAAAAGTGGGATAAACTACCAGCCGATCTACAAAAAATTATGACAGTGTCAGTACGTGACTTCGCCGAAGATATGACCACACAGCTTCGCATTGCAGACCAGAAAGCGGTTAAGGAAGCGGAAGCAAACCCAAACATCACGCTCCATGACTGGTCTGAAGAAGAGCGTAGGAAATTCCGCCAAATCGCGATGGGTGAATGGAAGAAGTACGCTGAGCTCTCTCCAAATGCTAAAAAAGTTTACGATTCTATAACTACTTACTTGAAAGACTCAGGCCTTCTATAAGTCGTTATGTGGGGAGGTTTACTCCTCCCTACTTTTATTTGGAATTAGATATATGAAAGAATCAGACGCCAATATTGTGGCTGAAATGCCCCAAAATATTCTTGATAAAGCAGTAACAAAAGTTAGTGAGCTACTTAGTTTATTGTTTGTTATCACCGTTATTATTTCTTTTTATGAAGTAGCAAGCCGCTATTTATTTAACTCACCGACAATCTGGGTGCATGAAACCGCATCTTTTATTGGTGGTTCACTGTTTGTCATCGGCGGTGCTTACGCGCTGGCAACGGACAAACATGTGCGCGTTGTTCTCATTTACGATTCAGTTTCCCAGAAAACGAGGCATTACCTGAATGTCTTTCACCACTTAGCGGGGCTGCTACTTAGCGGGCTGTTAATGTACGCCGCATGGCAAACCGTTGCTAACTCATGGTTTGCACCTTGGGGTGGGTTACGATTAGAGACCTCTGGTTCCGCTTGGAACCCACCATTCCCTGCCCTTCTTAAAGGGATCATTCTATTTACCGTTTGCTTAATGTTCATTCAATTTATTCTGCATTTGGTTAGAGAAATTCAACTACTAAGGGAAGATGACAATGACTAATTTATCTTCTACAAAACCAATTGTAGGAAACTGGAAACCTGTGTTTCTTGTAATAGCATTTGTGGCTTTAGCCTCCGCTTTAGGTTGGGTTGGTGTTCAAACCTTCACATCCAACTTATCATCGATCGGCATCGAATATGGTAGCTTGTTGATGCTTGTTCTAATGATTGGACTGTTGTTAACTGGTATGCAATTAGCGTTCGTCACCGCTCTGGTTGCGCTTATTTTCACCTTAGGTTGGTTTGGTGTTGATGCTTTACCGCTAATAACAAGTCGCATCTTTAGTTTTGTCAGTGGTTATGTCTTCCTTGCTGTTCCCATGTTTGTACTCATGGCAGCTTTACTAGATCGCTCTGGTATTGCGAGAGATTTGTTCGATGCAATGAAAAGCGTTGCCCGAAAAGTTCGTGGCGGCGTGGCTGTTCAAACGCTGCTTGTTGCGGTAATTCTGGCATCGATGTCGGGCGTCATTGGTGGTGAAACCGTACTGCTTGGCATTCTTGCTCTGCCACAAATGCTCAGACTCGGTTATGACCGTAAGCTGGCAATAGGTACCACTTGTGCAGGTGGTGCGCTAGGAACGATGCTACCACCCAGTATTGTGCTGATTATTTATGGTTTATCAGCCTCAGTATCTATTGGTGAGCTGTTCAAAGCGGCATTCTTGCCTGCCTTTATTCTGGCGATGTTTTATATGGCTTACGTCCTGATTCGCTGTAAGCTCAATCCTGAACTTGCACCATTGCCGTCAGAAGAAGATCTTGCTAAAGATGCAGAAGCTCACCCAAGTTATTTTAAGGCCCTATTCTTCCCTCTACTATCGGTTGCTACGGTTTTAGGTAGTATTTACACCGGTTTAGCGTCAATAACCGAAGCTTCTGCACTGGGTGTTGTCGGCATTGCTATCAGTGCGGCAATCCGTAAAGAACTTAATTGGAAAATGGTGAAAGAGTCTTCTATCGCCACCATGCGCACATGTGGAATGATCATGTGGATCGGTATCGGTGCTTCAGCACTGGTGGGCGTATACAATCTGATGGGTGGTATCGACTTCGTCGAGGAAACGATCTTGGCTCTAAGTGGTGGTGACGCGATGTCGACCCTGCTTATTATGATGGTAATCCTATTTGTTCTAGGCATGTTCCTAGATTGGGTAGGCGTTGCGTTGCTTACTATGCCAATTTTCGTCCCAATTATTACCGGTCTCGGCATGGATCCTATCTGGTTTGGTGTTGTGTTCTGTCTGAATATGCAGGTTGCGTTTTTGTCACCGCCATTTGGCCCAGCAGCATTCTATCTCAAATCTGTCGCGCCTAAAGACATTACTCTGGGCGAAATATTCTCAGCTCTACTTCCGTTTATTGCGCTACAAGTTTGTGTTCTTGCACTGGTTATTATATTCCCAGAGCTGGCGTTGTGGTGGCAATAGCGATACCCGTTGATATTAATTATGAGTTGTTGAAATTATGAATAAAAAATATGTCATTATGGGCGTTTCTGGTTGCGGTAAGTCCTCGATCGGCGACTCACTGGCAAAGGCTCTTAACATTCCTTTTTTCGATGGTGATGATTACCATCCAGACGAAAACGTTGAAAAAATGAGGAATGGGATCCCCCTGACAGACGAAGACAGAAAAGAATGGTTGTTAACCTTAAATAGACTGATTCAAGACCAAGATAGCTTAGTATTAGCCTGTTCTGCCCTAAAACCAGAATATAGAGACACACTAAGAAATGGTTGCCACGAGTTGATATTTTGCTATCTAAAGGGCGACTTCGACACCATTTGGTCACGCCTTCAGGCGCGAGAGGGGCATTACTTCCAAGGCTCTTCAATGTTAGAAAGTCAGTTTAGTACCCTTGTAGAACCAACCGAAAAAGAGGCCATATCCATCGATATTAATCAACCTCCTCAAAATGTCGTCCAAGACATTCTCTCGCACGTCTAACCACGTCTCACTAAAAGGGCTGGTCTTTTTCAGCCCTTTTATCAGCGGCACAACCGTACTAACCATCGGAATAACTTAAATTGACTAGGTAAATAAAACAGATATTCAGGGTGCCATTGAACACCGAAGATCGGCTTACTTTGTGTGCTTTCAATCGCTTGAATAAAACTATCAAGATCTCGTCCTGCAACACGCAAACCATCGCCAACATCTTTCACTGCTTGATGATGAAGGCTATTTACTCTTAACTTAGCTTTTCCGCATAAAGCAAACAAATCTGACTCTCTGTCGACAAACACTTGCTTGGTTGGTAGTACGCCTGGGCGGTTATAAGTGCGTTTACGTAAACTCGAAATATCTGAATGCAAATTTCCACCAAGCACAACATTAACCAATTGCGCGCCACGACAAATTCCTAAGACTGGGGTATTACTTTGTAACGCCCACTTTACCCAATGTATCTCTAGCTGATCGCGCTCTGGGTCGAACTCACCATGCTCTGTCGCTTCCGCCCCATAATGTTTAGGATCAATGTCATCTCCACCGCCCACAATTAATCCATCGAGCGCTTGTCCTGACCAGTGATGCTTTATACTGATTCTTTCAGGCTTTGCTCCGGCGAATATAAGCGCCAGTTTCGTACACCACCATGATGGCGACCAACTACGATGATTGCCGGTTACCCCAATTCTCGGCTTTTTATCCACTTACTGACTTCCTTAACCCAATCATTACGACTTACCCCTACCAGCGGTAACGACATTTCTCTAAACCGACTCGATAAAAATTCTAAAGCCTCTGCATCCGCAGCTAGAACCTCCACTAAATGCCATATATTCCAAGAAACGGTAAAACTCCAATGAGTATTTTCAATCAAACAATCAGGCAATCGGTAATGAAAGGTAGGCCTTGGATTAATTTTGCTGTCCTTAACCGCGTTATTGACTTTATTTTGATTAATAAAGGCAAATAGCGGTAGCATATCCAAGGCTCGGTTGCGGCTTCGATTATGAATAAGGTAATCATCGATCAAAGCATTGATGTCCTGATAAGTTCTGTCGAGAAGTAATTCGACATACTCCTCAGAGTATAATTGGATATATGGGCTGATTTTTCGAGTAAAGTTGACATTATGAATCTCACAAAGCCACCATTGTAATAACCCGAAAGCTTGCAAATAAGAATGGATAGTTTGAACATCAAGGGATGGCAGCTCAGGGTTAATATGAACACCAAAAGCAGCAACGGCAGAGTCATCTGTCCCTTTTGCTCCTGCGTTCCGTAGAGCGGGAATAATCTCATCTAACTTTTCAAGCTTACCCAACGGAAATGGAGGACAGACGATTTCCACTGGAACCACTGTTAACGCGATTTGATGTAAAAACTCTACCCATTCATGGCCATCATTGCTGAGCTTGGCATCCAAAGCTACGTTCTTGAGAAACTCCCAGTCTAATTCAACTTTGAATTTTCCATATTCTGGTGTCTCCAAAGCATACTCAACAGCAGATACTTTCTCTAGCTCGCCACCGAAAACACCATGCAGTATTTGCGTAACCTTTTCGATGGTTAAACCAGTAAACTCGATTTCAAATCCAACACAACGGACTTCGTTGGTTTCCGTTGTGACTAAAGGAGGAGTTTTAAAAGCCATCATTGCCTCTACTTTTTATAAGGTTACCTAAAAGTACTTATAAGGTATATTGCGAGTAATTACCCTAACATGTCTTGGGCACCGTAGAAACTGACCGTCAAATCCAGTATCGAGGCGAAAAAGAAGGGCTAGAACGATACCTTGGGCCGCTTTTCTTTCAATACGATTCTAAAACTAACCGCTCTGTTAACTATAGCTAGATGTGAACTTATCGACGCTCTGATTCTAGCTTCATTGCTACATAAGCTTGATCCGCTAAGACGAGCGTTGGATGATTGATGAGCTTCCAAAGACAGTATGCTGGAATGAAAAATACGATAAGATAGAACGACTCATTGAAGAATATGTCTGCTATCGACTCTTGATGTTCCCACAATGCCGTGAGTGCAAAGAGCTCTAACATCACGCCTAACACGCCAAAAACGACAGAAACAACGATCGTCAGACCCAACAGTTCCCTAATAAAGTGCTTAAATGCCATGGTTCTCATCCCTTCTATTAGCAAGTCATACCAACTTACGCTCATATCAGAGCGTCGAGCTTGATTATTATCAAACGAGATGCCTTTGCAGATAAGACTTTAGTTTTATAATAAAAGACTCGCATATAGCGCCATCGAAAATTGACCCCTTTATTACAGGTCATAACCCTTTGCTTACCATCTCAGGCGGTCTTTTATTGACGGGCTGTGGTCGCGACGACTCATCATCCGATACAGAAGCCGCCACTTTTTCTCTCAACGTTTCCGATGCCCCTGTCGATGAGGCCAATAAGGTCGTCTTAACCTTTAACAATGTTGTCCTTGTACCACTTGACCCAGAAACTGGCGAACATCAGTCAATCGCCAGACGAAGAAGGCAATACATCTACAATTACGAGTGCGGTTACATTGGTCTTGGTACTTACAGTATTGGGGATACCTGTACAGCGTAGGTTGATACACCAAATAACCATGAAACGTCCGAAGATGGCTTCCTGATCTATCAACATGACACACCTGTTGATGTGGTCAAAGGTGAACATATAGAGCAAGATATTCATCCTATTCTATAACGCTCACCTTACCAAAAAGCCGCTCACACAATGAGCGGCTTGTTGACTATTATTTTAATCAGACAAGTAATACTGAACGGTTGAGACCACTCGCACCTTCTTAATGTAAGGCGTATTACTATCTCGGTCATAAATAGAAAACTGCCCTTGCGTAGCACGTTTTATCTTACCCAGTGAACTCTGCGAGTCTTTCGCAAATTTTTCGGCCACTTCACGCGCGTTCTTCGTCGCTTCTTCAATCATATCTGGCTTCACGTCATTCAGCTTAGTAAAGCTGTATTCAACGCGGTTCGCGTAGGGATCTTGATTCAGCAGTACGCCTTGTTTTCCTAGCTCACCAATCTCATTAATTGCCGCTCGAACAACATCAACACTTTGGCTATAAACCGTGACCGTGCGTGATGCTAAATAACGAAACTCAATATCTTGCTCGCCACCGTATTGCTGCGCCTTTCTGTCAATGACAGCAGGAGAAGAAAGAGAAACGCTGGTTTCAGGGAGTCCTTTGACACTTAAAAAATCCAGAATCAAACGCGTTTGCTGGTCGATGTCATCAAACATGGTGCCCATATCATTACTCGCTAGGGTAAATTGAATAGGCCAAATTACCGTATCTGCAGGGTATTCGCGTTCCGACAATCCTTTTACTGTCACCACTCGTTCATAGGCTCGGTATTTCACCGCCGTTTGCTGGATAAAATAACCGAGGATACCAAGCCCAAGTATCAAACTTAATCCAATCCAAAGTGCTGCTTTATTGGAAACTCGTTCCATTATTTCCCCCTGATAAATGCCAACTTAGCTTATTCTTTACTTTAGATAAGATAGCCTATCTCTTGTTATAAGAGGGAGACATAACGCGAGTTTTGATTCATAGCACAGTTGCACGCTCTTCGGCTTTGATGACAAAGCTTCACCCGTTTGTCATCAAAGGCTCATGGATTTGCCTCTGGGTTGGATATTTTGAGTATCGACTATTGCATTGCCCATGGCTCGCTCGACATCGTCTACAAACGTAGACTGTATCGCGCTGCTCAACATCGCTCTAAACGACGAAACGCTAACAGCGTGAGACGTTATTTACCCGTAAAACATTAAAAACAAAGTGTTTAGTTAAACTCATCGCAAAAAGGCCAGTCATCTCAAGCTTTAATCCACAAAACGCCAACATCGCACAAACGTTCACGTTATAAACTTTCACAAAACTTCAAAACGGTCATAGATCACATTTCCAATCAAACCGAACGTTAAACAAAGTGTGATATTGATCGCCAAAGGCATTTAATTTGAATTAGAAAAGAAATCAAAGGTGATCTTAATCACAATGAATTTTGATTTTATATTTGTCAGAAGATCGAATTGATCACTAATATTTTTATTGACAGATTTGAAAATCATTTTTTGTTATTAAGTTACATATCAATTAATTGATAATCATCACTTAAAAAATGCTTTTCATCCGAAGAAATGCGGGGGTTGATCACGAAAAACCCGTCGTCAGTTCCAATTGGAAAATGTGTGGTAAATTGATTGGGTACTAAGCAATCAAACAAGCGGTTTTGGCGAACCGTTTACGACAACATATTCATCAGAACATCGAACGGGGAATTGTTATGATATCACCAGATGCCAAGATCAAGATACAAAATTTTGGTCGTTTTCTGTCAAACATGGTAATGCCTAACATCGGCGCGTTTATCGCGTGGGGCTTTATCACTGCTCTATTTATCCCAACCGGATGGCTGCCAAATGAGACGTTAGCTTCCATGGTTGGTCCTATGATCACTTACTTACTGCCACTACTGATCGGTTACACCGGTGGTAAATTAGTCGGCGGCGATCGCGGCGCGGTCGTTGGTGCAATCACAACCATGGGTGTGATTGTCGGTACTGATATCCCAATGTTTATGGGCGCAATGATGGTTGGCCCAATGGGCGGCTGGGCAATCAAAAAATTCGATAACTACATCGACGGTAAAGTAAAAAGCGGCTTTGAGATGTTGGTGAACAACTTCTCTGCGGGCATCATCGGTATGCTGTGCGCCATTTTGGCTTTCTTCCTTATCGGCCCATTTGTCAAAGTGCTTTCTGGCGCATTGGCAGCAGGCGTAAACTTCCTTGTTTCAGCGCACCTTCTGCCACTGACTTCTATTTTTGTTGAGCCAGCGAAGATCCTGTTCCTAAACAACGCGATCAACCACGGCATCTTCTCTCCACTGGGTATTCAGCAAGCATCTGAGACTGGTCAATCGATCTTCTTCTTGATCGAAGCGAACCCAGGCCCGGGCTTGGGTATCTTGCTGGCTTACATGGTGTTTGGGAAAGGTACAGCTCGCCAAACGGCTGGCGGTGCGTCCATCATCCATTTCTTCGGGGGCATTCACGAGATTTACTTCCCGTATATTCTCATGAACCCACGTCTGATCCTTGCGGCTATCGCTGGTGGGATGACTGGCGTGTTCGTTCTGACCATGTTTAACGCGGGCATCGTTTCTCCAGCGTCTCCAGGTTCTATTTTCGCCATCTTGTTGATGACTCAAAAAGGTTCAATCGTCGGTGTCCTTGCGTCTATCGTAGCAGCAACCGGTGTATCATTCGCAGTAGCCGCGCTACTGATGAAAACACAGACATCAACAGAAGAAGATGGCGATGAAGCGACACTAGAAAAAGCCACATCGCAAATGAAAGACATGAAATCTGCCTCGAAAAATGGCGCAGTGGTAAATAACCAAAGTAAAGGTGACGTAGACCTAGCGACAGTACAAAGCATCATTGTTGCTTGTGATGCGGGCATGGGTTCAAGCGCCATGGGTGCGAGTATGTTACGCAAAAAGGTTCAAGACGCCAGTCTGAACGTCCACGTAACCAACCTTGCTATTAACAGCTTACCAGAGAGTGCAGATATCGTGATTACACATAAAGACTTGACGGATCGTGCACGTAAGCATGCTCCGAACGCACACCACATTTCATTGACGAACTTCTTAGACAGCGAAATGTACAACCAGCTAGTCACCAAACTACTAGCGGCACAAAACCAATCCGCAGCGAATGACGACCAAATGGTCAAAGTGTCGGTACTTGCTGCCAACGACGACAGCTTTGAACCACAGCAACCATCGGTTTTCCAAATCCAGCGTAAAAACATTCACCTAGGTTTGAAAGCGGCCAACAAAGAAGAAGCGATTCGCTTTGCGGGCAACAAATTGGTTGAACTGGGCTACGCCGAACCAGAATACGTCGACGCGATGTTTGAGCGTGAAGCGTTGGTTCCAACTTACCTTGGCGAGTCTATCGCGGTACCTCATGGCACCGTAGAAGCGAAAGACCGCGTGAAAAAAACTGGCATTGTAATCTGCCAATACCCATCGGGTATTCAATTTACTGAAGATGACGACGATGTCGCGAAACTGGTTATCGGCATTGCCGCTAAGAACGATGAGCACATCCAAGTGATCACCACCATTACGAACGCGCTCGATGAGCCGGAAGCAATTGAGACGCTAACCAGCACCAATGATGTAGAAGAAATTCTTAACATCCTTGGCGGTCAATACGCAGCTTAATTACTCCTTTAATTTGCTCCTGAGGCAAAGAGGCCAGCTGTCACCCCCTATGCGGTTGGCCTCATCCTAGTTTCGTAAATCAACATTTTCAGATATTGGTAGGTAAGCATTATGAAAAACGCAGTTCATTTTGGCGCAGGTAACATCGGTCGTGGTTTCATCGGCAAACTCTTAGCTGACGCAGAAGTCGAAGTAACGTTTGCAGACGTGGACGCTCCGCTCGTCGATCAACTTAGCCACAAACAAGAATACAAAGTAAAAGTCGTGGGCACCGAGTGCCAAATCGACACCGTTACCCACGTCACAGCGGTAAACTCAGCCAGTGAAGATGTGATTGATCGCATCGTCAAAACCGATTTAGTCACCACTGCGGTCGGTCCTAACGTATTAGACATCATCGCGAAAACCATCGCGAAAGGCATCGCCAAACGCTTTGAAGCTGGTAATGACGCGCCACTTAACATCATCGCGTGTGAAAACATGGTGCGTGGTACCACACACCTAAAAGGCGAAGTGTACAAACATCTGGATAAATCACTGCACGCAAAAGCAGACGAGTTAGTTGGCTTTGTTGATTCCGCTGTCGATCGCATCGTGCCACCAGCAGAAGCCGCCAACGATGACCCACTAGAAGTGACGGTAGAGAGTTTTAGCGAATGGATTGTCGATGAGCAACAGTTCAAAGGCGACATCCCAAACATTGCTGGCATGGAAAAGACCAACAACCTCATGGCCTTTGTCGAACGCAAGCTGTTCACCCTAAATACAGGCCACTGCATTACTGCTTATTTAGGTTGTTTGAAAGGCCACCGCACCATTCGTGAAGCGATTGAAGACCCAAGCATTCACGCTGAAGTAAAGCAAGCGATGCAGGAAAGTGGCGAAGTGCTGATCAAACGTTACGGCTTCGACCGTGACATGCACAACGCCTACATCGAGAAGATTTTAGGACGCTTTGCCAACCCATATTTGGTCGATGAAGTGGATCGCGTTGGACGCCAGCCAATCCGTAAATTGGGTGCAAACGATAGATTAGTGAAGCCATTACTCGGTACAATCGAGTATGGCACTGAAAATCAAACACTTTTGAAAGGTATCGCGGCGGCGTTAAAGTACACTAATGACACCGATCCGCAAGCGGTGGAGCTGCAAAGCTCATTAAAAGCCGTGGGCGTGAAGAAAACGCTAGCAACGTACACTGGTCTGGCTGAAGACAGTACAGAAGTGGCTCAAATCGAAGTGATTTACCACCAGTTTTAATCGAATCAAGGGGAGCTTAGCTCCCCCATAAATATAAGTTTAAATAGTTACTCACTATATGGCAGATAACATTAACGAAACCGAGATCCTTGAACGATTAAACAGCGCGCCATCGGTACGAGGCTTTTTTATTGCAGCTGTCGATGTGTTCAACGATTCAATCGACGGGCTAATACAACGGATCTTTCGTAAAGATAACTTCGCCGTGCAATCGGTGGTTGGTCCCCTACTGCAAGACTCCGGACCGCTGGGCGATCTCTCCGTGCGTTTGAAGCTCCTATTTGGCTTAGGCGTACTCCCAGACGATATTTATCATGATATTGAAGACATCATTAAGCTTAAAAACCGACTCAATAGCGATGCATCAGACTACGAATTCACTGACCCGAATATTCTAGAGCCAATCAAAAAGCTGCATCTGGTAAAGAAAATGGGCATGGTGCAATTAGAAGTCAACGAACCTGATGACGATATCGATCTTGAGTTTTATCAACTCCAACTTCAACGCCAGCAACAAATAATAAAGTCCGGTCTCTCGCTCGCCATTGTCGAGATCTGTAACGAACTGGGCAAAGACAGTCCTTTTTAACCCAATCTCCGGCAAGGAATGTCTTCCCTACTAACCTCTTTTCTTTGCGTATCCTTTCTGTATAACGTGCGTGAAAGCCATCACAGTCCATCTTCGTATGTCTCTGTAATATCAGACCAATCTATCGCTGGTATTGAAACGGTATGACATGCTTTCAATCGAAAACACTAAAACCAAGTGGGAATTTTTCCAGAAACACCATTGGGTATCTCCAGAATTTTCCCGCACTCCCGTACTCGAGTCGTGGGAGCGTTGCATAAAGCAATGCAGCCCTTATACCTGGTCAAAACCACATATTGCCTCTGGCTTTACCTTCTCATCTCTGATGAAACGCAACGAACATCTCATCGAGTGCGCTACCACCGTACTTGAAGACACTTATGACATGCTAGGGGACGAAGACCTGCTATTGATGGTGACCGATGGCAACGGCTGCGTTCTCTCCGTTGTGGGCCACGACTCAATACAACAAGAGATGCAGGCGCTCGGCATTAAACAAGGCTGTTTTCTGTCTGAAGGGAAAATTGGCACGAATGCGGTCAATCTCTGTATCAGCACTCACATCCCGTGTGAAGTTTTTGCAGCAGAACATTTCAATCGCCACTTACACCCTTATGCCTCTGTAGCAGCACCTGTTTTCGACCAATTTGGCAAGTTACGCGGCACAACATGCCTTTTCAAAAAAGCCGAGCGCTATAAGAAAGAAAACTTAGTCATCATCGCGTCGAGTGCGAAAGAAGTCAGTTTGCAAATCCATATTCAGTCGGAACAAGAAAACATTAACCGCCTCACTTGTGCGCACAACGCAACGCTAGAATGCATGGATGACGGCCTTCTGGCCTGGGATGAAGAAAATCGTATCACCATGGTAAATCATCAATCAGAACGCTTGTTAAACATTGAAGCCAGTCAGGTCTTGGAGAAAGAAGTCTTTTCTGTTTTACGTTTCCCGCCGAATGTCCTCAATAGTATTGAGTCGGGGGCAAGCATCAACCGTAAGCTCACAACGGTAGAGGTTCGTGGCGAGTTTGTTGAAGCGATCATCACCTTGCGTCCTCTCAACGACGGTACACACTTATTATTTTTGCATCCCATCGATAAAATTCGCGAACTTGCTCAGCAGCAAATTGGTGGCAGTGCGCGCTATACGTTCAGTACCTTGCCCGTCATTTCACGAAAAATGAAACACGTCATTACCGTGGCAAAACGGGCCATAAAGTCCAAGTCACCGATTCTAATTACGGGTGAAGAAGGCGTAGGAAAAGCCACTCTCGCCATGGCGATTCATAATGAAAGCGCCTACAAAGAAGGGCCGTTCATTACGCTTAACTGCCGCTCCATCAATACAGAGCAACTGGTCAAAGAAACCCTGGGATACGACGAAGGACAAGGCATGCCTTCTAAGTTTGAACTCGCCCATGGCGGTACGCTCTTTTTAGAAAAGGTGGAATATCTGTCGCCCGATTTACAAGCCGTGTTACTTAAGTTGTTAAAAACTGGGCTCGTCAGCCGCAGTGACAGTTTGCGCTTGATCCCCGTAGACTTTCAACTTATTACCAGCACCGCTTCAGAAATCAGCGAGTATGTCACTCAGCGCTCATTTGGCCGGCAACTTTATTATGAAATCTCTTCGAACGAGCTGCATATTCCGCCACTGAGAAAGCGTAAAGAAGACATTGAATTTCTCGTCCAGCAGCTTATCAGCCATTATGAACGCCGCCACAATGTGACGATCTCGATAGAGCCAGTCGCACTGGAAGCGTTGATGAATTTTCGTTGGTCAGGCAATAACTCCGAATTAAGAAACCGAACTGAGCGAATTTTGCTTAACCGCAGTGCGAACTTAATCAAGCTGAACGATATTCCTGAAGACATTAAACTGAATTCCCGCCATACCGCAGAAAATACGCCGGTGATCACGCTAGAAGAAGCCGAGAGAAGAGCCATCGTCCAAGCTTGGAATCAGTGTGATGGCAAAATGCATGATATGGCGAAAGCATTGCAAATTGGCCGCACGACCCTATGGAGAAAAATTAATAAGTTTGGACTGCAGGAACAAATGAAGTTGTATTAAGCCAAAATGTGAGTATCCAACCAAACGCAAAACCGGCGCAAGCACGCCGGTATACATGTACTAACGGCAAAGGTATCGGTTAAACATCGACAGACAACTGACGAATCTGCGCTTTTAGTCCCGGTAGCAGACTCGCACTGGCGCTGAATTTTCGTAACCCCACACGAAGCAATGTTTCTGTGGCATTTGGATCGCCTGCCATCTCCCCACACATACTGACCGGAATGCCCGCGCGATCGCCTGCGGCACACGTGAGTTCAATGGCTTTTAGTACCGATGGTTCAAAGTAGTTCACCAATTCGGCAACGGCGGCGTTGCCTCGATCGGCGGCCATAACATATTGAGTCAAATCATTGGTGCCAATCGAGAAAAAATCGACTTCTTGCGCTAACGCATCAGCATTCAACACCGCGGCTGGTACCTCAATCATAATACCGACAGGCAAGTGAGCCACATCTAAGCCGAGTTGGTTTGCTTGATGCGCCAACAGCGCTTTTACTTTTCTCACTTCTTCAACCTGAGCCACCATCGGTATCATCAATTGAATATTCGGTTGCTCGTGAAAGGCTCTCAGAATGGCTCGAAGTTGGGCAGTAAACAATGCCTCATGTTGAAGGCACAATCGCACCCCCCTCAAACCTAAAAATGGGTTGTCTTCTGCAGGCATAGGATAAGCGGCTAAAGGCTTATCGCCGCCAACATCTAGACTACGAATCGTAAGTGGCTTGTCACCAAGTGCGGCGGCGATATCACGATACACTTGGTATTGTGCTTCCTCAGTCGGCAACTCATCACTGTTTTGAAATAGAAACTCAGTCCGAAATAGACCAACCCCCTCAGCTCCTGATGTTAGCGCATCATCAATATCCTTCGGTCCACCAATATTGGCGAACACTGGAATATGGACGCCATCACAGGTGACCGCGGCTTGCTGAGCACTCGCTAATGCACTTTGTCGGGTGCTTTGCCACTCAATTTGCTGCGCTTCCAATTCCTGCTGTACGGCATCTGAAGGTGAGAACCATAAATGCCCTCGGAAGCCATCAATAGTCACCACTTGACCCGTACGCACAGCATCCAGACAGCCCTGAGCTTTAACGATGGCAGGAATCCCCATCGCACGAGCAAGAATCGCACTGTGAGAGGTTTTCCCTCCTTCACTCAAACAGATACCAAGCACTTTCGATTTATCAAGCCCGGCCACATCAGAAGGCATCAGGTCACGGGCCAACAAAATACTCGGTTGCTGAATGTCGATGGCATGAGGCGTTACGCCAGTCATTTCGACCATAACTTGGCGTGCGATATCATGCACATCAGCTTCGCGCTCCCGCATGTACTGACTTTCTGCCTGGCGAAACTCTTCGGCCAACGCTTGCAGTGATTCTACCCAAGCTTGCTCGGCTATCATGCCCGTTTGAATTCGCGCCTCGACCGATGCCCATAATTCTGGGTCACTGAGCATCATGCTATGAGCGGAAAATATTTCCCCTTTTGGCTGCTTCGCTTGCTCCTGTAAATGTTGAACAACCACGCCTATCGCACGCTTAACCCGTTCAATTTCATCTTGTTCACTGTGGAAATCACGTTCAGGCACGGCTGGCATTTCATGAGTAAAAAGAACAGCTGGAGCAGTAGCGATACCGTCATTGACTCGAATACCAACAACAGCACCTTCAATCTGATTCGGGGTCATATCATCGAGCAAGGTATCCGCGCTCTCTTCAGGTTCGATAATGCCGTGCTCAATCGCCTCTTTTTCTCCGAAGTGCTCATGAGCTAAGGCTTCGAATGCCTTAATTGCCTCACTAGATTGAGGTCCAAGTGCGCACAGGGTGATCGTCTCTTGGCTACGAACGCCAAGTTTCGCAATGCTGTTTAAGCTTTTCGCGTTTACCCGGCGCTCGCCTTTTTTCAACCATAGTTGGCAGTCAAAAGGTGCGAGTGCACCAACAATGGCCGCAGCGGGACGAGCATGTAATCCATGCGGATTTTGCACGACCCAATCAAATGTCCGCTCGTGTTCAAAGTTCTCTGATACTGGCGCTATCTCAGCCGATGTTAGTAGCTGATCACCAAGGTGCTCTCGTTTTACGCTTAACGCATTCTGTGCCTCTTCGACTACCGTCGATAAAGGTAGTCCGGCGGCAACAGCCACCGACGCCGCCATGGTCCCTTCAACAATAGGGGCCGAGATAAGGGTGATATTTTCCCTCACGTGATCATCCATCAGATCCAGCGCCATCTCCGTACTCAGCAACGCGCTGCCAAGATCCATCAACACCACAACCCCTTGTTGATCATGGACCTGCTCAATCGCTTCCATCACGGCAATGGCATCGGTTCCGATCGGGTTATCTGGGTCATCAATCCCCGCCGCAATCGCGAGCTTGACTTTGCCTTGCGTCATTTGGGTGGCGAGTTCGGCCACCCCTTCGGCAAGACGACGACTATGAGATACAACTACAATTCCCACCATCTTAATTACCTGCTATTGCCTGCTGTAGTGCTTTAATCATTAACAAAGAAGAGGTTGCACCGGGATCTTGGTGACCGATACTGCGTTCGCCTAGATAGCTTGCTCGCCCTTTTTTCGCCAACATTTCAATCGTGGCAACCGCGTTCGTTTCTGCTAGCTCAACCATTTCATTCAATAAATGATCGGCGCTCATGCCATTTTCTAACGACGCCTTCACACTAACTAAAACGGGTAACCAAACATCACACATGGTTTTATCACCCAGTTCTGCTTTACCACGAGACACCACACCATCCACACCGCTTTTTAGTGCATCCACTAACTCTTCAAACATTAGTTGCTCTCGGGTTCCAACAGCGGCAGCGGTGCGAATAAATAACGTGCCATACAGCGGGCCACTTGCCCCACCGACACTAGAAAGCAAGGTCATGCCGGTATTCTTGAGAATACTGCCGATGTTTTGGTCCGCAACTTGAGGCAGTTTTTCCGCGACTTTTTTAAAGCCACGGTTCATATTGAGACCGTGGTCGGCGTCACCAATATCACGATCAAGGTCGGTCAGAAAATCTTGATTCTCTTGGTACGTTTTCGCACATAGCTCTAACCAGTGAACGATATGTTGTTTTTCAATTTGCATGTGTGCTCCCCCCTGTTACCACTTGATCGCGGCCGTATCGACAGGAGCATCAAACAGCTCCAACATCTCTTTATCTGCTTTCAGCAACGTAATTGAAACGCCTTCCATATCGAGTGACGTACAGAAGTTACCGACCCTATTACGCACGATACGGAACCCCGCTTGCTCGCAATTATGAGCAAGACGGCGGTACACGCCGTAAAGCTCTGAAGTTGGCGTACCGCCCATACCATTCACCATCACAATGTAGTCGTGTTCAGCGGCGAAAGGCTCAATGCGGGATTCCACTTCATCCCATTCACCTTCGTCACGATTCCAAATACGCAAAGTGCGCTGATAAGGCGTGTTTTCAGCAACTTCAGCAAACATCGCATCCACTAACGTATCGACGTCGGTGTATTTCACTCGCTTGATACCTGGTTCACCATGGATACCAACACCAAACTCCACTTCATCATCTTCCAGAACAAAAGATGGTTTACCCGCCGCAGGCACAACACAAGCATTAAGCGCCACGCCAAATGAACGACAGTGATTATTAACGCGACGAGCCAGCGCTTCACATTGCTCCAACGAATAACCTTTGCTGGCGGCAGCCCCAACTAACTTCTCGACCAATACCGTTCCAGCAACGCCACGGCGACCAGCAGTGTACAGGCTATCTTTTACCGCCACATCGTCATCCACCAACACCGACCCAACTTTGATGCCATCGGTATGAAGCAGCTCCACGGCCGTTTCAAAGTTCAACACATCACCGGTGTAGTTTTTAATGATAAACAGCACTCCCTCACCGGTATTCACTTGGTTACCACACTCGTACATTTGATCCGGCGTTGGTGAAGTAAACACCTCACCAGGACAAGCGCCCGTCAGCATGCCTTTACCAATAAAACCTGCGTGTAAAGGTTCATGACCACAGCCACCACCAGAAACCAGTGCCACTTGCCCCGGCGTTTCCTCATGCCACATGTAACGAGGTTCGTAGTTGGCTTTTAGCTCAGGGCGGGACAGCGCCAGACCTTCCATTTGCTGCAATACCACATCATCGACTTGGTTAATTAATTTTTTCATCGTTCTATCTCATTCCATTTATATTTTTATGTAGGGTATGAATTCATCTTAAACAGAGAAAATATGTGCTCAACAAAAATCAATCCGTTTCATATTGAAACGACTTTGCTGATATATTTGTTTCAATATGAAACAAAAAACGACAAATACGCCTGAATAGTGATCGGCGCCATAAAGCATGGTGATGCTTATTACTTCTGGCAGTCGGTTTGACACAGAGGTCATAAAAGCACGAAACAAACCAGAGATATCCTTCACCACTTCCCTCACCAAACCTAATATAAACCTTATCGCTACAATGGATTTTCATTGCAGTCCAAAACACACATAAAAGGTTAAAGGTTTGAATTATGGACAAAATTATTATCAGCCCAAGCAAATACGTCCAAGGTGAACAAGTACTTACATCTATCGCTCACTATGTGAAAGCATTGGGTGAACGTCCGTTAGTGATTGCCGATGAGTTCGTGACTAATCTGGTGGGTGATGACGTCAAACAAAGCTTTGCTGACCAAAAGCTTCCGCTCACCATGAACATTTTTCATGGCGAATGTTCGCGCGTTGAGATTGAACGCATCACGGACATTTGTGCGACACAAAAACACGATGTCATTGTCGGTATCGGTGGCGGTAAAACGTTAGACACTGCAAAGGCCGTTGCGTTTTACACCCAAATTCCTGTCGTGGTGGTTCCTACCATCGCCTCGACGGATGCGCCAACGTCAGCACTTGCGGTGATATACACACCAGAAGGTGAATTTGCGGAATACTTGATGATCCCTAAAAACCCAGACATGGTCATCATGGATACGTCTGTCATCGCTAAAGCCCCAGTTCGTCTACTGGTATCGGGGATGGGCGATGCGCTCTCCACCTACTTTGAAGCTCGTGCCAACATGACTTCTGGTAAGGCAACAATGGCCGGTGGTTTAGCGACACGTTCAGCGCAAGCGCTTGCGAAGCTCTGTTATGAAACCTTGCTTGAAGATGGTGTAAAAGCAAAAGCTGCGGTAGAAAATGGGGTGAGCACCAAAGCGGTAGAAAATATTATTGAAGCCAATACATACCTAAGCGGTATCGGTTTTGAAAGCAGTGGTCTGGCGGGGGCTCACGCTATTCATAACGGCTTAACCAAGCTCGAAGAGTGTCACCATCTCTATCATGGTGAGAAAGTCGCGTTCGGCACGCTGGTTCAATTGGTGCTAGAAAACGCAGCGATGGAAGAGATTAATACGGTTCTCGCCTTCTGCCGCTCTGTAGGCTTACCAACCAACCTCTTTGATATGGGCGTAAAAGAGCTTAACCACGCGAAGTTGCGCGAGGTCGCCGAAGCCTCAACGGCCGAGGGAGAAACCATCCACAACATGCCATTCCCAGTGACGGCAGAAAATGTCTACTCTGCGATTCTAACCGCTCACCAACTGGGTCAATGACCCACATAACTTCAAACGAGTTTGAGTCCCCAAAGGCAAGCCAAGGCTTGTCTTTTATCTTTCCGTTGATTCAAACCCGAGGCAAGAGCAGTTGTTATCACGTATCCTAAATATTCCCATCGCTTTCGTGGTTCCAAACAAAAAAAGCGGCACATACTCTCGCATGTGCCGCTTGTGATTTGAGATTTAAGTGTGATTACTCAACCGTTACCGCTTTGGCTAGGTTACGTGGTTGGTCTACGTCCGTACCTTTGATCAGCGCGACGTAGTAAGACAGCAACTGCATTGGGATGGTGTAGTAGATCGGCGCGGTGATTTCGCTAACGTGAGGCATGGTGATGATCTTCATCGTTTCATCGCCTTCAAAGCCAGCGTCTGCATCTGCAAATACGTACAGTAGGCCACCACGCGCGCGTACTTCTTCCACGTTTGATTTTAGTTTCTCAAGCAAATCGTTGCTTGGCGCAACCACAACCACAGGCATATCAGCATCAATCAGCGCAAGGGGACCATGTTTTAGTTCACCCGCCGCGTACGCTTCTGCATGGATGTAAGAGATCTCTTTCAGTTTTAGAGACGCTTCCATTGCGATTGGGTAGAACTCACCACGACCTAGGAACAGCGTATGATGCTTGTCCGCGAAATCTGTTGCTAGTGCTTCAATGTCTTTCTCGAAAGAAAGCGCCGCATTGATTTGCTTAGGAAGTGCATGCAGTGCTTCTACAATCTCTTTCTCTTTCTCTTTGCTGATACGACCTTGCTGCTTACCAAGCGCCGTTACCAGCATTAAGAGTGCAGAAAGCTGAGTCGTGAACGCTTTGGTTGAAGCCACACCAATTTCGACGCCCGCGCGAGTCATGAACGCAAAATCAGATTCACGAACCAAAGAAGAACCCGCTACGTTACAGATGGTCATTGCCGCCATGTAACCTTTTTCTTTCGCTAGGCGAAGTGCCGCTAGCGTATCTGCCGTTTCGCCAGACTGAGATAGCGTGATCAGAAGGCTATTTGGACGCGTCACAAACTTGCGGTAACGGAACTCAGAGGCGATTTCTACGTCGCAGCTCACCCTTGCGATGTCTTCAAACCAGTAACGCGCTGTCATACCCGCGTTGTAAGACGTACCACACGCGACGATTTGTACGTGCTCTACTTTGCTTAAAATGTCTGCCGCATGCACACCAATCGCGTCAGTCACAACAGAATCTGTTGTGATACGGCCTTCCATCGTGTTGATCAGCGCTTTAGGTTGCTCATAGATTTCTTTTTGCATGAAGTGACGGTATTGGCCTTTATCGCCCGCATCATGTTCTGCATTAGATTCTACGATTTCACGCTCAACCAGCTCGCCCGTTGCGTCAAAGACAGTAACTTCACGGCGAGTGATTTCTGCCACATCACCTTCTTCTAGGTACATGAAACGGCGTGTTACGTTCAGTAGCGCAAGTTGGTCAGAAGCCAGGAAGTTTTCACCGACACCAAAACCGATCACAATTGGGCTACCTGAACGTGCCACCACAATGCGAGATGGGTCTTTACGATCAAGTGCTACCGTACCGTAGGCACCTTCTAGTTGCTTAGCCGTCTTTTGTACCGCTTCTAATAATGTTCCAGAAGTACGCAACTCCCACTCAATCATATGTGCGATAACTTCTGTATCCGTTTGAGATTCAAACACGTAACCACGAGATTGAAGCAATTCACGAAGCTCTTCGTGGTTTTCGATAATGCCGTTATGTACCACAGCAATGTCGCCAGACATGTGTGGGTGTGCATTGACTTCAGATGGTTCACCGTGCGTCGCCCAACGAGTGTGCGCAATACCAGTACCGCCAAGCACTTTTGCTTTTTCTACTGCATCAGCCAGTTCTTGTACTTTACCCAAGCGACGAACGCGCGTTAGGTTTGACTCGCCATCAACAACCGCAACGCCAGCTGAGTCGTAACCGCGGTACTCTAAACGGCGTAGACCTTCAACCAAAATTTCTGCAACATCTCGCTGTGCGACTGCACCTACGATTCCACACATGTGTTTATCTCCGTTTGTAGTTTTGTTCTTCCCTAGCCATGATTTCTAATAGAGGCAGCAAGCAAAGGCCTGTATTTAGCGGGAAGTAAAATATGTAACTGTTATACCCAAGTACCTTAAGGCTACTTGGGTATACGTCATTAGATTAAGCGCAAATGACTTTCACGCCATGCTGTTCAATTTGTAACTTATGTTCAGATTGCACTTCAGCGTCTGTCACTAGGACATCGATTTGATTCCAAGCCAGCTCTAAGTTGGGGATCTTACGACCGACCTTTTCTGATTCAACCATCACGACGACTTCACGTGACACTTCTGCCATGACCTTGCTTAAGCCAATTAACTCGTTAAACGTGGTCGTCCCGCGCTCCAAATCAACACCATCGGCACCAATAAAAAGTTGGTCAAAATCATAAGCTCTTAATACAGACTCGGCGACTTTGCCTTGGAAGGACTCTGAGTGCATATCCCACGTACCACCTGTCATCAGTAGAGTCGGTTCGCTTTCTAATTCGTTGAGGGCATTGGCAACGTGCAGCGAGTTGGTCATCACCACTAAGCCACGTTTATCATTCAATTGCTGAATTAGTGCCGCCGTCGTACTGCCACTGTCGATCACGATGCGGTTATGGTCACGGATCAGTGAAGCAGCCGCTTTTGCTAAATTTAACTTTCGAGTCGAAACATTAGAGCTCAATTCTTCATGAATCACTTCCTTCGGGATCGCAATCGCACCGCCGTAACGACGTAAAAGTTGTCCATTTTTTTCTAAAGAAGCGAGATCCTTTCTAATCGTGACTTCTGAGGTTTCAAATTTCTGAGCCAATTCATCAACGCTGACTTCTCCCAGTTCAAAAACCAAGTTAGAAATGGCGTGTCTTCTTAATTGAGTATTTCGTTTCGACATTTATGTTTTGATTTTAAGTTTCGAAGTGAAACTTATTATAGTCAAAACGAAACTTTTAAGTCTATTTATTTCGATACAAAAAATTAATATTTCTCGATAAAACCTTGTCCTAAGACAATTCTTAAACAGTGATATTGGATTCATTCAGTGGTAGAATTCGCCACCGAAAAGAAAAAAAATTACAGAATTGACGGCTATTTAATTGCAACTTTCTGCATATAAAGTGGGATTGATCACAAAAAGATAGCCAAAATCGCCGATCTTTTAGTCATAAAATGACTAAACTTGGTGAAAGACTTTCAGAATCTGAAGTGCTAATAATGAGGCGGAAATCGGTGGGTGGCAGGCACTAAATGTCATCAAGAGCGCCCTAACTTCAGAATAAATAATCGACTTTAAAATTGTAACTATACTTACCGGAGAGTATCTTCCATGAAAAAGACCAAAATCGTATGTACGATTGGCCCTAAAACTGAATCTGTAGAGAAGCTAACTGAACTAGTAAACGCAGGCATGAATGTAATGCGTCTGAACTTCTCTCACGGTGACTTCGAAGAGCACGGCACTCGTATCGCGAACTTCCGCAAAGTAATGGAAGCGACAGGCAAACAACTAGCAATCCTTCTTGATACTAAAGGCCCAGAAATCCGCACTATCAAGCTAGAAGACGGCAACGATGTTGATCTAGTCGCTGGTCAAGAATTTACTTTCACAACTGACACTTCAGTTGTCGGTAACAAAGACAAAGTTGCAGTAACTTACGCTGGTTTCGCAGCAGACCTAAACGTGGGTAACACTATCCTAGTCGACGACGGTCTAATCGAGATGGAAGTGATCTCTAAGACTGAAACAGAAGTTAAATGTAAAGTTCTTAACAACGGCGCACTAGGTGAAAACAAAGGTGTTAACCTTCCTGGCGTTTCTGTAAACCTACCGGCTCTATCTGAAAAAGATAAAAACGACCTTAAATTCGGTTGTGAGCAAGGCGTTGACTTCGTTGCAGCTTCTTTCATCCGTAAAGCATCAGACGTTCAAGAAATCCGTGACGTTTTAGCAGCAAATGGCGGCGAGAGCATCCACATCATCTCTAAGATCGAAAACCAAGAAGGTGTTGATAACTTTGATGAGATCCTTGAGCTTTCTGACGGCATCATGGTTGCTCGTGGTGACCTAGGCGTTGAAATCCCAGCAGAAGAAGTCATCTTCGCTCAGAAAATGATGATCGAGAAGTGTAACCGTGCTCGTAAGATGGTTATCACGGCAACTCAAATGCTTGACTCTATGATCAACAACCCACGTCCTACTCGTGCAGAAGCAGGCGACGTTGCTAACGCTGTCATGGACGGGACTGACGCAGTGATGCTTTCTGGTGAAACGGCGAAAGGTAAGTACCCTGTTGAAGCTGTGAAAATCATGGCTCAAATCGCAACTCGTACAGATTCAGCCCTTAAAGCGGAACTAGGCTCTCGCCTAGACAGCCCACGTCTACGTATCACTGAAGCAGTATGTAAAAGCGCAGTAGACACCGCTGAGAAACTTGCGGCTCCGCTGATCGTTGTGGCCACTGAAGGTGGTAAGTCTGCTCGTTCAGTCCGTAAGTACTTCCCAACCGCAAACATCCTTGCACTTACAACCAATGAGAAGACAGCGGCTCAGCTAGTGCTAACTAAAGGTGTAACCCCTGTTGTTGTTGATTCAATCGCAAACACTGACGCGTTCTACGTTACAGGTAAAGAGCTAGCGCTAGAGTCGGGTCTAGGTAACAAAGGCGATATCGTCGTTATGGTTTCTGGTGCTCTAGTCGCTTCAGGTACGACGAACACGACTTCAGTACACGTGCTATAAGATTGTTAATTCTGTTATCAATCCAATAAAAAAGAGGGCTTACGCCCTCTTTTTTTACATCACTCTTTTACTTCGTATTGATCACTCAGTATGACTTCTTATCGCCTAACTGCTCAACCTAACCTGTAAAACCACTCGAACGACGTTGGCTTTTCGCTATAAAAAAGCTTGATTGTAGAGTCACTCTTTATCGAAAATGTCTCTTTTCCTCAACCATTTCCTACGCTATCTCGGATGTTTCTTGTCATATGAGGACCACAGTGGCAATCCTCACTACAGTGGTATTTTCTATCTACAATCAAGCGACTAAGGCTTGAGTGAACGTTCACCTCGGGCAATCCCTACTACACCACTTCGGGCCACCTCCACCACATCTGTTACTTCAGAGATCGCTTGAATAAACGCATCCAACTTCTCACTGGTTCCGGCTAATTGCACCGTATATTGAGATGCTGTGACATCAACAATCTGGCCACGAAAAATGTCGGCCGTTCGTTTTACTTCTGCTCTTGCAAAACCACTGGCTTTGACTTTTACCATCATCAGTTCACGCTCAATGTGCTCGAACTCCGTGACCTCTTGAACCTTCAGGATATCAATCAATTTGTGCAACTGTTTTTGGATTTGTTCTAACTGCATTTCGTTGGATGTCGTGGTGATATTCATACGAGAAAGTGTTTCGTCATCCGTAGGGGAAACCGTCAACGACTCAATGTTATAACCACGTTGAGAGAACAAGCCTACAACGCGAGACAAAGCACCAGGTTGGTTTTCCAATAACAATGAAATTATGTGTCTCATATTAAGTTCTCTCCGTTTTGCTCAGCCACATCTTGTCCATTCCCTCACCTTTAATTTGCATCGGGTATACGTGCTCGGTTTCGTCTACGTTGATGTCGACAAACACCAAGCGATCTTTCATATCTAACGCTTTTTTTAGCCCTTCTTCGAGCTGATCTGGCGTTTCGATACGAATACCGACGTGGCCATAAGCTTCTGCAATTGCCGCAAAGTCAGGAACAGAACTCATGTATGAGTTGGAGTGACGGCCTTGGTAAATAATATCTTGCCACTGTTTTACCATACCTAAGAAACGGTTGTTCAAGTTGATGATCTTAATAGGAATATCGTATTGCATCGCCGTCGAGAGTTCTTGGATATTCATTTGAATACTGCCATCGCCCGTCACAACCACGACTTCTTCTTGCGGCATTGCAAATTTAACGCCCATACCAGCAGGAAGGCCAAAGCCCATCGTGCCCAGACCGCCAGAGTTTATCCAACGGCGAGGCTTATTGAATGGATAATAAAGCGCTGCAAACATCTGGTGTTGACCAACATCCGACGCCACGTAAGCATCACCATTGGTCAATTTGTGCAATGTTTCAATTACTTGCTGAGGTTTAATTCGCTCTGATGACGTTTCATAAGCCAAACAGTTGCGTTCGCGCCATACTTGGATGTCATCCCACCACGTTGTAATAGCGTCCTGATCGTTACCACACTCTTGTTCAGCCAGCAGCCCAAGCATGGTGATCAGCACTTTTTCTGCAGAACCTACGATTGGCAGATCCACTTTTACATTTTTGGAAATCGATGATGGGTCGATATCTATATGCATCACTTTCGCGTTCGGGCAGTACTTCTCTAAATTGTTGGTCGTACGGTCATCAAAACGAACGCCGATACCAAAAATCAGATCCGCTTCGTGCATCGCCATATTGGCTTCATAGGTACCATGCATGCCCAACATACCAAGCGAATTTTGGTGGGTTCCAGGAAATGCACCTAAGCCCATCAAAGTGCTGACAACTGGTAAATTTAGCTTATTTGATAAATCAAATATATGTTCGTGCGCCCCAGAGATCACCGCGCCGCCACCAATATACAGTACGGGTTTTTTCGCTTCTAACAGGGATTTAAGGGCTTTTTTAATTTGGCCTTTATGACCCGACGTCGTCGGCTTATACGAACGCATCGATAGGCTTTCTGGATACTGGTAAGGCAGTTTGATTTGCGGGTTCATCACATCTTTAGGCAAATCAATCACAACAGGGCCTGGTCGGCCCGTTGTCGCAATATAGAAGGCTTTTTTAATGGTTTCAGGGATATCTTCCGCTTTTTTTACTAAAAAACTGTGTTTTACTACCGGTCGAGAAACACCGACAATGTCACATTCTTGGAAGGCATCATTACCAATTAAACTGTTTGGCACGTTACCCGAAATAACGATCATGGGGATCGAATCCATGTAAGCAGTCGCAATTCCGGTGATGGTATTGGTCGCACCAGGACCAGAACAAACGAGTACCACACCCGGCTTACCCGTCGCACGGGCATAGCCATCGGCCATATGCGTCGCCGCTTGCTCATGTCTGACTAGTACGTGTTTAATTTGTTCAGTTTTGGCGTGCAGTGCGTCGTAGATGTCTAAAACAGAACCACCAGGGTAGCCAAATATCTGCTCTACGTTTTCTTCTATCAGAGATTGCACAACCATCTCTGCGCCTGACAACATTGCTGTCATAATTGCTCTCCTTAGCCAGTACCCTCACCGTAAGGTCAACGGATTGGTCTGATTTTACATAGTCTAGGGCTTATTCGTAGCCTAATCGAAATACTTCCACGCTTTCGGCTATGTCTTGCGTTCGTCATAACATCCCGCAAGGTTACCCAACAAATGTAACGTTTTATTATCAATGGGTCTAATGAGAGATACGTCTACTTTTCAATCAAGATGCTAGAGAATAGAACAACAGAAGGAATTGCAGCCACACATACACAATATCTCAGCACGATTAAAGAAAATAACGTTCAAAAAAAGAACATAATTCCAGAGCACTTCCTATAAAGGTTGCTAAATAGCGGTATTAGGCATGAAAAAGAGAGGGAACCGATACTCATAAAAATCCCCAGAAATACAAGAGGGTACCTCTGGGGATCTTTTCATCAATTTGAAATCTTACTCAGTCTAAATTACTTTTTCTCAGACTTTTCTTTGTACATTTCTTCGATTTCATCTTGGTATTTATCATTAATGACTTTGCGGCGCAGTTTTTGTGTTGGTGTTAACTCACCATCATCCATTGAGAACGATCTTGGCAGCAGTTTAAACTTCTTCACTTGCTCAAATTTAGCCAGCTCTTTCTGTAACTCATTCACACGCTTCTCAAGCATTTCGACCACTTGGTGATGTTTAACCAATTCGACTCGGTCATGGTACGCGATGTTCAACTCTTTCGCGTATTCTTCAAGAGAATCAAAACACGGCACGATTAGCGCAGACACAAACTTGCGCGTATCTGCGATAACGGCAATTTGCTCAATGAAATGATCTTTACCGATGGCGCCTTCGATCATTTGTGGTGCGATGTATTTACCACCCGAAGTCTTCATCAACTCTTTAATCCGATCCGTGATAAAGAGATTACCATTTTCATCGATATAACCCGCATCACCTGTTTTTAGAAAACCATGTTCGTCGAATGTCTTTTCGGTCTCTTCTGGCATTTTGTAATAACCACGCATCACCATCGGACCACGTACCAAAATTTCGTTATTGTGACCAATCTTGACTTGAGCGCCGGGCATCGACATCCCAATCGAATCTGGGTCAAAACATTGGTCATCCCAGCACGATACTGTTGCTGTGGTCTCTGTCATGCCATAGCCCAACTTCACGTTGATGCCTATCGCATGGAAGAAGCGCCCAATGGTTTCATCAAGCTTTGCGCCACCACAAGGCATAAAGTTGATGTTCCCCCCTAACAGGGCACGCAGTTTATTTAAGACCAGCTTGTCAGCCAGAGCATAAGCTTTACGCAACATGACCGATGGCTTGCGTTTCTCTTGATGGCACACCGCCATTTTTGCCCCCATATTCACCGCCCAAGTAAACATGATCTTGCGATGGATCGGCGCACGAGACACTTTTTCATGGATGGCAGAGAAGATTTTCTCATAGAAACGCGGTACTGCACTCATCACCGTTGGTCGTACTTGGCTAAGCGCGTCACGCACCTGCATCGTATCTTGCAGGTAACAGTTGGTAGCACCTTTATACAATACATAGAATGTCCAAGCGCGCTCAAACACGTGAGAGAGTGGTAGGAAACACAATGAAACATCGTCTTGAGACAAGCTCAAACGCTGATCATGCCCTTCTAATTGCGCCGCGATATTAGCGTAATCCAGCATCACCCCTTTTGGCTGCCCAGTGGTGCCCGAGGTGTAGATCAGCGTGAGTAGATCATCTTCCCTTGCTTGCTCTAAACGTGCGTCTAATTCAACTTGGTATGTGGCATCGCCTTTGGCGACAAATGCTTGCCAAGAGATAACGAAATCATATTCACCAAGCTCGATATCATCCGACATTGCCACAATCAGTTCTAACTGCTCACACTGTTCAAAGATACTCACCGCAGCATCAAACTGTGCCTGCTCACCCACAAACAGTACTTTCACGTCCGCATTATCAATGATGTAAGCAGACTGCGCCGCAGTATTGGTTGGGTAGATAGGAACCGTCACACTGCGCAATTGTAACGCAGCGATATCCGCGATTGTCCATTGCGGCATGTTGTTTGAGAAAATACCGATCTTATCTTGAACGCCCAATCCCTGAGCCAAAAGTGCGCGTGATAAAGTATCAACTTGCTGACCAAATTGCTCCCACGTAATACCTTGCCATTTGTCACCTACTTTATGTTTGAGTGCAACGCGAGTACCACCGTTCGCAATTTGTTCACGAATACGTTTAACGATATGAAAATCTAACTTGGCCATTCTTTTACTTACCTTTTGGCTTACAGGCGTAAGCTAATTGAGCGCACAAGTGTACTTATGGCTTGCTAAAACGCAACTGACCAGTATCAAACTTATCATTAATAAGAGACAACTATCACTTATGCGTATCGAATACACTTAAAAGTGCTGAACGTTTGCACTATTTAATTCACTGTTTTACTTATTGATTCCAGAAAATAAAAAGCCCCGAAAAATAAATATCTCTCGGGGACGAAGGAATTGTAAAAATTGATGATGACCAATTCGGTCTAATTAAACAGCTAGACTCAAAATTCTCTTATTTAACAGCGACCACTTCACCGCATGTGATCATAAGTTGATCACGTAACCAGATGTGTCCTTTGTCTTTTTCGCTTGATTCATGCCAGCTCAAGTAACCGCTAATTTCCTTATTAGCACATGGGAAGTCCAAGATTTGCAACTGGTCACTGTTTACTGCATTTTCTGCCATCCAACGCGGTGCAATCGTCACGAGTTCTGACTGGCCCACCACATAAAGCAAGTTGCTTAGGCTTGAACCTTCATACGCCGCTTGACAATCCAGTTCACGGTAAGCTTGTTCAGAGAAACTTCGTTGACCATGTACTTGAGATAATTTCGCGTGTTTTTCGTTCAGTAGTTGCTCAGTAGTGACACTACCTCGAATGCGCGAATGCGTTTTTGAAGCGATCACAACCAATTCATCTTTAAAGATCTCTGTACTTGAGAAACCTTGCTCATCAAAACGCGCATAGTCGATCACGAAATCGATCTCTTGATAGCGCATACGCTCAGATAGAAGGCGGTCAAACTCTGCATCTAAGTGAAGCTGAACGTTCGGCGCTTGTTGATTTACTTTTTCCATAATTTTCGGTGCAAAACGCATATCGCAAGGGCTGCAAATCGCCAGTTTGAACAAACGATTGGAAGATTCAGGCAGGAATACAGAACTAGGTAGTTCGTTGCGGATCAACTGCAGTGCCTGACGAATCGGGCCAAACAGTTGGCGAGCACGTTGGGTTGGCTGAATGCCACGGCCTTGACGCATAAACAGTTCGTCATTAAACATCACTTTAAGACGGGCAACAGCGTTGCTTACCGCCGGTTGAGACATACCTAAGTTATGTGCAGCACGAGTAATATTTTGCTCTTGCATCACAGCGTCAAATACCGTCAATAGGTTTAAATCTGCACCACGCAAAGTACTTTCCATACGGTAGCTAGCAATTGCGCTCATCGCGTCTTTCTTATCTAACATTAAGTGCGCCTCTTTTGTAATCGTCAACTTGGTTCATCGGGTTCATAACGAATAGAATCCTATGCACAAAAAGACGACGGCCGGATTCGAATCATTTACCACGAATAGATAACCTAAAATTATTATATTTTTCGTACGGATAATTCCATTCCTAACCCTACTATCCATTAATCAATTACGGTTTCGCAACTAAATTGATATTTAATCAGTAAATTTTAGCCAGATAGACATTTAGTTTATTTATAACAATGAGTTGATAAAAAAATAAAAAACTATAAAACAGATAAAAAGCCCCCCAGCAAGGAGACATTTGGCAAATTAATGAGACAGGTAATTATAATCAAGACGCATTTACATGACTTATTGATTGCGCCCGTACTAAAAAGTCTCGACTATAACTCTGATCAAAGCTCGCACGTCACAGTAAAATATTCAATCAATGTACACCGCAGGGAAATGACCACGATAGAATAAAAATGCAGCTCTCTAATTGAATAAAAAATCGACTTTAGGGTTGACGCGTTCCATAGAGTGCGGTACTAATTCGTTAACTTAATTTTGTGGAAAGCTTAACAACTATGTCAGCTCATTTTTCTATTCTGCTTAGCCTCCTCCTGATCGTGACCAGTTCGCGCGGGTAGGCTGTGGAAGAAAAATAACCACACCAATTTCTAAGAACCCGCATGAGAATGCGGGTTTTTTTATATCTAAATACTGGAAGTAAACGATTAACTTGCACGAAAGTGCAGAAATCAGGAAGGAAGCAAACATGAACGATCAGGTCATTATATTCGACACCACATTGCGTGATGGCGAGCAAGCGTTGTCAGCAAGTTTAACGGTGAAAGAAAAGCTGCAGATTGCCTATGCGCTGGAAAGACTCGGCGTTGATGTTATTGAGGCTGGCTTTCCTATCTCCTCTCCTGGCGATTTTGAGTCAGTACAAACTATTGCAAAAAATATCAAAAACAGCCGTATTTGTGCCCTTTCGCGTGCCGTTGCGAAAGATATCGATGCCGCCGCTGAAGCATTAAAAGTTGCCGACCAATTCCGTATCCACACTTTTTTAGCCACTTCCACCATCCATGTCGAAGACAAACTACGCCGCAGTTATGACGATGTGGTTGAAATGGCGGTCAACGCCGTTAAACATGCGCGTAACTACACCGATGACGTCGAATTTTCTTGTGAAGATGCTGGCCGCACGCCAATCGATAACCTATGTCGCATGGTAGAAGCCGCCATCAATGCAGGTGCGAGCACCATCAACATTCCAGATACAGTTGGTTATACCATCCCGGCTGAGTTCGGTGCCATCATTCAAACTCTTTTCAATCGCGTACCCAATATCGACAAAGCGACCATTTCTGTTCACTGTCACGACGACTTAGGCATGTCGGTGGCCAACTCCATCGCCGCCGTCCAAGCTGGTGCACGTCAGATAGAAGGCACCATCAATGGCATTGGTGAGAGAGCCGGTAACTGTTCTCTTGAAGAGATCGCAATGATCATCAAAACGCGTCAAGAGTTCTTGGGCGTTCACACTGGTCTCAAGCATGATGAAATCCACCGCACCAGTAAGTTGGTGAGTCAACTGTGCAATACGCCAATCCAAAGCAACAAAGCGATAGTGGGCGCCAATGCCTTTAGTCACTCTTCGGGGATTCACCAAGATGGCATGCTGAAAAACAAGAGCACCTACGAAATCATGACACCTGAGTCGATAGGTCTTAAGAATCAAGCCCTAAACTTAACCAGCCGCAGTGGTCGAGCTGCAGTGAAGAGCCACATGGACACTATGGGTTACAACGAAGACGAGTACAACTTAGACGCTCTATACGCTGACTTCTTGAAGCTTGCCGATCGCAAAGGTCAAGTATTTGATTACGATCTCGAAGCCCTAATGCACTTCTCTAATTTGCGGGAAGAGGATGACTTTTACAAACTGAACTACCTAAGCGTGCAATCGGGCAGCGTAATGGCCACCACCAGCATCAAGATGCAATGCGGCGATGAAGAAATGTGTGAAGCGGCCGTCGGTAATGGTCCGGTTGATGCGTTATACCAATGCATCTACCGTGTGACTGGTTACGAAATCGTGCTAGATAAATTCGATCTAACCGCGAAAGGTGAAGGCGAAGATGGTTTGGGTCAAGCTGACATCATTGCCAACTACAAAGGTCGTAAATACCACGGTACGGGCGTGTCTACCGACATCGTTGAAGCGTCTGGTCAAGCGTTGTTGCATGTCATCAACAGCATTCATCGTGCAGACAAGATTGAAGAAATGAAGAAAAAGAGAATCGCGACCGTATAGTAAAAGCTGAGCGTCATGGCTCAAGGGTGAATACGCTCGTTTAAAATAATTAAGCTCAAAAATTTGAACATTAAAGGACTAACATGACAGACCAATCATACAAAATTGCCATTTTACCTGGTGACGGTATTGGCCCGGAAGTAATGACACAAGCACACAAAGTGCTGAATGCCATCGAGAAAAAACACGGGATTTCGTTTGAGCGTGATGAGCACGATGTGGGTGGCATTGCTATCGACAATCACGGTAGCCCACTTCCTGAAAGTACCCTCAATGCATGTGAAGAGTCTGATGCGGTTCTATTTGGTTCAGTTGGTGGCCCGAAATGGGAACACTTACCACCAAACGATCAGCCAGAGCGAGGAGCCCTGCTTCCTCTGCGTAAACATTTCCAACTTTTCTGTAACTTACGTCCTGCGCAAATCCACGCAGGTCTAGAGGCATTCTCACCATTACGGGCTGACATCTCAGCTCAGGGGTTTGACATCGCCGTGGTACGCGAACTCACTGGCGGTATCTACTTCGGCCAACCAAAAGGTCGTGAAGGCGAGGGGGCAACAGAAAAAGCGTTTGATACTGAAGTGTACCACCGCTTTGAAATCGAGCGCATCGCGAAAATCGCCTTTGAATCCGCACGTCTGCGTCGTAAAAAAGTTTGCTCTATCGACAAAGCAAACGTTCTACAAAGCTCAATCCTATGGCGTGAAGTGGTCGAAGAGATCGCGAAAGATTACCCTGACGTTGAGCTATCACACATGTACATCGATAACGCAACCATGCAGCTTATCAAAGACCCAGCACAGTTTGACGTGATGCTGTGTTCAAACATCTTCGGCGACATCATTTCTGATGAGTGCGCAATGATCACAGGCTCTATGGGTATGCTGCCGTCAGCAAGCCTTAACGAAAGTAAGTTCGGTCTGTACGAGCCAGCAGGCGGCAGCGCGCCAGATATTGCAGGCAAGAACATCGCCAATCCTGTCGCGCAAATCCTATCAGCAGCACTGATGCTACGTTATAGCCTTGGCGAAGAAGCCGCAGCACAAGACATTGAAGCAGCGGTATCGAAAGCACTTTCAGCTGGGGAGCTAACAGGCGACCTTGCAGGCGACAATCCAGCACTGACCACTTCAGAAATGGGCGATAAGATTGCTGAGTACATTTTGAACTCATAAACAGACTGAATTTATAAATATAATGGTCGTTCACCATCCGCAACACCGTTGTGATAACAAGGACGACGAGGAAAGGAAGCAATGGGCAAAACACTTTATCAAAAAGTCTACGACGCACACGTTGCCGTCGCAGCAAAAGGGGAAACCCCCATCTTGTACATCGACCGTCACTTGGTACATGAAGTGACGTCTCCACAGGCATTTGATGGTTTGCGTGAAAAAGGACGTAAAGTGCGTCAGGTCAGCAAAACTTTTGCCACCATGGACCACAACGTTTCAACCACAACGAAAGACATCAACGCATCCGGTGAGATGGCGCGTATCCAGATGGAAACGCTCTCGAAAAACTGTGAAGAGTTTGGTGTCACGCTCTACGACATCAACCATAAATACCAAGGCATTGTGCACGTCATGGGGCCTGAGCTTGGTATTACCCTACCAGGCATGACCATTGTTTGTGGCGACTCACACACCGCCACGCATGGTGCGTTTGGTTCGCTAGCTTTCGGCATTGGTACGTCTGAAGTTGAGCACGTATTGGCGACTCAAACGTTAAAACAAGCGCGCGCGAAAACGATGAAGATCGAGGTAAAAGGCAAAGTCGCCCCAGGTATTACTGCAAAAGATATCGTGTTAGCGGTCATCGGCAAAACCACGGCGGCTGGCGGCACTGGCTATGTGGTTGAGTTCTGCGGTGAAGCGATTACAGATCTTTCGATGGAAGGCCGCATGACCGTATGTAACATGGCGATTGAACTGGGCGCTAAAGCCGGTTTGATTGCGCCAGATGACACGACCTTCGAATACATCAAAGGCCGTAAGTTCTCACCGCAAGGGACCGATTTTGATGCTGCAGTAGAATATTGGAAGACACTAAAAACTGATGATGATGCCCAGTTTGATGCGGTCGTAACCCTAAACGCAGCAGACATCAAACCGCAAGTGACTTGGGGCACTAATCCAGGTCAAGTCATCGCGGTTGATCAATCAATCCCAGCCCCAGAAAGCTTTGCCGACCCCGTTGAGAAAGCATCAGCGGTCAAAGCATTGGCTTACATGGGTTTAGAAGCCGGTAAGTCTTTAGCTGATTATCCCGTAGATAAAGTCTTCGTTGGTTCATGTACTAACTCACGTATTGAAGACATACGCGCTGCTGCAGAGGTAGCAAAAGGACGTAAAGTGGCCCCGAACGTTCAGGCGCTGATCGTTCCAGGTTCAGAGCAAGTGAAAGCACAAGCAGAAGCCGAAGGATTGGACGTTATCTTTAAAGAAGCGGGCTTCGAATGGCGTTTGCCGGGTTGTTCAATGTGCCTAGCGATGAACAACGACCGTTTGGGTCCTCATGAGCGCTGCGCGTCGACTTCAAACCGTAACTTTGAAGGCCGCCAAGGCCGTGATGGCAGGACCCACTTAGTAAGTCCTGCCATGGCAGCCGCAGCCGCGATCGCTGGTCACTTTGTTGATATCCGTGAATTGGACTAAGGAGAACAATCATGACAGGTTTTAAGCAACACACTGGTTTGGTTGTACCTTTAGATGCCGCCAACGTCGATACCGATGCCATCATTCCAAAGCAATTTCTACAAAAAGTTTCTCGCCTTGGTTTTGGTAAGCACCTGTTCCATGACTGGCGCTTCCTTGATGATGCTGGCAAACAACCAAACCCAGATTTTATAATGAACGCCCCCCGCTACCAAGGTGCTTCTATCTTGTTAGCGCGTGAAAACTTCGGCTGTGGCTCTTCTCGTGAGCACGCACCATGGGCGCTGGCAGATTATGGTATCAAGGCCATGATCGCACCAAGCTTTGCGGACATTTTCTATGGCAACTCAATCAACAACCAAATGGTACCCGTTCGTCTAACCGAGCAAGAAGTGGATGAGCTTTTCCAATACGTTCAGACGAATGAAGGCGCGGAAGTCGAAGTCGATTTAGAAGCGAATAAAGTACGTGCAAACGGCAAAGAGTACAGCTTTGAAATTGATGAATTCCGTCGTCACTGTTTGTTGAATGGTCTAGATAACATCGGCCTAACCCTGCAGTACGAAGACAAGATTGCAGAGTACGAAGCAAATATTCCAAGCTTTCTACGCTGATTCATACGCCAGTAGACACGCAGTAAAAGGTTGGCAAGCGCCAACCTTTTTTCTTGTATTTTCATTACCTCAGAAAAGCTGAAGTAAAACAGGTCTACACTATCAACACGGTTTAACCCAAAGGTATCTCTATGAAGCGTCTGTTATTGTTGCTGTGCGCCCTAGCCTCTTTCGCTACGTTTGCTGCACCTAAGTCTGATTTGTGGCCATATTGGAAACAATCGAATCAAGCCAATCCAACCCAGATTTCTCACCAAGAATGGCAACAGTTGCTTGATGACTATTTGATAGAGCAAGACGAAGACACTTTATTTCGCTACAGCAAAGTCACGGCTTCTGACAAAGCGAAGTTAAAGCAGTACATTCAACGACTAGCGAAACTCGATCCTTTGCAGTACAACCAAGCAGAGCAATACGCCTATTGGATCAACCTTTACAACGCCATCACGGTGGATCTTATTTTGGATAACTACCCAGTCGAATCAATCACCAAACTGGGCGGCTTATTTAGTTTTGGTCCTTGGGGAGATGATGTGGTTGTGGTAAACGGGAAGGAGCTGACTTTAAATGATATCGAGCATCGGATTTTGCGACCGATCTGGCAAGATCCTAGAACCCATTATGCCGTGAATTGTGCCAGCTTAGGCTGCCCAAACCTACTAAAACAGGCGTTCACCGCACAAAACACACAGGCCCTGCTAGATAACGCTGCGACTACCTTTATCAACAGTAATAAAGGTGTATCGATCCAAGGCAATACCGCACAACTCTCTTCAATTTACGATTGGTTTGCGGAAGATTTTGGTGGAGAGCAGCAAGTGTTTAACCACATAACTCAATATGCACCACAATATAAAGGCTTTTCAGGTCAAGTAAAATACGATTACGACTGGGACTTAAATCACGCCGACTAATCTCAAGATTGACAGTTCAAAGCGCTTTGGGTCACCCAAAGCCCAAAAGGGCATCAAGTGCCCTTTTCAATTTTGATAGAAATCGCGGGGTTACTTAAAGCCTTTGACCTTTTTAATCAGATCGTAAGCATTTTGAATTTCTTGTGATTTTTCCTTCGCCACGTTCATCATTTCTGGCGGTAGACCTTTCGCCATCAACTTATCTGGGTGATGTTCATTCATCAACTTACGGTAAGCACGCTTAACGGTTTTACTGTCGGCATCCGACGACACGTCCAAAATTTTGTACGCATCGGCCAATTGGTCCGCTTGTGACGCCTGTTGCCAACCAGCTCCAGAAGATTGGTACTGACCTTGAAAGCCGCCTTGATGCTGAAAGCGAAATGCCGCTTCTTGCATTTGTAAGCGACGTTCTAATTGTTCGGATGAAAAGCCCAAGCTACGTGCAATCTTGTGTAGTACGTTTCTCTCACTTGGGTGAATCGAGCCATCAGCAAAGGCAGCGGAGATTTGCAGCTCCAAGAAAAATTGCAGCAAATCAAAGCGGCCTGCTGTCGAGATTTTCACTCGAACAAGAATATCCTCCAGCGGGAAGTCACTGTCTTTACCTTCGCGAAAAGCATCTTGCGCCGCAAGCCGCTGCGCGCCATGCAATTTCATTCGGTCCATCATGGCCGAGGCAAGCTGGATTTCTTCCTTCGTCACTTGGCCTTTGGCTTTTGCCACATGTCCCATCACAGCAAATGCCGATTTAAAAAACTCTTCCTGACGCTGTCCTTGACTTGGCCCTTTGCCAAAGCCACCAGTAGAGAACCCTGCTTGGCTCAAGCGACGTGCTTTATCAAATTGATGACCGATAAATAAACCAAACAGCAAACCAAGCGGTCCACCAAGTAACAAGCCAAAAAAGGCACCCAGAATTTTGCCAAAAATATGCATTATGTGTTCTCTATCAATGAATTTTTATCGACGACGGCGGTCTTATAGTGCCGGATGCCACGATTTCCTTTATGATAATGGAATTAGTTTTATTTCGGCTAGGCCATTTCGCCTGCTTATCTTTGCAGCTATTTTATCGTCATTATGCCACAGTGAATCAATACGCTGGGATAAATGCGACTATAGTTGATTCATTTGGCTATTACGCTAGGGTACAACAATCCCTATAGCCATCAAGTAGTAGTGACACAGGAAAGCTCAATTCAATGCAACATTTCTCCCGCACATTCTTAGCGGCCTCTATCAGCACCGCCTTGTTTGTACCCATCACTCAGGCTGAAGCAAATATCCATGATAGTGTGCAGGAAATGCCCGCCACAGATCAATGTTTGGTCGACACAAGTGGCGAGGAGGATGCTCTTAATGCCCCAGTAGTGGTAGAAGCTGACACCCTGCAAGCCATCAATGGTGACAAAGCTCAGTACTCAGGTAACGTACAAGTCACCCAAGGCAAGAAAAAAATCACCGCAGATAGCGTAACGCTGCACCAGCAAGACAACGTCGTTGTGGCAGAAGGCAACGTGACCTTTAACGACGGCCAAGTCAACGCTCGCTCTGATCGTGTTACTAATGACATCAATCAAAACACGTTTTCACTTGAGAACACCAATTATCAATTCCTTTGCCAACAAGGCCGGGGAACAGCAGCTTATATTGCTCGCACAGGTCAATCTATTTACGAGCTCGAAGATGGGTCCATCACGTCTTGTCCTCAAGGCGATAATTCGTGGCGTTTAGTCGCTTCGAGTATCGACGTTGATCAAGACGAAGAAACGGCGACGCTTTACCACTCTCGATTTGAAGTGTTAGACGTGCCTATTTTCTACGTGCCTTACCTGACCATGCCCATTGGTGACACGCGTAAAACCGGCGTTCTCTTTCCATCTTTGTCTTACGGTTCAAGCGACGGTATGGAAATTGAGGTGCCATTTTATTGGAACATCGCGCCTCAATATGACATGACCTTGACCACGCTCTACATGCAGCAACGTGGAACAAAACTCGACTCTGATTTCCGCTATCTAACCGATGGCTGGGGTAACGGTGAAATCAAAGGCGAATACCTCAATAGCGATAGAAAATACCAAGACGAGTCTCGTTGGGGCTATCAAGTCAAACACAGCGGCATCATCAACAAGCACTGGATAGCCAAAGTTAATTACTCAAAAGTGAGTGATATAGACTATTTTCTCGATCTAGATTCTGACATTGGTAACCGTGAGGATGGTCAACTCGTTCAAGAAGGCCAAGTACAATACCGCTCTGATTTTTGGAACGCCTCTTTAACAGTACGTGACTTCCAAATCCTACTGAAAGAAGAAAACCGCCCTTATCGCCTGCTTCCGCAATTGGACTTAAACTACAACACGCCATTGTGGAGAGACTACCTTAACTTTGACGTGAGCAGCCAAGTCAGTCGCTTTAGTACCAGCGATGCAGCAAGACCCAATGCCACTCGGGTTCATATTGAACCGGGATTAACACTGCCACTTTCCAGCTCATGGGCAAACTGGACGACCGAAGCGCGTGTACTTTCCACATACTACTCTCAAGACTTGACAGGGCTAACGGATGTAAACTTACAAAGCCAATTGGATGACGAAGTTTCTCGTGTGATTCCTGAGTTCCGCACCCATGCGCAACTTTACTTAGAACGAGATACGAGTTGGGTCAAGGGCTACACCCAAACACTGGAGCCTCAACTGCAGTATTTGTATGTACCTGAAGAAGATCAAACCAACATCTATAACTACGATACTACCTTGCTACAAACCGACTACTACGGACTATTCCGCAGTCGTAAGTACAGTGGTATTGATAAAATAGCCTCTGCGAACCAGTTGAGTTACGGTGCGAGTACCCGCTTCTTTGATGATGACTATAAAGAGCGCCTTAATGTCTCATTTGGTCAGATTTACTACTTTGATAAAAAGACCAAACTGAGCAACAGCCCTAACCAACCGGATGAGACAACCAACTACTCTTCGTGGGCAGTTGAAGCAGACTTCAACTATAACGATTACCTGTTCTATCATGGTGGCATTCAATACGACATTGACTTGAGCTCGGTCCAGCTGGCAAACAGCACCTTAGAATATCAATTTAATGATGGCTTTATTCAAGGTAATTATCGTTACGTCACGCGTGAGTACATCGAAGATACGATCATTCTCGAAAACCTCGACACAATCACTCGTAAAGGTATTTCCCAAGCAGGTATTGTAGCCGCCTACGAATTCAATCCTACATGGTCAGCAAGCGGTCAATACTACTACGACCTAAATGAAAACACCGATTTGGAATGGCTCGCTAGCCTGCGTTACCAGTCCGACTGTTGGTACCTTGGTGTTACCTACGCTAACCAACTGTTAGGCTGGGAAAACCAAACCATCGGCAGTAATGGCGCATCACCTGAATACGAAAACAACTTCAGTGTTAACTTCGGTATTCAAGGCTTTGCCACGAATCAACGTGAAGGCACTGCAGTCAAAGAATTGGATGGCTCCGACAACGCGATTAAATATGGCCGCCCATTCTATCTGAACAATTAATCGAATTAAGCGTCTTAAGTTAATAGGATACTTCTTCAAAAATACAACGGAATTTTAAATGAAAATTTGGAAATCAATCTTATTCACGACCCTACTCTCTTGCGGAGCGGTTGCAGCACCTGTCGAGCTCGATAAGGTTGCGGTCATCGTTAATGACGGCGTGATTCTACAAAGCGACATCAACACGGCGATGAAAACACTGCAAGCCAACGCTCGCCAAAATGGTAACAGCCTCCCCTCCGCAAGTGTGTTGAAAGAGCAAGTGGTCGAGAAGCTGATCATTGACACACTACAAGGCCAAGAGGCCGATCGTATCGGTGTACGTATCGATGATAGCCGTTTAAACCAAGCGATTGCAGAAATCGCACGTAACAATAAACAATCGGTAGAACAGTTAGCGGCTTCCGTTAAAGCAGAAGGATTAAGTTACCCGGAATTTCGCGAACAAATTCGCAAGGAAATCGCTGCATCAGAAGCGCGTAATGCACTTGTGCGTCGACGCATTAATATTCTGCCGGCTGAAGTAGATAACCTTGCGGAACAACTGTCAAAAGAAACCAATGCAACGGTTCAATACAAAATAGCCCATATTCAGCTGCGCTTCTCTGACGACAAAGAAAAATCTGCTGTAGAAGCAGAAGCAAAAGAGCTCGCGAAAAAGCTCAATGAAGGTGCGGATTTTACTGAAATGGCGTATACCTACTCGAAAGGCCCAAAAGCACTGCAAGGTGGCGACTGGGGCTGGATGCGTAAGGAAGAGATGCCCACCATCTTTGCCGACCAAATCAACATGCAGAATAAAGGCAGCATCATCGGCCCATTCCGCAGCGGTGTCGGCTTCCATATCCTAAAAATTGACGATGTGAAAGGTTTGGAAACGGTAGCAGTCACCGAAGTCAACGCTCGCCACATTTTGATCAAGCCAACGGTCATTTTAAGTGATGAAGGGGCGAAGAAGCAGTTAAACGAATTTATACGTCGCCTCAACGCAGGTGAAGCAACCTTTGCTCAACTTGCCTCTCAGTACAGCCAAGATCCAGGTTCAGCAGCGCAAGATGGAGAGCTTGGTTACCAAACGCCTGATCTTTATGTGCCAGAATTTAAGCATCAAGTAGAAACGTTGTCGGAAGGCACAATCAGTGAACCGTTCAAAACCGTTCATGGTTGGCATATCGTAGAAGTGTTGGATCGCCGTCAAGTCGACCGAACCAACTCGGCGATGAAAAATAAGGCTTACCGTATGCTCTTTAACCGTAAATTTAATGAAGAAGCCGGAGCATGGGTACAGGAGTTACGCGCCAGTGCGTTTGTTGAAATCGTGGATGACAACAATGACAACTAATTCAATTCGAAGAATTGTCGTGACCGCAGGCGAACCTGCGGGAATCGGCCCCGACTTAGTGCTTGCCCTATCTAAGGAAGACTGGGCACACCAAATTGTCGTCTGTGCAGATAAAAGCATGCTCATGGAACGTGCCAAAATACTGGGTATTGATGTCCAACTCTCTGATTACAATGCAGAAGAAGAACCGAAAGCGCAAAAAGCGGGCACACTTATCGTTGATCATGTTCAGATAGCGGAAGATACAGTTGCGGGACAACTCAATGAAGCCAACGGCCACTATGTGCTAAAAACGCTAGAAAGAGCCGCTTTGGGCTGTATGAATGATGAATTTGATGCTATTGTCACCGGTCCTGTGCACAAGGGGGTGATTAATCGCGCCGGCGTTGCGTTCAGTGGTCATACTGAATTCTTTGCCGAAAAGTCTAAAACGCCGTTAGTTGTGATGATGCTAGCGACAGAAGGACTGCGTGTCGCGCTTGTTACTACGCATATCCCTTTGGCATATGTGTCAAAAGCCGTCACAGAACAGCGATTAGAAAAAATCATTGAGATTCTTCATAACGACCTCGTAGAAAAGTTTGCCATCGCGCAACCAAACATCTACGTTTGCGGGCTAAACCCCCATGCAGGCGAAGATGGCTGTTTAGGTCATGAAGAGATCACAACCATCACTCCGACACTGGTCAAAATTCGACAAGAAAAAGGGGTCAACCTGATCGGCCCGTTGCCGGCAGATACCATTTTCAATGAAAAGTATTTAAACGATGCTGATGCTGTATTAGGCATGTACCACGACCAAGTTTTGCCCGTATTAAAATACAAAGGCTTTGGTCGCTCCGTTAACATTACTCTTGGTCTACCTTTTATTAGAACATCGGTAGATCATGGTACTGCATTAGATCTTGCAGGGACAGGTCAAGCGGATACAGGAAGTTTCCGAACAGCGCTCACGCATGCGATAGAATTGGTAGAGAAGAAACAATGAGAAATGATGTCCATTTAGGACACAAAGCGCGTAAACGTTTTGGTCAAAACTTCCTGAGCGATCCATACATTATTGATGGTATCGTATCAGCAATTAACCCTAGACCAGGTCAGAACTTGGTTGAGATCGGCCCTGGGCTTGGTGCAATTACCGAACCAGTTGGTCGTGAAGTTGACAAGTTCACCGTTATTGAACTAGACCGCGATCTAGCAGAACGTCTACGCAATAACCCAGAACTGGCAGACAAGCTGACCATTCATGAAGGCGATGCTATGCATTTTGACTTCACTCAACTGGTAAAGCCAAATAATAAGCTACGTATTTTCGGTAACTTGCCATACAACATCTCCACGCCGTTGATGTTCCACTTATTTGAATTCCATAAAGACATTCAAGACATGCACTTTATGCTTCAAAAAGAAGTGGTTAACCGCTTAGCAGCAGGCCCTGGTAGCAAAACTTACGGTCGTCTAACGGTAATGGCTCAGTACTATTGTAAAGTCGTGCCCGTTCTGGAAGTGCCACCGACGGCATTCATACCGCCACCGAAAGTGGACTCAGCGGTTGTGCGCCTAGTCCCATACGAAGAACTGCCATACCCTGCAAAAGATCTACGCTTGTTAGATCGCGTTTGCCGAGAAGGCTTTAACCAACGTCGTAAGACGATTCGCAACTGCTATAAATCCCTATTAAGCACAGAAGTGTTAGAAGAACTGGGCATCAACCCAAGCATGCGTCCAGAGAACCTGACACTGCAACAATTCGTCGCTATGGCGAACTGGCTCGCGGACAACCCGCAACAAAAGTAACTCATAATAATAAGCCAACCCCCTCCGGCTTGGCTTATTGCTTAGTTTATCGAGGAGTGCACATGGACGTCATTCAGCCTTGTATCAAAATTCAAGTTCACACCAAATATATTAAAGAACAGTCCAACCCTGAGCTACAACGCTACGTTTTCGCTTACATCATCACCATCAAAAACCTCAGTCAGCAAACCGTACAACTGGTTAGTCGTCACTGGCTGATCTCAGACTCTAACGGTAAACAAATGACCGTAGAAGGCGAAGGTGTGGTGGGCCAGCAACCCTTTATTCCAGGCAATGATGAATACACTTACAGCAGCGGAACAGCGCTAGAAACCCCAGTCGGGGTGATGCAAGGACACTACAAAATGCTGGATGAGCAAGGGCAAGAGTTCATCACCGAAATTGAACCGTTTCGTATGGCTGTTCCAAACGTATTAAATTAATAAGATTGGAGAATCAGTGGCTACTTATATTGTTGGTGACATCCAAGGTTGCTTTGATGAACTGCAGCAACTGTTAAAACAAGTATCTTTCTCCGCGAAAAATGACCAGCTTTGGCTCGCTGGCGATCTGGTCGCTAGAGGCCCAAAGTCACTTGAAACTTTACGTTTCGTCAAAGCATTAGGCGACAGTGCTCAAGTCGTTCTCGGTAACCATGATCTGCACCTACTCTCCGTGGCTCATGGGTTTAAAAAACTCAAAGACAAAGACAAAACAGCGCCTATTTTCTCCGCACCGGACAAGGAAGAATTACTGGCTTGGTTAGCTCGGCAACCGCTTTTAGCTGAGCATGATGACTTTGTGATGTGTCACGCTGGCATTTCTCCTCAGTGGGACTTAATAACCGCTCGAGAATGTGCACGTGAAGTCGAAAAGATAATCCAAAGCAGTAACTTGCCTTGGCTACTTAAGAATATGTACAGCAACCAACCTAATTATTGGGATCATTCTCTGCAGGGGCTGGATAGATACCGCTACATCATCAATGCCTTTACACGGATGCGTTTCTGTTATCTAGACGGCCGTTTAGACATGGAATGCAAGTTACCACCGCAACAGGTTTCGGATAACGAGCTGATCCCATGGTTTGATGTTCCTCAGCGAATTCACTTAAATAAAGCGGTGCTATTTGGTCACTGGGCTGCGCTACAAGGTCATATAGATGATGAGTTCATAGGTTTAGATACAGGCTGTGTGTGGGGCGGAAACCTGACCATGATCCGTTGGGAAGATAAGAAAATCTTTACTCAAGAAGCACTAAATTAATAATGAGCGCTTTCGATAAACAAAAGCACCGTATTCGCGGTGCTTTTTTGTTATATCCGATGATTTTTCTGACTATTGCTTTTCTAACACAGTAAAACGCATGTTGTAGGCGTTCTTCTCATCCGCTTGATACGTTTCTGAGTAGGTTTCCTTAAACTTATCTCCCCAGTCAGGGAACTGAGTATCACCATCAATAGCTGCCTCAATGTGTGTTACATACAGTTTATTGGCCATCGACAAACAAGCTGCGTAAATCGCCCCACCACCAATGATCATCACTTCTTCCACGTCACCAGCCACTTCCAGAGCTTGCTCAATCGATGTTACGGTAGTGACGCCTTCGATCTTTAGTGTCTCATCACGGCTGATAACAATATTCAAGCGACCAGGTAAAGGGCGACCAATAGACTCATAGGTTTTGCGTCCCATCACAACCGGTTTTCCCATGGTACAACGCTTAAACCAAGCGAAATCGGCTGGAAGATGCCAAGGCATTTGATTGTCTTTGCCAATGATGCGATTGTCGGCCATCGCGGCAATCATACTAATGATCATGTTAGGTCCTTATACAATAGGTCTGCGGCGATAGAATAACAGTCCTGGAACAGCAAGACCAACGGCTAAACCTGCAATAATAAACATGGCTTTAAGAAAATTTTCCATGCAAGTCGCGACAAGCTCTGGAGAGTAACCTAGGTGGTTTATTTCAACCATCGCTATCATCGCTTTGTAAGCAAACACACCAGGCACCATTGGGATCAATGCTGCGACGGTAAAGACTTTTGGGTGTGCAAGGAAGCGATGAGACCAATACACGCCGATCATTCCAACTAACGTCGCGGCAAAAAAGGTCGCCCACTCAATAGGAATACCAAACTGCATCATCAAATAACGGCTGCCGTGCCCAATCGCGCCGCCAACAGCGCAATACACTAAAGCTCTTTGTGGCACGTTAAAAACCAGCGCAAATCCAACCGCGGGAATCGCAGCAAAAAGCATGTCATTCAACAGGCCAAGCATCAAATCAAACAAGCTCATTAGACTGCCCACCCCCAAATTCCAGTAACACTCATCGCAGCAACGATGCCCAAACACGTCGCCAACGTCAGTAAGCTGGCCATGACAAAACGTGCGATACCCATGTTAATATGTCCTTTGAGCATGTCCGCGACTGCGTTGATTAATGGAAAGCCAGGAACCAGCATCAAGACTGAAGATGCCATCGCCACTGTAGGTAAATTACCAATTTCATAAATCACCGCTTGTGCCGAAATTAAGGTGGTGACAAACGCGGTCGCTGCAAAGTTGAGCAAAGGATTGAAATGACGATGGCCGATCTCCTGACGAACAACCATTCCGCCAGCAGACGCGAAGAAAGTCATGATGAACACGCCCCAATCGCCACCAGCTAAATGACTGAATGCGGCACATGATAATCCAATCATGAATACGACCAACCAGCGGTTATAGCGCTCCGGACTGATAGTGTTGAGTTTTTTCTGCGCCATCGATGCGTCCAATAATCCACGCTCCATCATAATGCAAATACGCTGAATTTGAGTAATAACGCGCATATTTATGCCGCGGTCGGCACAACTTCGCGTGGTCGTAATACAGTGATCATCCATTACAGTCGTAACGACTAAAGCATTCGCTGACAAAGCGACAGCCACTTCATTAACGCCACAAGCCAAGCCAATACGACGCATAATATCGCTGACCAGTGTACTTTCGGCACCATGCGCCAAGAGCATTTGTCCGGCTTGTGCCACAAGGCGAGAAATGGATCGTTGATTTGACACCACCAACTCTTCTGCCTGTATTATTTCTAGTGTCATAGATACGTCTAATTCCTTTTAGGGTCTACATTACCCATAATTGTGCCGTAAATCACACCATCGAATTATGATTAGATACAAAAAAAGCCGCAATATCTATTGCGGCTTAATGAATTATATCCAAACAGGCATTATTTTATGGTAACGATTAGTCACGAACATAGACAACATGACCGTCATCTTCTTCATCATCCCAGTCATCATCATCGTCAACATCGTCAACATCGTCATCTTCGGTAATAACGTTTTTGCCTGCCATTGCATCTTTATGGTAGTCATCCCACATAAAGTTAACTTTGTCTTCTTCAGCAACTTCTTCTTCTTCACGAGGAAGGTTATCCATAAAGTCTGCCAATTTGTAGCAGAGCTCTTTAGTGCCCTTACGAGTGAGTGCCGAAATCTTAAAGTACTCGTCTTCCCAGCCTAGCGCGTCTAAGATCTCTTGGATCTGCTCATTCGCTTCTTCTTCAGGCATGAGATCAACTTTGTTGAATACTAACCAACGTGGTTTGCTTGCTAGTTTTTCGCTGTACTGCTCTAGCTCATCAATGATCGTGAGTGCATTCTTTACCGGATCTGACTGATCTATCGGCATGATATCAATCATATGCAGTAATACACGGCAACGTTCGAGGTGCTTCAAGAAACGAATACCTAGACCAGCGCCATCGGCAGCACCCTCTATTAAACCAGGGATATCAGCGACAACAAAGCTTTTCTCTGGAACAACACTAACCACACCTAAGCTTGGGATCAGCGTTGTAAATGGGTAATCAGCAACTTTTGGCTTTGCTGCAGAAACGGCACGAATAAACGTCGATTTGCCCGCATTCGGCAAGCCCAACATACCAACGTCAGCAAGTAGCAGCAACTCAAGACGAATTTCACGCACTTCACCTTTCGTCCCCAAAGTTCTCTGACGAGGCGCTCGGTTTACTGAAGACTTGAAACGTGTATTCCCAAGACCGTGCCAACCGCCTTTAGCGATCATCACTTTCTTGCCGTGTTCTGCTACTTCAGCAACAATTTCATTCGTGTGAATATCGACAGCACGAGTACCGACTGGAACGCGTAACACAATATCTTTACCACGTTTACCAGTACAGTTTCCGCCACGACCGTTTTCCCCACGCTCCGCTTCATAGAAGCGCTGAAAACGGTAATCAATCAAAGTATTTAGGTTTTCATCAGCTTGGATGTAAACATCACCACCATCACCACCATCACCACCATCAGGACCACCTTTAGTGATGAATTTTTCACGCCAGAAACTTATAACGCCACTACCGCCGTCACCAGCCTGAACTTTTACTACCGCTTCATCTACGAACTTCATCTTTTACTCCGACTACTTCGTGCGTGGATTAAATCTACCTTGTCATCCGACAATCTTAGCAGATGACAGATCTAAGCTACCTACTCGAACACTTAATTCCGTGAAAGGCGAGAAACTTCGATATGTCGACTGCCATAAATAAAAAACCCCGCCAATTCGGCAGGGCTTTTGAATTCAGCTTAAAGCTATTAAGTAACTTAGTTAAATACTAATTACTCAGCTTCGATACTAACAAACTTACGGTTCTTAGGACCTTTCACTTCGAACTTCACTTTGCCTTCAGCAAGAGCGAATAGAGTGTGGTCTTTACCGATACCTACATTGTTACCAGCGTGGAATTTAGTACCACGTTGACGCACGATGATGTTACCTGCTAGTACAGATTCACCACCGAAACGCTTAACACCAAGGCGTTTGCTTTCTGAATCGCGGCCGTTACGAGTAGAACCACCAGCTTTTTTGTGTGCCATTGTTAAACTCTCCTAATAGATTAAGCGTTGATACCAGTGATCTTCACTTCAGTGAACCACTGACGGTGACCTTGTTGCTTACGAGAGTGCTTACGACGACGGAACTTAACGACTTTAATTTTATCGCCACGACCGTGTTGTACAACTTCAGCAACAACTTTGCCGCCCTCTAGAAGAGGAGCACCAACTTTGATGTCTTCGCCGTTAGCAACAAGAAGAACTTTATCAAATTCTACAGTTGCACCAGTTTCAACGTCTAATTTCTCTAAACGAAGAGTTTGACCTTCGCTTACACGGTGTTGTTTACCACCAGATTGGAAAACAGCGTACATATTTTACTCCGCTTTTTCCGCACAGCCTTTCTTGAGGGTGTGCGCTTAACTAATCATCAATAGGGCGCAGATTCTACAGAATAGACGTTCCCATGACAAGCCATATTTTTAAAAAGTTGGCGAAAAGCTAATCGCCAAACAAAAGTGCGGCAATCATGCCCTTTAGTAATGTATTAATCAACGTTTTTTAGTGTATTATCCCACAATTATATAAATCGAATAAGCCTTGCAGGGTCTAACTTCAGCCGGATATACGATGGATTTTAAAACTATCCAAGCGCTTACTGCCGATGACATGGCAAAAGTGAATGAAACAATTCAAGCCCAACTAAATTCTGATGTCTCTTTAATCAACCAACTCGGTTTCTACATCGTGAGTGGTGGAGGCAAGCGTTTAAGACCGCTACTCGCGATACTGTCTGCCCGCGCACTTGGTTACCAAGGCAGCGGTCATACAATGGCAGCAGCGTTTATTGAGTTCATCCATACAGCAACTTTGCTGCATGATGATGTCGTAGACGAATCAGATATGCGCCGCGGTAAAGCAACAGCAAATGCAGCCTTTGGCAATGCTGCGAGCGTACTCGTTGGGGACTTTATCTATACTCGTTCATTCCAAATGATGACCGAGTTAGGATCAATGAAGATCCTTAAACTTATGAGCAACGCCGTCAACGTGATCGCAGAAGGTGAAGTGCAGCAATTAATGAACTGCAATAACCCTGACACGACAGAAGAAAGTTACATGCAAGTCATCTACTCAAAGACGGCACGCTTATTTGAATCCGCCACTCAGATTGGCGCAATCTTAAACAGTGCACCAGAACATGTAGAAATCTCGATGCAGAATTACGGTAAGTATCTTGGCACCGCCTTTCAGCTTATTGATGATGTGATGGACTATGCGTCTGATGATGACGACATGGGCAAAAATGCTGGTGACGATTTAGCGGAAGGTAAACCAACCCTGCCTTTGCTTCATGCGATGCGTAACACCACGCCAGAAAATTCTCTCATGATTCGTGAAGCAATTGAAAAAGCCAATGGTATGGATCGTTTGGAAGACATTCTTGCGGTCATGAAAGAGGCTGGCTCTTTGGAGTACACAACGCAGAGAGCGTTAGAAGAAGCAGACAAAGCCATCGCGGAGCTGGATGTTCTGCCTGAGTCTGAATACAAACAAGCACTGATTACTTTGGCCCACGTCGCGGTAAGACGCACGAAATAACTTGTGTGCCTAGTAAACAAAAAAGGAAGAGTAACTCTTCCTTTTTTGTTTCAGTATCACTCTAGTAGTACCTATCAGAGCTACCATGTAATTGTGGGTCATCCTCAATTTCATCAAAACTGACGGCTACCTGCTGATCAGAGCCTTGTTTCGACAACAATACAGTCTCCGCTTCGTAGTCCACAACCAGTATCGTCCCTACTCCTTGTTGACACTCAACAACCATGCCTTTACGGATTCGACTTGCTTCCATCATCTTCTCCCTAACAATGTCGTCTTACCAGCTTTTTTACGATTATGGAAAACGAAAGATCAAAAAAACCGATCATTTTGATCGGCTTTCTTTATCGCATATCTTATTAGACGTACTTTTGCTTACTTGGCGAACTCAACACCAATCTTTATGTCGCCATTAAGTGTTTCTAGCATACCGTCTAGTGCAGACTTTTCGTAGTCACTCAACTTACCGTAGCTTAAGACTTCTTCTACACCTTCTTTACCTAGTTTCACAGGTTGCGCGAAGTAAGTCGCATGCTCACTACCACCTTCAACGTAAGCGCATTCAACCACGCCTTCTTCACCGTGTAGAGCACGAACCAGAGACAGACCAAAACGACAAGCGGCTTGGCCCATAGATAGCGTTGCACTACCACCACCCGCTTTCGCTTCTACCACTTCAGTACCAGCGTTTTGAATACGTTTCGTTAAGGCTTCTACTTCTTCCGCGGTAAACTCCACACCTTCCACTTGAGACAGTAGAGGTAAGATCGTTACGCCAGAGTGACCACCAATAACAGGTACGCGAATGTCACCTGGATCTTTGTCTTTTAGCTCAGCAACGAAGGTTTCTGAACGGATAACGTCTAGTGTCGTAATACCAAACAGACGACGTTTGTCGTAAACGCCCGCTTTTTTTAGTACTTCAGCGGCGATCGGTACCGTTGTGTTTACAGGATTAGTGATGATACCCACACAGGCTTTCGGACAAACAACCGCAATCTTCTCAGCTAAAGATTTAACGATGCCCGCATTTACATTAAATAGATCCGCACGATCCATACCAGGCTTACGCGCAACACCGGCAGAAATGAGCACTACGTCAGCCCCTTCTAATGCGGGCGTTGGATCTTCACCAGCGTAACCTTTGATAGAAACGGGCGTCGGGATGTGACTAAGATCGGCAGCCACACCTGGGGTTACTGGAGCAATATCATATAGGGCTAAATCAGAACCAGCAGGAAGACGGTTCTTAAGTAGAAGGGCCAGGGCCTGACCGATGCCGCCAGCGGCACCAATAACGGCTACTTTCATGTAGTTCTCCTTGAGAGTATTTCTCTTATAAACGTATTCGTAGGGTAGTTTGTAACCAACTGAAATAAAGCTATCGGAATCACAACTTGATTACAATCAATTAACGCCAGCTTTGCGACCTCGCGCAACTCGCTGATGTCGTACGACAAATGGCACTTGGATTATTCTTTTATTATGTTGAAATGGAAAGAAATTCAGCTGAATAACATGAGAAGCTGTAACTACATTTGAAGGATATCATTCCATTCATGATTTACAGCGATATAACTAACATAATGTCGGGACTTTTTGGCACTTTATGAATATATATGCGAGAATATGCAAAATTGCTGACCCGTAATAAGAGACTTATAATGACTATGCGCAATTCAGAAAAACAAGACCACTTGGTCCGCGCCTTTAAAGCCCTACTAAAAGAAGAAAGCTTTGGCTCACAAGGTGAAATTGTTGATGCTCTAAAACACCAAGGGTTTGAGAGCATTAACCAATCTAAAGTTTCTCGTATGCTGACGAAGTTCGGTGCTGTCCGTACGCGTAATGCGAAAATGGAAATGGTGTATTGCCTGCCAGCAGAATTGGGCGTTCCAACGGTAAGCAGTTCTCTACGTGAACTGGTTTTAGATATCGATCATAACGCAGCATTAGTGGTTATCCACACAGGCCCAGGTGCCGCACAGCTGATCGCTCGTTTACTCGACTCATTAGGTAAATCTGAAGGTATTCTCGGTGTTGTGGCTGGTGATGATACCATTTTCATTACCCCTACGATGCCAATCACTACAGAACAATTATTCAACTCTGTCTGTGAGTTGTTCGAATACACAGGCTAAGCCAGTTAAGTTAATATCTTTTATGGGGCTATGAAAGTAATCACACTTTGTAGCCCATGAATTATGTAAATTTTTTGCTTAAGGTGGTCACTATCTAACCTGCACTTGTGTGATTAACATCACGCAATTGATTTTTTCCACTTTGGCCCCCAACGATACTTAAGTAACTGTTTAAAAACAATTAAAATAAAAACCCAACATTATCCCCCATCGCAAGCTTCAGACTTATCAACTATAACATTTAACAAATGGATAATTTTCTGCCAATTTTTTGTTATGATTCGCTCGCTTTTTCAAACAATTGGATTGGAAAAGATGCCGTTTCCAAAGAGGAAACTCCAGAAGTGATTTATGGTTATTTCCGGGTAAATAATGAATATAAGGAAGGGAAATTCATGGCATTTAACAAGCTTCTCAAAGTAGGCGCTATCGCCGCAGCTGTAATGGGTACAGGCGCAGTTAACGCTCAAGAGTTTATTACTATCGGTACTGGCTCTGTTACAGGTGTTTACTACCCTACTGGTGGTGCTATCTGTAAGTTAGTCAATAAAGGTCGTAAAGAACACAACATCCGTTGCTCAGTAGAATCGACTGGCGGCTCCATTTACAACGTTAATACTATGCGTGCTGGCGAACTAGATTTTGGTGTCGTGCAATCGGACTGGCAATACCATGGTTATAACGGTACGAGTAAGTTTGCGGAACAAGGCCCGTACAAAAAACTGCGTGCCATGTTCTCTCTTCATACAGAACCTTTCAACATCATCGCACGCACTGATTCAGGCATTGAGAACGTGGAAGACCTTAAAGGCAAACGTGTAAACATCGGTAACCCTGGCTCTGGTGACCGTGCAACCATGGGCGTTGTCATGCAAGCAATGGGCTGGACCAACGACAGCTTTAAACTTGCTTCAGAACTAAAAGGATCTGAACGCTCTCAAGCACTTTGTGACAACAAAATTGACGCGTTCATATACATGGTGGGTCACCCGAATGGTTCCATTAAAGAGGCAACCACCTCTTGTGATGCTAAGTTAGTTTCTGCTACTGGACCAAAAATCGATAAAATTGTTGCAGATAACCCTTATTACGCGTTCAGCACAGTACCTGCAGACATGTACCGCGGCACAGACAAAGACGTGAACAGCTTTGGTGTAGCGGCAACAATGATAACAACAGCTGATGTTTCAGATGACGTGGCATACAATGTAGCAAAAGCAGTATTCGAAAACTTCGATACGTTCAAACGCCTACACCCGGCATTTGCAAGCCTGAAAAAAGAAGACATGGTGAAAGCAGGTCTTTCAATTCCTCTTCACCCAGGTGCGGAAAAGTACTACAAAGAAATGGGCCTAATTAAGTAACGCCCACAGCCCCAAATTCAGGCAGAAACAGATGGTTTTCTGCCTGTTTTAACATCCAATTTGTAGCCAGTTATGGCAGCACGCTTTCATTCGTCAGTTTTCCTCTGAGAATTGAGAGCTCATACCCAAGAAAAACGTTTACGCCGCCAATCAGAGTTTCTCGTTAATCAACACTTTGAGTTCAGGCAGCAAATACTCGAAAGCAAGCTTCGCTCCGTTCACTACACTGATAGAGGCGAAGTGTGGTTCTCGATAAAAATCCGACAGGACCATCAATAATAAGGAAAAAGTACATGGCGACGAATCAAACTCCGTCACAAGATGTGCAAGAAATGGTGGCTCAGGCAGATACAGGTGCACGCAGCCCATCGGGTATGCAAGGGCGAATCCTCTGGTTTGTTCCTCTGTGTTGGTCACTATTTCAATTATGGTACGCTTCCCCGCTACCATTTATTTTTAATTTCGGCGTACTGAACGATACTGAAGCGCGATCAATTCATTTAACTTTCGCGATCTTTTTAGCTTTCACCGCTTACCCCGCACTGAAGAATTCTCCACGCGATAATATCCCGCTCGTCGACTGGGTGCTCGCTCTGGCTGGTAGCTTTTCTGCGGCCTATATTTACCTTTTCTATACTGAGCTTGCTGGACGCTCTGGCGCGCCAACCACTGCGGACATTGTTGTAGCCGTTATTGGTATGGTGCTCCTTTTAGAAGCCACACGCCGTGCTCTCGGGCCCCCTCTCATGGTGGTGGCTGCGGTATTCCTCACTTACACCTTTGCAGGCCCTTACATGCCCGATGTCATTGCACACAAAGGGGCAAGCTTAAACAAAGCGATGTCGCATTTGTGGCTGACGACGGAAGGGGTATTTGGTGTCGCATTAGGCGTATCGACCTCCTTCGTGTTCCTATTCGTACTGTTTGGTGCAATGCTCGAGCGTGCGGGTGCTGGCGCTTACTTTATTAAGGTTGCCTTTTCCCTACTCGGTCATATGAAGGGAGGACCAGCCAAAGCTGCGGTTGTTGCATCAGGATTATCAGGACTGGTTTCAGGCTCTTCTATCGCCAACGTCGTCACTACTGGTACCTTTACTATTCCATTGATGAAGCGAGTTGGCTTTCCGGGAACCAAAGCGGGTGCGGTCGAAGTTGCAGCTTCAACTAATGGGCAGTTAACACCACCCATAATGGGAGCCGCCGCGTTTTTGATGGTGGAGTACGTCGGTATCTCTTATGTTGAAGTCATCAAAGCGGCACTACTTCCCGCTCTGATTTCTTACATCGCTTTGATTTACATTGTTCACCTTGAAGCATGTAAAGCAGGCATGACGGGGCTTCCTCGTCGCCACACTCCTACACTGGTACAAAGTCTGTTGTCATTTACAGGCACCATCTTAGGACTGGGTGTGCTCAGTGCGCTGGTTTATTACGGTGTTGGCTGGACCAAAGATGTCTTTGGTGATGCCGCAACGCCAATCGTCACGGTCGCTCTACTCATCGCTTATGTGGGCTTGGTCAAGATCTCGGCAAATCACGCAAAAGATGGTGCAATTGAGATTGATGCAGAGCTAACAGAAGTGCCCGATCCAGGTCCTACTGTAAAATCTGGCCTGCACTTTCTACTCCCAATCGTGGTACTTGTATGGTGCTTAACCGTTGAACGATTCTCACCGGGCTTATCGGCATTCTGGGCAACGGTGTTCATGATTTTCATTTTGCTAACTCAGCGTCCATTAATTGCGCTGCTCTCAAAGCAGGGCGACATGGTTGAACAAACCAAAAATGGTTTTGTTGATCTCGTCGAAAGTTTGGTGTCTGGTGCTCGTAATATGATTGGTATTGGTGTCGCAACAGCGGCAGCTGGTACCGTCGTTGGTGTAGTAACACTAACCGGCATCGGTTTGGTTATGACGGATTTTGTTGAGTTCATTTCCGGCGGTAGCATTATTCTCATGCTTCTTTTTACTGCGATTATCAGTTTAATCCTCGGAATGGGTCTACCTACCACGGCAAACTACATCGTCGTATCTACGCTCATGGCTCCCGTTATCGTCACCCTTGGTGCTGCGCATGGTCTGATCATCCCGCTCATTGCCGTCCATTTATTCGTGTTCTATTTCGGTATCTTGGCTGACGATACCCCTCCTGTGGGTTTAGCCGCGTTTGCCGCAGCAGCGATAGCAAAATCGGACCCAATCCGCACTGGTATCCAAGGCTTTACCTACGATATTCGAACCGCGATTTTGCCATTTATGTTCGTGTTCAATACCCAATTACTCTTAATGGGAATTGACTCTTGGTGGCACTTAGCGCTGACGATTATTTCTTCCATTATCGCTATGCTGATTTTCTCTGCTGCAACGCAGGGATGGTGGTTTACACGTAACAAATGGTGGGAAACGATCCTATTATTAGTTCTGACATTTTCATTCTTCCGTCCAGGCTTCTGGTGGGACATGTTGTACCCAGCGAAAGTTCTTTCTCCTGGGGTTGAGATAGCTCAAATCACGGACAACCTAAATGTAGGAGAATCCATAGAGCTACGTGTTGGCGGTGAGAACTTAGAGGGTGACTATATCGAGAAAACGGTGCGCCTCCCGTTTGATGATGACGCCACGACAGCGGAAGAACGCATTTCTTCAATGGGTCTAATGCTGACCGAAAGCGACAACAAAATGATTGTCGATATGGTCGAGTTTGGTAGCCCGGCAGAGTCTGCAGGTATCGACTTTGACTGGGAGATCAAGTGGGTAATACAAGATGCCGCTCGTCCAATGAAAGAATGGGTATTTGTACCGTGCTTAATGATTTTGCTGGTACTTGCCATGAACCAAAAACGTCGTGCTCGCAAGGAACAACTGAGCGCATAATCGATTTGGCCCCGAGGATAAGGGGCCTTAATGAGAGACATTGAATGTACAAACAAATTCTTGTTCCGGTTGATCTAAATGACCAAGGCTTTTCGGACCGAGCTGTTGAGCTGGCCGTTTGGCAGGCTAAGCAAGCGAATGCGGAAATTCATCTGTTGACCGTTTTACCCGGTATTCACATGTCGATGGTCGCGAGCTATTTTCCAAAAGACGCGGCAATGAAAATGAAGCAAGACGTAAAACAGCAACTGAAAACATTCGCCAATGAACACATCGATGAAGATGTTATTTATAAGGTACACGTTGCCGAAGGGAAAGCTTACGCGACAATTCTTGATTATGCGGAGCGTTTAGGGGCGGATCTTATCATCATGCCAAGTCACAAACGCTCGAAAATCAACAAAGTGATGCTTGGCTCGGTCGCCAGTAAAGTAGTGGAATACTCTCCCATCAACGTAATGGTGGTGAAGCCTCAAAACTAATTCTCGTATGAGACAGCTAACTAAAAAGCGCAGAAAAATAACAAGGTTGACGTGAACGTCAACCTTGTTCCCTACGTCTAAAAACCTCATCCGGCAGCGCGAACAAACGCTTGTAACGCTTCACTCGGGTGCGATACTTTAAGCTCATCGAGCACGCCTCTCGCTTCGACTTTACCATCAACAACAAACGCAAAATGACTCGCTATGGCTCTCGCATCACTCAAATGATGCGTGACCATCAAAACCGTGATACACCGCTCATTTGCCAGTCGCTTTACTAACGCCAACATCTCTTCATGTAATACTGGATCCAAAGCAGAAAACGGCTCATCCAACAACCAGATAGGATGCGCCTGTACAAAACATCGCGCTAAAGCAACCCGTTGACGTTGACCGCCAGATAAGTGTTCAGGCAAACGGTCAAGATACTCCATGACTCCCACTTGCTGCGCCGCTTGCTCAACCTGGCGCACTTGATCTGCCGTGAGTTTAAGCCCCGGCTGCAAACCTAAACCAATATTGTCACGCACCGATAAGTGAGCGAACAAATTGTGTTCCTGAAATAACATCGAGAAAGGACGCTGATAAGGCGCGTGGTGAATAATCGATTCACCATCGACGCGAATGTCGCCTTGGTCTGGATGTATAAACCCAGCCACCAAAGCCAGCAACGTCGACTTTCCCGCTCCACTCGGCCCCATCAGCGATACAATCTGACCACGCTCAATGGTTAAGTCAAAACGAAACAGTTCACGTTGGTAGGTATACTGCACATCATCCAACACTAACATTACGCTCTCTCCTTCGTTTTCAATACTTGCTCTATCAGCGCAAAACAGCCCACACTCAACAACAACAAGGTCACCGATACCACCGCTGCCGCTTCCATCTGATAGCTGCCAAGCAACTGGAATAAATACAGAGGTAAGGTGCGGAACTCTTGTCCGCCAAACAATGCGATGGCACTTAAATCGCCAATCGCAAACATAAAGCTAATCGCAAACGCATGTGCGAATGGCTTGCGCAGCGCTTGCCACTCCACCACCTTAAACCGTTGCCAGCCACGCATGCCTAAGCTGGCACATACATACTGATATTGCTGTTCAATGTGCAGCATTGGTTGTGCCAGCGTTTTAATCACATAAGGCAAAGCCATCAAACCATTCACCAAAATCACGACAAAGAACGCCAAGCTAAAAACATCGGTAAATGATCGCAGTAGTAAGAATAACCCGGTGCTAATCACCAAACCTGGCGTGACCAATATAATGGTGCCAATCAACTCAATCTGATCGGCGCGAGTGTTCTTATATTGCAGACGCCAGCGGCGACTGGTAAGCAAAATTGACACGCCTGATGCCACCGCCAATGAGCTTGCGAACAGCGCAACGGTTAACGAGTTACACAACGCAGACCAAAAACGTTCATCAGTTAACACCGTCCAAACCTGTTGATTAATACCACTCAATAACACCATCAATAACGGCGGTATTACCAGTAAAAAGGCACCTATGATCCAAAAGCCATCCCAAGCTTTTGACCACCGATGATCCTTCGTTAAATATTGCTGTACCGATGTGCTGCCAGCGCTGATAGAAACAGGCTTCGTTAACTTCTGCACTCCAATTGCGATCAGTCCACACAACAGCATCTGCCACAGCGCTAACAGCGCTCCGGCTTGCAAATCAAAATCAAACTTAATCGCTTGGTAGATAGCCAATTCAATAGTGGTCGATTTAGGTCCACCACCCAGCGCCATCACCGTCGCAAAACTGGTGAAGCACAACATAAAAACTAACCCGCTGACGTGCGGCAATTGCTGTCTTAACCGCGGCCACTCCACCCAACGAAACTTATTCCAATGACTCATACCTAGATGCGCGCAAAGCTTATGTTGCTCCGCAGGAATGGACTCCAAGGCTTGCAACAGCAAACGCGCCGCGTAAGGTAAATTAAAGAACACATGGGCAAGTAAAATGCCGTTCAAACCGTAAATAGAGAATGGCAGTTTGCTATCGAAACTTTGCAACCACTGCGCCAACAAACCACTGTTGCCATAAATCGCTAAGAGCCCGAAAACGCCAACCAACACCGGCAGAACCAGCGTCGATGCAAACAGCTTAAGCAGTAATGACTTACCCCAAAATTGGCGACGTGAAAGCGCGTGCGCAACTGGAATGGCAAAGCCAACACTGAGCAATGTGGAAAGAAACGCTTGGTAGAAGCTGAACTTGGTGACATGTTGATAGTACGGGTCGTCCCATACCACAGACACATCAAGTGAAGGAGCTTGAACAATCAAAGCACCGAGGGCAGAAATAACAAAGGTCGCGATGATCATCGCGACCTCTAAACCTATTTTTGGAACAGAATTCAAAGGTAAAACCTATCTCATTCAGATGAGGGTTGGAACGTCAGCTAAAACGTCAGTGCGCTTTGCCATTCACGAATCCAAGACTTACGCATTTTTGCCACTTCATCAGCACTAAAACTCAACGACTTGCTTGGAACGCTCAAGGTTTCAAAACCTTTAGGTAACTCAACGTCAGTGACTGGGTACATCCAGTTGCCCATTGGCATCGCCGATTGAAACTCATCACTTAAAATGAAATTCATAAACTGCTCAGCGAGTTCTGAATTTTTTGATCCTTTCACTTTGGCGGCTACTTCAACTTGCATGTAATGACCTTCCGCAAAATTCGCCGTCGCAAAATTCGAATCGTTTTCCGCAATCAAGTGGTACGCAGGTGATGTGGTGTAAGAAAGCACTAAATCCGACTCGCCATTTAAGAACATGGAATACGCTTCAGACCACCCTTTGGTGACCGTAACCGTTTTATTCGCCAGCTTCTGCCACGCTTGTGTCACGTCATCACCATAGATGGATTTCATCCACAGCATCAAGCCTTGCCCCGGCGTTGAAGTACGCGGATCTTGATAAATCACTTTCAAATCGTCGCGCGTTTCCACCAGCTCTTTCATGCTTTTCGGTGGATTAGTCAGTTTCTCTTTGTTGTACACAAACGCGAAGTAGCCGTAATCGTACGGGACAAATGTGTTGTCATTCCAGCCGTTTGGCAGCACCGTTTTGGTGGTATCAACACGATGCTCTGCCAGTAGTCCGGTTTTCTTCGCTTCTGCCATTAGGTTGTTATCCAAACCTAATAGAATATCAGCTTTGCTGTTGCGCCCCTCTAAGCGAAGACGGTTGAGAATGGATACGCCATCGTCCAGTGCCACAAAGTTTACGTCACAACCACATTTTGCTTCGAATGCTTGCTCGATTTTAGGACCGGGGCCCCAGTCAGCAGCAAAAGAGTCATAAGTATAGATGGTTAAGGGGTTTTCATCAGCTAAGGCTGACGCAGAAGCAATTGCCGCTAAAACAATCAAACTAGAAGTGGTTTTCACTGCTCGCTCTCCATGAGTATTTCAAAGAAATAAGTTGAGCGGCACAGGCTTGAGGTGGCTATTAAGGACTTCCAATATCCAGACTCAATTCCTACGCCAGCATTATCTGGTTCAGGTAATACGGGTCCCCGCCTGCGTAACAAGGTTAAGCATTAGGTCTCAGCGTCCACACGCATTGATACTGCCAATGCAAAATGGTTTAGCTCCCCGATGAGTTCGATGAATTGTATACCCAATTCACCTAGAAATGCTAGGTTTCGCGAGATAGCTCTGGAATCAATTACGAACGTTGATCATAACCCCAACGCGGCACTAAGCCTTGCTCAAGGCCAAGGTGATCCAGAATTCTCGCCACCATGAAGTCGACTAAATCTTCAATACGCTTGGGTTGATGATAAAAGCCTGGCGCCGCAGGCATGATGGTCACGCCCATTTGCGATAATTTGTGCATATTCTCTAAGTGCAGCGTCGAAAAGGGGGTTTCACGTACCACGAGCAGTAACTGACCGCGCTCTTTCATCACCACGTCAGCGGCGCGCTCAATCAAATTATCCGACATACCATGCGCGATCGCCGCAACACTGCCTGCTGAACATGGGCAAACCACCATTTGCTTGGGTGCCGCAGAGCCAGACGCTACCGGCGAAAACCAATCGTCTTTACCACAAACGGTGAGGTTATTTGGGTCACAATTGAGATGTTCCACCAGCGCTTGCTTTGCAGCTTCGGGGCCGCTTGGCAGCTTAAGGTTGTGTTCGGTCGCCATCACCACACGCGCCGCCGAAGAGATCAGCACGTAAACGTGGTAATCCGCCGCGACTAAACATTCGAGAAGACGGAGGCCATAAGGCGCACCAGACGCCCCCGTTAGGGCCAAAGTGATGGCTTTTTCTGCTTGCTGCTGTTTGTTTTGCATAAAATCAGACTTTTTGTTTAAGTTGCTCGAGGATCTTGCTGTGAATACCGCCAAAGCCACCATTACTCATGACTAGAATTTGGTCGCCTTTACTTGCACGCTCCACGATTTTAGACACCAGTTTATCTATATCAGCATCCACAAAAGCTGGCTGCTGGCACTGATCGGCAATGTCTTGAACGGACCATTCAATACTATCTGGCTGGAAGAGGAACACTTCGTCAGCATTGTGCAGCGAATTCGCGAGTGCATTATTGTGAACACCACGTTTCATCGTGGCAGAGCGAGGTTCTAACACAGCAAAAATACGTTGCTTGCCTACCTTGTTACGCAAACCGCCGACGGTGAGTTCAATCGCCGTCGGGTGATGGGCAAAATCATCGTAAACCGTGATGCCTTGCGCTTCACCTTTTAACTCCAAGCGGCGCTTAGTATTGATGAAGCGACCAAGAGCCTGACAAGCTAAATCCGGTGTCACACCAACGTGTCGCGCCGCAGCAATCGCCATCAGCGCATTATCAACGTTGTGATCACCAACGAGTTCCCATTCAACAGTGCCCACTTTTTTGCCTTGCAGAGCAACGTCGAATTTTGAACCATCGGCCACCAACTTGTCCGTTTGCCAGTCACCGCCAACACCCGAAAACTGCTCTTCTGTCCAACAGCCACGTTCAAGTACATCCGTCAACGCCGGATCTTGCTTCGGCGCCAAAATCAAACCATTGCCCGGCACGGTTCGTACCAAATGGTGAAACTGGCGCTTAATCGCTTCAAGATCATCGAAGATGTCAGCATGATCGAACTCAAGGTTATTCATGATCAAAGTGCGAGGGTGGTAATGCACAAACTTAGAACGCTTATCGAAAAAAGCACTGTCATATTCGTCCGCTTCAACAACAAAAAACATGCTTTCACCCAAACGCGCAGAGACACCAAAGTTGCCCAGTACCCCACCGACTAGGAAACCAGGTTGATAACCACAATCTTCCAGTATCCACGCTAGCATGCTCGACGTAGTGGTTTTACCGTGTGTCCCCGATACCGCTAACACCCAACGGTCGTGCAGCAAAAACTCGTTCAGCCACTGCGGACCAGAGGTATAGCGCATGTTGGTATTGAGTACATGTTCGACACACGGATTACCACGACTCATCGCATTGCCGATCACCACAAGGTCTGGTTGAGGGTCAAGCTGAGATGGGTCGAAGCCTTCAATTATTTCAATACCTTGAGACTCTAGCAGTGTACTCATCGGTGGGTAAACGTTGGCATCAGAGCCTGTGACTTTATGCCCTAGCTGACGCGCTAAAATTGCAGCGCCGCCCATAAACGTGCCACAGATACCCAAGATATGAATGTGCATAAACGAAACCTTGTAATGCGTTCTTTAATGCCTTCATTATCGCGATCATGACCAGAAAAGCGAGTGACTTTAGCCTTCTTCTTGCCGTCCCTTTCACAAATATGACAAGGTTGAACACAGAGTGTACAACCTCTTACTTAATGATGAGCCCACCACCTAAGTAGACAAATAAATTGAGATCTCAAACAGTTACTTCATTACCATTAAAAAGATCTGCGACTTAAACTTACATCTGGCGCAATCGTTTAACATCCAGTAAGAGATGCCCCTTTGCGCACTACCCCCAATGAAATGAAAATGTAAGGATTAACCATGTCAGGACTGCGCACCCTAGGCGAGTTCATTGTCGAAAAACAAGCGGATTTCCCCCACGCTAGCGGTGATCTCTCATCCCTTTTAGCCTCCATTCGTTTAGCTGCCAAAATCGTTAACCGCGAAATTAACGCAGCCGGTCTTGGTGATATCACCGGGGCTGTCGGAACAGAAAATGTCCAAGGTGAAGATCAGCAAAAACTCGACGTTTATGCGAACGATAAATTTAAAGCCGCGCTTGAAGCTCGTGACCAAGTGTGTGGCGTTGCCAGTGAAGAAGAAGACGAAGCAGTTGCCTTCAATAAAGCGCTCAACCAAAACGCAAAATACGTCGTATTAATGGACCCACTTGATGGTTCTTCTAACATCGATGTGAACGTCTCTGTTGGTACTATCTTTTCGATCTATCGTCGTGTCTCTCCGATTGGCACACCAGCCACCGAAGAAGACTTCCTACAACCTGGGCATAAACAAGTGGCGGCAGGTTATGTGATTTACGGATCCTCAACCATGCTGGTTTACACCACAGGTAACGGTGTGAATGGCTTCACTTACGATCCTTCCATTGGCAGCTTCTGCTTGTCGCATGAAAACATGATGATTCCAGAAGAAGGTAAGATTTATTCGATCAATGAAGGCAATTACATTCGCTTCCCACTCGGTGTGAAGAAATACATCAAACACTGCCAAGAGAGTGTGCCAGAAGACGGTCGCCCCTATACCTCGCGCTACATTGGTTCATTGGTTGCAGACTTCCACCGTAATCTACTAAAAGGCGGCATCTACCTTTACCCAAGCACACAAAGCCATCCGCAAGGTAAACTTCGTCTGCTTTATGAATGCAATCCAATGGCATTCCTAATCGAGCAAGCGGGCGGTATTGCATCAGACGGTGTGAATCGCATTATGGATATCAAACCAACAGAACTGCACCAGCGTGTGCCTTTCTTTGTCGGTTCGAAAAACATGGTTCGTAAAGTCGAAGAGTTCCTTGAGCTGCATCGCGACGAAGAATAGTGTCCAACGCGGCGGGTATTTACCTGCTGCGTTTTTGTCGCTAGAGTGAAATGCGAATCTATCATCAGATGAGGCCATTCTTTTGTGCACTCATCCTCAATGAAAAGGAATATTCAAATGAGCCTAAACCATGTGCCAGCAGGTAAATCGCTACCTGACGATATCTACGTCGTTATCGAAATTCCTGCAAATGCCGATCCAATCAAATACGAAGTAGATAAAGACTCCGGTGCGGTATTTGTCGACCGTTTCATGTCGGCACCTATGTTTTACCCATGTAATTATGGCTATGTGAACCACACACTCTCTCTCGACGGTGATCCAGTCGACGTACTTGTTCCTACTCCATACCCACTCATGCCAGGTTCAGTGATTCGCTGCCGTCCGGTTGGCGTATTAAAAATGACGGATGAGTCCGGTGAAGACGCGAAAGTGGTTGCGGTTCCTCACTCAAAAATCTCGAAAGAGTACGAGCACATCCAAGATGTAAGCGATATCCCTGAGTTACTCAAAGCGCAAATCACGCACTTCTTTGAACGTTATAAAGAGTTAGAATCCGGTAAGTGGGTGAAAGTGGATGGCTGGGCAGATGTTGCCGCCGCTAAAGCTGAGATCTTAGAATCTTACGAGCGCGCTCAACGTAAATAAGCGTCGCTGCTGATACAACATTAAAAAGAGCGGCTTTAGGGCCGCTCTTTTGTTTTTCATCTTATGTAAATCAACTAGATAGCCCCGCCTGCAGAGGACATCCGTCCAGCGTCATAGTCATGCTGAAAGAAAGGGTCTACGTCATCACAAATACCAAAGTATGGACGCCCGATGACACCGAGCATATACGCACTTTGCTCGCAATACTCTTGCTTCCCTTGCTGGTAACCCGTTTGATACGCCATGATCAATTCAGGTGTGGCATGGTTTGCATTACCATCAAGTGCGGCAATACGCTCGCCAGATAACGCTCGAAGTCCATCTAAAGCGGACTGCTTACCAAACGCTTGCCAATCGACAACACTGCTCGATGTCGGTAGGGTTGTTTGCGCACAGGCAACAAGAAGCAACGCCATTGCGCCAATTACGAATGCCCTCATCGTAACTCCTTAGTGATCAGCTCGTCGCTATTGATAATGTCAGTATAGCTCACACCTTTTGACACCAATCTCCAGAGGCGATTTCTTCGGTCATTTGCTTGGTACCTTGATACAAATAGAGCCAAGCTTGGCCAAACGGGGTCATGATACTCTCACGACGATACTCTACTGGCACATCTTCCAACTTATCTAGCTCAGCCAAGGTTTCATCATCAATTAGATACACCTCACCTTGAATCGAGCGTTGCCCAACAGACAATGCCGGATAAGGGCCTAAATCATATAATGCGAACTGAGCATCCGTTTCATGTTGACCAAGAAACTGAGCCGAGCTCAGAAAGTGGTGATTACACTCCCCTTGACGTAATGTTCCATATACAAAAACTAAATGCTGCATAACTACTCCTTAGTTATGGCCTTTTATGTGCTTTAATCAAACTCGAATTGATAGAGTAGGTCAACGGCACTATCAACACCAGAAACGGCCTCTAAATAAAGATCTTGCATCAGTCGATAACGCACCGTGAACTCACCCAACGAGTTAAAAATACCGACGCCATATCTCACTTGTAAGCCCGGCAGTATGTAACCGCTCACGGTGACTTGAGAATCATCACCTGAGCCTGCCGTGTCCAGTTGCAAGTCTTGAACGCCAAAGGCTGCGCCGATTTCTCCAACCACACGGCCACTCTTCGCCAAGCTTAAGCCGATTAATGTGGTGGTCATGGCATTGCCACCCGCTTCACCATCAATGTCTTGACCGCGTAATAAGTAAGATAGTGCATTCGCTTGAGGCATCGCTGGCTCGGAAAAAATCTGCACACTTGGTTCAGATGCCGGACCGGTGACACGCACCCCTGCAATCACGTCATCTTGGGTATTGTCAGGGTTTCGAATCGCCTTGATAGAAACATAAGGCTGATCCGCAGGACCATTCATCAAGATCTTCCCCTCTTCGATCAACAAGTCCTGACCAAATGAGCGATAAGAACCATCAACGATATTTACCTCACCAACGATAAACGGTCCTTTGTCTTTCTGGGTCACATTAAGGTTACCCTTCAAGCCGCCTCTCAGACCAAAAGCCACCAGCTTAAAATCATCACCAATTTTGATATTGATGTCGGTTTCTACGTCAAGTGGCATCGGTGCGACATCATCCACTGGTTGTAAATTCTTATCCAAAATCACCGTATCGCTTGAGACGCCAACCGCACTTGGTGGTAGCTCTTCAACCACAATTCGTCCCCAAGGCAGATTAATATTCCCTTCGACCCTAGCAAGCTGCGGTGTGACATCAATGGTCATGTCTGGTTCAACTTTGACTTGGATCATTGGGGGTATATCGACCTTAAGCTCTTGCGCAAACACGCGTGCTTTGGTGTGCCAGTTTTGTAAATCCTGCCAATCTGCCTCACCCGTGATTTCCAATTTGCCATCTGGCGTCATGATCCCGGCATCGAGGTCGGCTTGGTGACCGTTAAAGTTGATCGTGACCTGACCGGAGTTAATGTCGATTGGCGTCACTTCCCCTTGCAATTTCATTTGGTCAATCAAGAATTGACCATTCACCTTTGGATGCAAGACATCGCCAGAGATCGTCAGATCCGTATTCATGTTGGCTTTGAACAGGCTGTATTCACCAATTAATGGCGCTAAGAAATCCAGATGGAACGTCGACAGTGACACCTTACCGTCGATCACTGGCTGTTCAGACGTCACATCAATTAACGAAACCTGACCAGATAAGTCACCGTTATCTTCGACATCCAGTCGCCAGTCTGCATCCAACTTGTCTTGCGCCAACACGGCGTTGACACTAAAGCTTTCCCAACCCACTTTAATCGGTTGTTCTAATGCTTGCTCAACCTGACCTTTTGCCATATCGATATTTATCGTGACTTCAGGCTTCTTCTCAGGCGCCCATTTAGCGCTAGCTTGCGCATTGGCAGTCCCTTGCAGATTGGTTTCTGGTGGTAAAAATAGCTTAATTTGCTCAAAGTCAAAGTTATTGACCGCGAGTTTCGCCTCACCGCTTTGTCCCACACTAATATCTTCAGTCAAACACACTCTAGCATTCGCTTGTAACCAACAATGCGCTTGGATATCGGCAATTTGCTTCTCAATGTTGACTTTAACCGCCGTCGATTTCTGTAATGTCCATGGGCCTTGCGGTGTGCTCATTGCCAGACGACGCAACGCACCATCCCAGATCATTTGCGGCTTGTGTTGAAACGTCCCTTCAATTTCTAAACTGGTTGAAACTATGTCCGACACAACATCCAAGGTCAGTTGATGCAGTTCTTCATCGCCTGACACTTCAAGATCGGCGCGATCCACTTTGATATCAGCGTAGGTAATGTTGTTCGCAATCAGACTTAAGTTCGCTTTCGGTGCTGGCAGAGGCGTCACATCCCCCTTCAAGATTATGTTTTCGACGTTCGTTTGCTGTTGCCAGTTCATTTGGTTTAGCGCTAGGTCTAATTTGATGTCTGGCTCTTTCAAGCTACCACGCAGCGCCACGTTACCTTTCATTCTACCCGCCAGCTCAGGCACACTTTTCGAAAAGTCAGGGAAGTTAACCTCAACATCCATCAAGATCTGTTTCTCTATCTTACCTTTCGCTCTCAGTTGATTTGGGCCATGAGACAAAGCCAGACCTTGTGTGGTGAACTGAATGTCATCACCTTTACCGTTTATATCCGATGCATCAAGCTGACCTTCAATATTGAGCGGATAACCGCGCAAGATGCCATCGATATCTAACTTAGGTAAACTGACTTGCCAACCGCCTTGTTCTGTTAAAGAACCTGAAGTCGAGAGGCTACCACTGATATCGCCTTCCGCTTCTTTCCATTGAAGCCCTGGTTGAATATGTTGCAAATTAAGGTCAGCTTGCCAGTTTATTGGCGCCGCCCAATTCGCCATCACGTGACCGGACACCTCACCACCAAGCGTTTTCACGACAATACTTTCCAGATCGATTTGCTCTAAGCTCCCTTTACCGTTCAACGCAACATCCACGGCAGGAATATCTTTACCTGAAGCTTGGGTTTCTAGTGCCACGGTGTATCCGTCTAGGGAGCCTTTTGCAGATAAACTTGGTACCGATACCTGATAATCACTTTGACCGATTAACGGCCATTGCGCTTGTACATTTTTGATTGCAACATCAAAGGGTAACTGCGCTTTCAGGGGCTGAAGTTCACCTTTGATCTCCGCTTCGACTAGTTCAGATAAAGTCGCAGAGAGAGAGAGCTCTCCCACCGAACCAGCAGCTGACAGCGACAGCTTTTGCCCTTTCGCATCCGCTTGCTTCACCAGCGCATCAAGCTGCGCCTTGAGAGGATAGTCGGCAGAAAGCGTTACTTGTGTGCTTAACTTACCTTCCACTTCATGCATATCGAGCTCTAATGTTTTCACATCAACACGGTCGCCCCCCGCTTTCGCTACAACACCAAGGTGGTGAACGAGCACCGGCTTCTCACCTGCAAGCTTAAAGTTATGAATATCGAGGCGTCTCGCTTCCACGGTGAGTGGAATCCATACCTCAGGTAACACAATATCTTGCGGCGGAGCATTGGCTTCTTTCGGCTCGTCGGTGGCCGCTTCAGGTTCAGCTTCACTCGGAGCCAATGCGACATTGATATCTCTTAATGCCGTCGGCGCAATCACCACACGGTCGCCTTGCATAGAAAGCCCGGTAGAGAAATCTTGCCAATCAATTTGGTTGCCCAAAATGTTTAAGTTTATGTCATCGAAACTGACTTTATTAACAAAAATAGGGACTGGTGTACTGACTGTACGTAATGGCGGAGTCTCCTCTGGCTCTTCGCCTGCCGGAGGGAGCTCTGGCATCTGAAAGTTAACACCTTGCAGGGCTAGCTCATCGACACAGACTTTAGGATCAAAGAAACAACGGAAGTTAACCGCTAACGCTAAACGATCGACTTTTGCGTCGACGTTCAAAGATTCGTCGACAAAACTGACGTTCTGTAGCTCAAAACGAGGAAATAATGAGCCCTGAACTTTCTCTATCTGTAGTTGCGGTAAAGCCTTTTCTGCTCCCCACAACGCGAGCTTAAGACCAGGGTGAGTAAATAGCACTGTCGCAACAAAAATGATGAGCAACAGCAATAGACCAATCAAACTTAGCGACAGCCATTTGGTCCACTTAAACATCATTTTAATCATAACTCAGGTCCCAGTGAGAAGTGGATGCGGAACTCTCTTTCTGGTTCTTCATCCAGTCCCCACGCAAAATCAAAGCTAACCGGTCCAACCGGAGACGCCCAACGAATGCCAACCCCGGCCCCCGCTTTCCATTCAGGTGTTTGATTAAATGCATCACCAATGTCATAGAAGGTCGCGGCCCACCAGTTACCATGCACGCGATATTGGTATTCCAACGTGCTGCTGACGATGTATTTACCCCCCGTCAATGCACCACTCTCATCAACAGGTGAGATAGATTCATAACCGTAACCACGAATATTGCTATCACCACCCGCAAAGAAACGTAATGACGGAGAGAGTTTTTCAAACTCGTCAGTGATGTTCGCCCCACCTTCCACGCGGAATAAACCACGATGATTTTCGCCAATCCCGCGGATCCATGACGACTGCCCTAACAGGCGCAATACTCGCGTCTCTGATAACAAAGCAGGATCACCATACTCGATCGTCACGCTTTGCTTGTCTCCCCACATAGGCATACTACCTCCACGAACACGAGTACGTGAAAATGTCGCCCCAGGAAGAAAGAAATTCACGCCATCGTCTTGTAGACCCTGTGAGTAATTCTCATATAAATGACGTAAATAAACGGTTTTGTGCCAGCCAACATCCGTCAACCAATGTCGCTCAACCGCTAAGTTCGACTCCAAACTCTCGGTATCTCGGTTATCTAGATGCTTCAAACCAAATTGCAGTTGGTAATATTCACGTAAGGCATCATCAAGTGGAATTTTGTAGCCTGCCGTAATGGTTTGCTCTGGTTTAGACAACGACAACGCGGTATTAAAGCTATGACCGCGAGAACTGATCCACGGTTTTTTCCACTTTAAAGTGCCACGTACACCAGTATCGGTTGAGTAACCAATACCCGTTTCTATCTGATTTTTCGGCGCAGGTGCCAAAGAGATTTTAATTGGTAACTCACGGCCTTCATCTAGCTTACTTAGGTCAGGCTCAACAAATACAGAAGAGAACCAATCGGTATTGGAAAGGTTTTGGTTGTACTCGCCGACGCCAGAAACGAGGTAAGGCTCCCCAGTTTCAAAGGGACGCATCGACTCAACACGATCTTCCCAAATCTGACTTCCCGTTATATTGATAGGCCCAAAGTGGTAGCGGATACCACTGTCATAGTGCAAGCGCACGTTAGCCTCATAAAGATCAGGGATCACTTCAAGTTTGGTGAGTTTGTAATCCCCATTGAAATACCCACGTTGCAACGCCAGATTGCGAATACCTGATTTGAGGCTATCGTACTCGCCTTGATTGAGTACTTCGCCAACTTTTAGCGGAGAACGTTCAATAAGATTGGCAAACTCTTTATCGTCTTTTGCCTCACCCGTGATCACCACATCCATGACGGTCACTTTGACAGGTAAACCGGGGTTGATGTTAACGATCAGCTCATCATTCCCTTCGGGCATAGCGTATGAAATTTTTGCATGATAATACCCGAGCGCATTCAACGCTTCAGTGATACTTTGATCCAATCGCGCTTGGAAGCGCAGAGAGGTGGCGTAATCCTTCTCTGGAATCGACGATAAGTAAGCACTAACATTCTCTTCCAATGCGCCATCGATGCCTTTTAAGGTCAAAGAAACATCGGCGTAGGCACCATGGGAAAAGACAAGCAGGCCAACAATAGTGGAGAGAGCTTTTTTTATCATGCTTTCTTATCAAGCTTTTTAGCTGAATGAGGTTAAATAAACGTAAACAATAATAACGCCAATTAAAGGCTAAGTCTGTAGTATTAATAGCCTTACCACGCTCTACGTATCACAACATAAGATACAGACGAAGTGAAAAAAGCTCGCAAACTTAAGACACGTATTAAAGGACAGATACCATGCTTAACAAACAGATATTGATCAGTATAGAAGACGCACTGCCCGGTAGAGAACAACCAATACAGATTGACGACCATCATTTTGTCAATCAATCCAGTTTAACGGCGCCATTACAGCCTCATCAGCAACAAATTTTGCTTGGCATGGGCTGTTTTTGGGGAGCAGAACGCGTATTTTGGCAACAAGATGGCGTGATCTCAACTTCTGTTGGCTATGCCGGTGGCCACACGCCAAACCCAACGTATGAAGAAGTGTGTACTGGCAAAACTGGCCATACCGAAGTGGTGCGAGTTGTCTTTGATGAACGCGTCATTTCACTCAAAAAACTACTGACTGTCTTTTGGGAGAGACACGACCCAACTCAAGGGATGCGTCAAGGTAACGATTTAGGCACACAGTACCGTTCTGCCATCTATACCTATTCTGCAGAGCAACAAGACATCGCAGAGCAGTCAAAGCTTCAGTATCAGCAAGCGTTACAAAAAGAGCAACGTTCAAACATAACCACAGAGGTACAACCCGCAGGGCCATACTACTTTGCCGAAACATACCACCAGCAATACCTTGCCAAGAACCCTAATGGCTATTGTGGTATCGGGGGGACAGGGGTGTGCTTCCCACCTAACTTGCCAAGTTAGCCATGCCTAACTGAAACGAAAAAGAGCGACCTGAGAGGTCGCTCTTTTTATAAAATCGAAAGCTAAATGCAAAATTGAGTGAAAGATTAAACTGGCAATGCGGCAATCACTTGGTTAACTTCTTTAAAAATACTAAGCCTTTTATGATCGTTGACATCAGGCAGCAAAACTTTGCCATTATCAAACTGAAAGCACCCCACCCCAGCGATAAAAAATTGCCCTTTAAATAATCTTTTCACGAATCGCGCCACTTGCTGTGGTCGGTATATAGCAAACTCACGTAGCATAATTCACCTCAACTCCCTTTGAGAAAACACTGATTGCTTTATCCTGCAATCTTCATACGCACAATCTTTATACGCAATTTACGACGACGATATTTTAGCAAATTCTACACATAACGCAATGTTACATCACTGCGTACGTTAAATAAATGTTACCTGTAGTTCTACAAATTTCTCATCTCTGGATATATACTGAAAAACTTCTACCCCATACGGAATATAACAATATGAAAACTAGGACTCTCCTCTCTCTGCTGCTGGGACTAATGCCAAGCCTTGCGTTTGCTCATAACCTATCCATTGGTGAAACGGTGCCACCAGTGAAAGTGGGCGCTTATGGCGAAATTGTTTTACAAGGCGAAGGCGTCGCGTATCAACCGTGGGCGACTCAACATATGCAAGGTAAAATTCATGTGATTCAGGCGATTGCTGGGCGCAGTAGCGCAAAAGAAATGAACGCCCCTTTAATGTCTGCCATTACCACAGCTCAGTTCCCAGAAGAGAATTACCAAACGACCACGATCATCAACCAAGATGATGCAATTTGGGGAACAGGCTCGTTCGTAAAGTCTTCGGCGCAGGACAGCAAAAAAGAGTTCCCTTGGTCATCTATGGTTCTTGATGAAAACGGTTTAGTTGCCGCTGCTTGGGCTCTTAAAGAAGAAAGCTCGGCGATTATCGTTCAAGACAAGCAAGGCAAAGTACTGTTTGTTAAAGAAGGCGCGCTTGAGCAAGAGGACATTACAAAAGTGCTCGAACTTATCAAGCAGAACATCTAACCCGTGCGTTTGGCTTCTTACCTGATTGGCGGTAAAGTAAGAAGTCATCTCACCGACAGACTGTAAGATGAGATCTGGTCATATCGACGGTATTGACCTCAATGTTCCTGCAAACGAACAAAAGAGTGAACTTTTACTAATAATGGATGTTATATTATAACAATTGGTAAGGTTTCAGGCTCTAAGATGCATCATTCCCAACAAAAGACACTAAAACACTGGCATCGCACTGTTTTGTTTTTCAGTGTCGCATTGCTGATCGCTTGGAATTTTGCGGCCATCCTTCATCAGATTGATATTACTCCCGAACACCACACCCACCATCATTGCCAACTGTTTTCTGGTGTTCAGCACGGCCTAGTCAAAGCTCAGTCGGTCATCACGCCACTCACTTATACTCGCGTCCGATACCATGATACGGCCGAAGGCTGCCTTTATATTGAAGCCGTGCCTTGCTCCGCCCGCGCACCACCTTCTTTTGCTTAATCGTCAAACTCCCCCACACTCAACATAATGTTTGTTATTTCGGCCCCCTTGCGTGCCGACCAATGACGTCATTGTTACGTTTTAACCTAAGCCCATATCGTTCAGGTTAATGTAAGCAAAATTAGGAAAATACCACTATGCCATCTACTACACACTTTTTAGCTTTTGTTATCGGCTTATCTTTATCTACGGCGGCGAATACAGAAGAGTACCGTCAACATGGCGCCCACGTTCACAGCCACGTCGAGTTTAATATCGCCCAAGACGGTAAAGATTTATTAGTAGAAATTACCGCGCCCGGAGCCGACGTTGTGGGTTTCGAGCATGCACCTAAAAATGCGCAGCAAGAGCAAGCACTGAAACAGGCCATAACCACATTGGAAGACAGCCACACGTTGTTGACCCTCAACGAACAGGCGAGTTGTGATATTGAAGAAGTCCATGTCGCGCATAATCTTGGTGGTGCACATGAAGGGCATGATCATAGCGAGCACGACCATGATGACCATGCAAATCACGATCATGAAGGGCACGAACATCATGATGAACATGACGGTCACGATGCTCACCATGAGGAGCATGAAAATGGCGGACATGGTGAGTTTTCGGTGCAATATCGCTTCAGCTGTGACCAAGTTAACCAACTCAGTCACATTCAAACCGACTGGTTCAATCAATTTCCAACGACTGAGTCAATCAACGTCAATATGTTCACGGACACCACGCAGTCAACAACTCATTTGAGCAAAGATAACTCTCAAATCGTAATCAAGTAACATCATTAGCGTGTGAGTACCTACTTACACGCTAATGTTTTGGTGATTTAATATGACTAGAACCACGTCAAACGTTGTTGAACTGAATGATGCCCAGTTTACCTGGCCCGGCTCAACACACGCGACCATCCACATCCCACAGTTACACATTGCGCAAGGTGAGCATGTTTTTATCAAAGGTCCCAGTGGTTGTGGTAAATCCACCCTGCTCGCCCTACTTACTGGTATCAACACCTTAACGTCTGGCTCTCTCTCTGTTTTAGAGACAGATCTCGCCCGCCTAGGTGCAAGCGAGAGGGATAAATTTCGAGCCGATCACATTGGCTATCTCTTCCAACAATTCAATTTATTGCCTTACCTAAACGTTGTTGAAAACGTAGTCCTGCCTTGTCAATTTAGCCAAATAAAACACAATCGCGTTACTTCAAAAACGTCATCTAAGACGTTAGAAGAGCAGGCTCAAGCGTTGTTAGATCGGCTCCATTTGCCGATCGGACTTCATACTCGCCCTGTATCAGAGCTGAGTATTGGTCAGCAACAACGTGTTGCCGCAGCGCGAGCGCTGATTGGGCATCCGGAGTTAGTAATCGCTGACGAACCAACATCAGCTCTAGATCACGATAACCGCAAGGCCTTCCTCGAACTACTCATGGAACAAACAAACCAAGCTAACGCGACACTGGTGTTTGTCAGCCACGATCCAACACTCGAACCTATGTTTGACCGTACTCTCAACCTGCCAGACATTAATCAAGCGACCAACCTAGGAGCCGCATCATGAGCGCTGTTATAAAGCTCGCTTGGAAGAGCTTGATGAACCGTAAAGCCACTGCCATTTTAACCATCATGACGGTGGCAATTTCGGTGGTACTTCTATTAGGTGTCGAGCGTATTCGTACTCAGGCAAAAGATAGCTTCGCCAATACCATTTCCGGCACCGACCTCATCATTGGCGGGCGCTCTGGGCAGGTGAACTTGCTGCTTTACTCTGTGTTTCGGATTGGTAACGCCACCAACAACATTGACTGGAAGAGCTACCAAGAGTTTGCCAATCATCGAGCAGTAGATTGGGCAATTCCAATCTCACTTGGCGACTCGCACAAAGGCTTTCGAGTCATGGGAACCAACCACAGCTATTTTGAACACTATAAATTCGGAAGTAAGCAATCACTCACCTTCAGTGAAGGCCGAGAATTCAATGGGTTATTTGAAACCGTACTCGGCTCTGATGTCGCAAAGCAGCTGGGGTATCACATTGGTAGTGAAATCATCATTGCTCACGGCATCAGTGATGTTGGTTTTAGCCGTCACGATAATTTACCCTTCAACGTGGTTGGCATTTTGGCTCCCACAGGTACGCCAGTCGACAAAACGGTGCATATATCACTAGAAGCCATCGAAGCCATTCACGCCGGATGGGAAAGCGGTGCACGTTTAGGCCCAACCCCCAAGGCACAAGATCTCAAAAACAGAGACTTTCAGCCCAAGCAGATCACCGCCATGCTGGTTGGTTTGAAATCACGCATCCAAACGTTTGCTCTGCAAAGGCAAATCAATACTTACCCAAAAGAGCCACTGAGTGCGGTTATGCCGGGCGTGGCGTTACATGAACTGTGGGGCATGATGTCGGTCGCCGAACAAACGTTGATGGCGGTGTCGGGCTTTGTCGTGATCGCAGGGTTGCTAGGCATGCTAAGTAGCTTATTAACCAGCTTACAGGAGCGCCGCCGTGAAATGGCGATTTTGCGCGCCATGGGGGCAAGACCTCGTCATGTGTTCTCATTATTAATTAGTGAAGCCAGCTTGCTGACTGCGGCTGGAATTGTCACAGGCGTAGTCAGTTTGTATGCCATTGTCGCTATCGTGCAACCCATTATTCAACAACACTACGGGATAACTCTCACTTTAAGCGTCTTATCGCCCTATGAATGGATACTATTAGCTTGCGTACAATGCGCTGGTATTGTGATTGGTTTCATCCCAGCTTTTCGCGCCTACCGACAGTCACTCTGTGACGGAATGACAATAAGGATTTAACAAGATGTGGAGAAAAATACTCGTTAGCGGCTTGCTCATCCTCGCATTTATTGCGCCTGTGGCAGCGAACGCCGCACCATTAAAACTCGATTGGATAGATCTTATCCCAGAAGCTGAACGCAAACTGTTCGACAGTGTCGGCATGCCAGACTCAAATCACAGTGGCGGTGCGGCCCAACAATCTAAGATCGGCAATGTTCGACCAGAGCTGAATGGTAGCCTAGTCAAAATCCCTGGCTTTGTGATCCCGCTTGAAGGCGACGCCAACACCGTGACTGAGTTCTTATTGGTGCCCTACTTTGGGGCGTGTATCCATGTTCCGCCACCACCGCCGAACCAGATCATTTATGTGAAATTCCCGAAAGGCGCACCAATTCAGGAATTGTGGGATGTCATTTATGTAGTTGGGAAACTCAAAACAGAGACGCTGAGCCATGAGTTAGCAGAAACAGCTTACATTATTGAGGGTTCGAAACTAGAAGCCTACGACGATATGTAGTGTCAGTCGTTGATTCAGTACATCGAAGGCGTCGTATCGGCGCCTTTGGTCATTTGGTGTCACACAATGTAGCGTGATAAGTACACCAATACGCCCACATAAAGAACCAAAAGAAACGCTATCGACAGGTGCTTTTTCAGTTTGCTTGCTTCCGAGAACTTCATCGCTCCTCCAAAATAGTGATAACAATTTTAACAACTTGTTATCATTTTGAACAGCCCTATTCGTTCAAAACTGAGAACTCCTATCTGGTCGCTTCTTCAGATAAGGTGTAAATTGACACTAGCGAACATCGTCGCTCTTGGTAGGATGGTAGGAAAATTAATGGCAGAACCGACAAAGCAACCTGTTGTCATCGAACACCAGTCAAGCTCAGAAAAAAGCAGTCATCACGACAAGAAAAAAGGTTACATCAGAGACAGTGCTAGCCGGATTGAAAGTATTGCGCAAATCCATGGCCTCGATGCTTTGTTGCAAGTCGACCCCCCCGCCAAGCCCGCGCTTGAACGAGCGCAACTGCGCGAGAAAAGACGCCAAGAGCAAAGACAGAAAAATCTAGAGCACATTTTAAAACTGGCGCATGGCTCATGCCGAGATGAAATGGCCGGTGAGCCAGACCAAGACTGGTTGTATCGATTTTTTGAGATGGCTCAAGACATCCACAACAGTTCAATGCAAAAGCTGTGGGCTCAAGTGATGAAACGCGAAGTCACTAATCCGGGGTCGACGTCAATGAAAGCATTAAAGATCCTCAAAGACATGTCCCCCAAAGAAGCACAAACGCTACAAAGAGCCGCTGCGCTCGCATGCAGTTTTGGTGGTGATAACAGTAAAAAGTTACTGCTTGGTTATAAAGCACATGGTGGCATGTTTAGTTTTGGCAAACGCGATACTGCCAGTAGTTTAAACATGGGAAGCTTTCAACTGCCCTATTCGAGTTTGTTGGTCTTAATTGAAATCGGGCTACTGCATAGAACCGAGCTGGAATCTGGACAAATTAGTACCGAGACACCATTAGTCCTCACTTACCAAGGGAAGAATTTGTCACTGCACGTCAACAGCAAAGGGGTTCGCTTGTTATATTATCGTTTCACCCCGACGGGAAATGAACTTTGTACCTTGCTCGGCAATAAACCCAATTCTGAGTACTACGAGCAGATGATCGCGCTGTTAAATCAAAAATTTAGTGTTCATAGTGACGCGAACAACGCGGTCCACCATACCGTGTAAGCTCAACTGAGAAGCTTTGGGCCATGAATGTTCCGAATGCTTCTCAAGTAAAGCCATGACTTTTTGACCACCAATGATCCAAATGCAGAGTTATCGGATCACGCCACGCGACTGAAGTGCTGCTAAGCACAAATCCACCAGCTCATCGACGCTCTTTTCACCCGCTGGTAAGTCAATTTCCGGACTTTCAGGCGCTTGATATTCTGAGTCGATACCAGTGAAATTAAGGATTTCCCCCGCGCGTGCTTTTCGATACAAGCCTTTTGGATCGCGCCCTTCGCACACAGCCAAGGAAGCATTGACGAACACCTCGATAAACTCACCGTCTGGCAACAGATCGCGCACTAACTGGCGCTCAGCTCGGTGTGGTGAAATAAACGCCGACAACACAATGAGACCCGCATCCGCCATCAATTTAGCCAGCTCACCAATACGACGAATGTTCTCGCGACGATCTTGCAGTGAAAACCCCAAGTCACTACATAAACCATGTCGCACATTGTCACCATCCAATAAGTACGTATGGAACCCCTGGGCAGCGAGGCGATTTTCCAGCGCCCCTGCTACGGTTGATTTACCCGCGCCAGATAAGCCGGTAAACCACAATACAGCAGGCTTTTGCTGCTTTAATTCAGCCCGACACTGTTTATCGACCGAATGCTGGTGCCAAACAATGTGTTCATCTTTTACCGTCGTCTCGGCAGTCATAACGTATCCTTGTAAATATCGGAATTAAAACGGGAAGAAGACCGGAATCAAAGTAAGTACTAATACAGAGTACACAATCGAAATCGGCACACCGATTCTCACATAGTCGGTCAATTTGTAATTGCCTACGCTGTACACCAGCAGGTTGGTTTGATAACCGTAGGGAGAAATAAAGCTCGCACTGGCGCCAAACAAGACCGCCATGATGAATGGCATCGGATCAACGCCATAACCAACCGCCATGCTATAGCCGATAGGAAAAGAAAGCGCAGCCGCGGCATTGTTCGTCACCAGTTCAGTAAGAACTAATGTCATGATGTAAGTTGCGACCAAAGCGCCAAATACGCCCCAGCCATTGAACGCTTCAATAAATATCGCCCCCATCTTCTCGGACAACCCTGAGGAGATCATCAGTTGGGCGATGGATAAAGCGGAACCAACAATCACCACAATATCGAGGGGAAAACGGCGACGCAGTTCTGAGAATTGCACAATGCCAAACGCTATCAGCGCAATGATATACACGGCAAGACCTTTCATCATCGGCACCAGTTCCAACAATGCACCACCAATCACGGCCGCGAAACCAAATAGCACAATAAACGATTTGTGTGTATCTAGCCGCGCACTAGAATCCAACTCATGCACCAGAACAAACTCTTTACGTTGTGCTCGGCGCTCTGCTTCAAACCGCTTACCCGGCACCAAAACTAAGGTATCACCAGGTTCTAAGGTAATACTGCCTAAACCACCTTCCAAGCGTTCATGACCGCGGCGAATCGCCACCACCACGGCGTCAAACCTATCCCGAAAACGGCTCTCTTTGAGCGTTTTATAACAGAAACTGGCTGACGAACTGACCACAACTTCAATAAAGTTCTGTCCATTCAAATGCTGATGACCAAACAGCGTTAAGCCAGAGATTTCTTGCAGTGTGGCAACACTCTCAACATCACCACAAAACAGTAACCGGTCTTTCGCGTTAAGCACAAAATCTGGCCCCACGGAGGGCACGGTGACACCATCGCGCACCACTTCAGCGAGAAACAGTTTGCGTAAGGCGCGTAAATTATTCTCGCTAACCGTCCGGCCAACCAACGATGATCCCGGCTCCACACGAGATTCAAGAAAATACGGTAAGTCTTCCTGGCTGTGATCGTCGTAATTCGGTAATAAATAACTCAAGGGGATCAGGATCAACATCCCACCCGCCAGCACAGCTAAACCAATCATGGTCGGGGCAAAAAAGTTCAGGCTCGGTAGCCCTGCATCTTCCACAAAACTGTTGATGATTAAATTGGTCGATGTCCCTATCAAGGTTAACGTCCCACCCAATATCGCGGCGTAAGAGAGTGGGATCAAAAGCTTTGACGGCGCATGCTTTTGATTACGTTTAATCGCGCCAATCAACGAGACCACCACAGCGGTGTTATTAGTAAATGAGGATAATAATGCCGTCGAGACGCCGAGTTTGGCAATCACACTGCCCAGATTCCCTTCAGAAATACTGCGGCTGACCCAACTGATCAGCAATGTTTTTTCTAAAGCGCACGATGCGAGGATCAACAACACTAACGTGAGTAATGAAGAGTTGGTAAAATTCGATGCGATGGTGGCGGAGTCCATCATCCCCGCCATAAATGCGATAAAGGCTGCCCCTGCAAAGACATAACTAGGCTTAATTTTCGTGACAAGCAAACAAGTGATAATGCCAAGCAATATCGCTAATACAAATCCTTGTTCCCACATAGCCTTTCCTTACCAAATAGCCCGCAAAAGGGCGCAACAACAACTCGTTTAACGGCGATATACCGCAAAAAACGAGTAAACAGACAAAACGAACACAAGCGAAAAAAACTCAGGCCCCTCGGTCTGCTTAGACTTCACCGAAACATTCTGATATTAGGAGAATGACCTCTTTGATTTCGCAGCTCAGTTAGGCTGCGACGCCCCAAGCACGAAAGATGATCGGCTCATGCTCTCGCACTTGGGCTGACCAATTATGCTTTCAGCAGCTGACTGACGTCTTTCGCTTCCCAATGGGGGAAGTGCTTACGCACAAGCGCATTAAGCTCTAGCTCAAACGCTGAAATATCCGTCAAATCGCGCTCTACCGCCGCAAGGCTTTCTTTCACCATGCCCGCACCAACCGTCACGTTCGTCAGACGGTCGATAATGATAAAACCTCCGGTATCGGCACAATCTTGATAGTTATCTAGCGCTACAGATTCATTGAGAGACCATTCACACAAGCCGATACCATTCAATGGCAGCTCAGCCGCGCTGTGGGTCGACAGATTGTTGATATCGTATTGATGACGAATCGACTCAACATGACCCACGGTCTTTTTGCCCGCGATTTTAATGTCGTAGTCACGACCGGGCTGTAACGGTTGCTCCGTCATCCACACCACATTGGCAAGCAGATGATTTGTGGTTTCCACTTGAGCATTATCCAGCACAATCAAATCGCCACGGCTAATATCGATCTCATCGCTGAGAGTTAGGGTCACCGCTAAACCAGCACGCGCTTTTTCGAGATCGCCATCAAACGTAACAATGCGCGCCACGATTGACGTTTTCCCCGATGGCAGCGCTGTGATTGCATCACCGACTTTAATCGAGCCCGATGAAACCGTCCCCGCAAAACCGCGAAAATCAAGGTTAGGACGGTTAACGTATTGCACTGGGAAGCGGAATTCACCCGCGCCTTTTTCTTGCTCCACATCGACCGTCTCAAGAAGTTCAAGCAACGACGGGCCTTTAAACCAACTCAGGTTTTGCCCTTTGTCCACCACGTTGTCGCCTTCTAGCGCCGAAATCGGGATAATTTGAATATCAATATCCCCGGTTAGATTCTCAGAAAACTTAAGATACTCATCGCGGATCTCTTCAAAGCGCTGTTGCGAGTAATCCACTAAATCCATCTTGTTGATCGCCACAACAAAGTGTTTCAAACCCAGTAGGTTGGAAATAAAAGAGTGACGACGAGTTTGGTCAAGAATGCCTTTACGTGCATCGACTAAGATCACCGCTAAGTCACACGTCGATGCGCCTGTTGCCATGTTACGCGTGTACTGCTCGTGCCCAGGAGTATCGGCGATGATGAACTTACGTTTCTGCGTCGAGAAATAGCGATAAGCCACATCAATCGTGATCCCCTGCTCGCGCTCGGCTTGTAAGCCATCTACCAGTAACGCAAGGTCAGGCTTTTCACCCGTAGTGCCCACACGTTGGCTGTCTGAATGCACTGCCGCTAGCTGATCTTCATAAATCTGTTTTGAGTCATGGAGTAAACGACCAATTAGTGTACTTTTACCGTCATCTACCGAGCCACAAGTCAAGAATCTAAGTAACGACTTGTACTGGTGTTGTGTTAAATAGCCTTCAATACCAAGCTCGGCTAATTGAGCTTCAACTGCACTGTTCATTCTCTTTCCTTAGATCCTTTAGAAGTAACCTTGACGTTTCTTAAGCTCCATCGATCCTGACTGATCGTGGTCGATCGCTCGACCTTGGCGCTCACTCGACGTGGCCACCAGCATCTCTTCGATAATGCCAGTCAAAGTGTTCGCTTCTGACTCGATAGCCCCAGTCAATGGATAACAACCCAGAGTACGGAAACGTACGCTCTTCTCTTCAATCACTTCACCCGGTTGAAGCGTCATGCGGTCATCATCAACCATGATCAACATGCCATTACGGTCAACAACAGGGCGTTTGTCAGCCAGATAAAGGGGAACAATTTCAATGCTTTCTAGATAGATGTATTGCCAGATATCCAGTTCAGTCCAATTTGACAGTGGGAATACACGAATACTTTCCCCTTTGTTCACTTGGCCGTTGTAAGTTTTCCACAGCTCTGGTCGTTGACTCTTAGGATCCCAAGTGTGGTTTTTATCGCGAAATGAATACACGCGCTCTTTCGCTCGTGATTTCTCTTCATCACGACGCGCTCCCCCGAAGGCCGCATCAAAGCCGTATTTGTTCAATGCTTGCTTTAGACCTTGAGTTTTCATGATGTCGGTGTGCTTGGAAGAGCCATGAACAAATGGACTACAACCCATTGCTAGCCCTTCTGGGTTCTTATGTACCAAAAGCTCAAAACCATATTTTTCAGCCGTGCGGTCACGAAACTCAATCATCTCGCGGAACTTCCAATCGGTATCCACATGCAGCAGTGGAAATGGAATCTTACCCGGATAAAAAGCTTTACGCGCAAGGTGCAGCATCACTGATGAGTCTTTACCAATTGAATACATCATGACTGGGTTATCAAACTCAGCCGCAACTTCACGGATAATATGAATACTCTCCGCTTCGAGTTGTTTAAGGTGAGTTAAACGTTGTTGGTCCATGTTTTGTCTTTCCTTTTTAAGCTTGAAGCCGCGTTACGTCTCTGATCTTTGGGCTGAAATTATATGGCGTTGGCAATGACATTTTTGCTGCAATCCGTATTGGGTAAAAACCAATCTAGCTTTTGAGACAATCGCACCACTTCTCCGACAACAATCAACGATGGCGCCTTGGCTTCTTTCGATAAATCAGAGAGCTGGGATAGTTGTCCCGTCAATACTTTTTGTTGAATTTGGGTACCGCGTTCAATGATGGCAATCGGTGTCGATGTTGCGCGACCGTGCTTAATGAGTTGTTTCTGAATATAGTGTGATTTCATCAGGCCCATGTAGATCACTAAAGTCTGATTACCACGCGCCAGCGTTGACCAGTCCATCTCATCACTTGCTTCTTTTAAATGGCCGGTGACAAAAATAGCCGATTGCGCATAATCACGATGCGTCAGCGGAATACCCGCATAGGCGGTTGCGCCAGCCGCCGCGGTAATACCCGGCACAACCTGAAAACGCACCCCCGCATCGGCGAGTACCTCGAGCTCCTCTCCACCCCGCCCAAACATAAATGGATCGCCGCCTTTAATTCGAACCACGCGATAGCCTTGTTTTGCGAAGTCGACTAAAAGCTGGTTGGTTTTCTCTTGTGGCACGCTGTGATGTCCAGCACGTTTGCCTACACAGACTAAAATCGTATCGCTTGGGATCAGCGCCATGATCTCCTCAGAGACCAGATAGTCGTACAAAACGACATCCGCTTGCTGTAGACAGTTGAGCGCTTTCACCGTCAAAAGCTCAGGATCACCGGGCCCAGCCCCCACCAGCGCAACTTCACTCGGTTGTAGCGTTTGCTTGGCAAAACGTGTAACACCAGCCACTGGGTTATCAGCAACCAATCGAGGCTTTTGTTGAGGAAAAGAAGTGACTGAATCGTTCGTTGCCATGTGCTTGCTCATCATCCATTGATATTGTTGTGCAAGCATTATGGCGGGGCGTTCATATTACCTGAAATTCTAAAATTTCATTTTTTATTCAAAAATCTGCTAAGAATTTTTTGTTTGGTCTCATTCAAAAGCGTGAAAAAATCGGCGATTACGATGAATAAGGTTCAGTAAACTGATGGATGTTCACAGTTTATTGTTTCTTTATCATCAAGTTGCACTGCGTTTGCTACATTACGAGTATGACTTCCCTATCCCATTGAATTGGAGTACCACATAAAAATGGCAGTTAATTCCCTCTCGCTCGCAGTTTTAGGTGGCATGCTAACGCTTGCAGGCTCTGCGATGGCCGATACCATCAAGCTTCGTATTATCGAAACCACCGATATTCACACTAACGTGATGGATTACGATTACTACAAAGATCAACCGTCACAAAAAATCGGCCTAAGCCGTGCCGCCACATTAGTAAAGCAGGCAAAATCAGAGGCAGAAAACAGTGTATTGGTTGATAACGGTGATTTGATCCAAGGCAGCCCAATGGGCGATTACATGGCGGCGAGAGGGATCAACGCTGGCGATGTACACCCGGTCTACAAGGCGATGAACCAGTTAAACTACGATGTGGGCAACATTGGTAACCATGAATTCAACTATGGCTTGGACTTTTTAGCCAAGACTTTGACGGGCGCGAACTTTCCTTACATCAACGCAAACGTATTTGATAAAAAAACAGGGGAGCACTATTTCAAGCCCTACCTGATCAAAACGCATACCTTCCAAGACACCAACGGCGACGCACATCAAGTTAAAGTCGGCTACATCGGCTTTGTTCCGCCCCAAATTATGGTGTGGGATAAGAAGAACCTTGAAGGCAACGTTTTTGCCAAAGATATTAAGGAAACGGCAGAAACGCTGATCCCTCAAATGAAGAAACAAGGCGCCGACGTGATCATCGCGATTCCTCACTCCGGCATTTCTACTGATCCATACAAGTTAGGCGCAGAGAACTCAATCTACTACTTAACTCAAGTCGACGGGATTGATGCGATTGCTTTTGGTCACTCTCACGCCGTCTTCCCAGGGAAAGACTTTGCTGACCTGCAAGGCGTTGACACTGACCGAGGGACCATCAATGGTGTCACTTCGGTTATGCCGGGTCGCTGGGGGAGCCACGTCGGTGTGATGGACTTGCTACTGAAAGAGAAAGATGACAAGTGGCAAGTGGTCGAAGGTCGTTCTGAAGCACGGCCAATCTTCGACAAAGCCAATAAACAATCTTTGGCTGAAGCCGATAAAGGCATCGTGAAAGCATTAGCAGAAGATCACAAAGGCACGCGTGAATTCGTCAACCAGCCTATCGGGAAAGCGAATGATGTGATGTACAGCTTCCTTGCATTGGTGCAAGACGACCCAACCATTCAAATCGTTAACCTTGCTCAGAAAGACTACGTAGAACGCTTTATTCAAGGCGACCCAGACCTTTCTGACATTCCAGTACTGAGTGCGGCAGCACCATTTAAAGTCGGCGGTCGTAAAAACGATCCAAGCAACTTCACGGAAGTAGAGTCCGGTCAGCTCACCTTCCGTAATGCGGCCGATCTTTACTTATATCCAAACACCTTGGTTGCGATGAAAGTGAAAGGTAAAGAGGTTCGCGAATGGCTAGAGTGCAGCGCGGGACAATTTAACCACATCGATATCACAAACACTCAGCCGCAACCTTTGATTGATTGGGATAATTTCCGTACGTACAACTTCGATGTCATTGATGGAGTGAACTACCAGATCGATATCACCCAACCACCCAAATACGATGCGAGTTGCAAAGTGATTAATCCAGATTCTCAGCGTATTGTGAATCTGACATTCGATGGTAAGCCTGTTGATTCGAAGCAGGACTTCATCATCGCAACCAATAACTACCGTGCTTATAGCAATACCTTCCCTGGTACGGGCCCAGACTTTATTGCGTTTGACGCACCAGATGAAAACCGCTCTGTCGTCGCCGCTTATATTTCTCGCGTGAGTGAAGAAAAAGGTGAAGTGACACCAAGCGCTGACAACAACTGGTCTTTCGCACCGATCAACTCCGATAAAACGCTAGATATTCGTTTCGAAACGTCCCCTAGCGATAAAGCGGCGCAGTTCATCAAAGAGAAAGGTCAATACCCAATGAAACGTGTCGCGACTGACGACATTGGTTTCGCGGTTTACCAAATCGACCTGAATAAGTAAGTAAGTAAGTAAGTAAGTAAGTAAGTAAGGCTGATTTGACAACAACGCTAAGCGGCTCTCATGAGCCGCTTTTTTGTTATCAATAAAACCCGTTAGAATAAAGAAAACCGTTTCTGAGTTATCACATGCACAGCGATCTTTTTTCAGACTTAGTCAATCATGGCTTCTTAGACACAGAAGCAAACCAACTTATCGAAAATGGTGAGTTACTCGAACTGCCTACGCGCCACATTCTTAACCACCAAGGCGAGTTTAGCTCGCACCTTTACTTCATTATTGAAGGCTTATGCCATGCAAGCTATCTCACTGAGCAGGGCAAAGAATTCAGTAAAGAATTTTATTGGGAGAAGGACTGGGTTATCGGCTTTGAGAGCATAATTAAGAACCAACCTTCGCCTTACTTATTGGAAACGCTGAGCGCTTGTCAGCTATTTTGCTTGCCAATTGAAACGTTACATCACTGGCGAGCAGAAAAGCACGCCATTTACTTAAAGCTACTCGAAAACCAACTGGTTAATAAAGAGAATAAAGAACGTTTTATGCTGCTCTACTCTCCAGAGGAACGATACCAATTATTTTGCGCTCATTACCCAGATTTAAAGCAACGTATTACCGACAGCCAAATTGCTGCTTATCTGGGGATCACGCCTATCAGTTTGAGCCGAATTAAAGCGCGCTTAACTAAAGATAACACGCCCAAGTAAACTCAAAAAAAAGGCTCTTCAAACAAAGAGCCTTTGCATAACATCGATATTCTACTTAAGAATTCGTGCTCGGAACTGACGCCCTTTCATCTTGCCATTGCTAATGGTTTGCAACGCCTTCTTGGCGACAGATTTTTCAACCGCTACATAAGCGCGCACTGGGAACAAATGAATCTTGCCAACTTGAGTGCCTGGAATACCACCTTTCCCCGTTAGGCAACCTAATATATCACCTGGGCGGACTTTTTGCCTCTTGCCACCATCAATGTTGATCGTGACCATTTTCGCCTGGTATGGCTGTTGGTTTGACTTCGCTGGCAGCGTTGTTGGCACCACATCCATCTCTAAGTATTCTTCAATACGTGCCACTCGTAAGCCGTCTTTTTCGCCAAAGAAGCTAAATGCCAAACCTGTACTGCCTGCGCGACCAGTACGACCTATTCGGTGTACGTGAACTTCCGGATCGCGTGATAATTCAAAGTTAAACACAGCGTCTAGGTTATCAACATCTAAACCACGCGCGGCCACATCGGTCGCCACCAAAATAGACACACTTTTGTTCGAAAATTGCACCAGTGCTTGGTCACGTTCTCGTTGCTCCAAGTCCCCGTGAATATCGATAACACTAAACCCTTTACGATGCAGTTCATCAGCAACACTTTGTACTTCCTTTTTAGTGTTACAAAAGACCACCGCCGACTCTGGTTGATGAGTCAACAATAAGTTGGCTAACGCCTCGTCACGAGCTTCTGAGCCTTCGACTCGATAAAAGTATTGTACGATACTCGAGGTGTCGTGAGTCGACTCGACTTTAATCAATTCCGGTGATTGCATAATACGCTTTGCCACCTGCTCGATTTTCTCTGGGAACGTAGCACTAAACAGTAGCGTTTGACGCTGTTTAGGTGCTTTCGCGATGATAGCATCCAGGGCATCTTGGAATCCCATATCCAACATACGGTCGGCTTCATCCAACACCAAGGTGTTTAACTCTTCAAGATTGATTCTGCCTTTCTCAAGATGATCCAAAATACGACCCGGTGTTCCCACCAAAATATGAGCACCGTGCTCTAATGAGCCAATCTGTGGCCCCATTGGCATACCACCACACAGAGTGAGCACTTTGATGTTGTGGATGCTTCGACCTAAAGTTCGAATTTCTTTCGCCACTTGGTCTGCAAGCTCTCGAGTCGGACACAGTACCAACGACTGAACTCGGAAGCGTTTGACGTTGAGGTTAGACAATACGCCTAATCCAAACGCGGCCGTTTTACCTGAGCCCGTTTTTCCCTGCCCGATGACATCGCGGTGTTTCAAAATCGCAGGCAAACTCAAAGCTTGAATGGGCGTCATGTGGGTGTAGTTGAGAGAATCAAGTGTGGCGAGTAATGCTGGGCTTAACTCTACTTGATCAAAAGTTGGTTTGCTCACGGGAATATCCTCAGGTGGGATGAAAAGAGAGCACATTATCACCAGATTTGACAGGAAGACCAGTGAAAATTAACCATTGTTAATGAGTATTAGCACAAAACCAAGTAAAGTCAGAGTGAACCAACCCAAATGACTTCACATGCAAGGTTGAGCCTCTCACATTTATTTGGGTACATAACATCATGGATACTAGAAATGCTGACTTGGATTACTTTACCATTTGCCCAACTGACCACCACACAACTGTATGCAATGATGCAATTACGCGTTGATGTCTTTATCGTTGAACAGACATGCCCATACCCAGAGTTAGATGGTAAAGACACGCTGGAAGGCGTTCATCACCTCTTAGGCTATCGCCGTGATGAACTCGTTGCCTGTGCGCGTTTGCTTCCTGCTGGTACAACCTATGACAATGTCAGTATCGGTCGAGTGGCGACGAAACAAACCGCTCGCGGAGGCGGCTTAGGCCATCAGTTACTGGAAGCCGCGCTAACGCAATGCGAGAGAATGTGGCCAGGTCAAACCATCGATATCGGCGCTCAAGAACACCTCTCTCACTTTTACGCCCGCCATGGGTTCAATGTAATTTCTGATTGCTACCTTGAAGATGATATCCCTCACGTTGACATGCGAAGAGAAGCACCCGTGCAGCAGCACAATACTTTATAACCCCCAATAAAAAAGACGCGAGTTTCTCGCATCTTTTTTATTTTGGTTCCATCACTTGTTACGTCCAAAACTGCCATCCGATAAGCGAAAGAACATGACTGAACGGCCACTTTTTTCCAACTGAAGAATATCTAACTCATCATCTTCGGTCAGCTTAAAGCGAATCAACTGACCCTGTTTAATCTGACTCAAAGGTTTGTCGCTGCCTTCAATTTTGACTAAAGCATTAAGATCCGCCATGGAAAGCTGGTTACTTCTGAATACTTGTGCAAGCGTATCACCGTTCTTCACTTGATACTCTTTCCAGTCTTCAGATTTAGGTCCTGAATTTTGTGAGGTACGTTGTTGACTCAAACTTTGCGCATTCAGTTTAATCGCTACGCGCTGATTATCGACTCCAGTCGGCTCGACTAACTGTTCCTGTTCATTCGGTATAGGAATAATTAGAACTAACAGCAACAGGGGAGATAAAATCATCAGAGTGCGCTGATGAAATTTTGGTAACCGATGCCAACATAATTGAACAGGCTGTAAACGCTCCACCCATAACTGTTTGTTGAACAGCTGCTTCCAGTCGATAGCAGCGAATTTTTGTTTAACCAACTCGACGTAGTCGACTTGCTGCTTTTTCTTTCTGCGACGATTCATTTTAATGAGCCTCTTAATACTTCTACTGCCAGTATAAAAATACCGATGCGGAGAGTATATGCTTTTCACGAAACTAAAATGGAATTTGGTTGAAATTAGCAGAAATATCACATGGAGTAAGAGGTAGGTCACACCAGTAAAACCGGTACTATGCATTCCATCGCAATCATTTAAACCTTAGCTCGAAACTGATACTCTATTGTTTTTCTCACTCCTAATAAGAGCGACATTTATGTCTGAAATGAAATTTGAAACAGTAGAACAGAAAGCAAGCTACGGTATTGGTATACAAATGGGCCAACAACTTGCAGGCTCAGGTCTAGAAGGTCTTAGTGTTGACGCTATCGCGGCAGGTATTGCAACAGCACTCACTGGTGATATGCCATCAATTGAAATTGATGACATCAACGAAGCGCTACAAGAGATGCAAACTCGTGCAGAAGCTGCACGTCAAGAAGCCGCTAAAATTGCAGCAGCGGAAGGTGAAGTGTTTCTAAAAGACAATGCACTACGCTCAGAAGTTAACGTCCTAGATTCTGGTCTTCAGTACGAAATCATTACTGAAGGTACTGGCGAAACCCCAACAGCAGAAAGTTCAGTTCGCGTTCACTACCACGGTGAACTAACTGACGGCACTGTTTTTGATAGCTCTGTCTCTCGCGGCCAACCAGCTGAGTTTCCTGTAACGGGCGTAATCAAAGGTTGGGTTGAAGCACTACAACAAATGCCTGTTGGCTCTAAGTGGAAACTATATGTACCACACGACCTTGCGTACGGTGAGCGTGGCGCTGGCGCTGCAATCCCTCCATTCGCAGCACTAGTATTCGAAGTAGAACTACTTGATATCCTTTAATTGAAATTGATTCAATTATCATTAAAAAACGGCGCTCTGGCGTCGTTTTTTTTGTCTAAAATAAATAGACACTCTCACCTTTAGTTACTCTGATAGCCTTTAAAACAACAAAATAACATTAACTTTGGAGGTACCATGGGTAAAACGCTCCTGACTCTCGCACTTTTATTAATCAATATTAGCAATGCGCACGCTTTCCTAGATATCGTTACAGAGAAAAGTGAAAAAAATGGACTCATGGATATGGTTAACAACAGCTTAAATGCTGAACCTTCACCATTAACAGATATGCTAACGAGCCAACTTCCTATCTCAGCAGAGCAAGCTATAGGTGGTAGTAGCGCGTTACTTGCTTTAACGCAAAATCAACTTTCGCAAGAAAATAGCACTGAACTAAAGACTTTACTTCCAGGGCTTGCAAACTTACAAGGGGCTCAGAGCCGGTTAGGGAACATCGACAACATAGAAGCAGTAAACAGAGCATTTGATTCGCTCGGCTTAGACCCATCAATGATCAGTCAATTTGGTCCTATCATACTGAATTACTTGAACACACAAGGTGCAAGCGAAGCATTACTGAGTGCACTGGGCGGACTGTGGGAGAATGGCTAGATTGACGGTTATTGAGCTATCGACAACCAGTATTACGGCATAACAAGGTGGGGATTAATATTCGCTGAGCGACAGATACAAAAAAGCCGAGCTAATGCTCGGCTTTCTCGTTCTTACGAACTGATTACTCAGCAGCTTCTTCAGCAGCTGGGCGATCTACAAGCTCAATGAAAGCCATTGGAGCTTTGTCACCAGCACGGAAGCCAGCTTTTAGGATACGAGTGTAACCGCCCTGACGAGCAGAAAAACGTGGACCTAGTTCGTTAAATAGTTTTGCAACTACTTCGTTGTCACGAGTACGTGCAAATGCTAGACGACGGTTAGCAACACTGTCAGTCTTAGCTAGTGTAATCAAAGGCTCAACTACGCGACGCAGCTCTTTTGCTTTTGGCAAAGTAGTCTTGATAACTTCATGACGTACTAGAGAGCTAGCCATGTTGCTGAACATCGCTTTGCGATGTGAGCTGTTGCGGTTGAGTTGACGACCACTCTTACGATGGCGCATGACCTAATCCTTCTAACTAGTATCGATTAATCTTCAGCGATTGATGCAGGTGGCCAGTTTTCTAGGCGCATGCCCAGAGACAGACCACGTGACGCAAGTACGTCTTTAATCTCAGTAAGAGATTTTTTACCAAGGTTAGGCGTTTTAAGTAGCTCAACCTCAGTACGTTGTACTAGATCACCGATGTAGTGAATCGCTTCTGCTTTCAGACAGTTAGCAGAGCGAACTGTTAGTTCAAGATCGTCTACAGGACGCAGTAGGATCGGATCGAATTCTGGCTTCTCTTCCTTCTCCTCAGGAACTCGTACATCACGAAGATCTACGAATGCATCCAATTGCTCAGCTAGGATTGTAGCTGCGCGACGGATAGCTTCCTCAGGTTCTAGAGTACCGTTTGTTTCCATATCGATAACAAGCTTATCTAGATCAGTACGCTGTTCTACACGAGCTGCTTCTACAGCGTAGGCAATTTTGTCTACAGGGCTGTAAGTAGCATCTACTAGTAGGCGACCGATTGGACGCTCATCTTCTTCGTTATGGATACGCGCAGAAGCCGGAACATAACCACGACCACGTTCAACTTTAATACGCATTGCGATTTCAGCGTTGTCATCCGTTAGGTGACAAATAACGTGTTCTGGGTTAGCGATCTCTACATCACCATCATGGGTGATGTCACCTGCAACCACAGGGCCCGAGCCTGATTTGTTCAAAGTAATGAACACTTCGTCTTTACCTTCAGCGACACGTACAGCCAAACCTTTAAGGTTTAGAAGGATTTCAAGAATATCTTCTTGAACACCTTCTTTAGTGCTGTACTCGTGAAGTACGCCTTCAATTTCTACTTCTGTGACTGCACAACCAGGCATAGAAGATAGAAGAATACGGCGAAGTGCATTACCCAGAGTATGACCAAAGCCACGCTCTAATGGCTCAAGAGTTACTTTTGCGTGAGTCGTGCTGACTTGTTCGATATCAACCAGACGTGGCTTAAGAAATTCTGTTACAGAACCCTGCATTGTGTCCTCTCTTTAGTTTAAACCTTACTTAGAGTAAAGCTCGACGATCAATTGTTCGTTGATGTCAGCTGATAGATCAGAACGCTCAGGCATACGCTTGAATGAACCTTCCATCTTGCCACCATCTACTTCAATCCAAGTTGGTTTTTCACGTTGCTCAGCAACTTCAAGAGCTGCTTTAATACGAGATTGCTGCTTAGCTTTCTCGCGGATAGAAACAACGTCATTAGCCGCTACTTTGAAAGAAGGAACGTTTACAACTTTACCGTTTACTAGGATAGCCTTGTGGCTAACTAGCTGACGTGCTTCTGCGCGAGTTGCACCAAAGCCCATACGGTAAACTACGTTATCAAGACGACCTTCAAGAAGCTGAAGCAGGTTTTCACCTGTGTTACCTTTTAGGCGAGCAGCTTCTTTGTAGTAGTTACGGAATTGTTTTTCTAGAACGCCGTACATACGACGTACTTTTTGCTTCTCACGAAGCTGAACGCCATACTCAGATAGACGACCGCGACGAGCGCCGTGTACACCTGGTGCGTTATCAATTTTACACTTGGTATCGATCGCGCGTACACCAGACTTAAGGAATAAGTCAGTGCCTTCACGACGGCTAAGCTTCAGCTTAGGACCCAAATATCTTGCCATGATTCTTCTCCAACTGTCCTAGAAACGTTATACGCGACGTTTCTTAGGTGGACGACAACCGTTATGAGGGATTGGTGTAGCATCAACAATGTTTGTGATGCGGAAACCAGCGGCGTTTAGTGCACGAACCGTAGATTCGCGACCTGGACCAGGACCCTTAACCATAACTTCCAAGTTCTTTAGGCCGTATTCTTTAGCCATTTCAGCACAACGTTCAGCAGCAACCTGTGCAGCGAACGGAGTAGACTTACGAGAACCACGGAAACCAGAACCACCTGCAGTAGCCCATGCAAGAGCGTTACCTTGACGGTCAGTAATGGTTACGATTGTGTTATTGAAAGAAGCATGGATGTGCGCAACGCCATCTGCAACTTGCTTGCGTACGCGCTTACGAGCGCGAATTGGTTGTTTAGCCATTGTACTCTACCTTCCCGATTATTTCTTGATCGGCTTACGCGGACCCTTACGGGTGCGAGCGTTGGTTTTAGTACGCTGTCCACGTAGTGGTAGACTGCGACGATGACGAAGACCACGGTAACAACCAAGGTCCATAAGACGCTTGATGTTCATAGATACTTCACGACGAAGATCACCTTCTACAGTGTATTTAGCTACACCATCACGCAGTTGATCGATCTGCTCTTCAGTTAGTTCACTGATCTTAACATTTTCAGCAACACCCACTTCAGCTAAGATAGCTTGAGAGCGAGTTTTACCAACGCCGTAGATCGCTGTTAGAGCGATTACTGCATGTTTATGATCAGGAATGTTAATGCCTGCTATACGGGCCATTATTCACTCCTAAGTGTTTCTATAAAAGAATTAGCCGCAGCAAAGCCCGTGATGGATACGCTGCGGAATACTACTTCTTTTGCACGCAAAAGGTAGGCCGAGAAATATACTCGACCCAACCTTCATTTTCAAGTAAAAATTTCTGCTAATTAGCCTTGGCGCTGTTTGTGCTTTGGCTCACTGCAAATCACACGAACGACACCGTTACGCTTGATTACTTTACAGTTACGGCAGATTTTTTTAACGGAAGCACGAACTTTCATTGCTAAACTCCGTAAATGAAACTGAATCTACCGCCGGATTAACGGCTATAGCCCTTCAGATTCGCTTTCTTCAACACAGAATCATACTGTTGAGACATCAGATGAGTCTGTACCTGTGCCATAAAGTCCATAATAACAACAACTACGATAAGTAGTGATGTACCGCCGAAGTAGAAACGTACGTTCCACGCGACCATCATGAACTCGGGAATCAGACAGATAAAGGTAATGTACAGTGCACCAGCAAGGGTTAAACGTGTCATTACTTTATCAATGTACTTCGCTGTCTGCTCACCTGGGCGGATTCCGGGTACGAATGCACCAGACTTCTTCAAGTTATCTGCTGTTTCTCGTGGGTTGAAAACCAACGCCGTGTAGAAAAAACAGAAGAAGATAATTGCTGCTGCATAAAGCATTACATACAACGGTTGACCTGGGCTAAGAGCCAAAGACACGTCAGTTAACCAACCGAACGCGCTGCTCTCACCGTTTTGACCAAACCACTGAGCCAATGTTCCTGGGAACAAAATAATGCTTGATGCAAAAATCGCTGGAATTACACCTGCCATATTAATCTTAAGTGGCAAGTGAGAGCTTTGTGCAGCAAATACTTTACGACCTTGTTGACGCTTCGCGTAGTTAACAACGATTCGACGTTGACCACGCTCCATGAAAACAACGAAGTAAATTACTGCGAAAGCTAATACCGCAATTAGCAATAGAAGAAGTACATGCAATTCACCTTGACGCGCTTGCTCGATTGTTTGACCGATTGCAGAAGGCAACCCAGCAACAATACCTGCAAAAATCAGTATCGAAATACCGTTACCAATCCCACGCTCTGTAATTTGTTCACCTAACCACATTAAGAACATGGTACCGGTTACTAAACTTACGGTTGCAATTAACGTAAACATGGTTTGGTTGATAACAACCAAATTGTCGACCATGTTTGGTAGGCCAGTTGCAATACCTATAGCCTGGAATGTTGCAAGTACAAGCGTGCCGTAGCGTGTGTATTGGCTTATCTTACGACGGCCTGCTTCACCCTCTTTTTTGAGTTCAGCTAACGCTGGATGAACTACAGTTAGCAATTGGACAACAATAGATGCCGAAATATACGGCATGATGCCCAATGCTAATATAGATGCACGCTCAAGAGCACCACCGGAGAACATGTTAAACATTTCAACGATGGTACCTTTTTGCTGTTCGAACAAATCGGCAAGTACAGCAGCGTCAATACCAGGAATCGGCACAAATGAGCCGGCTCGGAATACTAAAAGTGCACCAATTACGAATAACAAGCGCGACTTTAGTTCACTTAAGCCGCTCTGAGCACTACGAAAATCTTGTCCTGGTTTCTTAGCCATCTGTACCTCGTTCCTCGAGATTATTCCTCGATTTTACCGCCTGCAGCTTCGATTGCAGCTTTAGCGCCTTTAGTCACACGTAGACCTTTTACAGTCACTGCTTTGTCGATATCACCAGAAAGAACAACTTTTACAAATTCAATGTTCTTAGTGATAACGTTAGCAGCTTTAAGACTGTTCAGATCAACTACGTCACCAGAAACTTTCGCTAGCTCAGCTAGACGAACTTCAGCAGACACTAGGCTCTTACGAGAAGTGAAACCGAATTTTGGTAGACGTTGTTTCAAAGGCATTTGACCACCTTCGAAACCTGGACGAACATTGCCGCCAGAACGTGATTTTTGACCTTTGTGACCACGGCCACCAGTTTTACCTAAGCCTGAACCGATACCACGACCTACTCGCTTCGCAGAAGCTTTCGCGCCAGTAGCCGGTGCTAGAGTATTCAAACGCATTCTGATTACTCCTCAACTTTAACCATGTAGTAAACCTTGTTGATCATACCGCGAATACACGGTGTATCTTCAAGTTCTACTGTATGGTTGATTTTACGAAGACCTAGACCGCGCAATGTAGCTTTATGCTTTGGTAGGCGACCAATTGAGCTTTTAGTTTGAGTTACTTTAATAGTTGCCATCGTGTGCTTACTCCGAAATAGATTCAACAGTTAGACCACGTTTAGCAGCAACCATTTCTGGTGACTTCATGCTACCTAATGCATCGATCGTAGCACGAACGATGTTAATAGGGTTCGTAGAACCGTACGCTTTAGATAGAACGTTGTGTACACCAGCAACTTCAAGTACTGCACGCATCGCACCACCTGCGATTACACCAGTACCTTCTGCAGCAGGCTGCATGTAAACTTTAGAGCCCGAATGGCGACCTTTCACTGGGTGGTGAAGTGTGCCTTCGTTTAGAGCGATCGTCGTCATATTACGACGCGCTTTTTCCATTGCTTTTTGAATCGCTGCAGGTACTTCACGAGCTTTGCCGTAACCGAAACCTACGCGACCATTACCGTCACCAACTACTGTTAGTGCAGTGAAGCTCATGATTCGACCGCCTTTAACCGTCTTAGATACGCGGTTAACTGCGATTAGCTTTTCTTGCAAATCATTCGCTTGAACTTGTTGTTCTTTAGCCATCTTCCAACCCTACCTTAGAATTTCAGACCAGCTTCGCGAGCAGATTCTGCTAGCGCCGCTACTCGACCGTGGTATTGGAAACCAGAACGATCAAATGCAACTGCAGTTACGCCCTTCTCAAGAGCGCGCTCAGCAATAGCTTTACCCACTGCTTTAGCTGCATCAACGTTACCAGTGTATTTCACTTGCTCACGGATCGCTTTTTCTACAGTAGAAGCTGCTGCGATAACCTCAGAGCCGTTAGCCGCGATAACCTGTGCGTACACGTGACGAGGAGTACGGTGTACAACTAGGCGAGTCGCACCCAGTTCTGCAATCTTACGTCGAGCACGTGTAGCACGACGGATGCGAGATGCTTTCTTATCCATAGTGTTACCTTACTTCTTCTTAGCTTCTTTAGTACGCACATTTTCATCTGCGTAACGAACACCTTTACCTTTATAAGGCTCAGGCTCACGGTAAGAACGAATGTCAGCCGCAACCTGACCAACTAGTTGCTTGTCAGCACCCGTGATCACGATTTCAGTTTGGCTAGGACATTCAGCTTTAATACCCGCTGGCAACTCGTGCTCAACTGGGTGAGAGAAGCCAAGCGTTAGACCTACAGCGTTGCCTTTTATAGCAGCACGGTAACCAACACCTTTAAGAGTTAGCTTCTTAGTAAAGCCTTCAGTAACACCAACAACCATGTTGTTAACTAGTGCACGAGCAGTACCTGCTTGTGCCCAAGCGTTAGCAACACCTTCTTTAGGACCGAAAGTCAGGTTATTTTCTTCCTGAGCGATTACAACTGCGTTGTTTAGAACGCTAGTCAGTTCGCCTTTAGCACCTTTTACAGTGATTTCTTGGCCGTTTAGTTTCACCTCTACGCCAGCTGGAATAGCGACAGGTGCTTTTGCAACACGAGACATAGTCTACTCCTTATTAAGCTACGTAGCCGATGATTTCACCACCAAGACCTGCTTTACGTGCAGCGCGGTCTGACATAAGACCCTTGGAAGTTGAAACGATAGCAATACCAAGACCACCCATTACAGAAGGAAGTTGATCTTTCTTCTTGTAAACACGTAGACCTGGACGAGAAACACGTTTAAGTTGCTCAATTACTGGTTTAGCCTGGAAGTACTTAAGTGTAACTTCTAGCTCAGGTTTTGCTTCGCCTTCAACAGCGAAGTCAACGATGTAACCTTCAGCTTTTAGTAGTGCAGCAATTGCAACTTTAAGCTTTGAAGAAGGCATTTTTACAGCAACTTTGTTTGCTGCCTGACCGTTACGAACGCGGGTCAGCATATCCGAAATCGGATCTTGCATGCTCATATGATTTACTCCAAATGATTAAGTGGCAATTACCAGCTAGCCTTACGAAGACCCGGAATCTCGCCTTTCATGCAAGCTTCACGAACCTTAATACGGCTTAGACCGAACTTACGTAGGTAACCGTGTGGACGACCAGTTTGGTTGCAACGGTTGCGCTGACGTGATGCACTCGAATCACGTGGAAGAGATTGCAGTGTAAGAACCGCGTTCCAACGATCTTCTTCAGATGCGTTTACATCGCTGATGATAGCTTTTAGCGCAGCACGCTTTTGTGCGAACTTAGCTACTAGCTGTGCACGTTTAGCTTCACGTGCTTTCATTGATTGTTTAGCCATAACAGTAACCCTTCACCTTACTTACGGAATGGGAAGTTAAAGGCAGCCAGCAGAGCACGGCCTTCCTCATCAGTACCAGCAGACGTCGTAATTGTGATGTCTAAGCCGCGTACACGGTCAACTTTATCGAAGTCGACTTCCGGGAAGATGATTTGCTCGCGAACGCCCATGCTGTAGTTACCGCGACCGTCAAAAGACTTAGCGCTAACACCACGGAAATCACGTACTCGTGGAAGAGCGATATTAATTAAACGCTCAAGAAAATCCCACATACGTTCGCCACGCAAGGTTACTTTACAACCGATAGGGTAGCCTTCGCGGATTTTGAAACCTGCAACAGATTTGCGCGCTTTTGTGATAAGTGGCTTCTGACCAGAGATCGTTGCCATATCAGACGCTGCATTTTCTAGCAGTTTCTTATCGTTGATTGCTTCACCAACACCCATGTTAAGGGTGATTTTCTCGATTCTAGGGACTTGCATGACGCTTGTGTAACTGAACTGTTTGGTCAGTTCAGCGACTACAGACGACTTGTAGTAATCATGCAGTTTCGCCATAGTAGAACTCCAAATTACTTCTATTAGTTAGAAACGATTTCGTCATTAGACTTAAAGAAACGAACTTTCTTACCATCTTCAAAACGGAAACCGATACGGTCAGCTTTACCAGTAGCTGCGTTAAAGATTGCAACGTTAGAAACATCAATTGCTGCTTCTTGTTCAACGATGCCACCTTGTTGACCTAGAGCCGGTACCGGCTTTTGGTGCTTCTTAACAAGGTTAATACCTTCAACGATAACTTTACCGGTTGCTAGAACCTTAGTTACTTTACCTTTCTTGCCTTTGTCTTTACCAGCAAGAACGATTACTTCGTCGTTACGACGGATTTTAGCTGCCATTTCTACGTGCTCCTTACAGAACTTCTGGAGCCAGTGAAACGATCTTCATGAACTTATTGCCACGAAGTTCGCGCGTCACAGGACCAAAGATACGTGTACCGATTGGTTGCTCAGTATTGTCGTTTAGCAATACGCAAGCATTTCGGTCGAAGCGAATGACAGAACCGTCAGGACGACGTACGCCTTTACGGGTGCGCACTACCACCGCCTTCAGAACATCACCTTTTTTTACTTTACCGCGAGGGATTGCTTCCTTCACAGTAACTTTGATGACGTCACCGATATGTGCATAACGGCGGTGAGAGCCACCCAGAACCTTAATACACATTACGCTGCGTGCGCCTGAGTTATCAGCTGCGTCCAGCATACTTTGCATTTGGATCATGTTAGTGCTCCGCTAAATATTAATAACTAGACCCATCACGGGTCGGGCTGCCTCTTTAAAAGGGACGCGAATTGTACCACCCTTTTTTGTGATTGGGTAGTCAATAAATAAGCGGCTCCAAAAATATTTTTTGGAGCCGCTTGATTTCATAGAATAGCAAAGATTAGATCTTCGCCTTTTCTAGAACTTTTACCAAAGTCCAAGACTTAGTCTTAGACAGTGGACGACACTCTTCGATCTCAACAGTATCGCCGAAGCCACACTCGTTGTTTTCGTCATGTGCATGTACTTTAGTCGTACGTTTAACGTATTTACCATAGATTGGGTGTTTTACGAAACGTTCGATAGCAACGGTGATAGACTTATCCATCTTGTCGCTAATTACACGACCTTGTTGAGTACGTTTTACTTCGCTCATTATGCGCCTGCCTTCTCAGTCAAAACAGTTTTCACACGTGCGATATCACGGCGTACAGCTTTCAGAGTATGAGTTTGCTGTAGTTGACCAGTTGCAGCTTGCATGCGCAAGTTGAACTGTTCACGTAGCAAATTCATTAGCTCAGCGTTAAGCTCTTCAACGCTTTTCTCGCGTAGATCTTGTGCGTTCATCACATCACCTGCTTAGTTACAAATGTAGTTTTGAAAGGCAGTTTACGCGCCGCAAGACGGAACGCTTCACGTGCCAATTCTTCAGGTACACCACCCATTTCGTACATTACCTTACCAGGTTGGATTTGGGCTACCCAGTACTCAACGTTACCTTTACCCTTACCCTGACGAACTTCAAGTGGTTTTTCTGTGATAGGCTTATCTGGGAACACACGGATCCAAATTTTACCTTGACGCTTAACGTGACGTGTCATTGCACGACGTGCCGCTTCGATTTGACGAGCAGTTAGACGACCACGGCCAACAGCTTTAAGACCGAATTCGCCGAAGCTTACATCAGTACCCTTAGCTAGACCACGGTTACGACCAGTCTGAACCTTACGGAACTTAGTACGTTTAGGTTGTAGCATCTGTCGACTCCTTACTTACGGCCTTTGCGCTGCTTCTTAGGCTTATCGCCTTTTGGCTCTACAGCGTTAGCTGCTGGCATACCGTCTAGGATTTCACCTTTGAAGATCCAAGTTTTAATGCCGATCACACCGTATTGAGTGTGAGCCGAAGAAGTTGCGTAATCAATGTCAGCACGTAGAGTGTGTAGAGGCACACGGCCTTCACGGTACCACTCTGAACGCGCGATTTCAGCGCCGCCTAGACGACCGCTTACTTCCACTTTGATACCTTTAGCACCTAGACGCATTGCGTTCTGTACCGCGCGCTTCATAGCACGACGGAACATTACACGACGCTCTAGCTGAGACGCGATGCTGTCACCAACAAGTTGCGCATCTAGTTCAGGCTTACGTACTTCAGCGATGTTAATTTGCGCTGGTACACCTGCAATTTTAGCTACAGCTGTGCGTAGCTTCTCTACGTCTTCACCTTTCTTACCGATAACAACGCCTGGACGAGCAGTGTGAATAGTCACACGGATGCTTTTTGCAGGACGTTCGATAATGATGCGTGATAGAGACGCTTTTTTCAGTTCACGTGTAAGGAACTGACGTACCTTGAAGTCGCCGTCTAGGTTGGCAGCGAAATCTTTGGTGTTAGCAAACCATGTAGCATTCCAAGGCTTAACGATGCCTAGACGAATACCATTTGGATGTACTTTCTGACCCATTGCTTACTCTCCTAGTCTCAAGCGTCTGCTACAACAACAGTGATGTGGCTTGAACGCTTCAAGATACGATCCGCACGACCTTTTGCACGAGGCATAATACGCTTCATGGTAGGGCCTTCATCTACGAAGATTTTAGCGACTGATAGATCGTCGATATCCGCACCTTCGTTGTGCTCCGCATTCGCGATAGCTGACTCAAGAACTTTCTTAACTAATACAGCAGCTTTTTTGTTGCTGAAAGTTAAAATTTCTAGAGCTTGGTCAACAGATTTACCACGGATTTGATCCGCAACTAAGCGAGCTTTCTGAGGCGAAATGCGAGCAAAGTTATGTTTAGCAATTGCTTCCATCATTTACTCCTTAGCGCTTCTTAGCTTTCTTATCCGCAACGTGGCCGCGGTAAGTACGTGTTGGTGCGAATTCACCCAATTTGTGACCGATCATTTCATCAGTGACAAATACAGGGACGTGCTGACGACCATTATGGACAGCGATGGTCAAACCGATCATCGTAGGGATGATCATTGAGCGACGGGACCAAGTCTTAATAGGCTTTTTGTCTCCGCTTTCCACCGCTTTCTCTACCTTCTTCAGCAAGTGTAGGTCAATAAATGGACCTTTCTTGAGAGAACGTGGCATGGCTTATCCTCTTATATAGATTACTTATTACGACGACGTACGATGTACTTGTCGGTGCGTTTGTTCTTACGGGTTTTGAAGCCTTTAGTTGGCATACCCCAAGGAGATACTGGGTGACGACCACCAGAAGTACGACCTTCACCACCACCGTGTGGGTGGTCAATCGGGTTCATTACAACACCACGAACCGTTGGACGGACACCGCGATGACGTGATGCACCAGCTTTACCCAGTTCACGTAGCATGTGCTCAGAGTTACCAACTTCACCGATTGTTGCACGGCCTTCAGAAAGAACTTTGCGCATTTCGCCAGAACGTAGACGGATAGTTACGTACGTACCGTCGCGAGCAACGATTTGAGCGTAAGCACCAGCCGAACGAGCTAACTGACCACCTTTACCAGGCTTAAGTTCAACGTTGTGTACAGTTGAACCTACTGGGATGTTACGCATTGGTAGCGTGTTACCAGCTTTAATTGGTGCATCAACACCTGACTGGATTGCATCACCAGCTTTAACACCTTTAGGTGCTAGGATGTAGCGGCGCTCACCGTCTTTATATAGAACTAGAGCAATATTTGCGCTACGGTTTGGATCGTATTCAAGACGCTCAACTGTCGCTGGGATACCGTCTTTAGTACGTTTAAAGTCAACTAGACGGTAGTGGTGCTTATGACCACCGCCGATGTGACGTACTGTAATACGACCGTTGTTGTTACGACCGCCATTCTTAGAGTTTTTCTCTAGAAGAGGTGCATACGGCTTGCCCTTGTGTAGGTCAGCGTTAACAACTTTAACAACGTGACGACGACCAGGGGAAGTCGGCTTACATTTAACAATAGCCATTCTTAACTACTCCTGTTATTCCGCGCCGCCAACAAAGTCAAGATCTTGACCTTCTTTCAAAGTAACGTACGCTTTCTTAACGTCGCTGCGGCGACCTTGGCGTAGACCTTGACGTTTGGTCTTACCCTTAGTGATAAGAGTATTTACAGACTTAACTTCAACTTCAAATAGCTTTTCTACAGCTGCTTTGATCTCTTTTTTAGTAGCATCTTTAGCTACTTTGAAAACGATAGTGTTCGCTTTCTCAGCAACCATAGTTGCTTTTTCAGAGATGTGCGGCGCACGTAGAACTTTTAGGATACGCTCTTCTGTAATCATGCTAGCATCTCCTCAACTTGCTTAACTGCCTCAGCAGTCATTACAACTTTGTCGAACGCGATTAGAGAAACTGGATCGATACCAGCAACGTCACGTGCGTCAACTTTGTATAGGTTACGAGCCGCTAGGAATAGATTCTCATCTACTTCGCTAGTCACGATTAGAGCGTCTGTAAGCTCAAGCTCTTTGAGCTTAGCGACTAAATCTTTAGTCTTTGGTGCTTCAACTGAGAAGTTATCAACAACGATTAAACGCTCTTGACGAACAAGCTCAGAAAGAATGCTCTTCATAGCACCACGGTACATTTTTTTGTTTACTTTTTGGCTGTGATCTTGTGGTTTCGCAGCAAAAGTAACACCACCTGTACGCCAGATTGGGCTACGAATTGTACCAGCACGCGCACGGCCAGTACCTTTTTGGCGCCATGGCTTAGCGCCACCGCCAGAAACTTCTGAACGTGTTTTTTGAGCACGAGTACCTTGACGAGCACCTGCTGCAAACGCAACAACTACTTGGTGTACAAGAGCTTCGTTAAACTCACGTCCGAAAGTAGTTTCGGAAACAGTTAGTGCATCGGCACCTTTAACCATTAGTTCCATTACTTACTCCTGAGACGTTATGCTTTAACAGCTGGTTTAACGATCACGTTGCCGCCAGTTGCGCCTGGTACTGCACCTTTAATAAGAAGCAGGTTGCGCTCAGCGTCAACACGTACGATCTCTAGGTTTTGAGTCGTTACACGCTCAGCACCCATATGACCTGCCATTTTCTTGCCTTTAAATACGCGACCTGGAGTCTGACATTGACCGATAGAACCAGGAGCACGGTGAGACAATGAGTTACCGTGTGTCATATCTTGAGTACTGAAATTCCAACGCTTAACTGCGCCTTGGAAGCCTTTACCTTTAGATGTACCAGTAACGTCTACTTTCTTAGTTTCGTTGAATAGTTCAACTGTTAGTTCTGAACCAACTTCGAACTCTTCGCCGTTTTCTAAACGGAATTCCCAAAGACCGCGACCAGCTTCAACGCCAGCTTTAGCAAAGTGACCTGCTTCAGCTTTGTTTACGCGGTTAGCTTTCTTAGAACCAGCTGTAACCTGAATTGCTGCATAGCCATCAGTATCAAGTGTTTTCACTTGAGACACGTGGTTAGCTTCAACCTCAACAACAGTTACTGGGATAGAAACGCCTTCTTCAGTAAATACGCGGGTCATGCCCACTTTACGACCGATTAGACCAATCATACTTCTAATCTCCCTTAACCTAGGCTAATTTGAACGTCAACGCCCGCAGCAAGGTCTAAACGCATTAGAGCATCAACAGTTTTGTCTGTTGGCTCGACGATGTCGATTAGACGCTTGTGAGTACGAATTTCGTACTGGTCACGTGCTTTCTTGTTAACGTGCGGAGAGATAAGAACAGTGAAACGCTCTTTACGAGTTGGCAGTGGGATTGGACCACGAACCTGTGCGCCGGTGCGCTTAGCTGTTTCAACGATTTCCGCTGTAGAAGCATCGATTAGTTTATAATCGAAAGCTTTTAGGCGGATACGAATACGTTGGTTCTGCATGAGACAGAGCTCCAAATTTATTAAATTACACAAACAATATCGCCACTCAAACTCGTCAGGACGAGAGAATGCCGATTGATTTATGTGAAACCGTAGCATCCAAGATTAGGACGCATTGTCAGTTAATTTTCGATTAACTATCCCTATATGCCAAAGTCACCTCTGAGGATAGTTTTTCCGAAGAAAAGATAGCTAATTGTATTAACCGCGAACATAAGCTGAGTATACATTACCTACCAAACTCTAAAGTTTGTTAGCTCCTCACTGCTCATTGGTTCACAACTGGCTTAACCAGTGCGCTGCATTATACAGATCGCACTTTAGGTTGCAATAGTCGAATGAAAAATAATCGAACTTATGTGTAGCAGACGGCTTTTGCTTAGCCGCCTCCACACCATCCGCCTATGCATGCTATGACTATAAACAAAAAGGACGCCGAAGCGTCCCTTTTTAAACTGTAATCGTAAAAGCGTCTGCTATTATTTCTTACCGCTTGATAGTGCACCAAAACGCTTGTTGAAGCGATCAACACGACCACCAGTATCAACGACACGTTGCTTACCAGTGTAGAATGGGTGGCACTTGTCACACACGTCTAGGTGGATAGCTTCCTTCGCTAGCGTTGAGTTGAACTCAAAAGTGTTGCCGCAAGAACAAGTAGCACTTACTGCTTTGTATTCTGGGTGGATACCAGCTTTCATGGGATAACCTCAATAGTAGGCCGTGTCGCTATACGAGTCTAAGCCGCACACCACACGTAATTAACATCAAAAGTTTGATACCGCTACAGCCTATCGCTGAAGCCATATCTCAAGGCGCGATATACTAAAGAATCAGATTGATCGGATCAACATATTTGGCAACTTTTTCGCCACTTTTTTAGCCAGACTGGCTCCATTGACAAGGTTCATACCCAAACATGCAGCTTTACTCGAGTGTCCACATCGATTTTAATAGACTCTACACTCCTTTCTATTTTATAGCTCAGAATCTATGCGCCCGTCCATTGCTAGAGTGGCATTACCCGTACCACTCGACAAACAATTTGATTACACCATTCCGGGGCACTTGTTTCCGATCATTGGCGGACGGGTATCAGTTCCGTTTGGACGCCAGACCCTTGTTGGCATTGTCATTGCCATGGTCAACCACTCCGACTTTCCAAAGGAGCAACTAAAACCACTCAAGGCGGTTTTGGATTCAAGTCCTATTTGGCCAGAAAAGCTGTATTCTCTGCTGACTTGGTGCAGCCAGTTCTATCAATATCCGCTGGGTGACACACTACACAACGCGATGCCCGCCGCGCTAAGAAAAGGCAAACCCGCGGATTTTGCTACCTTGCAAGAATGGCAACTTACTGACGCGGGTAAAAACAAATTAATGCAAGGGCTTGGGCGTGCTGTGAAACAACAACGAGCTTTACAGATGATGATTGGTGGTGCTGTGTCTCACCAAGAAATGCTTGAACAAGAAATATCCTCAACTGTATTAAAAACACTAGAGGAAAAGGGTTGGATTGAACGTATAGAGAAAAAGCCGATCATTAGCCAGTGGCAGCTTCCGATTGAACGTGACGTTGAAAAACCAAAACTCAACCATGAGCAAGCTTTAGCCATTGCTAGCGTCAATAGCCAAACCGGCTTTGCTTGTTATTTATTAGAAGGGGTCACTGGCTCAGGTAAGACCGAGGTTTATCTCAACCTCATTAAACCGGTGCTCGAGAAAGGTAAGCAGGCATTGGTGCTGGTACCCGAAATTGGTTTAACGCCGCAAACCATCAACCGCTTTAAACGTCGCTTTAATGTTCCTGTTGATGTCATTCACTCCGGCTTAAATGAAACTGAACGTCTTAATGCTTGGTTATCAGCTCGAGATAAAGCTGCTGGCATCATTATCGGCACCCGCTCTGCACTACTAACACCTTTTGCCGCTCTCGGCATCATCATCGTCGATGAAGAACATGACATCTCTTACAAGCAACAGGATAGTTTGCGCTACCACGCTCGTGACGTCGCCGTGATGCGTGCACACAAAGAACAAGTACCGATAATACTGGGCTCGGCAACGCCGGCATTAGAAACACTGCATAATGCATTGTCAGGCAAGTACCACCACCTTACCCTAACGCAACGTGCAGGCTCAGCTGTACCGACGACAAACAAAGTTTTAGATGTAAAAGGCCAATATTTAGAAAGCGGTTTGTCTGCCACGCTCATCGCTGAAATGCGCAAGCACTTAAAAGCGGGCAACCAAGTCATGCTGTTCCTCAATCGCCGTGGTTTCTCTCCAGCACTGATGTGTCATGAATGTGGCTGGATTGCAGAGTGTAAACGCTGCGATGCTTACTATACATTTCATCAATACAGTAATGAAATCCGCTGCCATCATTGTGGTTCTCAACAACCCGTAATTCATCAGTGCCATGGGTGTGGCTCTACACAATTAGTGACTGTTGGCGTTGGAACTGAACAACTGGAACAACAACTCGCTCAACTCTTCCCCGAATACAAAGCGATACGGATAGACAGAGACAGCACTCGCAGGAAAGGCAGCTTAGAAAATGCGCTCGAGTCAATTCACAAAGGTGAATTTCAAATTCTCATCGGCACCCAGATGCTCGCAAAAGGCCACCATTTCCCAAATGTCACTCTCGTCGCACTACTTGATGTGGATGGATCATTATACAGCAGTGACTTCCGCGCTTCTGAACGCCTCGCACAACTGTTTATTCAAGTTGCGGGACGGGCTGGCCGCGCAAGTAAACCCGGAGAAGTCGTTTTACAAACCCACCACCCTGAGCACAGCTTATTACAAGCATTGCTGCAAAAAGATTACCGCCACTTTGCGAACACTGCATTGGAAGAGCGTAAACTCGCACAGCTTCCACCCTATAGTTTCCTGACCTTATTTAAAGCAGAATCCAACCAAAGCGAGATTGTTGAAAACTTTCTACGCCAAGTCCGTTTCACTTTAGAATCTCATCCTTTATTTGATGACACATGTCTGGTCCTCGGCCCCACCCCTTCACCACTCGCCAAGCGGGCTGGCAAATATCGCTGGCAGCTTTTGTTACAAACTCAGCACCGCTCATTGATGCAAAAGTTATTAACCAGTGCTAAACCTGCGATTGAGTTGTTGCCAAATGCGAAGAAAGTACGCTGGAATTTAGACATAGAACCACAAGACCTCAGCTAGCAAACGTTTAACCATGTAATGAATTACCTTTTAACGTGACACGGATCACATTCAGATTGCGTTTTTTGTTAAACAGACCGTAACTTTCACTTTAGAAATGAATAGACTATCCCAATGAGTAAAGTCTACCGTGACTTGAGCACACAGACTTAGGTTGAATAATGACTATTCCCATAAATTGATGTCGCAGTGAAAAACCCAATTTTCCACCTGTAAACACGAATTGAGCGATGAGCAGGCGCTGATTTATCTTGGTTTGAGTACTTCGACTTCAAAGCAGGAATAACATCGTCTTAGCAAAATAAATGAGAGGTTAAAAACTATGGCGACAATGAAGGATGTTGCCCAGCTTGCGGGAGTGTCTACGGCTACGGTATCTCGAGCATTAATGAATCCAGAAAAAGTCTCCTCTTCAACCAGAAAAAGAGTGGAAGATGCCGTACTTGAAGCGGGTTATTCTCCGAATTCATTAGCGCGAAATTTACGTAGAAACGAATCGAAGACCATTGTCACCATCGTCCCTGATATCTGTGATCCCTACTTCTCAGAGATCATTCGTGGTATCGAAGATGCAGCCATGGAACATGGCTACCTCGTCCTATTGGGGGATAGTGGTCAACAGAAAAAACGCGAAAGTTCTTTCGTGAACCTTGTTTTTACTAAGCAAGCTGATGGCATGTTGTTACTTGGCACCGATTTACCGTTTGATGTCAGTAAACCTGAACAAAAAAACTTACCGCCCATGGTCATGGCCTGTGAGTTTGCGCCCGAGCTTGAACTTCCAACCGTTCATATTGATAACCTGACATCAGCCTTTGAAGCCGTGAACTACCTAACTCAGTTAGGCCATAAACGCATCGCACAAATCTCAGGGCCAGAGGCGGCTATTTTGTGTCAGTTCCGTCAGCAAGGGTATCAACAAGCACTTCGTCGCGCCGGAATTAGTAAAGAGCCACAATACAGCGTGATCACCGAGTTTTCTTTTGATGGCGGAGCCAAAGCCGTTCGTAAATTGCTCGAACTGCCCGAGCCACCTACCGCGATTTTCTGTCACTGTGACACCATGGCCATTGGCGCCATCCAAGAAGCCAAAAAACTCGGCTTGCGTGTCCCACAAGATCTCTCAGTGGTGGGTTTTGATGACATTAACTTCGCTCAATATTGCGATCCACCGCTAACGACCATTTCTCAGCCTCGCTATGAGATTGGCCGACAAGCCATGTTGATGATGCTAGAGATGCTCAAAGGTCACGACGTACATTCCGGCTCGCGCCTATTGGAAACCAATCTCATCGTTCGTGGTAGCGCTGCGCCGCCGCAACGCCCATAAGTTTTATAGCGTGGGAGCAACGAGCTGTCCATGCAAACACGACAGCGGCGCTAATGATGCGCCGCTTTTTTATTCCGTCATTAAAACTCATTGTTTTAATCGTGCCCATATGTGCCAGGTTATTGGGTCTTAACTATCAAGATTCTATCAATAGGGTGTTTTCTCAACCCGTTCTGGATTAACATATTTACAAGAATCCTTGATGACCAGAAGTAACCGTGGCAAATAGAGATTATGTGAGACGGGGGCGAGGTGCTCCCAAAAAATCGACAAAAAAGCAGCCGTCTAACAAGAAACCTTGGCGTAGTAGCCTATTAGCAATCTTGCTCGTCGGAGGGTTTGGTTATGGGCTTTACCTATTGAGTAATGATCCAGAACCTAAGCAGCCGGTTGTAAAGCAGCCAACAACAACCGTCAATACAACCAAGCCGAAAAAAACATTACCCCCTCCCCCTGAAGAGAAATGGGAATATGTCGAGTCATTACCGAAACGAGAAGTGGAAGTTGTGGCGAAAGAAATTGAAGTTTCTAAAATTCCTTACATTATGCAATGTGGCGCTTACAAAACTCGAGCGCAGGCAGAAGAGCGTAAGTTATCAATCGCCTTCCAAGGGATGTCGAGTAAAATACGCAAAAAAGAAGGCAGCTCTTGGTATCGAGTGGTGCTAGGGCCTTACAAATTCAAACGGGATGCTGAGCGAGAACGCCATAAACTGCAGCGCGCTAAAATCGAGCCGTGTGCGATTTGGAAAGAAAATCTATAGTTCTAGTCCTCATTGAATGAATCAATTTAAAGACCAACAAGGGCAACCCTGTTGGTCTTGTTGCTTTACCCAGATAACCTCTAAACGGTGGGTTCTGCGAGTCGAGGAATCTAACCAAAAAGTGTGCGCATCAAAAGCATTCTGGTGCATATGACCAGCATTCAGCAGCTAGATTGTGAATCATATTCGTTTCTCACTGCCGAACATAACGTCTAAGTTCGAAAAACGCTCTCCCCTTGAATCCCTAATTTCTCCCCCCCATATACAGAATTAAATCCAAAAAGAAATAATCAAGAGGTCGACTGTGACTACCATTGTATCTGTACGTCGAAACAATAAAGTCGTCATCGCGGGTGATGGCCAAGTATCTCTAGGCAACACCGTCATGAAAGGTAACGCGCGCAAAGTTCGTCGCCTATATAACAATCAAGTATTAGCTGGTTTCGCTGGCGGTACGGCGGATGCCTTTACCCTATTTGAGCGCTTTGAAAGCAAACTGCAAATGCACCAAGGTCATCTGACTAAGGCGGCAGTAGAGCTAGCCAAAGACTGGCGTAGCGATCGCGCTCTTCGTAAACTAGAAGCCCTTCTTGCCGTCGCGGACGAAACCACATCGTTGATCATCACAGGTAACGGTGATGTGGTACAGCCAGAGCATGACTTGATTGCGATTGGCTCCGGTGGTGCTTACGCCCAAGCAGCCGCAATAGCGCTGCTGGAGAACTCCGACTTAGATGCTCGCGAAATCGCGGAAAAAGCGCTAAACATCGCAGGTGATATTTGTGTATTCACCAACCACAACCACACTGTAGAAGAGCTAGAATCAACTACAGAACTTGCAAATCCAACAGCGTAATCGTAACGAAGTAAGGAAAGAATATGTCTGAAATGACACCTCGCGAAATCGTCCATGAGCTGAACCGCCATATCATTGGGCAAGAAAAAGCAAAACGTTCGGTTGCGATTGCACTTCGTAACCGCTGGCGTCGTATGCAGCTTGAAGAAAGTTTGCGTGCAGAAGTCACCCCAAAGAATATTCTAATGATTGGTCCTACTGGTGTTGGTAAGACCGAAATCGCTCGCCGCTTAGCAAAACTGGCAAATGCACCGTTCATCAAAGTCGAAGCAACAAAATTCACCGAAGTGGGTTATGTTGGTAAGGAAGTCGAAACGATTATTCGTGACCTTACGGATGTCGCCGTAAAGTTGACTCATCAGCAAGAGATGGAAAAAGTAAAATTTCGCGCTGAAGAGCAAGCAGAAGAACGTATTCTTGATGCATTACTACCACCTGCACGAGACAGCTGGGGGCAAGCAGAACAAACTGAGGAGTCGTCTCATACACGCCAAGTTTTCCGTAAAAAACTACGTGAAGGCCAACTAGACGATAAAGAAATCGATATCGACGTGGCCGCACCACAAATGGGGGTGGAAATCATGGCACCTCCGGGCATGGAAGAAATGACGAACCAGTTACAAGGCATGTTCCAAAACCTGGCTGGTGATACCAAGAAAAAGCGTAAGCTAAAGATCAAAGATGCACTGAAGGCGCTTGTTGAAGAAGAAGCAGCAAAACTAGTGAATCAGGAAGAGCTGAAAGAAGCAGCCATTTACAACGTAGAAAACAACGGCATCGTGTTTGTCGATGAGATCGATAAAATCTGTAAACGCGGTGAAAGTTCTGGTCCAGACGTTTCCCGTGAAGGCGTTCAGCGTGATTTACTACCATTGATTGAAGGCTGCACCGTTTCCACCAAGCACGGCATGGTAAAAACAGACCACATTCTGTTTGTTGCCTCTGGCGCATTCCAAGTTGCTAAACCCTCTGATTTGATCCCAGAACTGCAAGGCCGCTTACCAATTCGCGTAGAACTTGAAGCACTAAGCAGTAATGATTTCAAACGCATCCTGACAGAACCGAAAGCATCTTTGACAGAACAATACGTGGCATTGATGAAAACGGAAGACGTAGACATCGAGTTCACGGAAGACGGTATCACACAAATTGCGGAAGCCGCTTGGACGGTGAATGAAAGCACAGAAAACATCGGTGCTCGTCGTTTGCATACCGTCATGGAACGCTTGATGGATGAAATTTCTTATGACGCTGCAGAACAATCAGGGGCGAAATTTGTCATTAATGCCGCTTATGTGAAAGAACGTTTAGGCGATACCATTGAAGATGAAGATCTAAGCCGCTTTATTCTTTAGTCGCCCCCCTCACTGCACAAGCCCAGAAGTCCTATTGAACTGACCCCCAATAGTTGGACACCAATTATTGGGGGTCTTTTTATGTCCAAATATAGCCGCGAGCTAAAATGTATCATTGCTAAACAATGCTTAGATGGTGCGTCATCTCGCTATTTAGCAAAACAATATTCAATGTCTTCAAGACAGATACGGTATTGGGTTCAAGTCTTTGTCATCCATGGTGCTGATTCATTTTTACCAACTAAGCATGCTACTGCTCAGGAAAAACGAAAAGCATTGAATTTAATGTGGACGAATGATTGGTCTCTCACGCACACTAGCGCAGTATTAAACCTCTCATCCCCGGGGATACTCTCTGTCTGGCTCAAAAGATTTAATGAGCTCGGTATCAAAGGGCTCAAAATGCGCCAGAAAGGAAGACCCTCAATGAAACAGCAACCTCAACGTACCACTAAACCTGATAATGAAATGACACTTGAGGAGCTAAAAGAGGAGTTGGTCTACTTACGAACTGAGAATGCCGTTCTAAAAAAGTTGGAAGAGTTGGAGCAGGAAAAAAACCGTCGAACAAAGAAAAAGCGGTCATAGCTCTAACTCTTAAAGGCAAGTACCCGTTGAAGCACTTACTGCACACTCTACAGTTGGCAAAAAGTGTCTTCTATTATCAGGCTCAAACGAGTAAGCGCCCAAATAGCTACGAACGTGAGCTGCGTTTGATAAAGTCAATTTATCATGAACATAAGGGTCGATACGGCTACCGCCGTATTCACTTGGAACTAAAAAATCAGGGGGTTATGCTTAATCACAAAACGGTTCAAAGACTTATGGCTCAGCTCAACCTTAAATCGACGGTCAGGGTTAAAAAGTATCGTTCATACCGAGGAGAATCTGGAACAGCAGCTCCTAACGTGCTTGAAAGAGATTTTAGTGCGACTCAACCCGATGAAAAATGGGTAACAGATGTCACGGAGTTCAAAATCAAAGAGCAGAAAGTATACTTGTCTCCCGTTGTCGACTTGTTTACTCAGGAAGTGGTTGCTTATAGAGTGGCCAAAAATGCCTGCTTGCCGCTTGTCACGGATATGCTGACGGAAGCTATATCAACGCTTAAACCCAACTCAAAACCAATTATACATAGCGATCAAGGTTGGCAATATCGCCATCGACAGTATCAGAAAAAGGTAGCGGAGAATGGGTTAACGCAAAGCATGTCGAGAAAAGGTAACTGCTTGGATAATGCTGTTGCTGAAAACTTTTTTGCTTTACTCAAAACAGAGATGTATCACAACCAAAGTTTTGAAGATGCAGATGCTCTGATAGAACAAATTAAAGAATACATCGAGTACTACAATACCAAGCGTATAAAAGTGAAACTAAAAGGCCTGACTCCGATAGAATATCGAACTCAGGCCTTGAAAGCCGCTTAACAGAAATGTCCAACTTTACGGGGTCACTTCATATTCTGGGCTTGTCGATATTTGCGAGGTTGCCCTGCATCAACAGGGGACTACATACCACAATCGTCCCTTAGCGTTCAAAACGGCGAGAGCTCTTGATTCAAACTCATCAACCCAAAGTGTAATTTTCGAAGAACTAGGACGAACAAATATCTGACTACTGCGTACGCTGAACTCCAGCTTGTACTAGCCACGACAGTACTCTTCATAAAGAGACTCCTAATTGACTTGTTTTAGGTCAATAGCGTATCCACCTCTTTGTGCTTATACTGGGCACATTGGTTACTAGCACGAAATTTCCATGAAACAATCTTTACAGATCTGGCTTGAGGCCGCTCGCCCTAAAACATTACCTCTGGCATTAGTCTCTATCTTAACAGGTAGCGTACTTGCATACTCCACGGGGCACTTCTCGATGACGATAGCTATCATGGCTTTCGTCACAGCGACACTACTGCAGATTTTATCCAACCTTGCTAATGATTATGGCGATGCCGTGCAGGGAACTGATAATGAAAAGCGCTTAGGCCCTTTACGGGCGATGCAGTCCGGCGCCGTAAACGCAAAACAGATGAAACAAGCCATTACCTTCAACATCGTTTTGACTGCACTCTCAGGGTTAATCTTGGTCTTTTACTCACTCAACTCGCTAGAAAGCATTGCCACTTTCATCGGGCTAGGCATGCTCGCGATCCTTGCCGCAATTGCGTATACCATGGGCAGCAAACCATATGGCTATGTCGGGTTGGGAGACATCTCTGTCTTCCTCTTCTTTGGTTTGCTAGGCGTCTCGGGCACCTACTTTTTGCATACCGGTCATGTCGATGCCGCGCTGTTCTTACCTGCTCTGGGCTGTGGTTTACTAGCCGTAGCGGTACTGAACATTAACAACATGCGTGATATCGAAAACGACCGTGAATGTGGTAAGCGCACTGTTCCCGTGCGTCTAGGGCAACGCAAAGCGAAGCACTATCATTTTATTCTACTTGGCGGAGCCATCCTTGCGTTTGCCGCGTATTTACTGATTCAAGACAAACCAGTTTGGATTAGTCTGCCATTTTTACTGAGTATCTACTTCGTGGCCGATCATGGTAAAGCGGTTTGGAACACGAAAAAACCAGCACAGATAGCACCAATGATGCCCGTCATCGTGAAATGCTCTTTAGTCACGAACGTTTTGTTTGCAACAATTGTGGTAGCTCAAACTCTAGTAAGTTAAAAAAAGATTGTCATTGCATTGACTTAATGCCCATATATACTCAAGACAACCAATTTCTGTTTAGAAAGGTAAGCTATGGAATACAATACCTCAGCACTCTGTGATATCTACCTCGATCAGGTAGATGTGGTTGAACCAATGTTCAGTAACTTTGGCGGTCGTGCTTCATTTGCTGGACAAACCACCACCATCAAGTGTTTTGAAGACAATTCGCTGATCCGCGAGACATTAGAACAAGATGGACTTGGTCGCGTTTTGTTAATTGACGGTGGCGGCTCCTTACGCAAAGCCTTAATTGATGCAGAAATCGCAACCATCGCTGAAGAAAATGAGTGGGAAGGGATGGTCGTTTACGGCTGTGTTCGTGAAGTCGATGAACTAGAAGATATGAATATCGGCATTCAGGCTTTAGCCTCTATCCCCGTTGGTGCAGCCAGTCAAGGGATTGGTGAGCTAGACATCCCGGTCAATTTTGGTGGCGTCAGCTTCTTACCGGAAGATTACATCTATGCCGATAACACCGGCATCATCTTGTCTCCTGAGCCATTGAATATTAACTTAGAGCTCGATAAATCGGATGAAGAGGAAACACTCTGACTTACTTCGAATTCAAGTCAGTGAAACGCAATATAACGCCTCGGCATTATCGATGGCATATCGATAATGCCCCGACACTCAAACGTTAGCTTACGCCCGTTTCCACCGTTCAAATACACAAACACCCGCTTAAAGCGGGTGTTTTTTAATTCCAAATAAGAACAAGTGAATTATTCCACTTCGTCCATTTTACCTAGCAGTGTACGAATGCGTTCTTGCCATTGTGAGTGCTCTTGTTGAGCTTGCTGCGCTTTTTGCTCTAGCTCTTCACGTTGCGAACGAAGCTCATTTGCTTCTTCTGCTAGTTTTAGCTTATCTGCTTTTAGCTCTTCGACTTCCATCTGGAGAAGAGTGATTGTATCTACTGCAGTTTGAATTTTAGATTCTAGTTGTTCTAGTACTTCGAAAGACATCTTGGCCTACCTATGTTATTCCGTTGGGACGATGTACGAGACTGATGCACACCTAACCTATATAAGGTTCATTCTACTCAGCGTCGCGATGAGAAACACTTACTATATTCAATATTTCGCATCATTCGGTTAAAAAATAAGCGCAATCTCACTAAACGCTGACTTTTCTTATCGACGAAGCATTTTTGAGCAAGGATTTTGCCTCTTACCGCGCCATAAATAGTGCTAAGTATTGATCAAATTCAACTTAGTTAAAGTAAAAGCTCAGCAAAAAGCAAACGTTCACCCCGCGTTATGATAGAATCCCCGCGCAAATTTATCTTTCTCTTGGCTTACTTGGAGACATCATGAAACGCGATTTAGCAATGGCATTTTCCCGTGTTACTGAAGGCGCAGCACTGGCTGGCTATAAATGGCTCGGTCGAGGCGATAAAAACGCGGCGGACGGCGCAGCGGTTGAGGTGATGCGTACCTTACTAAACAAAACAGACATCAACGGTGAAATCGTCATTGGTGAGGGTGAAATCGATGATGCGCCCATGCTATACATTGGTGAACAAGTCGGTGTCGGCGGTGATGAAGTCGATATCGCCGTGGATCCAATAGAAGGCACTCGCATGACCGCGATGGGCCAATCCAATGCTCTTGCCGTTCTTGCGGCTGGAGAAAAAGGCAGCTTTTTAAAAGCGCCTGATATGTACATGGAAAAACTGGTTGTTGGTCCTGGTGCAAAAGGCGTGATTGATTTAGAAAAACCATTAAGAGAAAACCTAGAAAACGTCGCAAGAGCGCTAAATAAGTCACTCGACACGCTGGTTGTTATCACCTTAGCGAAACCTCGTCACGATGAAGTCATTGCCGAGATGCAGACGATGGGCGTGCGCGTCTTCGCTGTACCTGATGGTGATGTGGCCGCTTCGATCCTCACTTGTATGCCAGACAGTGAAGTCGACCTGATGTACTGCATCGGTGGGGCACCAGAGGGCGTGGTTTCTGCCGCCGTCATTCGCGCCCTAGACGGTGACATGCAAGGCCGCTTATTGCCTCGCCATGAGGTGAAAGGTGACACCGAAGAAAACCGTATCTACGGCGCCTCTGAACTAAAGCGCTGTGCCGAGATGGGGGTAAAAGCCAATGTGGTACTCAAGATGGAAGAGATGGCACGCAGCGACAACGTCGTATTCTCAGCCACTGGGATCACTAAAGGGGACTTGCTAGAAGGCATCACTCGTCAAAACAATATCGCGACCACAGAAACACTGTTAGTTCGTGGTCGCTGCCGTACCATCCGCCGTATTAAGTCTATTCACTACCTAGATCGTAAAGATCCTGAAGTGCGAGATATCATTCTTTAATATCTCAATTAAGCTCCATCCTCTTGATGGAGCTTTTTCATCTTCCTCATCCCTCACGGCTCAAAATGACGACAAATTAGCGTCAACAGGCACGTAACTCCGATTAATAGATAAATCATCAAATCAACCTTTAACCTAAGTCAACTCTTTTCTTTACTAACCCTATCGCGCATAATGTGTACTGACATATTGATGGTGGATATATGAAGACCGTAGATAGGATACTGCAAATCGTTAAGCGTGATGGTTCTGTCACCGCAAAACAACTCTCTTCTGAGCTAGGGATGACAACCATGGGTGCTCGTCAGCATCTGCAAAGTTTAGAAGATGATGACATCCTTTCTATCCATGACGTAAAAGTTAAAGTGGGTCGTCCTGCTCGTCATTGGTCCTTGACCCCAAAGGGTCATGAACAATTTGCCGACCGTCATGGTGAATTAACCATTCAGTTTATCGAGGCGGTGGAGCACATTTTCGGTCAGGATGGCCTCGATAAGGTCACCTCTGAGCGAGAAAAGATCACCTTACAAACCTATCGTCAGCATCTCGCCCAATATGATGATCTAGAAAGCAAGTTGGAGGCACTCGTCTCATTACGTGAGCAAGAAGGCTACATGGCCGAACTCGAAAAAGACGAACACGGCTTTATTCTCATCGAAAATCATTGCCCCATTTGTAAAGCTGCAACGCGTTGCCCGAGCCTGTGTCAATCAGAGCTTAATGTGTTTCAGTCGTTACTGGGGCACGAAACCAAAATAGAACGCACAGAGCATCTAATTAGTGGTCAGCGTCGCTGCGTATATCGAATTCAACAATGACAGTGTTCCTCATGTGTTAGATCCTTACCTAGGCACTCATTTCATCTGTGATAAAGAAAGTTGCTCTTATAAATGAGACAACCGTGTCATTCATCCTCACTCCCTATTTTCGTGGTATAGGCTTTTAGTAACTAAGAGCAAGTTCCATAAGGATTTGGAGAATGGTAATGCCACCTCTACACAGTTACTCCCCCCAAGCTCTACCTTCATTCGATGAAATGGTTCGAATGGCAGAAAGCAATCCACAAGCCTTTGAGCAGTTCCGCCACGATATGGCGAAAAAGATGATAGAGGGCGCATCAGAAAAAATGCAGCCGCGATTGTGGGCTCAACAAAGCCACATCGATAGAGTGATCAGCACTTGTAAAAACCCAAACCATACCAATGTCGTCTTAATGGATGAGCTACAAAAACAGGTGATTAAGTTTAGAGCAGCATTGCAGGGGGAAGCATCCCCCACACAGAAAGCAGATGTCGTACCATTTACTGGAAAAGGCTTCTATTAAGAGAAAAACATCCCCTTATGGGTACGCTTTTCTCTTCAGTTTTACTCTGGTTCTGGGCCATATTTATTTGGTCCGGCGGTTCCTTTCAAGAAGCCACACTCAACCAAAATCCATAAACCACAGATCAGAGAGATAGATGCAATCAGCATTTGCGGCATCGACGGCTCTTGCGCTATAGGACTTGTGATTGGTGTAGCAATACGACCCACCACCAGCGGAATATTAAGTGCCAACCAATAGATTGATTTGTCACGATCGTGCCAACGCTTAGTCGTGATCGCTAAGTCCGGTATTAAAATAATCAGCAGAAAGATAGGCAACAGCAGATAGGAGAAAGTAGGAAATAGCTGATTGACTCCTACCCCGAAACCTAAGATGGAAACATAATAAATGACGTTCCAAATCCAGTAGGTTTTACGGTTTATACGTCCTTGAAAAGAAAACAATAACTCTTTATTCGACATCAATTTTTGCCCAAAAGTAGAAAAGTTGTAGATTAGCCGAGTCAGCTTGATTTGGAAAGACAGCTTCTATCCCCCCGAAACCAACATCTTTATTCTGAGAGTGACGAAGCGACGACAAGACTCGACGCCCCAACACTGATTACTTTGCAGTACTCGACACAATGATTTAATTCAACACCTTTTGAAAAGTGTCCACATCCATATCGCGAATATTGACCGTCAAACTGTGCACATGACTTGCCTGCTCTTGTAGCACGCCCATCAAACCTCGCGATAGCTCTCGTTTTTGCTCCTGAGTTCTACCAGACAACAACTCAAAGTTAATATGAATAAAATCGACCTTGCTGCCCTCTTCTCCAATTAGCCAGTGATGACATCTTAGCGTTCTTGATTTCACCGACGCGAACTCAAAAAGCCCGCTCTCTAACGCCGTTTTATGTAAGTCCTCCAGCAAGCCTTGAACATTCACTCGCTCTTCGACAGAGTTCGAATACTCTAAAACTAGGTTTGGCATCTTGATTCCTTTCTACAACCATTAAATCCATCCTGTAGTAATACCAATCCAAACAGCAATTTCCGAGAAATGAACTATCATTCTGTCTACGCGATCACTAATCGGTTGCGAACAAGGAAATGAACAGGACCAGTGCTGCGCCTACCGGAATAAGAAAGGCGCTTAAGACATGATACCAATCATGATCTGTTCACATTATTCTGTTATATTCTTCCGTAGATTTTTTACATTAATTCAATTTTCACATTAAAGATAAGGGAGATATTCCTATGCGTCGTCCTGTAGTGATGGGTAACTGGAAACTAAACGGTAGCAAAGCAATGGTAACGGAGCTGCTAACTGGTCTTAACGCAGAGCTTGAAGGCGTTGAAGGTGTTGATGTGGCTGTTGCTCCACCAGCACTTTACATCGACCTCGCAGAGCGTCTAATCGCAGAAGGCGGTAACAAGATCATCCTCGGTGCGCAAAACACTGACCTAAACAACAGCGGTGCGTTCACTGGCGACATGTCTCCAGAAATGCTGAAAGACTTCGGTGCATCTCATATCATCATCGGCCACTCAGAGCGCCGTGAATACCACCACGAGTCTGACGAGTTCGTCGCTAAAAAATTCAACTTCCTAAAAGAAAATGGCCTAACGCCTGTTTTCTGTATCGGTGAGTCAGAAGCACAAAATGAAGCTGGCGAAACTGAAACCGTTTGTGCTCGTCAAATCAACGCCGTTATTGATGCATACGGAGCTGAAGCGCTAAACGGTGCCATCATCGCTTACGAACCAATCTGGGCAATCGGTACTGGCAAAGCTGCAACCGCTGAAGATGCACAACGCATCCACGCTTCTATCCGTGCCATGATCGCCGAGAAAGACGCAGCAGTGGCTGAACAAGTGATCATCCAATACGGCGGCTCTGTTAAACCAGAAAACGCTGAAGCTTACTTCTCACAGCCAGACATCGATGGCGCTCTCGTTGGCGGTGCGGCTCTAGACGCGAAAAGCTTCGCTGCCATCGCAAAAGCGGCGGCAAAAGCAAAAGCTTAACGTATTCTTGCTACGTGCTTTATAGAACCGAAAACGGTGCGATAATTCGCACCGTTTTTTATCAATCTTAAGCGTGGAAGACGGAGACCGACGACCTGCCTTCAATATGACACTTGGTTTTTGCCTTGTGATTTTGCTTGATATAGCTTTTTATCGGCACGTTGAATAAGGTTATCCATGCAATTACGTGCGGCCTCCTCATTCCTTTTTTCAGCGGCGTCATGATCATCGTCGTTATATGCCACACCAATACTCACCGTCCGCTGTATTCGATTCTGTGAACAGTACCATTCACTCTCCTCACATCGCCGACGAATTTCTTTCGCCACGTCAATCACCTCAGTCGCGTTGAAATCCGGTAAAAAGATGACAAATTCTTCTCCTCCCCAGCGACCAACAATACCTCGCTCAGACACAATGTTTTCACATAGCTGACCAATACAACGGATCACAGTATCGCCACTAACATGGCCATATTCATCATTCACACGCTTGAAATCGTCAATGTCCAAGAGTATGCACGCCAATGAGTCGGTATTGCGCCATTTATCTTGAAACCATTGATAAATGGCATTGCGGTTCCACAACCCAGTCAGCGAGTCATGATGCGCTTTATAATCGAGCTCTTTTTCTAACTCAACTTTATCAGTAACATCCTCGATGACCGCTTGAATTGCAGGCTCACCATCCCACTCAATAACATTGTCGTATACGCTGAAATAACGTTTTTTTCCATCAAAGCAAATATTTTCAACCACAGAGTGTGCGCCTTCGACTCTCCCTGACATCAGCTCTTGATAGCGCTCTATCACTGTTGCTCTAGCACTCTGAGGGATAAAATCCAATAAGCTAACCTCATCTAATACATAATCGATGGAGGGCGCATGCATTAAATTGACCCATGCTTGGTTCACCATAATTGGCCTAAAATCTCGATGCACCGTAATACCCTGTCGCGAAGAGAGGATCAGTCGTTTATATTTTTTTTCGTTTTCAAGCATTTGTTCTTGAGCACGCTCAAGCATCGAAAGATCAATTAAGGTCACTTGAACGGCAGGCTTTCCTTCCCATTCGATCAAGTGGTCGATGGTAAACACGGTAAATGTACGTCCATAACGGTCAATATTGCGGAAGGTACGGCCTCGGGGAGTCACGAGCCCCTTAACTTGTTGATAATAATTATCGCGTGCGGCTTGATGATACGTGGGGTCAATTAAGTCAAGAAAAGAATCAATCCTCGACATTAACGTGTCGGCAGAGTCATAACCAAAAATATGGGCATAATTGTCATCAACGTAAACCAATTCAAAGTCTTGGAGAACAAGCATCCCATAAGTTGAATTGATATTCAGTGCTGGCATACAGGCCCTCTAAACAAATCAGATAAGATCCGGAAGATTTCTTCCATAACAAAATAGTAAGTAAGCAGCCCATATATCAATCAATAAAAGGCAGTTGCTGATTAATGCGCAACACTTGAACATTCGTCATTGATTTGGGTTTCAAAGGCGCTATCTCCCCTAATTCTTCCGATAAATTCAACGACTTTCTAAAGGGGAGCGTGTCCAACCTCTGTGTTAACTGATGCTTTAATTGAGCCAACGGCACCGGACGCCCGAGGTAGAATCCTTGAGCTTGTTCGCAATTCAACTCTTTTAAAATACGCAGCTGCTGCTCAGTTTCCACCCCCTCTGCCACAACATGAATACCAAAGCCGTTTGCGATATCAATAATGCCAGAAGTGATCGCTCTTGAACGGTAATCATTTTCTATGTGTTGAATGAAACTGCGATCGACCTAAATTTCATCCACATCTAGCTTATTAAATATTCCGAGTGATGTGTAACCTACGCCAAAGTCATCAATAGAGAAGGAAACGCCATAATGTTTTAACTTTTTCACCAAAGCCGCACACAGTTTAATCTCTTTTAACATTGCCGTCTCAGTGATTTCAAGACACAGATAACGAGCAAAATCAAGATCTTGTTTAAGATAAGATTCTATTTGGCGGATATCTTCTGCACTGCTTAACTCGGTAGCCGAAATGTTCACTGACACGCTTTGAATCTCTTTCCCTAACAACTGAGATTCTTTGAGCTGTTTTGAGGCTTTGCTCAGTACAAGCGTGGTTAAATCACGACAAAAGTGGTTTTCTTCGGCCAGTGTTATAAATACCGCGGGTGACACGGCTCCATACTGGTGATGCTCCCACCGCGATAGCACTTCAACGCCCGTGATTCGTTTATCTTTCAAGTTATATTTCGGCTGAAACACGATTTGTATTTGCTCTTCTTCAATCGCTTTACGCAGTTCAGCAATCATTTCTTGTTTTTGTAGGTCTTGCTCGATCAATCTTTGATCGTGATATCGAATGGTATTTTTGCTTTTCTTTGCCTCATTCAGCGCATGCCTTGCTGAAGACAGGAGCTGTTTACCTGTGCGACCGTCAGTCGGATACAGCGCCACACCAATCGAGCATGTGACACCACTGTCATATTCATGAGCGTGTTTGTTGAATTGCCGTTGAATACGTGCCAAATGCAGGCCTATTTGACAGTCATTGTGCATACGGATCAAGCAAGCAAAGCCATCCGTGTGGATACGAGAGGAGAAAAGCGGAAAGACCGTTGGAGACTCAATAGATTGCGCGACACCTTTTAAAAATTGATTGGTTTTCTCAAAGCCAAACTTATCTGCGACGGGTTTAAAGTTATCGATATCGAGAAGAAAAAGCACATAATGTTCTTTATCGTATGCGCTATTGAGCTTTTGCTCTAAATGACGAAAAAACACATCGGGACTACGTAATCCGGTTACATCGTCGATGTCGTTAGCACGCTCAAGCTCTTGATTGTTCTTTTTTACTAGCCTCCACAATAACAGCGACGTTATCACCACAAACAGTTGTCCCTTGAACGACTGCACCCAAGAAAACACTTGTAGGTTGTTCGATAATAACGCGACCGCTTGATCAGAAAATAAAACCCACAATGATGAAAATACAAAGTAGATAAAAACGAGTTTAGCGGAACAGTGCGGCGTTTTTTTCATATTGACCCAAAAATATCGTCCGTGCGCCATTACAGCATTAAGGCCATCGCATTAATGACTAATTTATCACTATATTCAATATCAGACCAACCATTTATAATCTTAATGAGAGCACGCTTATTTTCATTTATAAAATATAATGCTTACCCACAGCAGCACAGGTTAACATTACCATGTCGTCTTTAAGCGTGGCTTCTCGCCTTCAATGCATCACCTCCTATGTAAGCGATTAATGAACCAGTGAAGCCTTAGTCAGCTTCACCAATTTCAATGTTCCATGGCATGAGAAGCGAGATATCATCGGTCAAAGTTCGTTTCGGCAACTCGGTGAATAGGTGTTAGAAGTAGTAGGGATTAATGTCATTGGCACGACATGTCATCACTAAACTATACAAGTTGACACTTGTTTTTTCTCCACCAACGGATGTCGAGAACATCCAGATGGTACGACCTTATATACTAAGACTGTCTCGGTGTTGTCTAAGTTTGACCAAAAGAAGAAGGCAGGTACTTCTTTATATTGCCAGTCAGTGAAGCTGCCTGGCATTATTTTAATTATGGCTTTTTAGCCTTTGACTACTTAGGCTCTTATATCACCACCCTCATCGGGCGAGGATTTACGGCAAAATTGCTAAAAGTAAAAAGTCCACTGCATATCTACCTCCTAGATATGAATCAAGTCTTGATGTAAACCTTCAAATCATACCAAGAAACCTAAGATCATTTGGCATATTCAAAACAATTATCACACTTTTTTTATGGGAAAAACTCATTCCCTTGAAGGCCCATATCATCAATAGGAAAATTGTCCCATAAAGACCAAAAAGTGGGAAAAGATGACCAAGCAAGATTTTATCGATAGCGTCAACGAGGTTGGTGCGCTGACGCCGAGCGAAAAGCTCATTGTTCGTTACTGCATCCAAAACTTCCCAATGCTGCCATTCGCTAAGATGGATGAGTTGTGTAAAAACATTGGCGTAGGTAAAGCCACTCTGGGACGCTTTCTCAATCGACTCGGTTTTACTGGCTTTATCCAGTTTAAAAAATTCGTCTCGCAAGATTTAGTGCAAGAGCTGAGCACGCCAATAGAACGCGTCTACAGCGCCGATTCCACGCACCCAAAACAAGGTTTCGTTAATCAGCACTTTGAAGAAGTGATGGGCAATATGGAAGAGACGTACAGCACGCTCTCCCTTCCTGATGTAGAACGTGCCGTCGACTATCTGCTTACCCCAAAAGGCAAACTTTACATTATGGGCAGCGCGTCTGCTGAAGCCTTGTCGAACTACTTTTATCTTCTCGCTCGATATCTGCGCAAAGATGTGGTGCTACTCAAAGCTGATGCTTCCACGTTACCTCACCAATTGGTTGATGTGGATGAAAACGACACGTTACTGGCGATCTCTTATCACCGCTTTTCCAACATTACCGTGCGTTGCGTACGTTGGTTCCATCAGCATGGCGGCAAAATCATTACTCTTACCGACCAACAAGTGAACCCGTTTGTCTCTTATTCAGACATCGAGTTTTGTGTCGCTAGCCACAGTGAAAGCATCTTTAACAACCGTACTTCGGGATTTTCTTTAATTGAATTATTGATTAAGGGGATGTCGAGTAACGCAGAAAAAGACCAACGTTTTAGCAGAATAGAAAACACGTTTAAAGAATTCGAAATATTCAATAACAAGTAAACACGCCCCTCTTCTTCGGAAGAACGTCTAAACCCCAAGAGGTGTAACATGATTACCTACCTAGCCTTACCGATTATCTTTTTTGTCGGCTACTTTATTGTTAAAAAATACAATACCCAAGCAGTGCTGCTACTGGCCGGCTTACTTATGATTGCTTTAGGTGTTCTCAGTGGACACGAAGACTTTATGCCCAAAGGGGGCAAACCAACGGGCGCGGTGATTGTCGACTTTTTTGAAGTGATTAAAGTGATCGCCTCTTCGACATTGGCGAAACTGGGCTTGATCATCATGGCTGTGGGTGGTTTCTCGAAATACATGAGTCACATCGGCGCGGCGAATGCGATGGTTCAGATTGCAACCAAACCGCTTTCGCACATCAAAAACCCATACCTTGTCTTGGCAATGGCGTACATCATTGGTCAGCTCATCAATATCTTTATCCCAAGTGCGACTGGCTTGGCACTACTCCTTTTGGTGGCGATGTACCCAGTGCTTGTCGGTGTTGGTTGTAACCCAGCAGCGGCCGCGGCCGTGGTTGCAACAACGGGCTGTTTGGACTTGGGGCCTGCCTCTTCGGCAGCGAACAAAGCAGCGGAAGTTTCTGGCATTGACGTTGCTACCTACTTTATCAGCTACCAAATGGTTGTGGCTGGCGCAGCAATGATCGTGATTGCAATTCTGCACTTTGTTTGTCAGCGTTACTTCGATAAAAAAGACGCAGAAAAAGGTGTAGAACACGAGTTCAATCTAGAAGAAAAAGAACAGCGTCAGGTACCAAAATGGTTCGCGATTCTACCTGTACTACCACTTTTGCTTTTACTGACGTTCAGTAAATTTGCCATCACTAGCATTCGTATGGATGTGGTCACAGCGATGTTTATTTCCCTCTTCGTTGCAATGGTGTGTGACTACATTCTTGAGCGTGACGGCAAAGCAGTAGCAGCGTCTTTGAAAGTGTACCTTGATGGTATGGGCGGCGTGTTTGCTAGCGTAGTGAGCTTGATCATTGCGGCGCAAGTGTTTGTGAGCGGTTTGAAATCTATTGGTTTCATTGGCCTATTACTTGACTCTGCTTCTAGCTTTGGCTTTGGTTACCTCGCGATGGTTCTGGTTCTTGTCGGCATCATTATGCTAGTAACCCTATTATCAGGCTCGGGTAATGCGTCTTTCTTCAGCTTCTCGAATCTAGCACCAGATGTGGCGACTCAAGTGGGCGCACCGATTGCCGCCGTCGCGATGCCAATGCAGCTTGCTTCTGGTCTGATGCGCTCTGCTTCTCCGGTGGCAGGGGTGATCATTGCCTGTTCCGCGGTCGCAAATGTTTCTCCAATTGATTTGGCGAAACGTACTGTGATCCCAATGGCCGGTGGCCTAGCGACCGTGCTTGTCGTCTCTCAAATACTCATTTAATGGGAGGATGTATGGATATTGTTGATCGCTTTATCAGCTATACCAAAATTAACACAACGACCAATCGTGCTAACGGAGCGGCAGGCATTATGCCTTCCTCTCCGGGGCAGATGGTGTTAGCGAAAAAATTGGCCGATGAACTCATTAGCCTTGGCATGCAAGATGTGCACGTGGCTGAAACCGCGATCGTCACTGCGACGCTACCAGCGAATATTGATACTGATGCGCCAGTGGTCTCGTTTTTCGCGCACCTTGACACCAGTGCCGAACAAAGCGCCGACACCAAGGCGCAAATTAAGCGTCACGACAGCGATGCGATTTGTCTTAACCAAGAGCTTGGCATCTACCTCAGTGAAAAAGAGTTCCCAGAACTGGCGGATTACCGCGAGGAAGAGATTCTAGTGACCGATGGCACTAGCCTATTGGGCGCAGACGACAAAGCCGCGATTGCCGCGATTATGGATGCGCTGCAACATTTTCACACACACCCAGGAGAGAAGCATGGCACGGTCAAAATCGCCTTTGTGCCAGACGAAGAGCAAGGCTTACGAGGGGCAAAAGCCTTCGACGTTGATGCATTCGGTGCAGATTTTGGCTTTACCCTAGATTGCTGCGGCATCGGGGAGTTTGTATGCGAAAACTGGAACGCGGGCAACGCGGTGGTGACCTTTACCGGACAATCGGCGCACCCAATGTCGGCCAAAGGCAAGCTGAAAAACTCACTTCTGATGGCACATAAGTTTATTGCCATGCTGCCACCGGGTGAAGCACCAGAATACACCGAAGGCCGAGAAGGTTACTACTGGGTGAAAGAGCTAAAAGGCAACAGTGCTAAGACCGTACTTAACCTCGATATTCGTGACTTCTCTTTTGAGGGCTACAAGCAGCGCATGGCGTTCTTGCAGCAGCTGGCTGACAGTTGTGATGCGCTGTGGGGCGGCGTTGAGATCGACTTAAGTGATCGCTACGAAAACGTGGCTAATAGCCTGCAAGGTAAGAATGCCTATGTGGTCGACATCGCCAAACAAGCGTATGCAAATAAACAAATCGAGATGAAACAAATACCGATGCGCGGCGGCTATGACGGTGCGGTGTTGTCTCAAAACGGACTGCCTTGTCCGAACTTGTTCACTGGTGCCCATAACTTCCACTCGATTTATGAGTACTTGCCGGTGAAATCACTACGCGCCGCGAGCGAAGTGGTACAAGAGGTCATTAGGATCACGAGTGAAAAATCAATTAATCGTAATTAGCGGAGAAACGCCATGAATGTATTGTTATTTAGTAATGGTAAAGTGGCTGGTAATACCTCATTACTTGAGTTTGGTAGTGAGTGGGTTGAAGATGCCATCAAGCGCACTGGTACAAAAAAATTGCTGTTTATTCCGTTCGCGATGATCCGCGGCGAATATGATGAGCGATTGGCGCAATTAAGTAGCGTAGTGGCTCCGTTTGGCGCAAGTATCACCGGAATCCACCACGCAGACGATCCGGTTGAGGCAGTCAAGGCCGCAGACGGATTTATTGTCAGTGGTGGGAACACTTGGGTATTAAACAAGATGTTGCACGACCAAGGACTGATTGGCCCGTTAAGACAGGCGATCTTGAAGCAAGATAAGCTGTACATCGGTTGGAGTGCGGGTACAAACATCGCATGCCCGACCATTCGTACCACCAATGACATGCCGATTATCTCGGCTGCGATCTTGCCTTCACTCAACTTAGTGCCGTTCCAGATCAACCCGCACTATATTGAAGCCAATATTTCTGGGCACATGGGTGAAACTCGTGATGAGCGCATTGAAGAGTTTTTGATCCAGAACCCACATGAAATCGTGGTCGGCATTCCTGAAGGCACCATGCTCAAGATAGAAGGCGAACAGCTGAGCTACTACACCGCCACGGGCGCACCGCTTAAGTTGTTCCTGCATAAACAAGAAGCGCAATACTTTAACTCCGAGGACAACATCCAGGCGTTGATGCAGCAAGGTATTTAGAGTCTATTTCATTAGACTGACGTGCAAAAAAACGGTGATAAATAATTATCACCGTTTTTGGTTTTTCTGCCGATATTGATAATCTTCTCAAACATTGGTCGAGAAAATTAACTTCATTCAAGCATCTCTCTTGTTCTTTTCCTGACTCGAGCTCTACCATCGACTCGCGTAATCGACAAGCATCGCTTCATAATTTTCAAGTGAGCTCATCACCACGAGCGCTTCACTTTTGCTAGTGATGATGATAGGCACATTATCATAAAGACTTTTTCCATCGTCATTTGGCAGCACCTGCTTTAAAGTTAACGGGGGCTGTACTAAATGAAAATTCGATGGCTTTTCTTATCAAATACTAGTACTAGCCTGTATCCGCCCCATGAATCCACGGGGCAACTTGTCAGTGCTTGAAGTTCCAAGGTAGGAGTGCGTCGATATCAGACTCTGCTTTTGCTAACTCTTTCAGACACTTGACCATGTAGTTGTAGAGGATAAGACCGTTGGCTTTCGCGATCTCGACGATGCTGTAAAGTATCGCGCTCGCATAGTCGACTGACTTTCGCTCATCACTATTGGCTGAACTTGAGTTTGCTCTTCTGGTTTATTGAGTTTTTAAACCAGTAATGAAATGTTTGATAGTTGATGTCATTGTCGAGGCAAAATTGTTTAAGCGTCAAATTGCTATTTTTGGCTGCTCAAATACCTGGGCCCAGTGATAACGTTTTTGTTCTTGATTCATAATATCTCCTTTGAAAAAGATACTATGATAAAGCTAGGTTTCTATTGGTATGTGGGTTTTATTCATCGCTTACCATCCTATTGTATATCTCAGTCCTTGTGATTGATGATAGTTAAGTCATTTTGACGGGTTTACCTACGTTACTAACCCCCGCATAAAAAACCCTCAAACATGGTGTTTGAGGGTTTTGTTCATCATACAAGTCATTGAAAGTCTCATTATTATTAACTAACGTTTTTTATAAGACCTCTCCAATTTATTTATTAACCTCTGACGGGTTTTTAATCCACCGAATCAGAGTAAGACTGCAGGCTAAAATGATCAGTGTCGCGGGTAACCCACCTAAATTGGACAGCTGCTTAACACCATTGATACCAACGGTACTGACCATGATCCATGCTACCAACCCAATCAACGTACCCCATAAAATTTTAATAGGTAACGCCGTGCCTTCGTCTGAATCTGAGGTGAAATCTTTCGTACACAAATCACCAATGGCATCGGTACTGGAATCGGCCGCGGTAACATAAGAGATAAACGCAACCAAAATCAGGAAAAAAGAAGTCACACCACTCATCGGTAGTTGATCCATAATGTGATAAAGCAATTGTTCAACACCGCCATTATTTAACACTTCATAGAGAGTGCCGTTAGTGGTGGTATCAAGATATACCGCAGTCCCGGCAAATACAGAGACCCAAAAAAGAATAAACAAGCTAGGGAAAATCAGGTTCACCTGAATAAACTCTTTTACTGTATATCCGCGCCCGATCTTGCCAAGGAACATTGCGGTGATAGGTGCCCAAGCAAACCATACTGCCCAATAGAATACACTCCACCATTGTGGCCAAGGATCGTTAGCCGCTTGACCAGTAAACAAGCTTAATCGAAAGAAGTTCTGGAGGTAAGCTCCCAATCCTTCTACTCCAATGGATAACATGTAGACCGTAGGGCCAAACACCAAGACGAAGGCAAACAGCGCCATCAACATCCAGAAGTTCGCTTTTGATAGGCGCGCAATCCCTTTATTCAGTCCACTGGCAGCAGAGAAAATGAATGTCGCAACAATGAGGGCAATAAATATGCCTAACGTTATTGCGTTGCGCTCAATATCAATAAACTGACTGACACCACCGAGTAAAGTTAATGCACCGGTTCCCAAAGAGGAAGCCATGCCGACCACTAAAGAGTAAAGAGCCAAGGCATCAATGATATCGGAAACCCTTGGCGTTAATGCTTTTCCAAACACCGGGCGTAGTGAACTAGAGATAGAAAATGGCATCTTTAAGTTGTAAAACGCCAAGGCAAAAATCAAACCAGGTATACAGTAGATAGCATATGGCGTAGGTCCCCAGTGCAAAAACATGGCAGAAAATGCAAATAACGTTGCATTCGCGCTACCGGGCTCAATACCTAAGCTTTCCGGTGGCGCGTGTAAATGATAAATCGGCTCGGCTGTTGTCCAAAACAGAACGCCAACAGCCAATGTCGTACAAAGCACTATCATAAACCAACGTGGTTTAGTGACTCGTGGGGTGCTGTTTTCACCGCCGATACGGACATCACCTAACTTCGAGAAGTAAGTTAAGACAACCAGCACCAATAAGTAAAAGCTGCCAATACTAAACAGCCAAGAAAACAGATCCAACACCTTATTGTTTAATTCGCCAGTGACAGCCGTGAATTGCTCGAGATCCACCAAACTGAGGATCAGCGCGCTCACCAAAATTAAAAACGTCGGATAAAAAACCAACGGTCGTAAATGTTTAAACATTATTACATCCTGTAAACTTGATTACATAAAATTACGTTCAATGGTTTCATCAAAAGACTTTTCAAAAATAACCTCATCATCATGCTTGGCGGTCCAGTGCGCGTGAATGTAAAAATTTTCCTGATCGCACGTCATCACGTATTGGGCTTCAATGCCGGTACGCCAACCATCACGTCCCATATCGACTCGAAGACGAATATCATTCTTCGCACTGTGAGGATCTTCAGGATGAATAGACAGGAACTGATGAATATCAAAATCAATTTCACTTTGAGACGAATTAAAGTACTGGCACCCAAAATCATCATAGGTTTCAAGCGTCGTGATCCCGGTTTGGTAATCACGATGCACCACACGCTGACTGTCTGTCGGGGTACGTTGTTCACCATCAAAACTCACTGCTCGACTGTAAGCAGGAACACGATCCGTCGGGGTTTGCGTGTGATTCAGTGGAAGCTGAATCGAACACTGTGCTGGATTGAGTGTTAAGGTTGCGTCATGTTCACACGGCCAAGTCAATGGCCAGTAAGCGGTAGAAATCGCTACGCGTAGTTTATGTCCTTTAGGGACCACATACGCCATATGATAAAGTGGGACCTCGACTTGATATTCATGCCCAGGCTCTAATGCTTCAGGAAACTCATGGCTATCACGGTGCGCTAAATTCAAAATGCCATGCGTCACTCGCGTGACTTCCCCGGTCGGATGCACATCAGAAACGCGCACTACTACATGCGCATTAGGCGCGGAGCTGGCCAAAGAGAGCTGCGCTTTGACTTGACCTGCGATCGGCAGATCCTCACTTAGCGTATCCGTTTCAAACACTAATGAGCCAGCATCGTCATGGCGCTGGTCCGCCGGCTGTTCCATCTCTAAACGAATGCCGACACATAAGCGGCCGCCATCTAGGCCGACATCTTGCGGCGAGCGAATCGAAATAGGCGGATTGTCGCTTGGAGTGTCTAACAAAGACTTATTGCCTAAATAGTAAGTGCAATGTGTTGTGTCAGGCGAAGGCCAAGTAGGCTCACTGACCCATTTACCTGGGCGCATTTCGTAATCGCTGCTCGGCAGCACACTCTCTTGAAGGTAGTATTGCAGCTCAGGCTCCTGTTCAATGCCATTCTCAATGCCTTTTAACCAACGATCCCACCAACGCACAGACTCTGTCACATAGTCCATCTTGGGATTTGGATAAGCAATGTTTGGATATTTGTGCGCCCAAGGACCAATCAGACCTTTTTTCGGACCGGTTAAATTGCGTAATAAAGAAAAAACGGTGTTGCGGTAGTTATCTGCCCAACCGCCGATGGCGTAGACCGGTATCTTGATGTTTGAGTGATCTTCACACACAGACCCGTGTTTCCAGTAATCACCTCGCGTTTGATTGCTGATCCATGGTTTGGCCAAAAATGGCATTTTGTTCAAACGTTCAAGCCAAATTGATTTCCAGTTTTCGCCAACTAATTTGGCATCCGGGCTACGACCTTGAGCATACGCCCAGAAAAATGCGGCCCAATCCATGTTGTCGTTTAACAAACAGCCACCTAGAAAATGAATATCATCGCGGAAACGGTCATCGGTAGAACACTGGGTAATGATGGCTTTGAGAGCGGGAGGTTGTAATGCAGCTATTTGCAGCGAGTTAAACCCACCCCAGGAAATACCGACCATGCCGACACTACCATCACACCACGCTTGGCGAGCGATCCAGTCGATCACGTCACAACCATCTTGCAGTTCCTGGGCTGAATACTCATCTTCAAATAAACCTTCCGATTCACCACAACCGCGCAAATCGACACGAATACACGCATAACCATGCGCAGCAGTTTCAGGCATCGTGATTTCATCACGAATCACCGTGCCGTCATTTTTTCGATAAGGTAAAAATTCTAAAATGGCAGGTACCGGTTTAGAGTCGGCATCATCGGGCATCCATGCTCGAAACGCTAATCGTGTACCGTCGGGCAGGGTAAGCCAATCGTGATGAATCTCTTTTACGGATTTCATTCAATCTCCTTAACTATTCATAAATTTTCACTTTTTATATTACGGTGTGAGATTTGCCAGTAAAACGTTAATTAGTTAAGCTAGCTTCAACTTTTAGTTAATGCTCTTTGAGGAACAATGCCAATAGACCGCAAAACGATCCCGACTACGGGAAGCCTAATCATGTTCGAATCTGCCGCAAGATTGGGGAGTTTTGTCAGTGCATCCGAAGAGTTATTTGTCTCTACTGCCGCAGTAAGTAAGCAGATAAAACAGCTCGAAGCGTTACTTCAAGTTAAGCTGTTTCATCGAACTCGTACTGGTGCCGTGGTCACGAGAGCGGGTGAGCAATATCTGGAAACCACGCGTCAAGTCCTTGATATTCTTGCACAAGGAACGCAGCGTTTTTCTGGCGAAGAGGACAGTACTATCGTACTCAACGTTGAGGTAGGCCTGTGCTTTTTGCATTTTTGGTTATTACCTAAGCTTGAAGATTTTCGTCAACATTACCCAAACATCCAGATCAATCTTATCGTCAACAATGAACGTACTCAGGTTGACGAAAATGATGATTTTGATGTGGCATTTTTTTATTCCAGTGTCGATACCTCGAATCGCGACAATTATCTACTTTTCCATGATCGCGTACTGCTAGTGGCAAGCGCTAATTTTGTAGAAACACGATTGGTTGACAAAGATATTCGCTCCATTTTGCAGCAGTGGAAGATCATGTTGAAAGAAGAACTACCGATGTGGGAAGGGTGGGAATCGTTTTGTCATCGACTAGGGGTGGAATACGACATATCTGATGATATTCTCTTTGTGGAAGATCAGGTGGCGGTGATTCAAGCGGCATTCAACGACGGAGGGGTGGCACTTGTAACCGAATGGCATGTTAAAGATGCACTCGAATCGGGACAATTGGTTGCGCTAACGCCTACCATTGAATATGAAAATAAGGCGTATTTTTTAGCTGTATCAAATAAAGAAAAAAACGAAGCAGCGAAACTCCTCATCAATTGGGTTACGTCTCAAATTGCCCCGGTGTGATCACTGACATTTTGCTTCATTTACATCAAATTTATCCCACCAATAAATACCCGCTCGATAATTTGCTAATGTGCTCCAAGCATGGCACGTATGAATAAAAAACAGAGATAAACGCCTCTGGAATTTCTCATTAATCCATCTCTCAGCATCAAGCCGCTCGGGCCTGGCTGAATGCTCGCAACCTCTAAATTTCAAGCATCGACCGTATCGGAACATGCCTACGAATAAGGTCGAGCACAGAAAAATCGATAAATTATTTTAGTTTAATGAAAGAAAACAGAATGGCTGTCGGTCTTGTAAATTCGAATAATCATCATTCATAGCAAAAGGAGCAAATATATGAAAATACTAAAAACTTCGATCCTAACACTGTGTTCTTTAGTCGCGGCCCCTGTCTTCGCTGATGTTAGCGTTCACGTCCTAGATACCAACAAAGGACTGCCAGGTACAAATATTGAAGTCAAATTCTACGAGAAGTCCGGAGAACAATGGAAACTTCTTGCAACTCAAACAACAGATGAAAACGGACGAATCAAAAAGTTCGATTTTGGCGAAGGTACCATGTATCGAGCGGAATTTAACGTTGGGGATTTTTTCGAAAATCAAAACACCGACTCTTTCTACAGCAGCATCCCAGTTGATTTTAAGGTAGAAAATAAAGACTCACACTATCATATCCCGCTCCTACTGAGTCCGTATGCTTACTCCACTTATCGCGGAAATTAAGGGAAATTTAAAGTTATCCTATCTGATTGACAGACATGCTTTACATTTATAAATACAGAGACTTCCTGTCTAAAAAATAGAGTAATAACTTCACTTCCAAAAAGCTGGAAACTCATAACAATAAAGCCTGTTACGCAAAGTAGCAGGCTTTTTAGCAGTCGACGTCTACATCTTAGAAAACGAAAAGAAACAGATTTCTTAGCAAACCGCAGAAATCGCAACCACATATCCGCACTCAGAGTCCCTATCACTCTTACGAGACTGAAGTGAGACAAGGGCTCTTTTAGCAACGTACCTTACGTCAGTTCCGCAATTTTCACCGTTGGCTTTTCCGCTACCTTCGCGCTGGAAGTTTGCTTATAAAGGTTGTTATAGCAATAATTTGTCGCGTCAATGTAGCCTTCTACACTGCCGCAATCAAAACGCTGGCCTTTAAATTTATACGCGAGCACGCAACCCGATTGCGCTTGTTGCATCAGAGCGTCGGTGATTTGGATCTCACCACCTTTACCTGGCTCAATATTTTCAATCAACTCAAAAATATCGGGTGTCAAAATATAACGGCCAATGATCGCCAAGTTACTTGGCGCAGTACCGGGTTCCGGCTTTTCTACCATGCTGTCAATACGGAAAATGTCTTCTTTGATCGCCTCACCAGCAATCACACCGTACTTATGCGTTTCTGTTTCTGGCACTTCTTGTACCGCGACAATGGAACAACGGAACTGATTATACAGCTCGACCATTTGAGCCAGAACGCCTTTGTCTTCATTGACACATAGATCATCTGCAAGTACAACCGCAAAGGGTTCGTCCCCCACCAATTCACGCCCCGTCAGAATCGCGTGACCTAAGCCCTTCATCTCACTTTGGCGGATATAGGTGTAACTTGCCGAATCAATTAAACTGCGAATATCACCGAGCAGCGCTTCTTTACTTGTGCCACTGATTTGATGCTCTAACTCGTAGTTTTTATCGAAGTGATCCATGAGCGAGTGCTTGCCTCGACCAGTCACAATGCACATGCCGTTCATGCCCGCTTCGATGGCCTCTTCAACGCCATACTCGATCAGTGGTTTGTTCACCACGGGCATCATTTCTTTTGGCATGGATTTCGTTGCAGGTAGAAAACGTGTACCGTAACCCGCTGCAGGGAAAAGACATTTTTTAATCATAATAATATTCACCAACTGTAAAAAAGGCCCTCACGAAGAGAGCCGCTATAACTTTTTATTTTAATAGCTTAATCGCTACCAAACAGATCGCGGGTGTAGACTTTATCCGCCACATCGGCAAGTTCCTCAACCATTCGGTTAGAGACAATCACATCGGCGGATTGCTTGAACTCATTGAGATCACGAATGACGCGAGAGTTAAAGAAGTCATCTTCTTTTAGTACCGGCTCGTAAACAACGACGTCGACGCCTTTGGCCTTAATACGCTTCATGATGCCTTGGATAGAAGACGCACGGAAATTATCTGATCCCGCTTTCATGATCAGGCGGTAAATACCCACCACTTTTGGCTCACGCTTGAGAATAGATTCTGCGATAAAATCTTTACGGGTACGGTTTGCATCCACAATCGCACCAATAATGTTGTTTGGTACATCTTGGTAATTAGCCAAAAGCTGTTTAGTATCTTTTGGTAAGCAGTAACCCCCGTAACCAAACGATGGGTTGTTGTAGTGGCTACCAATACGAGGGTCTAAGCTAACCCCTTCAATGATTTGACGAGCATCTAAACCATGCGCTTCTGCGTAAGAATCTAATTCATTAAAGTAAGCAACGCGCATCGCTAGGTAAGTATTTGAGAACAGCTTCACCGCTTCTGCTTCTGTCGAATTGGTAAAGAGAACTTGAACATCCTCTTTCACAGCGCCTTCAACTAGCAGGCCTGCAAATGTTTCTGCACGCTCACTGCGCTCACCAACGATGATGCGAGATGGGTAAAGGTTGTCATACAACGCTTTGCCTTCACGAAGAAACTCTGGCGAAAAAATAATGTTTTCGCAGCCTAATTCCTCTCGAATACGCGCGGTATAACCAACCGGCACTGTCGATTTAATCACCATCACAGCATCTGGATTAATCGCTATCACATCCTTAATCACCGCTTCAACTGAAGAGGTATTAAAATAGTTGGTTTGCGGGTCATAGTCCGTGGGAGTGGCTATCACAACATATTCAGCGCCTTGATACGCGTGCTGTTTGTCTGTTGTAGCCACAAAGTTCAGCGCTTTGTTAACGAGAAAATGTTCGATCTCTGCATCAACAATTGGAGATTGCTTTTTATTGAGTAATTCAACTTTTTCAGCAATGATATCTAATGCGACCACTTCATGATTTTGCGCCAATAACATAGCATTAGAAAGCCCAACATAGCCGGTCCCCGCAACTGCGATTTTCATAGGTTAATCCTTCAATTTATTTTTGCCAGAGAATAGCAAAATTAGATTTGTTGTGCTATTGACCAATGCAACGGCTAACCAATTTCTCCACCGGCCGACACGATTCTGGAAACTACAGCTTTTTACCCCCGCTAACATGGGCTAGAATTACGCAAATATATACAATAACGGTTGGCTTTTATTATGTTCTTTGAACTCAGTTTTATCTTTTTCTCTTCTTTTGCCACTCTCTTCTTAATGCGGAAAGTGGCGAAAAAAGTCGGCTTAGTTGACAAACCCAACGCCCGTAAACTCCATCATGGCGCCGTTCCCTTAGTCGGCGGAATATCAATTTGCTTAGTGCTAGCACAATACCTGACTTTTAACCCCGACATCATCAAACACAGCTGGCTTTATCTATTATGTATTGGATTATTAACTCTGATTGGCGCTGTTGATGACAAGATTGATCTTAGCTTCAAAATCCGTATGGGCGTCCAAGCACTACTCTCTATTGTGATGATGAAAGCCGCAGGACTTGAGCTTCACAGCCTCGGCAATATGTTTGGTATCGGTGAAATCTCTTTAGGCTGGGTAGGTAGTTTGATCACTATTTTCGCTGTCATTGGCGCAATTAATGCCTTTAATATGGTCGACGGTATTGATGGATTACTTGGCGGACTTTCTATTGTTACTTTTGGTGCCTTGGCTTTTTTACTTCAAGTCGATAGCCAACATGGTCTTGCATACTTATGTGTAGTGATCGTCGTTGCCATGCTTCCCTACATTTTTATGAACCTTGGCATTCTAGGGAGAGAGCGAAAGGTATTTATGGGGGATGCAGGCAGCATGATGATTGGATTTACGGTGATCTGGATATTACTCGGAGTGAGTCAAACAGAAGGCTCTGAGCCTTTGATGCGTCCAGTTACAGCACTTTGGCTTATCGCCGTGCCGTTGATGGACATGACTGCCATTATGATCCGTCGTATTCGCCGAGGAGACTCGCCATTCAAGCCTGATCGCGAACATTTACACCATATCTTCCAACGCTTAGGTCTGGGTCCTAGACAAACATTGGTTGCTATTTGTTTTATCGCCACGTTGTATGCAAGCTTTGGTCTTTATGGTGAAACAACCAATATCTCTGAACTCACGATGTTTAGTTTATTCATGGGTTGCTTTGTTATCTATTCCGTCATACTGGCGTATATTTGGAAAATCACGAGCTTTATTCGCAACAAGTTCGGAAAACAGCGCCAAGCGGCTGAGTCGCCAAACGCTTCCTAGAAAATACACTATTTCCGTACGATTTGAATATGCAAGCTGGCATCGTTGAAAGTGCTCTGTCATTTTTTGGGGGGCTCTATTCAGCGGCTTTACACTTCCAAGCATCGACAATCAAACTGCAATGTAATATAAGCCTGGCAGCATCACCTCTTGCAAAACGGTGCCTAGCTTTTAATACTGATAAAAACACCAATTAAGACTGCTTAAAAGCAAAGCAAAACACGCTCGCCGAACCGAAGGCGGGCTTTGTTTTTTAATCCGAACTCAACCTTTTATCCGGGTATGATTAAACGATCACTATCGTTTAGGCATGTTACGAACGGATAGTTTGATTCAGGTGGGTCAATTTTAAATCGGCGCTGACACTAACCCTCTTAGCTTATTTAACACTTTTATCATGGCGTCAATTTCATTAGCTTAGGCATTTTAATTTCTTAAACTTAATTCCTCACCAAACAGTTTATTCATACGGAACATCGTCGTCTAATCCGCGATGAACCAAAACAAAGCCTTACGGAGATACGCCTTGACTGTGATAAAGTGATACATTGAACAACAGGGTAGGCTTCATTAAGATCCTATGCATCGTTGGTTATTTCCCTTCTCATTTCTCAGGAATCTTCCTTACCATTACAGATGGTTGATTTTATTATTTTTGGATTTATACATAGAAAGGTCCGCTTTTTCTATCAATTGTTTGGGAGACATACACTGAACGCTGTATGATTTGTCGTAAAAATAACGCCCCATAGAAACTGACACTGATATCTTGTGATCATTAATATTGATTGGACCATGTAGGCGTAGGTTCTTTTCAACATTTAAGCTCCATCTCTCGAGAGCTTCTTCAGAGGTATTTGGTAAGATTGCAATAAATTCATCGCCACTCAGACGAGCAACACAACATTCTGGCTGTCGACATTGCTTCAACGTTTTACCCATGTAATTTAGTGCTTGGTCTCCAGCAGCATGTCCAGCAAGATCATTGACTTTTTTAAGGTTATCGATGTCCATATATACAATACCAATGGTGCTTATTTCTTGATTTTTTAACCAGTTTGCAATGGTTTCTATCGCTGCCTCTCTGCTTTTCAATCCGGTTAAATAATCATGATTCAATCGGGTGTTCAAGTTTGCGATATTTTGTATCAATACACTTTTCTCTGCTTCTAACTCATAGATTTTATTGAGTAATATTGATTTTTGGCAGGGTATTATGTTGCACCCTGGAGCAGGAAGCGTTACTTGACCTTCGATATGTATAAACAACGTGTTATTTTTCATGCTTTAACCTCTCAGTGTCGACGATTTAAATTTACTCGACAATGCGTCGTTATGTGTCGCATCAAGATTAAGCGCATATTTCAATGAATTCTGATATTATTCTGAACCATGGACTGGGTGTTCTCTACAAAGCCAAGGATATATAACGCCCAGTAATACTTTGAAAAACACCGTGACATACATAGCTCATATCTAAGAGGTAGGCATCTAGCGTCGTGTTGTCATAAGATAGACCGTACTTGTAAGAGTAATGATTATTTTATTGCATTATATGCACTCGACACCTTAGATCAGTTTTGTGACCGATTACAAACAACAAAGAACGTTAACCATGCATACAAAGGTAAAGGATATATACCCAGAAAGTCTTGAGCGCTTATCTGCTTTCGTCATTATAAGTTCATTGATCATTTTATTTGTCCAAAACCTGATAGATAATGTGATGCTCTTTCAATACATAGACTTACTTGTGCTCGGTTACTTCTCCGTTGAGTTCCTTGTCAAAGTCGGTGTCTTATCATGGGGGACTTACATTCGAGATAAAGCATGCCAATTTGATCTGCTTTTACTTCTTATCAGTATCCTTTCTATCCCCTTTTCAGATGTCGATAGCGTCATTTACCTTAGAATTTTTAGATTAATTTCTGTTATTCGAATATTCAGAGTCATCCCTAATGGTTCTCAAATCCTAAGGGGGTTGATTCGGGCGATAAAAAGTTCTAAAGCAGTACTTGCATTATTATTTACTATGTTGTGCTTTTTTTCTTTAATTGGTTTTATTCTTTTTTCTAACTCCGTACCAGAATACTTCAGCACCCCCCTTTCGTCCCTAAACACAGTATTTGAAATATTTACCATTGAAAACTGGGGAGAGCTGCCTGACTCGATAGACAAGATCAATAAGCCAGGCTTACATGCACTAGTAAATGCTTTTACTATTATTGTTTTAGTTTGTGGCGGATTTATTGCGGTATCTCTTGCAAACGCAGTTTTTGTTGATGAGCTGGTGAGTGATAATAATGATGACTTGAAGAAAGAAGTACTTCAGTTAAGACAAGAGAATCTAGAAATAAAAAAATTACTTTATGAGATAAAATATAAGATCGATTGATGGAGCACTTTTTAAAAGAGCTCCAAATCATAAAAAGTCAAACAATCTCTAAGGTGCTGTGATTTTCAAGTAATGCCATGAAATCATCACTAGACTTTATTTTCAAATCAATATGCATAAAGTCAGCAATACTTTCTACTTCTTTATTTACATTTCGGTTGTTTTTAACTGCATCATTTAGCTTTTCATTAAGCTGACGGAATTGTAGTCTCTCTTTCGCCAGTCTCTCAATAGAAGCGTTTTCAAAAGCGTCAGTATTTTCTTTGATTTGTCGGATCCGCAATTCAAAGACTTCTTTGACTCTTTTTTGCCTCAAGTCCGCTTTCGTAGAAAATATATCTGCCTGGTCTATCATCCAGACCACTATAGCTGAACCAATCCCTGAGATCATGATACTCGTTGCTTCTTTTAGATGTTCACCAATAATAGGGATATTGGCAATGTAAGAGCCTAGGCTTGTTTCAAAGGCAAAGCTTAAATAGGTTACTATTGTAGTGGCAAGCAATTTTGTAATCGCATCTGCCTTTTGGGCCTGAGTGCTATCGCTCATGAGTATTTTTATCGATTGAATAATTGCCGAAAATCCTTCAGTGAGAATTTTTAGCGCGCTTTTTAACATACCAACAAATAACTCAATCACAGCATTTATGAAGTATTTTATGAAATTTTTCAATGCGTCTTTTAGAACATGAAAGCCAATGCTTTTAATATTGTTAATTACATATTTATAAGCTCGATGAAATCTTGCTTTTATTGCTTCAAGCTTTGAATTCGTCTCAAAACCACTTAATACACCATTTCTTAAACTGTCCGTCAACTCAAAGAAAATTGGTTTAATTATTAAAATAATTAGTTCACCAATACCTTTTTGTTCCAATTCATTTTTTGCCTGTTTATAAGATTCGTCACCCAATTTCATTGAAAGAGTGCTGTCTTTCTTTAAGTTCTTTACTACTGAATCATTTAGCTTTTTTTCTATTGATTGAGTGGCGACTTGATCAGCTTTAAGTGACTTATTTAAAGTTTCATCGCTCGGGGCATGTTTAATCCAATCTTTTTCATTTTGCGAGAGTTTTTTCCCTTCGCCTTTTTTTTGCTCAATTCTTTGTTTTTCCTGATTAACCCAGTCTGTATAATCTGACCAAGACATGTCCCCTTTAGATGTGTTTAAGGTGCCAGAAATGACTTTGTAGTTGTCGTCTTGATTTAACGCGTCTTTCAAGTCGTCGTTAGTAAGTCCACGACTAGAACCATATGCGTCAAAAGCGTGCTTTAAAGGCACTTGATGGTCAACATTCATCTCGCTAGGAGCAGTATTTATCCCGTTATTTTTACGACTTTTATTGTAATCACTGCTCCGTTTGCGTAATGCCTTCCTTACTCCATTAGGATTGACTTCTAACTCACTATATACTCGCGTTTGTCCTTCCATGTATCTATTTAAGTAAGAGTCTTTCCTCCCTGTCATTCTTCCCTTATCTTCGAGCGTCTTTCGATCGTACTTTCCTCTTTGCGCACTTTGATTATCACTGTGCGAATTTAAGCGCTCCTTCTCCAGTCTTGCATCATCGACCCGTTCAGGAGCCTCATCATAGCGGAAATGCTGTATCTCATTAACTAGTCTCGTTGCCGTTAATCCATTTTTTGATAAGTCCAGCTTAGAACTCCTTACAAAACCATCACATACGCTTAAAATAATTGGTTGAATAAGAGCGTCACCAATACCAGATTGACTTTGATTTATTTCTTTTTCAATATCTTCTAAGACTTTTAAACTATCTTTTTGGTCGTGAAGCTCTACATCTAACAAGATCTTGCTCGCCTGTAATGGTGAGCAACCCTGAAGCTTTTTAATGATATCTTCACTCGAAAACGAGGTTATTTCATAGTCTTTGTTCTGATTCATACGGGACCTTTATGCACACAAAGACTGTGCTTGAGTGAATTCGTATATGTTTTTCGCTTTCTGGCTATCATTCTCTATCAGCTTACCAGTGTCGGATAGGTAGCCGAGATTCGCCATTTGCTTCAATACTATAGAAAGACTAAACAACGCTCGGAACTCTTCTAAGTGGACAATAGGCAAAAGTCTAAAGTCGAGTTTATGCGCAAACACATCTGAGCTATTGCTCATTTGATGTAAACGTTGGCTCTGTATTCCATACTCAAAACGCTCAAGGAGATCACTGTAGCTTTTGATCAGCTTGTCGAAATAAACGACAACATTATCAATAGAGTCATTGATGACGCTTAACTGTTTTTGTTGTGCTTCTAGCTTTGCAATATCTTCGTTAATACGTTCACGCTCTTGTTTGGCATTGGCCAATGAGGCTTTGGCTTTCTTGCGGGTGAAGATACCAAGTGTCAGTACCATTCCGAGCGTATCGAGCATCCCCATTTTGTTGAAGTCGATTTCCATGATAGAAGCTTTAGCCCTAAGACCACGTTGATTTTGAGATTCTAAAATATCATTATCAAAAAGCTCTTCGAAAGGCTGACCTTTTACTGTGACGTTATGTAAGCGCCGTGAAATGCTAATAAAACGCTCGAAGTGGACGTTATATATATCGTATTTTTGCGCGTTTATTTGACTGATTTTTTCCTCGATACTTGCTGATATACCGGCAACGGCGACTTCGTAGACCTGCTTAGCATCATCGTAACGTTTTTTCGTTTCTGCATATATGGCTTCAGCTTCATCTGCATAGTGTTTGCCTGTAAAAGCATTCCAAACTTTGGCAGACTTCTTCTTAATATGTTGAACTGCACTAGAGACTTTTTCTTTAACTGCACTACATTTGCTTGCCGCCCAACGATAAGCGCTCTTAAAAAAACTCATCATTACTCCTTGTCAATCATTGCATAGCCTTCTGAGACCATATCATTCATTGCAGAAACCCAACGTTGAATCTTCTTAGACTCGTACTCTTCGATAGAAAGCTGGTTGGACAATTCGGTCATAAAGTCACTTTCTTCCTTACTAACGTCACCATCAGCCAATAGGATCCCGTAAAGCTCAAGAAGGACAATTCGTTTACTTTTATTTTTGCTTTTTGAGAGAACTTTGATCACTGATTGAATATTGTCTTGCTTTTTCAGCTCGTATTCCGTTAAACCACATTCCTGCACAAAAGACTGGTAAACCTCTTGTTCTTCCGTTTTTTGTTCTCCGTCTAGCCCCATTGAAAATTTTGCCAACTCAAGGAAGTTCTTTTTTTCGCCTATGTTTAGTTCTGATAAATACATTATTGCTCCCTCTCTCAGTAAGCGACTTCTACCTGGCTTATTTCATTACCCGATTGATCAAAAGTTTTTTCTATGCGTCCAGTTACTTCACCAGCATCATTGTAATTGTATTCAAATACAATATTCCCTTTGTCATCAAACTCTCGACCAATGAGAGGCTTACCCTCTTCATTAAATAACATTTGATATTTCAACCGTTCATTGGCATAAGTATCACTTCTTCTTTTGATGTTGTTGTCGTAGTTGATATAGGTGACTTGTCCAGAATGTTTGTCTTCAATTTGCGTGACTTTGCAGTCACCTAGCTTCTTAACAAAGTCTTCAGTGTCAATTTCTAATTCCTGATGTTTAGCCAATTCATTGGTTAAACTGACAAGATTGTCTACACATAGCTTTTGGATTTGAGTGGTTAATTGCTCTAACATTGCCACGTTTGACTGTCTATGTGAGAACTCTGAGCGTTCATTGAGTTTTTTCAAGTTCAATAGGGACTCACTAAACTTATGATGAGAAAAACTTAATAATTTTTGGATTTGATCAAACTCTTCTCTTTGCTTATCTGTCAGAGTCGCAATTGTTTTCATGTGATGATTTTCGACACTGGAAAGGGCATTAAGAGTATCGGCATGTTTATTATCGATGAAACTACTTAACGTATGTAAATCACTTTTAATCGCCTTTATACCCTCAGCAATGAACTGCTCGATGGCGGCTTGCTGTTGCTTCATTAAATCGAAAGCTTTCGTCATCGTAACGCGTTGCGTTTCTCCTATTTCCACAATATTTTTTTCAAGAGAAGACGTTGATGTGGTAACTAGGTTGTAAACTTGCTCATTGTATGTCGACATTGCTTGAGAGTTTAATTCCTGCTTAGATAAGATATCTAACCCTTGTTGTGTGACGGTGCGACTGAGCTCATCGGTGGCCTTGTGAGAGGCATCGATAGAGTCTGAGAGTCGTTGCGTGGTCGCTTTCAAATTTAGATCTTGAGCGTCAAATAATGCTTTAATCAATGAGTCATTGTTTTCAAAAGCTTGTGTCAGCTTGTTACTCTCATCAGTTAGACTTCTGTGGAGTTCGTTTTTTTTACTTATCGAAACGCTTTGAAGGATGACTATCAAAGATGAGCAACCGACCAATGTCCAGAATAATATTTCTAATGTTATTTCCATTTCTATCTCTTTGTATTAATGGTGACGTTTTTAATTACTACTGAGAGCTCAGCTCAATATCCCATACGTTTTTACCAAAGCTATTTAACCATTTAGTCAAGTAAAGTGAATCAATGACGCTTGCAGACACTTTCAAACTATCGCCTAAGTCAAAAATACGTTGGTCTTCTGATATTGGTGTTTCATACAAGAAATATCCTTCAGACTTTTTTATATGAAACGTCAAATAAGAATGCTCTCCTTCACCAAATCCGAACCTGCCATCAGCATCGTATTGGGCTAAGTCGAACTCTCTTGGTCGTTCAAAGTGAAAGGTGGACAATGTTGCCTCGAGAACTCGATGCACAGCCAACGTCCTTTCATTAGAATAACCATCAAAGCGACAAACTAGGTACAAACGATTTCCTTGTTGCGCCATTCCTAGAGGCATTACTGACGTTTTTTTTATCTCACCGTGTCTATTTTTGAATTTTACAGTTACCAACCTATTTTCATATAAGCCTTGGCTTAACACATTAAGAACATTAAGGTTCATCTCAGGAGGTAATAAAGGCTGAGTCTCACTAACCACCCTTATTTTTTTTAACCAGTCCTTCTCCTTTTGATTGTTTGGTGTGTCATTTAAGTTATGTTTGGCTTCCTGAAAGAAACTGTCCATGGATGCAGAAACGTTTTTGGGGAGGAGTCTTGCTAAATATTGATGCGCTAAACTGAGCAATAGTGACTCATGAGGTGACATGGTAGGTACGCTAAGCATAGGGTGATGTTTTATAATTTTATATCCATAGGGCTTACTTTTATCATTACGATCTAACGCGAACTGCTCTGACAACGTTTCCATGATCCGCTGTATAGTTCGAACGTCTCTTTTTATGCCCACTTCAGTTAACTGACTTTGAAGTTCTTTAATTGTAATGTACCTAGACGTGGGGATACGTTTAAGTATTTCAAATGCTAATGTCAATGACTCGTTCAACGATGATTTTTTATTCATTATGATATTTTACCGCACTTCATCTGATACTTTTAAACACTCGTCAGTTAGGCTTGCCGATGCGACTTAAAATCTAATGTGTATAGCTTTCCACAAGGCATCTTTACTTCACTGGATTTTATGATGCCATGCGACATTTCGTGTCGTATTAACAACCATTAGATAGTTTTTTTGGCTGTTAACTTGCTTAGCTGTCTGGAGATTATTCTTTTGCAATTTTAAAAAGCGTCTTCATCTGAAAATGAATGTTTATTCAATCGCTGAACCAACCGTGAAACCCCAATCAATAATCAGTTCATTCTCAAGTGATGGTTATGTATTGAGAGCTCCCATAAATCCACTAACACATACCCATGCTTCAAAGTAGATGAGTAAAGTCGGTCCGTATCGGACAACTCCGATTATGTCATCTGGTATTGAGGGGGGCGTAGTAACTTCATACCTCAGCGTATAATTGAAAGCATATTTTTTTACTTTATTATTGGCTTGAAAGTCCCTACCTTAGCAGAGCGACCTAGGGTTAGTTTAGGGTGTAGAGGTTAAGTTAGAAGTAGTAACGACCACCAACATACAAGCCACGAATCGCAATTTTTACATCATCAATTTCAGTATTTGCGCTTCGGTAACCGACATTTAAGCTAATACTTTCATTGATGTTATATCCGCTCTCTACACCAAATTGATAGCCTGTTTCAGACTCTTCAACGGTATACTGTGTGTCATTTGTCTTATCTTTCAGAGTCATTTGACCTAACCCCAATACACCCGCGATGTAAACGCCAGTATCAAAAGTATATTTAGGCTTAAGATTGACAAAGATCGCATGCCCATCTGCTTGCATCACTCCGAAAAAGTCCACCTCGCCAAAGGTTCGGTATTCAACTTCACCTGCAAGTTTAAAAGACTCTTCTATATCTGATTCATATCCTACAACGGCACTAAAACCAACATCATTTGATTTTTCGATTGATGCACCACTATTTTCTAGTTCTGTATCATTCGCAAACGCCACATCAGTGCCTAGATAAAAGCCTGTTTTGGTATCAGCAACTGCCGCATTAGTAATGAAAAAAGTTAACACTGCCAACGAGAATATATTTTTAATCTTCATCATTACCTTAAAATCTCACTAATTATGCCTATATGCATTCACGTAACTTTAATTTTATCAATAATTACATGAAATTACCGGATGGCATGATATTCGACATCATATTGACAAACAATGACTAACGTCACACCGAGTGAAGTACATACAACATTAAACCTATATTAATTCCATGATAAAAAGTGGGGCGAGTGGTTTCATCTTATTCCCCTTAGCATCGATAAAAAAAAAGAATCAATAAAGGGACAAACAGCATGAAAAAGTAATAAATTTCGATTTTCAGATAGTGATAGCCTGACCTCAACAACCAACGCAAACAGGCACATCACGTATTTCAACGAGAACTTTGTCGCGTTTCCGGGCAAGATGAAGAAGAGTTACTGGGAGGCTTCCTCAAGGCCGTTCACATAAGAATGTGCTCCGTTACGCATTTGTTCAGATTGAGAGTATATTCAACAAGGTAAGATCTGCATGGGCTGGTAACAATAGGTGCAAAGCACCTCAACACTACTGGGTATCGGTTTTTATGACGCTCATGCATGGAGTAGCCCCACACTGGGTATTGTGATGATATCTCCCATATGTAACTGGCGCTGATGATGAAGCCCTTCGAGCCGCAACGGCAAAATCAACGTCAGTCGCTCCACAAAGTAAGTAGGCTAAATCGCGCAGAACATGCACCCTAGAGGTTTAATTTCTAGGGTGATCCTGCTTTTACTAACTTGAGCTTTGTTGTGTAGTCCATAACTTAACTCTTATCACGCCATGATCCGTCCCAGACAGCAGTTTTGGACACCTAATTAAGTCAGTACAATCACTAACGAGGTGACAATTGGTGGCTCATACAGCGCCCATTCACAATGGAAAGTTGAGCTTTCATCTCAAGGGAGCACGGCTAAGGCGTATGATAAAGACGAGCGCCTAACCGGGTTTATTGTGACCAAAGAGAATATAAATCAGACATTTACGCTTCTACGTGAAGTGCAGTCCACCGCTCGCGGATAAAGTACGTTCTCAAATAAAGCCAACAACGATCTCTCGTCGTTGGCTTTGCCTACTGTTGCCAGCTTAGAACTTGGCTTTAAACCAGACCAATCGGTGATCAGACGATATCGATTTACCATCACCAAATTTGCCAATTCGACTATCGTTGAACAGTTTGCGTCCTTCTTCATAAGACGCCGCCCAGTATACACCAGAGTTTACAACATTCAGGTTGGCAGAAGGCATGGCGTAATCAACACCTAACCCAAATGTAGAGGTAATACGATTAGGGTATGGGTGAGTTGACATTTTATCCACTGCGTGTTCAGCCGCACCAAAACTGGTTGGATACAACTCACCATTCATCACCTTTTGATTCACGAGCGGATCGTTGTGAAGTGCTTGCATGACCGCACTAATGCCATCACCAGAAACAGGATCGAGGTTTTGATCCCCCATCATCACAAATTTCGCGCCATCAGGTAACCCACCTTTGATACCGGCATCATCATAGAAATAATCTTTTCCTTGGATGTAATGATGCCAGAATTCAACCTCTGCCGCATTTTGTGCTTTGTTTTTTCCGGTATCAAATACGGGTGGTGTGGGGTGAGACATCAATAAATGCACCACCTCATCCCCTTTACTCGTTGGGATAATAATAGGTGCATCTACGTGGTTTTTAGAAGAAAGACGAACCTGCGCCCACTCTTCACTCGTATACCATTCATCACCGCACGCCATCCCATTAGGGATTGGATTTCTTGGATCGTCACAGATGGTAATGGTGGGGATGGTCGCCCCTTGCATGTCCTTCCATTTAAATTCTTGAAACGTTCTTGTATTGGCGGTATCGATTTTGTATTTAGACATCAACGCAAACGCATACTGCCCATGATAAAAGCCAAAGCCCCATGCATCGCCGGGCATTTGTCCTGCTGTCCCGTTGTTATCAAGATCAAACTCACTCAACAAACCGGTATTGGTTGAATACGATTCTGCGTAAGGGTATTCGATGGGTTCGAGATTAGCCTCACCACCTGCGCCATCTAAGCTCTGAGCAACAGACAAATAGTTTTTCTGAAAGCCTTCTAGTGCGGCTTTTTTGCTGCCAGTACCATCATTGTTAAATTCCGCCATCATCAAAACGTCAGGTCGATTTTTTTGAATGATCGCGGCAACATTACGAATTTGAATGACTTTTTCTGCGATCGCTTTGTCGTTTTCCGCAATCGTTGCGTCTAAATAGCTGTTTACTAACGTGGTTTGCTGCGCTGGTTCAATTTGCATCTCTGCCACGAGGTCTTCGAACGTGGCTCTATCAAAAGAGAGGTTATAAGTGGCGATTTTTACTTCGCTGGGGGCTACGGTTACGTATTCTGTATCATCATCGCAGCCTGAAAGTAACGCCGCGCCAATGAGAAGAGCAAGAGGAGTTTTCAACATTTTCATAAAGGTTATTCCTTGTTTTTATTCGTTATCCTCCTGAATATTAAGATCGACGCCTCCTCTCTGTAAGAGACACTAATCACACTAAACGGTGACTGTTTCCATAAAGTTGCTGTGTTATTGTGAGTTTTGTTGCCCCAGTGATACTTCCAACATTAATCGGTCACATACGACTAGCAACGAAATCAGTGTGAAGCTAGATATACTGTAAACGCCCCACGAACCCACGGGCTGATGTTGCTAATGTTTGAAGTTCCAAGGCAGGAGCGCATCGATATCAGGTTCAGCTTTCGCTAACTCCTGTATGCACTTGACCATATAGTCGTAAAGGATAAGACCGTTGGCTTTTGCTGTCTCGACGATACTATAAAGCATTGCGCTCGCTTCAGCCCCATTAGGGTTAGTTGAGAAGAGCCAATTTTTTCTGCCAATGACCAGCGGTTTTATTGCGCGTTCAGCACGATTATTATCTATCGATAAATGACCGTCATCGATATAGCGGATAAGTTTCGGCCATTGGCCGAGCGTGTATTTTATCGCCTTACCCAGCGGGCTAGACTCCATCACTTGTTGAGTCGTCATCCACTCGTACAACTCATCCAGTATCGGCTTAGCATGCAGTTTACGTTCTGCTTTTCTTTTTTCAGCAGATTCACCTTTTAAGCGGGATTCTATTCCATAGAGCTTCTGGATTTTGGCCAGCGCTTTATCCGCTTTGCCTGACTTACCTTTACCTTGAAGCTTCTTAGCATCCATGAACTTACGCCGTGCATGCGCCAAGCAGCCAACATTAGTGACTTGGTGAAGCCCATCATAGGCACCATAGCCATCGGTTTGCAGATAACCACTGTAATCCCCCAAGAAGGTAACAGGGCATGCCCTCGCGCGACTGTTTTGATAGTCGTACAAGGCGATATTTTTCACATTAGGAAGTGCGGCATCTGGCGAGTCTGCACCCGAGCAGTAGAGCCACATGTAACACTGTTTATCTTCCTTGAGGACATTGAGCGGCGTTTCATCCGCCTGAACCACCACTTGCTCTAGCAGGTGCGCTTTCAAGGCTGCGTAAAGTGGAGCGAACTTCTCACTGGCTTGGATAACCCACCTTGCCATAGTAGTCCGTGATAGCTCGATACCCGACTGAGTAAACAACGACTCTTGGCGATACAGTGGCATCGCGTATTGGTATTTACCAAGGATGATGTTGGCCAGTAAGCTTTCTGTCGCGAAGCTCTTCGGGATAATGCTTTGTGGTGCTGGCTTTTGAACGATGCGATTGTTGTTTTCAGTTTACTCACACTGACGACAAGCATATTTAGGACGAACATATTCCAGCACTTTGAGCACGGCTGGTGAGAACTCAAGTTTCTCACTGCGGTCTTCACCGATTTTATGAAGTTCATGATTACAGCATGAACACTGCTTTTCATGGTCGTCTAAGTCGAGTTCGATAACTTCACGAGGCAAGGTCTGTGGAAGTGGCTGCGTTTACCCCGTTTCTTCGTTGTGGTGGTCGTCGTGACTTCAACTTCTTCTTCCTTAGCGGCTTCACATTCCGCTTCGTTGAAGAGATCACCTTGGGATTCATCGTAAGGCTTTAATGCCTCCGAGCGTCTAGCGAACTGACGGTCGAAGGCAAGCTTGAGCTGTTCAAGTAGCGACTGGCGCTCTTGTGTCCACTCAGATTCTTTCTGTTTTTGCGACGCCATCAGAGCTTTCACCATCGCTTGTAGCTCGGCAACATCTTGGCTTTCTGGGTTGATATTTGGCGTCTTTTTCATGGCATTTATTGTACTAAAATCATGTCGTTAATGCTTGGTGGATAAGGCTTTATTATCGTTTAAGTCATTGTAAAATTGTTTATTTAATGGGTTTATGGCCGATAATCGTGAAGCCAGAAAGCAGTCTATCAAGCTCGAATTGAGTCAGGGTAAACACCTCATTTTGCTCTTTTGATGGCCACTTGTACTTGGCTTTTTCGAGGCGCTTGTACCAAAGAGCAAAGCCTGTTTTATCCCAGTACAGCACTTTGATTTTGTCGCGCTGTTTGTTGGTGAACAGGAACAGTGCGCCGCTGCCCAAGGGCAAGTCGGTGTCATTTTCAATCATGGCAGCGAGGCCGTTGATGGACTTTCTAAAGTCGACGCTTTCACGATAGAGATAGATTTCGGGAGCACTGAGCATGTGTTTCATGACAGCGCACCGATAAGTTCTGCAAGATAGGTCGCTGGCGTGCCTTGTGGGATGCTCAGTTCAACACTGTTTACAAGTAGTGTCATGTTGGCAACGGCAACGTGAGTGGCTTGATACTTTGTGGTCTTTTCAACGACTTCTGCTTTAACAAAGCCAACCGTGTTCGGTTTTTCGATGTGCTTTAACTGTTGGCGCTTAGCATAAAAAGTGGAGAGGCTCAGTCCGTTACGTTCACAGAATAATCATTGTGATAGCTGGCTGGATTCATAGTGTTCGAACAGGGTTCGCCATTCTTGATTAGTGCGCCGTTTGGCCATTTCAAATCTCCTTTGGGTTAGAGGTTTGATCTTATTATTCGGGCTAAACGATTAAAATGCGGGGTTTATGATGCGCTTACAAAACAGCAATGCTTCAACAAGAGCTAACTACCGTAACCAAGTATAAATTGTGGTCCATTAATCGAAGTTATAGAAGTCTCTGTGGGGTCTCACCGCTAGCGTTAGGTTCCACAATTTCAGTTATGATCTGTTAATTTTTGTATTACAATGCAATCAACGTAATACAAGGAGGCTCAAAATGCCTTCTCTGCTAATCAGTACCTTGAGATATTCAGAGGCTTCCAACTCGTATGAATCAGTCTACCTTCTGGTAAAGCAAACAATGCGAGTCACCGAAAGTAGCGCATATCGCACTGTTAAAGCGCAATTTACACCAAAAAATAATTGCTCTTAATTATAACAGACAAACATTTGCCACTTTCTGAATTTTTTAACACTCAAGAAAAAGTCATGAGTATTTATGAATAAAAAAGTCATTATTTCCATTGTGCCCCATTTAGCTGGCGGCGGTGTGGAAAGGTCTGTTATTGAACTCAGTAAAGGACTGAGTCAACAGTATCCAGACACAGACGTCCACATCGTCACCATTAAACCCTACAAAAGCCAGATGACCATTCCTACCAATGTTCATATCCATAATGTTGATACCCAATTGCGTAATACGCTGGGCATGCGGTTCAGCAGCCAAGCCAAAGCCCGCATAATTGACTCTTACATCAAGCAGCACATTGCGAGTGAGCCCGACCTGATTCTATGCCACCAAGATACGGTGTCGAAATTAATGTGCCACACCGAATTTGCCAATATTCACCACGTAATTCATACCAATTTATGTCGTAATAAATTCACTCATGGCAATCGACTGGCTCGTTGGCTGCGGAAGAAGCAATTGCAGAGTGTGTATCGCCATGGATCGTTGGTCTGTGTCTCTGAAGGCGTCGAGCGTAGTGTGCATTCCTGTTTAGGGAACCAGCGTACACGTGTGATCCCGAATGGCTTATCGGTGGAAGATCTCCATTGCGCGACACAACCCAAGATAGATTTTGATCAGCCCTACCTGATCCACGTGGGGAATTTTGGCCCCGCTAAACGCCATGATCGTCTCGTGAAAGCGTATATCAAGTCAGGTATTCAAAACTGGGATCTGGTAATGATTGGACAACAAGATGCAGTATGGAGCCCGGCTGTGGAGAAAATCTTAGAGGCTCATCCTGAGGCAGCAGCCCGTATCCACGTGTTGGGCTTTGTGCGTGATCCCTACCCTTGGATCGCACGCTCAGAGGGCTTAGTGTTGTCCTCCGATTACGAAGGGTTGGGGATGGTATTACTCGAGGCGGTAGCCCTCGGCAAACCGGTTGTATCGACCGACTGTGAAAGCGGTCCACGTGAGATCGTCGGCGAGCAGCATACGCATTGTTTGAGTGCGCTGACTGTCGACAGCTTGGCGGAAACCTTGCGGCAGATGCATCAAAACCCAGCATGTTTTATTCCGCCTTGGCAAGCTAAGTTTGGCTTGAGTGCCATGTGTAACCAATATTACCAACTCGCCACAACACGTGAATGTCATTAATCTAGAGGTCAAAAGCCAGGAAGGAAGTTCGCATGAACACGTTTAAATCCGCATTGGACTTAAGTCCAATGTCGACCGCCTCTCTGTCGTTCAGTATGTGGGACGCGGTCATTGCTTTGCCGGTGATGGTTTGGGTGTTTGGTGGCCAGTTGCTCACGGCCGACGCGTACAAAATCTTGGTCGGATTAAGCGTACTGTCTTTTGTGATATCGGGCTGGCGTCATGGTTGGGTTACGATGTGGCAGCGTTTACGAGGCAGTGGTTGGTTACAGGCACTGGGCCTGTTGCTGGTCATGGCAGCGATGTACAAGGAGTATAACGGAGGCGTATCGAACGGTTTGTTGCGGGGATACGCCATTGCTTGGTTGTTTTTCTTGGCCTTGCCCCGGTACGTAGCGGCTCAGTTGTTGGCGCGTCTAGAGTGGTTTTTGTTGTTAATGGCCATCGTCTTGTGCGTCAATGCTATCTTGTATCATTATGTATGGATGATGCCCCGCTCGCGATGGGTAATCAATGCCATCCCCTTTACGACAATCTCAGCCGCCATCGCGATACTGACGCTGATACGAGGCATTTGGCCGTCCAACAAAGTGAAACTATGTTTGAATACCACGGCGTTCGTGTTGAGCTTTAATTCCCTCATCATCGGCCAGAGCCGCGGAACGGCATTAGCGTTTTTGGTCGCTCTGGTTGGCGTACTGGGATATGGATGGTGGCGCCAAGTGGGTTCAATGTACCGTTTCTGGCTCATGGTGGGATTGATGCTGGGGTCGCTAATAGTGAATATGAACGCCATTGTTGAGCGCAGTGAAGCGACCCAGATCGAAATTGAAGCCATCCAGGCGAATAACACGCACACTTCGATTGGGATCCGTTTGGAGCTGTGGCGAGCCAGCGTGCATTCACTGATGGAGAGCCCGTGGTTCGGTTTAGGCGATCAGCACCAGGTACACCGACAACAACTGGCGAATGAAGGGCGCATTGATCAAGCGATCGTCCGCTGGGACCATTACCACAACCAATATATTGACACTCAGATACGCCGTGGTGTGGTTGGGATCGCGCTGCTGGCTCTGATTCTGGTCGGCCCTTTCATGGGTTGGCGTCGATGGCCATTGGAGGCCCAGTTATCAGCTGGGGCACTAGTCGTGGTGTACACCGTTGCCGGACTCACGGATGTACCATTCGATCACGTTCAGCCTCTATTGGTGTTTCTGGTAGTGGTCACACTGTATGAGCGCGTCCATTCAACACGCCATCGAGGTGGACAAAGGCCCAATAATGCCGCTCTTTGAATGAGGGCAGCGTCAGCTGAACTGTCCAACCAGAACTCTCAAATTCATGAATTTTCCGCGTGATCCAGATGAATGAACCTCACACCATTTTTCCCGTTTTTCTTAATTTTATACATGGCCAGATCGGCTTGATGGTACACTTCTTCAAAATGATGTCCGCTCTGACTAAAGAGACAAACGCCAATACTGATTCCAATGGTTACGTTAGTAAGCGTCTGATTAACCGCAGGAGCAATCGAGAATAAAAGGGCGTGACAAAAGCGGGTGAGCTCTTCTTGATCTGAATATGAGCATAAGACGACGAACTCATCCCCGCCAATGCGTCCAACCTCAGCCTGAGCAGGGGCCAACTCTTTTAAACTGTGTGCAATATTAATCAGTAATTGATCACCGGCCTGATGACCCAAATTATCGTTCACGGCTTTAAAGTTATCGATATCAAAAAATATCATTGCGGCTTTTTGCAGGGTTTCGGCGTCTTTACGAGCATAAAAACGTTCTTCAATTGCACTTCTGTTGAGCAATCCAGTCAACCGGTCGGTGGATGCCAACATGGCTAACTGTTGTTCAAACCGTTTTTCTTTCGTGATATCGATGTGCGTTCCCATCATACGAAGAGGAGAGCCATTGGCATCGTACTCAACAATACGCCCTCGATCATAAACATAGCTATCACTGCCATCTTTATGAACCATTCGATAAATAACCTCATACAAGTTGGCTTTACCCGACAAATGATCCTCAAATGCTCTTACCGCAAGAGCATAATCATCGGGGTGTAGATTGTTTTTCCAGGTTTCGACCGTAGCAGTCAGTTCATGTGGTTGGTAGCCGAGCATTTCGCCCCACTCCATGTTGAATATGGTGAGCGTGCCTGATGGAATGTGCTGCTCCCACAAACACAAGCCATTGCTATCCAGCGCCGCATTCAACTTTTCTTGTAGGCGAGTATTATGACTTTTTAGCTCTCTATTTTCTTGTTCTAATTGTGCAACTTTATCTAAATACTCTTCCATTATTTCAATCAAAGTTAGGGGGCAAAGTGTTAATACAAAAAGCGGTCACTGTCTATGCTCATTCAACTTAAGTGCCGTTTTTAAGAATTGAGAATCATCCATCATTCTGAATGCCAACAAGCCTGTCCTTCCTAGTCGCGGCGCCATAACTAGAGAGCTTTACCACTGGCTCATAGAAGCCGTTCGTCTGTGTCAGTGTCTAATGAACACGCTAGCTATAAGTAACCACTCACGACCTCATCATGATAATGACACCTTTTTTATAAAAACTTCACTCGCTCATCGATACACTCATAAGAACCCATGTCGAACTCCCGACATATCCAAGGCCGGTTTTCGTAGATTGTGCACATGTACGTTTCTCGGTCTAAGGCCGCACACCAACCATCGTTTAATCGCATCATCGTCTCGCCACCATACTGGTCACGTTGGATAAATTCGTCTGGTACGCCAGTGTCTGAAATGATCATCACTTCAAGACGACAACAACACGCTTTACAGTTTGAGCAAGAGACATTAGAGGAAGCGGCGTTTTTAATCGGTATATTCATGAGTCACTACAATTTAGTCAATTCTGCATCATACCTTAAAATTTAATCTGAACTATCCCAAATTTCTAGAAGATACTTGCCCTGCGAACGATAGAAGTACGGCGAAGGTGTGAACAAGATCCTCACCTCAAAGCTATCACCAACGTATTAGCGATATTACGTCAGTATTCAGCACTTTTCCAAAGTGCGTGACACCGCCAACGGATGACGAAAGGCATTAACTAGCCCCGTGAAACGCCCTCAACTTCTGTCACGCTATGGGCATTGGCTCGCTCTATAATTTTCAATATCACCGTCTGAATACTCTCATCTTCACGCACGTCCTGCTTAGAAGAGAATGTTTGACATTGCGGTTCAGCTCCCTCTTCAAGCACGAACTTTATGACGACTTCTGTGGCTAATTCTGACTTCTCACCGAAGTACTCAATAGAAACGAGTGGGTAACCTTTAAAACCTTTACCAATTTGCTTGGCTATTCGCTTTTTTGCTTTGTCTATGTTCACTTTTAACCCTCATATGGTTATGAACTTCAAAAAAAGGTCACACATCTTAGTCGAAAAAACTTACCCGACTCTGCTATGACGTCTTTCATTTACGCTTTCGTTGATAATCTATCGGTAAAGTACACAAAAAGGAATGATGATATTGGCCAGCTAAACCAAACGCCTGATCATGTTGAGTTCTTGCGTGCTCTCGCCTATTCATAGCAGGAAAATGATAACGAAAAAGTGCGACTTGCCAGCTTATTTCTTACTATGTTGCTCTTTTCTCTTTTTTTTGAGATTTTTCTCATAGAAAATATCTGCAAAGTCCGCTTCGGTTAATACACCAAGCAAAAGATCTCTGACGACATCAGCAAGTAAGGCGTTGTCGATGACAATTTCAAACCCCATGACACCTAGACGCCGTGTTAAGAATTGAGCAACGTCACCATTGTGTCTAACCTATTGTGCGTAAACACTAAAGCCGATCCAAACCGAAATGGCTAAGCGTTAGGGAGCGGTCTTAAACGCTTTGTATCCTGCTGCCTGCCGCTCCAGGCGAACCAATCTCCATAGACAACTCTATTCAACCATTTAAATCACTTTTTCTATCAATTTATTGTTTTTGAGATCAATCCTCCAAATTCTCACAGTAATTGAGAAGTTCGTCCAAAAACCATTTCAACGACCTAATAAATGTGATTATGATGAAAAAAAACACAGAGACACCATATATCGACCAAGCAATAACCATATACACAATATGTAGACACCATATGTTTCACTGACCGTATTTCACTGACAAGGAAAGCAAGCGAAGTGATGAGACCAAAACTAAAGAAAGTGGGATTCCCCGCCCTTCGCCTTCAGATGCACCCGTTACTCTATGCATTAACGCAAGAGGATCGCTTTCAGTTAACGCAAACGCCACCGCTCGATGCTATCTCAGTTCACCACCTACAGCGCCTCCTCGATTGTCACCCAATCCCCGTCACACGGCCCACCACCACTGAGTATTACCAATGTCTCGTGCCGCTCCCCTTTGTTGAACGATTGCGATCGCATCCACAACGCGCCGATTTGATGGTGACCCTACTCATATATGGCGACGACGAAATCCAAGACGCACTCACCAGCTTTCTTTTATTTGAGCCAGCACTGGCGCTCTCCACTCAAACCTTTCAGACCCAGAATATCCATCTCCGATTTCGTCAGTTCAAAGCACAGGGCATCCCCTCGCCAACTAAAAAAGCACTCGCTGCACTCGCGAATTGCTCTCCATCCGCATTTCGATGAACAAAGGAGAAAACTGTGATGAGAATCTTTCAGCTTGTAGCTCTCAAAAACCGCGAAAAGAACGCCGGCGGATGCTATCCGGATGCGCTTGCCCATGCGACGACGCTGGCCATTATGCTGCGCAAATTGGCTCGGGAAGATCCCAAAGACCGCTCCGCTATGACAGTGGTCGCGCTGTTTCTGTGGCTGACACAAGCCTGGCCGGATATTCATTCCCCCAACGACATCCCTGACTTTGTTAAAATCTCCGGGGCGACGCCATGCCGAGAACATGCCTTTCGTACCTACAAAGATGGCGCGCTCTCATGGGCGGAATACGTACACCGGTATCGTGACGGAAAGAAGACGCATTATTTATGGCAGCCATTCCCGACCTACCTCAATGCGTTGTTCCAACCCTTGATCAGCGCGCAAAGTTATGAGACCCCCTTCCTACGACCAAAAACGAAAGTTCGCCTGTTTCACATCATGAAAAAAAAATGGCGCACGCCTGTGTCACTGAATGATTATCCGCGAGTAAGAAAAGACACTTTTCATCAATATCTGATTGATTGCGCCTTGGTTGACAATACCCTGACCCCTATCCCTCGCGCTCAGATTGTGTCTCCTAACCGAAAACATCATAAACATGCCGACACTTATCAGCGCAGCGACAGTGATCGGGTTCGGTACAAGCTGTTTGATGCCTACAATCGCTACCTGTCGCGACTCGTGCGAGCGGCCCGCAATGCCAAGCTATCGCCACACTTTGACGTCTTTGTCGGTCAGCATGCCATCAATCTGATCGCGGAGCATCCCAAAATCCCTCCATACCTCTCGCAACCGGGGCGGATCACTCAAACGGTTTTAGAGACCGTCAATGGGACTCAGCAAAGCATCCGCAGTCCCGCCACTCCATTAGGCAGTCAACGCTACCTGGAGGAAAATGCCGTCATTCGTTTCTTTAACGACCTGTTTGTACATCTCCACGTCCTCAAACCCGGTAAGTCTGCGAGTAAAAAACAATGGGTTGCCTATTACAATGGTGCGACGCATCGCCTGGCGTTACTGTTCATTGTTCTGACGGGGACGCGCCCAACGCATGGGATCAGTATTTTGGCGCAACACTATTGGGGAGGCGACATGGTATTTGTCAAAGACAAAGGTCGACTGCGACAAATCATCCTTTGTGACTATCTCCAGCGTGAAATCCAGCACTACCGTACGCTTCAATCGGCGGTCCTCTCTATGTGGGGACCCCACCCAGAATTAGACGAGATGTGGTTTTGCCTCAACGACCATGGCCAGCCTGCCCCCTTATCCAGTCGAACGTTACGCCAGTTTATGCATCAACACTGTCCTGGGGTCGTCCCCTACCAGCTACGCCATTTCTTTGCCCAAAGTGCGGTCAATAATGTTTCCTCGACTCGATTGCTCGACCAGGATATCGACCGTCTGATGGGGCACGAAAATCTCGGCGAACATTTGGGCAGCGATGTGATTTTTCCAGACACCTTTGAGGCGATGAAAGTCTATCTCAACCAGTACGCTGAAAGGCTGGGAATGCAGGAGTTTGCGTATGTCTGAGATCATTCAAACCCTTACCGAGTCGGTACGCGATCACTTTGCCCAATCCGGACAAACCTGCTGCGCGCAAGGCGATCTGCTCTGGGTACTAGAACGCTGGCCCATTGCTGATCATAAAACGCGCTCACTTTGCAAGGCTGATATAGAACCCATCGAAAAGCAAATCAGCGTCGTCCCCACCGGAAAACAAAAACACTACAAACAAGCCCTCAAAGACATATTGTTTTATCTGCAGGATGCCTGCCATTGGGTACTGCCTGAAGCGCGTCAGCCCAGCATTCAAGATACTGACTATGAATGGTTTGCATCCATTGCCAGCGAAGCGCAACAGGCCAAGCAGATCTATACCTGCTATCAACAACAAAAAACGCAATACCTAACCCGGCGAGACGACTTGTCCGCGGCGTTCATCGCACTGATGATTGGCTTTGAGATTGCCCCTCTGTCACTTTACCACCTTTCTCAACTCTTGAGCGATCCTACGTCCATCACGATGGATCACGCCATGCCCCGTCTTCGAGTGCATCACCGATCGTCTGACAAAGAGGCACCTTATTCTACGCATTACCACCTCCCGCTGATGAGCTACCGCTTACTCAGTGATTACTATGCACGCTCCCCCGAACCTCAAAGTGAACACCACCTTCACCAGCAACTGACGCGATGGTTACAGTCGCATGCGTTACCCACCACGGATCGGTTCAAATGGTCAAGACGGTTTCAGATCAGTTGGTATGTCCGCCATCGCTTGCCCCCGGTTTTTATCAGAGATCTCGCGATCCCAGAACGGCATGTCAGCCTCATAACCGAGCATCAAACCTCGCCGCTCAAAGACGCCGATATTTATGCCATTGACTGGGACATCAACTGGTTTGAACGCTTAAACTCATCGAGCCGCAAAGTACGCTGGCCTCATAATGCTCTGATCAAGGCCTATTCGCCTTCAAAACCGATGTCAACGCCGATACCACCGGCACCGGTGCGGGACGTCAATAACCTTTTGCCGCGTTTACTGTACGACTATACCTTGCAGCTGATCACCTCCGGCGGTGTGAAAAAAACGCGGCTAGCTGCCAGCACCATCACAAAATACACCGGTCTCGCCAGTCACCTGGAAGCCTATCCGTTATCCTATTCTGACGCTATTAACGAAGAGGCAATCAACGTCTGGGCACAAACCGTCTACGACTCGCTCACCACCGAGTCAAGCCAACACCTTTTCTTGTATTTTCTGCGTTTTCTCAGCATTCAGGAACAAACCGACAGCATTGATCTGACGCGATTTTCGTCCCCAATCACGCCGCCTTCTGTGAGTCCGGCTCGTTTGACGCTGGCGCAGTTAGATACGCTAATTCAAACGCTGATCGCCACCAATACCACGCACCCGTTTCGAAGTCTCTTTGCGGTTATGGCCACCTTGCTGGGCTTTTTCAGCATGCTTCGTCGGGGAGAGGTGCTGCGCCTTCGTTGCCAAGACGTTCAGTTTGTCCCTAAAACGGGCTTACTGAGTTTAACCATCACAAACACGGAAGAGGGGCGGACCAAAAGTGGGCGCTCTCGCACCGTGTCTATCATCCTCCCCGAGCGGTATCGCCCCCTGTTTCGGGTGCTCTTAACCATCAAAAAAGGCGCGTCACCCGCCAGTCCACTGTTAGGATTTGAAGGTGAGAAATACCATTCCCGGCAACTCTATTACTTTGTCCCCATCACTCGAGCCTTAAAGAGGCACTTCGGCACGCACATGAAGTTTCATCATCTTCGTCATTCCGGCGTGCACCTTTTGATGCTCCAGGTGCTGCATTTTGTCAGTCGCACACCGGCGCAAGCTCGAGGGGACACACTTTTGGAAAAAGAAGTCATGTCGGATAGCGTTATTGCCGCCCGCTTTGAGAATTGGCTGGAAGGGCGAGATATCCGTGAGGTGAACGACGGCCTTGTCCTTGATAAGGTCTGCGAGCAAATTGGTCACACCCATTATGCAACGACCCGGTGGTCTTACTTGCACGACATTGACTGGCTCCTTCCGATCCTCAGTCAGGCGCACCAACCGCACATTGCCAGAGACTATACGCACTCAGAGCTCCGGTATCTAATGGGACTGTCCCCGCAATCCAATGATTTATCCAGACGCCTGATACGACTGAGCCCCCATTACGCACAGAAAACGCTGGACGAGAAACGCAGCCAAACCATTGCACTCACCGACGCCGAGCTGCGCGTCGCGATGTTCGGCACACCGCCGGCGACCGAAGAGGTGCCGCCGCGCGATCATTTTCGAGATTGGCAGCGCTCAATCCACACCAGTGACAACACGTTACTCGGTTTTCTCTTTAAAACCATGATGGTCAATCAATCGCTCGATCTCGCCGCGCTCAGTCAAATCTGGAGCCAAGGCTGTCAACATGACATTCAACCCATCGATAAAAAGTCGCGCACCGCCTTTCGTCAGCTCCCTCCGATTGAATTATCGGGCGATGGGCGCGCACTTCACATGACGATGGCCTGCAACCTAAAAAATGCACGCGCCTTTGCGGCCGCTTTTCGGCACAAAGAGTGGCGATGGTTAACTTGTCACTTCGAGCTCGCGGTGAATCGAAAACTCAACCCAACTCGACAAATAGCTCTGCTTGAGCAGCATTATGTCCAAGGCAAAGAAACCGTTCGCGTCAATCGGCACCCGTTAGGCCAGACGTCGCTCACTATCATTCTGACGCCCAAGTTGCCAGTTTCCAAACCGGCTCTCACTTTCACACAACAATTTATCGAATCCATGTCACTGCAAAAGGTCACACCATGAACATCATCATTCCAGCCAATAAACGCCCGCTTCTTCAAACCTTGTTAGAGCGTATCGATACGCACTATGTCGACAGTGTCGTGACCGTGCTGACGGATAAAGCCGACCGCACCATCACGTTTGTTTGCGGACAATCCCCTTTTTGTTCCGAGTGCCAGTTGATCCTGGATGAACGCTCAACGCATGTAAAAGATAAACAGTTTTCCATCGATGGTAGCTTCGCAAAACAGCTCATCCATTATTTTGTCGAAGGAGAAGATATCGAGCTGGAGTTCGACATCAGCGCCTCAGGAACAATGTTCGTAGAATTGGTCGATACAACCGCACTTAGCAAAGATGAGTATCAAACGGCGGCGCTGCGCCGCTGTCAGTGCGGAGATGCATCCGATGATCATTTGACCTATTTGACGGATAATCAGCACCGTCCCACTACAACTGCCTCTAAAGCCACCATCGAACGTATCGTGTACGAAGCGCAAGAAAACGTTCCTTTTGAGTTTCTTGAACTGAATAAGGAAAAACAGTACCTGCGAGTACAGCGTCAAGGTGAAGTCGAAGATAAATCACTCCCCCGAGACTTAACGCTTCCCGTTTCACTGGTGTTAACGCCCGAGACTACGCAACAAATGACCGAACTGTGTCGCCTCACCAGTGGTAACGAGATTGAGATCGCTCAGCAGGGCGAGGCGGTCACCTTTAAAGCGCCAGAATGTACCTTAACTTGCTCGATAGCGGGGGTCGAAGCGTTCTACCAGAAAAAGCCCGATCCGATACGCACATTAAAATATGTCGCTCTGAACCTGTTCGCGTTTAAAAAAGAGCTCGAGCATTGCTTTAAACATTACGGGCGGATCAAAAAAGCCAATGACGCCCTGCTTTACTTAGGCGAGAACCAAGCGGCGATTGCGGTGCTGACCGACCCTTATGAGTTTGTGCATCCCATTCATGTGTTTGAAGTCGGTCAAAGCGAACCTCATGCCGGCTCACTGTTTCGTTTCTCACCGCGTGATTTAGAGAACATCAAGATCAAAAACTCGTTAGACGCCAAAAAGACCCGAATCGACATTTTTGAAACGTCACACGGCGAGCTAAAGCTGGGTGTGTACTATTCTCTGGAAGAGAAACTGCCGTATGACACCATTGCCATCGAAAAAGACGAACGTCACCTGAAAAAAGTGTTCACGATGATAGAGAGCATTGAGATAAAACAAGGAGACACCTCATCCACTGCGTCAGAACAACAAGGCGATCTGTTTACCTTTGACGATGATGAGTAAAGCAAAGAGGATGAGTAAAAACACAAGTGGAAAGAAGAGGAAAGACAAAAACACTGGACAAACGCACAGTATGCCTTATAGTAAATGATGATATTTCAACCAATAGTGACGCTTTTCGCTCCTATTGAAAAAATAGAAAAGCAGTTGGGATAGGAAGGCGGCAACCTCCCTACCCCGCACCGGCTGCGACGACGTTTAACCCACCCCAGCCGATGGCTCAGATTCTAGCGAATTCCATCGGTCAGGGACAGATCTATTTATCGATCTCATACTGATGGAGGCCAGCATGGCACACATTCGTATTCGCCCAAACGGGCGCATTCAATTCGATCTTCATTTGTACGGCCGCCGCTTTCGTGAAGGCACAAAGCAAATGGCGACCTCAAAAAACCTCAGTCAAGCCAAAGCTCTTCTCAAGCAAATGAATGCGGAGATTGACTTGAACACCTTTCAGTATCGCGACTATTTCCCCCACAGCAAAAAGGTGCCCATTTTTGAGGCGCTACAACGAGCAAAGCACCCCGATCGCCTCTATCCGTTTTTTGATGAGTTCGCCAACGAATGGTTCGAGCGCCAAAAAGGCAAATGGAAAAGCAGCTATCAACAAACGGTGCGCAACACCTTAGACCGTTACCTGCTCCCCGCCTTTGGCAATACGCTCATTAATGAGGTGACGTTAGCGAATATGGAATTCTTTCGTGAAACGCTCATCAATCAATTGGACGATAAGGGCCATCGCAAGCTTTCCAATAAACGCATCAACGGTATTTTATGGCCACTGGTCGCCATTTTAGGCCTCGCCGCAGATGAGCACCAATTTACCTACCCACTTCGCCGCTACAAAACACTCAAAGAAGAACAAGCCGACTCGCATCCGATGACCGTGCAAGAGGTTCACCACTTTTTGGAGACGGTGCCCGCCAACTGGCGTGACTATTTTGTCGTCCGATTCTGGACTGGGATGCGCAGCTGTGAAATTCATGGTCTGCACTGGGAACACATCGACTTTGAGCACCGATTGATCCGTATTCGTCAAAACCTTGTCAACGGTGAGCTAGGCGACGTTAAGACCCCAAAATCCCGACGCGAACTCAAAATGTGCGACACACTTCTTGATGTCTTCACCCGTCTCAAAGCCCAACGTTTGGATGACTCGCCCTTTGTTTTTACTCACCAAGGCAAGCCTATCGATACGCATTTCGTGAGTAAACGCCTTTGGTATCCGACGCTTGAAAAAGCTGGGCTTAAACGTCGACGTCCCTATGAAACACGGCATACCGCCGCGGTGCTTCATATTGCAGCCCACGAAAACCCGCTGTATATCTCACACATGCTAGGACACAGCGATACCCAACTCTTGTTCAAAGTCTACGCGCCCTATGTGGCCAATGCGTCACGATCCGATGGCAGTTCGTTTAATGAATTGATGAAACAGGAGGGGTGTCGATGAACACGGCTCTTTCATTCGAAGCGCAGTGGGATAAGCTCAACACATTGCTTGATTTTCAGCACGCGCACGACAACACGCTGGTTATCCTTGCATTAGGCGGGTTATCTCAAGAGGTACAGCGGCTTTGGTGGCAGTCCGAAGCGCCTTTTGATTTGCAACCTTCGGCACTTTTACAAGACAGCCTGTCGTTGTATGCCCAGCGCGGCTGGCAGCAATACCGAAACGATACCCTTTTGTTTCATGCGCTCAATGAGCATGTGAGCGCATGTTTTGGCTCACAGAGCCATTGTTATTTCGATCTTGATCTGCACCAGCGTTATCCGCAACTACTGCTCATTAAGTTTTGGCTCGCGTCAGCATCATGTTGCTGCCGCGCCTACCCAGTGGATCAGGGAGAACTGTGGTTCAAGCACCTTCGATTGACTCAAGCCATGACCCTTGCGATGGAGCAGAAGTCATACTGTCCAGATAGTCTCGTCGGGTATGGCGAGAAGTGGATTATGATCTTAGATGTGGAAACTCGGTGGATTGTGATTTGTAGTAACCAACCATTTCTGCCATTCAAAGCATTGGGGTTTCAGTTTTGGCACTGTTGCTATCCCTCATAAAACATAAAACTGAGGTGACGGTGCGATAAAACGCAACGAGTCGCGATGGCCAACAAAAAGAGAGAAAAGACATAAAGAGAGAGCGCCGATCAGTCAATCGGTGCTCTGAATAAAACTGGATCACTACAGCGTCAATTACCTTCAGGATGACCCTCTCGTAATAACATTGCGATAGAATCAGGATCAAACGTCAGGCTATTTTTCCCCAGCATCACGGAAACCGCAGAACATCACCGTCACGTAGGCTTACAAGAACTTTGTTTAGGTAGTTTTCGTCCATTGCGCAGTTCACCCGTTAGCTACAGACCCCATTTATGCCAAGAATACAGGTACTTGATAATCCATTTTTAACAACAGCAGCGGACTTAATGCTTCAACTGTCTACAGCGAAAGCTCAGGGCAAACTTGAAAGCTATTTGAGACGAAGCGTGCTTGCGCCAAAGCTCCTTATCGTGGATGAAATCGGCTATCTACCGTTCGGCAGAGAAGAAGCTAACTTGTTCTTCAACGTCATCGCTAAACGATATGAGCAAGGCAGCATTATCGTAACCAGTAACTTGCCGTTCTCTCAATGGTCAAATGCGTTCGCCGACGATACGACGCTGACGGCGGCATTACTGGATAGGCTTCTTCATCACTCGCACATCGTACAAATCAGTGGAGAAAGCTACCGATTACGGGGAAAGAAGGCGGCTGGAACCATACCAACGGTTCTAGAAAATCTATCTGAAAGTAGAAGTTAATTACGTGGGTGGGTCAGTTTTACTTCGGCGATAACGCCGATAAGTGGGTCAATTTTAAACTGGCGTTGACAATATGGTGATCGACAATTTCTCGAAGCCATTTATAAGTAGATAGCTTCTGTAACTTTGCCGTAGGGTTCGTTCGGCAGCATTACTCGTCAGTGGACATTATGAGTCATCTATAAAGCGCCATACTATTGCATCATCAGCGATAATATTGAGACTCCGTCAATTTATTTTCAATGTACCTATGATGACACCTGAATACGCTATGAGCGAAAAAAAAGGGGCTAATAAGCCCCTAAAATGTGGTGTGTGTGGTGTTATTTGTTTTAATTTACCGCAACTTTACGTTTAAAGAACAATCCTAACAAAGCAAGTAGGCTGAATATGCCCGTTGAGCCACCGCTAGAGCCGCCTTCATCTGACCCATTACTACCTCCGTTACCAGTGTCAGCCTCACGAACCGCAGAGATAGGAATCTCAGTATTCATATTGTCGTTAAGGTAGATAGTGCCCTGTTCATTATCTACAGGCTCATCGACGCTTGCGTTAATGGTAAGCGTGATTTCACACCATTGTGTTGGCTGCAAAGTTTGCTCACAACCGGACACTTGTAATTTGCCATTACCGCTATCGACGGAGGGCATCAACGTAGCTGTAGAGGTAGACAGGTTTTGCACCGCAAACGTTCGTACTGTTGGCTGTGTTAACGTGTTTTGTAATGTGATAGCCATTTCACTTGGCGCAACCACTTTATTGATCATCTGAGTCAGGTCTTTTAAGTACCACCCAAGATGCGTAAATTGGTTGTATTCCGGCACAAGACTCATATGTTGCGTTTTTGCCAGTGCGACCACTTGGTTGTCAGCCAGTTCTAGTGGTGTGCCTGAATCACCGCCACTCGCCGTACCGCCGATGGTGGTTGGAAATGTGTGAATATAGTCGGTATCACCGTAACGGCAGTCGTATCCGTCCGTTGAGTTGCAGTCCTTGTTGTAAGTATTTTGAATTTTGCTTGGTATGTAGGCGATTGCTGATACCCACTTGTCGTTTTTTTCCATGACCAATGTGTTCTTCTTCATGGTGTCGGGGTATTGTTCGTCTTCGGTTTTCCCCCACCCCTTGAATGTAAATTTATGTTGCGCTTCGATATTGAAGTGTTGTTCCAGACTATCAAACATCGGAACCAATGCCGCATGGTCGTTTTGGCTGATTTTCTTGTTTAGCTTAATCAAGCCAATGTCATAGTGGTAGCCAGCATTTACAGTTTGGTCGATTCGGCTTTCTTCTGTTTCCCACAAGATTTGACCACGCCAGTCGATTTCAGGATGCAAGGAGCGTACATAAGACGCTTCTTCTACCCAACTGTTAAATACGTTCATGCCGTTACCAATAAAGGTAACGGGTTCGTAAGTTGTGGTGGTGACTTTTTCTGCATCAAATTTGATGCCTTGGTAAACCTTGATGCTGTTTGTAGCGCCGTTATCTGTCCACCATAAGTAGCGAGGCTCAATATCAATAGGGTTATGGTAACTATCATTATTCATATCCCCAATGCAGTGAGCAGCAGTTAAGATGTATTCACCACCAATTAATAGGCCACCACAAGACGCACTTTTACCGGACTGGTCAGGAATTTCTACTCGTACCGTGTAGTCACGGTATTCACTTGGCATAACGTCCGTACCAAAACGTACCGCGTGAGCAGATGGAATAGAGAGCGCAGTGAGTACGCAAAGAGTTAAATAGTTTTTCATTGGTTTAGATTCCTTTTTTATGTCGTAGATACCAATGTACCTCGTTATTTTTAAATGCAAGTCACTGACTAAAGGTGGTGTAACATCCATAGCCCACAGAAGAAAAGCGCAATACTAAACAGGCGTTGAAAGATCGCCATAGCACGGAAAAATCATGAACATCCCCGTCAATAAAGGCTCGCAAGAACCTTCAACAAGTACTCTGAATCCATCGCACACATCGCTCTTTTATGTTTAATACTCGCTTTCAAAGTCGTCTCACTCTTCAGCATGTTTAAACACATCTGTCTGATCCTTGCGAAGTTCTCTGCACTTTCTTCCGCTCGTTTTCGGCAAGCATATTCACCAAATGTCGTATCGAGGGACCAATGCATCGACTCGACCAACCAATGTGAACGCGTTGCATTTAACAATTCTTTAGCATTTAAATTCTTCGAGCTAATGTAGTATCTCACCGTGATTTCTGACTCTTTCGCCACGGCTTCTTCTTGTCTCACAGAAACAACGATACCCATCGTTTTTAGCTCGGGCCAATCAAACTCTAAATCACCTAAAACGCTTAAATCTGTGTTGGTTAATGCCAACCTGGTTTCTTGTCTGCCACGTGATTTTTCTTGTGTGCTGTAAGAATCACCATCGTGTTTTTGTAGCATACTCATATCGAAATAATTATCGAATGCTTGCTCTAAACGACCTTGATTACCTTTCACCGCCAATAAGTAATCTGCGTTTTTGTTTAACACTTTTTGAGCAATTTTCTTTTGGCATCCCATCGCGTCAATAGTGACTAAACAACCTGATATATCAAGCAGTTCGAGCAACTCTGGGATGGCGGTGATCTCGTTGCTTTTTTCGTAAACTTTATGTTGTCCGAGACTAACACCATTTTCAGTCGCAAAAGCGTTCACCATGTGAATTGCGCCTAGGCCGCGAGAGTCATCATAAGAGCCCCTGACAGTCTTACCATCAATGGCAATAACTTCACCTTTAGTGAGCTCACAGCAATCTTTCATCCATTCAATGAAGCACTTTTGTAGTCGAGTCGCATTAATCATTCCCATCGCTCTGGCTATCGTCGATGTTGATGGTATGCCATGGCTAAAATCACCAAGTCGCTTCAAGAAATCCAGCTTAGCTTCACCGTAAAGGCTAATCGCTTTCCAGTCGTCTTGACCAGAAAGCACAGCACAAATTGTTAACAGAATGATATCGGTTAACTTATGTTCGACTTTGCCTTGTTGTCGGTAATCTGGAATGACATCGAAATGCATAAATGGGTGCTGGTTACTCATCGTTGAACCTCCAATTTGTCTATGGAGGTATTAAAAAACACTGAAAATGATCTACAAATCGATCATCAGACAATTGGTTGTTATGTGATAACGCTAACTAGTGAGATTCTAAAATTGAGAACTCACTACGCCACGAACCCTTTAAACATGGGCATGTACGTGAATTTTCCCTGATCGCCATAGCGATGGTGAATAATACTCGCATTAATACCTTTGCTAACCAGATTGACATTGCAAATCAGGGAAACAATCAACAACCGTATCAGGTTCTTTTAGTTTTGAGAGTTGTCGCTTATGCCCTTCGTGACCTTGTTTAACTCCTCTCGGATTGCGACCACTAGGGCTTTGAGCTTTTTTCGTTCAGCCCGCTATTTAGGTCCATCAGAGGAGAGAGATTGGAAGAGTTAGCGCTGCTGGTTTTTAGCTTCATAACGGCGTAATTGTTCCATAGCTCCACGATCAACGCGTTTGCTTCGTTGATATCTGAGGCTATGGGGGTGAGGATGAGAATTTAGATTTTTTTTAGTCATGTAGTCAGCATGAAGGCTATGAATGATCACTCAATAGGCAAAGTGAGATCCAGTGTTAATGATCACGTTTTTGATGTGTAAATACCATGCTGGTGAACGGTTACGGTGCTGACATCTTGGAACTTCAAACACTAGAGTATCGCCCCGTGGGTTCATCGTGCGTTTACTTATTCACGGTTTACTCATTCGCCATCGAATCTCACCCGAAGAAAAGGAACACTTTACACACGCTGATGTTCCCCCAATAGGTGCTTTATCTCAGGCTATTAGAGCAAAATTAAGCGTAAAAAGCGTCTCAACTTTGTCTCAGCACTGAGACAAATATTGTCTTAAACCATCGTTTCTATTATAAAAAAAAGGATCTCTAAAGATCCTTTCTAATAGGTTCGACGACTGGGGTCAGGCATCAAGATTTGAACGCTGCTTTTCTTCTTCCTTGTCCTCAACCTCTTGCTGAAGCTTTTGGTAGTCGGTTTCCCCTAAGCGGTCTTCACGGCGCATCTGTTTGGCTTGGCGGTCATGTTCATCAAGATCAGTAAACCATTGTTTAATAGTGCGCAAAAACGTTAGCATCGGCGTACTTCCTCTTCTTTTTTTGACCATTTTGCGTACAGGTCACGGGATAATTATCAATAATTAGGTATTACCGATCCTGTAAATGGACGATGACTCGAGCGCCATCGGCTCTTCCTCGATTTGCCTGTTCCGCCAGACTAAATCACCGATGCCATCAGTTGGAGTAAACCCGGCTGGGGCCTCTAATAGCAAAGCGCGGATCTTCTCGTGCTCCATACCATGACACGCAGAGTCTAACTCATTGAGCAATGAATCATATTCATCGAGTGGTAAAAATACTTCATGCGCCGTCATGATCCGCTCATGAGCAGTTTGCTTAACATTATCCCCAATAAGCAACTCTTCATACAGTTTTTCACCTGGACGCAAACCTGAAAATTGAATTTCAATATCCCCATGCGGGTTCTCGTCTGATTTAACTTCAAGGCCCGATAGATAGATAAGGTTACGCGCTAAATCGGTAATTTTCACCGACTCGCCCATATCAAGCACAAATACATCCCCGCCTTTACCCATTGCCCCCGCCTGAATCACCAATTGTGCGGCTTCGGGAATGGTCATGAAATAACGCGTGATGTCTGGATGCGTAACCGTCACTGGACCACCTGCAACGATCTGCTTTTTAAACAGAGGAATAACCGAACCTGATGAGCCCAATACGTTACCAAAACGGACCATACAAAAACGTGTACCTTTAGGCTTATGATTTTCTTGCTCTGCTAGCGCTTGCAATCCGAGCTCAGCCATACGCTTTGTCGTCCCCATGACATTGGTCGGTCGAACGGCTTTATCGGTAGAAATTAACACAAATGACTCAACCCCTGCCTTAATGGCAGCACAAGCCGTATAATAAGTACCGTAAATATTATTACGCACCCCTTCTATCACATTGAACTCAACCAATGGAACATGCTTGTATGCAGCCGCATGATAAACCGTTTGAACTTTAAACGATGTCATCGTTGTTTCTAAACGATGCTTACGCTGCACAGAGCCTAATAGCGGGATGATCTCGCAACTTAGTCCTTTTTCGACTTTAAGTTGATTAAGCTCTCGATCAATTTGATACAGACCGAACTCAGACAACTCAAATAAGATTATAGATTTTGGGCTTTGCTCTACAATTTGTCGACATAGCTCTGCACCAATGGAGCCACCCGCTCCCGTCACCATCACAACCTTGTCTTTGATATTCGCTTCTAATAGCACTTGTTGTGGTGCAATCGGATCACGTCCGAGCAGATCCTCGATGGCAACATCTTTTAACTCATCGATTTTTGCTTTGCCTGAGACAATATCCGTCATATCAGGAACAGTAAGCACTTCAACAGGCAGCTTAGCTAATTCATCAAGAATTACTTTACGACGAGAACGTTTAGCACTAGGGACCGCAAGCAACACTTGAGAAACATCGTACTTGTTAATAATTGGCATTGCATCTTCAATAGCAATAACAGGTAAACCTAAAATCATGGTATTGCACAATGTTGAATCGCCGTCAATAAATGCTCTTACACGATAGTCCCCACTACTTCTCAATGCCATCGCGAGTTGACGACCACCAGAACCAGCACCATAGATAAGGACCTCTTTACTCTGTGTAGAGTAGCTCTGAGCAATCAAAGAGCGGACGATAACACGAGGCCCACCACAAAAAAGCGCAAGAAATGCGCCATAGATGATCGGAACAGTTCTAGGAAGCGGATCACTCATATAGAAGCTAAAAGCTGCTACGAGCAAGGCAGAAATGGTGGCTCCGGTAGCAACTACGAATAAAGTCTGAAAAGTCAAATAGCGAAGAACTGCTCTATAAAGCCCTAATCGCGCAAACACAGCAATTGTCACTATAGTAACTGAAATTTGAATCCCCCAAACAACGGGGGTATAAAAGCTATGCACTTCTCCGGAGCGTACGAGAATTGCCAGATAAAAAGCCATAATTATCAGTAACATGTCGATTATCACACTAACAATTCTTTTGTTAGTTCGAGAAAGCTGCCATATAAATTTGAGACGTTGCATAAAAAATTATTCTGTAGAAAAGAAAAGCCGATACCAAGTGATTATAATGAACATGCGCCCCTTTGACCAACGAGACGCATTCAAACACTAACGAGAAAAATAAACCAGACCGAAATATTACATTACATTACATTATAGGTGTACATCTAGAAACTCTCTGAACCATAGCTCGATAGCCATTAAAGCTCGAATTTCTCTCGTATTATTAGCACTACCTTTACAATGGTTTTCATATAAATCAATCACGTACTGAGGTTCGTATAAACCTCGAGCTAGTGCTCTATCACTAAATAAAAGATCCTCAACCATAGGTTTTAGTTCGAGCTTGAGCCATTCACCTATCGGTACAGTAAACATTTGTTTCTGACGGTAAGCCAAATCTGCACCAATCAGATTTTCCACTGCTTTCTTAAAAATGTATTTTGTCTCACCATTATTAAGCTTTAGCTGACCAGGGATAGAAAACGCTAGTTCAATCATCCGGTGATCAAGAAAAGGAGCTCTATTTTCGATAGATGCAGCCATCCCCATTCTATCCGGCTTCACTAGATTATTACCAGATAACAATAGCTTAGTATCCACATACAGGACTTGGTTTATTCTATCTTGATGGGGGACATTTTCAAAAAGCGCCCTAGCATTCGCATGACTATCAAAGTCACCAACAGCTGCTTTCATCGAAGGGCTGTAAAGTTTTTCTTTTTGTTCTTTTTGGAATAAAGAGATACTTTCTAGATACTTAGATTGAAACTCATCTTTCGTTAAATTTTCCGATTGTTTTTCGAAGAAATGTTTATATTTATCATAGCCAGCAAACAATTCATCAGCCCCATCACCTGTCAATACCATTTTAACTTGCTTGGAGGCTAATTCAGCGACCTTATAAGTTGGCATAAAAGACACGTCTCCATGAGGTTGATCGCAATGGTATGTAGCCTTACTCCATAACCCAAGTAAATTAGCTTCTACCTTCTCGCAAATATGTTCAGTACCAAAACGTTTCGCCGCTGTCTCAGCAAAAAGGGACTCATCATACTTCTTATCGTGAAAGCCTATTGAAAATGTTTTAACAGCTTTATCCAAGTTTTGGCTCATAAAACCGACAACTGAGCTTGAATCAACCCCTCCGGATAAAAAAGCCCCAAAGGGAACATCAGCCCTCAAACGAATTTTTGTAGCACTGTCTAAAGTACTATTCAACCTCTCAATCCATTGTTCCTCCGAATACTCTACGGGTTCGATGACAGCCATGTCCCACCACTCAATCTCTTCTACTTTATCATTTGATACTTTTAGATAAGTTCCTGGCATAACATGTCTTACCCCCTCAAACATGGTCAATGGAGGAACAACATAGTTGTATGAAATGTAAGTATCTAATGCCTGGTGGTTAAGTTTGCGCTCAACACCCGTTTGGAGAATTGACTTAATTTCAGAGCCAAATGATAAACACTGATGATTTTGGTGAAAATAGAGAGGCTTCTCTCCAACACGATCTCGAATTAGGTACATCGAATCAATGCGCTTATCATAGATAGAGATTGCAAACATACCATTCAACATACTAATAAATTCAATGCCATATTTCTGGTATAGTCTTAAGATAACTTCAGTATCGCATGATGTTTCGCAAGCAAAAGGACCATCTTCCAAATCTCTAGCAAGCTCAATATGATTAAAAATTTCACCATTTTGCACCACAATAATATCGTTATCGTCTGAGTAAAATGGTTGTTGACCATGATCAATGTCAAGTATGGCTAAGCGTTGATTACCTAAAGCACGTCCTTTATCATGGTAATATCCCATGCCATCGGGGCCTCTATACCAAATAACCTCCCCCATAGATTTGACAACAGCTTCATCTTTTGACTCATTTTTAAAATCAAAGTAACCAAAAATTCCACACATATTAATTGCCACCTTTACATATTATTTGTTTAATAGTCATTAAAATAATTTTCATATCAAACATAAAATTATTATTATTTATATATTTCATATCCAGTTGAATACGCTGCTCTGGATTTGCGCACGAACGAGCTGTCGCTTGAGCAAGTCCTGTAATGCCAGGTTTAATACTGATCCTTGCGTTCCATTGTTCTTTCGTATAATTTGCTTGTTGAATCGGAACATCAGGTCGGGGACCGACTATACTCATTTGTCCCAATAGAACGTTTATTAGTTGTGGCAATTCATCAATACTAGTTTTCCTAATAAAAGCACCAACTTTAGTTATCCTTGGATCGTTTTTTTCTGTGTAGTAGGGGCCAAGCTTTTCCGCATTAACCTTCATACTTCTAAACTTGTAAATCCCAAAAACTTCTCCTCCTTTTCCTACACGAAGCTGTTTAAAAAAAGGAGAGCCTCTATCTTCAACAATGATAAATATTGAGACTAAAACCATAAGTGGAGATAGTAATAACAAGGCCATTATTGTGACCACAATATCAAATAATCTTTTCATCAAACTTTCCATTTAACATGATAAACTCAATTGAAGCTTTATAATCATTAAATAACAACCTATTAATTTAAAAATAAAATCAAGAAGAAATCATAACATTAATACAATGATGAATGTTATCAACGGCAAAGCCTTTGTAAAAGCTCGTATTGATATTTTTGCTTCTTAAAAGCTGTTCATCAATTGCATCTTCTAAATCAAACTCTGAGAAAACAGGGCTTGAAAGATTATAGTCAAAATAAGAGTTTTCTTTACCATAAACTGTTCCCTCAATAGATACTAACCCAGCCCCGGACATGAGCCCCTCTATTCCAACTGTACTAATTGCAGTTACAACTATATCCGTACTAGCAAGAAGATCAGAAACATCATCCGTGGGTTTAGATAGAATAACATTTTTGTACTCAGTGTAATCATAATTCTGACTTGGGTGAGGCCTAAAAACAACGCTCCAAAACCGCTTAACTGCAAGAAAGTCCAATTGTTTTCGAATTTTTTCACCTAATTCAGGATCCGCAATAACCCCAGGATATAAAGGATGAGTGCTGGGTAGATCACAATCAGCTAAAAGTATCGTTTTTTTATCCTTTGACCTGCTTTGTATATTTTTTGATTTTACTTTTAATTTATCAAAGACAGGGGTACCTGTTACTTCGACATTAACCGAAGGGTTAATGTTTAGAAGCTTGCTCTTAACCGTATCGGATAGCACACAAATAGTATCTGTTAGACCTTTGCTTACTATTTCACTCGCGCCACCGGAAATCCATAAGTTATCATTTATACAGATCGTTTTTATACCCAATGATTTAGCTGAAATTAAAGCAGCTCTTTCTGCTCTCGGAGCATTAGTTGTCAATACGATATCAGGAAGTTCGAGTTTTAATATCTGGCTTAGTGTATCTATAGGTAAAAAAGCAGAACGCCCTTTATTCTTATAGATTAAGTAAGCTTCTTTCTCTCCATACTCTTTAACTAACTCATAAAAAGAGCAACCTAGGTAATAAATTGAATTTTCATGAGAAACTTGGGAAGAGGAAGACAAAGATTTTATTAAAACTTCTCCATATTCTCTTACTTTACCTTCAAACAACTTCGAATAATCTTTAAATGTTAGATATGGTATAGACAGGCTATCTAAAAACTCACCCGCTGTTGTCAATGCTAATATTTTAACATCATAAGAATGAATTAGCTTCTTATACAATGGGGCTATAATACGAACATGACCACCACCGTAACATACCATATAAATCTTTTTCTTTTTCACTTCAAGCCTCTGGTAAATTTCACAGTCTATTCAGGCACCTTTAAAAAACAAAGTAAATATTCAAGGCTATCATCTACTTCATAATGCAATCAATTCTTACATAAGCATTCTTTAACCTTAGAGTTAAACAAGTTTATTTTGTTTTCTAAATCAACTGGAGATAATTTAAGCATGCTTTTTCTTGTTACTTCTAACTTGTTGAACTCTTCATTTAAGTCAATTTGTCCCTTCAATTCCAAAAGTGATTTAGCACTCTTATGGAAGGCACGAGAAAGAATTACTCCCGAAGAGCCAAGCTTCAAATGTTGTGCTAACACTAGTTCAGCAGGAACAACTCCCTGACCAACTGTCGCTATTCCTCCAACACCAAAAGGCTTCTTTACATTTTTCGTGATTGAACTAATAAAACCAGAAGAAATTAGCTCAAACATAAAATTTAGTCCCATATCAAGATGTAAGTCGTTCAAACCGATATGAATCTCATCAACACCATCTAACTCACTTATTTCTTGAAACTTGCTCGCCGCATCATATGTCTCAACCAAAGGGATAAATTTAGCTCTGCCATTGATTAGTTTAATTACTGATTCTAACTCTTCAATTGTTTTAAACATAGGAAGCATTATTATATCTGCCCCTTCGTTTATAACATCGTTGACTTCTTTTTCAGTTAGTTGATTAAAAGGATTAATTCTCACAAGCAATTCAGCTTTTCGTAAAACTCTTTTTACTGGATTAATATCCGTAATTAAGTGCTTGCTTATAAATGTATTCAAATGCCCTTGACGTTCGACTTTACCTAGGACTTCTAAATCGATAAAAATCCTATTTACACCAGAATCCTCTGCATATGAAGCTATCTCTGGTACATTTGTTATATATAAATAATTAAACAAAATATTTCCTCATAATTAATTGTCTAATTTTCCCATGAGCAATAGAAATAATACACATCCAAAAAACTCCAAATGCGATAATTCCTGAAAAAAATATAAAACTGTTAAAGGCACTACTATCGTTAAATATGTAATTAGCTAAGCACCCACCAGAAAAAAGTGACAATATAAAAAATCCATCTTTAAAAAAATCGGTTGAATTGATAGATGAAGAATTAAACATCATCAAATGAATACATAGACATAAACAATAAGAAACTAGAAGACATGTAATAGCTTCGTAGGGTGATATATTACCCGAAAAACTAGAAAGCATGACAAAAAGAAAAGTAATACCAATAATATTAATAACCATTGGACGCTTTGCATTACCTTGAGAAAAACAGATTGTAGACATATAGGTATTCAATGCATGAAAAGGGATTGTAAGTGCGCCATAAGAAATCATTTTAGATACAACATATGAATCGTTAACATTGAGGCTTGAGAATATAATTGAAACGACTTGTTCAGATGAATAATAAAGTAAGACTGAGAGTACAACTGATAATCCTAACGCCAGATGAAATCCAGATATAATTAATTCACCGTGATATTTTTTGTTATTATTAAAAGAAGAAGACAACTTAGGTAATAATAAAGTTATTACAAAAGTTATAGATAACATCTGAGGAAGTTCAACTAAACGCATGGAATAATTGAACATTGCAAGGTAACCATCGCCATTAGATGATACAAATGTTCGAACAACGATAGGATACAAAACTAAAACACATCCTGCTCCCATAGCTTGAATATATCTAAAAACCAATTTTTTATCTATTAGCCACGGATAGAAGCTATTCCTTCTAAAATCAACTTTAGCGTAATAAAACTGTATGGAAAAACGAATCAATGAAGCTAATAGAATGAAGCCACACAAGAAATATAATGAGGACACTTTAAAAAGATATATTACAATTAGAGAGAAAATGATAACTCCGTTAAAAACAACGGTATTCAGACCTGAATAGAAATATTTACTCATGGATTGCAAATAAGCAGTATAAATCCCAGTAACTACAGATATAGGTATCGAAATTATGACAATAAAAAATAAACTTGAATACGCTTCAGCATCAGAGGTAGACATAGTGGGTGAGAATAACTTGAGTATTTCACTAGCATTTAAGCCAAGGAATAACGCTAGTATTAAAAATATGCCACCAAGTACTAATGACGTCTGAACTGCATATTTTTTTGCATGCTCTTTATTTTGAGAAAAAACAGGAATTAAAGCAGAGGAAATTGCTCCTCCAACTAAAATAGCAATTATAAGATCTGGAAATGTTAGTAATATCACAACTATATCGGCATTTATTGATACGCCATATATTTTTGCTACGAGAATTTCTCTCAAAAATCCCGAAAGCTTACCAGCTATTAGTAGAGAGTTGATAATAAAAGACGAGATGAAGATTTTTTTTATCATCTTAATTTACACCAATATTAGCAAGAATTATATCCTTACAGACTCAGAATCGTTTTAATATCCCATATATACAAGTTTTTGAAGTTACCTGATAATATAGAAAATGAAAAAACTGCAAAAAAAACAAAAATAATTAGACGATCAAACTTAAACCTAAAACATCCTATTAAATTTGGAATCAATATAATATCCAATACTTTAAAGAGAAGGTTAATTCTAGTTGCCAATAAGCCATTAAAAGAAAAAATCGAATAAAAAAGAAAACCAAAAACATACACTTTGGCTAAGCTCTTATTGAATTCATCTAGTCTATTATAGAAAATTAAAAGTGGTATTATTATGACAGCTCTTTGAATTATACTAGTAATCTTTACACTTGCATCATATTGTTCTGCATAACTTGACATTTTTACTGACAAAACATCAATTGGTAAAAGTATTATTACATTATAAAGATAAGGTGAAATTAAGAAAGCAAATATAGACCCTATAAAAATCATCCATAGTTTTTGAATTTCAACTTTACGTATAAATGTACAATAGACAAGATAAATGAAGATTCCAGATATGTGTATGGTTGCTGAAAATACCGATAATATAGCTACAGTTTTATTTCTATTTTCCTTTATCAGTAAAATAGAAGAGAAGAATATTCCTGAAATTAAACCTTGAGCTACTGCATTGAAATTTAATGGAATAAGATAAAGACAAAAATATATAGCCAACGATAATACTGGAAACCTACTATACTTCCAACAAGCATTGGCTACAGGAAAAATCGAAACTAATGCAAAAAAGAAAAATATATTATATGCATTGAAACCAAAATCTTTCAATAACTTAACTAAAACTGTAAATCCCGGTTCAAAATTAATATTGAACCAATCATCTAAACTAGAAAATAGCGAAAAATATATAGGATAGTCTTTTCCTGCATCTAGCCGTATTCCCGTAAGAATTATCATACATAACGATAATGAATAGAATAATATTCTCGAATTATAACCATATACATTTACGCAAGAAAAAAACAGAATAACGAGAGCAAATAATGATATTATCATAGTTATTGATGCGTTTTAAAAGTTGAAGATAATATTAATTACTTACGAATGATTTTTTTACATAAGAGTAACAACGAAAATCCAGAATCCAAAATGAATTTATGATTAAAAAGAAGATAAGAAAAAACACCATATTTCCAATTTTTTTTGCATTTATCTCTTAAGTATTCATTTTCTTTAAACTTAGGTAAGATGTTTTCAATTTCTTTTAAAACTTCGCAAACTTTATCTCTTTGAATTGGCTCAAAAGCAGTATAACATTTTGCAGCAGTATTAATTAGAAATGTTTCAATAAAGAAAAACTCTATAGCCTTATTTAATTCCGGATTAAACTTTTTTTCCTTAAAGTCATTAAGCAGCATTCTGCTACAATCTAATCTATCGAAAAAGTTATAGTTGTTGACAGAGCGTGTAACAGAGATATTACCTTGAAAATAATTAACTAACGCATCTTCAATTTTGTTTATATTTTCTGAATGACATATCAATAAAGGAACAAGGAAGTTATCTTCATAAAACAACTTTTCAGGAAATCTTAACTTAGCACAATCAAAAAAATCCCTACTATAAATCCCACTCCAAATCGACGAAGGCTTAATTAATAATTGCTTTTGGAGTTCCAATTGCTCTTCTTTACCCCAGTCTATTTGACTTGTTCGATTGATAACAGAAAAAACCTCTTCTGTTGTATATCTTGTATTATAATTACAGTAGCATATACTGTATGGTTTTTTGACAACATTTTCATACAATTTCTCAAACATTGTAAGCTCAGCCCAATCATCACTGTCTATAAAACCAATATAGTCACCTTGAGCTATTTGAATTCCTAAATTTCTTGCCCCTCCCTGTCTAAGGTTTACTTCTGAATCTATAACCTTCACTTTTCCTGGAAATTGCTCTTCATAATACCGTAGTATGTCAATTGAGTTATCTGTAGAAGCATCATTTACAAGTATTATCTCGATATCATTTAAAGTTTGATTGACTAAGCTATCGCAACAACGGTTTAAGTATTTTTCCATATTATAAACTGGAACTATAACACTAACTTTTGGCATAATATGAAACTCTTTCATTCAATAAAAAATCGGCAAATTTAAAATCTAGTTCTGTATCTATATCGATAGATGATTCATTGTCCATTAAATACGCATAACTATCCTTTGAGTACTTCATCCCACAGACTTTAAAGGTATCTATATCAAAAATGTAAATTGCACCATTTAACCGATAAAAAACAGGCAGTTCTTGGTATCTTTTAGTATTTTTTTCTGGAATAAACCTCCCCATATTAAAGTCTTCAGGAAGAATATTTGCCCATAATGGAGAGTGTTCACATTGTGTCACTGTTACGACAGATTTTGCTGATTTTTCTATGTAATACTCTAAAGATTTTTCAATATCTAGCGCGCTTCTTAAAGGAGATGTAGGTTGTAAAAGGACGATTATGTTTGCGTCTATTTCATATTGTTCTAAACAATACAATAATAAGCTTTCAGTCGTTGCGCTATCTGAAGATAAATGAGATGGTCTTAATTCAGGCATATGCACGCCATGCTGTAAGGCAATATTACTTATCTCTCTGTCATCTGTGCTGACTAAAATTTCATCGATATATTTACACTCTTTAGCTGCATCTATCGTCCATGAAATCAAAGGTTTCCCAGCAAGATTTAGTACGTTTTTCCTTGGCAACCTTTTACTACCACCTCTAGCAGGTATAATAGCGATTACTTTTTGTTTCCCAATCATTCGTTTATACCTAAAGAAAGAATATCAACTTGAGCTTTTTTAAAATCGTCCATACGACCAATATCAAGCCAATATTCGTGAATTGGGAACATCAATACTTTTTGTCTCTCTTTCATATGTTGCTCGAGCAACGTAGGCATGTCGATTTTCTGATTCTTTTCTACTGATTGAATCACTCGAGGAGACACAACATAGATACCAGCGTTAACAAAAAAGCGTTGAACTGGTTTTTCAACCATGCTGGTAATTTGATTACCGTCCCCATTAATAACACCATAAGGAATTTGGTAGTCGTACTCTCGAACACACATCGTTGCATCTGCACCATTTTCTATATGGAAATTTAACAAACGCTCGAAGTCTACTTTAGTCAACACATCGCCATTGATCATAATTAATGGTAGATCTCTTGGCATATCGTCTGGTAGCAGGCCTAGCGCACCACCAGTGCCTAAAGGAGCCTCTTCGTGTACATATGAAATGCTAACCCCCAAATCAGTACCATCACCAAAATGTTGGTGAATTTGTTCTGGCATGTAGTGCGTTGAAATGTAGAAATTGTTGAAGCCCGCTCTAATAAAACTCCTAATTACAGTTTCTAGAATGGGTTTATCACCAACTTTTAACATTGGTTTAGGACAGTTGTCCGTCAGCGGTCGTAAGCGAGTACCAAAACCACCAGACATAATGAATACTGGGTTCTGATATTTGTCTTTACTCAGCGCACCGTGAAGAGTTTCTAAACCTACAACTTTGTTGTCTTGGTCAAGTAATGGAACCGATAGAATTTGCTTTCTTTCCATTAACTCTACAAGATGCTCTTTTTTTGTACCTTGCTCTGCGGTAACAGGCTCAGAATTCATCACCTTTGAAACCGAGTCGGTTAACGCCAGATCATTTAATAAGCCACGTCGAATATCACCATCTGTAATCATGCCTAGAAGCTTTTTATCTTGATCAACAACCACAGCGACACGCAATGCTTCGCTGTTAATGATTTCTAATGCCTGCTTGATTGTACTTGATTCTGATATCAGCGTTTTTTGCCAACAATGACTCATATTCTACCTTTTGTTTTATAAGAATTTGTTTTAATTACTGCTCTAGCAGGATATGCAATGGTATTTTCTTCTAAAGACTTAGTGAGACTAGTACCAGCCCCCACGATAGCGCCACTGCCAATAGATATCCCTTGGATAACCGTTGAACCAGCTCCAACATAGACACTTTCTTTTGTCTTGACTTGACCACATAACGTTGCTTTAGGAGCAATATGGTTATAAGCACCTATTTTACAATCGTGCTCAACCAAAGCGCCCGTATTGATTATACTATGGCTCCCCACTGTAGCCCCAGTCTGAATCATCGCCATAGGTAAAATCTGAGCACCAATTTCAATTTTAGAAAAAGGTGAAACGAATGCACTGTCAGCGATGACCGTCTCAAATTGATAACCTAATGAGAGAAAGTATTCATTAATTTTTTTCTTAAAGCCGGATTTGGGCATCATTCCAATACCGTTGACCAAAAAAATCTTGTCTTTGTCAAACCTCAGAATATCTTCGTCTTTTTCAAGGATGGAAATTCCTTTAAATACAGAACGCTGACTGACATCTTCAGGGCTTATCACGGCAAGTATGTTTCTTCCCTGCGTAAGCAGTATTTCAGCAAGAACGGAGGCATGACCGCCTCCACCAATCATTACAATAGGAAGATTCACCTCATCACTCAATGATCAACTCTCCTGCTTTGTATCCTTTGGTTGCTTTAGTGCTCAGAAGTTCCCAATAGCGATAAGGGGACAAACCAATGCCTGGACGCTTAATTGTGAGGTTAGATTCTGTTAACTCCTCGCCTTTTTCAATATCCTTTGCTGCTACTAAGCTTTTGCGTGCTACGGATTTGTTTTTCACTTCAGAAACTGTAGGAGTTTTTACGCTAGAGCCTAATGCAATCTCAATCTGACGGATGGCTTTTACCATTGCCTCTAGCTCTTGTGGCTCTAGAGAGGCTTTGTGGTCTGGACCTTCCATGTTTTTATCTAACGTAAAATGCTTCTCTATAAGAACAGCACCGCGAGCAACAGCCGCAATTGGAATCGTAATTCCTTCACTATGGTCCGAATAGCCTGCCGCCAAGTCAAATGCTCGCCCTAGCGTATCCATTGCTCTTAGGTTGATTTCTTCCATTGGAGCAGGATATTCCGTTGTACAATGAAGAATTGTTACTTTCTCTTTTAGCGCTTTTTGACCAGCTTCTGATGCATAAGCTTCTTGGAAACCTAGCATCGAAGGTTCTGCTTTTTCATCTGTTGTATAACCGAAAGCAATCACTCCAAGAGCTGTCTCAATTTCGGAAAGTGTTGCCATACCTGTTGACACAATAAGATCACAACCAGTACGAGCATGAGCCAATACAAGAGGAGCGTTCGTTAACTCACCGGAAGGCAACTTCAAGCGCGTTAAACCAAGATCATTGACTAAGAAATCTAAACTTTCTAAATCGAAAGCTGTTGATAGAAACTCAATACCAAGCGAACCACAGTATTTGACGAGATCATGGTGGGTCTCGTACGACAGTTCTAAACGGCTTAACATCGCTAACTGAGACTCTTGCTTTTGAGTATTTGTTACTTGATATTCAGCTTGCTTAGCCTCTTCGGTAACTAGGTTTTTTGCTTTAAAAGTTTGGAACTTTACTATATCCGCTCCAGCTTTGTGAGCTGCATCGACCAAAGAAAATGCTAGTTCTTCTTGGCCGTTATGGTTTACACCCGCTTCGGCAATAATCAAGGTCATTATTGTCTCACTCTACTTTCTTGTTTAAGTCAGGTTCAATGTTTACATCATAAAAAGACTTACAAGGATCAAAATCCAGTCCTTTAATCATCTCTATGACTTGCTTGCTACTATCACCTTGCCCGTAGGGATTCGCAATATTTTCATCTTCAGCTTTATACTTTCGGCTCACAGCGAGGCCAATCGCGTTACTGATGGATTCTTTCGTAGCAGTGGTGTTTAAAACACTTTTTGCGGCCAAGCGTCCCTTTTGTCTGGCCCCTAAATTCACTGTAGGAACATCAAAGGCTGGTACTTCAATAATACCACTCGACGAATTACCAATAACTGCAGTCGCGTGCTTTACCGAGCTCAAATAACGCACTTGCCCTAGTGATGGGATTGCCAAGACACGTTTTGGTTGACTTGCCGCATAATCTTCTAGCATTGGGATAATGCGTCGACCACCGTCATCGGCGTTAGGGTAAGTCAATATAACTTGATGATCAGGGTATTCATCCAATGCGTCTAAAAGCGACTGAAAGCTTTCCTCTGGAGATTCATTACCCAAAGTAACAGGGTGATAAGTAACAACAAAATAAGGCTCTGTGAGTTCAAAACTTAGTGATTCACTCAACTCAGAAACCGTCATAAAAGACGCTCGGTTTAGGTGATCTAGGCCAATTGCACCAATATTTCTTACACGTGCTGGTGATTCACCAAGTTGAATCACTCGGTTTCGGTATTCGTCTGTCGATGTCCCATGTAGGTAACTCAACTTGGTAATCGCATGACGAATTGCATCGTCATAAGCACCTTCTGTTATTTCACCACCATGAAGGTGAATGATCGGAATACGAAGTATCATAGCCGTTTGCGCTGCAGCGAGCGCTTCAAAGCGATCCCCTAGAATGACAAGAACATCTGGCGCTAGTCGCGACAAGGCATCGGCAAACCCTAAGACACCCAGCCCCATACTTTTCGCTGTACCTACAGCGGAATCAGAAGACAACAAAATCTCTATTTTCTCATCGATATTGAAGCCATCTTTTTCAATTTGTTTGTAAGTATCACCGAATTCCGGTGATAGGTGCATACCAGAAACAAGCAATTGAAGTGTTAGGTCAGGATCGCTTTGTATGTCCTTTAAAAGCCAAAAGAGCAGACCATACTCTGCTCTTGTACCAGTAAAGACCGCAACCTTTTTATCTGTCTGCGTCATGTATGTATTAAACCTACTTAGCCTTTGATTTCCACTGGGGTACTTGGAAGATTGATTAGGTGCGCCTCAAAAAACTCTGAGTAAGTTAGATCACCACGTATTGCATTCTCAAACATAGGTAATCTGTGCATGAGCTGCCAAATAGGTCGAGTCATTACGCCTGAACCATTTGTGCCTTTAAGTACCTCTTCGCGACTTTCTTTATCCGGACAAATGACAGCATTTAGCCAATAGTTTGACTTCGCATACTCAGGCTCAGTGACAAAGTTAAAATCTGTACCTTTGAAGAAGTTTTTATAGCTTTCTGCAAGCAATCTCTTTTGCTTCAAATACTGCTCGATAACTTCCATCTGAGCACATCCCAGAGCAGCATTCAGGTTAGGCATACGGTAGTTAAAGCCAGGTTCATCATGGAAAAACTCATACGGATGAGGAACTTTTGCTGTCGTCGTGACATACTTAGTACGCACACCTAATTCTTGAGTCTTACATAACACCATGCCACCACCACCTGTGGTGATGATCTTATTTCCATTGAAGCTGACAGCACCAAAATCACCAATAGTACCGGTGTGTTTGCCTTTATAGAACGAGCCTAGGCTTTCTGCGGCATCTTCAACCAACGTGATGTTCCATTTCAAGCAAACAGCAACCAGTTCATCAAGCTCCACAGGGTGACCAAATGTATGCATAGGAATAACAGCTTTAATTCTCTTACCTGTTTGTTTATGAATACAACCAATCTTGGTTACTTCTCCATGCTCATTTAAAAAAGCATCTACAGCTTTAGGACAAAGTCCTAAGCTCACCGGAGAAACATCCACAAAGATCGGCTCGGCCCCCATATGATATAGAGCATTACAGGTGGCAACGAAAGTCAAAGCTTGCGTGATAACAAGGTCATCTCGTTGAACATCAGCCATATACAAAGCCGCATGCAATGCCGCCGTGCCATTAACTGTCGCTACCGCTTTAGCCGTGCCAGTATAAGCTTCTATCTTTCGCTCAAAGTCATCAACAAACTTACCTACGCTAGAAACAAACGTACTTTCAATCGTTTCCATTACGTAAGCTTTTTCGTTGCCATCGAACGTTGGACAGTGCAATGGAATAAACTCGTTGGTTTTGTAGGTATCCCTAACAAACTCAACAATAGATGCTGCCTTCATTGTTTGCTTTGCTCCACTTACATCTTGCTATCGAGGTATTTACCCGTTTCTTTGTGCCCAAAATCAGGGATCATTGTAAAAAACAGTTTTACAATTTTATCCTTAGTCCAAGCCCGTTCGCCTTTCATCTCAGAAATACTATCTTCAAAGAAAGTTAGTAGATCTTGCTCATAAACTGATTCATTTTTGATGATACCTAAGTTTTCAAAGCGCGCCATATCAAGGACTTCTTTATCAGTGAAGAACTCTTCAAAATCCTTCTCACCAGTAGTGTCACTCGATGTAAATAAACATGGCCATTTACCTTGTTCTGGTAGCGTTTGTACCAGTTGACGAGCTTCTTTTTCTGTCTCACATAAATGAGGTTCGTAGCCAAGCTGCTCTAAATATTTCACTGCAATATCAGCAAATGAAATAAGATGTAGGGCCTCACTTAATTTAGGGAAAAATATATCGCGGTTTTCACCAAATAGACACGACATTAGGCACAGCTCACCTGACTCTTGAGGTGTAACAAAGTAACGTTTGATATCATTTGGAGCTACGATTGGCTGACGCTTTTGAATGCGTTGGTTAAACCCATGTAGCAGCGAACCATCAGAAAAAGCGACATTAGCGAAACGTGCTGTAGAGATAGCAATTTGTTCACTTTTACGCATTAGGAACATTTCCATAATCCGCTTTGAAGCACCCATCATATTGACTGGATTTGCGGCTTTATCCGTTGAAACACAGAAATATTTTTTAGCTCCAGCGTCAATTGACTGCTGAATGGTTTTATCGGTATTGAACACGTTCACATCGATCATTCGCATCAATGTGTAAGGGTCTTTCTCACTTCTCACATGCTTAAGTGCTGATAAGTTCAACACATAATCAAACTTCCCATCGGCTTTAATGAATGCATCATACTCCAGAGAACCAATGTCTAAAGCGAATGTCTGAAAGTCACCATCGATGTACCCTAATGAACTACGAATATCTCGTACTAACTCAACCATATTGTTTTCGCTAATATCAACAACATGCAGTTTTTTCGGATTACGCTTAAAAATCTCTTTGGTGACAGCTTGGCCAATCGAGCCTGCGCCACCTAAAACTAAGAATCTTGATTCCGATACCATACGCTTTAACTCAGTTTCATGAGTTGAGATATCGGCACTAAATAACTCTTTTTCTCGTCCGATAAGAGGCAAAATATTACTCATATTTTCGATTCCTAATTCGTGTTTTTTCATCATTTAATCTCAGGAGTGAGATTAGAACTGAGACACTTTCTATTCATTTTGAGACAGTTTATTTTCACTATCTCTTTGTAATTTATTGATTTAGGTATTTTTCTCTAGCCCGCCCCAATAGCCCCTTTTTTTTTTTTTTTTTATTTTTTATTACTATTTATCCGCCTAAGAGAAGAAACTAAGCCATGCTCTCTTCAGGCGTTTCTTCTTTACGAAACGCAAAACGACCCAACACTATCGCAACACCTAACATGCCACCAAGCAAGGTCCCTAGAACACAAATAAGGGCCCGTTTGGGGCTATCTTTTAGCTCTGGCACTACCGCTGGGTCAACCACTTTAAACACAAACTCTTCTTGCACTTCTGCTAGCATCAAGCTTTTCGTTTGCTCTTCTATGAGTTTGTAAAAGGTACTTTGCATGTCGGCTACCGCGGTTTTTTGTAATTGTGTATTGAGATAAGCTAAGTTTTGTGAGACTTCTGCTATTGTGCGTTCTCGCATCACTTTGTTAATGTCTTCGACTAACCAGTTGACCCATTGTTGCGCTATGTAGGGAGAATAGTGCTTAACTGCTACTGTATATAAACCCGTTTCTTTATCTTGATTTACACTGATAGTGTCTTTACTAAATACTTCAAATGCTTCTTGTGCTGTTGGTTTTACACCGCGTAGCCCCTGCGGTTCACGGAGCCATTCACCGGTTGAAGCATTATATATTTCTTCATCAAGAATGAGCTTGTTATGTGTTATATCCCACTCTTTTGCTGCCATTAAAGGCACAAGTAATTCATGTTTGCTAATGAAGGCTTCGATAAATTGGCGCGACTTCATTACTTGCACTGCCAAGTCGGTTTGTGATGATTCCGCGCCGCCTAAGTTAACCCCTGCCAGTGCCGCGAGACCGCCTAGCTGTCCCGCCATTTTTGATAATCCACCACCGTTAGAACTTTCTGCAGGCGAAAGTAGCGCATCAGCTTTGTAAATATTCGGTAGGCTTAATGCGTAAAGGACTGCACCTACGGCAAACACAAAGGTGGTCACGATGATGAGCCATTTACCTTTCCACAATGCCATAAACAATTCACGGAGATCGATTTCATCTTCAGCGAGTTGAGGTTGGTATGGAGGATTTGGTAAATAGTGTTGTGGATGTTCTTTTTGTGGTTCCATGGGTGTTATAAAGTCCTAGCTGCCTAGAGCTTAGTATTCAGAATACTAGGCTTGGAAATTAGTAAAATCGATAAATTTTCGAATACTATGAGTGAATAGCGGTAACTACATACTTTTAGAGTGCAATTAATCACTGCGATCTCGCCTAGTCTTGTCGAATGACGTAAACATGCTCGGCATACGGTGATATTACATTCAGGAGTTAGGTCCTAGAGATCTCGTTCTTAGGACCTACCTTTTCTTATTTTAATGCATTGATCGCTACACCCGTTTGGTACAGGATTTGCGTAGCCGCTGTCCACGTACTTAATGCATCGCGGTAATCGGTATCAATTGGCACAACGATAGTATCGCCCGCTTTTAGCTCTTCGTGGTTGTTACCAAACCAGTAACCAGAAGTTGGTTTATACACTGAGCCGTCTGCACGTACAACGAAGATACGGTCTTCATCCGCTTGCTTTTTAGCACCACCGGCTTTGTTTAGGTAATCATTCACATCGAGCTTATTGTCGAGTAGATAAGTGATTGCCACTTGGACTTCACCCATGATAGACACTGTATTACGGAAAGTGGGCACAAACAGGAAGTCGCCATCTTCTAACATAAAATTCGCTGATCGCTCACCTTTTAAGATTCGATTTAACTGGACTACCATTCGCCCAAGCGCTTTGCTGCGACTCGCTTCTTCAACAAAGGTCAGTGTTTTTTCTGGGTCAGAAATTACGGAACCAATATTACTGTCGGCGCGAAAAGTCTTTTTAGCCGTCTCTGCACGCATATCTGCCGCGTATTGGTTTAGTAGTTTTTGCTCTTGTAAACGCAACGCTTCACGAGTAAAGATGGCTCCTTGAGGGTGCGCAAACTCGGTTAAACCACCAGCACGCTCGAGTAACTCGCTTAGCGTTTCACCTTGACGCACTGTGTAGGTTCCTGGAAAACGCACTTCACCTTGTAAAGTTACGGTACTCTGTAATTTCACATTTGGCTTTTCCAAAATATTTAAGCGATCTCGACCAACGATAATGGCATCGTCAGAAGCACTTCCTTGGATGGCTTTGCGCAAGTTTATACGTTCAACATCAATATAAGCGCGTTCATCCGCACTATTAATCGCAGTACGAGCTAACTCTGCATTGATTGTGAATGCGTTGTAAGTTAAGCCACCAGCCGCTTCAATCAATGTCGAAACGGTCATACTCGGTGTAATTGGGTAGCGTCCAGGATGCTTCACTTCACCAAAAACTTCTGCTATTTGAGGAGCAAGGCCTAGACGTGACTGTTGTTGGAGTTGTAACAGTACTGGAGCGAGCAAAGTACGACGGGTATTTTGTTTCAGCTTTTCCAAGTCTTCCTTCGTGATCTCTTGGCCACGGAAGATTATCTTATAGTCATTGTCTTTTACCGGTAAGCCATTAGTTGTCGTCTGGACACCTAAAGAAGGCTTGGATTGTAAACCCTGAGTCTGCTGAGAGTTAATCATAGCAATAGAGCCATTCATCTGTTGCTGAGCTTGCTCTAACGTCTTTGCTTTAACGAATTCTTCATCATTCGCGAGAGTATCTAAGTCTTCATGATTGAAGCGGTTAAAAACTAACACTCTGTCACGAGATTGCAGTTGAATATTGTCTCGACTATTTGGCGAGAGAATGGCACTGGCCAAATTTAGTTGTAAGACCTCGATATCACGCTGGGCGTTGATTTCTCTTACTACAACGGCATAGTTCACATCAGCAGTAGCGTTAAAAGCAGAATCTACCGACTTAAAAAGATCGGCAATACGGAGGCCTTTATACCATTCAATATACCCTGGATGGCGAACATCACCTTCTATTTGAATGTAACGGGTGAGCTCTTCACTTTTTTTCAGCACCTTGATAGCGTCACCATTTCTCACTTTGCTCTGCTGATCTTGCGCTTTAGAAAAGTCGAGTGTCAAAGCTTCTCGAGTGCCATGCGTGGCATAGCGTTTAATCTCTAACTGTTCGCTATAGGCATTTGCTGTAAAACCACCCGCCATCTGAACAACTTGTTTGTATGTTTCACCTGGCTTGACTTCGTAAATTGCAGGGCGGTTAATTTCACCTTCTAAGGAAACCGTATCTCCGACAGACCCTATTAATACAACGTCACCTGGCAATAAGCGTACGTCATTACTCGCATTACCTTTAAGCAATAAATCATACATATCCAACTTGCGGATAACTTTGCCGTCACGTTTTAGCTGAATATCTCTTAATGCCCCACTATCACCAAAGCCGCCGCTATAGTAAATAGCTTGCGAAATAGTGGTTAATGCACTCACTGTATACGCGCCAGGCTTATACGCGCCACCCATGACAAACACTTGCATGGTACGCAGTTCACCTAATGAAATATCGCTACGAACACCTATCATTTGCTCTTTGACACGCTGAGTCAGTGAGTTTCGAACCTCCGAAAAATGCATACCAGCCACATTGACTGGTCCAAGTGAAGGAAAATTGATCGTACCTGCACGATTCACACGTAAGCGATGCGTTTCATTTTCCTTGCCAAATAGCTGCACAATTATTTCATCACCAGCACCAACCGTATAGTTGGAAGGCACAGGAACGTCACTGATTGGAGCAAACGTACTCGGAGAGCCCGAGAAAAGCGCTAAACCAAACCGTTTAATCTCTTCCTTCTCTGCTTTTTTGAACCACGGTTCTTCCACGTCTGAGGAAGCAGCGTCACTAGCTTGCTCCCGAGGCTGGATCACTTGTGGATTTTTATATGATGCGCTTTGAGAGGAGGAACCAGAAGGGATAGAGAAGCCATATTTACTCGCTAAAGCTTGTTGTTGATCGGCCGGCAAGTTTTGAAACATTTGTACCTGTTCAGGCGTTGGAGATTGCGCATAAGTAAGCGGCGTAAATAGGCTTGCCAATACACCAACGGCAACTGAGAGATATCCTTTGAACATGATAATTCGCTATCTAAATCGAGAATAAAAAATCCTAGTTACTAACACTAGGCACTAGGTCTTTTGATTAAAATCGGTGCTGAAATCCGAGCGTAATTGCATTCAGGCGAACCTGATCTTCTGAAGCGCTGTCCACAAATTCAAACACCACTGCATTATGCTTATCCAACGCGTAGTGCATACCTAAACCAAAGCTAAAACCTTGCTTCCTGTCCGAGCTAATATTTTGTTGGTCTATCTGGACGCTAGAGTAACCAGCAAGTCCGTACAGTGCAACACGCTCAGAAACTGGCATATTTAACTTAACAAAGCCACTTGCCACGTTATCTACGGCGAGGCCACTATCACGCTGTATAGATGTTCCATAACGCGCTTCTAGAGCTAGGTAGTCATTAAAGAAGTAGCCTGCTTGTGCTTGAAGAAGGAAGGGGTTTCCTTCGGCGATAGAGGAGGAGTGTTGATACTCGGCGTTAGAGTAACTTACTAACGCACCTGCATAAAAATCTGCTGAGGCAGAAAATGAGCACAAGCCTAGGCTGACTGCACTCAACGCCCCTAGCCATGGTCGCTTATTAATCACGTAATTGTTCCCTAGGTATCGACTGACCGCTGCACATGAATAACGTCCGCAGTGGATGTCTGTTAATATCTTGCGTTTCCACGCTACCGCCCTGCGGCATTACGCATTAGCCACTGTTCGCTGATTACCGACTGACTCGGATTATTGATATAAATATTATCTTAAGCCTGACTTTTGCAGCGTCGAATAAAAAACAACGCTTGAAATACGCCACACAAAATCCGACGAATTATGCATGAATTGGCGTAAAACGACAAGTGGCTTGGCTCTAAGGTTTGCGGTTGGATGACTCCCCTAAAGCTCAAAAGTTCTAACCGGAAGTACTATTGAGTCGGCGAAAATTGTCAGCCACATCCCAACGTGTTTTGAGGGAATATGCAGTGCTTCGTTTACGAAATATCAAGACCAGAAAGGCAGGTTTAAGATTCTAAGCCCTTCTCCTTCTTTCAAGACGCGATCCTATTGAACTGAGTAAAACCCATAAGAAACTGTTTACATGCTGATTAGTTTTTAACTAGAATAACTAATGGTGTGCTATAAGCAGACCAAACATCGATGTTTTAAAACCCGAAATACAAGGATTAATAATGAAGAACACAGCTCTAGCCATTCTGATGGCTCTAAGCGCGTCAACTGCATTTGCAGCAACTGAAGCTGGTACGACTGGCACAGCAGCGGCTTCTGCAACAGGCACAACAGCGGTAGCAGTAGGTGCAGCAGCTGCAGTCACTGTCGTGGCAGTTGCTGCTTCAGACAGTGATTCAACGTCTACTTCTACTTCTACTTCTACTTCAGTAACTAAGTAATTTAGCTTCGTAGAATAGATAATCGCCCTGAGCTATTCAGGGCGATTTTATTTGTAAGAGGGAATAATGAACACCTTTCTATCGTTAAAATGGACGCGTTTGCTTGTTGCCCTGCCCGTATTAAGCCTTACCTTCGGTTGTACTCAAAAATTCAATGATGTTTCGGCCACCGTGCAAGAGGCCTATGGCAACTACATCGATGTGGAGCTGACTCCAAATGAAATTGAAGCCATTCCTTATGCCAGCGCCTACCTAAAAATTGGCAGTCAAAAACAAGTGTTCGTTGTGTTGGCCTTTGCCGAAAGAAATCCTTTGACTGGCAAAATCCAACAAAAATGGGTTAGCGCAGATAAAGCCATGGTCGTGACGGAAAATGGCTATATTGTCAAAACCATTGGCCTTCAAGCCACCAACCTTGCTGGGGTTTATGGGCAGATCCCCGTTTACTCACGCACACCTGAGCAGTACTCACTGTCTTACGATTGGTCAGACAAATACCGTTATGGCTTTTCTGCCAACGTTAAGCGCTCTTACCAAGGCAAAGAAACGGTTGTGACGCCTGTTTCAAGCACGTCGGCGCACGTCTACAAAGAAACGCTAGAATTTACTCGTTTATCAGAAACCGTTGAGAACCTTTACTGGGTCAATGACAAAGGGCAAGTAGTGAAAACGCGTCAGCACTTGGGACCAAACATGGTGGCGGTGGAATTGACCATTTTAAAAGGATACAGCAAATCATGAGTAGACGACTGTTCCCTTTATTAAGTCTGGCTTTGGTAGCCAGCATGCTGACAGGGCCCGTTGTAGCTAAAGCGGAATATAATAATGCGCCACCGTTGAGCGTGGCGTTACTTGGTACCGACAAAGCATTGCAATTCGAACAACCAGCACGTTTAGATAGAGTTCTTAAGCTCGCGCAAGATCAGCAGCAAGTCTTGCAATACTCTTTAGCGGTTACACTATTCGATGACTCAGAAAAAGCGCAACAAGAAAGTACCGCGTTAAAAAACTTTGTATTGAACCAGATGATTCAACACAATTTAGTGGCGCATCCGTTTTATAAGTTTCTTAAGCAAAGTCAGTTTGCGCCTCGCGTGTTATCGGCAATAGATATCGACCAAGTTCGCCTAGATAAATTTGACAATCCCTTGTTAACTGGCCAGTTCACTTTGAGCGCTTCTCCACGAGAAGAGAAGGTACTCTATGTGGGTAATGTCGACCAAATCTATAATGTTAAGAATCAAGCAGGTATCCCACTTCAGCAACAAGTTGAAAACTTACAAAATGGCGAAATTGGCAAGCTTGCTTATCCACCGATTGTGATTTACCCAGATGGAAACGTTATCCAACCTCACCACGGGAATTGGTTAACGACACAATATTACTTGCCACCGCTCACTATGGTGTATATCCCGTTTGGAGACTTTGAACAGTCACCAATGGATCAGGATATCGTCAAGCTGCTTGTGCAGCGTAAACCAACCTCATCGAAGAATTAATCATGAACCTGATTAGAACCAGTTTATCCCTTTCTTTAATGAGCCCGATGTTGGTTTGGGCTCAAGATATGCCGTTTGAAGCTCCCCCATTACAACCATCGCAAATGGACTTTGGTGGTGTCGGCCTACTGCAAATGCCAACCGGCCGTATGGCGCCAGAAGGGGAATTCAACTTTGCCGTCACGGGCAGTGATGAATACTTATTTTATAACGTGACGCTCCAAGTAATGCCTTGGTTGGAAACGACCATTCGCTACACTATGGTCAATGACCTATTCTACAGTAGTGATCCTGATTTTTCCGGCGATACCAAATACACTGACAAAGGTATCGATTTTAAAGTTCGCTTATTAAAAGAATCCGAGTACTTGCCGGAGCTTTCTGTTGGTGTACGTGATTTTGCAGGGACAGGCCTGTTTGATGGTGAATTTATTGCGGCAACGAAACGCTATTCTAACCCCAATTTAGGTACCTTTGATTTTACCTTAGGTATGGGCTGGGGCTACCTTGGTACCCGGGATAACATGAGCAACCCAGCCTGCAAATTATCAGACAAATTCTGCGAACGCCCTTCTGATTATAAAGGCAACGGCGGGAGTGTTGATTTCGAGCGCTGGCTTAAAGGGCCAGCCGCTCTGTTTGGTGGGGTTGAATATCAAACCTTGCATGATCCGTTACGGTTTAAGCTCGAATACGACAGTAATGATTACAGCGAAGATTTCCCAGTTGTACGTGGCGGCGTAGATATGACGCCTCATACTCCTTGGAACTTTGGCGTACTTTACCGTTTAGGTCATATGGCAGACTTACGTTTGAGCTATGAACGCGGTGATACCTTAGTCGCGGGAATAAGTCTGTATACCAACTTTAATGATATGCCTTCTTTCTGGCGGGACACGCCAACCCCTGAAATTGAAGATAAGCAGCCAGAACAGGTGTCTGATGTAGAGTGGAAGCAAGTTACCGAAGATCTGGATAAAATTGCTGGTTACCAAAACACGCAGATTTACGTCAAAGATAACACCGTCTCTGTCGTTGGCGAACAGAAAAAGTATCGAGATCGTCATGAAGCTCATGAGAAAATGGCAGCAGTATTACACAACCAAACGCCTGACAGCATTGAGAAATTTACCATCAACGAACGCAGTGGCGGTTTACTTGGTGACCAGACTGTCATTTCTAAAGACAAATACCGTGACTTTGCAGAAGTTAACTACCTCAACCCTAACATTGAAGATGCAACTTCAATATCAAGCGAGAAACCGCAAGGTAAGCCAGCCTACGACAGTTTTGAACGTTTTGATTGGGGGTTCTCTCCTAAACTGGCTCAAACCCTAGGTAATCCTGAAGAGTTCTACCTATTTAGTGTAGGTTTAAGGGGTAGCGCATCTTACTGGCTGACGGATAACCTTGAAATCGGCGGTTCGCTCTACTGGGATTGGTACAATAACTACGATAAGTTTAACTATGTCACTCCGCCTGATGGGACAGCGATCCCACGTGTTCGAACCATGTTCCGTGCTTATCAAAACGAACATGCGGTGACGATGTCAAACCTGCAATTAACTTGGTTCCAAGAGCATTCCGATACCGTAGACCAACAATTTTATGCCGGTTACTTAGAGAGCATGTTTGCGGGTGTCGGGACGGAATTTCTATACCGTCCGAAAGGCGCTAGCTGGGCGATTGGGGCAGATGCTAACTTAATTTCTCAGCGCGACCCGCAAAGCTACTTTGGCGTGTACGATGAGAAGTGGCAAAATGTGCCGGAATATGGGAACCGATTCCAAGTAATAGATAAGGGCTTCACTGGTTTTGTATCCGGTTACTACTATCCGCAGTGGCGTTTCCTACAGGACTTGATGATTCAAGTCGATATAGGTCAGTTTCTCGCTGGAGATGTCGGCACTCAAGTAAACGTATCGAAACAGTTCAAAAGTGGTGTGATTGCAGGGGCATTTGCTTCCATTACTGATTTGTCTGCGCATGAGTTTGGTGAAGGTAGCTTTACTAAAGGCTTCTATATTTCGCTCCCATTCGACATTATGACGGTAAAACCAAGTAACAATCGTGCCTTCTTCAGTTGGCAACCGCTGACTCGAGATGGCGGTCAGAAGCTGGGGCGTAAGTACAGCTTAATAGAGCTCACCGATGAGCGTAATCCTTGGTATCAAAGACCAAACCGTTCAGACACGGAGCAATAAAGCAGTTAAGGGAGCTTCGGCTCCCTTTTTTCGCAATAAGAGCCGTTTGTAGACTCATAGGTAACCAAAACCTATCTTTCTCCTTTCGTAGCGCAACTTTTCGTTTCTTGCTAGAATTCCTAAGAAAATTTTAACCTATGGTGGAAGTTCTATGATCATCGTAACTGGTGGCGCTGGCATGATCGGCAGCAATATTGTTAAAGCACTAAACGAAGCTGGTATTAACGATATCTTGGTTGTCGACAACCTGAAAAATGGCAAGAAGTTTAAGAACTTGGTTGATCTTGATATCACTGATTACATGGATCGCGATGACTTCCTCACGCAAGTGATGGCGGGTGATGACTTCGGCCCTATCGAAGCAGTTTTCCACGAAGGCGCTTGCTCTGCAACGACAGAATGGGATGGCAAATACATGATGCTAAACAATTATGAGTACTCTAAAGAGCTACTGCATTACTGCTTAGATCGTGAAATTCCATTCCTTTACGCCTCTTCTGCTGCCACTTACGGCGATACAGATACGTTTGTTGAAGAACGTGAGTACGAAGGTGCACTAAACGTATACGGTTACTCAAAACAACAGTTTGATAATTACGTTCGTCGCCTATGGCAAGATGCTGAAGAGCATGGTGATAAACTGTCTCAGATCACGGGCTTCCGTTACTTCAACGTCTATGGTCCACGCGAAGATCACAAAGGAAGCATGGCTTCGGTAGCATTTCATCTAAACAACCAACTCAATGCAGGTGAAAACCCTAAGCTTTTTGAAGGTAGCGGTCATTTTAAACGAGACTTCGTCTACGTTGGTGATGTTTGTAAAGTAAACCTTTGGTTCTTAGAAAACGGCGTATCTGGCATCTTTAACTGTGGTACTGGCCGCGCTGAATCTTTCAATGAAATTGCCAAAGCAGTCATCACACACCACGCAAAAGGCGAAATGGAGAACATTCCATTTCCAGAGCATCTAAAAGGCGCTTATCAAGAGTTCACCCAAGCCGATCTTACCAAGCTACGCGCTGCTGGCTGTGATGTTGAGTTCAAAACAGTTGCCGAAGGTGTTGCGGAATATTTAGCAATTCAAAATCGTTAGCAACTCCGCGTCACTCTCTCAAAGTCTATACCCAAGTTACCGCAGGGTTTTATTGGGTATAGTTGCATAAAAACTCGTATCTAAAAATGAGAGCGCATTGCATGCCCCCTCTCCAGTATGTAAGTGACTTATGACTAAGACTATTCGCACCATCGCAATGTTACCTTTTTTATTTACCTTCACTGCGATGTTTTGGTATTCCGATGCAACAAAAGATATCGTTATAATTACTCTACCTTCGATTGCGGTGTATCAATTCCTGTTTTACCGAGAAAATAATCATCTATCTCTTTGTTGGGACTGGCTCAGTAAAGCCTTAGTTATAATATCCATTTACTATGTCTTTAGTAAAACTTACCATGGCTTTAGCTCAAGCTCTTTAAGAATCGTGCTTTCCTTTACTCTATGCTCTCTTTTTCTTCCAAGGCCAAAATTATCAAGAAATATGCTGGCATGCTTTGTTGCGTTATCTGCTACATCAGCTTGCATCTACTATGTAGTGCTTGGCAGTGAAAATATCTGGTACTTGAATCGTATAAACTTTGCCACCTACACCGCTGCGATTGCAGTACTTAGCCTTTATTTGATAACACAAAAAAAACAGCACTTGATGTTCATCGGTATTGCCTCTTTTATACTGGTAAGTTTTCCATTCATTGGCGCTTCCTCTCGTGGGCCACTGCTTGCTTTTGCTATTACAGTTGGTGTCTTGCTCTTACAAACTCTCTTTGAGAAAAAACACATGAACGCCATACTCATTGTGATTCTCAGTATTGGCGTTCTGACTCCGCAAATATTTTCTAACTCTTTTCTGAGCCATAAGTTAAATCAAGTCAGTGAATACAACGAGAGTGCCTCAAATAAAGACTACAGCATCCACTCTCGACTTGAGCTCTGGAAGGCTGGTTTATCTATTATCCCATCAGCTCCATTACTGGGACACGGCTATGAGGATAAGCCTTTACTGGAGGAGCGGTTCGAAAATCATGGGGGGCTAGATTTAACCGTCCTATACCACTACCATAATCAAGTTATCTCAACTTGGGTACGTGATGGCTTGATTGGGGTGATAATTGTAATGGTTTTTTTATTAACACCGGTTGTTTATTACCTTCGACATTCTTTACCCCATACAGATGCAATGCTACTGGTGTGTTGTATATATGCTATCTCTGGTTTAACCGATATTCCTTTGAGTAATGCCAGTACTTTAAGCTTCTATTTATGTTGCTTTATTTTATATTTTTCAAAAGAGCGTTGTAATGAAAATCTTTGTCTTGAGCCTGAAACGATCAACCGAACGTAGAGAGCGTATAGAAGCGGCATTAAGTGCGGCTAATATTGATTTTGAGTTCTTTGATGCAATAACCCCCCAGGAATTGTCTCATGAACAAAGAAGTAGATTAAACCCAGCAAAAACACGCTATTTAAAAGGCTATGAGCTAACAGAAGGTGAAATTGCATGTTTTTTTAGCCATATGGCGATATGGCAATGGAGCGTCCAGCACAAACAAGATGTATTAGTGTTGGAAGACAACGTTGATATACACCAACAGTTTGCCTCTTTTGTTACCGATTTAAGCAAAGCTCGACCTCCATTAATGAAATCAAGAACACTTATAAAACTAGCGGCCTCTAAAAAAGGAGTTCCCTTTAAAAAAGCAAGCTGCCTCAACGACACTTTCGCTTTAGGCACCTACGTTCGACCAACAACAGGAGCAATGGGATACCTCATAAGCACAACGGCAGCACAAAGTCTTATAGAGCATGCAAAAGAAATACTAGCCCCTGTGGATGACTACATGGAAAAAGTATGGATTCATAAAGTTAACATCGTTAGTGTTTATCCCGATGTGGTTTCTCGAGCGGCAATCCCATCCACAATAGGCCGTATAAGGAAAAATAAAATCACATTAACATTGGCTGATAAAATGCTTATCGAAGCATTCCGTTTTTATGAACAAATGAGACGAAAGGTCTACACGTTGATAAATCGCTAAACGATATGGCTAAGTCACGGCAATTATAGGCTCATACGCAGTGAGTCGGGTAACCCAATAATGATAAGCTAACAATCCGATTCAAGATAAAATCAAAGCTCTCAGGACAGTGAATGAACGTACCGCGCTTACACCGAAAACGTCTATATAATTAACGAATAAGGCAGACAAAGCCCGTTCATGACTGCAAATAATATAGGTTACAAATACCCAAATGACTTCTGAACGTAATGACTTCGATCCCAAAGCATATAACCCTGAATTTAAGCGCCACTTTCTGTCGCCTAAATATTGGGGAACGTGGCTAGGTGTTATCTTATTCTTACCTCTGGCGTTAATGCCACTGAGCGTACAAAAGTGGTTAGCGAAAACCATCGCAAAAAAACTGTCTAAGTCTCACAAGGGCCCCGCTCATCGAGCGCGTGTTAACTTTGAACTGTGCTTTCCGGAAAAGCCTTTTCAAGAACGCGAAGCTTTGATTGAAAAAACACTCTATACCGCAGCCGTGTTCTTTTTCCGCTTTGGACTATTAAGTTTACGCTCCCCAAAATGGCTTCAACAGCGTTGCCACATCCGCGGCTTGGACATTTTACGCCAGCACATTGATAACAATGAGAACGTAATTTTGATGGTGCCGCACTCCTGGGCAATTGATGTTCCTGCCATTTTATTTACCGCTATGGGCATTCCAATTTCTGCTATGGCAAAAAAACAAAAGAATGAGGTTGCGGATTGGCTGATGCACAAACAGAGAGTGCAACATGGTGGTCGAGTATACGAACGCTCTGGCGGCATCAAACCTTTTTTGAAATCAATTCGTGATGGTTATGTGGGTTATTACCTGCCAGACCAAGACCATGGCCCTAAACATAGTGTGTTTGTCGACTTTTTTGCCACACGTAAAGCAACACTGCCTGGGCTAGGAAAAATAGCGAAACTATCTCACGCAAAAGTGCTGCCACTATTTACTTCCACTAATACGGAAGACGGCACGTTCGATATCGAGATTTTGCCGGCTTTTGACCTGGGTAAAAGTGAAGAACAAGACGCACGTACCTGTAACGAAGCGATTGAATACTTTGTAGGCCAAAAACCAGAACAATACATGTGGGTACTGCAACTATTGTACTCACAAGAAGACGGTAACAATTATTACAATATCTTTAAGCCAAGATATAAGACTGACTGGCAAATAAAAAAATGAAAAAGATTTTAATCATAGGCCCTGCTTGGGTCGGCGATATGGTGATGTCGCAATCATTATATATCGTGTTAAAACAACGCCATCCTGATAGCCAAATCGATGTGATCGCACCGAGATGGTGTAAACCGATCCTTGAACGCATGCCAGAGATCCACCAAGCGATTGAAATGTCTATCGGTCATGGTGAATTTAATCTATTAGGCCGCAGAGAGATAGGTAAGTCTCTGCGTGAAAAGCAATACGACCAAGCCTACATCCTACCTAAATCAGCGAAATCGGCATTGATCCCATGGTTTGCCAACGTCCCTCTGCGTACAGGATGGAAGGGAGAGATGCGTTATGGTTTGTTAAATGATTTACGACCTAATATGAAGTCTTTTCAATACATGGTCGAACGTTATGTTGCGTTGGCTTACCCCAAAGAAAAGATGATAGACTCCACCTCCCTAGGCGGACTCGAAACCTTACCTCGCCCACGCCTTGCGATCAACGAAGCCGAACAGCAAGCAACCATGCATAAGTTCAACTTAGAGCAAAACAGACCGATTATTGGTTTATGCCCGGGCGCAGAGTTTGGTCCAGCGAAAAAGTGGCCAGAAACGCACTATGCTGAAGTCGCAACACAAATGACTAAAACAGGGCATCAAGTATGGTTATTTGGTTCACAGAAAGATCTCGAAACCTGCAACAGTATTCGTTCGTTGGTACCACAGCAGTTGCAAACTCAAATTCATGTCCTAGCGGGGCAAACTAGTCTGATTGAAGCCGTTGACCTGCTTGCCGCATGTAAGACTGTCGTTGCAAATGACTCAGGCTTGATGCATGTGGCTGCCGCTGTTGGCTGTAATGTGGTTGCAGTATACGGGTCTACGTCACCTAAATACACACCACCGCTAGCGGAACAAATAGAGATAGTTCATACCGATATTGAGTGCCGTCCTTGCTTTCAGCGCGAATGCCAATACAAACATCTTAAGTGCTTGACGGAGCTCTCACCTCAACAAGTGTTAGATAGCATTCAAAAACTTGACGCGATTACTGTCATCCCATGTTAGTGCGTATTGTTTATACCTTTTTACTCGCTCTAGCGTCGCCACTACTTTTGTTTGGCTTGTATAAGAGCAAACCAAACAAGCCCAAATTTGGTACACGCTGGAAAGAGCACTTTGGTATCACACCTAAGCTAAAAAGCCACGACAAACCTATTTGGATACATGCTGTTTCGGTGGGTGAAAGTATTGCTGCAACACCTTTAATTAAAGCTCTTAAGGAACAAAGTCCTGAACAGCCTATTTTGGTGACAACCACGACAAGTACCGGAGCAGAACAAATTGCGAAGCTGGGGGAGATCGTCGAACACCGCTATATGCCGATCGACTTTGGGTTCGCGATCAACGGTTTCCTTAAAGTAGTACAGCCAAAGCAAATGCTGATCATTGAAACTGAGTTATGGCCAAACACGCTCAATATTGTTCATAAAGCAGGCATCCCCATTACCGTCGTAAATGCGCGATTGTCTGAAAAGTCATGCCAAAACTACGCTAAAGTGCAGTGGTTGTTTAACCAGCTTCACCCATGCTTAACCCAAGTACTCTGTCAGAGTAAATCTGATGCACAGCGCTTCGCGTGTTTAGGGGTTAACAAAGATAAACTAGCCGTGACTGGTTCAATTAAGTTCGACATACAGGTTTCTGAGCAAGTAAAGCAACAAGGCATAGAACTTCGCGCTCAGCTTGGCAATGATCGCCCAGTTTGGATTGCAGCCAGTACCCACAAAGGCGAAGATGAACAAGTATTAGAAGCGCATAAACAAATCTTAAAGTCTCATCCAAACGCTTTACTTATTTTGGTTCCTCGTCATCCGGAACGATTTGATGATGTCTTTGCACTTTGCCAACAGCAAGGCTTTGAGACTGTGCGCCGCACATCGACATTGGCGATAGAAAGCAACACACAAGTCTACCTTGGTGATACCATGGGTGAAATGCTGACTTTAATTGGCGCTGCTGATGTCTGCTTTATGGGAGGGAGTTTGCTTGGCGACAAAGTAGGCGGACACAATGTTTTAGAGCCTGCGGCGTTAGGTGTTCCTATTATTACAGGGCCAAGTTATTATAATTTTACACAAATAGTAGATACGCTGGCGGCAGATGAATCTATTCTTATTACAGATAATCTTGCCCACAGCTTGCATCAACTATTTACAAACTCAGCTACTCGCAACATGATGCGTCACCGCGCGCTGGCATTTATTTCTGCTAATCAAGGGGCACTAGCCACAACATTGAAGATGACAATCTAATAAATGATGAATCTCTTTTTAGTTACTTCACCCCTTCAATATCTTTGCGCTTTAGAGGCCAAGACCCATTTTCAGTGCGAGCAATCCATACTGGTTCTTATCAGCCAAAAAAGTGAACATGGACTGGCACAGCAAAACGCTCTCTTTCAGCCGAACGAATGGCAGCACATCATTCAAATTGAGCGTGGCAACCGCAGCTTTTCGATCCCTAGCGTCATCAAAAAAGTTAAGCGTATTATTGGCAACTCACCGCTCTCTTGTTTTTTTTACGCGGAATATAATGCTTGGTGGACCAAATTACTGATACGCAACTTACCCATTGAAAAAGAGTGTTATTTTGATGATGGCACCCTAACTTTATTAGAATACTCTGAGTATATAACATCGAAAAAGTCGTTTTATCGCCCTCGTTTGTTGCAAGACTTCCTAGTTCGCAGCCAGAGATGTCAACCTGTTGGTCGCTTACCACAATCAGATAACTTACACCTTTTCACCTTTTTTGAGCTTCCACCTTCGCACGTAAAGATCCACAAAAACAACTTTTCAAGGTTAAAGCAGACCTATGGGTGCGCTGATTTATATTCGCCTAATGCGCCCATTGGATTTATTGGGCAAGGCGCGGTAGGCGATAAACGACAAAAAACCACAGAGCAATATTTACACGAACTTGAGCAGCTATCTGAACATCTACAACAGAAAATATTATATTTCCCCCACCGAACAGAAAAACAAGAAGTCACAGCCGCATTAAAAAAAGCGGACTATATCACCTACTACCGTAATGAGTATCCGCTTGAAATAGAGCTTATCGATAAGCACATTCAGCTATCTGCACTAGTCGGTATGTTTTCGACTGTGATGTTCACGGCACGTACTCTCTATCCAAAAATGCCGATCTATTCGCTTTCTAGCACTCATCCAAATAAAACATTCCAGAAGCGGCTAGAAGAGCAGATGCAAACAATTAATGTTCAGCCTTTAGAACACTTAATTTCGACATAAAAAATTCGGCCAGTTCGAAATCAAATTGAGTATCAATATCCAATGAATATTGATTAGGCATAATGTAAGCAAATGAATGCTCGGTGTAGCGAATTTCACCTTTTTGTCTCAGAGTTTTGACGTCAAAAATATATACGGCACCATTAATACGGTAAAAGTCACCTAAATCTTGCGATCGCTGCAAGGCGTCAGGCCGGATGAAGCTTCCCATTGAGCCATTACACGGAAGTGTATTCGACCACAAAGGAGGATGCTCACAAGGAGTTAGTGATACTACTGACTCAGCGTCTTTTTGATGAAATAGACTTAGAGCTTCATCAATGTGCTGCGCGGTACGCAATGGGGAGGTCGGCTGTAAAAGCACTACAATGTCAGCATCAGCGGCAAACTTATCTAACGTGTAAAGCATTACACTAGCCGTTGTAGCGGTGTCGTTCGCTAACTCAACAGGGCGAAGTTCGGGCACATTCGCGCCAAACTGTAATGCGATATCCGCTATTTCTTGGTCGTCGGTGCTCACGATCACCTTATCGATGTACGAGCAGTTCTGCGCCGCTTCAATAGACCACCCGACCAAAGGCTTCCCATTAAGCGGCAATGTGTTTTTTCGAGGTAAGCGCTTACTACCACCTCGGGCAGGAATTAACGCGATAACTTTCTTGCCATGAATCATTACAGCACCCCTAATGTATGAATGTCTGCTTGGGCACGATTAAAGTCATCCATTCTACCGATATCCAACCAATACTCATGAATCGGGAACATTCGTACATTGTCGCGTTCATTCATGTGTTGCTCGAGTAAAGTAGGCATGTCGATACGATGATTTTTAGGCACCGACTTAATCACGCGTGATGAGACGACATAAATTCCCGCGTTCACAAAAAAACGTTGAATTGGCTTTTCTACCATTGAGGTAATTTTATTTCCCTCACCATTAATCACACCATAAGGAACTTGATAATCGTACTCTCGCACACACATGGTCGCATCGGCCTGCTGCTCCGCATGAAAAGTGAGTAAACGCTGAAAGTCGATTTTAGTCAGCACATCTCCGTTCATCATGATCAACGGCAAATCAACCGGTAAATCATTAGGCAGCAGGCCTAAAGCCCCTCCCGTACCCAGTGGCTCTTCCTCATGCACGTATTGAATGCGTACCCCCAGCTCGCTACCGTCGCCAAAATGTGCACGAATTTGCTCTGGCATGTAGTGGGTAGAAATATAAAAGTTCTCAAAACCGGCCTTGATGAAACTGCGAACTACCGTCTCTAAAATAGGTTTATTGCCAATTTTAAGCATGGGTTTGGGACAGCTATCCGTCAAAGGTCGCAGACGAGTCCCAAATCCACCCGCCATGATAAACACTGGATTTTGATATTTGGGTTTGTGCAGCGCGCCATGCAGTGTTTCTAACCCGACAACTTTTCCCTGAGCATCGACCAATGGTATCGATAAGATGCTCTTCGCTTCCATCAGTTTAATCAGCGTTTCGCGGTCGGTATTCACGGCAGCCGTGGTCGGTGAGGTATTCATCACCTTAGCCACTGACTCTGTCAGTTCTAGGTTATTCAATAATCCACGGCGAATGTCGCCGTCGGTCACCACACCTAACAGCTGCTTTTCTTGGTTAACCACCAAAGCGACACGCAATGCTTCAGTGTTAATGATTTGCAGTGCATCGCGTAAAGTACCTTGAACAGTAAGCAGCACATTTGTCCAACAACGACTCATGAGTATCCTATTTTCTAATTTGTATGTCGTTTGGTAATAGTTGAGCGACTGGAATAACAAACGGTATTAGCGGTTAAATGTTTTGTGACCACGGCACCTGCGCCAACTAACGCATGCTCCGCAAGGTGAACATCTTGTATCACCGTCGCTCCGGCACCAATAAAGACATGATCTTCTGTTTGTACCTGACCACATAACGTGGCTCTCGGAGCGATATGGTTATATTCACCAATCATACAGTCATGCTCTACCAGTGCCCCCGTATTAATGATGCTATGACTACCAATCATGGCGCCAGCCTGAACGATGGCATGAGTAAGAATTTGTGCACCTGCTTCAATTGTTGCAAAGGGTGACACCGACGCAGCAGGTGCGATGACGGTTTCAAACTGATACCCATGAGTTAAAAAATACTCATTAAGCCGGCATCTCAGCTTAGAGTGTGGAAGAGCGCCAATACCATTAATCAGTTTCACCTCATCACTAGGAAAGGACAAGATCGCATCATCCTGATACCAATGGCTCAAGCCATCGAACGCTGCGCGCGCAGTGAGCTCGTCTGGACTGACGACCCCCAATATTGCTCGCTGTTGGGAGCGAAGTATATCGACTAATACACTAGCATGCCCGCCACCGCCAATCACAATCAGAGGTTTCAAATCACTCAAAGATCAGCTCTCCTGATTGATAGCTGCGACTGGCCGCCTGCCCTTGTAGTTGCCAAAAACAATAAGGCGACATACCACTTCCCGGGCGTTTAATGGTCAAGTTTTCATCCGTAAACACTTCCCCTTCCTGAATGCATTTGGCCGCGACGAGACTTTTACGCGCAATGGGACGGTTTTTTACTTCTGACAGTGTCGGACTTTTTAACGAGTGACCGAGTGCAGATTCGACTTGGCGAATGGCCGATACCATGGCCGTCAACTCTTGAGGCTCTAGGGATGCTTTATGATCCGGACCCGGCATGTTTTTATCCAAAGTGAAATGTTTCTCGATTAGTACGGCTCCGCGAGCAACCGCCGCAATGGGAATAGTAATGCCTTCACTGTGATCGGAGTAGCCTGCTGGCAGCTCAAACGCATTCGCTAGGGTATCCATCGCCTTGAGGTTTATCTCGTCCATTGGAGCTGGATATTCCGTCGTACAATGCAATAATGTTACTTTTTCTTTTAACGCCTGTTGGCCAACTTCAGAGGCATAAGCTTGTTGAAATGCAAGCTCACTTGGCGTGGCATTGTTATCGACAGTATAACCAAAAGCGATAACCCCCAACACCGCTTCTACTTCCGATAGTGTCGCCATTCCAGTAGAGACAATCAGGTCGCAACCTGTGCGTGCATGCTCTAACACAAGAGGTGCATTCGTGATCTCGCCGGAAGGTATTTTTAATCGGCTTAGATTCAAATCGTTAACCAGGAAATCCAAACTCTCCGAGTCAAAAGCCGTGGATAAAAACTCAATCCCCAGCGACTGACAATGTGCAACTAATTGATTTTGAACCTCATAAGAGAGTTCCAACCGGCTTAACATCGCCAGTTGCGACTCTTGCTTTTGCGTATTCACGACTTGATAGTCAGCCTGCTGCGCCTGCTCCGTCACTAAGTTTTTCGCTTTGAATGTCTGAAACTTAACGATGTCCGCTCCCGCTTGATGCGCGGTATCGACCAATTCAAAAGCTAACTTTTCATCGCCGTTATGATTCACTCCGGCTTCCGCGATTATTAACGTCATGGACTCTCTTTCTAAAGTTGCTTTGCTCTGCAAGAAGATTATAAATGTTCACATTTGAGGTCATAAAAGATTTTGCTTGGCTCAAATTGTAAAGACTTGATCATCTCTATAATTTGACCACTGGCGTCACCTTGACCGTACGGATTCATTACCACTTCATTGTCTAACTTATATTGTCTAGAAACTGCCTTCTTTAGCGCTAAAGAAATACTTGCCACCGTAGGCTCAGCATCTATGACACTTTTAGCAGCTAAACGACCTTTCTGTCTCACGCCTATATTAACTGTTGGGACATCAAAAGATGGCACTTCTATGATGCCACTAGATGAATTACCAACGACAGCCGAAGCATTTTTTATTGCACTAAGGTAACGAACCTGCCCAAGAGATGGAGTAGCTAAAATACGTTGCGGGTTAGCTTGAGCATACTGTTCCAAAATCGGGATAATACGTCGTCCACCATCATCTGCATTCGGATAAGTTAGGATGACTTGATGATCAGGGTACTCATCTAAAGCGTCTAAGAGTGCCTGAAAACTTGCTTCATGCAGCTCATCACCCAAGGTTACAGGATGATAGGTCACTACAAAAAATGGTTGAGTCAGGTTAAAGTCTAACGACTTAGCAAGCTCATCTACACTCATAAACGTTGCGCGTTTGAGATGATCTAAACCAATCGCACCTACATTTTTTACTCGGGCTGGCATTTCCCCCAATTGAATAACACGCTGTCTGTAATCCTCTGTAGATGTCGCATGCAAATAGCTTAGCTTGGTAATCGCATGGCGTATTGCATCATCGTAAGCACCTTCGGTAATTTCTCCACCGTGTAAATGCAAAATTGGGATACGCAGTATCATTGCTGTCTGAGCCGCGGCGAGCGCTTCAAATCGGTCACCTAAAATAACCAATACATCCGGCTTTAAACGCGCGAGTGCATCAGTAAACCCAAGCACTCCCAGCCCCATGCTCTTCGCGGTGCCGACAGCAGAGTCTGACGAGAGCAAGATCTCGATTTTTTCATCAATGACAAAGCCATCTTGCTCGATCTGCTGGTAGGTTTCGCCAAATTCAGGCGACAAATGCATCCCCGAGACTAACAGTTGCAGTTGCAACTCAGGATCGTTTTGTATGTCTTTTAAAAGCCAAAAGAGCAGACCATACTCGGCTCTTGTTCCAGTAAAAACGCCAACTTTCTTTTTCTGTTGTGTCATTATTCAGCCTGTCTTAGCAATTTAATACGATCGGAGTACTTGGTAAATTCACCACATGCGCTTCGATAAATTCTGAGTGACGCAAGTCTCCGCGCAATGCATTCTCGAACATCGGCAAACGATGCATTAACTTCCAAATAGGTCGTGTCATGACGCCTGCGGCATTGGTCTCTTGCAATATAGTTTCTCGTGATTCGCTGTCCGGGCAAATGATCGCATTCAACCAATAGTTTGATTGCGCGTAGTCAGGCTCAGTCACAAGCTGAATATCACTCCCAGAGAAGAAGTTCTGATAGTGTTTGGCCAATTCACGCTTTTGAGCCAAGTACATTTCCATTACTTCCATCTGCGCACAGCCCAGCGCCGCATTGAGGTTGGGCATACGGTAGTTAAACCCCGGCTCATCATGATAAAACTCATAAGGATGAGGTACTTTGGCTGTCGTCGTCACATGCTTGGTATGTTGGCCAGACACTGTCGTCTTGCACAGCACCATACCGCCGCCACCGGTGGTAATGATCTTATTGCCATTAAAGCTAACCGCACCAAAGTCACCGATGGTTCCGGTGTGTTGCCCTTTATAAAAAGAGCCTAAGCTTTCGGCCGCATCCTCCACCAAAACAAGCTGCCACTTAAGGCAAACTGCCATCAATTCATCCAACTCAACGGGATGACCAAAGGTATGCATGGGCACCACCGCTTTAATCCGTTGTCCCGTGGTTTTATGAAAGCAACCCTCTTCGCGAAGCGTTGCATGCTCACTCAGATAAGCATCCACGGCTTTAGGGCACAGACCCAGGCTCACCATCGAGACATCAACAAAAATAGGCTCCGCCCCCATGTGATAAAGCGCGTTACACGTGGCGACAAACGTCAATGCTTGCGTGATCACCAAGTCGCCACGTTGCACTCCGGCCATATGAAGCGCAGCATGCAGTGCGGCAGTGCCATTAACGGTGGCGACCGCTTTGGCACTCCCAGTGTATTGCTCGATTTTCTGTTCGAACTGATCAACAAACTTACCAACGCTCGATACAAACGTACTATCGATAGTTTCCATTACATACGCTTTTTCGTTGCCTTGAAAGCTTGGTACATGTAATGGGATAAAGTCTTCGCTTTTATACGTCTCTCGTACAAACTCAACAATAGATGTTGGCTTCATTATTCGCTCCGCTTACATCTTGCTGTCTAGGTATTTACCCGTTTCTTTGTGGCCAAAGTCAGGAATCATAGTAAAGAACAACTCGACAATGTGCTCCTTCGTCCACTCACGGCTTTCTTTCATATATGCAATACGTTGCTCAAACAGAGTCAAAAGTTCTGGATCGAAAAGCGGATCATTTTTGATGATGCCTAAATTTTCAAAGCGCGCCATATCTAGGTTTTCTTTGTCAGTGAAGAATTCTTCAAAATCTTTCTCCCCTGTGGTATCGCTTTCTGTGAACAAGCATGGCCACTTACCTTGTTCAGGTAAGGTTTTCACCAACTCACGAGCTTCATCTTCATTACTACACAGATATGCTTCATAGCCCCGCTGCTGTAGATATTTCACCGCAATATCGGCAAATGAAATTAAGTGAAGTGCTTCACTCAATTTCGGGAAGAAGATGTCTCGGTTTTCACCAAAAATGCAAGACATTAGACAAAGCTCACCCGATTCTTGTGGCGTAACGAAATAGCGCTGGATGTCGTTAGGGGCAACGATAGGTTGACGCTTTTGAATGCGCTGGTTAAAGCCATGCAGTAAAGAGCCGTCAGAAAAGGCTACATTGGCAAAGCGCGCGGTAGATATCGCCATTTGCTCACTTTTACGCATCAAGAACATTTCCATAATGCGCTTAGATGCGCCCATCATGTTGACGGGGTTTGCCGCTTTGTCTGTCGATACACAGAAATATTTCTTCGCACCGGCATCGATGGATTGCTGAATCGTTTTATCGGTATTGAATACGTTCACATCGATCATGCGCATGAGAGTGAAGGGATCTTTTTCACTGCGCACGTGCTTAAGCGCTGACAAGTTCAACACGTAATCAAACTGGCCATCCGCTTTAATAAACGCATCGTATTCAACCGAGCCAATATCCAAGGCAAACGTTTGAAAGTCTCCATCAATGTAACCAAATGAGCTACGGATATCGCGCACCAACTCCACCATATTGTTTTCGCTAATATCAACAACATGAAGTTTCTTTGGATTACGTTTAAAAATCTCTTTCGTGACCGCTTGACCAATAGAGCCAGCGCCCCCTAAAACGAGAAAACGCGATTCAGAGACGATCTTTGATAGTTCAACTTCATGATTTAAGAGATCTTGAGTGAACAGGGCATCGGTTCGACCGATAAGTGGAAGTATATTGCTCATGGATTACCTTAGAGTTTTCGGACCCAACTTTAATTATATAGGCGCGCAAGAACGGAGGTAAGACTTTGCCATTAAGCAAGCGTTATCACTAAGGGCTTTATACTTTACCGCCGCGATCATAGCCTTCCTGCAAATGCTCAAAATCGGACTCTTGCCAAATAATCTGCCGCTTAAGCCGCTCTTTATTAAATGAACGCAGAAGCCTATCGAAATTTTTCTGCTTCCACCCACCCGAAGTTTCAAGACGACACTTATCAAAATCGATAAGCCACACCTTATCTTTGTCGTCGATCAAGATATTATGGATATTCAAGTCGGTGTGATTAACACCAGCATTATGCATTTTGGCAATTTCTTGCCCTATTTTCTGATACATTTCTGCCGATAAGGATTGTTTTAGCAAGATGCTGACCAGATCTCTTGCATTGGGAATACGCTCACTTAACAAGTCAGCTTGATAGGTGAGCCCAGTTTTAACCGCTCTTGCTGCAATTGGGTGAGGAACATGCACTCCAGATTCGCTTAAGGTTAACAATAACTGAAACTCTTGCACGCAACGGGTGTTATCCCAGCCAGAGAACCAATAGTGATCGTTAACTAACTTCCCAAACAAACCGCCACGACGATAATGACGCAATGCCGCCTGCATGTTCTCCAGTTGGATAAACCATGTCGTACCTCGCCCCGTCGCACTGCCAACCACCTTGTCGGACGACTGCCAGTATTCGGCATCAAATATCGGTTGACTAGGGTCTGTAATGATCTCGTCATCAAACCAAATCATCTGGTTATTGCTTTGATATTGCTGAATCATGTTCTTACTCTCTAGCCTAAGTATCGACAAGCTAATATGTACAACCAAGTAAATGCAGCGAACGCCAATGTAACCATAACGGCCGCAGAGCCTATATCTTTAGCACGCCCGCTGAGCTCATGCCGCTCAAATCCAATTCGGTCAACCACCGCTTCAATGGCTGAATTCACGAGTTCAACAATCAGTACGAGTACCACGACCCCGATCATCAAGATACGCTCAACCATACCGACATCCACTAGCCAAGCCAAAATCGCAGCGATGCATAGCAGAGCCAACTCTTGGCGAATGGCGGCTTCATGTTTAAAAGCGGCTTTTAATCCCTGTATCGAGTAACCCGTCGCTTTAATGATGCGCTTGATTCCTGTACTACCCGGTTTACCAGATTCTTGCGATTGGCGCGGTGTTGTCTTTGACATTGCAGAACACTTATCAGTACTTAGCTATATTCGAACCGTGTATTTTACATTTATTGGGGATGTCTGCATAATTTACCTGCCTCTATCCCTTTAACCAGACAAATAATTATGTTCACTTCTGCCCCATCGTCATTATGCATCTTGCGTTTATCCGCTATTGGAGACGTTTGCAATACCATCGCGACCGTTCAAGCGATTCAAAAACAATGGCCATCGACCCAAATCACTTGGATAACAGGCAAACTTGAAGCCCAATTACTAGCCGCAATTGATGGCGTAGAAGTGATTGTTTTTGATAAAAAAGCGGGACTCGATGGCTATAAATCGCTTTGGAGACAATTGAAAGGCCGAGAGTTTGATGCGCTATTGCATATGCAGTACGCGATTCGAGCCAGTATCGCGACGTTGGGCATTAAAGCAAAATACAAACTTGGTTTCTCTTCTGATAGAAGCCAAGATTTTCAGACGCTCTTTACCAATGTCAAAGTGCCTTCCCCACCATCTCTGCATGTCGCCGATGGCTTAATGGCTTTTGCCCATCAAATTGGGGTGCCAAAAGCAGAACTGGACTGGGCACTTTCCTACTCTGCACAAGACCAAGCGTGGGCAGAGACGCAGATTTCTCGCAATAAACCGAACCTATTAATTGTGCCGGGCGCGAGTAAAGCTTATAAAAACTGGAACGCTGAAGGTTATGTGGATGTGATTCATCACGCCAGAGCCAAAGGTTGGAACGTAATTCTTGCGGGCAGCCCCGCTCAGGTAGAATTGGATCTGGCAGAAGCGATTCAGTCTCGCTTGGAAGAGCCGTGTCTAAATTTAGTTGGACAAAGTTCGATCCTACAAATGCTGGCGTTAATTGATAACGTTGAAATGGTTATCGCCCCCGATACCGGACCTGCGCACATGGCAAATGCCATGCAAACGCCGATCATCGGGCTTTATGCGCACCATAATCCGCTTCGAGTGGGACCTTACCGCTACCTAAAATACGTTGTCTCGGTTTATGAAGAAACGATCTTTGCGGAAACAGGCAAAAACAGTCACGAGTTAAGCTGGCGAACTCGCGCTAAAGATGAAACGGCAATGAACCGCATTACCAGCACTCAAGTAATGAGCATGTTCGATCAAGTCTTAGAAGATTTGTATCCGCAATACCAGTAAACTTACTGTCTTGATTTGTTAAGAAGGAAATGACCTTGTCCAAACCCACCTTAGCCGTTGCCTTAATCGTAAAAAATGAAGAGAAGCACTTACAAGCTTGTCTCGACACTGTAAAAGATTGGGTCGATGAGATTGTCCTTCTAGACTCAGGCAGCACTGACCGCACGGAAGAAATTGCCCGACAATACACAGATAAGTTCTATAGCAACTTGGATTGGCCCGGTTTTGGTAAGCAGCGCCAACTTGCGCAAACGTATATCGAATCAGATTTCGTTCTTTGGTTAGATGCAGATGAGCGCGTTACAGATGAACTGCGCCAAGAAATACTCAATGCGATAAGCCAGCATAACGACATAAACATCTACCAAGTTAACCGTCTAACCACTGCCTTTGCCAAAGAAATTCGTTATTCCGGCTGGTCTCCTGACTGGGTAGTCCGTTTATATAAAACGTCAGAAACTCAATACAATGACGCATTAGTACATGAAAGCGTCGTTATCCCGAAGGGATTTAATGTCGTGTCATTGAATGGACGACTCAAGCACTTCACCTATGAAAGACTCGGTGAGTATACGCGTAAAACTCAACTGTATATGCAGTCTTGGGCAGATCAGCGTGAAGGAAAAAAAACGGCCTCTCTATTCAGTGCACTTGCCCATGGCTTTTTCCGCTTTATCAAAATGTACATCATCAAGCGGGGTTTCTTAGATGGACGACATGGCTTTTTACTGGCGGTGTTAAGCGCCAATACTACTTTTACGCGTTATGCCGATCTATGGCTGCGTGACTACGTGAAAAAGAACAACAAAGAACAGTGATATGAATATTTGCCATGTTAACTTAGCTTCTGGCTACCACGGAGGGGAAAACCAAACCCTCCAACTCATCAAACAACAAGTCAAATTGGGTTATCACCTTACGGTTGTTGCTAACCCCAAAAGTCCGTTCGCTGATGCGGTGAACAAGCTTAATGTTAAGCTCGTCCTAGCAAACCATTTTACTAAGGCACATTCAAAATCGATTACCAAAGATTGCTCACTCATTCATGTTCACGAAGGTCGTGCGATTTATTGGGCTCTCATTCAACATTTACTTTATGGTATGCCTTATATCGTTACTCGCCGTATTGATAACCTGTTGAAAAAGAAATGGCTAGCAAATTTGGCATATTCAAAAGCCAGTGCAGTCATTGGATTGAGTTCGGAAATCGTTCAAAGAGTAAAAGACACCTATCCTAATCTCACAACTCATAAAATTCCGAGCTCACCAGTCAACTACCCCATTGATAAAGAAAAGGTCCAAGCCATTCGAGATCGCTTTACTGACAAGTTTTTGGTGATTCATGCTGCAAACATGCTCAAACACAAAGGTTTTGATGTCTCCATTGCAGCTGCAACGTTACTTGAACAGTCAGAGCCATCTATCCACATATGCTTGCTCGGTGATGGTCCAGAAAGGCCGACTCTTGAGTTACAAGCAAAGGCTTTGAGTAACGTAAGCTTTGAAGGCAAGCAAAACAATATGGGGGACTGGTTTGAAGCGGCCGATTTACAAATCCACCCTTCTTATACAGAAGGCTTAGGCTCCGTGATTCTGGAAGGGATGGGTGCTGGCTTACCAGTGATTGGCACCAATGCTGGCGGAATACCTGACATAATAGAGGATGAGTCGAACGGAATACTGATTCAACCAGGTGATGCCAACGCACTTGCCAAGGCAATAACCAGAGTCGCTAAAGACGCGGTCTTGAGAGACTCTTTTGTCAAAAACGGACAAGAAAAACTAAAAACATTTCATATCACCTACACTGCAAACCAATACGCAGATGTTTATGAGAAAGTACTACGATGAAAAAAGTCATATACCCAGGGACATTCGATCCTATTACGAATGGTCATTTAGACATCATCACTCGCGCTGCAAATATGTTTGATGAAATCATCATCGCTGTAGCGGCGAGCCCGTCAAAAAGTACGTTATTTTCGCTAGAAGAGCGAGTGAGTTTGGTCGAAAAGTCTACCTCTCATTTAAGCAACGTGTCGGCTTTAGGGTTTAGCGGTCTATTAGTCGATTTTGCTCGTGATCAACAAGCCAATATTCTTGTGCGAGGCCTGCGTACAACGGTCGACTTCGAATATGAATTTGGTCTTACCAGCATGTATCGCAAATTGCTTCCTGATGTCGAAAGTGTTTTCCTGACGCCCGCTGAAGAGTTTGCTTTTCTGTCTTCAACCATCGTGCGTGAAGTTGCTATACATGGTGGCGACATAAAACAATTTGTGCCTTCTTGTGTTAACGAAGCTATCATTAACAAGGTAAAAAAGTGAGTTTAACCAAGTTTAACTATTACTTTAGTAATGCTTTACTAACTATCGTCCCTGCTGCGTTATTTCGAATTGCCAATCAGCATTTGCTGAAAAAACTTAGCCACTATGACATGGCATATATCCAAGATAGGGTGGACTACTACAACAAGCAGGCAGTTTCCTTTCATCTAGAGAAGGGCGAAACTATTGGCTCATTTAAGAAAACTGGCGGTACAACTTATTATTTTGACTTGTTAAAAGTGCTCAAAGGCTTTCCCTCATCTTTTACGTTTCGCTACTTAAATGGCGACATACGCCACGTTCCTGAAGTTCCAACTTTCTTAAAAAGCCGCCCTATCTCGGACAAAAATCAAAACTCCATCGTGTTAAAATTAAATGCGATAAGGCACTTTCAGTTTGTTGATGACAAATTGAGTTTTCGTGATAAAAAAGACATGGCGGCATGGCGTGGCGTTGGCTACCAGCCACACCGTAAAAAAGTCCTCGAGCAGTTTTATAATCACCCTCGCTGTAACATTGGACAAACCCAACCCAAAGATGGCAATCCTTGGGAAAAAGGCTTCATGTCAATCGAAGAGCAACTTCAATACAAATTTCTGCTTGCTATTGAAGGGAATGATGTTGCAACCAACCTAAAATGGGCGATGTCGTCGAACTCATTGGTAATAATGTCCAAACCTAAATACGAAACTTGGTTTATGGAGGGCCGCCTTCAAGCTGGTACTCACTACGTTGAAGTACAAGATGATTACTCAGACTTAATAGAAAAGATAGAGTATTACACCTCTCATCCTGAAGCAGCAGAAAACATCATCCAAAATGCGCACGACTGGGTGGAACAGTTTAGAACTGCGAAACGAGAAAGGTTGATATCTTTATTGGTCGCCAAGAAGTACTTTGAAAAATCAGGGCAAATATAGTTTGCCTTGATTCATGTTTCACTTTTGGCACTCACCACAAAAGAAGGTATTACGCTGTCCAATTTTTAGTTCTTGGAGTAATTCACCACATTCAGGACAAGGTTCTCCTGCTTTCCCATACACTAAGAGCTCTTGAGCAAAATACCCTGGCTTTCCATCCGCTTGAGCGAAATCTTTTAGTGTAGTACCACCTTGGTTGATGGCAATTTCGAGCGTCACTTTAATGTTTTCAACGAGCAATGCCCACTCTTGAGTAGTGACTTTTCCTGCAGGCTTGGAGGGGTGAATTCGCGACTTAAATAAGGATTCGTTAGCGTAAATGTTTCCTACACCAACCACGACTTTGTTGTCCATAATCAACTGTTTCACCGCTATTCGCTTGCCATTGGCTTTCTCCGCGACGTAGTCAGCGTTAAACTCTTCGGTTAAAGGCTCAGGCCCCATACGATCTAACACCGCATGCGATTCGCCTGAGGCGCACCACAACCAAGCCCCAAAACGACGCGGATCGTTGTAACGTAATACTTTGCCATTAGTCAGTTTGAGATCCACATGATCATGTTTAGCCGCTGGGAAATCCGCATCCAGTACACGCAACGAGCCCGACATGCCCAAGTGGACGATTGCCGTGCCTGCATCCGTCTCTATCAGTAAGTATTTCGCTCGGCGACTGATCGCACGGATAACTTGACCTTCAAGGTGTTTGAGCTCTTGAGGGATATCCCAACGCAATTTTGGCGTTCGAAAGACAAAAGCCTGAATAACTTGTCCTACCATGTGTGGACTGATCCCCATACGACTGACTTCTACTTCGGGTAATTCAGGCATTACTCTCTCCATTGGGCTGGACGAATTAAATTGCGTGGCTAGCATAATAGAAAAGAACCACGATAAATACTGGGTAGCCTTAAGGCTATTCATTCAAAATGGACTTACTCGGGCATGATAAAGTCTGCATCGACGGAAATAGCAATCCACTTATCTTGCCAGTTTTTAAATAACCAAAAACTAGGCAAGCGATAGAATGTTACTCGCTGTGGCTCCTCCAACTCTTGATACCACACTTCTACTGTTTCAGCAGAGGTGAGCTTAGGTTTTAAGCGCGTGTATTGTTCTTGCGTTAGCTCCGTTCCTTCTAATGATTGCCAACGTGAAACGAGCTCTTTAATCGACGTACTTGCTTTGAGATTGGATTGCCACTGCTCATTATGCCGCTCAAGCTCCCAACCATTAAAGTAGAGTGCACTAACCGTATAATCTGGGCGCAGCAAGTTGGGGTAAGGGTCGGAATCGTCCGTTAACAAATAAGTTTTGATCCACATGGGCGCATTTAAGATCACAATAAAAGCGATAATGCCCAGAATAAGCATATTGTTCCATCGACGACGACGGGCCGGACTCACACGCATAACCATTCCTGATCTCTTTAGTTAAGAATAAACTACCAAAGCGCATCAGTTTTGACTAGAACATCTGCGTGCAAACCTAATAAGGAAAAGAGAAGTAAATTTTAGATAATAAAAAACCCAACTCGAAAGCTGGGTTTTCAATTCATCAAAGAGACTGAAACCAATTATTTGATTTTTGCTTCTTTGTACATAACGTGCTGGCGAACTACTGGATCAAATTTCTTGATCTCAAATTTGCCCGGCATATTACGCTTGTTTTTATCAGTTGTGTAGAAGTGGCCTGTACCTGCAGAAGATACTAGACGGATTTTCTCACGAACGCCTTTCTTTGCCATTGCCTATTTCCTCTTAAACGTTTTCGCCACGTGCACGGATATCGACAAGAACAGTATCAATACCTTTCTTGTCGATGATGCGCATACCTTTAGCAGATAGGCGTAGTTTAACAAAACGTTTTTCGCTCTCTACCCAGAAACGATGAGTTTGTAGGTTCGGCAGAAAACGACGCTTAGTAGCATTTCGTGCGTGTGAACGGTTGTTACCCGTTACTGGACGCTTACCAGTTACTTGGCATACTCGTGACATGAATGTCTTCTCCAAAATCGTTTCAGCTCGATATCAACCTTGGTGGCCGAACCTCTCTATTTCTCGAAAAGAAGTTAGAGGTTAAGAACCGCTATGGAAAATCCATACAAGGCTATCAAAGGTCGCGCATTATACTAACTTGATATGCATTGCTCAAGACCCGAACAGATCCTTTTTACAGGTTTTCGTGATCTTTTTTTAGACAGCAGATTTTTTTCTAGCAGTCCAAGCTGAATTCAGTTAAAAATTTAGTGGCGAGGATGATAGCAGATTTTTAGCAACTAACAACCTAAAATACACACCATTATACCCAACCTCTTTCAGCAAAAGAGACACTTTCCCCATCACCAATGACGAAATGGTCCAAAACACGAATATCCACCAGCGCCAAAGCGTCGATTAACCGCTTTGTAATCCTTCTGTCAGCTTGACTCGGCTCGGCCACCCCTGACGGATGATTGTGTGCCAAAATCAAAGCCGCCGCATTATGGTGTAAGGCTCGCTTCACCACTTCTCGTGGATAAACCGACGCAGCATCTAATGTTCCTTCAAATAAAATTTCATCTTTTATTATTCTGTGCTGGTTATCGAGAAAAAGAATGTAAAAAGCCTCTCTTTGTCGGTCTCTTAATATAGAAGACAAATAAAGCTTAGTTTGTGCTGGACTGGTTAATGCGTCACCGCGCTTTAAGGTTTCCGCTAAATACCGCTGCGTCATTTCTAGTACAGCTTGTAATTGTACGTATTTTGCTTGGCCCAGCCCTTTATGTCGGCAGAACTGCTTTTCTGAAGCAGAAAAAAGCTGCCTTAGCGAACCAAAATCTTGAATCAGGAAGTCGGCAAGCTCGATCACATTCATCCCTTGCGTTCCAGTACGTAAAAAAATGGCGAGTAGCTCTGCATCGGTCAGCGCTTGTGGCCCTCGCTGCAGCAACTTTTCTCTGGGCATCGACTCACTTGGCATCGCTTTCAGTATCATCAGGTGTCTCTTTTGTGGAATAGGCCTCTATTCCACAAAACCAAAAACGAAAGTCGAGAGTGACTTTCGCTTTCTTCGTTCCATCAGCACTTTCAATGCAATTTAATAGTTTATCAGAGTTTAAAATTGCCAACTAAACCGTGAATTTCTGAACCAGATTGCGACAACTGATTACTGATCGTTTCAGCGTGCTGCAAGGTCTCATTGATGTTAGTTACGATCTGTTGAATCGCCACTAAATTTTGATTGATATCTTCTGCCACTGCACTTTGTTCCTCTGCCGCTGACGCGGTTTGAATTCCCATATTTCGAATCGTACCAATCGAATGATGAACGCCCGACAGTGATTGTTGGATGAGCGCCGACTCTTGCGCCGTTTTTACCCCACGCTCTTGACTAACCGACATCGTACTCACCGCCCTTGAGACGCCACTTTGTAGCTGTTTGAGCATATCGCCAATTTCATGAGTGCTGTTTTGGGTGCGACTGGCTAGCGAACGTACTTCATCCGCAACCACCGCAAAACCGCGTCCTTGCTCTCCTGCTCGCGCAGCTTCAATCGCGGCGTTCAAAGCCAGCAAATTGGTTTGCTCCGCAATCTCACCAATCACATCCAACACCTTGGTAATTTGTTCCGTTTGTTGGCTCAGCTCGGCAATCGCATCCGACGTGCTGTCTATCTCCGTCACCAGCTCAGTAATCCCTTCAATGGCTTGATCAACTTCACGCTGGGCTTCGGTAACTTGACTATTGGCATCTTCAATCGCTTGTGCGGTCGCATTCGTGTTACTCGCCACCTCCTTCGCTGTCATGCTCATTTGAGTTACCGCTGTGACAACTTTATCGGTTTCCAGACAGTGATCTTGCATTTGACCACTCGCCTGACTGGTTTGTGTATCCAGATTTTGAGAAACGCTTTGCACTGTGGTTGCAGAGCGATGAATATCTTGCATCAGTGGATGAAGCTTATCCATAAACTCGTTGAACGCCGCCGCCACTTCACCGACTTCATCCTTACTTTCCACTTTCAAACGAGCGGTTAAGTCGCCCCCACCCGCCGCAACATCTTTCAGTGAAGCCGCAACGTGTTGCAACGGTTGAATCCCTTTAGACACCACAATGCTGGTCAGAATACTGGTAATGACCAACCCAATGAGGGAGATCATCACAGCCGATAAGGTATGCTCATTTAATTCCTGGGTGCGCAACTCTCGCTGCATCGCGACTTGTTGGTCAACATCATCAATGTAGACACCCGTTCCTAGGACCCAGTCCCACTTAGGCAAATATTCCGCATAACCTAACTTCGGTGCTTGAGCGTCAATGGTCGGTTTATGCCATGAGAAATTCAGGAAACCATCCCCTTGTTGTGACGCGTCAATTAAACCAGCGATCACCGCCACACCATTTTCATCTTTGAGATCGTAAAGGTTTTTCCCTTCTAACGATGGTTTAATGGCATGAAGTGTATTTACCCCTTGAGAATCATAAGCAAAGAAATAGCCATCACTCTCAAAGCGCATTGCTTTGAGAATGTCTTTCGCCGCCTCTTTGTTATTACCATTCACGTCAGCATCGTAGAGTGGCTTTATCGCGGTCACTCCCATCATCATGTAGGCTTTAAGCTCTTTCTTTTTCGTTTCAATAAGCTCTTGCCTGTCTCTTGCCAATTCGGCTTCCAAACTATTACTACTGTTGATGTAGTACACCATTGAGATCAATGTGGTGATCAACAGTAGAGGAATGAGCGTTATCAGCAGCAATTTGTTTCGACTTTTCAACATCATGATTTCCACTACCTCTTTTTCTTATCAGCCTCGCAAAATTCGCGCAATTTGTCTGTGAGATAAACGAGCATTTTCTCTCCCTTGGTCAAATTTATATGATGGCGTTTGATATCGATTATCTTCTCGTTATATATGCACGGGCGGTCAGACTTTGAATTGTGTTAAAATCCGATCATCAAATTGGAGATCTCACATGCAAACACTAGCAGGAAAAAAAATTCTACTCGGTATTAGTGGCGGTATTGCTGCGTATAAATGTGCGGAGCTAACCCGTCGCCTCATAGAGAGAGGCGCGCAAGTCCAAGTCGTAATGACGAAAGCCGCACAAGAGTTCATTACTCCTTTGACCATGCAGGCCGTCTCGGGCCGTCCGGTCTCTAACAGCTTATTAGACCCTGCAGCAGAAGCGTCAATGGGTCACATTGAGTTAGCAAAATGGGCAGATTTAGTGCTGATCGCACCGGCAACCGCGGACTTAATTGCCCGCATGTCTGCTGGCATGGGGAATGATTTGCTGACCACGTTAGTGTTAGCGACCGAGTCGCCCGTTGCCGTCTCTCCTGCGATGAATCAGCAAATGTACCGCAATGTCACCACCCAAGAGAATATTGCGACGTTACTTCGCCGTGGTATGCATATCTGGGGACCCGCGGCAGGAGAACAAGCCTGTGGCGATATCGGACCGGGTCGAATGTTAGAGCCGATGCAATTGGTGCGGCAGTGTGAACGGTTCTTCCAACCTAAAGTATTGGAGGGTAAATCGGTGTTGATCACCGCAGGGCCCACTCGTGAAGCGCTTGATCCGGTACGTTACATCACCAACCATAGCTCCGGTAAAATGGGCTATGCATTGGCAAGTGCGGCGGTTCAAATGGGCGCAAAAGTAACCCTCGTGAGCGGCCCGGTAAGCTTAAGTACACCTGATGGTGTTGAGCGTATTAATGTTTCTAGTGCACAAGAGATGCATGACGCTGTAATGGCCAAGGCGACCAACCACGATGCATTTATCAGCTGCGCCGCGGTGGCGGATTATCGCCCAGAAACGATCGCGTCTGAAAAATTGAAAAAAACAGCAGACAACGATCAGATGGTCATCAATATGGTCAAAAACCCTGATATTGTTGCCTCGGTTGCAACAATGCCTGCACAACGTCCATTTACTGTTGGATTTGCCGCTGAAACCAATGACGTAGAAACCTATGCGCGCGGCAAATTAGTCAAAAAAAAACTCGACATGATCTGCGCGAATGATGTTTCAATCAAAGGACAAGGCTTCAACAGTAACGACAACGCACTGACCCTTTTCTGGCCTGAGGGTGAACTTGCACTCGCTTTGGAATCAAAAGAAGCATTGAGCTTTAAAATACTCGAAAAAATGCATGAATTGATGTAATTAACATCCGAGCCCATTCATATTTTCATCGAAAACTGGCATAAATTTGGTGCAAACATGACAACTGAGGGTGTTAAATCTCCCATTCCACTCTCAGTAGTCTAGTTTGAGATGACAGAGCGTCTTATAATCCCCTCCGCTCAACTTTGTATTTTGAAAGGAAGTAAACTAATGGCCGGCAGTAAAAAAACCAATCGTCGTGAAGAGATCTTGCAAGCATTAGCACAAATGCTTGAATCTACAGAAGGCGCTTCCCGCATTACTACGGCAAAGTTGGCGAAACAAGTCGGTGTTTCAGAAGCCGCTTTGTACCGTCACTTCCCAAGTAAAGCTCGTATGTTCGAAGGCTTGATTGAGTTCATCGAAGAAGCATTGATGACACGCATTAACCGAATTTTAGACGACGAGAAGGATACTCTAGAGCGCATTCGCATGGTGATGCACCTTATGTTGGCGTTCTCTGAGCGCAACCCCGGCCTAACACGCATTCTGTCTGGTCATGCCCTAATGTTTGAAAATGAACGCCTACGCGAACGCATCAACCAGTTGTTTGAGCGCATTGAAATGCAATTGCGCCAAATCTTGCGTGAACGTAAGATTCGAGAAGGTAAAGCTTTCCCTGTCGAAGAGCGCATTCTCGCCGCGCAGATTCTTGGGCAAGTAGAAGGTAGCCTCAACCGTTTTGTTCGCAGCGACTTTAAATACCAACCAACGGCAAACTTTGACGAGTATTGGGCGCTGCTTAGTGCACAAATTAAGTAAAAGATTATGAGTAAAGACAAATACACGCAGCCGGAGTTTTCTCTTTCACTTCTCCACCCACGAAACTGGAGTGTTTGGCTTGGATTTGGCTTACTGGCCATCCTCGTCAATATTCTCCCGTATCGATTGCTGCTGTTATTAGGTCATTCCGTCGGTAAGCTTGGCCTGCGCTATGGCAAAAGTCGCGTCCACATTGCCAAGCGTAACCTAGAACTCGCTTTTCCAGAAAAAACGCCGGAAGAGATCCAACACATCGTTGAAGAGAACTTTAAAAACACCGGTATGGCTCTAATCGAAACGGGCATCACTTGGTTCTGGCCCACTTGGCGTTTTAAAACGCTTATCGTGGAAAAAGACCTAAGCGCAGTCAGAGAAAAAGACGCGGAAGGTAAAGGCGTACTACTTTGTTGTGTGCACGCCTTAAATCTCGAAGTTACGGCACGCGCGTTTGCGGTACTTGGTGTCGCTGGCTATGGGGCATTTCGTCCACACGATAATCCCGCCTATAATTTCATTCAGTACTGGGGCCGTACGCACAATGGCAACAAACTGATTGACCGTAAAAATGTAAAAAAAATGATTCGCGTTTTACGCAGCGGTGAACGTTTATTTTATTTACCCGATCACGATTACGGTCGCAATAAATCCGTATTCGTTCCCTTCTTTGCCGTAGAAGATGCGTGTACGACAACCGGTACCACCATTCTAGCCTATACCTCTAAGTGTGCGATTATTATGGGTTCGGGCTTTCGTAATTCAGAAGGTAAGTACGACATCATCGCAGATAAGTGCATTGAAGCAAACTACCCGCAAAAAGATGAAGTGGCTGCCGCCGCTTACATGAACAAACATGTGGAAGAAGTGATCCTCCGTGCTCCAGAACAATGGATGTGGCTACACAAACGCTATAAAACCATGCAGGATGAAAGTGTAGAAAAAGGCATTCGCTACAAATAAAGAGCAAAACCCTCTAAAAAGAAGGAGCTGATGGATACCCACCAGCCCCTTTACACTTCACAATAACCAAAGAAACGCTATCTGGTTAAATACCGTATTCCGCGCGGTACGCTTTCACCGCTTCTAAATGTTCGGCTGAGTCGCCTTTTTCTGCTAGGTAAGTAACAAGATCGCCCAAGCTCACGATAGAAATCACGGCACAACCAAAATCACGTTCGACTTCCTGAATCGCAGACAGCTCACCTTTGCCTTTCTCTTCACGGTCGATAGCGACCAGCACGCCCGCTAAGTCTGCACCACTTGCTTGAATAATTTCCATCGACTCACGAATTGCCGTACCCGCCGTGATCACATCATCCACCAGCATGATACGCCCTTCTAATGCAGAGCCAACAAGGTTACCGCCTTCACCATGGTTTTTCGCTTCTTTACGATTAAAGCAGTAAGGCGTGTCGAGGTCGTGGTGATCAGCCAGCGCTACCGCGGTGGTTGTCGCAATCGGGATACCTTTGTACGCTGGGCCAAACAGCACATCAAATTCGATGCCAGAGTCAGCCAGTGCCGCAGCGTAAAAACGACCAAGACGCGCAAGATCTCGGCCAGTATTGAAAAGACCAGCGTTAAAGAAGTAAGGGCTTTTTCGGCCTGATTTCAAAGTAAACTCACCAAACTTAAGAACCTCTTTCTCAAGTGCAAACTCAATAAATTCACGCTGGTATGCTTTCATGGATTTCTCTCAATTGTCAGTGTGTGGGTATTCATCTCTAGGTCCTAGGCCTAGGCCTAGGCCTAGTAACATGCAAAAAAATAGCTTCCTTTATGAGGAAGCTATTGAAGTCATTATTTTTCTAACGCCGCCTTCTGCGCCGAGACAATGTCGGTAATACCGATTTTCGCTGATTCTAGCAATGCCATTAGCTGCTCATGACTGAACGGTTCACCTTCTGCAGTGCCTTGGATCTCAATCATCTTACCTTCTTCGGTCATCACCACATTCATGTCAGTATCCGCCGCTGAATCTTCAACGTATTCAAGATCACATAACACGTCATCACCTAACAAACCCACAGATACTGCCGCAACATGACCTTTCATCGGGTTCGCTTTTAATTTGCCGCGGTTGACAAGATGCTGAAACGCATCAGCCATTGCTACGCTTGCGCCACTAATTGATGCGGTGCGAGTGCCGCCATCCGCTTGGATCACGTCACAATCAACCGTGACCATGAATTCTCCCATGGCTTTCAAGTCTACAACTGCACGCAGACTACGTGCGATAAGACGTTGGATTTCCATGGTACGTCCGCCTTGTTTGCCACTTGCAGCTTCACGACGAGTACGCGAGTGTGTCGCGCGTGGCAACATACCGTACTCAGCAGTTACCCAGCCTTTACCTTGGCCTTTCAACCAACGTGGTACCGATTCTTCGACGGTCGCATTACACAACACTTTGGTGTTACCGAACTCAACTAACACTGAGCCTTCAGCATAAGCGGTGTAGTTACGAGTAATTTTGATAGGGCGAACTTGGTCCGCCTTGCGATCGTTTGGACGCATGGGCATCTACCTTAAATATGAGGAGAAGACGATTTGGTGGGCGAAGATTATAACGGAATCCATTCCTGATTCATAGGTTACGCCCCCAACACAGCGCAAACATTCAACACACTTCGCGCACCTAACGACGCTCCGTGATACACTCTTTAAGTAATTTTCAAAAATGAAGACAGGAAAATTCGATGATTTACAGTATGACTGCGTATGCGCGCAAAGAAGTAAAAGGCGATTGGGGCTCCGCTGTATGGGAAATCCGTAGCGTAAACCAGCGCTACCTAGAAACTTACTTCCGCATGCCAGAACAGTTTCGAGCTTTAGAGCCGGTTCTACGTGAGCGTTTTCGTAAGCGTCTTGCGCGCGGCAAAGTAGAATGTAATCTGCGTTTTGAAGCCAATCCCGCCGCTAAAGGCGAGCTTAGTATTAACGAAACACTGGCCAGCCAAGTCATTAAGGCAGCAGAGCAAGTGATGCACATGACTGGCGAACGAAGCCGCATCAATCCATTTCAATTAATGCAATGGCCGGGCGTAATGGAAACGCCAGAGCAAGACATGGACACCGTGAATAAAGCCCTGTTAGAAGCGTTTAACGAAACGATGGATGACTTTATTGACGCGCGCGCGCGTGAAGGCGACAACATGAAAGCGTTGATCGAACAGCGTCTGGCAGCGATCACTGCAGAGGTGGTTAAAGTTCGTGCGCGTATGCCAGAAATCCTAGAATGGCAACGTGAACGCCTGTTTTCTAAATTCGAAGATGCGAAAGCTGAATTAGACCCATCTCGTGTAGAGCAAGAGCTGATTCTGTTGGCACAAAAATCGGATGTGGCAGAAGAATTGGACCGCTTAGAGTCTCACGTGAAAGAAACCACGAACATCCTGAAGAAAGGTGGCGCTGTTGGTCGTCGTCTCGACTTTATGATGCAAGAGTTCAACCGCGAATCGAACACACTGGCTTCAAAGTCGATCAGCACCGACATCACCGCGTCTGGCGTAGAACTCAAAGTACTTATCGAACAGATGCGAGAACAGATCCAGAATATAGAATAAGGTTTCTACCAGTTTCTTACTGTTTACATAAACAACCTAAGCCCGTGACTTTCATGGGCTTTTTTGTTTTAATCGTTTCAGCTTGTTTCACATTACTCCCTCTAGTTACGTGCCAAATGATGACACAGATGATGACACAAACGGCTGTGTCATCATTTTAGAACAGAGAAGTGATGACCCGAAAATTCACTAACAACGCACTTTAAAAAGCGATAAACGATGAACAATAAACAGCTAGATGCATTAATAAGAAAAGGTGAGAACACCATGCTTAGCATTGGGGATGGGCTCTACTTTCGCATTGCCAGAAAGAACCCCTCTTGGGTGGTGAAATACATCATCGCAGGTAAGCGTTCACAAATTGCTCTCCCGCAGTCTTACCCTTCTTTATCAATCAGTGACGCAAAGCAGCAAGCTCTACAGATCAAACAAAACATCAAACTCGGCATTGACCCTAAATCAGAAAGGAAGAAAACCGAATTCAAAGTCATCCATAATATAGATGGCCTGTTTGACGACTGGTACCAAAGTTATGCGCTCAGGAACCTAAAGCACTCGGATATTCCCAAGAGTCATTACAACAACAAAATAAAGCAACACATCGGTGTAATGACCATCAAAGATGTTACGCCGCAGCACATCAGAAAAATTATTAACACCATTCTTGAGTCGGGTCATAACACCGTCGCCAATAAGGTGCTCGCTCTCTTAAAAACACTATTTAACCATGCGATAAAGTTAGATCTGACCGCCTTCAACCCTGCTCAGGCTTTCACGCCTAAAGATGCTGGTGGCACAGAAGAGAGCCGTGAACGCAGTCTACGCGTCGATGAAATTAGTTATGCATTTCCAATAATGCGCGCGCAAAGCCCCTCCTTTACCAGAGATAACTATCTTGCCTGCTGCTTGCTGCTTTGTTTAGGTTGCCGAAAAGGAGAGCTCATCTCTGCAAAATGGGAAGAGTTTGACCTGTTGGGCAAAATATGGCGTCAACTTCCCAACAAACAGAGAAAAAACGTTGCGGTCAGGCCTGTCACTATTCCTATCCCCAATATCGCTATCCCATGGTTAGAAGAACTCAAGTACCGATCAGGTGGTTCTGCGTATGTCTTCCCTGCACGAAAGACAAGCAAACGTGGATATATCTCTGACGATACGATCAATCATGCACTGCAAAAACTATTTGGCATAAACAAAACTAAAACCACCAAGGTCTACCCAAATGTAATGCCAAATATCGAGCACTTCACGCTACATGACTTGCGCAGAACATGCAGAAGCTTACTTTCTCAGCTTGGAGTTAATGAACAAGTCGCAGAACGCTGCTTAAACCACAAAGTAAAAGGCATCGTCGGCGTTTATGATCGATACCAGTACTTTGACGAACGAAGAGAAGCGTTAAATAAACTTGCTGACTTTCTCGCGCCCTACTTAGTGCCACAAGCAGCAGCGCAGAATAGCGCCAAAGCCGTTGGTGACAACGTTTCTAATCATATTGAACACCTTCAATTTGCAAAGGTGACACCGATAACATCTTTTGCCGAGCAAGATCACAAATCTAAAGAAATAGGCTGAACAGCATCTCAGTAGCCCTTTAGGATGTGCTTGTTGGAACGAAGAGGAATACTCTGAAACGCCAACAATTCAGTTTCCCCACCAAACTGAAACGCTACTATCACGAAGGAGAAATCCCATGGGTGCTAGTAGCAAAACAAACCTTGAGCTTGACCGTATTGTTCGAGAGGAAGAACGGAGAGCAATCACCGCCGTCTCGAGAACACAAGCTTGGCGTTTGGAAAAACGTGGACAGTTTCCACAGCGAGTAAAGCTGGGCGGTTCACACGCGGTAGGTTGGAGACTATCAGAGATAATGGCGTGGGTAGAAAGCCGAGGTGCAGGTCATGAGTAATTATGATTTTGCTAACGCGGTATCAAAAGACTCCCTAGCTTTAGTTAGAAAAAAGGAGTTGGCCCAAAGACTGAATGTCAGTGTGCGCACAATTCATCGTATGGTGGAACGCGGAGAGATTAAAAAGCCTTTGATATCCAAAAAAGGATACATTCGTGGTTGGCCAGAGAAAGATCTCTATAGCCTTTTTCTCAAAACGTAATTCAACCTACCACTAAGGGCCTTCGGGCCCTTATTTTTTACTCGAGGTGTCCCAATATGTCCTGATTTGACTCCAGATGGCAATAACTACTCAGCGAAAAAAGCTACCCCATTCCTGTCCAGATCTAAGGGCAGCACTCAAACGTAACAAGGTTATTAATATAGTTATAAATCTCTATGGCAGATAAAGAAATTACCATGCACCCAAGGTATCGAAATGTTGCCTACTACGAATACAAAGGAATGCAACAACCCATATTCTGTTATCAAAGTGGCATTGACTTAAAAGCTCTCGCCAGAGCCTATGACCAGCTAGACAATCTTTTCACTTATCATTCACGTGTTACTGTTGCTCTGATCCAGTTTAACCAGACGACTCAACTGCCACACAATAAACACCTCTCCAAGTTTATCTATAAACTCAAGACGCTCTGCGTAGAGCACTATAACATTAAAGGAGAGCGTTTTGGGTATGCGTGGGCACGTGAAGGAGGTAAAAACGGCAACAATCAGCATTATCACATTGCCATTATGATTGATGGTTCCGTTTGCAATAACGCCTATCAAATAACTCAACTAGCCAAAAAAGCATGTCAGGCCATCAATCCTAAATACTCCATATACGCCCCCAAAAGGAATGAGTTTAAGCTTCATCGCACAGGAGACGAACACAGGCTAAGAACCGCGCGTATGAGGGCAAGCTATGCGTACAAATACGCAACCAAAGAACATACCCCAAAAGGAGTGAGAAAGTTCGGTACGAGCAGCATTAAACCTAAGTTCACTGATCGTTAAATTGTTCCCTTTTTTGATCTTTTTGACCGAAAAATCGCAAATATCAGAGCCAAAAGACGCGCATAAAAAAGTAAAAACCCAATAGAACAACTGGTCTCACACCAAGGTGGAAAACACACATCCGGCGAGATTAAAAATAAACAGGAACAAAACAGGAGAACAAAATCCGGATCACACGTCATGATTTGTTCCTTTTTTAAATCGAAATGTGAGCTTCTCCACTTAAAAAATGCAAGTGGTCATTTCCCCGCTTCGAGCATAAACCAATTCTGATACACTACTGCACATCGTTTTCATTGAAGTATCACCATGGTCGAACAACATCAACAAGCATTAAAAAAACAACTTTGGAACATCGCCAACACGCTGCGCGGCAACATGGCCGCCGACGATTTCCGTGATTACATCTTAGGGCTGATTTTCTACAAGTACCTCTCAGACCACCTTTACCAGTACGCCAATGCCCTGCTGTCTGAAGATGGCATGACCTTTACCGATATTGATGAAAAGAGCGACGAAGGCAAAGAAATTTTAGACGCCATTCGTGAAGAGGCGATCGACAAGCTCGGCTACTTTTTCGCCCCGTCGGAGCTGTTCCATGTGATCGCCAAAGCAGGCGAAAACGGCGAGTTTATTCTCGATGATGTACGCGATGTACTCAACGATATCGAGCAAAGCACCATGGGGGCAGACAGTGCCGACGATTTCAACGGCCTGTTTGATGAACTCGATCTGCAATCCAACAAGCTAGGCAAAACCCCTGATGCGCGTAACAAGCTGATTGCGCAAGTGTTGGTCCACCTCGACAACATTGATTTCCACCTAAAAGACAGTGAAATAGACATTCTAGGTGATGCCTATGAATTCCTGATTGGCATGTTCGCCAGTGGTGCAGGTAAAAAAGCCGGCGAATTCTACACCCCACAAATGGTCTCGAAGCTGTTGGCGAAATTGGTCACACTTAATAACCCTGTGATCAAATCCGTCTACGACCCAACTTGTGGCTCAGGCTCTTTGCTGCTGCGCGTGGCGAAAGAGGCGCAAAACCAAGACATTAAATACTACGGCCAAGAGCGCAACCCGAGCACGTATAACTTGGCACGCATGAACATGATCATGCATGGCGTGCATTACAAACGTTTCGATATTCAAAACGACGATACGTTAGAAACGCCAATGCATTTTGATGATCGCTTTGATGCCGTGGTCGCCAACCCGCCCTTCTCGGCGCAATGGTCCGCTAACCCGCTGCACCTCAACAATGACCGCTTTGCCGATTACGGTAAACTCGCGCCCAAATCCAAGGCCGATTTTGCCTTTGTGCAACACATGATCCACCAGCTCAATGACACCGGCACCATGGCGGTGGTTCTACCACACGGGGTGTTATTCCGTGGTGCGGCTGAAGGGCACATTCGTCAGCACCTACTCAAAGAGAAAAACTACCTTGATATGGTGGTCGGCCTGCCTGCTAATATCTTCTTTGGTACTTCTATCCCGACCTGCGTATTGGTATTTAAAAAGCATCGCAAAGCCGATGACAACGTCCTATTTATTGATGCCAGCCAGCATTTTGAGAAAGGCACCAATAACAACTACATGCGAGAGGAAGACTTACAGCGCATTCTCGATGCCGTGGCTAAACGTGAAAACATCGACAAATTTGCCTTTGTTGCGACCCAAGCCGACCTTGCCGAGAATGACTACAACCTCAATATTCCGCGTTATGTCGATACCTTTGAAGAAGAAGCGCCCGTTGATTTGTCTGCCGTCGCGAAACAGCTGGTGGAGAATGATAACGCGATGCTAGAAACCGATAAGACCATTGCGGAGTTCTGTGAAGAGTTGGGGATTGATGCACCGTTTGAGGTGAGAGGATGAGGAAAAATACTAAGCCTCAGTTGCGCTTCCCTATATATGATTCAAACTGGGCAATAAGAAAGATAAAAGATGTCGCTCCCTTGCAAAGAGGATTTGACCTACCCACAACCAACGTAATAGAAGGTAAATACCCCGTCGTTTATTCAAATGGGATAGGTCGATACCATAACGAGTTCAAGGCTAAAGCTCCCGGCATTGTTACAGGTCGCTCAGGAACTATTGGTGCGCTAACTTATGTCGAGAAGGACTATTGGCCTCACAACACCTCCTTGTGGGTCACAGATTTTATAGACTGTACTCCAAAGTTTGTATTTTACTTGTACCAAAAAATTGGCCTTAAGCGGTTTGCAACTGGTTCTGGAGTTCCTACGCTAAATCGAAATGATGTACATGACTTTCGTACCCATATACCCGAACTTAACGAACAAAAAAAAATCGCTGACTTCCTTACCTCAGTCGACAGCAAAATCAGTCAATTGACCGAAAAACACCGCCTACTTAAAGAGTACAAGAAAGGCGTGGTGCAGCAGGTTTTTAGCCAGCAGATCCGCTTTAAGGATGAGAATGGAAAGGCGTTTCCTGAGTGGGAAGAGAAGCGTCTTTCGGAAATGTTAGTTGAATATAAAGCGAAATCCACTGTAGAGAATGAACATGATGTTCTAACCTCATCGCGTAATGGGTTAATTAAGCAGTCTGATTACTATGGGGAGGGTCGTATAACTGATAGGTCTAACGTTGGGTTTCATATTATCCCAGCGGATTATATAACCTTTAGGTCCCGTAGTGATGACAGGCTTTTCTTTTTTAATAGAAACACTACAGGCTGCACTGGAATAATAAGCCACTATTATCCTGTGTTTAGGATGAAAAATAATCAGAACCATTTTTTCATCGAGTTAACGCGATATCACTCTAGCTCATTTGGTAAATACGCTGTAGGCACATCACAAGTAGTTTTATCTTATAAGGCTTTGTGCAGCATGAAGTTTTCATTTCCCACTACTGATGAACAACAAAAAATCGCTCAGTTCCTGCAATCCATCGACCACAAAATCGATGCGGTAGCAGAACAAATCGAACACACCAAGCAGTTCAAAAAAGGCTTACTGCAACAGATGTTTGTGTGAGTAAATCAAGTCCGGACTTAGGAGATAAAAGTCCGGACTTCATGAGGGGAACTCCGGACCTTTAAGAAAGAAGGAAGACAAAAATTCATGCCCTACGATAAACCATGGCACTCCTGCGAAGAGATGATCGACAAGCTGCGCGCACGTGGTTTATCGATAACCGATGAGGAAAAGGCTCTCTCTTACTTATCACGTATTGGTTATTACCGTTTGAGTGGTTATTGGTATGCTTTTCGTCAATTCACTGGCCTATGCTGCCCGATACCCAAACAAAAAGGTAAAAAAGGCCGCCCTCAGCGTTTGGCATTGGACCACTTTGAGCAGGGTGCCCGCTTTGAAGACGCAATAAAGCTGTACGTGTTTGATAAAAAACTGCGCCTGTTAATCATGGATGCCCTTGAAAGAATTGAGGTTGCTTTTCGTGTCGAGATCGCACATTTACTCGGACAGAGAGACACATTCGCTTATTTAGATAAAAATCAATTTTTCTCAAAGTTTTCTCAATCTATTGATCCCCAAACGGGCTTAACAAAACACCATGAATGGCTCACAAAGCAAGCCGGACTGATTAGGCGTTCGCGTGAGAAATTTATCGAGCACAATAAAAATAAGCATGGTCTACCACTACCGATTTGGATTGCTTGTGAAGTGTGGGACTTTGGTGCGCTGTCATTACTTTATGACGGAATGAAAGAAGAAGACCAAGACGCCATTGCTGCTAAGTTTGGTCTACACAATGGTCGTGTATTAGCTAAATGGTTGCGTTCTCTCAACTATTTAAGAAATGTCTGTGCACATCATAGCCGCCTATGGAATCGTAATATTATTGACCAACCAAGCCTTCCTTCTAGTAAAGAGGTGCCTTGGGTGCAACATTTTGAAGGCACTGGAAGAGAAAAGGAACGCTTAAGAGCACGCCCATTTATGCTTTTTTGTATTACTAAACATCTGATGGATTACATCAACCCGAATTCCACTTGGTGGATGCGTCTTACTGACTTGATGATGAATGAATTTCCAGAGATGACTCATATCGGGCTTGATTTAAACAGCATGGGCGTGATCGAGAACTGGAATACGCTTTTCTTGGAAGAAGAGAAATAAAAAACCCCTAAGCGATTCGCTTCCACAAGGGATGCTAACCGATAGGGGCCGTGTTGATGCAAACTATAGGTGAGCAAGTGTCATTTCGCAATCACTTTTACTGTTTTTTTTGAACTAATACGCACTGAAATGCGCTGATCTATAAGGACCAATGGCAGGACAATGGCTTATCAATCTGAACAACAACTCGAAGATAATCTGATCACGCAACTCAGTATGCAGAGCTTTGACGTGGTCACACTCAAAGACAACGATGCGCTAGAGGCCAACCTCAAAGCGCAGTTGGAGCGCGTCAATCATTGCGTGCTCTCTGAATCGGAGTTTCGTCAGGTACTCGGTAAGTTGGAGCAAGGCAATATCTTCACCAAGGCCAAAACCTTGCGTGATCGCGTCGCGATTACACTCGATAACGGCGATGCCATCCACCTTTCTCTGTTGTTCGATAAGCCACAAGACAACCATTTCCAGATCGCGCAGCAAATTACGCTCAAAGATATCTACACCAACCGTTATGATGTGACCATTCTGGTGAATGGTCTGCCACTGGTGCAGATAGAGCTAAAACGCCGAGGCATTGAGCTGAAAGAGGCGTTCAACCAAATTAAGCGTTACCAAAAACACTCTTACCACGCTAACCATCGCCTGTTTAACTATATTCAGTTGTTTGTGGTTTCTAATGGCGTCAATACCCAATACTTTGCCAATAACGGCGAGCTTTCTGCCAAACAGACTTTTGACTGGACCGACGTTGAGAATAACCGTATCAGTAAGCTGCATGAGTTTGCCGAGGTATTTCTCACCCCGCAGCACCTCACCGTGATGCTCAATCGGTACATTGTGCTTAACGAAACCATGAAGTGTCTGATGGTGTTGCGCCCTTATCAGTTTTACGCGGTAGAGGCCATTCTGCACCAAGTAAAAACCTGCACCGACAATGGTTACATTTGGCATACCACAGGCTCTGGTAAAACCCTGACCTCTTTCAAAGCTGCTCAATTAATGACAGCTCTACCCGAGGTGGATAAGGTCGTATTTGTCGTCGATAGAAAAGATCTCGATTATCAAACAGCGGAAGAGTTTAACGCTTTCTCTAAAGACTGTGTCGATACCACCAGCAATACACGTATTCTCTTCCATCAATTGTTAGACAAGCCAATCAAGGGTCAAAAAGTTAACCAGAAGCGCAACAGTAAGCTGGTGGTCACGACACTGCAAAAACTCAATAGTATCGTGACCAAGCCACGCTACCTGCGCGAAATGGCAGCCATCAAAGACCAACGTGTGGTGTTTATCTTCGATGAGTGCCACCGTAGCCAGTTTGGTGACACGCACCAGAACATTGTGAACTTCTTTACTCGTGCGCAACTATTTGGCTTTACGGGGACGCCCATTTTTGTCGATAACGCCGTTGCTAAAAACTCGGTGAAAAAGACCACGCAAGATCTGTTTGGTCAACGTCTGCACGCCTATGTGATTGTGGATGCAATCCGTGATCAGAATGTGCTCAAGTTTGCAATTGAATACGTCGGACGCTATCAATACAAAGATGGCTCCAACAATAACCTTGATATCGAAGTAGAAGATATTGATACCAAAGAGCTGCTCACCTCCCCTGCTCGCTTAGAGAAAATCACCGACTACATCATTGCCAACCATAAGCGCAAAACCCACAGTGGCGATTACAACGCGATATTCTGCGTGTCTGGTGTACCTGAGCTGATCCAATACTACGAACTGTTTGCCAAGAAAAAAGCGGAAGGTAGACACAACCTCAAAATCGCCACCATTTTCAGTTATGAGGCGAACGAGGAAGAAGAATTTGAACTCGGTAGTAGTGACGATAGCAAAGTCAAAGAGGTTGCCGCTCAATACCTTAACCGTGGAGATAAGGTCAAACTGCACAGTCGCGAAAAGCTCGACGGGTTTATTGTCGACTACAACAAGATGTTTGGCTCAAGCTACAGCACCAAAGACAGTGATGCTTTCTACGATTACTACAAGAACATCTCTAAACGGGTGAAAGACCGAGAAATCGATATTTTGCTGGTGGTGAATATGTTCTTAACTGGTTTCGATGCGAAGAAGCTGAATACCATTTATGTCGATAAGAACCTCAAACACCATGGTTTGATACAAGCCTTTTCACGCACTAACCGCATTCTGGATGAAAAGAAATCGCATGGTAATGTTGTCTGCTTTAGGAACCTGAAAAAAGCCGCTGATGAGGCATTTACGCTGTTTTCTAATAAACAGCCAAAAGAGTGGATAGAACAGCCACCTTTTGAAGCCTTACTCGCCGATTTTAACCAAGCCTGCGCCGCCCTTAAGGCCATCACGCCTGATGTTGATGCCGTGGATACACTGCCAGACGAAGAGGCACAAAAGCACTTTGTGATGCAATTTCGCAAGCTGATGCAACTCAAGAATATGCTCAGTAACTACGCGGACTTTGCTATGTCTGATACCGATATGGATGAGCAGGAGTTCCAAGACTTCACCAGCAAGTATGCTGATCTCAACCGCCAGATCCGTGAGTCCACCAGCAAAGAGAAGGTTTCTATTCTTGAAGACGTGGATTTCGAACTTGAGCTTTTGCATCGAGACGAAGTTAACGTCGCTTATATCTTGCATCTACTACGTGAATTGCACGAAGAAGAGAGTCAAGAGAGCAAAGAGAATAAACGCCAAGTCATTGCCAACATCATTGGCTCGGACCCGCTCTTACTGAGTAAAAAAGAGCTCATCGAGAAATTTATGAATGAGCACCTCGATGGCATTCCGGCGCATGCCGATGTGGAAGAAGAGTTCGAGTATTTCTGGGAGCGCGAAAAACGCCAAGCCCTAGAAGTGATGGCAAAGGAAGAAAGTCTCGATACGAATAAGCTACAAATTCTAGTGAACCGTTACGAGTTAAGCGAAGAGATGCCCTTACGCGATGACTTTGCCAATACCCTAGAGGCCAAGCCGACTATCCTACAACGCAAAAAAATTGTAGGCCGACTGGCTGAACGGTTTAAAGGTTTTGTCGATACGTTTATTGGTGGGTTTTGATGGAGAAATTATATTATCTCGGATGGAGGGGATTATATAATTTGGATGGCAACATGATATAACGCGCAATAAAGCGGCATATCGGGTGGCAAAGTGAATAAGGGCAATATAGGCTTGCCCTCGCTAAATTGGCTAGTTAATTTTTACAACCATTTTTTTTGCATGTCACTTTACTGTTAGTGTTTGTCCAGTGACTAGGATTCTCTCTGGTATTAAAACCGCAACCGGTAGTTTCACCCTTTTGTCCTTTGTGAACAGTGCTTGGTCCATCTGGTGGGGTGTGTTTTACTGGCATATCATATCCTTATTCAAACTGCCTTTATTGGCACTAACAACATAGTTCAAAATTACATCAAATATGATAATAAGTGCATATTTTTTGTGTATTTGTGACTTTTAACGATGCCGTCACATCGCCACATTACAAAACGCCCGACACGGTATTACGCTTTTCACCTTTAAAACGATACAGTTCAAAGACAGCAACCAATAAACAGCTCAACGCAGATACCGTGATTAAAGACACCTGATACGCGCCTCCCGCCAACTCAATCTCTTTTAGTAGTTCGGTTATCGCAACCATAGAAAGCTAACTTTTCTCCTACCGAAAACTAGCTTACATATGTGAGTATGCGCATTCTCATTTTCAATATGCATGAGTCAGATCATAAGCTGTTTTTTAAGCACTTAATTTCCACATTTATAGATTATCGCAACGTCGTTGATGGCCTCCGGTAGTCACTCCACAAAGTAAAAAAGAACTAAAAAATAAATACTATTGGCGACTTGCAGGGTGACAAATGATGACACAGAGTATGACACAGGTTAAAAATAGCCAAACTAAATTAACATAAGATTATGTTTTAAAAGAAAAATAATAAATTAATCAACATTCAGATCCAGAATATTGAATGACAAAAATATCATCGCTTTATTAATAACAAAGCCCCGTTAATTAGCGGGGCTTTGTTTTATTCATCCTTTTCTAACGTGCGATGATCAACATACGGCCAGTAGTGATGTCCGACTCTGATGAGCAAGGTTGCTGCCGCCAATATAAAGGCTGCCACGGACAACCACACAACCAGCACCGCATCCAGCTCTTTCATTCCGAGGGTGATATAACGCGCAATGGCCATCATCGCGATATAAATAGGATAACGTACCGGAATTTTTCCGTTCATCGCGAATTGCTGCACCATGGCCAACACTTCAAGATAGATAAACATCAATAAGATATCAGTCAGCTGGACACGTCTTTCTACAAAAACATGTATAAACTCTTGCACCATGGCGTACAAGGTTGCCAAGGTAATCGCAACTAATAACACGGCTTCCAAAATATGGAAGACTTTCAAGAACGGTCGACTAAAAGATTTAGGTAAATTCGACGGCATGGCTAATTATCCAAACAAACCAAAGAGATGAGTTTTGAGTTTAGCATGCAACTATGCACAAGTAATCAGAGGAAATAAGGACACGGTCTAAACTTTACGGCGATGTGAGTACATCCAACCGCTCCATTTACTCACTGGGGCGTTTCTTAATTAGCGAGTCTGTGGTGCTGCTTACGCGACTTTCTGCTTTTTTTTCTGCCCGCCGCTTTTTCTTCCGATATTTAGGGTGCGTAATGGGAATCGCGGATAATAATTTCTTGGTGTAGTCGTTTTTCGGGCTGGTATAAACGTCTTTGGCATTGCCCATTTCCACGACTTTGCCAAAGTACATCACCGCGACTTGATCAGAAACATGCTTTACAACGGATAGATCGTGAGAGATGAAGATGATCGCAAGGTTCATCTCTTGTTGAAGTTGCAGTAGTAGATTGAGGATCTGTGCTTGCACCGAGACATCAAGCGCCGAAACGGATTCATCACAAATCAAAAATTTAGGCTTTAATGCAATGGCACGTGCGATACCGATGCGCTGGCGTTGACCGCCGGAGAACTCATGCGGATAGCGAGTTACTGCTGCTTCAGGCAACCCCACTTTAACCAATAACTCTCTCACCCACTGCTTACGCTCTGCTGGTGTCCCTACTTTATGAATAACGAACGGCTCTTGTAGAATCATCCCGATTGTATGGCGTTGGTTGAGTGATTCCATCGGATCTTGAAACACGATTTGCATGTCTTTGCGTAAGGCGCGCATCTCTTTAACAGGTAGGTGCGTGATGTCTTTACCTTCAAAGAAAATATTGCCTTCGGTCGGTTCATACAACTTTAGGATCGTGCGCCCCAACGTACTTTTGCCACAGCCAGATTCGCCAACTAAGCCCAGTGTCTCACCTTCGTTTACCGACAGCGACACGCCATCTACGGCTTTAATGGTGTAGCCTTTTTTAAACAACCCTTTACCAGAAACAAAGTGCTGCTTAAGATTTTCAATTCTTAATACTTCTTTTGCCATAATGTCCTCTTTGATGACTCGGCCACTTTGCTTAGTCAGCAAACATACTGACGTCAATCGGTTTAATGTCGATCATCTGCTTCGGCTCGTGATCCAAGCTCAGCATTAAGCCCATCAAACGTTCTGTATATGGGTGCTGCGGGTTATCAAACAATTCGAAGATTTCAGCTTTCTCAACGATGCGCCCGCCATACATAACAGCCACATCGTCACACACCTCCGCGACGACGCTGAGATCGTGAGTGATGAAGATCATCGCCATGCCCGTTTCATCTTGAAGCTCATTCATCAGCTCAAGAATTGACGCTTGTACTGTCACGTCCAATGCCGTCGTGGGTTCATCACAGATCAAAATGTCGGGTTTACATGCCAACGCCATCGCGATCATCACGCGTTGACGCATACCCCCAGATAAATGATGCGGGTATTCATTGAAGCGTTTGTCTGGCATGGGAATTTTTACTTTTGCCAGCATTTCAATCGCGTAGGCTTCACGCTCCTTTTTATTAAATTCCGGGCGATGCAGCTCAAGCACTTCGCAAATCTGACGCCCAACACTGTGCACTGGGTTTAGTGCGGTCATGGGATCTTGGAAAATGACGGAAATACGATTCCCACGCATGGCGTACATTTCTTGGGCTGGTAACGCCACCAGATTGGTGCCGCGGTATTTCACTTCGCCTTTAATGATATGGCCGTATGGTTTAGGCAAAAGCCCCATGATAGACATTGCCGTGACACTCTTGCCACTGCCTGACTCACCCACTAGGCCGAGTGTGCGCCCCGCTCGAACATCAAAGTCCACCCCATGCAATACTTTTACGGGGCCATCGTCGGTCATAAATTCAACTTCAAGATCTTTAATACTTAAGATGACATCGTTTCCCATAATCGATCCTTACAGCTTATAAGTGTCATCAACCACGACAACTGGCTGATAGGTTTTCCCTTCCTCCATCGCTTTTTGGGTGGCTTTCTTTATATCGCTATCAATCCAATAAGTGCCGTCACCGATAATCGCACCACTAAATAAAGCTTCTGTCATCCGGTGCATCGGTTGGTCTGGAAGCTTCAACCAACGCCAGTGGCCATAGCGTACATAAGGCACCATATAACCAGAGACAATCACGTGAGCATCCATAATGTCACGTTGGATCTCATGGCCCAGTCGGGTCTTTTTATCCATATCCATACTAAAACGGTACGCCATGATTTTTTTATCGAGCTCGGGAGTGCTGTAGTTGGTAAATGAATTGGTTTGCGGTTTATTCGCATTAACTGAGTGAAAATACTCCCAATATGTGGGGATCTCCGATGTCCCCATCTCCAAAAATGCTAGGTCGTGTTTTTTCTCTCGCACAAATTTGAACATTGAAGAACCATCGATTAACTTCAGCTCTATCTCTAAGCCTGCCAACTTGGCTTGTTCTTTTAAGTATGCGATTCGTGGCGTGTGGACTGGGGTTCCGTAGGTCAACTCAAAGCTCAAACGCTGACCTTTGTCGTTAATACGAATCCCGTCCGCGCCGATTTTATCAAAACCAGCCGCCTCAAAAGCAGCGATCGATTTATCCACATCAAACGCCGATGCTTTCACATCTGGTAGCGTATACTTACCGTGTCCAAAGCCCGTTGGGTTCGGCTTGCGCGTGTAGTCTCCGCGCATGACGTTTTCGATCATGCCATCAAAGTCCGTGGCGTAAGTCACCCCTTGACGAATATTTAAATCGTTCAACAACGGCTGCGCGGTGTTCATCCAAATACCGCCCGCTCCAACCGGATATTGGTTGTAACCCCAAAATTTTTCGATATAACCTTTCTGATAGGGTTCCGTATTCGATTTGTCATGCCATAAACTTGGCAGCACAAGTCCAAAGGCATCGAGCTTGCCTTTCTCGAAGTGTTTCATGGCAATATCGTTATCGCGAATCACCGTGATACGAATTTTGTCGACGTTATAGCGATTTTGATAATATTGATTGCTATACCCCCACCAATTCTCCCCCACATGCTTGAACGTCACGCTTCTTCCTTTTTTTACCTCTGCTAGGTAGTACGCGCTCGTTGTCGGCTCACTTTTGAAGTTGTAATAACGAACAAAATTGTCATGAATACCATCGCCGTTTTCATCCTTGGAAGGGTTTGCATAAAAGTGGGCAGGACGCGGGCGTAACGATCCCATACGCAATAATAACTCTTCAGGGTTAAACTCTTTTGCCGCTGTGACAGAAAAGGTATGCGCATCGTACTTAACGACATCCGCGACGGTTTTGTTGTAATAGTCGTTGTACCAAGGTTCCAAGATATCCTTGGAACGATAAAACTTAAGCATGAAGACAAAGTCATCAGCCGTAACTGGTTTGCCATCAGACCATTTCGCTTCTGGATTAAGCTTGAAGTAAACCGTTTTATTATCGTCTGCTAACGCCCATTCATTGGCTAATTCGGGAATAAACGCCAAAGTATCTGGGTGGCGTACGACTAATCCTGGCGTTTCATCTAAAAAGTAGGAACGCAATCCGGCATTCGCATCCGGCCCAACACTTCTCAATGTCTGAGGAAAGCTGGACATGTAAGTGCGGTATGTGCCGCCACGCTTTGCTTCGGCAGAGCCGTACTGCGGCTCATCCCAATTGGTTTGCCAGTCTAGATCGGTCGGAAGCGTCGCAGAGATCACGCCAAAACTTAGCGCGCTTAGCGTTGACGTCAATAATATTCTGTTCATAAAATTTCCCTTTTTATGTTCTTCTCACTGCGCTCATTTAAACATAGCGTGTGAATTTTTTCGGGTCGAAAGCCGCTCGGATAGCCTCACCGATGAAGGTGACCATCACCAGCACCAAGACAATGGAAGTCACTACAGACGTAACGATCCATGGCGAGTCCAAATTCGACTTACCTTGTTGCAGTAATTCACCCCAACTTGGTGTCGGTGGCATTAATCCCAAGCCTAAATAATCCAGTGCGGTTAGCGCAGTAATATTCGCTGCGATGGTAAACGGGGCTAGCGTCACAATCATCACCATCGTGTTTGGTAAGATATGGTTAAACAAAATACGAGCAGTTGATGCCCCCAGCGCACGCGCGGCCATCACGTATTCTCGCGCGGCCTCTTTGTACGTCATGGTTCGCATGTACCATGTCATCCCCATCCAGGTAAAGAGCACGTTGATCGCAACAAAAAGAGCGAAAGTGGGTTGTACAACCGAGACCAAAATCATGATGACGTATAAGAACGGCACCATTGACCAAATCTCGATAAGTCGCTGTAAAAACAAGTCAAACTTGCCTCCCCAAAAGCCCATTGCGCAGCCGACCGCAGTACCAATGGCATACGAAATCGCCATGGTTAACAGCGCAAACCCCATCGCGGTTCTAAACCCATAGAACAAGCGCGCTAAAATATCGCGGCCAATCACATCGGTGCCTAAGTAATGCTTATTCTCAGCACTTGGCGCTGTCGGTGGGAAATCACCACTAAAGTCTTGTTCGTATGGGTTCCACGGCACAAGAGGTAAAATCACAAAGTTGTCATTTCCTTCCGCCTCAAAGGTTTTTTTTAGCTCACGGTAATCCGCTTCACTTGATGATTCTTGGCCAAATTCGCGGCCAAGCCGCACATCACTCACCACCGGAAAATAGTAGCGTCCATCGTATTTGACGACCAAGGCTTGGCTATTAATCAGTAACTCGGCGAAGAGCGAAAGGATCAACAGGATAGAGAGAATCACAAACGACCAGTAGCCTCGTTTGATCTGCTTAAAGTGGCGGATTTTCTTTTGAGTTAATGGACTGATTTTAATCATGTTACGCTCCAAATCTCACCCGTGGGTCGACCAAAGCCACACAGATATCTGAGATTATGTTCCCGACCAACAGTAGCAAAGCGTTAATGGCAACAATGCCCATCACTACCGGGTAATCACGCTCCATGATGGATTCATAACCCAATAAACCGATGCCATCGATATTGAAAATAACTTCAATCAAAAATGCCCCAGTCATGAAGAACAGCAAAGAGTTACCAAAGTGGCTCGCCAGTGGGATTAAACTGTTACGCAGTGCATGTTTGCGAACCGCTTTTTTAAATGGTAGCCCCTTGGCGATAGCGGTGCGGATATAATCTGACGACAAGTTCTCCATCAGATTGTTTTTCATCATCATCGTGAGCGTGGCAAAATCACCAATCAGATAACAGATCAACGGCAGAACGGCATGCCACATGATGTCTTTTGCCCGTTCAAAGAAGGTTTCATAATCATCAAAGTCATCACCAACAAAGCCCCCCATCGGAAACCACTCTAGGTGATAACTAAACAAAGTGATCAGCAAAACCCCCACTACGTAGCCAGGCAAAGCGTAGCCGACAAAAATCAGAATTGAAGAAGCAGAATCAAATACCGAACCGTGCTTGAGAGCTTTGTAATAACCCAGCGGTATCGATATAAAATAACTGATAAAAAAGGTCATTCCACCATAAAACAAAGACACGGGTAAGCGTTCAGCGATCATGCCAGAGACAGGCTCGTAGTAACGCGTGGATTCACCCAGATCCAACTTGACCAAACGACTTAACCACTCAACATACGCTTCGATGACGGGCTTATCTAGGCCATAGAAAGCATTAAGTTCCGCCATTTGATCATCAGAAAGCGCGGTATTACCGCCAGCAGACGTCATCGATGCTGCGCCGTCTCCCTGAGATTGCATTTGTGATAGCATGCGTTCAACAGGGCCGCCCGGCACAAAACGGGTAATGGCAAAAATAAGAATAGTAATGCCAAGAAAGGTGGGAATAACTAACGCTAAACGGCGTAAAAAGTACGACAGCATATACAACTTGCTCCTTGTCTACTGTCCAATTTAGGCGGTACGGTAAGACCGTTCCTGCCCCAAAATGGTGCACATCTATTCTTGTCGTCACTCACAACGGTTGAAACACACTCCCTGCGTGTTCAGCGTCATATTTATCTTGAATCTACACTGGCTTCAAGTAGTTGAAGCCAAAACATGACAAACGGCTTACGATAGCGAAAAACAGATATGTTTTTGTAAAAATGATAAAAAACCACAAAAAAGCATTCACATAGCATATTTAATCTAGGTGGTTTAGTGTTAAAAACCAATCAAAATTAGAAAACATCGCCAATCATTGGGCCGCTAAGGCCTGCTGATCTTCCTTTGAAAAGATGGAATCAATGACAAGGAAAATACGCCCAAAAGATCAACTGGCAACTGCATAGAGTTCGTGATACCCTTCGCCTCCATTTTTCTGGCGGGATCATCACCAATCTCCATCCCTTTGGTGGTCGATCTATCATTGCCAGTACTATCATTATAAGAATGTCGGATCTTTCCTTCGGCACTCAATCTATCCAATCAAAAAGTGGAACAGTACAATGGGCAAAGGTACTCTCTATATCGTATCTGCACCGAGCGGGGCAGGTAAATCTAGTTTGATCTCAGCGATGTTGGAACGCAATCCGACTTACGCCATGAAAGTGTCTGTGTCTCACACCACTCGCGAGATGCGTCCTGGTGAAGAAAACGGTATCCACTACCATTTCGTCGCGAAAGACGAGTTTGAAGCATTGATCGAAAAAGGCGACTTCTTAGAGTATGCCGAAGTGTTTGGGAACTACTATGGCACCTCGCGCGTCTGGATTGAAGAGACCTTAAATAAAGGCATCGATGTTTTTCTCGACATCGATTGGCAAGGCGCACGCCAAATCCGCGAAAAAATGCCTGAAGCCAAAAGCATCTTCATTCTACCGCCATCCAATGGTGAACTAGAACGCCGCTTGAACACCCGTGGTCAAGATAGTGACAAGGTCATCGCCAAACGCATGGCAGAAGCGAAATCAGAGATCTCGCATTACAACGAATATGACTACGTTATTATCAATGACGATTTTGATAATGCATTGATGGACTTTAAAGCCATCTTACGTGCAGAAAGATTGAAGGAAGAAAAGCAAGCTGCTAAATATAAAGGTATGCTTGACGCGCTGTTAGCAGAATAACTCCAACCCGAGTCACCCTCTGCACAACAATAAAGAATTTCTATTGCTTTGCCCAGCGCAAAGAATAGCAATAATAACACCAGAGAAAGTCCACATATCGTGGCCTGTCTAATTGCTAGTAAATAAAGTAGTTAGGTTGTATACTTTCTCGTCATTCTAAAATTTTAGTTAACTATTTGGAGTCCTCATGGCACGCGTAACTGTTCAAGACGCTGTTGAAAAAGTTGGCAACCGTTTCGACCTAGTACTGATTGCGGCTCGCCGCGCTCGTCAAATGCAAACTGGCGGTAAAGATGCACTAGTGCCAGAAGAGAACGATAAGCCAACGGTTATCGCTCTACGCGAAATCGAAGAAGGTTTAATTACTAAAGAAGTGCTAGACGCACGTGCACGTCAAGAGCAACAAGAGCAAGAAGCGGCAGAGCTAGCAGCAGTAAGCAGCATCGCTCACAACCGTTAATTCTTACTTTAGTACTCAACAACCTCCCGGGCCTATAATTTGTATCTATTCGATAGCCTCAAAGACGTTGCCCAAGAATACCTAACAGAGCCTCAAATTGAGGCTCTGCGTCAATCTTATGTGGTAGCGAGAGATGCCCATGAAGGGCAAACCCGTTCTAGCGGTGAACCGTACATCATCCACCCAGTCGCTGTGGCTCGTATCTTGGCCGAAATGCACCTCGATATTGAAACCCTCCAAGCTGCTTTGCTGCATGACGTCATCGAAGATTGCGACGTCACAAAAGAAGACCTCGAAGAGAAATTCGGTAACACTGTCGCTGAGCTCGTTGATGGTGTGTCTAAACTGGATAAACTCAAATTCCGTGACAGAAAAGAGGCTCAAGCCGAGAACTTTCGTAAGATGGTTCTGGCCATGGTGCAAGATATCCGCGTTATTCTGATCAAACTGGCTGACCGCACGCACAACATGCGTACGCTAGGTGCACTTCGACCAGATAAAAAACGCCGCATTGCTCGCGAAACTTTAGAAATTTACTCACCGCTCGCTCATCGTCTTGGTATCCACAATATTAAAACCGAGCTTGAAGAGCTGGGCTTTGAAGCGCTATATCCAAACCGATACCGCGTACTAAAAGAAGTGGTCAAAGCGGCGCGCGGCAATCGTAAAGAGATGATCCAACGTATTCACAGCGAAATAGAAGGCCGTCTGCAAGATTTCGGCTTGAATGCTCGCGTGGTCGGCCGTGAGAAAAACCTGTTCTCTATCTACAACAAGATGAAAACCAAAGAACAGCGCTTTCACACGATTATGGACATCTACGCTTTTCGAGTGGTGGTGGATACTGCCGATACTTGCTATCGCGTTTTAGGCCAAGTACACAGCTTGTATAAGCCACGTCCTGGTCGCATGAAAGATTACATCGCGGTACCAAAAGCGAACGGCTATCAATCTTTACACACTTCGATGGTTGGTCCTCACGGTGTGCCAGTAGAAGTACAGATCCGTACGGAAGATATGGATCAAATGGCGGACAAAGGTGTGGCGGCACATTGGTCTTATAAAGACAAAGGCGATAAGTCAGGGACCACCGCGCAAGTGAAAGCACAGCGCTGGATGCAAAGCTTGCTAGAGCTTCAACAAAGCGCGGGTAACTCATTCGAATTCATTGAAAACGTCAAATCCGATCTTTTCCCTGATGAGATTTATGTCTTCACTCCCAAAGGCCGTATCGTCGAGTTACCGCTAGGCGCCACCGCGGTTGATTTCGCTTATGCTGTGCATACCGATGTCGGTAACTCATGCGTTGGGGCACGTGTTGATCGTAATCCTTATCCACTGAGTAAGGCATTGAAAAACGGTCAAACGGTGGAAATCATCAGTGCACCTGGTGCTCGTCCGAACGCGGCATGGCTGAACTATGTGGTGACATCCCGTGCTCGTACGAAGATCCGCCAAGTACTCAAAACCATGCGTCGTAAAGAATCCATCACGCTTGGCCGCCGGTTGCTCAATCATGCGCTCGGTCGTCACTCGATTGATTCCATCTACCCAGACAATATCCAAGAAGTCTTGAATGACCTTCGTTTAAATACCATCGATGACTTATTGGCCGCCATTGGCTTGGGTGAATTGATGAGTATTGTGATTGCGCGCCGTCTTCTCGGAGATACCGAAGAGTTGACGACGACCAGTTCAATTCCGACCGACTCGAAGAAGAAACTGCCAATTCGTGGTGCAGAAGGCATACTGCTGACCTTTGCCAAATGTTGTCATCCAATTCCAGATGATCACATTATTGCTCACGTATCGCCTGGTCGTGGTTTGGTTGTGCACCGTGAAACGTGTCCTAACGTTCGCGGTTACCAAAAAGAACCGGAGCGTTATATGGCTGTCGCTTGGTCTGAAGATTACGACAAAGAGTTCATCGCAGAACTTAAAGTCGACATGCTCAATAACCAAGGGGCTCTGGCTGAGCTCACTAACGTGATTTCGAAAACAGGCTCGAATATTCATGGCCTCTCTACGGAAGAACGCGACGGTCGTTTATACACCGTTACCGTACTGTTGACGACCAAAGATCGAGTTCACCTTGCTGGCATCATGCGTAAAATTAAAGCGATGCCACAGACCACTCGGGTTCGACGCAGAAAGAACTAACCTCTATCGCCACCCACTCCGTTGGGTGGCGATTTTTTATGTCTCTATAAATATGAATCTAGAACGTTATAACCGCATTCACCAAGTCCTAAAAGCTCGTCAAACTGACCTGACACTGTGTCTCGAAGAAGTCCATAAGCCTAACAATGTCTCCGCTGTGATCCGCACCGCGGACGCAACCGGCTTACATAAAGTCCACGCCATATGGCCAGATAAAATGCGCACCTTGAGTCATACCTCTGCTGGCGCGCGTAATTGGGTCGAGGTCGACACCCACGACTCCATCGAAGCGGCGATTACCGAGCTGAAAGCACAAGGTATGCAGGTGCTGGTGACCAACTTATCCGATACTGCGGTCGACTTTCGTGATATCGACTACACTAAGCCAACTGCAATCATTTTAGGCAGCGAGAAAGTTGGAGCATCAGAAAAGGCCAAGCAATTAGCCGATCAAGACATCATCGTTCCTATGGTGGGTATGGTGCAATCACTTAACGTTTCCGTCGCGAGTGCTGTGATCCTTTATGAAGCCCAGCGTCAACGTGAAGCGGCAGGTATGTATGACAGACAAGAAAGCGCACTGCCTAAAGAGGCCATCAATCGCGTTCTATTTGAACGCGGCCACCCAGTCTTAGCAAAAGTAGCCAAGCGCAAAGGGCTTACTTATCCTCCCCTTGACGACGAAGGTCAGATCATCGCTGATCAATCATGGTGGAAAGAGATGCAGAGCAAATGAGCGAGGCCGCGATTTGATTATGATGCAGACTAAAGCTTGGCGATTTTTTCCTGTACAAAAACACAGCTCCATGGTTAACATACTGCTCTGTTAACCATTTTCCTGAGCCTTCTATGTCTGCCCAAATGTTATCTGCTGTCCCATTAACCTCCCTTTCTGGGGTTGGCGCTAAAGTCGCAGAAAAACTCGCCAAAGTTGGCTTAGATTCCGTTCAAGATTTGCTGTTCCACTTACCTCTTCGTTACGAAGATCGCACTCGTATTTATCCCATCGCAAAACTGCATGCTGGTCTTTGGGCTGCGGTGCAAGGTAAGGTCATGACGGTAGATACCATTTTTGGTAAGCGGAAAATGCTCACCGTAAAAATCAGCGATGGTAACGGCACCATTACGTTGCGTTTTTTCAACTTTACCGCCGCAATTAAGAACAATTTCACGCAAGGTAAGTTAGTACACGCTTACGGCGAAATAAAGCGTGGCGGAATGGGCTTAGAAATTGTTCATCCTGATTACAAATTTTATGTCAGTGAACAAAAGCCACAAGTGGATCAAAGCTTAACCCCCGTTTACCCGACAACCGACGGCCTACGACAAGTCACGCTGCGCAATCTGACAGACCAAGCGCTGGCTTTACTCGACCAAGCCGCTATTCAGGAGTTACTCCCACCTGGGTTATACCATCATCAAATCACCATGAGTCAGGCGCTGCATACCATCCATCGCCCACCACCCAATATCAATTTGGATGAGTTTGATGACGGCAAGCATCCGGCGCAAATTCGCCTGATCATCGAGGAATTACTCGCGCAAAACCTATCCATGCTGGCCGTACGTAACCAAGGTCAAAAAGATATCGCGCTTCCTCTAGGGCCCTGCGGTCAGCTCAAAGAGCAGTTTTTAGCACAATTGCCTTTTTCACCCACCAATGCCCAAGCTCGGGTGGTGCAAGAGATTGAAGCCGATCTGGAAAAACCGCACCCTATGATGCGCCTTGTTCAAGGTGACGTTGGCTCAGGTAAAACACTGGTCGCAGCCTTAGCAGCGGTTCGCGCTATTGAACACGGTCATCAAGTGGCTTTGATGGCCCCCACCGAACTGCTCGCTGAGCAGCACGCGATTAACTTTGCTCATTGGTTTCAAGAAATGGGCATTCAAGTTGGTTGGTTGGCAGGCAAACTCAAAGGTAAAGCCAAAGAAGCCGAACTGGCGCGCATTGCCAGCGGTGAGGCTCAAATGGTAGTGGGTACTCACGCGCTATTCCAAGAACATGTCGAATTTCATCATCTCGCGCTGGTTATCATCGATGAACAACATCGGTTTGGTGTTCACCAGAGATTAGAACTGCGGGAAAAAGGGGCAAAACAAGGTGCTTACCCACATCAATTGATCATGACGGCTACGCCGATTCCGAGAACATTAGCGATGACGGCGTACGCCGATTTAGAAACCTCGGTGATTGATGAACTGCCACCAGGCCGAACGCCAATTCAGACGGTTGCCATTCCGGATACCAAACGAGACGATATTGTTGAGCGTGTGCGTCATGCTTGTTTAAACGAAGGCAAGCAAGCGTATTGGGTGTGTACCTTAATTGACGAATCGGAAGTTTTAGAAGCACAAGCGGCGGCGGATACCGCCGGAGAACTACAACGCACATTGCCTGACGTCAATATTGGTTTGGTGCACGGACGAATGAAACCTGCTGAAAAGCAAGCGGTCATGCAGGACTTCAAAGACAATAAGTTGCACCTGTTAGTTGCCACCACGGTGATTGAAGTCGGGGTCGATGTGCCAAATTCCAGCTTGATGATCATCGAAAACCCAGAGCGCCTAGGTTTGGCTCAGTTGCACCAGTTGAGAGGCCGTGTGGGACGTGGGTCAGTCGCGAGCCACTGTGTGCTGCTGTACCACTCACCACTTTCCAAAACCGCGCAAAAACGTTTAGCTGTGCTGCGCGAAAGCAATGATGGTTTCGTGATTGCTCAAAAAGATTTAGAGATCCGAGGGCCAGGTGAACTCCTCGGGACCAAACAAACCGGTCTGGCAGACTTTAAAATAGCGGACTTAGTGCGAGATCAACGCTTAATCCCTGAAGTTCAGCGCATCGCTCGTCATATTCACCACAACTATCCGACCCATGCAGCCGCCATCATCGACCGCTGGTTAGGCGAACGCGATATTTACTCCAAAGCTTAACAATGTCCAACGAGTCTCATCCGTTCGTTTGTCCTTTGTTTTTCATTTTTAAGCAAACGTTTGCTTTTTGGCTAAATCTCTCTATAATCGCGCACAAATTTTTAAGGTGTGTTTATCACACGCCACCAACCTGAGTTGACACTGATTAACAGCAATCACAGGTAATAACGTCAACTCCACCCAGCTCTCCCATTCAGCGAGATCTGGGCAAACATTGCGACTAGCGAGACAAACCATGACAACTTCAAACCGATCTTCGGAACTGGTCTATCAATTAAATGATCGTCCACCTCTACCTCAAACTATTTTTGCGGCCGTTCAACATTTATTAGCAATGTTCGTCGCCGTTATCACCCCTTCTCTGATTATTTGTCAGTCTTTAGGTGTGCCAGCAGACCAAACCAACACCATCATCAGCATGTCATTGTTTGCCTCTGGTGTGTCCTCGTTTATTCAAATTCGTACCTTTGGCCCAGTTGGATCTGGTTTACTCTCGGTTCAAGGCACCAGTTTTAACTTTTTAGGTCCAATCATTGGTGCGGGCCTATCGCTAAAGGCTGGTGGCGCCGACATTAGCACGATGATGGCCGCCATTTTCGGTACCATTTTAGTTGCCTCCTTTGCCGAAATTCTACTTTCTCGTGTGCTTGAGCACGCACGTCGTATCATCACCCCTCTGGTCTCGGGTATCGTGGTGACTCTTATCGGTCTCACTTTGATCCAAGTTGGCTTGGTATCGATGGGTGGCGGCTACGCCGCAATGGATGATGGATCGTTTGGCCGTTTAGACAAACTGGCGCTCGCAGGAACGGTACTTGGTTTGATCGTGATGCTGAATCGCTCCAAGAACCCTTATATTCGCGTAGCCTCGATTGTGATTGCCATGTTCGTTGGTTACGTGATGGCTTATTTCATGGGCATGGTGGATACGTCTGCGCTAGGCGAGACCGCTTTCGTTGCGCTGCCCGTGCCAATGCAATACGGCCTATCGTTTGACTGGTCGCTGTTTATTCCGCTGGTCTTGATTTTCTTTATTACCGCACTGGAAGCGATAGGCGATATTACCGCGACATCTGAAGTGTCTGGTGAGCCTGTAAAAGGGCCGGTTTACATGAAGCGCATTAAAGGGGGCGTACTGGCAGACGGTCTAAACTCAGCGATTGCGGCGATATTTAACAGTTTCCCGAACTCTACGTTCAGCCAAAACAACGGAATTATTATGCTCACCGGCGTGGCTAGCCGTTACGTCGGATACTTCATTTCCGGCATGCTGGTGATTCTCGGTTTATTCCCAGGTGTGGCGAGCTTTGTTCAACTGATCCCAGAGCCAGTGCTTGGCGGCGCTACCATCGTGATGTTCGGTACCATTGCCGCAGCCGGTGTGCGCATTATCTCCCGCGTTGAGCTCGACCGCCGCGCCATTCTGATCATGGCATTATCCTTTTCAATGGGACTTGGGATTGCACAAAAACCGGAAATTTTGCAGTTTATGCCAGAGTTCATTAAAAGCATTTTCTCAACCGGCGTGGCTGCAGGTGGTATTACGGCTATCATTTTGAACTTGCTGCTTCCAGAAAAGCTGGAAGAAGAGGATGAAGTTGCAACGTGCGAAACTCAAAAAGACACACAGTCTTAATACATCTCGTGCTCATGTTGCTCTAAAAACTATAAAGCCTAGCCAACTTGAGTTGGGCTTTTCGTGTTCAGAGCGTCAACAAAAAAGCATGCCATGTTGCCATGGCATGCTTTTTATCTCTTGTTATAAATTGCACTTATCTAGCTAGAAAAGTCGATATTTGCCGCTCTCTAGCATACTACCTTTTGACGGGCACTAACTCACTAGCATGTAACTCTGCAACTACTCGGCGGTTCAATTGGTGTGCTTTCGCTGTGTTTTCGTCGCTGAGCAAGCGAGTTTCACCAAAGCCGATGCCCGTGATTCGACTAGGGTCAACTTCGAACTTATTGTTCAAAATAGTGACAACCGAGTCTGCACGGCTTTGAGACAGCTTCAAGTTACTCAATGCACGACCCTGTACATCTGTATGTCCCTCAATCACCACTTGGCTATCAGGATGCGCTTGCATGAAATCCGCCACCTTTTTGAGCTCAGTAAAATACTTAGGATCAACTTGCGCTGAGTTCAAGCCGAATTGAATATTCAAACGAACACTTATGTTCAACTGTTCCAATAAAGTACAGCCCAACTCATCCACTTGAAAGGCAATATTACTGTCTGGACACTGATCTAACTCATCCGACACACCATCACCATCGGCATCCAGAATTTGTACTTCCACTAACAAGACTGGCTCAGGCTGAGGAACAACCTTTGACTTGATTTGAAGTACAGGCTTGAGCTCAGCTTCAGCCTCAGTTTGAAGCGTGAGCTGAGGCTCTGATTTTGTCTCTGGTTGAGGTGTGATTTTAAGCTCAGCCTTTGGTTCTGGTTTTGTTTCTAGGTGAGAAGACTCAACTGGCTCAAGCGTTATTGGCATTGGTTCATCCATTGCAGCGTATGCCCTAGTAAAGTAATAACGTACGCCGAGTGAAAAATTATTCACCCTGTCATTATCCAACTGCACTGTCTCTGCTGCTGCATACAACTGCCATTGCTTAGTCAGATCATAATTCACCCCCAGACCAAGTAGGAGGTCAGTACCACTAATACTGTCTGAGCCGACTGAGTGCGAATTGACCTGCGTATCGTAATCACGCTGCCAATTAAACAACCCAGCTTTACCCGAGATCGTCCAATCGTCCGCTAACGGATAGTAGATCAATCCCGAGAGTGCAAAACCTTTACCGGTATCTGGATAAAGATGCTCAACCGCATCATAAAAAGCAATTTCTTGACTAGCAGGGAGAGCGCCATTGATCGTCAATTGACGCGAACCTAAATCCAAATACTCTAGCTGCGCCGCCCACATCTGCGCGAACTGATAACCAGCAAATAGACTGTAGCTTGCGCCACTTTTATCCATATCGATTGCGGCATCACTGAGGTTAAAGTCACTTAAAGCCCCAGTAAGATCACCGTTAGAAACTGCAGTTTGAGCCACCCCTAATTGAGCACCTACAAACCAGTTCTGCTGCACACGATCACTGGCTTGGGTTACAAAGCTCGGCAGCAATATCATCATCGCTAAAATAATAGTTCGCTTGTGCTGACGCACCTGCCTTACTGTCAGTAGTAATACCGACATCAAAACAAACAGCGGATGTAATGCACCACCACTCGACTCTGTGACCGTTGCCACTCTGCTCATCTCTTTCACCGCCATCAACACCGTCCCAGTGGCTTGTCCTCCCTGCTCATCTTCAATAACATAAGTTAGGGTGTCGATACCAAAGAAATCAGCATTTGGCGTGTAACGCAGTTTTCCACTTACCGAGATACTAACCGAACCATGATTTGCTGCAGCATTAACCACGCGAATCACGTCAAACTCAGGATCACTCGCAAGTGAAAGTACGTCCACGACAACATTAGACGCGCCTTGATCGAGCTCGACCGTAAACTCATCACCAGCTTGTGGTGCTTGGTTAACAATAAAGTTAAGAGTTATCGTACCGAACGCAGTGCCACCGTTACCATCAGACACACCATACTGGATGGTATCTGGTGCGATGCTGTTTGCCATCGGTTGATACTCTATCAGCGTGCCCGTCCAAGTCGTCGAGCCCAGGTTTGCCGTTACTGACTGTACGACCAAAGCGTCGTTATCTGGGTCGGTAATCAAATCTGAGATATCAATGCTCACCGGCTGATTGTATTTAACGCTGAGCGTCTTATCTAACGCCTGAGGCAAAGTGTTTCCAGTATTCAGAACGCCAACAAAACCAGGGTCGACCACCGCACCATTTCGCTCACCGTCATCGTCGTAGAGACCACCATCTTCAATCTCAACTTGAACACACCAGTGCCCTTCCGTCAGACCTTGCGTCCATTCAGGATTTCTCGGTGGTGGACAGTAACCAGGCTCACCGGCGGCTGACCAAAGGCGATTTTTATTATCGTCTGCCGCAGGCTCAAAGGTATGCCAACCACGAGTTGCGTTGTATTTACGATAAAGGGCGTTAGCAGGGATTGGCTTACGTTGGGGGAAAACTACCGCTACCGACTGGCTGCTCTCTGGCAATCCATAAGAGATAAAGTCAAAAATACCGCCCACGTTGACCGCTGCGCTGTCAGCCACAATACCGCCGATTTGGTTGGTTACGTCTTGCTCAGTAATGTGCGCGCCGCCCGTTTCACCTTGCAAGGTAAACGCGCCACGGCGTAAACACACCCCCGGCTCTGATTCTACTAAGTAGCCATCTTGGGTGTCGATTTGCTCGAACAAAATGTTACATTCGTTGATGCGATCTTGTGCATCAGGAATGCCATCACCATCCGAATCGACAAAACCTTCTAGATAATCCGGAATATTATCACCATCGGAGTCCTCTTCACCCAACACCGGCAGACTATCGACTACCTGTACGTACACCGAGCTGCGGTTAGTTAAGCTGCCACTATCGGTGACCAATAGATCGATATGATACACACCAACAGTCAGTCCTTGAGGGTCGAACTGATACAGCCCTTGATCACTACTTACATTTGCCAGATCAAGGTCGCTTGGCACCCATCGATAATCGAAACTATCGGATAAATTGGGATCGTACACGTCCGATTGAATGCTCACCAAACCGCCGTCACGCGTGACCAACATACGCTGCTCATCGCTTTGGCTTACAACCAACTCGACCTCGGGCGCAATATTACCTTGCGTGATAGTAGTGGTATGGTTCGCTTTTGCACCTCGGTTAAGCGACGGATCTAATATCACCTCAACGCTGACCGCTTCACCCGCTAATACACTTCCTTCAACCGTATTAAACTGAATTCGCGCAGAGGTGCCGCGTTCAATCGTGAGACTACCCGACTGCAAATCATGCGTTTGGGTTTTGGAACTTGTGCTCACTGTAAATGGCACCACAACTGGATACTCGGGTGATGGTCCGTTGAGCAACACCTCAATCTCTACCGATTCACCTGCTAATACGGTTTGATCTTTTTGCAGAGAAATCAACGGACGAACACACACTTTTTGCGCAGTAATCGCCGAGTTTCCTTCTTTATCCGTCGCTTGCCAGTACACCGTACTAATTCCTGCTGGGAACAGCGTGACGCCATCCACTAACGAGACTGGAATATCGTTGCCATATTTATCCAGTGCTGACGCTTCACCTAAATTAACTTTGGTATACAAAGCTGTCGCTTGCACTTCCTGATCACCACAGCGATCAGTTGGTGCCGTAATGCTAGGTAAGCTGTTTGGATCGTTAGGCTCTACAGTCACAAATACCGACGCATTTGCCGTCTCTTTGTTGCCATCGCTGATGGTGTAAGTAATGGTCGTGTTGCCAATATAAGCCTCTGGCGGAATGTAGTTGAGCGTGCCATCACTGTTAATCTTGACTTGCCCTTGCTCTACGCTCGCAAATACCACACTGAGCGCATCACCATCGACATCGTAGTCGTTCGCTAGCACATTAATCGGTGTGTTCTGATAAATAGTGACACTACTGTGAAGTTCACTCACCATTGCGCTATCGTCTATCGCTACTGGCGCATCATTGATTGGGACGACATTGATGTTGCTGCCACTTGTGCTATTGCTTACGGCATCTTTAACGATAACCGTTAACCCAACATCACCATGGCCATTCTCCACATTGATAAACTCGACATTATCACCTTGCAAAAATGCCTGAATATCGCTAGCCAACCCCGTTAGCGTTAAAGTGCCAGTGTCGTTACCTGTCACAATCACAAGGTTGTTACCCAAAGCGTTTAAAGTGCCACTGTCCACTTGCAAGGTTACGGTCAATGAATCACCATCGTCATCGCGCAAAACAAGGTTCGCAAAACTCAGTGAGCCTTTGGTATCTTCAACGCCACTCAGGCTATCCGGTACGCCTGTCACCACGGGTATGTCATTGATATTCTCAATGACTGCGGTCGGTTCACTGTGTAATAAGGTTGCCGTATCTTGCGACTCATGCGTACCAAACCCATCCACGTACCAGACGGCAACCGACAACTGTTTATCAACATCCACATCGGAGGTCAGGTAAGTGTTTCGCGTTTCACCATTAAGAAGTTCGCCATTGCGATACCACTGGTAGTGCAATTCGCCCAAACCGTCTTCATCGGCCAAGGTACTCGTATTCGCCGTTAGAGTTTGATCCTCTTGCGCTAAACCGTCTATGGTCACCGCTCCAGTCGGCGCATCGTTGACATTGTCGATAGTTACGGTAAAGCACTTCTGCTCCGTGGTTGTGCCATCACTAATGTCAAAACAGAAAGTATGTTTTCCAATATCGTTCTGACTTGGAGTTCCGCTAAGCTGCGGTAGAACATGTTCGACTTTACGAAACTTTTTATTATCAAAATCGACCACATACAAATTTCCATCTCGATCAATGGTGATGCCTTCAGGTGAGGAGAATTGAGCGCTCGTACCACTACCATTTTGAAAACCCTTTTTTGACCCCGCTATATGACTCACTGTTTTGTCTGTGGAAATTTTAACCACACGATGAGCCATTCTGTCAGTGACAAATAGATTGCCTTCTGTATCTATGCTTAAAGAATGAAGAGTATCGAGCATCTCTAGAGGTTCACTTTGCGACCGCACATAAGTTGACACTAAACCGGTTGGGGTGATTTTTCGTATGCCGTCATATTCCATATCAATAAGGTAGAGATTATCATTGCTATCTACAACAATGCGCCAAGGACGACTAAAGAGCGCTGCAGTGCCTTGACCATCAACATAGCCACTGCTTGCACCAGCAAAGGTGGTTACCTCCCCTTCGGGAGTTATTTTTCGGATCTTGTGGTTTTTATAGTCAGCAACAAATACATTGCCTTTGCTATCTACAGCCAAACCTCGAGGTTGATTAAATTTCGCCGCGGTACCAACACCATCCACGTACCCAGGCCGACTTCCGCCTTTACCTGCTAGCGTAGTAACCCTACCATCATCGGTAGAAACCTTACGAATGGTGTTATTATCTAGATCACTGACATACAGGTTATCTTGTGCATCTATCGCTAACGATGAGGGGCGGTTAAACTGCGCGACATCTGCCGAGCCATCGAGATATCCCTGTTTACTGCCAATGGTTATTAACACTTCCCCTTGAGGGGAAACTTTCAATATCTTGTGAGCTGTATGGAAAGCTATGTAAAAATTACCCGCGCTGTCGATGACAATATCGCGAGCATAATAAACCTGACTCAACGGTAAAGATGAAAATACAGTGCTAACTTGCCATTCATCGAGCCTAGCCCAATTTGGTAGCTGAGATTGTTGGATGCCATCGTTAAATTGATACGAGGTCAAACGCCACTGCATTGCATCACCGTCAATATCAGTGCCAAGTGCGCCCAAATCCAGAGCATAGGCCTGCTCTTCATAGCCATGCAGCTGTTCCGACGTTGGCTGAGTAATGACAGGGGTATCGTTCGCTCCATGGATAGTGATCGCTAACGTCGCCGTATCGCTCAACGCACCATCGCTCACGGTATATGTCATGCTCTCACTCAGTGTTTCACCACCTTTTAGTGCATTGACGGCTGACAATGTATTATCAAGTTCATAATGATAGCTGCCATCCGTATTCAAGGTGATGCTGCCGTATTTAGTAGCAAGCTCTCTACCAACGTAACCCTCTGTGATGGCAGTAACACCAATAGCGTCTCCATCCGCATCGCTATCGTTGTCGAGCACGTTACCAGTTGCAACCGAGCTATTTTGCAGATTCGGCAGTTCGGTCACGCTTGCCATATCATCGTGAGCTTGGGGGGGACTGGTCACGGTCACGACATAACACTGCTCTGCAAAGCCTGCGCCATCGGTCACCTCGAAGCAGAAGGTATGTTGACCGACCTCATCAATAGTCGGTGCGGCACTCAGTTGGTCGGTAGCGGACAGTTTGGTGACATTGCCTGTTCCTAACTGGGTGAGATAAATCTCGCCAGAAGATGTGGCATCAATCGCAACTGGTCGAGAGAATGTTGCATCACTTGTTAGAGTGGTAACAATACCTTGTGACGAAATGGCACGAATTTTGTTATTAGAGGTATCGCTAATGTATAGAGTGCCATCGTCGCCAAAACTCATCTGCTGAGGTCGATTAAAACTAGCACTGACAGTGAGACCATCATCAATGCCTTGATCTCCAGTACCAGCAAATGTACTTACCATGCCATCTGGCGATATCACACGAATGCGATTGTTTTCGGTATCAGCAACATAAAGGCGGCCATCACTCGCCATGGCGAGACCTTTTGGCGTATCAAACTGGGCATTAGTCGCATCGCCGTCTGCAAAACCTTTCTCACCGGTTCCGGCAAAGGTGCTGACGGTGCCATCTGGTGCAATGCGACGAATACTGTGGTTTAGAGAGTCAGCGACATAGAGTGTGCCATCAACTCCCAAAGCCAACCCAAAGGGGTAATTGAAGCTGGCGCTATCGCTCGTACCATCCATAAAGCCTCTGCCACCACCTGCTAGGGTACTGACATCGCCGTTAGGCAGTACTTTACGAATACGGTGGCTTTGATAATCTGCAACATATAAGGCCCCATCTGCTGCTAATGCTAATCCACTTGGTTGCCAGAAACGCGCATTTTCGCTTGTGCCATCAGCAAAACCGTAATCCGTGGAGCCGGCTAATACGCTAGTGAGGCCATCTGGAGCAATATCCACGATATGGTTTTTGCTTGAGTTGCTCACATAAAGCATACCATTTGGACGAACAACCAAACCTCGTGGGCCCGAAAGACGTGTTATCTTTTCCGCTTGCCAGTTTTCACCTAAATGGGCCCATGCGGGCCAATCTGTTTGGCTCGGGCCACCGTTAAACTGATAGCTTTTTAGCTGCCAACGAAGGGAAGCTCCATCAGGTGCCGAACCTAAAGTTCCCAATTTCAGGGCATAAGGCACGCCTGCGCTTGCTTGCAGTTTGGCATCACTAGGGTCTAAATCGGTAAGCGTAAAGTCAGCTCGGACGAATAGATAAAGGAGAGCTTCCTTTGAAATATTGTAATCACTCAAAGTTCGAGTGTCTTCTAGTGCACTATCTTCAAAAATAAGTCGTTGAGCGTAATCGGGGATGCCTTCACGGTGCTGAATTTGGGTTTTGACAATTGCGATAGAATCGGACGCCTCCACATCCAATGTAATGGTTTTACCTGCTGGTGTTTTAACGAATATCTGCATTGCCATTAACGGTGGTGACAATAAAGAAAACAAAATAAAAAGCCCCAATTTGGGCAAAATATATCGAGGATATTTATTGTAAAGAAAAAACATCAAACAACCTTTTTTCAATTAGTTATATTAATTCATGCAATAGTTGTGACTATCGTTTTAACGAAATGGCGTAAAAAATTAATCTTATCTATCCAGTAAATAATTAAATGATAAGAACGACCTAAACTTTTGTTAACCGTTACTTCATATTATCAACAGGTCTGATCTGAAAATTTGTAGCGCGAAGTTATATTAATCTTGGACAGGAATCACTATTTTTTTTCAATCTTATGACACTACTCTGACTTAATTACAAAAAATAATGTCTAGTTATTGAGGTGCTAAAGTGATTTCATCAACGCGCTCGAGGTCCAAGACGAAGGGATAACTAAGATAAGATAGGCAAGGGAGCGACATCCCCCTTGGCTTGGCTTTTTGATTGGAAATGAATTAGCGTGTCGGAAAACTGATTTGTGCAATCAAGCCGCCTTCGCTGCGATTACGCATCACGACAGACCCAGAATGCTGGCTCACGATACGCTTGACAATGGCCAGCCCCAGCCCTGTCCCTTCGCTACCACGAGCGGTATCGCCGCGCGTAAAGGGCTCAAATAGCTTAGCGACTTGAGATTGCTCTATCCCCGGCCCGTTATCTTCAACGCATACCCAGACCAGTTGCTTATCTGCGGTGGCGCCCGTGCTGATTTTTACCCAACCATTACCGTAACGCAGTGCATTCACGACGAGATTACTCACCGCTCGTTTGATCGCAATCGGGTTGCCTTTCGCGGGAGGTAGATTGGGATTGAGATCGGTTTCAATTTCGACCTCATAACCACCTTCTGAACTGGCCACATCACTGGCAATCGTACTGATATCCACTGACTCAAGTGACTCTTTATTCACGGGTTTGAGATAATCCATAAATTGGCTGATGATTTCGTTACACTCTTCGGTATCACTGATGATCCCTTCCGCGAGGTAGCTGTCTTCAGGCGACATCATTTCCGTCGCCAAGCGAATGCGAGTTAACGGCGTGCGCAAGTCATGACTGATGCCGGCCATCAGTAAGGCGCGATCTTCTTCCAGCTCTTGAATGCCTTGGGACATTTGATTAAACGCTCGCGTTACCGAACGAATTTCAGATGCTCCTTTTTCAGGCAGGGGTGGCGGAATGTCACCTCGTCCTACGCCTTTCGCCGCTCTTTCTAAAGCCACCAGCGGACGGTTTTGTAAACGTATAAATAACCAACCGCCCACGATGATCAATAGCGCCATGATGAGGCTGTTACGAAACAGTGGCGCAAAGTCTTCTTCTTGAAGTTCAGAGAGAGGGATGCGAATAATCGAATTCGGTAGCTTTTCGATGTGCATCCATAAAATATAACTGTCACTCCCCAGCAGTAATCGCACTTCTGTCGGCGAACCTAACTCCTGGCTCATTTCTTCCGACATCAAATCAATCGACATGGCGTGATGAAATTCCGTGGTTTTTTCACTATCGAGGCTGTGAACCGTCACTCCTAACCTCTCGAGTAACTGGCGTCGCAAAGGCGCATCGGACTTTAAATCGCCTTCATCATCCAGCACGAGGTTTAATTCATGAGCGAGAATTTTATTGAACTGTTGCAAGCTTGGCATCAAGGCGTAGTTAAAAACGGCGTAATAAGAGAAGACTTGGCTAGCGAGCAGCAAAGAGATGAACAGCAAAATGGATTGTGTCAGTGAACTACGAATACGCATGCAACGTTCCTGGTGGTTATAATCGCAAGATTTCAGCCCTCAACAATGGTTGAAGGCTGAAGTTCTATCGCCCAGAGCAGGCGTTTGGAATCAGCGAGTTAAACCGCGTTACCATCCGGGACAAAAACGTAACCCAAGCCCCATACGGTTTGAATATAACGAGGCTTGCTCGGATCATCTTCCAGCATGCGACGTAAACGCGAAATTTGCACGTCAATAGAACGTTCCATCGCCGAGTATTCACGTCCACGAGCCATGTTCATCAACTTATCGCGTGACATAGGCTCACGCGCATTCATCACTAAAGCTTTCAGCACCGCAAACTCACCCGAGGTCAATGGCATCGATTCTTCACCTCGGAACATTTCTCTCGTGCCTAAGTTGAGGCGAAATTCACCGAACTCAACCACTTTTTCTTCCGTGCTTGGTGCCCCAGGCAGCTCCACGGTTTGGCGGCGTAATACGGCTTTAATACGCGCGAGTAACTCACGCGGGTTAAAGGGTTTCGGTAGGTAGTCATCTGCGCCCACTTCCAGGCCGACAATACGATCCACTTCATCACCTTTGGCGGTCAGCATTAAGATGGGTAACATGTTGTTGGCATGGCGTAAGCGGCGACAAATCGACAAACCATCTTCGCCTGGCAGCATTAAGTCCAGCACCATTAAATGAAAATTTTCGCGCGTGAGCAGGCGATCCATCTGTTCGCCATTGGCAACACTTCGGACCTGAAAACCTTGCTCAGAAAGGTAACGCTCCAATAGAGCACGCAAACGAGCATCGTCATCAACCACTAAAATTTTATGATTTTCTTGCATTGAAACATCCTTTCAGAAGCGTCTATTGTCGAAAATGTATCACTGTTTTTTCAAACGTGCTTGAGCAAATTGTTACTCTTTTTATCTTAAGTGGTTTATTCGCTCTTAAACGTGCGTTTTCAGCACCATTTATTGGCCGTAATTCCACTCCAGCTCGCGCTTAGCATCAAGTAACTCTTGCTGAGATTCTTCGAGTTTCTGACGCTTTTTCTCAATTTTATCTGCTTTTCCAGATCGTTTAGCCTCCGCCAACTCTTGTTCACGCTCTTGTACTTCTTGCGCTTTTTCTTCAACTTCAACTTGCAGTTCCTGACGCAATGTTTCTTCTGAACACTCGTTTTGAATCCCGGCCAATGCACGCTCTAAGCCCTTAATACGATACTCATTGCCTTGTGCTTTGGCGTACTCTATCTGCTGTTCAACCGCTAACTCTTTAGCCTCACAGCCTTTCACTTCATCTTTAGCGAAAGTTGGCAGAGAAAACCCCATCATGAGCACAGTGCCACACATTACTGCTTTGATCATTTTACGTCTCCGATAAACGCATACGCGCTTTTTGTATAGAAAGTATATTGGCGTTCAAACCTGTATCTAACTTGCCAATATCGACTCACCAAACAGGTGGTAAAGCCTTATTCCCCCGTGTTTGGCTTGGTGTATTCAATCGAGTTGATGAACCACTCTTTTTCCCCTTCCGGCGTTCGTACCGTGAACTCGTCATCCACTTGTTTTTTTAACATCGCTCTCGCCATAGGCGAATCAATGGAGATGTAATCTTTCGCATCGCCATAAATCTCTTCCGGCCCAACAATGCGAAACCGTTTCACATCGCCCGCTTCGTTTTCAATCTCAACCCACGCTCCAAAAAAGACTTTGCCTTCTTGTTGAGGTGAGTAGTCCACAATGGTGACGTCAGGCAAAAACTTTCTGAGAAAGCGAACACGACGGTCGATCTGACGAAGCAGACGTTTATTGAAGGTGTAATCCGCATTTTCTGAGCGATCGCCTAGGCTCGCCGCCCAAGTCACGATTTTAGTAATTTCTGGGCGCTTTTCATGCCAAAGGTAATCGTGTTCTTGTTTGAGCTTGTTGTAACCTTCACGTGTAATCAGCTTAGTTTTCAATTGAACTCCTTCCTCCACTAAAAAATGCCACTCTTCAGCAGCATTAAGGAAATGACATAACCAAAGCGTACCTCAAGGCAGGCTTTGGGGCTTAGTATGATAAAGCGGTCGAAAAGCTACTTTTCGTAATCCGGCTTTTTCGTCACGATATAGTTCGTATCACTGGAAACAACTGCACCATGTTTGAGAAAGTTTTTACCTAAAATCATGCTGTAATGAAAGCGGCCACGGTTTTGTAAATTGACTCGGATCTTCTTCTCAAGTTCCCCTAATTTTACCTGCATTTCGACCACGGGACGTACGTTGGCTTTTTCTCCTTTTTTTGCTTTGATACGCATCACATCGACCACTTCTCGGGTAAATTTTTTCGTCATGCCTAGGTCGTTTTCATAGGTGAAGCTGACCAGATTCTTGCCATCTTGTTTAAATTGTTTGATGTTCTTGGCGTTGATAGAGCTAACGTCAGCGCCAGTATCCAGTTTGACAGGGAAAGACATCCCTTCGACTTGCGCCACTTCGATGTGACCGGCTCTAAACAACGGTCTCGCATCCAATAAGTGGTCGGCTCGTGTGTTGAGCAACACTCCACCTTTGGCGATATCATGCCCAAAGACAAAGAACGGGTGAGGCTCATCTTCATCCAGTACATCGAGCGCAAACTCCATCGGTCTTTCTTGGCTACCGAAGAGGAAACTCCCCTCAACAACAGGGCGAGTTGAGTTACCCACCTTGAGCTTTTTCAAGACGAGCTTAGTGAGTTTTTTTTCTTTGCCCTGTTCATCATTCAAATAAAATGTGACTAACTCGTCTTTGCCTTTTTCGGTCAGCTCAAACCCATTCACACGCAATAACGGGGTTTTTACGGTAAAAGTTGGGTAAGCTGAGACGGTATAACCATCAATAGTGACTTGTTCTTCTGGCGAGATCACTAGGGGGTTTGACTTAAGCGCATTTTGGAACGTTTTTTCTACCCCACCTAATAAGTTTTCTTTGTCAGTATCAATCACAAAATGCTGGCTAGCGACATCCTTGCCAAGGCGAATTTGCGAGCTGAATTTGCTGCGATCACGTAAATACACCAACCACCGCTGGGTTTCATTTTCGCCCACCTTGACTGGCAAATACACCAGCGGGCGTTCCCCTTTTGTCGTTTTCAGCATGCGTACTAAAGGCAATGTGATGGGATGACGTTTACCGTTCTCACCCTCTAAGGTGAAAGACACTGTTTTTTGCTTCTTATCAATTTCGATGTCGAGTGCATGTGCGTTGGTGTAACGACTGGTGGTCGAAATGCTCATTTTGTAAGGTACGCCCTCTACAGCAACGGTTTCCTTCTTTCCAACCATTTTAGCCTTAGGTTGTGCTTGTAGGTAATCGTATCCCGCAAAGACCCACGCATGGTTATCGAGAAATGTTTTACCAACCAAGATGGGAGCAGAAAACTGAGTACGTTTAGTGAGGTTGACGACCGTATCGACAGTCTGTCCGGCAATGGTCATGGGCATTTTCACGGTTGGACGTAAAATGGGTTGCTTACTCGTGCGGCTGCGAATGGCACTCACCCGCTCAAGGTCGTCAGTGATTTTGATGGCTTTGCCTGTATAGGGGTGCGGGATAGTAAAACTCACCGAGACCTGATAAGGCGCAAAAGTACCGGCTTCCCACTTCGCTTTGGTCCCTCCCAAGTCATCGACAATGGCCCACAGTAACTGACTGTTTTTCAAACGCTGGTAGTCTGGATGAGTGCTGCTGACCTGAATATTCTCTGCATGCATGGAGGTGGTATCCGCCCCCGTATCAATCTTGCCGATAAAGGGCACATCTCTTAATTCTGGGATCTGACTGTAGTAAACGCTCTCCACCCGCCCTAACACCAGCTTGTCGTCTAGCTGATATACAGGCATTTGCGTGGTGGCTGATATGGATTGCGCCCAACTAAACGTGGCAACAAGTAAGGCACTCGTGAGAGCTAAAACCAAAGAGATTTTTTTCATCATGATGATCCGTATGAGTCGAGGGTGCATTTGTTAGTCGATAACTGAGGGGATAAGTTCTCAATTTAATTACAGTTTTGACATAAACCTAACCAATGTCCAACAGCGCTCGGTAAATTTTTGCCAAGCTAATTTTAAAACATTGCAAATTGTTTAAATAACCCCAATGTTCTATACAACTAAAACCGAATTGAAAGAGAATACACGGATGAGCCAAGCTATCTGTCGCATGATTGCTCAAGAGCTAAATGCTCGCCCTGAGCAAGTCAACGCCGCTGTCACCTTAATTGATGACGGTAACACGGTCCCTTTTATTGCACGATATCGTAAAGAGGTGACGGGTGGCCTTGATGATACCCAGCTGCGTACTCTGGACAGCCGTCTATCTTACCTTCGAGAATTGGACAGCCGTCGTCAAACCATTCTGAAATCCATTCAGGAACAAGGCAAATTAACCCCAGAGCTGGAACAAGAAATCACTCAAGCAGACAGTAAGACCCGCCTTGAAGACCTTTACTTACCTTATAAACCTAAGCGTCGCACCAAAGGTCAAATCGCCATTGAAGCGGGGCTAGAACCGCTCGCGGACACACTTTGGAACCACCCACACACGGAACCGGAAAGCGAAGCAAGCCACTATATTGATGCGGACAAAGGTATCGTCGATACCAAAGCGGCACTGGATGGTGCACGTGCGATCATCATGGAGCGCATTGCAGAAGACGCAAACTTACTTGAGAAGGTTCGTCACCACCTAAACCGTAACGCCGAGTTGGTCTCGCGTGTGGTCGAAGGCAAAGAACAACAAGGTGAGAAGTTTAAAGACTATTTCAACCATAGTGAGCCTCTGAGCAAAGTACCATCGCACCGCGCACTGGCCATGTTGCGTGGCCGTAATGAAGGCTGCTTAACCTTGGCGATGAATGCCGATCCTGAGCAACAAGAAGGGGCGCGTCAATCTTATTGCGAAACCATCATCGCCGACCATTATGGGGTGACGCTAAGCAGTGCTCCTGCGGATGCATGGCGCAAACAAGTGATCAGTTGGGCATGGCGCATCAAAGTATCGATGCACATGGAAACCGAATTGATGGGCGCACTGAAAGAGCGCGCAGAAATCGAAGCGATTGACGTCTTCGCGACGAATCTAAAAGATTTATTGATGGCTGCACCGGCGGGGCCTCGTGCCACTTTGGGTCTGGATCCCGGTCTGCGAACAGGCTCAAAAATCGCCATTGTCGACGCCACAGGTAAAGTGTTGGCAACAGAAACCATTTACCCTCACCCGCCACAAAAGCAATACGACAAGTCAGCACAACTCATTGACCAATTGGTACGTAAATACAATGTCGATTTGATTGCGATTGGCAACGGCACCGCCTCTCGCGAAACCGATAGCTTTGTGGCCGACGTTATCAAGCGTGGTAACCTGAAAGTACAGAAGATCATTGTCAGTGAAGCGGGCGCGTCGGTTTACTCGGCATCGGAGCTCGCCGCGAAAGAGTTCCCAAATCTGGACGTATCATTGCGCGGCGCGGTGTCGATTGCCCGTCGCCTGCAAGACCCGCTGGCAGAACTCGTGAAAATCGACCCGAAATCAATCGGGGTCGGCCAGTACCAGCACGACGTAAGCCAATCTATGCTCGCCAAGCGTCTCGATGCCATCGTTGAAGACTGTGTCAACGCGGTGGGCGTCGACGCCAATACTGCGTCAGCAGCACTACTCTCTCGCGTCGCGGGGTTATCGAGCACCATCGCACAAAACATCGTCGCGTTCCGTGATGAAAATGGCCGCTTCAACACCCGGACCACCTTAAAAAAAGTCCCCCGTTTAGGGCCTAAAGCGTTCGAGCAGTGTGCGGGCTTCTTGCGTATTATGGACGGAAAAAACCCACTGGATGCCTCTGCCGTTCACCCTGAAGCGTACCCTTTAGTTAAAACCATCGCCGAGAAGAACAACAAAGACATCAAAGCACTGATTGGGGATTCTCCCTTCCTAAAAGGTCTGCATGCGGTGGATTACACCGACGATCACTTCGGGGTTCCAACGGTGACCGATATCATCAAAGAATTGGATAAGCCGGGACGTGATCCGCGTCCTGAGTTCAAAACCGCCACCTTTGCCGACGGTGTGAACTCCGTTTCTGATCTAGAACTGGGGATGATTTTAGAGGGAGTGGTATCAAACGTGGCCAACTTTGGGGCCTTCGTGGACATCGGCGTTCACCAAGATGGGCTTGTACACATTTCTGCCCTCACAGACCGTTTTGTCTCCGATCCCCGCGAAGTCGTAAAAGCCGGCGATATCGTCAAAGTAAAAGTAATGGAAGTCGACGTCCAACGTAAGCGTATTGCCTTAACGATGCGTCTCAACGATGAGCCCGGTCAAGACAACCGCAGCCAACGCTCATCAGCAGCGCCGCGTCGTAACGATCAACCGCAACGTCGTCAGCCTCGCCGTGATGACTCTTCATCGAACAACGCGATGGGTGGTGCCTTTGCGGCCGCTTTCGCTAAAGCGAAGAAGTAGTCGAGGTTTAACGCCCATAGTCAAAATAATTGCAGTTGCCATTAGGTGACAAGTTATTCCAACCGTGATTAGGGTGGGATGGCATAGTCAACAACGCTGCAGCTTCAAGTAGGAAGAGTATAAAAAGAAAACGCTCCAATCAGTCAATCTGCTTGGAGCGTTTTATTTGCGTCGGATATTGAGTCGTCATAATACTGCTATCACTTCTGACGGTGTATGGGGCGCGACGGAATGACCATAATGGAACTTGATCACTTTCCGGCGCCTTTCCATTAATCCTTCATTGATCGCAGCATCCAAAATGCGCTTCGGTAAGCGAAAGCGTATCGTGTAGCCCTTGCCCTGATCTTCACTGTACGACTTGAGCGCCAGCAAACTGAAAAGCCGCTCCAAGGTTTCTTCTGGCTCTTCGTGATAATGCGTATCGACTTCAGTCCCTACTTCATAGTCGGGATGCTCGGAAGGATCCCAAGAAGATTGGCGTCGCCGCTTATCATCACCTTTTACTTTTCGCTCTGCATTGGTTTTTGCCAAGGCGATCGTTGGCGTCACAGGCTCTCGGACTTTGTTGTCACGAGCAGCTTGCTCCGTTTGCACATTCACGGATGGGACGATCAGTGGCACACTGATGTTGGTCGGTGACACAATCATTGCGGACCCTCCTCAGAGTCGCCCAACTCGTCAATATGGCGAGCTTATAAGATAAAGCTCAGCCAACCTTTATATCGACCAAAATTTAAACAACTTTAGTTTTTTTCAGCTCGCCATTCGTTAATTGTGAGCAAAGCCTCGGATTTGGGAGCAAAATTCATCATGTTCCGTCATAAACGGCGCATGAGAGGATTGGCTGAACACAAACTGCTGGGTATGCGGTAGCTGAAAGCTTAAATCGTTTGCCACTTTAATCGGTACCAAACCATCCAAGCGACCATAGAGGCGCAACATCGGCATCGTTAACGAGCTAAGTGCATCTCGCAAATCCACCTCCGCTAAAATATTTAACCCGACGAGAAGAGAGTCGGGGTTGGGTAGAGGGCGTGACAACACCGCTTGTTTGAGCTGTTTAACGTCTTGGCGAGCTGACGGACTCCCCATGGCCTGCAGAGCCATGAAGCGCTCAATCGTCAGCGCAAAATCTTCGTTCAACTGAGAGGTAAACGCGCTAAGCACATGAGGTTGAATGCCCCGCCACGGTTTTTCTGCCGCAAATTTAGGCGAACTGGCCACCGTGATCAGTTTATGGACGCGATCCGGTCTAGTGAGTGCAATGTGCATCGCCACCAAACCACCTAGCGACCAACCGAGCCAAATCGCTTTCTCTGGCGCGTCTTGTATGACCAAATTCGCAATATGCGCTAAATCTTCGCCATGCTGCTCGGCGCTATGTCCGTACCCAGGAAGATCCACCACATGGACACAGAAATCGGTTTCAAGCGACTCAACGGTTTGCTGCCACACCGCGCCATTCATTCCCCAGCCATGCAATAGCACCAGATCTGGCCCCTGACCGAACGACTGCCAGTGTAATTTCGTGTTCATGCTCTCAATCTCTCCCACTTATCCTATTCCTTGCCTCAGCGCCCAAGCGTTAGGCTGTCCACAACCCTACTTTGAATGAATTGTATGTTATCTCATCACTGGCAAAACATCATGCATCGCGTGCTCAGTAGCCAATGCGGCTTGTGTCGGCTCCCTATCCACCCACGGAGCCATTCTAATGCACTGCGCTGGTGTGAACACTGCTTGCAGTATCTCGCTCCAGTCAAGCGATGTCGGCGTTGTGGTTTGACCTTAAAGGAAGAAGAAGCCGAGATTGATAATGTATGTGGCGATTGCCTATCCGAACCGCCGCCTTGGCAACGGTTGTTTACGCTGGGCGATTACGACTTTCCCCTCTCACGAGAAGTACAGCGTTTTAAAGATCACGGTGAGTCTTGGCATGTAAAAGCCCTGACCCAGCACTTTGCGCAGCGTATTACCGCCCCTGCGTCACTCATTACCAGCGTGCCGCTGCACTGGCAACGTTACCTGCATCGCGGCTTCAATCAAAGTGATGTGCTCGCCAGACATTTGGCCCTGCATTTACAAGCGGATTTCGACGGCCAAGTTTTCCGTCGCGTGAAACATGCGCAATCACAACGAGGCCATACCAAATCGAGTCGGGAGCAAAACTTAACTGGAGCGTTTGTGCTTGCGAACAAGCCCAAATATTCTCGCGTGGCCATTGTTGATGATGTGGTTACGACTGGCAGCACGGTCCGACAATTATGTCATTTACTACTTGAAGTCGGCGTAGAAAGCATCGATATTTACTGTCTCTGCAGAACGCCTGCTCCTCATTCTCTCTAGATCGCTTCGCCATGCCTTAGCATCAAAAAGACTAGACCCATACGTCAACAAGAGTAGAATAGCAGCAGTAACCTACAAATTTACTCGGGTATTCGTCGTGTCAAATATTACTATTACAGAAACTGCGCAAACGCATTTCGCTAACCTTTTAGGCCAGCAGCCTGAAGGGACCAACATTCGTATTTTCGTTGTGAACCCAGGTACACAAAACGCTGAATGTGGCGTGTCTTACTGCCCACCAGAAGCCGTGGAAACGACCGACACTCAAATTCCTTACAGCGGCTTTTCAGCTTATGTGGACGAGCTAAGCCTGCCATTCCTGGAAGAGGCTGAAATCGACTTCGTTACCGATAAAATGGGCTCTCAACTTACGCTAAAAGCACCAAACGCAAAAATGCGTAAAGTGTCGGATGACGCTCCTTTGGTTGAGCGCGTTGAGTACGCTATCCAAACGCAAGTCAATCCACAGCTTGCTGGTCACGGTGGTCACGTTAACTTGGTTGAAATTACAGAAGATGGCATCGCTATCGTTGCATTCGGTGGCGGTTGTAACGGCTGCTCGATGGTGGACGTCACACTGAAAGAAGGCATTGAGAAAGAGCTGCTAAACCAATTCATTGGTGAATTAACAGCCGTTCGCGATGCAACAGAACACGACCGTGGTGACCACTCTTACTACTAAGCGGACACACTGTCAGAAAATGGGAGGCTTCGGCCTCCCATTTTTATATCTCACCGCGGCCTTAGCCAGAAAAATCAGCTAGAAACTCAAGCGGAGTTCTCATATATTAAGCATCTTACGCACCTCGTAATATGCCAACGACACCAAGGAGCCAGCGCCATGTCGAAAAGGACCCCTCCAGAGATTCTCTCTTGTCAGACGGTCGCACAGTCTAAACTGTTTGCCGTGGAAGCCCTGGATCTTCGCTTTTCTAATGGCGAACGCCGCACATACGAACGCATGAAACCAAGTGGCCGCGATGCCGTCATGGTGGTGCCTGTGACAGAACAAGGTGACTTACTGTTAGTACGCGAGTACGCCGCTGGCACTGAGCGTTATGAGTTGGGCTTCCCTAAAGGTCTTATCGACCCAGGCGAAACCGCGCATCAAGCCGCAAACCGAGAGTTAAAAGAAGAAATCGGTTTTGGTTGTGGCCAACTTACCCCGCTTAAACAAGTCATCCTCGCTCCTTCTTACTTTTCGAGCAAAATGACTCTATTTTTAGGCCAAGCGCTTTATCCAGAAAAGCAAGAAGGTGATGAACCTGAACCTCTGGAGATTGTGCGTTGGCCGCTTGCGCAAGCGGAAGAGTTATTAACACATTTGGATTTCTGTGAAGCACGAAGCATCACCGCGCTGATGCTGGCACTGAAACACTTACCAACCACCACTCACAGACATAATCAATAACGGCCATGAGAGCCGAATAACATTGTGAGTAAGGACCATAACTTATGCCAATGACAAAAGACCTCTCTCATCTGCTTCCTCACGTTATTGAGATCGCCCGCAGTGCGGGACAACTGATCCTCGATATCTATGAAAAAAAACAATATGAAGCGTATACCAAAAGTGATCAGACCCCTGTAACGACTGCCGATATTGCCGCACACAAACTCATCACCAAGCGTTTGAGTGAACTGACTCCTGACATTCCGGTGCTGTCTGAAGAAGACGCCGACATTAGCCTCGAACAGCGCGCTCAATGGAAACGCTATTGGCTGGTGGACCCTCTCGATGGCACGCAAGAGTTCATCGCCCGCAGTGGTGACTTCGCCACCGTCATTGCTTTAGTCGACAACAACAAACCTACCATGGGCGTGGTTTATGCGCCGGTATCTGGGGTTACTTACTACGCGTATGGCGGCAAAGGTGCCTGGAAGATTCCGGACATGTCAGATAGCGTGAAAATTCACACGCACAAGCATGAACAGCCCGGACACAATATTGCCATTGCCATTAGCCGTCGCCAAGACATCAACCGCATCACCCATCGCATGAGCAGGGCTTGGAATTACGATTTAATTCCTCTCGGTTCTGCCGCATTAAAGGCCTGCTTGGTGGCCGAAGGGGCTGTCGATTGTTATCTACGCTTAGGGCCAACCGGAGAGTGGGACACGGCAGCAACGCAATGTATTGTGGAAGAAGCCGGGGGACGCATTCTCAACACCCAATTAACCCCACTGTCATACAACGAGCGTGAAACTCTAGAGAACCCGAACTTTATCGTCTTAGGTGATGCCGACTTGCCATGGGATGAGATTCTACAACGCAAAGATTAGGCTCGCGCATTCTTAGTCCTTACGCTAACCGCATCAGCTAACGAATAGGCCGCGAATCCCATCCGTGGCCTTTGTTGATCTTCATTTACCGCGTTCAACGCATTGGATCTAGCATGACCCAAAAACAAGAAGAGCTGCCCATTGGCAGCCCTTCTTCGTGTTCGTTCGGATTTAAAACCGACCTTTATAGTCAAACTCATACTGCCCCTGAGCATTTGGCTTACCTAACCACTTTAGCTGCTCGCTCATGCTCGGCGGAAACTCAGCACCAGGCTTAAACCACGCTGTGGTTGAGTAACGTTGATTAGGCATTAACTGTGCTGAGAATGCCGCAGACACCTGCGGGCTGCTTTGCTCCCCTGATGCCGTCAATACACTGTCTTGGCAATGGAAGTCTGCAATCACAGGCCCGAGATCCAAGCTCCCCACCGGACTTTGAATGCCACTGGCATTCCATACCAGAGTGCCCTCGCCCGTTTTACACCAAGGCGCAGCATAAGTGGCATGACGAATATTGAGCTCTAGCTGTCCATCAACGCCAACTGGCACCGGAAGGCGCGCTTGCTCGACCACGTTAACTGCTGGGATCGATGCGACTAAGTTGTGTGCATAGGGTCCGTCACTCAGGCTATAGCCCACAAACCCTCGGCCTCGAACATCCATATCACTGCCTCGGCCAAAGCGCACTGCAAACTCAGCTTTACCAGTAAATAAGCTCGACCATTGGAAGTCCCAATTGACCTCACCAAGGTTTTGACCTTGCCAGCGAACACTGGCCGCTTGACCCTGCCATACCGATCCGTGGGCGCCTTGTATATCTAAACCTTTAACCGTTGGTGTTTGCTGAAGCACCCAAGACACGGGTAACCCCATCATCAAACTGACAGAAAAAAAGGTCATAAAGATCACAACGTAAAGTACTACTCGTTTCACCTTAACCTCGCTTAAACTGAAGGCGGTTTACATCAACCATGCCGGTTGGATCAGTTCGGTCGATATCTAAAAACTCAACGTCGATACCTTGTTGTTCTTTTAAATAACGCAGCCAATCCACCAGCTGGTTAAACACCAAAGGCTTGATCCACACTTGAACGCTCTCATTGCGAGGCTGCACTCGAATAAGTTCAACATTAAAACGGCGAGCAGAAGAAGCAACCAATTGGTTCAATGGTTGACTTGAGTAACTGACACCACGACTTTTACGCAGTGCTGTAATGTCATCCGCCTTGTTTTGCACCCACGTTAGCAGTTGCTTCTCACTTTGAATCCGCGATTGTGCGAGTTCTGCTCGTTGGCTCATCGGTTGTAAAACGCCCCAATAAACCATGCCAATAATGGCGATCGCACCACACCCCATCACTAGACGCTGCTCACGCTGTGAGATGCTACTCCACCAAGCTTGTGCTTGAGAAATTAACTGTTTCATCATCACCCTCACAAACGCTTCAAGACAAAGCTGCCCATCACGACGTTATCGCTGCGATTAAGCTGACCCTGTTCAACATTAAACTGCTCCGCCAACTTGACGCGAGCTTGCTCAAAAGGCTGAAAATCTGAACTGCGAGCTTGAATACGCACTTCACCACGTTGACCGTCATATTTGAAGCTGGTGATTTCCAAATCATTAATCTGCCCAAGGGTAGCAGGCAAAGCCGCCAGCCATGACAACATCGCTCGCTCATCACCACTGCCCAATAAACGACGTTCTTCATCGTTCATTTGTCGCTTAAGATAACTCACGGTCGGGATACGACGCTTATTCGGAAATATCTGGCGGAAAACACGTTCACTTTCAGCGCGGTAGGCTTGAGCCTGAGCTTCATATTTATGCACGGTAAGCAACTGCTGAGCGACCATAACCACCAGCAAGGCCCCCGCAGCAATAGCGGCTTTTTGCCATAGTTTCCAGTATTTCCCCCAAGAAGATTTCGGTTTAAAGACACCAGTCAGCAAATTAATTTTGCTCTCGGCGGCCCCCTTTGCCAGTAACCCCATGGTCATCTCTTCTGGCTGCGGAACCCAAATATCCGTCAACGTCGATTCTGGTACTGAGCTATAACAGTCAAGCTTCCAATCTGCATGATTTTGTACATAAGAAGAGAGATAAAGGTCTAACCATGAAGCGTCAACCACTGCACCTTCCGAGTGAGAATGTCGAATAAGCCACTGATCACCCATCACTGCAGCACTACTGTGATCCCCATTAACAGGCAATGCCAACACATCTGGCAAGATCCGCTTGATCACCATACCTTGACTGGTAAAACGCTGTAGCACCGTTTTCAGCCAGCCACGCTCGACGGCGCACACTTGCGCTTTATTCGCTTGTTTCCCCAACACGGTAAAATGAAGACCATCAACATCTTGCGCCACCTCATCTTCAATTAGGTAGGGCAACATGCTGTCGAATTGACGTGCAGCACCAGGCGGAATATCCACTTGTGTCAGAACCACATCATTACTTGCCAGCAAAGCCACGACTTGACGTTGACCAGCATAGGCAACCAATTCATCCAAGTGTTGCCAACCGGCAATTTCACCACTGGCAATCACTTCCTGCTGCTCTGTCGACCACACCACCCATGGAATGGTACTTTGTTGTTCGCTACTCAGCCGAACGGTCAGAAACTCGCTCACTGATCCCTCCAAAACGACGGCGAACTACGGTCACCGTTTCTCTATTAGTACTTTGCAAAAGGCTTCGGATTCGTACTCGTGATTCATCCACCAACACTTGTGCATCCAGTTCAAAAAAGGCGCTATCCACACCCAAATAGCCTTTGGCGTTTTTCTTTACATCTTCGCTCACGCCAGCTATTTCTGACTCCGCTAAAAACTCGTCAATACTATCCCACCCATCAAACGGGCGTTTTTCTATCAACTGAATTGCATCGCTGCGACTTAGGTTTGGCGCAAACATCGCGACGAAGATCACAGCTTGCTCGACTTCAATCGTATTGACGTTTAATCGCCAATCATCACTCGGGATCGCGCACACTAGTGGCTCCACCTTTTGATAAATCTCACCACTAACCTGATATACCGAGCGCCACTCAGTGGCATCAGCCATCCAACCGTTGGCCGATAAATAGGCGGGCTTCATCGCTTCATAGGTACTGTCTTCAACCCCCACCGTTGAGCGAACGATGTTATCAGAATCAATATATTCCCAAGTGGAGTCAGCGATAACCTCGGCCTGATAAGGATCGACATCGGATTCTTCAAGCAAACTCTGTAATACACGCACTAAATACGGTCGTACGGTTTGCTGCCCTGTCGGTTGCACACGACTCAATACATTCAGATTGAAGCAGGCCTGTTTGTCCCGGATACGCCCGGCCGCTTGGCCGTAATCGAGGGGGTACACCTGCTCTTTGATTGCCCACGGTTGGCTCATGTTAATCGTATCGGTATCTTGATAGCTTTGTTCAATACCGACTTTGGCGAGCGCTTCCACCCCCAAGCTATACCAATAAGCTTGTTGGTAATTAATCTGATTCGACCCCCGTTGAAACTGCAAAAACAGGCGTTCTGACATGCTGGCGGCGACTGTCGCCATGATTGCTAGCAGCATCAATACAATAATCAAAGCAACGCCACGTTGACGGTTAATCATTGCCGTCCCCCGCTTCGGTTTGGCGGAATGTGCCATCAGGAGTCAAGTAAGTACGGGCAATGTCACCGTAATCTTCCAGCTTAAGCTCTACAGATACCGCTTTAGGTAGTGCTTGGTCGTTCTCCCACTGTGTTGTCCATTGCTTGCCATCATAGAAACGCATGTCGAACGATTCGACTTGGGTTAACAATGGCGTCACAATGCCTTCTTGCCCGACTGGGGTATCTGGGTAACGCCACCACACCCGTTGCAATGTTTGATCTTTTAGACGGTAGCCCACTTTAGTGACTTCACCCCGAGGGAACTGTTGCTGTGGGTTGTGCCATCCTAAACGAGCAAACATTAAACCTTTGGTGTCCGAGTCCAACAAATAGTCTGACCAAAAAATCAGTTGGCTATCAGGGTCTTCGCCATTGGTTCGCGTTTGACGCAACGCCATTTGACGAAAATCGTTGTCCATCATGACCATGGCGCGCTGAAGTTCATTTAGGCGCTGGGTTCGCTCCTTTGACAACACGTTACTGCGCTGCACTTGCGACACCACTTGATACGCCGCGACACTGAGGCTGGCAAAGATAGCAATCGAGACCAACACTTCAATCAGTGTAAAGCCTTGCCCCCTTCGGCGCTTAGCCATGCGCTGGTTTTTATTGCGCCACATAACTTCTTACCGTCACGATTGGGCTCGCGTTTTTCTCTATCGCGACGCTGACATCAAATGCTTTCAGTAATGGCTGCGTGGTAGCAATAGGCGTGAGTTTCCAATACCAAGTGCGCCCGGCTAATTCTTCCGTCCCCTGTTGAGCTTTTAGCTCACCGGTACTTAACATCACATTGGCCATTTGATTATCCACCACCATGGCTGCAAACATTTTTTCTTCTAAGTAACCGATAGTATTAATATGTTGGCTGACTGAGCGAATGACACTGATCGCTGCAGTCGCAAAAATAGCCAGAGCAACTAACACTTCCAGCAGCGTCATGCCCTTCGTCCGGCGACGGCTCAAATGTGGGCGAGTTTGCTTAAAATAGCGCATTCTCATCCTCTTTTACTTCTTCACCTGGCGCCAATAGCAAGATTTGTCCGCTCTCCTTACCGACGACTCGCCAGCCATCATTAAACGCGTCACTGTTTTGCGGAAAGAATGACAACGTAAACGGCGTCACCTCTGCACTAGAAAAGATAAACACTTGCGGCGGCTTAATTTGCTTTTCTTCATCTTCTTCAACGAACATATCCTCGTCAAAAAGAGAGCCCGGTTTGAATAGGCGATCATCGTTATCCCAAGCCCCACCGCCAAGTTCGAGCTGCAAAGTGATGTCGTCTTCGAGTTTGGTTTTGCTTGGGATCTGGTTCAATTCCAGTGGTTGCCAACCGTCCGCGCTCAAACTTAACAACACATACGTCGATTTGGCCTCATCAACGCGCACACCAAAGTCTTTACCACTCAGCACCGCTTCTTCGTTAAGCAACTGTAAGCGTTGAAAGAAACTTTGAGCATGCTGTTTTGAGAGGTCTTTTTGACTGGTCGGTAATGTCGTGATCACCGCGACCGCAGTCAGAGACAGCAAGACCAGCACTAATAGAATCTCTATCAATGTAAAACCGTTGTGTTTTGGCATTTTTTCCATTAGTGCTGGCTTTAGCTCAATTTATTGAAAATCTTGCATGTTCCAGTTGCCAATATCCGCAGCTGGCCCTTCCCCGCCCTCTTGGCCATCAGCGCCTAGAGTGAAGATATCAATCGTCCCGTTATCACCAGGGCTTAGATACTGGTACTCATACCTCCAAGGATCATTGGGAAGACGCTTGATGTAACCGCCATCCCGATAGTTACGTGGCTCTGGGTTTGACGGCTTGCTGACTAATGCTTCTAGACCTTGATCTGTTGTTGGGTACACACTGTTATCCAGCTTGTACATATCCAGTGCGTTTTCCAGCGCGACAATGTCGGTGATGGCTTTTTGTTGGTCAGCCTTCTCTTTGTTCCCCAATAAGTTTGGTACGACAAAACTGGCCAAAATACCTAAGATAACGACTACCACCATCACTTCTAACAATGTGAAACCGTGTTGCTTACTACGCTTAAATTTCATTTTTTTCTCCGAAAGTTAGTTCAAGCCATGCCTACACAAAATAGACACGTCTTCACTCGAATATTATCCGCTCATCAAGTTATTCATTTCTAACATTGGCATCAAGGTCGCCATCACAATAAACAGCACGAGGCCTGCCATTAAGGCAATGAGAGCGGGTGTGAAGATCCCCAACGCAATATTGACTGTCGATTCAAAATTTTGGTCTTGGTTGTCTGCCGCGCGAGTGAGCATGCTTTCTAATTCGCCACTTTGCTCCCCGCTGGCAATCATATGCAGCATCATGGGTGGGAATAGTCGCGTTTGGTCTAGCGCTTTACGTAGGCTCGCCCCTTCTCGCACGTTATCGGCTGCAATCAACACTTGTTGTTTCACATAACGATTCGACATCACATCAACCGCAACACGCATGCCTTCTAGGATAGGAATCGCACTGGACGTACAAATCGAGAGTGTTCGTGCAAAGCGCGCCGTATTCAAGCCTCGAGAAATCTTGCCCAGTAGCGGCAAGCTCAAAATTTTTCTATCCCAAGCTAAGCGAAAGTCGGGCTTTTGCAACGCAAGTTTGAGCCCGTAAAAAAACACCACCAGCACGACGAAGATGATAAGCCCCCAATTTTGCACAAACTCACTCGCCGCCAGTAAGAACTGCGTTGACTGCGGCAACTCTTGCCCCATTTGAATGATAGGTTCAATGATTTTGGGGACGACAGTTGCTAACAAAAACGACACAATCACGACGGCAAATACCACCAATACCACTGGGTAGATCATCGCTTGGAGCAATTTCGAACGCATTTTTTGCCGGTTTTCTACGTAATCAGCCAAACGCTCTAATACGGTATCTAGGTGACCAGACTTCTCACCCGCGGCCACCATGGAGCGGTACAACTCATCGAATACATGAGGGTAATCGCCCAAACTGTCCGCGAGTGGATAACCTTCGGTGACTTTAGAGCGAACCGCAGCCAACATTGAGCGAATACGCGGTTTGTCCGCCTGCTCAGAAACGGCACGCAAACACTCTTCCAATGGCATGCCCGATTGAACCAAAGTCGATAATTGCCGCGTAATTAACGCTAGCTCTGCGGTTGAAATACCACGCTTAAAACTGACCGAACCAGAAGACTTCGCCGTCTTTGCTTTGGTTTCCACGACTTCAACTGGGAGCATGTCTTGCTCTTTCAGTCGTTGACGTACTTGGCGAGCATTATCCCCTTCTATGGTGCCTTTCTTTTGCTTGCCTTTCGCATCCAGCGCTTTGTACTCAAATGCCGCCATTACGTTTCCTTCGTCACTCGCATCACTTCTTCAAGTGATGTAATTCCTCGGCGTACTTTGCTTAAACCATCGCTGCGAATACTTGGCGTATGGGCACGAACGGCTCTCTCAATTTCTTGCTCGCCCGACTCTTTATGAATGAGTTCTTGAACCTGGTCGTTCATCATTACAAGTTCATGAATACCGGTACGTCCTCGATAACCTTTTTGGTTACACGTCTCACAACCTTTCGCACGGTGAAGCACTAAAGCGTCATGCTCTTCCATATCGAACAATTTCTTTTGTTCTGAATCAGCTTCATACGGCTCTTTGCAATCCGCGCAAAGCGTACGGACCAAACGCTGAGCTAGCACGCCTAACAACGAAGATGAAATCAGGAATGGCTCAATCCCCATATCACGTAAACGCGTGATTGCCCCCACCGCGGTGTTCGTGTGTAGAGTCGACATGACTAAGTGACCAGTCAAAGACGCTTGAACCGCAATTTGTGCCGTTTCCAAGTCACGGATCTCACCGACCATCACAACATCCGGATCCTGACGTAGGATCGCACGCAACCCTCGTGCAAAGGTCATCTCCACTTTCGGGTTAACTTGAGTCTGGCCAATACCATCGATATCAAATTCGATCGGGTCTTCAACCGTTAAGATGTTGCGCTCGTTACTGTTGATCTCTTGCAGACCGGCATACAAGGTGGTGGACTTACCAGACCCTGTCGGACCGGTCACCAAAATGATGCCGTGAGGGCGCTGGATCAGGTGACGGAAGTTATTGTGCACAGAGGCTGTCATACCCAAGCTGTGTAAATCGAGACGGGTGGCGTTTTTATCCAACAAACGCATGACCACTCGCTCTCCATGAGAAGACGGCATGGTAGACACACGCACATCGACCGCACGACCGCCAATTCGCAAAGAAATACGACCATCTTGAGGTACGCGCTTTTCGGCAATATCGAGTTTCGCCATCACCTTGACACGCGATACCAATAATGGCGCCAGTTTGCGACTTGGCGTTAACACCTCGCGCAACACACCATCAACACGAAAACGGATCGACAAGGTTTTCTCGAAGGTTTCGATATGGATATCCGACGCACCTTCTTTGATTGCTTCACCTAACATGGCGTTGATCAGCTTGATGATCGGGGCATCACCTTCCGACTCGAGCAAATCTTCATCATGTGGTAACTCTTCAGCCAGAGAGAAGAAGTCGTCGCTATCGGCACCGATGTCTTCCATTAGTTGGCGAGCTTCTGAGGAGTCACGTTGGTAAGCTTCGGTCAGTTTTTTATCGAATGCTTCTTTATCGATAGGCTGAGGCACGAAGCTTCGCTTCAGGACGCGACGCACTTCAACCAAAGCCGCAGGGTTTATCGGCTCCACATAGTAAAGAATGGGAGGACGCTCTGGGTGCTCTGTCTCCAACACCAGTTTAAAGCGATTGGCAAAACTGAATGGCAGACGACGCATACTGGGCGCAGTGTCTAACATATCAACCATTAGTTTTTTCCATCTGATCAATAAACGCTTGAATTTCTGCTGGGTGCTGACGTTCTTGGCCGAATGCTGGCATAACTGGAATTTTTTCATCACCCATTAATTTCAGACCTTGCTCCGCTCGATACAACTGCTCGGCGCGAATAAAATTGTACTTACGTTGTGTAATACCGTCAGCGGTCACACCATCACGAATGATGGTCGGCTTAATAAATACCATCAAGTTACGCTTTTGCGTCTCCGTGCTGGTTGATTTAAATAAGTGACCTAGCACAGGAATATCCCCCAGCAGTGGCACTTTCGATTCGCTTTCTAATGCTCGTTCGTCCACCAAACCACCAAGCACCAACATTTGCCCATCTTGGACCATCACCGATGTATTCAGTTGTCGTTTAGCAAAACGTACATCGACCGCTCCATTTGCGCCCAACACGTTAGAGACTTCTTGTTCAATATCCAGTTGAACCGAATCTCCTTCGTTGATTTGTGGTACCACTTTAAGTTTGATGCCCACTTCTTTACGATCGACCGTTTGGAAGGGGTTGTCATTGTTAGAGCCGGCTGTAGAGCCAGTAATGACAGGCACTTCTTCACCAACAATAAATGATGCTTCGCCATTATCCATGACGGTGATACTTGGAGAAGATAAAATGTTTGAGTTGGAATCGGTCGCCACCGCACTCACCAAAGCCGTCCAGTCACCCATTACGATGCTCATCGCCGCGCCATTGACGCCGCTTAGAGCCGAGGCCAAAGTAGAGTAATCGCCTTTCGTCGTGGTTTCTTCGTAGTACTTGATAGCACCTGTATCCGAATCTCGGATCAGCTTTTTCTCTACAGTATCCTTAGACTCTTCCAAGCCAACAATCACCTGACCGATGGGCGCCCCGTTATTCCCGTATTGAATCACCGCTCCGGTTTCCAACGAGCCCCATTGCACCCCTAAGTTGATGCCATCACCTTCCGACATTTCAACGATCAACGCTTCGATAAGAACCTGCGCACGACGAATATCCAACTGAGCAATGACGTCTTGGAGTGCATTCATAATGTCTGGCGGGGCAGTTAACACCAGCGCGTTGGTGGGCGCGTGAGCGGCAATCACCACTTCACCTCGCTGTGCACCTGATGATTGTTGGCCGACTTGCTTTTCCGCTTGTAGGTTGTCGGAAACGCCTTTTAGGACGTCCACCAAATCTTCTGCTTTGGCGTTTTTAAGGTATACCACGCGGTTGTTGCCTTTGGTCGCCATTTCAACGTCAAGCTGACGAATCAAGCGCTTAAGACGGGCACGTACTTTCGGCTCACCCGAAATCAAAATCGCATTAGTACGCTCATCAGCAACAATCTTAGGTTCAAGGAATTCTGGGGTGCTCTTCTGGTTCGCACTCTTATTCAACGCAACCACAATTCGCACCATTTCTGCTGCAGAAGCATTACGCAATTCCACTAGCTCAATTTCTTTGTCGCCAGCTTGGTCCACACGTTTGATGATTTCGGCCAAACGATTCACCACCGCAGCGCGTCCAGTGATCAAGATGATGTTGGCTGGGTCGTAGTGCACAACGTTGCCCGCACCTGCATTATTAATTAACTGGCGCAGTAAAGGAGACAACTCACGGACCGACACGTTGCGCACCGCAACGACTCGCGTGATCACACTGTCGCCTTGCGCACTGCCGTCACCTAACACTGGAATAGCCGACGTTTTGGAGTCTTTCGCTTTGATAACCTTAAGTACACCGTTGTCCATTTCTACGACGGCGTAGCCGTATACTTCGAGTACGTTAAGGAAGAAGCTGTAATATTGCTCTTCGTTAAGCACGTCATAGCTGCGGACGTCGATTTTCCCACGCACGGATGGATCAACGATGATGGTCTTTTCTAAGTTACGACCAACGATATTGATGAACTCTTGAATATCAGTACCTTTGAAGCTGGCACTGAATTCGTTTGCTATTGCACTTGGAGTGCAGAGTAAACTTCCTGCCAGTAGCCAAGCGCTTTTGCTGAACCAATGTTTCACGTATGTCTCCCTGAACTTACGCCGGTTGCCTAAGTATTACAATTGGATATAGATCTCGTACTGTTGACCATTGCGCTCAACAGTTAAATTTAATTCTTGCGGATCGCGCATGACTTGCATCAGTTGGACTGAAGAAGATGGATCACTTAAATCGATCCCGTTTAGCTGTACTGCGATATCACCGGGTTTTAGGCCCACATCATTAAACAGCGCCGCATCACGCCCCGGTGACACTCGATAACCGACAATGCCTCCGTCTCTTTTCACTGGTGAAATAGCGATGTATTTGAAAACACTTTGTGGATCTTTCGCTATTTCTTCTCGGATTTGCGCTAATTCGTCCCCGATGCCAGCGCTAGACTCGACTTGTTGAGCTTGGCTGCGCGCAGACCGTGACGATTCGGATAGCTTCTTATACTCGAGCCCCTGCATCATTAAGGTCTCATCTCGCCCTTGGTTGTCAATGATAACGCGATCCACCAACACCGCTTTTAACGTTGCACGCGTCCCTTCAATTTCTTCTCCAAGTCCGTAGGTTGCTTGCTTCCCGCGGTTGGCAACCACGGCCAAACTCGTATTGGGGTCACTACTCGCCACAGCGCCAACAAGGGTTAAGTTGAGACGCGTCTTAGGGGCATCTTTCACCACGGGTTGCTCTATTGCGACAGGCTTTTGCTCAGTGTACTTTCCGAATAGGTTGGCATTTTGAAGGGCGTTGAAATCAATCGCGCTATTTTCATTACTGGCGACAACGTTGCTCACTGCTGGTTGCCATTGCGGCACATCCGACGCTTGCGGTATGGCTAACCACACGATCTTACCCAGTATCCAGCCAATGACCGCAATGAAAAGGCAGGTTAGCAACAAACTGAGCTTTGCTTGAATCGTATGATTATTGGACTTTAACTGAGCCAGTAGCGGTCTGCTTGATAATCCTGCACTTAGCTCTAAACGTTTCACTGCGTGGATTCCTTTATTCTATTCAGCTATAACAATAACTATCGACTTTAACTTGCTAAATTTGCAATAAAATTATTACTCAACAAAGAGCAGTGAACTATATCACAACTTGGATTTTGTACCTTTTTCTTATGCCGTTTTTGCCAACTACCTTGAAAAAAATCCACCTTGACTCCATCTGTAGGTGAATAATCACTCACTCATTGCCACATTCAGGCAGTGATTAGATAGCGTTGTGTTCTATGAGTTCCTTAAATGAAGCCGTGAGGCTAGATAAATGGCTGTGGGCCGCAAGATTCTATAAAACCCGCTCTATCGCTCGTAACATGGTCGATGGCGGCAAAGTCCACTATAATGGCCAACGAAGCAAACCAAGTAAAATCGTTGAAGTGGGCGCTGAAGTAAGACTTCGTCAAGGCAACGAAGAAAGAACTGTGATCATCGAAAAAGTCTCTGATCAACGTAAAGGCGCCCCTGTCGCACAAACCTTGTATCGTGAAACTACTGAAAGTATCGCGAAACGTGAGGAACACGCGACACAACGTAAGCTTAATGCCCACAACCCAAGTCCAGATCGCCGCCCAGATAAGAAGCAGCGCCGAGACATCATTAAGTTCAAAAATCAATAAAAGCCGGAATTACCAACGAGGAAAGCACTCCATGGCAAATAATGTTTTAAACCGCTACCTATTCGAAGACCTTTCCGTACGTGGCGAGTTGGTACAATTGGATGAAGCGTACCAACGTGTTATCTCCAGCAAGGAATATCCGGCAGCAATAGAAAAACTGCTGGGTGAGCTACTCGTTTCAACCACTCTTTTAACTGCCACTCTTAAGTTCGAAGGCTCTATCACCATTCAGCTGCAAGGCGATGGTCCTGTGTCTCTTGCCGTTATCAATGGTGACCACAAGCAACGTGTTCGTGGTGTCGCTCGTTGGGAAGGCGATATTGCCGATAACGCCAACCTTCACGAGCTCATGGGCAAAGGTCACCTCGTGATCACTATCGAACCAAAACATGGTGAGCGTTACCAGGGGGTGGTTGGGCTAGAAGGTGACACGTTAGCTGACGTTCTAGAAGGTTACTTCGCAAACTCAGAGCAGCTCAAAACGCGCCTATGGATCCGCACGGGCGAGCACGAAGGCACGCCACACGCTGCCGGCATGCTGCTTCAGGTGATTCCAGATGGCACTGGTTCACCGGATGATTTCGAACATCTAGAGCAACTGACGGACACCGTCAAAGACGAAGAGCTATTTGGCCTAGAAGCCAACGAACTACTGTACCGTCTATATAACCAAGACACAGTGCGTCTTTACGAACCACAACCAGTCGAATTCCATTGTGGCTGTTCTCGTGATCGTAGTGGTGCCGCTATTATCACAGTTGAAAAATCTGAAATTTATGACATTTTGGCTGAAGTTGGTTCGGTTTCATTACATTGTGATTACTGCGGTACAACATATACGTTTGATCAATCAGAAGTGACCGAACTCTATGCGCAAGCTTCTACAGATAATAAAACCCTGCATTAATTCTTACGACTTATCAAGCACGTAATTCACCCAAAAAAGGCCAGCTCAATGCTGGCCTTTTTGTGATCCACCCCCCGTAACACTTGGCTTTAGACGTAATAAAACAACCACTTAATTTTAAATAATTAATAACGCTCCCGCCCTAGCGCAAAGGATTGCGCGCACGATAAACTATTCCCCACCAATATGTGACGGGTCACCTAAAAACTCACTGAAATCATGGATATTTTTTGAACTGTCTCCCTGTTTTCTCTCCGCCCCGTTGCTAGCATGGTGAGCAGATTAAAATAAAAACATCTTTACAAAATCCCTACAAAATCCTTATAAGGAGCACCTATGACCGTTATGGAACATACTAAGGCTGCAACACTTGATCTAACCAAACACGGACTGCATGACGTCAAAGAGGTTGTACGCAACCCAAGCTATGAAATGTTGTTTGAGGAAGAAACGCGTGAAGACTTAACCGGTTATGAGCGCGGTGTGGTTACTGAACTAGGTGCGGTTGCCGTTGACACTGGCATCTTTACTGGTCGCTCACCAAAAGATAAATACATCGTCAAAGACGCTACCACTGAAGAGCATATGTGGTGGACGTCTGATCAAGTAAAAAATGATAACAAACCAATCTCTCAAGAAGTATGGAATGAGTTGAAGGAATTGGTGACAAACCAACTGTCTAACAAGCGTTTGTTTGTCGTTGACGGTTACTGTGGTGCAAACCCTGATACACGCTTGAGCATTCGTGTTATCACGGAAGTCGCTTGGCAAGCGCACTTCGTTAAAAACATGTTTATTCGCCCAACCGAAGAAGAGTTGGCAACCTTTGAGCCCGACTTCGTGGTCATGAATGGCGCAAAATGCACTAACCCAAAATGGGAAGAGCAAGGTTTGAACTCGGAAAACTTCACCGTCTTTAACCTCACTGAGCGCATGCAGCTTATCGGTGGTACTTGGTACGGTGGTGAGATGAAGAAAGGTATGTTCGCGATGATGAACTACTTCCTTCCTCTCAAAGACATCGCATCGATGCACTGCAGTGCAAACATGGGCAAAGAGGGTGATGTGGCAGTATTCTTCGGTCTGTCTGGTACCGGTAAAACAACGCTTTCTACCGACCCTAAACGTGCGCTGATTGGTGATGATGAGCACGGCTGGGATGACGATGGCGTCTTCAACTTTGAAGGCGGTTGCTACGCGAAAACCATCAAACTATCGAAAGAAGCAGAGCCCGATATCTACAACGCCATCCGACGTGATGCGCTACTCGAAAACGTCACCGTTCGTGGCGACGGCTCTATCGATTTTGATGACGGTTCGAAGACAGAAAACACCCGTGTTTCTTACCCGATCTACCACATTGACAACATCGTGAAACCGGTATCAAAAGGCGGTCACGCGAATAAAGTGATCTTCCTCTCTGCAGATGCGTTTGGCGTACTGCCTCCTGTGTCTAAATTGACTCCTGAACAAACTAAATACCACTTCCTCTCTGGCTTTACTGCGAAGCTTGCAGGTACAGAGCGTGGTATTACTGAGCCAACACCAACCTTCTCTGCTTGTTTCGGCGCGGCGTTCTTAACGCTTCACCCGACAAAATACGCAGAAGTATTGGTGAAACGTATGGAAGCGGCGGGCGCAGAAGCCTACCTCGTAAACACAGGTTGGAACGGCACAGGTAAGCGCATCTCTATCCAAGATACGCGTGGCATCATTGATGCTATCCTAGATGGCTCTATTGAAGAAGCAGGGACTAAACATATCCCTATCTTCAACCTTGAAGTGCCGACGTCACTGCCTGGCGTAGATCCAAGTATTCTCGACCCTCGCGAAACTTACGTAGACCCACTACAATGGGAAAGCAAGGCGAAAGATCTGGCTGAGCGCTTCATCAATAACTTTGATAAGTACACAGACAATGCGGAAGGCAAATCTCTGGTTGCCGCTGGGCCACAGATTGATTAATCCCAAGCCAATCTAAGTCGACCGTGACTTAGTTACAAAAAACTTCTTCAAGCCCCTCTTTTGAGGGGCTTTTTATTGAATACCGCACAAGATTGATACAAGCTAACACTTATCTAAATCATTTGAGAAACTGATATCTCAGTTTCCATGCACCCACAATAGGTTCTACTAGGGATGAAAACAGCGCGTCGAGTTCTAATTTTGTTACTTGTGTTAGTGGTTGCGATTCCGGCCGCTGTGATTGCGCTGCTCACCACGTCCTACGCTAACGCCACTTGGCAACGGCTTTCGCACCAGCTTAATCTGCCCTTTAACGCCGACAGCATTCATTATGACTTTCCATACCACCTGACTTTACAAGGTGTGAGTGCCGCAACTGCCGATTACCCTTATATCGAACAAATTGATCTCTGGATGAATCCCGATGTTTATCGTGATGGTCAGTGGATCGTCGACAGCTTGCTCATTGACGGACTCAGCTTACAACAAGGACTACCCGCTTTACCCAGCCTAGAGCATATTCAGTTTCATCAGGTCGCCCTCAAGAATCTTGATTACGCTGACGAACAGTTTTCTGCCAATGGTATTAACCTCCAAATTCAATCGCCACGATGGAATGGCGACTCTATACCGTATGGAGAGGTTCAACTCGCGGCCGATCAAATATATTGGAGTGGCGAAGCCTTTAATCAAGTTTTGGTCGACATGGACTACAAGCCGGAAAACAGCACGCTTTACGGCGCTTCATTTAGCTGGCGCAATAGCCAAGTGTCCGGCCAAGGTGAGCAGTACGCACAAGGGTGGTCTTTAGTGAACGTCACCATCAATAAACTGCAGATGAGTAACGCGCAGCGCGATTCCCTTCTAGTGAAACCCTGGCAAACATTACCTTTCCAAATCAGTCACATCAATAGTCTCGATGTTCTGAATGCCGATATTGCGTGGGGAGACTGGCATTGGCAAAACCTCGAACTGTCGGTTGAGGACGCCACACTGCCTCTCTCACTCTGGAACACCACCGCACAGATTTCTTTGCAAGCCGATAGTGTTCAATTCCAGCAGCAAACGGCTGTGGAACCACGTTTAAGCGCCATGCTCAAGCCAGGTCAACTCCTACTGAATGACCTAAGTTTCGATTGGCAACAAGGCCGAGTGCAAACCTCCGGGAAATTTAGTCCTACCCAATGGCAAATCGACGAGGCTTCCGTCCGCGGTTTGAAGTGGACCATACAGCCAGAAGACCGCCACGACTGGTGGCGCACCGCCACAAGCAAGTTAGATCATGTGGCGATTAAACGACTCGATATTCAACGCAGCCAAATCATTCAACTCTCCGAAACGCCTTATTGGCAACTCTCTGGTTTCAGCATCGACGGTGAACAGCTTGAAATAGCAAGGTCGAACAAACGCTGGGTTCTTTGGAATGGGCATCTCGATGCCAGTGTGGTTAATGCCAGTTATGAGCAGACTCTCTCATCTCATGCGGCGCTTTCTATGCAAAGCGACAATGGCTTCTGGCAATTGACTCGTCTATTTGCGCCACTAGAGCAAGGCTACATCGAAGGGTTTGGACACATCGACTTAAACACCACCAGTCAGCCATGGGCGTTAAATGTAAATGCTGACGGCATTCCACTGAAGCTGCTCAACCGTTACTTACCTACAACATTTGCATTCGAAGGATTCACTGACCTAAGCCTCGACCTGCAAGGACTCGTCGGTGATCGCAATATGCTGGCTTACAGTTTGTCTGGTGAGGTGGCCGCGAATATGCGTGATACGACCTTAAAATTACAAGCCGACCATGATCTCAAAGCCGTGACCTTTAGCCCATTGCGTTTAGAGGCTCAGCGTGGGAAGGTGGCGATTCAACCAATCACCATGTCAGGAAAAACCATGACTGGTAAGGTATTGGGCGAATTTGATATGACCAACACCCCGCTTAGTGGCATTGTCTACCAATTGGACGGGGTATGTGGTGTGGTTCAAGGCGACCTTCTAAGCGGCGAAGTAAGTCGTAATGACTGCGTAGAGCCCCCATCATCAGTAAAGACTGACAAATCGCGGCAGAGATCCGAGGCGTCGATGGAACCCACGACATTGATTGATGATATCAATCTAGAGCTGCATGAAGAACAACTCAGCGAAGAGGTGGTTGAAGAAGAGCAAGAGCCAGTCGCACCAACCATCTCAGCAGAGCAAGTGCTTCCTACTGAAAATGAAAGCGCGACGGAGGGAACGCTTGAGCCTACTCACCTAACAACTGAGGAACTTTGAATCGTTGGGTAGCAGCATGTAGGTACCAACAAAATCCACTGCGGGGGTCTCACCGCTATAAATCACCACGTGAATGACGATGCGTGCTTTTCTTCCTGATGCTAAGCGGTCTAAGTCGCCACTGATGCCATCCAGTGATGTGCTCGCCACTGGATTTTGCTCTACGGGCTGACGATAACGAATCGAACTATCCGCCAATACAATATCCCCGTGCAACCCGCGCTCTTTAAGCAAAAGCCATGTCATCCCCCACCCTGTCAGTGTGGCTAGGGTAAAGGCAGAACCTGCAAACATGGTGTTGTGAGGGTTGAGGTTAGGGTTGAGCTGCGCACAACACTCAAATTGGTAACCCGTGTACTGATTAATTTTGATCCCCATCTTGTCACTGATTGGGATCTGTTGCTCCCAGCGCTGCTGCAGCTCAGTACACCACTCAGGGCGACGTAAAACATTCGCCATCGGGTCAAGCGGCTTCACCATCTGTTGGTGGCACACTGGCCCGCGCCCATCGGTCAGCTCACCACGACGTTCAAAGTCATTTTTTTCATAAAAGGCAATCGCATCTTCACGGGCATTACATACCAAACGTTTCGCACCTTCTTGGCGCGCCAGCGACTCCAGAGCAACCAGAAGCAACGACCCCATTCCTTTGTTACGGCGATTACTTTTTACCGCCATATAGCGAATCTGGCCATCGTTACCCGGTGTGATGTATAAACGCCCGATGGCAATGGGACGGCCTCGACCATCGACAATCATACGATGATGGCTCATGCCATCATATTCATCCCGTTCTGAACCTATCGGCATGCGCCATGGTTCACGAAGCATCTGCCAGCGAAATTGATAGTACTTCTTCAGCTGGTTATCCGTTTTAGGGGTAATGAGTTTGAACATATCAATCCTTTGAACGTGCAAAGCAAACAAAAAGTCTGAGGAAAAAGCCCCAGTAAAATAACATCATTTAGGGTGTATAGCTTAGACCATGATCGTGTCAGCGCCAGATTAGACTTGTAGCCAAAACGTCACCGGCCCGTCATTAACTAAGGACACTTTCATATCAGCAGCAAACCGGCCACGCTGTGTCGGCAGAACCTGCTCACACTGGTCAGAAAAATAATCATACAGATGCTCGGCATCGGTTGGGTGAGCACCACGAGAAAAGCCAGCTCGCGTGCCTTTTTTGGTATCGGCCGGTAACGTAAACTGAGACACGACCAACACTTTGCCTTCCACTTGTTTGACGTTGAGGTTCATTTTACCTGCATCATCTTCAAACACACGGTAGGTGGTAACGCGTTCCATCAAACGCTTGGCTTTGGCTTCATCATCGCCTTTCTCTACGCCCAGTAAAACAAGTAAACCTTGATCGATTTCACCAACCACTTCTCCACCGACTCGAACGGCGGCCTCACTGACTCGTTGAATTAGCGCTATCACTACTTTCGCTTCCTTCATTTTCTAACTGAGATTCCGCGGACGAGTCTATCATGTCTAAGTCCTCACTCCAGTGTTCTTGTTCACCAAGCGCAGCGGTGACCTCGGCGGCCAATAAAACAATCATCCAGCACAAATAGACCCAAACAAATAAAATAGGAATCGCGGCTAAAGCCCCATAAATCAACTGATATGATGGAAAATGGGTAATATACAGCGCGAACCCTTTCTTACTCAACTCAAACAATACCGCGGCCAACAAGGCACCCAATGCACCATGCGCTAGGTGTACCTTCTTGTTTGGTACTAAGATGTATAAGCCTAAAAACGCAAAAAAAGACAGCAATAACGGTAACCAACGCAAGAATAGATTGAACGCACCAGAAAGGACTTCATGATCTAAGACTTCCAGTGATGTGGCGTACGAGGTCGCGGCGATACTCGCGCCCACCATAATGGGACCTAGCGTCAGCACCATCCAATACATGGAAAAAGAAAACACCAAGCGACGCTTGTCTTTCACTCGCCAAATATAGTTTAAGCTCTTATCAATGTTTGAAATCAACATCAGCGCAGCAATAAATAGGAACCCGCCCCCTACTGCACTCATTTTTCCGGTATTCGCCACGAACTCTTGCAACGCCGTATCCACCACTTCCCCTGATGCAGGCACAAAATTTTCAATAACGTAGCCTTGCAGCACTTCGCCGACATTCGAAAAAACAGGGAATTTCGACAATATGGATAACAGTACCGTCAACATCGGCACAATGGACAACAAAGTAATATAAGCAAGATAGCCCGCGTTGACATTCACGCGATCGTGCGTTAATCGCTTAAGAAGATACTTAAAAAACGCGACGCAACTTGGCAGTAAATGGCTTACCCTTGCCTTGTAACTCTCTAATAACTGGTTCATAGTTCATCCCATAATAAGGGTCTGTTGACCTTTTGAGCTGATTTTTGCAGCAGTTTGTGGATTCTTTATACAAGGCAGAGGCTTTGAATTGTAGTTAACCTACTAGAGAAGCCGATAACGCAGTAGAAAGAAACCACAAGCGCTGCCCGAAGGGTTCGTCTAGAAGCGTTTTACTCTTTGTTGAGAGGCGTTTTGCTTAGAATGACTATGCTACAACCCTCTCGCCGCGATTAAAACGCTTTTATATCGAACAAAAAACAACCACAAAAGGTCGACAGACCCTATTGTCGAGGACATAAGAATGCCTTATTTATTAGCAATTGTACTATCAATTTTCACATTGACAGGGTGTCAATCTGCTTATTACTCCGCGATGGAGCAAGTCGGGTACCATAAACGAGATATTATGGTCGACCGTGTCGAAGATGCCAAAGAATCCCAACAAGATGCGCAAGAAGAATTCTCCAGCGCACTTGAGGCGTTGTCTGCCCTAACCAACTTTGATGGTGGCGAACTGGAAAGCATCTATAACAAGATTAATGACCAGTACGAAGACAGCGCAAAAGCCGCGCAAGAGGTGCGTGACCGCATCGCTGCCATTGAAGACGTCTCTGATGCTTTATTTGATGAATGGCAAGACGAACTCGACTTGTATACCAATACCAAGCTGCGTCGCTCTAGCGAACAAAAACTGCGTGAAACCAAAGCGTCTTACCAAACCATGCTCAGCGCGATGAAACGTGCCGAGAAAAAGATGGCACCAGTATTAAACACACTGCGCGATAATACGCTGTATCTAAAACACAACCTCAACGCGAGTGCGATTGGTTCGTTGCAAGGTGAGTTCTCTAGTTTAGAGAAAGACATTCAATTCGCTATTAAACAAATGAACGAAGCGATTGCTGAATCAGATAAATTCCTGCAAAAGCTTAATCAAAAGTAAATGATTCAGACCTCCTCCTCGCGAGGAGGTTTTAGTCTGCTGCCTCGTCGACTAAGCCTATTACTCTTCGAACAAAGTCCACGCGCTCTTCGACCCTTCCCCAAGGCACTTCCACCACTTCGTAACCCAGATCAACATAGGTATCCACTAAGGATTGATGAATCTTCAATGCCTCTTCAAAGCTGTGCGGACGCACTTCATCTTGCACGTAAATAGATGCTTCAGGTCGACAAGTAAACACCTGACTATGGTACCCAGCAATTTCAGTTAAGAAAGCTTGGTCAACGTGACAACCACCCACTTGCAGATAAGCGACAATATCTGGAATCGCACGATCAACAAAAGCCACGTTAGCACTCAACGCCTGACGCTTTTGCTTGCCCATCAACTCAAGGCACAACTTGGCAAACTCAGGCAGATTCGTCCACGGTAAAATGCCATTATCTAACTGGCTTTGCTGCTCAATCAAGTGGCGAGATCCTTCAGGGAAAGTGGCGTATCCACACGCTTCTAGCGCACTCAGCAATGTCGTTTTTCCCGCACCAGGCCCGCCAGTGATAATGATCGGGTTCATATTCAACTCCAGAAAACAAAAAGCCCCGAGCATAACTCGAGGCTTCTTCTTAATTGAATCGCTTAACGAAAATTATTTCGCGCCACGAGAAGCACGCTTACGATCGCTTTCCGTTAGGAACTTCTTACGAATACGAATGCTTTCGGGTGTTACTTCTACTAGCTCGTCGTCATCGATAAACTCTAGCGCTTGCTCTAGCGTCATAATGATAGGCGGAGTAAGAACCTGAGCATCATCAGTACCCGATGCACGAACGTTGGTTAACTGCTTACCTTTTAGGGCGTTTACTGTTAGGTCATTGTCGCGGCTGTGAATACCGATAACCATGCCTTCGTAAACTTCCACACCATGACCGATGAATAAACGGCCACGCTCTTGCAGGTTAAACAGCGCGTTCGTTAGTGCTTTACCTGCTGCGTTCGCAATCAACACACCGTTAACACGTTGACCGATGTTACCGCCTTTGTGTGGGCCATAGTGATCAAACGTATGGTATAGCAGGCCAGAACCAGAAGTTAACGTCATGAATTCGGTTTGGAAGCCGATCAGACCACGAGATGGCATGATGAAGTCCATACGTACACGGCCTTTACCGTCTGGAGACATGTTTTTCAGCTCACCTTTACGTAGGCCAATATTCTCCATGATGCCGCCTTGGTGCTCTTCCATCACATCGATCGTTACCGTTTCAAACGGTTCCATTAGCTTACCATCTTCTTCTTTGATGATAACTTCTGGGCGAGACACAGCAAGCTCAAAGCCTTCACGGCGCATGTTTTCGATCAAGATAGATAGGTGAAGCTCACCACGGCCTGACACGCGGAATTTGTCTGGATCATCGGTTTGCTCAACGCGTAGAGCCACGTTGTGTACCAATTCTTTCTCTAGACGCTCAAGGATATTACGCGAAGTAACGAACTTACCTTCTTTACCCGCAAATGGTGATGTGTTGACTTGGAACGTCATCGTTACCGTTGGTTCATCAACCGACAGAGGAGGTAGCGCTTCTACTGCGTTTTGTGCACAAATCGTGTCAGAAATTTTCAGTTCGCCAAGACCCGTGATTGCGATGATGTCACCCGCATTCGCTTGGTCAACTTCGTGACGGTCTAGGCCAAGGTAGCCCATTACAGTACCAACTTTGCCATTACGCGTTTTACCGTTTGCGCTAATAATCGTCACTTGTTGGTTTGGCTTCACGCTACCACGAGTCACACGAGCCACACCGATAACACCCACGTAAGAGCTGTAGTCCAGCTGAGAAACTTGCATCTGTAGTGGACCGTCTAGGTCAACTTCAGGAGCCGCGACTTCATCAACGATAGTTTTGAATAACGGTTCCATGTTTTCGCCCGTTTCGCCTTCTTCTAGAGAAGCCCAACCGTTAAGTGCTGAAGCGTAAACCACTTTAAAGTCTAGCTGTTCGTCAGTTGCACCTAGGTTATCGAACAAGTCGAACACTTGGTCCATCACCCAGTCAGGACGTGCACCAGGACGATCAATCTTATTGATCACAAGGATTGGCTTTAGGCCATGCGCGAACGCTTTTTGAGTCACGAAACGAGTTTGCGGCATTGGGCCGTCCACTGCGTCAACGATAAGCAGAACTGAGTCTACCATCGACATGATACGTTCAACTTCACCGCCGAAGTCCGCGTGTCCCGGAGTATCTACGATGTTGATACGGTAATCGTTCCAGTCGATTGCTGTATTTTTAGCAAGAATGGTAATACCGCGCTCTTTTTCGATGTCGTTCGAGTCCATGACTCGCTCTTCAGCTTCACCGCGAGACTCAAGCGTGCCTGATTGTTGTAGCAGCTTGTCAACCAACGTAGTTTTACCGTGGTCAACGTGCGCGATAATCGCGATATTTCTTAATTTATCAATCTGTGGAGTAGCCATGGATAGTGATTCACTTCGATATATGAAATGCCCCCATGCTGAGAACGGGTGTTCTCTGGTGACATTTTCTGATTAAAAAAACGGCCATAATGTACCAGATTCTAGCAAAAATCCTAGAAATATGTGATCTACTCCCGAGCATTTTTTCGATTTTTACGCTTAATGCCCACTTTCTTCCGCAGAACGAATTGATTAAGCGCAACTTTATTCTTATCGATGCATAATTAAAATTGACTCTTGCTTAAAAGCTAGGCTGAATGAACAATGCGGCTGTCACATTGTGGTGCAACGAGCTTTAAAGCACCACAATAGTGCAAACTAAGATCATTTTGGTGCAGCGGCCTGCACCAAACTAGCCCCAAGAATCGCAATTTATTGAAATTAATGGAATATTTTTTTTGGCACGGTTCTGGCTTTAATAAAACCAGCATCGATTAATGAAAAATCTTAAATTGATTAATCAATGCTGGTTTCATGAATAGTTCATAAATCGAGCTTTTACCGCTTATAACACTGGAGGTTATCCAAGATGTCAGTAGAAAACGTTTTATCACTGATCCAAGAAAACGAAGTAAAGTTTGTTGACCTACGCTTCACTGATACAAAAGGTAAAGAGCAGCACATTTCGATCCCTGCTCACCAAATCGACGCAGATTTCTTCGAAGAAGGTAAAATGTTCGATGGTTCATCAGTGGCTGGCTGGAAAGGTATCAACGAGTCAGACATGGTAATGATGCCAGATGCCTCATCAGCCGTTCTTGACCCATTCACAGAAGACGCAACATTAAATATCCGTTGTGACATCCTAGAACCAGCTACGATGCAAGGTTACGACCGTGACCCACGCTCAATCGCTAAGCGCGCAGAAGACTTTATGCGTTCAACTGGCGTTGCAGACACTGTACTTATCGGCCCAGAACCAGAGTTCTTCCTATTCGACGATGTGAAATTCTCAACAGATATGTCAGGTTCTTTCTTCAAGATTGACGACGTGGAAGCTGCTTGGAACACTGGTACTGACATCGAAGGTGGTAACAAAGGTCACCGCCCTGGCGTAAAAGGCGGTTACTTCCCAGTCGCGCCTGTCGATTCCTCTCAAGATATCCGCTCTGCAATGTGTCTGGTGATGGAAGAAATGGGCTTAGTTGTTGAAGCGCACCACCACGAAGTAGCGACCGCTGGCCAGAACGAAATCGCAACTCGTTTTCACACGCTAACAACGAAAGCGGATGAAATCCAAATTTACAAATACGTCGTGCACAACGTGGCACACGCATTCGGAAAAACAGCAACCTTCATGCCTAAACCACTCGTTGGCGATAACGGCTCGGGTATGCATGTTCACCAATCTCTAGCGAAAGACGGCGTTAACTTATTTGCTGGCGATAAGTACGGCGGTCTATCTGAAATGGCGCTGTATTACATTGGCGGTATCATCAAGCACGCTCGCGCAATCAACGCGTTTGCGAACCCATCAACTAACTCGTACAAGCGTCTTGTACCCGGCTTCGAAGCGCCAGTGATGCTCGCTTACTCAGCACGTAACCGCTCTGCTTCTATCCGTATCCCTGTGGTACCAAGCCCTAAAGCGCGTCGTATCGAAGTTCGCTTCAGTGACCCAGCGGCAAACCCATACCTATGCTTCGCATCAATGCTCATGGCTGGTCTTGATGGTATTAAAAACAAGATCCATCCAGGCGAAGCTATGGATAAAGACCTTTACGATCTACCAGCTGAAGAAGCAGCAGAAATCCCAACCGTTGCTTACTCACTGAAAGACGCACTAGCAGAACTGGATGCTGACCGTGAATTCCTAACCGCTGGTGGTGTATTTTCTGATGACTTTATCGATTCTTACATCGAACTTAAGTCTCAAGATGTTGAGCGCGTAAACATGACAACTCACCCAGTTGAGTTTGAGCTTTACTACTCGGTATAAGAGCATCGCCGTGTAAAATGTAAACACCGCAACAAAATATTAGGCTCGCCTCGCAGGCGGGCCTTTTTTGTATTCGTTCGATCCACTGCCCCGTTTAACATGAATAAATAATTACAATACGCTCAGACTCTTTTTTTTTATCAAGAGCCGAAGCAACCAAAACGTGAAATCATCTATCAAAAGAAGGTGAGCCATGAAAGTTCAGCTTATACCATCTCTGTGTGCGCTCGGCGGATTACTGATAGCCTCCGCTGTCCCTGCGCAAGTCGCTTATACTTGGGTGGACGAAAGTGGGGTGATCCACTTTAGTGACACCCCTAGCCAAGGTTCAAAGGCCATCGCACTGCCAAATTTAGAAGCCAGTGCCCCTGCGCCTAAAGTGGAAAGCACTGAATCGCTCACCCCACAAGCGAACACTACGACAAAACCCGAGAAAAAGCCGGAAACCAAAACGGATCAATTGCAGCCATTGCAACTCTCAATACAGACTCCTCAACATAACGAGACCATCCGCAGTAATCGTGGACTCATCAATATTACACTTGAAACCAACCGCAAACTTGGTATTGGCGAGCAATTGCAGCTGCTACTCGACGGCAAACCTTATGGTGCACCACAAGGCCGCATGACTTGGCAGTTAAATAATATTGACCGAGGAACTCATACGCTGGCAGTGCACGCAAAGAGAAGCGGCAAGCTTATTGCATCAACTAGCCCTATAACGGTGCATTTACACAGAGCAAGTGTTAAGCCGACCGTAAAAGGGGCAAAATAGACTATTTGATGGAAAAGTAGCATCACCGCGATGCTTTTCACTTTTTCTTCTGAGATTTATTCGCCATACTTAACGTTCCATTGCACCATTATTGTGCGTCGCACAATCTTAACGCAAAACAAGGACGTAATGTGGATACCAGTCTCCCTAGTGCCATTCTCAACAACATGGTGACAGCAACGCTGATTCTTGATGAAGGATTGGCCATCCGCTATGCCAATCCTGCCGCGGAGCTGTTATTTTCTCAAAGTGCTAAACGTATAGTCGAGCAGTCTCTGTCTCAACTTATTCAGCACGCTTCGCTGGATCTCGCGCTTCTCACGCAGCCTCTACAGAGTGGTCAAAGCCTCACCGATAGTGACGTCACCTTTGTGGTCGATGGCCGTCCTCTTATGCTAGAGGTCACCGTTAGCCCCATTACTTGGCAAAAACAGCTCATGCTGCTTGTCGAAATGCGCAAGATTGATCAACAGCGTCGACTGTCACAAGAACTTAACCAACATGCACAACAACAGGCCGCTAAATTGTTGGTGCGAGGTTTAGCACACGAGATCAAAAACCCTTTGGGTGGTTTGCGTGGGGCGGCACAACTGTTAGAAAAGATGCTGCCAGATCCCTCTCTCACCGAGTACACACACATCATCATTGAGCAGGCGGATCGATTAAGAGCATTGGTTGACCGCTTACTTGGGCCACAAAAGCCAGGTAAGAAGACACAAGAAAACCTGCATCAAACTCTAGAAAAGGTTCGTCAACTGGTCGAACTCGAGTCACAGCGATCGATGGTCATTGAGCGTGATTACGACCCCAGTTTGCCGGAAATATTGATGGATGCGGATCAAATAGAACAAGCCATGCTCAACATCGTTAGCAACGCAGCGCAAATTCTTAGCCATCAGGATCACGGCACAATAACCATCCGAACCAGGACGGTACACCAAGCCAATATCCACGGAAAACGCTGCAAGCTAGCAGCCCGTATCGAAATCACCGATAACGGTCCTGGCATTCCGCCAGAATTACAGGACACGCTTTTCTATCCCATGGTCAGTGGTCGTGAGGGCGGCACTGGTTTAGGGCTGTCCATTTCACAGAACCTTATCGACCAGCACAACGGAAAAATCGACGTAGAAAGCTGGCCAGGCCATACCACGTTTACAATTTATCTGCCGATCTGACGGCGCGAATGGAGTTCGCTACGCGTCAGTTTTTTCAGTTTTGCTGCAAGGATTAATAACACATGAGTAAAGGATATGTTTGGGTCGTCGATGACGACAGTTCAATTCGCTGGGTAATGGAAAAAACGCTCTCCTCCGCCAATATAAAATGCGAAACCTACGCCGATGGGGAAAGCGTTTTAATGTCACTGGAGCGCGAAGTGCCCGATGTCTTAGTATCAGATATTCGCATGCCCGGTATCGATGGCTTAGAGCTGCTCAAACAAGTACAACACGATTACCCTGACCTTCCTGTTATCATCATGACGGCGCACTCGGATCTCGATGCTGCGGTCAATGCCTACCAAAAAGGCGCCTTTGAATATTTGCCAAAGCCGTTTGACATTGATGAAGCCTTAACTTTGGTCGAACGTGCTATTGCACATAGCCACGAAAACAAGCGTGAACAACTCTCACCGGAAGACCTTCCTGCAGAAACCCCGGAAATCATCGGCGAAGCCCCCGCAATGCAAGAGGTATTTCGAGCTATTGGTCGCCTTTCACGTTCGTCGATTTCAGTACTCATCAATGGCGAATCCGGTACAGGCAAGGAGTTAGTCGCTCATGCCTTACATCGCCACAGCCCACGCGCCAACAAGCCGTTTATTGCTTTGAACATGGCCGCTATTCCCAAAGACCTGATTGAATCCGAGCTGTTTGGTCATGAAAAAGGCGCATTTACGGGAGCAAACAGTATCCGTCAAGGGCGCTTCGAACAAGCCAATGGCGGCACGCTATTTTTGGACGAAATCGGTGATATGCCGCTAGACATCCAAACTCGTTTATTGCGTGTGTTGGCGGATGGGCAGTTCTATCGAGTAGGCGGTCACTCTCCGGTCAGTGTTGATGTCCGTATCGTCGCCGCTACTCACCAAAACCTTGAAAAACTGGTTCAGAATGGGGGATTTCGTGAAGATTTATTCCATCGCTTGAACGTCATCCGCGTACAAATCCCTGCCCTGCGTGAACGCAAACAAGACATTGAAAAGCTAACTCTGCATTTCCTTATCAGAGCTGCCGATGAGCTTGACGTTGAAACAAAAACGCTGCATCCATCGACCATTGAAATTCTTAATCGTCTCGATTGGCCGGGCAACGTACGTCAGTTAGAGAATATTTGTCGTTGGTTAACCGTGATGGCCAGTGGTAGCGAAGTACTTCCCAATGACTTACCAAGTGAACTCCTCGAAGAGAAAAAGACTATTTCAGACGCCACACACGGCAGTTGGCAAGAAAACCTAGCGGAATGGGCTCGACAATCTCTCGCGGAAGGGGATAAAGAACTGCTGTCTTACGCTTTACCAGAATTCGAACGCATTTTATTGGAGGCGGCCTTGGAGCACACTAAAGGTCATAAACAAGATGCAGCTAAAGTACTAGGCTGGGGACGTAATACACTAACTAGAAAACTAAAAGAACTGTACTGACCATCACTTACGTCGTACACCAACATATTTGGTTAACGTGAAGCAGAAAAGAGCGAGAATCGTTGATTTCATAGTCATCGTCTGCTGACAATCGACTAACCTATTATTTATACTTCGGGAAGCCTTACCCATTTATTGTCACAGATGATGTTTGGGCTTTGTTCCTGTTCACCACTATCCGGATCGACATAATGATAACGAAGAATCTTCCTCTCACTGACTTGCACCGTCACCTTGACGGTAACATTCGCACTAAGACTATTCTCGAGCTTGGCCAAAAATTTGGGGTCACTCTACCTGCATACGATATCGAGTCGTTAACGCCATACGTTCAAATTGTCGAAACAGAACCTTCTCTTGTTGCTTTCCTTTCTAAGCTCGACTGGGGGGTGGCCGTATTAGGCGATCTAGACGCATGTCGTCGTGTGGCGTACGAAAACGTGGAAGACGCACTGAACGCACAGATTGATTATGCTGAGCTGCGTTTCTCTCCATACTACATGGCGATGAAACACAAATTACCCGTTGCAGGTGTGGTTGAAGCGGTCGTGGATGGGGTTCAAGCGGGTATGCGTGATTTTGGCATTAAAGTCAATCTTATCGGTATTATGAGTCGCACTTTTGGCACCGACGCTTGCCAACAAGAGTTGGACGGTATTCTGAGCCAAAAAGATCATATCGTTGCCGTCGACTTGGCGGGTGACGAGCTTGGCCAACCGGGTGATCGCTTTGTGTCTCACTTCAAGCAAGTACGTAATGCCGGCCTTGGGGTAACGGTTCACGCTGGTGAAGCGGCAGGTGCAGAGAGCATGTGGCAAGCAATCCATGAGCTGGGCGCAACTCGTATCGGCCACGGCGTAAAAGCGATTCACGATCCAAAACTGATGGATTATCTCGCAGAACACCGCATTGGTATTGAATCTTGCCTAACATCAAACTACCAAACTAGCACGGTAGAAACGTTAGAAAACCACCCTCTCAAACAGTTCCTAGAGCATGGCGTTCTTGCGTCTCTAAACACTGACGATCCAGCGGTAGAAGGCATCGAGCTACCATACGAATACGAAGTAGCGGCACCAGCAGCTGGTCTGAGCCAAGAGCAAATTCGTCAAGCGCAAATCAATGGTCTTGAGATTGCATTCCTTTCAGAAGCAGAAAAAGCGGAACTGAAAGAGAAAGTAAAAGATCGCGCGTAAATCCAGCGAAAAAACAGAAAAATGCCAGCGCATGCTGGCATTTTTTATATCTTGAATCGGATTCTCTGATTAAATAACACGAGAGAATTGTTGCTGACGCGCCTTCGCTCGCAGGTACTTATCGAAACACATACAAATATTACGGATCAGCAAACGACCTCGCAGCGTCACACGGATTTCACTGTCATCCACTTCGACCAATTCATCATTGATAAAGGTTTGCAGTAGCTGCAAATCTTCTTTGAAATATTGATCGAAGCTCAGTTTGAATTCTGACTCGATGGCTTTCTTGTCTAATTGAAAGTTACAAATCAGCTGCTTAATCACTTCACGACGCAGTAGGTCATCAGAGTCCAACGACACTCCTTTCCACAGTGCGTGACGAAGTTCGTTGACTTGAGCGTAGTATTTCTTCAGCTCTTTCTGGTTTTGCGCGTACGCATCGCCGATCATCGAAATCGCTGACACACCAAAGCCAACCAAATCACATTCACCTTGTGTGGTGTAGCCTTGGAAGTTGCGATGCAAAATACCTTCGCGCTGGGCAACGGCAAGTTCATCGTCCGGCAAAGCAAAGTGGTCCATGCCGATAAATTGATAGCCAGCGCCAGTCAGTGTCGCGATGGTGTCTTGCAGAATCGCCATCTTCTCTTCGGCTTTAGGTAAGTCTTCATCTTTGATCTTACGCTGCGCTGCAAACAGTTGTGGCATGTGCGCGTAGTTAAACACCGACAAACGACCTGGCTGCATTTCTAGCACTTGTTCAAGCGTTTTAGCAAAAGACGTCTTCGTTTGCTTCGGTAAGCCGTAAATCAAATCAAGGTTCGTTGAGCGAAAGCCCAGCTCTTTCGCACGGGCCGCCATCGCGAAGATAAACTCTTCATCTTGTTCGCGGTTGACCAACTGCTGCACTTCTTTGTTAAAGTCCTGCACACCAATACTCAGGCGATTAAATCCTTCGCAGCGCAGATGGTCCAGCACCGTGAGCTCGATTTCACGCGGGTCAACCTCAATGCTGATTTCTGCATCGGAACTGAAGGTAAACTCTTGACGCAGCAGGCTCATGACACGTGTAATTTGCTTTTCAGAAAGAAACGTTGGTGTACCACCACCAAAGTGTAATTGAGTCACCGTGCGACCAACCAACAGCGAAGCACGTTGGCGAATTTCGTGTTCGAGTACGTCGAGGTATTCGTCCGCTTTGTGTGAGTGGCGCGTAATCACTTTGTTACAGCCGCAGTAATAGCAAAGCTTGTGACAAAACGGGATGTGAACGTACAACGATAACGGACGATCTGGGTACTGAGTGCATGCCATATCATAATCAGAAATGGTAAACGCTTCATGAAATTCCAGCGCCGTTGGGTACGACGTGTAGCGAGGACCGGAATAATTGTACTTATCCAATACCGCTTGATCCCAGACGATTTGCTGTTTCGATTCAGTGTGTTGATTCGACATGGTGGTACTTTCCGTTAAATGCGAGGGCAACGAAAGTCGTCACCCGATATTCAGAGCCGCTATTTTGCCACATGATGATGACAACCGCGGCGCGCCGACTGGCTTTTTAATTATAAAACTAAAGAAGTGCCAACGTGATCACGATACCTCCAATAGTCATCAAAAAACCAGTGGGTCAGTGTTAAATCATCTGAATATTAATTTGATTATTCAGTGGCTGGACGTTTTTTTGCAACAATTTGAGTTCTTCGACAATCGCATCCGTTAAGCGGCTCTCCGCTTTATGACGAGTCAAGTTCTGCTGCATACGCTCTTTCTTGGCAAGCTGTTGGCGTTCTTCACCACGCGGCATATCTTTCACAATATGAAAAAGCTCAGAAATTGCAGGGTACGTTTTATCGAAATCGACACGGTCTTCACCCTGTACGTAATCCATAATGTTATACACACGGATACTGATTTCGGATAAATCGCATTGGCCTTGAATGCCTGCCTGACACAAAGTATGCACACTCTCAAAAATGTTAGCGTTACGTTTATCAATCGCCAACTTTTGATGCTTCAGCTGCAATTCCTTTTGCTTTTTCAATTGAAGCAGAAGGTAACCTGCATAAGAAGCGAGCGCGATGATAATAACCACACCGGCAATAGTTAATAAGGTTACGTTCATTGCTCCATTACCCTTTGTAATCGTCGAAGTTTATATCGTCGAAGTCTGCAAGCAAGTCATCATCATTACGCGCGCTTTTTTCAGCAGGCGCAGTGAAGTCTTCATCTTCTTCAGGCTCCAACAGACCCAATTGATCCATTAGCTTCTCGATGCGGTTCAGTTTCTCATCAACGTATTTCTGTAAACCAGTACCTAGGCTTTCACCCGCTTCGATACGATCCAGCAATACGTTCAATTGCGCATCATTTTCTAGCATTTCTAGCTCTTGCTCTGCGGATAGACGACGTTCTTGCTTTGTCATCTTCTTCGCTGGCTCAACCACTAAAGGGATTTTCTTCTTGCTACCCAAGCGCGGATCACGGTTTTGTGCTGCGGTTTGTTTTTTCTTCTCGTTCGCTTCTGTGTTGCGGTTGCCAGTCTGCAAGCCTTTGCGCTTTTTAGCACGCTTACGTAGACGGCCTTCAACATCAGACTCGGTGCGGTTACGAGTAACAACAGGTTCAGGCGCGCCTGCGGCACCTGGCTTTCTAGATTTCTTTGTACGGCTCATTACTGGGTCTTCCTCAGTAAAATTACATCATTACCAATAAATTCGAGTTCGAGCTTATCCCGCTCAGCGAGGAACTGGAAAGTATCACGACTAAAAAACACCACGTGGGTTGGATCGTTCTTATAGTGCCATGACTTAAATGCTTCTGCATCGATGACCATTTTCGTCATCAAACCAATCCAGCCCCTAGGCTTAACTAAATTCAACCATTGCTTCCACACCAAATTGGGGTGGTAGAGGTGCTCAATCACCTCAGTTGCTGTCATGAAGTCATACTGCACTTCTAACACCGAAGTATCAGGGTGATAGTAGAGGTCGTATAACGCCATGTTATGCCCCGCTTCTTCTAGCATCAAGGAAAGCGTTGGGCCCGGACCACAACCAAAGTCGATTCCATTCGATTGTGGTGAAATTCGCTCTGAAATTGGCTCAGCCATTCTCGACAAAAAACGTCGATACCCCAAGTCTTCGGGGTTGTTCTCATGCAAATCATAGTGAGCTTTTTCAGTTTCCGCATCCAAACGTTGGTCTGGATTAACGAACACCAAACTGCACTGCTCACATTGAAGATATTCACGTTGCTGATCTTCGAAATAATGGTGAGCGCGCTGATTTTGGCATAAAGGACAGGTGTGCATGCTGACTTCCTCAAACAGGGATGCGAAACATACCAGAAAGTTGACTCAGATTGGAGTGTTACTGAACGTTTTTTCAACGATTTTTGTTAAAAAATTTTGATTGGAAGGATAAACGTAACAATGCTAATTGTGGTTGATATCGAGCAGATATAAAAAGCGACAGTAAGCCTGTCGCTTTCAAGTGCCACCTCGGTGACGAAACCGTGACCAACCTTACTAACAACAATGCCCCAGCGAATTCACAAGGGCATTGTTGTAAAAGGTTGCTCGAACCATATAAGGGGGTATCTACCCAATTAACTTCAAGATGCGGGATCTCAAATCGCTTGGGTATATTAGTGCAGACCGCCAACGTATTTCGACAGAACTTCAATATCTTGGTCTGTCATTTTCTTAGCGATGTCACCCATCATGCCATTCATATCGTTACCACGGTTGCCATCGCGGAATTTTTCTAGCTGAGCTTTGATGTAGTCTGCATGCTGACCAGAAATTTTAGGAAAACCTGAAAGCTCAGTACCATTACCTCGTGGACCATGGCAAGCAATGCATGCGGTTAGACCACGCTCAGCATCACCCGCGGTATAAAGGTTTTTTCCTTTCGCTACCACATCTTCAGGCGTTGAGTTCTCTGAAATGGGTAGAGACGCATAATAAGCGGATAGATCAGCGATATCTTCATCACTTAGTGGCATTGCCATCCCACTCATTACCGGGTCATAACGACCTTGTTTACCACCACTTGTCATGCCTAGCTTAAGATCTTTTAACTGCTTCTCAAGATACTTCGCGTGTTGGCCTGCGAGTTTCGGGTATGTTGTTATTGCACTGTTGCCATCTGCTCCGTGACAGGCGACACAGGTTTGTGATTTTGCTTTACCAGCCTCAATACTACCTTGGGCCCATACTGAGCAACTGGCTAAAAGACTCAAAATTAGCGCTAATTTCTTCATGACATTCCATTATAATTATCAAGCTTCCAGTACCACGGAATATGAACATACCGCGTACACTCATGGTACAATAGGCGCCCTTATGCCGAGCACGGTTATTTTACACATTTTCACAAAAAAGTAATCAATCGACTACACAAAGTCGAGATGGAGTTAACAGTGAGCGTAAAAATTCATTACCAAAATACGCATTTCATCACCAGCGCACCCGATATTCGTCACCTGCCGGAAGACGAAGGTGTCGAAATTGCGTTTGCAGGACGCTCAAACGCTGGTAAATCAAGTGCACTTAACCGTCTAACTAATCAGAGAAGCTTAGCCAAGACATCCAAAACACCTGGTCGCACCCAATTGATCAACCTTTTCAAAGTAGAAGAAGGTTGTCATATTGTCGATCTACCGGGATACGGTTTTGCTCAAGTACCACTAGAAATGAAAAACAAATGGCAGAAATCTTTGGGTGAATACCTGCAGAAGCGCCAATGCCTAAAAGGCTTGGTGGTTCTGATGGATATCCGTCATCCAATGAAAGATCTCGACCAGCAAATGATTTTCTGGGCTATTGACAGCCACATCCCAGTACAAGTCTTACTCACCAAGGCAGACAAGTTAAAAAGTGGGGCGCGCAAACAAACATTGTTGAAAGTGCGCCAGCAAGTGGAAACTTTCGGCGGCGATGTGGCTGTTGACGTATTCTCTTCATTAAAGGGATTAGGCGTTGATCAGCTGCGCGCTAAACTGGACACTTGGTTTGCACCTGCGTTCGCTCACCTGATGGAAGAAAGCGAACTGGATACACCAGAGAACCACGAAGAATAATTAACAATTTTTGTTAATTATTTTTGACACAGCCCTGCCTTTTGGTCGGGCTTTTTATTGCTCTGAGGGTGGAAAGCGCGAATTTCAGGTAATAAAAATCCCCACCTTCCTGGTAGGGATAACGGGAGAGAAAAATTGGTACTTATTATTATGTGCCAAAGCATTGCTGAACTATCGGATGATTTCAATAGCTTAAAAAGCCGTCTAACTTTAGCTTTCGCTTAATCAACTCACAACCATAACAAGTAAAGAAATTACAATTCAATAAGTTAGACAGTAACCTGCCCATTTCCACGTCAACTTAGTTTCCTTCAAGAAAAAATCATAGTGTGATTGGCATAAATTTACAGACTGATAGTTTGTGAGTTTTGAAGAAAATTGAAGTGTAGATAATAGGTTAAGGGTGAGTGAAATATAAAGACAAGTCGTTACCAGCCCAAATCATTGAACAAAAAGAAAAATTTTCTTTCGCCCAATAAAAAACGCCCCAGTCAAAAAGTGACTGGGGCGGCTGAATCAGCCTAATCCAATAACGTGAAACAAAAGGTCTGAAAGATAGAACATCTTACCTCTGTACCCTACGAGTATTAATGTACAACAATTGGTCAGAATTGCAAAGAATTTTTGTAGTTTTTTTTCATGAAATTTTTATTAAGCAACATTAAAGCTAACTTTGCGCTCGCTTTTTTAATCGCTCAAAAAAGCCAACGTTTGTGCGCTGGCTCATACTAAATTGGCAGAAATGGTTTAAAAGTGACTAATGGGCTTGATCCCAGTTATCACCATGACCAGCTTCCGCGATTAAAGGCACTTTCAGTTCTGCTGCAAACTCCATCAGTTTCTGTACTTTACTTTCAATTTCGGACAATGATGACTCTTCAACTTCAAAGACCAATTCATCGTGTACTTGCATTAACAACTTCACACGACCATTGCCTTCTTCCTGAATCCACTGGTCCACAAGCAACATCGCTTTCTTGATGATGTCTGCTGCCGTGCCTTGCATCGGCGCGTTGATTGCCGCTCGCTCTGCCGCTTTACGACGCATACCATTACGCGATTTAATTTCGGGTAGGTGCAAACGTCGACCAAAAATCGTTTCAACGTAGCCTTTATCAGCCGCCGCACTGCGTGTGTCTTCCATATACTGCATTACGCCAGGGTAACGTTCGAAGTATTTATCCATGTAGGTTTGCGCTTCACCGCGAGGGATCCCCAATTGCTTCGCCAAGCCAAACGCACTCATGCCGTAGATAAGCCCGAAGTTAACGGCTTTAGCGCGGCGACGCTGTTCACTCGATACTTGATCAATATCCAACCCCATGATTTCTGCCGCGGTTGCGGCGTGGATATCTTTTCCGTCACGGAATGCATCCAATAGTGCTTGGTCGCCAGAAAGGTGCGCCATGATGCGCAGTTCGATTTGCGAGTAATCGACCGCTAAGATTTTGTGACCTGCTTGCGCGACAAATGCTTGGCGTATGCGACGACCGGCTTCGTTACGAATTGGAATGTTCTGTAAGTTCGGATCGGTAGAAGATAGACGACCTGTTGCGGTGACCGCTTGATGGTAAGAAGTATGCACTCGCCCTGTGTTTGGGTTGATCATCTTTGGCAGCTTGTCCGTGTACGTCGATTTAAGCTTCGCCAAACCGCGATATTCCAAAATCAATTTTGGCAATGGGTAATCGAGCGCCAGCTCCTGTAATACTTCTTCATTGGTCGACGGCGTACCTGATGGCGTTTTCTTCACAACCGGTAAACCCATTTTTTCAAACAGGATGGCTTGAAGTTGTTTGGGCGAGTTCATGTTGAACTCTTGCTCTGCAATTTCGTATGCCTTCTTCTCAAGTTCATCGAGGCGTGCCGCAATTTCTACCGACTGTGCGCTTAATTGCATTTCGTCAATGAATACGCCGGTTCGTTCAATGCGAGACAGCACAGGCACCAACGGCATTTCTATTTCTTCGTAAACGGTCTTTAAACTTTCATCTTGCTCGATATTAGCAAACAGGCGATTATGCAGACGAAGGGTCACATCCGCATCTTCTGCCGCATACGGTGATGCTTGATCTAATTCGATTTGGTTAAACGTGAGTTGTTTTTTACCCTTACCCGCAATTTGCTCAAAGGAGATGCAACTGTGCTGAAGAAAGCGCAGTGCCAAGCTGTCCATATCGTGTTTACCACCCACACTGTTGTAAACGTACGATTCCAACATGGTGTCGTGCTTAATGCCTTTTAGCTCAATATTGTACCGAGCCAATACAGACGCATCGTATTTGAGGTTTTGACCGACCTTAGCTAACGACTCATCTTCCAAAATCGGTTTTAGTTGCTCAAGAACCCAGTCGCGATCCAGTTGCTTCGGTGCATCTAAATAGTCGTGAGCAACTGGCACGTATGCCGCGATACCTTCATCGATAGCAAATGACAAACCAACTAGGTTTGCGACCATGTAATTTAGACTGTCAGTTTCGGTATCGAAAGCAAATAACTCAGCAGCTTTGAGTTTTTCTAACCACGTATTGAACGCTTCTTCATCTAGGATGGTTTCATATTGGCTACGATCGAGAGTAACAGCGGAAGTTTCCATCCCTGATGGAGAAGATGAGGCTTGAGCTGAGCCTGCCAGCTCGACCGCGACAACAGAGCCAGAGCCGCCTTCCAGTAATTCATTCAGCCAAGATTTAAACGTCAGTTGACCATACAGCTTAATCAGTTCGTCTTTATTTGGCTCCGCTTTTAGTAACGAGTCTGGCGTTTCTTCTAACGCAACATCTAGCTTAATGGTCGCCAGCTCGTACGACAGCATCGCATTTTCTTTGTTGTCGATAAGTTTCTTCGCCATCGTTTTTGAACCACGGAAGCCAAGAGCAGCAACATCATCAAGATTTTCGTACAACTTGCTGATGCCGCCAATACCTTGTAGCAATGCGGTGGCGGTTTTATCACCCACACCAGGAACACCAGGAATGTTATCGACTTTATCCCCCATCAACGCGAGATAATCGATGATCAACTCTGGTGGAATGCCGAACTTTTCAATCACACCGTCGCGATCCATGACCACATTGGTCATGGTGTTGATCAACGTAATGTTGTCATCCACCAGCTGCGCCATATCTTTGTCACCAGTACTGATCAATACAGGCATGCCCTGTTGTGATGCTTGGTAAGCAAGTGTTCCAATCACGTCATCGGCCTCGACACCAGGGACGCAAATCAGCGGTAGTCCCATCGCACGAATCACATCATGCAGCGGTTCAATTTGGCAGCGCAGATCATCTGGCATTGGTGGACGGTTTGCTTTGTATTCCGGAAACATATCGTCTCGAAAGGTTTTCCCTTTCGCATCAAAAACTACCGCAATACGGTCAGAGGCGAACTGGCGCATCATGCTGCGTAACATATTCACCACACCGTAAACAGCATTAGTGGGAATTTCACCATTACTCATCGTGCCAGGATAGGCATGAAAAGCGCGGTATAGGTAAGAAGAACCATCAATGAGGATCAACGGGTTTTCAGGAATACTTGCCATAATTGTCTGTATCCAAATCAGTACTTAATAGATCTACTTAGAATGCCATGACTACAGATCTGAATCTATCTTGTTCGCTCGATTCAACTCGCGTAAATATTCCGGCGTTATTCACAAAACCCACACCATGCTGTGGATAAGTCTGTTCATAGAAATTATCCACTGGTTATCCAACACTAGATAAAACACAAGGCATCATTCCCAAAGCATTGTTTTTATTGTACTTATTAAAAAAACGGCGAACTGATCAACGATCCTTAAATGATCATCACGTGTGGAAAAGTTATGGATAGAGACGTCAAATAGAAATTGTAGAAAGAAAAAAGCGACCCAAATGGGTCGCCTAGCAGAAGTGATAAAGCAAATTCTGTCATTAGAATCGCTTCATCAAGAAGCTATAAATTACACTGGAAGCAATGTGAGCAATGTCGTGTCAAAAAGAATTCGTGCAAGTTCTCAGAAAAATGTTTCATCACTTCTCAACTTTCAGTTAATCAACTTCTGTTAATAAGTCATTCAACGTTCTTGTGAGCTCTTCCTCATTCCCTAAGACAGGGTTAATAATAATGATTCTCATTTCTCAGTCAATAGTTAAATGAGAGAAAGTCTCATTTATTTTCACATCGCTTTAATGAAATGAACTCGAGATTCACGAAGGTTAACTTTTTCTTCAAATTTTTCAATGATATAGCCATTTCTCAATAACAATCGAAGCATGGCGGGAAACTGATTTCGAGATTTCACTTTTAGCGTGTTATAGCCTTGCTCTGCTGCCCAGTCTTCTTGCGCCTCCAAAAGCATCTGTGCCACACCTTCGTTACGAGCTTCTGGTACGACACCGCCAAGCCAACTATAAAAAACACTCTCATCCAACTCGTAACCTATTTTGAAGCCTACGATCACGCCATTTTTTTCCGCAACTAGGATTAAGCTGTTTCTTTCTCCTAGCCGCTGCGTCATGGAATCAACGGTTTCTCCTTTAGCGAACTCTGTCACACGAGCCACCACTTTAAGCGCTTCTTCCAATGTTCCTTCACGAATCAACATTGTCATTATTTTATTCTCCAGAAATAAATATACCCAAGCTCCTTAGATTGTTTACTTTTGTAATCCGTCTGAGGTTACTTGGGTATATACAGACGAACACTCTTGTTAGTCCGGTGTTTCTCACAAGCAATAATTACTCTTCTGTCGCTTCCTGTGTACGATTTAGGTGTTGAGCCGTTTGTGCGTTCTCTTCTGCCAGCCACTCTGCTACGTCTTTAGCAAAGTAAGTTAAAATGCCGTCCGCACCTGCACGTTTGAAACACAGGAGTGATTCCATCACAATTTCACGCTCTTTGAGCCAGCCATTCATGATCGCGGCTTTGTGCATTGCGTACTCTCCAGAGACTTGATACGCAAATGTCGGTACTTGCAACTCGGTTTTTACACGGCGGACTACGTCTAAGTATGGCATACCAGGCTTAACCATCACCATGTCCGCACCTTCATTAATGTCCAGCGCCACTTCGTGCATCGCTTCATCAATGTTAGCGGGATCCATTTGGTAGTTTTTCTTGTTGCCACCTTTTAGGTTGGAAGAAGAACCGACCGCATCACGGAATGGTCCGTAGTAGTTCGATGCGTATTTCGCCGAGTACGCCATGATTTGTGTATGAATGTAACCCGCATCTTCTAGTGCTTCGCGGATCTTACCAATACGACCATCCATCATATCTGAAGGCGCGACGACGTCAGCCCCCGCTTCTGCGTGAGACAGCGCCTGCTTCACCAACACTTCTGTGGTTTCATCATTCATGACATAGCCATCTTCATCGATGATGCCGTCTTGGCCGTGTGTGGTAAAAGGGTCGAGTGCAACGTCTGTGATCACACCGATTTGAGGGATGTGTTCTTTAAGCGCACGCACTGCGCGTTGAACCAAACCTTCTGAATTATAAGCTTCTGTAGCACATAAGCTTTTAGCGTCTTGGTTTACGACAGGGAAAAGCGCGATTGCTGGAACGCCTAGATTGGCAAGGTATTGTGCTTCTTCTAGCATTAAATCAATCGACAAACGCTCTACACCCGGCATGGACTCCACGCTCTCACGGCGATCTTTCCCCATCAAAATGAACATCGGATAAATCAGATCATTCACAGAAAGTTGGTTCTCAGCCATCAAACGACGGCTAAAATCGTGCTTACGTAAACGACGCATACGGCGTGCAGGGAATGGACCTTGAATTGATACAGACACCATTTTCTCCTTGTCTGGACGGTTAGGATGATCGAATCATCTGGTGACTAAAATCATATCACTCTTGATGCACCTTGCGAGTGGCAATCTGGAAAAAGGGACTGAAAAAAACTGAAAATGACCCAACACTCACACTCAAGTATACTTCTCATCTTACACAAACGATAAAGTATAGAGACCAACGATGATCGATACCCACGCACACATATACGCCAGCGAATTTGATAATGACCGCGACGAGGTTGTAAAACGTGCCTTAGCCCAAGGCATTGATAAAATCCTACTGCCTAATATCGATCTCGACTCTATCGCACCCATGCTGCAAACCGAAGCAACGTATCCTGACGTGTGCCATTCCATGATGGGGCTTCATCCCTGTTATGTGGATGGCAATGTTGCACAAACGTTGGACATCATCCGCGGCTGGTTTGAAAAGCATAAATTTATTGCTGTGGGCGAAATCGGCATCGACCTGTATTGGGATAAAACCTATCGTGCCGAGCAAGAGATGGCATTTACTACACAGCTTAACTGGGCAAAAGAGCTAGATTTACCGGTCGTGATTCACACTCGTGACTCGATTGAAGAGACACTAACACTGCTACGTCAGGAGCAAGATGGCCGCCTACGTGGTGTGTTCCACTGTTTTGGTGGCACATTAGCGGAAGCCCAAGCCATTAATGCGTTAGGCTTTCACCTTGGATTGGGTGGCGTGTCGACATTCAAAAATGGGGGAATGGATAAGGTGATTCCTCACCTAGACATGGCGTGGGTCCTCTTAGAGACCGATTGTCCATACTTGGCCCCCGTGCCTCATCGAGGTAAGCGCAATGAGCCCGCTTACACTGCATTGGTTGCGCAGCGTGTTGCCGATTTACGCGAGGAAGAGGTGACGAAAATCGATGCAATCACAACCGAAAACGCGAAAACTCTTTTTCATCTTTAGCGGCTCGATTGAGCCGCTTTTAAAGCCCGATTAGCATTACTCTTCAGTTTCTGTTTCCGTGTTTTCACTTCTTCGCGTATAGAAACGGGCAAAGAACAAGCCAACTTCAAACAGCAAACACATTGGGATTGCCAATAAGGTTTGCGAGATCATGTCAGGTGGTGTCAAAACCATCCCGACAATAAAAGCCGCAACGACAATATAAGGGCGTTTTTCTTTTAACTCTTGCGGTGTCGTTGCGCCCGTCCAACACAGCAAAATGATGGCAACCGGCACCTCAAATGCAATACCAAACGCCATAAATAGCGCCAGAACAAAGTCTAAGTAGCTAGAGATATCCGTTGCGAATTCAACACCACCAAGTGAAATCGCCGTAAAGAAGCCAAAGACTAGTGGGAAGACGACAAAGTAAGCAAACGCGACACCACAGTAAAAGAGCAAGGAACTCGAAAATAGCAACGGCATGATCAAGCGGCGTTCGTGTTTGTACAAGCCCGGCGCAATAAAGGCCCAGACTTGATGCAAGATGAAAGGCACCGCAATAAATACCGAAGCAATTAATGTCAGCTTAAGTGGCGTAAAAAAGGGTGACGCCACATCCGTTGCAATCATGGTTGCCCCTTCCGGTAAACGCTCTACCAAAGGCGCGGAAACAAACTCATAAATGTGGTTGGAGAAATAAATTAGCCCAACAAACACCACCAACACTGCCAAGATTGCGCGCAGTAGTCGGTTGCGAAGTTCTAACAAATGACTAATTAAAGGTTGTGTCTGCTCGACGGTAGACATGGCAAACCTCTTATTAAAAAACAGATCAAAAAGGAGCTACCAATCACTAGCAGCTCCTCCTAATGAGACTATTCGGCTTTCTTATCTGCCGCTGTAACCTTACTCTCTTCCGCTTTTGCTACCTTATCAAGCTCTGATGCTGCTTTTTCAGGCTCAGCGTCTGACTCAGTTTTGTCTGCGTAAGGGCGGTTTACAGATTGCGCTGCTTTCTTGAGCTCTTCGACTGAAGATTTCAACTCAGGAGACAGATCTTCCATCCCCATTTTCTCAGCTTTACGCAAGTTTTCTTGCAGTTCTTGGACTTTCAGCTCGTGTGACAATTCGTCTTTAACGTTATTTGCCATACTCTTAGCGGCACCGATAAAACGAGACACACTACGAATAGCATGAGGCAAACGCTCCGGGCCAAGAACGACCAGACCAACGACAGATATTAATACCAGTTCCCAAAAACCGATATCAAACACGTTTTATGCCTGCTCTTTGTCTTTTTTTGTTTCGGTCGCAGCTTCTTTTTTCTGCTGCTCTTCTAAGCTTTTTGGCTCGAAGTCTGCGTCTTTGTCATCCTTCGCCGCACCTTCATCACTCATCGCTTTTTTGAAGCCCTTAACGGCACCGCCCAGATCACCACCGATACCACGCAGTTTCTTCGTTCCGAACAACAATACGACAATTACAGCAATAATTAGAAGTTGCCAAACACTGATACCACCCATTCTCTTTACCTCGGGTCTTTAAACTAAATTATTTCAAGAGTTTAACGTCTATTGACGATAAGCTCGCCAACTAAACAGCCAAAATGTGATTCCTGCGATACCGCTGGCCACCGACAGCTGCTCAAAAGCGTTATTCACCAATATTGCCGAGCATACGGCTAAAGTGGCGCCAACGCCAAATAAAAAATTCCCCGTTGCCTGCTGACGCTTGCTTTGACGGTACCCTTGATAAAGCTGATCCATTCTTTGGTTCATGGCTTTACCTTGCTTGAGGCTATCGTAAAGCAGCTCTGGCAACTCTGGTAACTTCTCCGCCCAAAATGGTGCGCGATCTTTAATCGCATTCACTAGCGCTTGCGGCCCAACTTGATTCATCATCCATTCTTCTAGAAATGGTTTTGCGGTCGCCCACAAGTCAAGCTGAGGGTACAACTGGCGACCAAGCCCTTCCACGTACAACAACGTTTTTTGCAGCAGCACCAACTGGGGCTGAACCTCCATGTTGAATCGACGTGCTGTGTTGAATAAGTTCAACAGCACATGACCAAAGGAGATTTCACACAGCGGCTTAGCAAAAATCGGCTCACACACTATGCGTATCGCGAACTCAAACTCGTCGACATTAGTATCAGCAGGTACCCACCCTGAATCCACATGTAACTCCGCTACTCGACGGTAGTCACGGTTGAAAAAGGCCAGGAAGTTTTCCGCTAGATAACGTTTATCTTCACTGTTAAGTGTACCAACGATCCCGCAATCTAGCCCGATCCACATTGGGTTTTCTGGGTGTTCGGGGTTAACGAACACATTACCCGGATGCATATCGGCATGGAAAAAGCTGTCTCGGAACACCTGAGTGAAAAAGACACTCACACCGCGCTCCGCAAGCAACTTCATATTGGTGCCATTGGCTTTCAAGCCTTCAATGTCAGAGACTTGAATGCCATATATTCGCTCAGAAACCATGACAGTTTCATTACTGAAGTCAGGAAAAATTTCAGGAACATACAATTCTTCACTGCCTTCAAAGTTGCGACGCAACTGAATCGCGTTCGCGGCTTCACGTCGCAAATCGAGTTCATCGAGCAGCGTTTTTTCGTACTCACGCACCACTTCAACCGGTTTCAAACGACGTGCTTCAGGCATCGCTCCGGCGACTATACGCGCCATTCGGTGCATCAGTTTTAGATCTGAATCAATCACCGGGCGAATATCTGGACGAATAACCTTTAATACCACTTCTTGGTTAGTGTCTTTTAAACGCGCAGTATGCACCTGTGCAATCGACGCCGACGCCAGTGGTTTGATATCAAACTCGGTAAACCAGTTTTCTAACGAGCCACCTAACGCTTGCTCCATCTGCTTTTTTGCTCGCTCACCATCAAATGGGGCGACTTGGTCTTGAAGTAACGCAAGCGGATCAGCAATATGCGGAGGAAATAAGTCCCGTCGCGTCGACATCATCTGACCAAACTTGATCCAAACTGGGCCAAGCTCTTGCAACGCCAAACGCAAACGCTCACCAAGCGGCTTCTCAGGGTGCTTATTCTTAATCCAAAATAGGCTTTTGCGCATTAAAAGTGGCGCTTTAGTCAGTTGATGCTCCGGCAACAACTCATCCAAGCCGTATTCCAGTTGTACTTTGGCGATGTGGTATAAACGCTTGAGTTCTGCAGGGGTCATGATGTCTCCTGCGCAGAGTTATCTGAATCGAGCTGACTCAGCAAAGCCGTCAAGCGCGCTTCAACGCGAGAGGCTTGACTGCGAACCTCGTCCACCTGATCACAAAAATACGCAACTTCTAACGGTCCTGGTGCCAATTTCCACTCTTCTGTCACCACTTGCGCAAGATGACGTTGGTGTTTGTCTGCTTGAAAGGCAAAAAAACTGCCGATGTCTTTTGAGCCTTGTACGAAGGTATGCGCGGCGACATCGCCAATCACGCGAGACAACCACTCTTCGACATCGGGTTTACAATCGACCATCAATTGAGAGAACTTTTGCGCCAATTGGATATCGCCTTCAAGCTCAAGCTTGTCTTGTTTAATAAGGCGAGTGATATTGGCTTGATCACGCAGTTCTGGCAATACACTTACGTTTAATGATAGGTAGCAATCGGGCTGCCCTTCGTAATGACCCAACACATCAATTTGTTGACTAAAAATGAACGTCAGTGTCTTGTTGAGCTCTTTAAGGTGAACTTGAATAACCTGACCTTTTAGCCGCGCCAAACGACGACCTAGCGCAGGGTCATCTTTAATCAATGTGTTCAGCGAGGTTTCAATCACAGCAGTGATCAGCGATTCAAATGGCATGCCGTTTACCCTTAGAATTTATAACCGCGATGCAACGCCACAATACCACCGGTTAGGTTGTAGTATTTGGTGTTTTCGAACCCCGCATCAACCATCATCCCTTCCAGTGTTTCTTGGTCTGGATGCATGCGGATTGACTCTGCTAGATAGCGGTAGCTCTCTGAATCATTCGCCACTAACTCACCTATTTTCGGTAAGAGGTGGAATGAGTACGCGTCGTACACTTTCGATAACGGATCCAGCATGGGTTTTGAGAACTCCAGCACCAATAGGCGTCCACCGGGCTTAAGTACGCGGAACATTGAGCGAAGCGCTTTGTCTTTGTCGGTCACATTACGCAGACAGAAACTGATGGTGATCACATCAAAATAATCATCTGGGAACGGCAGTTCTTCCGCATTGGCTTGAACATAATGCACGTTACCGACAATGCCGTTGTCGCGTAGCTTGTCGCGCCCAACGTTAAGCATTGAGTTATTAATATCGGCCAAGATGACATGACCTTCATCGCCAACAATGCGCGAGAACTTCGCGGTTAAGTCACCGGTACCGCCACCAAGGTCAAGAATACGCTGTCCTGGGCGAGCGCCACTACAATCGATGGTAAAGCGCTTCCAAAGGCGGTGAATACCACCCGACATCAGGTCATTCATGATGTCGTATTTCGCTGCTACTGAATGGAAAACTTCAGCAACTTTGGTCACTTTTTCGTTTTTCGCCACGGTGGAGAAACCAAAGTGGGTGGTTTCATTCTCTAACGCTGGATTGGATTGCAAGCTTGTGTCCGTCATTCTAATTCCTCTTAGGCAGCACTTTCTCACTACGGGCGTTTGCTGACAAATATAATCGCCCACTGCACTGCGGGCGATTAGTTTACTTTATCCTCAGCCGGATGTCTTTCTACTAACGGGTCATTTTCTGAAAATGCATCACGTTGCGCCAGCTGTGTGAGATCGGAAGAAATTGGACGTTTAATTTCTACCCCAAGGTGCTTAAAGCTTTCAGCTTGACGAATCACATTTCCGCGCCCCGTCGCGAGCTTATTCATTGCGCCTTGATAGCTTTGGTTGGCTTTGTCTAACGCCCCACCTAGCCCTTCCATATCATCGATAAACAAGCGCAGCTTGTCGTACAGTTTGGTCGCGCGCTGCGCAATTATTTTGGCGTTTTCATTCTGGCGTTCATTACGCCAAAGGTTGTCGATGGTACGCAGCGCCACCAGCAACGTGGTTGGGCTAACCAAAATAATGTTCTGTTCCATCGCATCTTTGACCAAACTCGGATCAGCTTGAATTGCGACTTGGAATGCTGGCTCGACCGGAATAAACATCAGCACATAATCCAAGCTCTGAATGCCTTTGAGTTTGTGGTAGTCCTTCATGCTTAAGCCTTTGATGTGCGCGCGCAGAGCGGCAAGGTGGGCGTTCAAGGCTTGGTCACGTTCGACATCGGTTTCCGCATTAAAATAGCGCTCGTAGGCGACCAACGCCATCTTCGAGTCCACGACCACTTGTTTATTTTGCGGCAGATGAACAACCACGTCGGGTTGGTAGCGCTTACCCGCTTCATTTTGTAAATTGACCTGAGTTTGGTATTCATGCCCTTCACGTAAGCCAGATTCAGCCAACACACGGGCAAGTACCACTTCCCCCCAGTTACCTTGCTGCTTATTGTCGCCTTTTAAGGCTTGCGTTAAGTTCACCGCTTCACGCGTCATTTGCTCGTTCAAGCGTTGCAGGTTTTTCAGTTCGTGAACTAATGTGTGGCGCTCTTTCGCTTCTTGGCTAAAGCTGTCATTCACATGCTTTTTAAACCCTTCTAGCTGCTCCCTAAGCGGCGAGAGTAAGCCCTCCAAACTCTGGCGATTTTGCACATCGACCTTGGCGGTTTTGTCTTCAAATAATTGATTGGCGAGATGCTCAAACTGCTGTTTTAAGCGAGATTCGGCGTGTTCCAGAATTTGTAGCTTCTCAGCGTTGGCTTGGTTGATTTGCTCGTGACGCGCTTGTTGTTCCCGCAGTTGCGTTTCTAGACGAGATTTGTGCTCACGCATTTGTCCAAGCTCATCAAAATATTGTTGACGCTCTTGCTTGACCGCGTCGAAGTAACGCAATTTTTCCATGGCGGCCATGAGTTTTCCGTGCGTTTGACGCACGTCAAACGCTGCTTTGTCTCGCTCGTCATCTAGTTCATCCAGCTCTTGCTGAGCATTGGCAAGGCTTTGCTTCACCTGCTCAAGCTGCTGTTGATGCAATTGTTTTTCTGAAGCGAGTTGCTGTTCGAGAAGCTGAGTTTGGGTGATAAAGCGCTGTTTCACCCACCAACCTACTGCCGCGCCGCTGATGGTCGCCGCACAAAGAGAAGAAAGAATGAGAGATTGGTGCTCAAGAATCCATTGCATAATCGCGAGTTAGCCTGTGTTTTATATCTGTATCAATGGTATTTAGACACTGGATAAATGTCCAGTTTGTTGAATGAAAAATCCTCGCATACACTAGGCTCTCCTTCAACCTTCTCACTGACGCTCATATGAATACGACAGAGCGATACATCATCACACAGAGGCATCATGAACGAGCGTCGCGCCCTAGGATTTGGGCTCTCAGCAGTATTACTTTGGTCTACGGTTGCAACCGCATTTAAACTCACGCTGGCAGAGTTTACGCCGATTCAGATGCTAGGCGTGGCCAGTATCGTTTCTGCCATGGCGCTGACCTTCATCTGTGGTGTGCAAGGAAAGTTAAGCCAATTAACGGCTACGTTTCTCTCTAATCCTTGGTATTACTTGCTGCTCGGATTAATTAATCCTTTGGCGTATTACGTCATCCTTTTTAAAGCGTATGACTTACTTCCAGCGTCTCAAGCGCAAGCCATTAACTACAGTTGGGCGATTACGCTCACCTTAATGGCGGCGTTTTTCTTAGGTCAAAAAATCCGCAATAAGGATTGGATTGCCTGTGGCTTCAGCTACTTGGGAGTCATTATCATTGCCACTCAAGGCAATGTACTGGGCATGGAGTTTGAAAGCCCACTCGGCGTCGGCCTCGCGCTACTTTCCACGTTGCTATGGGCTGGGTACTGGATTCTGAATACCAAAAATAAAGCCGACCCCGTGATCGGTGTCCTCCTTGGCTTTTTAGTCGCCATCCCACTTGCCATCGGCTTCAGTATCTATGAAGGCGCAAGCTGGCAAGCCATCTCGCTCAAGGGTTGGGCGGCCGTGACTTATGTGGGCCTGTTTGAAATGGGCATTACTTTCGTCCTTTGGTTAAATGCACTTAAGTCCACCGAAAATACGGCTCGTATCAGTAATCTCATCTTCGCTTCCCCCTTTATTTCGCTCATGCTCCTCGCGACCATCATCGGCGAAGAGATTCACCCTTCAACCTTGATCGGTCTCATCCTGATCATCAGTGGTTTGGTTATCCAACAGGTGAGGTGGAGCAAAAAAGCCAACGCGGCTGACGTCTCTCACTAGTGCGTTGTTGCCGAAATACACTGCAACGAGTTGGGTAAAAAGGAGAGATAGCTAACAGTTTAACGATCTAAAGCGACTTACGCTGCGTCAAATTGTCGGTGCGTTGGATACGATGTCAATATAGCCCCGTCGCTTAAGATCGATTCTTATACATACACCCATGGTCGCTTCAGGACACGTTATTAATGATGTTTCACTTCGCTATTCCTTCACCTTTGCTGGCAGATTGGCAACATGCCCTGCGACAATGCTGTGATGCCACTCAAGCTCAGGGGCAACTTTACACTCTGAGCAATTCCCAGCAGTGGCGATCGACTGAGGTATCGACTACCAAACAAACTCATCACGCCATCGTCGCTGTGATTGAGCAAATCGCAGCTCAATTTACCCCACTCAGCTTTGAAGTGATCAGTAAGCCCTTTGAAGCGCAAGCTCTCAGCGTCGCTCCGGTTTGGCTGCCGAATGGCGAACTGTTTGCCGTGTTCACCCTGACCCACTCAAACGCTCAGGCTACGGTGGTGTCAGCGTGGCTAAGCGCACTGGCAGGGCGAGTGAGCTTTGATGTCAGCTCGCATTATTATCAACAAGCCCCAAAACATCATCCAACCGCGACAACAACGCCACTGCCAACGTTACAAGAGTTTATTAACTGCCTCGACGATCATATTTGGATTAAAGGGGTGGACGGTCTCTACCTGATGACCAACCGAAGCGTGGAACAAGCCTGGCAAAAAACGAACCATGAGATCATCGGCACAGACGACTTCGCACTGTTTAACCAAGAGCGTGCAGAAAAGTTCATTGATGCAGATAAGTTGGTCATGGCAACAGGCTCGCAGAAGATCGTCGAAGAGTGCCGGAAAAGTGATGAACATACCCGCCCAACCTGGTTGGAAACCATTAAATCTCCTATCCATGACCATGCCGGTAATGTGATCGGCATCTTGGGCATGACACGCAACATTACTCGCCGAAAAATGGTTGAGACTCAGCTTTCGCTGGCCTCGAGGATTTTCAACAACTCACAAGAAGGCATGGTGATCACCGATCGCAATGCCAACATCATTGATGTCAACCCAGCATTCACGCACATCACTGGTTATAGTTCGGAAGAAGTCATGGGAAAAAACCCCAGCCTGCTTCGCTCTGGCCATCATGACGACAGCTTCTACCAACAACTATGGCATCAACTCAAAACGAAAGGCCAATGGAAGGGAGAGTTCATCAACCGTAAGAAAGATGACAGCATTTACCCTCAGCTCGCGACCATTAGTGCGGTCATGGACGACAAAAACCAGCTGATTAACTACATTTGTGTGTTTGAAGATATCTCCGTGCGTAAAGCCCATGAAGAAAAACTGCAGCGCATGGCGTTTTATGATCCACTCACTAACCTGCCCAATCGTCCCCATTTAATCCGCCTACTTGAGCAGCACATCGACATGGGGCAAGAGTTTGTCACGCTGTTTTTAGATATCGACCATTTCAAACACATCAACGATAGCATGGGGCATTTCTGTGGTGACCAATTGCTGTCTAAGTTAGCCATCCGGCTACAAAATATTCTTCAAGTGAATGCACATGTGGCGCGCATTGGTGGTGATGAGTTCGTGATCATTTTGCCGAGCACCAGCAGTGACATGGCATTACTCGAGACGGTAGGCAATATCTTAGCTGTCTTCCAGCAGCCTTTCGATTTGGTCCATCATGATTCATTGCGCGTCTCGACCAGCGTCGGCATCGCTTTGTATCCCAGAGATGGGCAAGACAGCGAAACCTTGCTGAAAAATGCAGATACCGCTATGTACTTAGCAAAGAAAAATGGTCGTAACGGCTACGCGTTTTATTCGCCGGATTTGACGGATAAATCGGTGTCACACGTACGCATTCAATCCGCGTTACATCAAGCGATAGAAAAGCAGCAGCTCCATTTGGAGTTTCAGCCACAATACCATGTAGAGCAAAACGTGATGATGGGTGTCGAAGTCTTATTACGCTGGCACCACCCTGAATTTGGACCTGTCTCTCCCTCCGATTTCATTCCGATTGCCGAAAAAACCGGGCTCATCCAAAGCATTGGCGAATGGGTGTTAAAACAGGCTTGCTTGCAGGGTAATGCCTGGCTTGAGCGTGGTATCGAATTTGGCAGGATTGCGGTCAATGTGTCGGCTTTACAACTGCAGCAATCCAATTTTATTCATCGACTCCGTACGATACTTGACGAAACAGGATTTCCAGCTCAACGCTTAGATTTAGAAATCACGGAAAGCTTTTTGCTGATCGACCCGAAACACGCCATCACGTCGTTGAATCAACTGCGAGACTTGGGTATTGAAATCTCGTTGGACGACTTCGGCACGGGGTATTCATCATTGTCTTACTTAAAGGGCTTACCCATTAATAAGCTGAAAATCGATAGTTCCTTTGTCAGTGATGTGCCAAGCCACAACGACAGCAACGCCATCGTGAATGCCATCATCGCAATGGGCAAAACGCTCTCGTTAAAAATCGTGGCTGAAGGTATCGAAACCCAAGAACAAGCCGACTATCTGTCCGATAACGGCTGCATTTATGGACAAGGGTTCCTGTTCAGTCGCCCAGTAACGGCGGACAAGCTCTTTCACTGACGTACAGGCGCGGTGCGCGCTGATCCCTAAAACCTCACGAGGCAGGGATCAGTGATACCGCACTAATCGCTCAATAAAAATGTTAATGCAGACCAACAGCGGCATGCCGATGAGCAACCCCATACCGCCCCACAGCCAACCCCAAAAGACCAGCCAAATAAAAATGACCAACGGGTTTAAGTTGAACCTTTTGCCCAATAACGTCGGTGTCACAAACTGGCTCTCAATCAAATTGAGCAGCAAATAAAGAGACACGACGGTGAACATAAAGCTGACAGATTCCAACTGTAGGTAAGCAACAAAACCGAAGCTGACCATCGAAATAACGGGCCCTAGATAAGGGGCGAAATTCATTACGCCTGCAAATGCCCCCCACAAGAACGGATCTTCCAGCCCCAACACAAAAAAGACCGCCCCAACACCCAAACCCAATCCGGCGTTGACGAAAGTAATGGTGCCGATGTAGCGAGATAAGTCTTTTTGCAACGCTTTGACCAATGCTACCGCTTGGCGCTGTTTGGAAAATCCATGTAAGTTCGACACCGATTTGCGAAATAAGCTTCGTCCGTGATTGAGCATAAAGTAAACCATAAACAGCACAATCATCGCTTGTGTCAATATGGTCGGCGTCGTGGTCGCGAGTGTTTTCACTAAAGAAAATACCGTGTTGTTCCCGACTTCATCCATGCTCATGTTGCTGGCAATGTTCAGCGGAGTATTGAGGTGATCAGCTGATGCTTGAGTCACTTCGCTCACTTCTTGTGACACATTTTTCACGATACTGGGTAATTCGGACCACCACTGCTTGGCTGGTTCGGACATCGCCGCGACGCCCCCCACCGACGTCCCCACTAACAAGGTCAGGGTGGCCACTACAACAATGGTCCGAGGCAGGCCTTTACCTTCAAGATAATTGATCAAAGGACTGCATAGCAAAGAGATAAAAGTGCTGATTATCATCGGCAGCAAAACTGGCTTAGCAAAGTACAGTCCAGGGACAAGCAACAAAATAAGCAGTGCGACGCTGATGGCCGTATTGGTAGGAAGGGTCCGTTTTGCATTCATAATTAATTACTAATTCTTCGCGGTCATCACGAAGCTCGGTGAGACAAAGGCGCCATTGTGACTAGTCATCTGTCGGAGCCGTTTCAGGGCCGACGTTTAGTTCAGCACCTCCCACTCCCGCGCGCTCATTTTCAGCGTGCGCCGCAACTGGGTATGATAATGACGCCGTGATATCAGAGACACTGTTCACAAAAAATCCCATTGAAGAGATGGAAGACGTGAGACGAGACAAACGCCCTGCTTTCGCGGCGATCACCGCCACCAGAGCACTAACCCCCAGTGTCGTCCATGGGTGTTCTCTCACAAACTTCTTAGTGGTGAAGGTGAACATTTCCATCGATAAACAGCACTGTTCCAGCGATGCCTTACCTTCCATCCGCTTGACTTGCATTGCTCGATTGAGCTTTTGTAGCGAGCGCATTCCACCCCTCCTGCAACTGTTCCGTCGTATTTTTGAAGCCAAGGAAACCAACTAAACGTTTCTGCCACCAAGCCAGAGCAAATAGCGCCAAGCCTAAAGACGCGATAAAAACCCCGACAGCAACATACACGTTAGTGGTCAATTGATAAGCCACCACACCAGAGGCAAGACACAAACTGAAAACAAACAGTACCGACAGTAAGGTAAAGACAACCGCACACAGCAAGATCTGCTGAGCGGCCGCGGAGTTGACTTTGAGTTCCAACAAGAACAGATCCAAAGTCGAACCCGACCAAGCTCTCAGCGATTTCGTCAGTTGTTCCAGCTGTAAGAGGATGCTGTTTAAACCGTTAATGGTTTGCTGCACCTCATGCTCTTCAGCCCCATCAGGGGCTTGGCCACTGTTTTCTGTGGCCGAGCTTGGTTGCTCACTTGGTTGCTCATTAGCGATGTGTCCGGAGTTACTCATTGAAACACTTACCTCTATGGCGTGGCTTTACTCATTGTGTATACACGACAAGCTAATTTCGTTGAACTGAGGTTACTTAATCAATTTAGAAACCGCCCAACCTGCAAGAAAGGCACAACCAATGCTGAGTAGTGGACGCTCTTTGATCACGTTCTCGGCGGACTGCGTCGCTTTTTGAACCTGCTCTGCGCCAACATCCAGTTTCTCCTGAGCTTGACCCTTCACTGCGCTTACCGCTTCCGTCGTGGCCTGCTCCGCTAAGTGATATGCTTCTTCCAATTGTTCTTGAGGTTTTACTGCGCTTTGTTTTGTCGTAGCCATAATCAGCCTCCATTGATGAATTGAGCATTGAGCATTGAGTGAGAAATGATGTTTAGTTCTCTTATACCCTCACTACTTTTGATGCTACAAGTACAACAAGAAGCTATAACCATGCCAACTATTTAACTCATTGCTTTTAAAGAAATAAGAGTTAAAACCCGTCATGTCATCTGCGAAAGCTTGTAATTATTTCTGCTGCTATCCCTTCAGGCCTGTAATTTTTTCTCGGTGGTTAACCGTCATGTTACGTTTCACCCAACAAACCCTTTATAACAAATTGATTAAAAGGAAGTTTAACTCCCTTGGCATACAACATGCTTATTAAGGTGAAAGGTCTGGTGCTTGAGTCAAGATGTACAGACATAAGTAATCGTCAACATATAAAAAGGAGTGATATATGAAAAATGAAAATATCGCCTCAATCATTGAACTCATCGAAAGCGGTAATGACATTTACAACAAGGCAATCGACAACATTAATAACACTTCTCTGAGTAATGTGTTACTCGACCTTGTACAAGTGCGTGAGCGGGCCGTGCTTGAGCTTAAGCCTTACGCGCTGGTAAGCACCGATGAGTCTGCCGATGACACGCCTGTCTCGTACACCATTAAAGCGCGTGAAGTGTATAGCGACGTCATGAAGGAAGTGTCTACCGACAAAGAATCGATGTACCTCGAACAACTTGAGGGCGTAGAAAGCAAAGTCTTGAAAGAAATTGAAAACCTGATCACGACTCAATCAGCACAAACCGATCACAGTGTTTTAATCAAAGTACGTAGCGACATTAAGAGTTGTAAAGAAAAACTCGGCAGCATCAGCCTGATTAGCTAGCCGCTGAATTGCAGCCTGAATCAATACGTCAAGCACAAGCGATGGTCAATGATGGTTGGCCATTCGCCAGCGCGGAACCATCACGACAGACATGTGTAAAAATAATCAGCTGACTCGGTCAGCGCGGTCATCATATTAAAGAGGTCAGTATGACACTGGATAATCATCGGGTAAGGGAGCTACTCGTAAAAATGGTACACCATCGCCAAACTTGTTTGCCCCTCGTCAATCAGCATTCTCACATGGCACTCGCTCGGTCGGCCTCTCGATTCGTGAAAATAGAAAAAGTCATGATTAAGAAGATGGCTAAACTGTTTTTTGATCAGGACGGCGATCAGTTCATGGCAGAAAATGCCACCGTGTACGGTGTTGCTGAACTGGGAAACTACAAAGAAATGCACTTTATGAATAAGCAGCTGTTGAACAATTTGAAAACGTTGCTCAAAGCGATCGATGATGCCAACCTAACTGCGCTTGTTTCGTATTGGTTAGCCGCTTTACAAGTTGAAAACGACGAGCTTGAAAAGCAGTTACCTCAAGGGTGAGCAGCCACACTCACCCTCTTTGTTCTGTTTACTGTTGACATACCTTGTTCACCAATCCAATGCTCATAAACATCAATCAACCCCATTCAAATCGCCGCGGCACCAACGCAGCACCCTAGCTTGTTTAAACCTCACCCTACACTTCGTTAGCGGATCAACTCGGTACAAAAACATTCAATGATTGCGGACGAATACGGATAGTCAATTGCTTATCTGAGTAGAGCTCACCATCAATCACATACTCGATCGGTTTATCGGCACAAATGGTCATGTGTTGAGCAGTGGTGTATTTGAAGCGTGTCGACTTTTCCTGCGCTCCAACGCTGGTTAATGTCAATTCCGAAAGCGCCACCAAGCGTCCGCCTAAAGATTCGGTATTATCTAAGTAAGTGATATGTAACTTGCCATCGTCTGGTTGAGGAGCCCCACCACCTTGTGCCAAAAGCGTACTAAACGGCGCGATATTCGCTACAACGAAGCTATGAATTGCTAAAGTTTGCTCGGCGCGGTGGTTTGGATCAGAAGATGGCGTATTATCCATCACCACTTTTAAGGTTTGCGTGTCTTTCGCCACAACGGCATTGAAAAAACCGGTTAAATAGGCCAGTTGGCCAAGGGTGTTTTTTTCTTCTCGCTGAGCGTGCTTAATCATTTTCTGCTCGAAGCCGATGCCTAACACTAACAAGATAAGTCGCTGATTACATTCCGCCGTATCGATGCGCTGGCAGCGGCCCGACAGTAATGCCTCACACGCTTTTTCTACTGGTGACAACTTTGCCCCCACGCCATACAGCACATGACACAACGCATTGGCCGTCCCCAGCGGGACAATACCGAGTTTGATGTCTGTATCCACCAACTGGCTCGCCACTTCGGTCACTGTGCCATCGCCACCCGCTACAATGATCTGCTTAGCCCCCCTTTGTTTTGCCTGCTGCGTGAGTTGCTCTGCGCTGAGGCTTTCACTGGTTTGATGGATACTCAAGCGGTATTTTTTGGTTAGCTCACGAATCAGATGTTGTTCGTTTTCCTCCCATTTACCACCGCCAGCAACAGGGTTGACCACCATCCAGGTGGATTGAGCTAGCCCAAGCACGCCTTTTTCACTGATCGCTCGTAAGGTTTTGATCTGCAATTTGTTCAATCTCGCGGTACTGCGCACGTCATTAATTTTTTTCATCACAGATTCAACCGTCAGAGAAGGATCTTTGCTCAGTAGATACGCCGCAACAACAAACACCGATCGACCACGCCCTAACGCGCAATGCACAACCACAGAACGCGAGCACGAGGTTTGGGTATCAATCCAATTAATCGCATGGCGCAGGCGCTCCAGCGTTGGGGCTTTGTGGTCGAGTACCGGAATCGAAAGGTAATGAAATTGCTTGTCGGTCATCGCACTTTCAAGCCCAGCAAATTCTGCGGTGACATCGACAATACAAGAGATGTCATTGGATTCGAGAAAGTCTAAATCGCTCTGAAATAAGCGGCGGGATAGGTATAAATTATCGCTGACCTTTTGGATGGGAGGCACGATGTCGCGCCGTCTTTCCCAGGCGTTATACGCTCTAGCCCCCAATAAAAAGGGGATAAATGCCCAGCGGATCCATCTGACAATCTTGCCATCTTGGTTTTTTCTAAAAATGGAGGGGATGTCGAAAACGTAGGCTACGCTGACTAATGTTAAAGAAAGAGATACCCACAATAACAGCAGGCTAATTATGATTTGGGGAATATAAATAGCGGCCAATAAACTGATCAGAGCGCCAAGAATATAATATTTGATGATAAACATTCGCTCTCCTTGCCTGCAGCGAGTACGCTTTTTTAGTGGGAAGTTTTAATACGCTGGTTGTTAGTTTAGGCAAATTAACTTAGGCGAAACGCCTTCATTGAGCCCCTTTCCGTGCCAAAATGGCACGAAAAGGACAAAAACGCATGCTAACTGGATGTTTCTTCAACATAGCCATCCGCTAGTTTCATTTTCTGCTTATCGGTCATCACCTTCCCAGCAAGCTGGAAGAAACGCTGCTCTTCTTCTTCAAGGTGATGCAATACTTTGTGACGCAAGGTTTTCATTAGGTTGAGCCATGCTGGCGAGCTCATGTCGGTTGCATCAAGCTGCGTAATCACTTTATCAATCTCGTGGTGCTCTGCGATGCCATGACGAGTTAGATCGATGGTTTTATCGCTCTCGATTAAAGGAGCGTAGAAAAAACGCTCTTCTGCGGCGGCATGCTGTTCGAGCTCATCCTTAAGATTGTGGTAAAACTCTTCGCGTGCAGGGGAATCTCCAGACGTTTCCATCAGAGCATCGAGTAAAAGGCGTTGCTTTTCATGACTCTCTTTTAGTACATCAAATATGTTTTTCATCTTTGACTCCTCATCTGATTGTAAACACTTGGGATAAAAGGAAGGGCGGTGATTGACCGCCCTTCTCTGACATTGCTGTGAACAAAAAGCTGACCTGACTCGACTAACAATCTTGGTCTTCTGCGTTCAAGTTCTCTTTAATATTTTCACACTCATCTTCAATCGCATTTTGAGTTTCTTCGGCGGCTTCATCGATCTTCTTGCCTGCTTGTTCCATTGGCCCTTCTTCACTACAAGCAGCCAGTGCGAACACCAAACCAAATACTGCGGCGATACGGTAAATTAATGACGTAAGTCGCATGAAATCTCCTATCTATTTACGTTTTTTCTTCCTAGCAGAACCATCACTATTGAGATAATTAATGACAATAGGAATAGGTAAAACACCACTTGCACGATGGAGGCGCGGCCTCGGCACTACTCGTAAATCCAAGTAGTGCCGAAACCAGTGCCAAAGCCAGAAAAATAAACATCCAACGAACCATAGTGTTACCTCCTAGTAAAAGTGGGTTAGGTCACTCGGCTCGTTATTATTTAACCACTTCTAGCTTATCAATCACCTTATTTACATCATTGGTATTATTTGCAATTGAAAGTGCAAGATCATGCTCCGCATCTGAATTAACCTTACCTGCCAACGTTACCGTTTTACGTTCCGTCGTGACATCAATGTCCGTACCACTTACATTGGTATCCATCAGTAGGCGCGTTTTAACTATAGTCGTGATTTTAGAGTCGGTCAGTGTGGCTAATGCCTCTGAATCGGTTTCTTTCTTACCTTCATTCATCACTAACAATTCGTTATTTACTTTTTTCACACCATCAAGACCTGTTACAAGCTCTTCAGCAAGCGATTTTTCAAGGTCATTGTTTACCGAACCAGAAAGGGTAACCACCTGATTTTCAACATCAGTGTTGATATCAAAAGAGTTAAGGTTACTGTTTAGCAGCAGCGTCGTTTCAGCCTTACCATCTAGCCAAGCGTCCATGGATTCTTTTTCCCATTTATCACTCGCTAAGACTGCTGTAGATGAAGTAGCTAGCACTGACGTAAGTACAATTTTAGCTGCGATGTTTTTCATGGTAATTCTCCTTTATTGACGTTGCATTTAAATAGGGGCAAAGCATATGCCAAGTTTATAAGTTTTTATTTTTAAAGGACTAATTTAAGTATGAAATAAAATTATGCTAAAAAGGAAACATAAGCATGAATTATTTACACAACAAACATGTAATTTTTAATCAGTGGCAGAGGAAGAATATATACCGCCAGAATCAGAAGAACTAAGGAGTAACGAAACTATTTAACGATAAAATAGGAATGATAAAGATATTATTTCAGCTAGGCACATAAACCTCACCTAATAAATCATATCAACATGAGGCGCTGATATTTTAGGTCAATCAGGTGGTGAAACCCCATGAGTCGTTAAACCAATACTGACAATACTTGCCTTGTATACCCAGAATAATCCACGTACATTTATTGTTGTCATCGTGAAGAGGACATTTCTATGTCACTGCCAAGCCTATTTCTACGAATACAAGACCCGATACTTAAAGATGCGATTGCCTCTTGCCAGGAACTGAACAAATTCCGTCTGCATGATACTGATGCCGCAGACAATTGGATTGAAGACTTTCTCCAGCTTAAACCTGAAGTTGCGATTGTAGAAGTGGCTCACTTTACTCACGCCGATTACCAACACCTTTCCAATATCGAAGATATCTACGATATGGATTTGATCATCATTAGCTCTGGTACTCCAAACGAAAACTTGGACAAGCTCATGAACTTAGGGGCAGTTTTTCATTACAGAAAGCCCGTCGACATCGCGATACTGTCTGACACCCTCAGCGAAGTCAGTCAGTACTATCAGCATAAACAGGTTCAAGGGCGTAAAGTCTCCACCAGCGATTTAGACCAATTTGGTTTGTTAGTGGGTTCCTCACCTCCGATGCACCAGCTCTACCGCATGATCCGACGCGTCGCCAAAACAGCCGCCAACGTTCTGATTGTCGGTGAAAGTGGCTCAGGTAAAGAATTGGTGGCACAGACCATCCACTTAGCAAGTGATCTCAAACAGCAACCCTTTATTGCAATTAACTGTGGCGCGATTAGCCCCGAGTTGGTCGATAGTGAACTGTTCGGCCATGAAAAAGGGGCCTTTACTGGGGCGAATAAAGCCCACCAAGGTGTGTTTAAGCAAGCTGAAGGGGGCACACTCTTTTTAGACGAAATCACGGAAATGCCCCTCGAGCATCAAGTAAAGCTATTACGCGTACTGGAAACTGGCGAATACCGTCCGGTCGGCAGTAACGCCGCTCACATCGCCAATACTCGAATCATTGCAGCAACCAACCGTGACCCAACCGTCGCCATCGAAGAGCATTTCTTGCGTGAAGATCTGTTTTTCCGGTTATCGCACTTCCCATTAACAGTACCGCCATTACGAGACCGAGGTGGGGATATTATCGGCCTTGCCAAGCACTTTATTGCGCACCGCAATGCCAATGAAGCGCAAACCAAAACCATTTTGGACTCAGTGATTCAGAAAATCGCCGCGCATGATTGGCCTGGAAATGTACGTGAGTTGAAACACTCCATCGAGCGTGCATTTATTTTGGCCGATGACACCATCAGAGATGAGCATTTGATTTTCGATACTCCACCACTTGAAACGGGCACCAGCATCGAAGAGGTGATCCCGGCGGGAGTATCTCTGGAAGCCTTGGAAAAGGCCGCCATTCTCAACACGCTGGAAGAGAATCAAGGAAATAAAACAGAATCCGCTCAGGAGTTAGGTATCAGCGTCAAAACGCTCTACAACAAACTCGAAAAGTATCAAGACGAGTAGCTTTCAGCGGACAAAAAAAGAGCACTGAATCTAACTCAGTGCTCTTTTTTATCTTATCTTTTATGTGGGTGTGCCGCCTTTGCTCACACTCTCTGACCCGCAACAAAGCCGCTCGACCAGCACCACTGGAAGTTATACCCCCCTAACCAGCCTGTGACGTCCATGACTTCGCCGATGAAGTACAAGCCCTTGATGTTTTTGCACTCCATGGTTTTCGAGGATAAGTGGTCGGTATCCACACCACCGAGTGTCACTTCCGCTGTTCGGTAGCCTTCCGTCCCATTTGGGGCGATATCCCATTGCTCTAGGCGCTCCACTATCGCAGTCAGCTCTTTGTGGTTGAACTGCTTGAGCGGCTTATCAACCAGCTCTTTACGCTCTATCAGTACTTCGACTAAGCGCTTGGGTAGCACTTTAGCTAGCGTATTCTTGAGCGATTGATTCGGATGCTTGTCACGGCTGCGTTCTAATAACTCGGCAACATCATCGTTTGGCACTAGGTTAATCGTCACCTTTTGTCCCGCTCGCCAGAATGAAGAAATCTGTAAAACGGCTGGGCCAGATAACCCACGATGTGTGAACAACAGGGCTTCTTTGAACATGGTGCCATCTTCTGCGGTGATTTGCGCTGGCACTGCAATACCGGATAACTCGGCAAAATCTTCTTTGTCTTCTTTATGCAGCGTAAATGGCACTAAGCCTGCGGTGGTAGGAATGACTCGGAGACCAAACTGCTCAGCGACTTTGTAACCAAATGGCGTCGCCCCCAATTTAGGCATCGACAAGCCACCAGTGGCAATCACCAAAGACTCACACTCGACCAATTCGGTATCTGCGTACAATTGAAAACCATTGTCGGCTTTCTTAATCGAGTGAACATCACACTGGTAACGCTGCTGAATATTAGGCATATCGCACTCAGCCAACAACATCTTGACGATGTCTTTCGCGCTCGACGTGCCCACACAGAACAGCTGCCCATGATCGCGCTCTTCAAACTCGATACCATGCTTACACACCATCGCGATAAAATCCCAATTGGTATACTGAGACAGCGCCGATTTAACGAAATGTGGGTTTTGACATAGGTATTGATGAGCTGACACATCGTAGTTAGTGAAATTACAGCGGCCCCCTCCCGAGATAAGGATTTTACGCCCTGGCTTTTTAGCATGATCGAGCACCAATACATTGCGGCCTCGTTTGCCCGCTTCGGCAGCACACATCAAACCCGCGGCGCCTGCGCCAATAACAACAACATCAAATTTCTTACTCATCGGGTAGCTCTTAGACTGATTGGTATCGCATCGAAATAAAAAAAGGATGTGCGTGTTGCACATCCTTGCTTTCTAGGAACGACATTCTACCGACAAATATCCAAAGGGAAAAGCGCTTAAACTCTAAGCGCTGGTTGTCCCTAATCATCTCAGAGGCTTACCTCAGCAAGTAATGACGAGACCCGCTATAGAATGAAGGCCGCAAGTAAGGTCACACCGAGTAAAGCCGTCGAGAGGACAAATAACTCACGCACCCGCTCGCACTTCCCAGTAAAGACCTCATCGTGGTGATGGTGGTACTCTTTACTCTTGATATAGTGGAACAAACGTACCTGTTTGGTGACATTACCATGGGTGGTAAAAAAACCATTGCCGTCCACTTGTTGATACAGCAGTGGATGCGCTTCACGCATGATGTAAATTAAAGAACGAAGAGTGGTGAGATACCGGACCATATTGACCCCAGTGACTACCATTAGCGTAAATAAGATTGTGTCTACACTGATCATCTTTTCCTCCCTACATCTTCAACAATGCCCAAGAGAAAAAGACGAGCAACTTCGTCCTTTAACCGCTACTTAGTGCGTCCAACGACGCGTTTATGCAGCTGGGGCACCCATGATTGAAGATGAACCTTCTTTCGCCATTTGTGCTAGATCTTTGTCGATGAAGAACAACGCTTTACCGTCTTCACCTACCAATTCGATCTTATCTAAAATCCCTTTAAACAACTTCTCTTCTTCGTGCTGTTCAGACACGTACCACTGTAGGAAGTTAAACGTTGAGTAGTCTTGGCTAGTAAATGCAACATGCGCCAGTTTATTGATTTTTTCCGTTATCATTTGCTCATGCTCGAAGGTCTCGCGGAACACGTCACCTAAGCTAGCAAAGTCATGTTTTGGAGCATCAATAGTACCTAAAATCGGCATCGAGCCAGTTTCACTTACGTAGGTGAACAGGCGTTGCATGTGCTCCATCTCTTCTACGGCGTGCGCACGTAAAAATTCAGCTGCACCTTCAAAACCTTTGTCTTCACACCAAGCACTCATTTGTAAGTATAGATTGGATGAGAAAAATTCTAGATTAATTTGCTCATTCAATTGTTCAACCATAGTTTGAGACAGCATGTTAACTCCTATTTATGTGCATGCGTTTGATATCACTATAACATGATTACCGAGACAAGACTTTGTACCTACAGCACTGATATGAGATCATTTCAGCAAATTTTTTTGAAGGTTAGTGCTACTCTAAAACTATGACCTTACAAGGAGATAGCAATATGAGTTACAAACACATACTTGTGGCAGTCGACCTTTCAGACGACAGTAAAGTGTTGATTAAGAAAGCCGTATCACTGGCTAAACCTCTGGATGCGAAAGTCTCTTTTATTCACATCGATGTGAACTACGCCGAGCTCTACACTGGGCTTATCGATATTAATATGGCAGAAGCGCAGCACCAAGCCATGGAAGCTTCGCATACGCAATTGGCTAATTTTGCTGAATACGCACAATATCCCATTGCCCATACTTTAGTCGGCAGTGGCGATTTGAGTAATGAGCTGTGCGATACCATTCAAGACCACAGTATCGACTTAGTGGTTTGTGGTCATCACCAAGACTTCTGGAGCAAGATCCTGTCTTCAACTCGACAGCTGATTAACTGCTCACCGGTCGATATGCTGGTCGTACCGCTAAAAGACTGATTGGCGCAACGATAAAACTTGGTTAGACTGCGGATACATTTGTTGTTGATAAAGATTCTCATCTATGGCTTATCTATCTGCAGTTACCCTACTTTGGGCATTCTCATTTAGCTTGATCGGCGTTTATCTCGCCGGTCAGGTGGATTCTTGGTTCTCGGTATTCATGCGCGTCGCGTTGGCGAGCTTGATTTTCCTTCCTTTCTTAAAGTTCCGTGGCGTAAGCAAACCTCTGATCGCGAAGTTAATGACCGTTGGCGGTTTCCAACTCGGTTTGATGTACTGCTTCTATTACCAATCTTTCTTACTCCTTTCTGTACCAGAAGTCCTGCTGTTCACCGTGTTTACACCGATTTATGTCACACTGATTTACGATCTTCTTAAAGGTCGCTTTTCTCCGTGGTATTTAATTACGGCGGCGATTGCCGTGTTGGGCGCCGCATGGATTAAGTTTGCAGGTATTAATGAAAGCTTTCTGATGGGATTTTTGGTCGTACAAGGAGCGAATCTGTGTTTTGCCATCGGTCAGGTCGGCTACAAATACATCATGGAAAGTGAGCCCGTCGATTTACCGCAGCACACCGTGTTCGGTTACTTCTACTTGGGGGCGCTTTGTGTCGCCACCGTGGCTTTCGCGTTGATGGGCAATCTCGACAAATTGCCAACAACAGCGACCCAGTGGGGGATTCTGACGTACCTTGGTTTAATCGCCTCTGGCTTTGGTTATTTCGCTTGGAACAAAGGCGCCACACTGGTGAACGCGGGCGCATTAGCCGTCATGAACAATGCATTGGTTCCGGCAGGCTTGGTGGTAAACATTGTGATTTGGAACCGTGATGTTGACATCATGCGTTTAGCCGTTGGTGGGGCGATCATCATGTTATCACTGTGGATGAATGAAACCTGGGTGAAAAAACGGGTTGAGATGAGCTACGCCAAGAAGTAACGCTACCGCTTCCAACACACATACCGACAATAAAAAAACGTTCTCCATCATTTGGAGAGCGTTTTTTGATTAGATTAATGTACTTTCACTTGCGAACTTGCGCTCATCAACGCCTTGGGCGACGTTGGCAACAACACTTCTAGCTTTGCATTGCGCGCTTCAAGCTTGCGCTGATGCTTAAGTAACTTTTGTTGTTTTTTCGCTACTTTTAACAACTTCTTCTGCTGTTTGTAATGCTTTTTGAGGGCTTTCTTGGCCTTCTTCAGTGCTTTCTTATCCGCTAAATCAAACACCCGTGGCGCGTCTGCTTTCACAGCCGCCAATACTTTTTCAGCTTGCTTTTTCTCTTTCACTCTTTCCACCACACACTTCACCATCGCCGCTTTTTCTGCGCTTTGTGTTGGCATTGCTGAAAGTACTGGAGCTGGTAAGGCTTTGGTCACCAAACCCCTCGCTGGTTGCTCGGTAAGTGACTTATCTTGGCATTTTGATAAGGGAATGGCGGCTGGTTTGCACAATGTGTCTTTGGAAGCAGAAGCGCGCGCACAAGAGCGACAAACAAATTTAGGCGCTATCACCAAACGATGAATTTCGTCGAGATCAGCCACAATCTGTTTGCGACTCATTTTACATAAGTGTTTCGCCATACCCGCCTCCCAATGATCGACCGCATCACAATAATTGTAATAATAATGATTCTTACTTAGATATACAATCAGTCTGCCCAATTGGCAAGAGAAAACTGCGATTAAATATGACCAAGAGTAAACACACTCACCGCGCCGAATTGGGCGCGGTGCAAAGAAGCATTATGGCGTCAGGAAGTTACGAGGTTTACGCCATCGAGGCCTTCACATAAACATCAAAACGATTTTTTTTGGTCTCTATCGCCATGGTGGGTTTTTGCTCATTGAGCCAACCCGCGTAGTCTGGACGTTTGACCACCACACGCTTGGTCGCCAATATCATGGCGGGCTCAAGTAAACCATCGGCATCCAAGTCCGCCCCCACCAACGATTGGAACACGCGCATCTCTTTTTTCACCAACGCCGATTTCTTTTTGTTTTCTGGGTGTGGGTACATCGGGTCGAGATACACGACATCTGGCTGAACAAAGTCGCTATCTTGCGCGAGCTGCTCTAACGCATCGTGACTGGACGCGTGGATCAAAGACAGCCTCTCCGTTACCCAAGCGCCGATGTCAGGGTCTTGCTTTGCGCGTGCTAATCCATCATCGAGCAACGCCGCCACCACGGGGTGACGCTCCACCATCTGTACTTTACACCCGAGCGAGGCTAACACAAACGCATCCCGCCCCAGACCCGCGGTGCCATCAAGGACCGTCGGCGTTGCCCCTTTATTCAATCCCGCCGCCTTGGCAATCGCTTGCCCTTTGCCACCACCGAATTTACGGCGGTGCCCCACCGCGCCACCAATCAAATCGACAAAAATCGCGCCCAACTTGGGTTCATCGACTTTACGTAGCTCTACACGCTCCGTAGTCAGCACCAACGCAAAATTGCTCTCGTCAGTATGAGAAAGCTGCCAGCGCGCCGCCAGTTCATCAAGATGAGATTGTTGAGAAAGGTCTTCACAAATCAATTGCAGTTGCAAAAGGAGGCTCCAATAAAATCGTCGTTATTGGCGCTGAGTTTAACTTACTACCGCTTTTCTTGCAGTAACTGTACGAGCGGCTCGGAATCAGTATAGAATGAAACTTAGACCCAATCCCCCACGGAACGAACTGCATGAATGCGAACCTGCCGAAACTCGACGACCTTGACCGCGCAATCTTAAAAACACTGATGGCTGACGCGAGAACGCCTTACGCTGAAATGGCAAAGCAGTTCGATGTTAGCCCCGCGACCATTCATGTGCGTATTGAGAAGATGAAATCGGCTGACATCATCGAGGGGACGGAAGTGATCATCAATACCAAAAAACTCGGTTACGATGTGTGCTGCTTTATTGGTATCAACCTCAACGCAGCGCGTGATTACCATTCTGCGCTAGAAAAACTCAATGCGCTCGACGAAGTCGTTGAGGCTTACTACACCACGGGCGCGTATAACATCTTCGTCAAATTGATGTGTAAATCGATTGAAGAGCTGCAGTTTGTGTTGATCGACAAGCTGCAAGCCATTAATGAGGTACAGTCGACAGAGACCTTGATATCGTTGCAAAACCCAATCAATCGCAACGTGAATCCATAAATTTTTATCCAACAAAAAACAAGGCCAACCGCATGGTTGACCTTGATGATGTCGAACTCGAGCTTAGACTGCGATACCGGAATGGCGCAATAGTGCGTCGATTTGTGGCTCACGACCACGGAAGCGCTTAAACAGCTCCATTGGCTCTTCGCTGCCCCCCATTTCTAGGATGTTATTCAGGAAGCTTTGACCGGTTTCTTTGTTGAAAATGCCTTCTTCTTCGAAGCGTGAATACGCATCCGAAGACAAGACTTCAGCCCACAAGTAGCTGTAGTAACCTGCGCTGTAACCACCGGCAAAGATATGACTAAAACCATGAGAAAAACGCGCCCACTCAACGGCTGGAACCACCGCGACTTTCTTTTTCACTTCTGCCAACGTTTCTAGCACGCGCGCGCCCACGTCTGGGTCGTACTCGGTATGCAGGGTGAAATCAAACAGACCGAATTCCAACTGACGTAAGATGCCCATTGCCGATTGGAAGTTCTTCGCCGCGAGCATCTTATCTAGCATCGCTTTTGGCAGTGGTTCGCCCGTCTCATAATGGCCAGAAATAAACGCCAGCGCGTCTTCTTCCCAACACCAGTTCTCTAGGAACTGACTGGGTAGTTCCACCGCGTCCCATGGCACCCCATTGATGCCGGATACCGCGCCCGTATCCACTTGGGTCAGCATGTGGTGAATACCGTGGCCAAATTCGTGGAACAAGGTGACCACTTCGTCGTGGGTAAACAGCGCTGGCTTGTCGCCTATCGGTCGGTTGAAATTACAAGTCAGGTACGCCACTGGCGTTTGTAGCTCGCCAGACAGCGTGACACGACGACCACGGCAGTCATCCATCCATGCGCCGCCACGTTTGTGTTCGCGAGCATAGAGATCGAGGTAGAAGCTGCCACGCAGTTTGCCTTCTGCATCGAAGATATCGAAAAAGCGCACCGATTCATGCCAGGTATCCACGCCTTCGCGCTCGGTAACGGTCATACCAAACACGCGGTTTAGGACTTCAAACAGACCGCTGACAACTTTTGATTCTGGGAAGTACGGGCGCAGTTCTTCATCCGAGATTTGGAACAAGTGCTGCTTTTGTTTCTCGCTGTAGTAAGCGATATCCCACACATTCAATTCTTCCACGCCAAACTCACTTTTCGCAAACTGACGCAACGCTTCCACTTCACGTTCCCCTTGCGGTTTGGCGCGAGTCGCAAGATCGTTCAAGAAGCCCAACACCTGATCCGGCGTTTCCGCCATTTTGGTTACTAGTGACTTCTCGCTGTAGGTATTGAAACCCAACATGCGGGAAATTTCATGACGCAGCCTCAGTTGCTCGGTAATGATTTCTGAGTTGTCCCACTGACCCGCATTTGGGCCACGATCAGAGGCGCGCGTCACGTACGCTTCGTACACTTCTTTCCGCAACTCTTGGTTATCACAGTAGACCATGACGGGTAGGTAAGACGGGATATCGAGCGTGATGAGGTAGCCATCCAGCTCTTTGGCTTCTGCCGCCGCTTTGGCTGCAGCCAGTGCCGACTCTGGCATACCCGCGAGATCTTTTTCATCGGTAATGTGCTTGGTCCATCCCATGGTGGCATCTAGCACGTTATTAGAGAATGTTGAGCTTAACTCAGACATGCGTTTGCTGATTTCGCCATAGCGGTGCTGCTCGTCCGCGGGCAGGCCGATCCCTGACAACTCAAAATCACGCAGAGCATCGGTAATGGTTTTCTGTTGCTCGCGAGTCAGCGTCGCGAATGCATTGCTGGCCTTGATCGCTTTATAAGCTTCATACAAGCCTTTGTGCTGACCAACCCAAGTGCCGTATTCCGACAAGATTGGTAGGCAACTTTCGTACGCATCACGCAGCGCTTCGCTGTTGACGACCGAATTCATGTGGCTGACTGGTGACCAAATGCGGCTTAAGCGGTCATCCGCTTCTTCAATTGGCGCAATCACACTATCCCAAGTTGGATTAGCATTATCTTTTAGAACCTCATCGATTTTCGCTCGGCAGTCAGCAATCGCTTGTTCAACGGCAGGCTTGATGTGTTCTGGTTTAATTTGCGAAAACGGCGGTAAATCCGTAAACGTCAGAAGTGGATTAGACATGAAGCATTCCTTTTGTGTTTTGGCGCTGTGATTGCCTATCTGCTAGGCCAACTCAATGCACAGGTAACCAACAACATGGATTGGGGAAATCCGTTCCCTTTCTCTATGCGGTGATGGCCATGTTGGCCAACCAGAATCACTCTGTCCTTGAGTCTTATTATACCTAAATGAGACTTCACACTCTTTGAGCACGAGAAACTCACCTAGTTCAATTCGATTACCACTAGTAAGTGTGGGTGACTGAAAGAAATTTCAATAGCGCTCTCCTATCAGGTGAACGGATTTGATTGGAAGTTCTACATCTTCAAGTTAGTTGAGTATAATACCGCCATAGAGTGAAAATCACAGACCACACTCAGCCAAAGAGTGTTTCGAGAGTTTAATTTGTTAAGTTACCGCCACAGCTTCCACGCTGGCAACCATGCTGACGTGGTCAAACACATCGTTCAAAGCCTCATTCTTGATGCGCTGAAACAAAAAGAGAAGCCGTTTGTTTATCACGATACCCACTCGGGTGTGGGTCGTTACGATCTGACTCACGAATGGTCTGAAAAAACGGGCGAATACAAACAAGGCATCGCGCGTATTTGGGATAACCCAAACATTCCTGAAGACATCAAAAGCTACATCGATGCCATCAAAGTACTCAACAACGGTGAGAAGCTTCGTTACTATCCGGGCTCTCCTCGGGTGGCACGCGCGCAAATCCGCCCACAAGATCGCATGGTGCTGACTGAGTTGCACCCAGCCGATCACCCACTACTAGAACAAGAGTTCCAGCGCGATCATCAGGTCAGCATTTTCAAAGAAGATGGCTTTCAGCGTCTTAAAGCGAGCCTACCGCCGCAAGAGCGTCGTGGTTTGGTACTGATTGACCCACCCTACGAGCTCGCCAGAGAATACCGCGATGTGGTGCAAGCGATTTACCAAAGCCATAAACGTTGGGCGACCGGTATTTACGCAATTTGGTACCCCGTGGTAAACCGCCACGACATCGAAGACATGATCGAAAGCTTGGAAGCACTAGGCATTCGTAAAATTCTGCAAATCGAGTTAGGTGTCGCACCCGATACCAACGAGCGCGGCATGACGGCATCTGGCATGATTGTGATTAACCCACCGTGGAAACTGGAAAGCCAGATGAAAGAGGTTCTGCCATTCCTGCAAGACGCGATCGCGCCAGCCACAGGCCACTGGAAAGTGGACTGGATTGTGCCAGAGTAAGCACTTCTCACCGATATCTCCCAGCGCAACGACGCTCTCGTTGCGCTTTTTATCCTCTCAAGTTCGCCGTCTCATCGCGCTTATTCTTCTTTTTGTGCCTCTCATCGCTATTTGTCATAAGCAATGTCACTTTTTCCCATTTAGGAATTCGTTACATTCGATTTATGATAATGGGATAACGGTGGCATTGAGTTCAGGCAAGGTCATCCCAATCTATCTATGTACCGGATAAAATTTATCAGCTCTTGGAGAAAGTAATGGCGACTCATTTTGACTATATCTGTATCGGTGGCGGCAGTGGCGGCATCGCATCGGCAAACCGTGCAGCGATGTACGGCGCGAAAGTTGCGCTAATCGAAGCTCAAGATCTTGGTGGCACCTGTGTAAACGTAGGTTGTGTACCGAAGAAAGTGATGTGGCATGGCGCGCAAATCGCAGAAGCGATGAACTTGTACGCAGAAGATTACGGTTTTGATGTCGACGTGAAAGGTTTCGACTGGGGCAAACTGGTTGAGAGCCGTCAGGCGTACATTGGTCGTATTCACCAATCTTACGATCGCGTGCTTGGCAACAACAAAGTCAACGTGATTAAAGGCTTTGCTAAGTTTGTTGACCAGAAAACCGTGGAAGTAAACGGTGAACATTACACCGCCGATCACATCCTGATCGCGGTGGGTGGTCGTCCTACTATTCCAAACATTCCAGGCGCTGAATATGGCATCGATTCAAACGGCTTCTTCGACCTAGCAGAGCAACCAAAACGCGTTGCGGTTGTGGGCGCAGGTTACATCGCGGTTGAAATTGCCGGCGTGCTGCACGCACTCGGTACAGAAACACATCTGTTCGTACGTAAAGAGTCACCACTACGTAGCTTCGACCCAATGATCATCGAGACCTTGGTTGAAGTGATGGACGCAGAAGGTCCAAAACTGCACACCCACTCTGTACCAAAAGAAGTGGTAAAAGAAGCCGATGGCAGCCTGACTCTGCACCTAGAAAACGGTGAGAGCCAAAACGTTGACCAACTGATTTGGGCAATCGGTCGTCACCCAGCGACGGACGCAATCAACCTAGCGTCAACTGGCGTGGCAACCAATGAAAAAGGCTACATCAAGGTAGACGAGTACCAAGAAACCAACGTGAAAGGCATCTACTGTGTGGGTGACATCATGGAAGGCGGTATCGAACTAACACCCGTCGCGGTAAAAGCGGGCCGTCAACTGTCTGAACGCCTGTTCAACGGTAAAACTAACGCGAAAATGGATTACGATTTGGTTCCAACCGTGGTCTTTAGCCACCCGCCAATCGGCACCATCGGTCTAACGACTCGAGAAGCAGAAGAGAAATACGGCCAAGACAACGTCAAAGTTTACACTTCTGGCTTTACCGCGATGTACACCGCCGTCACTAAGCACCGTCAACCCTGTAAGATGAAACTCGTGTGTGCGGGCGAAGACGAAAAAGTGGTTGGCCTGCACGGCATCGGTTTCACCGTGGATGAAATGATTCAAGGCTTCAGCGTAGCGATGAAGATGGGCGCAACCAAAGCCGACTTCGACTCGGTTGTGGCGATTCACCCAACAGGTAGCGAAGAGTTTGTCACCATGCGATAAATAATTGATTTTAAAGCATTTAGTTTAAAGTCGCTCAGGGTCACCTTCGGATGGCCCTTTTCTTTATTCGCGATATTTTTTTAATTAATATTCTCCAATAAGGTGCGAATAAACTCAGCTTTGATAGCACTCTTCTGCTTACCATCATGAATCAGACACAAGTCTGCACGCAGTGACTCTTTCAGTTTGATAAAACGAATCCCATGCCAATGATGTTGAGAAAACGTCGACGGCACCAAGGTGACGGTATTGCTGTTTGCTACATACGCCATCAAGGTGCTTGGCTCCACCACTTGTTTACCAATATGGGGTGAAAAGCCTGCTTGTAGGCAAGCATTGATGATGAAGTTTGCCGAGGCAGAGTTCGCTAAACTCATAAACGCAAACTCACTCGCCTTTAAATCCTGGAGCCGCAACAAATATTTGCTGGCTAACTCATGCTGCTCCGATACCGCCACCACAAATTCGTCCTTGCCCAGCGAGATCGATTGATATGGGGAAATATTAAGTGCATCGGCAAAGCGCACAATACCCACATCGATTTTCTTCTCACTCAAGTGCTTTTTCTGCGTTTCTGGATTGAGGTCGAAGATGTCCGCTTGGTAGTTGCCGTGCTGGCTATGAAAGCGCTGTAAGTGTCGATCAAATCCCCCCCAAAAAGCGCTGCTCACGACACCAACGCGCACAATGTTGCGTTGGTTAAGCCCTATTTGTTGTACTTGGTTGAGAGACACGTCGAGGGTTTGAAAAATCAGTTGGCACTTGGACTCCAACAACCGTCCGGCCTCCGTCAGCATGACGTTTCTTGAGTCTCGCTCAAGCAGTTTGACGTTAAGCACCGCTTCCAGCTCTTTGATGCGATTGCTCAACGGCGAATTGGTGATATTGAGGTTCTCAGCGGCCTTAGTGAAATGCTTGGTTTGTGCGACCTCGTAAAAGTAACGCAGCATCTTCAGCGTCACGCGCTCAAATGGTTCTGACTTCATGCATTGAATCCTAGCGAATTTAATCATCCTCTTTTTAAGCATGATAGTAGCGAATAAAGCAAAGATAACCAGCGCAGAAAGTCACACAATGGAATCAACACACAACCAGAAGGTGACCAACATGAATCATGATCCAGTAATCGGCGCGCTACAAACCATTCGCGAACGCAAACCTAACTTCCAACCTAAAGCGGCGTTTATTTTAGGCTCTGGCTTAGGCGTATTGGCCGACGAGCTACAAGACAAAGTGGTCATTCCATACGAAGAGCTCGAAGGCTTTCCGGTTAGCACCGTACAAGGCCACTCTGGTGAGTTGGTACTTGGCACCATGGGCGGCGTGGACGTCGTGTGCATGAAAGGTCGCGGCCACTACTACGAACACGGCTCAATGAAGGTAATGACGACACCGGTTCGCACCTTCAAAAAACTGGGTTGCGAGTTTTTGCTCGTCACCAATGCGGCAGGCTCGCTTCGCCCAGAACGCATTGATGTTGGCTCGCTGGTGGTCTTTCATGACCACATCAACACCATGCCCGAGTCGCCAATGATTGGCCCGAATGACGAAGAATACGGCCCGAGATTCTTCAGCCTCGCCAATGCGTACGACAAAGACCTGCGCGCAGAAGCGTTTGAAGTCGGCAAAACCAACGACATTCATCTGAATGAAGGCGTGTTTGTCTCTTACACCGGCCCCAACTTTGAGACCGCCGCTGAAATTCGCATGATGCAAATCATCGGTGGTGATGTGGTGGGCATGTCGGTTGTGCCAGAGGTGATTTCTGCGGCGCATTGCGGCTTACCCGTATTGGCGGTGTGCGCGATCACCAACATGGCAGAAGGCTTGGGAGATGTGGAACTGTCTCACGCCCAAACATTGAAGTGCGCCAAGTTGGCCGAGGCGGATTTCATTCGCTTTATTAAGCGCTTTATGCAGCATCACTTCTAAAGCCGATTCAAACCAAAAAGCAAAAGGGTCATCAAGTAACTTGATGACCCTTTTTCGTATCACGCTTTACAACGTTCGGGGTTGTGGAGCGGTTGTTGCTAAGGGGCGAAATGAGTGGGCGGAAATTACTTAACCGCGCGCACCAATTCGGCAATGCCTGCCCAATCGCCGTTGTCCATCATTGCCGTTGGCACCATCCACGTACCGCCACACGCCACAACCGATTTCAGCGCGAGGTAATCTTCGACGTTGGATGGGCTGACGCCACCTGTTGGCATGAATTCCACTGGGTAAACCGCGGTGAGTGCTTTTAACATGTTTACGCCGCCCGACGGCTCTGCTGGGAAGAACTTCAGTGTACGCAGACCCATTTCCATCGCTTGCTCAACCAAACTTGGGTTGTTTACACCCGGTACGATAGTCACGCCACGTTGTTGACAGTATTTCACTGTAGTTGGGTTAAAGCCTGGGCTAACAATAAAGTCCACCCCCGCTTCGATTGCAGTGTCGACTTGCTCTGTGGTCAGCACCGTCCCCGCGCCGATCAGTAACTCTGGGTACGCTTCACGCATGAGGCGAATCGACTCCGCCGCCGCTTCGGTGCGAAACGTCACTTCCGCACAGGGTAAACCGTTTTCGACCAACACTTTTGCCAGTGGCAAAGCGTGTGCTACGTCGTTAATTGCGATAACTGGGACGATTTTGATGTCTCTTAATCGTTGTTCAAGTGTTGTCATGAGGAACCTCTAAAGAATATAGCTTAATAGTGCGACGATAATAAATGCGATGCTGCCAAGCAACGTTTCCATTACCGTCCAAGTTTTTAATGTGGTTTTCTCATCCATCTCAAGCAGGCGAGATACCAACCAGAAACCAGAGTCATTGAAGTGAGACAGTACCGTTGCACCACCCGCAATTGCGATCACGATAAAACACAGATCAAGCTCGCTCAAACCGGTTGATGCCGCAACCACAGGTGCGATAAGAGCCGCGGTGGTGGTCAGGGCGACGGTTGCAGAGCCTTGAGCCACACGCAGACAGGTTGAAATAACAAACGCCGCCACAATCACTGGCATCCCTGTGTCCGTCAGCACGCCCGCAAGTGCGTCACCGATACCACTTGCACGCAATACACCACCAAACATGCCACCCGCCCCCGTGACCAGAATAACGCCACAGATCGGAGCCAATGATTCACCACACAATTTTTCTAGTTTTGCCATGCCGTAATCTTTAGCGAAAACACCCAAACAGACGAGCAAGGTAATCAGTAGCGCCACTGGAGTTTTACCTAGCATACGTAGGAACTCAACCAGTGCCGTGTTGCCATCAATCACACCCGCCACCGCCAGTGTGTTCAATACTGTATCCAAACAGATTAGCAGGACAGGCAACACCAGGATGGTCATGACCGTGGTAAATTTTGGCGCGTTGCGCTCATCCACCATCGCTTCGCCATTAAAGAAGGCTTTAGATAATGGGATATCAAATTTTTTGCCGGCGTATAAGCCGAATAAGTATGCGCCAAGGTACCACGTTGGAATCGCGACCAAGATACCCACCACCAACAATAGACCGATGTTGGCGCCAAGGAACTCCGCCGCCGCAACCGGACCCGGATGTGGAGGGACAAACGCGTGCATAACCGCAAAAGCACCAGCTGCAGGCAACGCGTATTTAATTGGTGAGCCACCAAAACGAGCCGCTACACTGAGAATGATTGGCATCATCACCACAAGGCCAGCATCGAAGAAAATCGGGAAGCCAAACAGTAATGAAGCCACGCCCAATGCTAATGGCGCACGCTCTTTACCGAATCGACCAATCAAAGTGTCTGCCAGCACTTTTGCCCCACCAGTCACTTCGAGGATTTTTCCGATCATCGCACCAAGACCAACCAGCAAAGCAACGGAAGCTAATGTGCCGCCAAAGCCGCCCATCATCGTCGGTACAACTTGTTCAGAAGAGACGCCCGTTGCGATTGCCGTACCTAAACTCACCATAGTGAGCGCAGCAAAGGCGTGGACTTTTAATTTAATGATAAGTACGAGTAACGCTGCAATGGCAAGGCCTGCAATCGTTAACAAGAACGTAGGATCTGGGGTTAGGGTTAAGGACTCCATGAGTTCACCTTGTAAGAGTTATTGTTTGTGTGATGGTTCACATTTATCTAAGTTACCGGTAACATGTTACCGATAACATGAATAAGATAAACTCATATTTCAAAATGAATTCAAAAATTGAGATCACGCGCAAGTTTAGTTATGAGGATAAATTATGGCTGGTAGTAGTGTCATCGTTATGGGCGTTTGTGCTAGTGGTAAAAGCACAATTGGTGAGCAATTGGCGAAAAAATTGGGGCGTAAATTCATTGATGGTGATGATCTTCATCCACGAGCAAACATTCAGAAAATGGCATCGGGCCAGCCTCTGAACGATGACGATCGCAAGCCATGGTTAGAACGCATTCGTGATGCGGCATATAGCCTAGAAAATAAAAATGAACACGGCATTATCGTCTGTTCTGCACTAAAAAAGACTTACCGCGATCAGATCCGTGAAGGCAACCACAACGTGACCTTCCTCTTCCTCGACGGTGATATCGATTTGATCCTAGATCGCATGCGGATGCGTAAAGGCCACTTTATGAAAGAGAACATGGTGAAAAGCCAATTCGACACGCTTGAGCGCCCAGATAATGAGCCTCAAACGCTCGTCGTCAGCATCGACGGCGACATCAGTGATGTGGTGGAACGCTCTGTTGTCGAACTATTAAAACAACAACCGGTTGAGGTGGCATCATGATTCATCCCGTCGTACACAAAGTCACACAAAAATTGATTGAACGCAGTCACGAAGCTCGAGCTGAGTTTCTCGCGCGTACGGAAGTCCAAGCGAATGCTGGCAAAGGCCGCGTCGGTTTATCTTGTGGTAACTTAGCGCACGCCGTTGCCGCTTCATGCTCTTCAGAGAAAAAAAGCATTCTCGATTTTACGCACTCAAATGTGGCGCTGATCAGCGCCTATAACGATATGTTGAGTGCTCACCAGCCGTATCAAGATTACCCAATACAAATCAAACATGCGCTCGCAGAATACGGCCACACTGCACAGGTGGCCGGTTGCGTACCAGCGATGTGCGATGGGGTGACTCAAGGTCAAGCCGGCATGGATATGTCGCTGTTCTCACGCGACTTAATCGCGCAATCAACGGCGTTATCTTTGAGCCACAATGTCTTTGATGCCACCTTACTGCTTGGCATCTGCGACAAAATCGCACCAGGGCAACTGATGGGCGCGCTGTCTTACGCACATCTTCCGACCGCGTTTGTACCAGCAGGCTTAATGGCCACGGGCATTAGCAACGAAGAAAAAGTCGACGTTCGCCAAAAATACGCAGCCGGAGAGGTGGGGAAAGACGCTTTGCTTGATATGGAGTGCAGCGCCTACCACTCGTCGGGGACCTGCACGTTTTACGGCACCGCCAACACCAACCAACTGGTGTTTGAAACCATGGGCTTGATGTTGCCAGGTTCCGCGTTTATCCATCCACACACCAAGCTACGCAAAGCCCTAACCAACCACGCGGCTCTGAAAATCGCCTCAATGACGGCCGGTACCAGTAACTTCCGGCCTCTGTCTCAAGTGGTGACAGAAAAAAGCTTGGTCAACGGCATCATCGCTCTACTCGCTTCTGGCGGCAGCACCAACCACACCATTCACATGATTGCGGTGGCGCGTGCCGCTGGCATCTTGCTCACGTGGCAAGACATCAGCGATCTGTCGGACGTGGTTCCTTTGTTGGCTCGCGTTTACCCAAACGGTCCCGCTGACATGAACGCGTTCCAAGACGCGGGTGGCGTACCTGCGTTATTACACCGCTTGAACCAATCCGAGCTTTTACATCGCGATGTAAAGCCAGTATTTGGTGAGTTTGAAGACCAAATGACGCTACCAAGTCTTGTCGATGGCCAACTGATTTGGACGCCGTGCCAAGGCAGCCAAGACGGGGAAGTAATTGCCAAACCAGAAGCCACTTTCCAAAACACGGGCGGCACTCGGGTGCTGACTGGCAACTTGGGTAAAGCGGTTGTGAAAGTGTCAGCGGTGAAAGAAGAGCAACGCGTGATCGTCGCACCAGCAATCGTGTTCCAATGCCAACACGAAGTGGAAGCGGCGTACAAACGTGGCGAGTTGAATAAAGACTGCATCGTCGTGGTCACACACAATGGTCCCGCCGCGAATGGCATGCCTGAGCTGCATAAACTGATGCCCATTTTAGGCAACGTGCAAAAAGCCGGATTTAAAATTGCACTGGTGACCGACGGTCGCTTGTCGGGTGCGTCAGGTAAGATCCCATCGGCCATTCATCTCTCACCAGAAGCCATTCGTGGCGGTGCGATTGGTTTGGTACGCAATGGCGATTTGATTCGTCTCGATTGCCAAACGGGAGAGTTAAACAACTTAAGCGACACCACAGGTCGCGAACCGACTCATTTCGACACCGAATCCACTCAACAAACATGGGGACGAGGTTTGTTCAGCGCGATCCGCCAAAACGTCTCAAGCGCCGAAGAAGGCGCAAGCTTTATTGTTTAAGGTAAGCACCACTTCACCGTCCTAACCACGAGCCTAGGTACAGTCAGTCAGGGTTGCGTCGCAAAGTGTGGTGATATTAGCAGCGGCACTTGTTCTCACTACACTTTTTATTCATCGAGGGTGAAAGCGCTTCAAGCGGTTTCACCCTCCCCGCCATCTTCCCCATAAGGAGGATTAACCTGCCGATATGCGAAACACGCAGTACTCACCATACGTTAAACGCTCTCACCCGCGGTGATTCGATACCCCATATCGACCACTTTGTCTTCCAGAGGCTCCCCTTTTAAACGTGCAATCAAAAGCTCCGCGCTTTTTTGCCCAATTTGGAAACGCGGTGTATCGACGCTCGTTAACTTGGGGCTAATCGTTTGCCCGATATCTAGTGCATTATAACCAATAACCGCCAACTGCTGAGGCACTTGAATACGACGCTGTTGGGCGCTGAGCATAGTACCAATCGCAATATCATCGTTGGTACAGAACACCCCATCAAGTGCGGGGTACAGCGCTAGCGCGCGCCCAAGTAAGTCATGTGCTAAAGAGAAGCTTGAATGGTCGCCGGTTAAGACGTGTTTTGGCTCAAGGCCTGCTTCGAGCATCGCACGATCGTAACCTTGCTTACGCAATTTGGTTCGTGTGTCCAACCGCGCCCCAAAATAAACGATGCGACGTTTACCCGATAACAACATACGTTTTACCGCCGTGTAGGAGGCATCTTCGTGATCTAAGCCAACCGCCATATCGATCGGCTGTGGTGGCAATTCCATGGTTTCGACCACGGGTATACCGGCGCTTTTAATCATTTGTAACGTACGCGCGGTATGGTGGCTCTCCGTCAAGATGAGCCCATCAACCTGATAAGAAAGTAATGCGGCGATTTTGCGTTCTTCTTCTAACTCATCGTAGCTAAAGTGCGCCAACAGCGTCTCATAGCCATTGACCTTGGTCACCATCTCGATGCCCTGAACAAAAGAAGCAAAAATTTGATTGGATAACGAGGGAAGTAAAATACCAATGGCTTTGCTGGACGATTTTGACAACATCGCCGGCGCACGATTTTCGATGTACCCCATCTCCTCAATCGCGGCCGCGATTTTGGTTCGAGTCTTTTCTGCAACCGAGTCAGGATTACGCATATAACGCGAAACCGTCATCTTGGTTACGCCAACTTGGGCTGCGACATCCTGTAATGTCGTGCGTGTTTTTTTATTCTGTTGAGCCATAAATGTGTGACTTATTATTAATGTTACTAGTAACATTATGACCAATAGACTCTCCGCCGACAAGCAAAGTGAAAATAATATATAAAATCAACAGGTTGATGTGTGTTTTTTCGCCAAATCAGGTTGCTCACAGTGTGATTTAAGGCCCAATAAATAAATGACATTTATGTCAAGTTTCTTATAAAATGACGCACCTAATAAGAATAAGACATTACGCACAGTGCAGTTAGGCTCAAAAGAAACCCAGATTTACTACCACCTGCTTGATCTGGACGACGCGCAACAGCAGCAATACCTCCAAGCCTTGCAACAAAGCCAACCAGAGCTCCATCAACAACTCGTTCTCCTTTTAGCAGAGGCAACAACTGATGAACAACTGACGCAATTGTTCTGTTTTGGCGCTCACCAGGCAACGAATCGGGAAGTCGATCTGAGTGGCCAAGTGATTAGTAAATATCGTCTAGACCATGAATTGGGCCGCGGTGGTATGGGGGTTGTTTACGCCGCACAGCGTGCCGATAAGACCTTCGAGCAAGACTTAGCGATCAAATTCATTCAAAGTCACTTGAGTCATGTGCTGGGGCAACGTGCCTTATTCGACGAAGCTCAACTGCTTGCACGCTTGAACCACCCTTACATCGCTAAAGTGTTTGACGGCGGTCTTCATCAAGATTCGGTTTACATCGTGATGGAGCGGATATTCGGCCAAACCTTGGATAATTACTTGTTGGACACCGAGCGACAAAAGGGTCAAAAGCTGCGGCTGTTTAAGCAGATTTGTCAGGCGGTGGAGCACGCTCACCAGCATGGCGTTTTGCATGCCGATCTTAAACCAGACAATATTCTGATCGACCATAGTCACCAACCCAAACTGCTCGACTTTAACTTAACTCAAAAAGTGTCCCCCAACCAAGGTGACTTACCCTCGGTATTGGTGGCATTCAGCCAGAACTTTGCCAGTCCGGAACAACAAGCCGGACAATTTCTGACAGAACACAGCGACGTTTACTCTTTGGGCAAAATTCTCGCGTTAATGTTTCCATCACCAGCGGTTTGGTCTGATATTTATTGGGTGATAAGACGAGCGACGCGTCCTGCCATCCCGCAGCGATATCAGAATGTCAGCGCATTGAGAATGGACATCGAGAGAATCATCGAACGTCGCCCCATCGAGCAGAAAAAACACTGGCCTTTCTATAGCGCGCTTCGCTTAGTGCAGCGCAGGCCACTCGCATCTATATTGTCAACCACCATTGTACTCTCAGGGGTACTATTTGGCAGTGCAATGATGCAAAAGAATAGTCAACTGCAACACGAGAAGAAAATAGCACAAGATATGATGTTCGAGCTCACTCGTCTTATCTTTCATGCTAAAGGGCAAAACCTCGAGCAAATGTCAGTTAGTGCCATGATGGAGCTAACAAGACGGCGGATTCTCTCTAATCCAGACATCCCAAAACAGATAAAACAAAAAATGTTATTGGCAATGATGACACCAGTGCCAGAGAAGCACCTAACCACAGCCAAAAAGTGTCATTCTAATTGCGCGTCTAAGGACAGCACCGATCAGTAAGGCTTAAAAAAACAAGATGTATACACGTTCATTATTACTATGGTTGTCCACATATACGGCAGCCGCCGCTTTAACCGCGGCCCCTTCTGTTGCAACCCAACTCCAAGATACAACGCTCAAGCAAGGCTACTTTATCGATGCACCAGTCACTGGGCTTTATTACAAAACCAGTTCCGAGATCACCGGCGTGACAAAGCAAGGCGCATTCCAGTATCAGCCGGGGGATGTGGTCAGCTTCTTTCTCGGTAACGACGATACGGGTTACTTACTGGCCACGGTATCGAGCCAAGAAGTGCTCACCCCCACGATGGCCACAACGAAACCAAGTCGCAGCATCAATATGACCCGCTTACTGCTGTCGCTTGACAGCACGCCAGAAAACCGCAAAGAGATCGTGCTGGCAAATAAAGTGCTGTCAGATCCTCACTTTCAACGTCAGTTAAAAAGCCTTGACCTGAATTACTTAGACGACGCAGCAAATCTGCTTAATCTCGACTGGGTTTCTACCAAAGACGCCATCGCGCACCTCAATGAGAGCCAAGCCTACATTGAAAAAAACTTCGCGTCCGATGACATCATCTTTCAACCTCGCGGCGTCACATTCAAAAATATTGTCATCAAGAAAAAAGACTGGCAGGGCCGTGCGTGTGCGTACGATCTTCGCTACCAACATCATCCCAAATATCGTCCCCCCTTTACCGAGATGACGTATACCATCACGCAAGATTCGCTCATTCAACACCCAAGTGCAGGCGACCATTTTCAGGGCTGTTTTCTGTCATTGAATCATCAAGTAACCGAAGACATCATTGAACCACTCCACCATTTTTCTGATTGGTATAACCTGGTCGGGTGCTCGCTAACAGGCTGCACGAGAAACGATTTAAATGGCTTCTCCGTTGAAGATTTTGATGATGAAGGTGACTGGAAATACCGCTCTGCCGCTCTTAACTTCGACCCTAGTACTGAACTGTTAATGGAGAAAGTTCAAGGTTTAGGCCACCACAAACACATTCAACACAGCAACCGCACCGAAATGTTGTGGTTTACCTATCCACAATCACAGGACCATAGCATTGACTACCGTGGTATCTGGCAGCAAACCCAGTATCGCGGCCAAACGATGACTCAATCATGCCTGCTGATACGCCACCAGCAAGTACTGCGCTTACCGAAGTCCGCAGAAACCTGTCCAATCAATCCAAGTGTATATACCCAAGACGTCACCATGGAATATGCCGACATGTGGTGGGTTAACAATGCTAAACCACAAGCCGAACTTGCCCAAATGAATGTGATGGTACGTTGGTACCCTACTCCCGCTGAAATTAACTACACCACCTGGGAGTACCTACCTGCTGGCAAAACTTGGGATCAAGGTATTTTATATCGCTATCAACAAGAGGTTCACCGTAACCATGACAGATCTGATCGCATCGAAACCCACACCATTTCCGAATTTGTCAAAGTGAGCGAGGATGTATAACGATGGCAACCACTGCAGTACTGACAAAAATCATTCAACAATGGCAAACCGGTGATAAACAAGCGGAGAGTGAATTATACCAGTTTGCTTATTTACAACTGCGCAAGATTGCTCAGCAAGAGCGCGATCGCAACGCCAAAAAATATGGCATGGACAACAAAGTATTGGCCGATAGCGTCAACAGCACCACCGCCTTGATCCATGATGCCTATCTAAAAATGTCCCATTGTGACATGCGTGACATTGAGACAAAACGTGATTTCTTCTTGATGGCAGCCAAAGTCATGCGCCAAATTCTGATCGATAACGCACGCTCACACCAAGCGCAAAAGCGTCAACACATCACGGTGATGAACGATGAGGAAGATCGCTTCGAGCAATTACTCATCATGGATAAAGTGCTAGACAGTTTCAGTAACCGTTATCCACGCCAATCCAGTGCACTAAAACTCAAGTATTTGATGGGGATGAAAAATCAAGAAATCTGTGAACTGCTCGAATGCAGCGCCAGTTTGATTGAAAAAGATCTCAAATTCTCTCGCAGTTGGCTGCACTTACGAATGGCACACACGTAATGATGACGAAAAAATTTTGGATAACCGGCGTACTTTGCGCCAGTTTACTGGGTCTTTATTGGGTTTCTGCTGAAAGCAACTTGGCCTCTGCGGCCAATCCGTCGGACATCGCAATAAGCTCGGCCGATAACACGAAACAGCAGAATGAACGCACACCTTTAATCGAAGTAAAACAAGCACTAACAGCATCGGCCCTCAATCGCCCCCACCAGCAGACTGATGAGGACGCATTTCGTTCCGCCCCTTTGGGACAGGAAGGATCGCTGACCAGTCCGTTGAATACTATTGAAACAAGCTCACCTTACAGCACGACGGTTGGGGGCGACCAGAACCCCGCTGAAGATGGCCCAACAGGCAACCGCAAACCGATCATCAACCTCATGGTAGAACAACAGCTTCAAACCATGATTTATGCTTGGGAGTTGAGCCAAAATTCACCCATCAATTATTCATTAAGCCTCAACCATTTATTTGAGGACCCAGACGACGATTTCCTCACCACACGGATTTGGCTCGACAATGCCAATGGGTTAAGTGTGATGAATCAAGGGTCAATCATGGTGCAAGGTGCCGCTGAAAATATTGAAACGACCACATACCTTACCGTCGCCGCTCGCGATGATTACCATGGCGATAGCGACCACGCTTGGACCACCACGCGCTTTGAGCTGCCTGCCGTAACCCAAGAGCAAAATGACACGAAGCATCCATTGGAGGGGGATATCGTTTATCGCCTTGAAACCACCCACCGGTTAAACGGCCAATACACGCTGTATGAAGTTGTGTACTGCGAGGCATTCAAATTTGTTCAGCAAGACGTGTTTTATGCCGCTTCCAACAATAAAACACACTGTCCATCTGATAGACAACTGACCAAAGTGGGCACCTATACCGTTAACGCAGATGAATTAACCGTTTCCAGCCAGTTATCGTCCCTCGACGCACAACAGACCTGGACGTTGCAAAAGCAATACCCATCACTTAAACACCCACAAGTCAGTAACTATTTTGTCAGCGTCTACAATGGGAAACAGTTCGAAAGCTACACCATGCAAAAAAGCCGCTCTGCGATGGAAGCGCGCATTAACGCATCCACGGGGCAATATCTGTATCAGATGGCATTTTTTGACTATTTGCTGCCACTTCCTAACGGCGAGTATCTGGTCAGCGAAATAGGTAACTTTATTTATAATCATGAGACTCAGGTGGTGGGCCCGTTTGGTGAGACCCTCGACTCCGATCTTAACCTGCGAACTTACGAGCAAACCCTGCGCTGCGCCGATATCGCACCTTGGTATGACAGCCACGTCATCGCCGGCCAAGGCAATTATCAGATAGACATCATCTCGACACCGTATCCAGACGATCCAACGTATAAAATTGATTGTTACCAATACACCAGCGACCGAGAAACAGGACAAAAATCCTTAGCGTTTGATCTGAATTATTCGCCCTATGATGAGCTACTCGAAGGTGAAGTTTACAGTTATATTCTTCGTCCCAAGCCCCAGTACGCACAGAGGGTGGAAGAGATAAAATTAAATCTGATTTATCACGCTCCACCCCAGTAACTGTGATGTTTAGAAGCTCCACAGAGCTTTTAAACCAGTGCTCCATGTCAGCGTTTCCGATTCAGGTAAAGTCGCTTTCACATGCTGTGTCGCCTGTTCCTGACAAATGCCATCGGTCATGGTTTTGCAGTAGGTGGCACTCACGGTATGAGAATCCGATTCAAGACGTTTCTCAAACCCAAGCATAGCAAACCAACCCAGATGTAGGCCTTCGAAAATCTCGTAACTGATCGTACCTTCCACACTGGTACGAAGGCTGTGACTATCGAAATCCGTGTCGCTAAATTGGGTAGAAGAGGTCTGGCTGTACAACGGAAGACCAATCAACGCCTTACCTGAGATATGCCACTTATCCTCAGCGAATAATGTGCCGTCATCGTAAACCATGCCCAAATTCGCAAAGATACTGGTGGTGGTTTCTTCCCATGTGCCGTGAAAAAATTTGTTGCCCTGCGCGGTGTAGTTCTTGAGGCCGTAGCGGGTAAAAGTCTGATAGCTCAGCGATGGACCGACCACAAAGCGCCAGTTATTTTCCAATTTGTAATGCACGAGAATATTGGTGGCGGTTTTTAAGTATTCCGCTTCATTATGTTGAATCACTTGACCGTTCCAACGCCACTCTTCTTCACTGTTCACCGGTGAGAAAGTTGCCAGTGCATCGATAGAAAAATCGAAATCCTCATTAATGCGATAAAGCCCACCGGTATTGATCACCGGATTGAGTAAATTGACACTCGAGCGTGCAGCACCAGCTTCCTCGTAATTGACGTTCTCGACTCCTAGAGTAAAGTACGAATAACCATGGCGATCATCGAGCTCATTCGCCGTGACCGACGAAGCAACGCCCAATAACGCGAAAGCCACATAACTCTTCATTAGTCTTATCCTTTATATCCTTAACGGCGGCAGATAATAACGTTGCGCTATGTAATTCCAAACCTGTTGTTGATAAAAAAAACAAAAATAAATTTTACGGTTTTTCCGCTATTTTTCGTGTCTTGAAATCGCGCCTCAATCGCTGATAAAAACAGCGCCATCTATGCCAAAGTCGGCATGTATGACGATTTCTTTCCTCTTGGGAAATGAAAGTTGAATTCGATTTAAGGACATAATAAAAAATGAAAAAGCTTAGTTTACTCGCAGCGTCAGTGGCTATCGCCCTTACTGGATGTGGGGGCTCAGACGGAGGGTCTTCCGACAGCACGCCGGCTCCCGGTGGCTTGGTCATCACGGCCATTGATGGCTACCTACAACAGGCTCAAATCTGGGTCGATGAAGACGGCAATCGTAGCAACGGTTGTGAGCTTAATACTGGAGAGCTGACCGATGAAAATGGTCAAGCGACCATCAGCAAAGCCGACTTTGCCGGTATGGATGTGTGTATCAAAGCGGTGGCGAATACCACCATTGATAAAGATCGTGGCCTTGTTGCATCCGGTTTCACTCTCGCGTCACTGGCAAACGACCATGACCAGATCATCGTTAACCCGATGACCAACATGGTAGTTGCAAAGGTTAAGAGTCAACTCGCTGGCGATCCAACACTGGATGTCGTTGCAGCGAAGAAAGCGGCAGAAGATGAAGTTGTCGCCGCCGTGACTCAATCAGGCTCAGGCCTAAAAGCAGATGCCGCAATGATTTTCGGTGATTATATCGCTAACTCATCAACCTCTGACGAAGCAAAAGCACTGAAAGTGATTGGTGAAACGCTGGTCGACCATAAAGATCAATCCGTTGAAAAACAGCTAGCCATCACAACCGCCGTCGCAGAAAAAACTCAAGAAATCATCAACAGCAATGCCCCTGAAGAGATTGATGACTTTGCCCCCGAGATCAACGTCTCTGGAGATGGCACAGTCACCGTCACCAAAAATAGCCGCCCTGTGGTATCAAACCCGTTGACACCAGTCACCATGCAACTTAGCGATGCATTCACAAGCATGGATGCGAGCCAAAACTTCAGCGATGCAGAAGGCGACACACTGACGTTCAGCATGCAAGCGATTGGCGGCAATACAAATGGGCTAGCGATTGATGCAACAACCGGTGTCATTACAGGCAAACCAAAGGCAGCAGGCGAGTTTATTTACCAAATCTTTGCCGAAGATGCGAAAGGCTCACTGTCTTACCCAGCGACTCTGACGGTCACTATTGAAACGCCAAATACCGCGCCAACGCTTAGTGAACCAACGCTAGCGACTCTTCAAACAGAATTGAATGCTCGCATTTTCACTCAAGGTGAAGCGGTGAATGAAGTAATCACCTCTACTGGGTTATTCCAAGATGTTGATGGTGACAAACTAACCTATACGGCAAGCAATGTTCCTAGCGGTATGACCGTCACTTTGACAGATAACCAGCTAATGTTAACTGGTACCCCAACTGTAAAAGGTGCTAACGTTGTGACACTTTCTGCAAAAGATGAGATCAACCACACCGCAGCCACCGCAAATATTACCATCAATATCAAAGAAGCGGTCATTGAGCCAACCCTGCACCCGCTTGAAGGTAAGACTTGGTATCGCCTAGAACATGGCGGCGGTACGGATTCCATCAGCTTCGATTACTCACGTATCTGGTGTGATTCAATTCGTTTCGAAGATGGTCAAGTGCTCGGTAACCACCGAGATTTAACCAACCTCATTCAGTGTGGCGATATTGCCACAGAGTCGTTCTCAAATGGTACCTACGTCATCGAAGGAAATACATTGATCGCGACTTTTGCCGGTGAAAACGGTACGCCTGAGACAGCGGAGCTGACCGTTAGCGATGCCGACGCCGTATCTACAGGTGCGAAGTCTTTACAATGGAAGTACGCGGACACTCAAGAGATTGAACTGTACACCTTATTTAGCAACAAGGTTGATGCTGAGGCGCGTATCCAGATCCAATCGGATGACATCGCAGATAAGCGCATGTTCCCGATGACACTACCAACGGCCATTGAAGGTCAATACGCCACGGGTAAAGCGTCGGTATCGCTGTTAGAAAACACACACATCGGTGATGACGGTATGATGGATGCCAACCTGATTCTTGAATTCGATAATCAAGATTTTACGTGTGCTGATGTGAGTGAGTTTTACCAAAGCATGCGATTCACTGGCGAAGACTTGTCACCATATGGCGTGGATTCTATCGACCCTTCAACCAATGGCTTCGAGTGTTATAACAATGTCGAAAACAGCATCACTCACGCCGCCATCGACTTTGATTTACCACAATTGACAAAGAACGAGGTTTACAGCTTTGTTGGTAAAGTGAAACCAAGTCAAGGCGCCTTTATTGAAGCGGTCAAATTTAATATCAAATGGACTGGACAAGGTAACAACGAGTAATTTTGTTCACATTTCTAAGCCCCGCATTGCGGGGCTTTCTTCGTGATTAAAGCCTGATTATTTCACGCACATCACGTTCAACAATGAAGTGCCGGTGAGCTGATTCGACTCACGATCAGCAAACAATCCTTTTCTACTTTGGCCCCAATACGGCAACTGCAGTGGCCAATGATTTTTTTCCATCACGCCTGAGGATCTTAACACCTTAAACTCATCTGGCGTGGCTAACCTCATTCCGAGCTGCTGACATATTTGCTGCGCATTTTCATAGTTAAGACGATTCCACGGCTTACCGTATTCCATATAAAACTGGTTATTGTCGTCAAGCGAGTATGGCACCACATAGGTTTTATCTTGCAACGAGGTTTTCAGCCGAACTTCAAGGTCATCATTCCCCGTGACGATTAGCGTCGGCTTAGGCCTAACGACAGATTTAGTCGATGACTTACCACGCGTATTTTTGGACTTGGTCTCAGGGTTCGTTGCCGGTGCTTTAAACGCCTCGGTATCCGCACGAATGGCGAGTTCTGGAGCGGCTTTGGGGGCAATCGGCGGGGTTGGTGTCACCGAGGACGTTGCAGGTTTAGGTGGTGTCACAGACTGTGTAGCGCCTTTTCCAACCACCCGGATAAACGCTTCTTTGTAACTCGACAAGGTTTTGACTCCGCGCAAATCCTTCATCGCGATTGACAGCACTTTGTATGGCCCTATCAAACAACGGTAGCCATTCGGTTCCGGCTTCATCCATACGTCTGTAGTGATGTGACTATAAATCGGTTTCGCTTTCGCGAGTGATATTGGTTTAGGCAGTAACCCGCATTGGATCCAGTAGAGGTGATTGCCTCCTTGCGGCACTTTACTTCCCCACACCCCGTTACCAATCGGGCATGTTTGCTCAAGCACCGGCAGCTCTTTGTCACTAGTCTGGGTCGCCTGACAAAAAAACTCTTGTGCAAATACCGAGCTAGAAAACTGAACGCACCCGATTAACAACCCGAAGCTTAGGCTTGTTGGGATGAGATGAGAGGGGGATCGTGCCTTCTTCATTTCCATACGCTTCACTCTACTATTAGTTAGTGGGTAAGGTCATTATGGCGGCAAAGCGCCAAAAAAATGTGAATAAAGAATAGCTAGCAAAAAAAGAGCCGGAATTGTGTATCCGGCTCTCAATTCTAGAAGGAATCAAGCGAGTTGACAGCGCTTGGTGAAAAAAGTCTTACCCTTTATACAATTTCGGGTTAAACACATCACGTAGCCAGTCACCCAGCAGGTTGATAACCAAAACCAGCGTCACGAGCACAATGCCCGGGAAGGCGGTGATCCACCAAGCGCCGGAGAAAATGTAATTAAAGCCAATGCTGATCAGTGCGCCGAGCGATGGCTGATCAACAGGCAGACCCAAACCTAGGAACGACAGTGCCGCCTCCGACATGATGGCATTCGCGACCTGTACGGTTGAGATAACCAAGATAGGCGACAGGCAGTTTGGCAAGATATGACGAAACATGATGCGTGGCGCTTTAAAGCCCATCACGCGCGCCGCTTCTACGTACTCTTTCTTCTTCTCTGCAAGTACCGATGCACGAATCGTTCGCGCATACTGTGGCCATTCCGCGACGCCGATGATCACCACCAGCATCACGACCGCATATTGACTGTAGAAATCACTGCCGAAGCTGGCTTTAAAAATGGCCGATACAATAATAGCCACCATCATGGTTGAGAACGATAACTGCACATCGGCAAAACGCATCAAGAAGCTATCGATACGACCCCCGAAGTAACCTGCTGACAAACCAATAATGATACCCAGAATTAGCTGTAGACCGACCGCTAGGAAACCGATGGTGAGCGATAAGCGTGAGCCGTAAAGAATGGTCGATAAAATATCACGGCCTTGCTCATCTGTACCTAAGACAAAACGCTCATCACTGTCTTCCATCCAGGAAGGTGGCAGTTCTGAGTCCATGATATCGATAGAAGTTAAATCATACGGATCGCTCGGGGCTAGGATCGGCGCTGCTAATGCCAATACTAAGAACACCATAAAGACCGTAAAGCTCGCCATCGCCACTTTATCGCGCTTAAAATAGTATAAAAAGTCCGAATTTTTGAAGCGCTGCCACGCCGTTGGCACAGCGGAAGGAGCAGCAGGAGTATGGGTTTGGCTCATGATTAAGCTCCTTTTCCAGTCAGGTCCACAGTTGGGTTAATGATGCCGTATAGCAAGTCAACGATGGTATTGGTTACCACAAAAATCAAACCAACAAAAATAACGTAAGCAGTGATCAACGGTGTATCAACACGGTTGATTGCCTCGAGGAAAAGGAAGCCGGTTCCCGGCCACTGGAATACCGTTTCGGTAAGAATGGTGTAAGCCACCATGGTGCCAATTTGCACCCCACCGACGGTCAGTACCGGTAACATCGTGTTCTTGAGAGCGTGTTGGTAATAAATCTTTTGTAAATTTAACCCTTTGGCTTTGGCGAACTTAATGTATTCCGAACTCAAAACTTCGAGCATCTCTGAACGCACCAACCGAATAAACAACGGTAACATGATCGATGCTAGCGCAATACACGGCAGGATCAGGTGCTTAATGCCATCAATGGTGAAGAAACCCGACTCCCATCCGAGAACATTCGCCGTTTCCCCCCGTCCATACGACGGTAGCCAACCAAGCTCGATAGAAAAAACGTACATCAGCATGATGGCGGTTAAGAAAACCGGTATCGAGATACCGACACTGCTCATCGCCATGACAAATTTAGTAAAGACACTCTTTGGGTGAATGGCGGAATACACCCCGAGTGGTATAGAGAAAACGATGATGATGAGCGTCGCGCCCAACACCAGCTCGAGCGTGGCCACCAGCTTGTCGAGGATAACCTCAACCGCAGGTCGCTTGAAAAAGTATGATGTACCCAAATCACCTTGCAGCGCATTACCGACAAAGCGTGTGTACTTTGTGATAAAGGGATCGTTCAGGCCCAATTCGTCACGCAGCGCTTGACGCTCCGATTCTGAAACCGACTGACCTACAAGCTCACGCAGCGGATCACCCAGGTTGTCCTGAATGGCAAACGCCACCAAACTGATCACAAACATCACTATCAGTGCCTGAAACAGGCGCTTGACCAGAAACGAAAACATTCCTTGCCCCTTAACTGTCCATAGTTCTCTAAACTTAGAGAGAAAATTCAGTCTGTAAAACGAACTCAATCCGACTGAAATAAAACTGAGCCAAGTGTCGAAAACAGAGAAGGACTGGCGCCCCTCTCTGTCATGACTCAATGATTACTCAACCACTAGGTCACCAAAGTAAGGCATGACCATTGGGTTAACGATGTCAGCCGCTTTCACGTTAGACTTCGCACCCCACGCTTCACTTTGCCAGTGTAACGGTACGAATGCAGCGTCGTTGTATAGCGTCGCTTCAACGCCTTTCAGCATTGCTGCACGTTTCGCTGGGTCCGTTTCGACGTTCGCCGCTTCAACCGTTTTATCCATTTCTGGGTTTGAGTAGTAACCACAGTTGTACTGACCACGACCGGTTTCTTCGTTACGAGTCATGGTTAAGAACTCGTTGAAGTTGGCCGAGTCCTCTGTATCCGAGTGCCAACCGATCATCAACATGTCTGCGGCACATTTATCAAATTCAGGCCAGTATTGCGCTTTAGGCATGGTTTTCAGATCAACTTTGATGCCGATCTTAGACAGCATTGCGGCCGATGCTTGTGCTACTTTTGCATCGTTTACGTAACGGTTGTTTGGCGCCATCATGGTCAGCGTAAAGCCTTGCTCGTAACCAGCTTCTTTCATCAGCTGTTTCGCTTTTTTCAGATCGTAGCGCGGAACCAGTTTTTCGTCATGCCCCACGTAGCCAGTCGGACTTTGTTGGCCTGCTGCCGTGGCGAAGCCTTTCATGATTTTCTTCACGATGCCTTCGTTATTGATGGCATGCACAATCGCCTGACGAACGCGTACATCTTTCAGCGCTTCATTGCTGTTTTGGTTCATTTGGAAGGTGATGATACGTGTACCTGGCAAGGTAACGAGGTCGATACCGTCCGCACCTTTCACACGCTTGTGATCGTTTGGTGCGACTGGGTGAATCATGTCTACACCACCGGAAAGCAGCGCTGCCACACGTGTCGCATCTTCTTTAATTGGCACTAGCGTTAACTTGTCTACGTTCCCTTTTGACGCTTTATCCCAGTAATCGTTAAAACGCTCAAATTCAACTTTTACCCCTTGCTCACGTGATGTCACGATGAAAGGACCCGTACCGGATACGTGAGTCGATGCAAATGAGTTACCATGCTTTACGAGCTCGGACTTGTCTTTGCCGTCTTCTGTCTTACCCGTGTAGAACTTGCTGTCCATAGGGAAGATGTACGTCGCCGTTTGCAGTACCAGTGGGTATGGGCCTTTTGTGACTAAATCGAACGTGTTGTCGTCCACTTTGACGATTTTTTCGTAAGGGTCAAAGATGTTTTTAAAGTCTGGCGAATTTTGAAGACGCTCGAACGTCCACACCACATCATCAGCCGTTAGTGTATTACCTGAGTGGAACGTCACGCCTTCACGCAGGGTGAAGCGAACGGTCGTATCGTTAATACGCTCCCAGCTTTCTGCTAGGCGAGGTTCGAAGTCCATGGTTTGCGTGAAACGAACCAGTGGATCAAACACCATGTGTGACATTTGCAGTGTGCCGCCAGACAGCTGTTCATGTGGGTCAAGCGAGACAGGGTCTGCGGCGTAGCCCACGGTAATATCAGCTGCTAATGCGTTAAAACTTAGGCCAGCGGCCATTAGCGCCACTGCTAATTTGCTTTTCATGGTTTTCATTTGCATAACTCCTTCATGCGGGGATCCGGATCCCTTGTTGTTGTGTTTGCGTCTTTATTATGACTAAAGGTTGGCCAAGCGAGTCACTTGGTTTATGCCATTTTTATCTCTTCTCTCAAGCCCGTAAATTCAGGCATCAAAGAAATCAATTTTTGGCTGTACTCGTGTTGAGGTGCCGTAAATAGCTGTTCTGTTGGCGCCACTTCCAATAACGTGCCCATTTGCATGACACCCACTCGGTCACACATTTGACGAATAACCGGTAAGTCGTGGCTGATAAACAACATCGTCAAGTTCAGCTCACTTTGTAGATCTTTCAACAAATTCAGAATTTGTGCCTGTACCGAAACATCCAATGCTGAGGTCGGTTCGTCACAGATCATAAGTCGAGGGCGGGTTGCCAGAGCGCGTGCAATTGAAATACGTTGACGCTGGCCACCGGAGAATTCATGAGGATATTTAAGCCCTGCCATACGGCCTAAGCCAACGTGATCAAGCAGGTCATGAACAATTTGGCGAGTCTCTGATTCATTTTTAGTCAATTTATGAAAGCGAATTGGCTCGGCAATAATATCGAACACCTTCATTCGAGGATTCATTGACGTGTACGGGTTTTGGAACACCATCTGCATTTGACGACGCATTGGGCGACGCGCTTTCTCTGACTTCAACGCCGTCAGATCAATACCTTCAAATTTCACCTGCCCGGCGTCTGGTTGATACAACCCCGCAATCACACGGGCGATGGTGGATTTTCCTGAACCAGACTCACCCACTAGACCAAACGTTTCTCCCTCATGCACTTCAAAACTCACGTTATTCGATGCCTGCACGTATTCACGGCGGCTTTCAAACAATGAATCTTTGGTCACAAAGCGAAGGTTGACGTTTTTTACATCCAGCAGAGGGCCTGTGTACTCGCGCTCATCCTGAGTTTGTCCTAGCCAATGGTTCTTAATGTCTAGCGGCTCCATTTCTACGGCTTCTTCGATGTAACTCACCAAAGGAAAACGATCAAGCTTTCTGTCTGAGCGCGGAACCGCCGAAATCAGGCTGCGGGTGTACGGGTGGTCTGGATCACCCAACACTTTCGAGGTTGGACCAAACTCGACCAAGTCGCCACGGTACATGACCGCCACTCGATCGGTAACGTTCGAAACCACCCCCATATCATGCGTCACTAGCATGCAGCCCACATTGTTCTTGATGCACAGCTCGCGAATCAAATTCAAGATCTGGTCTTGGATAGAAACGTCTAGGGCCGTGGTGGGCTCGTCGGCAATGATCAGATCGGGCTCGCCCGCCAAAGCAATCGCGATCACCACACGCTGACGCATACCACCAGAGAACTGGTGAGGGTACTGTTTAAGGCGATTTTCCGGCTGAGGAATGCCCACTTGTTGCATCAGAGAAAGTGCACGTTGATACGCCTCTTCATCCGACACCTTCATGTTGGCATGAATGGTCTCTTTGAGTTGCTGTTCAACTGTAAAGAGCGGGTTCAGTGAGGTCATTGGATCTTGGAAAATAAAACCAATCTTAGACCCACGAACCTTACGCATCGCTTCTGGTGATAAACCAGAAATCTTCTCTCCATCCAAGAATACATCACCATTGGCAACGCGACCTGGAGGGCTTAACAAATCAATCACGGCGTTACCAACGGTGGATTTACCCGCACCTGATTCGCCAACCACCCCCACAATTTCACCACGATCAATATGAAAAGAAAGCGATTTCACGGCCGCGTGAATGCCGTGTCGGGAGGGGTATTCGATACGAAGGTTTTTCACTTCTAATAGTGACATTTCAGACCTCTACTGCCTTGTCTGTGATATAGAATCGCGCTAAAGGCGCCATTCATCACCTAAATGAATCCGTTCAAGTTCAGAATAATACTCTGAAATTTTAATGCGGAAACAATTTGGCAAAAATCACACAAAAAAGCAACAATTAAAGTCTATTTCGCCGTAAAAACATAAAAATAACGCACAATTATCGAATAAAAATGCATTACAAAGTATTTAACCTTTTTCATATCACGCTATTTTTGTGCGCTTTGCACCATTAAAACCAGAAAAATGCTCTAAAAATAAACATCATCTCCCGCCAAACAGTAACCATATTATTCACATGTGCTTATTAACATCTACCAAACAATACCATATATAAAAAACGATTTTCCGACATAAAATATTACTAATAACATAGTCGACAAATATAAAAAGCCAAACTTCACTCTCATTATATGAGATTAAAACGTGAGCACATCAGCAAAACCACTCAAATTCCCTGTCTAAGCGAAATATGCGCCCCTTATGCGATTTAATGACCTAATGATGAAATAACGCCAACACAAGGATACTGCCCGTTTGTCGTAAAAAAGTGCCAGCTTTAGCACTTTACGGTGTGATTGAGAGTGAGATAATAGAAAATCAATGTCAGAGCCAGTTGTAAATGAAAAGGAGCCCCTGTGCTGAAAGCGATTTTTTTTGATATGGACGAGACTTTATGTGCAACATCACAAGCCGATAAAGTGGCAGGACAAGAGTTTACAACTTGGGTTCAACAGACCTACCCACAAGTCACCGAACCCCAAGCTTTTTTACAGCGCTACTTACAAGGAGTGTACAAAAAACTGAATGCGGAGTTCCCTCACCTTGTGACTCTGCTACCCGATGAAAATGCGTTCCGTTGCGGCCTGATCCAAACGATTCTAGCTGAGTATGGGATCAGCATTAATGCTGCGCAAGCGCAGCAGGCGCAAGACTATTTTGACGCTGCTCGTATGGGGGCTTTTACCTTCTTCCCTGGGGTAAAAGAGATGCTCAGCGAACTGCGCCAGCACTATAAGCTCGTGGTGATCACCAACGGCCCAATTTTCTCACAGCATCCAAAACTCAAAGCAACACAAATGAGCGACTGGGTAGACCATATTATTGTGGGTGGGGAAGAGCCTGAAGAAAAGCCAGCCGCGAGTATTTTTCAAAAAGCCCTCAACTTAGTCGATGCAAAGCCCGAAGAAGCCTTACACATCGGTGACTCTTTACCTGCAGACATCGCAGGGGCCAACAAGATGGGCATTTTAAGTGTTTGGGTAAACCCAACAGGCGCAGACAACCCAACGGGCATCAAGGCAGATTATGAAGTGAAAGAGACCGTCGAACTAAAAGAAATTCTCAAAACACTCGCACAATAATAATCAGGTTTTAGAAACTCAGCCCCAAGCATCAATCTAGGGGGGATTGTGTCAGATGGCACCGCTTTTGGAGCATAGATGGTTACACTCCCTTTAGCCCCTTCTCTCACAAACAAAAACAGAAATAGAGCGTTCAGAATGCAAAAAAGCCTCGATATTTCTATCGAGGCTTTTTAATGGTGGTCGGTGAAGAGGGATTCGAACCCCCGACCCTCTGGTCCCAAACCAGATGCGCTACCAAACTGCGCTATTCACCGAGCATATATTCTTTAAATAAGAATGGGGTGGCTAACGAGACTTGAACTCGCGACAACCGGAATCACAATCCGGGGCTCTACCAACTGAGCTATAGCCACCATCAAAATTGTTACGTTTACCGCTTAATGTTAGCCATAAACAAAAATAGTGGTCGGTGAAGAGGGATTCGAACCCCCGACCCTCTGGTCCCAAACCAGATGCGCTACCAAACTGCGCTATTCACCGACAATGTTTTATCTTGACTCAAATCAAGATTGGAAGCAATGCTACCGCATTCAATCTAAAAAAGAAAGAATGGGGTGGCTAACGAGACTTGAACTCGCGACAACCGGAATCACAATCCGGGGCTCTACCAACTGAGCTATAGCCACCACTGATTTTTACCGATTATCCTCCGGGATAATGGTACGCCCGAAAGGATTCGAACCTTCGACCTTTGGCTCCGGAGGCCAACGCTCTATCCAACTGAGCTACGGGCGCATGCCCTATCGGCGGAGTGGAATAATACGGATATCACACTATGCCGTCTAGTACTTTTTTTACTTTTTTTATCGTTTGGTCTCTTTTTCGACAGTTCTCTTTCTTTAAAGTGAATTTTTGATGTGATTCACGCCCTGTCATGGATAACTTGTTGTTTATTGCAACAAGTTATCGGGATATAATCACCCGTTATTTACATTGATTTAACAGCCGCAACCGAGTTGTCTAATCATTCTATGCCATTTGCAGGAAATTTCGATGTTTTCTATGATCGGCATTAATACTCTAACTATAAATAGGTAAGTCACTTACCTCGGGAATGTAAAGTGGGTTTAATGGATATGTCTCGACAAATGATTAGCGTTTTGTTCGCTGCCTTAACGTTTTCTACGGCAGCCTTAGCTTCTGACATCAGCCAAACTGAATACGATGCGATTGCAGAACGCATCCAACCTGTCGGTGATGTTTATCTAGCAGGTTCTGAGCCTGTAAAAGAAGAACCAACCGGTCCACGTGATGGCGCCACCGTTTATGGGACTTTTTGTATTGCTTGTCACGCATCGGGGGTCAATGGAGCACCAAAAACAGGTAATGCCGACGACTGGGCTCCGCGCATTGCGCAAGGTCAAGATGTTCTCGTCAAGCATGCGCTTGAGGGTTTCAATGCAATGCCTGCAAAAGGCACGTGTATGGATTGTTCTGATGATGAAATCATTGCAGCTATCGACCACATGATTGAAGGCTTGTAATTTCGCAACCATTCATGCTGAAAAATTAAGAAAGGCTTGCCGATTGGCAAGCCTTTTAGTTTAGTGTGTTCTCTTGTATGTCTTTATATCGAAATCACTTCTTAAACATTGAACGTAGGTTCGCGATGTGTGCTTGCCCTTTTGCCATTCGCTCTTCTTGTGACACCGGCTTTTTATTGACTTCCCACTCGACATCGTCAAACGGTAATTCATCCAAAAAGCGGCTTTGCGTTGGCTTAATGAGCTCACCAAACTGACGGCGTTCTTTACACATCGTAAAGGTTAGCTCACGTTGCGCACGCGTAATACCTACGTACATTAAGCGACGTTCTTCTTCGACATTCTCTTCATCAATACTGGATTGGTGTGGCAAAATTCCCTCTTCCGAACCAATCAGATAAACATAGGGAAACTCCAGGCCTTTAGAGGCATGCAGGGTCATCAACTGAACCGCATCGTTGTCTTCGTCGTCTTCGCCACGCTCCATCATGTCGCGCAACGTTAAACGCTGAACCACCTCTTTGAGCGTTTTCTCCTCTTGGTCGTAGTTATCACCTTCAAGGTCAGCCACTATCCAAGAATAAAGATCCGACACGTTTTTCATCCGCATTTCGGCGGCTTTCGGGCTGGCTGAGGTTTCGTATAACCAGTCTTCGTAGTGGATATCACGCACCAAAGCGCGCACCGCTTCGACGGTATCCCCTCGCTCAGCTTGGTCTGAAATAGCGACGAGCCATTGAGTGAATCGACGTAAATTCTCCAAACCACGACCTGTTAAGTGCTGCTCAAGCCCCATTTCAAAACTCGCTTCGAACAAACTTTTGCCACGCATATTCGCGTAACTGCCTAGCTTCTCCAGTGTCACGGGCCCTATTTCACGTCGCGGTGTATTCACGATACGTAAGAATGCGTTGTCATCATCAGGGTTCACGAGTACTCGTAAATACGCCATGATGTCTTTAATTTCTGAGCGCGCAAAAAACGAGGTACCACCAGAGATTTTATACGGTACTCGGTTTTGCATCAGAGATTTTTCAATTAAGCGTGATTGATGGTTGCCGCGGTACAAGATCGCGTAGCCACGGTATTCGGTTCGATTTAAAAACTTATGGGCGATCAGCTCACCGGTCACACGTTCGGCTTCATGCTCTTCATTTTTTGCCAATAGGACTTTGAGCTTCTCACCATCAGGAATTTCAGAGAACAGTGACTTTTCATATACGTGTGGGTTATTGGCGATCAGGATGTTTGCCGCGCGTAGAATTCGACTGGTTGAACGATAATTCTGTTCCAGTTTGATCAGACGCAAGTTAGGGTAGTCTTCACCCAGTAATACCAAGTTCTGAGGTTTGGCACCACGCCATGAATAAATCGACTGGTCGTCATCCCCCACAACGGTCAAACGCCCACGTTCACCCACAATCAATTTTACCAACTCATATTGGCTGGTGTTAGTATCTTGATATTCATCCACCAACAAGTAACGAATTCGAGCCTGCCAACGCTGACGTACGTCTTGATTATTACGCAGCAGCAACACGGGCATGAGGATAAGATCGTCAAAGTCGAGCGCGTTGTAGGCTTTCATTTGCTTCTGGTACATATCAAAGCAGAACGCAAACAACTGCTGTTGCTCACCTTGCGCATACGCTTTGGCTTGTTCGGGCGTCAGCATGTCGTTCTTCCAATTGGAAATACAGCTGAGCAACTGACGCAACAGATCTTTATCACCATCAAGCTGCTTTTCTGTTAGCTCTTTTAATAAAGCCAGCTGGTCTTGATCATCAAACAGTGAGAAGCCCGCCTTTAGGCCTAACTGTTTGTATTCACGCTTAATGATGTTCAACCCCAAGGTATGAAAGGTGGACACCATTAACCCTTTAGATTCTGCCTTACCCAACGTTTGACCAAGACGCTCTTTCATTTCACGCGCGGCTTTATTGGTAAAGGTTACCGCAGCAATATTCCGGGCTTTATAACCGCACTGCTGAACCAAATAAGCAATCTTGTTGGTAATAACGCGAGTTTTGCCTGAGCCAGCACCGGCGAGCACTAAGCATGGGGCAGACACGCATTTTACGGCTTCATCTTGACTAGGGTTCAGCTTCATACAAATTCTCTGCAGATGATAAATATGCCGCCTATGATAAAGGGGTGTCCACATGAAAGCTACGCTGATTTCTCGTAATTTTTACACGTAAAAATGCAGATTTCTGTTGCATAATGAACCTGATTTCACGCTATAATGAATGAACGTTCATTCATTTCTGGGAGGGATGATGAAGGATAACCCTGCTGCAGAGAAACGAGAACAAATTCTGACCGCGGCGGAACAGCTCATCGCAGAGTCTGGTTTTCAAGGACTTTCGATGCAAAAACTCGCTAACGAAGCAGGTGTGGCAGCCGGAACGATTTATCGTTATTTCTCAGATAAAGAACATCTTTTGGAAGAGTTACGCCTCAACGTTGCAAAGCGAGTTGCTACTGCTGTGCAAACAGGCGTCAGTGACGAGATGCCGTTGAAAGAACGTTATCAGGCCATGTGGCTCAATATCTGGAGCTTGGCAAGCTCTGACTTAAACGCGCTCTGCAACCGAGTTCAATATGAATCTTTACCCACTTCAAATAGAAGCAATACTCGGGAACTTGAAAGACAAATGTTTGCTCAAGTAGAGCTTCTTTTCGATCAAGGGAAAGCAGAAGGGGTGTTCAAGCCTCTCGATAATGAAGTTCTTTCTGGGTTGAGTTTTGAAGCAAGTGTCACACTTGCCAGAAAACACGCTTTAGGATTTTATCAACTGGACAACAAGGCATTAAAAGCTACCATTGAAGCCAGTTGGGATGCAATTATTAAACACTAACTTGGAGTTCTTAATAGAATGAAAAAGTGGACTTTCTTTATGTTACTTATCGCCATTCTCTTGTTTGGCAGCGTGATAGGTTTCAACATGTTCAAGCAACAAAAAATTGCTGAGTATATGGCGAACCGGCCTGAACCTGAATTCCCTGTCACCGTGACAGAAGTAAAAGCGGTAGATTGGGTACCAGTGATCGAGGCGATTGGCTTCATCGAACCAAACCAAGGCGTAACTGTTGCCAATGAAACCAGCGGCGTCATTGATAAAATTGCCTTTGAGTCTGGCACTCAAGTCGAGGTGGGCCAGCCTTTAGTACTACTAGACTCTGATGTAGAAAAAGCCAACCTAAAAAGTTCACAAGCGAGGCTCCCCGCCGCAGAAGCGAAGTATAAGCGCTACCAAGGCCTATTCAAAAAGGGGTCAATATCTAAAGAAGCGTACGACGAAGCTGAAGCAAATTACTTTTCATTACAAGCCGATATTGAAAGCCTAAAAGCGACTATTGACCGTCGTGAAATCAAAGCGCCCTTTGCTGGTGTGGTTGGGATCCGAAATGTGTATCTTGGCCAATACATTCAAGCCGGTAGCGATATCGTGCGCTTAGAAGACAGCAGTGTAATGCGCTTACGCTTTACGGTGCCACAAACGGATATTTCTCGTATCAACCTCAAGCAAGAGATAGATATCTTTGTTGACGCTTATCCGGATCAACCTTTCAAAGGCTCTATTTCAGCAATTGAACCCGCGGTTAATGTACAAAGTGGCCTTATCCAAGTTCAAGCTGATATACCCAACAGCGACGGCAAATTACGCAGCGGTATGTTTGCACGGGCAAACATCATTTTGCCTAAGCTAGAGAATCAAGTGACTCTCCCTCAAACCGCGATCACCTTTACGTTATACGGCGACAATGTGTATATCGTGACGGAAAAAGATGGCGAAAAACGCGTAACACAGCAAGTAGTGCAAGTGGGCGAACGTACCAAAGATATCGCACATATTTTAGAAGGCGTGAAGCCAGGTGATGTCGTGGTGACATCGGGCCAAGTCCGTTTGAGTAACCACGCCAAAGTCAGCATTGTTGAAAGCGATGCAACTACCCCACCTGCTGAAACACCAATGCTTTAATTGGAGGCATCATGCGCTTTACTGATGTTTTTATAAAACGTCCAGTTTTGGCGGTATCGATCAGTTTTTTGATTGCATTGCTTGGTTTTCAAGCCGTGTTCAAAATGCAAGTTCGCGAATACCCTGAAATGACAAATACGGTGGTTACTGTTACCACCAGTTACTACGGTGCAAGTGCTAACTTGATCCAAGGCTTTATTACTCAGCCCTTGGAACAAGCGGTCGCACAAGCCGATAACATTGATTACATGACCTCACAGTCGGTGCTGGGTAAATCAACCATTACCGTCAACATGAAGTTAAATACCGATCCGAATGCGGCGTTGTCCGACATCCTGGCCAAGACCAACTCGGTACGCTCTCAGCTTCCAAAAGAAGCGGAAGATCCGACCGTAACCATGTCGACAGGTTCGACTACGGCGGTACTGTACATCGGTTTCACCAGTGACGAACTGTCTTCAAGTCAAATCACTGACTACCTTGAACGTGTAATCAACCCGCAGCTGTTTACCGTAAACGGCGTTTCAAAAGTGGACCTATACGGTGGTATGAAGTACGCACTGCGCGTATGGCTAGACCCTGCAAAAATGGGCGCTTTGAAGCTTACCGCCACTGACGTTATGAGCGTTTTGAACGCCAACAACTACCAGTCAGCAACGGGTCAGGCGACCGGTGAGTTCGTACTGTACAACGGGAGTGCCAACACACAGGTCTCTAACGTTGCAGAGCTCGAAGCCTTAGTTGTCAAAACAGGCCAAGGTGATGTGATTCGTTTAGGTGACATCGCCAAAGTCACCCTCGAAAAGAGCCACGATGTTTATCGAGCCAGTGCTAATGGCCAAGAAGCGGTGGTGGCCGCAATCAACGCTGCGCCAAGTGCTAACCCAATCAACATCGCAGCGGATGTGCTTGAGCTATTGCCTCAACTTGAACGCAACCTGCCAAGCAACATCACCATGAATGTGATGTACGACTCGACGATTGCCATCAACGAATCGATTAATGAAGTAGTGAAAACGATTCTAGAAGCGGCGCTGATCGTTCTTGTGGTTATCACTCTGTTCTTAGGTTCGCTCCGAGCGGTCATTATTCCGATTGTAACCATCCCGCTATCACTGATTGGTGTCGCGATGGTGATGCAGGTCATGGGCTTCTCTTGGAACTTGATGACACTGCTCGCCATGGTACTCGCCATCGGCTTGGTGGTGGATGACGCGATTGTCGTATTAGAGAACGTCGACCGTCATATCAAAGCGGGAGAATCCCCGTTCCGTGCTGCCATCATTGGGACGCGTGAAATTGCCGTACCGGTTATCGCAATGACGCTAACACTCGGTGCAGTATATGCCCCGATCGCACTGATGGGGGGAATTACAGGCTCGCTATTTAAAGAGTTCGCTCTCACACTAGCAGGTTCGGTATTTGTGTCAGGCATCATCGCGCTGACACTGTCTCCAATGATGTGTTCAAAAATGCTTAAGGCAAATGAAAAGCCGAGCAAGTTTGAACTGAAAGTACATCATCTGTTAAACGGTCTGACTAACCGCTACGAAAAAGTACTAACCGCTGTGATGGCGCACCGTCCTGTTGTGCTTGCATTCGCGGTGATTGTATTTGCAAGCTTACCGGTTTTGTTCAAATTTATTCCAAGCGAACTCGCACCATCGGAAGATAAAGGGGTAGTGGTATTACTGGGTACAGCACCATCGAACTCGAACTTGGATTACATCCAAAACACCATGGATGATGTGAATGAAATTCTGTCAGCTCAACCTGAAGTGGAATACGCTCAGGTCTTTAACGGCGTACCAAATTCAAACCAAGCATTTGGTCTAGCCACACTGAAACCTTGGAGTGAACGAGAAGCGAGCCAGTCTGATATTACCAAACGCGTGGGCGGTCTCGTATCCAGCGTACCGGGTATGTCAGTTACCGCATTCCAGATGCCAGAGCTCCCTGGTGCAGGTTCTGGTCTACCGATCCAGTTTGTTATCACGACACCAAATAGCTTTGAAAGCTTATTCACTATCGCCAGTGATGTTCTAACCGACGTGGCAAGCAGTCCCATGTTTGTCTATTCGGATTTGGATCTGAACTACGATTCAGCGACGATGAAGATCAAGATTGATAAGGACAAAGCTGGCGCATACGGCGTAACCATGCAAGACATCGGTATCACGCTTAGCACCATGATGGCCGATGGTTACGTTAACCGTATCGACCTCAATGGGCGTTCATACGAAGTGATTCCACAAGTTGAACGTAAATGGCGCTTAAACCCAGAGTCGATGAAGAACTACTACGTGCGTTCTGTAGACGGAAAAGTCGTACCACTTGGGAGCTTAATCACCATTGATGTGGTAGCAGAGCCGCGCTCTCTACCACACTTTAACCAGCTCAATTCGGCGACTGTCGGTGCCGTTCCATCGCCGAATGTTGCGATGGGCGATGCTGTTAACTGGTTTGAAGACATCGCGCAAAACAAACTCCCTGCGGGTTACAACCATGATTATATGGGTGAAGCGCGTCAGTTTGTGACTGAAGGGAGCGCGCTCTATGCGACATTCGGTTTGGCGCTAGCCATTATTTTCTTAGTATTGGCGATTCAGTTTGAGTCCATTCGCGATCCGATCGTTATCATGGTATCGGTGCCATTGGCTATTTGTGGTGCCTTAATCGCATTAGCGTGGGGGACAGCGTCGATGAACATCTACTCACAGGTTGGTCTGATCACGCTGGTTGGCTTAATCACCAAACACGGTATCTTGATCTGTGAGGTCGCGAAGGAAGAGCAGCTACACAACAAGCTGTCGCGTATCGATGCGGTTATGGAAGCGGCGAAAGTTCGTCTTCGTCCAATCCTAATGACGACAGCCGCGATGATTGCAGGCCTGATCCCTCTGATGTACGCAACAGGGGCTGGTGCAGCGCAACGTTTCAGTATTGGTATCGTCATTGTGGCTGGTCTAGCAATTGGTACTCTGTTCACATTGTTCGTGTTGCCAGTGATTTATAGCTACTTAGCAGAAAAACACAAACCACTGCCCGTTTTTGTCGAAGACAAAGACCTAGAAAAACTCGCGCGAGTAGATGAAGCCAAAGCCGCGCATCGTGATTTAGCGGATAATAGATAAACACTCAAAGTAGAGAAAAAGGTCACTTCGGTGACCTTTTTATTGCCGTTCTCTTTTTTGCCATCTAAATGGCGACTTTCACGTATCATTTACTTAGAATGAGAGCAAATACAAAGGAGTTTTAGCCACTATGTTTGACCCGAAAAAATTAGAGCAAATTGCTAAACAAATTCACGAATCAATGCCTCAGCCAGTTAAAGAGCTAGGCGCAGATGTTGATCAGAAAGTTCGCCAAGTTATCCAAGGCCAACTTAACAAGCTGGACGTCGTTAGCCGTGAGGAGTTTGATGTACAAACTCAAGTTCTGCTTCGTACACGCCAAAAGCTTACGGAAATGGAAAAGAAATTAGCCGAGCTTGAACAAAAGCTGGCTGACAAATAAGTCCCTCCTCTGACAGGTGCGTTTTTCTTATTAGATCTACACTGGCTTATGTTACAAACAATTCAAAACAAAAAAGGCTTGGTCAACGGCGACCAAGCCTTTTCATTATTAATTAGATGCTGTGTTTGTGGTATTTATCAACGCCGAAGCATCAGGGTCTCATTGTCAACATTCAATGGGTAATACTTAAATAACCGAAGAAAATTAGTCGCCCACCGCGATGCGCTTCATATCCGTCATATAACCACGTAGTTCTTCACCGATATATTCCACTGGGTGATGACGGAGAGCTTCATTTACCGCAATCAATGTTGCGTTATCGACTTGGTTTGAAGTGTCACCGAGCCCTTTACCGATCACATCAGTGCTGACAGAAGGCATGAACTTCTCACGCAGTAACGGGGTGGCCACATTAGCAAATAGGTAGTTGCCATACTCAGCTGTGTCTGAGATTACCACGTTCATTTCGTATAGACGCTTACGGGCAACCGTGTTCGCAATCAGTGGGAGCTCGTGTAAAGATTCGTAGTACGCCGACTCGTCAATGATTCCCGATGCCGTCATTGCTTCAAACGCCAATTCAACACCCGCTCGAACCATAGCAATCATCAAAATACCGTTGTCGAAGTATTCCTGTTCAGCGATCTCGATATCAGACTCTGGGTAATTTTCAAATGCGCTTTCACCCGTTTCTGCACGCCAGCCAAGCAGGTTTGCATCATCATTCGCCCAGTCGGCCATCATGGTACGAGAGAAATGACCGGCGATAATATCATCCATATGTTTGTTATATAGTGGACGCATTAGATCTTTTAGCTCTTCTGACAGCTCAAACGCTTTGATTTTAGCCGGGTTAGATAGGCGATCCATCATGTGTGTGATACCACCAAACTTCAGTGCTTCTGTGATAGTTTCCCAGCCAAATTGCAGTAATTTCCCTGCATAGCCTGGATCAATACCTTCTGCAATCATCTTCTCGTAACATACAATAGACCCCGCTTGTAGCATGCCACACAAAATAGTTTGTTCACCCATTAAGTCAGATTTAACTTCAGCAACAAAAGAAGACTCTAAACAACCAGCGCGGTGACCGCCTGTAGCGGCCGCCCAAGCTTTTGCAATATCCCAACCTTCACCTTTTGGATCGTTCTCTGGGTGAACCGCAATCAGAGTAGGCACACCAAAGCCACGTTTATATTCTTCACGAACCTCAGTACCAGGACACTTAGGTGCAACCATGACTACCGTCAGGTCTTTACGGATCTGCATGCCTTCTTCAACGACGTTAAAGCCGTGGGAATAACCGAGCGCCGCACCTTCTTTCATTAGCGGCATTATCGTCTCAACGACGTTTGTATGCTGCTTATCTGGAGTGAGGTTGACCACAAGATCTGCTTGCGGAACAAGAATCTCATAGTTAGCGACTTCAAAACCGTTGTCTTTGGCGTTTTTAAACGACTGACGCTGTTCGTCGATCGCAGTCTGGCGAAGTGCATAGGCGACATCGAGACCAGAGTCGCGCATATTAAGACCTTGGTTTAAGCCTTGAGCACCACAACCGACGATGACCACCTTCTTACCTTTTAGATAATCCGCTTCTGATGCAAATTCACTGCGGTCCATAAAACGACAACGACCCAATTGGTCTAACTGCTCGCGTAAATTTAAGGTATTGAAATAATTCGCCATCTTGGTGCTCCTTTTGGATTCTTCCATTTAGGTCGGTAACCATTTTACCGAATGAGTTCATACTAAAACAGACACCTGATTGCTTAAAGTGATATATTCACAATTAGTTATTGCAATTTATGCAACATGGAAGTGAACAGTTAATGAACATCAAAAGCCTACAAATTTTCATTCATCTCTGTGAGAGTAAGAGCTTTGCGAAAACAGCCACAGCGATGCACATCAGCCCCTCAGCATTGAGCCGACAGGTACAAAAGTTAGAAGAAGAAACCAATCAACAACTGTTTCTGCGCGACAATCGCAGCGTCGAACTGACAACTCAAGGTAAGAAACTTGTCCCTGTCGCATTAAAAATTCTCGGAGAGTGGCAGCACTATCAAAGCCATATAAAAGGAACTGTGGGAGAACTCAAAGGGGAGATTCGCCTGTTTTGTTCGGTAACCGCAAGCTATAGTCATCTCCCAGAATTGATTTCTGATTTTCGTCTACAGCATCCGTTTATTGAGTTTAAACTTTCTACTGGTGATCCTGCGCAAGCGATCGACAAAATCTTAGCCGATGAGGCCGACATCGCTATTTCAGCCCAATCCGAACAAATGCCAAATAAGATAGCATTTGAAACAATCAGCGAAATTCCACTGTCAGTAATTGCCCCTGTGGGCGTCAGCGCCTTTGCAAAAGAACTGCAAAAAGAGCGACCGAACTGGTCGGCGATTCCATTTATATTACCTGAGGCTGGAACAGCAAGGGACAGGGCTAATACTTGGCTCAAGAAAATGAAAATTAAGCCCAAAATCTATGCTCAGACCTCAGGCCATGAAGCGATTGTCAGTATGGTTGCCTTAGGATGTGGCGTTGGCATCGCACCTGACGTCGTGATCAACAACAGCCCTGTGAAAGAGAAAATTAATCGCTTAAAAGTATTACCGATTAAACCATTTGCACTTGGTGTTTGTTGTACTAAAAGCCAGCTGGAAAACCCATTAGTAAAAGCTTTTTGGAAAGTGGCGGAGAATAAGTTCATTACTCCTTAATTCAGTCTAGGGAAGGGGAAGGTCAAACTCTAACTCAAATGCCTAAAAGTCTATCGAACCAGTATTGACAAGTGGGATCAGACTTGGCTTAAAGAAGGGTTAGACAGACTGCACGTACTCGGCCGCCCTTACTTTCCATCCGAACGTAACAGCCCCATATATTAAATTTAAGACGATGTTAAAAAATCAAAATAAAAACAATTCTCAAGATCTTTGGCCATAAGAGATTGAGTGGTTGATATATGGTTTCAGACAAAGCAAGACACAGGAAACAGCAGATTCTACCTTTGAGCTGAACAAGAACTCGAACTAGAACGGTGAAGCTGCAACAATTCAAATACACACTCATTTATTTGGTTTAATCAACCCTGCTAGAGGTATCATGGGGCAGTATAGTTATGCCTTAGGTAACCAAGAAATCATGAGTCAGCGTCAGACGTGACAGAGAAGGCCATTGTTAATTTGCACTTAAATCTGATCCACCATTTGCACTGAAAAGTGATCCACCTAAGTAAGTCTATTCTAGACTACATTTTTACGTTAGTTTCTATTTGGTTTTCTCCTTCGACTTCTTTTTTGATTCCTTAAAACGATAGCTGTCGTTACCCGTTTCAATGATGTGACAATGATGAGTCAGCCTATCCAGCAATGCCGTTGTCATCTTTGCATCACCAAACACTTTCGACCATTCCGTGAAGTTGAGATTGGTGGTAATGACGATACTCGTACGCTCGTAGAGTTTACTGAGTAAATGGAACAGCAATGTCCCACCCGCTTGGCTAAAAGGGACATACCCAAGTTCATCTAGTATGACTAAGTCGCAGCTCACTAATCGATTAGCGAGGCGGCCCACATGACCCGCTTGCTTCTCCTGCTCTAGCGTATTGACGAGTTCTATGGTCGATAGGAACCTGACCCGCATTTGATGGTGTTGTATGGCTTGTACGCCCAACGCCGTCGCTAAGTGCGTTTTCCCTGTGCCTGGACCACCAACAAGCACGATGTTTTGGCTGTCTTTGATAAACTCACAGCGATGCAGACCTCGTATTAGATACTCATCGACTGTACTCTCGCTAAAGTCAAAACCGTATAGGTCTCGATAGACTGGGAACTTTGCCGCTTTCATTTGGTAAGCGATACTGCGCACTTCACGGTCTGCTATCTCTGCTTTTAACAAGGTTTCAAGGATGGGTTGAGCTTGTTGATAAGCAGGAGAGTTTTGAGAGGCAAGTTCAACAATACTGCTAACCATGCCGTGAAGCTTGAGTGCCTTTAATGTGCTTAATAACGCTTCATTGTGCATGACGTTTTCCTCTTAATTCGTCATATCGCGACGTATCACTGGTTGGCTCGGTAACCAGTCGCAACCCTTGAGAGACGGGGACGGGTACAACTGGAGAAGGATTGAGTAAGCGGCTTAAACAGTTTATGACGTGTTGTTTTGATGGTGTGCCTGCTTCCAGTGCCATATTAATGGCTTGCTCTACCAGCTTTTCATCGTGATGAATAACCAATGACAAGATTTCGACCATTTCCTTATCGCCGCCAAGACGCTGTAATAATATTGATTGCAGGTGCTTAAAGCTCTCAGGGAGCAAGTGAAACGGTGCGCCATTACGCAGAGAGCCTGGTTTACGTTGCGCAACCAACAGGTAATGTCGCCAGTTATAAACAATGTGTGGCGGCTCATGTTTAGGATTAAAGACTCTTTGGTGCTCTGCTATGGGCTGACCTTCTGCCACCAAAACAATACTATCGGGGTAGGCGTGCAGACTCACTCGTCGGTTTGCGTAACTTGCAGGCACGGAGTATTTATTTCTGTCGAAGTTCACCAAACAGGTAGAGGAGACTCGCTTGCTTTGCTCGATAAAACCATCAAACGGCGCTGTGACTTTCATTAATTGGGAGCGCTCACTTAGCCACGTTTGCTCTATGGTCATATCACGATATTGAGGGTGTCTACGTGACTGCCAGTCCCGTAAACATTGGGCTTCAAGCCATTGATTAAGCTCTTCTAAGGTTTTCACCTTAGGAGCGCGCTGCCAGATGATAGAACGCACATCCCGCACGTTCTTCTCGATCTGCCCCTTTTCCCAACCTGCGGCTGGGTTGCAGAAGTCGGCTTCAAACAAGTAGTGACTAACCATTGTTAAAAAGCGACGATTCACTACTCGATCTTTGCCATTTTTGACCGCATCAACCGCAGTTTTCATATTATCGTAGATCCCCCGTTCTGGAACGCCTTGGAACACGCGAAAGGCATGGTTATGGGCATCAAATAACATTTCATGACTTTGAGAATAATAGGCTCGAAGGAGGAATGCGCGGCTATGACTGAGTTTGAAGTGAGCGACCTGTAGCTTGGTTTTATGGCCATTGATATAGGCCCAATTTTCGCCCCAATCAAACTGAAAGGCTTCACCAGGGGCAAACTCTAGCGGCATATACGTTCGTTTAGACGCATCGAGTTTTTGTTCTTCGCGCCATTTACGTGCAAATGAAGCGACTCTGTCATACGAGCCGCTATAGCCTAGCGGAACGAGGTCTTGAAAAAGGTTTTTGACCGTTTTGCGCTGCTTTCTCGGTCGCTTCATTTCTCGTTTTAGCCAAGAAGTCAGTAATTCTTTAAACTCGTCTAGTTTACTCAATGAATGCCGCTTTGGATAAACAGGTTCGATAGTTTGATCTTTCAAATAACGTTTAACGGTATTTCGGGATAGTCCAGTACGTCTGGCTATTTCTCTTTGCGACATTCCTTCGCGGAAATGCCAACGACGAATAACACTTAATAATGACACGTCAATCACTCCATATTCTCCTGCTAAGACTCAGCAGGATTTAGGTTAGATGATGTGGATCAGTTTTCGGTGCAAATCAGGGGGTGAAGTGGATCAGTTCTGGATGCAATTTAACAGATATGAACCAGAAGGAAATTTGGAAAGCTGTACAGGGCGATTCTGATGGGTATTTTCGAGTGGGTATGGGGCAGAGATCGGAAAGTATCTATTTTTCATAACGCTAGATAGCAAAAAGCCTCAACCGAAATTGAGGCTTTTTATATCCCCTAAGGGAAATTTGGCAGGGGTGGAGAGATTCGAACTCCCAACACGCGGATTTGGAATCCGCTGCTCTGCCAATTGGAGCTACACCCCTAAATTTGAACCACAGTTTATCACAGTGTAGATTCAAAAAAACCTCGCTAATCGAGGCTTCTCAATAAATGGCGGAGTGGACGGGACTCGAACCCGCGACCCCCGGCGTGACAGGCCGGTATTCTAACCAACTGAACTACCACTCCGCAGTGGTATCACCCGTTGTAAAAACGAATGTCCATAATGTAAAGCCTGGCGATGTCCTACTCTCACATGGGGAAACCCCACACTACCATCGGCGCTATTTCGTTTCACTTCTGAGTTCGGCATGGAAGTCAGGTGGGGCCAAAATGCTATGGTCGCCAAGCAAATTCTTTTTAACTACCGCCAACGCAGTAATTAATAATCTGGAAAGCTGTTTCAGTTCTTAACACAATCAAGTTTTCTTGTATTGAGCCCATCAAAACCCCTTGGGTGTTGTATGGTTAAGCCTCACGGGCAATTAGTACAGGTTAGCTCAATGCCTCGCAGCACTTACACACCCTGCCTATCAACGTCGTAGTCTACGACAACCCTTTAGGATACTTAAAGTATCAGGGAGAACTCATCTCAAGGCTCGCTTCCCGCTTAGATGCTTTCAGCGGTTATCGATCCCGAACTTAGCTACCGGGCAATGCGTCTGGCGACACAACCCGAACACCAGAGGTTCGTCCACTCCGGTCCTCTCGTACTAGGAGCAGCCCCTTTCAATTCTCCAACGCCCACGGCAGATAGGGACCGAACTGTCTCACGACGTTCTAAACCCAGCTCGCGTACCACTTTAAATGGCGAACAGCCATACCCTTGGGACCGACTTCAGCCCCAGGATGTGATGAGCCGACATCGAGGTGCCAAACACCGCCGTCGATATGAACTCTTGGGCGGTATCAGCCTGTTATCCCCGGAGTACCTTTTATCCGTTGAGCGATGGCCCTTCCATTCAGAACCACCGGATCACTATGACCTGCTTTCGCACCTGCTCGAATTGTCATTCTCGCAGTCAAGCGGGCTTATGCCATTGCACTAACCACACGATGTCCAACCGTGTTTAGCCCACCTTCGTGCTCCTCCGTTACGCTTTGGGAGGAGACCGCCCCAGTCAAACTACCCACCAGGCACTGTCCTCACCCCCGATGAGGGGGCTAAGTTAGAACATCAACACTACAAGGGTGGTATTTCAAGGTTGCCTCCACACATACTGGCGTACGTGCTTCAAAGGCTCCCACCTATCCTACACATGTAGGGTCAATGTTCAGTGCCAAGCTGTAGTAAAGGTTCACGGGGTCTTTCCGTCTAGCCGCGGGTACACTGCATCTTCACAGCGATTTCAATTTCACTGAGTCTCGGGTGGAGACAGCGTGGCCATCATTACGCCATTCGTGCAGGTCGGAACTTACCCGACAAGGAATTTCGCTACCTTAGGACCGTTATAGTTACGGCCGCCGTTTACCGGGGCTTCGATCAAGAGCGTCGACCGAAGTCTAACCCCATCAATTAACCTTCCGGCACCGGGCAGGCGTCACACCGTATACGTCATCTTACGATTTTGCACAGTGCTGTGTTTTTAATAAACAGTTGCAGCCACCTGGTATCTGCGACTCCTAGTAGCTCCATCCGCAAGGGACTTCACCGCCAAGAGCGTACCTTCTCCCGAAGTTACGGTACCATTTTGCCTAGTTCCTTCACCCGAGTTCTCTCAAGCGCCTTGGTATTCTCTACCCGACCACCTGTGTCGGTTTGGGGTACGATTCCATCAAATCTGAAGCTTAGAGGCTTTTCCTGGAAGCATGGCATCAATGACTTCACATCCGTAGATGCTCGACGTCGTGTCTCAGCCTTAAAAAGAGCCGGATTTACCTAACTCTTCAGCCTACGCACTTGAACCTGGACAACCGTCGCCAGGCCCACCTAGCCTTCTCCGTCCCCCCATCGCAATTTGATTGAGTACGGGAATATTAACCCGTTTCCCATCGACTACGCCTTTCGGCCTCGCCTTAGGGGTCGACTCACCCTGCCCCGATTAACGTTGGACAGGAACCCTTGGTCTTCCGGCGTGGAGGTTTTTCACCCCCATTATCGTTACTCATGTCAGCATTCGCACTTCTGATACGTCCAGCGTGCCTTACGACACACCTTCAACCGCTTACAGAACGCTCCCCTACCCAATACTCAAAGAGTATTGCCGCAGCTTCGGTTTACTACTTAGCCCCGTTACATCTTCCGCGCAGGCCGACTCGACCAGTGAGCTATTACGCTTTCTTTAAATGATGGCTGCTTCTAAGCCAACATCCTGGCTGTCTGAGCCTTCCCACATCGTTTCCCACTTAGTAGTAATTTGGGACCTTAGCTGGCGGTCTGGGTTGTTTCCCTCTCCACGACGGACGTTAGCACCCGCCGTGTGTCTCCCGGATAGTACTTACTGGTATTCGGAGTTTGCAAAGGGTTGGTAAGTCGGGATGACCCCCTAGCCTTAACAGTGCTCTACCCCCAGTAGTATTCGTCCGAGGCGCTACCTAAATAGCTTTCGGGGAGAACCAGCTATCTCCAGGTTTGATTGGCCTTTCACCCCTAGCCACAAGTCATCCGCTAATTTTTCAACATTAGTCGGTTCGGTCCTCCAATTGATGTTACTCAATCTTCAACCTGCCCATGGCTAGATCACCTGGTTTCGGGTCTATATCCAGAGACTAAGTCGCGCAGTTAACACTCGCTTTCGCTACGGCTCCCCTAGATGGTTAACCTTGCCACTGAATATAAGTCGCTGACCCATTATACAAAAGGTACGCAGTCACACCACGAAGGTGCTCCTACTGCTTGTACGTACACGGTTTCAGGTTCTATTTCACTCCCCTCACAGGGGTTCTTTTCGCCTTTCCCTCACGGTACTGGTTCACTATCGGTCAGTCAGTAGTATTTAGCCTTGGAGGATGGTCCCCCCATATTCAGACAGGATATCACGTGTCCCGCCCTACTCGATTTCACTGCATATGCGTCGTCAGTTACGGGGCTATCACCCTGTATCGCCAAGCTTTCCAGCTTGTTCACCTGACGCCTATAAAGCTTAAGGGCTAGTCCAATTTCGCTCGCCGCTACTTTCGGAATCTCGGTTGATTTCTTTTCCTCGGGGTACTTAGATGTTTCAGTTCCCCCGGTTCGCCTCGCTACGCTATGTATTCACGCAGCGATACTTACTTATGTAAGTGGGTTTCCCCATTCGGAAATCCCAGACTCAAGTGGCTTTTACTGCCTAATCTGGGCTTATCGCAAGTTAATACGTCCTTCATCGCCTCTGACTGCCAAGGCATCCACCGTGTACGCTTAGTCACTTAACCATACAACCCGAAGGAGTTTCGAGTTGATGTTCAAATCACCAAAGTTGTCTCTCATTATTTGAATGAGCGAGAGACATTTCGATTTTGCCGGACTCAATTTCGAATAATCACTGTAATAGTGATATTCCCAAGAACACTTGAATGTGTTGTTTTGGTGTTTATCTTTACGATAAACATTGAGAACTTTATTTGATAACAACGTTGTTGTTATCAGTCAGCTTTCCAGATTGTTAAAGAGCAAAGTTTTCTAATGAAAACCATGTTTAAACACACTCATTGAATGCGCTTAAAGATGGTGGGCGATACTGGGCTCGAACCAGTGACCCCCTGCTTGTAAGGCAGGTGCTCTCCCAACTGAGCTAATCGCCCACATAAGTTTTTCGTCTCGTAGTAGACGTCAATAATGGTGGAGCTATGCGGGATCGAACCGCAGACCTCCTGCGTGCAAGGCAGGCGCTCTCCCAGCTGAGCTATAGCCCCATATCTTGAAGAATGGTGGGTCGTGCAGGATTCGAACCTGCGACCAATTGATTAAAAGTCAACTGCTCTACCAACTGAGCTAACGACCCAATGGTATCCCGTAGGGGAGTCGAACCCCTGTTACCGCCGTGAAAGGGCGGTGTCCTAGGCCTCTAGACGAACGGGACACTAGTGTAAGTGTTGGGCACTTACTTTCTCTTAAACTTTATAAACCGTATCAATCTGTGTGAGCACTCATCGCAATAATCTTTCGTATAAGGAGGTGATCCAGCGCCAGGTTCCCCTAGCGCTACCTTGTTACGACTTCACCCCAGTCATGAACCACAAAGTGGTAAGCGTCCCCCCGAAGGTTAAACTACCTACTTCTTTTGCAGCCCACTCCCATGGTGTGACGGGCGGTGTGTACAAGGCCCGGGAACGTATTCACCGTGGCATTCTGATCCACGATTACTAGCGATTCCGACTTCATGGAGTCGAGTTGCAGACTCCAATCCGGACTACGACGCACTTTTTGGGATTCGCTCACCATCGCTGGCTCGCCGCCCTCTGTATGCGCCATTGTAGCACGTGTGTAGCCCTACTCGTAAGGGCCATGATGACTTGACGTCGTCCCCACCTTCCTCCGGTTTATCACCGGCAGTCTCCCTGGAGTTCCCGACATTACTCGCTGGCAAACAAGGATAAGGGTTGCGCTCGTTGCGGGACTTAACCCAACATTTCACAACACGAGCTGACGACAGCCATGCAGCACCTGTCTCAGAGCTCCCGAAGGCACACCAGAATCTCTTCCGGCTTCTCTGGATGTCAAGAGTAGGTAAGGTTCTTCGCGTTGCATCGAATTAAACCACATGCTCCACCGCTTGTGCGGGCCCCCGTCAATTCATTTGAGTTTTAATCTTGCGACCGTACTCCCCAGGCGGTCTACTTAACGCGTTAGCTCCGAAAGCCACGGCTCAAGGCCACAACCTCCAAGTAGACATCGTTTACGGCGTGGACTACCAGGGTATCTAATCCTGTTTGCTCCCCACGCTTTCGCATCTGAGTGTCAGTATCTGTCCAGGGGGCCGCCTTCGCCACTGGTATTCCTTCAGATCTCTACGCATTTCACCGCTACACCTGAAATTCTACCCCCCTCTACAGTACTCTAGTCTGCCAGTTTCAAATGCTATTCCGAGGTTGAGCCCCGGGCTTTCACATCTGACTTAACAAACCACCTGCATGCGCTTTACGCCCAGTAATTCCGATTAACGCTCGCACCCTCCGTATTACCGCGGCTGCTGGCACGGAGTTAGCCGGTGCTTCTTCTGTCGCTAACGTCAAAGAATACCGCTATTTACGATATCCCCTTCCTCACGACTGAAAGTACTTTACAACCCGAAGGCCTTCTTCATACACGCGGCATGGCTGCATCAGGCTTGCGCCCATTGTGCAATATTCCCCACTGCTGCCTCCCGTAGGAGTCTGGACCGTGTCTCAGTTCCAGTGTGGCTGATCATCCTCTCAGACCAGCTAGGGATCGTCGCCTTGGTGAGCTCTTACCTCACCAACTAGCTAATCCCACCTAGGCATATCCCGACGCGAGAGGCCCGAAGGTCCCCCTCTTTGGCCCGTAGGCATTATGCGGTATTAGCCATCGTTTCCAATGGTTATCCCCCACATCAGGGCAATTTCCTAGGCATTACTCACCCGTCCGCCGCTCGACGCCCAACAAATCACCCGAAGGCTCAATGTTGTCGTTTCCGCTCGACTTGCATGTGTTAGGCCTGCCGCCAGCGTTCAATCTGAGCCATGATCAAACTCTTCAATTTAAGATTTTGTCGGCTCAACGAATACTGACTTCAAAACTACAAACGTAATTTTAAAGCTATTATCGTTCCAACAGAACGATAATGAATTGACTGTGCCAAGATTAAACAAGTTAATCTCGATTGGTCACTCAGTTCATTGAAACCGTATTTGAAGCAAAAGCTTCTAATTCGATTATCATCAACGAGTGCCCACACAGATTGATAGGTCTATATTGTTAAAGAGCTTGCCAATTGAGCTCTGCTCAAATCGGACGGCCATTTTAGCGACTTAAAGTTTAGTGTCAATCACTTTTTTTCAAACTTTTTTAAGCGTTTCCGCTTGGCTAATTTGGCTTGCTAACTCAGACTCCGTCTCATTCGAAGCGTTGCCCTGTCAGCGAGGTGGCATTATAGGGATTGCGATCACATTGGCAAGCCATTTTTGTCATTTTTTTTGATTTTTCCGCTGTTTGAGTGTTTTTTATTCTAAAGGAGAGTTTTTACGACTCTTCTAACTTTATATCCCCAATTAATCACCCTAGTTAAGGAGAAAAGATGAATTCAATAAGAAGCTACAAAGGGATAAAACCTCAACTTGGTGAGCGTGTTTACGTCGACTCTACCTCAGTGTTAGTTGGAGATATCCGTGTTGGGGACGATTCTAGTATTTGGCCATTAGTAGCCGCACGTGGAGATGTAAATCATATTAACATTGGCGAGCGGACGAACATCCAAGATGGCAGTGTTTTACATGTCACCCATAAGAATGTTGAAAACCCAAATGGCTATCCATTGATTATTGGTAATGATGTCACTATTGGCCACAAGGTGATGCTCCACGGTTGTGAGATTCATGATCGAGTGTTGATTGGGATGGGGACTATTGTTCTTGATGGTGCGGTCATTCAATCTGAAGTGATGATTGGCGCCGGCAGTTTGGTACCACCAGGCAAAGTATTAGAAAGCGGTTATCTCTATGTCGGCAGGCCAGTGAAACAAGCTCGTCCTTTATCAGAAAAAGAACAAGCCTTTTTACAAACGTCTTCTGATAATTATGTTAAGAATAAAAATGACTACTTGAATGAAGTCGAAGTCATTAGTTAGTTCTTCAATGACCCCATTATACAATCACAATGTGGCCTTCTTCATCGAAGGCTTCATCTTCTATCAATTCTTCGGCGATTTCTTCCAGATCAAATCGGCAGGCTAAAAATGCCTCCATTGCTTGTCGCTCACCTTCAACGTCCGACCGATTCATTGTTGCCAGTTTCTGTTTTGTTACATAGCATTCGATAAGTGCGCCCGCCTGCTGCGCTGGAAAGTTTACCGATTGGGAAGATTCATCCCACGACTGCAGATCTGGGAACAAAATGGCTTGGTTCATTGATTATTGACCTTCAAGGTTCTTTCTTAATTCACGTAAAATCTGTTTGGCCCCCGGACGTAAGCCTCGCCATAGCATAAAACTCTCAGCCGCTTGGCTGACCAGCATCCCTAATCCATCATACACATGAGCAGCGCCATGTTCTTTCGCCCATTGATTGAATGCTGTTTCACCTTTGCCATACATCATGTCATAGCCGGTGCTGTTTGCTGCGAAAATAGTAGATGAGATATCAGGAAGCTCACCACTTAATGAAGCAGACGTTGAATTGATAATGAGATCGTACGCTTCAGTAATGGCACTCATCTCTTTTGCTTTGACAGGACCATAAGCTGAAAACAACTCTGCTAGTCCTTCCGCTTTAGCAAAAGTGCGATTGGTGATGGTTAATGATGTTGGTGTTTGATCGAGCAATGGCTTGACCACGCCACGAGCGGCACCACCAGCCCCGATGATCAGAATACGGGCACCTTCTAAAACCACCTGATGCTGCACTAAATCTTGTACTAAGCCAGCACCATCTGTGTTATCACCGATTATTTCACCATCATCCAGCTTTTTAAGTGTATTCACAGCCCCGGCCAGTTGAGCACGTTCGGTCAAACGATTAGCAAATAGATAGGCGTCTTCTTTAAAAGGCAAGGTCACGTTACATCCTTTGCCGCCGTCAGCAAAAAACGTCTTTGCGGCTTCAATAAAGCCATCAATAGGTGCCGTTTCTGCGGTATAGATCAGTGATTGATTGGTTTGCCGAGCAAAGAGTGTCTGGATGAATGGCGACTTACTGTGCCCAATGGGATTACCAAACACAGCATAGCGATCGATTTGCTGGGTCATTTCTTTACCTTTATAGAGAAAAACAGAGCCATCTGATTACAAATGACCCTATCACTATCTATCTATATAGAAAAGGAGATTCCGCGCTTACCACTCACGTGGTTTTAGGTATTGCTCGTAAAGCTCAGCTTCAGGCGTTCCTGCTTCTGGTTCGTAGCGGTACTCCCAGCGCGCTAATGGCGGCATTGACATCAGAATCGACTCCGTGCGCCCGCCACTTTGCAAACCAAATAAGGTGCCACGATCGTACACTAAGTTAAACTCAACATAGCGGCCACGACGATACAGCTGGAAGTCACGCTCACGTTCGCCATATTCAATACCTTTGCGACGCGCGACGATGGGCAGATAAGCGAGGCAGAAACCTTCGCCCACCACTTTGATGTAATCAAAACACTTCTCGAATTCCCAATGATTCAAATCATCGAAGAACAAACCACCCACACCGCGTGTTTCGTTGCGATGTGGCAAGAAGAAGTACTTATCACACCATGCTTTGTGTTCGGCATACACGTCATCACCAAATGGAGCACAGATGGCTTTCGCCGTATCGTGCCAAGACTGGCAGTCTTCTTCGAAAGGATAAAAAGGTGTCAGGTCAAAACCACCACCAAACCACCATATTGGTGCTTCGCCCTCTTTCTCAGCAATAAAGAAGCGCACATTGGCATGAGAAGTCGGTACATAAGGATTTTCAGGGTGAATCACTAAAGAGACCCCCATCGCTTCAAAGCGTCGTCCTGCAAGCTCGGGACGGTGAGCCGTTGCTGACGCTGGCATTTCTTTCCCTTCAACGTGAGAAAAGTTCACTCCACCTTGTTCAAAAATGTGACCATCACGCAGAACACGTGAACGGCCACCGCCACCAAGGCGCTCGCCCGGTTCACGCTGCCATGCATCTTCGACAAAGACGGCCTTTCCATCTTCTTGTTCTAACTGCTGACAAATGGAATCCTGAAGCGACATCAGGAACTGCTTTACGGCGTACTTATCGATTGCTGACATACGTTATTACCTATTACGTGATACCTATTGATGGCTGGCAAGCAGGGTTAGCCCTGTCTTAATATTTGTGAAGTTTTGGCGTCACGAATCTCGCTGGGTTTATCACGGCCGCTGGTTTCACCACGAAGAATGGCCACCAGCTTGTCACCCAATTGCTCTTTGACTTCTTCCGTGGTCATACACGGTGGCAAGCCGGAAAGATTCGCGCTGGTCGAGGTTAACGGCTTTCCGAATGCATTACACATCTTTTGTACTAAAGAATGGTCGGTCACACGCACGGCAATCGAATCAAACTGCCCTGAAACCCAACTCGATACTTTATCACTTGCTGGCATAATCCACGTGTACGGACCCGGCCAAGTTGCATGAACGTTATCTAGCTGCTCTTGTGTCAATTGAGATTCATCAATGTAAGGTAATAACTGCTCATAACTCGCAGCGATAAGAATCAGTCCCTTTTCAACCGGACGCTGCTTGAGCTCCAGCAGTTTTTGAATTGCTTCTGGGTTATCTGGATCGCATCCGACACCAAAAACCCCTTCTGTCGGATAGGCTATCACTTCGCCTTGTTGTAGCGCACTCAGCACCTGTTCAAAGTTATCCACCAATGACTTCCTGATTATCTGACTTTTACATTTACACGTTAGTGTACAAACATTCATTCTCAGAGACTAAAGCAATTTGTTTATAAAATGTATCAATCGCGCTCACGACAAAGGCAAACGTTTGCTTGAGATAAAAATCCCCGTATAATGCGCACAATTTTATAGCTCATCTAATTTTTGCAGCTTGAAGGAGTGTGAGATGAAAGTCGGTATCATCATGGGTTCTAAGTCAGATTGGCCAACCATGAAACTAGCAGCAGACATGTTGGATCAATTGGGCGTGTCGTACGAAACAAAAGTGGTGTCAGCTCACCGAACTCCTCAATTATTGGCAGATTATGCCAGCAGTGCAAAAGAGCGTGGTATTAAAGTAATCATCGCGGGCGCGGGTGGGGCGGCTCATCTACCAGGGATGGCCGCAGCGTTTACGAGTGTTCCAGTGCTTGGGGTGCCCGTTCAGTCTCGCGCGTTAAAAGGGCTAGATTCGCTACTTTCTATCGTACAAATGCCAAAAGGCATCGCGGTTGGTACGCTAGCGATTGGCGAAGCTGGCGCCGCAAATGCAGGCATTCTAGCCGCACAAATTCTAGGTACGCATGATGAAAGCATCATGGAGAAAGTCGAAGCGTTCCGTAACAAACAAACGGAAACCGTACTGGCGAACCCAAACCCAGCAGAGGATTAATCGGATGCATGTATTGGTTCTTGGTGCGGGTCAATTGGCCCGTATGATGTCTCTGGCTGGTGCGCCACTAAATATCCAAATCTCCGCTTACGATGTGGGTAGCGGGAATATCGTCCACCCTCTTACTCAACACGTACTTGGCCATGGCTTGGACAATGCGATTGAACAAGTGGATATGATCACCGCAGAATTCGAACATATCCCTCACGATGTACTCGACACCAGTGAAGCAAGTGGAAAATTCCTTCCTAGTGCCGAAGCGATCAAAGCAGGCGGAGACCGTCGTCTTGAAAAAGCCCTACTCGATAAGGCTGGCGTACGTAACGCAAAATACTACGTGATTGAAACACGTGAAGATTTTGAGCGCGCCATTGAACATGTCGGCATGCCAATGGTACTGAAAAGTGCATTAGGCGGTTACGATGGCAAAGGCCAATGGCGTTTGAAACAAACTGCTCAAGTGGATGCTATCTGGACAGAAATGGCCGAGTGCATCGCAGCCACACCAAATCAAGCCATCGTCGCGGAAGTGCTTGTGCCCTTTACGCGTGAAGTATCGTTAGTCGGCGCACGCGGTAAAGATGGTAGTTTTGAGGTTTACCCACTGGCAGAAAACATCCACACCAATGGCGTGTTGAGCTTATCTACCGCTATTGATGCACCAGAGCTTCAAGCTCAAGCCAAGCAGATGTTCACGGCCATCGCAGATAATCTAAACTACGTTGGCGTATTGGCGCTCGAGTTCTTTGATGTCGATGGCACGCTGTTAGTGAATGAGATTGCTCCACGTGTGCACAACTCCGGTCACTGGACACAGCAAGGTGCGGAAACCTGTCAGTTTGAAAACCACCTGCGCGCCGTGTGCGGCTTGCCGTTAGGCAGCACCAAACTGATTCGCGAAACCTCGATGGTAAATATTCTTGGAGAAGATACGCTGCCAGAAGCGCTGCTCGCCATGGATGGTTGTCACATCCATTGGTATGGCAAAGAGAAACGGGCTGGGCGTAAGATGGGTCATATCAACGTGTGTGGTGACTACCCTGGTGAGCTGCATCGTAGGCTATGCGCGCTAGCGGACGTTCTGGATCAGAACACCTTTCCTGCTGTGCATGCGTTCGCCAAGTAATCACACACTTAAAACCTAGCCACACAAATAACAAAGGGTCGCATGATGCGACCCTTTTTAATTCGTACGTTCGTTTACTGAACTTGCGCATGCTGACACTTGCGATTGGCGCATTGTAACTTCACACCACTCGCAAGCTTCTTCTTAACCAGCAAAGCAAAACCACACTCTTGGCAGCGACCTTTGACCGGCGGTAGGTTCACTGCAAACTTGCATTTAGGGTAGTTATCACAAGCATAAAATGTTTTACCGAAGCGCGTTTTACGCTCAACGAGCTGTCCTTGACCACATTCTGGGCAAGCATGCTGAGTCTCAGGTTGCTTTTCTGGTTCAGGCTGATTAATCGACTCGATGTGATGACAAGCTGGATAATGACTGCAGCCGACAAACATTCCATATCGACCTTGGCGTAACACTAACTCGTTACCACAATCTGGGCACGGAACACCCAGGTCTTTGACGATGTGACCATCGTTGTTGTGCAATGCTTTAATGTAATCACAGCTGGGATAATGGCTACAGCCGAGAAATGGACCGTGTTTACCGTGTTTGACCATCAACTCTGCACCGCATTTAGGGCAGAGTTCATGCTCCAAGGCATGTTCATGGGCAGGGAACAGATTGTTGTCGATTTTACTACTCATAGTCACCGTTTAATGAAAGGCACACCAAATAGACAAGCTCGCGTTCTTATGTCATTGAACTCGAACTTATCTAGATTAGGTTTAGTGAAGAATTCCTTGCTCTTTGGTATACAACAGCTCTTCCATCAGCGTATAAGCGTTTTCATTGCCCGGCACATTAAACAGCACCATCAAAATGATCCACTTGAGATCTTCTAGCTCAAACTCGTTGGTTTCAAGCCCCATCACACGGTCAACCACCATTTCACGCGTTTCTGTCGTCAGTACATTCACTTGCTCGAGGAATAACAAGAAACCTCGGCATTCTAAATCCAAACGTTGCATCTCTTTCGCGGTGTAGATACGAGTCGATGACGATGCCATGCAAGTCGAGATAGCCGAAGAGGTGTCACTTTGCTGCAGCGCAGCTAGCTCTTCTAACCAGACAAGGGCTTTATAGATATCTTTTTGCTGAAAGCCGGCACGAAGCAACTCCTCTTCCAACTCGTCTTGTTCGACCTGTAACTCTGCATCGCTATGGATGTAGGTTTCGAATAGATACATCAGTATATCCATCATCATAGCTAGCCCCTCCCCTTTCGAATATAGCCACCTGAAACCGCAACAACATGCCCAGAGAGTTCTAGCTCTAAGAGCTGCATCATGACTTCTTGGACAGGTATATGGGTCCTGTTTGCAAGAATATCAACCGGTGTAGCTTCAGTTCCTACGTTAGCTAACAGCTGAGGAAATGGCAATTCTTCTTCATCATTTAACGTAGAAAATAAATCAATACCCTGATTAATAGACCAAGCAAGCAAGGATTGTATTTCATCCAAGACATCTTGAGTCTTTTCTACGAGGCAAGCGCCATGACGAATCAATTGGTTACCACCACTGGCATTCGGCGCGTGAATCGAAGCAGGTAAAGCAAAGACTTCACGTCCTTGTTCAAGTGCATACCGAGCCGTAATGAGAGAGCCACTTTTCCCCGCCGCCTCCACCACGAGCACACCCAGCGATAATCCACTAATAATGCGATTTCGGCGCGGAAAGTTTTCAGCTCGAGGTTTAGCGCTGGGACGAAATTCAGACACAAGTGCGCCATTGTCGACCACTCGCTTGGCAAGACCATGATGACGAGCCGGGTAAATATGCTGCAATCCAGAACCAAGCACGGCAATTGTTTTGCCTTTCGCTTGCAATGCCCCGTCGTGGGCATGACCATCAATGCCTAAGGCTAAGCCACTGGTGACAATCAAATCATGTTGAACAAGCTCTGCTGCAAATGTGCGCGCATGCTGCAGACCATCAATACTCGCATTGCGACTGCCCACTATCGCTATCTGCGGTTGAGACAAATACGTAAGACTTCCTTGGACAAACAGCAATGGTGGCGGTGCTACAATTTGTTTGAGTTGTGGAGGATAAAGTGGGTCATTCAGTGTCAATATATGATGATTTGGAGAAGCAGCAAGCCAAGTTAAGCAGGCTTCAACTTCCTTGTCCGTTGAAGCCCATGCTTGGATTTGCTTTGTCGTCAACCCTAGTTGTTGCAGCTCTTCAGGAGAGAAGTTGACGATGTTACGCGGCGTATCTCTGGCAAGCAGCTTATTCATTTTGACCCCGCCAATACCTGGCAAGCAACTCAGCTTAAGCCAAGCAGCAAGGTCGCTATCATTGCGTGTCGTCATCAGTGGTTGGCTCTTGAGTGAGAGGCGAAACCACAGAGACCTTGTTATTGATAGGCTTAGTACTATTGGTGATCAAAGCTAAACTGAAATACTCATAAGGGCGAATCACTACTAACTCGCCCACTTTACTCTGGGGTAACGTAATTTCCTTATCAAGCACACCGAAATCTTTTTTGAAGTGGTCGCCATCTTGATAAACCGGATGCGCATCTTCTTTTAGGTCAAAAATGCTTCCTTGTTGCAGCTTATCTGCCGTCCCTTTGTCAATCACCACCACCTGATTGGTCGAACTAAAGCGGATGCCTTCGATATTGCCGAGTAACTTCGCCGAACTGCCATGAGGGGAAGGTAATGGGTAAAATGTAGTGGTAAATTTCCCGCTTTCTAACATTTGATTTGGCAAAGCGATGTCGTTACGTAAAATCTCTTGCAGCTGTGACGTAATTTGTAACCCAGAATAATCCCTCGTAGCTTCTACCAACTCACCTTTCGCAATCAAACGCAGTGCGGTAATCTGATGCGACACATCATCACGAGAAAAGGTTTCGACAGGACGATAAATAGCCCAGCCTGTCGCAGTTTGCTCACCACTGATGTACAACGTATCTTCTGCCGTCAGGTATTTACTGCCCTTATTACTGCCCATTACTTTAGCCGCATTTTCTAAAGTAGCATCATCGACCAACCGGTCCGATTTTAAGTAAGGGGTAACTAACCCTTCTGATACCGTTGGCACGGCTTTCTTTTCCGTGATGCGCGCTTTAGGGCTCAATTTTTTGACTGGCTTTAAGCTCAATACCGGTTGACCGTTAATCCACACTAAAGACAGCTTATCTCCAGGGTATATTAAGTGCGGATTATCAATCTCGGGATTCACTTGCCACAAACGAGGCCACAACCAAGGGCTGTCGAGGTACATCGCCGAAATGTCCCATAACGTATCGCCCTTAACCACAACATACCTCTGGGGGGCATCATCTTTTACGGTCAGTGGTTTCGCGGCTGTATTTGCTACGGTATTGAAAGAGAAAAGTAACGGCAACGTAACACTCGCTACGTTACGGAAAATTCGATTCATGACCTTCGTCCTTGGTCTATTAGCAGTAATCGGAATGGAAATTGGTGCAAGGATGCTGTCATTTAGGCTATAAAATGTCTAGAATTGAGCCAACAAGGTTTGTGCTGTTTCGGCACAGTTCAATATTTCGAGTGAATATGTCTGTATTACAAGTATTAACATTTCCAGATGATCGCCTGCGCACAGTCGCGAAGCCTGTGGAAGCGGTGACTCCTGAGATCCAAAAAATCGTCGATGACATGATCGAAACCATGTACGACGAAGAAGGTATTGGCCTAGCAGCAACACAGGTTGATATCCATCAACGTATCGTAGTGATTGATATTTCAGAAACTCGTGATGAGCCGATGGTGCTGATCAACCCTGAGATTCTGGAAAAGCGTGGCGAAGATGGCATTGAAGAAGGCTGTCTGTCGGTACCCGGCGCACGCGCACTTGTGCCTCGCGCTGCGGAAGTGACGGTTAAAGCTCTCGATCGCGAAGGCAAAGAGCTCACCTTTGACGCGGACGATCTGCTCGCAATTTGTATTCAACACGAACTGGACCACCTACAAGGTAAACTGTTCGTTGACTACTTATCGCCACTCAAGCGTAAGCGTATTCAAGACAAGCTAGCAAAAATCAAACGCTTTAACGAGAAACAGCACAGCGCTTAATCTAGTTACTACAAATTAATCAGAAGGAAGCCTACCTTGAGTCAGTCTTTACGTATTGTCTTTGCAGGTACTCCAGATTTCGCCGCCCGTCACTTGGCGGCGTTGTTGTCTTCGGAGCACGAAGTCATCGCGGTTTACACAAACCCAGATCGTCCAGCGGGTCGTGGCAAGAAATTGGCTGCGCCACCGGTAAAACAACTGGCGCTGGAACACAACATCCCGGTTTACCAACCAGAAAGCTTTAAGTCCGACGAAGCGAAGCAAGAACTTGCCGATCTGAACGCCGATCTAATGGTTGTCGTGGCGTACGGTATGCTACTGCCACAAACGGTTCTTGATACCCCTAAACTGGGTTGTATCAACGTACATGGTTCTATCCTACCTCGTTGGCGTGGTGCCGCGCCTATCCAACGTTCTATTTGGGCGGGCGATACCGAAACAGGCGTGACCATCATGCAGATGGACATCGGTCTCGATACTGGTGATATGCTGAAGATTGCGACCTTGCCAATCGAAGCGACGGATACCAGCGCTTCAATGTACGAAAAGCTGGCAGAACTTGGCCCAGAAGCATTGATTGATTGCCTAGACGACATTGCGGCGGGTAAAGCAGTGCCAGTGAAGCAAAACGATGAGCTAGCGAACTACGCAAAGAAACTCAGCAAAGAAGAAGCACGCATCAACTGGAACGACGATGCGGCGCACATCGAGCGCTGCGTTCGTGCATTTAACCCATGGCCAATGAGCCACTTTATCGCGGCTGAAAACAGCATTAAAGTGTGGCAAAGCCGTGTGGCGGAGCAAACTAGCGATAAGCCTGCCGGTACTATCATTCAGGCGGATAAAACCGGCATTTACGTGGCAACAGGCAACGGCGTACTGATATTGGAACAACTGCAAGTTCCTGGCAAAAAAGCCATGTCAGTTCAGGATATTCTGAACTCACGAGCGGCTTGGTTTGAAGTCGGCACTCTGCTGGTTTAAGCCATACTAGGGGTTATCATCCCCAATAATACGAACTTTTAGAGGGCAGAGATGCCCTCCTTTACTTTAAGGTACTCATCATGAATGTTCGCGCTGCAGCTGCTAACGTCTTGTATCTTGTCGTTGACAAGGGCCACTCACTTTCAAGCGCTCTTCCAGCGGCGCAACAAAATGTAAGACCTCGTGACCATGCGCTTTTACAAGAGATCTGTTACGGTACGCTGCGTTACCTACCTCGCTTAGAAACGATCGCTAGCCAACTGATGGACAAGCCGCTCAAAGGCAAGCAGCGGGTTTTCCATCACCTCATTCTGGTGGGCATTTACCAATTAAGCTTTATGCGCATTCCCGCGCACGCGGCGGTTGGTGAAACGGTGGAAGGCACGAAAGAACTAAAAGGCCCTCGCCTACGTGGTCTAATCAACGCCGTATTGCGTAACTATCAACGCAGCCAAGAAGAACTCGACCAAATTGCCGTCAGCCACAACGCTGGTAAATACGCTCATCCAAGCTGGTTGCTCAAGCTGTTACAAGAAGCGTACCCAGAACAATGGGAAGGTATTGTTGCAGCAAACAACCAAAAAGCACCAATGTGGTTGCGGGTGAACCACCAACACCACACTCGTGATGAATATCTTGCGCTACTCAAAAATGAAAACATTGATAGCACACCACACTCCCAAGCAATGGACGCCCTACAATTGGCCGCGCCCTGTGATGTGACCCATTTACCTGGCTTTGAAAAAGGGTGGGTATCGGTACAAGATGCGGCGGCGCAGCTGGCTATCAACTACCTAAAACCACAAGACGGCGAACTGATTTTAGATTGCTGTGCAGCGCCAGGTGGCAAGACGGCGCACATTCTAGAGCGCACGTCGGGCAGTGAAGTGATCGCGATCGACTGCGACGAAACACGCTTAAAACGCGTGCATGAAAACCTGAAGCGTCTCAACCTTCAGGCAAAAGTGGTTTGCGGTGATGCGCGTAATCCACAACAATGGTGGCAAGGTGAGCAATTTGATCGCATTTTACTCGATGCACCATGTTCTGCGACGGGCGTGATTCGTCGCCATCCAGACATCAAATGGTTACGTCGTGCAGACGATATTGCGGCTTTAGCCGAACTGCAACGTGAGATTTTTGACGCGATGTGGACGCAGCTGAAACCGGGCGGCACCATGGTTTACGCGACGTGTTCTATCACACCGCAAGAAAACGTCGAGCAAGTGAAAGCGTTTTTAGCACGCACCACGGATGCACAATTGATGGATTCTGATCCCACTCAGCCTGGCCATCAAATTCTACCAGGCGAAGAAAACATGGACGGTTTCTACTACGCGGTACTCACCAAAACACTCGCGTAATAGCATACTAAATAGGGCGATTGGGATGAATTCAATCGCCTTTTTCAGATAACGAGAAAAGAGTATGAAGATCATTATTCTTGGTGCAGGTCAGGTTGGCGGCACATTGGCGGAAAACTTAGTCGGTGAGAACAATGATATCACCGTCGTTGACAATAACACCGACCGACTGCGTGAACTGCAGGACAAGTATGACCTGCGGGTTGTGAACGGTCATGCGAGTCACCCAGACGTGCTGCATGAGGCCGGCGCGCAAGATGCTGACATGCTCGTCGCGGTAACCAATACCGACGAAACCAACATGGCGGCCTGTCAGGTGGCATTTACTCTGTTCAACACGCCAAATCGCGTTGCCCGTATTCGTTCGCCCGAATATCTGGCAGAAAAAGAAGCCCTATTTAAATCGGGGGCCATTCCTGTCGATCACCTTATCGCCCCCGAAGAGCTGGTCACGAGCTACATCGAGCGTCTGATCCAATACCCAGGCGCACTGCAAGTCGTGAGCTTTGCCGAGCAGAAAGTCAGCCTCGTGGCGGTAAAAGCCTACTATGGCGGTCCGCTGGTCGGCAATGCGCTGTCTGCCCTACGCGAGCACATGCCACATATCGATACCCGCGTGGCGGCCATATTCCGTCAAGGCCGTCCAATTCGTCCACAAGGCACCACCATTATCGAAGCCGATGATGAAGTATTTTTTGTCGCGGCAAGTAACCACATTCGGTCGGTGATGAGTGAACTGCAACGCCTTGAAAAGCCTTATCGCCGAATCATGATTGTCGGTGGCGGTAACATTGGGTCGAGCTTAGCGAAACGCCTCGAACAAAACTACAAAAGTGTAAAGCTGATCGAGCGTAACTATCAACGCGCAGAGCAGCTTTCTGAACAGTTAGAAAACACCATCGTATTCTGTGGCGATGCGGCCGATCAAGAGCTCCTGTCTGAAGAAAACATCGACCAAGTAGACGTTTTTATCGCACTGACCAACGAAGATGAAACTAACATCATGTCAGCCATGCTGGCAAAACGCATGGGTGCGAAAAAAGTCATGGTACTGATCCAGCGTGGCGCGTACGTAGACTTAGTACAAGGCGGCGTGATTGATGTGGCGATCTCACCACAACAAGCCACCATCTCTGCCCTCTTGACGCACGTTCGTCGTGCCGACATTGTTAACGTCTCTTCTCTACGCCGTGGGGCGGCAGAAGCCATTGAAGCCGTCGCCCACGGTGATGAGAGCACATCGAAAGTGGTTGGCCGTGCAATTGGCGATATCAAACTCCCGCCCGGGACCACCATTGGTGCTATCGTTCGTGGTGAAGAAGTACTCATCGCCCACGACCGTACCGTCATTGAGCAAGATGACCATGTGGTGATGTTCTTGGTCAACAAAAAATACGTATCAGACGTCGAAGCGCTATTCCAACCGAGTCCATTCTTCCTTTAGGATTTCCCTATGGTCAACTTACGTCCCGTACTCTTGGTCATTGGGCTGGTTTTATCCAAACTGGCCCTGTTTATGTACGTGCCGACTTTGGTCGCTTTCTTCACTGGTACGGGTGGATTCCTCGATTTCGCTCAAGCCGTTGTGATCACGCACCTCGTTGCCTTTATCTGTTTGACGATTGGCCGAACCGCCAAATTCAAACTCAGTGTGCGCGACATGTTCCTCATTACCAGCTTGGTGTGGACCATCGCCAGCGTCTTCGCTGCGCTGCCATTTGTGTTTATCAACCATATCAGCTTTACTGACGCCTACTTTGAAACCATGTCAGGCATCACCACGACAGGCTCTACCGTACTGACTGGCTTAGACAACATGGCGCCGAGTATCTTGCTCTGGCGTTCGATTTTGCAATGGTTAGGCGGTATCGGCTTTATTGTGATGGCGGTTGCTGTACTCCCTATGCTCAATGTCGGCGGTATGAGACTGTTCCAAACCGAATCGTCCGATTGGTCAGATAAAAGCAGCCCGAGGGCCAAAACGGTCGCCAAAAACATCGTGATTGTCTACCTGATGCTGACGGGTTTGTGCATTATCGGATACTTACTCACCGGCATGAACCTGTTTGAAGCCACCAACCACGCTCTGACCACACTGTCTACGGGCGGATACTCAACGTCTGATAATTCAATGAACACCTTCTCCAACGGCGCACATTGGGTCGCGACGGGCTTTATGTTCTTGGGTGGCTTGCCGTTCTTGCTCTTCATCGCGGCTTTACGCAAACGCCGCCTCAATGCATTGGTCAAAGACGCTCAAGTACGAGGGTTTGCTTACCTGTGCCTTTTCTCAAGCTTAGTGATTTCTGCCTGGTTAGTGATTCGAGATGGGTACACTATTTGGGATGCGCTACGAGTATCGATGTTTAATATCGTTTCTGTCGTCACCACAACAGGTTTTGGCTTAGAAGACTTTACGGCATGGGGCACATTGCCCACAACGCTATTCGTCTTCTTGATGATGGCAGGCGCATGTTCAGGCTCAACGTCTGGCGGGATCAAAGTCTTCCGCTTTCAAATTGCGATGACATTGCTGAATAAACAAATGATGAAACTGGTTCACCCTTCCGGTGTGTTTGTTCAACGTTACAACCAACGCCCAGTGAATGACGATATTGTTCGTTCACTGGTCGCGTTTGGTTTGATGTTCTTGATCACCATCATTTTTATCGCAGGCTGTTTAAGTATTCTGGGGTTAGGTCCTATCACTAGCATTTCTGGCGCAATTACCGCCGTAGCAAACGTCGGCCCAGGTATAGGAGCGGTTATTGGTCCAACAGGTAACTTTGCCCCATTGCCCGATACTGCGAAATGGCTATTAAGTTTTGGCATGTTAATGGGACGCTTGGAAATTCTGACCATTCTTGTCCTGTTCTTCCCGGCGTTTTGGCGCCGTTAACCTCTCTTCACCCCAAAGGTATAATAATGAAAACATGGATCACTCTGGCGACCCTCCTCGCCACCTCATCCACTTACGCCGCTGAGGTTGTCACTTTAGCGGATGGACGAGAAGTGAAGTTGAACGATGACTTTACTTGGGAATACGTGATGAACAGTCCTGCGCCACAAGCGGCAGAGACTCAAGCGACAACCAGCGCGATTGAAACGGTCGCAACTTCTGCGATTGCGACGATTCCAGTCGTAACGAAAACTGTCAGTACTACCGTGATGGTAAACGCAAAAAAACCAACCATGCAACTGTCTGACTCTGGTGTCGACGTACTGATTGGCTCCGCGAGCTATGAAGGTGGTGAGCTCGTACTGCCAACGTCCATTACCAACCAAAGCTCACAGTCGGTGATTCAAATTGATGTGGAAGTTCAGGTATTTGATATGTCTGGCAAGCCACTAACCAAGAAAAACGTGACGGTTTGGCAATCCATCAAGCGAATGGCGGATACTTACCTGCGTCCACAGCAAGCGGAGCAAGGGAAAGCCATCAAACTGGCTGTGCCGAAAGCTCAGCAATACCAATTTTCCGCGAAAGTGTTAGACATCAAAACGCGTTAATCTATTAAACTTTGATAGACATAGCACCTCGCGAACAGAACATGCTTTGTCGGACCAATCTCTGTCTCGCTGGCTTAGATAGGCTCGACAAAGTAATAAATCGCGAAGAAGTGACACACGCACCCCGCTAAGACAAAACCATGCCAGATCGCATGATTAAACGGAATACGCTTAGCGACATAGAAAACCACCCCGAGCGAATAGATGATCCCACCAGCCGCCAACAATGTCAGTCCACCGATATCAAGATTAATCGCGAGTTGGTAAATGACAATCAACGACGACCAACCCATCAGCAAATAGGTCATCAGTGATAGCTTTTTAAAGCGATAAACAAACGCCACTTTCATCATGATGCCAATCAGCGCAACACTCCAAATGAAAATCATCAGCCCAATAGCCAAGGGCGTGCGCAAACTCACCAGTAAAAAGGGCGTATAGCTGCCAGCAATGAGCAGATAAATAGCACAGTGATCGAAGGTTTTTAGCCAACGTTTGGTCCGAGGATGAGGGATTGCATGATACAGCGTAGACGCCAAAAACAGCACAATAATACTGGCGCCGTACACGGCCATGCTGGTCAAGGTCAGTGTATCGGCTTGCTGATCTATGGCTTTGCTTAATAATAGAATCAGACCAACAATGCCAAAAATCATCCCAATCCCGTGAGTGAGGGTATTGGCCAGTTCTTCACTTTGACGGTATTGAGGCTTCTGCGGTAAGGACATCAATGAGCCTGTTCCAGAGTTTGAAATTGTCCTAGTATCGCACATTAAGCTTACACGTGTAAGCTTAAATTAAGACTCGTGCGTAACTGTCGTTTGGTCGAGATAACTGAGAACAAGCTCACCAACCTCATCTAGGTTCGTGCTCACAGGGATGCTCAATTCTCGCTTGAGTTTTCCACTCCCAAGTAAGCTTGCGAGCATGCCACCCTCGCCCTTGCGTGTACGATCGACTTCAAACCACAACTTGAGTTCTTGCTCGTTACGGTGAGCGACAAATTCTAACTCACGCCACACACCATGGTATGGCCCATCAGTCGGCACCATCTCAAATTCTTGCACAAATGGTAGGTCGAACCCTTTTACTTCCTCACACTCCACTTGGCGAAGGCGCAAACCTTGCGCTTCAAATGCCGATAATACCGCATCCATCAGTGGGTCAGGTCGAACGGTGAGGGTATCTTTATCGGTCGGATCCAGAGCAGCGGCGACGTCTAAACCGGTTTCAAGCCACACTTTGGCATCTCCAATCGTGACCGGTGTATTCCAAGGCACCTCGAGCGTCACATCGAAGGTGCGCTCTTCACCGGAATGGATAGTAAATGCATAAGGGAGGCTCCACTTCGCAAGCACATGAGTTTGTGGGACTCGGCGCATGCTGTGTCCTTCTTGCGCCCCTCGGTCATCTGGCGCTTCCGCGATGTAACGACAACAAAGCTTTAAGTCAATGTTATCGATCGCCTGTTCGGTTGCACCACCATAAACATGGATAGACACATTCACACTTTGACCAGGGTATAGCACGTCTTGGTTTAGAATTGAGTCGACCTTCGCGCTCCCAATCCCAAAGCTTGCCAGTGTCTTCTTTAAAAATGACATAGCCACCTCCTTTGTCCAGATTTCATACTACTCCTGCTGATCATGGGATCAAACAAAATTCACCTCGTTATTTATCATAAAATGACAAAAACCAAACAATTCAACTGTTCAACTATCGACCAATTATTACAAGAATGCTAACCTTACACTTGATATGCATGCATATCAGTATTCCTGACTCATTAACTGGATTGGCGAGAGCCAAAAGAGTGATTCTTCAATCTTGTTGGAGCCTAGCTCATAATGATTCAGGCCATAACATCGGCAATGGAGATGCCTGACAGTTAGGTAATTTAATGCGCCCAACAACAGTCAGGTTCGCACACACTAATACTAGTGCAATGCGCCGCCGCAGTGGCTTTACTACTGCACCAAAGGCAAAGCAAGTTGCGCCAGCAATGACATTGGTTGAGAAGACGGCAATGATGTCGAGTGTTCCGACCAAAGTTATCAAAGCAGCTTAATCAAAAGCGCAGCGCAAGCTGCGCTTTTTTTTGTCTATCCGCTACGAGAATGACTGGGTATGAATCCTATTCTTGTTTGGTCTTCACCAAGCAATTTGATACCTTTAGGCTCCATTACACCAATACACTCTGTGGAGAAAGAAATGAAGTGTCATCGTATTGAAGAGTTGCTTGAGCTGCTAGAACCCGAGTGGCACAAAGATCAAGACATGAACCTATTAGCGTTCATCGTGAAATTAACCCAAGAAGCAGGTTACGAAGGAAGGTTGGAAGATCTCACTGACGACGTGCTGATCTACCATCTTAAAATGCGTAACAGCCACAAAGATGACATGATCCCAGGTCTAAAGAAAGACCAAGAAGAAGATTTCAAAACCGCCATCTTACGCGCTCGCGGCATCATCAAATAAACCGGCCAATAACGACTTTTTGCGGCGATTTTTTAGAACCAAACATTTCAGCACCACGACGGTTGTAACTGATCAGCCAATTATTGGGTTAACTGTACTGACTTTTGTTGTTAAAGGTTGACTGCGTTAAAGAAAAGAAATTGTTATTGATTGTATAATCGCCGTCCATCAGTATTTACTAAAATATAAAAACAGCAATGTCATCGAGCGACATCAATAGAAATGACGCCGTACATTATAAAAAGCCTAAGAAGGATGAGTGCATGAGTCAGGATAAGATCGATATCAAAGATGTGACTCCTAAAACCTTTAATCCCAAAACTCACAAAGGAAACGGAGATCGGTTCAACCCAAGCAACCGCATCTACGTACGCGAGAGTAAAGGGACTTACCAAAAACTGCGTCGCTACGGTGGGTGGTTTTTATTGTTACTGTTTGCACTGGTACCGTGGATCCCTTACGGTGAACGCCAAGCGATATTGCTCGATATCGGTAATCAACAATTCAACTTTTTCGGCACGACCCTTTACCCACAAGACCTCACCCTACTCGCGCTACTGTTTGTGATCGCCGCCTTCGCGTTGTTTTTTATCACCACCTTTTTGGGTCGAGTTTGGTGTGGCTATTTGTGCCCGCAAACCGTGTGGACGTTCATGTACATCTGGTTTGAAGAAAAGCTCGAGGGCAGTGCCAATAAACGCCGCAAGCAAGACTCCAACAAGATGACGGCAAACTTAGCCATGCGCAAAACACTGAAACACATCGCGTGGTTTGCTATTGCACTCGCTACCGGCTTCACCTTCGTTGGTTACTTCGTGCCGATGCAGCAATTAGTCATTAATTTCTTCACGATTAACGCCAGCTTCTGGCCTGTGTTTTGGGTGATGTTCTTTGCGCTCTGTACCTACGGCAATGCTGGGTGGATGCGCTCGATTATGTGTATTCACATGTGTCCTTATGCACGATTCCAATCTGCCATGTTTGATAAAGACACCTTTATCGTCGGGTACGATGTAAAACGCGGTGAAAAGCGTGGTCCTCGCCCGCGTAAAGCAGACCCAAAACAGCTCGGCTTGGGTGATTGTATTGATTGTAATTTATGTGTCCAGGTGTGCCCTACGGGCATCGACATTCGTGATGGCTTACAGTATGAATGCATCAACTGCGGTGCGTGTATTGATGCATGTGACCATACCATGGAACGTATGGGCTATGAAAAAGGGCTGATCAGCTACACCACTGAACATCGCTTATCAGGGAAAACGACGAAAGTGATGCGCCCTAAACTACTCGGCTATGGCGCCGTACTATTGGTAATGCTAGGCTTATTCTTCGCTCAGGTCGCTGCGGTAGATCCAGCCGGCATGAGCGTAATTCGCGACCGTAACCAACTGTTCCGCGTCAATAGCTCGGGTGAAATAGAAAATACCTACACACTGAAAGTGATCAACAAAACACAACAAGTACAACAATACTCGCTAGATGTTGAGGGATTGCCGGATGTAAACTGGTACGGTAAGCAAACTATCCAGGTTCAACCGGGTGAGGTATTGAACTTGCCCATGAGTCTTGCCGTTGATCCTGACACGCTAAACTCTGCGATCACGACAATTCAGTTTATACTCACCGATAAGAGCAACGAATTCACCATCGAAGTAGAAAGCCGCTTTATTAAGAAGTTATAACGGCAAACTTCGATGACTAATGGAAAAAGGCTCAGCAATGAGCCTTTTTGTTTATATGTCCCACAGTATGTTTAACTTTAACGCCCTTACCCCAGATCTCATGTGGTACGCGTTAGAAAGTATTGGTGTTCGCGCGGAATCTGGTTTTCTTCCTCTAAACAGTTATGAAAATCGTGTTTATCAATTCATCGACGAAGAGCGCCGTCGCTACGTCGTCAAATTCTACCGTCCAGAACGTTGGAGCAACGAACAAATCCAAGAAGAGCACAACTTCACCTTGGAACTGATCGAGAACGAAATCCCAGTTGCGCCACCAGTACGCATTAACGGCCACACTCTTCACCACTATCAAGGTTACAGCTTTGCGTTATTTGATAGTGTCGGTGGGCGTCAATTTGAAGTGGATAACTTAAACCAATTGGAAGGGGTTGGTCGCTTCCTTGGTCGTATCCATAACGTCGGCAGTCGACAAGTATTCCGACATCGCCCAACCATTGGTTTGCAAGAGTACCTTTACCAACCGCGTGAAACACTGCAGCGCTCAAACATGATTCCTATGCATTTAGAGAACAGCTTCTTCAATGATCTGGACATGCTGATCAAATCCATCGAAAACCGTTGGCAACAAGGTTTTAACACCATTCGCCTGCATGGGGATTGTCATCCAGGCAATATTTTGTGGCGTGATGGACCAATGTTCGTCGATTTAGATGACTCACGTAACGGCCCTGCGGTGCAAGATTTGTGGATGCTGCTGAGTGGCGAACGCCAAGAGAAATTGATGCAACTGGATATTGTTTTGGAAGCTTATCAAGAGTTTTGCGATTTTAACTCGGCGGAATTGAAACTAATCGAACCTCTTCGCGGTCTACGAATGGTGCACTATATGGCATGGCTAGCAAAACGTTGGCATGACCCTGCGTTTCCACTCGCTTTTCCATGGTTTAATGAGCCAAAATACTGGGAAGATCAGGTTCTCGCATTTAAAGAGCAAATTGCCACTCTAGAAGAAGCCCCACTATCTTTAATGCCTCACTGGTAATAACAACCTAAATAAGTCAGGCCGAACAATTCGAAAATGGAGATATTAAAATGAAAAAGCTGTTTGTACTATTTTCTATGCTGATGCTTAGCCTGTCAGCACATGCAGCACAATTCCAAGCAGGTGAACATTACAAAGTATTGGATCTTGAGGCATCAAAAAGACCTCTGGTTACTGAGTTTTTCTCTTTTTACTGCCCACACTGTAGTAGTTTTGAGCCAGTGATTCAGCAACTGAAGAAGCAACTACCTGAAGGCACCAAGCTACAAAAGAACCATGTCTCGTTCATGGGGGGTAACATGGGTCCTTCAATGAGTAAGGCATACGCGACGATGGTTGCACTGAAGATTGAAGATAAAATGGTGCCAGTGATGTTTAACCGCATTCACAATATGAGTAAAGCACCACGTGACGATGCAGAACTTCGCCAGATCTTCCTCGACGAAGGAGTAGAAGCGAAAAAATTCGACGCGGCTTTCAAAGGCTTTGCCGTCGACTCTATGGTTCGTCGCATGGACAAACAGTTTGAAAACAGCGGTCTAACTGGCGTACCTGCGGTTATCGTCAACAATAAATATTTGATTCAAGCACAAAGTATTAAAACGATGGATGAATACTTTTCTCTAGTGAATCACTTGCTAGCACTAAAATAAGCCAAACAACTTCATCAAAAAGGGAGCGCATCGCTCCCTTTTTATTTATCTCTCTTATTTAATCGCTGTACTTTATCTTGCTCCTCCCAGCTATCTTGCTAAAAAGCCCCTCACCACCTTAAACACCCGACTCTACTCGGTTGGAAATCGCTGAAATACCTGCATGAGTCGTTGCCCGCAGCCACATCATCTTATTGGCTGTTGTTGTGATCGCTTTCACGCTTAGAAACAACACTTTAAAACCGTGGTAATACATGAACAATAAAACTGCGTGTAATTATACTGCGCCACTAGACTGTGTATGAGAGTGGTCAGATTTGTTACCTCACCCCTCGCACCATTCATGTCACAATAAGGAGATAACGAATGAAACCAAGGCTAACTCTTTTGTCTTTGGCCTTTATCGTCAGTGCTGCTCAGGCTCAACTCACTGAAACCGCAGGTTTTGGCGGTGAAATTTCGCTGAATGCCGGATTTGTCTCATCAGAATCCAACTTCAATACAGAAAATAGTAACACCATCGACTCTCTCAATAAGCGGGCCGATAGTGACAACTCTGTTATCGCTGCGCCGCTAGGAAGCGTGACATACACCTTTGGTAACCGACTCAACCACCAACTTTACGCGGGTACCACACGTTCCGATGTCGCGGTCGGTACACTCGCTTTTCAGTTGGGCTATCAACACGAGTTGCCGTCCGGCACCGTACTCGATATTTCCTATCTACCGACCGTGCTCAAGGGCGAAACCTGGCGCAACCCCTATCAAATCGGAACCGCTCGTCAAGAAACGGATGTGGACGGCAATGCCTATCGATTTCAAATCAAAGGTTTGATTGATAAAAACTTTAACCTTGATCTCGCTTATGCTGATAAAGACATTGAGCAAGAAGAAGTAACCGACCGTTCACTCGCTCGCGATTCGAGCCTTTACTACGTTAAAGGTGACTATCGGATTTCACTTAATCAAACATCCATGTTGCAACCGGCGTTTACCTATATTAATCAAGATGCCGACGGTAAGGCGGAATCATTTAATTCGTACGGATTTGACATCAGCTGGTTTAAATTTATCCATCGCCATCGGTTGGCCCTCACTGCAGGTTATGCATGGAAAGACTATCAAGCCGCTAGCCAAACTTTTGCTAAAACACGAAATGACGACACCATCAGCCTATTTGCGGCCTATGAATATCAAAACGTATTTGACTGGCAAAACTGGTCATTCATCTCTTTAGCCGGTTACAGCCAAACAGACTCGAATATCATGTTCTATGATGAAAAAGAGTATCTAGTGTCACTCGGTTTAAACTACACCTTCTAGCGCCCTTCATCGCAGCAAGTCGCTTACTGACTTGTTGCGATGGGATTGGTCTCTTTCTCTAAACCGCTTGTGCCGTGAGTTGTTTCAATAATCTATCCATCGCACGATACCCAAGCGCTTCCGCTAAATGAGCTCGACCTATTTGCTCAGCACCTTCAAGATCAGCGATAGTGCGCGCCACTTTAATGATTCGATGATAAGCACGGATCGACAGCCCCAGTCGATGCAACGCAGTCTCAAGAAATTCCGCATCACTTTTGTGCAAAGGGCAAAACGCTTCTATTTCTCGGCTGCCCAACAGCGCATTCACTTTGCCACTGCGGTTAAGCATATGATTGCGTGCATGATTCACACGTTTTTTGACCACAAAGGTCGACTCTCCTCGCTCCCCACCTTCAGCCAACGTTCCTTTGGGCAACGCTGGTATTTCTAATGACATATCAAAGCGATCAAGCAACGGGCCCGATAAACGACCAAGGTAGCGCAAGATCGCTTGCGGATTGGTGCGGGTTTGGTTGCCCTCGTAAAACCCTGTCGGACTGGGGTTGAGCGCCCCGACCAGCTGAAAACGTGCGGGAAAACGGGTTTTACCTTGCGCACGTGAGATAATGATTTGGCCAGATTCGAGTGGTTCTCGCAAAGAATCCAGTACTTTGCGATCAAACTCAGCCATCTCATCTAAAAACAGTAACCCATTATGAGCGAGTGAAATCTCCCCAGGTCGAGGTATCGAGCCACCACCAACTAACGCCGCCATTGAACTGGAATGATGCGGAGAACGAAACGGTCGTGACTTCCAATTGTGTTCGTTAATTTCGCTCTGGGTCAGCGATGCAACCGAAGCAGTTTCCATCGCTTCTTCGTCACTCATCTCCGGTAATAAATCACACAGCCGCGACGCCAGCATCGTCTTACCGGTACCGGGAGGGCCTAAAAACAATAAATTATGGTTTCCCGCTGCCGCTATCTCCAATGCACGCTTACCCTGTTGCTGGCCAATAATATCTTGCAAGTCTCGACCATGCTTTTCGACCGTTTTTCGCTTCGGCGTTTGAAAAAGATTCAGTCGATGTTGACCACACAACTCGGCACATACTTCCAGTAAAGACTGCGCCGATTTATGTTGCTCTTTGCCCACCAACGCCGCCTGATCACCATTAACATGAGGAACGACCAAATGGCGCGGGATCTTGCTCGCTTCTAATGCAGCAGGCAGCACACCTTTCACCGGTCTTAAACCTCCAGATAATGCCAATTCACCAATAAATTCGTAATTTTTTAGCCTATCTGTCGCGATTTGGTCTGAAGCAGCCAAAATGCCTAATGCAATAGGCAAATCAAAACGCCCCCCCTCTTTCGGCAAATCTGCCGGGGCTAAATTGACGGTGATGCGCTTCGCTGGAAATTGAAAATTAGAATTGATGATCGCACTACGCACACGGTCTTTGGCTTCTTTTACGGTGGTTTCTGGCAGGCCAACCAACGTAAAACCCGGCATGCCGTTACTGATATGAACTTCTACACTCACCGATGGTGCTTGCACCCCGACACTTGCTCGACTGTAAATGATTGCTAGGCCCATACGCTCCCCAAATTATTGAACACTCTATAAGCAAATGTTTTATCTATGTGGTTATGTTATATACCGCGTCCAAATTGAGAGTTAATGTGAAAAAAGAATGACTTTTTGCTTGTCATGCAGCGGAATTGTGTGATACCACTAATAACGCAAACAATTTCGTAGAACATGACACAATAAAATTTAACGACAACAAAAAGACAGACAGATGAACCTACTCGCTCATATCAACACTCTGCTAGCCCTGATTATCGTGGTCATTATTGGCACCGCGCGGGGGATTGTGGGCGATAGGTAACCACAAATTAGAAAAAACCCCCGCACTGAAAGGTCCGGGGGTTTTTTTACAACTACGAGTTGTCATCTGTCTAACCCTTGGACAGTTTAACGGGAAGAATGGGAGCGCACATGAAGTGCACACAATATGGCAATCGCTACGAGCCACAACGTAGCAAAGGAGGTTTACGATGACTGGTGCACAACTTGTCGTAGCCGCTTTAAGACAGCAAGGCATCGAAACCATTTTTGGTTACCCTGGTGGAGCCATCATGCCAATTTATGATGCCTTGTACGACGGAGGTGTCGAACACATTTTATGTCGACACGAACAAGGGGCCGCCATGGCCGCCATCGGAATGGCAAGAGCAACGCAAGATGTTGCCGTTTGTATGGCCACTTCCGGACCCGGCGCCACCAACCTCGTGACTGGCCTTGCTGACGCTTTTCTTGATTCCGTTCCTCTTGTCGCCATCACAGGCCAGGTTGCTAGCTCTCATATCGGTACCGATGCATTCCAAGAGATGGATGTGATTGGTATGTCTCTCGCCTGTACGAAACACAGCTACTTAGTCACTGACATCGACGACCTTGCTCCAACACTCGCCGAAGCCTTTGAGGTCGCTAAAACGGGTCGTCCGGGTCCAGTGCTTGTGGATATCGCCAAAGACGTTCAGCTTGCTCAAGCCCCAACAGATTTGTTACCTCCCTACGTAGCGCCTGCCATTGAAGATGTCAGCGCTGAAGACATCAAACGCGCGCAAGACGTACTGGCAGCCTCAACTCGTCCGGTATTGTATGTTGGTGGCGGCGTGCAGATCGCAAAAGCAACCGATGCCGTGCGTGAGTTTTTACGCCTAAATCCAATGCCAACAGTCAGTACACTAAAAGGCCTAGGCAGCATAGAACGTCATGATCCTCACTATTTAGGCATGCTTGGTATGCATGGCACCAAAGCCGCCAACTTGGTGGTTCAAGAAGCGGATTTATTGATTGTGGTCGGTGCACGTTTTGATGACCGAGTAACAGGTAAACTGGATACCTTTGCGCCGCATGCCAAAGTCATCCATATCGACATTGATGCCGCTGAAATCCATAAGCTTCGCCACGCCAACGCCCCACTGCGTGGCGACATCAACACCATTCTTCCTCAGCTAGAGCTGTCTCAAGATATCTCACCGTGGGTGCATCACAGTGAGAGCCTGCGCAGCGGTTTTAAATGGCGTTACGATCACCCGGGAGAGTTAATCTACGCACCGCTTCTGCTTAAGCAGCTTTCAGACATGATGCCGGATAGCTCAATTGTGTCGACTGATGTCGGTCAGCACCAAATGTGGGCCGCGCAACATATCCAACCACGCGATCCACAAAACTTCATCACTTCAGCGGGGCTTGGCACCATGGGGTTTGGCTTACCTGCCGCGATGGGCGCGGCCGTCGCACGGCCGGATGATCAGTCTATCCTGATTACAGGTGACGGGTCATTCATGATGAATATTCAGGAATTGGGCACGCTGAAACGCCGCCAAATTCCAGTGAAGATTGTTCTCCTCAACAACCAACGTCTTGGCATGGTGCGCCAGTGGCAATCGCTGTTTTTCGACGGTCGCCATAGTGAAACCATTCTTGATGACAACCCAGATTTCGTGATGTTGGCAAAAGCCTTCGACATTCCGGGCAAAACCATCACCAAAAAAGAAGAAGTGGAGCCAGCGCTGAAAGCGATGCTGGCAAGCGAAACTTCTTACATGCTTCACGTTTTGATTGATGAAGAAGAAAACGTGTGGCCATTGGTGCCACCAGGCGCATCAAACAGTGATATGTTGGAAAATACATAGGAGACCATCGCATGGACAGATATTTACTCGACATCAAAGCCGATGACAAACCGGTATTGTTGGAGCGCGTTCTGCGTGTGATTCGTCACCGAGGTTTCGTGATCAAACAAGTCGCTGCCACACAAAACCACGCAAGTAAAGTCGCCAGCGTTGAGATCATCGTCGACAGCGATCGGCCAATCTCGTTTTTGATCAATCAAATAGAGAAGTTGTGGGACGTTCGTAACGTTGAGGTACTGAAAATCCGCAACGATGAACTGCCAAATCACAACTTACAACAACATGTCAGTGCATAAGGAAGGCAATAAATGGCAACAAAAACTGCAGATTTCATTTGGTTTAATGGCAAGATGGTTCCATGGGCAGAAGCAAACGTCCACGTATTGACGCACGCCATGCACTACGGTACCTCGGTATTTGAAGGGGTACGTTGTTACAACACGCCAAAAGGACCCATTGTCTTCCGCCACCATGAGCACGCAAAACGTTTAAAAGATTCCGCCAAGATTTACCGCTTCCCGATCCCTTTTTCTGTAGAAGAAATCATGGAAGCCACCCGCGAAACACTGCGTCAAAACCAGTTGGATAGTGCTTACATCCGCCCACTAGGCTTTGTCGGCAATGTGGGTCTGGGCGTTTGCCCACCAGTGGGCACAGAAATGGACCTGATCATTGCGGCCTTCCCTTGGGGGTCTTATCTGGGTGAAGAAGCGCTAGAAAAAGGGGTAGATGCGATGATTTCTAGTTGGAACCGCGCGGCACCTAATACCATCCCAACCGCCGCAAAAGCAGGTGGTAACTACCTGTCCTCACTACTGGTGGGTGGTGAAGCGCGTCGTAATGGGTATGACGAAGGCATCGCACTTAGCGTGGATGGTTACCTATCGGAAGGCGCCGGTGAAAATATTTTTGTGGTTAAAGACGGCGTGATCACAACGCCACCAGCAACCAGTGCAATCCTGCCAGGTATCACGCGTGACTCAATCATGACCATTGCACGTGACCAAGGTTACGACGTCCGCGAAACGACCATTGCTCGTGAAGCGCTTTACCTTGCTGACGAAGTATTTATGACCGGTACCGCCGCGGAAGTCGTGCCTGTGGCAACCATCGACAAAATTGAGGTGGGCAGCGGTAAGCGCGGTCCAATCACCAAAGAGTTGCAACACGCCTACTTTGGTCTTTTTAACGGCACCACGGAAGATAAATGGGGCTGGTTAGACTATGTGTACCCAGAGCAGAAGTAAGAAGGAATTAGGAAATGCCAAAATATAGATCAGCAACCACCACACATGGACGTAACATGGCTGGTGCTCGTGCGCTCTGGCGTGCAACAGGGGTAAAAGATGAAGACTTCGGCAAGCCCATTATTGCAGTGGTGAACTCCTTTACTCAATTTGTTCCAGGTCACGTGCACTTGAAAGACATGGGTCAGTTAGTTGCGGGTGAAATCGAAAAAGCAGGCGGTATCGCCAAAGAATTCAATACTATCGCAGTCGATGATGGCATCGCCATGGGCCACGGCGGCATGCTGTATTCGCTACCATCACGTGAATTAATTGCCGACTCTGTAGAATACATGGTCAATGCGCACTGTGCCGATGCCATGGTATGCATCTCTAACTGTGACAAAATCACACCGGGAATGATGATGGCCGCGATGCGCCTCAATATTCCGGTTATTTTTGTTTCAGGTGGCCCAATGGAAGCCGGGAAAACCAAACTCTCTGATCAGATCATTAAGCTCGATCTGGTTGACGCCATGATCCAAGGCGCGGATCCTACCGTCTCGGATCAACAAAGCGAGCAGATCGAACGCAGTGCGTGTCCAACCTGCGGATCGTGCTCAGGCATGTTTACCGCCAACTCAATGAACTGTTTAACCGAAGCGCTAGGACTCTCTCAGCCGGGTAATGGCTCGATGCTGGCGACACACGCCGACCGTGAACAGTTATTCATTAACGCCGGTAAACGTGTCGTTGAGCTAACGCGACGTTACTACGAGCAAGATGATGAGTCCGCGCTACCTCGCAACATCGCTAACCGCGCCGCCTTTGAAAACGCCATGGCGCTGGACATCGCAATGGGCGGATCGAGCAATACCGTTCTGCACCTTTTAGCTGCCGCACAAGAAGGTGAAGTAGATTTCGATATGAACGATATTGATGAAATGTCTCGCCGTGTTCCACACCTTTGTAAAGTGGCCCCCTCGACTCAGAAGTATCACATGGAAGATGTGCACCGTGCTGGTGGCGTCATGGCTATCTTGGGTGAGCTCGACCGTGCGGGGTTGTTAAACGGCAGTACGCACACGGTACTCGGCATGACCATGCAGCAGCAGCTTGCTGAGTACGACATCATGCAAACAGAAAACCAAGAGATTCTAACATTCTTCCGCGCAGGCCCAGCAGGCATCCGTACGACCCAAGCCTTCTCACAAGACTGCCGCTGGGATCGTCTCGACGATGATCGCGTTGATGGCTGTATTCGCTCAAAAGAAAACGCATTCAGCCAAGAAGGTGGCCTAGCGGTGCTGTCTGGGAACATTGCCGTCGATGGTTGTATTGTAAAAACCGCAGGTGTGGATGAGGAAAATCTTACCTTCCAAGGCCCTGCGATTGTCTTCGAAAGCCAAGATTCCGCGGTTGATGGCATCTTAGGTGGTAAGGTGAAAGCGGGAGAAGTGGTCGTGATCCGTTACGAAGGTCCGAAAGGCGGCCCTGGCATGCAGGAAATGCTCTACCCTACCACTTACTTAAAATCGATGGGACTGGGTAAGTCTTGTGCCTTACTCACTGATGGTCGCTTTTCCGGTGGTACCTCGGGCCTGTCGATTGGTCATGTGTCTCCAGAGGCCGCCAGTGGCGGTACTATCGGTTTGGTTCAAGATGGCGATATCATCACTATTGATATCCCTAGCCGTGCTATCACCCTCGATGTGACAGAAAATGAGATCGCTGAGCGCCGAGCAAAGCAAGATAAACAGGGCTGGAAGCCAGCCGCCCGTCAACGTGAAGTTTCTTTTGCACTCAAAGCGTACGCCAGTATGGCAACCAGTGCAGATAAAGGGGCTGTGCGAGACAAATCAAAGCTAGAGGGTTAGCACTGATGGATTCTCAACCCGAAAAGAAAGTGGCTCAAACAGGCGCAGACTATCTGCGCCAAATCCTCCGTGCACCGATTTATGAGGTAGCAACCGTCACACCTCTGCAAGATATGCCTCGCTTGTCGGCGCGAATTGGTAATCATGTCCAAATCAAACGTGAAGACCGCCAACCCGTGCATTCATTTAAGTTGCGCGGTGCTTACAACATGGTGGCAAGCTTAACCGAAGAGCAAAAATCGTCAGGGGTGATTGCCGCTTCAGCAGGTAACCACGCTCAGGGAATGGCACTCTCTGGCACAAAACTGGGCATTAAAACCACCATTGTGATGCCAAAGACGACTCCAGATATCAAAGTCGACGCCGTACGCAGTTTTGGCGGCAATGTGGTTCTGCATGGCAACAACTTTGATGAAGCCAAAGCCGAGGCAGAGCGTTTGTCAGCGGAACATGGCTACACGTTTGTTCCCCCTTTCGACCACCCATTAGTGATTGCGGGCCAAGGTACGATTGGCATGGAAATGCTGCAGCAAAATGGCCACCTTGATTACATTTTTGTTCCAGTTGGCGGCGGGGGCTTAGCGGCGGGCGTCGCGGTACTGGTCAAACAGCTGATGCCAGAAATCAAAGTCATCGCGGTTGAACCAGAAGACTCTTCCTGTTTAAAAGCGGCTCTCGATGCTGGCGAACCCGTTGTCTTGGATCAGGTCAGCATGTTTGCTGATGGTGTAGCGGTTAAACGCATTGGGGAAGAAACCTTCCGTTTATGTCAGAAATACATTGATGGTCATGTCGCCGTCTCAAGTGATGAAATCTGCGCGGCAGTAAAAGACATTTTTGAAGACACTCGTGCGATTGCGGAGCCTTCTGGAGCATTGGCGCTGGCAGGTTTGAAGAAATTTGCCGAGCAAAACAAACTCAAGAACAAGAGCCTTGGCACCGTACTCTCTGGGGCTAACACCAACTTCCATGGCTTACGGTATGTATCAGAACGTTGTGAGTTGGGTGAAAAACGAGAAGGCTTACTCGCGGTTACGATTCCTGAGCGCCAAGGCGCTTTCTTTGAGTTCTGTCATTTGATTGGTGGTCGTGCGGTGACGGAGTTTAATTACCGCTACAACGACGACGAACTGGCCAATATCTTTGTGGGTGTACGCCTGCTAGGTGGCCAAGAAGAGCTTAAACAGATCATTCACGACCTACGAGCAGGTGGCTACCCAGTGGTGGACTTATCTGACGATGAAATGGCCAAGCTGCACGTTCGCTACATGATCGGTGGTAAACCCTCGAAACCGCTGAAAGAACGTCTGTATAGCTTTGAATTTCCTGAATACCCCGGTGCACTGTTGAAGTTCTTAAGCACGCTTGGTACGCATTGGAACATCAGCTTATTCAACTACCGTAACCACGGTGCAGACTACGGACGCGTTTTGTGTGGTTTCGAATTAGATGAAAGCGATTTGGCTCAGTTTTCCGCGCATTTGCGTGAACTAGGTTACCAATGCAAGGACGAAACGGAGAATCCATCCTATAAATTCTTCTTATCGTAACCGAAAAAAAACCTCGCCTTAGCGAGGTTTCTTTTAAGACTGTAGCCAATCTTGATGCAATTGCGTGGACGATCCTAAATAGTCCACCATCCATTGGATTAACTTATGATTATCATCTTTACGCCACACCAGACAACAGTGGCTGAGCGGTTTATCATCTGGCAATACTTTCTCCACCAGCGTACCATCATTGATCAACGGCATCGCAATATGGCGGGGCATATACCCTACCCCTATTCCATTTTTTAGACACTCAATCGCCGCGTACCAGTTCGGTAATAACAAGCGGCGTTGCTGTGGATAGTGGCCTGTATGACGTTTAGGCAATACATTTGATGTATCATCCAAACAGATGGCCGGAAATTGGCTGACGGCTGCTTCCGTCAACGTTTGCAGCCTCACACAAGGATGGGCGGGTGACATCACCAATGCCCAGTCTAACGATCCCATGTCTCGAACTTCAAAATCACCTCCAACCGGAACCGCCGAGGTGGCTCCAATGACAATATCCGCACGCTCTTGGGCGATCGCCTCCCAAGAGCCATTAAAGACTTCCATATTGATCTGCAGCTCTGCAAACTCAAACTCTCGATAAAAATCTTCAATCAGAGGTTTAAGTTTATCGAGTTTCACTACGTTATCTAACGTCAGTTTTAACGTTGATTTCCAACCGTGTGCTGCGCGGCGTGTTTGCGCCTTAATCTCGGCCATTTGCCGGAGCAACATGCGTGCTTCGGTAATAAACAGTTCACCAGCTGCGGTCAATTCCACTTTACGCGGAAGACGACGAAACAGCACCACATCCAGATCTTGCTCCACTTGGCGAACACCATAGCTAATCGCCGAAGGGACTTTGTGCAAGACCTCGGCTGCGGCGGTAAAACTGCCTAATCGAGCCACAGTATCCAGCATTTCCAATGATGATTTGGAGAACATGTCATTCTACCTTTCAAAAAATTTGATTGATAACTAAAAATTTTAACGTTTTATTTTCTTAAAATCTAAAAATAGAATGGTTAAGTAAGTAAATCAGGGCTATTTCCGACTGATTTTCACTAATAATTAATTAAATAATTTGATTGGTTGAAAATGAAAATATCAAAACTACAACTCGTATATCTCATAGCTCTTTCGATGCTCGGCTTTGTGGCCACCGATATGTACCTTCCAGCCTTCAAAGCGATGGAAATTGACTTTGCCACTGGACCAGAACAAATCGCACTCTCTTTAACTGTCTTTTTGGGAGGGATGGCGATTGGTCAACTTATGTGGGGACTGGCATCCGATAAGTTTGGTCATCGTAATACACTGGCCGTAGGCTTGGTGCTGTTTACCATTGCATCATTTGGTTTAGCTTTCTGTGACCAAGTGTGGCAATTGTTAACCCTGCGCTTTATTCAAGCGATTGGTGTATGCGCTCCAGCGGTTATCTGGCAAGCGATGGTCATCCAGCGTCACTCCAGCAGTAGTCAGCAAATATTCGCAACGATTATGCCATTGGTCGCGTTATCGCCGGCGTTGGCTCCTCAGTTCGGTGTTTTATTGGCTGACAATTTTGGTTGGCACAGTATTTTTTTCGCGCTAACACTGGTCGGAGTGCTGCTTATCATCGCAACCATGCTTCAGAAAGATGAAAAAGCAGAAGTCAAACAAACCAGTGTGTCTGCCGACATCAAAGCACTTCTTGGGTCTAAGAAGTACCTCGGAAACGTATTTATGTTTGCTACGGCTTCAGCGGCATTCTTCGCTTACCTAACCGGTATGCCAGAAATCATGGCTCAGCTCGGCTACGAAGCAAAAGACATCGGCCTCAGCTTTATCCCACAAACAATTGCGTTTATGGTCGGCGGCTACCTCGGTAAAGTGGGTGTGCGTAAATTTGGGGACGAAAAAGTGCTGCGTCAGTTGATTGGCTTATTCAGTGTGGCATCACTGATGATTTTTATCGCATCGCAATGGGCATTGTCGTCTATCTGGCCAATTCTCGCACCATTTTGTTTGATTGCCGTGGCAAACGGGGCGCTGTACCCTATCGTGGTCAACCGCGCCTTAGCCAGTGCAAAACAGAGCCCTGCCACTGCAGCTGGGTTACAAAACAGTTTACAAATTTGTGTGAGCAGCCTTGCAAGTGCGCTCGTTGCAGCCATGGCGAGTCAAGCTCAAACCGTAACCGGCGTCGCCATCATGATTTGTATGGGTGGTTTGTGGATGGGGTATGTTTTATCCAATCGCGATCTGTCCAAGCACTTCACCACGCCTGATAATTCACGTGTGGTGAGTGAAGACGAGCTTTAATCGTTCTGACCATAAAGAGCCCGCATGCTGATGCGGCTCTGTATGAGCAAATATGACCTATCGATATCTATGGCTGATTTCTTTATTGTTGCTAACGGGGGTGCTCTAATGATCAGTGGAGTTGGTATGTGCTCGCTCCGTCTACTGAACAAGGCTTGATAAACTTTAAATTTCTCATGGCAGGGTTCAGCGATACGATCCAAGTAGTATGCTCTTTGCCATGACACTCGGTTTAAGCGATCTCACGCGGCGAGCGAATAAGCTGGTGGTGAATGAGTACTTACTCTTGGAGATTTATACCTTTCGCGTTCTGGAGTACTTGTTACTCATCCTATTCGTTTCTCAAACGGTTCGGTGGCTAAAAAAATGCATCGTCATACCCAGCCACTAATTGTTCAGCACACGCTAAAAACAATCAAGCCGCTCATTGTAAGCAGCTTGATTTCACCTATTTAGGAATGCTGTGTAAGAAGCGTTATTTCTGTTTCACTGGACGTTTCCAGCCAGTAATTTTGCGCTCTTTAACGCGAGTAATCACTAACTCACCTTTTTCAACATCTTTGGTCAACGTTGTACCCGCGCCGATAGTCGCACCATCAGCAATAGTGACGGGTGCCACTAACTGGCTGTCAGAACCAATAAATACGTCATCGCCGATCACGGTTTTAAACTTGTTCGCGCCGTCATAGTTGCAAGTGATCGTGCCCGCACCAATGTTAGTGCGCTGGCCAATTTCGGCATCACCTAGATAAGTAAGGTGATTCGCTTTCGACCCTTCACCAAGACGCGTGTTTTTCACTTCAACAAAGTTGCCGACGTGAGAATCGTTGCGCATCTCTGCTCCAGGACGAAGACGAGTAAATGGTCCCACCGTACACTCTTCACCGACTGTCGCGCCTTCGATCACGCTGTAAGGGCGAACAATGGTATTGTCATCGATTTCACAGTCTTTCAACACACAGCCGGCACCGATAATGACGTTATCACCGAGTGATACGTTACCTTCAATGACCACGTTTACATCGATTTCACAATCCATGCCGCACTGCAGTTCCCCGCGTAGGTCAAAGCGTGCTGGGTCGCGTAGCATTACGCCTTGTTCTAATAGCTTTTGAGCTTGCATGGCTTGGAACGCACGCTCTAGACGTGCCAATTGAGCACGGTCGTTAACCCCTTCAACTTCAATCGCATTGACTGGGTGTACCGCTTCCACGGCGCGGCCTTCATCGTGCGCCGCCGCAATAACGTCGGTCAGGTAGTATTCGCCTTGCGAGTTATTGTTGTTTAAACCTGACAACCAACGTTTAAGATCGCCCCCCGTCGCCACCATGACGCCCGTATTAATCTCTTTAATCTGCTTTTGCTCTTCCGTCGCATCTTTTTGCTCAACGATCGCGACCACAGGGCCATTTTTACGAATAATACGTCCATAACCCGCTGGGTTATCCAACATCACGGTTAACAGCGCAATACCACCAGTTGGTTGAGCATCAAGTAAGTTTTCTATTGTTTCAGCGGAAATGAGTGGAACATCGCCATACAGTACTAATATTTTTTCATCGTCTTCAAAGCGCGGTGACGCTTGATCAACCGCATGACCGGTACCTAGCTGATCTGCCTGAAGCACCCAATTAACAGGCTCATTAATAAGAGTGGTTTGCATTTGGTCGCCACCATGACCAAACACTAAGTGAATATTTTGTGCGCCAAGGCAGATACATGTATCAATCACATGTTTTGCCATTGGCTTCCCGGCTAAAGGGTGTAGCACTTTAGGCATATTCGAATGCATACGGGTGCCTTTACCCGCAGCAAGAATCACAGCACTGAATTTCATTGAGAACCTATGGACGTTTATGTTAATTGGCCGTTATTTTAAACAGCTCTTTTTAAATAGTTAATGGAGTAAGGTAAATTTCCAACTAAAATTAATCAAAAAGGCGACCAATTGGCCGCCTTTTTTCATGCAACGTTGCTAATTGAGCTTAGCGACGCTTTTTTGTCAGCTCGATAACTCGTAGCTGAGCCATGGCTTTAGCCAGTTCACTGGCCGCTTGTGCGAAGTCCATGTCACCATGCTGATTTTGGATTTCCTCCTCAGCGCGGCGTTTGGCTTCTTCTGCCTTCGCTGCGTCTAGTTCTTCACCACGGATAGCTGTATCCGCTAGTACAGTCGCTGTACCAGGCTGGATCTCAACCATACCACCAGAAACATAAATAATTTCTTCGTGGCCGTGCTGTTTCACAATACGCACCATACCAGGCTTGATAGCGGTCAGCAGCGGTGTGTGACCATGGAAAATACCAAGTTCACCTTCGCTACCGGTCACCTGAAACGTTTCAACACGTCCAGAAAAGATTTTCCTCTCGGCGCTTACTACGTCTAGGTGAAAGGTTATTGCTGCCATATCGCCTCCTAGTTAGCCTTATAGCTTCTTCGCATTCTCAATAGCATCGTCGATGCTACCGCAGTACATAAATGCCTGCTCAGGAATGTCGTCGTATTCACCAGCTAATAGACCTTTAAAGCCACGTAGAGTCTCTTTTAGAGATACGTAAACACCAGGGTCGCCTGTAAATACTTCCGCTACGTGGTAAGGCTGAGTTAGGAAACGCTCAATCTTACGTGCACGAGATACAACTTGCTTATCTTCTTCAGATAGCTCGTCCATACCTAGAATCGCAATGATATCTTTCAGCTCTTTATAGCGCTGAAGAGTTTGCTGAACGCCACGAGCCACATCGTAGTGATCTTGACCAACAACTAGGGGATCAAGCATACGAGATGTTGAATCTAGCGGGTCGATCGCCGGATATAGGCCCATCGCCGCGATATTACGGTTAAGTACAACCGTTGCATCCAAGTGCGCGAACGTCGTAGCCGGAGACGGGTCAGTCAAGTCATCCGCAGGTACGTATACCGCCTGGACAGACGTGATAGAACCCGTTTTCGTTGACGTGATACGTTCCTGAAGTACACCCATCTCTTCTGCAAGAGTTGGCTGGTAACCTACCGCTGAAGGCATACGCCCTAGTAGTGCTGAAACCTCTGTACCTGCTAGCGTGTAACGGTAGATGTTATCAATGAACAGTAGTACGTCACGACCTTCGTCACGGAAACGCTCTGCCATTGTTAGACCAGTCAGTGCAACACGTAGACGGTTGCCTGGTGGCTCGTTCATCTGACCGTAAACCATTGCTACTTTTGATTCTTCAGGCTTCTCAACGTTTACAACGCCCGCTTCCTGCATCTCGTAGTAGAAATCGTTACCTTCACGAGTACGTTCACCAACACCTGCAAATACTGATAGACCTGAGTGCTGAAGTGCGATGTTGTTGATAAGTTCCATCATGTTAACGGTCTTACCTACACCTGCACCACCGAATAGACCGATTTTACCACCCTTAGCGAATGGACAAATTAGGTCGATTACTTTAACACCCGTTTCTAGAAGCGTTGTTTCGTTTGACTGTTCTTCGTAGCTTGGTGCGCTGCGGTGAATAGAGTAAACTTCTTCCGCTCCCACTTCACCACGCTCGTCAATCGCGTCACCTAGGACGTTCATGATACGACCTAGAGTTTTAGTACCGACTGGTACTGAAATTGGAGCGCCTGTGTTAACCACTTCCACTCCACGACGTAAACCATCAGAGCTACCCATAACGATACAACGAACTACACCACCGCCTAGCTGTTGTTGAACTTCAAGAACCAAACGTTCTTTTGAGTCCGTTACGTTTAGAGCGTCATATACACTAGGTACATTGCTCTGTGGGAACTCTACGTCGACTACCGCACCGATGATCTGTACGATCTTACCTGTAGCCATCGTTAATCCTCTAAACTGTTTCGTTTTACCTAAGCCTAAACCGCAGATGCACCGCCAACGATTTCAGACAGTTCTTGTGTGATCGCAGCCTGACGGGCTTTGTTGTACACAAGTTCTAAATCATCAATCAAGTTGGTTGCATTATCCGTTGCAGCCTTCATCGCAATCATTCGAGCCGCTTGCTCACAAGCAAGATTCTCAACCACACCTTGGTATACCTGAGACTCTACGTAACGCACTAATAGCGTATCCAGTAAAGGTTTCGGCTCAGGCTCATAAATGTAGTCCCATGAGTGCTCACGCTGCATATCTTCGCTGTTCGATTTAGGCAAAGGTAGCATTTGATCGATCGTCGGTTGCTGAACCATAGTGTTAACAAACTTGTTGAACACTACATATAGACGGTCCAGTTTACCTTCATCGTATTTTTTCAGCATTACGCCAACAGAACCGATTAGGTCTTCTAAACTTGGGTTATCACCCAATCCAGAAACCTGTGCCGCAACTTTTGCGCCACCATGTTTGAAGAAAGCAGTTGCCTTTGAACCAACAACCGCTAGCTCAATTTCAGCACCTTTCTCTTTCCATGCTTTCATGTCTGTCACCGACTTTTTGAACACGTTAATGTTCAAGCCGCCACACAGACCACGGTCTGTCGAAACGATGATGTAACCAACACGTTTGGCTTCACGCTCTTCTAGGTACGGATGACGGTACTCTAGGTTTGCGTTAGCCACATGACCGATCACTTTACGCATTGTTTCAGCGTATGGACGAGAAGCTTCCATTGCATCTTGAGAACGACGCATTTTTGAAGCTGCCACCATTTCCATCGCTTTCGTAATTTTCTGCGTGCTTTTAACACTACCGATTTTATTACGTATCTCTTTTGCGCCGGCCATCGTTACTCTCCGTTAGTTGGTGGCAGAAACTGCCACCGATCTAATTACCAAGTTTGGGTTGCTGTGAATTCGTCAGTCAGTTTCTTCAACTGAGCTTCGATTTCATCGTTATAAGCACCAGACTTGTCGATCTCAGCTGCTAGTTCAGCGTATTGACCGCGAGCGTACGATAGTAGAGCCGCCTCGAAATCTAGAACTTTGTTGAGTTCTACATCATCTAGGTAACCACGCTCTGCTGCGAAGATAGTTAACGCTTGATCAAATACAGACATTGGAGCGTACTGCTTCTGCTTCATTAGCTCTGTTACTTTTTGACCATGGTCTAGCTGTTTCTTCGTCGCTTCATCAAGATCAGAAGAGAACTGAGCAAATGCCGCTAGTTCACGGTATGCAGCTAATGCTGTACGGATACCACCTGATAGTTTCTTGATGATTTTCGTCTGAGCTGAACCACCTACACGAGAGACTGAGATACCTGGGTCAACGGCTGGACGAACACCGGCGTTGAATAGCTCAGTTTGCAGGAAGATCTGACCATCGGTAATCGAGATTACGTTAGTCGGTACGAATGCTGACACATCACCGGCTTGAGTTTCAATGATAGGTAGTGCAGTTAAAGAACCTGTTTTACCTTTCACTTCACCATTAGTGAAACGCTCTACATACTCTTCGTTTACACGAGCAGCACGCTCTAGCAGACGAGAGTGTAAGTAGAATACGTCACCTGGGAATGCCTCACGGCCTGGTGGACGTTTCAGTAGTAGAGAGATCTGACGGTAAGCAACGGCTTGCTTAGATAGATCATCATAAACAATCAGTGCATCTTCGCCGCGATCACGGAAGTATTCACCCATCGCACAACCTGCATATGGCGCTAGGTATTGCAGCGCTGCAGATTCAGAAGCGGATGCAACCACTACGATAGTATTTTGTAGTGCACCATGCTCTTCTAGTTTGCGAACTACGTTAGCGATAGTCGATGCTTTTTGACCGATAGCTACGTAGATTGAATAAATACCAGAGTTTTTCTGGTTAATGATCGCGTCAATAGACAGTGCAGTTTTACCAATCTGGCGGTCACCGATGATAAGTTCACGCTGACCACGACCGATAGGGATCATTGAGTCAACTGACTTATAACCAGTTTGCACTGGTTGGTCTACCGATTTACGTTCGATTACACCTGGTGCGATCATTTCTACAGGCGAAGTTAATTTCGCTTCGATTGGACCTTTACCATCGATAGGCTCACCCAGCGTATTAACGACGCGGCCTAGTAGTTCTGGACCAACTGGCACTTCAAGAATGCGGCCAGTACCTGTAACTTTCATGCCTTCCTTAAGGTCAGCATATGGGCCCATTACAACCGCACCAACAGAGTCACGCTCTAGGTTAAGTGCCAGTGCATAACGGCCACCCGGTAATTCAATCATTTCACCTTGCATCACGTCCGCTAGGCCGTGGATGCGGATGATACCATCACTTACCGAGATGATAGTACCCTCGTTGCGAGCTTCACTAACAACGTCGAAAGATTCGATACGTTGTTTGATCAGTTCGCTAATTTCCGTGGAATTAAGTTGCATGCTCCAATCCCCATTAAGACTGCAATGCATCGCTCAGGCGGTTCAAACGACCACGCGCTGAGTTATCGATGACTAGGTCTCCGGCTCGAATAATAACCCCACCAAGTAGGGTCTCTTCTACACTGCAATTCAGCTTCACTTTGCGTTCAAGACGCTTTTCAAGTTTGCTGCTAATATTTGCAAGCTGCTCATCAGAAAGTTCTGTTGCTGAAATGACTTCAACATCAACTTCTTTCTCATGTTCTTTCTTCAACGCGAAGAACTCTATACAAACATCAGGAAGGGCCGCTAAACGACCATTCTCAGCCATCACCTTCAAAAGGTTTTGACCGTGTGCATCAACTTGTTCGCCGCAAACTGCAACAAATATTTCCGCCATTTTCTCAGCAGAAACAGACCCCGTTAGAAGTTCTTTTATTTGTTCGTTTTTAGCCACTTCAGCAGCAAAAGACAACATTTGGCCCCATTGGTCCAACTGGTCTTCCCCTAAAGCAAAGTCGAAGGCTGCTTTAGCATAGGGGCGTGCGATAGTAGTCAAATCAGACATATGCGCCCCCAGACTTAAAGTTTTGCAGTAATGTTGTCGAGAATATCTTTTTGCGCATCTTTATCGATAGTACGCTCAAGGATTTTCTCAGCACCAGCTACAGCCAGAGTAGCAACTTGTTTGCGCAGCTCATCGCGTGCACGATTGCGCTCAGCTTCAAGTTCTGCTTCTGCTTGCGCTAGGATTTTCTGGCGTTCTACCTGAACTTCCTCGCGAGCTTCATCAAGAATTTGAGACTTGCGCTTATTCGCTTGCTCGATGATCTCAGTTGCTGTGCGCTTCGCTTCTTTCAACTGATCAGAAGCGTTGGCTTGTGCTAGATCCAAGTCTTTTGCAGCACGTTCTGCTGCTTGAAGACCATCAGTAATTTTCTTCTGACGTTCTTCAATCGCTTGCATAATTGGCGGCCATACATACTTCATGCAGAACCACACAAACAGTGCGAACGAAATTGCTTGACCTAGCAGAGTTGCGTTTATGTTCACAACAGCTACCCCTCTATTTGGACTTAGTGTTAATCAGTGACAAGCGCTAATCGCTCGTCCCGAGTTGAAGGTGATTAACCTAGTTGACCAACGAATGGGTTTGCGAAAGTGAATAGTAGCGCGATTACGATACCGATCATTGGAACCGCATCAAGCAGACCCGCGATGATGAACATCTTAACTTGTAGCATAGGAGCCATTTCTGGTTGACGTGCTGCACCTTCTAGGAATTTACCACCTAGTAGTGCGAAACCAATCGCTGTACCAAGAGAAGCAAGACCGACGATAATACCTACCGCGATTGCAGAAAAGCTCAGTAAAGTTTCCATTACTATCTCCAATTTATAGTTGTTGGCTTAGTGCCCAAATAAAAAGCTTAAAAAAATTAATGATCAGGATCTTCGTGTGCCATTGACAGATAAACAATTGTCAACATCATAAATACGAAGGCTTGGATCGTAATAACCAAGATATGGAAGATTGCCCACGGTAGTGAACCCATCCATTGTAAGTACCATGGTAGCATTGCCGCACAAAGAATGAATACAACCTCACCTGCGAACATGTTACCGAATAAACGCATACCCAGTGATAGCGGTTTCGCGAGTAGCGATACCACTTCAATTAATAGGTTAAACGGGATCATGAGTGGGTGATTGAATGGATGTAGTGCAAGTTCTTTTGCGAATCCACCTAGACCTTTCACTTTGATGCTGTAGTAAATCATCAAGGCAAAAACGCCTAGAGCCATAGCCATGGTGATATTCACATCAGCAGACGGTACAACCTTAAGATAAGGAATACCTAGCCAATGTTCTGCTGGGTAAGGTAAGAAGTCGATAGGAACTAAGTCCATCACGTTCATCAAGAATACCCAACAAAAGATAGTCAGTGCTAAAGGCGCGATCAGTGGGTTGCGTCCATGGAACGTGTCTTTGACGTTATTAGCGACAAATTCCACGATCATTTCTACAGCACACTGAAGCTTACCCGGTACACCTGCTGTTGTTTTCTTTGCTACTTTGTAAAAAATTCCAAGGAAAATTAAACCAGTAAACCAAGAAAAAAACAGGCTATCGATATGTACGTTCCAGAAACTTGTCTCCGACCCTACTAAACCCAATTTATACAGCGATAGGTTAGAAAGGTGGTGGGCAATGTATCCGGACGATGTTAGCGCTTCACCTGGCGCAGCCATAACTCATCCTATTTTTTGTTGTTAATGAATAGCACTGGTGCACAGATATTAATACCTAGTACCAGCAAATAGGTTAGTTTGAGGGGAACAAGTTCCACCTGCATATACATGTAGGCAACATAGAACAGTGCAACCGTGATGAGAATTTTCAGTACTTCCCCCGCATAGAAGGAAGCCGCGATGCGCTTGGCAGCGCGTGCTCCACTAAACATGAAAGCACACAGAGCGAATACAGCATTGGCAACAACAAAAATGCCTCCGCCAATCAGCGCTGAAAGTCCCCAATCAGGATTTACGGCTACCGCCATTCCTGCCGCCACAAAAATAACCGCGCCAGACTGGATCATTAACAATTGCCTTGCGAGCTCTCGTCCTGGTCTAGCTAACGCAGCTACCATGTATTCGTACCTCTAGTAATATCCACTTCGCACTAAACTCTCTGTGCAGGGAAATTGACGAAAATTATACGTTCAGTTCAACGTAAAGCAATTCGATTGCATCAAAAACTTACAGTTTTGTTTACAAAACGACAACTTTCGCACAAAATTTGATTAATTAGATTAATTGACCTAAATCAATTATCTCACTTAGGCCTCAAGCTTAGCAATTAGTTGGTCTAATCTGTGAGGATCATCAAGACTTATCGTCAATTTCGCTTTTCCGTTTACAGAACGGGTCAGAGAAACTTTCGCATCAAGCTGCTGACTCAATTTATGCGATATTTGCTCAGCTTCGGTATCTTCTTGTTGCGCTTTTTGCTCATTTTGTGGAGCTAAGCACTTTTTTACTAACTGTTCGGTTTGGCGAACGGTCATCTGCTTCTTCGCAACTAGGTGAGCGACTTCCACTTGTTGTTCGCCCTGCAATACCAAGAGCGCACGAGCATGACCCATCTCAAGCCGTTTATCGGCAACCAAATTTTTCACGTCTAACTCTAGCTGATTTAGCCGTAGTAAGTTACTGACGGTCGTTCTCGACTTACCAATTACTTCGGCGACTTGCTGATGCGTTAGTGTAAATTCATCTTGTAGGCGCTCTAAGGCTTGAGATTCTTCAATCACATTCAAGTCTTCACGTTGAATGTTTTCAATCAACGCCATCGCTATCGCAGCGCGATCTTCAACTTTTTTCACCAAACAAGGTACACGCCTTAAGCCTGCTTGCCTCGCTGCACGCCAACGTCGTTCACCAGCGATGATCTCAAACTGACCATTTTCCACTTGACGAACCACGATCGGCTGAATGATACCTTGAGACTGAATCGAAGCAGCCAGTTCTTCCAACGCTTCCGGTGCCATATCTTTACGCGGTTGGTATACGCCCGGTTGCAATTGACCTATTGTCAAATCGGTCAACTCACCATCCGCCGATAATTCTTGGCTGTGTGATGCGATATGCTGTTTTTCACGAGCATACGAACTGGTCGACAATAACGCATCCAGTCCTTTTCCGAGACCACGCTTAGACATGGGATTGAATTCCTTAGGTTAGTGTTAAACTGGGATTTCTTCGCGGCGGAGCATTTCGCCTGCTAGAGCAAGATACGCTTTGGCACCTGCAGAGTACTTATCGTAGTACATCGCAGGTTTTCCGTGACTTGGCGCTTCGGCCAAACGAACATTACGCGGAATGACCGTGCGGTAAACTTTATTACCAAAGTGTTTTTTAAGTTGATCAGATACTTCATTAGACAAGCGGTTACGCGGATCGTACATCGTACGCAGTAAACCTTCTATTTTGAGGTTTTCATTGACCACGGCCGCTAATTTGCTAATCGTATCCATAAGAGCAGTTAAACCTTCTAACGCAAAGTATTCACATTGCATCGGCACCAGCACAGAATCAGCGGCTGCCATGGCGTTGATTGTAAGAAGGTTTAGCGAAGGAGGACAATCAATAAAGATGAAATCATAGTTATCGCGAACTGACGACAATGCATTTTTCAACCGCACTTCGCGAGCAAACACTTCCATCAATTTAATCTCAGCGGCAGTAACGTCACCGTTCGCCGCAATTAAATCGAATTTCCCCGTTGTTTGGGTGCACACCACTTGCTCAAACGGAGTATCTTCGACCAGAAGGTCGTACGCCGTGGCGTCAACCATGTATTTATCCACACCACTGGCCATCGTAGCATTGCCTTGAGGGTCGAGATCGATCACCAAAACCTTGCGCTTTGTTGCCGCCATCGAAGCCGCTAAATTAATGCACGTTGTTGTTTTGCCGACCCCACCTTTCTGGTTGGCGATTGCTACAATTTTACCCACGACTACCTCGCTAATTTTCCTTACGCGATAAGATTACTAGATGACGATCACCTTCCAGCTCAGGAACAGCCAAAGATATGATCTCTATCACACTGCACCACTCAGGAAGCTGATCCATTTCATCTTTAGGGTGCTGTCCTTTCAGCGCTAGAAACACCCCATGCTCTTCTTCCGGCAAATGATGGCACCATTCCACCATGTCCGTCATTGAAGCAAAAGCTCTACTTAAAACGCCATCAAATTTTTCTTCCGGCTGGAATTCTTCGACGCGACTTTGAATGGGTGTCACGTTTACCAGCCCTAACGTGTGCACGACTTGCTTAATAAAACGAATCCGTTTACCAAGACTGTCGAGCAAGAAGAACGTTTTTTCCGGCGCCATGATCGCCAGTGGAATCCCTGGTAAACCAGGACCTGTACCAACGTCTATAAATCGCTCACCGGGTAAGTGAGCGCTAACCACTATACTATCAAGAATATGTTTTACTAACATCTCATGCGGATCTCGCACGGATGTTAAGTTGTACGCTTTGTTCCACTTATCGAGCAGCTCAACGTAACCGACTAACTGCTCGCGCTGTCTATCTGAGACATTTAACTCGGTTTGCGCGATCAGCGCATCCAGTTTTGTGCGAAGTGCACTCATGACTCTTCCTCACCTTTTTTCAGCAAACCGTGCTTCTTCAAGTGAACGAGTAGAATCGAGATAGCTGCCGGGGTAATACCGGCAATACGCGAAGCTATACCAACGCTTTCAGGCTTCGCTTCCGTCAGCTTGGCCACCACTTCATTCGACAAACCTTTCACGTCGCTGTAGTCGATATTCGCCGGCAGTTTTGTGTTCTCATGGCGAAGGGATTTTTCAATCTCATCTTGCTGACGTTTGATGTAACCATCGTATTTAACTTGAATTTCAACTTGCTCAGCCGCTTGTTGATCCTCTAGCGCTGGTGCAAACGCATCCAATTGAGTCAACTGAGCGTAGCTCATCTCAGGACGACGCAGCAGATCCTCACCACTTGCTTCACGTGCCATTGGCGTTTTCAGTAATAGGTTTAACGCCTCAACCCCTTCTGAGTTTGGGTTCATCCACGTCGATTTTAGGCGCTGACGTTCGGTTTCCATGTTATTAATTTTTTCGTTGAAGCGCGCCCAACGAACGTCATCAATTAGACCAAGTTCACGTGCTTTCTCAGTTAAGCGCAAATCGGCGTTGTCTTCACGAAGCAGCAGGCGATATTCCGCGCGGGAAGTGAACATTCGGTACGGTTCTTTAGTCCCCATGGTCGACAAGTCATCAATCAAGACGCCCATGTAAGCTTGATCACGACGCGGATTCCAACCTTCTTTGTCTTGGCTGTACAAGCTTGCATTCAAGCCTGCCATTAGGCCTTGTGCGGCCGCTTCTTCGTAGCCTGTTGTGCCATTAATCTGACCCGCAAAGAACAAGCCGTGGATAAATTTAGTTTCATATGTTTGCTTCAAATCGCGAGGATCGAAGAAATCGTATTCAATCGCGTAACCAGGACGTACGATATGCGCGTTTTCAAAACCTTTCATCGAACGTACGATTTGTACTTGAACGTCAAACGGCAAGCTCGTCGAGATACCATTCGGGTACAACTCATGCGTAGTAAGTCCTTCAGGCTCGATAAAAATCTGGTGGCTGTTCTTATCCGCAAAGCGCATCACCTTGTCTTCGATAGACGGGCAGTAGCGCGGACCAATGCCTTCAATCACACCAGCGTACATTGGGCTACGATCCAAATTGTTGTGGATCACATCGTGCGTTTGATCGTTGGTATGGGTGATAAAACATGGGATCTGGCGAGGATGTTGATCTCGCTTCCCCATGAACGAGAATACCGGGGTAGGATTATCACCGTGTTGTGCTTCAAGCACAGAAAAATCGACACTGCGAGCATCAATGCGCGGTGGTGTTCCCGTTTTCAAACGATCCACTCGAAATGGCAGCTCACGCAATCGATCCGCCAATGCGATCGAAGGAGGATCTCCTGCACGACCACCGGAAGAACTTTCCATACCAATATGAATCTTACCACCGAGGAAGGTGCCAACCGTTAACACTACCGCTTTGGCATGGAATCGAAGTCCCATTTGCGTTACAACGCCAACGGCGCGATCTTGCTCAACAATCAGATCGTCAACCGACTGTTGGAACAACGTTAAATTGGGTGCATTTTCTAATGCATTACGAACATACGCTTTGTACAGAGCCCGATCCGCTTGAGCTCGGGTCGCCCGAACTGCCGGACCTTTAGAGGCATTTAGTGTACGAAATTGAATACCTGCATGGTCGATAGCTTCGGCCATCAAACCGCCCATAGCATCCACTTCTTTTACTAAGTGACCTTTACCGATACCACCGATCGCCGGATTGCAAGACATCTGACCTAACGTATCAATATTATGGGTAAGGAGAAGCGTTTTTTGTCCTGTGCGTGCAGATGCGAGTGCGGCTTCCGTTCCTGCGTGTCCGCCACCGACAACAATGACGTCAAAGTTTTCGTGATAAAGCATGAACTGACCTCAGGTATTCAAAGGATTTATTGGACAGATAAAGGAGCCGCATTTTACCTGCTTTATGCCACAGAGAAAAACGTTTTCTTGCTTTATCTTTTTTAGGTTCCAAGCCTATATATAATAGATCTTTATATATGATCTTTTATTAGATCTATTATTAGGATCGACCTCTTCTGTGGATAACGTAAAAATGATCAACAAGATCATGGATCTTAATTGGATCATATCTTGTGATCATGCTTGGATCAGATCGCGTATAAGCTGGGATCAAAATGCCTTGTTATCCACAGGGGTTAAAAAAATAAAAGTTATTCTTTGGATAACTAAAGGAAATTCACTGGATATTACCGTTGTTATACACAGACTGTTTGGTTGTTTTTTGAGCGGTTGAACGCCGTTATTTGGGGAAAGTTATTCACATGAAAAAAAACAGAGCCGAATGGCGGCTCTGTTAGAAGGGTAATTGAGGACTAAAATCGCTCAATGTGCTCGTTTAACCATGCTTCTGCCGCATCTTCTGGGACCATATGATTGAGCACGTCGATGAGAAAGCAGTCTGCAATCGGGGCTGCTCCGATATCCTCTAAAAGATCGTATGCGTGTCGACCTGCAGCACAAAACGTGTCATAGCTTGAGTCACCAATCGCGATCACGGCAAACTTCACATCCGACATTTTGGGTGGCGTATCTTGCAATGCGGCGATGAAAGGTTGGATATTATCTGGATATTCCCCCGCGCCATGAGTAGAGGTGATCACAAGCCAAGTGCCTTGATTTTTGATCGATTGTAGCGAGGGTTGGTTGTGGATCGTGGTTTCAAATCCGTTTTCATTAAGTAGATCACTGAGGTGATCGCCTACGTATTCGGCGCCACCTAGCGTGCTGCCTGTAATAATGTGGATCATACTTCTTCCTTATTGAATGCGACGGCTAAAGCTCATGGATGGCTTGCCGTACAAAAGAAACGCGGTGTGAGTTAAGCTCAGCACCGCGCGTTCGATTATTTATTTCCCGATACAGAAAGTGAAGTTTCCCATAATAGCTGGCCTCGCGCGACGTCTTGGGGACCGATTGGGGACCAAATTGCAATTTATGGTCAAATTCTTACTTCCCAAGATGACTTCCATCATAGATCAGGATGGGAAAAGTGGGAACGGTGGGAAACCGGATCAGCTTTCACTATCTTTCTCTTCAGCAACGACAAACAAGAGAGGTTTTCCACTCTCTAGCAGGTAAGGTGTGATTATCGTTTCCTTACCAAAGTGAATCTTCCCTTTTGCTATATAAATGAAGATCCAATCGGGCAACTTACTACTAATAGCAGCACAAAGTGCATCAGAAGGGATGTTACTATTCTTGCCTGGCGAAATTCTAAATCTCTGGTAGTAGACGTGATGGTTGGATTCAAATGCAAAACTTTCCTGTCCATCGTTGACGAAAGGCGGTGACATCGTTCTTCTCGGTTCGAAAACTTCTGCGGTGATATAGCATAGGTCCTGGTTTGTCATACCAGCTTGGTATTTTGGACATTGGTAGTCTGCACTATGGAAGTAGAACTCTATCTTTTGTTCTGAATTGCCATTCGTGCGCTCATAGTTAATAGATTGTTCTTGAAGCACGGTTTCGATGGCTGCGTTGAAGTGGTAGAGCAACTTTTGCTGAGCGTCTCGAGCGGATGTCGCTTCTTGTATAGGCATCCAAGCAATAATGCTGTTTCGTGAAGTGGTATCAGGCTGTTCCAGCAATGATGTTAGCAAACCAAGGCTTAGTCCTTCACTTAACTCAAGTCCCGCGCCTACTGAAGACGTGAGCAACAATGTATTTCCTGCGGCAGCTTTCGCGAACTTAAATGCCTCAAAATCTTTCATTGGAATGACTTTGTCTTCTGTTTGGTAGAGCCCACCTGCATGAGCAATGTTATGAGCACGGCTGTGGCTGTTGTCATATTGGATAGGAGTTGATGTAGAGGCGCATCCAGTGAGCAAAATGAGTAACGATAATGGAGTGAACCTAGCCTTCGGTTTCATGAGAAGTTTCCTTTTCAAAACAATTTGATTTTGCAGTTATTTATCGGGTGATCACCAAATTGACACATTGTGGATAAGCAGGAGATATCTTTTGATCTTTAAACTCACCAGTTGTTGATCGGGGGCTTTGCTATGGATCGTTTTGTTATTACGATCCTTCCCAGTAGGAGCGAAAGTGATCATCACCTACCCATATCAATCAATCTTCCAGCCATAAGCTTCACCTGTCATGTCAAAGTGTCTGTTCTTCATCAACAAACCAGTGCTTGGGTTGATGCGTCGAGGCGCTCGCTTAACGCAAGACGAGTCATTGAGCGGAATGTTCTGTTGGTGCAAATGCCAGGTATGAATGAAGAAATAGGTGAGGGCGGCGGCACTAGCGAATAGCCAGTTTATATAAAAGAGTACAAACCAAAATAACAACGCGATGTACTTATTTTTGTGGATAACATCCAGAGGCTTATGTAGCCAAATAACGCTTGGGAAGGCCATCAACATCACACCCCAGCTTTGATATACAGTCACTAACGCACCAAGACAAAAAAGGCAAAATAGTGCGAACTTTTTTAGTGTTTTCATCTTAGTCTCCATCTTGTGCTTAGTTTTCCTAAGTATACAGGTATAATTAAAACTTAGAAAATCTAAGCATTGTAGGTTGATGATGATTCTCACTTGTCTAAAACAAATCCATTTCCACAGCGCCTTAAACAGGCAAGAAATCGCGTTGGTATCAGCCAGAGGGAGCTTGGTATCCGTTTAGGTATGGACCCAAGTTCAGCGAGTGGCCGTATGAATCATTATGAAAAAGGGCGTCATATGCCCGATATCGGTACGCTACAAAAGCTTGCTCAGGAGCTTGGTGTGCCAGTTGCGTTTTTCTTTTCAGATTCCGACAGCTCAGCAGAACTGGCATGTTTGATTGAAAAGCTCAGCGAAACTAAAAAGCAGGCGCTTATTGATCAGATCAGGCAGGAACTCGATAACATCGACCAGTAATAAAGCTATCGCTCTCGTCCGGAATACCAAAATACCCCGCCAACTGCGGCGACTGTCAGTAATAAACCACCCAGCCAAATCCAAAGTTCCATATTCACCTCCTGTAAGTATCTTCTATCTCTGTTTAGCTTAGCTTTCCTAAGCATGAATTTCATTGAAAGCATGCGTTACCTGAGAAAAAACCGTCACAACTAACTTGTGTTCCGCTAAGGATGCAATTTGGAAGTAAATATTGCCTGTAGGGTTGGCCCAAATCTCATGTTGCTCGCTTCCGTAGCGGAGTAGCTTTTGAAAGCGTGTTCTTGATGACAAAGTCAGTTTTTCTAGGTTTGGGTGGGAGAGTTGCTTCTGTAAGCTGTGCCATGGATTGCGAATATCACCTTGCTTGTGCCTTTGTTGGTAGCGTTGCATTGCATGGTTACTGATGGCGATGGTGCCAAGTTTTGCAACCTCAAATGTCGGATAGGGTGAAGCATAAGGCGTAATAATGTCTTTTGTTTCTGGATGAGTGATATCAACAATCTCGTCAGAATAAAGTTTGATACCGGATAGACGGTTGGACAGAAACAGTGCGGCCGCTTTGAGAGCTTCATTCTTAGCCGCTAAAATTGTTTCTTTGGTTAGGCTGAGTGTGAGACCTTTACCGCTGTTTGGTACGCGCCCGAATACCTGTTTGTCGAGTAGTAAGAACCTTGCCGCCGTTAACTCCGCGATAGCGCACCGGAACTCACTTTGAGCAATTTGAACCGTAACGATACCGTGATTGTTCAATCCCGCGAACCAAGCTATATCGATGCTTTCAGCATTGATTTTTTCAACCTGAACTTTCAATCTCATCACAGCATTTTCTCCTCACTTTACTACCAGCGTATCATCGATTTTGAAAATGCAAACTGTGGGGAGAAGCTTCATTTCACGGCATGCAGCTTCCTGATTGGATAGAACTAAATTTGCAGTTTTTTTATCGCTTGCATCGTTTTTCTCACCTGACTAGACAGTTCTCTTGTAGGCTTCACACGCTGTTCCAGTCGGTTGATCTGGTCTAGCAAATGAAGATACAGCGGGATCTCCCAGGGCATTGCGTTTGAAAAACGTCTCAATACCCCTTCGGATACTTCTTTTTCTTCAAGCTCTTCGTCTGGATAGCGATGAAGAATGATGCGATACCATGTGATCTCTGGTAAGCCTTTTGATTTTTTGACTTTGAATTTGTAGCGTATTGGATATTTCACTTTGTACTCAGCTGTCAGAGCTTTGCACAGCTTTTCCAATCGTGCTTCAAGGTCTTTAGCCGCAACCGTTAGTATCTTCGATTCATCGGCGACAAACAGAGGTAAATCTTTGATTAATTCTGGCAACGGAGATTGTTCTGGCAGTGCAATATCAAAATCTGATAGATCTAGCTCTCCGCAATAGTCGGTAATACCGACGTTTGGTATGGTTTTCTTAGTCATTATGCTTCTCCATTTTGGGATTTTTGAAAGTGCTCACGAAGCTTGTGAAGTCGTTTTGTACAAATTTGCGCTTTTTGTTTGATGGTGAGGATTTCATGCCGTATTTCGCGGATCAGTGCGAAGGCATCTTCTGTGTACTCAATAAGATCGGATTCCCATTTCACGTTGGCTTTTGAAAAGCGACCCGGTGGGTAACGAAAGCCTTTACCTTTCGATAAATGCTTAGAACGAACACGTTGTTCTTTGTTGTTTCTCAGTGACATTTGATTAGCACTGAGATACCAGTTGTAATACCAAGCCGCTTCAAAGCGATGGTTGCGAACCCGAACACGGCAGCCGTAGCGGCCAGGTGAGGTGTCCTTATGAGCTCGATGGATTCGCCAAAATTGGTTAGCGTAGCAACTGGCTAAAAACTCAAGCAGATAGGGCTCCTGCATTGCAAAGTTCTCTATATCATCAAGGGCTTTTAGCGATTGTGATAGCGCGAGTTCAAAGCACTCTTGTTCACTTTCGGGGTGTCGCTGCTGGGCTCGTTGATGCCATTGATAGGCGGCGGAATGTTCATTTAATACAGTCATAGTGGCTCCTTGTTTGTTTTGCTCAAGGTAGCGCAAACGTACGGTTACTTATGCATCTGTAATTGCCCTTTTTGAGCGCATAATTTTCCTCGTGTCCCACCGCTGATTGGGAAGCATGGCAGCGATTCCTCTCCTGGGACCTATCCCTGTACTTTCCAGATACCTATCATTGTGGGACGTTGCTACGGATTATTTTCGTTGCTTTATTGTTTTGGCGGGGATGTAGGGCGTTGTACTCCAATAATTGTGGGACCTGAGCATCGATTATTTTTTTGATGGGATTGTGACGGTAAATTTCTAGATTATTGTGGGATTTTGCCTGTTTGTAGTGCATGAGGGATGATGTACTTTCACATGTGAAAGCCCATGGAGCAGCACGCGGTGGGCTGTGAGCAAGAGCGCTTTTGGGTTGCTTTTCGATATGCCAGTTGTATGAGACAGCAAGTTGAAATCTCAAAGTGGCTTTTAGATGGTGTTTTGGCGAGATAAATAACAGACCCGAGAACGATGGTACCGACATCAATGTCGGTACCATGGCTGGTTCAACTTAGTTAGTCGCGTTATTTGTCTTTTTTGAGTATTGCCTTGAGGGCTGCAATATTAGCAAGTGCGCCTTCGGATTCTTTTAAACGGCGGCGTTGCTCAGCAAAGCGATCAAACTCCAATTTCGCCTTATTATCAGCATCCTTTTTGGAGATTTTTCCCGCTCCGCTTAATACGTCCCGATCATTAAAACTTAGAAACTGGTCTAGCTTATCGGCCCAGTCTTGTAAGAACACTTGTTTGCGACGCAGCGCTTGATCTTCAGCAAAATCGAGCCACATATTGACGATGCGATTGAGTTCTTTAATCTCATCTTCGCGCAGGTAGTTTTTGGCAATGGTAACGTCTGTTTTGCGTACTTCGTCACCTTTGAAACTGGTTAATCCCATATCTGGCTTATTGGCATCCACACGGCTAGCAATCAGCTCAGCTGCCGTCATGTGCGTACAGGCATAATGCAGCTTGTTCTGAATGGTTTGAAAGAAGCGATTAGTTTCTTGGTTGGATGGCTCGTAATCGGCTGCCATGGTAAAGATTTCTTTGACTCGCAGATAAACACGACGCTCACTGGCTCGAATGTCGCGAATGCGTTCGAGCATCTCGTCAAAGTAGTCAGGAACCGCAGAATGGCCAACAGGCGGGTTTTTCAGACGCTCGTCATCCATTACGAAGCCTTTGATCAGATACTCTTCCAAGGTTTGTGTTGCCCATTGGCGGAATTGAGTACCACGGCTTGAACGGACGCGGTAACCAACAGCTAATACTAGTGGTAAGCTAAAGTATTGAACGTTGTATGACTTACCATCAGCCGCAGTTGTTCGGTATAACCGAACAACTGAATTTTCGTCCAATTCACCTTCAGCAAAGATATTTTTAATATGCTCGCTAATAGTCGCCTTTGCCTTACCATAGAGCTCTCCAATCATTGCTTGTGAAAGCCACAAGGTATCTGACTCAAAGCGGCACTCTACGCGAGTTCTACCATCGGCACTGGTAAACAGGACAAATTCACCATGCGGAGCTTGTGGGGTGTTTTTGGTCATTGAGTCAACCTTCTTACGTTACTTATAAGGGGCTATTTTTTATCCATAGCGGTTACAGAGTTAGCGAGCCTTTTTTCTTTGCCAAATGGGGTCGTATAAAAGCGTTGTTCAATGCCATAAAGCAGTAACTTCAACTCATCGTCATTAGATATTTCAAACTTCTGATTTTCTTTATCGAATTTAAGTTTCTGTTCACCGCAGTAACCGTCGATATAATCAAGCATGTTGGCTTTATCATCAGCAGACATAGCATCAAGTGTTGCCATAGCAAGGCCAATACGTTTTCTATTGGGTTTTGAGACGCTATCTACGTTGTAGTCGTTACCGAGCTCTATAAACTGTGCATCTAAAAACTGTTCAACCTCTTCTTTTGTTGCTTCTTTGTATAACTCATCAATGCCTTTAAATATGCTCGATATTGTTGCCAGATTTTTGAATATCAAGGTATCTGCCGCTTTGAAGTACAGAGCATCTGGTAAAGCGTTTATCACTAAACGTGTTTGGCTTTTCTCTATCTCTGCTACTTCACCAAAAACGAGCGTTTTGCGTTTTACAAATAGACTTGGAGTAATTTTTTGAAAATAAAAATCATTACCTTGAACTGCAAATAAGTAGGCAATCTTTGAGAAGTTATCTTTGGTTAAATCATCGTAGTCTTTTGAATCATAGTCTTTTTTTAGTAGCTCAATACAAAACTCTTTTTGACTAAAGCCTTCAATTTTAAACCATGAATCTTCATCAAGGTTATGATCTGGGTTGTAAGGAACACACGCATTTAAGTCGACTGCGACTCCGTCAAAAAGAGATTGATCAGAAACCAATTTAAAAATGCGTTTTTTTGCTCTAGTTTTTATATGTGCCAGTACATGGTCCATCATTATCCTCGCTCGATAAATGTGTAATTATTGATTCGATAAGCCAATGGTATTTGGATGTCATCTGGCTTCTTGTAGCGCTCTCGGCTAATCAGGAAAATGGCCGTTCCGTTTTTGGTTGTAATGTTATAAAACTCATAACCAAATAGTAAAAACAATGGGTTAAAATAGAGTGCTTGCGATAAGAGAGTAAAAACAAACAAAACTCCGTAAACAAACCACAAGGTTTCCCAGTTACCAATGCTCAACGCTACGAAAAAGTAACCCAAATAACTTGGCAGGAAGCTGTTGTTGGCATGCTCAATACTTGCTATTTCACCAGCCTTAAACTCGTCTTTCCCCAAGTATTTACTCAGCCAAATACTCAATCCAGTCGATAAAACAGGGATAAGAAAATAGAGTAAATATGATACTGCGTTCGGAAATGCTGCTATCCAATCGAAGCAAGCGAAATCACCAAAGAAATATCCGAGTGAGTACCCTTTTTGTACCGCAAAGATAATCACTAGTAGTGATGTTGCATTGAACGTAAGTAAAACTCGAAACGCAGTATTCATTATTTCACCGTCACCTGTTCTGCACCTTGCTTCATCATGTCAAAAATCAGCTCAACATAACTTGCCATTACCTGTGGGTCTTTGAGTAGCGTTCGGGCGATATCGCCTTCTTTCAGCAGGGCTTGTACAACGGCTTGCTTCACCGCTTGTGGTAAGTCGCCTTTGAGAGCAATTGACTTCTCATGCTTCTCTACCTGCTCAACCACAATAGGATTTTCTGCCACACGGGTAATGGTGCCGTTGGCAAAGTTTCGGCGGCCTGGCTCATCGCCGACATCACCAAACAGTTCGTTTAGGCGGCGAATGATATCGGTAAGAAATGCCTGTTCGCGATCGGTTGGGTCGTTGTAATTGGGGCGGATAGGTTCAAGTACCTGATTAATAGCTTCTGGAAGCGGGTCTTTGTCGTATTTGATTTTGAATTTTTCTAGTACCAGTGCACTGAGGTCGATGTTCTCTGGTGTCACCCCTTTCAATCGACGTGATAGCAAATGGGCAAACGCGGCAAAGTTTTCCAGTTCAGGATCACCAAACTCAATCAATTGCGCCATGTAGCTGTAGTGCTTCACAAATCGAGCTAAATCCGATTTAAAACGCATTAGAGCTTCGCGCTGCTTGGTGAACTCGCTGCGTTGCGATTCTGCGTAGGTCGCCGCTTTCTCATCACCCGCAAGGTGCGCTTTGTTGTATTGCTGATCCCAATGGTTTGCGGCATCAACCAGCTCTTTCAGCTTAACGTTGAACACATCGGTAGGGCGTTGCGTGGCAGCAAGCAGCTTTTTGTGCGCGTGTGACTTTTTGTCAGGAGCTTGGCCGAGAATCGATTTACCGCGCGCTTGCTTAAACAACTCTAAATCTTGATGGTTGTAGATGCTTTGCTCATCCAGAATCTCTTTGATGTCATAGATGACGTTTACATCTTGCACTTCGTTGAGCTGCGCGCCTTTATCGTACTTTTTGAACGCATTGAGAATGGTCTGCGGCTCATTGGCAAAATCAATCACGTAAGTGGTGTCTTTGCCTGGGTAGGTGCGGTTTAGGCGCGATAGAGTTTGTACCGCTTCTACATCCGAGATCTTCTTATCCAAATACATGGCAACCAGTTTTGGTTGGTTAAAGCCCGTTTGGAACTTGTTGGCGACTAACATGACGCGATATTCGGTTTTCTCGAACTCGTGGCGCAGATCAGCCCCATGCGTGTCGGGATTTAAGTTGTACTCGGTGTACTCTTTGTCGAAATCAATCCCCAGTGGGTCTTGGCTGTCTTCATCACCCAAATCTTTACCCGGTACTTTGCCTGAGAAGGCAACCAAGGCTTGGATACCTTCGATGCCATGCTTTTTGATGTACTTATCAAAGGCAAGCTTGTATTTCACCGCCTGCGGCCTGCCAGATGTGACCACCATGGCTTTGGCTTCACCTTCCAGAAGGTGGGCGATATTGGCCTTGAAGTGCTCAATAATGAATTCGACTTTTTGGCTGACAGTGGTTGGGTGCAGTGACATCCAACGCGCCAAAGCACGACGGGCTTGTTTGCTGTCTACGCGCTTCTCATCTAGATTGTTTTCACCAATTTTGTAGGCTGTATCGTAGTGGGTGTAATTCTCCAGCACATCGAGAATAAAGCCCTCATCAATGGCCTGACGTTGGGTGTAGAGGTGGAACGATTCTGGTTTGTTTTCATCTGACACTGGTTGGCTTTGGTTTTTCGGGCGACCAAATAGCATCTTAGTGCTGTGCTTGGGTGTTGCCGTAAAAGCAAAGTGCGAGACGTTCTTGGGCATGGCACGTGCTTCTTGCACCTTAGTAAGAATGTCCTCAATACTCATTTGCTCTAACTCTTGAGGGCTCAGGTTTAGCGTAAGCGCTGCGCGTAAACCTTTGGCGGTAGAGCCAGTTTGCGAGGTATGAGCCTCATCAATGATCACAGCAAAGTTACTTTGCGCCAAAGATTGATTGGTCAGAATTGCCTCTAACGCATATGGGAAGGTTTGAATCGTCACCACAATGATCGGCGTGCCTGTTAGCAGCGCTTCAGTCAGCTGCTTTGATTTCGACTCGCTACTCTTTTCGCGGTCAATCGCCTTAATCACCCCATATTGATGATCCAGCTGCTGCACCGCATCTTGCAACTGCGAATCCAGCACGGTGCGGTCGGTCACAATGATTACGGATTTAAAGACCGCTTTACCATCGGTGCTGCGTAAACGAATCAAATCATGGGCTGTCCACGCAATGGTAGAGGTTTTGCCTGAGCCTGCGCTGTGCTCACAAAGATACTGCATGCCTGCACCGTTCTGGCGGGCATCGTCAATCATTTTATTTACCGCATCAAGCTGATGGTAACGCGGGAAAATCTGCGTCTCTTTACGCTGAACCTTGCCACTGCTATCGGCGACTTCATTGGTTTCGACATACACGAAGCTGTAGAAGATACGCAACCAGTTATCTTTTTGGGCGATCTCTTGCCAGAAATAGCTGACCGGATACTCTCCATCTTCACCTGGCAAGTTGATGTGCACGGGTAAATCAGAGGTAGAACCGTCATGGCCTTTGTTAAAGGGCAGAAAATAGGTGTTTTCTCCCGCCAGTTTGGTCGCCATGGCTATTTCTGTGTCAGACATGGCAAAATGCACCACTGCGCCACGTTTAAAGGTTAACAGCGGCTCTTTGCGCTTGGTTTTTTGGTCAACGGGTAAGCGGTCTTGCTTGTACTGCGCTATCGCTGATTCTATCGATTGAGTGAAATCGGTTTTGAGCTCGGCGGTGGCTACGGGTAGGCCGTTGATAAAGAACACCAAGTCAATTTCCCACTCGCGGGTCGGGCAATATTTTAGCTGGCGCACCACGCGCAAAATGTTGTGCTCATAACGGGCAATACGCTCTTCATTGCGCGCATCTTCGGGTTTGCGTTGGCCCATGGCAATGGTGCCGCAACCTGCAATGGTAAACCCTTTGCGCAACACATTAATGGTGCCACCTGTTTTACTGGCAAGTGCTTTTTCTAAACGCTCTAGTAGCACCTGCTCGGTATTCGCGCCATGCAGTTTATTCAGCTTGTGCCAGGCATCAGGTTGAGTGGCCTTTACCCAATCCATGACATCTTGCGGGTAAATGGCGCGCTGCTGGTCATAATGGCTGGAGTGGCCTTCTTTCCAGCCATTGTTCACCAGCTGCTCGGTAATATATTGTTCAAAATGCACTTCATGATGTGCTGCCATTACACCGCCTCCCTGACGTCGATTTTCCCTGTTACAGCCGCGCTGATCAGCGATGTGCGGTGTTCTTTCAGTAGTTCTATTGAATCTAAAACTTCAAGCATCAAACGATCGATTTGACTGGTTTTATTCTTTATACCTTGCACGATAGATTGTTGTTCCGGAAGCTCTGGAGCTGGTATAGGCATGTTTAAAATAGTGCCTTGTCCGATATTCAACATAGAGCTACTGGTGCCAGTAGCGTCAATTTCTATTTGTTCTCGTGCTTGGTCAGAAGCTAGATAATAAGCAAAAAACTCTGGGTCAGCTTTTTCTAGGTCCAATTTGATTCGATAAATTTTGTCGCATAGCAGTAGGTTATCGTAATCACGGTCAGGAACGGCAGCGCTACCTACCCACTCTTTTGCATTTGCCCTTGATACTAGTAAATCACCTTTTTTGATGATGTACTCTTTCCTTGGTTCCAGTTCTTCTGGCAGTTTTTTGTTCTGTTCTGGATTGAAAATCCCACGATTTACACAGCCAACTTTAACTACTCCCCAAGTGTGATCGTCCTGTACTGGTGTACTTTCACATTGAGGGCTCCAGCCTTGTTCTATGCCGAGTACATCATATTTAATTTTTTTCACCACCCAATGCTTCGGCACTTGCCCAATCCACTCGATACCAGAATCCTGCATCTCCACATTGGGGTTAAGCCCCTTAGTGACCACATGGCTGATCAGCGCTTGGCGTTTTTCTTTGAGCAGCTTCATAAAGGTCTGCTTTTCCTCGATCAGACTGTCGATGCGCTGGGTTTCGCGGTCGAGGAACTTTTCAATCGCTTGTTGCGTTAATTCAGGTGGCAATAAAATAGGCAAGCGCTTTAATTCGTCATATTTAAGAGATTGACGCATGCCTGCCCCAAGGTTGTAAAAAACCTTGCTTTCATCATATGCTCGCATCAAATAATGAAGATATCTTGGCCTAATCGCGTTTGGGGTGACCGCAACGTATGCCGACGTGATAATGCCTCGTTCCATACATTGGGCAGAGCGAAGACTGCGCTTATCATTCTGTAAATCCGTTAGTCTAAAAATAATGTCATTTTCATTAACTATCTGATAAGTCTCGAATGATGCAGGTAGAAGCCCACCTTGTGTATCAATACTTTTTCGCTTAATACGGCCAAAGCTCAACGATAAAAGGTTATCTTCTATCATGCCCTTATTTGACAGTTTTGATTCAGAGGCAACAGTGTAGAAAGGAACTGATTTCCAATCCGCAGGTACAGCCTCAACCCACTTAATATCGCTACCAACATAGTTTGGATAAGGTGTGATCATTCAGCCACCTCATTGAGTAGTGCCTGAATGCGTACTTCACATGCCTTTAGCTCACTGTCAATTACACTCAACTCACGTGGCGACACGTACTGATAGAAATAGCGGTTAAAGTTAATTTCATAACCGACAATGCCCACTTCGCCATCTTTTTCATCACGTACTGAGTGATCGATAAAGGCATCCTGTACATGTGGCAGCACCTCTTGTGTAAAGTAATCTTCAACATCACGATCAAAGGGAATGCTTTCGGTGTCTTTGAGTTTTGGATCAGCAATTTTTTGGCCTTTTTCATCCAGTGTTGGCTCGAATTGCGGATCTATCAACATAAAGTGCGTAGTTAAGGCCGTAGCCAGTGCCTTCGGGCACTTACCAAAGTCACCTTTATTGTGATTGTGTTTCGCTGCCAAACGCGCCCATTCATATGGCCGGAGGCCAAGGTTATCAGTGAGGTGTTGCATCCAAGCAGTTTGTTGTTCTGGTTTGAGCTTTTGGAACGCTGCTAAGCTTTTCAGCCGAGCGATACCATCCTCAGTGATGTTGAGTTTGGCGCGCAGCGGACGTTGAATGGTCACTTTTCGGTAGGCAAAGTCAGTAGTGTGAAAGAGCTTACAGTAGTCACTAGCTTCAAAGCCATCGTAAGCACGCACAATATCGTCAATCTGTTCATCGCTGAGGTACTTGCGCTTATCTCCTTGCTTTTTACGCATGGGCGTCCAGATGCCCGCCAAGTTAATCAGTTGTACTTGGTTCTTGCGTCTTGGCTCTTTATGGTTAGACAAAATCCAGATGTAGGTACCTATTTCGGTGTTGAAGAACATATCGGTTGGCAGTGCAACAATCGCTTCTACCAAGTCTTGTTCGAGCAGCCAGCGGCGGATTTCTGATGGGCCTGAGCCTGCGTCGCCAGTAAATAATGGTGAGCCAGAAAGTACAATGCCCACACGGCCACCACCATTTTCCGGTGTTTCCATTTTTGATACCAAGTGCAGCAAGAACAGCATGGAGCCATCAGAGATACCCGGCAGACCAGGCCCAAAACGCCCTGCGTATTTGAGCTGTTTGTGCTCACGTTCCACTTCTTTTTTAGCTTTTTCCCACTTAATGCCAAATGGCGGGTTGGCTAGGCCGTAGTGGAACTTGTCGGCACGTAATTGATCGTCTGATAGGGTATTACCTTGCTTGATGTTGTTGGCATCAAAGCCACGGATCATCATATTCGTCAGCGCCATGGCATGAGTCGCGGGGTCGAGCTCTTGACCAAAAGGCACCACTTTGGCGCTGCTGCCCATCTCTTCAATTTGGCTAATAGCATCGGAAAGGAAGCCGCCCGTGCCACAGGTTGGGTCATAGATGGTGCGGATCACGCCCTTTTCACTAAAGATATCTTCATCTGCCGCCAGTACCAGTTTGGTGGCAAGACGCACGGCATCGCGCGGGGTCATAAATTCCCCCGCCTTTTCATTAACCGAGCTGGCGAACTTGAAAATCAGCTCTTCATAGGCATCTGACAATACGCGATCAGACACCACATCAGGATGTAGGTCGAGATTGGCAAAGTAGCTCACCATGCGGTAGAGCAGCTTGGCTTTTTCCAGATCTTCTATGGTTTGACCAAATTTGAACTCATCAAAGATGGTACGAACGTTTTTGCTGAACTGGCTGATGTAGTGTTCTAGGTTGTCGCCTGTATCTGACGCGCCTAAGGTTTCTAGGCTGTATTCACTGGTGTTGTAAAAAGCGAATCCCGCAACTTCTGGCAACACTAAACCAAGGTCTATGCCGGATTGTTTTTCGGCCAGATAGAACTTACGAACTTCCTCTCGAGTGGGTTCCAACACGCATTCAATACGACGCAGTAGCAAAAAGGGCAGGATGATGCGTGCAAAGTCGGTGTGTTTGAAATCACCCCATAGGTCATCTGCCATACGCCAAATAGCACTGGAGAGTTTGGCGCTTTGTTCTTTGTCTTGTAAGTTCATTGATACTGCCTAAATAAAGTTAAATCGTTAAAAATCAGTGTTTTGTTTTTTGCGTGCTAGCTAAAGATGGCTTGCCAACGACAAAACGCATTGCGGTGCCTGTCGGTCCATTGGGTGCAAATCACGTAGGTTTTTTCATCTCGCTGGGCCACTTTCGTGGTGGAGTAGCGGTTTCGATCTTTGGCATCTTTGGCTGCACTGCGAATGTCTTCTGGCCGTGGAGATTTAGCCAGTTTAAGCACTGGGAATGACAACCCAAAGGTGTTGCGACAATAGGTTAGCTGGGTGAGGTTTTCTATTTCACTCTGTGGCAGAGCGTGCTCAACTAGCTCTTGGATAGACTCGGTAATCTCGGCATTGCTGATTTTTCTCTGTGTTTGACTGTTTGAGGAGTCCTGTTCCTCAATATCAAGAGCAACTGAAAACGGAAAACCTTTGGCCTGAACGGACTTTGCTAGAAATACGTTGATGGCCTGCTCAATCGGTAAACCTAATTCAGCAAAGATACTCGTGGCTTTTTCAAGTAGCTGAGGGTCTATCTTGGTTGTTTTCATATGACTCACAAAACCTACAAATTGTAATTTTTGTATCTTAGCGGGTTTAGTGTGTAGTGGCGAGTGCTTGAGTCAAAAAAGCGAGAAGAAATGAGTGTAGTGATTGCTTTGGATGAGGGATATGTACCGTTTTCGTCAAATCGGTACAGTTTTGCAATATAGTAATTAGAAAAAGTTTAGCTATAACAGACTCTTACATGTTCTGTTAGGTTGAGCTGTAGCGTTTTATGTGTACCGGATAGAAGCGGTACACTTGGTTGTTCTATCCGTTCAAAGCTTCATATTTTGCTACTTTCACATGTGAAAGAGAGTCTCTAATCACTATACGTTAACCATAGTAAACAGCTTGACGTATTAGCGGGTTACTTAACGCATAGCGCTTTGTGGCTTGATGAATAACGGTGAAGCAATGCCTAATCACATTACCGCACCATTATCTGCTTCTGTAATTCTAAACCATGAATTCGACAGGCTTCTTTTCACGCGAAACTGCCCAAAATGGGCCTGAGCACCGCACGCCTTTGCGTTGCTCATCCTGCAAACTATTCCTTGATTATTCATTAACTGTCAGGAGTAGTTATGACCGAACAAAAACAATCAAATCAGCTATTAAGCTATCAAGAAGTTTGTCAGTTGACTCAGTTGTCTCAGGCAACCATTCGGCGTTATGTGAAAAACGGTTCCTTTCCTACACCAGTCACACTATCACCTGGCGCTCGAAGTGTGAGATTTCGCCTTGAAGATGTGCAGAAGTGGCTGCTGAGCCTGTGACGGTGAGGTGTGTATGTATCGAAACAAAAATAACGCACTGGAATACTGTGACAAAGAAGAAGGTTGGATGGCTATTAGCTCTGAACTTTCTGTCGTAGCGCGAGTGAGGGCACAAGATAAAAAGTCAGGTTATGGTGCCTGTATAGAACTTATCAATATGGATTTGATTCCTATTCGGATAGTTGTCCCTGCAAGCAGAATACTGGGTAGCACGAACAATATTCTGCGTGAAGAGCTCTTTGACCTTGGCTTTTGGTTAGAAGATGAGAAACATAACTGGAGCCTTGTTCTGCGCTACTTGCGGCAAGAGATCAAATGCGCATCGACGGGTATCAGTGCCTTTAACACAGGCTGGCATGGCGATGTATTCGTGACAACTGAAACCAGTTTTGGCGTATCCGAGGAGCCATATTTCTACGCTGGAGCAATTGTTGATAGTAATTTTGAAGTAAAAGGTAGCTTAGATCACTGGCAACAGGAGATAGGCTGTCTTTTAAGCGGAAACCCAACCTTGATATTTTCTGTTGGAGTCGCACTTGCCGCACCCCTATTAGCGCCTTCTGGAGGGGAAAGCTCGGTATTTCATCTAATGGGCTCGTCAAGTCAGGGGAAGTCAGGTGCTATTTATGTTGGCTCGTCAGTTTACGGCTCACATTCATATAAGAAGACTTGGCATAGCACGAATAATGGCATCGAATCTGTATCTGCCAATTATAACGATGTCATGCTGCCGCTCGATGAGATTGGTATGGCAAGAGGTGAAAATTTAGACACAGCGGCTTACCAGATAGTCAATGGCGATGGAAAGCTAAGATCGTTAATTACAGGGGCGTTAGGTAAACAAGCAAAGTGGCGAACCTTAGTGCTTAGCACTGGTGAAGTTGGTTTGATCGATTTGCTGGAAGAAATAGGCAAAAAGCCCGCCGCAGGCCAATTGGTCAGAATTGTGGAGATACCGCTGACGGAAAAATATGGCTGTTTTTCTAGCATTCACCGATTTAATGATTCTCATGAATTTGCCAAACATTTGGAGGAGGCAACGAAAAAGTATCATGGTTCGCTATTTCCAGCTTGGATGTGCTTGATAGTAAAGCAACCAGATCTGGAACTACTGTTGAGATCGGAAACGGATAGGTTGATGCAGCGCTGGAAAGAAAGCTGTATGTCAGCTCAAGTTCTTAGGGTGCTGCATCGCTTTTGCTTAGTTGCCGTTGCACTCTCACTGGCCTCGCGACACAAAATTGTACCGTGGAGCGAAGAAGAATCTCTTTTCTCAGTCCATAGTATTTTTCAGCGGTGGATTGCAGCGAGAGGGCACACTCAAAATCACGAAGAGTTTGAAGTGCTTTTGGCATTGAAGCAGGCACTCTCCAAATGGGAAAAGCAGTTAAGTGAGATATCCAGCGGCAGAGCATCAAAAACTGGTTACTTCCGGCAAGACGGAGACGAGGTGCAGTGGCTGATTCATAAAAATGTGTTTATTCGTGATCTCCAGCTGCGCAAGCAATACATCAGCCAACTGACTCCTTTGGTTCAAAGGCGGTGGTTTGAATCAAACGAGGGGGCTAGAGGGACGCTACGAGTAAAAGTGAACGGCAAATTGGAAAGGTTCTTTGCCTTTACACCTTCTCAAATTATCGAAGAACTAGAGGAGCTGACAGCCGATGCGTAATCCGTTTCCCAGTTTTCCCACATTTCCCAACGCAGCGACATGGAGGGGGAGTTATGACAAGCAATGAACAGATCCTTCTCCAGTCCATTTTGGCTAAAATCGATCATGTCGAGCGGGTTGTGTTAGAGCAGCGTTTGCAGCAGCAAAAGGTGGAGTTGCTTGGAAAGGACATTCTAACCGTCGATGAATGTGCAACCTTGCTGGGTTTATCAACCAATCAACTTTATAAGCTAACGAGCTCGGCAGAGATCCCTTACTTTAAGCTTGGCAAACACCTCCGATTTGAGCGTCAAGCAATCATGGATTGGGTTGAGGAGCAGCGCGTTTCATCTCGCCATGAGATAGAAAAAAGGGCAGCAAACTATGTCGCCACCACTTCTCGTAAGTAGTACCTTCTATAGCAGCGGCCTTAGGCCGCTGAATCCTTTCCAGAAGAAGCAAAAATATCGGGGAATGTGAGCATGGCTTCCATCCTACGTTGTTCTATGATGTCAGCGTAGATCTCGGTTGTCTTGAGTTCGCTGTGGCCGAGCAGTTTCGATACTGCGTATATATCGATTCCTCGGCTAAGCTGAATTACAGCAAAAGTATGACGACCAGCATGGAACGTAACGTGCTTACTTATTCCAGTAGCCAGAGCCCATCTAAGCAGCTCTACATTTATATAAGAAGAGTATTTTAATCCCTTGAATACGCGCTCGTGAGAGGCTTTGGGGCTACCCAAAAGTGATTCTGCTGACTTTGGTATGTCTAAATATTGAAGGCTCTTAGCATCGCCGTGAGAGAGTTTGGCTTGGTCGAAGATAATTCGTTTGTGATTATTGAATGTCTCTACTTCTGACCAGGTAAGTCTATGGATATCGCACCAACGCATACCCGTCACGCATGAGAATAAAAACGCACGTTTAAGGACAGGATAGCGACACTCCGTTTGGGCTAACGCGTTGACCTCATCCAGTGTTAAATAAACTCGCTTAGTTGTTTTGGCTTTGATACTGGTCACTTGTGAAAGCGGGTTATCGCGAATAATACCTTCTCGATGTGCTTCGTTGATCGCCGCTCGAACTTTATTGAAGTAGGAGCTTTGTGTGTTGCGAGATAACGGTGTATCACTTTTGGTTTTCGCTTCATTGGTTAGGTAATACTTAAACCCGTCTAACCAGTCTTTATCCAGCTCATCAAAACTAAGATCATGTTTTCCGCAGTAGAGCAGCAGGTGCTTACGAGCTGAAAGCCAGATCGAATGGTTGGAGGTTGAGGTGGTTTGTTCTTTTATGTCAATTTGCCGTTGAAAGTAATCAATGAAGCTAGCTGAGCGCTTGGTTCGCTCCTCAAAACCATGCTTCTGAGATTGCCACTCAACCAGTCGTTTACTCTTAATGGTTTCGGCGAGAAGCATGTGCTCTTTGTTGTGTTGGCGCTGGGTGGGTGTTTTAGGTTTGTCGTGAACGTACAGGTCTAAAGTTTCGTAGCTGCGTTTACGTTTATTTTGGCGTCCACCTAGTGTGTTTGTGGCATAACCATGATTATAAACCAAACGTAGTGAGCGTGTGCCATCAGCTCTAAGTGTTCGTTTTTCAATGGAAATTTTCATTTTAGCCCCCAATTGGTCCCCAATACGGCATTTATCATGTCATTGGGGGCCAACTGGGGACTAGATTTGGCAATTAACGGCAACGGATGGAAACAAACGGCAAGTGACGATCTAATAAAATCAGTGTGTTATCTACCGTTGCTTGCTGTTGTTTTCCGTTATTTGCCCACTTTACTTCCCGATACAGAAGGAGGAGAAGATGCGACCGAGTAAATCATCTGAACTGAATTCTCCGGTTATCTCATTTAAATGCTGCTGAGTGATACGTAGCTCCTCGGCTAGTATCTCGCCCGCCATATAGCCTTCCAGCTGTTCCTGGCCTATTTGAAGGTGCTGTGCGGCGCGCTCCAACGCATCGAGGTGGCGGCGACGTGCCATAAAGCCCCCTTCACGACTCCCCGAGAAGCCCATGCATGCTTTGAGGTGTTCACGCAGTGCCTCAATCCCAGCGCCAGTTTTAGCCGATAGGCGGATAAGCGTTGGATTGTTGACGTGGCAGATCCCCATGTCTTCACCGGTTTGATCGGCTTTATTGCGGATCACTGTCATGCCGATGCTGCTTGGCAGACGATCCACAAAATCTGGCCAGATATCTTTTGGATCGGTGGCATTGGTCGTGGTGCCGTCTACCATAAAGAGTACGCGGTCTGCTTGAGAAATCTCATCCCATGCGCGCTCAATACCAATTTTTTCTACTTCATCAGATGCATCGCGTAGGCCTGCTGTATCAATGATGTGTAGTGGCATACCATCAATATGAATGTGCTCACGCAGTACATCACGTGTGGTGCCTGCTATGTCTGTTACGATTGCGGACTCTTTGCCAGACAGTGCATTGAGTAAGCTTGATTTGCCTGCATTCGGACGGCCTGCGATCACGACTTTCATCCCTTCACGCATGATGGCCCCCTGATTCGCCTCTTTACGCACCGCATCGAGGTTGTCGATAATGGCCTGTAGGTCACCTGACACTTTACCATCGGCCAGAAAATCGATTTCTTCTTCAGGAAAGTCGATGGCGGCTTCTACGTAGATCCGTAAGTGGATAAGTGACTCTACTAACGTTTGTATACGCTGAGAAAACTGACCTTGCAGTGACTGTAAGGCTGATTTGGCGGCTTCTTCTGAGCTGGCATCTATCAAATCTGCAATGGCTTCGGCCTGTGTAAGGTCGAGCTTATCGTTAAGGAATGCGCGCTCAGAGAACTCACCCGGACGAGCGGCGCGAATGCCATGAATACCGAGAATACGCTTGATCAACATATCCATCACGACAGGGCCGCCATGCCCTTGCAACTCAAGCACGTCTTCACCAGTGAAAGAGTGCGGATTTGGGAAGTAAAGAGCGATGCCCTGGTCAAGCACAGTGCCATCTTCGGCTTTAAACGGCAGGTACTCTGCGTAGCGAGGCTTTGGTGTCTTGCCTGTGACGGCCTGGGCCACCTGAGTGGCCTTTGGGCCTGAAACACGAATAATACCGACACCGCCACGACCAGGCGCGGTCGCTTGAGCGACAATCGTATCTGTAGTCATAATTTTGCCTTTTGAGCTGGGCTCAAATTGAGCCATAACGTTAATTAGCTGAATTGTAATCAGCCAAAAACAAAAAGGCGACCTTTTGGCCGCCTTTCTCACTCATTTCCTAAAGGATTACTTGCTGTGTAAGCCTTTTTTCTCCAACCCTTTGTAGATTAGAGTTTGCTGGATAAGCGTCACAATGTTCGACACCAACCAGTACAGGACAAGGCCTGATGGGAAGAACAAGAAGAAGAAGGTAAACATCACCGGCATAAAGGTCATGATCTTCTGCTGCATTGGATCCGTCACGGTCGTTGGACTCATCTTCTGGATCAGGAACATTGAAGCACCCATCAACAGTGGCAGGATGTAGTACGGGTCCTGCGCGGATAGGTCATGAATCCAACCGAAGAATGGTGAGTGACGTAGCTCAACCGATTCCATCAGTGCCCAGTATAGCGAGATGAAAATAGGCATCTGTAGAATAAGAGGTAAACAGCCACCGAGTGGGTTTACTTTCTCTTTTTTGTACAGTTCCATCATTTCTTGGCTCATGCGCTGACGGTCATCACCGATACGCTCACGCATTGCTTGCAGCTTAGGCTGTAGCATACGCATTTTGGCCATCGACGTGTATTGCGCTTTGGTGAGCGGATACATGGCACCACGAACAATAAAGGTCAAACAGATGATGGCTACACCCCAGTTACCAACGAAGCTCTGGATGAATGAAAGCAACATGTGCAGCGGTTTGGCGATAAACCACAACCAGCCGTAATCCACGACGAGATCTAGGTTCGGTGCGACCGCGGCCATTTCATCTTGCAGCTTTGGACCAACCCATAGTGTTGCTTCAAAGCTCGCTTGATCACCCGTTGCGATGGTTTTGTTCGGCATACGCACACCGATATCGCTGAGGTTACCAATCACACGTGTATAGAGGTTAGTGCCTGGCTCATTACGTGGAATCCAAGCAGTTGCAAAGTAGTGCTGGATCATTGCTGCCCAACCTTGGCCATTGGCTAGATTAAGAGACAGGTTGCGATCCTGCATATCATCAAAGCTGTACTTTTTGTAACGCGTGTCTTCTGTGGAGTAAGCACCGCCACGATAAGTTGGCATTGTGATGCTGCCGCCATCGTCCATCAAACTTTGGCGCAAATGAGCGTACATACCGAAGGTGGCATTGTTACCAGAGTTATTCACTACATCGTATTCAACATTAAGCGCGTAGCTACCGCGTTTAAAGATATAAGTCTTGGTATATTCGATGCCATTGGTAGTGAAAGTCATCGGAACACGAAGTTCATCTTGACCATCAGCCAGCGTAAAGCTGTCTGCACTAACATTGTAGTGAGGGCGATTCGTGCTGCTCAGATCGATACCTTGAGGACCAACAAGACCGCTCTGTGCGATGAATTGGTGACCTTGAGTATTTTTCAGCAGAACAAATGAATCTGATGAATCAAGCTCAGCAGAGTATTCGTTAAGGTTGGCATGTACCACATCGCCACCAACGGTGTCGATCGACAGAGTTAAAACATCAGTCGTTACTGTGATAGTTTTTGCAGAAGCTTGCTGCTGACCAGGAACTGGATCTAGCTCATCAGCAAAAGATGGTGCAGGTAGAGTGCTGCTTGATTGAGCCTGTTCAACTGCTTGAGGTTCTGGATTCTTCGCTACTTGCCATTGTTGAAACAGCAAGAAAGAAACCAGGGCCAGAGCAATGAGCAGGATATTACGTTGAGAATCCATCGTTAGTTATCTCTGTCTTGTTTTTGGACTGGTGGAACGGGGTCATACCCCCCTTCATTCAAAGGATGGCATTTTAATAGACGTTTGCCTGATAACCAACATCCTTTTACAAAACCGTGAGCTCTCAAAGCTTCTAGCGCGTAAGTGGAGCAGGTTGGTGTGAACCGGCAACGAGGACCAATCAAAGGGCTGATAAACCAGCGATAAAGATAAACGAGCCCAATGGCTATCCACGTGAAGGGCGAGACAGGCGTTGCCATAGCTTATCAAACAACTTAAAAATTTCCTCATTGCTTAAATCTTGCGCGCTTTTCTTCGCAATCACAACAAAATCTTTATTTGGAAGTTGATGTTGATTGTGACGAAAGCTTTCACGAGTCAAACGCTTAAATCGGTTACGACCGACAGCAGTTTTGATTTGCTTTTTCGGAACAGCTAAACCTAATCGTGGGTGAGAAAGTTTGTTGTTGCGAGCAATGATGGTGAAATGAGGCGAGCCAGCTCGATGAGCTTGCTGGAAGACGTTTTGATAATGCTCGGGAGTTAACAAACGTAACTCCCGATTAAACGCGTACGTGTTCAAAATAAACTAGCGATTATTTTGATAGGCGCGCACGGCCTTTTGCACGACGTGCGTTGATAACTTTACGACCGTTCTTAGTTGCCATGCGAGCACGGAAGCCGTGAGTGCGCTTGCGCTTTAGAACTGTAGGTTGAAAAGTGCGTTTCATGATAATTACCTTTACTGATCAGTAGTTTTAGGTTCTTGTTAAACCCAGCGTTGGTTTTTGTTTTCTTTGTCATAAAGAAACTCTTTATATAGAGAAGAAAAACCGACGCCTCTCAACAAAGAGGCGGAATTGTAATCACACTCACATAATGTGTCAATGACTCAATGAGTACGAAATTCCGGCTGGGCGATTATACGTAGTGTGAGTGAAATCTCAAGGATCAATCGATCTTGATGCCAGATCGTTACTCTATCCCGACTTGGTTAAGGAATTTTTTCAAACGAGGATCGTGTGGATTATTGAAAATATCCTGTGGAGAACCTTGTTCGACAATGTTTCCTTCCGCCATGAAGATCACGCGATCCGCGACCTCTTTCGCAAATTGCATTTCGTGCGTTACCACCAGCATGGTTTGATGTTGGTTCGCTAACTGCTTCATTAAAGAAAGAACTTCGCCGACCAGTTCTGGATCCAGCGCTGATGTCGGCTCATCAAATAATAACAACTCTGGTTGCGGTGCCATTGCACGGCCAATACCGACACGTTGCTGCTGCCCCCCTGAGAGGGCGGCTGGGTAGCTGTCGCCTTTATCTCCCAGACCGATATCATCCAAAATTTGCTGGGCGCGTTTCAGCGCGTCACTTTTTTTCCAGCCACGCACGGTGATCAGACCTTCAGCAACATTTTGGCGAGCATTCATGTGGGCGAACAGCGCATAGTTCTGAAATACAAAGCCAGTACGCCGACGCAGAGCAAGCACCTCTGCTTTCGTGTGCTTCTGCGCATCCACAGAAACATCATCTATAGAGATGCGGCCCTCATCGGCTTGTTCAAGAAAGTTCACGGTACGCAGTAGGGTGGATTTACCTGTACCACTTGAGCCGATGATAACGATGATCTCACCTTGTTGGATATCGAGGTTAATACCTTTCAATACCTCTGTCTCACCAAAACGTTTGTGGATATTTTCTAATTTGATCATCGTACGTACGCCTTATTCAGTTTCACTTCTGCCCAAGTCTGCACGCGAGTCAAAATGACCACTACTCCCCAGTAAATTAATGCAACCGCGAGGAAGGCTTCAAAAAAGCGGAAACTCGATGAGGCTTCCATCTGCGCTTTGGCCATAATTTCTGCTACGCCAAGCGTAAAGGCAAGGGACGTCGACTTAATCATATCGATGAAGTAGTTCATCAGCGAAGGCAGGGCGACACGCGTTGCTTGCGGCAAGACTACGCGACGCATTGCTTGTGAGGTTGTCATGCCAACAGACAAGCTGGCTTCCATCTGGCTGCGATCGATACCAATAATGGCGGCACGAATGCTTTCTGCCATATAAGCGGCAAAGTGCAACGTCAAGCCGATAACCGCCGCTGAGAAAGCGTCGATGCCGACCATCAAGGGGAAGATTTGCGGCAAGCCATAATAAAGCAGGAAAAGTTGAACTAAAAGCGGGGTGCCACGGAAGAAGCTAATGTACAGTTGACTTAATTGATCAAGCACTGGCAGTTTAAATACGCGAATATTGGCTAAAATGACGGATAAAATCAGTGAAAATACTAACCCCCACGTCGCCATTTCCATGGTTGTGCCGAGATATTTCAGTAATATCGGCAGCAATTCCAACATGTAATTAAAGTCAAATCCCATACGGCTTACCTAAAGGCTAGAGAAAAGAAAAGGTGGAAAACCGTGTTCCACCTTACTATGAGTCAATTTTAGGCCGAGAGTGATACCACTTTGCGTCCTAAAGTACAAAGAGTTCTTACTTCGTGATGTCGGCGCCAAACCATTTCACTGAAATTTTTTCAACGGTACCGTCTGCACGCATCTCAGCCAATGCTTTGTTTACGTCGGCTTGCAGTTTTCGACCTTTTTCGTTATCAACGAAAGGCCATGCGTTTTGAATGGTTTCAAATGGTTCGCCAGCAAGCTTGAGTGGCAGTCCCGTTTTTTTGATCAGGGCTAGGGCGGATAAACGGTCCATCACAAACGCATCAGCGCGACCGAGTGCCACATCATGTTCGATACCAGTGTCGTACGTTTTAATGTTGATGGTTCCATCTGTATCGTACTGGCGAAGCAGCTGCTCGAAGTTTGAACCTAAGTTGACAGCAACGGTTTTACCGGCTAAGTCTTCAACACCCTTGATGCTGTCATTGCCTTTACGTACCGTAATCTGTGCGCCATCGACGACATACGGATCAGCAAATAGGTATTTCGCTTGACGTGCGTCAGTCATCGTAATCTGGTTAGAGATAGTATCAATACGGCCTGTCTCTAACAGGCCAAACAAGCCAGAAAAGTTGGCGGTAACGTATTCGATCTTGTAATCGTTGCGTTTGCCGATTTCATCCCACATGTCGACTTCAAAGCCTTGTAGCTTATCTTGTTTAACAAAAGTAAACGGGAAGTAACGACCTGACATGCCAACTTTGACTTCAGTCGCCGCTTGAACGGTAGCGGCAGACAAAGCGATGGCTGCAACGGCAACCTTAATCCAGTTTTTCATAATACATCTCCATAATTTTATGGTTGGAAATACTACTGTTAGTCAGCTTAATGATAAATAACCAAGAGCAATAACCTAGACCAGAGAGTAATAAGTACTCAAATGATAGAAGACTGATGGCGAAGATGATAAAAATGCGATCGGATTATAGCTATCGATGATCGACAAAATCGCGGTGGCTAATAAAATAATGCACAGACTTATCACCAGTCGCTTGATCTTACCTTTTTCATTCAATGTGGATCGTTGTGTGGGTAAAGTAGGGGTAAGGTGTGGTGATCTCATCTAATTTGCAGAAACAATTGTGCATAACTTGGATCTTATTCACTGGATCATCGATCAATCGCTGGCGATCTTGGTTATCAACAGGTAAAATTGCCAGTCTTTTCCGATAATCCAACTACTCAGTGGGGGCACCGTGTCATCTTCGCTTTGGCTGCAATGTATGCAGCAGCTTCAAGAAGAGCTACCAGCTACAGAATTCAGCATGTGGGTTCGTCCGCTACAAGCGGAGCTCAATGACAATACTCTCACTCTATTCGCGCCAAACCGCTTTGTGTTGGACTGGGTGCGTGATAAGTATCTGAACAGTATTACTCGGTTACTGCAGGATTACTGTGGTGGCGATATCCCTAACTTGCGTTTTGAAGTAGGTAGCCGACCTGTTTCTAAACCTAAACCGGTACCGACACGCACACCCGCTGATGTGGCGGCAGAATCGTCTGCCCCTGCCCAATTACAGGCACGGAAACCTGTACATAAAATGTGGGACGATGACGCACAGGCTATTGCGAACATTCATCACCGTTCAAACGTAAACCCAAAGCACAAGTTCAACAACTTTGTGGAAGGTAAGTCGAACCAGCTTGGTTTGGCAGCGGCACGTCAGGTATCGGGTAACCCGGGTGCAGCCTACAATCCTTTGTTCTTATATGGTGGTACGGGTTTAGGTAAAACGCACTTATTGCATGCGGTGGGTAATGCGATTGTGGATAACAAGCCAAATGCGAAAGTGGTATACATGCACTCTGAGCGTTTTGTGCAAGACATGGTAAAAGCGCTACAAAATAACGCGATTGAAGAATTCAAACGTTATTACCGCAGTGTTGACGCATTGCTTATCGATGATATCCAGTTTTTTGCGAATAAAGAGCGTTCGCAAGAAGAGTTTTTTCATACCTTTAACGCATTGCTTGAAGGCAACCAGCAGATCATCCTGACTTCAGACCGTTACCCAAAAGAGATCAACGGTGTCGAAGATCGTCTTAAATCGCGTTTTGGTTGGGGTCTCACGGTTGCGATTGAGCCTCCTGAGTTAGAAACGCGTGTTGCGATCTTGATGAAAAAAGCGGAAGACCATCAAATCCACCTTGCCGATGAAGTGGCATTCTTTATTGCGAAACGTTTACGTTCTAATGTCCGTGAGCTGGAAGGCGCCTTGAACCGCGTCATCGCCAATGCCAACTTTACTGGTCGTCCAATCACGATCGATTTTGTGCGTGAAGCGCTGCGCGACTTACTGGCGCTTCAAGAAAAGCTTGTCACCATTGACAATATTCAGAAGACGGTGGCGGAATACTACAAAATTAAAATTGCGGATCTACTGTCTAAACGTCGGTCTCGTTCAGTTGCTCGTCCTCGTCAGTTGGCGATGGCACTGGCTAAAGAGCTGACTAACCACAGCTTGCCTGAGATCGGGGATGCATTTGGTGGTCGTGACCACACGACCGTATTGCATGCGTGTCGCAAGATTGAGCAGCTGCGTGAAGAGAGCCACGATATTAAAGAAGATTACTCAAACTTGATTCGCACCCTGTCTTCGTAATCGGTTAGAATAACCGTATTCTAAGCCAATCATTTATTAAGCTGACAGCGTAAAGAGCCAAGCATGAAATTTACCATTGAACGTAGTCATTTAATCAAACCGCTACAGCAAGTTTCGGGCGCTTTAGGTGGCCGACCAACTCTGCCAATTTTAGGTAACCTACTGCTCAAAGTAGAAGAGAACGTGTTGTCGATGACCGCAACCGATCTAGAAGTGGAATTGGTGAGCAAAGTGACGCTAGAAGGGGATTGTGAAACGGGCAGTATTACCGTTCCTTCTCGTAAGTTTCTTGATATCTGCCGTGGCCTGCCGGATGATGCGATCATCACTTTCGTACTCGAAGGCGATCGTGTGCAAGTTCGTTCTGGCCGTAGCCGTTTTTCATTAGCCACGCTCCCAGCCAATGATTTCCCCAATATCGAAGATTGGCAAAGTGAAGTGGAAGTCTCACTAACCCAAGCGGATCTACGTGCACTGATTGAAAAAACACAGTTCTCAATGGCGAACCAAGACGTTCGTTATTATCTCAATGGGCTGCTGTTTGAAATTGAGGGGACAACACTACGCAGTGTGGCTACCGATGGTCACCGGATGGCGGTCTCGCAAACCCAGCTCGGGGCGGATTTTGCGCAAAAGCAAATTATCGTGCCGCGTAAAGGTGTCCAAGAGTTAGTTAAGTTGATGGATGCGCCAGAACAACCTGTGGTATTGCAAATTGGTAACTCTAATGTGCGTGCTGAAGTGAATAATTTTACCTTCACTTCTAAATTGGTTGATGGTCGTTTTCCTGATTATCGCCGCGTATTGCCGCAAAACACCAACAAAACCTTAGTTGCGAGTTGTGATGAATTGCGCCAAGCCTTTTCTCGAGCTGCGATTCTATCAAATGAAAAATTCCGAGGGGTTCGAGTCAACCTAGCGGATACCGAAATGCGCATTACCGCCAACAACCCAGAGCAAGAAGAAGCGGAAGAGATGCTGGATGTGACCTTTGAGGGTGACGCCATCGAAATCGGCTTCAATGTCAGTTATGTTTTGGATGTTCTGAATACACTGCGTTGTGAACATGTGCGCGTGTCGATGTCGGATGCCAACGCCAGTGCGTTGATTGAAAATGCGGACGATGACAGTGCCATGTACGTGGTGATGCCAATCCGTCTATAAGCCAACTGAATGCCTCTTTCTCGCCTCATCATTCAGCAGTTCCGCAATGTTAAAGCCTGTGATATTGCGTTATCAGCAGGGTTTAACTTTCTTATCGGGCCGAATGGCAGCGGTAAAACCAGTGTCTTGGAAGCGGTGTATCTGCTCGGGCATGGCCGCTCATTCAAGAGCTCTTTAACCGGGCGAGTGATACAAAATGAGTGCGATGAGCTGTTTGTTCATGGTCGTTTTTTGAACTCGGATCAATTTGAGCTACCTATCGGCATTAATAAGCAGCGTGATGGCTCGACAGAGGTTAAAATAGGCGGTCAATCTGGGCAGAAATTAGCGCAGTTGGCACAAGTGCTGCCTCTGCAGTTGATACACCCGGAAGGGTTTGATTTATTGACTGATGGACCAAAACATCGGCGTGCGTTTATTGATTGGGGCGTGTTTCATACTGAGCCTGCATTTTATCAAGCGTGGGGTCGGTTTAAACGACTCAACAAACAACGAAACGCACTGTTAAAAAGCGCCAATGGTTATCGAGAGCTCAGTTACTGGGATCGGGAAATGGCGCGTTTGGCAGAAAACATCAGTCAGTGGCGAGCGTATTATATCGAACAGATGAAAACGGTCGCAGAAAGTCTCTGTCAGACATTTTTGCCAGAATTTGAGATCCAATTGAAGTATTATCGAGGCTGGGATAAAGATACCCCATACCAAGAGATACTAGAAAAGAATTTTGAGCGCGATCAGGCCTTGGGATACACCTTTAGTGGCCCAAATAAAGCTGATTTGCGCATTAAAGTGAACGGAACGCCCGTTGAAGATGTTCTGTCACGCGGTCAATTAAAACTCATGGTGTGTGCATTGCGTGTCGCGCAAGGGCAACACCTGACGCAAATGACCGGTAAACAATGCATTTACCTAATTGACGACTTCGCGTCGGAATTAGATAGCCAACGTCGCAAGCGTCTTGCTGACTGCTTAAAAGAGACGGGTGCACAAGTATTTGTAAGCTCTATCACTGAAAACCAGATCGCCGATATGTTGGACGAAAATGGTAAATTGTTTCATGTGGAACACGGCAGGATAGAGTCAAACTAGAAGAGAGAAACTCATGTCTGAAAATTACGATTCATCGAGTATTAAGGTACTGAAGGGTCTGGATGCGGTACGTAAGCGTCCAGGAATGTACATCGGCGACACGGACGACGGCACCGGCCTTCACCACATGGTTTTCGAGGTGGTGGATAACTCAATTGATGAAGCGTTGGCAGGTCACTGTAAAGACATCGTTGTGACAATTCATGAGGATAACTCGGTTTCCGTTAGCGATGATGGTCGTGGCATTCCAACAGAAATCCACTCAGAGGAAAATGTCTCTGCAGCAGAAGTCATCATGACGGTACTTCACGCGGGTGGTAAGTTCGACGATAACTCATACAAAGTCTCTGGTGGTCTTCACGGGGTTGGTGTTTCAGTAGTAAACGCACTGTCTGAGAAAGTTGAGCTGACTATTCATCGTGGTGGCCATACTTATACCCAAACTTACCGTCATGGTGAGCCTCAAGCGCCACTAACAGCGGTGGGGGAGACTGATAAAACCGGTACGACGATCCGTTTCTGGCCAAGTTCTGAAACCTTCACCAACACTGAGTTCCATTACGATATCTTAGCGAAACGTCTACGTGAGTTATCGTTCCTTAACTCTGGCGTGTCAATCAAACTGGTTGACGAGCGTGAAGCGGATAAACACGATCACTTCATGTATGAAGGTGGTATTCAAGCATTTGTTGATCACCTAAATACCAACAAAACACCCATTATCGATAAAATCTTCCATTTCAACTTTGAGCGCGAAGATGGCATTTCAGTGGAAGTGGCGATGCAATGGAATGATGGTTTCCAAGAGAACATCTTCTGTTTTACCAACAACATTCCTCAACGTGATGGTGGTACTCACCTTGCTGGTTTCCGATCAGCGCTCACTCGTACGTTGAACAACTTTATGGATAAAGAAGGTTTTTCCAAGAAAGCGAAAACGGCGACCTCAGGCGATGATGCACGTGAAGGTCTCACGGCGGTGGTTTCTGTCAAGGTGCCCGATCCTAAGTTCTCAAGCCAAACCAAAGACAAGCTGGTTTCTTCGGAGGTGAAAGCCGCGGTTGAATCTGCAATGGGTGAGAAGCTATCAGAGTTCTTGATAGAGAACCCAACTGAAGCGAAGATGGTTTGTTCGAAAATCATCGATGCAGCGCGTGCGCGTGAAGCAGCACGTAAAGCACGTGAAATGACGCGTCGTAAAGGTGCGCTCGATCTCGCCGGCCTTCCAGGTAAATTGGCGGATTGTCAGGAAAAAGATCCGGCACTCTCTGAACTTTACATTGTGGAGGGTGACTCTGCAGGCGGCAGTGCTAAGCAGGGTCGTAACCGTAAGAATCAGGCAATCCTACCGTTAAAAGGTAAGATCCTGAACGTAGAGAAAGCCCGTTTCGATAAGATGCTGTCTTCGCAAGAGGTAGCAACACTAATCACCGCGCTTGGTTGTGGTATCGGTCGTGACGAGTACAACCCAGATAAACTGCGTTACCACAACATCATCATCATGACGGATGCGGATGTCGATGGTTCGCACATCCGTACCCTATTGTTGACTTTCTTCTACCGTCAAATGCCAGAGCTTATTGAGCGAGGCTACGTGTACATTGCTCAGCCACCGCTATACAAAGTGAAAAAAGGCAAACAAGAGCATTACATTAAAGACGAAGAAGCGATGAATCAGTACCAAGTCTCATTGGCACTGGACAACGCCGCTCTGCATGTCAATCCTGATGCTCCAGCTTTGGCGGGTGAAGCGTTAGAGAAAATGGTGCAACAATACAATGCAGGTATTAAGCTGGCAGAGCGCATGAGCCGCCGCTACCCAAGTGCGTTAGTGAACGAACTGATTTACACCCCTCGTCTAACGCCAGAACAGTGTCACGATGCTGCGGCAGTAGAAGCGTGGACTAAGCAGCTTATCGAACAGCTAAACGCGAAAGAAGTGGGTGCAAGCCAATACAGCTATCAAGTCGAGCAACACGCTGAACTGGGCTTAAACCTACCTAAGATTATCGTGCGTACTCATGGTGTGACTCATGAGCATGCGATTAGCGTTGATTTTCTCAACTCGAAAGAATACGGCAAACTGGCGGATTTATCAGAAGCGTTGGATGGGCTGTTAGAAGAGGGGGCTTACATCAAACGTGGTGAACGAACGCTTGCGGTTTCTAGCTTTGCAGAAGCATTAGAGTGGTTGGTTAAAGAGTCCATGCGAGGTCTAAGCCGTCAGCGTTACAAAGGTCTCGGTGAGATGAACCCCGACCAGCTGTGGGAAACGACGATGGATCCAGAAACACGTCGCATGATGCAAGTCACGATTGAAGATGGCGTAGGCGCAGACCAACTGTTTACGACACTAATGGGTGATCAAGTTGAGCCGCGTCGTAACTTTATCGAAGAGAATGCACTCAAGGTTGCAAACCTAGACGTGTAACAACCCCTGCTCTTCATAGCGAAATAATCATCATTAAAAAGCAGCGATTTATCGCTGCTTTTTTTTGTTTTTTATGAGGGGTAAATCGCCACTTTATTCCAAGTCTTCTGCTTTTCCGGTACAAAACGCCAACGCTGTACTCAATGTTGCGATTTTATATTTGTTTTATTGCTTCTTCGCCACTTTGTGCGCTTTGGTGCTTTTGCTTTCTTTTTTCCTCTCGCTATAGTGCTGGAGAGCTTACAAATAAGAGGTTGAGACAAATGGTGATGACTTTCCTGAATTAAGCCGGAGGTGGCGCACTTCCGGTCCAATGCACTGAATTATCTGTAAGACAAGGCATTAAGAAGGAAATAATCATGTTTGAACGCTGGTTCTCAGTGTGCTGCTTGGCGCTGAGAACGTGGTGGTTAACCAGTCGCTTTTTTACTTACCAGTCACCATTGAGATTATTGTTGCTATTTGAAGCTTACGAACGACAAGCGAGGTGCCGTAATTTAGCCCGCATTGTCGTCGGCGATATGGTTCGTTTCATGGATATTGAGCGTTCGTATCAATATCGGATGACGTTGGTTGACTCTCGCAAAAGCGAGCCTTTAATGGGCATGCTTGCGGTTGATTCCTACTTGGGAGCGAACTTATTAGGGCGAGCTCAGAATGACAGGTTCGAAATAGAGATTTTTAACCAGCGACGCTGCTTTGTGATTACTGAAATTGTGCATCAATCACAGCCACCAGCTCAACAACTGCTGTGTAGCTGTATGTTGTGTCAGTCTATAGAGGTGAAGTCATGAGTAAAAAAGACAAGAAACAACCGCAGTTAAGTCTTAAAGAAAAGCGTAAGTTAAAACAGGAAAAAGCGGGAGAAAAAAGCATCGTAAAAGCACGTAAATCATCGCGTAAGTAGAGCACGGATTGAGCCCACCAGATAGGTGGGCTTTTTCACTCAAGGTCGTAACATGCGGGTTAGCTTCGCTTGTTAGCGAGCATAATAAATGCGTTTAAAATTTTTATTTTTCCCCTTGAAAGTCATTTTTGACGACCTTATATCTAGTTGTGAAGAGGATGACTGGCTTGCTAAGAAATTAGAAGACTGGCCTCTGAAATCGCTAAAACCCGATTGCTCCAAAGAGGATATGGTGTTTTAGCACACAACTTAAACCTTTAGATTTCTTATTATGTCTCCGAGCCAAACGAAGGCCTGCAGAATAATAAGGATCTCTTAGCTCGGCGTTGGTTTTTGCATCAACACGCCAGTTGGATGAACGTCATCTGAGCTAAGACTATTGCTTAATTAAGAGGATAGATTTATGCGTAATGTAGATTTCTCACCACTATACCGTAATGCCATTGGTTTTGACCGTCTGCTAAATCTGATGGAAGCCAACACAGCGAAAAATGCATCTGGCGGTTACCCTCCATACAACATTGAACAACAGGACGATCACAACTACCGTATTACTATGGCAGTTGCAGGGTTCTCTGAAGACCAACTCGACCTGACTCAAAACGAAAACATGTTGATTGTGAGAGGGGAGCGTAAAGCGGAAGAAGGTAAAAACTACGTTTACCAAGGCATTGCCGAGCGCGACTTCGAACGCAAGTTCCAACTAGCGGATTACGTGAAAGTGACCGGCGCTTCGATGGAAAATGGGCTACTGCACATTGATTTGGTTCGTGAAATTCCAGAAGCAATGCAACCACGTAAAATTGCTATCGGCAGCAATAGCTTGCTAGAAAATAACTAATCAGCGAGTGACTGCCCTATAGAGTGAGAAAGAGCGCCAGTTGGCGCTCTTTTTAATTGGAGTCGTCGAAGCGATTATTGCGTATTACAGACCTTGTTGGTAAGCCTTTTCCACTTCTTCCGCGATGATCGCAATGCCTTTCTGCATCATTTCATCGTCTTGCACGTAGTTCATGCGCAAGCATTGATGAGCATGCTCCCACTCGTCTTGCTGACCAATAAAGAAGTATTCACCCGGAACAATCAATACCCCACGCGCTTTCAAGCGTTGGTACAACGCCATTGTCGTAATTGGCAGCTCATCAAACCATAACCACAAGAAGATAGCGCCTTCCGGTTTGTGGATGCGGAATCGCTCATCGGTAATGGCTTGTTGCAGCAATTCAACCGCGCGTTGCGACTTCTGCTTGTAGAACGGCTTAATCACCTCTGAACTCAGTTTAAGCAGATCGCCTTTACCGATGATGTGGTTTGCCAGTGCCGGGCCGAGACTGCCCGGTGCTAAGCTGATGATGCCATTCATATTGGTTAACGCTTGAGTGATTTCTTCACTCGCAATCACAATCCCGCAACGCACCCCCGGTAAGCCAAGCTTAGATAGGCTCATGCATAGGATGGTGTTGTCATTCCAGAACGGCTCGACATCTTCAAAGATGATATTCGGGAACGGCAAACCGTAGGCGTTATCGATGATCAACGGAATGTGATTCTCACGTGCGAGTTTATCCAGCTTACGTACTTCTTCGTCGGTCAGTACGTTACCCGTTGGATTGGTTGGGCGAGATGCACAGATGGCCGCAACAGAGTCGTCGACGGTTAGCTGCTCAAAATCGACGTGGTATTTAAACAATCCGTTGTCGAGTAGCTCGATTTCTGGGTGGTAAGAGACAAAGATATCTTCATCAATGCCCGCGTCCCCATAGCCGATGTATTCAGGTGCGATCGGCAGAAGGACTTTCTTGTGTGAACCGTCTGGCTGCTTCCCTGCCAGCAAGTTGAACAAGTAGAAGAACCCGCTTTGGCTGCCGTTGGTTAGGCTGATGTTCTTCTCTGAAATGTTCCAACCGTAGGTTTCACGAAATAATTGCGCGAGCGCTTTTACAAATGCATCTTTACCTTGCGGGCCATCATAATTGGCGAGAGCAGCAACGAGTTCGCCACTGGCGAGCATTTCTTCACTGGTTTGGTGAAAGTAGTCGAGCATGGCAGGAATGGCGGCGGGGTTACCTCCACCGAGCATAATGGCACCTGGTGTGCGTAGACCATCATTCAAATCGTCCATTAACTGCGTAATACCTGAATACTGATTAAATTTTTCACCAAACTTTGAAAACTGCATGCGTACTTATACCTAATTCATAGTGATTGCTTTATGTATTTTGAATACTGACGAAATACCAGCTCATAGAGTAATACTTGACCTTACCCTAATGTTATTACGACGCAAAGTGTGAATTTACTCGAACAAGGAAAAAGTTTGTCATCAGGGTTGGTGAGGGAAGCTTGCACAGAAAGAGGTGATGAAAAAGGGAAGCGCGTTGCTTCCCTTGCTGGTGGAGTGAATCGGCTATTCGCCCGTGTAGACGATCAGCACTTTGTCGTCTTGGTATTGACGCTCGAATGCGTAATACCCTTCTTGATGGCGTGTGATGTGCTTACCTTGTGCAACAGCAGGATGGCGTTGACGAAACTCGCCCAGTTTTTGCCAGTGTTGCAGCAAGTCTTCGCGTTCACCATGAATCTTATCCCATGGCATATCTGAGCGAGTACCTTGGTGAGCATCTGAGCCTGTAATGCCAAAATCACGGGCGATCTCATCGCCGTAATAGATTTGCACCGCACCCGGTGCCAGCATTAACGCATTGGCGGCACGTGCTTGGTCATCAAAGCTGCGGCTGCGTGCTGACCAAAACAGCTGTGTATCGTGTGAAGACAGGTAGCTCAACACGTTGAACTCCGGATCCGAGTTAATACGTTCTGCGTAGCGGTGGTAATCACTATCAAGTTGAGCAAAGCATTTCAGCGCTTTTGGTGCGACGTCGGATTGGAATTCAAAGTTGATGATCGAATCAAACCCATTATCAAAATATGGACTCTTCACCACGCTGTGCGCCCACACTTCACCCGTCATCCAGAATGGCAAGTTATCTAACGCTTTATCAGGGTGGTTTTCCTTCCATTGTGCCAGTGCTTGAGTGGTGCTGGCTTTGAGTTCTTCCCACGCCTGCATTTCGACGTGTTTGGCGGTGTCGACGCGGAAGCCATCAATGCCGTAATCCCGTACCCAATCCGATAGCCACGTAATCAGATGCTCACGTGGGGTTTTCAACGCATCTTGCGCATTGGTGTCTTTATTGTGGAAGAAGTTAGGCAACCCCGTTTTTTGCGTCGATTCGGTTTTGAGATCGGGTAGGAAGTTCAAAGACATGTTGATGTCGTTGTATCCCGGCGCATCGTAATCGCCAATGTCGGTGCGAATCCAATCTTTGCCCCACCATTTATTCCACGCTTCGTCATCACCGTATTTGATGTAGTCGTTAAAGCTGTGCCAGCTTTGACCGGATTTTGGCTGCCAATCAGTCCATTTCTCACCAAGGATTTCTTTAGCTTCTTGCTCATCAAGGTAAAGCTGACCAAATCCAAATTCCTGCATGTCGGCCAATGTCGCATAGCCAGTGTGGTTCATGACCACATCCCAGATCACGCGGATGCCTTTCTTGTGCGCGGTATCGATGAAGGTTCTGAGTTCCTCTTCGGTACCCATGTTGGCATCGAGCTTGGTCCAATCTTGATGGTAATAGCCGTGATAACCGTAATGTTTAAAGTCGCCTTTGTCACCACCGCCAACCCAGCCATGGATTTGCTCAAGCGGCGAGGTGAGCCAAATGGCATTCACGCCAAGTGATTCGATGTAATCGAGCTTTTTCGTCAGACCGGCTAAGTCACCACCGTGGAAGGTACCGATTTCGTGCTTGCCGTCTTTGCTGCGACCGTAGCTGTTGTCATTATCTGGATTGCCATTGTAGAAACGGTCGGTCATCACGAAGTAGACCGTTGCGTTATCCCAATTGAAAGGTTTCTCGGCTTGCTGCTCAACCTCTTCTAGCAACAACAGACCTTGGCTCATCGGGCCTGGCTGCATGGTTACGCTGCCATTGGCGACGGTGGCTTGTTGTCCGGTGAGCGCATCACGAACGACCGTGTCATCATTAAAGGTTTGGGCAACGTTGATGGTTTTTGGCGTATCGGTTGCGATAGGGCAAGAGTAGGTAATGTCTTGGTTCTGTTTGGGCTTGAGTTTTACCGTCAGCTCGTTAGTGTCTGGATTAAGCGTAAATTGGTAGATGTTGGCTTTGAAGATGCGCAGCGGTATTTTGGCATCGGTGGCGCAGTTATCCATTTTTAACGGACGATTGAATTTGATGCGATCTTCTTCTGCCAAAGCAAAGCTGCTGCCACAGGTTTGGTTGCTGTCGGCAATGGTAAAGGTGTAGCTGCCTTTTTCTAGTTTTTGCTCGGCGACAACTAAGCCGTCAGCGTTTGGTTCGAAGACGGCGGTATTGTCTCCTACACTTAATGCGATGGCATTTTCTGGAATCTGGCTGCAGGCACTCAGTAGTCCGATAGAGAGTGCGATAACTGTTTTTTTCATTGTGTCCTTCCCCCGAATAAACAGTCCTGTTATAGCAAAACTGTGCCTCTACAATCCGAGCTCTACAGCAACAAGTTAAACGCGTTTCACCCTACAAATTTTTGCCTTGTTCACAAAATGAATAATAAGAACCAGTTATCTCCATTTGAAGGCAACAAAAAAGGGAAGCCGATGCTTCCCTTTTACTTATCTCTTAATGACTTCTGAATCAGTAATGAATTACTTTTGAAGAACAGAGATGTCTGCGATCTGTAAGAACAGGTTACGTAGGTTGTTTAGTAGTGTCAGGCGGTTCTTCTTAAGCGCTTCGTCGTCTGCCATTACCATTACGTTATCAAAGAACGCATCCACTGGCTCACGGAGGTCTGCTAGCTTGCTTAGGGCTTCTTGGTAGTTACCGGTTGCAAATGCAGGCTCTAGCGCTTCAGTCATGACTTCAACGCTTTCTGCTAGTGCTTTTTCTGCGTCTTCTTGTAGCAAGGCGAGGTCAATCTCATCTGCAAGCTCGCCGTCGAATTTCGCGAGGATGTTACCGACACGTTTGTTCGCAGCTGCTAGAGACTCTGCCGCTTCTAGTTCACGGAAGTGAGAAACTGCTTTAACACGTTGGTCGAAGTCTGTTGGTTTCGTCGGGCGACGCGCTAGAACCGCTTGAATGATGTCGACGCTGAAGCCTTCGTCTTGGTACCAAGCACGGAAACGACCAAGCATGAATTCAATTACGTCTTGCTCAACGTTGTCGTTGGTTAGACGGTCACCGAACAGTGATTTTGCTTTCGCTACTAGGTCAACGAGATCTAAGTTGTAGCCGTATTCAACGATGATACGTAGTACACCTAACGATGCGCGGCGTAGTGCGAATGGGTCGCTGCCTTTTGGCGCTTGACCGATACCGAAGATACCGACGATAGTGTCCAGCTTGTCAGCCATTGCAACTGCGGTTGACACGCCGTTAGATGGCAGTTCATCGCCTGCGAAACGAGGCATGTATTGCTCGTTCAGTGCGACTGCAACTTCTTCTGCTTCACCGTCGTGGCGAGCGTAGTGCATACCCATGACACCTTGAGTATCGGTAAATTCGAATACCATCGAGGTCATGAGGTCACATTTTGCTAGTAGACCAGCACGCTTTGATTTCTCAACGTCAGCACCGATTTGCTCTGCAATGTAGCCAGCAAGCTCGGTGATGCGGTCGGTTTTGTCTTTGATCGTCCCTAGTTGCTTTTGGAAGATCGCTTGCTCTAATTCTGGCAGACGGTCGATAAGCGGATGCTTACGGTCTGTGTTGAAGAAGAATTCGGCATCAGCAAGACGAGGACGAACTACTTTCTCGTTACCTTCGATTACGTAACGAGGCTCTTTCGACTCGATGTTTGAAACGAAGATAAAGTTCGGAAGCAGTTTGTTGTTCTCGTCATAGACTGGGAAGTACTTTTGGTCACCTTTCATGGTGTAAACCAATGCTTCAGAAGGCACAGTTAGGAACTCTTCTTCGAACTTCGCGGTGAGTACCACGGGCCATTCCACCAGAGAGGTGACTTCTTCTACTAGATCATCTTCTAGGTCAGCGATACCGCCAACTTCTGCTGCCGCTTTTTGTGCGTCTGCGAGAATGATGGCTTTACGTGCTTCGTAATCGGCCATGACTTTACCGCGCTCTTCTAGGATCGCAGGGTACTGCTCAGCAGAATCAATAGCGAACTCTTGTTCACCCATGAAGCGGTGACCACGGATAGTACGGCTTGATGCAACACCAAGGATCTCGCCTTCGATGAGATCGCTGCCCATGAGCATGGTGAGGGTCTTAACTGGACGGATAAATTGTGTGGTTTTGTTACCCCAGCGCATTGGTTTTGCGATAGGTAGATTTGCTAGGGCTTTCGCTGCAAGTTCAACGACGATTTCAGTTGTTGGCTTACCTTGCACTTCTTGTTTGAACAGTAGCCATTCGCCTTTGTCGGTTACCATGCGCTCTGCTTGATCAACCGTGATGCCACAACCGCGTGCCCAGCCTTGAGCCGCTTTTGTTGGGTTGCCTTCCGCGTCAAATGCTGCAGAAACCGCAGGACCACGTTTTTCAACGATTTTGTCTGATTGGCTTTCTGCTAGTGCCGCGACTTTTAGCGCCAGACGACGAGGTGCCGCGAACCATTTCACGCCTTCGTGAGCAAGCTCAGCGCTTTTTAGTTCTGCTTCGAAGTTTGCTGCGAATGCTTCAGCTAGCGTACGAAGTTGCGTTGGTGGTAGCTCTTCGGTACCTAGCTCGATTAGAAATTCTTTTGCCATGTTACTCTACCTCTTACGCTTGTTCTTTCTTACACATTGGGAAGCCAAGCGCTTCACGTGATGCGTAGTATGCTTCTGCAACTGCTTTGGTTAGGTTGCGGATACGAAGGATGTAACGTTGGCGCTCGGTAACCGAGATCGCTTTGCGCGCATCAAGGATGTTGAATGCGTGACCCGCTTTTAGAATGCGCTCATAAGCAGGAAGCGGCAGTGGCTTCTCAAGCTCAAGCAGTTCTTTACACTCTTTCTCGCACTGATCGAAGAAAGTGAATAGAAAATCTACGTCAGCGTGTTCGAAGTTGTAAGTCGATTGCTCCACTTCGTTTTGGTGGAAGATATCACCGTAAGTAACGTTCGATCCGTCAGGCGCCACGTTCCAGACTAAGTCGTATACCGAGTCTACTTCTTGGATGTACATGGCTAGACGTTCGATACCGTAAGTGATTTCACCAGTCACGGGTTTACATTCAAGGCCGCCAACTTGTTGGAAGTAAGTGAACTGAGTCACTTCCATGCCGTTGAGCCAAACTTCCCAGCCTAGACCCCATGCACCGAGTGTTGGGTTTTCCCAGTTGTCTTCTACGAAACGGATGTCGTGAACCAGTGGGTCAATACCAAGAACTTCAAGGGAGCCAAGGTACAACTCTTGAATATTGTCTGGCGATGGTTTTAGCGCTACTTGGAATTGGTAGTAGTGCTGAAGACGGTTAGGGTTTTCACCGTAACGGCCATCAGTTGGACGACGTGAAGGTTGTACATAAGCTGTCGACATTGGCTCTGGGCCAAGCGCTCGTAGACAGGTCATTGGGTGAGAGGTACCCGCACCCACTTCCATGTCGAGTGGTTGAACTATGGTGCAACCATTTTGAGCCCAATAATCCTGCAGCGCGAGGATCATTCCCTGGAAGGTTTTGATATCGTATTTTTGCATAAGTCAGGTTCGCGCGATTCTCTTGTTACTCGTTAATCTGTCCTTTATATAGCGAGTTTTTCAACGCTAATAAAGGTGATAAAGAGTAATTTTGGTTGAATAAATTAACAATCTAGTATACCGAGATATTGAGCATGGGAGTAGAGCAAATCTTGATTAATTCGTGGGCATCTTTCTCCTTTAATCGAAATTTAATGGCTTATTTGTCTAAATTTTCTTAAAAGGGAGTTTTCACATGTATTGACGCTTGAGATGCCCATCAAAGGTGGCTAGAATTGCGCCCGTCTTTGGGGAGTAGCTTACCCGGTGAAGTTTCTGTTTCATCTGGTTCGTTCGTCAACATAATTGGTGCAAAATCACCATGGCGTTCGAGACTTGAAGCCTTTCAAGTTTAGCAAGACCTTAGACAAATCATCACGAACCGGGGTAGGGGCGTGAGGTTTGTCTTTGGTTCAATATCATAATCCCTGCCCCAATGAGCATGTCGTGAGCGTTTTAGCTATTTCAATTACTACTGTAGCGTTAGCAGAAATTGGCGATAAGACCCAATTGCTATCTCTATTACTCGCCAGCCGTTACCGCAAACCAATCCCAATTATTGCCGCCATCTTTTTGGCAACCATTGCCAACCACGCTTTGGCGGCATGGTTAGGCGTGGTTGTCGCTGACTATTTATCACCGGATATTTTAAAGTGGGTGCTGGTGGTCAGCTTTGTCGCCATGGCGGCTTGGGTACTGATTCCTGATAAGTTGGATGATGACGAGCCGATCTCCAATCGCGGTCCGTTTATTGCCAGCTTTATTGCTTTCTTTGTGGCTGAGATTGGCGACAAGACGCAAATTGCGACCTCTATCCTAGGCGCACAATACGCGGATGCGCTGAGTTGGGTGATTTTGGGAACCACCATCGGTATGTTACTGGCCAATATACCTGTGGTGCTGATTGGTAAACTGTCTGCGGATAAGTTGCCTTTAGCTCTGATCCGTAAGGTGACCGCGTTCCTGTTTATTGCACTAGCGATTGGCGCAGCATTGGTCTAATTTTTCATTTTATAAAATGGTGCGAATTATCAATAACTAGTGGAGCAGTGTGTCGCTTGAAACTCTGAGCGAAAATCGTTCCGTTACGTGACGGATGATATATTAGTGTCATACTTGTCATGGTAGTTTAATGATGTGAATGATAGCGAGAGGGCAAGTTTATGCTTACACGTTACATGGGGATGTCCCCAAAAAATCAGAGTTATTTATTCACTTTTGGTTTAGCGCTGTGCTTATTAGCCATGGTATTAACCGATATGTGGTTACCGATTGTGGCAGGATCGTTCGTTCTTACTGGGTTAACCGTCGAGGCGTGGATTCGTGTTGCTCACATCATCCCGATGCATGAAGAGATGCGGGCAATGAAAAAACAACTCAACAAGCTTCAATCGGAAGTTCGCACACTCGAATACGATGAATAAACAAACGGCAGCCTATTGGCTGCCGTTTTTAATTCGACCCAGTTATACCAATCCTTTCTTGATCAGGTACTGATACGGAACTTGTTCCGTTTGTGCCGCCATTAATTGGTGATCCATAAAACGGCAGAAACTCGGAATGTCTCGAGTGGTGGATGGGTCGTCGGCTTTGACCAGCAAAGTCTCACCATCTTGCATGTTGCGAATTGTCTTCCTGACCATCATCACTGGCTCCGGGCAGCGCAGTCCTTCCGCCTCTAATGTCTTTGTCGCCAGTTCAGGATTAAAGCTCATAGTGTGATTCTCGTAACTAACTTAGCGGTGAATTCTACGTTCGTTGAAAAAATATTCAATAGCCTCTTGGCAAAGTGAATTTTTTGTTTTACCTTAAATTAACAAGTTGGTAACAAATAACAAGGGAGGACAATGGTGACCGCGTTAGACAGACTTACGATTTACTCTGTGCTGTGTTTTCTCTCGTTTTGTGCATTGGTCTTTAAGACGTCAGCTGACACCTCATTGATGCCTTTAATCGGTATGATGGCCACTATTACTGGGATTTGGATTGAGATGCACAAATGGTCAGGTGGATCAGAGCAAGAAAATTAGCGCTTCTTGCCTCAACCACAACACGTTCATACCGCTCACCTATTTCTTACGACACTTCATTCCGACACTATCCCCATTTTTCTTGGGCTTCCCCGCTGAAAGGCGGGATTTTTTTTGCTCGAAGAGTACAATTTACTCAAACCTTAAAGAGTCAGTAGCAAATCGTGGAACTAGAAGACATCTACCGCCGAGATCTGAATTTATTAGTCGCATTGCGAGTATTGATTGAAGAGAGCAGTGTCAGTAAAGCGGCAACACGTTTAAATTTAAGCCAATCAGCGATGAGTCGAGTGCTTGGCCGCTTGCGTGATTTGTTGGGCGACCCGTTGTTTACTCGCCAGGGTCAGCATTTGATTCCAACTCAAAAAGCCTTGGAAATCGATCGTTTATTGGGTGAGCCTTTAGAGTCGCTGCGCCAGTTATTATCGCCGATTGAATTCGACCCGCAGCAATGTGAGCAGACATTCAAGATCGCGACCACAGATTATGCGATGCAAGCGATTTTACCTTTTGCCTTGCCGCGTATTTATCAGGAAGCTCCCCATGTATCATTTAATTTCTTGCCGCTACAGCACGATCGATTAGCCGATCAACTGACCTATGAAGGGGCGGACTTAGCGATTTGTCGCCCAACCCACCCTATAGCGCCGTTACGAAGTGAGATCTTAGGTCGAGTTAGTGTGTTGTGTTTGTTATCCAAACAACATCCGTTGGCGGATAAAGACATGAATTTGAATGACTATTTAAACCATCCTCATGCGATGATCGCGATCAGTGATGGTGTGAGCACCCTCATTGAACAAGCTTTGGTCGATCAACCTCCGCGTAAAATGGTGTTGCGTGCGTATCATTTGGAAGCTGCGCTGGCGATTGTCGATACGTTACCCATCATTATTACTGTGCCTGCTGACTTAGCCTATTTAGTCGCTGAGCGTTATGACTTGGTGGTGAAGCCACTGCCATTCCAATTTACCCCTTTTGAGTATTCGATGATCTGGCATGCGCGCTGCGAACACTCTCCCGCTCAAGAGTGGTTAAGAACCATTGTACGTGAAGAATGTAGCCGCTTGATTGCTAAGCGTATTGAAGACATGGGACTGAACCGCTAACAAAAAGAGCCAGCAATGCCGGCTCTTAGTCTGTTGGTATTGGGTCGGCGTTTATAGCTTGATGACCACACGACCAGTTACTTGACCGTTAGTGATGTCTTCAGCGTATTTTGGCGCTTCAGCGAGTGCTACTTCAGTACAAGCTTGCTCGAAGTAGCTGTCTGGGAGTAGCTCAACCAATTTTTCCCAAGCTGCGATGCGTTTCTCGGTTGGGCACATGACTGAGTCGACACCTTGTAGACGAACGTTACGGAGAATGAACGGCATCACGGTGGTGGGTAGATCAAAGCCACCTGCAAGGCCACAAGCTGCGACTGCGCTGTTGTAATCCATTTGCGCCAATACTTTTGCTAGTACTTTACTACCTACTGTGTCTACTGCGCCTGCCCAGATTTGTTGTTCTAGCGGACGGGCTGGCTGTTCAAATTCAACGCGGTCGATGATGCGGCTAGCACCGAGTTTTTCAAGTAGCGGGCCGTTTTGCTCTACACGGCCTGTCACGGCAGCAACTTTGTAACCAAGCTGAGCGAGAAGCGTAACGGCTACCGAGCCGACACCGCCACTTGCGCCCGTTACTAGAATTTCACCATCTTCAGGTTTGATGCCCGCATCAAGCAATGCTTGAACACATAGCATGCCAGTAAAGCCTGCTGTACCCACCATCATGGCTTTCTTGCTGTCTAGACCTTTCGGTAGTGGTACCAGCCAATCTGCTTTTAAACGTGCGCGTTGAGCCATGCCACCCCAATGGTTTTCACCTACGCCCCAGCCAGTTAAGACCACCTTGTCGCCTGTTTGGTAACGCGCATCTTCAGAGCTGATGACCGTACCGGCTAGGTCAATGCCTGGCACCATCGGGAAGTTACGGATGATTTTACCTTTACCTGTGATCGCCAAACCGTCTTTGTAATTCAACGATGAGTAATCGACCTCAACCATAACGTCGCCTTGCGGCAGCTGTGTCTCATCGATCTGCTCGATGCTAGCGATAGTGCGTTTGTCTTCTTGATTTAGAACTAGAGCATTAAACATAAGGTTCTCCGAATGTGCGATAGGGTGACTTAGGTGCCACATGCAGCAAAATATCAACTGGCTATAAGTGTATGTCTTCTCTATCTATGAATAAAATGAAAGTTACTCATTTTATATATGCTTTTTGTGCATATTTACTATATTTGGCGTAAAAAAAGGGCGACATTTGATGTCGCCTTTAAGTGTAATAGCAAAATTTTCAGTCTTGGTTCATTTCATCATAATTGTGAAGCGTTCACTATGGCCGTTCAAATACCGTAGCAATACCTTGACCCAAACCGATGCACATGGTGGCCAGCCCGTATTTCGCATCCTTATCTTCCATCAGGTTGATTAAGGTGGTTGAGATACGGGAACCGGAACAGCCCAGCGGGTGACCCAGTGCAATTGCGCCGCCGTTGAGGTTGACTTTCTCGTCCATGACATCAAGTAAACCTAAGTCTTTCGCACAAGGCAGAGATTGCGCAGCAAAGGCTTCATTGAGCTCAACCACACCCATATCATCAATCGATAGGCCTGCACGTTGCAGAGCTTTTTGAGTGGCTGGAACCGGACCGTAACCCATAATTGATGGGTCACAACCTGCGATTGCCATGCCTTTAATGCGAGCACGAATCTTCAGGCCAAGTTCGTTGGCTTTCTCTTCACTCATGATCAGCATCGCTGACGCGCCATCTGATAGCGCAGAGGAAGTCCCCGCCGTTACGGTGCCGTTGGCTGGGTCAAACACAGGACGAAGCTGAGACAGGCCTTCAACGGTTGTCTCTGGACGAATCACTTCATCATAGTCGAGAGTAAACAGTGTGCCGTCAGCCGCATGCCCTTCAATGGGCAGAATTTCATTTTTAAAGCGACCTTCTACAGTAGCGGCTTGGGCACGAGCGTGAGATCGTGCGGCAAAGGCATCTTGTTGCTCACGGCTAATGCCATGAATTTTGCCGAGCATCTCAGCCGTTAGGCCCATCATGCCTGCTGCTTTGGCGACGTTTTTTGACAGGCCGGGATGAAAGTCGACACCATGGCTCATCGGTACGTGACCCATGTGTTCGACACCACCGATCAGGCAGATTTCTGCATCCCCCGTCATAATCGCACGAGTACCATCGTGCAGAGCTTGCATTGACGAACCACACAAACGGTTCACGGTGACAGCACCAATTTCGATAGGTAGACCAGCAAGCAGCGCCGCATTGCGAGCCACATTGAAGCCTTGCTCCAGTGTTTGTTGTACACAGCCCCAGTAGATGTCTTCTATCTCACTTGGGTTCACTTGTGGGTTACGCGCCAGAATGCCTTTCATTAAGCGAGCAGAGAGATCTTCTGCACGGGTATGACGGAAAGCACCGCCTTTGGAGCGACCCATAGGGGTACGCAGACAATCGACTACGACCACGTTTCTTGTTTGATTAGTCATTTTGGGAATCCCTCCTTAGATAGAACCTTGCTGTTGTGCGTCGTAGAAGCTTTCGCCTTTCGCCGCCATGTCAATCAGCGTTTGCGGTGCTTGGTACATTGCGCCTAGTTGTGAGTACTGTTCTGCCATTTTGACAAATTCAGCAATACCCACGCTGTCTAGATAGCGGAATACACCACCGCGGAATGGAGGGAAGCCAAGGCCGTAAACTAATGCCATATCGGCTTCTTGAGGCGAGGCGATGATGCCTTCTTGTAAACACAGCACCACTTCGTTGATCATGGGAATCATCATGCGTTGGATGATGGTTTGGTCATCAAAGTCTTGCTTATCGGCACAAACTCCCGCCAAGACTGGCAAGACATCTTCAGAGAAGGTTTTCTTCGGCTTACCTTTTTTATCAAGGGTGTAGCTATAGAAGCCGTTGCCATTCTTCTGGCCATATTTGCCAGATTCAAAGAGTGCATCAATCGCGTCACGACCTTGTTTGCCCATGCGCTCAGGGAAGCCTTCTGCCATGACCGCTTGCGCGTGGTGCGCGGTATCAATGCCGACCACATCCAGTAAGTAAGCCGGACCCATCGGCCAGCCAAACTGACGCTCCATGATTTTGTCGATTTTAGTAAAATCCGCACCATCACGTAGCAGCATGCTGAAGCCGCCAAAGTAGGGGAAGAGTACGCGGTTGACGAAGAATCCCGGACAGTCATTCACAACGATTGGTGATTTACCCATTTTCGCGGCATACGCGACAACACGGTTGATGGTTTCATCAGAGGTTTTTTCGCCGCGGATTATTTCAACCAATGGCATGCGGTGCACAGGGTTAAAGAAGTGCATACCACAGAAGTTTTCTGGGCGTTTTAACGACTGAGCCAAAAGGTTGATCGGAATCGTCGAGGTGTTTGACGTGAGAACAGTATCATTACCGACGTATGTTTCTACTTCACTCAATACTGCTGCTTTCACTTTCGGGTTTTCAACCACCGCTTCAACAATCACGTCTGAGTTTTCAATACCGGCGTAGTGTAGGCTTGGGGTGATAGAGGCCAAAATACCGGCCATCTTGAAACCATCAATACGACCACGAGATAAGCGTTTATTGAGTAGTTTCGACGCTTCGGTCATGCCCAAATCTAGCGAGGCTTGCGCGATGTCCTTCATCAATACTGGCACGCCTTTCAGCGCCGATTGATAAGCGATGCCGCCCCCCATGATGCCCGCACCAAGTACCGCTGCACGTTGGGTGTCTTTACTCGCAGACTTCGCTGCTTGCTTCGCGATACCTTTGATGTATTGGTCGTTAAGGAACAGACCAACTAACGATTTGGCTTCTTCTGTTTTCGCCAGTTTCACAAAGTGCTTACGTTCAACGTTGAGTGCTTCATTACGCGCAAAACGTGCGCCTTCTTCAATCGTTATTACCGCAGCCATTGGCGCTGGGTAGTGAGGGCCCGCTTTTTGCGCTACCAGACCTTTCGCCATGGTGAAACTCATCATTGACTCAAGCTTGCTGAGTGTCAGTGGTGAGGTCTTTTGTTTACGACGTACTTGCCAGTCCAGTTTCTCATTAATCGCTGCAGTCAGTGTTTGCCGTGCGGATTCGTATAGAGAGTCTGTTTCTACAATGGCATCTAACAGACCAATCTTCAGAGCCTCATCCGCGCGGCATGCTTTGCCTTGAGTGATGATTTCCATGGCGCTGTCTGCCCCGATAACACGAGGTAATCGAACACAGCCACCAAAACCTGGCATGATGCCAAGTTTGGTTTCTGGTAAACCAATGCTGGTGGTGTTATCACCGATACGCATATCGGTCGCAAGGACACACTCACAGCCTCCGCCAAGCACATGGCCTTTTATTGCGGAGAGGGTTGGAACGGGTAAGTCTTCTAGTTTATTAAAGACGCTATTAGCAAACTGCAGCCACTCATCGAGTTCGGCATCTGTTTTAGCAAACAGACCTAAAAACTCGGTAATGTCCGCGCCAACAATGAACGTGTCTTTATCAGAAGTGAGCAGTAAACCTTTTAAGCCTTGGTGAGCGATCAGTGCATCAAGGGCTTTATCTAACGATTCCAGCGTTGCTAGATCGAGTTTATTGACGGATGTTGGTGAGCAGAAGTTAAGCTCTGCAATACCAGATTGTATTTCCTTTACCTGTAGGGTTTCGGCTTGGTAAATCATTGTCTATCTCCATGACATGCAATCGTGGATTGTCTGTATACCTATTCAACGGTGCCGTGTTCCTCGACAAAGAGCAGTCGAGGAAGTCGTGTTATTTTTATTCTGGTTTGACCAGTGAGCTTAGTTTGGATCGCGGATTGGTTAATTTCAATACATTTTTTAAACAAGTGTTTAACATTGTGCGCTGTGGCAGATCTTATGCGACGTGTAAATGGCACTCGTGATAGACTGCGGGTAAATAGTTCTGAATCCATAATCCTATGAATGACCAGCCTTATCTGATTCCTGCTGAGCCGACTCAATTTGAAGAAGAGATCAAAAAAAGTGTCTTTATTACATACTTAGCGCATACCCCAAGTGTAGAAGCAGCCAAAGCGTTTGTGGAACAAGTCAAAGCAAAACACGCCAATGCAAGACACCATTGTTGGGGGATTGTGGCTGGCCGACCAGAAGATTCGATGAAATGGGGCTTTAGTGATGATGGTGAACCATCAGGCACCGCAGGTAAACCGATCCTGGCGCAGTTATCCGGTTCTGGAGTCGGTGAAATCACTGCGGTGGTTACCCGTTATTCGGGGGGGATCAAGCTAGGAACGGGCGGTTTGGTGAAGGCCTATGGCGGAGGTGTACAACAAGCACTCAAGCTGCTTCAAACTATTGAGAAAAAAATAACCACAAAGCTCAGACTAACGTTAGACTATGGGTTTCTGCCTATCGCACAATCAATACTGGCTCAATTTGAGGCGGTTGAAGTTGAGGCAGACTATAGCGATCTGGTCATATTCGTGGTGGAAATTGAGCTTCGAGAAGTGAGCGCGTTTACCCAGGCAATCATCAATAAAAGTGGGGCGAAAGCAATAGTTACCCCTCTAGACGGACAATAATGAAAAATAAGAAGCAACAAAGACAGCTTCGCTAGTCAATCTATCCATGCAATTTCGTTCAATAATTCGAATCGTCGGGCTATTGCTCGCACTTTTTAGTGTCACGATGCTCGCGCCAGCACTGGTTGCGCTTATCTATCGAGATGGTGCGGGTGTGCCTTTTGTCACGACATTTTTTGTTCTGCTATTTTGCGGGGCCGTCTGCTGGTACCCAAATCGCAGGTACAAGCATGAGCTTAAAGCACGGGATGGCTTTCTTATTGTCGTTCTATTCTGGACGGTACTTGGTAGCGCTGGCTCGATTCCCTTTCTCATCTCTGACAACCCAAACGTATCTGTGACGGATGCCTTTTTTGAATCGTTTTCCGCGCTGACGACAACAGGGGCGACGGTCATCGTCGGGTTAGATGAATTACCTAAAGCGATTTTATTCTATCGGCAGCTGCTGCAATGGTTTGGGGGGATGGGGATCATCGTATTAGCCGTCGCAATTTTGCCAGTGCTTGGCATTGGTGGTATGCAGCTATACCGCGCTGAGATCCCAGGACCAGTTAAGGATACCAAAGTTACGCCGCGTATTGCAGAAACAGCCAAAGCGTTATGGTACATCTATCTGAGTCTGACCATCGCATGTGCTTCTGCGTTTTGGCTAGCAGGCATGACACCGTTTGACGCGATTAGCCATAGCTTCTCTACGATAGCGATTGGAGGCTTCTCAACCTACGATGCTAGCATCGGTTACTTTGACAGTTACGCGATTAACCTGATCACCGTTGTGTTTTTATTAATATCAGCATGTAACTATACGTTGCACTTTGCCGCATTTGCATCCGGTGGCGTTCATCCAAAGTATTATTGGAAAGACCCCGAATTCCGCGCTTTCCTCTTTATACAAGTGTTGTTGTTTGTGGTTTGTTTTCTTTTGTTACTTAAACATCACTCTTACACTTCGCCTTATGACGCCTTTGACCAAGCGTTATTCCAAACCGTGTCGATTTCGACCACGGCAGGCTTCACTACAACAGGGTTTGCAGAGTGGCCACTGTTCTTACCGGTATTGCTACTATTTTCTTCTTTTATCGGGGGCTGCGCGGGTTCGACGGGGGGCGGAATGAAAGTGATCCGTATCTTGCTTCTAACCTTACAAGGTGCCCGCGAGCTAAAACGCTTAGTCCATCCTCGCGCGGTTTACACCATCAAAGTTGGTGGTAGCGCACTGCCTCAACGAGTAGTCGATGCAGTATGGGGGTTCTTCTCAGCATACGCGCTTGTTTTTGTGGTATGCATGTTGGCATTGATTGCCACTGGAATGGATGAGCTCAGTGCATTTTCGGCAGTAGCGGCGACCTTGAATAACCTCGGCCCTGGCTTAGGCGAAGTTGCTCTGCATTTTGGTGATATTAACGACACGGCTAAATGGGTGTTGGTTGTGTCTATGTTATTTGGGCGTCTGGAAATCTTTACCTTATTAATTCTGCTCACGCCGACGTTTTGGCGTAGCTAAGGAAAAATCGTGACAAAAGCATTGTTTCTATACTCTTCACGTGAAGGGCAAACCAAAAAAATATTTCACTATATAGATGAACAATTGGCGGACTTTGATTGTGAGTTAATGGATTTACATAATGTAAATACCATCGATTTTAGCCAATACGACAGAGTACTGATTGGCGCATCTATTCGTTATGGTCACTTGAACAAAAAGCTTTACCAATTTATAGAGCGTAATCTAAATCAGTTAGAGAGTAGTAAAGTCGCATTTTTTTGTGTCAATTTAACCGCGCGTAAAGAAGACCAAGCAAAAGATACCCCAGAGGGGAGCGCATATATCCGTAAGTTCCTTCTCAAGTCACCATGGAAACCGACTCTCATTGGAGTGTTTGCTGGAGCACTTTACTATCCTCGTTATGGTTGGTTTGACCGAATGATGATTCGATTCATCATGTCGATGACAGGGGGGGAGACCGATACAACAAAAGAAGTGGAATATACGAATTGGGGGAAAGTGGCACTTTTCGCAGATAGATTCAAAAGATTGTAGAAAAAATATGCTTTTTTGAAGCCTTTTGATGTTTTCTTATCCGAAAGGCAAAAAAAACAGAAAAAGCGATAAAAATGGCTTGCCAATGTGATCGCAATCCCTATAATGCCACCTCGCTGACAGGGCAACGCTTCGAATGAGACGGAGTCTGAGTTAGCAAGCCAAATTAGCCAAGCGGAAACGCTTAAAGAAAGTTTGAAAAAAAGTGATTGACACTAAACTTTAAGTCGCTAAAATGGCCGTCCGATTTGAGCAGAGCTCAATTGGCAAGCTCTTTAACAATATAGACCTATCAATCTGTGTGGGCACTCGTTGATGATAATCGAATTAGAAGCTTTTGCTTCAAATACGGTTTCAATGAACTGAGTGACCAATCGAGATTAACTTGTTTAATCTTGGCACAGTCAATTCATTATCGTTCTGTTGGAACGATAATAGCTTTAAAATTACGTTTGTAGTTTTGAAGTCAGTATTCGTTGAGCCGACAAAATCTTAAATTGAAGAGTTTGATCATGGCTCAGATTGAACGCTGGCGGCAGGCCTAACACATGCAAGTCGAGCGGAAACGACAACATTGAGCCTTCGGGTGATTTGTTGGGCGTCGAGCGGCGGACGGGTGAGTAATGCCTAGGAAATTGCCCTGATGTGGGGGATAACCATTGGAAACGATGGCTAATACCGCATAATGCCTACGGGCCAAAGAGGGGGACCTTCGGGCCTCTCGCGTCGGGATATGCCTAGGTGGGATTAGCTAGTTGGTGAGGTAAGAGCTCACCAAGGCGACGATCCCTAGCTGGTCTGAGAGGATGATCAGCCACACTGGAACTGAGACACGGTCCAGACTCCTACGGGAGGCAGCAGTGGGGAATATTGCACAATGGGCGCAAGCCTGATGCAGCCATGCCGCGTGTATGAAGAAGGCCTTCGGGTTGTAAAGTACTTTCAGTCGTGAGGAAGGGGATATCGTTAATAGCGGTATTCTTTGACGTTAGCGACAGAAGAAGCACCGGCTAACTCCGTGCCAGCAGCCGCGGTAATACGGAGGGTGCGAGCGTTAATCGGAATTACTGGGCGTAAAGCGCATGCAGGTGGTTTGTTAAGTCAGATGTGAAAGCCCGGGGCTCAACCTCGGAATAGCATTTGAAACTGGCAGACTAGAGTACTGTAGAGGGGGGTAGAATTTCAGGTGTAGCGGTGAAATGCGTAGAGATCTGAAGGAATACCAGTGGCGAAGGCGGCCCCCTGGACAGATACTGACACTCAGATGCGAAAGCGTGGGGAGCAAACAGGATTAGATACCCTGGTAGTCCACGCCGTAAACGATGTCTACTTGGAGGTTGTGGCCTTGAGCCGTGGCTTTCGGAGCTAACGCGTTAAGTAGACCGCCTGGGGAGTACGGTCGCAAGATTAAAACTCAAATGAATTGACGGGGGCCCGCACAAGCGGTGGAGCATGTGGTTTAATTCGATGCAACGCGAAGAACCTTACCTACTCTTGACATCCAGAGAAGCCGGAAGAGATTCTGGTGTGCCTTCGGGAGCTCTGAGACAGGTGCTGCATGGCTGTCGTCAGCTCGTGTTGTGAAATGTTGGGTTAAGTCCCGCAACGAGCGCAACCCTTATCCTTGTTTGCCAGCGAGTAATGTCGGGAACTCCAGGGAGACTGCCGGTGATAAACCGGAGGAAGGTGGGGACGACGTCAAGTCATCATGGCCCTTACGAGTAGGGCTACACACGTGCTACAATGGCGCATACAGAGGGCGGCGAGCCAGCGATGGTGAGCGAATCCCAAAAAGTGCGTCGTAGTCCGGATTGGAGTCTGCAACTCGACTCCATGAAGTCGGAATCGCTAGTAATCGTGGATCAGAATGCCACGGTGAATACGTTCCCGGGCCTTGTACACACCGCCCGTCACACCATGGGAGTGGGCTGCAAAAGAAGTAGGTAGTTTAACCTTCGGGGGGACGCTTACCACTTTGTGGTTCATGACTGGGGTGAAGTCGTAACAAGGTAGCGCTAGGGGAACCTGGCGCTGGATCACCTCCTTATACGAAAGATTATTGCGATGAGTGTTCACACAGATTGATACGGTTTATAAAGTTTAAGAGACGATACTGGGTCTGTAGCTCAGGTGGTTAGAGCGTTCGCCTGATAAGCGAGAGGTCGGTGGTTCGAGTCCACTCAGACCCACCAATTTCCTTCCCAGAAAATTGGCATACAGTATCGACACCTGATGGGGCTATAGCTCAGCTGGGAGAGCGCCTGCCTTGCACGCAGGAGGTCTGCGGTTCGATCCCGCATAGCTCCACCATCTTTAAGTGCATTCAATGAGTGTGTTTAAACATGGTTTTCATTAGAAAACTTTGCTCTTTAACAATTTGGAAAGCTGACTGATAACAACAACGTTGTTATCAAATAAAGTTCTCAATGTTTATCGTAAAGATAAACACCAAAACAACACATTCAAGTGTTCTTGGGAATATCACTATTACAGTGATTATTCGAAATTGAGTCCGGCAAAATCGAAATGTCTCTCGCTCATTCAAATAATGAGAGACAACTTTGGTGATTTGAACATCAACTCGAAACTCCTTCGGGTTGTATGGTTAAGTGACTAAGCGTACACGGTGGATGCCTTGGCAGTCAGAGGCGATGAAGGACGTATTAACTTGCGATAAGCCCAGATTAGGCAGTAAAAGCCACTTGAGTCTGGGATTTCCGAATGGGGAAACCCACTTACATAAGTAAGTATCGCTGCGTGAATACATAGCGTAGCGAGGCGAACCGGGGGAACTGAAACATCTAAGTACCCCGAGGAAAAGAAATCAACCGAGATTCCGAAAGTAGCGGCGAGCGAAATTGGACTAGCCCTTAAGCTTTATAGGCGTCAGGTGAACAAGCTGGAAAGCTTGGCGATACAGGGTGATAGCCCCGTAACTGACGACGCATATGCAGTGAAATCGAGTAGGGCGGGACACGTGATATCCTGTCTGAATATGGGGGGACCATCCTCCAAGGCTAAATACTACTGACTGACCGATAGTGAACCAGTACCGTGAGGGAAAGGCGAAAAGAACCCCTGTGAGGGGAGTGAAATAGAACCTGAAACCGTGTACGTACAAGCAGTAGGAGCACCTTCGTGGTGTGACTGCGTACCTTTTGTATAATGGGTCAGCGACTTATATTCAGTGGCAAGGTTAACCATCTAGGGGAGCCGTAGCGAAAGCGAGTGTTAACTGCGCGACTTAGTCTCTGGATATAGACCCGAAACCAGGTGATCTAGCCATGGGCAGGTTGAAGATTGAGTAACATCAATTGGAGGACCGAACCGACTAATGTTGAAAAATTAGCGGATGACTTGTGGCTAGGGGTGAAAGGCCAATCAAACCTGGAGATAGCTGGTTCTCCCCGAAAGCTATTTAGGTAGCGCCTCGGACGAATACTACTGGGGGTAGAGCACTGTTAAGGCTAGGGGGTCATCCCGACTTACCAACCCTTTGCAAACTCCGAATACCAGTAAGTACTATCCGGGAGACACACGGCGGGTGCTAACGTCCGTCGTGGAGAGGGAAACAACCCAGACCGCCAGCTAAGGTCCCAAATTACTACTAAGTGGGAAACGATGTGGGAAGGCTCAGACAGCCAGGATGTTGGCTTAGAAGCAGCCATCATTTAAAGAAAGCGTAATAGCTCACTGGTCGAGTCGGCCTGCGCGGAAGATGTAACGGGGCTAAGTAGTAAACCGAAGCTGCGGCAATACTCTTTGAGTATTGGGTAGGGGAGCGTTCTGTAAGCGGTTGAAGGTGTGTCGTAAGGCACGCTGGACGTATCAGAAGTGCGAATGCTGACATGAGTAACGATAATGGGGGTGAAAAACCTCCACGCCGGAAGACCAAGGGTTCCTGTCCAACGTTAATCGGGGCAGGGTGAGTCGACCCCTAAGGCGAGGCCGAAAGGCGTAGTCGATGGGAAACGGGTTAATATTCCCGTACTCAATCAAATTGCGATGGGGGGACGGAGAAGGCTAGGTGGGCCTGGCGACGGTTGTCCAGGTTCAAGTGCGTAGGCTGAAGAGTTAGGTAAATCCGGCTCTTTTTAAGGCTGAGACACGACGTCGAGCATCTACGGATGTGAAGTCATTGATGCCATGCTTCCAGGAAAAGCCTCTAAGCTTCAGATTTGATGGAATCGTACCCCAAACCGACACAGGTGGTCGGGTAGAGAATACCAAGGCGCTTGAGAGAACTCGGGTGAAGGAACTAGGCAAAATGGTACCGTAACTTCGGGAGAAGGTACGCTCTTGGCGGTGAAGTCCCTTGCGGATGGAGCTACTAGGAGTCGCAGATACCAGGTGGCTGCAACTGTTTATTAAAAACACAGCACTGTGCAAAATCGTAAGATGACGTATACGGTGTGACGCCTGCCCGGTGCCGGAAGGTTAATTGATGGGGTTAGACTTCGGTCGACGCTCTTGATCGAAGCCCCGGTAAACGGCGGCCGTAACTATAACGGTCCTAAGGTAGCGAAATTCCTTGTCGGGTAAGTTCCGACCTGCACGAATGGCGTAATGATGGCCACGCTGTCTCCACCCGAGACTCAGTGAAATTGAAATCGCTGTGAAGATGCAGTGTACCCGCGGCTAGACGGAAAGACCCCGTGAACCTTTACTACAGCTTGGCACTGAACATTGACCCTACATGTGTAGGATAGGTGGGAGCCTTTGAAGCACGTACGCCAGTATGTGTGGAGGCAACCTTGAAATACCACCCTTGTAGTGTTGATGTTCTAACTTAGCCCCCTCATCGGGGTGAGGACAGTGCCTGGTGGGTAGTTTGACTGGGGCGGTCTCCTCCCAAAGCGTAACGGAGGAGCACGAAGGTGGGCTAAACACGGTTGGACATCGTGTGGTTAGTGCAATGGCATAAGCCCGCTTGACTGCGAGAATGACAATTCGAGCAGGTGCGAAAGCAGGTCATAGTGATCCGGTGGTTCTGAATGGAAGGGCCATCGCTCAACGGATAAAAGGTACTCCGGGGATAACAGGCTGATACCGCCCAAGAGTTCATATCGACGGCGGTGTTTGGCACCTCGATGTCGGCTCATCACATCCTGGGGCTGAAGTCGGTCCCAAGGGTATGGCTGTTCGCCATTTAAAGTGGTACGCGAGCTGGGTTTAGAACGTCGTGAGACAGTTCGGTCCCTATCTGCCGTGGGCGTTGGAGAATTGAAAGGGGCTGCTCCTAGTACGAGAGGACCGGAGTGGACGAACCTCTGGTGTTCGGGTTGTGTCGCCAGACGCATTGCCCGGTAGCTAAGTTCGGATCGATAACCGCTGAAAGCATCTAAGCGGGAAGCGAGCCTTGAGATGAGTTCTCCCTGATACTTTAAGTATCCTAAAGGGTTGTCGTAGACTACGACGTTGATAGGCAGGGTGTGTAAGTGCTGCGAGGCATTGAGCTAACCTGTACTAATTGCCCGTGAGGCTTAACCATACAACACCCAAGGGGTTTTGATGGCTCAATACAAGAAAACTTGATTGTGTTAAGAACTGAAACAGCTTTCCAGATTATTAATTACTGCGTTGGCGGTAGTTAAAAAGAATTTGCTTGGCGACCATAGCGTTTTGGACCCCACCTGACTTCCATGCCGAACTCAGAAGTGAAACGAAATAGCGCCGATTGGTAGTGTGGGGTTTCCCCCATGTGAGAGTAGGACATCGCCAGGCTTTATTTATCGCTTTTGAAT
>NZ_PDJL01000007.1 GCF_002563795.1 Vibrio sp. ES.051
CAAGAGCGCATGCGCATTTGGCTGAGTTTCAAAAGGTAAAAATTACCGCACTGGATTATGCGAGAAACATAATGGAGATAGATCCTAGGAACGCTTACCTATACCTTAAAAAAGCTGCAGATAACATTTTTGAGCGACAGTTTTCTGTTAAAGAAAAAGTAGGTAATTCTGAGCGCATTACTCGTTTTCGCTGGGTTTCTAGCGCAACTTACGCGAAAGATGAGGGGTTTATTGAGTTAAGTTTCACTCCTGAAGTGTACCCTCATTTACATACATTAAAAAATCAATATACAACGTACAAACTCAAAAATGCAGCCTCTCTAAAATCCGTATATTCATGGCGCTTGTATGAATATGCCAAAAGTTGGACCACTTACTGTCAGGAAGGTAAGTCAGTCCATGTGACTCTAGAGAACTTAAAACATATTCTAGAGTGGCCAGATACTTACGATTGGAGTGATGCAAAAAAAAGAGCATTAGTTCCTGCGATAAAAGAAATTGGCACTTTGAGTAACTTAGACATTACATACAAGATCGTAAAAAAAGGGCGCTCTGTGCATGCGTTAGAGTTTAAGTTCGTTGAACGTGACCAGTTAGAGCTGGACGTGTGATCAAAACTATTCTTTTTTAAAAATCAAAGTGCTACATTGTATTAATTCATCGCTGATGATGAAATCGTCACTGCCGCTCAGGTGACTCCGATATTGTTCGGTCGCGGCACACTACTCAAAAAATGCTCGAAAGGGCCCTTCAGGAAAAATACTCCATCAAACGCTAAAAGCGTTTAGCAATGCTCGAAAGGGCGGCATTAGGAGCTACTCAGTCCCTCCAGGGACAAATTAAAAAATAGAGCGAAGTGCCAGTCGTCTAATTTGCGTTAGAAAATTAGACGACGATAGTTACGTTTTAAATACCTAGTGATAATTGCATTAAAACAATGATTTATCGTTGTCTCTCCCTAATTGCACTCGGAAGTTTTTAGACGTTTCTACATTTCTCGCTATTCCATAAAGCATCGAGGACACCGCCCCATACTGATTTGAAGTGTGGTTACTGCCACCGGTCGAGATGCAAAGACTCGAACCCACTGGGATGCAATAGGCCCGTTAAAGTGGAATTGGAAGTGCAACCATAAATGCACGTTACCTCTTACCAGAACGCATTAAGCGAGCATGTCGAGTAATGAATAGAAATATGAATGCCCGTAATTTCGGGTTGAGATCAAGCAATATGGGGCGGGCGTTAATCACTGCTTACCAAATGAAAGGCAATGGTGATAACACCAAAAATATTTGTAAGAGTGCCTTGTATGATTTTGCTAAACATTTAAAGGAAAATGGTGTTAACGACCTGCGAAAAGTCGAGAAAATGCACGTTCTAAAATACGCCCACTACCTAAATGAACGCTTTGAAAATGGCGTTATTTCCGCGTCTACCGCTCAGAATTACCTGAGTAAAGTGAATGTGGCGATGGAGTATGCTCGATTAGATCGATCGTGCCGGGTTGATGGTGTAAATGACGCCGGATTGCCCTCTAGAACGGGCGTGGCGGTCTTTTACAAGGGTGTGGGTGTAGAACAGCACCAAAATGCCTTAAAAACGCTTACAGGGCGTTTGGGGGCACAATTGGCGTTACAGCGTGAGATAGGACTTCGATTTAAAGAGTCTTGTTTGATTAATGCAAAGAGAGTATTAGGCCATGCATTGCGTACGGGAGTTATTCGTATTGAAGGTGGCACTAAAGGAGGCCGGCTTCGAGAATTTCCAGTTTCTTCTCCTGCACAAATTCGCGCTCTCAAGATCGCCGCTGAGATTCAGAAAGACCATACCAGTATGGTTCCACAAAATATGTCCTGGGCGCAGTACCAGAGTCAGTGCTACCGAGAAATTAGTGGTTCGGGTGTCAATTTTCACGGAGAACGTCACCATTACGCCAACGCTCGTTATGAGACTCTTACCGGTGTTGAAAGTCCCGTCAATTCAGGTTTTTCACATGGATTAGAACACCTCAAATACATGTCTACAACGCTCGATATTTCTTTAGAACATGCTAGGCAATTGGATCATGATGCGCGCCTTCAAGTTGCTCAGGAGTTAGGTCATGGTCGAGTGAACATTACAAATAATTACTTAGGGTAGATATGCACCACAAAAAACACTTTTTAATTCGGCAGGTTATGAGTGAATACGTCACCAAAGGTAAGAAGTCTGCCTACAAGAAAAAACAGATGCTCAGACTTATTGCCATTTTGGAAGACATTATGGCCAGAGAAGGTGATCCTCGTTTGGAGGCTATTGGGAAGCGTCAGATTATTCGCTACTGGAAAAGTATTGAACATGAGACGAATAAAACGCGCAGAGAGAAATATTCGATTCTCTGTAAATTCTTCACTGTGTTTAATCCCAAAGTTACTGTCCCAGAACCTTTCGTAGATTGCGCTCATTATGGACAATTTATGGATAGTAAAAACACACTACCTACGAGTTGAATTTTGTACTCCGTACTCAATGATTTTTTGTTTTTGAAAACTGAAAAAAACAAAAAAATCCCTTATTTTTATTTCTTGTTTTTAATACTTGTTTTTAAGGAAAAAATGCGATCGCTCTCAGCCCTTGTGGCATAAGGGCTGAGAGCGATTTTGGAAATTTTAAAACGGACAAATTTATGGTTTAAACGGACAAATTTATGGTTTAAACGGACAAATTTATGGTCTCGCCCACAGTTAAAGGGACATTTTTTTTTATGTCCGTTTTTTAAAGGGACATTTTTTTTTATGTCCGTTTTTGTAGTAAGTGGGGGATCCTTAATTTTATAATTGCTATTTCATGACAAAGTGTGATTATGTCGGTTTTCTTTGTTCGGACATGGTGGCATTGTGTCATTTATTTTTAAAACGGACAGGTTGATGGTATGTTTTTAGAAGAATTAAAAAATGATGATTACGGTAATTTTAACGTGAGTATGAGTAATACATTAACGAGGTCTGCACACGGTCTAACGTTGGTAGAAAAGCGTGCAATAATGATGGCGGTTGCAATAGTTGACTCCCGAAAAGGATCAAGAGCGCATGCGCATTTGGCTGAGTTTCAAAAGGTAAAAATTACCGCACTGGATTATGCAGAAACATATGAGATAGATCCTAGGAACGCTTACCTATACCTTAAAAAAGCTGCAGATAACATTTTTGAGCGACAGTTTTCTGTTAAAGAAAAAGTAGGTAATTCTGAGCGCATTACTCGTTTTCGCTGGGTTTCTAGCGCAACTTACGCGAAAGATGAGGGGTTTATTGAGTTAAGTTTCACTCCTGAAGTGTACCCTCATTTACATACATTAAAAAATCAATATACAACGTACAAACTCAAAAATGCAGCCTCTCTAAAATCCGTATATTCATGGCGCTTGTATGAATATGCCAAAAGTTGGACCACTTACTGTCAGGAAGGTAAGTCAGTCCATGTGACTCTAGAGAACTTAAAACATATTCTAGAGTGGCCAGATACTTACGATTGGAGTGATGCAAAAAAAAGAGCATTAGTTCCTGCGATAAAAGAAATTGGCACTTTGAGTAACTTAGACATTACATACAAGATCGTAAAAAAAGGGCGCTCTGTGCATGCGTTAGAGTTTAAGTTCGTTGAACGTGACCAGTTAGAGCTGGACGTGTGATCAAAACTATTCTTTTTTAAAAATCAAAGTGCTACATTGTATTAATTCATCGCTGATGATGAAATCGTCACTGCCGCTCAGGTGACTCCGATATTGTTCGGTCGCGGCACACTACTCAAAAAATGCTCGAAAGGGCCCTTCAGGAAAAATACTCCATCAAACGCTAAAAGCGTTTAGCAATGCTCGAAAGGGCGGCATTAGGAGCTACTCAGTCCCTCCAGGGACAAATTAAAAAATAGAGCGAAGTGCCAGTCGTCTAATTTGCGTTAGAAAATTAGACGACGATAGTTACGTTTTAAATACCTAGTGATAATTGCATTAAAACAATGATTTATCGTTGTCTCTCCCTAATTGCACTCGGAAGTTTTTAGACGTTTCTACATTTCTCGCTATTCCATAAAGCATCGAGGACACCGCCCCATACTGATTTGAAGTGTGGTTACTGCCACCGGTCGAGATGCAAAGACTCGAACCCACTGGGATGCAATAGGCCCGTTAAAGTGGAATTGGAAGTGCAACCATAAATGCACGTTACCTCTTACCAGAACGCATTAAGCGAGCATGTCGAGTAATGAATAGAAATATGAATGCCCGTAATTTCGGGTTGAGATCAAGCAATATGGGGCGGGCGTTAATCACTGCTTACCAAATGAAAGGCAATGGTGATAACACCAAAAATATTTGTAAGAGTGCCTTGTATGATTTTGCTAAACATTTAAAGGAAAATGGTGTTAACGACCTGCGAAAAGTCGAGAAAATGCACGTTCTAAAATACGCCCACTACCTAAATGAACGCTTTGAAAATGGCGTTATTTCCGCGTCTACCGCTCAGAATTACCTGAGTAAAGTGAATGTGGCGATGGAGTATGCTCGATTAGATCGATCGTGCCGGGTTGATGGTGTAAATGACGCCGGATTGCCCTCTAGAACGGGCGTGGCGGTCTTTTACAAGGGTGTGGGTGTAGAACAGCACCAAAATGCCTTAAAAACGCTTACAGGGCGTTTGGGGGCACAATTGGCGTTACAGCGTGAGATAGGACTTCGATTTAAAGAGTCTTGTTTGATTAATGCAAAGAGAGTATTAGGCCATGCATTGCGTACGGGAGTTATTCGTATTGAAGGTGGCACTAAAGGAGGCCGGCTTCGAGAATTTCCAGTTTCTTCTCCTGCACAAATTCGCGCTCTCAAGATCGCCGCTGAGATTCAGAAAGACCATACCAGTATGGTTCCACAAAATATGTCCTGGGCGCAGTACCAGAGTCAGTGCTACCGAGAAATTAGTGGTTCGGGTGTCAATTTTCACGGAGAACGTCACCATTACGCCAACGCTCGTTATGAGACTCTTACCGGTGTTGAAAGTCCCGTCAATTCAGGTTTTTCACATGGATTAGAACACCTCAAATACATGTCTACAACGCTCGATATTTCTTTAGAACATGCTAGGCAATTGGATCATGATGCGCGCCTTCAAGTTGCTCAGGAGTTAGGTCATGGTCGAGTGAACATTACAAATAATTACTTAGGGTAGATATGCACCACAAAAAACACTTTTTAATTCGGCAGGTTATGAGTGAATACGTCACCAAAGGTAAGAAGTCTGCCTACAAGAAAAAACAGATGCTCAGACTTATTGCCATTTTGGAAGACATTATGGCCAGAGAAGGTGATCCTCGTTTGGAGGCTATTGGGAAGCGTCAGATTATTCGCTACTGGAAAAGTATTGAACATGAGACGAATAAAACGCGCAGAGAGAAATATTCGATTCTCTGTAAATTCTTCACTGTGTTTAATCCCAAAGTTACTGTCCCAGAACCTTTCGTAGATTGCGCTCATTATGGACAATTTATGGATAGTAAAAACACACTACCTACGAGTTGAATTTTGTACTCCGTACTCAATGATTTTTTGTTTTTGAAAACTGAAAAAAACAAAAAAATCCCTTATTTTTATTTCTTGTTTTTAATACTTGTTTTTAAGGAAAAAATGCGATCGCTCTCAGCCCTTGTGGCATAAGGGCTGAGAGCGATTTTGGAAATTTTAAAACGGACAAATTTATGGTTTAAACGGACAAATTTATGGTTTAAACGGACAAATTTATGGTCTCGCCCACAGTTAAAGGGACATTTTTTTTTATGTCCGTTTTTTAAAGGGACATTTTTTTTTATGTCCGTTTTTGTAGTAAGTGGGGGGATCCTTAATTTTATAATTGCTATTTCATGACAAAGTGTGATTATGTCGGTTTTCTTTGTTCGGACATGGTGGCATTGTGTCATTTATTTTTAAAACGGACAGGTTGATGGTATGTTTTTAGAAGAATTAAAAAATGATGATTACGGTAATTTTAACGTGAGTATGAGTAATACATTAACGAGGTCTGCACACGGTCTAACGTTGGTAGAAAAGCGTGCAATAATGATGGCGGTTGCAATAGTTGACTCCCGAAAAGGATCAAGAGCGCATGCGCATTTGGCTGAGTTTCAAAAGGTAAAAATTACCGCACTGGATTATGCAGAAACATATGAGATAGATCCTAGGAACGCTTACCTATACCTTAAAAAAGCTGCAGATAACATTTTTGAGCGACAGTTTTCTGTTAAAGAAAAAGTAGGTAATTCTGAGCGCATTACTCGTTTTCGCTGGGTTTCTAGCGCAACTTACGCGAAAGATGAGGGGTTTATTGAGTTAAGTTTCACTCCTGAAGTGTACCCTCATTTACATACATTAAAAATCAATATACAACGTACAAACTCAAAAATGCAGCCTCTCTAAAATCCGTATATTCATGGCGCTTGTATGAATATGCCAAAAGTTGGACCACTTACTGTCAGGAAGGTAAGTCAGTCCATGTGACTCTAGAGAACTTAAAACATATTCTAGAGTGGCCAGATACTTACGATTGGAGTGATGCAAAAAAAAGAGCATTAGTTCCTGCGATAAAAGAAATTGGCACTTTGAGTAACTTAGACATTACATACAAGATCGTAAAAAAAGGGCGCTCTGTGCATGCGTTAGAGTTTAAGTTCGTTGAACGTGACCAGTTAGAGCTGGACGTGTGATCAAAACTATTCTTTTTTAAAAATCAAAGTGCTACATTGTATTAATTCATCGCTGATGATGAAATCGTCACTGCCGCTCAGGTGACTCCGATATTGTTCGGTCGCGGCACACTACTCAAAAAATGCTCGAAAGGGCCCTTCAGGAAAAATACTCCATCAAACGCTAAAAGCGTTTAGCAATGCTCGAAAGGGCGGCATTAGGAGCTACTCAGTCCCTCCAGGGACAAATTAAAAAATAGAGCGAAGTGCCAGTCGTCTAATTTGCGTTAGAAAATTAGACGACGATAGTTACGTTTTAAATACCTAGTGATAATTGCATTAAAACAATGATTTATCGTTGTCTCTCCCTAATTGCACTCGGAAGTTTTTAGACGTTTCTACATTTCTCGCTATTCCATAAAGCATCGAGGACACCGCCCCATACTGATTTGAAGTGTGGTTACTGCCACCGGTCGAGATGCAAAGACTCGAACCCACTGGGATGCAATAGGCCCGTTAAAGTGGAATTGGAAGTGCAACCATAAATGCACGTTACCTCTTACCAGAACGCATTAAGCGAGCATGTCGAGTAATGAATAGAAATATGAATGCCCGTAATTTCGGGTTGAGATCAAGCAATATGGGGCGGGCGTTAATCACTGCTTACCAAATGAAAGGCAATGGTGATAACACCAAAA